>NZ_VSIY01000009.1 GCF_008086115.1 Maritimibacter fusiformis | reverse complement strand
CAACCGGCGGCGTGTTGGTGGGCGCGCACGATGGAACTGTCGATCAAGTGTAAGGAATGCGAGAATTTTCTCCGCCAAAGCCTCGAAAATGCGCAGCCAGACCCCGGCCTTCGCCCACCTGTTGTATCGGTTGTAGACGGTGGTTCCGGGACCTTAGCGTTGCGGCAGGTCGCGCCAGGGGGCGCCGGTTCGCAGAATATAGAAGATGCCCGAGATCACTCGCCGGTCATCCACACGCGCCACGCCGCGCGGCTTGTTGGGGAGAAGCGGCGCGATCACCGCCCACGCCATATCGCTCAGATCATGCCTGCCCGTCATGCTCACCTCCGGTTTCCAAAAAGTGAATCACGACAACGATCCAAAGGGAATTCCTTTTGTGGGTTCAAGACCTAGGGCCCGATGCCCAGACCGATGATCTCCCGGCGCCCTTCGGTGTTGGCAGCCACGGCGATTATCGCCGCGACCGGCACGATAAGGCCGCCCTGACGCACCTTCAGGGAGGTGGCGTCGACCCGGACATAGGGCCATTCCCCCGTCAGCGGCCGGTTCAGGAACTCGCCTAGCCGCTCGTCGATGTCCTTGCACAGTTTCGAGACGGTGCTCTTCGAGATGCCTCTCAGCCCTATCGCCTGCACCAACTCGTCCACCCGCCGGGTCGAGACGCCGCCGATCCACGCTTCCTGGATCACTGCGACCAGCGCCTGCTCCGAGGTTTTGCGCGCCTCGAGAAAGCCCGGGAAGTACCTGTCCTGCCGCAGCTTCGGCACCCGCAGGTTAAGCGCGCCCAGACGGGTATCGAGGACGCGATCCCGATACCCGTTGCGCCAGGTCGTGCGCTCGCCGCGGCGCTCGTGCCGGCCGGCGCCGATCAGGCCGTCGACATCGGCCTCCATGATCAGCTGAAGGACGGCCTCGGCAATGCTTCGAAGCAGATCGCCCTGATCATGCTTTGCCAGAAGCTCGGGCGGGTCCATGTTGGTCTTGGTCATCGGGGTCTCTGTGTGGTCTGTGGTTGAAGTCGCCAAACTCCGCCTCGACCATACACCTCGATGGCCACCCGGGATTACACCGAACGTGTCGGTGAAATTACACCACGCTCGCGGACGCTACCAAAAGTCTCGCGTGGCGCATGCGCACGGGGCGGCTTCGACAATGAATGTCGGGTCTCCTTGATTTAATAAGCGCCTGTAGTATGCCTTTAGAGGAGGAACACCAGCCGGAGGCATCGCATGTCCGAAACAAACGGGGCAAGGCCGCCAGTTCTCGAGGTGCGCGATCTGGTCAAGGATTTTGACGGTCTGCGGGCGATCGATGGGTGTTCGCTCAGTGTTCAGGAAGGCACGATCACCGGGCTGATTGGTCCGAACGGCGCCGGCAAGACTACTCTGTTCAACCTGATCACCGGCTATTTCAAACCCGACTCGGGGCGCGTCTTTACCAATGGCGAAGACATCACGAGCCTGCCGCCCCATGCAGTCTTCCATCGCGGGATCTGCCGCACGTTCCAGATACCCCGCGAACACGGCACCATGACCGTGCTTGAAAACCTGATGCTCGTCGCGCCGAACCAGAAGGGCGAGCATTTCTGGAACTGCTGGCTGCGCCCCAATGCGGTGCGTGCGCAGGAGCGCGAAATCCGCGATCAGGCAATGGAGGTGCTCGAGTTCGTCAATCTGACTCACCTCGCGACGGAATATGCCGGCCGCCTGTCCGGTGGCCAGAAGAAGCTTCTGGAACTCGCGCGCACGATGATGGCCCGGCCGCGTCTCGTGCTGCTCGATGAACCGGCCGCCGGCGTGAACAAGACATTGATGAACAAGCTGGCCGAAAACATCGAGTTTCTGCGCCGCGAACGCGGCGTCACCTTCCTGTTGATCGAACATGACATGGAACTGGTGATGGAACTGTGCGACCCGGTGATCGTGATGAGCGAGGGCCGCCGGCTGATGGAAGGCCGCCCCGAAGAGGTGCGCAACGATCCGACGGTTCTTGAGGCGTATCTGGGGGGACAATATGGCGCTGCTTGAAGTCCGCAACGTCACCGCCGGTTATGGTGACACCGAAATCCTGCGTGACGTGTCCTTGGAGGTCGGCGAGGGCGAGATGGTGACGATCATCGGCCCCAACGGTGCCGGCAAGTCGACGGTGATGAAGACGGTCTTCGGCCTTTTGCATCCCCGCGAGGGATCGGTGCATTTCGAGGGCGAGGACATTTCGCGCCTGCAACCCTACCAGATCGTCGAGCGCGGCATGTGTTACGTGCCGCAGGTCGCAAACATCTTCACCGATCTGACGGTTTCGGAAAACCTGGAAATGGGGGCGTTTCTGGCGAAACGGTCCGAGATAGAGGCTCGCAAGGAGGCGATCTACGCTTATTTCCCGAGGCTCAAGGAGCGGCGCAATCAACGCGCCGGCAAGATGTCGGGAGGTGAGCGTCAGATGGTTGCGATGGGTAGCGCCCTGATGCTCAACCCCAAGCTCGTGCTGATGGACGAACCCTCGGCCGGCCTGTCGCCCAAGATGGTCGGTGTGATCTTCGAGCAGATCGCCAAGATCAACAAGGCCGGCCCCGCGATCCTGATCGTCGAGCAAAACGCGCAACTGTCGCTTCGGATGTCGGATCGCGGCTATGTTCTGGCCAGCGGCCGGAACCGCTTTGAGGGCACCGGCGAGGGGCTCTTGAACGACCCCGAGGTCGGACGGCTGTATCTGGGAGGCTGAGGTATGAGACGCGCCATCGGACAGGAGACCCATCATGAGCATTCATGACGCCACCGGCGACGCCGATGCCCCGCGCCACGCCGATGACCGCACCACGGGGGAACGCATCCTCGCGGGCCTGCGCAGTCGCACCGCGCTCGCCGTCGCCCTGGCCGTTACACTGGTCGTCTTCTGGGGACTCGGTTACCGTCAGGGAGCGTCCGGGTCGGACCTTCTGTCGCTGACGATCTGGGGGGTGATGCTGGGCGGCATCATCGCTCTCGGCGCGATCGGCCTCACCTTGGTCTACGGCGTGCTCAAATTTCCCAACTTCGCCCATGGTGAACTGGTGTCCTTCGGTGCCTATGGCACCTTCACCATCATGGCCCTCCTGCCCGCCAGCGCGGCGCTCAGGCCATTTTCCTTTGGCTGGGATCTGCTGGTCGGCATGGTGGTGACGATGCCGCTCGTGGCCTTGGTCGCGCTGGTGGTCGACCGGGTCCTGTTCCGCCCGCTCAGGGTGCGCGATGCCTCGCTGGTGCTGTTCGCCATGGCGTCCCTGGCGGCGTCATTCTTCCTGCGCAGCGTGATCTATCTGGTCTGGGGGTCCGACTTCCTGTTCTTCTATCCCGGCCGGTCCAATCCGGTGCTGTCGCTGCCTCTCGACATCCGCATCCAGGCTGATCAGCTTTTCGTCTTCGTGCTCGCCGCGATCCTCGTCGCGCTGACCTGGATCCTGCTGTCACGCACGCGCATGGGCAAGGCAATGCGGGCGACCGCCAACAACCCCGATCTGGCCCAGGTCCGCGGCATCAACACCGAACGCGTCATCGCCGCCACATGGGCGCTTGGCGCGAGCCTCGCCGTGGCAGGCGGCGTCATGTACGGACTGGCGTCGCAACTGCGCCCCGAGATGGGCTGGTTCCTGTTGCTGCCGATGTTCGCCGCCGTGATCATGGGCGGGATCGGCAGCCCCGCGGGGGCGATTGTCGGGGCCATCATCATCGGCATCGCGCAACAGGTTTCGTCGTCCTTCATCAACCCCGCTTATGGGCCGGGTGTTTCGTTCATCCTGATGGTCGTGGTGCTGGTGCTGCAACCGATGGGGTTGTTTGGGCAGAAGGACGATTGATGATGCAACAGATCGATCTTGCCCGCACCGCCCTTCTGTTTCTGCCCCTGTTCCTGCTGGGGCTGCTGGCTCTGCCCGGACGGGCAACCCGCCGCGCGATACTTGCATTGATTGCCGCCGCAGTTGCAGCCTTCGCCCTGCCTCTCATTCTGGATCGCGGCACACTGACCTATCTGGTCTCGTTTTCCACCATGGCGGGGATCTATGCGATCCTCGCACTCGGGTTGAACAGCCAGTGGGGGCTTGCCGGCCACGTCAATTTCGGAGTCGCGGGGTTCTTTTCGGTGGGTGCCTTCACCTCGGCGCTGTTCACCACCACCATGCCCGAAGGCGCGCTGGCGGCCTATTCACAACAGGCGTTCGGGCTGCAATGGCCGTTCCTGGCCGGCGTCGTGATGGCCGGCATCCTGGCCGCCATCGTCGGGTTCCTGATCAGCATCCCGGTCCTGCGCCTGCGCACCGATTTTCTGGCCATCGCCACGCTGGGCATTGCCGAGGTCATCCGTTTCATCTTCCAGAACGAGCGCTGGCTGGCCAATGGTCCGCAGCCGATGCGCGGCATCCCGCGCCCGCTTGACTGCCTGTTCAAGGATCCGGCCTGTTCGTGGCTACCAACCGGCGTTGCCGATTTCCTCGCTCCACTCAGTCCACGCGATTACGTGTTCTTCTACCTGATCGTGGTATCGCTGATCCTCGCGCTGGTGTTTATCGCGCTGGAGCGTATTTCACGCTCACCCTGGGGCCGAATGTTGCGCGCCATCCGGGACGAGGAAAACTCGGCCGCAATGAACGGCAAGAACGTGACCCGGCGGCGGATCGAGTCCTTCGTGGTCGGCAGCTTCATCATGGGGGTCGCCGGCGCGGTCTATGCCCACTATGTCGTCAGCATCGACTACAGCCACTTCAACCCGTTGTTCGCCACTTTCATCATCTGGGTCATGCTGATGCTGGGCGGTAGCGGCAACAACAAGGGCGCGATACTCGGGGCCTTCGCGGTCTGGGGGGTGTGGAGCGGGGCCGCCTTCATGATCGACAGCGCCAGCCCGGCGCTTCAGCTGATCTCCGACGACCTGCCGTCGCGCGGAGCCTATCTGCGCTGGATGCTGGTGGCGCTGCTACTGGGGCTGATCGTGCTCTATCGTCCGCAAGGTCTGATCAAGGAGCGCAAGCGGGTCTCGGATTTCATGCCGGACGACACCAACAAAGACTGAAGTTGGCCCTGCATCGGCCAAAGGATATCCGGCAGGGATGAACTTGCAAAAAAGCGGGCGCCCGATCGGGCGCCCGCCGTCGTTTGGTATGTTGGAAGCCTATTCCGACGCGATCTCGTCGGCCGGCACGATCTTGACGTTCTCGTCGCCGTCCTCGGTGTATTTCCAGATCGCCACCGGCGTCTTCACGTCGCCGTTTGCGTCGAAATCGACCGAACCGCCAGCACCGACATAGTTGATGTCGCCGCCGTCCTTGATCGCTTGCAGCGCCTTGGTGATTTCGGCCTGGCTGCCGCCGACGATGTTGTCGCCCGGCGGGTTGGCTATGAACCGCAACTGGTCGGCCAACGCTCGCCCGTTGATCGCAGTAGGATCGGTTGCACCATCCGCGATCACCTTGGCCAGGGCCAGCCCGATTACCATCGCCGCGTCATAGGTGGTTTCGGTAAACGGCGGGATACGGTCCTGACCGGTGGCATCGCGATAGCTCTTGGCGAACTCGATATAGCTGGGCGATTCCGGGTCGGCCGAGGGCACGGTGCCCAGCTTACCGGCCAGATCCTTGCCGCCGACCGCGTCGAGCACCTCGCTGGAGCGGTTCGCGTCGGTGAACTGCCAGCTCGTGTATTCGAAGATATCGCGGCACTCCTTGAGGATCTGCGCAGTATGCGCCGGATAGGTGGGCAGCATCAGCACGTCGGGATTGTCCTTCAGCGCCGCGGTGATCTGCGCGCGGTAGGTCGGCTGCACCTCTTCGGGGTGGGCCACCTGCGCCAGGATCTTGCCACCACGCTTCTCGAACGCCGCCGCATAGGCGTTGGACAGCCCCTGTCCGTAGGGATTGTTGATATAGATGGTCGACGCCGTCTTGAACTTGTAGTCGGGAAGGATGTTTCCCGCCGTCAGATCGGCCGCGACCACCCCCTGCAACGCGTCCGAGGGGCTGGTGCGATAGAGCAGATCGGCATCCGCATCCTCGGGCAGGACCGAGACCAGCGGCGACGTGGTGCCGTTGCCGACCTGAAGCACACCCGAGGGAATCGTGACCGAGGTTGCAATGGCAACGGTGACCCCGCTCGACCAGGCGGCAATGATCGCAGGCACGCCATCGGCCTCGACCAGCTTGCGGGCGGCCTCGATCGCAGGCGTCGGCAGCGTGTTGGAATCCTCCGCGATCAGCCGGGCCACGATGGGTCCGCCAAACACTTCTTCAGCGGCGGTGTTGATCTGATCAAACGCCAATTGAGCCGCGTCGCGGTAGAAAGTGCCGTATTCTGCGCCGGAACCTGTGAAGGCGACGACCTGTCCGATCGGAACCTGCGGTGGCGTACCTTGCGCCCAAAGGCGCGTCGGGAGCGTGGCGCTAAGGGTGAGAATGCCACCCGTCGCGCCCACTGTTTTCATGAAATTGCGCCGATCGGTGCTCTTGGGATCCGTGTCAGACATTTGCTCCTCCTACGTTTGCACAACGATGCAGTTTTCATGCCCCTTCAAGAGGGGCGGTTCACTCGTGCCTTGGCGGTGGACCGTGATCAGCCTATCATGTGCAATTAAAAAAGCTACACGGACGCCGCGAGGGTCGGCGCGCTAATCTGGTGGACGCCCTATCTGCCTGTATCCAATGTGCCAAACCGATTCGACGGCGCCCGGATTAGCGCGACACGAATCCGTGCACCTGATCGAAAGCCGAAAACTCCGACAACCGCTGAGGCCGCGTTGGGTCGCGCATCAGGAACCTCAAGCACCGACCGCGGGTCAGACAAGGCTCCGGCAGGTTGCCGACGGGGTCACAACCACGCATGCCGCAGGCGCACTCAGAAGAGAAGGGGCGACGCGGACAGACGATTTGATAACCCGCCAACTTCCCATCAAGCCTATTATTAACTTGGAGGTAATTCACGAGAGTACCACATGCTCCCGATCGTCTCCGCCTGCCTTCATCCGTCCAGGTACTCCCCTTCAGCTTGCGCGCCATCGCGACGGCGGCGACCTGATGGCCACGGCGCGCCCGGATGCGGATGAAGAAGGTGCGCAATGGTCCCGGCGCTTTCGCCGCGGCCCAGGCCGCTTCGACCAGCATCGCACGCGCATGGCTGCGCCCGGCCATGCTGATCCGGCCGTGATGGGTCGGCCCGAGACCGGATTGGCGCACCCGCGAGTCTAGGATGCGGACTCATAATGGCGCAACCAGAGTCTTGAACATGCGATGAGCACGGCGGCGAGATAGTTGCGTGCGGACTTTTCGTAACGGGTAACGATCATGCGGAAGTGTGTGAGCTCGTTGAAGAACCGCTCGACGAGGTTGCGCTGGCGAAAGATCGCTGGATCTACCGAGCGCTGCACCTTGCGGTCCCACTGCGTCGGGATATGGCCTCTGCCGCCATGCGCGGCGACCAGATCGAGGATGGCGCGCGTGTCGTAACCGCGATCGGCGACCACATCACCCGGCGCGGGATGAGCCGTCAGAGGGGAGCTTTCGCTTCTGCTGGGCGCGACCTTTGCGGAGAAGGTTTCGGCGGTAATTGCCTATGTCCCCAGCGCGTTTGACCATGGTGGACAGGCGGCCTGCGACCCCGAATTCGGCCGTGACGGGCCGGCGTGGCTGCTTGATGGCCGGCCGCTGGTCCATATCTGGGATGACAACAAATATGCCAGTTGGGCACCCTACGACGAAGGGGAGCCGCCGCGTCGCAACAGCCTGGCGATGATGACCGCGTTCGCCGACCCGCAAGCGCTCAAACGTGCAAGGATTCCGGTCGAACGCATCGCCGGGCCGGTGATGCTGATTTCCGGTGGCGATGATGGTGCGTGGCCGTCTGATCTCTATTCACTGATCGTCCAGAGCAGCTTGCACGCCGCGGGCCATCCTTATCCTGTGCAATGGGAAAACTATCCCAAGGGTGGCCATTCCATCCTGTTTCCCTACGTGCCAACGACGCTTATCGCTTATCCACACCCGGTGACTGGCGTGCTGACCACGATGGGGGGAGATGCCACCTCGAACGCCGAGGCTAACGAGCACTCCTGGTCAATGGTCCTCGACTGGCTGTCCAGTATGACACAATGTGATCGTGTTGACGGACGGTAGACGCGGGGGGCGTGCAGGGCACATGCCTGGAAGGCGCAGGATCACATGACCGGCCTTGGCGTGTGCCGAGAGCGCATCGGGTCGGGTGGGGGACGCTTCAGCAACGAATACGCTGCGATAGTTGAAAGTCGCCCGGAACTGCCTCGGTAACTGGCAGCATCGTCAACGGGAACTGACCCATGCGCGACCTTGCCGCTGACGGGATGTGTAGGGGGTTACGCGAAGACTCCGCTCGGCCCGCGCTACCGGCGGAGATTAAACCATTGTCGAGACACTGCTCGTTCCTCGAAACCGATGTCACCGACCCGGAAGCCTGTGTTGCCCTGGTCGACCGCGCCGTCGACACGTTCGGCGGTCTGGATATCGCGTTCAACAACGCCGGCATCACCGGATCATCCGCCAAGGTCGCGCAGTATCCGCACGATGTCTGGGCCAAGGTGCTGTCGGTCAACCTCACCGGCGTTTTCAACGCGATGCGCGCGGAACTGCCGGTCATGGAAGGGCAGGGCGGGGGCGTCGTCGTCAATACCGCATCGGTGATCGGGTTGCGCGGAACCGCCGGCGGGTCTGCCTATGCCGCCTCGAAACACGGCGTGATCGGTCTGACGCGGTCGGCCGCTCTGGAATACGGGGGCAAGGGAATTCGGATCAACGCGCTGTGCCCCGGCTATGTCGAAACCCGACTGGTCACGGGACCGACCGCCGGTATTCCGGCCCATGTGACCGAACGGAAGGTCCGGAGAACGGCCCTGAAACGCCTTGGAACGCCCGAGGAAATCGCCAGCTTCGTGGTCTGGATCGCCGACCCGCGCGCATCGTTTCTGACCGGCACCGAGATCACCGTGGACGGTGGGTTCCTGACATCTTAGGCGGCCGGCGTTAACCGGCATCGTCGGCGAACCACGGCTCAAAAACATCGCCCCGGCACCAGCGATTGCGCTCAGTGCTTGCGCGTGGCCCTGTCCGCCCTTGGAAACAGGGGTCGTTCCGTCCATATGAAAGAAATGTTCTCCCGTCCGGCCAAATCAGTTTGGCAGCACGTCCGGTACCTTCCGTTATGGTCCGTGCTGACGTTCTCCCGATGGCGCGCCTTCGATATGCAGTCGCGGGCGCTGGGCGGCGTTGTCGGCAGCGTGGTGCGATGGTTCGGCCCCGCCCGACGCCGGTTTGACCGCGAATTCAGGCGCGTGTTCCCCGACATGCCGCGCCGCGAGCGGATGGTCGTCGCGCGTGGGATGGGGCGCAACATGGGGCAGACCCTGTTCGAGATCTACCACAACGCCGAGTTTCAGACCCGGCTGGACAGGTTCACGGTGTCCGGCTCCGGGCTTGCGGCATTGGAGGACGCCCGCGCGGCGGGGAAAGGGGCCATCATCGTCTCGGGCCACTACGGCCAATGGGAGGCGGTGCGCGCCGTTCTGAAGGCGCGCGGAATGGAGACCGGGGCGGTTTACCGCCCGCAGACCAATCGGCACTACCAGCGCCGGCTGCTGGCGGGGATCGAGGCTGGCGGGCAGCCGATCCTTCCCACGGGGCACGCCGGCACCAAGGCACTGGTCCGCCATTTGCGTGCGGGCGGCTTCATCGCCATCCTGCTCGATGAGAAGTATCCAGAAGGCGAATTGCTGCCATTCCTGGGAATTCCGGCCCGGACCTCCCTGGCCGCGGCGCAGCTTGCCCTGAAATACGATCTGCCGATGGTCCCGGCCTACGGCATACGTGCCGGGGACGGGTGCCATTTCTCCGTTGAGTTCGAACCCGCGATTGCGCACACCGACAGTCTCACGATGACGCAGGCATTCAACGACAGCCTGTCGGCGCGCATCCTCGGCAGACCCGATCAATGGTATTGGATGTTGCGCCGCTGGAAGGGCTCCTAGCTGCCAATCCGAACGGCCACCGAATGGCCCTGGCCCCTGATTGAAAGCCCTTTTCCAATCGATTTGCGCAACCTTGCCGCGGCGCGTCGCGTGCGCGCGTGATCCCGCTATCGGGGTGCGCCGTTTCGGTGAGGGAAAGATCCAAGCCCAGGATCGAGCGGGCAATTGCGAGCGACGCGCTTGACAGGTTTTGGTGAGTCGGTTTATGACACCGATGTCATGACACCGATGTCATTTGTCGCATCTGCCAACAGGATGTCTGCGGCTGTCATGGCGGGGGAGGACGCATGTCGACGATCTACGATGTCGCCAAGGCTGCGCAGGTCTCGCCGAAAACGGTGAGCCGGGTGCTGAATGGCGATGCGCCGGTCGGCAAGAAAACCCGCGAAGCCGTCGAGAAGGCGATTGCCGAACTGGGCTATGTGCCCTCGTCGGCGGCCCGCACGATGCGCTCGCAACGATCCGGGCTGATCGGTCTGGTCACCGGCGCCATCAGCCTCAGCCCGCTGGACCCGGCGGCCTCGGGTCTGCCCGACATCTTCATCGTCAAGGGTGTGCAGGAAGGGCTCGAGAACTCGGGAAAGACGCTTCTCATCTCGGACACCGGCGGGCGCAGCGACCGGGTTCCCAGCCTGATGCGGACCTTCGTGGAGCACAGGGTCGAGGGTATCATCTACGTGGCGGACTACCATCGCCAGGTTTCTCTGCCGCGGTTGCCGGGACATCCGCCGATCGTTCTTGCCAATTGCTACGACGACGCCCATACGCCGGCCATCGTTCCCGACGACCGGTTCGGGCAATACCGGCTGGTGCAGGAGATCATCGCGCACGGGCACCGGCGGATCGCCTATCTCACCCTGTCCGACCAGCTTGATGCAACGCGATTGCGCACGGCGGGCTATCGCGCCGCGTTGCAGGACGCCGGGATCGACTACGATCCGGCCCTGGTTGTGGTGGCCGACACGCTGGGGGACGATACCGAGGCGCAGGCCGAGTGTCTGTGGGCGGCGCTCGACGCGGTGCTGGCGCTCGATGACCGCCCGACGGTGATCTGCTGTGGCAACGACCGCATGGCGATGCGGGCCTACGGAATGCTGCGCGCGCGCCAGATCGAGGTGCCCGCCGATATTGCCGTCGCGGGCTACGACGATTACCGCGCGATTTCCGATTCTCTTTTCCCGCGCCTCACCACTGTCGAGCTTCCATACGTGGAAATGGGCCGGCGGGCGGCCGAGCGGCTGCTCGCGGCGATGGCCGGGGCTGATACAGAAGACGCGGCGCCAGAGCTCATCCGGGGTGATGTCGTCTGGCGTGCGTCCGTCCCGGCCTTGGTCACCGGCCCATCCTGAATTCGAGTTCTCATCAAAAGGGAGGAACCAGAATGAGACATTTCACCAAGACAACCGCCGTTGCGAGCGTCTTCGCCCTGATGGCGGGTGGCGCGCTGGCGCAGACCGAACTGAGCCTTTGGTATCACGGCGCTGGCAACGAGGTCGAAAGCGCGATCATCAACCAGATCATCGACG
The DNA here is from genome assembly GCF_008086115.1 of Maritimibacter fusiformis. Lineage (GTDB taxonomy): Bacteria > Pseudomonadota > Alphaproteobacteria > Rhodobacterales > Rhodobacteraceae > Muriiphilus > Muriiphilus fusiformis. The sequence continues at coordinate 290,902 of NZ_VSIY01000009.1, read as the reverse complement.
ACTTCAACGCAAGCCAGGACGAATGGACGGTGTCGCTCGAAAGCTTCCCGCAGGAAAGCTAAAACGACTCGATCGTTGCTGCCGCGCTGGCCGGGAACCTGCCGGACATTGTCGATGTCGACGGGCCGGTGATGCCGAACTGGGCCTGGTCGGGTTATCTGCAGCCGCTGCCGATCGACGAATCCGAGTTCGATGACTTCCTGCCCGGCACCAAGGGCTATTGGGACGGCAAGCTCTACTCGATCGGGTTGTGGGACGCCGCGGTGGCGCTTTATGCGCGCGAATCCACGCTCGACGATCTCGGGCTGCGCCGGCCGACGCTGGAAAAGCCCTGGACCGGCGAGGAGTTCATGGCCGCGCTCGATGCCGCGAAGGCAAGTGGCGATTATGAATATGCCTTCGATCCGGGCATGGCCTGGACCGGCGAGTGGTATCCTTATGCCTTTTCGCCGTTCCTCCAGAGTTTCGGCGGCGATATCGTCGATCGTTCGACCTACAAGACCGCCGAGGGCGCGCTGAACGGCGAGGCGGCGATGGAGTTCGGCGAATGGTGGCAGTCGCTGTTCCAGGACGGTTACGCGCCGGGCACCAGCCAGGACCCGGCCGACCGCGACAACGGCTTCATCGAGGGCAAGTATGCGTTCCAGTGGAACGGCAACTGGGCCGCGGTGGCGGCGCTTGAGGGCGTGGACGAAGTGGTGTTCCTGCCAGCGCCCGATTTCGGCAACGGCTCGAAAATCGGCGCAGCGAGCTGGCAGTTCGGCATCTCGGCCGCCTCCGAACACCCGGACGGCGCGGCCGAATTCATCGAGTTCGCCACGCAGGACAAGTATCTGGCGGCGTTCTCCGATGGCATCGGTCTGATCCCGGCAACGGCTTCGGCGGCGCAGATGACCGAGAACTACAAGGATGGCGGCCCGCTGGCCGTGTTCTACGATCTCTCGGAAGCGCAGGCGATGGTGCGCCCGGTGAGCCCGGGCTACGTGGTGGCGGCAAAGGTGTTCGAGAAGGCCCTGGCCGACATCGCCAACGGCGCCGACGTGGCCGACACGCTCGACGCGGCTGTCGACGAGATCGACGCCGATATCGAGAAGAACGGCGGCTACGGCCACTGAGTTCCTCCCCGGGGGTCCGCGCGCCGGCGCGGGCCTCCGCCTTCCCCACGCCGGAGAGCGCCGATGGCTTCGAAACTGACCCGATCGAACGGGGTGGGATGGGCCTTTGCCCTGCCGGGCTTCGTGCTGATCACGACCTTTATCATCCTGCCGTTCTTCTTCGCCTTCTGGTTCTCGCTTACCAACCAGCGGCTGATCTCGCCCAACCCGACCGAGTTCATCGGGCTTTCGAACTACGAACGGCTCCTCGGACTCGACGTGATCACGCTGGAGCCGGAACGCGACGATACGGGCAAGATCGTCCGCGACGAGGACGGCGAGATACAGTATCCGCGCGTGCGCACGATCACCCGCAACCCCGACTTCCCCGAATACAAGGGGATGCGCGAGTGGTTCCGCTGGCAATCGGGCGACAATGCCAAGGTGGTCATCGCCTCGGACGTCGTGTTCATGAAGGCGCTGGTCAACACGCTCACTTTCGTGGTCTTCATCGTGCCGCTTCAGGGCGGCGGCGCGCTTCTGCTGGCCTTGCTCATCAACCAGCGGCTGCGCGGCATCAACGGTTTCAGAACCATCTATTTCATGCCCGTGGTGATCTCCATCGTGGTGATATCGCTGCTCTGGCGGTTCATATACGACGGCAATGACGGGCTGCTGAACAACATCCTGGCCGCGCTCACCTTCGGGCTGTTCGAGCCGGTCGACTGGCTCGGCAACCCCGACACCGCGCTCGGCTCGATCATCGTGATGTCGGCCTGGCAGGGGGTCGGCCTCCACATGGTGATCTGGCTTTCGGGCCTGCAGACGATCAGCCCGACGCTCTACGAGGTCGCCGCGATCGAGGGCGCCTCGAAATGGCAGACCTTTCGCTACGTGACCTGGCCGGGCCTGCGCAACACCGCCATCCTGGTGCTGATCGTGATCACCATGCAGGCCTTCGCGCTGTTCGCCCAGATCGACGTGATGACCAACGGCGGCCCGCTCGACTCGACGCAGACGCTGGTCTTCCAGGCGGTCGAACGCGGCTACGGCAAGCAGGACATTTCCGGCGGCTCGGCAATCTCGGTGATCCTGTTCTTCATGGTGCTGGCGATCTCGCTCGTGCAGCGATACCTCACGCGGGAGCGGAGCTGATGGCCCAGGTTGCAGTCGATAACCGGGGGCTCCGGCTATTCACCCGCTATCTCGTGCTCTCGCTCGTGGCGCTCGTCTTCCTGTTTCCGCTGGTGTTCATGGTGGTGTCGTCGCTCAAGCCCGACAACCAGCTTCTGGCCGACACCGGCTCGCTGCGCGCCTTCATGCCGGTGGGCGACATCAGCCTCGACAACTACTTCGCCGCCTTCGACCGCGCCCCGATCGGGCGGTTCATGATGAACTCGGTTTTCGTGACAGTGGTGACGGTCGTGCTCTCGATCGCGATCTGCTCGGTCGCCGCCTTTTCCTTCGTGTTCATCGACTGGAACGGGCGCGGCACGCTGCTGTCGATCATTCTTGCCACCCTGATCATCCCGTTCGAGACCATCGCGGTGCCGTTGCTGCTGGTGGTCTCGCGAATGCCGTGGCTTGGCTTCGAGGGGATCGATTGGGGCTGGCTCAACACCTACCGGGTGCAGATCGTCCCGTGGATCGTCGACGCGCTTACCATCTTCCTGTTCGTGCAGTATTTCAAGGACTTGCCCCGCGAACTGATCGAGGCGGCGCGGGTCGAGGGGGCAAGCTGGTTCCAGGTCTACCGCAGGGTTGTGATGCCGCTCTCGGGCCCGGTTCTGGCCACCGCGGCGATCCTGAAATCGCTCAAGATGTATAACGAGCAATACCTGTGGCCACTGATCGTGGTGCAGGACGAGGCGCACCGGCCGATTATGGTGGGGCTTGGCTATTTCTTCCAGCTCGACGTGGCCTGGGGCGAACTCATGGCCTACCTCACGCTGATCTCGGTGCCCGTGCTCGCTTTCTACCTGTTCATGCAACGCGCATTCATCGCTTCGATCGCCTCGACGGGCGTGAAGGGCTGAGGGAGTAGACATGGTCATCGCGCTCGACAAACAATGGATCTGGGACAGCTGGTATGCCCATGACGGCAACCGCTGGCACGGCTTTTTCCTCAAGGCCGACAAGTCGCTGATCAATCCCGATCTGCGTCATTTCAACGTGAGCCAGGGCCACGCGGTCTCGGACGACCTCGTGACCTGGGAACATCTGGGCACCTGTTTCGCACCGTCCGAAACCGAGGCCTGGGACGATTTCACCACCTGGACAGGTTCGGTCGTGCAGGATGACGCCGGGTTGTGGCATCTGTTCTACACCGGCACCTGCAAGCAAGAGGAAGGGCTCTACCAGCGTATCGGGCACGCCACCTCGACCGATCTGCACAACTGGGAAAGGGTGGGCGACGGGCTCTGCCTCGACCTCACCGGGCCGAACGCGCGGCATTATGAAACCGACCATATGCGCGGTTTCTGGCACGACCGCGCGATGCGCGACCCCTGGGTGATGCGCGACCCCGAGGGCCCCGGCTGGCTGATGTTCTTCACCGCCCGGGCGTCGGGGATCGCCGAGCCGAATGCCGGCGGTGCGATCGGTTTCGCCACGTCGTCCGACCTGATGACATGGGAATTGCAACCGCCGGTGTTTGCCGGTGGCTACGGCCAGCTCGAGGTGCCGCAGGTGTTCGCGGCCGAGGGGCGCTGGTATTGCCTGTTCTGCACCGCAGCCGAGCATTTCTCGAAGGACGCGGCGGAGCGGATTGCGGGCGGGCCGGTGACCGGCACCCATTACCTGATCGGCGACGGCCCGCGCGGGCCGTGGCGGATCGCGCCGGGGCCGTTCCTCGACGGCGACCTGCCGTGCCGGCGCTATGCCGCGCGGATTCTCGAAACCCCGGACGGTTTGGTGATCATGGGCTTTGCCGACCATGCCGAGGGCGGGCATTTCGGCGGCTACGTGATGGACCCGGAGCCGGTGATCGTGGACGAAAACGGCCTCCTGCGCGTGCTGCGGGAAGCGCAGGCAGCGGAGTGATGCCATGGCGACCGTGAAGCTGAAGAACGTGACCAAGAGCTTCGGGACCACCGAGGTGATCAAGGGGGTCGATATCGACATCGAAGACGGCGAGTTCGTCGTCTTCGTCGGGCCTTCGGGCTGCGGCAAGTCCACCCTGCTGCGGATGATCTCGGGGCTGGAAGACATCACCTCCGGCACCATCGAGATCGGCGGCGTGGTGGTGAACGACCTGCCGCCGAAGGAACGCGGCATCGCGATGGTGTTCCAGACCTACGGGATCTTCCCGCACATGACGGTGCGCGAGAACGTGGCCTTCGGCCTGACGATCAACAAGGCCGACAAGCAAACCAAGGAAGCCAAGGTTCAGGAAGCCGCGCGTATCCTGCAGATGGAGCACCTGCTCGACCGTCGCCCGTCGCAGCTCTCCGGCGGGCAGCGCCAGCGCGTCGCCATCGGCCGGGCGATCGTGCGCGACCCGAAGGTGTTCCTGTTCGACGAGCCGCTGTCGAACCTCGATGCGGCGCTGCGGATGGATATGCGGCTCGAGATCGGCAAGCTGCACCAGAAGCTCGCGGCGACGATGATCTACGTCACCCACGACCAGGTCGAGGCGATGACGCTGGCCGACAAGATCGTGGTGCTGAAGGATGGCAAGGTGATGCAGGTCGGCGCGCCGATGGAACTTTACCACGAACCCGCCAACCTGTTCGTCGCGGGCTTTCTCGGCGCACCTTCGATGAACTTCATCCGGGTGACGGTGGAGGCGCTCGACGGCGGCGAGGCCCGGGTGACGAACAAGGCGCTCGATCCGATCGTGGTGGACACGCGGGGGCGGCCGTTCGCGGTGGGGCAAGAGGCAATTCTCGGCGTGCGGCCGCAGTATCTTCACCCGGTGCCCGATGCCGAGGGCAAGCTGCATGGCAAGATCACCGTCACCGAACGGCTCGGCGCCGAGACGGTGGTGGAGGTCACCCTCGAAGACGGTGAACCCCTGATCGCGGCGTTGTCGGAAGACCGGATCTACCAGTCGGGTGAAAAGATCGGTTTCGATTTCGACACCGGGCACGCGCAGCTCTTCCCGCCGGAGGACTGACGGCGCGCACCGGCCTCCCTCGTGATTGCATCTGGTCTGCCGCGCTGCGCATGGCGGTTGGGTTTGGCGGGTGGGACGTTCCCGATGGGTGCACTTCGACGCCGGATATCGAACCAGGCGGCTGGCCCGGGGGCCACCTGTTCGACGGTCTCCAGGCTACGCCTGGGCCACGGCTGCGGATGACTTCGATTTGGCTGAAGCCGTCGATGGTCGCGACCCGAACAAACTGTGGCGACGTTTCAGGTGCCGGTGCCAAGTATCTCGCTGCGCTGCGAGCCAATGCCGATCGGCGCCAAGGGCAGGCGGGTTCTTGGTTTGGTGCCGTTGCCAGGTGCGAAGGCGCTACAGGAATTTCGAATAGTGTTTCCTCTCCTCGTGCGGGGGAAGACCAACGTCGCCACGCAGGTGATCGGGGACTTCGGGCCGAGAGGCCCCCGAGAGACACGCGCCAGCGAAGGTGGCGATCCCGCGAAACAGCGCCAGCGCCGGTCGGCGGACCCGGCCTCCGAAGGCGCGGGCAGGGCGCCCCTTTGGCCGTCCCTCGGGCTGATCGGTTGCGGGCGGCGCAGGAACGGCCACGGGCGCGGTCTGCCGACGGCGCCCGCGCACCGCATTGGCGGAACGCTTGCCCCGCGGCGCTGCGGGTCGTTCGAAACGGCCCCGAACCCGGTGATCGCGGGTGGGGGGCTTTTGGTCACATCTGGCTGTCATCCATGTCGCCTTTCCGGGCCCACTGTGTCCTGTCGCGGTCGAATGTCGGTTTCGTCGGGTCCGACTCGATCCGTGCAGCAGATATAAACCACAAACAAATCTTTGCAAAGATATGTTTGTAATCTTCCTGAAACCCCGCTAGTCTTGCCGCATGACAGACGACAAAGCCCACTCACAGAAAACCGCGAGCCCAGAGCGTGACATCAGAACGGCAGTGCCCGGCGCGACGGCGCTCAAGGCGCTGACCCACCCGGACAGGGCCAGGATGCTGGGAATCCTGCGGCTGGAAGGGCCGCAGACCGCGACGGCGCTTGCCAAGCGCCTCGGGCTGAATTCCGGCGCGACGAGCTATCATCTGCGGCAACTCGCCAAATACGGTTTCATCGAGCCGGCCGATGACGTTGGCAACAAGCGAGAGCGGTGGTGGAGACCACGTCATGAAACGACGCGCTTCAACCCGGCCGAGTTCAGCAGCGAAGAGATCGAAGATGGGTTGGCGGTCATGCAGGCCGTGCTGTCGCAGCACGCCGAGCTGATGCAGCGCGCCTTGGAGCAGTTCCCGCAACAACCTCGGGAATGGCAAAAGGCCTGGGACGCAAGCGACTTCACATTCACGATGTCCGCCGAACAGGCGCTGGCGCTCAAGGAAAAGCTCGCGACCGTGCTCTGGGACGAGATGCGCCGCGCGCCACCGCCGACCGCCCCGCATGCGCCGGGGACGAAACCCTACACGGTGCTGGTGCACTGCTTCCCGTTTCCGGGTGTCGGTGGGCGCGGTGATGCCGATCGCGGGGCGTGAACGGGCACCGGGTGCACCAGGGTGGTCGACGATACCGTGCGTTTTTCGAAGGCGGCGTCAGACTGGTATCGTTCGAGAGGCCTAGGTCTGGCGACCGGTGAAATCCGTCATGCTTTCATAAATCCCGAAGATGCGACCGACGACGATGTCAAAGACACGCGCCGGGAGGATTCCGCGCACCAACGGCAGAAGGTTGACGATCGCGGGCATACGCAGAAAAATCCGGTCGCGTTCGATGGCACGCACGATGCGGTTGGCCGTCGGTTTGGGTTTCAGAATCGGGATCACGGGCGATTTCACCCCGTCGAACATGCCGGTGTCGATATAGTAAGGCAGGACGGTCGTGACCCGCACGCCTGTTTTGGCCGCCTCCATTTCCAGCCGCAGCGAGTCCGACCACCCGACCACCGCCCACTTGCTGGCGCAATAGACCGACATGCCGGGATTGGACAGCAAGGCGGCGGCCGAGGCGATGTTGACGACATGGCCCTGACCACGCGTCATCATGCCGGGCAACAGCGCGCGCGTCAGGTGCATCAGCGCCGTGGCGTTGACCTGCATCGTGCGGTCGATGTCCTCGTGGTTGTGGGTGGCAAAGGGCCGGCCCACGACGATGCCCGCGTTGTTGATGAGGATATCGACAGGCGGGCCGGCCTCACCGATCTGACCGGCAACGTCCAGCATGGCGGCGGTGTCGGTCACGTCGATGCGGTGGAACTCGGCCCCGGGGCTCAGCCGTTCGGCGGCCACGGCGATGTTTTGATCGCTCACATCCCAGACGATCAGGCGTTCCAGCCCTTTTTGCAGCAGTATTTCGCCCATCAGCAGGCCGATGCCGGAGGCACCGCCGGTGATCAGGGCCGTGCGGCCGGATATGTCGGTCATGGGGGTGCCTCCTTGCTCAGCGGCCCAAGGTGCGGATGATGATGTCGGCCAGCTTGCCAAATGGCGGGCCAACGTGTTCGAAGGCGTTGACGAAGCCGGGCTTGTAGACCGCGCGGGCATGGCTCATCCGGCGAAACCCGTCGCGTCCGTGATAAGCGCCGATGCCACTGTCACCGACGCCGCCGAAAGGCAGATCGTCCTGCGCGATATGCAGCAGCGTGCCATTCAGCGTCACGCCGCCCGAAATGGCTCCGTCGAGGATCGACTTGCGCGCATCCCGGTCGTCGGTGAAGGCATAGAGCGCAAGGGGGCGTGCGCGGCGATTGATGAAGGCAAGCGCATCGTCGAGCGATCCGTAGGCAACGATGGGCAGGATCGGGCCGAAGATCTCCTCGCGAAAAAGCAGGCAGTCCTCGGGTGCGCCGATGACCAGCGTCGGCGCAATCTTTTCGCCGTAATCCCCCGACGGCCGCAGGATGGTCGCGCCGCCGTCGCGGGCCTCGTCCACCGCCTCCGCCAGACGGGTCCGGTGCCGCGCGGTGATGATGTTGGCATATCCGTCCTTGGACCGCCCGGCGGGAAAGGCGGTCTCAACGCGTTTGATGATCTCACGCGCAAGCGCCTCGGCCTTACCCTCGGGCACCAGGACATAGTCTGGCGCGATGCAGGTCTGGCCGGCATTGGTGAACTTGCCCAGAACGATGGAGCGCGCGGCCTTGTCCAGTGGATAGTCCGGGGCCAGAACGGCCGGGGACTTTCCTCCCAACTCCAGCGTGACGGGGGTGAGATTGGCCGCTGCCCCCTGCATCACCTTGCGCCCCACGGCGGTCGAGCCGGTAAAGATCAGATGGTCGAACGGCAGGGCGGAGAAGGCCTGCGCCACCTCGACGCCGCCGGTCTCCACAGTGACGACATCCGCATCGAAATACTCCGACACGAGCCGCTTGAGCAGATCGGAAAAGCCGGGTGTCAATTCGGAGGGCTTGATCATGGCCCGGTTGCCCGCCGCCAGAACGTCGACCAGCGGGCCCAGCGCCAAGAGCAACGGATAATTCCAGGGCGAGATGATTCCGACCACGCCCAGCGGCTCATGGCGCACCCAGGCCGAGCCGGGTTGAAACGGCCAGGCGACATGGCGGCGCTCATCGCGCATCCAGCGCCTCAGGTGGCGGGAGGTGTTGCGAAGGGCGTTCAGCAGCGGCACGATTTCCAGCAACTCCGTCTCCTGCCGGGGACGACCGCCAAAGTCCGTGTTGATCGCGCGGCCGATCTCGCCGCGGCTCTCGACCACCATGCGCCGTAGCGAGGCAAGGCGGTCCCTGCGCATCGCAAGACCGGGCAGACGGTCACGGCGCGAGGCTTTTCGGATGATCGGGAAGGCCGGAAACTCGGGATGAGGTGTGACTGGCATGAACGGGCGTCCTCTTGCGAAAGATCGGCGGCGACCGGCATTCCTGACCTCTTGCAAGCACCAAGCAACCTGAACCGCAGCCGACGCACCGAAGATACCGAGTATCGAGGAAAACTTCAGGGCATATTTGAGGTATTTGTTTCCGTATCCCCCCGGTTCCGTCCAGCCCGCCAGGCGTGGCAGGGGTTTCATTTTGATTGCGGGCAACGAGAGACCGAGCACCCGTGTGCCGTATCGTCGCTGGCAAGGTGAGGACTGGCAGAGCAGCGCCTAAGATGCGAGGCTTGCAGAAACCGGAGAAATGCCATGAACCGCGGAATGAAGATCAACCTCTGGTATATCCTGATCGCCGTCATGGGCGTGGTCCTTCTGCGCGATATCTGGGTGCAGTCCCAGACCATCGAGACGATCCCCTACAGCCAGTTCGAGACCTATCTCGAAAACGGCGCGATCGCGGAGGTCGTCATCGGTAGCAGCACCATCAGCGGCACGTTCACGACGCCGCAGGAGGGCAAGACCGGCTTTCTGACAACGCCGGTCCCGCCGGACCTGGCCGAGCGGCTGAGCGAGACCGGCGTGACCTTCTCGGGCAAGGTCGAAAACACCTGGTTCACCACGCTTTTGTCATGGGTTCTTCCGGCGCTCCTGTTCGTGGGGATCTGGCTGTTCCTGATCCGCCGGATGGGCGGCGGGCAGAGCATGGGCGGCATGATGTCTATCGGCAAGAGCAAGGCCAAGGTCTATGTCGAAAGCGACACCAAGGTGACCTTTGCCGATGTCGCCGGGGTGGACGAAGCCAAGGCGGAATTGCAGGAGGTCATCGACTTTCTGCAAAACCCCAAGGAATACGGCAGCCTTGGCGCGCGGATGCCCAAGGGGATCTTGCTGGTTGGGCCGCCGGGCACCGGCAAGACGCTCTTGGCGCGCGCCGTGGCGGGCGAGGCGGGGGTGCCGTTCTATTCCATCTCGGGCTCCGAATTCGTCGAGATGTTCGTCGGCGTCGGGGCCGCGCGGGTGCGCGATCTGTTCGAACAGGCGCGCAAGGCGGCACCGGCCATCATCTTCATCGACGAGCTTGACGCGCTGGGCCGGGCGCGCGGCGCGGGCACGATCCAGGGCGGCAACGATGAGCGCGAGCAGACGCTGAACCAGCTTCTGTCCGAGCTTGACGGGTTCGACCCCAGCGAAGGCGTCGTGCTCCTGTCCGCAACCAACCGGCCCGAGATCCTCGATCCTGCGCTTTTACGCGCCGGGCGTTTCGACCGTCAGGTTCTGGTGGACCGCCCCGACCGCAAGGGCCGGGTGCAGATCCTCGAGGTGCACATCAGGAAGATCGTTCTGGAACCCGGTATCGAGCTGGACGAGATCGCCGCGCTGACCACCGGGTTTTCCGGCGCCGACCTGGCCAATCTGGTGAACGAGGCCGCTCTTCTTGCGACCCGCCGGCGTGGTGACGTCGTGACCATGGACGACTTTACTCACGCGATCGAGCGGATCGTCGCCGGCCTTGAAAAGCGCAACCGGCTGATCAACCCGCGCGAACGCAAGATCGTGGCCTATCACGAGATGGGTCATGCGCTGGTCTCGATGGCGCTGCCGGGGGCGGATACGGTGCACAAGGTTTCGATCATCCCGCGTGGCATCGGCGCGCTTGGCTATACCATCCAGCGCCCGACCGAGGACCGCTTCCTGATGACCGAGGACGAACTGCGCAACAAGATCGCGGTCCTGATGGGCGGGCGCGCGGCGGAAAAGCTGATCTTCGATCACCTCTCGACCGGCGCCGCCGACGATCTGGCGCGGGCGACGAATATCGCGCGATCGATGGTCGCGCGTTACGGCATGGATGCGCAGCTTGGAAGCGTCAGCTACGAGACCGAGCAAGGCAGTTTCCTGGGGGGCCGCACGCCCGGGTATTTCGAGCGCAGTTACAGCGAGGCGACGGCGGAAGCGATGGACGCCGCCGTGCGCGACGTGTTGCGCGAGGTGTCCGAGCAGGCGCTGGAAATCCTGTCGGAAAACCGCGATATTCTGGAGAAGGCCGCACGGCGCCTGCTTGAGGTCGAAACCCTGGACGAGGATGCCTTGCGCGACCTTGCCCGGGGTCTGCGCCGCGGCACGCCGGGCGAAACCGAGGTCGCAATGAATGAGTGATGATCCCTACAAGGTCCTTGGCGTGGCGCGCGACGCGTCACAGGCGGAGATCAAGAAGGCCTATCGCAAGCTGGTGAAGGAACTGCATCCCGATCTGCATCCGGGCGACAAGACCAAGGCGGACCGGTTTCAGGAGGTGTCCGCCGCCAACGACATCATCGGTGACGCGGAAACGCGCAAACGCTTCGACGCGGGCGAGATCGACGCAAGCGGGCAGGAACGGCCCGAGCGGCGGTATTACCGCGACTTTGCCGATGCCGATCCGCAGGGGCGCTACGATTCCGGTGCGGGTTATGGCGATTTCGAGGATCTGTCGGGGGTATTCTCCGACCTGTTCGGCGCGCGCGCGGGGGCCGGAACGGGCCGGGCGCAGGGTTTTTCCGCGCGTGGGGCCGATCTGCGCTATCACCTGGACGTGGACTTCATGGATGCCGTGCAGGGTGCCAAACGCGCCGTTCCCCTGCCGGACGGCAGCGCCATCGACCTGACCATTCCGGCCGGCGTGCGCGAGGGCCAGATCCTGCGACTGCGCGGCAAGGGGCAGCCGGGGCTGGGCGGCGGCCCGGCGGGTGACGCCTATGTCGAGATCGGCGTGCGCCCGCACCCGGTTTTCAAACGTGACGGAAACGACATCGAGGTCGAGGTGCCGATCTCATTCGACGAGGCCGTTCTGGGGGCCAAGGTCGAGGTTCCGACCCTGTCGGGCCGGGTGTCGATGGGCATTCCCAAGGGGGCGTCATCCGGCCAGCGCCTGCGACTGAAAGGCAAGGGGGTCCGGCCTGCGAAAGGGGCTGCGGGCGACCAGTATGTGCGCCTGAAGATCGTCACCCCTGCCAAAATCGACGCCGAGATGGAGGCGATTGCGCAGCGCTGGCGCGACCACGTGACCGAGGGCCCGCGCGCCGGGCTTTGGAGGGCTTTGTGATGCTGGATGAACACGATGTCGTGGCAACGGTTCGGCGCGTCGAGCTGCGCGAACTCAGGCTCTGGGTCCGGCAAGGCTGGATCAAGCCGGCGGTCAGCGAAAAGGGCCCGGTCTTCGACGATCTGGACGTGGCGCGTATCCGGCTGGTCTGCGACCTGCGCAAGGAAATGTCCCTGCCCACGGACGCGGTTCCGGTGGTCCTGTCGCTTGTCGACCAGATCCACAGCCTGCGCCGCGAACTGCGGGGCTTGACCGAGGTGATCGAGGCACAGCCCGATGAGACGCGGCAGGCGATCGTCGACGCCTATCGGACGCGCCGAAACGCGAACGGCTGACGGACGCGGAACTGTCGCGCCCCGGTCGCGGCGGAGACACCACCAGGGCGACGAGGGGCCGGGACCGTTCGGGTTTCGTGCTTCGGCGTGGAAACAGCGACGGTCCGCTGCGTCTTGACCGGCACGAAAGCGCGGGGGCGTCATTCCGCCCGCCCGGGGACTCAGTGATGATGCGCGGCACGATTAGGCGTTTATCGGCCGTGCACGTCAGGCGGCTTTATTAATCTCGGCGTCCGCCGTAAGCTGCCTGCCAGTGCGATCACTTTGAAAGGGGATTGGTATGACCGACGAAATCTTGAACAAGGGCAAGTGCCCGGTGTCATACCTGACAACCGCCTTCGGCGCCCCGGTCGTTGACAACCAGAACTCGATGACCGCCGGCAAGCGTGGGCCCGTGCTGGTTCAGGATGTCTGGCTGAACGAGAAACTGGCCAATTTCGTGCGCGAAGTCATCCCCGAGCGCCGCATGCACGCCAAGGGGTCCGGCGCGTTCGGCACCTTCACCGTGACCAATGACATCACCCGCTACACCCGCGCCCGGATATTCAGCGAGGTGGGCAAGAAGACCGAGATGTTCGCCCGCTTCAGCACCGTGGCCGGCGAGCGCGGCGCGGCGGATGCCGAGCGTGATATTCGGGGCTTTGCGCTCAAGTTCTACACCGAAGAGGGCAACTGGGACATGGTGGGCAACAACACGCCCGTGTTCTTCCTGCGCGATGCCAAGAAATTCCCCGACCTCAACAAGGCGGTGAAGCGCGATCCGCGCACCAACATGCGCTCGCCGACGAACAATTGGGACTTCTGGACGCTTCTGCCCGAAGCCCTGCACCAGGTCACCATCGTGATGTCGGATCGTGGCATCCCCAAAAGCTACCGGCACATGCACGGGTTCAGCAGCCATACCTACAGCTTCTGGAACGAGGACGGCGAGCGTTTCTGGGTGAAGCTCCACTTCAGGACGCAGCAGGGCATCGAGAACCTGACGGATGCCGAGGCTGCAGAACTTGTGGGCCACGACCGCGAGAGCCATCAGCGCGACCTTTTCGATGCGATTGAGCGTGGCGATTTCCCGCGCTGGAAGATGTATGTGCAGGTGATGCCCGAGGCCGAGGCCGAGAGCTATGGCGTTCATCCCTTCGACCTGACCAAGGTCTGGTACAAGGGAGACTACCCGCTCATCGAGGTTGGCGAGTTCGAATTGAACCGCAACCCGGAGAACTATCACATGGATGTCGAGCAGGCCGCCTTCTCGCCGGCCAACCTCGTGCCGGGCATCAGCGTTTCGCCCGACAAGATGCTGCAAACACGGCTCATCAACTATCCCGACTCGCAGCGCTATCGCCTCGGGGTGAATTATCATCAGGTTCCGGTGAATGCCGCGCGCTGTCCGGTCACCAGCAACCACCGCGATGGCCAGGGCCGGGTCGATGGCAACTTCGGCGGCTTGCCGCATTACCAGCCGAACAGCTTCGGCCAATGGGTCGACCAGCCCGAGTATGCGGAACCGCCGCTCAGGATCGACGGCGATGCGGCGATGTTCGATTTCCGCGAGGATGACGACGACTATTACAGCCAGCCGCGCAAGCTGTTCCAGTTGATGACACCGGCACAGCAGCAGGTTCTGTTTGAAAACACCGCACGAAACCTGGGGGATGCGCCGGATTTCATCAAGCAGCGCCACATCGACAACTGCACCCGGTGCGACCGTGCTTACGGTGAAGGAGTTGCCAAGGCCCTGGGAATGTCGGTCAAGTCACCTGACGAGTTGTCGCCCAAGCCCGAATTGGCAGAATGATACCCGCCGCGTGACGGGCCAAGGGGGCGCGGCGATCACGCCGGGCTGATGAACACCCGTTCGGACTGCTCCGGCGGCTGCCGGATGGCGCGGTAGGCGTGCCAGGTGCCGTGGCCGACCAGCGGGAAGACGATGATCAGGCCGAGAAGACCCGTCAGCACCGACAACGCGAACAGGCCCAGCACCAGCGCGCCCCAGACCAGCATCACGCCGAGGTTGTTCCATACCATCGCCATGCTGATCCCCATCGCCGACAGCGCATCCACGTCCTCGACCAGCAGCATCGGCACGGAAAACGCGCTGATCGCGAAGGCGAAGGCGGCGAAGAGCGCGCCGACCGCGCCGCCGACCAGCAGGATCGCCCAGCCGGTGGGCGTGAACAGCAGCATCGGCAGGAGTTCCTGCGTGCCGGGAAACGGTTTGATCCCGAAGAACAGGGCATAGATCAGAACCGCGGCCCTGATCCACAGGGTGAACAGCATCAGCAGCACCACCCCGAGAAACACCCCCTGATAGCGCGACCGCGGCCGCAGGAAGATCATCTGCCAGAACCGGGTTTTTTTGCCGCGCTCGATCCGGCGGCTTTTCACGTAGAGCCCGTTGGCCAGCACCGGCCCGACGACCAGAAAGCCTGCCAACCCCGGAAACAGGAAGTGATCCAGTTCGGTCCGGATCAGCCCGGCGACCACGGCAAGCGCCACGGCAAGGATCATCAGCCCATAGAGCAGACTGGGCAGCGGGTTGGTCCAGAGATCATTCCAACCGGCCCGCAGCCAATCCAGAGCCGCCCGCGCCTCAAGCCCGCGCGCATGGGGCTTGTCGCGTGGCAACGGGGGCACGACCCTGGGCAGGCCTTCGGGCGTGTCGGGAAGCGGATCGGGCTCGGCGGGAATGTCGCTCAGCATGACGGTTTCGCCGCGCGGAAGGTGGCGGCGCCTTCGGATGGCGTTTTCAGATGCGGCACGCAGGCCGGTTGGCTGTCGAAGGCGACAGCGAAGAGGTGGGCATTCGCCGCGACGAAGCCGCCGAGGATGGCGCTTGCCAGAAGGGCGCCCAGTAGGCGGCCCCGCGTCCAGAACGGTTGGCGGGCGGCTTCGGTCATTGCGCTTGCCCTTTCAGGTCTTGGATATAGGCGGCGAGGATCTTGCGGTCGGCCAGGTCGAGGCGGCCTTCCCAGGCTGGCATCCAACCTTCGCGCCCCCTGAGGATGGTGGTGAAGATCGCCGCGTCGTCGCCGCCATAGATCCAGTGATCGTCCGTCAGGTTCGGAGCGCCAAGGTCGGTGTTGCCGGTGGCCGCGTCGCCGTGGCACGAGGCGCAATTGTCCATGAACAGCACCTGTCCCTCGGCCAGCCGGTCCGGGTCGGCCCCGGTTTCCATACCCGAGAGGGACTGGACATAAGCGGCCACCGTCCTGATCTCGTCGCGCGACAGGATTCCGTCGAACGACAGCATCTGCGCGAACCGCGTGTCGGGGTGGTCGGCGTTGATGCCGACGCGCAGGGTCTCAAGCACCGCCTCGGCGTCGCCGCCCCAGAGCCAGGCGTCATCCACGAGGCTGGGGTAGCCCGGCCCACCTTGTCCCTGCGCACCGTGGCAGGCGGCGCAGTTGTCGCCAAACAGGGCCGGGCCGGTCTCGGCGACCTTGGCGGAAAGATCGGGGTCGGCGCGGATGTTCTCGACCGTCGCCGCGGCGATCCGATCCCGCCACGGCGCACGCGCCGCGCGCAGATCGGCCACCTGCCGCTCGACCCGCTCCTGCTGGTCGATGCCCAGGATGCCCTTGGTATAGCCGGTGATGCCCGGCCAGGCGGGCAACAACACCCAGGCGATCAGGGCATAGAGATGCGTCACCAGAATGAACCACCAGATCACGCGCGGCACGCGGGTGTTAAGCTCGGTGATCCCGTTCCACTCATGCCCTGTGGTCTGGTGGCCGGTCAGCGGATCGCGCTTCTTGACGCTCATCGCGGCTCCTCCCCGGTCAGCGGTCCGTCCTCATCCTCGAGGATCGCGTGTTTGGCGTGGGTGAAGCGCGCGCGGTTGCGCGGCCAGAAGGCATAGACGCAGATGCCCACCGACATCGCGATCAGGTAGAACAGCCCGAACGACTTGGCGATCGCGACCACGGCGTCATGTGACAGGCCCATCATTGCGCCGCCTCCATGTCGGCCTCGATCGCCGCGGTTTCGATCCGGCTGGCGGCGTCGGTCAGCTTGCCGAGGATCTGCAGATAGGCGACCAGCGCGTCCATCTCGGTCAGCCGCGCGGTGTCGCCATCGAAGGGTCGGATCTGGGTCGCCTCGCCGTAGCGTTCGGCCACGCCCCCGGCGTCGTCGCTGTCGGGGTTGGCCTGTCCGCGCGCGTCACGCTCGGCATTTTCGATCATCGCCGCGTCATACGGCACACCCACCTTGCCGAGCGCCGCCAGCCGCGCCGGCAGGCTTTCGGTCTCAAGCCGCCGCTGAGCCAGAAAGGCATAGTGCGGCATCACCGATTCCGGCACCACGGCGCGCGGGTCGATCAGGTGGGCGACGTGCCAGTCGTCGGAATACTTGCCGCCAAGGCGTGCAAGGTCCGGTCCGGTGCGCTTGGAGCCCCAGAGCATCGGGTGGTCGTATTTGCTTTCCACCGCCAGCGAATAGGCGCCGTAGCGGTCGACCTCGTCGACCAGCGTGCGGATCATCTGGCTGTGGCAGGCATAGCAGCCTTCGCGGATGTAGATGTCGCGCCCGGCCTGTTCGAGCGGCGTGTAGAGGCGCATGTCGGGCGCCTCCTCGACGGTTTCGTCGATGGTGAACAGCGGCGCGATCTCGACGAACCCACCGATCATCGCGGCGAAGATGATCGCCAGCGTCAGGCCGATCGAGTGCTTTTCCAGCCGGTAATGCCCGGCCTGGATCGGATAATAGAGTTTCTGAAGCCACCGAATCATGTCATCACTCCGCAACCGGAACCGCGGGCTCGCCCGCCTCGCTGTCGGTCGGCACGTCGCGGGCCTTGGCCTCGTGCCCGACCTCGCGGATCGTCATCCAGATGTTGTAGCTGCCGACCACCGCGCCGGTCAGGAACAGCAGGCCGCCGATGGCGCGCGCGATGTAGTAGGGGTGCATCGCCACCAGCGTATCGACAAAGGAATATTGCAGCGTCCCGGCCTCGTTATAGGTGCGCCACATCAGCCCCTGCACAATGCCCGAGTTCCACATCGCGAAGACGTAGATCATGGTCCCCGCCAAGGCGAGCCAGAAGTGCCACTCGACCAGTTTCCAGGAATACATCGTCTCGCGCCGCCAGATCATCGGCACCGCGGCATAGATCGCCCCGAAGGTGATCAGCGCCACCCAGCCCATCGCCCCGGCATGAACATGCGCCACCGTCCAGTCTGTGTAGTGGCTGAGCGAGTTGACCGGGCGGATCGCGAGGAACGAGCCTTCGAAGGTCGACAGGCCATAGAACACCGCCGCCACGAACATGAAGCGCAGCGTGGCGTCGTCGCGCACCTTGTGCCAGGCTCCGTTCAGCGTCATCAGCGCGTTGCCCGCGCTGGCCCAGCTTGGCACCAGCAGCATCACCGAGAACGTCATGCCAAGCGTCTGCACCCAATGCGGCAGGGCGGTGTAGTGCAGGTGGTGCGAGCCGACCCAGATATAGAAGAACGTGATGCCCCAGAACGACAGGATCGACAGCCGGTAGGAATAGATCGGCCGGTTGGCGCGCTTCGGCAGGTAGTAGTAGAGCATCCCCAGAAAGCCCGCGGTCAGGAAGAACGCGACCGCGTTGTGGCCATACCACCATTGCGTCATCGCATCCTGAACGCCCGAGAACAGCGAATAGCTTTTCGCCGCCGTCAGTGACGCGGGCATGGCCAGGTTGTTGATGATATGCAGCACCGCCACGACCAGAATGAAGGCGAGGTAATACCAGTTGGCGACATAGATATGCGGCTCATTCCGGCGCGCCAGCGTGCGGATGTAGAGCACGAAATAGGTGACCCAGACGATCACCAGCCAGATGTCGGCATACCATTCGGCCTCGGCGTATTCCTTGGACTGGGTGACGCCCATCAGATAGCCGCTGACCGCCATCACCACGAAAAGGTTGTAGCCGATGATCACGAACCACGGTGAAACCTGCCCCGCCATCCGCGCACGCGACGTGCGCTGCATCACATGCATCGAGGTGGCGATCAGCGCATTGCCGCCAAAGCCGAAGATCACCCCGGTCGTATGGACCGGGCGGACGCGCCCGAAGCTCGACCAGGCGGCATCGAAGCGCGCTTCGGGATAGGCCAGCATCCAGGCCACCCAGTCGCCCACGCCCATGCCGATCACCGCCCAGACCATCGCCAGAACAAGCCCCAGCTTGATCGGATCGTCGTAATAGGCGCGGCGGCGATCCTCGGTCGGTTCGGGTGCGAACAGCCCGCCGCCGACCACGAAGATCAGGCCAAGGCTGACGATCAGCACGATGAAGCCATGCACCCCCATCGCGTCCCCCGCGCCCAGAGCGGCCATCGCAAGCCCCGCCAGCGCCGTCAGCACCAGCAGCACCAGGGACCATTGCCGCTCGGCGACGGTGAATTTCGCTATCATCCGCACTCTCCCATCTGGTGCGCCCGAGGCTCAGCGGTAGCCAAGGCTCATCGCGTAGTCGCGCAGCAATTCCTCTTCGTGCCGGACCTCCTGCAACAAGGTCTGGAGCGCATCGCGGGCGTTCAGAACCCCCAGCGCCGCGCCGTTGCCGTCCAGCACGGGAAGGTTTTTCAGCCCCCGCTCACGCATCACCTGCCAGGCCTCGTTGAGCCACGCGCCGGGCGTGGTCGTGACCACGTCGCGCGTCATCGCGGCTTCGATCGGGGCGGTGCAGCTTGCGCCTGCGCAGCGCCCGGTCATGCGCACAACGTCGGTCTTGGTCACGATGCCGACCAGCCGATCCTCGCCCGGCGTGCACACCAGCACGATGTCGCGCTCGCCATCGAGCAGGCGCGCAGCCTCGAGCAGCGCGGCCTGCGGCGTGATGCAGGTCAGGCGCGCGCGGATCACGGGCAGGAGTTTTTCGACCAGCATCCATCACCTCCTATCGGGTCGACGTTGTTGCCATGTCCTCACCCCACATCGCCGCGCGTCGCCTTGCGAGGAGCCTCGAGACTGATCGCGATCGGGTCACTGGCCGGGAACGTGGCGTCGAGCGCGGCGTCGAGCAGGGCATCCAGCCGGGCCCGGTCGGCGGCGACGGTGTCGGCATCATTCTGCACCTGTTCGGGGCCGATATCGATTCGGGGGTCGGTCTGTAGCATCGCATTGTCCTCCGGCGCCCCTTCCGCGACGGGATAGGCGCATTTGGCGCCGCGCGGCGCCGGCGTGTTGGCACGTGAACGAATTGGTATTGCCAATGCCGATTAGGGTAGCGCGATCAAATTGACATTTCAAACTCGAATTTCATAGCCGCAGAAAAGCGCCCATCGGTCGCACGCCGATATTGTCATGGTTCTCGCAGGTGATCCGATTGCGAAGATGCCACGTAGACATAGCAAGAAGTTCGGCCGACATGATCTGCGCACCTTTTGTTTGACCTGGCAGATTGATCGCCGGGCCGGGCTCCGGAAGTGCCCAACCGTTTTGAAAGTCCTCGTCCAGATGTCTTCTTCCCGCCTCTATCTGCGTTTGCGCCGTCTTGCCGTTCTCGTGCTTCTCGTGGCCATCGCGGGCGGCTATGCGTGGTGGGCTAAGCCCTGGGTAACCAAGCCGGTGCAGATCACCGTCGAGACCGTGACGCCCGGACCCGCTTCGCAGGTGTTGGCGGTGAACGGCCAGATCGTTCCCGGCAACAAGGTCGACCTGGGCGCTCCCGTTGCAGGACAGGTGCTGGAAGTGCTGGTGAAGGAGGGCGACGCCGTGACGAAGGGGCAGGCGCTCGCCCGGCTGGACGATACCTCTGCCCGTGCCGCACTGGACCAGGCCCAGGCCTCGCTTGAATCGGCCCGGATCGACGCGCAGGCCGCGAAGACCAGCTACGAGCGGGCGCTGGCGTTGGCCGCAACCGTGTCGGCGCAGGCGCTCGATAGCGCGCGTTTCTCGTCCGAGGCCGCGGCGGCCAGGGTTCGCCAGCTCGAGGCGGCGCTTGCCCAGACCCGCCAGCAGCTTTCGCTCTATCAGGTCAAGTCGCCAATCGCCGGAACCGTCCTCGGCGTGGCTGCCGAGATGGGGCAGGTGGTCGGCACCGCCTCGGCGCTGTTCACCGTCGGCGACCTTGCGGCGCCGCTGGTCGAGACGGACGTGGACGAGGTGTATGGTGCCTTGATGAAGAGCGGGCTGGAGGCCCTTGTTGCCCCGGTCGGCAGTCAGGACGAGATGGCGGCGATGGTGTCTTTCGTCGCGCCCACGGTCAACCCCGACACTGGCGGGCGAACCGTCCGGTTGAGCTTCGACGCGCCGCTGCAAGACGTGCTGCCGAGCGGATTGACGATGTCGGTCAACATCGTGGTCGACACCTACGACGAGGCGATAGCCGTGCCACGCACGGCGATCCGCGACCTTTTCGGCAACCCCTATGTGATGCTCGATGACGCGGGCACTTCGCGCAGGGCGCCGGTCCAGGTGCGGATCTGGCCCTCTGATCGGCTGATCGTCACCGAGGGGCTGGCCGCCGGCGACCGGGTGATCACCGACCCGCAGGATGTGGGCGACGGGGTCGCGGTCGCGACCGAAACCGGCGCGTGAGGGCAGACCCGTGCTTTACCAATTCAAGATCGGATGGCGCTATCTGACCTCGAACCTGATCCAGACCGGGTTGCTGGTTCTGGGTGTCGCGGTTGGCGTTTTCGTGTTCGTTTTCATGAGCGCGCTGATCGGCGGGCTGGCAGTCTATCTCATTGACCAGACCGTTGGCGACATTTCGCACGTCACCGTCTCCGAGCCGCCGCTGGCCCCCGCCCAACTCTACCCGGAGAGCGCCGGGGCGCTTTACGCCATTGAAAACGCCACCGGGCGCGAAGCGACGTTGCGCAACACCACCGAGGTCATCGCGACACTGGCGCAACTGCCCGGGCTTGTTGCCGTTTCGCCGCAACTGGTGGGCAACGGCTTCGTGACCCGCGGCGCAGTCGTCAATCCTGTCACCGTGGTGGGGGTCGAGCCCGACAAGGTCTCGGCCATCGCCGATGTTGCCGCCAACCTCGTGGCAGGCCGCGCGGACCTGCCGACCGGGTCGGCACTGATCGGCCAGAAGCTCGCCACCGATCTCGGTGTCGACGCCGGCCAGGGGCTGAGGCTGCGTTCGGATCAGGGCGTGGACATGACAATGACCATCATCGGTGTGTTCGAGTTCGGGGTCGCCCCGCTCGACGAACGAACGGTTTACGTCAACGAAAAGACGGCGCGTGGCCTGTTCGACCTGCGCCACGGCGTAACCCGGATCGAACTGCGGATCGACGATCTGTGGGCCGCACCGAGCTTTGCCGCCGAAGTTGCGGCGGCGACCGGGCTCGAAGCCACGCCCTGGACCGAAAGCAACGGGCAGTTGATCTCGGGTCTCGACGCGCAGGCCCGGTCGGGCGACATCATCAAGGGGTTCGCGTTGGTTACGATCGTGATCGGGGTGGCCAGTGCGCTGCTCCTGTCGACGTATCGGCGCCGCTCGGAGATCGGCATCATGCGGGCGATGGGGGCGTCGAAAGGCTTTGTTGTGATGGTGTTTCTGACCCAGGGTGCCCTGATCGGCCTGGTCGGCGGGCTGTTCGGCGCCGGGCTTGCCTGGCTTGCGCTCTCGCCGTTTCCACCGCCGGGCCAGATCGAGGCCGGCGGCTTTCCGATCGACGTGTCGCAGGGCGGCTTCGGCCTCGCCGTGGGGCTCACGCTTGTGGGTGCATTGGTTGCGTCGATCCTGCCGGCCCGAGCGGCGGCCAAGGTCGATCCGGTCTCGGTGATCAGTCAATGAGCGCGCCCGAGGACATCGTGGTCATCGAAGGCATGACCAAGAATTTCGGCTCGGGCGACGCCACCCAGAAGGTGCTGAAAGGCATAGATCTGTCGTTGGCCAAGGGCAGCCTTGCGGCGCTGCAAGGCCGCTCCGGCTCGGGGAAATCCACGTTGCTCTCCATCCTCGGCACCCTGATGAAGCCGACGGCCGGACAGCATGAGATGCTTGGCCAGGATCTCGGACGGATATCGGAACGCGACCTGACCGAGTTTCGCAACCGCCACATCGGTTTCGTCTTTCAGTTCCACCATCTGTTTCCCGACCTGACCGCGCTGGAAAACGTGATGTTCCCGTCCGCGATGCACATGGGCCGCGAGACCCGGGCGGCGCGGCGGCGGGCGGCCGATCTGCTCGTGCGGGTTGGGCTTGAGGACCGGATCGGCTTTCGGGCCACGGCGCTTTCGGGCGGTCAAAAGCAGCGCGTCGCCATCGCGCGGGCGCTGATGAACACGCCGGAACTGGTGCTGGCCGATGAGCCCACCGGCAACCTCGACCGCGAATCCGCGGACCAGGTGATGGACCTCGTGCGCGAAATCAACGCCGAGGATCACACGACCTTCCTGATTTCGACACACGACGAAAAGATCGCCGACGGCTGCCGGCGCCAGATTCACCTGGACGATGGACAGATCGTGGCCAGCGCCCCGCCGGCAAAGTGATGTTCGGTTTCGAGAAAGACGCCGTGCTTGCAGAAGGCATCCGCCACGGCGCCCGCGTCACCCAAGCGCGTAGCCGGTGCCACGCACGGTGCGGATCGGGTCCGGGCCACCATGTTGCGCCAGTGCCTTGCGCAGCCGTGCAATGTGAACGTCGACCGTGCGCGCATCCACGAATATCGCGGGGCCCCAGACAAGATCGAGCAGTTGCGCGCGGCTGAAAACGCGACCCGGCTTTTCCATCAGCGTGAGCAGCAACCGGAACTCCGTTGGCCCCAGCTTCAGGTCCAGATCGGACCGACTGGCCCGATGGCGCTCGGGGTCGAGGGTGATGTCCCCGAATGTCAGGACCATGCCTGCGGCGGCCGGACGGGTGCGCCGCAACTGCGTGCGGACACGGGCCATCAGTTCGCGCAGGGAATAGGGCTTGATCACGTAATCATCCGCGCCGGTATCCAGGCCGCGCACCGCATCGACCTCTTCGGAACGCGCGGACAGCATGATGACCGGAATGTCGCGCGTGTCGGAGCGGGCCTTGAGTTGACGGCAGACTTCTATCCCGCTCATCCGAGGCATCATCCAATCCAGAATGACCAGATCGGGCATGACCTCTGCGATCGTCATCATGGCGTCTTCACCATTCTCGGCGCTGACCACCTCGAAACCTTCGGCCTCCAGATTGTAGGTCAGAAGCTCCCGCTGCGCGCGCTCGTCCTCGACCAGCAGGATCCTGGGCGGCATGAGGGACATCGTTCAAACCTCGGTTGCTGATGACGTGGTGTCGGCCTTCGGGCGCGGCTCGTCGGGGTGGTTGCCGGTTACCAGATAGGTGACCTGTTCGGCGATGGATGTCACGTGATCGCCCATCCGCTCCGTGTTCTTGGCGATGAAGTGCAGATGCATGCAGGCGGTGATGTTGCGCGGGTCTTCCATCATGAAGGTCAGCAATTCGCGAAACAGCGCGTTGTATATCTGGTCCACGTCTTCATCGCGCGCGATCACATCGGCCGCCAGGGCTGCGTCGCGCTGGACATAGGCGTCCAGCGCGTCTTTCAGCATCGCCTCGACCAGCCGGGTCATGCGCCGGATCGAGGCCCCGCTGTCACCGACCGGCGCCAACTGCGACAGCACACCGGTGCGTTTGGCCATGTTCTTGGCATAGTCGCCGATCCGCTCGAGGTTGCCGCTGATCTTGATCACGGTCAGGATCAGGCGCAGATCAACGGCGGTTGGCGCGCGCAGGGCGAGTATCCGCGCGGCGCGCTGGTTGATCTGGTGCTCGAGCTCGTCGATCGACCTGTCACGCTCACGCACATCGCGGGCCAGTTCCCCGTCGCGGGTTTCGAGTGATTTGGCAGCCAGGCGAATGGCCTCCTCCACCAGGCCACCCATCTTCATGATCTGCGCCTGCACCGCTTCGAGATCGCGATCGAAGACCGACGAGATGTGTTCCTCCTGCATGATCTACCCAATCCTTCCAGTGATGTAGTTTTCGGTCCGCGGATCTTCGGGTGAGGTGAATATCCGGTCGGTCTCACCGAATTCCACCAGACTTCCAAGGTGAAAAAAAGCTGTTTTCCGGCTGATCCTCGCGGCCTGCTGCATCGAATGGGTGACGATCACCACGCAATAGCTTTGCCGCAAATCGTCGATCAATTCCTCGATCTGGGCGGTGGCAACGGGGTCGAGGGCCGAACAGGGCTCGTCCATCAGCAGCACATCCGGCGCCGTGGCAATGGCGCGCGCGATGCACAGCCGCTGTTGCTGCCCCCCCGAGAGCCCGGTTCCCGGCGCGTCGAGCCGGTCCTTGACCTCGTCCCACAGTGCGGCCTTTCGCAACGCATCCTCGACGATGCCGCTCGTCTCTGCCCTGGTTCGGGCCAGACCGTGAATTTTCGGGCCGTAAGCGACATTGTCGTGGATCGATTTGGGAAACGGGTTGGGCTTCTGGAACACCATCCCGACCTTCGCGCGCAACTGCACCGGATCGACCTTGCGGTCATGGATATCCTCATCATCAATGCGGATGCCGCCCGAAACACGGCAGGTATCGATCGTGTCGTTCATCCGGTTCAGGCAGCGCAGAAAGGTGGATTTCCCACATCCCGACGGCCCGATGAATGCGGTGACCGAATTCGCGTCGATGTCGACGCTCACATCCTTGACGGCATGGGTTTCGCCATAGTGCACATTCACGTGCCGCGCCGATATTTTCAGTTGCGTCATGGTGTCGACGCGTTCCGCGAGATGGGTGTCTTTCATGTTCGGCTCCGTTCTTACCAGCGTCGTTCAAACCGACGGCGCAACAGGATGGCCGCCGCGTTCATGGCCAACAGGAACACCAGCAGCGTGATGATTGCGCCCGAGGCCCGCTCGACGAACCCGGGGTCTGCCCTTTGGGTCCAGTTGAAGACCTGCACCGGCAGCGCCGTCGCGGCCTCTGCGAACAGCCCGGCCTCATCGGTGTAGGCGGCCGGATAGTCGCGCACGAAGGCCACCATCCCGATCAGCAGCAGCGGCGCGGTTTCCCCCAGAGCCTGCGCAAGTCCGATGATGGTACCGGTCAGGATGCCGGGGGCGGCAAGTGGCAGGACATGGTGGAACACCGCCTGCATCCTGCTCGCCCCGACGGCCAGTGCGGCATCGCGGATCAAGGGCGGCACCGATTTCAGCGCCGCGCGCGACGAGATGATGATCGTCGGCAGCGTCATCAGCGTCAGCACCAACCCGCCAACCAGCGGCGAGGACTGCCGCAGCCCGGCGAAATTGATGAAGATCGCAAGCCCCAGGATACCGAAGACGATCGAGGGCACGGCGGCCAGATTGCTGATGTTCACCTCGACCAGGTCGGAAAGCCGGTTCCTCGGCGCGAACTCCTCGAGATAGATCGAAGTCGCAACCCCGATCGGCAGGGCCAGCACCAGCACCACCAGCATCATGTAGAGCGACCCCAGGATCGCGACGCCGAGGCCGGCCGCTTCCGGGCGCTGGTCGCTGGCGTCGGGTGCCGTCAGGAACCGCCGGTTGAGCCGCGTCTCGATCACGCCGGCATCCGCAAGACCTTGGGCAATCCGCAGCGCTTCCGGCGAGGTGTTGGCGTCCAGCGCCGCGCTTTCCAGTGTCACCCGGCCTTTGAAATACCCGTCGATGCGGCCTTCGGCCAGCACGTCCAGGGTGACGCTGCCGCCGATCAGATCGGGGTTGGCCAGGACATGATCGCGCAGGGTTGCGGCCGCCTCCTTGCTGATGATCTTGCCGACATCGGCGGCGGACAGGGATGTCGTGATCCCCGACTGCTCCATTGTGCGCAGCAGGGCATCCTGCAGCAGCGGGGCGTAGCCGAATGTCGTGACCTTCGCCATGACCTCGGGGTCGCGCGTACCGGACTTGTCCAGTTTCGCCTCGGGCAATGAGATTTCCAGCGTGATGTAGGTCTGGCGAAAGGCCCCGATCCCGCTGGAGACAACCGAGGACAGCAGCACCACCAGCGCCAGAGCCGCAACGCTGATCGCCCCCAGCCCATAGACGCGAAACCGCGCTTCGGCGGCGTTGCGTCGCCGGGTGCGCGCATCCTGCACCAGCAGGGAATGCGACCGCGCGGTCATTCGTAGTGCTCCCGGTATTTCCGCACGATCACCAGCGCCAGCACGTTCAAACCCAGCGTCAGGACGAACAGGGTGAGCCCGAGGGCGAAGGCGACCAGCGTTTCGGGGCTGGCAAATTCGGTGTCGCCGGTCAGTTGGCTGACGATCTTGACGGTGATCGTCGTCATCGCCTCGAAGGGATTCAGCGACAGGCGCGCGGCGGCTCCGGCCCCGAGCACGACGATCATGGTCTCGCCGATGGCGCGGCCGGCCGCCAGCAGGATGGCCCCGACGATGCCGGGCAGGGCGGCCGGGATGACCACATTGCGGATGGTCTCGGACCGGGTTGCGCCCAAGGCCAGCGAGCCGTCGCGCATCGCCTGCGGCACGGAATTGATGATGTCGTCCGACAGCGAGGATACGAACGGGATCAGCATGATGCCCATGACCAGCCCGGCGGTCATCACCGACGAGGCACTGTCGCCCAGCCCAAGGGGTTGGGCGAAATGATCGCGCAGCAGCGGACCCACGGTGATCAGGGCGAACAGCCCGTAGACGATCGTCGGAATTCCGGCAAGGATTTCGATCATCGGTTTGGCGACGCTTCGCATCCGTTGCCCGGCGTATTCCGACAGATAGATCGCCGCAAACAGACCCACCGGCACCGCGAAGGCAAGCGCGATGAAGCTGACGTAGAGGGTGCCCCAGAGAAGCGGCAGGATGCCAAGTGCGCTGTTGCCGCGAAAATTCGGGGCCCAGTCGGTGGAAAAGAGGAAATCGCGCCAGTCATACTGCCGAAAGAACTGTGTCGCTTCGAACAGCATCGACCACAGGATGCCGATGGTCGTCAGGATCGCGATGGCCGACGCGGCGATCAGCAACGATTTGATCCAGGCCTCGGAAGCCACGCGGGCACGGAAACCGGCCGAGGACCGCAGGATTGCGTCGATGCACCCGATTGCGGCAACGCTCAGTACCAGCCAGAAAATGGATCGGACCGAAAGTGTTTCAACGCCTTGCCGAAGGCCGATCGAGCGGACAAGAGACAAGGCGGCAAAGCTGCCAACCGCCGGGATGAGAACGCTGAAAAAAGCATTCGTTCCATGGGCGCGGGGCTGGGCTGCCAAGGTGCCGAAGTTGCTGCCTGCCGTAGCATGCGCCCGCGCGGTGGCGGCGACGTATCCGAGGATCGCCAGACCGACCACAAGCACGGGCAACGAAAAGATCGCGTCCAAAATCCACATCAAGGCAGCTTTCCTGTTGGTGAGGGCCGGGCCGGTCCGGTGCCGACCCGGCGTCCTTTTCTACATGCCGCCGAGCAGCGTGCGGTTCGCCACCGTCTCCTGGATTTCGGCGAGTTCCGGGTCAGAGACCAGGCCGTAGTCGGCCAGCGGCCCGTCCGGGCCCGCGATGTCGTCGCTGACGAAGAATGCCGCATAGTCCTGCAGGCCAGGTATCGTGTCCAGATGTGCCGCCTTGATGTAGAAAAAGAGCGGGCGGGACACCGGATAAGCACCGCTCGCGATGGTCTCGGTCGAGGGAGCGATGCCGGAAACGGTCGCGACCTTGAGCTTGTCGGCGTTGTTTTCGAAGAACGACAGGCCGAACACGCCGATGCCGTTCGCATCCGCGTCTATACGGGCCAGCGTTTCGGTGTAGTCGCCATCGATATCGACCGACAGGTCGTCGGTGCGCACCGCCATGCAACTGGCCTCGGCGGCATCTTCGTCGCGTCCGTTCATCTGCAGGATCGCGTCCAGGGCGCCACTGTCCTTGCAGCCCTGAAGCAGGATCTTTTCCTCGAAAACTTCGCGGGTGCCGTGCTTGGTGCCGGGAATGAACGCCCGGATCGGCTGATCGGGAAGGTCGGCGCGGACCGCATTCCAGGTGGTGTTGGGATTCGCGCGCATGGTTCCGTCAACCGGCAGTTCGGCGGCCAGCGCCAGATACCAGTCGGCAGGCGTGAACGCGAAGCTGTTGCCGTCGATGTCGCTGGCAAGGACGATGCCGTCAAAACCGATGCGCACCTCGATGATCTCGGTCACGCCGTTTTCGGCGCATACCTCGATTTCGGACGGTTTGATGGCACGGCTGGCATTCGCGATATCAATCGTGTGCTCGCCGACACCTTCACAGAACCGCTTGAGCCCTGCAGATGACCCTCCCGACTCGACGACCGGGGTCGGAAAGCCGAAATTTTCGCCGAACGCCTCGGCAACGATGGAGGCATAGGGAAGCACGGTTGAAGATCCTGCGATCTGCACATTATCCCGGGCAGCGGCTGTGGTGGAGGAGAGGGCTGCAATGGCCAGTGTGGACACCGTGAGGTCTGCAAGTGACATGGTGACTCCTGTCAGGTTCGGTTGGCTGACCACCTTGTCTGTGGTCCCGACCCCGGTTTAGACGCCCCGTGCTTCGCTTTTGTGACAGCTGCGTTACAGTTTCATGACACCCGGTTCCGGGTCTTCTGCTCACGTTTCGGGCTGAAGCAGCGGCAGAATCACAGTGAATTGCGCGCCCTGACCCGGCCGGCTGGTGGCTTTCAGACGGCCGCGATGACGGTTCAGAATATGTTTCACGATGGCCAATCCCAGACCGGTGCCGCCAAGCTCACGGCTGCGGTGGCTGTCGACGCGGTAGAACCGTTCGGTCAGGCGCGGCAGGTGGATCGGGTCGATGCCCGGGCCATGATCGGCAACAACGATCTGCAGGGCCGGGCCGCGCAGAACCGGGTCATGCACACCGGTCTGGGCGGTGATGTCGACGTATTGGTTTTCACCGCCATACTTGATCGCGTTCTCGATCAGATTGGTAAAGACCTGCAGCATCTGATCCGCATCCCCCAGAACACCGAGCGGCGCCGAACCCAGTTGCGGCCGCAATGTCACGCCGCTGTCTGCTGCCAACCGGTCGAGGTTCTGCACCGTGGTTTGCAGCACATCGCGCAGGTCGAGCCGCGTGGTGGGCCGCACCCGCTCGTCAGCCTCCACCCGGCTGAGCGACAACAGATCGCCCACAAGGCGGTTCATGCGCCCGGCCTCGTCCGCCATGATGTTCAGAAAGCGGTCGCGCGCGTCGACATCCTCGCGTGCTGGACCGCGCAGTGTCTCGATGAACCCGATCAGGGAGGCAAGCGGTGTGCGCAACTCGTGGCTGACATTGGCAACGAAGTCGCGGCGCATCCGCTCGGCCTGCGCCAGATCGGTCACGTTCTGAAAGCTCAGCAGCAACAGGCCCGTGTCCGCGATTGCCTGCAGGTGCACATCATAGAGGACATCGCTTCCGTTGACGGTGATCCGATAGGTGGTTCTGCGCGGGGTCCGATCGAGCAGGCATCGCTCCACCGCCTCAACCAGGTCAGGATGGCGAAGGGCCGCGGTAAAGATCTGCCCCACGACGTTCCGACCCAACAGCGTGTCCGCGGCACCATTCAGGGCCACAATTCTCTCCTCCTGGTCGATCACCAGCGTCGGCGCCGGCAGTGCCGAGATCAGATCTTGCACAAGCGTGCCATCGGTCAGGGGGGCGTCGGGCATGATTTTTCCTTCAGTTCACCGGCAGAATACCCCAACCGGCCGTTCGGGGGCAGATCTGGCGGAAGCCGGTGAAATGGGCGGATCGATGTAGCGGCAGTTGGCTGATCCACCGGTTCTCGCTCCGACGAAACATCGCACGGTCACGCGCACGCGATCTGCGCCAGGCGAAACACAGGCGACCGATAGCCTCCGCGCCGACCACGTCGACAGCTAGATGGTGGCTTCCATCGTTCAGTGCGAGCCGGGAACGCAAAGGCAGCGTGAGAACGGCGCAACCGGCAAGACGTGCCCGCTTGCCGCGCTCGCAGGTTTTGGCTTTCCTTCTCCATGCCTTGACCCCGCGGGTTGCAATGCCGAGACCACGGGAACGGTGCCCGCGTTTAACGCCAGGCTAGCGACCGGACCGAGGTCGGCTCGATCCATCGTGGACGATCCACACTGCGAAAATGGGCTTTAGCTTGGCTGATCTAATTCGAAAAGCCCTGATCACCGAAACCGCCTTTTTCTTTGGTTTTCAGCTGGCCAAACTACTTCTCGCGTAAGTGTTCGTGGTCCACGGGATTGAGGCGGAACCGGGCGCGAAGGCATGGTGCAAATAAATGGAAATTCAGAAGGGCGACACTCCGGCAACATGGACCGACGCCAGCCGACCGCGATGCCTTTAAGGCCATAGCCCGCAGACAAGCGTCGCGCGTTCCACGAGACCGAAAAAGTCTGAAGGACTTGGGGTGCGGTCGAAGTGTCGACGCTGCACCCGGTGGTTCGACCAAAACAAATGGTATCTGGTCTAGACCTGAAGCAGGACCCGGCGGCACTGATCCAGCCAAGTTACCAAAGATCCGACAAAATGGGACACACGTGCGGCACGGAGACTATTTCGCCACCGGCGTTTCACCTATTCGGTGTCCGTTCCTCACGAACGCGGTGCCCAGTGGCATTCGGGCTCCGCCGAGGCGCAAATGAAACGCCAATAGCATGACCAACAGGGGGCGCGATGGCGCGCCCGAAGCCTCGGCTTGGGTCCGCGTGTCGGTCATGGCGTCGGAATCCGGCGCAAAGCGATTCCGGGGTTCACAATCAGCGGCGCACCGCCGTATCTGGTGCTGCGTGGCTCGCTTCTGCCGGCAATGATGTTAAGGTGCGGGCAACGGTTGAAAACAGTGCTCACTCATAGACCTCTCACGTACCTCCGGTGTGGAAAATGCCCCTTTTCGGAGCCCGCAACAGGCTGATAAGCCTCGCGATCGCCGCTGCACTCGTGCCAGCGGCCGCGGTGCCGTTGGACCGCTTCGAGTTCGACGTGCAGGGCGGCGATGCAGAGCTGCAAGCCGCGCTGGAGCGCGCGTCGCTGGTGCGAACGGCCAGGGACGACGGCACCACCGACCCACGCGACCTGACCGCGGCGGCGCTGGCTGACTATGCGCGCCTGCTCGATGCGCTTTATGCCGAAGGCTATTACGGCGGGGTAATTCACATCCTGATCGACGGGCGCGAGGCGGCCAACCTGTCGCCGTTTTCCGCCCCGACCCGGATCGACCGCATCGCCATTCAGATCGACCCCGGACCGCAGTTCAGGTTCGCCACCGCCGAGGTCGCGCCGCTGCCGCCCGATGCGACCCTCGCGGCCGAGTTCCGCTCGGGGATGCCCGCGCGCAGCACCCTGATCCGGGGCGCGGTGGAGGCGGGCATTTCCGGCTGGCGCGACGCAGGATACGCGAAAGCCGATATCGCCGGTCAGTCGGTCATCGCCGACCACCGCGATGCAACCCTCGATGCCCGGATCGCGCTCGCGCCCGGCCCGTTGGTGCGGTTCGGCGCGTTGAACCAGACCACGCCCTCCGCCGTGCGCGCCACGCGGATCGCGCGCATCGCGGGCCTGCCCACTGGCAACACCTTTTCGCCGAAAACGCTGGACGAGGTCGCCGCGCGTCTGCGCCGGACCGGCGCGTTTGCCTCGGTCGCGCTGACCGAAGCCGAAACGCTGGGGCCGGGCGATACGATGGACATCGGCCTGGCCGTGACGGACGAAAAGCCCCGTCGTTTCGGTGCCGGGGCCGAGCTTTCTTCGCTCGACGGGCTGACGCTGTCGGCGTTCTGGCTGCACCGCAACCTTCTGGGCGGGGCCGAGCGGTTGCGCATCGACGGCGAGGTGTCGGACATCGACGGATCGTTCGCGGGTATGGACTTCTCGCTCGCCGCCCGGCTGGACATTCCGGCGGCGTTTGGCACCGACACCGGCGCCTATGTCACGGCACGCGCCGAGTATATCGACGACCCGGCCTTTCGCGCCATGCAGGGCGGCGCGGGCGCGGGGGTGAACCGGAGGTTTTCCGACACGCTGGACGGGGAAATCGGCCTCGCCTACCGCTATTCCGTCACCGACGACGACCTTGGACGGCGCTATTTTTCGCTGATCTCGGTGCCCGGCACGATCACCTGGGATCGCCGCGACGACCCGCTCGATGCCACCTCCGGCTTTTATGTCAGCGCGGATCTCGAGCCGTTCTATGACCTCTCCGGCGGTGCCTTCGGCGCGCGCGGCTGGGTAGACCTGCGCGCCTATCGTGCGTTTGCCGATGACTTCGTCATCGCCGGACGCGCGCTGGCAGGAAGCGTTGTCGGGGCAAACGCCGCCGAAGTGCCGCCCGACTACCTGTTCTTCTCGGGCGGCGGCGGCACGGTTCGGGGCTTTCCCTATCAATCGCTCGGTGTCGATATCGGCGGCGGCACGATCATCGGCGGCCGCTCGTTCCTCGGCGCGTCGGGCGAGCTTCGCTACAGCATTAACGACACCTTCGGCCTCGTCGGGTTTGCCGATGTCGGCTATGTCGGCGCGGACGCGTTTCTCGGGGCCGGTGGCGGCTTTCAGGTCGGCGCGGGCGTCGGGTTGCGCTACGACACCGGGATCGGGCCGGTCCGCCTCGACGTGGCCATGCCGGTCTATGGGTCGGGCGGCGACGGGGTCCAGTTCTATGTCGGAATCGGACAATCGTTTTGAAACGCCTCGCCGCCCTTCTCATGCTCCTCATCGCGCTTGCCGCCTTGCCGACGCGCGCGCAGGACGAAGCCTCCGACGACAAGACCTTCCTGGAGAACTGGCTGGAAACGAACCTCTCGTCTGCCGGGCGCGAAGTTCGCGTGACCGGGTTCGCAGGCGCGCTGTCCTCGCGCGCAACCATCGAAGAACTGACGATTGCCGATGATGACGGGGTCTGGCTTGCGCTGCGCGGGGTGCAGCTTGACTGGACGCGCACGGCCTTGCTGGCCGGGCGTCTTGCGGTTGACAACCTTTCGGCCAACGAGATCGAGATCAGCCGGCGTCCGGTCACAGAACCCGCGACACCGCAGGCGACCGCGTCGGAGTTTTCCCTGCCCGAACTGCCGGTCTCGATCGACATCGGCAAGATCGAAGCCGCGCGCGTGATCTTGGGCGAGCCGGTGCTTGGCGTGGCCGCCGAGGTGCGTCTGGAAGGCTCCGGCCAGCTTGAGGGCGGGGCGGGCGCGGCCAAGCTGGTGCTGGAGCGCATCGACGGGGCCGAGGGCGCGCTGACCTTTGCCGGCTCCTACAACAACGAAAGCCGCGTGCTGTCGCTGGATCTGGACCTGAGCGAAGGGCCGGACGGCATCGTCGCGACCCTGACCGGCCTGCCGGGCGGCGCTCCGCTTGGGCTGACGGTTGCGGGCGATGGGCCGCTTGAAGATTTCACCGCCGATGTTGCGCTGACCACCGACGGGGTGGACCGGCTGAGCGGGCAGGTTTTGCTCTCCGCCGACGCCCCCGCGACCGACGCCGCCCTGGGGTTTCGCGCCGACCTTGCGGGCGACCCAAGCCCGCTCTTCGCCGGGGAGTATGGCCGCTTTTTCGGCACCGACGTGCGGCTCGCGCTTGCGGGCGAACGGCACCCCGACGGGCGGCTTGATATCGAGGATTTCGAGATCGCGACCGAGGCGTTGGCGCTTGCTGGATCTGGCAGCCTCAACCCGAAGGGCTGGATCGAGCGGGCCAGCCTGTCGGGCACCATCGCCGCCGCCGATGGCGCGCCGGTGCTGCTGCCGCTGGGCGGCACCCCAACGCGCGTGGATCGGGCCGAGGTCGCGTTCGACTACGACAAGGCGCGCGGCGCCGGCTGGACCGGCACGCTGGTTGTCAACGGAGTCGCGCGCGATGATCTGGCGCTTGCCTCGGCCAGGATAGACGGGGCAGGGACGCTCTATCCGGGCGAAGACGACCAGGTGCCGCGCATCGCCGGACGTCTCGATTTCACCGCAACCGGCATCGCCCCGAGCGACGCCGATCTCGCCGCGGCCCTCGGCCCAACGCTCGCTGGTGGGCTGGACTTCGCGCGCGAGGAATCCGCGCCGCTCCGGCTGAGTGACATCAGCCTGGCCGGAACCGACTACGACCTTGCCGGGGCGACGACTCTGCGCGCCGACTGGAGCAAGCTCGATCTGGTCGCCAGCGGCGACCTTGCGGTCAACGCACGGGATCTGTCGCGCTTTTCCGGCCTTGCCGGGAAGGCGCTGGGCGGGGCCGCGCGGCTTCGGATCGCGGGCGACATGGCGGTTCCGGGCGGGCCGTTCGACCTGACCATCGAGGGCAGTGGCAAGGATCTGGCCATCGGACAGCCGTGGTTCGACCAGCCTTTCGCCGGGGCCAGCACCTTGTCCATCGCCGCCGCCCGCGACGAGACTGCGACCAGGATCGAGCGTTTTGCCATCGCCGCAGCAGGAGCCTCGGCGCGCGGCACCGCGACACTCGCGCCCGACGCCAGCCGGGTCGAGGCGCATGTCGAGGTGCCCGATGCGCGAGTGCTGCACGACGATCTGACCGGCGCGCTCACGCTGGACGGAACCGCGCACCAAACCGGCGAGAGCTGGCAGGTGGTGCTGGACGCCACCGCGCCGGGCGACACCACGGCGCGCCTGAACGGCGTGGTCGTGACGGCGCGATCCGACCCCATCACGATGAGCGGCGAGATCGACGCGCGCGTCGGCAGTCTGGCGCCCTATGGCGGGCTTGCCGGGCGGGCGCTTTCCGGCGGGGCGAGCGTGACCGCGAGCGGGACATTCGCGCCTGACAGCGGCGCCTTCACGCTCGAAGGGCTGGCGGATGGACAAGACCTCCGCTTCGGCCTTGGCGACCTTGACCGGCTGACAGGCGGGGCGAGCCGCGCGGATTTCTCCATTGCCCGTGACGGCGACGGCGATCTGCGCATCGAACGGCTGGTGGTCGAGACGCCGGAACTCACCGCCAGCCTGACCGACGCCAGCACCGACTCCGAGCAGCGCGTGAATGCGCGCGCCCGCTTGCGCGATCTGGGGCTGGTGGTGCCGCGTCTTACGGGGGCGTTCACAGGCGAAGGCAGCGCGGTGCTGAATGGCACCGGCTGGGAGGTTTCTGCAACCGGCGCCGGCCCCGGCGGCACCGAAGTTCGCGCCTCGGGGCAGATCGCGTCGGACGTTTCCCGCGCGACGCTGGCGCTGTCGGGTCGCGCGCCGCTGGCGTTGGCCAACGCATTCATCGCACCGCAACAGGCCGCCGGCATGGCGCGGTTCGACCTCGATCTGAACGGCCCCTTCGCGCTGGCGTCATTGTCGGGCACCGTCAGCACCGACGATGGCCGCCTCGCGGTGCCCGCCTTGCGGATCGCGCTGGAACCGATTTCGGCCACCGCGCGCATTTCAGGTGCGCAGGCAACGATTGACGCCGCCGCGAACGTCTCGTCGGGGGGGCGGATCACCATCACCGGGCCGATATCGCTGAGTGCGCCATACAATGCCGACCTCGCAGTGCGCGCCGAGGCGGTCGGGCTGACGGACCCGGCGCTCTATGACACGGTGGCGAACGGGACCGTCACCATCGCGGGGCCGCTGACCGGCGGCGCGACCCTGTCGGGCCGGATCGCCTTCGGCACCATTGAACTGCGCGTGCCGGAAACCGGTTTCGGCGTCGATGGCGGGTTGCCAGGGCTGCAGCATATCGCCGCGCCAGCCGCGGTGGCGGTGACGCGCCAGCGCGCCGGTCTGACCAATGGGCAATCGGGCAATGGCGGCAGATCCTACGCGCTCGACATCATGCTGTCCGCGCCTTCCCGGGTTTTCCTGCGCGGGCGCGGGCTTGACGCGGAAATGGGCGGGGTGTTGCACCTTGGCGGGACGACGCAGAACATGATCACCGACGGCGGCTTTCACCTGATCCGGGGGCGCCTCGATCTCCTGGGCAATCGGCTTGAACTGACCGAGGGCACCGCCACGCTTCAGGGCAGCCTTGACCCGTTCATCCGGCTGGTGGCCGAAACCCGCGCCGACGACGTGGTGGTGCGCATCACGCTGGAGGGGCTGGCCTCGGACCCGAACGTGACCTTCACCTCGACACCCGACCTGCCCGAGGACGAAATCCTCGCGCGGCTGGTGTTCGGACGCGGGCTCGACCAGATTTCGGCGTTCCAGGCGCTCAACCTCGCGTCGGCGGTGGCCACCTTGTCCGGGAAAGGCGGGGCCGGCGTGATCGGTCGCTTGCGCGACAGTCTCGGTCTTGATGATCTCGATGTGACAACCGATGCCGAGGGCGAGGTTGCGGTGCGCGCCGGAACCTACATTACCGACAATATCTACACCGATGTCACCGTCGGCGCGGATGGCCGATCCGAGATCAACCTGAACCTGTCGATCACGCCGAACATCACCGCGCGTGGGGGGGTGACCTCGGACGGCGACACCGGCATCGGCATCTTCTACGAGAAGGACTACTGAGCGCAGCACGGCCAGCGACGGGGTATCGACGCGCTTGGTGGATTCCGGGGGCAGATCCTTACCGAAACGCCTTCTTGTGCGGGAACTGACCTTCGGTGATGTATGCTTGCTCGGCGGCGGTCGATTTGCGGTTCAGGATTTCATTGCGATGCGGATGCCGGCCGAACGCGGCAATGACCTTGCGAACGTCGCGGGCCTGGTCGGCCAGCGAGGAATAGATCGCCCGCAAGGCGGTGGGCGCGCTGGCGGCAATGTCTTCTCGCAGGCGGATCAGCAGGTCGATGCGCTGCAGATGGTCGGGGCCTTCGCAATGGCCCAATGGCAGGCCGAAGACGATCTGGAACCAGGGCATCTCGAGCGCGGAATAGTGGCCGTTCGAAAGCCCATCCATCACCAGCGACAGCGCATGAGTATCCTGCGCGAACGCGCGCGCATCGTCGCGCCAGACCGAGCGGGAAAACTGGTCGAGAACGATGATCAGGGCGAGGCGTCCGTGCGGGTCCAGCGCCCAGTGCTCAAGCCCGGCCTGTGCCGCCCTGTCGGTGAGGTCGGAGAACCGCGCGATGATCTCATCATCCGCGCCGCCCTGCATCCGCCATCGCCAATGGGCGTGGTGAACCTGCGCCTCGACGCTCAAAAAGCGGCCCTCGGGAAACCAGAACTCGAGAACATCGTCCCATTCCCGACGGTCTTCTGGCGCTGTCATGCCAACTCGCCTTTCGCAATACCGGTTCGGTCTCATCCTTGCCGTTCGGGTGTGGTTTGCAAGGCGGAAGACCGGCTTTCTTCCCGCACGATGCGCCTCGCAGCATGACCCCACGTCGACCGGATATATATCCGCCTTTGTTGCCTGCCGCGACGGATAACGATCGGCCCTTGCGTGAAGCGATCCGCCTCTGGGCTTTCGCCTGCCGGATCGGATACAATGCGGGCAGACGCCGCCGCCAGGAGTCAGGCATGGTGCTGACAAAGCAGCTTGACACCACCCAACCCAGCGAAGGAACAAGCCCATGAGCATGGAATGTGATCCGGAGACCGGAGCCTGCCTTCTGCCGGATGCCGAGACCGCGCGCGACGAGACGGCCACCAGCACGCAGGCGCAGGTCTACTACGTTGGCGATCCGATGTGTTCCTGGTGCTGGGGCATGTCGCCGGAAATCGAGGTCCTGGCCGCGCATTGTGTCGAGCAGGGGTTGGGCTTTCGCCTCGTGATGGGCGGGTTGCGGGCCGGGGGTGGAGATCCCTGGAACGCCGCCTTTCGTGACTTTCTCAGGCAGGAATGGACGCATATCGCGGCGCGGACCGGCCAGCCTTTCGGCTTTCGCCTGCTGGAGCGCTCGGCGTTCTCCTATGACACCGAACCCGCCTGCCGCGCTGTTGTGACGGCCCGAGAGCTTTTCGGCGAGGCACCCGACGCGAGCCACCGGGAGCTGGCCTTTTTCGCGGCGGTTCAGCGCAAGATCTATGTCGAGGGCGAAGACCCCAAGGAACCGGGCTTTTACCGCGATATCTGCACCGCCACGGGCCTCGATCCGGCAGAGTTCGAAAAGAGCTTTTCCAGCCCCGAGGCCGTCGCCGCCACGCAGCGCGAGTTCCAGCTTGCCCGGCAGTTGGGGGTGCGGGGGTTTCCGACCGTGATGCTGCAGACCACGGCGGGTCTGCACGAAATCTCGGTCGGCTACGCGTCCTTCGCCACCCTGTCCAACCGGATTTCCAACCTCAAGGTCACCTGACGGGCACGACCGGGGGTCAGCCCGGGAACCGCGCCCGTGTCCGGTTCGCGATGGCGACGAGGCTCAGCATCACCGGCACCTCGACCAGCACGCCGACCACGGTGGCCAGCGCCGCGCCGGAGTTCAGCCCGAACAACCCGATCGCCACCGCCACCGCCAGTTCAAAGAAATTCGACGTGCCGATCAACGCGCAGGGGGCGGCGACCTTGTGCGGCACCCGCCAGGCCCAGGCCCAGGCGTAGGCGATGGCGAAGATGCCGTAGGACTGGACCAGGATCGGCGCCGCGATCAGCGCGATCAGGATCGGTTGTGCGAGGATCACCGGCCCCTGGAAACCGAACAGGAGCACCACGGTCAGCAGGAGCCCGACGATCGAGGCCGGCTTGATCCGCGCGGTGAACGCCGCCACCGCCGCCTCGCCACCCCGTGCGATCAGCGCGCGCCGGGTGAGCGCCCCCGCGATCAGCGGAATGACGACATAAAGCGCGACCGACAGGATCAGCGTCTCCCACGGCACGCTGATGTCGGTGACGCCCAGCAGAAAGGCCACGATCGGCGCGAAGGCCACCACCATGATCAGGTCGTTCACCGAGACCTGCACCAGCGTGTAGTTCGGATCGCCCCGGGTCAATTGCGACCAGACGAAAACCATCGCCGTGCAGGGGGCGGCCCCCAGGATGATCAGCCCCGCGATGTATTCGGGTGCGCGCTCGGGGTCGATCAGCCCGGCAAAGACATGGTCGAAGAACAGGACCGCAAGCGCGGCCATCGTGAACGGCTTGACCAGCCAGTTGATCACCAGCGTGATGATCAGACCCTTGGGGCGCTGTCCGACGGATTTCAATGAGCTGAAATCGACGGCGATCATCATCGGATAGACCATCGCCCAGATCAGGACGGCGACGACAAGGTTGACCGATGCGTATTCCAGCCCGGCCAGCGCGCCGAACACGCCGGGGGCGAGGGAGCCGAGAGCCAGCCCGGCCACGATGCACAACCCGACCCAAAGGCTCAGCCAGCGTTCGAACAGGCTCATGCGGTGTCCCTTTCATCCGGCACGTGACAGGCATCCCCGGCGGGCGGGGCCAGCGTATCGATGAATGCGACCAGCGGTGCCAGCGCGGCGGGGTTCAGCGCATAGCAGATGCGCGGGCCCGAGATCTCGCCGGTGATGACGCCTGCGGCCTTGAGGATGCGCAGATGCTCGGACACCGTGGATTGGGCCAGACCAACCGCCGCAACGATATCGCCGCCGATGCAGCCGGGGGTGGCCAGCAGAAGGCGAAGGATGCGCAGGCGGGCCGGATGCGCCAGCGCCCGTGCCAGTTCAGCGATGTCTTCATCTGTATCGCGCATCCGCAGCCCCTCTTTTCGTCAATCGTCGATAGACGGTCAAAGGCGTGTGTGCAATGGGTTTTCGCGACCGCGTGCAGGTGGCCAGGGGCGCGAGTTCGGCGCGGCAAGCGATCCACCCGCGCGGCGAAAACCCATACGGAGACGTATGGCCGTATTGCTCAGCCGTCAGTGTCCGGGTGCATGACCATGCGCCTGGCCCTGCAGTGCCATCACGACGGTATAGATCCCGAACAGAACGATCAGCAGGCCGCTCGCCTGACGGAGCAAGGGGTGGCGCACCCATTTGCGCAGTGCGCCTGCGAAGGTGCCGAAGGACAGGAGCGCGGGCAATGTGCCAAGGCCGAAGGCGGCCATGATCAGGGCGCCGCTGAAAGGTGACGCCGAGGCCATGGCTAGGGCCAGCGCCGAATAGACCAGCCCGCAGGGAAGCCAGCCCCAGATCAGCCCAAGCCCGAAGGCCTGCACCGTCGATGTGACCGGCAGGAAGCCGCGACCCAGCGGCTCGATCCTGTTCCACAGGCTCTGTCCGCCCTTTTCCAGCACGGTGATCGCCCGCCACCAGCCCGCCAGGTAGAGCCCCAGCGCGATCATCATCAACCCGGCGATCATCCGACCGATCGGCAGCGCGTTTCCGTAGCTGGCCGTGGCCGCGAGCGCACCGAGCAGACCCGCGATCACACCGGCAAAGGCATAGCTGGTGATCCGGCCGGCGTTGTAGCTCAGGTGAAACCGCATGCGCCCGCCCGCGCGCAACGGTTTCGGGTCGATGCCGACATCCAGGGCGCCCACGATGCCGCCGCACATGCCCAGGCAATGGGTCAGGCCGAACAGACCGATCATGAACGCGGTAGCGAGGTCGAATTGCATGCAGGTGGGCTACCTTCGTGGCTATAGCCGGGCGAGTCTCGCCTTGTTGCGGGTGGAGTCGGCGGGCGGTTCGGCAGTCAGGATCGTCGCGGGCTTGGGCAGGCCGCGGGTCGAATTCCAGACCACCAGCAGGCTGCTCGATGACATGGCCAGCGCCGCGAACAGCGGGTTCAACAGCCCCAGCACGGCCAGCGGAATGGCGGTCGCGTTATAAAGCAATGCCCAGCCGAGGTTCTGCTTGATCCGGCGGCGCGTGACTGCGGCGAGCATGAACGCGTCGGGGATCGAGTTCAGGTCATCGCCCGGAATGACGATATCGGCGGCCTCGGCGGCCAGGGCGGTCGGCGTGCCGAAGGCGACGCTCAGATCGGCCTCGGCCAGTGCCGGGGCGTCGTTCGAGCCGTCACCGATCATCGCGACGGTCCCTTCGCCCCGGTAGTGGCGCACGATGGCGGCCTTCGCCTCGGGCGGCACGCCCAGATGCACCTCGTCAAAGGCATCCTCGTAGCCATGCGCGTGTTCCGCCCCGGACAGCAGCACGACACGGGTGTTGCGGCGCGCCCGCTCGACGATGTCGCGCCAGCCCGCCCGCTCGGTATCGCGCGTCTTGAAGGCGCCGTGCGCGCGGCCCTCCCAGCCGACGAAGGACACGACATCCTCGCCGGGCTTGTCGCCGGAAATCGCGGCGCGCAGCGCGTCGGGGATCTCCCAGCCGAGGTTGGCGAACAACTGCCGGCTTCCCACCGCGACGCGCACGCCGTCGACCGACGCGACGACGCCGCGGCCTGGGTGCGGCTCGATCTCGGTGGCTTCGAGCGACTGGTCCAGCCGGGCAATGGCTTCGGCGATGGGGTGGCGCGAGCGCCGCTCGACAGCGGCGGCCCGCGCAATCGCCTCGGGCGGGCCGACATGGCTGACCACCGACATCTCGCCCGTGGACAGCGTGCCGGTCTTGTCGAAGATGATCGTGTCGAACATGCGCGGTCGGTCGAAAATGTCGGCACTGGTGAAGATGATGCCGCGCCTCAGCGCCGCCGAAACACCGGCGGCGGTGGCCAGTGGAGTTGCCAGACCGAAGGTGCAGGGGCAGGACACGATCAGCGTGGTCAGCCCGATCAGCACCGCCGCGCGCAGCCCGCCGCCCGAAGCGAACACCCAGATCGACACGGTCGCCGCCAGCATCAGCACCGCCGGCACGAAGGCCCGTGCCACCCGGTCGGCAAAGCCGCGCGCCCCGACGGTCGAGCTTTGCACGTCCCACAGGATGCGGGTGAGCGCTTCGAGCTGGCTTTCCGCCTCGGCATCCGCGACCAGGGTGATTTCGCCCTCGACCACGATGGTCCCGCCCTGGGCGCGGTCGCCGACGCCAAGGCGGACCGGGAAGGGCTCGCCGGTCAGGAGCGAGGCATCCACGGCGGCGCTGCCGCGCTGGATGATCCCGTCCAGTGGGATCGCCTCGCCCGGTCCCACCGAAAACGGCTCGCCGGGGTGCAACTCGTCCAGCGGCACGATCTTCTGGCGACCGTCACGGGTGACGCGGGCCACCGGCGTCCAGGCGTCCATCAGCGCTTCGAGCTCGTGCGAGGCGGTCTCGCGCGCGCCGGCTTCGAAATAGCGCCCGACGGTCACGACCGTCAGGATCGCGGCGGCAACGTCGAAATACAACTCGTCCAGATTGCCGCGGAAATACTGGATCGAGGAATAGGCATAGGCGGACAGGATCGCGATGGCCAAGAGGTTGTCCATGTTCAGAACGCCCGCACGCAGCCCCACGAGCGCACCGCGGTAGATCGGCAATCCGACATAGCCGACCATCACGCTTGTCAGCACGAAGATGGCCAGCGGGGCCGCGACATAGGCCAGCCAATGCACCGGCTCCAGATCGGCGGCGTCGACCAGGCCCAGGTGCGAGGGATAGAAAAAGGCCAGGTTGAGCATCATCACCACGGAGGCCAGCGACGTGACCGCGACCACCCGCAAGAGCGCAAGGTTGCTGTCGCGGGCCGCGCGTGGTTGCGAGCGTGGCGTCACCTTGTAGCCCGCCGTGCTGAGCAGTTCCGGCAGATCGGCGGCATTGACCTTTTCGGGGTCATAGCTCACCCGCGCCGTCGAGGTCGCGTAGCTTGATCGCACCTCGTGAATGCCGTCGATTCTTTCCGCCATGTGGTCGATAAGCACTTCGCAGGACGAACAATGCATCCCCTCGATGCGCAGAAACGCCTCGGCACCCTCGACCTTTTCGCCGGGCTCGGCGCGGTCGGTCGCCTTGCGATTGGCCAGGATATCCTCGCCAAAACTCAGAAAAACCTGACGACAACCCGGGCAGCAGAAGATTTTTCCATCCGCCTCGAAGGGCGGCGATGGTGTAGGTAATCCGCAAAGCTGGCAGGTCATGGGTCAGTCACTACCAAATAGCTTGATTTGACGTAAACAAGATACGTATGATCACCATACGATAACGAATTGCAAGAGATGAGAATATGTCAGTCACCCGAGCGCTGAACATCGTTCGCGCCGTCGCCAA
Source organism: Maritimibacter fusiformis (assembly GCF_008086115.1). Lineage (GTDB taxonomy): Bacteria > Pseudomonadota > Alphaproteobacteria > Rhodobacterales > Rhodobacteraceae > Muriiphilus > Muriiphilus fusiformis. Next base: position 247,690 of record NZ_VSIY01000009.1, on the reverse strand, counting down.
GGCCGAAGGCCCCCTGACCCCGACCGAGATCGCGGAACGGATCGGCGTGCCGCGCGCCAGCGTCTATCGCCTGATCAAGTCGCTGGAAGAGGAAAACGTCCTGTCCCGCTCGGCGGACGGGGCCACGATCGAGGTGACATCGGCCTTCCTGCGCACGATGATCGCCGGGGCCAGCACCAACCAGATCATCGCCGGTTTCCAGGAAACCCTGGCCTGCACCGCCAATACCTGGGGGGCATCGGCGTTCCTGGCGCGGCTTGACGGCACATCGGTCGAGGTCGTGCATTCGGTGGCGCCCTGCGATACGAAATCGGGCTATGTCCATCCCGGCAGCGGCGTGCGCCCCGCCCACGCGTGTTCGGCCTCGCGCGCAATCCTGGCGTTCTTGCCGGAGGCGAAGGCGGCGGCGATCATGGGTGACGACTTCGAGGCGTTCACCGACAAGACGCTGGTCGACAAGGATGCGATCCAACGCGAACTCGCCCTGACGCGCGAACGCGGCTACGCGATCTGCGACGAGGAAATCGACCCCGGCATCACCAGTATCGCGGCACCCGTTATCGTGGGCCGCGCGGGTGTCGTCTATTCACTGGGTATCGTGTCGTTCAGCAAGCACATCCACACGCACGGTTTTCCGACCGTGGGCGAATACCTTCACGCCAAGGCAAAAGGCGCGGTGCTGAACGCCACCCAGAACCTCTTCGAATTCGCCGCATGAGCGCGGCGGCGCAAGCAATGACAGACAAGGAGGATACATGACGCTCGACTGACACGACATTCGGCCACCGGGGAGAAAAGAGCTGAAATGGCCGTCCCGGTCGCTTTGACCTACACAACAAGGAGGGACTACCGTGCTTGATTTCGTCTATCAATCTGGATGGGGCGCATTTGGCGTGCTGCTTCTGTTCCAGATCCCGTTTCTCGTGGTTTTCCTGACGATCGTTTTCCGCAAGGCCTACGTCAACACCGCGCCCAGTGCCATTTCCGACAGCAGCGTCGCGAGATGGCGCAGCAGTTGGCTTGCGCTGGCGATCGCGCTTTTTCTGATCATCAACCTGGCATCCATCAAGTTCTTTCCGGCCGTCTACAGCGCGCGCGCTGCCGCGAGCGGCGTTGCGGTTACCGATGTCACCGTCGACGCGCAGTCCTGGTATTACGACATGTCGGCCCAGGAATTCGAGGCCGGCAAGCCGGTGCGCTTCAATGCGCAGAGCCTGGACACGGTGCACGGGTTCGCGGTGTATCACCCCGACGGACACATTCTGTTCACCATGATGCTGATCCCGGGCGTGGGCCGGTCGTCGCTGATCTACACCTTCGACGAGCCGGGCACCTACAAGGTGCGCTGTCTGGAATATTGCGGCATGTCGCATCACGAAATGAGTGACGAGATCATCGTCACCGCGTCCGCAAGCTAAGGGAACAGGGAGGAAACGAAATGTCGATGGCATCCACAATGGTAGCCAGCGTTCCGGTATTTGGACGCATGTTCAAGCTCGAAGGCGAACCCGAGCTGCACGATATCAACGCATGGCCAGCGGCCATGATCATGGCCTCTTTCATCTGGTTCTCGGTCGCGGTGCTTCTGGGCATCTCGATGCCGCTGACCCAGATGCTGGGGCTGGACGCCAGCCTGTTCTACACGGCGGTCACCGCCCACGGGGCGGCGATGGCCTTTCCGTATGTGTTCCAACTGATGATGGGCGTCGGACTTCACCGCGCGGCGGGGTGCCTTGGCAAACCGCTCACCGGATGGCTTCCCGCGGCTGCGTTCTGGTGCATGAACATCGGCGGCATTCTTTTCACCATCGCCATCCTTATGGGCCTGAAGATCAGCTATGCCGTGATGTATCCGCTGCCGATCGTCGGTGTCGAAACCGGCCAGTGGAGCATGACCTCGGTGGTGATCGGTTTCACCGGCATCGCGGGCATCCTGCTGACGGTGATCCTTCTGTACCCGGTGCTGACCATCAAGCTGATGTTCTTCGGCAAAGAGCGCGAAGAGCTGGTTCTCAGCCGGCGCACGCTTGGCGATCCGGGAATGCTGGGCATGGCGATGGCAGCCTTCGTGCTGCTGATCATGGGCATGCCCCTGTTGATCGTGGCAAGCGCGGTTCTGCTGGCGCTGTATCACATCATCCCGTTTGCCTGGGTCGGATGGGCCACGGACCCGCTGGTCTTCCAGTTCGTGTTCTACATCTTCGCGCACAACCTGATGGAAGCCATGGCGATCATGGTCATCTCGGCGGTCTATGCGACGCTGCCGCTGTATCTGGCGGACGGCACCCGCAAGCTTTACAGCACCAAGGCGGCCAACCTCGCGCTGTGGATCCTGCTGCTGACCTCGGTCACATCGTTCTTCCACCACTTCTACACGATGTTCCCAGCCCTGCCATCGGCGCTGAGTTACCACGGCAACATCATGAGTTGGGGCACCGCGATCGGTGCGGCGATCACGATCTTTACCGTGGCGATGACGATCATCAAGCATGGGCTGCGTCCCGAAGCCGGCATTATGGCTGTGCTGATGGGGTTCACGCTCTACATCCTTGACGGCGCCAGCGCGATCGTGACCTCGAACGTCGCGTTCTCGTTCCAGCTTCACGGCACGATGTGGCAGGCCGGCCATACGATGGCGGTTCTGATTGCCATGTCGATGATGTGGATGGGCGTCCTGCTGCACCACTACCCGGTGCTCACCGGGCGGGTGCTGGACCCGATGCGCGGCAAATGGTTCGTGATCCTGTTCACGGTCGGTGCCATCGGCGTCAGCTATGCCTTCCTGGCCGCCGGCGCCGCCGGGATGCCCCGCCGCTTTGCCTCGTGGAACCAGGAGGGCTGGATGATCTACGGCTATCTCATCCTGTTCTTCGGTCTGTGCCTGGCGCTGTCGATGGTGATCTTCCTGATCGACGTGTCCAAGGCACGCCGCATCGGAGAGGGCGTGGTGGCCTCGCCGCCGAAGGCCGCCCCGGCCGAATAGGCCGGCATAGCCCTTTCGGGCTCCAGCGGAGGCGCCATGCCGGTGCCTCCGAAAGTCATGCGTGATCGCGCGCAGATATCCGGCTCGCGTTCGGCAATGCCAGCGCCGGAAATGCCGGCGCGGGATTATCGCAGAATGGATTTCGGTCTCAAAATGTGATAAGGATTCGGGCAGGATCGGAGGCCCGATCCGGGGGGAATTCAATGCATACACGTGCCGCCGCCGCTGTCGCCGCGGGCAATCTGCCTGTGCGGGTGGACCTGACCGCGGTTGGCCTGAACGTCCCGGGTCCGACCTCACGTCACAAGACACGTTCACCCCGACCGTGGCGATCCATTGATTTCATGACCAGATACTAACCAGGGAGATATGGAATGGCCGGCACGATCAAACTTCACCCCTCCATCGACAACGGTCTGGTGGCCGGAAGCAAGGACTTCCAGGGCGGCACCCTCAGCTGCAAATGCGCAAAAGACCCCGTGACCGTGCGGGTCGACAGCCAGTGCCTGCACAACCATGCCTGCGGCTGCACCAAATGCTGGAAACCCGAGGGCGCGATCTTTTCGGTCGTGGCGGTCGTGCCGCGCGACAAGGTCAGCGTGACCGCCAATGGCGACAAGCTGAAGATCGTCGACGACAAGGCAACGATCCAGCGCCACGCCTGCAGGGACTGCGGCGTCCACCTGTTCGGGCGGATCGAGGACCAGGGCCATGCGTTCCACGGGCTTGATTTCATCCACGTCGAACTGAGCAAGGACAAGGGCTGGGCCGCACCGGAGTTCGCGGCCTTCGTGTCCTCGGTCATCGAGGGCGGCACCAAACCCGACGCGATGGACGGCATCCGGGCCCAGTTGAAGAAGATCGGGCTCGAACCCTACGACTGTCTGTCGCCTGCCTTGATGGATGCGCTTGCGACACACGCGGCCAAGAAGTCGGGCGTGCTGCAAGCCTGAGATCTGGCGCGCGGCGCTGGTCTCGTCAGGACAGGTCGGTGTCGGTCAGCAAGGCCCCAAGAAGCGCGCTGTCGTGCCCCAGGCTGGCCGGCACGACCTCGACCCGGAACAGGGGCGGCTCCGCCGCAAGGTGGGCCCGGACCCTGGGAAGGTAGCCTTCGGCCAGCCCGACACCGCCGCCGATGGCGACACGGTCCAGCCCGAAGATGCTGGTGAGATCGGCGCAGAGCCGCGCGACGGCGGCGGCGGAGCGGTCGATAGCGGTGCGCGCGCGGTCGGTGTCGGCGGCAAAGGCGGCCCTGGCGTCCGCGGTGCCGGCAGCCGCCGCGATGGCGCGGCCCGAGGCGGTGGATTCAACCGTCCCCCGCCGACCCGATCCGCAGCGATCGTCGCCAAGCGGGGACGAGACGAAACCGACATGGCCAGCCAGTCCGTTGCGGCTGGCAAGCAGGCGGTCGCCCAGCACCACCCCGCCGCCAACGCCGGTCGAGACGGTGAGATAGGCGAAGTGTTCGACGCCCTTGCCCGCGCCCAGCCGTGCCTCGGCCAGGGCGGCGGCGGCGGCGTCGTTGCCGACTGTGATGTCGCCGCCAAAGCGGTCGCGCAGCCGGTCCAGAAGCGGCACGCCCCCGATCCCCGGCAGGGTCGCGGCATTCACCGCCTGCCAGCGTCCCTCGGCATCGACGCGGCCGGCCACCACCACGCCCAGCCGGTCGCCGGGCGCATAGCCCAGTTGCGCCAGCAGGTCCGCCATGGCCGCGATCTGAGCGTCGAGACCGGCCTTGCCATCGGTATCGGCCTGATGCCGCTGCACGATCCGTCCGTCCTCGATGCGCGCGGCGGCGATCTTGGTGCCGCCGAGGTCGACCGCGAACCCCCGGCTCATTTCGCGTCCCGCACAGCGTGGGCAAAACGGCCTGTGACGATTTCCAGCCGCGTCAGCGCGCTGCCCACGGTGACCGCATCGGCCCCGGCGCGCATGGCCTGGGCGGCAAGCTCCGGCGTGTCGATGCGTCCCTCGGCCATGACGAAACCGCCTAGGTCGCGAAAGGCGCGGATCAGGTCGAGATCGGGGCCGTCACCCTTGCCTTCGGTCTCGGCGGTGTAGCCTGACAGGGTCGTGCCCACGATCGCCGCCCCGCCCGCCAGCGCGGCTTCCGCGTCGGCGCGGGTCGCGCAATCGGCCATGGCAAGCGCGCCTCCGGCGATGATCGCCGCGAGGATGTCGTCGCGCGCGTCGGTGCGCGGGCGCGGGGTGGCGTCATAGGCGACGATATCGGCCCCGGCCTCGATCAGCGCCCGGGCGTCCGCGATGGTGGTGGTGATGCGCACCGGGCTGTCGGGCAGGTCACGCTTGACGATGGCGATGATCGGCACATCGACATGCGGCCTTGTTGCACGCAGGTTCTCGACCCCCTCGATCCGCAACCCCGCCGCGCCCCCGGCGACCGCCGCCTGAGCCATCGCGGCGACGATCTCGGGGCGGTCCATCGGCCCATCGTCGACAGGCTGGCAGGATGCGACCAGACCGCCGCGCAGACGTTCGAGCAGGTTCATGTCGTCACCTCCGGCAACTGGTTGGCAGGGCAGGGCGCGCCCGGGTCAGAGAATATCCTCGCGTATGCAGGCGCGGGTGTGGCCCGGCGCAATCTCGCGCAGGGCGGGCACTTCGGCGGCACAGGCGTCGATGGCAAAGGGGCAGCGGGTGCGGAACACGCAGCCGGACGGCGGGTTCGACGGGCTGGGAATGTCGCCGGTGAGTTTCTGACGCTCGACCTTCCGTTCCAGATTTGTCGAGGGCGCCGCCGACAACAGTGCGCGCGTATAGGGGTGCGCCGGGCTGGCATAAAGCTCCGCCGCCGGGGCCATTTCCATGATCCGGCCAAGGTAGAGCACGATGACCACGTCGCAGATGTATTCGACCACCGCCAGATCGTGCGAGATGAACAGCATCGTGAGGTTCAGGCGCTGCTGGAGGTCGCGGATCAGATTGATCACCTGCGCCTGGATCGAAACGTCCAGCGCCGAAACCGGCTCGTCCGCGACGATGAAATCGGGGTCGAACACCAGCGCGCGGGCGATGCCGATCCGCTGACGCTGACCGCCTGAAAACTCGTGCGCATAGCGGTCGTAGGCATCGACCGGCAGGTCGACCGCTGCCAGCGCGTCGCGGGCGCGCGCGCGGCGCTCGGCGGCGGTGCCGATGCGTTGGATCTCGAGCCCTTCGGTCAGGATCTGGCCGATGCTCATCCGCGGCGACAGGCTGCTGTAGGGGTCCTGAAAAATATACTGCATCTTGCGCCGCTGCTTGCGCAACTCGCGCGCCGACAGAGCGGTAACGTCGACGCCCCCCATCGTCACGCGGCCCGCGGTCGGCTCGATCAGACGCAGGATCGAGCGGCCAATGGTGGTCTTGCCCGAGCCGGATTCACCGACCAGCCCGACAACCTGCCCATGCATCATCTGAAACGAGATGTCGCGCAGCACCTTCACGTCCGGCGCCCTCGAGAACGCGCCCGAGCTGAACTGTTTGGACAGGTGTTCGACGGAAAGATAGGGTTGGGTGTCGGTCATAGCTCTTCCCATCTGATGCAGCGGCTGCGCCGCCCCGGGGCCACGTCGATCAGCGGCGGCACCGCCTCGCGGCAGGCGTCGGTGACGAAGTCGCAGCGGTTGGCGAACGAACAGCCCTTCGGCAGGTCGCTCAGCGCCGGGACGCTGCCGGGAATGGTCGGAAGCGGCGTGCCCGCCTCGCGGAGTTCGCCGCCCCGGCCAAGCTGCGGCACCGAGCGCAGCAGCCCGGCGGTATAGGGATGGCGGGGGTGGGCGAAAATCTCGGTGACCGGTCCGGTCTCGACGATCCGGCCCGCATACATCACCGCCACCCGGTCGGCGATTTCCGCGACCACGCCCAGGTCGTGGGTGACGAACAGAATGCCCATCCCGCGTTCCTTCTGGATCGCGGCCAGAAGATCGAGGATCTGCGCCTGGATGGTCACGTCCAGTGCCGTGGTCGGCTCATCCGCGATCAGAAGCTGCGGATTGCAGGCCAGCGCCATCGCGATGGTGACGCGCTGGCGCATCCCGCCGGACAATTCGTGCGGATACTGGCGCGCGCGCCGGTCGGGGTCGGGAATGCCCACATCCTCGAGCAGCCGGACCGCGTGGGCGGCCGCCTCGCGGCGGGAATAGCCAAGGTGGATGCGCATCGGCTCGGCGATCTGTTCGCCGACGGAATAGACCGGGTTGAGCGAGGTCATCGGCTCCTGAAAGATCATGCCGATCTCGTTGCCGCGTATCCGGCGCAGCGCCTCCGGCTCGATCGCGGTCAGATCGACCACCTCTCCCGAGCGGCGTTTCAGCAGGATGCGTCCCCGGTCGATCCGCCCGATCCCGCGTGGAAGCAAGCCCATCACCGACAGGCTTGTCACCGATTTGCCGCACCCCGACTCGCCGACCAGCGCCACAGTCTCGCCGGGGCCGACCGTCAGGTCGAGGCCGCGCACCGCCGCCACCTCCTTGCCGCCGGAGCGAAACACCGGCCGCAAATCGGTTATTTCGAGGATCGGGGTTTCCATGGCCTAGCCGATCAGCCCGGAGGCACCGAGAATGGCGCGGATCTTCGCGGTTTCGTCGTCGTTCAGCAGGCGTGCCGGACGGGCCATGGTGTTGGTGGCGATGATCCCCATCTCGCGCATCGCGGTCTTGAACGACCCGACGCCCGCGGCCCCGGCGCTGGTGCGCCCGGCGGCGATCCAGACGATCTCGAACAGGCGGCACAGGCGCTCCTGAACCTGCCGCGCGCCGGTCAGGTCACCGGCCTGCACCTTGTTCCACAGCTCGACATAGCCATGCGGATCGACGTTGGCGAGGCCGGGCACGACCCCGTGCGCGCCCATCGACAGCGCGGTGTCCACCATGATCTCCGACCCGGTCATGCCGAAGAACCCGTCGAGATCCTTGAGGTCCGACAGCACGTAGCGCAGCGCCGCGTCGTCGCCCGACGAATCCTTGAGCCCCGCCAACGTGCCGTCGCGCGCCAGCGTGTTGATGGTATCACGGGTCAGCTTCATCCCGACGCAGACCGGGATGTCATAGCCGACCACGGGCAGGTCGACCGCTTCCCTGACATAATGGAAATGGTCGATGGTCTCGGCCTGGTTGGTGCGGGTGTAGAACGGCGCGGTGACCACGACAGCATCGGCGCCGGCAGAGGCGGCGGTGCGGGCATGGCTAATCACACGGTCGGTGGTCATGTCGATGGCGCCGACCAGCACCGGCACCCGGCCCGCGACGGTCTTGATCGCATGGTCGATGATGCGCGCCCGGATCTCGGCGTCGTGGAACACCACTTCGCCGGTCGATCCGAGGACGAAAACACCATGCACACCGGCGTCGACCAGGTGATTGAGCGCGGCCTCGAACGACGCGAAGTCGACGGTGAAATCGGGGTTGAGGGGGGTGACGACGGGCGGCACCACGCCAGTGAACAAAGGCATTCGGAACTCCTGTTTCAGTTCTGGTTGGCGCGCGGGTCGAATGCGTCGCGCAACCCGTCACCGATGAAGTTGATGGCCAGCACGGTCAGGACCAGTGCCGCGCCGGGGAACATCCATTGCCACGGATACTGCTCGAGAACGACCGTGGAGCGGGCCAGGTTCAGCATGTTGCCCCAGCTTGCTTCGGGCGGGGCGATGCCGAGGCCCAGAAACGACAGCCCGGCCTCCAGCAGGATCGCGTTGGCGACCTGGAGGGTGGCATAGACGACGAGGATGTCGATCGAGTTGGGGAGGCCGTGGCGGAAAAGAAGATGCCCCATCCCGGCCCCCATGCCGCGTGATGCGACGACGAAATCACGCTCGCGAAGCTCCAGCAGGCGCGCGCGCACCATCCGCGACAGCACCGGCCAGGACAAAAGCGAGATCACACCGATGGTCGGCCAGATGCCGGTGCCCGCAATCGAGGCCAGCACCAGCAGGAAGATCACCGGCGGCAGCGTCATCGCAAGGTCGACAAACCGCATCAGCCCGCCGTCGACCAGCTTGCCGCTGAACGCCGCGAGCGAGCCGACCAGGTAGCCGATCACCAGCGAGATCGCGACCGACACCACGGCCACGATCATCGACACGCGCCCGCCCTGCAGCAGCCGCGCCATCACGTCGCGCCCGACCCCGTCGCTGCCCAGCCAATGCGCCGCGGACGGACCCTGGTTGATGGACAGAAGGTCGATGTCGTTGGGGGCGTGCGGCCACCACAACTCGTAGGTCGAGACCGCCACGATGATCGGCACGAAGATGAACAGCCCGGCCATCGCCGCCCGGTTGGCCGTGAAGCGCGCGATCGAGCGCGCCATCGGTCCGCGGCTGGGCGGCTTCTTGGCTTTGCCGGGTATGGTTGCGTCGGTCATGTCAGCCTACCTTCACACGCGGGTCGATGGCCGCATAAACGAGGTCCGTCAGCAGGTTCACCGCGATCACGAACGCGCCGATGATCAGGGTCGCGCACATGATCACCGGGTAATCGCGCGCCTTGACCGCGTTGACCAGGAGCAGGCCCATGCCGGGCCAGTTGAACACCGATTCCAGAAAGATCGCGCCGCCGATCGCCATGCCGATGGACGACCCGATCAGCGTGACCACCGGCAACAGCGCATTGCGCGCGGCGTGTTTGACGATCACCCAGAATTCGCGGACGCCCTTGGCGCGCGCGGTGCGCACGTAGTCCTGGTTGAGCACTTCCAGCATCGACGAGCGCATGTAGCGCATGATCAGCGCGCCGTGGGTCAGCGACAGCAGGAAGGCGGGAAGGATCAGGTGCGCCAGCAGGTCGGCCACCGAGAACGGAACGCCCGGCGTCAGCATCCCGCCCGACGGGGCCCAGCGCAGTTGCACCGAAAAGACGTAGAGCCCGACCAGCGCGGTCACGAAGGGCGGGCTGGAGATTGCGAGGAACGACCCGACCGACAGGCCGACATCCATCGCCGAGTTGCGCCTGACCGCGCTGAGCGTGCCGGCGGCAAGGCCCACCACGATGGCAATCGCCAGGCCCGAGGCCATCAGGATCACGGTCGGCCCGACCCGCGAGAGCACCAGCGGCAGCACCGGCTGGCCCGCGCTCTGGATCGAATAGCCGAAGTCGCCCGATATCGCGGCGGCGGCCCATCCGAAATACTGCAGCGGCAGCGGATCGTTCAGGCCCAGACGCTCGCGCAGGGCGGCAAGCTCATCCAGTGACAGGGGGGCCGAGGGGTTGATATAGGCGTCCACCGGATCGCCCGGCGCAAGGCGCAGCAGCACGAAGATCAGGACGCTCAGCGCGACCAGCATGAGCAGGCCAACCGCGGTTCGGCGCGCAACGTAAAAGCCCATGGATGTGCCCCCGGTGTTGTGGACCCGCGCGGCGATCTGGCGCCGCGCGGGGTAGGGTTGATCCGGCCTGGCCGGGATCAGTTCTGCGCGATGTCCCAAAGTTCGGGATGGGCCGCGTAGGGGCCACCGGCCGGCGCCGGGGTCCAGACGAAGTCGACCAGGTCGTCCGATGCCACGCCGTAGCGGCTCGAGACCCACATCGGCGCCCAGGGCAGGGTCTGGTTCATCTCGGCGCAAACCTCCTGCCATTTGCCCTCGGCGGCGGCGGGGTCGGTCTCGCTCATCGCGGCGTCGAAGGCGGCGGTGAGGTCGTCGAACTCGACCCGCATGATGTTGGCGCCGTTCGGCGGCAGCTGCGCGCTGTTGAGGCCGATGTTGATTGACGCCGGGTCCGGCCCGTTACGGATACCGGCATAGATCAGCGGGAACTGGTCCCAGCCGGCGTCGTCGTTGGAATAGACGATGCCGTTGTAGGTCGGCACGTCGACCACGCGCGGCACCACGTTGATCCCGACCTGGCCCAGCATCGCCTGCACGGCGGCCATGACGTTCGCGGCCTGCGGCGAGGTGTAGTAGGTCAGCCAGGTGATCGGCGCGTCGCCGTTGATGTCGCCCCAGCCGGCCTCGTCCAGAAGCGCGCGCGCCTTGTCCGGGTCGTGGCTGTATTCGGTGATCCCGTCGGGCACCAGGTGCGGCGCGACATAGCCGCACTGCGCCACGGTGGCCGCACCGCCATAAAGCGCGGTGATGATCGCCTCGCGGTCGATGGCATAGAGGAAAGCCTGGCGCACGCGCACGTCTTTCCACAGGTCGACACGCTGGTTGAAGCCGACGTAGTTGACGACGTAGGAGTTGCCCTCGATCACCCGCACGCCCTCGGTGTCACGCAAGGTGGCGACGTCATCCGGCTCGACATAGGTGAACTGGATCTCGCCCGAACGCAGCGCGGCAACGGCCGCGGCGGGGTTGTCGAAATAGCGGTTGATGATGCGGTCGACCTTCGGGGTGCCGCGGCGATAGTCCTCGTCCGCGGACAGGGCGACATACTGGTCGGTGACGTATTCATCGAACTTGAACGGCCCGGTGCCGATCGGCGCCTCGGACCACCAGGTGCTGGTCGCGAGCTCGGCCGGGGCAACATCGCCCAGCGCGTGCTGCGGCATGATCATCAGCTGGGTGAGGTCGGCCAGAAGCGCGCTGTTGGGCTGCGACAGGGTCAGCTTGACGGTGCGTGCATCGACCACTTCGACGCTTTCGATGTCCGAGAGGCGGCTGGCGAACACGCTGCCGGTGTCGGGGTTCTGGGCCAGGTCGATGGTGAATTTCACGTCCTCGGCATCGAACGCCTCGCCATCGTGCCAGGTCTCTTCGGCCAGGTGGAAGGTATAGGTCTTCTGGTCTTCGCTGACCTCGAAGCTGTCGGCCAGCGCGCCCTCGATGACGCTGAGGTCGGCGGCGTAGGTCACCAGAGGCTCAAAGTAGATGCTGAACCAGGTGAAACCGCCGGTCGCGGCCAGCGGGTTGAATTTCTTGGGAAAACCGCCGGGGCCGGTGTCGAAGGCGCCGGTGATGGTCTTGCCGTCCTGCGCGACGGCGAACGGCACGGGCATGACCGCGCCGGCCAGCAGTGTGCTCGCGGCAAGAGCGCGGGCCAGGTTTGAGAATTTCATGGATTTCCTCCCTTGGGGTTGCGGTGTCAAAAAGTTCGGAGCTTTGCCGGTTCGGGCGTTAGCCCGGGTTCGGGGAATAGCGCGCGATGACGCGGGCCAGCCCCTCGTAATGCTCGTCGAGTCTTCGGCGGGCGTCTTCGGCGTCGCGTCGGGCGATGGCCTCGACGATGGCGTGATGATCGGCCCAGGTAGCCAGCGGATCGTCGTTGTCCATGCCGTGAAACTGCGAGGCCTTGGCGAAGGCCGACCAGAAAATGTCGATCAGCGCGTTCAGCATCCGGTTGTTCTGGCAGCGAAACAGAAGCTGGTGGAACTCCTGGTCCTCGGCGGCGAAGCTCTCGTGCTTTTCGGCGCGGGCCTTCATCCGGGCGGTAACGTCGCGCAGGGCGGCGATGTCGTCGTCGCCGATCACCTCGATCGTCTGCCCGATCAGGCCGGTCTCCAGCACCCGCCGGATCTCGCGCAATTCGCCCACGTCACGCAGCGAGTCGCGCATTCCGAAGGCCAGGTTGTCGAGTAGGGGGGCGAAGGAAAACTCCTTCACGAACACGCCGATACCACGGCGCGTTTCCAGAATGCCAAGGGATTCCAGCGCCTTGATTGCCTCGCGCACCGAATTCCGACCGACCCCGAGTTGACGCGCCAGGAACGATTCCGATGGCATCGCCTGTCCCGGGCGCATGTCGTTCGCTTCGATGTAGTCCTTCAGGCTTTGCTGCACGGCGACGTGAATCAGCGGCGGACGGGGCATCGATTCAAGCGGCGTGGAGGTCGGAGAATCAGAAGTCATTCGCTCAGGCATCCCATGTGTGCCTTGTTGAATACCAACTTGTAGGATATCCTGCAACACATTATTGGGATATCCTACAAGTAGCTGGCAGAAGGTAAAGAATCATGCGGATCGCGCTTTTCGGTGTCGGCCATTGGCATTCCGCCATGCATCTGGATGCGGCGCAGGCCGCCCGGGCGGATGTGGTCGGGGTGTGGGACGAAAACCCCGACGTGGCCGCCGAGTTTGCCCGCGCGCATGGCCAGACGCATCTGCCGACGATCGAGGCCGGGTTGGCGCAGGCGCCCGACGTGGTGGTCTTGATGGGCCATCCGGCGACGCTGCCGGCGCAGGCCGAACGACTGATCGCGGCGAAGGTGCCGCTGATCCTCGAAAAGCCCGTCGGCGACATCGACACCATCGCCCGGCTGGCCGATCAGGCGCGTGCGGGCGGGTGCCACGTGGCCGTGCCGCTGGCCAATCGTTTCGGACCGGCCCAGGGCGAACTGGCGCGGCTGGCGGAAATCTCGCGTGCCGGTCGGCTGGTGCGCGCCGGGTTCCGGCTGGTGAACGGGCCGCCGCAACGCTACCGCGATGACGGGGTGGGCTGGCTGCTCGACCCGGCGGTGGGCGGCGGCGGGGCGCTTCGCAATCTCGGCATCCACGGGATCGACGCGGCGCTGGACCTCGCCGAAGGGCCGCTGACGATCCTTTCGTCGAGCGTCGGCAACCTGATCCACGCCACCGATGTCGAGGACCACGCACTCGTCGTCATGCGGGATGCCGCCGGCACGCTGTTCACGGTCGAGGCCGGTTATACCTTCGCGTCGATGAGGCCGGGGGGCGAGTTCGAATGGCGGCTGGTCAGCGCCAATGCCACCCTGACCGACCTGGGCGACAGCGCAACCGTCGCCACGCTGGACGACAACCAGATGCGCAACCTGCGCCCGGAACCCACCGCCACCAGATACCGGCTGTTCATGGCCGACGCGCTGGCCCGGCTTGGGCAGGGGCGCCCGCCTTCGGTGTCGCTCGACGACTACCTCGCCGCGATGCGCCTGATCGACGCGGCCTATCTGGCGGCGGGGCGAAACACCGACGGAACCATCGCGACCACACCCGGAAAGGACAAGACATGATCGGAATAGGCATCATCGGGGCCGGGCATTTCGGCGCCGTCCACGCGCGCGCCATTGCCGATGTCGAGGGCATCCGCCTTGCCGCCAGTTGCCGTGGCGAGGGCGCGCAGCGCCTGGCGCAGGAGTTCGGCGGCACCGCCCATGCCGACTGGCCCGACCTGCTGGCCGACCCGTCGGTCGATGCCGTGGTGATCGCGACGCCGCATGACACCCACGAGGAGATTGCCATCGCCGCCGCCAACGCCGGCAAGCACATCCTGATGGAAAAGCCGATGGCCCCGACCCCCGAGGCCTGCGACGCGATCATCGCCGCGGCGGATCGCACTGGGGTGGCGCTGATGGCCGGTCACGTGATGCATTTCTCGCAGCCCTGTCTGGTGGCCCGCGACATCATCGCATCCGGCGACCTCGGCCGCCCGATCCTGGGCACAAGCGCGATGATCAAGTTCTGGATGGAAAGCAACCGGAGCGAATGGCACACCCGGTTCGAAACCGGCGGCGGAATGCTGATGACGGCGGGCATCCACGCGCTGGATCGTCTGGTTTTCCTGATGGGCGACCGGGTGGCCGGGGTGAACGCCCTTTATGGCACCTTCTTTCACGACCAGCCGGCCGACGACACCGCGCTTCTGAGCCTGCGGTTCGCAAATGGCGGTTTCGGGCAGGTGCAGAGCGTCGGCTACCGCGACGGCAAGATGATTTCGGCCACCACCCTTGTCTGCGAACACGGGATGCTTGCGCTCGATTTCGTGAACGGCGTGTCGGTGGGGCGGGGCGAAAGCTGGGAACAGGTGCCCGGCTCGATCGAACCCGACTGGATGCACCGGGCGATGCTGCGAGAATGGGACGCGATGCGCGAGGCGATTGCCGGTGCCGCGCCGAAGGTGCCGAACGCCCACGCCCGCCACGTGGTCGATATCATCGCGGCATCGCGACGCGCCGACGCCGAGCGGCGCGAGATCGCGCTTGCGGAAGGGGCCGACTGAGGCGGGCCGCATTCCGAATAATGAATGGCAAAGCCGGTCAGTTTTCCGGGAAGTAGCAGGCGACCTTGTGGCTGTCGCCCTCCAGCGGCGGGCGGTCGAGGCGGCATTTGTCCTGGGCTTTCCAGCAGCGCGGCGCGAAGGGGCAGCCATCGGGAATCGCCAGCGGTGAGGGCAACTCGCCCGCGAGCTTGATCCTCTTGCGGTCGGGGTGTGGTTCGGTCGAGGGCGTCGCCGACAACAGCGCCTTGGTATAGGGGTGGCGCGGGCTGGCGAAAACGTCTTCCTTGGCACCGAACTCGACCGGGCGACCGAGATACATCACGATCACCTCGTCGGCCACGTGGCGCACCACGCTCAGGTCATGCGAGATGAACAGATAGGCCAGTTGCAGGCGTTCCTGCAGGTCCAGCAGCAGGTTCAGAACCTGGCTCTGGATCGACACGTCGAGCGCCGAGACCGGTTCATCCAGAACCATCAGCTTGGGTTCGAGCATCAAGGCGCGGGCGACCGCGATGCGCTGCCTCTGGCCGCCCGAGAACATGTGCGGAAAGCGGTCGTAGAATTCGGGCCGCAACCCGACCAGGTCCATCATTTCGCGTGCCTTCTCCCGGCGCTGGGCGGCGGTGAGGTTGGGGCGATTGATCTTGAGCGGCTCTTCGAGGATGGTGCCGACCCGGTGGCGCAGGTTGAGCGAGCCGTAGGGGTCCTGGAACACGATCTGCACGCTGTCGCGCAGCCGCGCCCAGTTGTCGGGCGTCGCCGGGATGCCGCCGATCTCGAATGTTCCGGCGGTCGGTTCCTCGATCAGGGTGACGAGACGGGCCAGAGTAGACTTGCCGCAGCCCGATTCCCCCACGACCGCCAGCGTCTTGCCCGGCGCGATGGAAAAGCTGGCCTCCGACAATGCGCGCACCACCCGAGGCTTGGCGAACAGGCCGCCGCCGACTTCGTAATGCTTGGCCAGGTGTTCGGCGATGATGACGGGCTCGGTCATGACGTCGCCTCCTTGGCCGGGGTCGCGATCGGGTAGTGGCAGCGCGCAAAGCCCATGTCCTCGCCCTGCACCGGCGGGTCGACCTTGCGGCAAGTGTCGTCGGCAAAGGCGCAGCGCGGGCTGAAAAGGCAGCCCTGGGGCCGGTCGAACTGGCCCGGCACCACGCCCGGAATGGTCGGCAGCCGACGCTCGGTCGCGCGCTCGGGCAGGGCGGACAGAAGCGCCGCCGTGTAGGGGTGATGCGGGCTTTGAAACAGCGAGCGCACCGGCTGTTCCTCGACCTTCTGACCGGCATACTGCACCTGCACCCGCTGCGCGGTCTCGGCCACCACGCCCATGTCGTGGGTGATCAGGATCAGCGCCATGCCGGTGTCGCGTTGCAGGTCGCTGAGCAGGTCGAGGATCTGCGCCTGGATGGTCACGTCCAGCGCCGTCGTCGGCTCGTCCGCGATCAGAAGGCGCGGGTTGCATGACAGCGCCATGGCGATCATCACGCGCTGGCTCATGCCGCCCGACAATTGGTGCGGGAACGCCTTGAGGCGGGTTTCCGGGTCGGGGATGCCCACGAGGTCGAGCAGTTCCAGTGCACGGGTATGGCGTTCGGCCCGGCTCAGGTCGAGGTGCTGGCGCAGCGCCTCCTTGATCTGGAAACCCACGGTGAAACAGGGGTTGAGCGAGGACATCGGCTCCTGAAAGATCATCGCCATGTCGCGGCCGATCACCTTGCGCCGCTCGCGCGCGCCAAGATTGCGCAGGTCGCGGCCATCAAAGCTCATCCGGTCGGCGGTGATGGTCGCGGTCCAGGGCAACAGCCCCATCATCGCCAGCATCGACACCGATTTGCCCGAGCCGGATTCACCGACGATGGCCAGCACGTCGCCCTGGTCGACCGTGGCATCGACCCCGTCGACGGCGCGAAACGGGCCGGCGGCAGTGGTGAATTCGACGGTGAGGTTGCGGATTTCCAGGAGCGGCACGGTCAGCTCCTTTTCAGTTTCGGGTCGAGCGCGTCGCGCAGCCCGTCGCCCATCAGGTTGATGGCGAGCACTGTGATCAGGATGGCAAGCCCGGGGAAGGTCACGACCCACCAGGCGCGCAGGATGAATTCGCGCGCCTCGGCCAGCATGGTGCCCCATTCCGGCGTCGGCGGCTGCGCGCCCATGCCCAGAAAGCCCAGCGCGGCCACGTCGAGGATGGCGTTGGAAAAGCTTAGCGCCGCTTGCACGATGATCGGGGCAAGGCAGTTGGGCAGCACCGTGATGAACATCAGCCGCGGCAGCTTGGCGCCCGCGACCTTGGCCGAGATCACGTAATCCTTGGCCCGCTCGGTCATCACCGCGGCCCGGGTCAGGCGCACGTAGTGCGGCTGCAGCACGATCGCGATGGCGATCATCGCGTTGACCAGCGACGGCCCCAGGATCGCCACCAGCACCAGCGCCAGCAGAAGCGACGGGAACGACAGAATGATGTCCATGATCCGCATGATGATGGTATCGAGCCATTTCGGCGCGAAACCGGCGATCAGCCCGATCAGGATGCCGCTGGTCGAGGCGATGATGACCACCACCAGGCCGACGAAGAACGAGAACCGCGCGCCGAACAGCAGCCGCGAGAGCATGTCGCGCCCCAGCGGGTCGGTGCCCAAGGGATAGGCCCAGTCGCCGCCCTCCTGCCAGGCCGGCGGCAGCAGCGTCGCCGCGCGGTTCTGCACGGTCGGGTCATAGGGGGCGATGAAGTTGGCGAACAGCGCCAGCGCCACGAAGGCGGCAAAGACGTAAAGCCCGATCACCGCGCCGCGGTTCTCGCGGAAATAGCGCCAGAATTCCCTGAGCCGGCCGGGGCGCGCCGGGACGGTGGCGGAGAGGGTGGTGTCGGCCATGTCAGCGTTTCCGGATCTTGGGGTTGATGAGGCCGTAGAGCAGATCGACGATCAGGTTGACCACCATCACCATGACGGCGACCAGAAGCAGCCCGCCCTGCACCACCGGATAGTCGCGGCGGAAGATCGAATCGACCATCCACTTGCCGATACCGGGCCAGGAAAAGATCGTCTCGGTCAGGATCGCGCCGGCCAGCAGCGTGCCGACCATCAGGCCGATCACCGTGACCACAGGGATCATGGCGTTTCTCAGCGCGTGCAGCCCGTTGACGCGCGCCGGGGCCAGCCCCTTGGCGCGAGCGGTGCGGATATAGTCCTCGGACAGCACCTCGAGCATCGCCGAGCGGGTTTGCCGTGCGATCACCGCCAGCGGGATCGTCGCCAGCACGATCGACGGCAGGATCAGGTGTTTGACCGCAGAGCCGAAGGCGCCGGACTGGCCCGAAAGCAGGCTGTCGATCAGCATGAACCCCGTGACGTTCGGGAAATAGTAGAGCAGGTCGATCCGGCCCGAAACCGGCGTCCAGCCGAGGTTGCCGGAGAACACGATGATGAGCAGCAGCGCCCACCAGAAAATCGGCATCGAATAGCCCACGAGCGCAGACGACATCAACAGTCGGTCAAACAGCTTGCCGCGGTGGGTGGCCGCGATCACGCCCGCCGGCAGGCCCAGCACGACGGCCAGGATGATGGCGCAGGTCGACAGCTCCAGCGTGGCGGGAAACAGCGTGAAGAACTCGTCCCAGACCGGCTTGCGGGTGACGAAGCTCTGCCCCAGGTCACCCTGCAGCACGCCGGTGAAATAATCCCAGAACTGCACGATCAGCGGGCGATCGAAGCCGAATTGCTCCTGCAACTCGGCATAGCGCTCGGGTGTGACCCCGCGCTCGCCTGCCATGGCGATGATCGGATCGCCCGGCAGCACCCGGATGAAGGCAAAGGAAATCAGCGTGACGCCAAGAAAGGTCGGCACGAAGGTCAACAGGCGGGACAGGAAATATCGGAGCATCGGCCCTCGGGTCTTGATCTGCCGTATCGTCCGGCGGTGTCAGGTCAGGGCGGCGCCATGACATAAAAGGGCGGGGCCCCGCAAGGCCCCGCCCGGTTTTTCTGGTTATTCGGCCAGGCCGACCTCGGTGAAGATGTGACCGCCCAGCGGGTGCATCACGTAGCCTTCGACCTCGGGGCGCATCGGCATGAACACGACCGAATGCGCGATGGTGGCCCAGGGCGCCTGGTCCTTGAAGATCACCTGCGCCTCTTCGTAGAGGCGGGTGCGCTCGGCCGGGTCGGACACGATCTTGGCCTGCTGGACCAGGTCGTCGAACGGCTCATGGCACCACTGCGCGCGGTTCGAACCGCCCACGGCGTCACAGCCAAGCAGCACGGCCAGGAAGTTGTCCGGGTCGCCGTTGTCGCCGGTCCAGCCCAGAAGCACCGCGCCGTCACGGTCGAGGTCCTTCGAACGCTCGAGGTATTCGCCCCATTCGTAGGACACGATCTCGACCGTCACGCCGATCTTGGAGAAGTCCTCCTGAAGCAGTTCGGCCATCCGGCGTGCGTTCGGGTTGTAGGGACGCTGCACCGGCATCGCCCAGATCTTCATCGACAGGTCGGTCACGCCGGCCTCTTCGAGCATCGCGCGCGCGGCTTCCGGATCGTAGGGATCGTCTTCGATCGCGTCGTTATAGGACCACATGGTCGGCGGGATCGGGTTCTTGGCCGCCTGGCCCGAGCCCTGGAACACCACGTCGATGATCGCGGCCTTGTCGATGGCCATGTTCAGCGCGCGGCGCACCGCCGGGTTGTCGAACGGCGCCATCTGGGTGTTGTAGGCGAGGTAGCCGACGTTCAGGCCTTCCTGCTCCATCACGTTGATGTCGTCGCTGTCCTTCATCGCCTGGATGTCGGCCGGGTTCGGATAGGGCATGACATGGCATTCGCCGGCCTGAAGCTTCTGATAGCGCACCGAGTTGTCGGGCGTGATCGCGAAGACCAGGTTGTCGACCTTGGGCAGGCCCTCTTTCCAGTAGTCCGGGTTGGCGGCGTAACGGATCACCGCGTCCTTCTGGTAGGCCACGAACTCGAACGGGCCGGTGCCGATCGGCTGCTGGTTCATCATTTCCGGCGTGCCGGCTTCGGCCATTGCGTCGGCGTATTCGGCCGAGTGGATCGAGGCGAAGTCCATCGCGAGGTTGGCGATGAAGGGCGCTTCGGGCCGGGTCAGCACGAACTTGACGGTCATGTCGTCGACCTTCTCGATCGACTCGATCAGGTCGGGCATCGACATGGCGTTGAAGTATTCCCAGGTGCCGCCGGAAACCGTGTGATACGGGTTTTCGGGGTCGGCCTGGCGCATGAACGAGAAGATCACGTCATCGGCGTTGAAGTCGCGCGACGGGGTGAAATAGTCGGTGGTGTGGAACTTGACACCGGGACGCAGGTGGAAGGTGTATTCCTTGCCGTCCTCGGAGGCTTCCCAGCTTTCGGCCAGCCCGGGGATGACCTCGGTGGTGCCGGTCTTGAACTCGACCAGGCGGTTGTAGATCGGGTGCGACGAGGCGTCGAAGGTGGTGCCCGAGGTATAGAGGGCGGGGTCGAAGCCTTCGGGCGACCCTTCGGAACAATAGACCAGCGTCTGCTGGGCCGTGGCTGCGCCTGCCATCGACAGCACGAGGCTCGTCGCGGTCAGGAGGGTGCGTAGTGACATGGAGTAACTCCCTTACATTGTGTCTCGCTCTGCGGTTGCCCGCGTGCCTTCTACTGCCTCGCCCGCCGAGCACCCGAGGTTCGGGGCGGTGCGGACATTCCTGCACGTTGCCACCCCGTTGCCTTTCGGCCCGGCGGTGAACATCGCGAATTTTCGGAGGCCATAGGACGGTCTCCCTGTGTCTGGGGATCTGTCGCCCCCTGCGGATGATCAAATCCCGAATCCCGCTGCGAAGCAAGGGATGCCTCTACGGAAATTTGACCATTTTGTCAGAAAGATGCGATCAGGGGTGCGAAACGGCGGGAAAACCCGCCGCCCGCCCTGACCCGCCATCAATCCGACAGCGAGCCTTCGGTGTCGCGCCGCGCATGCATCCGCGCCTTGACCACCCGGCCGACGAAGATCGGCAGCACGAAGCCGACGATGGCCACCGTCCACAGCCCGATCGACAGGGGGCTGTCGATCAGCGTGCCGTAGTCGCCGTTCGAGATCGTCACGGCGCGGCGCAGGTTGTTCTCCATCGTGTTGCCCAGCAGCGTGCCCAGGATCACCGGCACCAGCGGCACGTCGAGCTTGCGCAACACCCAGCCCATCACCCCGAAGGCGATCATCACCAGAAGGTCGAAGCTCGACCCGGAAATGCCGTAGATGCCGACGAAGCTGACCATCGCCACCACCGGCATCAGGATGCGCGGCGGCACCATCAGCACGCGGGTGAACAGGCCCACCATCGGGATGTTCATCGCCAGAAGGATGAAGTTGGCGATGAACAGCGCCGCGATCAGGCCCCAGACCACATCGGGGTTGTTCTGAAACAGAAGCGGCCCCGGCGTGATGTTGAGCGACAGGAGCACCGCCAGCAGCACCGCCGTGGTGCCCGACCCCGGAACGCCCAGCGCCAGCATCGGCACCAGCGCGCCCCCGGCGGCGGCGTTGTTGCCGGCCTCGGGGGCGGCCACGCCGCGCGGGTCGCCCTTGCCGAATGTGCCCTTGCGGTCGACCAGGCGTTTCTCCATCGAATACGAGATGAACGAGCCCAGCGAGGCCCCGGCACCGGGCAGCACGCCCGCGACGAACCCCAGCAGCGACGAACGCAGCATCGTCGGGGTGCAGGCTTTCAACACCGAAAACGATGGCGTGAGCCGCCCGATCACGATCTTCTTGCCCTCGGCGTCCGCCGCACCGTGGCGGTGTTCGAGAAAGATGAACACTTCCGACAGCGCGAACAGCCCGACGATGGCGACGAGGAAATCGAGGCCGTCGTAAAGATGCACCTCGCCGAAGGTCAGCCGTGGCACCCCGGTCTGGGTATCAACCCCCACGACCGCCAGCCCAAGCCCCAGCATCGCGGCAAAGGCCGATTTCGCCTGATTGGTCGAGGACACGCCGCCCAGCGTGGCAAAGGCCAGCGCGAACAGCGCGAAATACTCCGCCGGGCCGAACAGCAGCGCGAATTTCACCAGTTGCGGGGCCAGAAAGATCAGCCCCCAGGTGGCGAAGAAGGCGCCCACGAACGAGGCCACGCCCGACAGCGACAGCGCCTCGCCGGCGCGGCCCTGCTGGGCCATCGGATAGCCGTCGAGACAGGTCATCATCGCCGGTTCGTCGCCGGGAATGTTCAGAAGGATCGAACTGATCCGCCCGCCATACATCGCGCCGTAATAAACGCTGGTCAGCAGGATCATGCTTGGCGTCGGGCCAAGCCCCAGGGTGAAGGCCAGCGGGATCAGGATGGCGACGCCGTTCGAGGGGCCGAGGCCGGGCAGGGCGCCCATGATGGTGCCCAGAAAACAGCCCAGGATGGCCAGAACCAGGTTCTGCCAGGTCAGCGCGATGACGAAACCGTCACCGAGTGAGGAAAAGATTTCCATGATGCGCGCCCCTCAGAAACCCAGCGGCCCGCGCGCCAGCGACAGACCGAGGACAAGGTGGAAAATGACATAGATGCCCAGCGAGGTGCCGACGCCGATGATCACCGACTGCAGAGGGGATGACCCCAGACGCCAGGTCAGGTAGGCCGCCGCGAAGGCCGTGGCGATGACGAATCCCGCGATCGGCAGGAACTCGGCATAGAGGATCATCACCACGACAGCGGCGGCGATCTCGGCCAGACGGGCCAGGGGCGGCCACTGCGGCTCGTCGTCGGGCTTGAGAAAGATCACGATGGACGACAGGCCCAGGATCGCCGCGATGCCCAGCGGAAAGGTCTTTGGACCGACCGCATCCGACATGAAGCTTTCTTCGATCTGCAAGGTCGCCCAGGCATAGAACAGCGCCAGCAACAGCCCGACGGCCCCGAAAATCCGGTCGCTCATGGTATCCTCCCCGAAGTTGCGCGCGCGGCGACGCCAGGCCGCCGCGCGCCGTGGCGCAAGCCTATTTGATGATCCCGATCTCGCGCGAGATATCCTGGATCTGCTTGACCGAATTGGCCACGAACGCCTCGAATTCGGCGCCCTGCAGGTCGAGCGGGGCGAGGCCGTTGTTCGCCATGATCTCTTTCCACTCGTCGCTGGCATAGAGTGTCGCGATCTTTTCGACCCAGCCGTTATAGGCCTCGTCCGACATGCCAGCGGGGCCATAGAAGCCGCGCCAGTTCGCGCCGACCGCGTCGACACCCTGTTCGCGGGCGGTCGGAAGATCCGCGAAGTCGCCCGGCAGACGTTCGGGCGCCAGCACTGCGATCACCCGGATATCGCCCGAATCGACAAAGCCCTTGGCTTCGGAAATGTCGCCGGTGAAGGCCTGCACGGACCCGGCCAGAAGCTGCGTCACCGCCTCGCCGCCGCCGTCGAAGGCGATATATTTGACCGACCGCACATCGTCGATGCCATAGGCGTCGGCCGCGATCAGCACCTTGAGATGGTCCCAGCCGCCCACGGCCGAACCGCCGGCTACCGACACGCTGGTCGGGTCGGCCTTGATCTGGTCGAGCAGTTCCGGCAGCGTCTGGACCTCGCTGTCAGCGGCCACCGCGATCACGCCGTAGTCGGCCCCGATCGAGGCCAGCCAGCGCACCTGGTCCATGCTGTTGCCCGGAAACGCGCCCTGCGCCAGCCGGGTTGCCGTCGCCGACGAGGCCGCGACGATCAGATCGTTCTCGTCGCCGCGCTTGTTGACCACCTCGGCAAAGGCCACACCGCCGCCGCCGCCGGCGAGGTTCACCACCTGCATGGTGCTGTCGATCAGGCCCTGGTCCTGCAATGACTTGCCGACCTGGCGGCAGGTGAAGTCCCAGCCGCCGCCCGGGTTGGCCGGTGCGATGCACTCGGGGTTTTGCGGCATGAAGCCGCCGTGGCTCTCGGCCAGCGCCGGGGTCGCGGCCAGGCCAAGGCCCGCCAGCGCCACCGCCGTGCGGATGAAGTTGAATGCCATGTCGTATCCTCCTCTTGGTTTCCGGCCGCAATGGCCCGGCCGGTGTGCGCGGGGTTATACGGCTTGAACCTGTCACCAACCTGTCACAGACTGCCCCGCGCCGCATTGCAGGGGAGAAGGATGCGGGTTCTCTTGGTCGAAGACGCTCTGGATCTGGCCGATGCAACGCGGTCGCGGCTGCGCAAATCGGGTGTGGCCTGCGATCATGCGATGACCCTGGCCGAGGCGCGCGACTTTCTGGCGGTGCAGGGCTATGACGTGGTGATCCTCGATATCAGCCTGCCCGACGGCTCCGGCACCGACCTTCTGCGCGAGATGCGTCAGGCCGGGCACACCATGCCGGTCCTGATGCTGACGGCGCAGTTTTCCGTCGAGAACAAGCTCTCGGCCTTCAGCTTCGGCGCTGACGACTATTTGGTAAAACCTTTTGACCAACGCGAGTTGGAGGCGCGTCTTCATGTGCTGCACCGGCGCAAGGACAGTGACCGCGCGGGCGAGATTCGCATCGGCGCGCTGAGCTTCGACCCCTTGGCCGGGGTGGCCAGCGTGGACGGCGCGCGGCTTGACCTGACCCGGCGCGAGTTCGCGCTTCTGGGCATCCTGATGCGCCACAAGGGGCAGGTTCACAGCAAGGATCACCTGCTCGAGGGGCTTTATTCCTTCGACGACGCGGTGGTCGGGGCCAATGCGATCGAGCTTTACGTCGCCCGCCTTCGCAAGAAGATCGCAGGCTCCGGCGTGTCGATCCGCACCCTGCGCGGTCGCGGCTATGTGCTGGACGCCGATGGCTGACGCCGCCGCGCCCCGCCCCACGATGTCGCTGTCGGCCCGGATGCTGGTCGGGCTGGGCGGGCTGTTGGCCATCGGCGGCGTGCTCCTGGCGCTGGCGGCCTATGGCTACGGCCGGGCGGCGGCGCGCGACGCTTTCGACCGGCTGCTGGTCGGTGCGGCGTCCAGCATCGCCACTTCGGTGTCGGTGGTCGACGGCGCGCCGGTGGTCGACATTCCGGTGTCGGCCTTCGACCTTCTGGCGCTCGCCCCCGAGGATCGTGTTGGCTACCTCGTCACCGGGCCGGGAGGCATGGTGCTGACCGGATACCCGGAACTGGCCGAGGCCATAACGCGGCCTGGACCCGAGCCTGCCCTGTTCGATGGCCGCTTCACCGGCGAGCCTGCGCGCATCATCCGCTATACCCGCCGCTTTGCCGAGCGCAGCTTTTCCGGCCAGGTCGATGTCGTCATCGCCCAGACCATGCGCGCGCGCGATCAGCTGGCGTGGAACATCACCCGTAACGCGCTGATGGTGCTGGCGATTGCGGGCGTGGCGGTGCTGGTGCTGTCGGTCCTGGTGATCCGCTCGGCGCTGGGGCCGCTGGACCGGATTGCCGCCCGGCTCGAGGCGCGCGACCCGCAGGATCTGACCCCCATCGACATGGCGTTGCCGCGTGAAATCGGCGTGATGGTCGGCGCGCTCAATGGCTTCATGGGGCGGCTCGACCGGCAGTTGGGCACGATGCAGCGGCTGATCTCCGACACCGCGCACCAGTTGCGCACCCCGGTCGCGGCGCTGCGCGCGCAGGCCGATCTGGCGGGCGGCGAGGACGACCCGGACCGCCTGCGCCAGATCGTCGGGCGCATCCACCGGCGCAGCGTCAGCCTCGGCCGGCTGCTCGACCAGATGCTGTCGCGCGCCATGGTGATTCACCGCATCGACGCGGCCCGGCGCGAGGTGGTGGACCTGCGCGACATCGCGCTGGAGCTGGTCGAGAGCGCCGACCACAAGCTTGTGGCGCCCGACGCGGTGGTCCGCCTCGAGATCGGCGACGCGCCAGTCCTGGCGCGTGCCGACGCGCTGTCCTTGGGCGAAGCCGCCAAGAACCTCATGTTCAACGCGCTGACCCACGGCGAGGCGCCGATCACGGTTGGGGCATCGGCGCGCGACGATGCGGTGACGCTCTGGGTCGAGGATGCCGGGGCAGGGCCGTCCGAGGCGGTCCGCGACCAGCTTGGCGACCGGTTCCTGCGCAATGCCGTCTCGCGCGGGACCAGTGCGGGGTTGGGGCTGTCGATCGCCAAATCCGTGGCCGAAGCCTTCGGTGGCAGCCTTGAGATGACGCCGCGCCCCGACGGCTTTCGCATCGCCATGGTGTTCCCCGCGGAGCCGCCGCAATGATCCGCCCGCTGATCCTCGCCGCACTTTGCCTGGCGCAACCTGCAATGGCCCAGGAGGCCACCCGCAGTTTCGGGCCAGAGGCCGCCACCGCCCGGCTCGTGCTGCGCACCACCACCGACATCGCGATCCTCGCCCCCACGGTCGAGGCCTTCGTCGCCGCGCATCCCGGGCAGGCGGTCGATTTCGAGCAATGGGGGTCCAACGACCTGTATGACCTGACCCGGCGCGATTGCCTGGCCGGGCGCAGGGGGGCGGATATCGTGATCAGTTCCGGCGTGCACCAGATGGTCAAGCTGGTGAACGACGGCTGCGCCACCGCATGGCGCTCTGCCGCGACCCTGGCGCTGCCGCCGGAATTGCGATGGCGCGACGAGATCTGGGGGGTCACGCGCGAACCGGCGGTGATGGTCTACAACCGCGACCTGGTGCCGCCCGGCGAGGTGCCGCTGTCGCGATTCGACCTGCTCGACCTCTTGCGCCCCGCCGACACGCCCTATGCCGGCAAGGTCGCCACCTATGACATCGAGGCTTCGGGGCTGGGCTATCTCTTTGCCTTCATGGACAGCCAGGAGGCGACCACATTCGGCGCGCTGATGGAGGCTTTCGCGCGCACCGGCGCGGTGGCGACCTGCTGTTCGGCCGAGATCATCGCGGGCGTGGCCTCGGGCGACTACCTGATCGCCTACAACGTGCTCGGCTCCTACGCCGCGACCGCTGCCGCCGCCAACCCGGCGCTTGGGGTGGTGATCGCCAACGACTATGCGCTGATCCTGTCACGCGCCGCGATCCTGCCGCCGGGGGCCGCGGTCGATTCGGCCGGGGCATTCCTCGAATTCCTTCTGTCGGACCCGGGGCGGCGGACGCTGGAGCGCACCAACCTGATTTCGACCGCCGCGAGCCCGGATGCGGAGGATGACGTCGCGTCCGGCGGTCGCCGCGTTCTGATCGGGCTGGGGCTGCCGCTGCTGATTGCGCTGGATCAGGCGAAAACCCGCCAGTTTATCGCGCGCTGGCGAGAAGCATTTGAAAACTAATATAAAAACGCGAAATTGCGAAGGTGCCGTGACGGGCTGTCGCGGGTCGGGTGCGACAAATGCTGCCGGTGCGAACAATCCTCGGTGAACCTTGACCTAGATCAAGATGGCGCCTGCCCGAGTTTGCCATACCGCCGGGCATGAGACGCGCAATCCTACCTGTCCTGACCTGCATCATGGTCCTCAGCCTGGCGACAAGTGCCTGGGCGGGCTCTGTATTGCGCATGAGTCATGCCCTCGCGTCCATCGGCATGATCGAACTGGTGATCTGCGGCACCGATGGCGCCGAGACCATCGCGCTCGATCGCGACGGCAACCGGATCGACCCGTCCGACGCCGAGGATTGTGGTCATTGTTCCGATTGCCTGTTAACCCCGATGGACAGCCTGCCCGAAATGGCCGGCCATGACATCCCCAGCAACCTGTTGCCGGTCAGAAACAGCGTGAGCGTGGCGCAAGGTGCCGCGCAGACCGTGGCGCGCGCCCGTGCGCGCGGCCCCCCGGCAGAAACCGAGAGTTGATATGCGTTCCCCGAATCTCCTCCATTCGTCGCGCAGCCCGGTCCTGACCTTCCTGGTCGCCGCATTCGCCCTGATCCTCGGGCTATGCGCTCCGGCAAGCGCCCAGACCAGCACATCGGTGCTGGCCGGCTTCCTGCCTCAGATCTCGCCGGACACCATCGCCGAAGGCGCAGATGGCTTCGGTCCGGTCCGCACCGATGTGCCGGTGGCGCCGCTTCTGAAGGATGGCGAGGAGATCGGCTATGTCTTCATCACCTCGGACTTCGTTGGCACGACCGGCTATTCCGGCAAGCCGATTCACACCATGGTGGCGGTCGACCACGAGGCCCGCATCCTTGGCGTCGAACTGGTCAAGCATTCCGAACCGATCGTCCTGATCGGCATTCCCGATTCGAAGATCCAGGCGATGGCCAACGACTATGTCGGGCTGGATCTGGTCGCCGAGGCCGCCGCCGGCGGCTCGGGCCATGACCTCAACATCATCGCGGGCGCCACCGTCACGGTGATGGTGATCGACGACAGCATCGTGCGCTCGGGCCTCAAGGTGGCGCGGGCGCTCGGTCTCGGCGGGCTGGTCGCCCAGGCCGCGCCGACCGGCCCGGTGCGCGAGGTCAACCCGGAGGCCGAGGCGCCCGGCGACTGGATGACGATGGAGGGCGACGGCACCCTGCGGCGCCTGTCGCTGGATGTCGGCCAGATCAACGCGGCCTTCGAGGCGCTGGGCGATCCGCGCGCCACCGCGCGGGCCCTGACCGAACCGCCCGAGACCGTGTTCATCGACATGCAGACCGCGCTGGTCAGCGTGCCGGGCATCGGACGCAACCTGCTGGGCGAGGCGGAATACGCCAACCTCGAAAGCTGGCTGGAGCCGGGCGAACACGCGATCATGGTGGTCGGGCGCGGGCTCTATTCCTTCAAGGGTTCGGGCTATGTGCGCGGCGGTATCTTCGACCGGATCGTGCTGATCCAGGACGACCTGTCGGTGCGCTTCCGCGACCGGGGCCACCGCCGCATGGGGCCGATCGCCGCCGAGGGTGCGCCTGACTACGTCGAGCGTGACCTGTTCAAGATCCCGGCCGATGTCGGCTTCGACCCGACCAAACCGTTCCGCATCCAGCTTCTGGTGCACCGTGATGTGGCGGCGATCGAAAAGGTCTTCACCACCTTCGATCTCGGCTACCAGCTGCCGCAGAAATACACCCGCACCGTGACGCCCGCGCCGGCCGACCCGGCGGCGGTGGCTGCTGCGGCAGGGTCAGAGGCCGAAATCGAGCAGGCCGCGCAGAGCGCGTTGTGGAAGCGGATCTGGGAGGACAAGACGCCCGAGATCATCGGCCTGGCGCTGATGCTGCTGGTCCTGACGGCGGCGTTCTTCTTCCAGATGTTCCTGACCAAATCGGAGCGCGTCACCTACTGGTTCCGCATGTCGTTCCTGACCGTGACGCTGGTGTTCCTTGGCTGGTATGCCAACGCCCAGCTTTCGGTCGTGAACCTGATGGCGCTGTTCGGCTCGCTGACCTCGGGCTTTTCCTGGCAGGCCTTCCTGCTCGACCCCTTGACCTTCATCTTGTGGTTCTCGGTGGCGGCGGCGTTGATCTTCTGGGGGCGGGGAGCCTATTGCGGCTGGCTGTGTCCGTTCGGTGCCCTTCAGGAACTGACCAACCAGATCGGGCGCAAGCTGCGCATCCCGCAATGGACCCTTCCCTGGGGCCTGCATGAGCGCCTGTGGCCGATCAAATACATGATCTTCCTGGGGCTGTTCGGCGTCTCGCTCTACTCGATCGAACAAGCCGAGCACCTGGCCGAGGTCGAGCCGTTCAAGACCGCGATCGTTCTGAAGTTCATGCGCGCCTGGCCGTTCGTGGCCTATGCCGTGGCGCTGCTGGTCGCGGGGCTCTTCGTCGAGCGGTTCTACTGCCGCTACCTCTGCCCGCTGGGCGCCGCGCTGGCGATCCCGGCCCGGCTGAGGATGTTCAACTGGCTCAAGCGTTACAAGGAATGCGGCAACCCGTGCCACCGCTGCGCCAACGAATGCTTCGTGCAGGCCATTCACCCGACCGGTGAGATCAACCCCAATGAATGCCTCAACTGCATGCATTGCCAGGTGCTCTACCAGTCGGAAACCAAATGCCCCGTCGTGATCCGCCAGGTCAAGCGGCGCGCGTCCGTGGGTTCCCCCGATCTGCCCCCCCGTCTCAAGGGGCAGCTCGAAAACCATCCCAACAAGTCAGACCACACGAAAGGAAAGTGACATGACTGATGTTTCGAAAACCGGCCTGAGCCGTCGCGGCTTCATGGGCGCGACAGCGACAGGTGCGGCCGTTCTGGGCGGTGCCAGCGGGCGCCTTGGCCTGATGGGCGGCGCGGCTGCGATCACCGCGGCCAGCACCACCGCCGCACGCGCGCAGGATACCCACGCGGCGCTGCCCGGGCCCGGCGAGCTCGATGAGTATTACGGCTTCTGGTCCTCGGGCCAGACCGGCGAGATGCGCATTCTCGGCATCCCGTCGATGCGCGAATTCATGCGCGTGCCGGTGTTCAACCGCTGCTCGGCGACCGGCTGGGGCCAGACCAACGAAAGCCTCAAGGTTCTGACCGAGAACATGCTGCCCGCGACCAAGGCCTATCTCGAGGCCAACGGCAAGAAGGTCCACGACAACGGCGACCTGCACCACGTCCACATGTCCTTCACCGAAGGGCGTTATGACGGCCGGTTCCTGTTCATGAACGACAAGGCCAACACGCGCGTCGCGCGGGTGCGCTGCGACGTGATGAAGTGCGACAAGATCCTCGAGATCCCGAACGCCAAGGCGATCCACGGTCTGCGCCCGCAAAAATGGCCGCGCACCAACTACGTCTTTGCCAACGGCGAAGACGAGACGCCGATGGTCAACGATGGCTCGGTGCTGGATGAGCCGGAGAAGTACGTCAACTTCTACTCGGCCATCAACGCCGACGACATGACGATGGCCTGGCAGGTGATGGTCTCGGGTAACCTCGACAACACCGACTGCGACTATGACGGCAAATACGCCTTCTCGACCTCCTACAACTCGGAAATGGGCATGAACCTGGCCGAGATGATGGAAGCCGAGATGGACCACGTCGTCGTGTTCAACATCGCGGAAATCGAGAAAGGCATCGAAGCCGGCGACTACATCGAGCTGAACGGTGTCAAGGTGATCGACGGGCGCAAGGGTCAGAACAAGAACTACACCCGCTACATCCCGATCCCCAACAGCCCGCACGGCTGCAACATGGCGCCGGACCGCAAGCACCTGTGCATCAACGGCAAGCTGTCGCCGACGGTGTCGGTGATCGACGTCACCAAGCTCGACGCCCTGTTCTACGAAGACGCCGAGCCGCGGTCCGCGGTCGTCGCCGAGCCGGAACTGGGCCTTGGCCCGCTTCACACCTGCTTTGACGGCAAGGGCAACGCGTTCACGACCCTGTTCCTGGACAGCCAGGTCGTGCTGTGGAACATCGAGGACGCGATCCGCGCCCAGAACGGCGAGGATGTCGACCCGATCAAGGCCAAGCATGACGTGCACTACCAGCCCGGCCACAACTCGACCCCGATGGGCGAGACGCTGGACGCGAATGGTGACTGGTATCTGTCGATGAACAAGTTCTCGAAAGACCGCTTCCTGAACGTCGGGCCGCTCAAGCCCGAGAACGAGCAGTTGTTCAAGGTCAACGGCACCGAGATGGAGCTTGTGCACGACGGCCCGACCTTTGCCGAACCGCACGATTCGATCATCGTGCACCGTTCGCTGGTCAACCCCAAGTCGGTCTGGGACCGCAACGACCCCAGCTGGGCCGATACCCGTGCGCAGGCCGAAGCCGATGGCGTCGACCTTGACGACTGGCAGGACACGGTGATCCGCGACGGCAACAAGGTCCGGGTCTACATGACCAGCCAGGCGCCGCAGTTCTCGCTCGAGAGCTTCACCGTCAAGCAGGGCGATGAGGTCACGGTGATCGTCACCAACCTCGACGACATCGACGACCTGAGCCACGGTTTCACCATGGGCGACCATGGCGTCGCGATGGAGATCTCGCCGCAACAGACCGCGTCGGTGACCTTCGTGGCCGCCAAGGCCGGCGTCTACTGGTACTACTGCCAGTGGTTCTGCCACGCGCTGCACATGGAAATGCGCGGCCGTATGCTGGTGGAGCCGGCGTAATGACCTTGCCGCGCCCCCTTCTGGTTCTCGTCCTTATGCTCGCCGCGCTGCCTTTGCGCGCCGAACGGATCGACGTGGCCGCGGGGGGCGCGGCGCTTGTCCAGGCCATCGCCTCGGCGGTGGACGGGGATGAGCTGATCCTTGCACCGGGCCTGCATCAGGGCCCGGTGACCCTCGACAAGGCGCTGTCGCTGATCGGGGCCGAAGGCGCCCGGATCGACGGCGGTGGCGTGGGCAGCGTGATCACCGTCGATGTTCCCGACGTGGTGGTGCGCGGGCTGATCGTGACCGGCTCGGGCCGCTCGCACGAAACCATCGATTCCGGCATCAAGCTGACCAAGCGCGCCACTGGCGCACGGGTCGAAGACAACGACCTCTCGGACAACCTTTACGGCATCGACATCCACGGCGCGCGCGATGCGCTGGTGTCGGGCAACCGCATCGAAGGGCTTCGCCTTCGGCACATGAATTCACGCGGCAACGGCATCTATGTCTGGAACTCGCCCGGCGCGGTGGTCGAGAACAACGAGATCCGTTTTGGCCGCGACGGCATCTTCTCGAACACCTCCAAGCGCAACACCTATCGTGGCAACGTGATGCGCGACCTGCGGTTCGCGATTCACTACATGTATACCCACGACAGCGAGATCACCGACAACATCTCGATCGGCAATCACCTCGGGTTCGCCCTGATGTATTCCGACCGGATCGTCGCGCGCGACAACATCTCGATCAACGATCGCGATTACGGCGTGATGCTGAACTATACCAACCAGTCGGACATTTTCGGCAACCTCGTCACCGGCGACGCCGAAAAATGCACCTTCATCTACAACTCCCACCGCAACCTGCTGGCACAGAACCGGTTCGAGAACTGCGGCATCGGCATCCATTTCACCGCCGGGTCCGAGCGCAACACCATCACCGGCAACGCCTTCATCGGCAACCGCACCCAGGTGAAATACGTCGGCACCACCGATGTCGAGTGGAGCTATGAGGGTGCCGGCAACTTCTGGTCCGACCACCCCGCCTTCGACCTCGACGGCGACCAGCGCGCCGACAGCGCCTATCGCCCCAACGACCTGATGGACCACATCTTGTGGTCGCAACCCGCCGCCAAGCTGCTTCTGGGCGCGCCCGCCGTGCAGCTTGTGCGCTGGAGCCAGGCCAATTTCCCGGCCACCCTGCCGGGCGGCGTGGTCGACAGCCATCCGCTGATGGCCCCGGTCGCAATCGAGGTGCCGCAGTCCTACATGTCCCTCGCCAAGGTCACCCCGATCTGGCGGAACGAGCGAACAGATGACGATACTGACCCTCTCAAATCTCACTAAGCGATACGGTGCGCAGACGGCGCTGGATGCCGTCAGCCTGTCGATCGAACCTGGTGAGCGCATCGCCCTTCTGGGCCACAACGGCGCCGGCAAGTCGACGCTGATGAAGCTGGTGCTTGGCCTGATCGCCGCAGACGGCGGCCGGATCAAGGTCGGCGGCCATGCGCCCGGCAGCACCGGTGCGCGCGGGCTGACCGCCTACCTGCCGGAAAACGTGGCCTTTCACCCGGCCCTGACCGGGCGCGAGCAGATCCGCCACTACCTTCGCCTGCGCGGCGAGGATGCGGGGCGTGCCGACGAATTGCTGGCGCGGGTCGGGCTGGCGGATGCCGCCCGGCGCCGGATCGGCACCTATTCCAAGGGCATGCGCCAGCGCGTCGGGCTGGCCCAGGCGATCATCGGCGCGCCGCGCCTGATGGTGCTGGATGAGCCGACCAGCGGGCTGGACCCGATATCGCGGCGCGACTTCTACACCCTGCTCGACGAACTGGCAGCGGGCGGCACCGCGGTCTTGCTGTCGTCGCACGCCCTGACCGAGGTCGAGGCGCGCACCGACCGCATCGTGATCCTGTCGCAGGGCAAGATGGTCGCGACCGGCACGCTGCCCGATCTGCGCGCCAAGGCGGCGCTGCCGCTGGTGGTGCACCTGATGCCCGAGGCGGGGCAGGGCGAGGCGGTTAGTGCGGCCTTCCCCGAGGCCGAGATGAACGGCGTGGGCCTCAGCCTGACCACCCCGCAAGCCGAAAAGCTGGCGCTGGTCGCGCGCATCGCGGCGCTGGGGGGGAAAGTGTCGGATTTCGAGATCCTGCCGCCCAGCCTCGACGACATCTACACTCATTTCAGCCGGGAGGGCGCGCGATGATCCGCCGGATCCTGTCCACCGCGGGCATCGAGTTCCGCATCGCCCTGCGCAACCGCTGGGTCACCATCGCGGTGGTGATGATGGCGCTGTTCGCGCTGGTCCTGTCGGCTGCAGGCTCGGCCCCGACCGGGGCGCTGGGCGCCGACCGGCTGTCGGTCACGGTGGCCTCGCTGACCAGCCTGTCGGTCTATCTGGTGCCGCTGATCGCGCTGCTTATCAGCTTTGACGCCATCGCGGGCGAGGTCGAGCGCGGCACGCTGCCGTTGCTCATGACCTATCCGGTGACGCGCGGCGAGGTGCTCTTGGGCAAGCTCGCCGCGCAATTGGGCGTCGTCGCGCTGGCGGTGGTGCTGGGCTATGCGGTGGCCGCGGTCGCCGCCCTTGTCACCGACCCCGCGGCGGCCGAGGGGCTGCCCGCGCTGTGGCGGCTGATCTGGACCTCGACGTTGCTCGGCGCGTCCTTCCTGGCGCTGGGCCACGCCGCCTCCTGCCTTGCGCGCCGTCCGTCGGGTGCTGCGGGCATGGCGATCGGGCTGTGGCTGATCTTTGTCGTGCTTTATGACCTTGGCCTTCTGGTCGCGGTGGTCGGCGACGATGGTGGCGTCTTTACCAAGCAGGTCTTTCCCTGGCTCCTGGTCCTCAATCCGGCGGATGCGTTCCGCATCTACAATCTCGCCTCCTCCGACGCGGTCGGTGCGGCCACCGGGCTTGGCGGTGCGGCGGGCAGTATCGCGGCGTGGAAGCCCCTGTTGTCCTTGATCCTTTGGCCCGTCGGCGCGGCGCTTCTCGCCCGAGCCGCTTTCGGGAGGGTGCAGCCATGATGCGAAGAACGACACTCGCCATGGCGCTGGCCCTGATGGCGCTCGCCGCCTGCAAGGAAGAGGTCGCGGTTCTGCCCGACCCGGTGGAACTGACCCCCGAAGCAGCCGGGTATTACTGCCAGATGACGCTGTTGGAACATGAAGGGCCGAAAGGGCAGATCCACCTCGACGGGCTGCCCGCACCCTTGTTCTTCAGCCAGGTGCGTGACGCTGTGGCCTACCTGATGATGCCCGAACAAAGCCACGATGTCGTGGCCGTCTACGTGCAGGACATGGCGCGCGCCAAAAGCTGGGCCGCGCCCGGGCTCGACACCTGGGTGCCGGCGGCCGACGCGGTTTATGTCGTCGACAGCCGCAAACTGGGCGGCATGGGCGCGCCCGAGTTCGTGCCCTTTTCCGATGAGGGCGCCGCCCGCGCCTTCATCGCCGAACATGGCGGCGAGTTGCGCCAGTTCGCCGATTTCACCGCGGCCGACGTGCTTGCGCCGACCGGCCCCGCAGATGCCGAAGACGGCGCCGACGACGATGTCGCGGACCGCCTGAACGCCCTGACAGACCCCAAGGGAGACTGACATGCAAACCTTGACCCGCCGCCGTTTTCTGGCCGTGACCTCCGCCGCCTGCCTGATGAGCCAGGTCAGTGCGGCCCAAGCCTATCGCTGGCGCGGTGTCGCGCTGGGGGCGCAGGCCACGATCCTGCTCGACCACCCCGATGCCGAGGCCCTGACCGCCCGCGCGGTGGCCGAGATCGACCGGCTGGAAAACGTCTTCAGCCTCTACCGGACCCAGTCCGCGCTGATGCGTCTCAATGCGGAAGGCCGGCTGGATGCGCCCGATTTCGAACTGCTGGAATGCCTCAGCCTTGCCGGGCGGGTGCATGCCGCCACCGGCGGCGCGTTCGATCCGACGGTGCAACCGCTCTGGGCCGCGCATGCCGAGGCGCGTGCCGAGGGCCGCGCGCCCGATCCGGCGGCGCTGGCGCTGGCGGCGGCCAAGGTCGGATGGGACAAGCTCAGCTTTGATACCGACCAGATTCGGCTGGCCCCGGGGCAGGCGCTGACCCTGAACGGCATCGCCCAGGGCTACATCGCCGACAAGGTCGCCGACCTGTTCCGCGCCGAGGGTGTCAAGGACGTGCTGGTCGATACCGGAGAGATCGTGGCGATGGGGGATGCCAATGGCCAGACCGGCTGGCCGGTGTCGATCCGGGGCACCGATACCGCCCTGGCGCTGTCGGGCCGGGCGCTGGCGACTTCGGCGGTGATGGGCACGGTACTGGATGCCGAGGGCACGGTCGGCCACATCCTCGACCCGCGCAGCGGCGAGACCGCGCAAGGCGTCTGGGCGCAGGTCAGCGTCTCGGCGGATCGCGCGGCGGTGGCCGATGCGCTGTCGACCGGGCTGGTGGTGATGTCCAGTGCCGAGGCCGCCCGCGCCGCTGCCGCAGCCCTGCCCGGCGCGCGGATCGAAAGCCTGCTGACACGGGCGTAACCGGCGCTCTCCCAAGCCGTCGGGGCGGAAAATCGGGTTGCGCTGACAGGCGCAAAACCCGAACATGCGCCGACCCCGCCGATCCGGGCGGACAGGTATTGAGGAAGGACAGATCGCCATGAAACTCGCCCGCTACGGAGACCGCGCCGGTCCCAAGACGCCCTGCATCATCGACGCCGAGGGCATCGCCCGCGATGCCTCGTCCGTGGTGGCCGATTTCGGACCGGCGACGCTGTCGCCCGCGATGCTGGACAAGCTGCGCGCCACTGACCCCGCCAGCCTGCCCAAGGCCGATATCGAGGGCAAGCGCCGGGCCGCGCCGGTGGCGCAGCCGCGCAACATCTGGTGTATCGGGCTGAACTACTCGGACCATGCCGCCGAGACCGGGATGCCGATCCCCGAAGAGCCGATCCTGTTCACCAAGGCCTCGGGCACCTACTGCGGCCCGGATGACGACCTTCTCTATTCGCCCAGGATGACCAAGCTCGACTGGGAGGTCGAACTGGGCATCGTGATCGGCAAGCCCGCGCTCAACATCGGCAAGGACGAGGCGATGGACCACATCGCGGGCTTCGTGCTGGTCAACGATGTCTCCGAACGCGCCTGGCAGCAGGAACGCTCGGGCCAGTGGGTCAAGGGCAAGAGCTTTCCTAACTTCTGCCCGACCGGCCCGGTGCTGGTGACGCCGGACGAGATCGACGATGTCCAGGCGCTCGACATGTGGCTCGACGTGAACGGCGAGCGGATGCAGACCGGCTCGACCGCAACCATGGTCTTCGATGTGGTGACGCTGGTCAGCTACATGTCGGAATTCACCCGGCTGGAGCCGGGCGACCTGATCTGCACCGGCACGCCGCCGGGCGTGGGGCTGGGCATGAACCCGCAGAAATGGCTCGGCATCGGCGATACTGTGACGCTGGGCATCGACGGGCTGGGCGAACAGCGCCAGAAGGTTGTGGCGCTGTAGCACGGCGACGGGCGGTCTCAGGTGTCGCCGGCGCATGTGAGCCGCGATATCAGGCCGCTCGGTCGATGTGCCCGCCCCGCGGTCACGCGCTGAATCGCGAGGCGACGATCTGGTGGGGACGCATGCGTCAGCGCCTGTGATGGGAGAAGCCGGGTAGGGCCGGTTTCGCGTGCATCGGTTCTGCCTGGCGGGTGGCTCGGTCGCATCCCACGTCAGGTTCACCTGGTCCTTCGATCCGTTTGGTGATTTCGGAGAAAGACAGCGTCAACGAACGGGTTCCACGCGGCACGAGAAAGGAAAGCCACGCGATGCTGACTGCAGCCTACATCTACTGCGGCCTCATCTTCGGCGTCATCGGCTTTCAATTTGCCCTGATTTTCGGTGCGCCGTGGGGGCGCTTCACGCAAGGCGGGACGCACAATGGTGCCTTGCCGCGCCGGGGCCGTGTGATGGCAGCCGTTTCCGTGATCATCCTGGCCGCGATGGCGTTGGCAATCCTGTCGGCCGCCGGTCTTTGGCCCGAGTGGCCACGCTGGACCGGTTGGGTGGCGGTTGCCTTGAACGGTGTCGTCATGGGCCTCAACTGGGCGACGCCGTCGGCGGTGGAACGAAACCTCTGGGGTCCGATCACCAGCTTGATGTTTTTGCTGGCGCTCACGGTGATGCTCTACCGCTGATGGATGCGCCGGATTTGCGGGCGCATGTGACATTGCGGGACATTCACCCCCGGAGCGTGTTGGTTGCAACGCATCGCCGCATTACTCGACGAGATGTCGGGAAAACCGCGGCGACCTCATTTCGACAGATAGGCGCGCAGGGCCGCCTCTGCGCCGTCTCGCCAGATCATCGCGAGCCAGTCGTCGAACGCATCGGCAAAGCGCGCCGCCTGGCCAAGGTCGCCGTAGAAGCGCCGCTGCTCGAGCCAGGCGCGCGGGCGTTCGCGGGCGGTCCGTGCCGCCGCCTGCAGATCGCCCCAGGCCGGATCGTTGGGCGCGATGGCGGTGCCGTCCTCGCGCGTGCCCTCGCACATGCGCGCCCAGAACGCCTCGACCAGCGCGAGGCCCGCGACCGGTGTATCGGATTTCAGAGCGTCCCTGACGGTCGGCAGCACAAAGCCGGGGTGACGCGACGACCCGTCGAAGGCGACGCGGCGGGTCGTGTCGCGGATCTGCGGGTTGGCAAAGCGGCGGTCGATCAGGTCGACGTAATCCTGCGGCGTCATGTCGGGAACGGCGGTGACGTGGGGGGCGATTTCCTCCAGCTCCACCTTGCGGAAGTAGCCATGAATCAGCGGATGCGCCATGCAGTCGGCAATGGTCTCGACCGACAGGATCTCGCCCACGTTGGCTATGACCTGATGGCCGCCGTTGAGAAGGCGGATCTTCATGGTCTCGAAGCCGTGCACGTTGTCGGTGAAGGTGGCGCCTGCCTTGTCCCAATCCGGGCGACCGGCACAGAAGCGGTCCTCGATCACCCATTGCCGAAAGGGCTCATGCGTCACGGGCGCCGCGTCGGCCACGCCGAAATCGCGCGCCAGCGCCAGTTCCGAGGGGCCAGTGGCGGGCACGATGCAGTCGACCATCGAATTGGGAAAGGTGCAGTGCGTGTCGATCCAGTCGGCAAGCGCCGGGTCCGTGAGGCGCGCGAGGCCGACGACGGTCTGACGCAGGATATCGCCGTTGTTCTGAAGGTTGTCGCAGCTTTGGCAGGTGAACGGCCCATGCCCCTCGTCACGCCTGCGCCGCAGTGCCGCGACCATCGCCCCGAAGGCGCTCTGCGGTGTGTCGGGGTGGGCGGCGTCATGCACCATGTCGGCGTGTCCGGCATCGAAGCCACCGTCGCCGGTCTGGTAATAGCCGCCCTCGGTCACCGTCAGGGCGACGATGCGGATCGCGGGCATTGCCAGATGGGCGATCAGGGGGGCGTTGCCCTTCTCGACCGGCACGAAGCCGATCATCGAGCCGGTGACCTCGGCCGACCTGCCGCCGGACGGGTCGAGCGCGATGAGCGTGGTCAGGCAGTCCTGCGCCAGCAGCCTGTCGCGCTGGGCGGCGTCGGCGGGCCGCACGCCCGCGCCGAGGATCGCCCAGTCATGGGCCAGACCCGCATCCATCAGCCGGTGAAGATACCACGCCTGATGCGCGCGGTGAAAGTTGCCAAGGCCGATATGGACGATCCCGGGCGACAGCGCGCCCCGGTCATAGGACGGGACGCGCACATCGGCGGGAAGGTCTGACAGCGTGGCAAGCGAGAGGGGGGTGGCCATTGGGCCTCCTTCCGGGCAGGCGGAGCGACGCGGCAGCGGTCAGCTCATCCACTGGCCGCCGTCGACGTTGTAGGTTTGCGACAGGATGTAATCGGCCTCGGAGGAGGCCAGAAACACCGCCATGCCGGTCAGGTCGGCGGGAACGGCAAAGCGGCCCGCGGGCACGCCCGCCGCGACCTCGGCCTTCTTCTGGCCGGGCTTCTTGCCCTCGAGCCTGGCGAACATCGAGTCCACATGTTCCCAGTGCTCGCCGTCCACCACTCCGGGGGCGATGGCGTTGACGTTGATGCCGTGCTTGATCAGGTTCAGCCCGGCCGATTGCGTCATCGAGATGACCGCGGCCTTGGTCGAGCAATAGACCAGCACCAGCGGTTCGCCGCGCCGCCCGGCCTGCGAGGCCATGTTGATGATCTTGCCGCCGTGGCCCTGCGCGATCATCTGCTTCGCCGCCGCCTGCATGGTGAACAGCGTGCCCGCGACGTTGACGGCATAGAGCTTGTCATAGCTGGTGCGGGTGATGTCGACGGTCTCGGCGGCGTCAAAGAGGGCCGCGTTGTTGATCAGGATGTCGAGCTTGCCGGCACGATCCACGACGGATACGATCGCGGCGTCGATGCTGGTCTGGTCGGTGACGTCCAGATGCACGGCATAGGCATGCGGGCCCAATTCCTTCGCGGTGGCCTCTGCCGCCTCGAGGTTG
This sequence comes from Maritimibacter fusiformis, assembly GCF_008086115.1. GTDB lineage: Bacteria > Pseudomonadota > Alphaproteobacteria > Rhodobacterales > Rhodobacteraceae > Muriiphilus > Muriiphilus fusiformis. Next base: position 207,511 of record NZ_VSIY01000009.1, on the reverse strand, counting down.
ATATCGGCGATGGCAACGCTCGCCCCTTCGGCGATGAAGCGTTCGGCAAAGCCCCGGCCGATGCCGCGGGCCGACCCGGTGATGAGGGCGGATTTGTCCTTGAGCCGTGTCATTCGATGCGCAACCCCTTTTCGTCAAAGCGATGTATCTTGTCAGCCTGCGGCGTCAGGTGGATCGTGTCGCCATGTCTGAGGCCGACCTCGCCACCGGCGCGCACGGTCATCGGTTCGCCCATCTCGGGGATGTGGACGTGAAAGAAGGTGTCGGAGCCAAGGTGCTCGGACACACCGACCTTGCCGATGAAGGTGCCACCCCCATCCACCACGTCGAGATGTTCGGGCCGGATGCCGATGGTCGCGGCGTCGTGCCGTTTTGCCGCTTCCCCACCCATCAGGTTCATCTTCGGGCTGCCGATGAACCCCGCGACGAAGGTGTTGCGCGGCGCGTGATAGAGCTCGAGCGGCGATCCGACCTGCTCGATATGACCCGCGCGCAGCACCACGATCTTGTCGGCCATGGTCATCGCCTCGACCTGATCATGGGTGACATAGATCATCGTCGTGTCCAGACGCTTGTGCAGTTCGCTGATCTCGAGCCGCATGCCGACACGCAGGGCGGCGTCGAGGTTCGAGAGCGGTTCGTCGAACAGGAACGCTGCCGGCTCGCGCACGATGGCGCGGCCGATGGCGACGCGCTGGCGCTGGCCGCCGGACAACTGGCCCGGGCGGCGGTCGAGATAGTCGGTGAGGTTCAGGGCCTCGGCGGCCTTTGCGATGCGGCGGTCCTGCTCGGCCTTGTCCATGCCTGCCATCTTCATCGGAAAGGCAATGTTCTTGCGCACCGACATGTGCGGATAAAGCGCGTAGCTTTGAAACACCATCGCCAGACCGCGCTTGGCCGGGGGCAGGTCGGTGGCGGGCTTGCCGTCAATGCGGATTTCCCCGCCCGTCACATCCTCGAGCCCCGCGATCAGGCGCAGCAGCGTGGACTTGCCGCAACCCGAGGGGCCGACGAAGACCACGAATTCGCCATCCTCAACGGTCAGGTCCAAGGGCGGGATGACTTCGACGTCACCGAACTTCTTTTGTACTTTGTCGAGTGTGATACGTCCCATGGTGGTCTCCTTTTGCTGCCCTACCGCTTGCGCCGCTTGAGGTCGTTATTTGACCGCGCCGAAGGTCAGGCCCCGGACGAGTTGTTTCTGGCTGAACCAGCCCATGATCAGGATCGGCGCGATCGCCATGATCGAGGCGGCGCTGAGTTTCGCGTAGAACAGGCCCTCGGGCGCCGAGAAGCTGGCGATGAACTTGGTCAGCGGGGCGGCGTTCACGGTGGTCAGAAGGATGGTCCAGAACGCCTCGTTCCAGGCCAGGATGATGTTGAGCAGGATGGTCGAGGCGATGCCCGGCACCGCCATCGGGGTCAGCACATAGATGATCTCGTTCTTCAGGCTGGCCCCGTCCATCCGCGCGGCCTCGAGGATCTCGCCGGGGATCTCGCGAAAGTAGGTGTAGAGCATCCAGACGATGATCGGCAGGTTGATCAGCATCAGGATCACCACCAGCAGGATGCGGCTGTCCATGACGCCGAAGTATTTGGCGATCAGCACCAGCGGATAGAGCACGCCGACCGCAGGCAGCATCTTGGTCGACAGCATCCACAAGAGCACGTCTTTGGTCCGCTTGCCGGGCACAAAGGCCATCGCCCAGGCCGCGGGCACCGCGATCAGGATGCCGAGCAGGGTCGACCCCACGGCGATGACGATCGAGTTGGTCAGCGCCAGCGGGTAGTTCGAGCGCGCCAGGACGGCGGAATAGTTCTCGGTCGTCCAGTCGAAGATGAACCAGACGGGCGGGTCCGAGATCGCCGTGGCCTCGGACTTGAAGCTGGTCAGGAAGGTCCACATGATCGGAAAAAAGATCAGAAGCCCGATACCCCAGGCCAGGGCGGTCCACATGATCTTCTTGCGGGGAGTGATTGCGCGTGCCATGTCCGGGCCCCTTCAGTTGTCGAGGTTCTTGCCGACGATGCGCATCAGGAAGATGGCAACGATATTGGCAAGGATGACGGCGATGATCCCCCCGGCAGAGCCGAGGCCGATGTTCTGGCTTTCCAGCACGCGCTGGTAGACGAGGTAGGTCAGCGTGCGGGTGCCGAAGGCGCCGTTGGTGGTGACGAAGATCTCGGCGAAGATCGACAGCAGGAAGATCGTCTGGATCAGGATCACCACGGTGATCGCGCGGCTCAGATGCGGCAGGATGATGTGCCAGAAGCGCGACAGCGGCGATGCGCCGTCCATTTCCGCGGCCTCGATCTGTTCGCTCGACAGCGACTGCACCGCGGTCAGCAGGATCAGCGTCGCGAAGGGCAGCCATTGCCAGGCGACGATGACGATGATCGACAAAAGCGGCGCTTGCGACAGGAAATCATAGGGCTGCGCGCCAAAGAACTTGAACAGGTAGGAAAACAGCCCGTTATCGACGTTGAAGAACATGTTCTTCCACACCAGCGCCGACACGGTCGGCATGACGAAGAACGGCCCGATCACCAGGATGCGCACGATCCCCTGTCCGAACATCGGCTGGTCCAGCAGCAGCGCCAGCATCACGCCGCCGCCAATGGTGATGACGAGGATGCCCGCCACCATCTGCAAGGTGGTGACGACCGAACTCAGGAACGACGAGGATGTCAGGAAAGACACGTAATTGTCGAACCCGATCCAGGCGTCGAAGGTCGCGCGCAACGGCCGGTAGTCTGCGAACGAAAAGTAGAGCGTCATGCACAGCGGCACCAGCATCCAGACCAGCAGCACGAAGACGGCTGGGGCGATCATGATGCGTGCCGATGACTTGGAATGTTCTGTCGCCATGACTGGCTCCTTCCGACAGAATGGTCAGGGTCTTGCGAAGACCGCGCGCGGCCTGCGGAAAGCCCCGAGGGGAGTGCCGGGGGCAGGCGGACCCGCCCCCGGCGCAAGACGCGCGGCTCAGTAGCCCGCGGCTTCCATTTCTTCGGTGGTCAACTCCTGTGCCGCGTTCAGGGCCTCGTCGGCGCTGCGGTTTCCGGCGAGCGCGTCGGAAAACAGTTGACCGACCTGGGTGGCGATGCCGGCGAACTCGGGGATCGCGACGAACTGGATGCCGGTATAGGGAACCTCCTGCACCGACGGGTTCTGCGGATCGGCCGAATTGATCGACTTCAGCGTCATCTCGGCAAAGGGCGCCGCATCCAGATAGGCCTGGTTCTCATAGAGCGAGGTGCGGGTGCCCGGCGGCACGTTGGCCCAGCCTTCGTTTTCGGCGACCAGCTCGGTATAGCCTTTGCCAGTGGCCCAGCTGATGAAGTCCTTCGCCACGTCGACCTTTTCGGAAGACGCCGGAATGGCCAGCGACCAGGCCCAGAGCCAGTTGCCGCGCTTGCCCAGACCGGTGTCGGGGGCCAGCGCAAAGCCGACCTTGTCGGCGACGGTGGAATCGGCGGGGTTGGTCACGAAGGAGGCCGCAACCGTGGCGTCGATCCACATGCCGCACTTGCCCTGCTGGAACAGCGTCAGGTTTTCGTTGAAGCCGTTGTTCGCGGCACCGGCGGGGCCGGATTCGTTCATCATGTCGAGATAGAAGGTCAGCGTTTCTTTCCACTCGGGGCTGTCGAACTGGGCGTTCCAGTCCATGTCGAACCAGCGCGCGCCGAACGAGTTGGCCATGGCGCTGAGGAAGGCCATGTTCTCGCCCCAACCGGCCTTGCCGCGGGCGCAAATCCCGTTGATGTCGTTATCGCGGTCGGTCATCGCGGCGGCGGCTTCGCGGATGAACTGCCAGGTCGGGGCCTCGGGCATCTCCAGTCCGGCCTTTTCCATCAGGTCGGTGCGATACATCACCATCGAGCTTTCGCCATAGAACGGCGCCGCATAGAGCGTGCCGTCGACCGTCAGGCCACCCCGGATCGCCGGCAGCAGGTCGTCGGCGTCCCAGTCCTCGGCCATGCCGTCGTTCAGCGACACCAGCCAGTCGTTGGCACCCCAGATCGGGGCTTCGTAGGTGCCGATCGTCATCACGTCGTATTGCCCGCCGCCGGTCGAGATGTCGGTGGTGACGTTCTGCCGCAGGACATTCTCTTCCAGAACGACCCAGTTGATCTTGTTGCCGGTTGCCTGTTCCCACTGCGGCGCGAGGCTCTGCATCCGCACCATGTCGCCGTTGTTGACCGTCGCAATGGTGATTTCCTCGGCCATCGCCGCCGATGCAAGGCCGACCATCAGGCCAAGCCCGACCGTCGTGCCGCGCAATATCTGCTTCGTGTTCATGATCGTCCTCCCGGAATTTTTTACACGTGTCAATTGTAGGGTCGGATTTTTGCGTGCGTCAACTTTTTATTTCAAAACGCGGCGCCGCTGCGCAGCAATCCGACGACTCTCAGGCGGATTCTCGAACTTTCAGCTCGCCGTCGATTAGCTTAATGAACTGATCTTCGGCATTATTTTCCGCGCGCAACTTTTCCAGAAGGCGGTCGACGGCAACCTGGCCGATCATCGCCACGTTCTGACCGACGGTCGTCAGGGGCGGCGTCGTGTAGGGGCAGAGCGGGTAGTCGTCATGCCCGGCGATTCGCAGTCCGCCCTTGCGCCGTGCCCCCGGTTCGAGCCCGTGCTTGGCCGCGGCCCGTAGCGCCCCGATGGCGACACGGTCGTTGGCGCACAGGATCGAGGATTCAAGCAATCGGCCCCTCGAGAACTGATCGTCCAGAACGGCCAGCCCATGCGCTTCGAAATGCCAGTCCGGGTGGATGGCCTCGGTCCCGATCACGACCGGCTCGAAGCCGAATTCCTCCATCCTGGCAATATAGGCGTTTTCGCGTTCCAACGCGTTGAAGTTGACGCGCGGCATGGCGAGAAACACCGGTGGGCTGCCTACACGGCACAGGTATTCTGTAATAATGCCAGTGCTTTGCACGTGATCCGTGCCAACGAAGTCGACATCGTTCAGGGGTTCCGGGCGCGAATCCAGCAGCACGAACGGCAACCTTGCGTTCAATCGCTCATAGATGTGCAGGTCGCTGTGATTGCCCAGCGGCGCAACGATCGCGCCGTCGACATTCATCGACAGGAAGGTCTCGGCGGCGCGTGACTCGATTTCCGGGTCGGAATGCGAGCATTGGGTGATGACGGTATAGCCCGCCTCCATTGCCGCCAGTTCGATCGCTTCCAGAAGGCGGGTGAAGAACAGGTCGTTGAGGTAGGGAATGATCACCCCGATCATGCCTGTCGACTTGCGGTTCATCCGCGTCGCAAAGAAATTCGGGGTATAGTCGACCTTCTCCAGCCCCCTCCTGATCCGCTCGATCGAGGATCGACTGACCTTGGCCGGGTCCTGAAAGTAACGCGACAGGGTAGGGCGGGACACGCCGATGGCGGCGGAAAGCTCTTCCATCGTGTGAATTTTCGGTTTCGTCATATCCTCCGGGCCCCAGATCTTTCACCAATCCGGAGGACGATATGGCAATTTCCCGGAAAAGTCTGCATCGAAAAATTTACGGGCGGAAAAAACGCTCCGAAACCTGACAAAAGAAACGGAAAAACCGCCGCTTGCGGCACGGTGCGCGGGGACGGCGCGCGCGTTTCCGGGCGGTCTGGCGAGCCTGGATCAGGAGACCACCCTGTAGCCCTGCGCCTGCCATGCGGCGAAGCTGCCGGGCACGTTGAACACGTTTTCGAACCCGGCGCGGTGCAGCAGGCTTGCGGCTATGCTGGCCCGAAAGCCGGTGTGACAGTAGGTGGCATAGGTCGCATCGCGCGCCAGACCGTCGATCTCGTCCTCGAACTGGCCGAGGAAGGCGTGACGCGCGTTCGGAATGTGGCCATCGTTCCATTCCTCGTCCTTGCGCACATCGAGCGGGCAGACCGCAGCCTTTTCCAGTTCCTGCACGGTCATCTGGCGGATATGGGCCATCGGGCGGCCGCTTTCCCGCCATGCCCCGATCCCGCCGGCAAGATAGCCCGCGAACCGCGTGAACCCGACGCGCCACAACAACTGCACCGCTTCGGCGACCTGGCCGTCATTCTCGGTCACAAGCGCGATGGGCTTTTCGGGGTCGAGCAGCCAGCCCGCCCAGACCGACAGTTCCGGCTGGAGGCCGATATTGATCGCACCGTCGATGAAACCGCCACCGAAGGCGAGCATGTCCCGCACATCCAGCACTTGTATCGCGCGATCCTGAACCAGGGCCTCGAACCTGCCCGGGGTCATGCCAGCGCACGCGGGCAGGCGCCGCAGGATGTCGGGGCCGGCCGCGTTGACCTTCTTGAGACGCGGGTAGTGCGTGGGCACCGGCGGCGCATCCCCGGTCATTTCCGCCTTGAAGGCGTCGGGCTCGGTGATCTGCACGTATTTGTTGTGCCGTCGTTCATAGCCGATGGTTGTGGACATGCGATCGCCGATATCCGGCCCGCAATCCGACCCGGCGCCGTGGCAGGGGTAGACGATGACCCCGTCAGGCATCTGCATGAAGGTGTCCTGCGTGGTGCGAAAGAGCGCCTCGGTCAGCTCGTCGGTCTTCTCGTCCCCGAGCAAGTCGGGTCGTCCGACCGAGTCGACGAAGAACGCGTCGCCACTCAGCACGCCCCACGGCGCATCGTTGCCCTTTTCATGGAGCAGGAAGGAAACGTGTTCGGGGGTGTGTCCAGGTGTGTGCCGCACGGTGAGGGTGAGGTCGCCGAAGCGGAAGGTGTCTCCGTCGCGAATGCTGCGGTGCTCGAAGCCGTATTCGGCTCCGCCCTCTGCGCTGACGCAAAGTTCCGCCGCCCCGTCGAGGCGGTCGACCAGTTCTCGCGCGCCGGACAGGAAATCTGCATGAATGTGCGTTTCGAACACATGCGTGATCACAAGGCCGAGCGCTCTGGCCCGCGCGATATAGACATCGCAGTCGGGCCGTGGGTCGACGACGGCAGCCGTGCCGCTGCCGGTGTCGCCCAGAAGATAGGAGCACTGGGCGACCCCTTCGGCAAGGATCTGTTCGAACCGCATGGTCATGGCGTCTTCCTCCGGTTTGATGTCGCACCGGTGCGGCGCGTCGCACCCGGTTTCAGGAGAAATGCGCAAGGGCCGTTTCGTGTTCCGAATTCGCAGTCGTGTCGAAGCCGTGGCAGCACGATGCGCCGCTGCATCGGAAACCGCTGACCAGGATAAAACCAGCAGGCGCTGTCGTTCGGAGTCTGTCCGGCGGGTCCGGTGATGGTCCAAACCCGTCCCGGGAAATACCCGGCCTCGAAACGGGCGGCAGAATGACTAGATGTAGCAATGCAATTGGCCCGTTTTCGCGTATTGATGCGGCAACAAGAATTCTGGAGCGTGACCATGGCCGACAAACGACGCGAAATCGAAGCCACGCTCGGCCTGAGTGCGTCCCGCTACAAGGTTTCGAAATGGATCTACCTGCTGGTGGCACTCGTCGTGGCGGGCGGTGGCCTTTACTGGTGGACGTCCGAGGCCGAAACGCGCCGGGCCGTGACCTTCGAGACCGAGAGCGTCAGCCGGGCCGACCTGGCGGTCACCGTTACCGCGACCGGCACGATCGAGCCGACCAACCTGGTCGAGATATCCTCGGAACTGTCGGGCACGATGAAGGACGTTCTGGTCGATTTCAACGACACCGTGACCGCGGGGCAGGTGCTGGCGCAACTCGACATGACCCAGCTCGAGGCGCAACTGGCGGTGCAGACCGCCTCGCATGCGATGGCGCAGGCCCAGGTCGCCAGCGCCGAGGCGAGCCTTCTTGAGGCCACGCTGAACTACGACACCGTCAAGCAACTGGGCGACCGCGGCATCACCACGCTGGCCAACCAGACCGCCGCTGAGGCCGGGTTGGCGCGTGCCAGGGCCGCGCTGGCCAGCGCCAACGCCAATCTGGATCTGGCGCAGGCGCAACTGGAGGCACAGCAGGCCGAACTGGCGAAAGCCTGCATCTGTTCGCCGATCAACGGCATGGTCCTGCGCCGCAATGTCGACGAAGGGCAGATCGTGGCGGCGGCGCTGTCCGCGCCGGTGCTGTTCACCATCGCCGAGGATCTGACGAAAATGGAACTTCACGTCGACGTGTCCGAGGCGGATATCGGCCGCATCGAGCCCGGCGATGACGCGACCTTTCGCGTCGATGCCTACGACGAACAGAGCTTTCCGGCGGTAATCTCGATGGTCCGCTTTGCCGCCGAAACGATAGACGGTCTGGTCACCTACAAGGCGATCCTGTCGATCGAAAACGAGGACTTGTTGTTGCGCCCCGGCATGACCGCGACGGCCGATATCATCGTGGCGAAATATTCGGATGTGCTTGTCGTTCCCAATGCGGCGCTGCGCTTTGCCCCGCCGCAGGTGGTCGAGGCGGCAGAGGAGGACGAGGCCGGCGGGGGTGGGCTTTTCGGCCTGCTCATGCCCTCCAGATCGGACGGGGACGACCGGGTGCGCTCGGAGCGGACGGTCTGGGTGCTGCGCGACGGCGAAGCCGTGGAGGTGCCCGTCGAGCGGGGCGACACCGATGGCCGGATGACGCATATCCTGTCGGGCGATATCGCCGAGGGCGATCTGGTGATCGTCGACCTGGTCGAGGGCGGCTGACGTGGCCGCCGCCATCCCCTTGATCGAATTTCGCGATGTCTCGAAAATCTACGGCCACGGCGAGGCCGAAGTGCGGGCATTGGACGGTGCGAGCTTCAAGATCGCGGAAGGCGATTTCGTTGCGATCATGGGGCCGTCAGGATCGGGCAAGTCGACCGCCATGAACCTGATCGGGTGCCTCGACAGCCCGACGTCGGGGGAATACCTGTTCAGCGGCGTGCCGGTTGCCAGCCTCGACCGCGACCAGCTCGCGCTGTTGCGCCGCAACTATTTCGGTTTCGTGTTTCAGGGCTACAACCTGCTGCCCCGCACGTCGGCGCTCGACAACGTCGAGTTGCCCCTGGTCTACAAGGGTGTGGGCAGGGCCGAGCGCAGGCAACTGGCGCTCGAGGCGCTTGCGAAGGTCGGGCTGAAAGGGCGCGAACACCACGACCCCTCCGAATTGTCCGGCGGCCAGCAACAGCGCGTCGCCATTGCGCGGGCCCTGGTGGGCAGCCCCGAACTGATCCTGGCCGACGAGCCGACCGGCAACCTCGACACCAGGATGTCGCGCGAGATCATGGAGGTCCTGCGCGACCTGAACGAAAAGGACGGGATGACCATTGTGATGGTCACCCACGAAGAGGATATGGCCGAATATGCCCATCGCCTGATCTGGATGGTCGATGGCAAGGTCGAGCGTGACGGAAAACCGCGGCACGGAGGGTCCGGACGATGATTCTGGAAACCATCCGGCTGGCGGTTCAGGCGATCTTTCGCAACACCATGCGTTCGACCCTCACGGTTCTGGGCATCGTGATCGGCGTAGCTGCGGTCATCGCGATGGTCACGGTGGGCGAAGGATCGTCGCGTCAGGTCACCTCTGATGTTGAGAAGCTGGGCACCAACATCCTGATGGTGATGCCGGGCGGCGGCGGACAGCAGGGGCCGGGTTCGAGAACGGTTGCCAAGGCATTCACCCTCAAGGACGTGGATGCGATCATCGAACAGATCGGCATCGTCGAGACCGCGGCGCCTTATGGACAATCCTCGACGATGGCGATCTACGGCGCTCAAAGCGCGAGAACCACCGTTGTAGGCACTGACAACCGCTATCTTGCGGCGATCGACTGGCCGATCGTGATGGGGCGCGCGTTTCTGGCCAGCGAGGAACAATCCGGCAGATCGGTCTGCATCCTGGGCGAAACCCTGCGCCAGAACCTGTTCGGCAACACCAACCCGATTGGCGAAACCATCCGCCTCAATGCTCTCACCTGCGAGGTCGTCGGGCTGCTCGAAGCCAAGGGCGCATCGTCCTTCGGGATGGACCAGGACGATGTGCTGGCCCTTCCGATCAAGACCTTCATGCGCCGGGTGACGGGCAGCGACGACATCTCGATGATCTACGTCTCGGTGCGCGACGGCCAATCCACCACCCGCGCCAAGGTCGAAATCGAGGCCCTGATGCGCGAACGAAGGCGCATCGGCGAGGGCGAGGACGACGATTTCAGCATCATGGACATGAAACAGATCGCGTCGATGCTGAGCGGCATCACCAACGTTCTGACCGGTCTTCTGTCGGCGGTGGCGGCGGTCAGCCTGCTGGTCGGCGGCATCGGGATCATGAACATCATGCTGGTCTCGGTCACCGAACGCACCCGTGAAATCGGCATTCGACTGGCCGTAGGGGCGCAGGCCAGCCAGGTGTTGATGCAATTCCTGGTCGAGGCGATCGTGCTGTCGATGATCGGCGGGCTGATCGGCATCGTTCTTGGGTTGGGCCTGGCGGCCCTTGCCTCGAACCTGCTGGCGATTCCGTTCCAGCCAAACCCGCTGGTGGTCGCGGGTGCGTTTCTGTTCTCGTTCGTCGTCGGCATCATTTTCGGGTATTTCCCGGCGCGTCGGGCGGCAAAACTCGACCCGATCGAAGCCCTGCGCCACCAGTAGCCGACAACCGGATGCCGGTTGGAAAACACCCGGGCCAAGTCATGCGGAAAGGTTTGGCGCGATCTAGATCCGCGCCGCCAGCGTGTCGAGCAGGGCCAGCGTGGCCGCGTTCATGCTGTCGGCCTTCGCGACATCCTGGCTCGAAAGCTTGACGATCGTGGTCCGACGCGCCGGGTTCACGTGGACCCACTGTCCGTGAATGCCCTTGGCGAAGAGGCAACCATCGGCATCGCCGCGGGCATACCACTGGTTGCGGTAGCGATGCCCCGGCATGGTCTTGCCCCAGTCGCCCGCGCGCCAGGCATCGGCGTCGCCGCCGTGCAGCGTGTCATGGACGAAGGCCGCGGGCAGCACTTGGTTGCCATCGGCGACGCCCTCGGTGCGCAGGAGGTCGCCCAGCCGGGCCAGGTCGAAAGCGGTGCAGGAAATACCCCCGGCCGACTGCGCCATGCCGCGCCGGTCGACCGTGATGCTGGCCTCGCCCTGTCCCTGCACCGGCGTCCACAGCAGGTTCGCCGCGACCCCGTTGAACGGCTGGCCGGCGGCGCGTTCGATCACCACACCCAGCAGATCGGAATTGGCCGAGCGGTAGCGGAACGGCCCGCCATGCGCCTCGTGCCCCTTGCCGATGGCAAGCAGCAGCGACAGGTGGTCGATGTCCTCGCCGGGAACCGGCGGATCCCACAGAACCGCCCGGCAATAGCGCCCGCCCCACCCGGCATCGTCGCCATAGACCTCGTCGATCTCGAGCGAGACGCGCATGTCGAGCAGGTTGCGGACGCTGGCATCGGCGAAGGCAGATCCGGCGGCTTCGGGAACGAGGTCGATCACCGGCGCACCGAGGTCGAGCGCGCCCGCCGCCGCCAACGCCCCGGCGATCAGGCCGGTCACGGACTTGGAGACGGAAAAGATCAGGTGCGGGTCGTTGGCGTCGGCATGCGGCGCTTGCCAGAGCGCGACCGGGCGCCCGTCCTTGCAGGCCAGCAACACGTCGGTGTCGAGCGCCTTGATCTGTTCCGCTATGGTCGCGCCAGTGGCGTCGTCATCCGCCCGCTCGCCCAGCAGCGTGCCGAAGTCGGGTGCGGATTGATTTGTTCGACGCGTATTGATCGGCGCGGTCGGGACGATTTCGCGGACATGCGAGAACGCCCATCGGCTGAACGGCGCCTTGCGCCAGTTGTCGAGCCCGACCTCGCGCCGCGTGAAACCGAACGTTTCCTCGAAACCGGTCAGGTTGTCGTCCATCGACTACGCCTCATCGTCATCCGTGTTGTCTGTAGCCGGATCTGTATCCAGATCGCCACCCGGTCGGGGAGCGCCTCGGTTACTCCCGGCGAAATCCATCGCCGCGCCCGATGCGACCGAATCGGGATGCGCCGACTCCCAAACGCAGCCTGTGTTCGGATGCAATCGAATGCAAGGTTTTCTCGCATGTTGCCACCGGGGCGGGCTTGGCCGATTTCTGGCAGGTCACGCCGAGTGGCGCATCGGCACGCAGGCGCCTTTACCCATAATCGCCTGAATTCTCTCATTACGCAGACAGGATGACCTGTCACGCGCCGATGGCGCACCCGGGCGCAAAGTGCCAAGCGCACGGTTTGCTGCTTCAACGCTTGGATTTCACCGCAAGTATCGTGATTGATAACGTTTGCAAAAAGCCGGTTTTGGACTAGTAGTTGAGTCGAGCCGCACCAGCACCCCAAACATGAAAGGATACGACATGCCAACCAGCCCATTGCCCATCGCGGGCGTCCGCCAGATCCGGGCGCCGCAGGACACATCGGTTTCGGGAATGTCGGACATCCAGACGACCGTGAGCGACGTGCTCGCCGCGGTGCGCAGCCGTGGCGATGCCGCGGTGGCCGAGTTTGCCGCCAGGTTCGACGGCAGCGACCTGACGGCCTTCGAGGTCGGGCCGGATGAGCGGCGTGCCGCCGTCGACGAACTCGATCCCCAGACCCGCGCCGACACCGAATTTGCCATCGACAACGTCCGCCGCTTTGCCGAGGCGCAACTCGCCACGATGCTGCCGCTCGAGATCGAGATCCGCGACGGCGTGCACCTTGGCCACCGTATCCTGCCGATCGAACGGGTTGGCTGCTACGTGCCGGGGGGACGCTATCCGCTGTTGTCCGCGCCGGTGATGACCATCGTTCCGGCCAAGGTCGCGGGTGTCGACGAGGTCATCGCCTGCCTGCCGCCGAACGCGCACCGGGCGATGATCGCGGGTTGCCACCTGTCCGGCGCCGACCGGATCTTCCGCATCGGTGGGGCGCAGGCGATTGCGGCGATGGCCTTCGGGACCGAAACCGTGCCGGCGGTGAACAAGATCGTCGGTCCAGGCAACGCCTTCGTGAACGAGGCCAAGCGTCAGGTGTTCGGCCCGGTAGGCATCGACCAGCTGGCCGGCCCGTCCGAGATCTACATCCTCGCCGACCGGACCGGCGACGCCGAGATGATCGCCACCGATCTTCTGGCCCAGGCCGAGCATGACGTGCGCACCCGTGTCGGGCTGATCACCACCGACGCGGCGCTGGCGCAGGCGGTCGAGGACGAGGTGGCGCGCCAGTTGCATGACCTCGCGACCGCCGAAACCGCCGCCCAGGCCTGGCGCGACTACGGCGAAATCGCGGTCTGCGACGACGAGGCGGCGATGATCGCCTATTCCGACCACATCGCCGCCGAGCATCTTCAGATCCACACCGCCGATGCGCATGCGCTGGCGCAGAAACTGCGTAACTACGGATCGCTGTTCATCGGCGAGATGGCCAGCGTGGTCTATTCCGACAAGTGCTGCGGCACCAACCACACGCTGCCGACGATGGCGGCGGGGCGCTATACCGGCGGCTTGTGGGTCGGGGCCTACATGAAGGTTGCGACGCATCAATGGCTTGAACCCGAAGGCGTGCGCCAGGTCGCACCGCCGGCGGTGCGCCAAAGCGCCAGCGAAGGGCTCGACGGGCATCGCCGCGCCGCGCAGATCCGGCTGGACCGCCTTCAGGCGACGGCAGAGTGAACATGGTCCGATCCCGCGGCTTTTGCGCGGGATCGGAAACCTGCGCGATGCGCAGGGCTGGCAACGTCACCGCCAAGCTACGCGCGTGCGACACCCCGCCCCGATCCGCAACCGCGCCACGCGGTGTTGTCAGGCTTCGTCGTCGACAAGAACCGCCGAGTCGCGGTCGGCCATCTGCGCCAGCTTCACCTGCATCAGAAGCGACATCTCGTCGTAGTTGGTCCAGTCGTCGACGACCTTGCCGTCCTTGATGTGGAAATGCGTCATGCCCATGACCTGCAGGCGCTTGCCGGTGGGCGCGCCAAGCTCTTCCAGAACACCCCAGCCGAGGTGGTGCCCCTCGATCAACCAGCGCACCGCAACCTTGGTGCCGCCCTCGTCGCAGGGGGTTGAGCAGATGTGCTGCGGCATGAAGAACCCGTCCGGGATCGAGGCATAGAGACCGACAGTCTGGTGCGTCACCGCGCCGTGGCCATAGAGTTCCTTCATCAGCGGGCCATGATACTGGACCGTGGGGGCATAGACCTCGCGGATCTTGCCGAACATGCGCCGGTTGTGAATCTCGTGCAGCCACTCCAGAACCTCGCGTTCCAGATCGGTGTTGGCGATCGAGGTGTCGGGTTTGGTCTCGGGCGGGTATTGCCCGATCAGCCGGCGGTTTTCGCCCATGTCGATGGCCAGCAGACCTTTCTCGAAATAGGGCCGGGCGAGATCCTCGGCATAGGCCTGCGGGTCGAGCCCGATCTGTTTGACCTGCGCCATCGTGTCGACCACCAGCCATTCGCGGTAGATCTTGTTGGCGTGGACCATGCAGTCGGCAATGGTGCGCGCGACGAAGGTGCGCCCGGTCGGCTTGCCGTAGATGCCCGGCTGGGTGTGGCGCCCGGAGCCGGTCACGAGGTGCGAGGTATAGAATCCGTCCTTGTCGTTCCCGTTCCAGATCACCTGGGTGGCCATGCCGCGCCGCTCGGGCAGCATGAACATCCGCTTGATCGTGTCATGCACCACGTCCTCGCGGTTATAGATCGTGCCCGTGGCGTGATAGACGACGCAGTTGTGCGTATAGTGAGTGTAGATCAGGCCGACATCGCGCTCGTCCCAGATCCGGTGCGTGCAGCGCACGATATAGTCCACGATGTCGGTATAGATCGGGTCGAACCCCTGCATCGGCTGCGCGCGTTCGCGGTTCTCGGGAACAAGGTCGACAAAGTCGCGTCGCTCGACCTGGAGAACTGCGTGTTTCGGTGTTCTGGCGGGGCTCTCGGGCCCCTCGTCCTTGGTTGCCATATCGCTTTCCTGTCAGGTCTGGTGGGAATCCGGTCGGGGGTTGTTTCGACGATACTGGAGCATGAAAGGAATACGAATGCAACAATCACATTCGGAATTCGGGCCGCAACCGGCCGGGCAGGCGAATGGGGTGCGGATGCCGAACGGCGCGGTCACGTTGGGGTTGCACAGTCGTGTTTTAACGGCGCGATTCGGTCCCTGGCAGGGCTGACGGCGGTCCGTCGTGGGAACGCGTGGCAGTAGTTTCGTCGCCAAATAGCTGAAAAAACACCTGTAAATGAAAGAAAGCACGGCGAAAGGGCGGCTTTTCGGCGAAGTCTTCCACTTTCGGTGCCGGGGGATCGAAGTGGAGTCCGTGCGTTTTGCCGTGTCTGAAATCGACCCCGCAGCCAATTGGCATGATCGCCGTATCCAATCTGATGCGGGCGAAATCTGTTGGCGTGGCAGTCACATCCACCGCCCGGTCCACCAGCTTTCGCATGTTTCGTGCATGAGAAAAGTAGGAATTGCAATCGTAGTCAAATATCGCTACCCTGATCTTCTGCCGGGCAAGGTATCTGGCCGGGGAGACTGAATAGAAATGCGCACGGGACCGCCGCTGGCGGCAAACGCGGCGCTACGAACTGACGGGAGAAACCGGAATGAACTTCAAGTTGAAATCGACTGTCGCGGCCGGCGTGCTGCTGGCGACGGCGGGCGGCGCGTGGGCCGATTGCGGCATCGAAAGCGGCTCGGTCCGCATTCTGTCGAACGACTTCGCGGCGCTGCACGCGGTTGCCGAATGGGCCGAGAAATGCGCCAGCGCCACCGTCGAGGTGACCAAGAACCAGACCGAGGAACACAAGAACGTTCAGGTTCCGGCGCTGACCACGAATCCCGCCAGCTACACCGTCGCCGTGGTGGCGACGAACTCGATCGTGCCTCTGCTGAACGACGACCTGATCCGCCCGCTCGACGAATATGTCGCGAAGTGGGGCGATCAGCTTCTCGACAGCCAGAAGATCGTGGTCGACGGCAAGATCATGGCGATCGCGTTCATGGCCAACGCCCAGCACCTCCAGTATCGCGAAGACATCCTGTCAGCGAACGGCATTGCAGTGCCCACGAGCTACGAGGATATGTTCGCGGCCGCCGAAATGCTGCGCGAGGCGGGGGTGATGGAAACGCCGATCTCGTCGAACTTCATGCCGGGATGGAACCTCGCGGCGGAATTCGTCAACATGTATCTCGGCACCGGCAACGACTTCTTCGAGCCGGGCTCGGCCAAGCTGGCAATCGACAACGCCGACGGGCTTCTGGTTCTCGAGAACATGAAGCGCATGGTCGACTACATGAGCGCCGACTGGGTCACCTACGACAGCAACTCGACCAAGCCGGTCTGGGAGGCGGGCGAGGTTGCCCTGACCATCGCCTGGGGTTCACGCGCCGGTGCGATGATCGACGAGTCCGGCCCGGCCCCGGACATCGCAAAAGCCACCTCGTTCGCCGCCGCACCGACGATCGGTGACAACACGATCCCGTCTGCCGCACTTTGGTGGGACGGCTTCACCATCGCCAAGAACATCTCGGATGAAGACGCCGAAGCCTCGTTCCGCGCGATGATGAACGGGCTGTCGCCCGAGATGATGGCCGAGAACCTCGACGCCGCCGTGTGGCTGATCGACGGCTATGAGCCGACAAAGGCCGCCTCTGGCGTGATCGCCGATCTGCAGGCGGGTGCACGTCCCTATCCGATGTTGCCCTACATGGGGCTGCTGCACACCGCGCTGGGCGACAACCTGGCGGAATTCCTGCAAGGCAAGGAAAGCGCCGAACAGGCGCTGGCCGACGTGACCGCGGCCTACACGACCGCCGCGACCGAAGCGGGCTTTCTGAACTAGATTGCCCGAGCAGGGGGCGCGCGGCGCCCCCTGCCTCTGCCCCTCGATGACCCCATGCTCTGCGCCCGCCGTCCGCGCGGCAGGAGGACTTCATGCCACACAAGACCTTCATGGCCTTCATCTGGCCGTCGCTCCTGGCGATGATCCTCTTCATCGCGTTGCCGATCCTGTCGGTCGGGTATCAGTCGCTGTTCATCGAGCACGAGCAGATCCTGATCGAGACCGAAACCTGCGGCCCGTTCGGCTGCACCGCCGAAGTCAGTGTCGACTCCGCCGCGATGGCCGACCTGCGCGCCGAGAAGCCCGCCGGGCGTTACAACGGACTGGGCACCTATACCAACGCCAGCCACCTCGCTTTCGACGAGATCACCGAGATCTTCGCCACCAGCGACAACTTCACGGAAATCCGCACCCGGATCATGAACCTGCCGTTCTACAAGGCGCTGATCTTCACGCTGGCCTATACCTTCATCGTCACCCCCCTTGTCATCATCCTGGGCTTCATCATCGCGCTGGTCGTGAACTCGATCCCGAGGTTTCTGAAGGGTCCGGTGATCTTCTTCTCGCTGTTGCCGATGATCGTCACGCCCCTGGTCGGGTCGCTGGTCCTGTTCTGGATGATCGACTCGCGCGGGATCATCGGGGCGGCGCTTCAGGCGCTGTTTTCCGATCCGAGCCTGTCGCTCAAGGCCTCGCCGGCGCTGACGTGGGTGACGCTGTTCGTCTATGGCGTCTGGCATTCGGCGCCGTTCGCCTTCGTGGTGTTCTACGCCGGTCTTCAGACCGTGCCGCAGGACACGCTGGAATCCGCCATGGTCGATGGCGCCAGCCGCTGGGAGCGGGTGAGGTTCGTGACCATTCCCTATCTCATGCCGCTCGCGACCTTCATCGCGCTGATGCAACTGATGGACAACTTCCGGGTGTTCGAGCCGATCATCGGCTTCTCGGCCGCGGCCAGCGCGACCTCGCTGAGCTATCTGATCTACAACGATCTGCGCGCCGCGGAATCGCCGCTGTTCGGATCGGCCGCCGCAACGTCGATGCTGACCATCATCGGCGTGATCATCCTGCTTCTGCCGGTGCTGCGCCGCAACTGGCGCGAATTCAACCGCAAGACCTGAGGGAAGCCGCCAATGTCAAGTCTCGCCAAAAGAAAGCCTCCGTCGCTGGTCATGCTGTCCACCGTGTTCGTGCTGTTCTGGCTGGTCGTTGCGGCCTTTCCGTTCCTGTGGACCATGTGGGGTTCGTTCAAGGTCGAGGGCGATTTCTTTTCGCGCGCCGACTGGATGAACGCGATCACCGGACCGGTCACCCAACGCCAGCACGGCAGCGCCTTCACACTGGCCGGCTATGAAGGCGCCTGGATCCAGCAGGAATTCTGGCGCTCCGTGGTCAATACCGCGATCGTTACCCTGTTCGTCGTGATCATCTCGCTGACGCTGGGCACGCTTGGCGGCTATGCGCTGGCGCGGTCGGGGTTCAAATACACCTTCTGGCTTCTGATGGCGGCGCTGGTGTTTCGCGCCATGCCGCATGTGACGCTGGTGTCGGGCTACCTGCTGCCGTTCTTCCAACTCAACATCTGGGGGTTCCTGCCGACCACGATCATCGTGCTGGTCGCGATCAACCAGCCGTTCACGCTGTGGATGCTGCACTCGTTCTTCCTGTCGATCCCGAAGGATCTGGACGAGGCCGCGATGGTCGATGGCTGCACCCGGTTCCAGGCGTTCCGGCTGGCGATCATCCCGGTCATGTGGCCGGGCGTGATCACCACTGGGCTGTTCAGCTTCCTGCTTGCCTACAACGACTTCACCGTCACCTCGATGCTCCTGACACAGGAGAACGCGACGATGATCCCGAAGATCAACAGCTTCCTCGGCTCGACCCAGGAAGAGGGCAAGGTGATGTATGCGGTGGCCGCCGTGGTTTCCGCGATCGTGCCGCTGTTCGCACTCATTCTGTTCTTCCAACGCCAGATCGTCAGCGGCCTGACCGCCGGCGCCGTCAAGGGATAAGGAGGCCTGACCGATGGCCAGACTGCAACTCAAGAACGTCAACAAGCGTTGGGGCTCTTTCGTCGGCGTCGACAATTTCGACCTCGACATTGCCGACCAGGAATTCCTTGTCCTGCTGGGGCCGTCGGGCTGCGGCAAGTCGACCACGATGCGCATGATCGCCGGGCTGGAGGATGTCACCGAGGGTGAGATCTGGCTGGGCGACCGCATGGTCAACAATCTCGAACCCAAGGACCGCGACATCTCGATGGTGTTCCAGTCCTACGGGCTCTATCCGAACCTCTCGGTCTACGAGAACATCCGCTTTCCGCTGCGGGTTCGGAAGGTGCCGAAGGAAAAGCACCGCGACATGGTGATGAAGGCCATCGAGATGGTGGAACTTCAGGACTTCATGGACCGTCGCCCGGCGGAGCTGTCGGGCGGCCAGCGCCAGCGCGTTGCGCTCGGCCGCGCCATCGTGCGCAAGCCGACGGTGTTCCTGATGGACGAGCCCCTGTCCAACCTCGATGCCAAGCTGCGCGTGAGCACGCGGGCGCAGATCAAGAACCTGCAATCCAAGCTCAAGACCACCACGGTCTACGTGACCCATGACCAGATCGAGGCGATGACGCTTGCCGACCGGGTCGTGGTGATGAACGCCGGCAAGATCCAGCAGGTCGGCACCCCCACCGAAATCTATGACACGCCCGCCAATACCTTCGTGGCCAGTTTCATCGGCTCTCCGGCGATGAACCTGGTCGAAGGCAAGCTCGAAAAAGGCGTGTTTCAGGGCGACGGCATCCATGTCGAGGGCCTGCCCGCCGGACCTTCGGGCAACGTCACGCTGGGCTTTCGTGCCGAGGACGCCGAAATCGTCGAGGACCAGGGCCAGATCGCGGCGCCGATGTATTCAATCGAGTTGCTGGGCGAGGCGTCGATGATCACCTGGCGTCTGGGCGGCGCGTTGGTGTCGATCAAGACCAACAAGGAATACCGGGCCGAAATCGGCGACATCGTGCATGCCCGCATCCCCGCCAGCATCTGCCACCTGTTCGATACAGCATCCGGGGAAAGGATCGACGACCGATGAACGCCGATGAAAAAGCCGACGCCACGCGCCAGGTCATTCTTCGGATGGAGGCGGCGCTGGGCGCCAATTCCAACGACATGGCGGCTCATTTCCACGACGATTTCCGATGGATGGGCAACCGGGGCTGCGGCACCAAGACGGGACTCGCGGCGTTTCGCACCAACTGGCAGCTGCCCTTGCGCGCCGCCTTCACAAAGCGGGAATACAAGACCGAACGGTTCATCTGCGAGGACGGCTGGGCATCGTGTTTCGGCCACATCGAGGCGACGCATTCCGGCAGCTTCATGGGGATCGCCCCGACCGGCAAGCGCGTGACGATCCCCTACATGGATTTCTGGAAGGTCGAGGACGGCAAGATCGCGGACAACTGGGTGTCGGTCGATTTCCCGCATGTATTGGCCCAGCTTGGCGTCGACGTGTTCGACGGCCACGGCTGGGAGAGTTTTGACCGGGGCGAGAAAACGCCGCCGCGACCCGTATAACGAGGACAGCACAGATGACGATTACCTATCTCAAACGCAGTAAACCCGAGGCCGAAAAGGTCGAGGACGACGCCAAGGTGCGTGACGTGGTGGCCGCGACGCTGGCCGATATCGAGGCCCGCGGCGATGCGGCGGTGCGCGAGCTTGCGGTCAAGTTCGACGACTACGACCGCGACAGCTATCGCCTGAGCGAAGCCGAGATCGAGGCGATCGTGGCCAAGGTCAGCCCGCGTGACATGGCAGACATCCGCTTCGCGCAGGAGCAGGTGGTGAACTTCGCCCGCGCCCAGCGCGACTCGATGAAGGACATCGAGGTCGAAACCCTGCCGGGCGTGATCCTGGGCCACAAGAATATCCCGGTGCAATCGGTGGGCTGCTACGTGCCCGGCGGCAAGTTCCCGATGGTCGCCTCGGCGCATATGTCGGTGGCCACCGCCAAGGTCGCGGGCGTGCCCCGGATCGTCGCCGCCACGCCGCCGTTCAACGGTGAACCCAACCCGGCGGTGATCGCGGCGATGCACATCGGCGGCGCGCATGAAATCTATGTCCTGGGCGGTATCCAGGCGATCGGCGCGATGGCCCTGGGGACCGAAAGCATCGACCCGGTGCACCTGCTGGTCGGGCCGGGCAATGCCTTTGTTGCCGAGGCCAAGCGGCAGCTTTTCGGCCGTGTCGGCATCGACCTCTTCGCCGGTCCGACCGAGACCATGGTGATCGCCGACGAAACGGTCGACGCGGAAATGTGCGCCACCGACCTTCTGGGCCAGGCCGAACACGGCTACAACAGCCCCGCCTGCCTGATCACCAATTCGCGCAGGCTGGCCGAGGAAACCCTGGTCGAGATCGACCGCATCCTCGAGATCCTGCCGACCGCGAACACCGCCTCGGTGAGCTGGCGCGATTTCGGTGACGTGATCCTGTGCGACGACCATGACGAGATGCTCGCGGTCGCCAATGACATGGCCTATGAGCATGTGCAGGTGATGACCGACCGCGACGACTGGTATCTCGAGAACATGACGAGCTACGGCGCGCTGTTTCTCGGCCCGCGCACCAACGTCGCCAACGGCGACAAGGTGATCGGCACCAACCATACACTCCCGACCAAGAAGGCCGGGCGCTATACCGGCGGGCTTTGGGTTGGCAAATACCTGAAGACCCACAGCTATCAGCGCATCACCACCGACGAGGCGGCGGCGATGATCGGGGCCTATGGCTCGCGCCTGTGCCTGCTCGAAGGGTTCGTCGGCCACGCCGAACAGTGCAACCTGCGGGTCCGCCGCTATGGCGGCGTCAACGTGCCCTACGGAGAAGCGGCGGAATTGACCGAGGCCGCGCAGTGACCCTGCCGCGCACCCCTTCGATGCGGCTCGATGGCCGGCTTGCGCTGGTCACCGGTGCCTCGTCGGGCATTGGTCACGCCTGTGCCGTGGCGCTGGCCGAGGCGGGTGCGCATGTGGTCTGCGCCGCGCGGGGGGTGGCCCGACTGGAAGAGACCGTTGCCGAAATCGCCGCCGAGGGTTGGTCGGCCGAGGCCCTCGAGCTTGATATCGCCGATCTCGATGCGATGTCGCGCGCGCTCAAGGGCCGCAGTTTCGACATCGTCGTGAACTCCGCGGGTCTTGCCCGCCACAGCGCCGCGCTCGAGACCACAGCCGCCGATTATGACGCGGTGATGGGCGTGAACCTGCGGGCGGCGTATTTCCTGTCGACCGAGACCGCGCGGCACATGCCCGACAGGGGCGGCTCGATCATCCACATAAGCAGCCAGATGGGCCATGTCGGTGGGATCGACCGCGCCGTCTACAGCGCCTCGAAACACGGGCTTGAAGGCATGGTGAAATCCATGGCGATCGAATGGGGTCCGCGCCGGATCCGCGTCAACACGATCTGCCCGACCTTCATCCGCACGCCGCTGACCGCCCAGACCTTCGACAACCCCGAACGCGCGGCCTGGGTCGAAAGCAAGATCAAGCTGGGCCGCATCGGCGAGGTCGAGGACATCATGGGTGCGGTTCTTTATCTGGCTTCGGACGCCTCGGCGATGGTAACAGGCACGTCATTGCTGGTTGACGGAGGTTGGACGGCGGATTGATGGCAAAGGATCGTGTCACCTCGCTTCAGGTCGCGCAACGCGCCGGTGTGAGCCAGTCGGCGGTCAGCCGGGTTTTCACCCCCGGTGCGAGCGTGTCGAAGGCGACCCGGGAAAAGGTGCGCCGCGCCGCCGAGGAGCTTGGCTACCGGCCCAACGTTCTGGCGCGCGCCATGATAACCGGACGCAGCCGGATCATCGGCCTCGTGGTCGCCTATCTCGAAAACCAGTTCTATCCGCAGGCGATCGAGCGCCTGTCGGTGAAACTGCAGGAACGCGGCTACCACGTGCTGGTCTTCATGTCGTCGCCGACCGTCGGCGACGTTCAGGGCGTGATGAAGGAAATCCTCGACTACCAGGTCGACGGCATCGTGCTTGCCTCGGTGTCGATGTCCTCGGTGCTGGCCAAACGGTGCCACGAACACGGTATCCCGGTGGTGCTGTTCAACCGCGAACAGGACGATGACCGGATGTCGTCGGTCACGACCGACAATGTCCTCGGCGGGCAGGCAATCGCGGCGCATTTCGCGGCCGCCGGCCACACACGGATCGGCTATATCGCCGGGCTGGAGGAAGCCTCGACCCAGCGCGACCGCGAACTCGGGTTCCGCGAGGGGCTGGAGGCAGCGGGGCTGACGCTGGCCGCCCGGGAGGTGGGGAACTTCGAGTATGCCCAGGCCCGCGCCGCCGCGCTGGAGATGTTCGCGGGCAAGGACCGCCCCGACGCGGTGTTCGTCTGCAACGACCACATGGCCTTCGCGGTGATGGACGTGATCCGCCACAAGCTCGGCCTGCGCATCCCCGAAGATGTCAGCGTCGCAGGGTTCGACGATGTGCCGATCGCCGCCTGGCCGGCCTACGACCTGACCAGCTACCGGCAGCCGATCAACCGCATGGTCGCCTGCACCGTCGAGGCGCTCTTGCGGCGCATCGAGGCGGGGGACACGCCGACCGAACGGGTGAAGCTGGCGGGCGAACTCATCCTGCGCGGCTCAACAAGAAACCCGGAGGCGACCTGAATGCGCGGCTTCGATCCGAAATGGCGGGACGTGCCACATTTCATCATCGGCATCACCAAGGAGATCTGGGAGGATCGCCGGATCGGCTCGCTCCGCCACCGCTACGCGCCCGGTCTGATCGTGCGTTCGCCCGCCTCGGTTCTGGTCGACAACAGCAACGTGGCCGCCGCGACGATGGCGACGCTGGCCGAGTTTCCCGACCGCGCGCTGTTGGGCGAGGACGTGATCTGGTGCGATGACCCCGAGGGCGCGACCGAAACCTCGGATGCGTTCCTGTCCTCGCATCGGCTGATCTGCACCGCGACACACATCCGCCCCGGCATGTATGGCCAGCCCACCGGGCGGCGGGTGAGCTATCGCATCCTGGCCGACTGCGCGATCCGCGACGACGCGGTCTATGACGAATGGCTGGTGCGCGACCAGTCGGCCATCCTGCGCCAGATGGGTTTCGACGTGGTCGAGTGGACCCGCGATCTGATCGCACGCGAGGGCGGGCCGGATCGCTGCGTGCAGCCGATGACGCCCGCCACAGACGTGGCAGGCCCCTATGACCGCCGCGGAAACGACGACGTTTGGGGACAGCGGTATGCCGATACCCTGAAGGCGATCATGGCGGCCGACATGAACGTGATCCCGCAACGCTATGACCGCGCGGTCGCGCTGCACTATCCCGGTGGCCTTGACGGTGTCGGGTGGGCCGAGGCGGACCAGTTCTGGATGGGTCTGCGCGCTGCTTTCCCGAACGCGGCGTTCAAGGTCGAACATGTGATCGGGCGCGACGATACGCTGCTGGCGCCGCGGGCGGCGGTCCGCTGGAGCCTGCACGGCAAGCACGACGGCTGGGGCCGCTTCGGCACCCCGACCGGTGCCGAGGTCTACGTGATGGGCATGAGCCATGCCGAGTTCGGCCCCTTCGCCGGCGCCGGCGACTGGGGCGAACCGACCATCCGCCGCGAATACACGCTGATCGACGAAACCGCGATCTGGAAACAGATCCTGCTGCAGACGGGGCTTCACGAATGAAGGGTTTTTCAAGCCGGTTCAGTGACCTGCCGGATTATATCCTGAAAATCACGCACGAGATCTGGGAAGAGCGCGGGCTTGCAACCTTGCATCACTATTATGGCAAGGATATCCCGATGCGCTTTCCGTCAGGGCTGGTGCGCGGCAATGCGGGTGTGATCGACGGCACGCTGGCGACGCTGGCCGAGTTTCCCGACCGCCAGCTTCTTGGCGAGGACGTGATCTGGTCCGAGGACGCGGACGAGCCGGGGCGCTATCTGTCCTCGCATCGCCTGGTGACCTCGGGCACCCATACGGGGCACGGTGCGTTCGGCGCGCCGACCGGCAAGAGCTTTACCATCCGCGCCATCGCCGATTGCGCCGCCAAGGCCGAGGTCATCGACGACGAATGGCTGATCCGGGATGTTGGCGGCATCGCGCGCCAGCTGGGCTGGGACCCCGCCGACTACGCCCGTTTCCAGATCGCCGCCGAGGGTGGCCCCGAGACCTGCCAGCGCCCGTTCCACCCGGTCGACGATGTCGAGGGGCCCTATACCGGGCGCGGCAACGACAACGAATGGGGCGCGCGGCTGGCCGACATCCTGACCCGGATGATGAACAAGGATTTTACCGTCATTCGCCAGGAATACGACCGCGCCGTGCGCACCGAACATTGGGGCGCGCGCGGCGGCTGGTCCCATCACTTCGCCGAGACCGACTGGATGCGCCTGCGCTCGTCCTTCCCGACCGCGACGTTTGCGATCCACCACCAGATCGGCCGCGCCGATCCCGGCACACCCTACCGCGCCGCCGTGCGCTGGTCGCTGACCGGAACCCACTCCGGCCCGGGGTTCTTCGGCACGCCGACCGGCGCCGAGGTTCACGTCATGGGCGCGACCCATGCCGAATGGGGCGAATGGGGCCTGCGCCGGGAATTCACGGTGATCGACGAGGTCGCGGTTTGGAAACAGATCCACCTGTATACGGGGGCCGTCGAATGACGTCACGTTTCGCCAATCTGCCGGACTACATCCAGGGCGTGACCTACGAGATATGGGAAGGCCGCCAGATCGCCTCGCTGCGCGAAAGCTACGGCAAGGACATGGTGATGCGCTCGACCGCCGCGCTGATCCTCGGCAACGACGGCGTCATCAAGGACACGCTGGCCGCGCAGGCGGCGTTTCCCGATCGCCAGATCCTGGGCGACGACGTGATCTGGTCCGGTAACGAGAAGGATGGCTATCTGTCGTCACACCGCTCGGTCATCACCGGCACCCATTCCGGCCACGGCGTGTTCGGCGCACCAACCGGCAAGGTGGTCACCACCCGCTGCATCGCGGACTGTTTCGTTCAGGACGATGTCATCACAGACGAATGGCTCTGCTATGATTTTTCGTCGATGGTGAAACAGCTCGGCCACAGCCCGCGCGACTGGGCGGCCGCGACGATCGAGCGCGAAGGCGGCCCCGACACGGCGATCCGCCCCTTCACCCCCGATCAGGACCGTCCCGGGCCATATTCCGACACCGGCAACGATCATCCGTTGGGCGAACGACTGGCAGACATCCTGACCCGGATCATGGGTGCCGATATCGCGGTGATCGGCGAGACCTACGACCGGGCCGTCAATGTCTATCATGCCGGTGGCGCCACCGGCTGGGGCCGCCCCTTCGCCGAAGCGCAGTGGATGCAGCTTCGCACCGCCTTTCCCGATGCCGAATTCCGGGTTCATCACCGGATCGGCCGATCGGATTCCGGCGAGCCCGACCGCGCCGCCATCCGCTGGAGCCTGGACGGCGCGCATACCGGCCACGGTGTGTTCGGTCCGCCGACCGGCGCGCCGGTGCATGTCATGGGCTTTACCCATGCCGAGTTCGGCCCGTGGGGGCTGCGCCGGGAATGGAGCCTTTGGGACGAAGTCGCCATCTGGAAACAGATTCTGCTGCACGAGGGGCGCAAGGAATGATCGCACGCGCGGTGCACCTCGGACCTCTGCACGGCTATCTTGCCAGCCGTCGCGCGCGGCGGCTGAACCTGCGCCCGCCGGGGCGGTGTGCCGGACTTCGCTTCAACGACACCACATTTCACGGATAGACCCATGACCAAATCAGATCTCGAAGACCGCATCGTCCGCTACGGCGACCTGATCCCCTGCAAGACCGCCTTCATCGACGCCCATACGCCGGGCTCGGACCAGAAGGAGAACTTCACCATCATCGGCGGCGGTGTCTCCGAAAGCCCCGATCAGCATGTCCACATCGACATCCCGCACGGCTTCAACATTGGCGCGGCCGGGCAGCCGCCGAAGTGCCGCAATTCGCTGCACAACCACCGCACGGCTGAAGTGTTCTTCGTGCTCAAGGGCCGCTGGCGCTTCTTCTGGGGCCGTTGGGGCGATGCGGGCGAGGTCATCCTCGAAGAAGGCGACATCTTCAACATCCCGACCAACATCTTCCGGGGGTTCGAGAATATCGGCACCGACTACGGGATGATCATGGCCATTCTCGGCGGCGACGATGCCGGCGGCGGCGTGATCTGGGCGCCGCAGGTGATCGAGGATGCCGCCGATCACGGTCTGGTGCTGGGCGAGAACGGCAAGCTCTACGACAGCAAGAAGGGCGAAAAGCTGCCCGAAGGTGTCGGCCCCATGCCGCTGTTGAGCGAAGAGGAACTGGCCAAGGTGGACGAGCCCACCGCAATGCAGGTGATCGGCGGCTATGTACGGCGTTACAACGACCTCGTGGCGATTGCCGACAAGGCCCCCGCCAAGGTGATCGGCGAAAACGGCGTGATCCGCGACAAGCCCGGCTTCGAGGTCGACCTGATCACACGCAAGTCCGCCACCGAGACGCGGCACAGCCATGACAAGCCCTCGGTCCTGATGCCGGTCAAGGGGCACTGGCGTGTCGAGTGGGACGGCGGATCGGCCACGCTTGCCCCCGGCGACACCATGAGCGTGCCGGAAAACCTGGCCCATTCGGCGGTGCCGTCGATGACGGGCGAGGCTGCACTCTATCACGTTGTCGCCACCGACGATCCCGCCGGCGCCACCTGGCGCGGCAACTGAACCAGGGGGAGCCCGCATGACCGCCATCCAGACGACCCATGTGGGCTCTCTGCCCCGCAGCCAGGAGGTTGTGGATTTCATCTTCGCGCGCGAACACGGCACGCCCTACGACGCGGATGCCTTCGATCACGTGATGCGCACGGCGGTGTCCGAAACGGTGCGCAAGCAGGTGGGGGCGGGGATCGGCATCGTCTCGGATGGCGAGACCTCGAAGATCAGCTATGCCACCTATGTCAAGGACCGCTACACCGGCTTCGATGGCGACAGCCCGCGCAACGCGCCCGCCGACCTCAAGCTGTTTCCCGGCTTTCTCAAGCGCATCGCGGACGAGGGCGGCACGCCGCAATATGCGCGGCCCATGTGCGTCGGCCCGGTGGTCTCGAAGGGGCAGGGGGAGCTGGAAAAGGACATCGCCAACCTCAAGGCCGCGATGGCCGAACACGGGGTCGAACGCGGCTTCATGAACGCGGCGTCGCCGGGGGTGATCTCGCTGTTCCTGCAAAACGATTACTATCCGACGCGCGACGCCTACCTCGCCGCGCTGGCCGGCGCGATGAAGGCGGAATACGAGACCATCGTCGCCTCGGGCCTCGATCTGCAACTGGATTGCCCCGACCTCGCCCTGTCGCGGCACATGCTGTTCACCGACCTCAGCGACGACGAATTCGTCAAGGTGGCCGCAAGCCATGTCGAGGCGCTGAACCATGCGCTGGCGGATGTGCCCGAGGACAAGGTGCGCATCCATATTTGCTGGGGCAACTACGAAGGCCCGCATGTCTGCGACATACCCATGGCCCGGATGTTCGACACGCTGATGAGCGCGAAAGCGCGATATGTGCTGTTCGAGACGTCGAATCCTAGGCATGGGCACGAGTGGACGGTGTTTCGGGATCGCAAAAGTGATATTCCCGACCACAAGGTTCTGGTGCCCGGCGTGGTCGACACCACCACCAATTTCGTCGAGCACCCGGACCTCGTGGCGCAACGGATCGGGCGCTTTGTCGATATCGTCGGGGCCGAGCGCGTGATCGCGGGATCGGATTGCGGCTTCGGCACCTTCGCGGGCTTCGGCGCGGTCGATCCCGACATTGCCTTTGCCAAGCTTGCCGCCCTGTCTCAAGGCGCGGCGCAGGTGCGATGACGCCGCTGATCCTGCTTCCGGGGATGATGTGCGACGCCCGGCTGTTCGGCCCGCAGATCGCGGCCCTCTCGGCGCTTGGCCCGGTCTCGGTGGCCGATCTGGGCGGCGCGGACAGCATCGAGGCGCTGGCCAGGGGGCTGTGGGCCGACGCCCCGCCGCGGGTGGCGCTGGCCGGGCTGTCGATGGGCGGCATCGTCGCGATGGAGATGCTCCGGCAGGCGCCGGAGCGCGTCGCGGGGCTGGCGCTGATGGACACCAATCCGCTGGCGGAAACCGACGACGTCAAGGCCCGGCGTGGTCC
This sequence comes from Maritimibacter fusiformis, assembly GCF_008086115.1. GTDB lineage: Bacteria > Pseudomonadota > Alphaproteobacteria > Rhodobacterales > Rhodobacteraceae > Muriiphilus > Muriiphilus fusiformis. The sequence goes on along the minus strand of NZ_VSIY01000009.1, from coordinate 178,608 downwards.
GCAGATCGACAAGGCGCGGGCGGGTCGGCTGGCCGAGGTGATGCGCGACGAGATGAAGCCGAACTACCTGACCGAGGGGCCGCGGCGCGACGAGATCCTGGCGCTGTGCATGGAAATGGCGCTGGACCTGGGGCCGGATGTGTTCTACCGCCAGTCGGTCGCCCTGCGCGACCGCCCCGATCAGACCGAAACGCTGGCGGCCTGGCGCGGGCCGACGCTGATCCTGTGCGGTCGCGACGATGCGCTTTGCCCGGTGGCGCGGCACGAATTGATGCACGCGCTGATACCGGGGTCCCGCCTGACCATCATCGAGGGCGCCGGCCACCTGCCGACGCTGGAACAACCCGACCAGACAACAGCCGCGCTGATGCGCTGGCGACAGGAGACAGAGCATGGATGAGGCACTGATTGCGCAACTGCGCGAGGTCGACACCCCGACCGTCTGCAACGCCATCGAGGTGGTCGAGGGCAAGCGGGGCTTCGATCGCTTCACCCGGGGCACGATGCTGTGTTCCGACCCCGGGGCAGGGGCCGTCGTGGGCGTGGCAAGGACCGCGAAGATCTCGGCCATCGCGCCGCCAGACGAGGCCCCCGAGGTGATCCGGGCGCGGCGGATGGACTATTACCGGCACATGGCCAGCGGCCCGCGACCGGCGCTGGCGGTGATCGAGGATATCGACGGCGCGGCGGCGATCGGGGCCTATTGGGGCGAGATCAACACCACGATCCACAAGGGCTTCGGCTTGTCCGGCGCGCTCACCAACGGGGTCATGCGCGACCTTGGCGACCTGCCCGATGGGTTCCCGGTGATCGCCGGTTCGGTCGGGCCGAGCCACGGCTTCGTGCATGTGCGCGAGATCGCGACGCCGGTCACGGTGTTCGGGCTGACCGTCGCGGATGGCGAGGTGGTCCATGCCGACCGCCACGGCGCGGTGGTGATCCCGGCAGATTATCTGGCCGAGATCGGCGCGGCCATAGACAAGCTGATCGACACCGAACAGATCGTGCTGGCGGCGGCCCGGCGGCCCGGTTTCGACTTCGACAGCTTTGCCGAAGCCTGGGCGAGGTTCGAGGCCGCGCGGACCTGAGCGCCGAGCAGCCCCGCGCGCCAATTCGTGATGCGCGGTCGTCTGTGCCGTATCGTCCGAGGCCGCGGCGGCGGCGCAGAGGCGGGCAGGTTCAGTTGTCCGCCAGAACCGCCTGAAGAAAGTCGCGGGTGCGCTCCTCTTTCGGGTCGGTGAACAGCTCTTCCGGCGGGCCCTGTTCGCGGATGCGGCCACCGTCGATGAAACAGACCCGGTCCGAGATTTCGCGGGCAAAGCGCATCTCGTGGGTGACCAGCAGCATGGTCAGGTCGTGTTCCTCGGCCAGGCGCCGGATCACCGCCTGGACCTCGCCAACCAGTTCCGGGTCAAGCGCCGATGTCGGCTCGTCGAACAGCATGATCCGGGGGCGCATCGCCAGCGCCCGGGCGATCGCAACCCGTTGTTGCTGGCCGCCGGACAGCTGGTGCGGGAACTTTTCCGCCTGATCGGCGAGCCCGACCATGTCGAGAAGCTCCCGCGCCCGGTCGCGGGCTTCGGACTTGGACAGGCCCAGCACGCGCACCGGTGCCTCGGTCAGGTTGCGCAGCACCGACATGTGCGGAAACAGGTTGAACGACTGGAACACCATGCCGAGATGGCGGCGCATCTCGCGCAGGTGGGCCTCGCTGGCCGGGACCAGTGCATCGCCGCGCCGCTCGTGCCACAACGGTTCACCGGCGACGTAGACGACGCCGTCGCTGATCGTCTCGAGCGTCATCAGGATGCGCAGGATCGTCGACTTGCCGGACCCCGAGGGGCCGATGATGGTCACCTTCTCGCCGTTTGCCACCTCGAAGTCGAGATCGTCCAGCACCGTGATCGCGCCGAAGCGTTTGCCGACGGAGTCGAATTTGATGATCGGATCGGTCATTTCATTGGTATCCCCGTCTTGGGCAACGCCCGGTCCAGCCGGCGCACGCCGTAAGCGGCCAGGAGCGTCAGGATCAGGTAGATGGCGCCGACCATGGTCAGCGGCACGAGATAGTTGAAGGTGCGGTCGCCGATGATGCGCGCGACGCTCAGCATTTCGAGCACCGTCACCACCGACAGCACCGGCACGTCCTTCATGATCGAAACCAGGTAGTTGCCCATCGCCGGAATGATCCGGGGAATGGCCTGCGGCACCACGATGCGGGCAAAGGTGTCGCGCCCGGTCAGATCGAGCGCGCGCGCCGCCTCGTGCTGGCCGCGGGGCACCGCCTCGATGCCGGCGCGGTAGACCTCGGACAGATAGGCGCTGTATTGCAGCCCGAGCGCCAGCGCGCCGGTCATGAAGGCCGGCAGGACCAGCCCGAACTCCGGCAGGACGTAGTAGAGAAAGAAAAGCTGGATCAGGAGCGGCGTGTCGCGCAGGAACTCCGAGATGATCCGCGCGGGCCAGGACACCACGCGCGACGGCACCGCCTTGAGCGCCGCCAGGATCAGCCCCAGCACCATTGCCACGAAGAACCCGAGAATCGTCGCCTGGATCGTCACCACCAACCCGCGCAGCAGGATCGGCAGGATCGAGATCGCGAAGGTCAGGTTGTCGGAGGTGTCCCATTCTATGCCGAACAGCATCGCGTCACCTCCCCGACGGGCGCCAGCGGCCGGTCATGCGGGCCAGCCCGCGCATGAAGGCCGTCAGCACCAGCGCCATGCCGAAATACATGAACAGGACCAGCGTGTAGATCACGGTGCTGTCCTGGGTGAAATTGCGCAACTGCTCGGCCCGGAAGGCGAGGTCACCCAGCGTGATCAGCGAGACCAGCGCGGTGTCCTTGAGGTTCTGGATCGCCAGGTTGTCGAACGGCGGCATCATCTCGGGGATCGCCTGCGGCAGGGCGATACGGAACAAGACCTGGCGCGGTGTGAAGTTGAGCGCGCGCGCGGCTTCGTATTGCGTCCGCGCGACCGCCTGGATCGCGCCGCGCACCACCTCGGCCCCGTAGGCACCGATGTTCAGCCCCAGCGCCAGGATGCCGACCAGCACCGGCGAGAAGCGCAGGTCGAGCCCGACGGTCTCGCCCAGGATCGGCATCGCGAAATACAGCCAGAACAGCTGCACAAGCAGCGAGGTGCCGCGAAACACCTCGATATAGGCCACCGACAGCCAGCGGAAGACGAAGAAGGCCGACAGCTTGCCGATCCCGGCGGCGAAGGCAAGAATGCCGCCGAGGATGGTCGACCAGAAGGTGAGCTGCACCGTCACCCAGGCCCCCTGTCCCAGAGGGACTAGGTATTCGGTCCAATGCATGAACTGGGCATCCCTTTGTTGGTTGTTCTTGGCGGGACGGTCGCATTCCGCCCGCATTGACAGACGCCGGGGCAGGCGCGTTGCCTGCCCCGGGCAATCGTCACAGCAAACAGCTTATTCGGCCGTCGATTCGGCGCAAAGCTCTTCCATGGTGCGCTGCGGCGAGCCCTTCACATCGGCCTCCGAGAAACCATAGCCCATCAGGGTCTCGGCCCATTCGTCGGTTTCCTTGTAGGCCAGCAGAACCTCGTTCACCGCGTCGCGCAGATCCTCGGCGCCCTGCGGGAACACGAAAGCACCCCAGCTGCGGACCGGCTCATCATTGATCACCGGGTCGACGAAGTCGCTGGCGACCTCGACCTTGTCCGACTTGGCGGCCAGGTTGCCCGCGGTCAGGCTGGTGGCGGCATAGGCGTCCGAACGCCCGGTGGAGACGCTGGAGATCGCGTCCGAGTTCGATGACAGCGTGACCATCTGGTCTTCGCTCACCCCCAGGGCCTGCAGCATCTCGAGCTGGTCGGCGCCGGCCATGATCGCGACCTTCAGGTCGGGATTGTCCGCGAAATCGGAAAAGGAATGGATGTCTTTCGGGTTTCCGGCCGCGACCAGCAGCCCCTCGCCGTAGGATGTGTTGGGTTCGGAGAAGATCACCTTTTCGCAGCGCTGCGGCAGCACCGCCATTTCAGCCGCGACCATGTCGAAGCGGTCGGCCTGAAGCCCCGGGATCAGCCCCGAGAACTCGGTCGTGACCCACTCGATGTTGTCGATACCCAGTTCGCCCATGATGTATTTCGCCACATCCGGTCCGGCGCCCTTGGCTTCGCCCGACGGGTCCATGTAGCCATAGGGAATTTCATTGGCGACAGCGATGCGGATGGTGCCGCTGTCGCGGATTTCTTCAAGCGTGGCAGCCTCGGCGCTGGCAGTAAAACCAAGGGTGGTCAGGCCGGCTGCGATTACGGTCGCCAACCGGGAACAAAGGCCATGATTGCTCATTTGCTTTCTCCTTCGTGTGTCCGTTTCGGTTCGGTTCGCGCAACGACAGGCCAGACAGGGCCGGTCTGCGAACCCGTTCAGACCTATCAAAGACCGCTGGGGGATTCAAATTTGTCTCGGAAATCGGACCAGCCGGCGACCGCGCGCGCAGGCAAATCGCCTGCAAAAACGCTGTCATCTGGCCAGATCGTGGTCCCAGTCGGCGGGCTTCGGCAAGGTCTCGAACGTGTGCTCGGGCAGGGGCGTCGGCAGGGTCCATTCCAGCGTGTCGGCGCTGTCGTTCCAGTAATTCGCCCGCGTCTCGCGCTTGCCGGCCAGCAAGCTGTAGACGACGATCCCGATGAACAAGAGCAACGACGCGAAGGACAGGAACGCCCCCCAGCTCGAAAGATGGTTCCAGAACGCGAAGGCTTCGGGGTAGTCGATGTAGCGGCGCGGCATGCCCTGACGCCCGAGGAAGTGCTGCGGGAAGAAGGTCAGGTTGGCGCCGATGAAGAACATCCAGAAGTGCAGCTTGCCGGCCCATTCCGGATACTGCCGCCCGGTCATCTTTGCGAACCAGTAATAGATCCCCGCGATCAGGGCAAAGACCGCGCCGACACTCATCACGTAGTGGAAATGCGCCACGACATAATAGGTGTCGTGATAGAGCCGGTCGACGCTTGCCTGCGCCACCACCACGCCGGTGACGCCGCCGATGGTGAACAGGAAGATGAACCCGATGGCGAACAGCATCGGCGTCTTGAACTCGACCGAGCCGCCCCACATCGTTGCCAGCCACGAAAAGATCTTGATCCCGGTCGGCACCGCGATGGTGACCGAGGCAAGCTGGAAGAAGGCGGACTGCGTGACCGACATTCCTGCGGTGAACATGTGGTGCGCCCAGACCGCAAAGCCCAGTGAGCCGATCGCGATCAGTGCCCAGACCATCGGCAGATAGCCGAAGATCGGTTTTTTCGAGAAGGTTGCGACGACGTGGCTGATGATCCCGAAACCGGGCAGCACGACGATATAGACCTCGGGATGGCCGAAGAACCAGAACAGGTGCTGGTAGAGAAGCGGATCGCCACCCCCGGAGGGATCAAAAAAGGTGGTGCCGAAATTGCGGTCGGTCAGCAGCATGGTCAGGCCGCCCGCCAGCACCGGCATGGCCATGAGCAGCATCCAGGCGGTGATGAAGATCGACCAGGCAAAGAGTGGCGCCTTGAACAGCGTCATCCCCGGCGCGCGCATGTTGAGGAACGTGGTGATCATGTTGATCGCACCGAGGATCGACGAGGCGCCAGAGACGTGCACCGCGAAGATGATCAGGTCCATCGACATGCCCGCATCCCTGACCGAGAGCGGCGCATAAAGCGTCCATCCGACCCCGGCGCCGTGGCTTCCGTCACCGCCCGGCGCGAAGAACGAGGTGATGGCAAGGGCCGCGCCGGTGACGAACAGCCAGTAGCTGAGGTTGTTCAGACGCGGAAACGCCATGTCCGGCGCGCCGATCATCACCGGCATGAAGTAGTTGCCGAACCCCCCGAACAGGGCCGGGATCACGACGAAGAACATCATCAGGTTGCCGTGATAGGTGACGAGGATGTTCCACAAATGCCCGTCCGGCGTGCATTCGGCTGAGGACGGCCACAGCCGCATCCCCTCGGCACAAAGGTATTGCACCCCCGGCTCCATCAGTTCGAGCCGCATGAACACCGACAGCGTCGCCGCGATCAGCCCGATGGCGGCAGCGGTGAGCAGATAGAGCGTTCCGATGTCCTTGTGGTTGGTGGACATGAACCAGCGGTTGAAGAATCCGCGGTGCGGCTCGGTCTCGATGGGGGTTGCCTGGCTCATGTCGCGGCCTCCTGCTGTCCGGCTCGGGCAGGTGCGGCAGTTCTTGGGCGCACAAGCGCAGGGTCGGAGGTTTGGCGGGCGCGCAGCCTGTCCGCGTCAAGCCGCGCTCGTGCCGTGGCAGTCGGGGCGCAGCACAACTGGTCGGGGGCAGGGGACATGGCGCACTCCGCTGGGGCGCCGAACAGTGATCCCGGGTATTCGGTCATGCCCGGCGCATGACGATAAATCGAGTCTGTGATGTATATTATGGCGCGCAATGAATGGGTATTGTCAATACCTGTTCAAGCGCTGGCATTCCGGCCCATCGCTGTTGCGGTCCCGCGCGGCCGCGGCGGGCGACGCGAACCCCGGCCTTTCGTGTCCCGAGATCACGGGCCGGCGCGTTCATATCCCATGCTGTTCAACCGTTCGAGCTCGCGGCTATGAAAGGCGCGTTCGGTGTCGTCTTTGCCGGGCCCGCGCGCAAGCTCGCGGGCGAGGTCGAAGAAGCCCTTGGCCGGAAGACCATCTTTCGCGCGGCTGACGGCGCGGGCCGCGATGAACGGGCGGTCCGCATGCGCATCCTCGCGCATGGTATCCTCCAGCGCACGGGTGATCCGGCGAACCGAGCCGGGGCGCCAGAGGCCAAGTGCCCGGGCCAGCGCACCGTAGGTGATGATGGGCGAGGACGGTGGCAGGGTTTCGAGGTGTTCGCGTATCCGGGTGGCGAGCGGCGGGGCAGGGTCAGGCGATGCCTTGGCCGGGGCGGCGACGGGCGAGGCCAGCGGCGCACCGGTCGCGGGCGCGCCCGCGTAAAACGGTTTGGCACCGGCCTGGTGGTCGGTCACGTCAACGATGCCTTTCAGATCGGGCAGGGCGGCGCGCAGGGTCCGTTCCACGCCGCCGCGCAGGGTCAGTTGCGACGCCGCACATCCCTGGCAACCGCCGGACATGCGCAGGTAGACCACGCCGTCGACCACGTCTTCGGCGTCGATATGTCCCCCATGGCTGGCGATGGACGGGTTGATGCGCTGCTCGAGCAGGTCGCGCACCGCCACCAGAATCCCGGCATCCCCATCCCCGACGGTCGCGTCCTTTACCGTGCCCAGCGGCGATCCGGTGCTGGCAAGCGTGGCTCGGATGGCGGCGGCGATGGGCGATTTCATGTCCTGCCACTGCGCATCGGGTGACTTGCGCACATGGATGCTCTCGCCCGTCGCCTCGACGCGCCGCACGCCGTCGACGGCGAACAGGGCGCGTGCCAGCGGCGCATCCGCGCCGGGGCCGTCGAAGGAGGCCGGGCCCGCGCCCTGCTGGACCGGGGCATCGAGCAGGAAACGCATGGCGTCTGGGTCGCGCGGCGACGGCTGGGCGCGGATGCGAAGGTTGGTGGCCGGATCAGACATCTTCGGTTTCGGCCCCCTGCATCCGGCGCAGCGACTTGAAGGTATAGATGCCGCTGGCGTGTCCGTCGCTGAAATTGATGCCGATGGCGTAGTTGCCGACGCTCCAGATCCGCGTGGGCGTCACGGACAGCGCGACCGCCAAGGGGTCGAGCAACCGCTCGCCGGTCATCTCGTCGCGGCAGGCCGCACAGGGGCAGGCGATACGCAGATCGCGCGCCGGAATGGTGCGCCCCTCACCATCGGGCCATTCCAGACGCAGCCCGGCGGCGTCGAAATCGAGCGCGCGGGGCAGGTCCTGCGCGCTGCCATCGGCGGGGACCGGCGCGGGCTTGCCGACGCCGGTCGCGACATTCCAGTCGAAGGGCAGCGCCACGCCGCCGGTCTCGGCCTCGCTACCAGCCAGCGCCGCGGCGATCTGCACATAGGCCTGTGCCGCCGGGGTTTCGGGGTGGGCGATGACCAGCGGCACGCCGTCGTCGCCGCTGTCGACGATGGCGGGGTCGAGCGGCACGCGGCCCAGGAACGGCACGCCCAGTTCCGCCGCGATCGCCTCGCCGCCGCCCTGATGAAAGATGTGGCTGACCTCGCCGCAGGAGGGGCAGGTGAAGCCGCTCATGTTCTCGATCACGCCGATGATCGGAACCTTGACCTGCTCCATCATCCTGAGACCGCGCCGCGCGATCTTGAGGCTGACATCCTGCGGCGTGCTGACCACCACCGCGCCGGACAGCGGGAACGACTGCGCCAGCGTCAACTGGATGTCCCCCGTGCCCGGCGGCAGGTCGAGCAACAGCACATCGAGTTCGCCCCAGGCGACCTGTGCGACGAACATGCGCAGGTATTTCGTGACCATCGGGCCGCGCATGACCGAGGGCTGGTCATCGGCGGTCAGCATCCCCATCGAGATCACCTTGATCCCGTGCGCCTCGGGCGGAACGACCCGGTTGTCGGGCCCCATCGCCGGAGGCGAATTGCCGGGAATGCCCAGCATTCCGGGGATCGAGGGGCCGTAGATATCGGCATCGACGATGCCGACCCGCAGCCCGGCGCGGGCCAGGGCGACGGCGAGGTTGACGGTGACGGTGGACTTGCCGACGCCGCCCTTGCCGCTGCTGATCGCGATCATGCGGGGTGCGTTGCCGGTGGTGGCATCTGTGGTCATTGCAGGGGCCTTTCCTGACTTGCCGTGGTGAGTGTACCGAAATCCTGCGGGTGCAGAAGAAGATCGGCGAGGGTGTGGCGGTCCATCACCGCCATGAAGGCGTCCAGCGCCTCGGACACGATGGCGGGCAGGGCGCAGCGCGCCGTGATGGCGCAGGCATTGCTAGGGGTGAGGCACTCGACCATATCGAAATCCGGCTCGGTCAGGCGCAGGACGTCGCCCAGGCGGATGTCCTCGGGCGCCCGGCCCAGCGTGAAGCCCCCGGCGCGCCCGCGCTGCGAGCGCAGGATGCCGGCGCTGGCCAGCACGCCGACGATCTTCATCAGGTGGCCGCGCGAGATCGCGTAGGTTTCCTGCGTCTCGTCGATGGTCACCAGCCGTTCCGGGTGCGCGCCGGCAAACAGCAGCACGCGCAGCGCGTAGTCGGACATCATCGTCAGCCGCATGGCTGGTCTCCGGGGCGAAGCGGCGTCGAAAGGGAATGCGGATTGTCGGTCATCAAGGCCTCGCGGGTTCCCGCCTACATAGGTGCTAAAAAACACATTGACAATATGTCTTTCAGGCAAGACCTTCCCCGCATCGTCATCCAGAGGAACGCATCATGCCCGCCACCAAGCCCGACACCGCCGACCCCGTCATCGTCGATCTGCGCCCGATGATCCCGCCCGAACGCCACGCCACCGTCTTTGCGGCGCTGGATGCGCTCGCGCCGGGTGCCACCTTCGTGCTGATCAACGACCACGCGCCGCTGCCGCTTCTGCGGCGGATCGAAGAGACATGGCCCGACGTCTTCACCGTCGAATTCCTGCAAGACGGACCGGTCGTCTGGCAGGTGGCCATCACCAGATCGCGCGGCTGAGCCGATCATGCTCGCCCAACCGGGCCAACGTGCGGCCCGGTTGGGCGCTGCTGCGCGGTTAAATCCGAACCTCTGGTGCGCGTTTTTCCTGCCCAGTCCGGCCCGCCAAACTGATCTGGATCATATGCAAGCCGCGTTCGGAGTGTTTTTCTTGTCGGACAGATGCAGGAGAAAGGCCGAAACGTGCGCCTCACAACCCGGACCAACATCGCGATTCGCGCCCTGATGTATTGCGCGGTCCATGACGGCCAGACCATCCGCTCGGCCCAGATCGCCGAAGCCTGCAATGCCTCTGCCAACCACCTGGCGCAGGTGGTGAACGCGCTGCATGTCAACGGTTTCGTGCACGCGATCCGGGGGCGCATGGGCGGCGTGCGCCTTGCCCGCCCGGCCCGCGCGGTCAATATCGGCGAGGTGTTTCGCCTGTTCGAGGCCGACGTGCCCTTTACCGAGTGCCACGTCGAGGAAACCAACACCTGCCCGCTGCTTGCGGCTTGCCGCCTGCGCGACGCCATCAGCCGTGCCTTGTCCGCCTTCTACCGCGAAATGGACCTTGTGACGCTCGAGGATCTGGTCAAGGGCAACATCAAGCTGGAATCCGTGTTCGCCCTGGCGGCAGACGACGACGAGGCCTTCCCCTGCGCCGCCCGCGCCGCGGCCGGGTAGGGCGCCCGTCCGGAGCTTGGACCACGCGCAACGTGATCGATGCGAGATGACCTGAAACCCGGACAGCCGCCATCCGGATGCGCGCGCGTTTGCGCCGCCGGGCGATCGGGAAATGATCAAGGGAAAAGGCTTGGAGGCGAGTACCGGAATCGAACCGGTGTGCACGGATTTGCAATCCGCTGCGTAACCACTCCGCCAACTCGCCGAAGCCAGTGCGGATGTAGCCGACCGGCGGCGCCGGCGCAAGAGGGTCGGGCGGGCAACCTGTCGCGTCTGTGCCGCAGAGGCGCGATCATCTGCCTGGCGCGTGTTGCGGGTTCACCGGTTCTGTGGCAAGACAATTCGACTCCGCTTGGAGCCTGCAACAGATGGGACCGGACATGAGCGATTTTCAGGCGCGACGGACGACGATGGTGGACACGCAGGTGCGCCCGTCGGATGTCACCAAATTCCCCATCATCGAGGCCATGCTGGCCATCCCGCGCGAGGATTTCGTGCCCGACGCCCGACGCGAGGCGGCCTATTCCGACGCGCCGGTCGATCTGGGCGGGGGGAGGGTGGTGTTGCCGCCGCGCACCCTGGCCAAGATGCTCGACGCGCTCGACATCCAGCCCGACGAGGTGGTGCTCGATCTGGCCTGCGGGCTGGGCTATTCTTCAGCGGTGATCGCGCGGCTTGCGGATTTCGTCGTGGCGCTCGAGGAAGACGAGGCGCTGGCCGCGGCGGCCGAAGCGCGACTCGCCGAGGCCGGGGCGGACAACGTGGCGGTGCTGACCGGGCCACTGACGGCTGGTAATGCCAAGCATGGGCCCTATGATGTGATCGTGATCGAAGGCGCGGTGGAAACGGTGCCGGCGGCGCTGACCGATCAGCTTAGGGATGGCGGGCGCATCGCCGCGATCTTCGCCGAGGGCAATATCGGCCGGGCGCGGATCGGCTACAAGTTCGACGGCAGTGTCGACTGGCGCTTTGCCTTCGACGCGTCGGCGCCGGTGCTGCCGGGCTTCGCGGTGGAGCGGGGCTTCACGCTCTGACATCGCGGTTTCGGGTGAAATCCGTCCGGTGCCGCGCGAGTTTATTCTGAACCGGATCGGCGGTTCGCGACACTTTACTTCGAGGCCGGGCTTTCCGGTGCGCAACAGGAACGGGTGACATGCAGGTGAAAAAGCTTCGGTTCGCGGCAATCGCATTGGCGTCGGCTCTGATCGTGACGCCGGTGACGTCCCTGGCCGAAAGCCTGTCGGATGCGCTGGTGTCGGCCTATCGCACGTCGGGGCTGCTCGATCAGCAACGCGCGCTTCTCAGGGTCAAGGACGAGGATGTGGCGGTTGCCGTCGCCGGCCTGCGCCCGGTGATCAACTATGCGCTCAACGCCGGCTGGACCGCGACCGAGATCGGCGGTACCGTGACCACCGTGACAAACGCCAGCGCGACGCTGTCGGCCAGCTTCACGATCTACGATTTCGGTCGCACCGACAAGCGGATCGAACTGGCACGGGAAAACGTGATGATGACCCGCGACATGCTGATGGGGGTCGAGCAGCAGGTGCTGATGCGCGCCGTGTCCGCGTTTCTCAGCGTCCGCTCGGCGCATGAGACCGCGCTTCTGCAGGAAAACAACGTGCGCCTCATCACCGAGGAACTGCGTGCGGCGCGCGACCGGTTCGATGTCGGCGAGATCACCATGACCGACGTGTCGCTGGCCGAGGCCCGCCTGGCCGCGGCGAAAAGCGCCGAGGCGGCGGCGCGCGGACAGTTGATGGTGGCGCGCGAGGAATACAAGGCCGCGATCGGTCATTACCCCAACGGGCTGCAGGTGCCGCCGCGGGTGCCGATGACCGCGAAAACGCTGGACGAGGCCAAGGCGCTGGCCCGCGCCCGCCACCCCGATGTGCTGTCGGCAAAACGCGCGGTCACCGTGGCCGAACTTGCCGTCGCGATTTCCAAGACCTCGATGCTGCCGACCGTGTCGGCGGATGCCGGATTGACGAGGTCGCTGAGCTCGGCCGGACCGCCTACGCCGTCCGACTCGTCCCGCGCAACTGTCGGTGTCTCCATCACCGGGCCGATCTATCAGGGCGGCAAGCTCTCGGCGCTGTATCGACAGTCGATGGCCCAGGCCGAGGCTGCCAAGGCCGGTCTGCACATCGCGGTGCAGGGCGTCGAACAGGCGGTGGCCAACGCCTGGGCGCAGCTTGCCATCGCGCAGGCCTCGATCGAGGCGACCGACCGCCAGATCCGTGCCAGCCGCGTCGCCCTGCGCGGCGCGCGTGAGGAACTGGCGCTGGGCGCGCGCACCACGCTCGAGGTGCTGAATTTCGAACAGGATCTGCTCGACGCCCAGGCGGCGCGGATTTCCGCCGAATCCGACCAATATCGCGCGGTCTACACCCTGCTGTCGTCGATGGGCCTTCTGACCGCCGAACATCTCGGGCTTGGCATCGCGACCTATGACCCGGAAGCCTATTACAACGCTGTGCAGGGTGCGCCGGTGCATCTCGTCAGCCCGCAGGGTGAGCGTCTGGATGCGGTCCTCGAGGCGCTGGGCCGCAAATAACGCGCGCCGGGTCGTCCTCGTTCACGATCCGTTAGCCAAATTGTTGTGTGATGGCGCTGCGCCCGGTATGTTTGGCCGGGTCCAGTGCGGGAATCTGTCGAATGTCAAAACCGGTATCGAATGCTGAGATCGAGGATGTGCTGTCCTCCATCCGCCGGCTGGTGTCGGAGAATGCCGGATCGCATCGGCGCGACCGGTCCGACGCGGACAAGGGCGACCGGCTGGTGCTGACCCCCGCCTTCCGGGTCGACGACAACAGCCCGGATGCAGAGGAATTGTCGGCGGCGGATGACGCGGCGCCTGACCCCGCCCGGCCAACGGCCGCCGACGCATCGCCAGCCGATGCAAGCGCCGAGGATCTGGATGCGGATATGGATGCGGCGGTGGCCATCCTGGCCGAGCGTCTGACCGCCGCCAACATCATCCACGACCACCCCGCCGAAGCGCCGGTCTCAGAGCCGGACGAGACCGCCGAGACACCCGAAGACGCGGTGGCCGATGCCATCGCGGACGAAGCAGGTGCGCAGTCGCTCGAGCGTCGAATCGCCGAGCTTGAGGCGGCTGTCGACAACACCGCAGATGAGTGGGAGCCGGACGGCAGCGAAGCCGAGGACATGCCCGACAAGGCGATTTTCCATCACCACGCGGCGCGGGCCTTCGCGGCGCCCGCCGAGGAGCCGGTGCAAAAGGCGGCGCCGGACGATGCGGCGGACCGCCCCGCACCCGAGGCGGCAGAGGCGGCGGACCAAATCGCCACCGGCGCGAAGCCGGTGGATGATCGGGCGGCGCCCCGCGATGAGACGCCGGATGCCCCCGATTTCGAGGGCGATCCGTGGGAAGACGTGGTGTTCGCCCGCCAGGACGATGCCCACGCCTTCGGCGGCGATGACGTCGACGATGCCGAGGTTCTGGAAGAGGAATCGGTGATCGACGAGGCGATCCTGCGCGATTATGTCGCCCAGATGGTGCGCGAGGAGCTGCAGGGTCCGATCGGCGAACGCATCACCCACAACGTGCGCCGCATGGTGCGCCGCGAGATTGCCCGCGCGCTGGTCCTGCGCGACATGGACTGAACGCGCGGCTACCCGGCCAGCGCCAAGAGCCCGTCCAGATCGAGATGCGCCTCGACATGCGCGGCCAGCGCGTCAAGCGTGCGTTCGACCCCGTCGTGGTAGTCGAGCCCCGATGCTGCCCCGCCCAACTCGGCGAGGCAGGCCCGCCGGAACCCGTCCGCGGCGAACAGCCCGTGCAGATAGGTGCCGCGCACTCGCCCGTCCGCACTGGCCGCACCCTCCGGGCGGCCCTCCACCTCAAGCCAGGCGCGTGCCGTATCCGGCCCCTCGGTGCGGCCCAGATGGATCTCGTAGCCTGACACCGGCGCGCCGCTGGCCGGATGCCGCGCATCGGTGAGCGCCAGCGTCTTGGCGGGCAAAAGCCGCGTCGCCACATCCAGCAGCCCCAGCCCCGGCACCGTCCCCGCCGGGCCTTCCAGCCCGTCCGGGTCGGCAATCTCGCGCCCCAACATCTGGTAGCCGCCGCACAGCCCCAGCACATGCCCGCCGCGCCGCACATGCGCGATAAGGTCGATATCCCAGCCGTTGGCGCGAAACGCCGCGAGGTCCGCGATGGTCGACTTGGTGCCCGGGATCAGCACCAGCGCCGCATCGCCGGGCAGGGCGCGGCCCGGCTCGACGATCTCGACGGTGACGCCCGGCTCGGCGGCCAGCGGATCGAGGTCGTCGAAATTCGCGATGCGTCCCAGCCGCGGCACCGCCACCTTGAGCGTGCCGCCGGGGCGCGGCGCGGCCAGGTCCATCACGTCTTCGGCGGGCAGGCGCCAGGCGTCGCCGAACCACGGCAGCACCCCCAGCCCGGCCCAGCCGGTGCGACGCGCGATCTCGTCCATGCCCTCGTCGAACAGCCGCACATCGCCTCGGAACTTGTTGACCAGAAAGCCCTTGATGCGTGCCCGGTCCGCCTCCGGCAGCACCGCGTGGGTGCCGACCAGCTGCGCAATCACGCCGCCCCGGTCGATGTCGCCGGCCAGCACAACCGGCACGCCCGCCGCCTCGGCAAAGCCCATGTTGGCGATGTCGCCGACGCGCAGGTTGATCTCGGCGGGGCTGCCGGCGCCCTCGACGATGACCAGGTCGACCTCCGCCGCCAGCCGCCTGAAACTCTCCAGCACCTTCGGCATCAGGCTGGCTTTCTGCAGGCCGTAGTCGCGTGCCTTGAGCGTGGCAAAGCGTTTGCCCTGCACGATCACCTGCGCCCCGGTGTCGGTCTCGGGTTTCAGCAGCACCGGGTTCATGTCCACCACCGGATCACGCCCGGCGGCGCGCGCCTGCAATGCCTGGGCACGCCCGATCTCTCCCCCGTCGACGGTGACGGCGGCGTTGTTGGACATGTTCTGCGGTTTGAACGGCGCGACCGACAGGCCACGGCGCAAGCAGGCACGCGCGATCCCCGCCACGATGAGCGACTTGCCCACGTTCGAGCCCGCACCCTGGATCATGATCGCCTTGGCCATATGCCCCCTTAGCCCGCGACCGGCCCGAGGGGAAGCACGGATCGGACGACTTGGGCGGCGACACGCGGCCAGACACGCGAAAGGCGCGCCCGTTTCAGGGCGCGCCTTTCACTGGATACCTGAACGGCTCAGGCGGCTTCAGCCGCCTCTGCTGCGTGGCGACGTTCGCTTTCTTCGCGCGACAGCGCGACCGAGGTGCGAACACCCTTCTCGACAAAGGTCATCAGCCCGGCGACGACGCGCTCGTTCGGGTCGATCCCGGCACAGCTCAGAACCTCGCGGCCATCGCGCGACCGCGCCCAACGGGCGATCTGGTCGGGGCCGTTGCCGTATTTCTTGTCATCCGCAATCGCGTCATCCAACGCGGCGAGCACCACTGCGGCAAAGAGTTTGCGCGAGCGATTGCCCTGTTCGTGGTTGAACGCGGTACCGTCAACATTATCAAACATTCTGCGTCCTTCGTTTTTCTTGCTCTTGCGCTTTCGAGCGTAGGGGCCAATATGCCCTTTCGCGGCCGATTCGATATGCCCCCAGGCGCATAACAGCCATGCCCGTGCTGCATATCTCGTCTCGCGTCGGCACTAGGTATGGTTTGCTTGCCAGGGTCGAACCGGCAAGATATAGGTGCCGCCAGATTTTCTTCAACCTCTCGCCACAGAATTGCCACATGCCAAAAATCAACGGAAACGAGATCCGGCCCGGGAACGTGCTGGAACACAACGGCGGCCTCTGGGCGGCCGTCAAGGTCGATCACGTCAAGCCCGGCAAGGGCGGTGCGTTCGCCCAGGTCGAGCTTCGCAACCTGCGCAACGGCACGAAACTGAACGAGCGTTTCCGCTCTGCCGACAAGGTCGAGAAGGTGCGCCTGGAACAGAAGGACCAGCAATTTCTCTATGAAAACGATGGGATGCTGGTTTTCATGGACACCGAGACCTATGAGCAGATCGAACTGCCCGCCGATATCCTCGGCGAGCGTCGGCCGTTCCTGCAGGACGGCATGACCATCCAGGTCGAGTTCTACGAGGCCGAGGCGCTGAACGCGACCCTGCCGCAAAAGGTGACCTGCACCGTCGAGGAGACCGAGCCGGTGGTGAAGGGCCAGACCGCCGCCAACAGCTTCAAGCCGGCGCTTCTGGACAACGGCGTGCGCATCACCGTGCCGCCCTTCGTCGGCCCCGGCGAGGCCATCGTGGTCAACACCGAAACGATGGAATACGCCGAACGCGCCTGACGGTGACGTGGCGTAAAGCTATGCAGTTCACGCAAGGGTGATCGGCCCGGGCAGGTTATCCGGCCCGGACGCACCCCTTAGCCGTCCCAGGTCACCCGGGCCTCGCCGGCCGTCATCGGCCCCTTGGCCCGGTCAAAGCGCAGATAGGCGATAGCCTTGTCCCCGGAAACGGTGCCGAGGTGACCGGCCTCCTTGCCATCCTCGGCGGTAAGGGGCGTTCCGGCCTCGGCGGTCCCGTCGACCGCCACGGTGACGAAGCCCTTGCGCAACTCGGTCTTGTGCCGCATCCGCGCGGTCACTTCCTGGCCGACATAGCAGCCCTTGCGGAAGTCGACGCCGTTCATCCGGTCAAATCCCGCCTCCAGGATGAAGGTATCCGGCCCAAGCTCGCTTCCAGTCGCGGGGATGCAGTGCTCGACCCGGATCGCGTCCCAGTCGATTTGCGGCGCGCTGCCGGGCTCGGCACGGTAAAGCCGCCAGCCAAGCGCCGGATGCCTCGGGTCGGGCGCGGCTCCTTCGGGCGCATCGCCAATACCACGAATCGCGTATAGATCGGTTTCTTCGACCTCGACTTTCGCCCGCAACTTGTACATTTTCAACTTTTTGAGAAGATCATCCGCAAGACTGGTGTCGACATCGAGCAGGATCGCCCCGTCTTCGGGCATCAAGAAAAAGTCGGCGATATACTTGCCCTGCGGCGTCAAAAGCGCGCCATAGGACAGCCCCGACAGCCCCTTCACGTTGCAGGTCACCAGCCCTTGCAGGAAATCCTCGCGCTCGGGTCCGGTGATGCGAAGGATGGTTCGGTTCGGATGCGTTTCGGCCATGGTTCCCTCGTGGCTTTCCCCTGTCGCGTTCGGGGCTAATATAGGCGCTCTGACCGGCGAGAGAAGGCGACATGCGCGCACCCCTGTCCATCGTGATCCCGACGCTCGACGCCGAGGTTGGCCTGCCGGCCTGTCTTGCCGCCCTTGTCGAAGGTGCCGCCGCCGGGCTGGTGCGCGAACTGGTGATCAGCGACGGCGGCTCGTCGGATGCGACCCGCGCCATCGCCGAGGCCGCCGGGGCGACGTGGATCGACGGACCGCCCGGGCGCGGTGGCCAACTTGGCCGGGGGGTGGCGGCATCTGCAGGCGACTGGCTCCTGATCCTGCATTCCGACACCGTCCTGGCGCCCGGCTGGGTCGCGGCGGTCGAGGATGGCATGGCGCGCGGCGGGCCGGGCTATTTCCGGCTCCGGTTTCGCGCCAGCGGCCTTGCCCCCCGGCTGGTGGCCGGCTGGGCCAACCTGCGCGCGGGCCTGTTCTCGCTGCCGTTCGGCGATCAGGGGCTGTTGGTGTCGCGCGCCGACTACGACGCGGCCGGCGGCTATCCCGATATCGCGTTGATGGAGGACGTCGCCCTTGCCCGCGCCCTGCCACGCGCCCGCCCGCTGGCTGCCACCGCGACGACCGACGCCGCCCGCTACCGCGCCCGGGGCTGGTTGCGCCAAGGCGCGGCCAATATCTGGCGCCAGATCCGGTTCCTGTCGGGGGCCGACCCGGCCCGCCTGGCGCGCCGCTACCACACCCGTGACACGCCCGGCAATTGACCTTGCCCGGCGCCCGTCCTAACCCTTCGCACACAAGGTTTCGAGGTTTCCCATGACGCTTGCCCACGGCCGCACCTACCTCGCCATCCCGGGGCCGTCGGTGG
Organism: Maritimibacter fusiformis; assembly: GCF_008086115.1. GTDB lineage: Bacteria > Pseudomonadota > Alphaproteobacteria > Rhodobacterales > Rhodobacteraceae > Muriiphilus > Muriiphilus fusiformis. The sequence goes on along the minus strand of NZ_VSIY01000009.1, from coordinate 160,367 downwards.
TGCCCGACCGGGTGCTGAACGCGATGCACCAAGCCGCGCCCAACATCTACGAGGGCGCGCTGCCCGAGATGGTGGATGGCCTTTTGCCGGACCTCAAGGCGGTGGCGCGCACCGATGGCCATGTGGCGATCTACATCGCCAACGGCCACGGCGCATGGGAGGCGGCGGCCTCCAACATCGTGCGGCGCGGCGACCGGGTGCTGGTGCTGGTGACCGGCGCCTTCGCGGCCGGGTGGGGGGCGGTGTTCGACCGTCTTGGCGCCCGGACCGAGGTGATCGACTTCGGCAAACGCGCCGCCGTCGACCTGGCCCGCGTCGAGGTGACCTTGGCCGCCGACCGCGACCATGACATCCGCGCCGTGATCGTCGTGCAGGTCGACACCGCAACCGGGGTCAGAAACGACGTGCCGGGCATCCGCGAGGTTCTCGACCGCCTCGGCCACCCGGCGCTCTACATGGTCGACTGCATCGCCTCGCTCGCCGTGGACCGCTTCGAGATGGACGCCTGGGGCGTCGATGTCATGGTGGCCGCCAGCCAGAAGGGGCTGATGACCCCGCCGGGGCTGGGTTTCGTCTTTTTCAACGACCGCGCGGCGGCAGCCCGATCCGACACCGCCAGCCTCTACTGGGACTGGGCGCCGCGCGCTGACCCGCAGCGGTTCTACCAGCTTTTCGGCGGCACCGCGCCGACCCATCACCTGCTGGGCCTGCGCGAAGCCCTCGACCTGATCGCCGAAGAGGGCGGCATCGAAGCGGTCTGGAGACGCCACCAGATCCTCGCCCGCGCCGTCTGGGCCGCCTTCGAGGCCTGGGGCGAGGGCGGGCCGATGGAGCTCAACATCGCCGACCCGGCCCTGCGCAGCCACGCCGTCACCGCGCTCCGGATCGGCGGCGAGGACGGCACGCGGCTCAGGCGCTGGGTCGAGGGGAACGCCGGGGTGACGCTGGGCATCGGGCTGGGCATGGCCGACCAGGACGATCCGGCGTGGCACGGGTATTTCCGGCTGGGCCACATGGGCCACGTCAACGCCCACATGATCATGGGCGCACTCGGCGCCATCGAGGCCGGCCTCGTGGCGCTTTCGATCCCGCACGGCCCCGGAGCCCTGACCGCCGCGGCCCGGGTCATCGCCGAAGCCTGACCCCTTCATCTTGGAAAAAGTACTCAACTGCCGCGCCCGTGACCGGCGCGGCGCATGAGTATTTGGACCAAGGTGAAACAGCATTGGCCGCGCCGGGCGCAAGCACGGCGCGGGTCGCCGGCCTCAGCCGGGGAAAGCCCTTGCCGCCGCCAACGCCTCGGGCAGGGCGCGTTTGAGCCGGTCGAGATCGGTGGGCGTGCCCGCTGAAATGCGGATCGCGCGGTCCTGCGGCGCGACGAAGGGCATCCGCACGAATATGTCGCGTGCCGCCAGTTCCGTCAGCACCCGGCGCGCAAAAGCCCCATCCGCGCCGCAATCGACGGCTACGAAATTGGCCGCCGAGGGCAGGGCGCTCAGCCCGTTTGCCGCGGCGATGTCCACGATGCGTCCGCGCGCGACCGAGACCTTGGCGCGCACTTCATCGAGGTAGTCCTGGTCCGCCAGCGCCGCCAAAGCGCCCGCCTGGCTGATCCGGGCCATGCCGAAATGGTTGCGCACCTTGTTGAACGCCTCGATCATCGGTGCTGCTCCGATCGCATAGCCCACCCGCGCGCCGGCCATGCCGTAGGCCTTGGAAAAGGTGCGCATCCGGATAACCCGCGGGTCTTCGGGGGCCAGCGGCGGCGCGGTGCCCGCCGGAGCGAACTCGATATAGGCCTCGTCGAGCACCAGCAGGGTTCCGTCCGGCACCGCCGCGATCATCGCCGCGACCTTGCCTGCCTCGTGCCAGGTGCCCATCGGGTTGTCCGGGTTGGCGAGGTAGACGAGTTTCGCCCCGACCTCCGCCGCCTTCGCGATCAGCGCCTCGGGGTCTTCGTGGTCACCGGCGTAGGGCACCGTCACCAAGGTGCCGCCATAGCCCGCGACGTGATAGTTGAAGGTCGGATAGGCGCCCGCCGAGGTCACCACCGTGTCGCCCGGCCCGACAGTGAGGCGCACGAGATAGCCCAGCAGCCCGTCGATGCCCTCGCCGATCATGATGTGTTCCGGGCCGATGCCGTGATGCGCGGCCAGCGCCGCGCGCAGGTCGTGGCTTTCCGGGTCGGCATACATCCAGGTTTCGCGCGCCGCGCGCTCCATCGCGGCGATGGCACGGGGCGAGGGGCCGAAGACGCTTTCGTTCGCCCCCAGACGCGCCGTGAATGGCCGACCGCGCGCGCGTTCTTGCGCTTCGGGGCCGACGAACGGCACCGAGGCGGGCAGACGATCGGCAAGCGGGGTCAAACGCGGTCCCTGGGTCATGGTCTTTCTTGGCCTGAAAAGGTGGTTGCGGGCAAGAGCGGATGCGAACCGGCGTCAGGGTTGGTCTGGACTGCGCAGAAACCTGCGCGCATCGGAAAAGTGAAAGCCGGGGCGCGATTTGCCGCCCCGGCTCTGCCGTTCGTGTTGAAAAAGTGTAAGTGCGGGCTAGCCAATCTCGGCCAGCCGCGCCAGCGCCTCGCGCAGTTTGCCGGCCTCGTCCTCGCGCGCGGCAAGGTTGTCTTCGGCCTCCGCCACCACGTCCTCGGGGGCGTTCTCGGCGAATTTCGGGTTGGAGAGCCGCCCCTTGAGGCCGCCGATCTCTTTCTCGAGCTTGCCCAGCGATTTTTCCAGCCGCGCCTTTTCCGCGGCCACGTCGATGATCTCGGCCAAGGGCAGCGCGAAGGTGCCGCCGTCGACCGGGATGGTGACGCAGCCTTTGGGCAGATCCGTTGCTTCCGACAGGTCGTCGATCCGCGCCATCCGCTTGATCAGCGCCTCGTTCGCCGCCCAGGCCGCGCGCCCGGCCTCGTCGAGCGATTGCAGCAGCATCGGGATCTGCATCCCTGCCGGCACCCCCATCTGGGCGCGGGCCGAGCGGACCTCTTCGATCAGCCGGATCACCCAGTTCATTTCGCGGTCCGCCGCGGTGTCGATCAGGCCGTCGCCGTAGCCCGGCCAGTCGGCATGGACCAGCATCTTGGGCCGGGCCGCGATCTGGCCCCACAGCTCTTCGGTGATGAAAGGCATGAAGGGATGCAGCAGGATCAGCCCCTGGTCGATCACCCAGGCCATGGTGGCGCGGGTTTCCTCGACCACCTTCGCATCGTCGGAGGCCAGAAGCGGCTTGGCGAACTCGACATACCAGTCGCAGACCTTGCCCCAGACGAAGGCATAAAGCCCGTTGGCCGCGTCGTTGAACCGATACGCCCCCAGTGCCTCGTCCACCGCCTCGCGCACCCGCGCGGTTTCGCCCACGATCCAGCGGTTCACGGTCTGGCTGACGCCTGCCGGGTCGAACCCCGCCACCGGCTTGCACTCGTTGATCTCGGCAAAGCGCGCCGCGTTCCACAGTTTCGTGCCGAAGTTGCGATAGCCCTTGATGCGCTCTTCCGACAGCTTCAGCACGCCGCCCAGCGCCGCCATCGAGGCGTTGGTGAAGCGCAGCGCGTCGGCGCCGTAGAGGTCGATGATCTCCAGCGGGTCGATCACGTTCCCGGTGGTCTTCGACATCTTCTTGCCCTTCTCGTCGCGGACGAGCTGGTGCAGGTAGACGGTGTGAAACGGCACCTCGCCGGTGACGGCGAGCTGCATCATCATCATCCGCGCGACCCAGAAGAACAGGATGTCAAAGCCGGTGACGAGCACGTCGGTCGGGAAATACTTGCGCAACTCCTCGGTGTCTTCCGGCCAGCCCAGCGTGCCGATCGGCCACAGGCCCGACGAGAACCAGGTGTCCAGCACATCGGGGTCGCGCCAGACCGGATAGACCAGTTCGGTCGGGTTCTGGCTGACGGTGAAGCGCGCCAGGCTTTCGGCCAGCCGCTCGATCGCCTCGGCCTTGTCGGCCACCTCGATCACCCGGGCATGGGCGATGACCGGCGGGGTGTCGGCGTTGTCGTCGAGGAAGCCCTCGCGCACCTCGTCGAAACTGGCCGCGCAATGATACACGTCGCCCCGGTGCACGATCCCGTCGAGCAGCATTTTCAGCATTTCGACCTGGTCGATATCGCCATCGCCATCGGTGTCGGCGACTTTCTCGTAGGACAGGTCAAGCCCGTACCACACCGGGATCTGGTGCCCCCACCAGAGCTGGCGCGAGATGCACCAGGGCTCGATATTCTCGAGCCAGTGGTAATAGGTCTTTTCGCCCGATTCAGGGATGATCCGGGTCTTGCCCCTGCGCACGGCGTCGAGCGCCGGGCCGACCACCTTTTCCGCATCGACGAACCACTGGTCGGTCAGCATCGGCTCGATCACCACCTTCGAGCGGTCGCCGAACGGCTGCATGATCATCTTGGACTCGACCAGCGGCACCATGTTGCCCTCGCTGTCGCGCACCATCACCGCCAGGCCTTCGCGCGTGATCTGCTCGACCACCCGCTTGCGCGCCTCGAAGCGGTCCAGTCCGCGCAGGTCTTCGGGCACCAGGTTAAAGGTGTCGATTTCCATCTCGTCGAATTCGGATGGACCACCAGTATCAATCACAAATTCACCGCGAGCCCGACGGTTGAAAAAATCGACTCGTTCTTCAGCGAGTTCTTGGGCTCGCTTGGCGGACTCGGCATAGGACAGTCCGTCGACGCGCATGTGCCCGCTGGTGTCCATCAGCCGATACATCGGGATGCCGCTGCGGCTGGCCACCGCGTAGTCGTTGAAATCGTGCGCGCCGGTGATCTTGACCGCGCCCGAGCCGAAGCCGGGGTCGGGGTATTCGTCGGTGATGATCGGGATCAGGCGGCGGTGTTCGCGCGGCCCGAGCGGGATCTCGCAAAGCTTGCCGACGATCGGCGCATAGCGTTCGTCGTCCGGGTGCACCGCCACCGCGCCGTCGCCCAGCATGGTTTCGGGCCGCGTGGTGGCGATGGAGATATAGTCACGCTCTTCCTTGAGGGTGATCTCGCCGTCCTCGTCGCGCTCGACATAGGTATAGGTCTCGCCCCCCGCCAGCGGGTATTTGAAGTGCCACATATGGCCCGCGACCTCGATGTTCTCGACCTCGAGGTCGGATATCGCGGTCTCGAAATGCGGGTCCCAGTTGACCAGCCGCTTGCCGCGATAGATCAGGCCCTTGCGATACATCTCGACAAAGACCTTGATCACCGCGTCATGGAAGTTCGGGCTGTTCTCGTGGCCCGAGCGCGGATCGCCCGGCGCGCCGGCCATGGTAAAGGCGTTGCGGTCCCAATCGCAGGAGGCACCAAGGCGCTTGAGTTGCTCGACGATGGTGCCGCCGGATTCGCCCTTCCACTCCCAGACCTTCTCGAGGAATGCCGCGCGCCCCAGTTCGCGGCGGCCCGGTTGCTGGGTGGCGGCGAGTTTTTTCTCGACCTGAAGCTGCGTGGCGATGCCGGCATGGTCCTGTCCCGGCTGCCACAGCGTGTCGAAACCTCGCATCCGGTGCCAGCGCACCAGGATATCCTGAAGCGTGTTGTTGAAGGCATGTCCCACATGCAGCGCGCCCGTGACGTTGGGTGGCGGGATCATCACGCAGAAGGTCTCGTCGCGCGAGGCGTTGGCGCCGGCACGAAACGCGCCCGCGTCCTGCCATTTCGCATAGATCCGCGGCTCGGCGGCGGCGGCGTCGAAGGTCTTGTCCATGGCCATGTCGGGCCCCCGTTTGCTGCATCCGGATCGTCCTTGGGTCTTTACCCGAGGGCCGGGGAAAGGAAAAGGAGGCACGGGGATTTTGTGACGGCGGACGGGACGCGGTCGCGCCCGCAAGGAACATCCCGCGCCGGTTCAAGGTTGATCCGCAAACAAAGCGGGGCCGTATGCCCCCAAAAGGAGGCAAACATGCGACTTCCGACATTCATCTTCGCCATAGGCGCGGCCCTTGGCCTGTCCCAGCCCTCCCACGGCGCGGGATATCGCGATACATCGGTGCCGATCGGCTATGTCGGCAACCTCGATCTGAACCGCTATCTCGGCAAATGGTACGAGATCGCGCGCTTTCCCAACCGCTTCGAAAAGAACTGTGCCGGCGTGACCGCCGAATACGGCCTGCGTGACGACGGCAAGGTCAGCGTGACCAACACCTGCCACAAGGGCAGCCCGACCGGCCCGGTCGAGGTGGCCGAGGGCGAGGCCGAGGTGATCGCGCCGGGCAAGCTCAAGGTCACCTTCGTGCCCTGGCTGCCGTTCGCCAAGGGCGACTACTGGGTGTTGCACGTCGATGCCGCCTATTCCTACGCGGTGGTGGGCGAACCGTCGGGCAAGACCGGCTGGATATTGTCGCGCAGCCCCGAGTTGCCGGCGGCCAAGACCGAAAAGGCCGTTTCGGTGCTCGAGGGGATGGGCTACGATACCGGCAAGCTGGAGTGGGTCGCGCAATAGCCGCGCCGTAGACGGACAAGGGGGCCGCCGGTGAGAACTTGGTTTCTGGCGGCCCTGATTCTGGGCCTTGCCGCCTGCGCCGGTCCCGGCCACCGCGACAGCGCCGCGCCGATTGCCGCCATCGTCAGTTTCGACCCCGCGCGGTTCGCGGGCGACTGGCATGAGGTCGCCGCCATCGGGCGTGCGCCCGGTGCGCGCTGGCAGGTGCGGTCCGCTCCGTTCAGCATCGCCACCACCCGCGACGGTTCCGGCCCCGCCCGGCTGGTCGGGCCGGGGCGGATCGAGGCGCGCGCCTTCGATGCGCCGCTGTGGGTGCTCTGGGTCGATGACGGCTACCGCAGCGCCGTGATCGGCACCCCGGACGGGCGCTTCGCCATGCTGCTCGACCGCGCCGCCGCGATGCCCGCCGACCGGATGACCGCCGCCCGCGAGGTGCTGGACTGGAACGGCTATGACCTGGCGGGGCTGAGGTGATCGCGCCGTGGATTGCGGCAACGCTGGCCGCCGCCCTTGTCCAGACCATCCGCTTTTCGCTTCAGAAATCCCTGCGCGGCAGCGGGCTGAGTTCGGGCGGCGCCACGTTCTCGCGCTTTCTGTTCGCGGCCCCGCTGGCCGCCCTGCTGGCCACTGGCCTGGTCACCGCGACCGGCAGCGGCTGGCCCGACATGCCGCCCCGGTTCTGGGTGATGGTGGTCACTGGCGGGCTGGCGCAGATCATCGCCACGCTGGCCACGGTGGCACTGTTCGCCGCGCGCAACTTCGCCGTCGGCATCGCCTTCACCAAGACCGAGACGGTGCTGGTCGCGGCCTTCTCGGCGGTGGTGCTGGGCGAAGCGGTCACCGCTCCGGGGCTGGCGGCGATCCTGATCGGAGTCGTCGGCGTGCTGCTTTTGTCGGTGCCGGCAGGCGGGCAATTGCGCAGCGTGTTCAACCGCGCCTCGGCGCTGGGGCTGGTGGCGGGGGCGTTCTTCGGGATCTCGGCGATCGGCTACCGGGGCGCGACACTGGCGCTGGGCGATGGCAACGCGGCCCTGCGCGCGGCCGTCACGCTGGCCGCTGTCACCGCCTTTCAGACCATCGCGATGCTGATCTGGCTGCGCCTTCGCGAACCGGGCGAGATCAGCCGCGTGGTGTCGCGCTGGCGTATGACGGCGCTGGTCGGCATCACCGGGATGCTGGGGTCGTTCGGCTGGTTCGTGGCCTTTGCGCTGCAAAACGCGGCCTACGTGCGCGCGCTGGGGCAGGTGGAGCTCTTGTTCTCGATCCTCGGCGGCTGGCTGATCTTTCGCGAAACCACCCGCCCGCGCGAATGGCTGGGCATGGCGGTGCTGGCGGTGTCGATCCTGATGCTGGTGCTGGTCGTCTAGAGTTGTCCGGCGTCCATCGGGTGCGCGCCGCCCAGCCTGCGAAACAGCGTCTCTTCGGCGCCATTGTCGAAGAACGGCACGCTGTCGGGCGCGGCAAGGTCGGGCAGGCGGCCGGCAATCTCGGCCAGCGCCACCTGGGTGACGAACGGCAGATCGAACTCTCGCACCTCGTCCAGCCCGATCCATTGCAGGTTGGCCAACTCGTCCTCGGCATGGCTGAAATCGTCCGGGTCTGTCTTGAGCCGCGCGGCATCGGCCACGAAGAACCGCGCGTCGAAGCGGCGGGTGCGCCCCGGCGGCGTGATGGCGCGAAACACGAAGGCCAGCCCGTCGGCGGACGGCACATGGCCGGTGTCGGCAAAGCTCTGCCAGGATGGCGGCACCGCGCCGGGCCAGGTGCCGGGCTCGCCGAGGATCTGGCCCGCTTCCTCCCACAACTCGCGGATCGCGGCGGCCAGCAGGCCGGGTCCGATCCCGGGCCGGGCGTTCAGGTCGAGCCGGCTGCGGCAGGGCTCGGCCCCGGCTTCGGCCAGCGGCACATGCAGATCCTCGGGATCGAGCGCGCCACCTGGAAAAACATACATGTTCGGCATGAAGGCCGCGCGCGCGCCGCGCTGGCCCAGCAGGACGCGCGGTTTGTCGGTGTCCACGTCGCGGATCAGCACCACGGTCGCCGCGTCGCGGATGGTCTTGGTCTTGTCGATCTTGGTCACGCCGAAACCTCGCCGCCGCCCTTACGCGGCATCCCGTCCTCTCCGGTTGCCCGGCCCGGCATCCGGTCCGCCGTCGGGAGCGAATCCATGCATCCGCTTGGCCCATTGAAAGCCGACCATCAGCCCCTTGAACCTTGGCAGAAGATAGAGTGACAGGGCAACCGTCCCGATCGCGAAGATCGAGGCCAGCACCATCGGGTTCGGGCGAAAGGCGACAAAGGCCCAGCCCAGAAGCGGCGCCATAAGGTGTCCGACCACGAGGATCGTCAGATAGGCCGGCCCGTCGTCGGCGCGCTGGTGATACAGTTCGGCCTCGCACACCGTGCAGGTGTCGCGCACCTTGAGGTAGCTTTTCATCATCGGCCCGGTGCCGCAGCACGGGCAGCGCCGACGCCAGCCGCGCCAGCACGCCTGGCCCAGCGGGCGCTCGCCCGCTCCGGTCGCGCAGGCGCCCTCAGGTCCGGGCGTGTCGGGGTCGCGGGGCACGGCGGCAATATCGCTCAGAATGTCCGCTCGCGAGGCGTTCATTACGGTCTCGTCTTTCATATCAAGTCCTGTTCGCTGTGCGCGCTACCATACAGCATGGATCGTTCCCGCCCATGCTCCGTAATGTCCGTGCGTCGGGATGTCGCGTTTTTTTTTCGCCCATCCGGCGACGGAAGCGCAACCCCGGCCCGTATCACTTGCACGACACCGGGGCAGACCCCGGAACGACAGGCTCTGAACCTCAAGGAGATATCACCATGAAACGAGCACTCAGAATCGCGGGCTTCGGGCTGTTGGCCGGGGCAGGCTTGACGATGGCCCTGGCCGGTGTGGCCAACGCCCATGGGCGCGGCGGCCCCGGCATGCAGGGCGCATTCGGCGCGGGCGGCGGGATGCAGATGACCTTCGCGGCGCTCGATGCCGATGGCGACGGTCAGATCACCGAAGAGGATCTGCGTGCCCTGGCCGAGGCCCGGTTCAACGAGATCGACCTCGACGGCAGCGGAACGCTTGGTGCCGACGAATTGGCGGCGTCGATGCATTCGCAGATGACCGAGCGCATGGGCGATCGCGCGCCGCGGCGCGGTGACCCGGTCACGATGATGACCACAATGGCCGAGCGCATGGTCGCGGCCCGTGACACCGACGGCGACGGCATGTTGTCGATGGCCGAGCTTGAGCCCGCGAATGGTTTCGGCCGGATGATCGACCGCTTCGACACCGATGACGACAACGCCATCAGCCAGGCCGAATATGACGTGGCCAAGGCCGAGATGGGCGATCGCAAGTCGCGTGGTGGCTGGGGCGACCGGGGCGACCGTGGCGGCTGGGGCGACCGTGGCGGACACGGCGGCAAGGGCGGCGACGGCTGGCGCGGTGGTCCGCATGGCGGAAAATTCGGTGGCCGCAACAACTGATCGCGCAAAGCGCTTTGCCGGGCGGGCCTCCGTCCGGCAAGACCCGTCGTTGCGGGAACCTGCGCGAAGGGATAGGCCCGAGACAGGATGGATATGGCATTCGACGCACTAAGCGATGTCTCGGACGAGGCCCTGCTGGTCGCCTTCGGCAACGGCGACCGCCAGGCTGCGTCGATGCTGACGCTCAGGTTGACGCCCCGGGTGATGGGCTTTGCCGCGCGCATGCTGCACGGCGACCGGGCCGAGGCCGAGGACGTGACCCAGGAGGCGATGCTGCGCCTGTGGAAGATCGCGCCGGACTGGCGCCAGGGCGAAGCTCAGGTGACGACATGGCTTTACCGCGTCACCGCCAACCTGTGCACCGACCGGCTGCGCAAGCGGCGCGGTGTCGACCTCGACAGCGTGCCCGAGCCTGCCGACGATGCGCCGGGGGCCGAGGCGCGGATGATCCGGGCCGACCGGGCACAGGCTTTGCAGACCGCCCTTGACGCGCTGCCCGAGCGGCAGAGGATGGCGGTGACGCTGCGCCACCTCGAGGGGCTGACGAACCCCGAGATCGCGGTGGCGATGGAGATCAGCGTCGAGGCGGTCGAAAGCCTGACCGCACGGGGAAAACGGGCGCTGGCGGCGGGACTGGCCAGCCAGCGCGAGGAGTTGGGATATGGAGATGACTGATCACGACAGGCTGACCGATAGCGAACTTGACGCGCTGTTCGACGCCGGGCGCGACGCCGCCCCGGTGCCGTCCGAGGCGCTTATGGTGCGCATCATGGCCGATGCCGAGGCCGAAATCACGCGCCGGGAAGGGCCGCGCGCACCGGCCCGGCGGCGCGGCCCGTTCGCGGGCTTCCTCGCCGGGCTGGGCGGCTGGCCGGCGCTGGCGGGGCTCGCGACCGCGACGGTGGCCGGGGTCTGGCTGGGCTTTTCCGCGCCCGACAGCCTCAACTCGCTGGCCGGTGGCCTTCTGCTGCCTGACAGCGCCACCACGGCGACACGCTATGATCTGGAAGACATCGTGCCCGGCTACGGCGGCCTTGCGGCGCTCTACGAGGAAGGTTGACGATGACCAGCGACGACAAGACCACGGCCGCGCGCCGGCCCCGGACCTGGCCCAAGGTGCTGCTGGCGCTGTCGCTGGCGATGAACCTTGCGGTGATCGGTGCCATCCTTGGCGCGCATTTCCGCGACGGGCGCGACGCCCGCCGGTTCCCGCCGCCGGACCGGATGCAGACCCGCGACAGCGGGTTCGGGCCCTACCTCGACGCGCTGCCGCGCGATGCGCGGATGCGGATCGGCACGGCGTTGCGCGACCGCGACGCCCCGATTGAGGCGGACCGCGCGGTGCTGGGGCGCGAGTTCGACCAGATGCTCACCGCGCTTCGGGCCCAGCCTTATGACCCGGGCGTGCTGGCGGCGGTGCTCGAGGGGCAGCGGGCGCGCGTGGCCGCGCGTGTCGACGCGGCCCGCGAGATCATGCTGGCGGAAATCGCGGCAATGACACCCGATGAACGCGCCACCTTCGCCGACCGGCTCGAGGCGCGCATCGACCGCAAACGGGGGCCGCATTAGGCGCGGTCGGGTTCTGTTGGACACCTGCGCCCGGGCGGGTGCGGTGTTTCCGGCAAGGCGAACAGATGATGCCTCACGCCGCCTTGCCTTGGGCAAAGGTCACCAGGTTGCGCCCGGCGGCCTTCGAGGAATAGAGCGCCGCGTCGGCCTCGCGCATCATCGCGCCAAGCGCCTCGCCGGTGCCATCCGGGCCGGCGCAGACCTGCACCCCGATCGACATCGTCACCGGGATCGGGCCATGCCCCTGGCCGGTGCGGAACGGCCGTTCGGCGATCACCCGCCGCAGCCGGTCGGCGGCGATCCGGGCCGAGGCCAGATCGGTGGCCGGCATCGCGATCACGAATTCCTCGCCGCCATAGCGCGCCAGGAGATCGACCTCGCGCACATTGGCGCGCAACCGGCGCGCGGTCTCGGCCAGCACCGCGTCGCCGGTCATGTGGCCATAGCAATCGTTGACCCGCTTGAAGCGGTCGAGGTCGAGCAGCATCAGCGCGAAGGGCTGGCCGCTGGCGCGCGCCTCTTCGGCGATCCGGTTCATCTGGGTCTCGGCATAGCGGCGGTTGTAAAGCCCGGTCAGCGGGTCGATCAGCGCCAGGTTCAGCCGCGCCTCGAGCCCGTCACGAAGCGCATCGGCGCGGCGCTTCTCGTCGATCAGCACCTCCAGCCGCAACGCCAGTTCCTCGGCATCGAAGTTGCCGCCGATCACCGCGTCGGCCCCGATATCGAGCGCCATCGGCAGGGTCGCCGGGTCGTCCGCCGTGTCGATCACCACGATCGCCGCACGCCGCGTCGCCCCGCGCGAGCGCAGGTCGCTGATCAGGCGAAGCCCCGCGCCTGGCGCATCGAGGTCAGCCGCGATCACCACCGCGTCCGGTGCTACCTCGCTGGTCGCGCCCAGCACTTCGCCACGGGTCCGGCAGGTTACATCATGGTCCAGCACCGCGCGCAGGCCACGCATCCAGGCCAGCCCGGTCGCGGGCGTCGGCGCCACCAGCGTCACCCGCCCGGGGCGCAGGAAGCCGGGGCGCGGCTCTGCAAACCCCAGCCCGGCGGCGCTGTCATGGCGGCGGGCCAGGTCCTCATGGGTCGCGCGGCGGCGCAAAAGCGCGCGCACGACCGCCAGAAGCCCCGGGGCGGCATAGGGTTTGGTCAGCACCTCGTCAGCCCCGGCCCTGAGCGCCGCGCGCCGGGTGGCCGCGCAGGGCGCCCCCTCCAGCACGATCACCGGAATCGCGCGCGTCGCCGGATCGGACTTGAGCGCCGCGCAGTGCGTCAGGCTGCCCGCCCCGAGCAACACCAGGTCCGGCCGCGCCTCGCGCGCCATCGCCACCACCGCGCCGGGTGCGGGCGCGATCAGCGTGTCATACCGCGCCTCGCCCAGATCGACCTTGAGACGGATCCGGCCGGTGGCGGTGTCGTCTGCGATGAGGATACGGCCTGCCATGATGCCCTGTGCGGTAGCCAGCGGGTTTTCGCCCGGGATGTTTCGATTTGCATTCGCTTTGGTAAGACTTGCCTGATAATCGTTAACAAAGGGTTTCCGACAGGCAGGGGCAGGGCAGGATGAAGCAGGAATCCGCCGAGACGATTGCGCTCAACGCGCTGGGCTGGCTGGCTGGCAACGACGAGCTTTTGCCTGTGTTCCTCGGCGCGACCGGCGCCACCGAAGACGATTTGCGCAGCCGTGCCGCCGACCCGGCGTTCTTGGGCGCGGTGCTTGATTTCCTGACCATGAACGATGCCTGGGTGGTGGCGTTCTGCGACCAGGCGGGGCTGGACTACGACACGCCGATGGGCGCCCGCCAGGTGCTGCCCGGCGGTGACCAGGTGCATTGGACCTGAGATGCGGGTTGACGGGATCCTGTTCGACAAGGACGGCACGCTGTTCGACTTCGACGCGACCTGGACCGCCTGGGCCGGGGCGCTGATCGACCGTCTGTCGGGCGGCGACATGACCCGCGCGGACCGTATCGCCTCCGTGATGGGCTTTGACCTCGTGTCCCGCCGCTTCCACCCGACATCACCCGCCATCGCCGGCACGCCCGACGAGCTGGCCGCCCGGCTTGCCCCGATCCTCGATGCCTCCGAGCAGCAGGTGGTCGCGATGCTGAACGCCGAGGCGATGTCCGTGCCGCTGGCCGAGGCGGTGCCGCTGGCGCCGCTTCTCGACGGGCTGATCGGGCGCGGGCTGGTCCTGGGCGTCGCCACCAACGATGCCGAGGCCCCGGCGCGCGCGCATCTGGACACGGTCGGGGTGACGGACAGGTTCGCCTTCATCTCCGGCTGCGACAGCGGCCACGGCGCCAAGCCGGCGCCGGGCCAGTGCCTGGCCTTCGCCCGCGCCACCGGCCTTCAGCCTGCGCGTGTGGCGATGGTCGGCGACAGCCGGCATGACCTGATCGCCGGGCGCGCCGCCGGGATGCGCACCGTCGCGGTTCTGACCGGCCCGGCCTCTGCCGACACGCTCGGCCCGCTGGCCGATGTCGTCCTGCCCGATATCGGACACCTGCCGGACTGGCTGGTTCTTTAGTCATTTGGTAACACTTCGGGCCTAGGATCGGTCAGGCACGCCGGGGATTTCGCATGCACGGTTTGATTTACAGGTCGTTCGAGAATTTCATTCGCAACAGCTACGACCCGGCCATCTGGTCCGGGCTGATGACCGTGCTCGACACCGGCTTCGACGGGTTCGAGCCGATGTTTCACTACGACGATGGCCTGATCGGGCGCATCGTCGACCTCGCGGCCGACCGGCTGGGCCAGCGGCCCGAGGATCTGCTCGAGGATTTCGGCACCTACCTGGTGGCCGACCCCAGTGCCGAACGGGTGCGGCGACTGTTGCGCTTTGGCGGGGTCGATTACGAGGATTTCATCCTCTCGCTCGAGGAATTGCACGGGCGCACCCGGCTTGCCGTGCCCGATCTCGACCTGCCCGAGATCGAGGTCGAGGATACCGGCGACGGCGGCTACCGCGTGATCTGCCGGCACAGCCACGAGGGCGCGGTGCATATCCTGCGCGGCCTGCTGCGCGCGCTGGCCGACGACTACGGCGCGCTGGTGCTGATCGAGCCGGGCCAGCCGGGCGACCCGCCGGCCACGCTGCGCCTGCAACTCCTGGAACGCGCCTTCGGCCAGGACCGGGGCTTTGCCCTGGCCCAGCGGGTGTCGGGGTGACCATGGCGGTGCCCAACATCACCCTCGGGCCAGCGGCCCTGAACCGGATGATGCCGATGCACGCGCTGGTCGCGCCCGACGGCACCATCCTGAACGCCGGCCCGACCCTGGCCAAGGTCCATGCCGGCCAATCCCTGCCCGGCCGCGCCTTTTCCGAGGTGTTCGAGCAACGGCGCAGCGCCGCCGGATGCACCGTGCGCCAGCTTTGCACCGCGCCTTCGGGCAAGGTTCACCTGCGCCTGCGCGACCCGGCGCGCACCCCCCTGATCGGGGCGGCCTATTGCCTGGGCGCCGATACCGGCGTCTTGGTCAACCTGTCGTTCGGCATCGCCGTGGTCGATGCGGTGGCCCGGTTCGGCCTGGCCGGATCGGACTTCGCCGCCACCGACCTGACCGTCGAAATGCTCTTTCTGGTAGAGGCGAAATCGGCGGCGATGGCGGAATCGCGCCGCCTGAACGAACGCCTCGACGGCGCCCGCGCCCAGGCTGAGGCTGCGGCGCTGGCCGATACGCTCACCGGCCTTGCCAACCGGCGCGCGCTCGACCGGGCGCTGGCCCGCCTGATCGCGCGCGGGGCGGAATTCACCCTGATGCGGATCGACCTCGACCGCTTCAAGGCGGTCAACGACAGCTTTGGCCACGAGGCGGGCGATGTCGTGCTGGAGGCGGTCGCGCGCCTGCTGGCCGCCGAAACCCGCGATGGCGACATCGCGGCGCGGGTCGGCGGCGATGAATTCGTGCTGGTCTTCGCCGGCTTCACCGACCCCGGGCGCCTCGAAGCGATCGCCGAACGCCTGATCCGCCGGATCGAAGCGCCGGTGCCCTACCGCGACCAGAGCGTTGCGATCTCGGCCTCGGTCGGCCTTGTCGCCTCGTCCCTTTATGATGTGCCCGAAGCCGAACGGATGCTGCGCGACGCCGACGTGGCACTCTACGCCTCCAAGACCGCCGGGCGCGGGCGGGCGACGACCTTCCGCCCGGGTTTTGATGTCACAACCGCGGGGCAGGGGGTGTGAGCGCGCGATAGGGCCGGGGCGCGGGACTGCTGCGCAATGGCTGGGTCACGGGGGTGTTGCGCGACTGCGCACGGACCGCTGTGCTGGTGCCGGACAGCCCCCGGACTCAGGGCAGGACGCGTGGCTGGCTCCGTCCGTAGCGCGGCGATCACCGCGACCGGTTCAACCGGCGCGGGCGAACCGTGCGTCGCGCGTTCCGCTGATGCATAGTCTCCGAAAAGCCCGGCAGCCGCGCCCTGACCCAAAAACCGTGTGACCCGAGAATTCACCCGTTGGCCCGGTGCGCCAGCCCCATCATTCGGCGCAATCCGCGAGCGCCGCCATCGCCCGGCTGCTGCCCAGAAGCGGCAGGCGCAGAGTCGCAAAACCGCTGTCGTCGCTGGCCGAAAGGAACAGGAACATGCCGAACGACAGGTGTCGGGACACGTCCTCGAATGCCCCGAGCGGCGCGCTGAAGCCGCCGCCTTCCACCGCCCCGGCCCCCGGCGTTAGGGCCACGTCGTCGACTCTGGCCGCCAACCCGTTCGCGCCGGGCAAGGCCGTGTCGGCCGCCTCCGGGCGCACAGTCACCCACAACGCGCCGTCGTCGGGCCGGAACTCCAGCTCCACCCCGCGCATCGGCGCGCGTGCGGTGCAGGCGGTCTTGTCGATCTGCCAGAGATCGGCAAAGCGCACCCCGAGCTGGCCCAGCGTCACGCATTGGCGCATCGCCACCTTTTCCTCGGTGCCCCGGGTCACATCCAGCCAGGGCGTCGGCCCGCCCGAGGGATAGGCGTGCAGCCGCATCGTGCCGACCCCGCCGTCGCTATCGGTGCAGGACAACAGCGCGTCGCTTTCGTCGCCGGACTCCGAGAAGCTTTCGACCACGCAGACCTGCCCGCGCGAGTCGAACGGTTGCGCCCTGCGGCTGGTGACCAGCATGGCATCCAGCGGCGGGTCGGCCGCCGGATCAGGCATCGCCTGGTCGAGCGTTTCCGGCGTCTTGATCGCGTCGAGATAGGCCAGGCATTGCGTCAGCGACGGCGCCCAGATGCCCTTGAGAATACGGGCAAGGCGGATGTCCTCGGTGGCGTCCTCCGGGGCGGCCTCGCCGGGGGCCGGGCCGTCCGGTTCGTTGCTGTCCGGCTGCACCTCGTCGGGCTCCGCGTCGTCAGTCTCGCCTTCGTCCGCGCCAGCGTCCGGTGCCTGCGGGTCGGCCTCTGGCACCGGTTCAGGTTCCACCGAAGTCTCGCCTGCCGAATCCTCGGGCATGTCCGTTTCGGCAAGCTCAGTCATGGCCGGTGCCTCCACAGGCGCAGGGTCTGGCTCCTGCGCCGCGGCGGGGTCTGGCGCGGAATCCGCCACCGCGCCCGGCGCCTCGCCCTCCGACGAGTCGCCTGCGCCGGTCGCGACGGGGCTTTCCACGGGTATTTCCGCCGGCGGCGGCAGGGTGATGCGCGCCAATGCCGCCTCGGCCACCGCGACGGGGACAGGCGGTTCGGCGGTGCTGTCCGCGGCCAGCGGATCGGTCTCCGGCGCGGCGTCCGCCTCGACCTCGGCAGGTGCCTCCCCCTCGTCCTCCCCCATCTCGTCCGCCGCCGCTGCGCCGTCATCGCCGGTTGCCGGCGCCGGCTCCGCAGCCGGTTCAGGCGCGTCTGGCAAACCCGTCGCCGGATCTTCGCTCGATGTTTCCTCTTCGAAAACAGGCTCTTGCGTCCCGTCTTCCGCCAGAGGCACCTGTGCGGCCAGCCAGGCGTCGAGCCAGCCCGCCGCCACGGGCTCGCCGTTCAGAACATAGGTCGGGGGACGGTCGAGATAGGTCTCGCCCCGCCAGCCGATCCGCTCCTGCGCCGCCGTCCAGTCGGCGAGGTAGGCAAGCGCATGGTCCCGGTCGAATGCGCAGCCCTCGACCCGTTCCCCGTCCTGCCCGCCCAGCCCGTAGGCCGCCGCGATCAGCGCCTCCAGCGCCTCGGTGCCATTGCCCTGCTCGATGTCCGCAAGCGCGCGCCGGCCCTCGGTCGACATCAGCGCCGCCTCGGTTGCCCCCAGTGCCGGCCCCGCGCAGATCAGCGACAGGTTGGCCCAGATCGTGCTGGTGCGGCCCGAGTAGGTGAAGACATGCGTGATCCGCAGCGCCCCCGCCGCCACCGCCCGCGCCAGCCGGTCCGGGGCCACCGTGCCTTCGGTGGCCAGTTCGGCCCCGTCGCGCACCAGGATCAGATGGTTCGGGGCGGTTTCGGCACCCTCGCCGATGGTGAAGGCGTCACCGACCAGCGCATCGGCTTCAAAGACGAAACCGGGCCGCGTGGTTTCGGCCAGGTCCGCCAGCAACGCGTCGCGCGCCGCACGCAGCGCGTCATCGCCCGGTGCGAGGTCAGCGGCGCGCACATAGGCCGCCAACGCCGCGTTCTTGCGCCCGGCTTGCGCCAGCGCGGCGGCCTCGGCGGCGGCCAGCCCCGGATCATCGGGCCTGAGCGCCCGGGCGCGGGCGAAATCCGCCACGGCCCGGTCGATTTCCCCGGCCCGGCGCAGGGTTTCGGCCCGCTGACCCAAGGCCTCGGCATCCTCCGGGGCCAGCGCCAGCGCCGCATCCAGATCCGCCAGCGCCAGTGACAACCGCCCCATCGAGCGGTGGATCTCGGCCCGCGCAACCAGTGGAGCGACGGCATCGGGAGCGGCCTCGATTGCCGTGTCGAGCGTGCTCAACGCCGCCGGCAGGTCGAGCCGCGCGCGTTCCGCCTCGGCCTCGGCCAGCGACACGGCAAGATCGTGCGGCTGCGATTCCTGCGCCATCAGCGGTCCCGCCAGCGCCACCGCGCCCGCCAGCATGATCGCCCGCATCTTGCCCCTTCGCATGCCGCGTTCCCCGTTGTCTGCCAGGGCACCAGCTTGGCGCAAGCGGCCCGCATGTCAACCGTAGCGCCCGGGGGGTTAACCGGACGTTCAAGGATTCCTGCCAAAGTGGCGGAAAATGGCGCGACTCGGCGCCCGGTGCGGGAGTTTGGGCAATGACGACCTACAGTTATGGCGCGCTCGGTCTGATGCAGGACCCGGTCACCGGCCACTACATCTGGGCCGCGCCCGTCATCGTGGGGCTCAGCGTGCCGGACGCGGTCACCGGCACGAGTTACCAGATCGACACGCTCGATCCGGGCTGGCTGCCGCTGGTCAGTGTCGATTTCGCGGCCATTGGCGTGTCTATCGCGGGCCAGGCCTTCGCGCCCGACACAGCCGGTGTCGAGATCCGGATCGGCAGCATCGCCTGGGGAGCCGGCTCCGTCACCCACCTGATGACGATCTACGATCCGGCCAGCGCGATGACCCTGGTGACGGTGCTGGGCGGCACGCCGCTGCCCGCCTTCTCCAGCCCGTTCGAGGTCGGCCTGTTCTTTCAGACCCAGGTCATCGCAGCCGGTCCCGCCGCCCCCGGCTCCGGTTTCGGCCCCGGTGACGTCGTGCCCTACGGCGCGCTGCCCGGTGTCACCATCAGCCAGGTGGACCACGTGATCGACGGCCCCGGCAACGGTGTGATCGACACCGGCGCTGGCGACGACATAGTGACGGGCAACGGCGGCGATGACCGGATCGACGGCGGCACCGGCAACGACACCCTCGCGGGCGGCCCCGGCGCGGACATCGTGAACGGCCAGGGCGGCGACGACATCCTGGATGGCGGCCCCGGCAATGACAGCCTGTTCGGCTCCTCCGGCAACGACACGCTGACGGGCGGGGCGGGTGATGATGTTCTGAACGGCGGATCGGGTGCCGACAGCCTCGATGGCGGCACCGGGCAGGACCAGGCGTCCTACAAATTCTCACCTTTCGCGGTGCAGATCGACCTCACTGGGGGCACCGCCACGGGCGGCACCGCCACGGGCGATACACTCACCAGCATCGAGGACCTGAAAGGCTCGGCGCACGCAGACACGCTGGCGGGCGACGGCGGCGCCAACCGGCTCTACGGCCTTGACGGCGACGACACGCTCATCGGTCGCGGCGGCGACGATTGGCTGGTGGGCGAGGGGGGCGATGACACCCTGTCGGGCGGTGACGGCGATGACCGCCTCGATGGCGGTGCCGGGGCCGACATCATCGACGGCGGCGCGGGCTCCGACCAGGCAACCTGGCGCGCATCGCCCACCGGAGTCACGGTGAACCTCGCCACCGGCGCGGGCGCAGGGGGCCATGCCGCTGGCGACAGCATCACCGGGATCGAAAACGTCGTGGGCTCGGCCCACGCCGACACGATCACCGGCGACGGGGCCAACAACCGCATCTACGGCCTCGGGGGCGATGACGTGATCCGCGGCGGCGGCGGCACCGACCGTATCGTCTCCGGCGCGGGCAATGACAGCCTGTTCGGCGACGATGGCGACGACTGGCTCGCAGGTGGCCCTGGGGCGGATGCCTTCGACGGTGGTGCGGGCTCCGACATGGTCTCCTACGAAGGCGGCGAGGCCGGCGTTTCCGTCGACCTTGCAGTTGGCACGGCGACGGGCGGCGCGGCGACAGGCGACAGTTTCGTCTCGATCGAGAACCTCGGCGGCACAGACCATGCCGACGCGCTCACCGGAGATGCCGGCGACAACCGGCTCTACGGCTTCGGCGGCGCCGACACGCTCGCGGGCGGCGGCGGCACCGACCGGATGCGGGGCGGGGCCGGTGACGACATCCTCGACGGCGGCACCGGCAACGACTGGCTGTCAGGCGGCAGCGGCGCCGACACGCTCAACGGCGGCGCGGGCACCGACATGGCGGTCTATGAGCGGTCCGCGGCCGGGGTCACCGTCGACCTCGGCACCGGCACGGCATCGGGTGGCGACGCCCAGGGCGACAGCTTCGACTCGATCGAGAACCTGGCCGGCTCGGCCCACGCCGACAGCCTCACCGGCGACGCCGGCGACAATCGGCTGATCGGCGGCGGCGGCGATGATTTCCTCGCGGGTGCGGGCGGCAACGACAAGCTGCTGGGCGGCTCTGGCAACGACTTCCTCTCGGGCGGCGACGGCGACGACTACATGGTCGGCGGCGACGGGGCAGACAGCTTTGACGGCGGCGCCGGCAAAGACCAGGTCAGCTATGCCGGCGAAACCGCAGGTGTCATCATCGACCTCGGCGCCGGCACCGGCGCAGGCGCGGCGGCCGGCGACAGCTTCACCGCGGTCGAAAACCTGCACGGCAGCGACCACGCCGACACCCTGACCGGCGACGCCGGCGACAACCGGCTCTACGGTGCCGGCGGCGACGACATCTTGTCGGGCGGCGGCGGTGTCGACCGCATCTATGGCGGATCGGGCGCCGATATCATTGACGGTGGGGGTGGCAACGACTGGTTCGTCGGCGGCGCCGATGCCGACACCTTCGTCTTCACTCCCGGCTGGGGGGCAGACCGGATCGCCGATTTCGAAAACGGCATCGACAGCATCGACCTCACCGCCACAGGTCTTGCCTATGGCGACCTCTCCATCACCCAATCCGGCGCACATACCCTGATCGACGATACCGCCGGCAACACGATCCTGCTCGAAAACACGCTCGCCACCAATATCGACCCGACCGATTTTCTCTGACCGCCGCCACCCCTGAACACCGCTCAGGCCAGTTCGCCCGGCAATGCCGCAATCAACCCCGCCACCGCCCGCGCCACCGCCGGATCAATGCCCGCACCCTGCGCGAAACTCCTGCCCTCGATCGCGATGATCTCGCAAACCCCCGGCAACAAATCCAACGCCCGCGCCAGCGCGACACCTTCGGCCACCCCGATCCCGTGGCTCGAAACCGACGTCAGAAACCCCGGCAACTGATCGCGATGCACGTCGAACCGATGCAACGTGCCCGGCCTCGCACCGGACAGGCAGGCGTCGACCACGACAACCCGGCCACGCCCCTCGAACGCCGTCACCAGGTCCGCCGCCGCACCATGGCTCTCGATCACGTCGAAACCGCCCGCGCCCGCCAACCCCCGCGCGACCAGCCGCCCCGCCGCATCGTCGCCGGCGAAATCGTTGCCGATCCCGATCAGCAAGGCCCGACCGCCACGGCCTTGCTTCTTTCTGGACCAAATACCTCGGGAGGGGTCCGGGGAGGGCAGCGCCCTCCCCGGCCGGTCGGACGGCGCAAGCCGTTCGAAATCCGTCACATTCTCATCCACGGTCGATCGTCAAATCCAGAAAATGCGTCGCGCACGAGATGCAGGGATCGTAGTTGCGGATCGTCTGTTCGCACAAAAGCTGGATTTCCTCCTCCGGCCGGTCGAGCACATCGGCGATGAAACTCTCGAGATCGGCCTCGATCGATGGCTGGTTCTGGGCGGTCGGCGGCACGATCTGCGCGGTTTCGATCGACCCGTCCCCGGCCAGCGCATACTGATGATAGAGCAGCCCGCGCGGCGCTTCGGTCGCGCCCATGCCGACGCCCGCGCGCGGCACGATGTCGACGCAGGCCGGATCGAATTCCTCGTAGGCCTCGATCAGCCGGATCGCCTCCTCGACCGCGAACAGTGCTTCGACGGCGCGGATGGTGATCGAGCGGTAGGGGTTCAGGCAGCGCGCGTCCAACCCCGCCCGCCGCGCCGCCGCGCGCGCGCGTTCGGACAGCTGATCGTGGCACAGGTTGTAGCGTGCCACCGGCCCGGTCAGATAGGCCTCGCCCGCCGCGGTCCGGCCCTGGAGCGCGTTGGAATGGGCGACGTGGTTCTCGACAAAATGCGCGTTGAACGCCTCCACCCCGATGTCGAGCCCGCGGTTCGACACGATCCGACCCTCATACATCGGATAGTCGGTCTCGTGCTTCAGACTGACCAGGGTGTAGTCGCGTTCCTTGTCGGGAAACGACAGCCCGGCGGTGAAATCCACGAAGGCCTCGGCAAGATCAAGCGCGCGCAGAAGGTCGTCGCGCACCGCCATCAGGTCGGATTTTCGCGGCGCCTTCCACCAGCCGCCGACCTTCACGTTGATCGGATGGATCTCGCGCCCGCCCACCGCCGAGACGATGGAATTGCCGATCTTTTTCAACTCGAGCGCCAGGCGCACTGTGTCGCCGTGGCCGTCGTTCGCCATGTCGATGGCCGAGGCATAGCCAAGGAAATCAGGGGCATGCAGCATCGCCGCGTGCAGCACGTGGCTTTCGATCCACTCGCCGCAATACAGCAGCCGACGCAGGTCGCGGGCCGGTTGGCTGACCTCGACCCCCAGCGCCATTTCCATCGCCTGCACGGCGGACATCTGGTAGGCGACCGGGCAGATGCCGCAGATCCGCGCGGTGATATCCGGCGCCTCGGAATGGTCGCGGCCGCGCAGGAACGCCTCGAAAAAACGCGGCGGCTCGAAGATGCGGAACTCGGTCGCGACGATCCGCCCGTCGCGCACCACCACCTTGAACGCGCCTTCGCCCTCGACCCGCGCCAGCATGTCGACCTTGATCGTGGTCTCAGTCATGCGCCTTTGCCTCCGCGCGGAATGCCGGGGCATTGGTGTTGAAGGTCGAGAAAAGCCGCCCGATGTCGCGCCGCGCCGTGCCGTTCGCGGCCAGCCGGGCCGAGAGCGCTGCGGTGTTGGGCGTTTCCTTGGGGCCGAAACAGCCGTAGCAGCCGCGCGCGAACCCGGGGCAGAGCGCGCCGCAGCCCGCATGGGTCACCGGGCCAAGGCAGGGCTGCCCCCCGGCGACCATAACGCAGACATGACCGGCGAGCTTGCACTCGATGCAGGTCGCATGGGCCGGGGTTTGCGGTGCGCGCCCGGCCAGCGTGGCCGCGACCAGTTCGAGCAACTGGTGTTTCGAGATCGGGCAGCCGCGCAACTCGAAATCGACCGTGACGTGGTCGGAGATCGGCGTCGCGGTGTCCAGCGTCGAGATGTAGTCGGGATGGGCATAGACCGTGGCGATGAATTCGGCGGTGTCGGCCCCGTTCTTGAGCGCCTGGATGCCGCCCGATGTGGCGCAGGCGCCGAGCGTGATCAGGGCGCTGGAGCGGGCGCGGATATCCTGGATCAACTCGGCCTCGTGCGCCGTGGTGACCGAGCCTTCGACGAAGGCGATGTCGTAATGCCCCACGTCGTCCTTGCGGGTGGCCTCGGGGAAATAGGCGATGTCGATGGCGTCCGCGATGGCCAGCAACTCGTCCTCGCAGTCCAGCAGGGACAATTGGCAGCCGTCGCAGGACGAGAATTTGAACACGCCAAGGCGGGGTTTCATGTCACAACTCCTTCACGGCCATGAGCGGTTTCAGCCGCGCCCAGTCGAACACCGGCCCGTCCTTGCACACGAACACCGGGCCAAGCTGGCAATGGCCGCACAGCCCGATGGCGCATTGCATGTTGCGCTCCATCGACAGGAATATGTCCCCGGGCGCGACGCCCGCGTCGGTCAGCCCATTGGCGCCGAACCGCATCATGATTTCCGGGCCGCAGACAAAGGCGGTGGTCGCAGCCGGGTCGAAATCGGCGCCGGCCAGCAGCGAGGTGACGACACCGACATGGCCGTGCCAGGCCTCGGTGGCGCGGTCGACGGTGACCTCGACCCCGATGTCGAGCCGCGAGCGCCACTCGGCCAGTTCGGTGGCGAACAGCATGTCGCGCGGGCTGCGCGCACCGTAAAGCAGCGTGACCTTGCCGTAATCCAGCCGGTTCTCGATCAATTCGTAAAGGATCGGCCGCACCGGGGCGAGGCCGAGGCCGCCTGCGACCACAACCACGTCGCGGCCCAGGGCGCGCTCGACCGGCCAGGGCACGCCGTAGGGGCCGCGCAACCCGATCACCGCGCCCTCGGGCAGGTTTGCCAGCGCCTTCGACACCGGCCCCACGTCGCGTATGGTGTGGACGATCCGGCCCGGGTCGGACACCGGCCCGGAGATCGAGATCGGGATCTCGCCGACGCCGAACACGCTCAGCATGTTGAATTGGCCGGGCGCGAATCCGGACCAGCCCGGCGCCTCGATCTCGAAGGTGACGACATCGGGCAGGTCTTGCCAGCGTCTGGTCACCGTGGCCAGCACCGGCACCATCGGATCGACATGGGGGCCCGGGTCAAGCATCGTAGACATCCAGCATCTGAAGCCGCGTGGCGTGCAGCCGTTCGATCAGGGGCGGCATGAAGCGTTTCATCACCTCGTATCCCAGCGCCGGGTCGCTGTCGCATTTGCCGCGCAGGCAGCCCGCGTCGAAGGCCAGCGCGCGGGTGTCCTCGGCGGCGCGCGCATCGAAGGTCCAGCGGTAGGGCGGCACCAGCCATGACATGCCGACGATGCCGCGCCGCCCGACGGTCTGAAAGGTCATCCGGCCCTGGCCGGGGGCGGCGATCTCGAGCGCCACCAGCCCTTCGCGGATCAGGTAGACCTGGTCGGCCGTCTCGCCCTCGTGAAACAGGTACGTGCCGGGCGCGAAACGCACGTTGCTGGCGCATCTGGTGACGGTGGTCAGGAAATCGGACCCCAGCCCGTGAAACAGCGGGTGGTCCGAGATGATCCGTTCCAGTGTCTCGACGCTCATCGCTCGCCTCCTTCGCCGCGGATCATCGCGGCCTCTTGGGTGATGTCGATCCCGACCGGGCACCAACTGATGCAGCGCCCGCAGCCGGTGCAGCCCAGGGTGTCGAACTGGTCGACCCAGGTGGCCAGCTTGTGCGTCATCCATTGGCGATAGCGCGCCCTGGCCCCGGGCCGAACCGCACCGCCGTGGACATGGCTGAACTCGGTGGTGAAGCAACTGGCCCAGCGTTGTTCGCGCGCCGCGCCGGTGCCGTCCAGGGTGCTGACCTCGTCGAGTGTGGTGCAAAAACAGGTCGGGCAGACCATGGTGCAATTGGCGCAGTTCAGGCACCGGCTGGCGACCTCGTCCCAGCGCGGGTGGTCGGGGTTGGATTTCAACAGGTCCGGCAGCCCGTCGATGTCGAGGTGCCGCTGCTGATCCGCCGCCCGTTCGATCCCCGCCTCGGCCGACGCGAGGTGCATGTCGTCGGCCGGGCGGGTTGGCAGCGCGGCCAGGATGTCCTGCCCGGCCACGCTGCCGGATGACGCAAGGAAGGTCTCGCCCTCAAGCTCGGTCAGAACGATGTCGTAGCCCGCCCCGGCTTCCGGTCTGGTGCCCATCGAGGTGCAGAAACAGGTCGCCGCCGAGCGCGTGCAGTTGACCGCCACCAGGAACAGGTTTTCGCGCCGCGAGCCGTAGCGCGGGTCACGAAACGGGCCGTCGAGGAACACCTTGTCCTGTATGGCGATCGCCGCCAGATCGCAGGGCCGAACCCCCAGAAACGCCCGCCGCGTATCGTCGGGCGGGGGTGCGGTGATCTTCGGTGCCGCACCGGTCTCGACCGACCACAGGGTTTCCTTCGGCGGGTGCAGGATGCGCTTCCACCCCTGCGGCCCGTGGGTGATGCCGAACAGCGCCTCGCCCTCCCGCCGCAGCCGGTATTGCCCGCCCGATTGCTCATCGACCCAGCCACGCGGCAGATCGTCGACGCCGCTGATCGGCTCATGGACGATCGCGCCGTCGCGGCGCACCGGCCCGATCACCTCGCGGCCCTCGGCCGCCAGCGCCGCGATCAGACCCTCCAGCCCGGCCCTGTCCAGCACCACGGGCCGCGTTGACTTGGCCCGGTCCTGTCCGCTCGCGCTCATGAAACCCTCCATCCACGGCAAGGACTGCCGCGTGTCGTCGGGCACAAAAAAACACAGATCAGGCGGCCTGTCTCTGATCGGTGTCAAGGTTTGGGCTTGTCGATTGGCTTAGGGGCGTGCTCACCCCGCCGCGGGCATCCTACACGTCCAACTCGGCCACGAAGCGCGCATTCTCCTGGATATACTGAAAGCGCAATTCCGGCTTCTTGCCCATCAGCCGTTCCACGAGGTCGCCGGTCTCGCCCGGCTCGTCCTCGTCGATCGTGACCCGGATCAGCTTGCGCGTCTCGGGGTTCATCGTGGTGTCCTTGAGGTCTTTCGCGTCCATCTCGCCCAGACCCTTGAAGCGCTGCATCTCGATCTTGCCCTTGCCGCCCAGCCCCTTGGCCATCAGCGTCTCTTTCTCGGCGTCGTCGGCGACATAGACCCGCCGCGCGCCCTGGGTCAGCCGGTAGAGCGGCGGGCAGGCCAGGTAGAGGTGCCCGCGGTCGATCAGGGGCCGCATCTGGGTGAAGAAGAACGTCATCAGTAGCGAGGCGATATGCGCCCCGTCCACATCCGCGTCGGTCATGATGATGACCTTGTCATAGCGCAGGTCGTCGATGTTGAACTTCGTCCCCATTCCGACGCCAAGCGCCTGGCACAGATCGGAAATCTCGGCGTTCGACCCCAGCTTGGACGAGGCCGCACCCAGCACGTTCAGGATCTTGCCACGCAACGGCAGCAGCGCCTGGGTCTTGCGGTCGCGCGCCATCTTGGCCGAACCGCCCGCCGAATCCCCCTCGACGATGAACAACTCGGTGCCGTCGCGGGTCGCCGTCGTGCAGTCGACCAGCTTGCCTGGCAGGCGCAGCTTTTTGGTCGCGGTCTTGCGCGCGGTCTCTTTTTCCTGACGCCGACGCAGCCGTTCCTCCGCGCGCAGGATCAGGAAATCGAGGATCGCGCCCGCCGATTTGCCATCCGCCGCCAGCCAGTGATCGAAATGGTCGCGCACTGCGCCCTCGACCATCTTGGCCGCACTTTCGCTCGACAGCCGGTCCTTGGTCTGGCCCACGAACGAGGGGTCCGCGATAAAGGTCGAGACCAGCGCGCAGCCCCCCGCCATCAGGTCCTCGCGGGTGATTTGGGCGGCCTTCTTGTTGCCGATCAACTCGCCATGCGCCTTGATCCCCTTGAGGATCGCGGCCCAGAACCCGGCAACGTGCGTGCCGCCCTCGGGCGTCGGCACGGTGTTGCAATAGGACTGGATGAAGCCGTCGCGCGACGGTGTCCAGTTGATCGCCCATTCCACATAACCCGGCTCGCCGAATTTCTCGCGGAACTCGACCTTGCCGTGAAAGCCGGTGTCGGAATAGGTCGAGGCGTCGCCGAGGCTTTCCTTGAGGTAGTCCGACAGCCCGCCGGGAAAATGAAACACCGCCTCGGTGGGTGTCTCGCCATCGTCAATCGCCGATTTCCAGCGGATTTCGACGCCCGAGAACAGGTAGGCCTTGGAGCGCGCCAGCGTGAACAGCCGCTTGGGCTTGAAGCGCTGGTGGCCGAAGATCTCGGCATCGGCATGAAACCTCACGACCGAGCCGCGCCGGTTCGGCGCCGCCCCGATCTTTTCGACCGGTCCCAGCGGCTTGCCGCGTGAAAACCGCTGCTCAAAGAGTTCCTTGTTCTTGGCGACCTGCACCACCATCGAATCCGACAGCGCGTTGACCACCGACGAACCGACGCCGTGCAAACCCCCCGAGGTCTGGTAGGCCTTGCCCGAGAACTTGCCGCCCGCATGCAGCGTGCACAGGATCACCTCGAGCGCCGATTTGCCCGGGAACTTCGGATGCGGATCGACCGGGATGCCGCGCCCGTTGTCGCGCACGCTGACCGAATAGTCCTCGTGCAACTCGACCTCGATCCGGTTGGCGTGCCCGGCCACCGCCTCGTCCATCGAGTTGTCGAGGATCTCGGCCACCAGGTGATGCAGCGCGCGTTCATCCGTGCCGCCGATATACATGCCGGGGCGCTGGCGCACCGGCTCAAGCCCTTCGAGCACCTCGATGGACGAAGCGTCATAGATGTCAGGGCTTCCGGAGAGAAGGTCGTTTGCCATGTGCTCGATTCTTGTCGGGTTTTATTTTCCCCGCATTAGACCACCCGAAGGGGCAGGGAGCAACATCTTGTGTCCGGCAGGCGCTCAGTCGAACAAAGCCTCCGGGTAGCCGACCCCGGCCAGATAGAGCCCATCGGGCGGTGAAACCGGCCCGCAGGCCGCCCGGTCGCGCGCCGCCAGCGCCGCCGCCACGTCGCCGGGCGCCCAGGCCCCGGCGCCGACCCGCTCCAGCGTGCCGACGATGCTCCGCACCTGGTTGTGCAAAAAACTGCGCGCCCGAAGGTGAAAGCGAAACTCGGTGCCGCCGGGGTAGTCCAGCACCTCCAGCCGCAACTCGTCCAGCGTCTTGACCGGGCTTGCCGCCTGGCACTGAACCGCGCGAAAGGTGGTGAAATCGTGCCGCCCGACCAGGTGCGCCGCCCCCGCGCGCATTGCCTCGGGGTCGAGATCGCGCGCCACCCGCCAGGCCCGCCCCCGGTCATGCACCAGGGGCGCGCGCCGTGCGATCAGCCGAAACAGATAGCGCCGCTCGATGGCCGAGAACCGCGCGTGAAACGCCTCATCCACCCGCGCGCAGTCCACCACTGCCACCGGCGCGGGCTTGAGGTGATGATTGACCGCCTCGCGCAGCCGGAACGGTTCCCAGTCGCGGGAAAGGTCGCAATGCGCCACCTGTCCCAGCGCGTGAACCCCGGCATCGGTGCGCCCGGCCGCCGCAATCGACGGCACATCCGGTTCCAGACGCGCCAGCGCCGCCTCGATGGCGCCCTGAACCGACGGCTGATCCTTCTGCCGCTGCCACCCGGCAAACGGCCCGCCGTCATATTCGATTTTCAGCGCATAGCGGGGCATGAACGCGCCATAGCGTGACACCGGCACCCCGTCCAGCATCCTTGATCTTGGCACGACCGCCCCCGAACCCCTATGTAGGGCCAAACGAACGGAGAAAATCATTGGGGCTGGGTGACATCGCCGACGGGATCGTGCGCCAGGTCGAGGCGGCGGGCGACAGCCTGCACGAGGCCCTGTTCGAACCGGTCCTGCGGCTCGGCGTCACTGGGCTTTCGCACGCGGGCAAGACCGTGTTCATCACCTCGCTGGTGGCCAACCTGATGGACCGGGGGCGGATGCCGCAGCTTATCGCTGCCGCCGAGGGCCGGATCGAGACCGCGTTCCTGCAACCCCAGCCCGATGTCACCATCCCGCGCTTCGACTTCGAGGCGCATCTGGCCGCGATGACCGGGCCCAAGCCGCGCTGGCCCGACTCGACGCGCGCCATCAGCGAGCTTCGGTTGTCGTTCAAGCTGCGCCGGGGCGGGCTTTTGTCCGGTTACCGCGGCCCGCGCATCGTGCATCTCGACATCGTCGACTACCCCGGTGAATGGCTGCTGGACCTGGCGCTGCTCGACAAGAGCTATGACGACTGGTCGCGCGAGACCCTGGCCCGGATCACGCCGCGCCCGATGGCTGCCGAGTTCCTGTCGCAGGCCGATCATGCCGAGGGTGATGCGCCGTTCGACGAGGCCGATGCCCGAACGCTGGCCGCCGGTTTCACCGCCTACCTGGGGGCGGCGCGCGCGGCGGGCTTTTCCGACTGCACCCCGGGGCGGTTCCTGTTGCCCGGCGAGATGGAGGGCAGCCCGGCCCTGACCTTCGCGCCGATCCCGAAACCCGACCGCATCCCGCGCAAAAGCCTCTGGCGCGAGATGGAACGCCGCTTCGAGGCCTACAAGGCACAAGTCGTCAAACCCTTCTTTCGCGAGCATTTCGCCCGCATCGACCGGCAGGTGGTGCTGGTCGATGTGCTGGGCGCGATCGACGCGGGGCCGGCGGCCTTCGAGGATCTGCGCCGCGCCATGGCCGAGATCCTGTCGGCCTTCCGCCCCGGTCGCAACGCCTTCCTGTCCGAGCTTTTCCTGGGGCGCCGGGTCGAGAAGATCCTGTTCGCCGCGACCAAGGCCGACCATCTGCACCACACCCAGCACCCGCAACTGACCGCGATCATCGAGGCGATGACGCGCGACGCCCGCGACCGGGCGCAATTCGCCGGGGCGGTGACCGGGGCGATGTCGATTGCCGCGCTGCGCACCACCACCGAGGAAACCGTGGACCATGACGGGCGCAAGCTCGACTGCGTGCGCGGCACGCTGATCGACACCGGCAAGTCGGCAGCACTCTACCCCGGGCGGCTGCCCGACGATCCGATGCGCCTGATCGCCCCGGCGCGTGAGGGGGCGGGGCGATGGCTTGACGCCGACTACCGGGTGATGCGCTTTGCCCCCGCGCCCGGCGGGCGGCGGGTGGGCGAGGGGCCGCCTCACATAAGGCTCGACAAGGCCGCCGAATTTCTGATCGGGGACAAGCTGTGATCGCCACGCTTCTGCGCCGCCCGGCCCGGCTGGGCCGTGCCCGCGCCACGGATGCGCCGGCCATCGCCGCGATCCTGTCGGACTGGACCGACGAGACGCAATGGATCGCCCGCATCCACAGCCGCGAGGCCGAACTGGCCTTCGTGCGCGACCTGGTGGCGCGCGGCTGGGTCACGGTGGCCCGGCGCGAGGGGCGGGTGGTCGGCTTTCTGGCGCAAAACGCCGACGAGGTGGTGGCGCTTCACGTGGCCGCAGGCGCGCGTGGGCAGGGTGTCGGGGCGGCGCTTCTGTGCCGGGCCAGGCGGGGCAGGGCGCGGCTTGCGCTCTGGACCTACCAGTTCAACACCCCGGCGCGCGCCTTTTACGAACGGCACGGCTTTGTCGAGGTCGCGCGCACCGGCGGGGCCGGAAACGACGCGAAACTGCCCGATATCCGCTATGAATGGAGGCGGCGGCGATGACCGACCACAAGGACGGCCCGGTCCTGATCGAAACCGACGCCCCCGCGCGCCAGTCGCCCGCCGACGCGCCGCCGGTGCCCGAGCCCGATGCGGGCCTGCCCGAGCCTGCGGCGATGCAGATCGCGGCCCGGCTGGCAGCGCGCAAGCCGTCGCGGCTGGGGCGCTGGTTCTGGGGGCTTCTGCTCACGCTCATGGGCTTTGCCGTGTCGGTCGCAGCCTGGCAATTCGTCACCGATCTTCTGGACCGCAACCCGGTGCTGGGGCTGGTCGCGACCGTTCTGGTGCTGGCCTTCGTTTTTGTGCTTGCGGCGGTCGCATTGCGTGAACTGGCCGCATTTGCGCGTCTCAGGCGCGTCGACCGGCTGCAGGAGGCCGCCGAGGCGGCACTGTCGGCGGACGATCTGAGCGCCGCGCGGGGCGTCCTCACCTCGCTCGACCGGCTCTACCGCAACCGTGACGATCTGCGCTGGGCACGCGAGCGCATTTCCGAGCGTGCGCCCGAGGTGTTCGACGGCGACGGGCTGATCGGGCTGGCCGAGACCGAGTTGATGGTGCCGCTCGACGCCGCCGCCCGGCGCGAGGTCGAGGCCGCCGCGCGCCAGGTTGCCACCGTCACCGCCATCGTGCCGCTGGCGCTGGCCGATGTCGCGGTCGCCCTGACCGCCAACATCCGCATGATCCGCCGCATTGCCGAGATCTACGGCGGTCGCGCCGGAACGCTGGGAAGCTGGCGGCTGACGCGCGCGGTGATGACCCATCTGGTGGCAACCGGCGCAGTGGCGGTGGGCGACGACATGATCGGCTCGCTCGCCGGCGGCTCGGTCCTGTCGAAACTGTCGCGCCGCTTTGGCGAGGGCGTGGTGAACGGCGCGCTGACCGCCCGCGTTGGCGTCGCGGCGATGGAGGTTTGCCGCCCGCTTCCCTTCACGCGCGAAAAGCGCCCCTCGGTCACGCGGCTGGTGCAGCGCGCGCTGGCGGGGCTGTTCGACCGGAGCTGAGGCGCGGCTTTACGCCCGCGCGCCCCGCCGCTATACCCGCGCCCATGGCTTACCGGCTCGCGATCATCATCCGAATTACCGGCCCGGCACTCTGACGAGCTGCCGGGACAAGGCGTATGGACCCCGCGCCGCCCATCCCCTAGAAACCACGCGACCCCTGCCATAGGACACACGAAATGTGCGCCGACACGCCCGACTACAAAGACACGCTGAACCTTCCGAAAACCGATTTCCCGATGCGCGCGGGCCTGCCCAAGCGCGAACCCGACTGGCTGGCCCGGTGGGAGGAGATCGGCGTCTATGACCGGCTGCGCGAAAAGCCGGGCCGCGCGCCCTTCATCCTGCATGACGGCCCGCCTTATGCCAACGGCCACCTGCATATCGGCCACGCGCTGAACAAGATCCTCAAGGACATGATCGTGCGCTCGCAGCAGATGCTGGGGCGCGATGCGCGCTATGTGCCCGGCTGGGATTGCCACGGGTTGCCGATCGAATGGAAGATCGAGGAGCAATACCGCGCCAAGGGGCTGGACAAGGACAAGGTGGATATCGTCGATTTCCGCCAGGAATGCCGCCGTTTCGCCGAGGGCTGGATCGACATCCAGCGCGAGGAATTCAAGCGCCTTGGCGTCACCGGCAACTGGGCCGACCCCTATATCACCATGGATTTCCACGCCGAGGCGGTGATCGCCGAGGAGTTCATGAAATTCCTGATGAACGGCGCGCTCTACCAGGGCTCGAAACCCGTGATGTGGTCGCCGGTTGAAAAGACCGCGCTGGCCGAAGCCGAGGTGGAATACCACGACCACAAGTCGCACACGATCTGGGTGAAGTTCCCGGTGGTGGCCGGCCCCGACGACCTGCGCGGGCTGCCGGTGGTGATCTGGACCACGACCCCCTGGACGATCCCGCAAAACCGCGCGATCTGCTTCAACCCCGACATCGCCTATGGCCTGTGGGAAGTGACCGAAGCCGCCGCCGACAACTGGGCCCGTCCCGGCGACAAGCTGATCATCGCTGACAAGCTGGCCGACGACATCTTTGCCGCCGCGCGGGTCGAGGGCTATGCCCGCCTGCGCGCGGTCACGGCGGATGAGCTGTCGGCGATGACCTGCGCCCATCCGTTGCGCGGGGCCGCCGACAACGGCGAATGGGACTACGACGTGCCGCTTCTGCCCGGCGATCACGTCACCGACGACGCCGGCACCGGCTTTGTCCACACCGCACCCAGCCACGGCGACGACGACTACCAGATCGGCCTGAAGTTCGGCCTGCCGATGACGCATAACGTGCTCGAAGACGGCTCGTTCCGCGCCGATCTGCCGCTCTTTGGCGGCGAGGTGATCGTCAAGCCCAACGGCAAGGAAGGCGGGGCGAATGCCGCCGTGATCGACGCGCTGGCGGGTGTTGGCGCGCTGGTTGCGCGCGGGCGGCTGACGCACAGCTACCCGCATTCCTGGCGGTCCAAGGCGCCGCTCATCTTCCGCAACACGCCGCAATGGTTCGTGGGTATCGACCGCGAGCTTGGCGACGGCATGGACGAGCATGGCAAGACCATCCGCAGCCGCGCGCTGACCTCGATTGACAAGCTGGTGCAATGGACGCCGCAAAGCGGGCGCAACCGGCTTTATTCGATGATCGAGGCGCGGCCCGACTGGGTGCTCTCGCGCCAGCGCGCCTGGGGCGTGCCGCTGACCTGTTTCGTGAAGAAGGACGTGCTGCCCACCGACCCGGAATTCCTGCTGAAAGACCCGGCGGTCAACGCCCGCATCGTCGAGACCTTCGAGGCCGAGGGCGCGGATGCCTGGTATGCGCCGGGCGCCAAGGCGCGTTTTCTCGGCCCCGACCACGACCCCGAGGCGTATGTGCAGGTGTTCGACGTGCTCGACGTGTGGTTCGATTCAGGCTCCACCCACGCCTTCGTGCTGCGCGACCGCCCGGACGGGGCGCCGGACGGGATCGCCGACCTCTATCTCGAAGGCACCGACCAGCATCGCGGGTGGTTTCATTCCTCGATGCTGCAAGCCTGCGGCACCAAGGGCCGCGCGCCCTATCGCGGGGTGGTGACGCACGGCTTCACGCTCGACGAGAAGGGCATGAAAATGTCCAAGTCGCTCGGCAATACCATCGTGCCCGAAACCGTGGTCAAGCAATACGGCGCCGATATCCTGCGCCTGTGGGTGGCGCAGTCCGA
Source organism: Maritimibacter fusiformis (assembly GCF_008086115.1). Taxonomy (GTDB): domain Bacteria; phylum Pseudomonadota; class Alphaproteobacteria; order Rhodobacterales; family Rhodobacteraceae; genus Muriiphilus; species Muriiphilus fusiformis. The sequence continues at coordinate 125,980 of NZ_VSIY01000009.1, read as the reverse complement.
CTATACCAACGACCAGCGGATCGGGCCGGAAATCCTGAAAGGCACTGCCGACAGCTATCGCCGGCTGCGCAACACCATGCGGTTCCTGCTCGGCAACCTGGTCGATTTCTCGGACGCCGAAAAGGTCGACCCCGCCGAGATGCCGGAACTGGAACGCTGGGTGCTGCACCGGCTGGCCGAGCTTGACCAGGTGGTGCGCAAGGGGTTCGAGGCCTACGATTTCCAGGGCGTGTTCCAGGCGGTGTTCAACTTCGCCACGGTCGACCTGTCGAGCCTCTATTTCGACATCCGCAAGGACGCGCTCTATTGCGACGGGCCGGACGCGCCGACTCGCCGCGCCGCGCGCACCGTGCTCGACATCCTGTTCCACCGGCTGACCACATGGCTGGCCCCGGTCCTCGTGTTCACCATGGAAGAGGTCTGGCTGGAACGCTTCCCGGGGGCGCAAAGCTCGGTCCACCTGGTCGACATTCCCGACACGCCCGCCGACTGGCTGGACGTGCCGCTGGCGGCGAAATGGGCCGGCATCAGGCGCGCGCGCCGGGTGGTGACGGCGGCGCTCGAAGTGGCCCGGCGCGACAAGGTGATCGGCGCCTCGCTCGAGGCCGCGCCGGTCGTGCATGTCGCCGACCCGGACCTGGCGCGGGCGCTGAACTCGGTCGATTTCGAGGATATCTGCATCACCTCGGCGGTGGTCGTGACCACCGACCCGATGCCCAACGAGGCCTTTCGCCTGCCCGAGATCGAGGGCATCGGCGTCGTGTTCGAAACCGCCGAGGGCGAGAAATGCCAGCGTTGCTGGAAAATCCTGCCCGACGTGGGCGCGCATCCGCATCCGGGCACCTGCGCGCGCTGCGACGACGCGTTGGGGTGAACGCGCGGTTGAACGCGCCTGGCCCGGCCCCTGACAGGGCCGTGCCACCCCGCCCGCCGGCGCCGCGATGAGCCTCGGCATCCTTCTCGCCGTGCTCGGCGCGGCATTTCTGCACGCGGGCTGGAACGCGCTGATCAAGACCGGCGGCGACAAGCAGACCGGGATGCTGATGCTGACGCTCGGCCACGCCGCGATCGGCGCGGTCGGGGTGGCGCTGCGCCCCTTGCCCGCCCCCGAGGTCTGGCCCTGGCTGATCGGATCGGGCCTGATCCACATGGCCTACCAGCTTTTCCTCGCCTACGCCTACGAGCATGGCGATCTCAGCCGGGTCTATCCCATCGCGCGCGGCACCGCGCCCCTGATCGTGACCCTGGTCGGAGCCGTGGTTCTGGCCGATACGGTCAGCGTCACCGAATACATCGGCATCTTCGTCCTCGGCCTTGGCATCATGGCGATGGCGCGCGGGGTGTTCTCGTCAGGCGAATCCCGGCGCATGTTGCCGTTCGCGCTGGGCGCGGCGGTGGCAACGGCGGGCTATTCGCTGGTCGACGGCAGCGGCGCGCGGCTGTCGGGCGATGCGGTGGCCTATGTCGGCTGGCTGCTGATCCTGTCGGCGGTGTTTTACGTGCCGGTGATCCTGGCCCTGCGCGGGCGGCGGGTCTTGCGCGCCACGCCGCGCGGTTGGGGGCTGGGGCTGGCGGCCTCGGCGGCGTCCTACACTGCCTACGCGGTGGTGGTCTGGGCGATGACGCAGGCGCCGATCGCGCTGGTCACGGCGCTGCGCGAGACCTCGATCCTGTTCGCGGTCCTGATCGGCTGGGTGTTGTTCGGCGAACCGATGGGCCGGGGCAAACTGGTCGCGGCAGGGCTGGTCGTGTCGGGGGTGATCCTGACCCGGCTGTAACCCGGTCAGGCGCGCGCCGGGATCAGCTGTTGCGCGATGCCCGCGCCCAACAGGTAGAGCGAGGTCGCCACCAGCCCCCAATGCGCCCAGCTTTCGGGATGGAAATCGACCCAGGCGGCCCAGCCGGCGAAGAACGTCCAGGCGATGGCCACCGGTAGGGACAGCGCCCGCCAGCGTTCGGTGCGGGCCGGGTGGACGAACTTGAGGTTGGTGAACATCGCCACCGCCAATGCGACCACCAGCGCCAGAGTGAACCAGAAATTCGGCTCGGTCGCGAACAGAACGATCACCACCATGTTCCAGCAGGCGGGAAAGCCGGCAAAGGAATTGTCCTTGGTTTTCATGCGGGTATCGGCAAAGTAGAGCGCCGAGGCATAGGTGATCAGGATGATCGCGATCCAGCCGGTCCAGCCCGGCAAAAGCCCGGATTTGAAAAGCGCGTAGGCCGGAATGAAGACATAGGTCAGATAGTCGATGATCATGTCCAACAATACGCCGTTGATCTGTTTGGCGTGGACCGTGACCTCGTAGCGGCGCGCCATCGGCCCGTCGATGCCGTCGACCGCGAAGGCCACCACCAGCCAGAGATACATCAGCCCCCATTTCTCGTCCGCCGCGGCCAGCATGGCCAGCATGGCACAGACCGCGCCGATGGCGGTGAAGAGGTGGACGGCAAGGGCTTTGAGTTCGCGAGTCATTCCCGCCCTTTTGACGGAAACGGGGCCATCCCGCAACGGATTTGGGCGACATTTGCCGGGCTTGAGTCGGTCCGGTCGCGGTGCGTGACGGCAAGGCCGCGCGTGGGCGGCAAGGAAAGCTCCCCGGCGCGGAAATGCTGCGCCAAACCGGTGTTGCCCAGCCGGACATGCGCCTTCGCTCTCGCGTCAGAACCGGGCCGCGCGCAATGCCTGGTAGGTTGCGCGGATCGCCTCCAGCGCCGTGAGGTCGGCGGCGGGCGGTGCGCTGCCGGTGGTTTGGCCCGGTGCGCTGAGCGGTGCGCCATAGGGTGCGCCGGCTGGCGCGCTGCCCGGACCTTCGGGTGCGCGCTGACCCTCGGCCAGCATCATCTGCGCCGGCGTGGTCAGGCCGGGGGCCAGCGGGTCAGGCCCCGGGGCGGCGGCACGTGAATTGCCGCCGCGATCCATCTCAAGCCCCATCGCCCGCCCGACCGTGTCGAACGTCCAAGCCCCCGCCATCACCGCGTGGCCCAGCGCATCGTCCCCGGTGACGCGACCGTCCTTGTTGGCATCCAGCCGGTCCCAGACCTCGGAAAATGCCGTGCCGAGCGGGCCGCCGGGGCGGGTGGCGTCGCGCGCGGTGTCGCGTGCGGCGTCGGCAATGAAACTGGCAGCCGCACCGACGGCCTTGCCGGCCCCCAGCTTGTCGATCAGCGAAAACGGCGAGATCGCATTCATGGCCTGTCCTTTCTGGTCAAGCGATTCTGCGATCAGATTGCCAGCGAGGCGTAAAGGAAACGTGACCCGATAGGGCGCATTCGAATCAAATTGTCAGGACCGCGCGCGCGGGTGCGACGCCCGGTAGACCTCCATCAACCGCGCGGTATCGACCGCGGTATAGGCCTGCGTGGTCGACAGCGACGCGTGGCCGAGCAACTCCTGGATCGCCCGGAGATCGCCGCCGGCATCGAGCAGATGGGTCGCAAAACTGTGGCGCATCGCGTGCGGCGTGGCGCTGGCGGGCAGGCCAAGCTGGGCGCGCGCGCGTTCGACCGCCTTTTGCACCTGGCGCGGGTTCAGCGCCCCGCCGCGCGCGCCGCGAAACAGCGGCGCATCGGGCGCCATCGGGTGCGGGCAGAGCCGCAGGTAGGCCGCGACCGCCGCGCGCGCTGCCGGCAGCACCGGCACCAGCCGCTCCTTGCCGCCCTTGCCGGTGATGCGCAGAACCTCGGGCAGGGGGGCGGCGCGTCCGGTCAGGGCCAGCGCCTCGGATATCCGCAACCCGCAGCAATAGAGAAGCGTCACCACCGCCGCGTCGCGCGCCCCGATCCAGACCTCGCCGGTCTGCGTTTCGGCGGTGGCGATCAGGGCTTCGGCGGCGTCTTCGGCCAATGGCCGTGGCAGTTTGCGGGTGAATTTCGGGCTGCGCGTGGCCAGCACCGCGGTGGCGTCGAAGCCGTCGCGCTCCGACAGCCAGCGATAGAAGCTCTTGACCGCCGACAGGGCGCGGGCCAGGGCGCGCGGCCCGATGCCCCGGGCGCGCTCATGGGCCATCCAGGCGCGCATGTCGCCCAGTGTCACCGCCGCCAGCGCTGCCCGCCCGGCGGCTTCGCCGTGGTGCCCGGCCATGAAGGCGAGAAAACCCGCGACATCGCCGCGATAGGCCGCGATGGTGTTGTCTGCCGCCCCGTCGAGGGCGCGCAGGTGATCGAGCCATCCGGCCAGGGCATCACGCTGGCCGGGAGATATGGCGAGCGAGTCAGACATGCACTTTTCGAACATCTCGGGCGGCAAACGCCCGCAAAAATCCAGTAGTTCTTGTCGAAATCCGATCTCGGCTCACGACAACCAGCGGCGCATTGCGCGCTCGAACACGCCGCCGAAGAACGACAGCAGGTCGGTGCCTTGACCCGGTTTGAACTGGTGCGGGTCTTCTGCGCCCAGAACCATCACGCCGGGCAGACGCCCCTCGCCGAGGTCGAGCCGGATGCAGGCCTCGGACCTGATCCAGTAGCCCGATTCGCCGTAGATGCCGCCGTCCTGTTCCTGCACCTGTCGCAGGCTCACGTTGCGCCCGCCATGTTCGCGTGACGCACCGAGGTAGCGGTCGCAGAACCCCGGCTCGCCCACCACGAGCACCTTGCCCAAGCGGCGCGCGGCGTCGCTGTCGTCGGATTGCAGGCTTTCCAGCACCAGGCGCACGCAATCGACCCGCAGGATGTCGGCGACCTCGCCGTCGAGATCGGTCATGAAGGTCTCGAAATCCGCCGGGTCGAGCATTCTGAGCACCGCGCGGTGGATGATGTTCATCCCGGCGAGGTTTTCATAGGCCGCCGCGATCACGCTACGGTGGGTATCCTCGAGCCGGTCGAGCCGCGATTCCAAGCGCTCCATGGCGATGCCGCGCAGGTCGACGATATTGCCGCCCATGGCGCGTTCATTGGCGGCGATCAGCGCGCGCATCAGGTCTTGGTCGTCGAGGATAACTTCGGGTTGCGAAATGATCCGGTCTCTCAGGTCTTCGCTGATCGGCGCGGTGCTCGTCATGTCGGTCTTTCGTTCTGCTCGTTCGGATTCTGCGGACCTTAGCAGAGCCATGGTCGGAATTCTGCATCTTTTTTCGCCCGGGCGGCGCCGATTTCCGCCCGGTTGTTGGATTACTGCACCGCGCGCGGGGCGTCAGACGATCTTGATTCCGGCGGCTTCGGCATCGGCGAGGAAGGCGGCGAGGCCTTTGTCGGTCAGCGGGTGCGCGGCCAGCGCCTTGATCACGGCGGGCGGCGCGGTCATCACGTCGGCCCCGATCAGGGCGGCGTCCCGGACATGGTTGACGCTGCGGATCGAGGCGGCGAGGATTTGCGTCTCGAACCCGTAGTTGTCATAGATCTGGCGAATCTCGGAAATGAGGTCCATGCCGTCCAGGCTGATGTCGTCCAGCCGCCCGATGAAGGGCGAGATGAATGTCGCCCCGGCCTTGGCGGCCAGCAAGGCTTGGTTTGCGGAGAAACACAGCGTGACATTGACCATGTGGCCCTCGCCCGAGAGCACCTTGCAGGCCCGCAACCCGTCCAGCGTGAGCGGCACCTTGACGGCGATGTTGGAGGCGATCGCGGCCAGTTTGCGACCCTCGGCGATCATCGCCTCGGCCTCGGTGGCGATCACTTCGGCGGACACCGGACCTTCGATGAACGAGCAGATTTCCTTGGTCACTTCGAGGATGTCGCGGCCGGATTTCTTGATCAGCGAGGGGTTGGTGGTGACCCCGTCGACCAGCCCGAGCGCATCAAGCTCGCGGATGGCGTCGACATCGGCGGTATCGGCAAAGAATTTCATGGCGCGGCTCCGTTCGCTGCATCTGTGGGATTTCGCGGCTTTCATACAGGAGCGTGCGGCCCGTCGAAAGCCCAAAGCGGCGGGCCGGCATGGCTGAGCCGGTGTTCTTCGATCAGGGCGCGCGGGTGGCTGTGCTTACGACCCAGCCGCTGGACCGGATGCTGACCTACCGTGCGCCCGAAGGCGGCTGCTGGCAGGGGGCGTTTGTCGAGGTGCCGCTTGGGCCGCGCAAGGTGATGGGCGTGATCTGGGGGCCGGGCGAGACCGGGTTCGACGCGGCCAAGCTGCGCGCCGTCATCCGCGTGCTCGACCTGGCCCCGATGCGCCCGGAGATGGCCGCGTTCCTGACCCGGGTGGGCGACTATACCCTGACGCCGATGCCGCAGATGCTGCGGCTGGCCACCCGCGCGCCCGGGCTGACCGATCCGCCGTCGATGCAGAAGGTCTACCGGCGCGGCGGCGAGGTTCCCGCGCGAATGACCGATGCCCGCCGCCGGGTGATCGAGACGCTGGACGATTATGGCGGGCTGGCGTTCACCTTGAGCGAACTGGCCGGGATGGCGGGGGTGTCGACCTCGGTCATCAAGGGGCTGGTCGGGCAGGGGGCGGTGCGCGAGGAGGAAAGCCCGCGCGATCTGCCCTATCCCCGGCTCGACCCGGACGCGCCGGGCAAGACGCTGACCGGCGATCAGGCCGTGGCCGCCAAGGTGCTGCGCGACGGGATCGCGGCCGGGGTCTACGGCACCACGCTGCTGCGCGGTGTCACCGGCTCGGGCAAGACCGAGGTCTATCTGGAAGCGGTCGCGGCATGCCTGGCGCGGGGCCGGCAGGCGCTGGTCCTGCTGCCCGAAATCGCGCTCACCTCCGAGTTCCTGACCCGGGTCGAGGCGCGGTTCGGCGCGCGGCCCGCCGAGTGGCATTCCGGCGTGACCATGACCGAGCGGCGCCGGCTGTGGCGCATGGCGGGCGAGGGGGCGGCACCCTTGGTGGTCGGCGCACGCTCGGCGCTGTTTTTACCGTTTCGCGACCTTGGCCTGGTGGTGGTCGATGAGGAGCATGACCAGTCCTACAAGCAGGAGGACGGGGTGCTCTACTCGGCGCGCGACATGGCGGTGCTGCGCGCCTCGCTGACGGATGCGCAGGTGGTGCTGGCCTCGGCGACGCCCTCGCTGGAAAGCTGGGCCAATGCCGAGGCGGGGAAATACCGGCGCCTCGATCTGACCGCGCGCTTCGGGGCGGCGGTGATGCCCGAGATGCGCGCGATCGACATGCGCGTCGAGGATCTGCCCGGGGACCGCTGGATCTCGCCGACCCTGCAGGCCGCGGTGGGTGCGCGGATCGCGAAGGGCGAACAGGCGCTGCTGTTTCTGAACCGCCGGGGCTATGCGCCGGTGACGATCTGCAGGGCCTGCGGCCACCAGATCGGCTGCGACCATTGCGATGCGCGCATGGTCGAGCACCGGTTCCTGAAACGCCTGGTGTGCCACCAATGCGGCGAGACCAGGCCGATGCCCGACGCCTGCCCGAGCTGCGAGGCCGAGGGGCGGCTGGCCCCAGTCGGGCCGGGGGTCGAGCGGCTGGCCGAGGAGGTGGCGGGGCTGTTTCCCGAGGCGCGGCTGGCGGTGCTGTCGTCGGACCTGTTCGGCTCGGCCCGGGCGCTGAAGGAGATGATCGACCGCATCGCGGCGGGTGGGGCGGATATCGTGATCGGCACGCAGATGGTGGCCAAGGGGCACAATTTTCCGCATCTCACGCTGGTCGGCGTGATCGACGCCGACCTGGGGCTTCAGGGCTCGGACCTGCGCGCCGCCGAAAAGACCTTTCAACTGCTCCGGCAGGTGGCGGGCCGGGCCGGACGCGTCGAGACGCCGGGGCTGGCGCTGATGCAGACCTTCCAACTGGAGCACCCGGTGATCCGCGCCATCCTGTCGGGCGACGAAGAGGGGTTCTGGCGCGCCGAAGCCGCCGAGCGCAAGGCCGCGGGCGTGCCGCCCTATGGCCGGTTGGCGGGTGTGGTGATCTCGGCCTCGACGGCGGAGGCGGCGTTCGATCTGGGCAATGCGCTGGCGCGCGCCGATGGCCCGTTGCGCCAGGTGGGGGCGCAGGTCTATGGCCCGGCCCCGGCCCCGATCGCGCGGGTGCGCGGGCGCCACCGGGTGCGGCTGTTGGTCAAGGCCGCCAAGGACGTGGCGATCCAGCCGGCGCTGCGTGCCTGGGTCGGGCAGTTCACGCCCAAAGGCGACACGCGGCTGTCGGTCGATATCGACCCGCAGAGTTTCTATTGAGAAAATGAGCGCCTGCGGCGCGCTGCATGTCTCGGCGCGCAGGGCGCGCCTCGGGCGCCTCCGGCGGGAGTATTTCGGCCAAGATGAAGCCGGATTTTCAGCTTTGGGTGAAGGTCAGCGGCTTGGTCTGGTGGCGTTTCAGGCGGCCCTTGGCCTCGAGGTCGAGTTGCACGCATTTCACCCACCAGCCGGAAGTGGCGCCGCCGGGAAACAGCGCCTCGGGCAGGAGCGGTTTTGCACGCTCCTTGATTTCGGTCGCTGTCAGCCCGGGTTCGGCCTGCGGGATCACCGCCAGCATGGCATCGCGCATCGCGATATACTTGCCGGCGTCGACATTGCTGGTCCTGCCGGGCGTGTTGACGTTTTCGACGGCGATCTTGTCGGCCATGGCGCGCTCCCTGTTTCGAGCCAGACTAGGATGCCGGCGCGGAATGTCAGGCGCGCGGTGTCATTTTTGCTCTCGCGCCGGTCGTTTCGGCGGCGTAAAGCGGTTTCATGGCGAAACGGTCGATGACACTGGAGGAGGCGCGGAGCCTGCCGCGCTGGCGGCGGCCGGAGGCGCTGTTGATGCTGCTGGCCGTGGCGATGCCGGTGTCATTCTCGACCTGGTCGGCGCTGTTGAACAACTTCGTGATCGAGGCTGCGAATTTCGCCGGGGTCGAGATCGGCTGGCTGCACACGGTGCGCGAGATTCCCGGCTTTTTCGCCATCGGTGTGATCGTGTTGATCATGTTCATCCGCGAACAGGCGCTGGCGCTGGTGGCGCTGGCGCTGCTGGGGGCGGCGACGGCGGTGACGGCGTGGTTCCCCACACTCGGCGGCATCCTGACGGTGACGATGCTGAGTTCGATCGGCTTTCACTACTACGAGACCGTGAACCAGTCGCTCCAGCTGCAATGGATCGACCGCAAGCGCGCGCCTCAGATGCTGGGCTGGCTGCTGGCGGTGGGGTCTGCGGCCTCGCTGGTGGCCTACGGCGCGCTGGTGGTGACCTGGAAGAGCTTCGATCTGAGCTACAATTTCGTCTACATGGTCGCGGGCGGCTTCACGCTGGCGGTGGTGGCGTTCGCCCGGCTTGCCTATCCGCGCTTTGAGAGCCCCGAGCCGCAGCTCAAGACCTTCGTGCTGCGCCGGCGCTACTGGCTCTATTATGCGCTGCAGTTCATGTCGGGGGCGCGGCGGCAGATCTTCACCGTGTTCGCGGCCTTCATGATGGTCGAGCGCTTCGGCTTTGAGGTGCACCAGGTCACGGCGCTGTTCATGCTGAATTTCCTGGCCAACATGCTGTTCGCGCCCCTGATGGGGCGGGCGGTGGCGCGCTGGGGCGAACGGCGGGCCTTGATGTTCGAATATGCCGGGCTGACGCTGGTGTTCCTGGCCTATGGCGGCATCTATCTCTTTGGCTGGGGGGTTGTTCTGGCCGCCGCGCTTTATGTGCTCGACCACCTGTTCTTCGCGCTGGCCTTCGCGCTCAAGACCTATTTCCAGAAGATCGCGGATGTTCCCGACATCGCGCCCACGGCGGCGGTGGCCTTTACCATCAACCATATCGCGGCGGTGTTCCTGCCGGCGCTCTTGGGCTATCTCTGGGTGACCTCGCCGGGCGCGGTGTTCGGGCTGGCGGCGGGCATGGCGCTGGTCTCGCTGGCGCTGGCGATGATGATCCCGCGCCACCCGGAAAAGGGTCACGAAACGGTGTTCTCAGGCCTCGTGCCCTCGCCGGCGGAGTGAGGCGCGCTTATGTTGCCCCTGCGTTGACAGGAGGATTTTCGATGTTCGGACTGACCAAGGCGATGGACATGGTGAGCCGCGAGGCGGCGTTGCCCGGGCGATCCCAGCCGATCCCGACCGCCGAAGCGCATCATGTCTCGGGCCGGCCCCTGACGATGGATGTGCCCGAGGGGATGCAGGTGGCCGTGTTCGGCATGGGCTGTTTCTGGGGCGTCGAACGGATGTTCTGGGGCCTGCCGGGGGTGTGGCTGACCATGGCGGGCTATGCCGGGGGCTTCACGCCGAACCCGACCTATGACGAGGTGTGTTCCGGTCGCACCGGACATACCGAGGTGGTGCGGGTGGTGTTCGACCCGGCGGTGATCGCCTATGAGGATCTGCTGCGGGTGTTCTGGGAAGGTCATGACCCGACCCAGGGCATGCGCCAGGGCAACGACCGGGGCACGCAGTATCGCTCGGCGGTCTATGCCATGACGCCCGAGCAACTTGCGGCCGCCGAGGCGTCGCGCGCGGCGTTCGCGCCACGGCTGGCGGCGGCGGGCCATGGGCCGATCACCACCGAGATCGCCGAGGCCGGGCCGTTCTACTGGGCCGAGGACTATCACCAGCAATACCTGTCGAAAAACCCCGCCGGTTACTGCGGGGTCGGGGGCACCGGGGTGTCCTGCCCGATCGGCACCGGGGCTTGAGGCGCGCGGATGGCCCCGGCCTGGGCCGGGGCCGCCGGGGTCATTGCGGCAGAACGCCTGATTTGCAGACCACGGTGTTGGCGTGTTCCGGCGGCAGCATCCCGAAGAAGTCGAGGTTGGTGACGCAAAGGCTGTCGCCGAGGAACGCGAGGCTGGCCGGGCCGCCCAGGGGCGCGCCCGCCGGGGCGCCGATCTGCTCGCGCGAGGCCGCGTCGGGGGCCACCCGCCAGACCTCGCTGCGGAACGCCTCGGTCAGGTAGAAGGCGCCGTCCGGGCCGACCTCGAGCCCGTCGAGATTGTCGTAACCATAGGTCACCATGCTGCCCGCCCCGGCGCTGCCGTCCTCGTTCAGGGGAATGCGCACCAGCATCGGGTTGCCGCCGGTCACCGCGTAGACCGAGGCGCCGTCCGCCCCCAGCGCGATGCCGTTCGGACCGACACCAAAGCCCGACAGGGGCCGCGCGCCCGGGTCGAACAGCGGATCGTCCGACCACAGCGTCGCCGCGCCGGTGTCAGGCTCGATGCGCCAGATCGCGGCGCGGCTGAGGTCCGAGACCAGCACCGCGCCATCGGGCATCACCACCGGGTCGTCGGTGTAGCAAAAGCCGTAGCCATCGGCGCGGGTGGCGACGGGTGCGACCGCGCCGGTCGACACCGTGACCGCATAAAGCCCGGTCGAAAGCACCGTGCTGTCGGAGCACGCGAGGTCGGCGACATTGGGGTCGTTGGGCCAGGGGTAGAGGTCGGAATGACCGGCGAAGGCAACATAGATGGTGTCGTCGCCGTCGAAGTCGATGCCGATGGTGCTGCCCGCCGCGCCGCCGGTGGCCGACGCGATCGAGCCGATATCGGTGACGGTGCCGTCGGCGCCGATGCGCACGATCCGGCCCGAGGCGAACAGGCTGGCGAACAGGCCGCCGTCGCCATCGGCCACCAGCCCCTCGGGCCGGTCGTCGAACTGCGCCAGAACGCGCCAGTCGTCGGCCAGCGCGGGGCCGGCGAGGGTGGCAAGGGACGCCGCGAGGGCGAGTTTCAGGGGGGAATATCGCATCCGATCCTCCGTCGTTGGGTGCCGCGCGAGAGTAAGTGCGACCTCGTGACCCGCCTCCATCCTGCCGGACTAGTCCGGTTGGACGTAGCGCGCGCGGGCGCCTACGGGGGGAGTGTTTCGGGCCAGGGTGAAGGTGCCGGGCGCGGGGTGTCCTTGACCCGGTGCGGTGGCGGGGCTAGGCCGGGCGCAAGCCAAGGAGCGCAACATGCCGACATTCACCGCCCTGACAACACTGGCCGGCCAGCGCGCCGCCGAAGACCTGGGCGCGGCGCTCGAGAGGCTCGATCCGGTGCCGGTGGGCGTGGGGGTGTCGGAGGTCGAGGACGGCTCGGGCCTGTGGGAGGTCGGCGGCTATTTCACGGAAGAACCGGACGGGATCGCGCTGGCGCTGATCGCCAAGGCGCATGGCGCGCGCGATTTCACCGTGTCGGAACTGCCCGAGGTCGACTGGGTGGCGCATGTCAAACGCGAGCTTGCGCCGGTCGAGGCGGGGCGGTTCTTTGTCTATGGCTCGCATGATGCCGACAAGCTGCCGGGCGACCGCATCGGCCTGAAGATCGAGGCGGCGATGGCGTTCGGCACCGGCCATCACGGCACCACGCTGGGCTGCCTCACGGCGCTCGACAAGATGCTGACGCGCGGGCTGGTCAAACGCAACGTGGCCGATATCGGCTGCGGCACCGCGGTGCTGGCGATGGCGGCGGCCAAGGTCTGGCCCAACCCGGTCATCGCCTCCGACATCGACGAAGTCGCCGTCGAGGTGGCGCGCGCCAACCTCGAGGCCAATTCGATGAGCGACCGCGTGCACGTGATCGAGGCGGCGGGATTCGATCACCCCGATTTCGGCCAGGCCGCGCCGTTCGATCTGGTGTTCGCCAATATCCTCAAGGGACCGCTGGTGGCGCTGGCACCCGACATGGCGCGCCACATCGGGCCGGGAGGGCACGCCATTCTGTCGGGCATCCTGAACCACCAGGCCGACGAGGTGGTCGCCGTCTACGGGCGCGAGGGCTTTGAGGTTTCCGAGCGCGACGTGTTCGGCGACTGGACCACGCTGGTGCTGAAACGCGCCGCCTGAGACAAGATCTGCCACATTTTTGCCGCTTTTTTGCCGCGATTGGCGGCTAAACTCCCAAGGTCGTTTTCCATGCGACGGGATTGGCAAGATGGATGCGAACCAGGCGAATTTTCAGAAGCGTCTGATCGAGATTGATCGAAAACACAGCCGGAGCCGCGGCCGTTTCGTGCGACTGGAAGAGCGCGACGGGATGCTCGTGCCGGTCGACAAGGTGCGGGTCACGCGCCGGGTGCCGCTGCGCGGGCTGATGCTGGCGCTGGTCGCCTTTCTCGGGTTCAAGGCGTTCCTGTTCGCCTATCTCGGCCCCATCACCTATGCCGACCGGCTGTCGTCGCTGGAACAGGGCAACGTGGTCGAACAGATGGGCGCCTGGGCGATGCGGCCCGACGCGGTGTCGCGCTGGGTTGCCGGCGGGCTGCCGGATTTCTGAGCTTCACCCGTCCAGTTCGATCTCGACCAGCCCCAGGCGGCGGGCGTTCTCGGTCGAGAGTATCCCCGAATTCAGCCCGTTCGCGACCTGGAAGGCGCGGATTGCCCGGCGGGTCGCGATGTTGAGCTCGCCGCTGGCCGGGCCGTCATAAAGCCCGCGAATGCTCAGCGCGCGTTGCACCGAGGCGATGAACTCCGGCGTCCAGCGCGGCGGGCAGGGGGTCTCGAAGAACACCTCGTCGCGGCCCTCGACGATGCGGTGGCTCATGCGTTCTTCGTAGCGCGCCGGGGTGATGATGTTGCCGCCGGGGCCGATCTCGGGTTCGGCCACCAGCACGCGCTCGGTGACCTGCTCGATCACCGCGGGCGTCACGTCCTTGCCATAGCAGGCGCCGGGCCGCGCGCCGGGTGGGCCGAGGGTGAAATCGGTGATGATCACCTCGTCGCCAAGGTCGGCGCGGGTGGCGGTGTCGGGCGCGGCGCAGCCGGCCACCACAAGGGCGGCAAACAGCGCGAGATGCGCACGGGGCAAGAAGGCGTTTCGGGTCATCTGCTCGTCCGGTTCTGTTGACCGTTTCGCCAGACCATACCCGGTTTCGCGCCCCGGGCCTAGCCCCGCGATTGGCACCGGATGGCGCCGGGTTGCCTCTGGCATTGCCGGCAAAGAGCGGTTATCTGACCGGGTGCGAACGCGAAGGGGGCATCATGGCCGAGATCAGGACTTTCGAAAAACCCGGACCGGTCGAGACCGACTGGGCCGATGCCATTTCACCGATCGAGGAGATCATCGAAGAGGCCCGCAACGGCCGGATGTTCATCCTGGTCGATCACGAGGACCGCGAGAACGAGGGCGACCTGGTGATCCCGGCGCAGATGGCGACGCCCGAGGCGATCAATTTCATGGCCACCAACGGGCGCGGCCTGATCTGCCTGTCGCTCACGGGCGAGCGGATCGACGCGCTGGGCCTGCCGCTGATGGCGTCGCAGAACGCCTCGCGTCACGAAACCGCCTTCACCGTCTCGATCGAGGCGCGCGAGGGCGTGACCACCGGCATTTCCGCCCATGACCGGGCCCGCACCGTGGCGGTGGCGACCGACCCCACCAAGGGTGCCGCCGACATCGCCACGCCGGGCCATGTCTTTCCGCTGCGCGCCAAGGATGGCGGTGTGCTGGTGCGCGCCGGGCACACCGAGGCCGCCGTCGACATCGCGCGGCTGGCCGGGCTGAACCCGGCGGGCGTGATCTGCGAGATCATGAACGAGGACGGCACCATGGCGCGGCTGCCCGACCTGGTGGCCTTCGCGCAGAAACACAACCTCAAGATCGGGACGATCTCGGACCTGATCGCCTATCGCCACCGCCACGACAACCTGGTGCGCGAAAGCGCGGTGCAGCAGGTGACCTCGGCCTATGGCGGCGACTGGATGATGCGGGTCTTTACCGACGAGACCCAGGGCGCCGAGCATATCGTGCTGTCCAAGGGCGATCTGACCACGGATGAGCCGGTGCTGGTCAGGATGCACGCGCTCAACCCGCTCGAGGATGCGCTGGGCCTCGGACCCGCCCCGGCGGGCGAGTTGCCGCGCGCCATGCAGGTGATCGCCGACGAGGGCCGGGGCGCGGTGGTGCTGCTGCGTGATCCGTCGATGAAACTGGCCGCGGGCGGGCGGGTGTCGCCGCAGATCCTGCGCCAGTATGGCCTCGGCGCGCAGATCCTGTCGGCGCTGGGCATTCATCGCATGATCCTGGTCACAGACAGTCCGAAACCCAAGGTCGTGGGGCTCGAGGCCTACGGCTTGTCGATCGAGGGCACGTGCCCCATCACAAGGGGCGAATGATGGCCGGGACCGAGACCCACTACATCCTGCCGCGCCCGGAGTTCGATGCGCCGGTCAAGCTTCTGATCGTGGTGGCACCCTATTACAAGGACATCGCCGACGACCTGATCGCCGGCGCCAAGGCCGAGATCGAGGCAGCGGGGGCCACCTGGGATCTGGTCGAGGTGCCCGGCGCGCTCGAGGTGCCGTCGGCCATCGGCATCGCCGACCGGCTGTCGAACTTCGACGGCTACGTGGCGCTGGGCTGCGTGATCCGGGGCGAGACCACGCATTACGAAACCGTGTGCAACGACAGTTCGCGCGGGTTGACGCTTCTGGGACTGCAGGGGCTGTGCATCGGCAACGGCATCCTGACGGTGGAAAACCGCGAACAGGCGGTGGTGCGCGCCGATCCTGCCGAGCAGAACAAGGGCGGGGGCGCTGCGGCCGCGGCGCTGCACCTGATCGCGCTGGGCCGCAAGTGGGGCAACACGCGAAAGCCGGTCGGCTTTGGCAGCGGCGACACCTACAAGCTGGCCGACCGGGGCGACGGCGGGACCGGGGCATGACGCTTTCCAACAACCAGAAGCGCAAGATGCGCGCCGCGTCGCGGCTGTTCGCGGTGCAGGCGCTGTTCCAGATGGAAGCCGCGGGCCAGACCGTCGAGAAGGTCACGCGCGAATTCGAGGATCATCGCTTCGGCGAGGTGTTCGACGATATCGAGATGGCGGATGGCGATGTCGACCTGTTTCGCGCCCTTCTCGATACCGCCGTGACCATGCAGGCAAAGATCGACCAGATGACCGACCGCGCGCTGGTGGCCAAATGGCCGATCGCGCGCATCGACCCGACCCTGCGTGCGCTGTTTCGCGCCGCGGGCGCCGAACTGATCCAGCGCGACACGCCGCCCAAGGTGGTGATCACCGAGTTCGTCGATGTCGCGCGCGCCTTTTTCCCCGAGGGCGAGGAGCCCAAGTTCACCAACGCCGTGCTCGACCACATGGCGCGCGAGGCCCGGCCCGAGGCGTTCTGAACGCATCCGCCGTTTTTCGCCCCTCGCGGCATCGTGTCGGCTTTCCCCTTGGCAGCGCGCTGCCCGATGTTACATTGAGAATAGGAACAGAACAGGGAGAGCGCCCATGCCGCGTCTGGTTCGGCTATATATCAAGCAGGTTCTGATCGGCTTCGGCCTGTCGGCGGTGTTCGTCAGCGCGCTGCTCTACACCAATGTCGGAAACCTCTGGCATCTCATCTCGACTTCCGACATCGGCTGGATCGCGTTGATCATGCTGTTCATGTTCAACGGCATCGTCTTTGCCGGCGTGCAGTTCGCCATCGCGGTGATGCGCATGGAACACGACGACACGCCCAAGGGTGGCACCCGCGTGCCGGTGGCGACCGACATCCCGGTCAAGGTCGAGACGGTGGCGCCACGGCGTCACTCGTAAACCGTCAGGATATCCTGCAGCGGCTTTTTCAGCTTGGCCACGGCGGGCACGGTCGCGTCAGCGGCGGGATGCCCGACCGCGAGGATCATCACCGGCTTTTCCGAGGCTGGCCGCCCAAGCGTTTCATTGAGGAATTTCATGAGGTTGGGCGTGTGCGTCAGGCAGGACAGCCCGGCCTGGTGCAAAGCCGCGATCAGGAAACCCGTGGCGATGCCGACGCTTTCGGGCACGTAGTAGTTCTTGAACCGGCTGCCATCGTCGAAGGTGCCTCAACGCTGCGCGAACACCACGATCAGCCACGGCGCGTCCTCCAGATGCGGCTTGGCGGCGTCGGTGCCCAAAGGCTCCAGCGCGCGCAGCCATTCGTCCCCTGCGCCGCCCTCGTAGAACTTTTCCTCCTCCGCCTCGGCCTCGGCCCGGATGCGCGCCTTGAGCGCGGGATCGGCGATCGCGGCGAAGAACCACGGCTGATGATTGGCCCCGGAGGGTGCGCGCCCGGCGGTGGCAACCGCCATCTCGATCACCGCGCGCGGCACCGGGCGGGTCGAGAAATCGCGCACCGAATGGCGGCGCTTCATATGATCGAGGAACCCGGCGGCACTGGCCAGCATGTCGGCATCGCAATAGTCGAAGCGATCCGGCAGGGCCACCGGCTCATGCGGCAGGTTTTTCTTTGAAAACATAGGCCCCTCAGTGCGTTACAGCATCCAAGGCAGAGCGTAGTGGGTGGCGGGACCGCACGCAACCGGGAGGTAAGCTAATTCCCGAGGACCTGCATATACAGGTGGGCGCCAGGTAACCGGACCACGGTCCGGACAGAGCCAGCTCCCTCGGAGTTCGTTAAGGCCACCGGAATTTGACCTCTTGTCGAGAAGGGCAGACCGCCACAGCGACACATAGGCCCCCCGGCGGCTCCGTTCAAGCCCCGTCTGCGGGGTGCGTCTGGACAAGTGTTCATGGATTGTTCATTCTGTGCCCATGCAAGACCATACCCTGCAACCCGGCCAGATCCTCGCGCGCGGCGTCGCCCGCCACCTGCGCCAGCACGATTTCGTCTCGATCGAGGAATTCGTGCCCAAACGCGGCCTGCGCGTCGACGTGTTCGCGCTGGGTCCGAAGGGCGAATTCTGGGTGATCGAGTGCAAATCCTCGCGCGCCGACTACATGGCGGACGGCAAGTGGCAGGGTTATCTCGAATGGGGCGACCGCTTTTTCTGGGCGGTGGACGCGGATTTCCCGTCCGAGCTTTTGCCGGCCGAGACCGGGCTGATCGTCGCCGACGGGTTCGACGCCGAGATCCTGCGCATGGGCCCGGAAACACGCCTGGCCCCGGCCCGGCGCAAGGTGATGTTGCAGAAATTCGCCCGCCACGCCGCGTCCCGCCTGCATGGCTGGCGCGACCCCGGCGTCAGCGCTTTTTGCGACCCGGCGCCTTCGCGCCCTCGGCCATAGCGCGCGCCTGCGCGGCGGCGGCCCTGATCTCCTCGGCGATCTCCTCGGCCTCTTCGGGCTCGAAATCCATCGGCAGATCGACCCCGTCGCCGGCCACATAGATCCTCACCATCCCCAGCGTGGTGGGGCCGATCTGAAGGTTGGCGGTGATGTCGGATTCCGAGTTGATGCCCATGCTGGCCTCCTGAAACGCATCCCCCGCGATACTGCGCAGGCGCACGTTTTTCAAGCCCGCGCCTCTTGCAATGCCCCGGTCGCGACGGTAAATGCAAGGCGCGTGCCGACATAGCTCAGTAGGTTAGAGCGCTTGATTGTGGATCAAGAGGTCCCCCGTTCGAGCCGGGGTGTCGGTACCACTCCCCAACAGCCGAAAATCCCGGTGGAAAACAGCTGAATGCCGAAACCCTTGGCGGCGCAGGATTCACGCGCCCCGGGGGGGCGGTATCCAGTCCTGTCTGTTCGGAAAGTCCCAAATGGAGCGGGCGATGAGATTCGAACTCACGACCCTAACCTTGGCAATCTCAATAAATGAATAAAGCCAATGACTTGTGACTGGATTGCATTTGGAAAGGCACGTCACAATGGCAACAATTCGAAAACTTCCCTCCGGAAAGTGGAATGTACAGGTTCGCAGCAAGGGCAAACTCTATGCCTCAAAGACCTTCGTGCACCGTCGTCGCGCCGAAAAATGGGCCAAGGAGAAAGACGCGGAACTTGGGGTAGGGCACCTGCTCTTCATAGATGCTGGCCACAAGTACTGCATTGAGGTTCTGGATGGAAAACCATCGCAGTTGCTCGCAGCCAATCGTGTGGATCGGATCTCTCGGTACCCGGCCATGGATAAGCCGATGGACAAGATTACTCTTCAGGACATCAACGCGTACAAGAAATATAGGCTTGCCGAAGTCTCAAAGGCGACCTGTCGAGATGAGCTTCTGATGATCCGGCGCGTCTATCGTTGGTACATACGAGAACATCATGCCGAGACCGGGAAGCTACTCTCCAACCCCAGTGAATACCTGACGGTCCCACCGCCCGGGAAAGCCAGGGAACGAGTGATTTCCAGACGTGAATTGCACCTGCTCCTCGGGGCGATGTCTCCCCAAATGGCAAAGATTGTCGAGTTCGCTTTTGAGACGGCGATGAGGCGAAGTGAGATTCTGAAGTTCACTCCCAATGATGTGTTCTTGGACGACCGCTTCCTACGCGTTATTGAGGGCAAAGAAGGGTCGAGGGACGTGCCGCTCACGAAGCGCGCTGTGGAGCTACTGGAGGGTGTGGCGCATGCGGAGGGGCAAGACCTGCCGGTGTTCAACGCCGCCCCTTACAGCGTCACACAAGCCCTCAGGCGGGCGCGTATCAAGGCGGGTCTTGGGGAGGATGTAAAATTTCATCAGTTGAGGCATTCGCGGATCACGGAAGTGGCCAGGATGGGTCTCAACCAAGCGCAAATCATGGTCGTCAGTGGGCATCGGGACATCCGAAGTGTGCAACGCTATACTCACTTGAATGTACGGGATGTTGTTGGGCTGATTGATCAAAGATCGGAGAGGTAGTGCAGGGAGGTACTTGGTGGACGAGGATGGATTGGACTGAAATGGTAAGGCGCTTGGTTCGCCATCTGTTTTGGGGGATTCCTCCTGTACCATCTGTTTTGTGCCGTGGCACTGCCTTGCGGAGAGCGCCAACAGAAAATGAATCTTTTAATATCAGGTGTTTGCAAGAAATTTTCCCATCATACTCTTGAAAATTTTTGTTTTTGCACCATATGATTATAATACGTGCGCCAAGAATTTGGCTGCTCGTTTTTTCCAGACACATATTGAACCGATTCACCCCGCTAATTCTGGCAGGGGCATTGGTGTGTTCTTTTCAAGGAAATGATAATGAATTTTGAAAACAAAAACGGGAGCCTTCCGCTCCATAGGCGAAAGAACATCTTTGCTGAACTCGATCAGGCTTTGCGCTTGTCAGGGTTCGTTGGGGATACGTCCCTACCGAGGCTGCTTTGGCTTGCATTCCACACGAAGGACTTTGAACGGCCAGTTTCCGTGGCTGTATTGGGGCCATCGGGGGCGGGCAAGTCGTTCGCTCTCAAGGCGGCGCAAAAATTTGTACCAGACGACTGGTATGAGACTATCCACGCGATGTCGGAAAAGGCTTTGGTCTATAGCCCACTGGACCTAAAGCACCGGTTTCTTGTGATCCAAGAAGCTGCAGGAATGGCAAAAGGCGAAGGGAGAACACTCTTGCGCCAACTGCTCACCGAAGGCGAGTTGAACTATGTCACCGTTGACTCTGTGGACGGGGAACTTGGTGGGAAGCATTTGCGGCGAGAAGGCCCCACGGGGGTCATGATGACCACAACAGCAGCGTCACTGCATCCAGAAGACGCAAGTCGAATGTTCTGTTTCAATTTCTCTGATGATCCTGAACAAGCTAGGGCAATTCTCAGAACACAAGCTAGCGCAAGGAAACCTAAGTTGTCTGAAGACGTACTCGAGGCATGGAAGAACTTTTCGGCCCAGGCGCTGTCTCGAAAGGTTGATGTGATAATCCCCTTTGCTGAAGACCTAGCTGATGCGGTTCCTGTGACACACCTTCGTATCAGACGCGACTTTGAACAGGTTCTCAAACTAATTGAGACGAGCGCACGCCTGCACCGGTCAAACCGAGAACGAGCAGATAACGGCGCTTACATAGCGACAATTGAGGACTATGCACATGTGTTCGATCTAGTGGCTAGGCCGCTGTCCGAAGGAATAGAAGCGACCGTTCCTCAAGGCGTTGTGGACGTAGTCCGGGCCGTTGAAGAACTGGCTCGAACAGAATCGGCACTGGTCTGCTCGGGCATTTCTCAAAAAGACGTGGCTCAACATATCGGACGAGACAAGTCCTTTGTAAGTCGAAATGTGGAAGTTGCACTTTCTCATGGTTTCTTGGAGGACTGGAACTACGGGAAGGGTAGGGTGTCTGATCTTCGTGTTGGCCATGCGGCACTGCCTTCAAATGAGACTGTGCTTCCTAGGCCGGAAAGCCTCAAATAATCTAGAGATTCTAAGGTAAATTGTTAATAGGGTAATACCAACCCAACATGCAATTGACACACGGTAGGGGGAGCGTAGTAGCCATTGGCTGTTTATGGTGCTCACTCCCCCTATCGTACAACTCCGCAACAGTGAGATAGTGTGAGTCCAGTTAAACCCTGTAAGTGGGTGAGGCAGTTTCCAGCCTTAAGTGCATCGGAGGTCGCCAAATTGATACGGGGAACCCAAAGCTCGTTGTCCCGATATCTGTGAGATACGTAGTGATTGTGAAAGTCTTTGATATTAAAAAAGAAAAGAATTTGGGCAGTCAAACGGAAGAGCGCCCCTAGGCGCCTCCTCTGGACTCCCATTGCATTGCTGCTGTGTCTCTGATCGCTTTCCTGTTCGCCCGTGTGGGTGGTCTGAGACCAAGGACAAAAGCTCCTTTACAGTGCTGGCGGTATTTGGGGCCTTCAGGAAAGCGAGTCCCCGCCACTCGAGTCATAACTCGTTGGACTCATCCCAAGGCTTATTTGAGCGGTGGTCGTCTGGCCAGGATGAGCCAATATTTTCAGGGTTGTCGTCTGCCCTGAATATGAAAAGGAGGAGTACGTAGAATATGCCCGCGACAAGTACTAGCTGCGGCAGAAAAAACAGGAAATCAACGATATCCAAGGGCCAATGCCCGAAGCGTCGGATCATGAAAAGCGCTGCACATATTGCAATGGCACCAGCCAAGATGACTCGATTACCGTTCGACATGCCGCCACGCTCCCTCGACTACGTTTTCCGCATTGATATTATCGCCTATTCTGTCCCTGTGAAACTATCGGAACTTCGAAGGTAGTCACCAGAAGTCCAAAACTCCTTGATTTTGTCATCCCAGACTGCAGTCCTGAGACAAGGTGCAGCGGTGTAGGGGGACGATCCGCCGGTGTTCTCGCATGCAGACCCTTGCGCTGGAAGCAGCAGGAAGGCACCAAGGTCGGCTGTCTCTGCGATAAGAGGCCGGTACCCAAAGTGATCGAAGACTTTGCCCTCCACGATGATGTGGGTGTTACATCCTCCCGAACCACACCAGGGTGTGCCTATACCGGTACAACTGAAGTTGGCGAACACTACGGTGGCTTTTGTTCCATGTGAACCGAGGTCAAGTTCATACACAGATACCGGATCTACAGTGAGGTCAATTGGACCGTCAGGCGCTTTGTCTTGCATGAAATCCAATCGCGCTTCGGCTGTGGCAATGCACTGTGCTCGATACTCTGCAAGAATTCGGTCGACCATAGGCTCTCCCTCAGCAGGGAGTGCTAGCAAGGCTGTTACCAAAAGTGAAACTGCCAAAGGCTTCATACCCACTCCATAGCATCTCGGTGGCATTGAGGCCAGCTAAGCAACAAGCTCTTCGATTGCTGCCAACCGGGCGCAGGACATCTTGAAAATTTTGCCGAGAAAATTTGAAGGTGTCATTCTAGAACATGAAGGCCCCCCTATCCCCCCGGGGTACCCCTCGCTTTGCCGCAATGTTCCTGTGCAGAACACATCGTTCGTCCGAACCGCCGCATGACTCAGATACCCCATCGGTGGGAGTCCTGGCGAGAGTGCCTGACATCTACCTCCACAAGGTGGGGGTCGTGTGATGTAAGGTGTTGAAACGGTTATACTATCGCGATTTCCATTCCAGCCGTTCACACTTGGACACGTGAACATGTCTGGAATGGATGTGACGAACGGAAAGCAGCGAAAAACTCGGGAGGTGAAGTGATGACGGTTATCATCGGACTACCGTTCACTGAAATGGCTCAAGGTCTTCCTAACGGGAAAGATGGTCCAACTGGCGAAGGGAGGCTGCAAGAATTTCAGACTATCCGATATTTTCGTTTCATAAAGGCTTGGAGTCGCTCGACTTTGGCCAAAAACATACAGAATTGATCCCTGGCATCTGATGGTGACGTCTCAAAGCAAGACAACAATTCCTCATCCTGCGCGAAATAGTCCATTAGGAAGTTGGTTGAAACGTTGGCTTGTTCGAAAAGGGGGCGTCTAGATCCCTCAATCGCATGGATCGGACCAAAAACATCACTCCCCTGTAGTGCCCAATCTGGAATTCTGCGTGTACTTTGAGCCAATGTAGCATGGGTGCATGTCTCTACCAAAGATACACAGTCCAATCCGTGTTCTTGAAGATCGTCGACGAACTGGCTCGACATGCTACTAACGTCGCATATTGAATGGAATCTGGCGAAATCATTTGGGCTTTGAGTGTATGCCAATGAGCAAACAGCTTGAAGAGCGGCGACCCGTTTGAATTGCAGGAACTGTTCGTCGGTAATGTTCTGTTTGGCTAGGTAGTGCCGTTTGCCAGCCTCTGCCTTGACCGCTGTAGCTGGAAACAAAATGAAAAAAATATCCGTCTCGAAGTTTTCCGCACCTTCGTTTGAGGAAAGAATTTCCCCGAGTGTCCCAACCCAAAAATCCTCGGCGGGCATCTTTCGTTTACCCCACATCTCATTCCCTCTTCGTACTTGGGACCAGCATAGTCAACTTTATCGACAACGTTTCCCGGAAGTCCACGGTTATCTTTGCCTATGGCGCAAAGGGTTCAGTGTGAGCTACTCCCCGTCTCTTGGACAGGATCTGGCGTAAATTAAGCTACTCTTTGCACCTGCTGATCGGGTTGGTTGATATCATTTCTCTGCCAATAGACCAGCGCCGGTGGCTTGCCGCCGAGGGCTGAGTGAGGACGCGGGCGTAGCTCAGGGGTAGAGCATTCTTCGCCGAAGCTTGCTTCGTGCACCTTTCCAAGCCGAATCGGGTGCCGCAGGGCATGATCGCTGCAAGCGCAACGTTCACAATTCACAGGGCAGAGGTGTGAACGAGCGTTGAGAATCTGAGGGTTTTGTGTTACCCACAGCTCTGCAAGTCATTGTTTTTGAAGTACCCAAATGGAGCGGGCGATGAGATTCGAACTCACGACCCTAACCTTGGCAAGGTTATGCTCTACCCCTGAGCTACGCCCGCGTCCTTGGGTGAGGCGGAGATAGGAGATACCGCCGCGGGCTGCAAGGGGAAAATTGGCGGGCCGGGCGAAAATTTCGTGCCCCGTCGCCGCAAATGCCCGTGGTCAACCTGCCGCAGTGCAATCCGCCGATGAGCGCCTACATCCGGAGCAGGCAATGACATTCGACGCTTCATCGGCGCCGTGAGCCAGGGGAGGGTTCCAATGCCGCACATCATGATCCTGGGTGCGGGCTTCGGCGCGCTCACAGCGGTGCGCCGGATACGCAAGCTTGGCATCGACGCCAAGATCACCGTGGTGTCTCCGACCGACCACCTGACCTATCTGCCCTCGCTGATCTGGATGCCCTCGGGGCTGCGGCGTGGCTCTGACATCGACATCGACCTCGGCGGCTTTTTCGCCCGCGAAGGCGTCACCTGGCACCAGGGGCGGGTGGTCGGCGTGACCGATGGCGGGCGCAAGGTCGAGACCGACAGCGGCACGCTGGAGAACGACTACCTGATCATCGCCACTGGCGGGCGCTACATCAAGAAACTGCCCGGCCTTGCCGAACACGCGATCATCCCCTGCGAGGGGACGGCGATGGGGCAGGCGGTGCACGACCGGATCGCGGCCATGACCGGTGGCACCATCGCGGTGGGCTTCGGCACCAACGAGAAGGAACCCAAGGCGGTGCGCGGCGGGCCGATGTTCGAATTCCTGTTCGGCATCGACACGCTGCTCCGGCGTCAGGGCCGGCGCGATGCCTTCCGACTGGTGTTCTTCAACGGCGCCGCCCGGCCCGGCAACCGGCTGGGCGACAAGGCGGTCGACGGGCTTCTGGCCGAGATGAAGCGGCGCGGCATCGACGTGCATATCGGGGCCAAGCCGAAACGGATCGAGGCCGACCGCATCGTCACCGAGGCTGAGGAAATCCCCGCCGATCTGGTCCTGTTCATGCCCGGCATGACCGGCCCCGACTGGCTAGATGCCACCGACCTGCCGCGCTCGGAAGGCGGCTTCGTCAAGGCCGATGCCAAATGCCGGGTCGAGGGCTGGGGCCAGACCTACGTGGTCGGCGACACCGGCTCCTATCCCGGCCCCGATTGGCTGGCGAAACAGGCCCACCAGGCCGACCTGCAAGCCGAGGCGGCGGTGGCCAACATCGCCGACGAGATCGTCGGACGCGCGCCCAGCCACGACTTCAAGGCCGAGCTGGTTTGCATCGTCGACACCATCGACAAGGGCATCCTCGTGTTCCGCAACCGCCGCATCACGCTGTTCCTGCCGAAGATGCGGGTGATGCACTGGGCCAAGCGGATGTTCGAACGCCACTACCTGCGCGCCTACCGGCGCTGATCGGGGCACGCCGCTTCATCAAGGCGGCACTACGCCCGCGCGACGCGCGTGCCCCGTTCGCGCCTCACGCCTCGAATTCGACCAGCAGGTCCTTGGCGTCGATCTGCGCGCCCGGGGTCACATGCACGGCCTTCACCACCGCGTCGCGCTCGGCGTTGATGCCGGTTTCCATCTTCATCGCCTCGATGGTCAGCAAGAGCTCGCCCTTCTTCACCGCCGCCCCCGCCTTGGCCGCCACGGTCGCCACCACGCCGGGCATCGGTGCGCCGACATGCGCCGGATTGCCCGCCTCGGCCTTGGGATGCGCCGCGCGGGTCGCCTGCACCTTGCGGTCGGGCACGCGGATGGTGCGCGGCTGGCCGTTGAGGTCGAAAAACACCTTGGCCTCGCCCTCGTCGTTGGTCTCGCTGATCGCCTGCAGGCGGATTTCCAGGGTCTTGCCGGGGTCGATCTCGGCGGTGATCTCCTCGCCCGGTTCCATGCCGTAAAAGAACGTCCGGGTCGGCAGGCTGCGCACCGGGCCGTAGGTCTTGTGGCGCTCGGCATAATCCGAGAACACCTTGGGATACATCAGGTAGCCGTTCAGATCCTCGTCGTCGAGCTTCACCTCCAGCTTGGCCTCGGCCTCGGCGCGCACCGCGTTCAGGTCGACCGGGGCCAGCTTCTTGCCCGGCCGTTCGGTCGACGGTTTCTTGCCCTTCAGCACCTTCTTGACGATGCCATCGGGAAACCCGCCCGGCGGTTGTCCGAGGTTGCCCGACAGCATGTCGATCACCGAATCCGGGAACGACACGTCGACCTTGGGGTCCTCGACCTGGGCGCGGGTCAGGTTCTGGCTGACCATCATCAGCGCCATGTCGCCCACAACCTTCGAGGACGGCGTGACCTTGACGATATCGCCGAACATCAGGTTCACGTCGGCATAGGCCTGCGCCACCTCGTGCCAGCGTTCTTCGAGACCGAGCGAGCGCGCCTGCGCCTTGAGGTTGGTGAACTGCCCGCCCGGCATTTCGTGCAGGTAGACCTCGGAGGCCGGTGCCTGCAGCCCCGCCTCGAAGGCCGCGTATTGCCCGCGCACCGCCTCCCAGTAGTTCGAGATCTCGCGGATCGCGGCGATATCCAGCCCGGTGTCGCGGTCGGTATGGGCCAGCGCGGCCACGATCGAGCCAAGGCAGGGCTGCGAGGTGGCGCCGGAAAACGCGTCCATCGCGGCGTCGACCGCGTCGACACCGGCCTCCACCGCCGCCAGCACCGAGGCCGCCGCGATGCCCGACGTGTCGTGGGTGTGGAAATGGATCGGCAGCCCGACCGCGTCCTTCAACGCCGCGATCAGCGCGCGCGCGGCGGGGGGCTTCATCAGCCCGGCCATGTCCTTCAGCCCCAGCACATGCGCGCCGGCCGCCTCAAGCTCGCGGGCCATGCCGACGTAATACTTGATGTCGTATTTCGCCCTGTCCGGGTCGAGCACGTCGCCGGTGTAGCAGATCGTGCCTTCGCAGACCTTTTCGGCCTCGATCACCGCGTCCATCGCCACGCGCATGTTCTCGACCCAGTTGAGGCTGTCGAACACACGAAACACGTCGACGCCGGATTTCGCCGCCTGCGCGACGAAGCTTTGCACGACGTTGTCGGGGTAGTTGGTGTATCCGACCCCGTTCGAGGCGCGCAGCAGCATCTGGGTCATGATGTTGGGCATCTGGGCGCGGATGTCGCGCAGCCGCTGCCACGGGCATTCCTGCAGGAACCGATAGGCAACGTCGAAGGTCGCACCGCCCCAGCATTCGACCGAGAAAAGCTGCGGCAGGTTCGCACCGTAGGCCCGCGCGATGCGGATCATGTCGATGGAGCGCATCCGGGTGGCCAGAAGCGACTGGTGCCCGTCGCGCATTGTCGTATCGGTGACAAGCACTTGCCTCTGGGCCTTCATCCAGTCCGCCACCGCCTTTGGGCCTTTTTCGTCCAGCAGTTGCCGGGTGCCCGGCGGCGGCGTCTCGCTGCGCAACTCGGGGCAGCGCGGCGGTTTCAGGTCGGATTTGGGCGTGACGCGGCCCAGCGTCTCGGGGTGACCGTTGACCGAGATATCGGCGATATAGGTCAGGATCTTGGTGGCCCGGTCGCGTTGTTCGGGGAAGTCGAACAGCTCCGGGGTCTCGTCGATGAAGCGGGTGGAGTATTCGTTGTTCAGAAACGTCGGGTGGCGCAGCAGGTTCGTGACGAAGGCGATGTTGGTCGACACGCCCCGGATGCGAAACTCGCGCAAGGCCCGGTCCATCCGCGCGATGGCCTGCTGCGGCGTCTGGCCATGTGCCGTCACCTTGACCAGCAGCGAATCGTAGAACCGCGTGATCACCGAGCCGGGATAGGCGGTGCCGCCGTCCAGCCGGATGCCCATGCCGGTCGCGGTGCGATAGGCGGTCAGGCGGCCATAGTCGGGGATGAAGTTGTTCTGCGGGTCCTCGGTGGTGATGCGGCATTGCAGCGCGTGGCCGTGCAGCTTCACGTCATACTGGCTGGCCACCCCGGTTGCCTCGGTCAGACTCTTGCCCTCGGTGATCAGGATCTGGGCGCGCACGATGTCGATGCCGGTGACCTCCTCGGTCACGGTGTGCTCGACCTGGACGCGCGGGTTGACCTCGATGAAGTAGAACTTGCCGGTTTCCATATCCATCAGGAACTCGACGGTGCCCGCGCAGGTGTAGTTCACGTGCTCGCAGATCTTGCGGCCCAGGTTGCAGATCTCCTCGCGCTGGGCATCCGACAGATAGGGCGCGGGCGCGCGCTCGACGACCTTCTGGTTGCGGCGTTGGACCGAGCAGTCACGCTCCCACAAATGATAGATATTGCCCTGGGTGTCGCCCAGGATCTGCACCTCGACATGGCGCGCGCGGGTGATCATCTTTTCCAGATAGCCCTCGCCGTTGCCGAACGCCGCCTCGGCTTCGCGCCGGCCCTCGCGCACCTTTTCCTCAAGCTCGTCCTCGGAATTGATCGGGCGCATGCCGCGTCCGCCCCCGCCCCACGACGCCTTGAGCATGAGGGGATAGCCGATCTTGGCGGCCTCGGCGCGGATCGCGTCCATGTCGTCGCCCAGCACCTCGGTGGCGGGGATCACCGGTACGCCCGCCTCGATCGCGACGCGCCGCGCCGAGGCCTTGTCGCCCAGCTTGCGCATGGTGGCGGCGCTGGGGCCGATGAAGGCGATGCCGGCCTCGTCGCAGGCATCGACGAAATCGGGGTTTTCGCTGAGCAGGCCATAGCCCGGGTGGATCGCATCGGCGCCGCTTTCCTTTGCGACGCGGATGATCTCGGGGATCGACAGGTAGGCCGCGACCGGCCCCAGCCCCTCGCCGATCCGATAGGCCTCGTCGGCCTTGAACCGGTGCAGGCCCAGCTTGTCCTCCTCGGCATAGACCGCGACGGTGCGCTTGCCCATCTCGTTGGCCGCGCGCAGGATCCGGATCGCGATCTCGCCCCGGTTGGCGACAAGAATCTTCTGGAATTCCGGCATGGTCTTCTCCCCTCGGCCTGTCGGATGGTGCCGAATTCGTAGGGGATGCTGCATTGCGGCGCAAGAGGGCGCGCAGACGCCCTGAAACATTTGTGCAAGGATTGCGCGATGCCCGGGCCCGGCCGCGTGGGGCCGGGGCTATTCCGGCTGCGGCTCCATCCGGCTGGCCAACTGGATTTCCTCGAGCACCAGCGCGAAGGCAAGCCCGACCAGCGCCAGCCCGGCGGCGATCAGGAAGATCGGCTGGATGGCATGCGCCACCGCCTCGCCGATGGCCGCCTGCGTGGCCTCGGGCAGGGCGGCCAGCGTTCTCGGCCCGATCTCGAAACCCGCGCCGCCGCCGGGGATCGCTCCGCCCGCCGCTGCGTCGCCCGCCAGCCGGGCCGCGAACAGCGCCCCGAAGCCCGCCACCGCGACCGATCCGCCGACCTGCCGGAACATCAGCCCCGCCGCCGTGGCGGTGCCGATCTGGCTGCGTGCCACCGCGTTCTGGACCGAAGTGGTCAACACCGGGAAGATCGCACCCATCCCCAACCCGACCACCGACAGCCGAAGCGAGAACGACAGCGTCGAGGTCGCGGGGGTGATCCCGCTCAGCAGCAGATAGCCCGCCGCCACCAGCCCCAGCCCGAGGATCGGCAACGCCTTGTAACGGCCCGTGCTGCTCATGAACCGGCCCGCGGCGAGCGAGCTGAACAGGATGCCGGCGGTCATCGGCAGCAGCATCAGCCCGGACAGCGTCGGGGACACGCCCTTGGCGATCTGCAGGAAGATCGGCAGGAACGTCACGCCGCCCAGCATCGCGGCCCCGACCACGGTGCTCAGAACCGAGGTGACCCAGAACACGTTCATGCGAAACAGGCCAAGCGGGATCACCGGCTCGTCCGCGCGCCGCTCGATGGCCAGGAAGGCCAGCGCCGCAACCACGGCCAGAACCGCCAGCCCGATCACCTGCACCGAACCCCAGGGATAGGTCGCTCCGCCCAGGCTGGTGGCCAGCGTCAGCGAAGCCAGCGCCACCGTCAGCGCCGCCGCCCCGGCCCAGTCGATCTTGTGCGTGACGCGCTTGCCGGTGGCCTTGAAGGCGGTGCCGAACATCAGAACCGCAGCCAGCCCGACCGGCACGTTGATGTAGAAGATCCAGTGCCAGGTAAAGACCTCGACGAACAGCCCGCCGATCAGCGGGCCGATCACCGCGGCGATCGAGAAGGTGGCGGCGAACACGCCCTGCACCTTGCCGCGATCTTTCGGCGGGATCACGTCACCGATCACCGACAGCGCTAGCACAAAGAGCCCGCCACCGCCCAGCCCCTGGATGGCGCGCGACAGGATCAGCCAGGTCATCGAGTTGGCCGCGCCGCACAGCGCCGAGCCGACCAGGAACAGCCCGACCGAGGTGAACACCATGTTGCGCCGGCCATAGAGGTCGCCCAGCTTGCCATAGAGAGGTGCGGCGATGGTCGAGGCCAGGATATAGGCCGTCACCACCCAGGACAGATGCTCCAGCCCGCCAAGATCGGCCACGATGGTCGGCAGCGCGGTCGATACGATGGTCTGATCAAGCGCCGCCAGCATCAAAAGCAGGCCGATCGACAGGATGATCATGCGCACGATGCGCGGCTCGTATTCGGGGAAAGCGGCCTGCGATTGCGGGGAAGGGGTCTGCGGTTCGGTCATCGGGCGTCCTGTCAATTTGTCGCAGGTCTACGCCCGCGGCAATATATATGTCAACCGCACATATATGTGACCAACAATGAGTTGACGGGCGCAGGAAGTGTTGCGATATCGACGCCATGTCAGACCCGCACCGCAGATCGCTTGGCCGTGTTGACCTGCTCGAAGACAGCGGGCTTTCGCCCCTGTCGCAGGAGGCGCTGCTCGATCTGGAGCAGACGTTTTTCCAGTGGCATCGCCGGGTTCTGAAGGGCGAGTTGACCGGGCGGCTTCTGGCCGAAAGCGGCCATCAGGTCGAACCGGGGCAGTTTCACGGCCTGACCGCGGTGGCGCGCATCGCCGCCGGCATCGGGCGCGACGCGCCGACCGATCCGACCGTGGGGCTTTTGGCCGAGGAAATGGCGATCGACCCGTCGCGGGCGTCGCGCGTCGCCTCGGACCTGATCGCGCAAGGCTTTGTCCGGCGCGAGGCGGCACAGGACGACGGCCGCAAGACGGTGCTTTGCCTGACCGCGGCAGGCCGGGCGGTGCTCGAAGACATGCGCGACCGCAAATGGCGGCATTTCGTGCGCGTCTTCTCGCGCTGGAACGAGGACGAGATCGCCTGTTTCGCCCGCCTGTTCACCCGCTACGCCCAGGACATCATGGGCGACGACGAGGGCTGAGCCACGCGACGCGTTGCAGGCGCGGTGGCTGAACCCGGCGCAGAATGGTGCGGAACATTCATCGAACACCTTTCCCTCGCCCGCCACCGGCGCTATCTTGCCCGCCATGACCCTGCCCGACGATCCCAACGCCCCTGCGCCCTCCGGCCCGAGCCTTTCCGCACGCGCCATGGCCGCCCGTCCCGCGCCCTATCTCGACGACCTCAACCCGGCCCAGCGCGAGGCGGTCGAGGCGCTGGATGGCCCGGTCCTGATGCTGGCGGGCGCGGGCACCGGCAAGACCAAGGCGCTGACCACCCGGATCGCGCATCTTCTGCACACCGGCACCTGCCGCACCAACGAGATCCTCGCCGTCACCTTTACCAACAAGGCCGCGCGCGAGATGAAGGAGCGGGTTGCCCGCAACCTCGGCCAGAGCGTCGAGGGGATGCCGTGGCTCGGCACCTTCCACGCGATCTGCGTCAAGCTCCTGCGCCGTCACGCCGAACTGGTCGGGCTGAAGTCGAACTTCACCATCCTCGACACCGACGACCAGATCCGGCTGTTGAAACAACTGATCATTGCCGAGAACATCGACGACAAGCGCTGGCCCGCGCGCATGTTGGCCGGGATCATCGACAACTGGAAAAACCGCGCCTGGACGCCGGACAAGGTGCCCGCCGCCGAGGCGGGTGCCTTCAACAATCGTGGCACCGAGCTTTACGAGGCCTACCAGCGCCGCCTGCGCGAGTTGAACGCGGTCGATTTCGGCGACCTGCTCCTGCACGTCGTCCACATCTTCCAGACCCGCCCGGACGTGCTCGAGCAATACCAGAACTGGTTTCGCTATATCCTTGTCGACGAATACCAGGACACCAACGTCGCCCAGTATCTCTGGCTGCGCCTGCTTGCCGCCAAGCACAAGAACATCTGCTGCGTCGGTGACGACGACCAGTCGATCTATGGCTGGCGCGGCGCCGAGGTGGGCAACATCCTGCGGTTTGAAAAGGATTTTCCCGGCGCCAAGGTGATCCGGCTGGAACAGAACTACCGCTCGACCCCGCATATCCTTGCCGCCGCCGCCGGCGTGATCCGGGGCAACCAGGACCGGCTGGGCAAGGAGTTGTGGACCGAGGCGACCGAGGGCGAAAAGGTCCGCCTGATCGGCCATTGGGACGGCGAGGAAGAGGCGCGCTGGGTCGGTGACGAGATCGAGGCGATGGCGCAGGGTACGCGCGGCATGGCGCCGATGGGGCTGGATTCAATGGCCATCCTGGTGCGCGCCAGCCACCAGATGCGCGCCTTCGAGGATCGGTTCCTGACCATCGGTCTGCCCTACCGGGTGATCGGCGGCCCGCGTTTCTATGAACGCATGGAAATCCGCGACGCGATGGCCTATTTCCGCCTCGCCGTCAGCCCCGAGGACGACCTGGCCTTCGAGCGTATCGTCAACACGCCGCGACGGGGGCTGGGCGACAAGGCGGTGCAGACAATCCGTAAGAAAGATAGCGAATCTGCCGTTTCGATGGTTGAACGCGCTCGCCGGTGCTGTGAAGAAAAGCTCCTCAGCGGCAGAGGGCTCAAGGAGCTGACGAGGCTCGTCAATGCTATCGACCTTTGGCATTATTTGGTGAGAAATGCGGGTGAGAAGATCGAAGTTTCAAAGCAACAGGCCGCAATTCTAGAGCTTGAAACGGAGGTCGAACAGCTTTCGACCGAGGTGGATTTGTTCACTGCGCCTGATTACGCCGAGGAACTAACAGAGAAGGAACGCGAGTCCGAAATTCTGAAACTCCAAGTGCAAATTGAGCAGTGTCAGTCCAGAATAGAGCTGCTTCAAAGATTTGTATCGATCCTGAATGGCGACCACATTCTTCTGGCCGAGATGATCCTCGACGAGTCCGGCTACACCGGGTTCTGGCAGAACGACAAGACGCCGGAGGCGCCGGGGCGGCTGGAGAACCTCAAGGAACTGGTCAAGGCGCTGGAGCAGTTCGAGAATCTGCAGGGCTTTCTCGAACACGTCAGCCTGATCATGGACAACCAGACCGAGGAGGCGGGCGAAAAGGTCACCATCATGACGCTGCACGCCGCCAAGGGGCTGGAATACCCCGCCGTGTTCCTGCCGGGGTGGGAGGACGGGCTGTTTCCCTCGCAACGCTCGATGGACGAAAGCGGCCTCAAGGGTCTCGAGGAAGAACGCCGGCTGGCCTATGTCGGCATCACCCGCGCCGAGGAGCTTTGCACCATCTCCTTTGCCGCCAACCGCCGCGTCTATGGCCAGTGGCAAAGCCAGTTGCCCTCGCGCTTCATCGACGAACTGCCCGAGGAGCATGTCGAGGTGCTCACACCCCCCGGCCTTTACGGCGGTGGCTACGGCGCGGCGGGGGGCATGTCATCGCGGCTCGAGGAGCGCGCGGCGCGGGCGGATGCCTACAATTCGCCGGGCTGGCGGCGGATGCAGTCCCACGGCGCGGCCCGCCAGACCCAAAGCCCGAGCGAGGCGCGCAACCTGGTGATCGACGCGACGGCGATTTCCACGTTCACCAAGGGCGACCGGGTGTTTCACCAGAAATTCGGCTACGGCACGGTGATGGGGATCGAGGGCGACAAGCTTGATATCGAGTTCGACAAGGCGGGCGCGAAAAAGGTCGTCGCGCGCTTCATCAAGCCCGCCGACCGCGCCGACGACGACGTGCCGTTCTGACACGCCGTCGCCGCAGGCGCAGTAGGGGTCAGACGAGCCCGCCGTCGATCAGCGATTTCGCCAGCGCCCGGTAGGCTTCGGCCACCGGCCCGTCGCCCAGCGCGATCGGAATGCCGGCATCGCCCGCCGTGCGCACTTCGCGCGCCAGCGGGATCTCTCCCATGAACGGCAGTCCGGTCTTTTCGGCCTCGGCGCGCACGCCGCCCTGGCCGAAGATATGGTCCTCGTGGCCGCAGTTCGGGCAGATATAGGTGGACATGTTCTCGATCAGCCCGAGCACCGGCACATGCACCTTCTGGAACATGTCGAGCGCCTTGTGCGCGTCGATCAGCGCCACGTCCTGCGGCGTCGAGACCACCAGCGCGCCGGTCATCTTGACCTTCTGCGCCAGCGTCAACTGCACGTCGCCGGTTCCGGGCGGCAGGTCGATCAACAGCACGTCAAGCTCGCCCCAAGTGACCTTGAACAGGAACTGCTGCAAGGTGCCGGTCAGCATCGGGCCGCGCCAGACCACCGCCTGGTCGGGGTCGAGAAACAGCCCGATCGAGATCAGCTTGACGCCATGCGCCTCGACCGGCTCCATTACCTTGCCATCGGCGCTTTGCGGCCGGTCATTGGTGCCCATCATCAGGGGCTGCGACGGGCCGAGCACGTCGGCATCGAGCAGCCCGACCTTCTTGCCCTGCGCGGCCAGCGCGACGGCCAGGTTCGAGGTCACGGTGGATTTGCCGACCCCGCCCTTGCCCGAGGCGATGGCGATCACCTTCTTGACGCCGGGCACCGCTTCGGGGCCCTGCTGCGGGGTCGGGTGGCCGCCGACGCGCAGTTGCGGCGCTTCGCCGGACGGGGCAGGGCGGGCCGACCCCGATCCGCCGCCGGCGCTGTGTGCGGTCAGGATCACCGAGACCTTCTCGACCCCCGCCAGCGCCGCCACCACCGTCTCGGCGGCCTTGCGCTGCGGCTCCATCCGGGCCGCAAGATCGGCGCTGGGGGCCTCGATCACGAAGCTGATGCTGCCGCCGTCGATGGTGAGGGCGCGAATCATGTCGCGCGAAGCCAGGTCGCCCCCGTCGGGCAACGCCACGGTGGCGAGCGCCGAGAGGATGTTGTCGCGCGTCTGGGTCATCAAGGTCTCCGATCCGGTCAGGTCTTTTTACCGCCCCAATACATGAGCGTTTCCGTCGTGATCGCAAGGGTCATATGCGCACAGACGCATCTGTTCAGGGCGATCCGGGGCGATTTCCTGTTAGCGCTCGAAAATAGGTCAGCAACACGTATGCAAATTCTGCATAGCGGCATTGTGAGCGCGGGGTATTGTGCAAGTGCAGCATATGCCCCATCTTCCCCTCAACAGCGCGACGACAGCGCTAACAGAGGCGCCCCGCGGAAGGGGCAGCAGAGAAAAAAAGGAAAAGAAAAAAATGGCTTACGCATCGCATATCCAGGGTGCCCGGCACGGGTTCTTCGGCCGCGTTGACGCCGTCGTGAAATCTTTTGCCGAGGCCCGCGCCCAGCGCCGGGTCTACCGCCAGACCCTGAACGAGTTGCGCGACCTGACGAGCCGTGACCTCGCCGACTTGGGCATTGCCCGCTCCGAGATCCCGTTCATCGCGCGCGAGGCCGCCTACGGCAAGGCCTGAGAGTTTCCGGGCATCCTCTCCTCCTCCCGGGATGCCCACAGACCCGGCCGGCGCTTCCTCCTCCCTGCGCCGTGACGGGTCGAAAATCCGGGCACGTCTTCTCCTCCCTGACGTGTCCGCGACCTGCCGGCGGCCCTACCTCCTCCCGGGGCCGCCGGCAGGGTCAGAGATCGGACGCGCCCTACCTCCTCCCGGGGTCAGCGTCCGGACCCGACCCGGCCCTTCCTCCTCCCCGGGCCGGCAAGGACGCAAAGGGCTTTCCCTCCCGAAGGCCAGTTGCAGATGAACGGCGTCGCCCACCTCCTCCCGGGCGACGCCGTTTTTTTGTGCCCGTCCGATCAGTCGGCAGCGCCGAGGATGCGCGCCACCATCTCGCCACTGTCCGAACTCAGCCCCGGAGTCCGTGCGATGCCTTCGAGCGCGCCGCGAATCATCTGCTTGCGGTCGCCGTCATAGCGCCGCCAGGTCTCGAATGCCGTGGTCATGCGCGCCGCGATCTGCGGATTCACCGGGTCGAGCCGCGCGATCCACTCCGCCATCAGCCGAT
This sequence comes from Maritimibacter fusiformis, assembly GCF_008086115.1. Lineage (GTDB taxonomy): Bacteria > Pseudomonadota > Alphaproteobacteria > Rhodobacterales > Rhodobacteraceae > Muriiphilus > Muriiphilus fusiformis. The sequence continues at coordinate 90,108 of NZ_VSIY01000009.1, read as the reverse complement.
AGCCCGAGCCATCCGCCGCATGAAACCCCGCCGGGTTCATCGCCAGCGCCCCGAACACGGCCCGGAACCGGTTGGGGTTCTTCATGTTGAAATCGGGATGCCGGCTCAGCCGCTCGGCGATGGACACCGCGTCGCCGGGGGCGGCATGCACGATCTGGGTGGTGAACCACTTGTCCAGCACCAGCGCATCGTCCTGCCAACGTGCATGGAACGCCGCCAGCGCCGCCTCGGCCCGTCCGGCCTCGATCAGGCAACCCAGCGATCCCAGCGACAGCGTCATGTTGTCGGCAACCGCATGGACCGCCTCGGCCTCGGCCCCGCCATCCAGCCGCGTGGTCAGGTCGAGCAGCCCGAGGCGCAGCGCCCGCTTGCCCGATTGTTCCGCATCCGGGGCATAGGGCGCATCGATCGTCATCTCGGCGGCAAGACGCGGGATGATGTCCTGCAGGTGCTCTGCGGCCTGCTGTTTCAGGGTTTCGGCGGCATCGTGGATGCGGTCGGGGTCCGGGCTGTGGCCGGCGTCGAACAGGGTCTGGGCGATGTCGTCCTCGCCGGGCTGGCGCAGCGCGAGCGCCTTGAACGCCGGGTCCGCGCCCTCGTCGCGCAATAAGGCGGCCAGCGCGTCGAGATAGGGGCGCTCCGGCCCGTCGCGCCCGGTGACCTTGGCGGTCAGCACGTCCTTGGCCAGCGCGCGTCCCGCCTCCCACCGGTTGAACGGGTCGGTGTCGTGGGCCAGCAGAAAGGCGCGTTCCTCGGCGCTGGTGTCGCGGGTCAGGATCACCGGCGCGGAAAACCCGCGCAACAGCGACGGGATCGGTTTCGCCGCCAGACCCTCGAAGGCAAAGCTCTGTTCGGCCTCGGTCACTTCCAGCACCCGCGTCGGGACCACCTCGTCGCCGTTGGGGTTCAGAAGCCCGACCGCCACCGGGATCAGCATCGGTTTCTTGTCCGTCTGGCCCGGCGTGTCGGGCGTTTGCTGTTTGATCGTCAGGGTATAGGTGCCCTCCGCGAAATCATCCGTGACGGTCAGGCGCGGCGTGCCGGCCTGCTTGTACCACAGCCGGAACTGCGACAGGTCGCGCCCGGTGGTGTCCTCGAACACCTTGAGCCAGTCGTCGATGGTGCAGGCCTGCCCATCGTGACGGTCGAAATAGAGGTCGAGCGCGCGCCGCCAGTCGTCGTCCCCGACCAGCGCCTTGAGCATCCGAATCACCTCGGCACCCTTTTCATAGACCGTGGCGGTGTAGAAATTGTTGATCTCGACAAAACTGTCGGGCTGCACCTGATGCGCCAGCGGGCCGTTGTCCTCGCGAAACTGCCGGCCGCGCAGCGCCATCACGTCCTCGATCCGGCTGACCGCCGCCGAGCGCATGTCGGCGGTGAACTGCTGGTCGCGAAACACCGTCAGCCCCTCTTTCAGCGAGAGCTGGAACCAGTCGCGGCAGGTGATCCGGTTGCCGGTCCAGTTGTGGAAATACTCATGCGCGATGATCGCCTCGATACGTTCGAAATTTGCATCTGTAGAGGTCTCGGGGCTGGCCAGAACCGCGGACGTGTTGAAAATGTTCAAGCCCTTGTTTTCCATCGCCCCCATGTTGAAGTCCGAGACGGCGACGATCTGGAAGATGTCGAGGTCGTATTCGCGCCCGTAAACCTCCTCGTCCCAGCGCATGGATTTCTTCAGCGCCTCCATGCCGAAGGCGGTCTTGCCCTCGTCGCCCCTGCGCGTCCAGAGCCTGAGCGCGACCTCCTTGCCCGACATGGTGACAAAGCTGTCCTCGCGCGCCACCAGGTCGCCCGCGACCAGCGCGAACAGATAGGCTGGTTTCGGCCAGGGGTCGGTCCATTCCGCCCAGCCACGGCCCTCGCCGGTGGGGTTGCCGTTGGACAGCATCACCGGCGCGTCCCCCTCGATGCGCACGGTGAAGGGCGCCATCACGTCGGGGCGGTCGGGGTAGTAGGTGATCTTGCGAAACCCCTCGGCCTCGCATTGCGTGCAATACATGCCGTTCGACATGTAGAGCCCTTCGAGCGCGGTGTTGCCCGCCGGGTCGATCTCGACCTCCGCCTCCCAGGTGAATGGCGCGTCGGGCACCGCGCAGGTCAGGCCGGCCTCGGTGATCTCGGGCGTCACCTCGGCCCCGTCGATCGTCGCGCGGATCAGGGTAAGCTCTTGCCCATGCAGGAAAAAGTCGCGCGACTTGGCATCGGGATTCGGCACGAACCGGATGCGCGAGATCACCCGCGTCGCCGACGGGGCCAGTCGGAAGGTCAGGTGCACATCCTCGACCAGATAGGCCGGCGGGGTGTAGTCGGCGAGAAAGATGGTTTGCGGGCTGGCGTCTTTCATGGCGAACCTCTCGGGGAAAATCTGAACAATGTGTCGCGCGCGACGTTATTCCCCTGCCCGGTGGGTCACAAGCCGCGACCCGTCGGGACGGGAAAGGAGGTTCCAGATGTCCGCACCAGACACCAGCGTTGAGCGCCAGAGGCGGCACCACTTGCCCTCGTTGCTGGCGATTGCCTTGTCGGTTCTAGTCGGGGTGGCGATCGGCCTGGCCATCGCCTACAGCGCGATCGACGATGCCGACGCCCCGCCCGAGGGCGCCGTGACCACCGCGCCGAGCGACCCCGAAGCGACGCAATAGGCGCGTCTCAGGTGCCGTAGGCCAGCGCCGCGCCCTTGACCGCCTCGGCGGCTTCGAGCAACGCATCGGCGATGAAATCAAGCTCGGGCCGCGTCAGGCGCACCGGCAGGCGCACGTCGCAGGCCCGCATCAGCATGGCGCGGGTTTGGGGCAGGGGGCCGGGCGCCTCGGGCAGAAAACCCCAGTTCCAGAAGGCGCGGGCGTTGTCCTCGGACAGGCCGAACACCTGCACCGCCACGCCGCGCTCATGCGCCAGACCGGCAAAGGCGCGCACCTCGTCATCGCTCATCCCGACCAGGTTGAATTGGATCGAATCCGGCGCGCGGGTCTCGGGGCCAAGCGGGGCCGGCACCTCGATCCAGGGCGACGTGTTCAGCCGTTTCGCCACATGGTCGTGGTTCGCCAGCCCGTCGCGCACCCGGCCCGCCAGCAGCGGCACCTGTGGGCGGATCACCGCCGCCGACAGGTTCGACAGCCGCGTGTTGAACAGCGGCAGGCGGTTCTGCCAGCGCATGAACGCCTCTTCCAGCTCGGGGTCGTTCTGGCCGCGCGGCCCGCGGTGTTTCTTCCAGTTGTGCTCATAGGCGCCCGACATGATCACCGCGCGCGCCATCGTGTCGGCATCGTCGCCGATCAGCATCCCGCCCTCGCCCGCGTTCAGCATCTTGTAGGACTGGAAGGAAAACGCGCCCAGCCGCCCGATGGTCCCGATCTTCTGTCCATGCCACAGCGTGCCCAGCGAATGCGCCGCGTCCTCGATCACCGGCACCCCGGCGGCCTCGGCCAGTTCCATGATCCGGTCCATGTCCGAGGTGTGGCCGCGCATGTGGCTGATGATCACCGCGCCGATATCGGGCGTCAGCCGGGCCGCGAAATCGTCCATGTCGAGGCGGTAATCGCGCCCGACCTCGACCAGAACCGGCACGCATTCGGCGTGGATCACCGACGACGGCACGGCGGCGAAGGTGAAGGCCGGAAGCAGCACCCGCGTGCCCGCAGGCAGCCCCAGCGCCTTCAGCGCCAGGAACAGCGCCGCCGAACAGGACGACACCGCAAGCGCGTATTTCACCCCCATCGCCTCGGCGAATTCACGCTCAAGCAGCGCCACGGGCGCATCTTCGGGGGCGGTATAGCGAAACAGATCGCCCGATTGCAGCAGCCGGTCGATCTCGGCGCGGGCGGCCTCGGGGATGGGCTCGGCGTCATGAACGTTCGGTGCAGGGGCCATCGTGCGCTCCTTTTCAAGAAATCCGAAACCTCATTTCGGGAAAACTGTAGCAGACAGCCCCGGTGCGGTGAAACGGATTCAGACGTTCAGAAGCAGGTGCTCGCGTTCCCACGGGCTGATGACATGCAGAAACTCGTTATGTTCGGTGCGTTTGACGATGGAATAGACGCGGGCGAATTCGGGGCCGAGGATCTCGTGCATCTGCTTGGCGTCCTCGAACAGATCAAGTGCCGCGCCCAGATCGCGCGGGATCGCCTCTTCGCTGTCATAGGCGTCGCCGCGAAACTGCGCCGAGGGCCGGATCTCGTCGATCACCCCAAGGTATCCCGCCGCCAGGCTCGCCGCGAAGGCGAGGTAGGGGTTGGCGTCCATGCCCGCCAGCCGGTTCTCGACCCGCCGGCTGTCGGGGCCGGACAGCGGAATGCGGATGCCGGTGGTGCGGTTGTCGCGCGCCCATTCCAAGTTGATCGGTGCGGCCGAGTCGCGCACGTAGCGGCGATAGGAATTCACATAGGGCGCCAGCATCGCGATCACCGAGGGCAGGTGCGTCTGCAAGCCGCCGATGAAGTGGAAGAAGGCGTCGGTATCGCCGCCTTGCGGCCCGGAAAACAGGTTCTTGCCGGTCGTGCTGTCGACCAGCGAATGATGGATATGCATGGCCGAGCCCGGCTCGTCCGCGATCGGCTTGGCCATGAAGGTGGCAAAGCAGTCGTGGCGCAGCGCCGCCTCGCGGATCAGGCGCTTGAAATAGAACACCTCGTCGGCCAGCCGGATCGGATCGCCGTGGCGCAGGTTGATCTCGAGCTGGCCTGCGCCGCCCTCCTGAGTGATGCCGTCGATCTCGAAGCCCTGGGCTTCGGCGAAATCGTAGATGTCGTCGATCACCGGCCCGAACTCGTCCACCGCCGTCATCGAATAGGCCTGGCGCGCCGCCGCCGGGCGGCCAGAGCGGCCCATCATCGGCTCGATCTTCTTGGCCGGGTCGAGGTTGCGCGCCACCAGATAGAATTCCATCTCCGGCGCCACCACCGGCGTCCAGCCCTGCTTGCGATACAGATCGACCACCCGCCGGAGCACGTTGCGCGGGCTGTAGGGGATCGGATGCCCGGTCCGGTCATAGGCGTCGTGGATCACCTGAAGCGTCCAGTCGCCGGTCCAGGGCGCCGCGGTGGCGGTGGACATGTCGGGCTTCAGAACCATGTCGCGCTCGATGAAGCCCTCGTCGCCGGCGGCCTCGCTCCAGTCGCCGGTGATGGTCTGGTAGAAGATCGAATCGGGCAGGTGAAAATAATCCTGCCGGGCGAACTTGGCCGCCGGCACCGCTTTTCCGCGCGCGATGCCGGGCAGGTCCGAGATGATGCACTCGACCTCGTCCAGCCGCCGCCCCTCGAGATAGGCGCGTGCCGCCTCGGGCAGGGTCTCGATCCAGTTTTTCGCCGCCATCACTTGGCCCCCTTGCGAAAGAACGCGGCCATGCGTTCGGCCATCTGGTCGTTGGCGGTGGTCTTGGTCAATCCGGCCTTAGCGGCCTCCAGCAACTCGTCGGGCACCGCCTCGCCCCGGTGGTCGATCAGGGCCGCCACCATCTTCGCGTCGAACTCTGGATGCGGCTGCACCGTCAGGATGTTGTCGCCGATCACCAGGGCGGCGTATGGGCAGAAATCGCTCTCGGCGATCACCTGCGCGCCCTCGGGCAGCTCCACCACCTGGTCCTGATGCCAGGCGTTCAGCGCCAGCTCGTCGTCGCCGAAGTCATAGACCTGGCGCCCCACCGACCAGCCGCCGCGAAACTTTTCAACCCGCCCGCCCAGCGCCTGGGCAACGATCTGGTGGCCGAAACACACCCCGATCAACGGCTTGCCGCTGGCCGCGATGTCGCGAATCAGCGCCTCGAGCGGCGCGATCCAGTCGTGATCCTCATAGGCGGCGTGGCGCGAGCCGGTGATCAGCCAGCCATCGGCCTCGCCCGGACCCTTGGGAAACACGCTGTCGACCACGTCGAAGGTCTGGAACTCGAAGTCCTGGCCGTCAAGGAGGCGCTTAAACATGTCCGCATAGTCGCCAAGTGTGCCCCTGACCTCGTCAGGCGCGTGGCCGGTTTGAAGGATGCCGATCCGCATGGTTCACCAATTTGATCAAATTTCCCGGCGAGCCTATCCGAGGCCCCGACAAGCGGCAAGAGGAAGCGTATCCCCTTCATCCTGGGTGAAATACTCTGGGGGAGCGCGTCGCACCGGAGGTGCGCGAGGGTCATCGGGCAACGCCCCCTCGCCGTCGTCGTCTGCAACCGCAGGCGAGGGCGGAACGGCGCGCTACCGGATCAGGTTGGGCCGAATCCGCAACCGCCGCCGCGCCTCCTGCGGCAGATGACGGTTGAGGCGGCGGTTGATCAGACCATACAGCCCGATCACGCCCAGCGTCAGCAGGATGAAATAGCCCGCGAGGATCGGGTAGGGCACGAAGGGGTTGAAGGTCTTGTCGGCGAAATAGCTGGCATAATACAGCGCGTCGCCGCGTTGCTGCCAGGCCGGAAAGCCCGAGAAGAACACCAGCGTGGTGGCGTGAAACAGAAAGATCGCCTCGTTGGTATAGGCGGGCCAGGCCAGCCGCAGCATGGTCGGAAAGGTGATCCGCCGGAACCTGTGCCAGCCCGAGATGCCATAGGCGTCGGCGGCCTCCAGATCGCCCTTGGGGATCGACTTGAGCGCGCCGTGAAAGATCTCGGCGGCATAGGCCGAGGTGTTGAGAAACAGCACGATCAGCGCCCCCAGCCAGGCCGAGGTCAGCACGTCCAGCGCCGGGTGGCTGCCCTTCATCGCCAAAAACACCGCATAGGCGAAAAAGAACTGGATGAAGAGGGGCGAGCCGCGGAACACGAAGACGAACCATTCCGCGGGTTTGCGCGTCAGCCGGCTGCGCGAGGATTTGCCGACCGCCACCAGCGTGGCCAGGAAGAACCCCGCCATCAGCGCCAGAACCCCGAAATAGATGTTCCAGATCATGCCCGAGCCGATCAGCGTGAATTGCTGGCACAGGGTGAAATCGGTGCGCGGCAACAGCCGCTCGCCGATCCCGATCGAGCGCAGCCCGTAGTCGGCGATGGTTTGCAGACAGGCGTTCATGCCCCGGCCTTTCGCAGCGCTTCGCCGGCAGCGGTGGCCTGCCCGTGGCTCAGCCGCCGGGTCAACCGGGCCAGCGCCTTTTCACTGACCCAGGTGAGCAGCAGGTAGAACACCAAAAGCGCCAGGAAATACCAGATCCGCCAGTCGCCATGCGGGTAGTCCGAGAACCGCGCCAGCTTGGTGCCACCAAGATCGCGCGCCCAGTAGACGATGTCCTCGACGCCCAGCAGGAACAAGAGCGGCGTCGCCTTGACCAGGATCATCCAAAGGTTGCCGAGGCCAGGCAGGGCGAAGATCCACATCTGTGGCACCAGGATGCGCCAGAACGCCTGGCGCTGGGTCATGCCATAGGCCTCGGCGGTCTCGATCTGGCCGCGCGGCACGGCGCGCATGGCACCATACAACACGTTGGCGGCAAAGGCGCCGAACACGATGGCGAAGGTCAGGACGGCAAGGAAAAAGCCGTAGGTCTCGTGCATCCATTGCGGGCTGGTCGACAGCGGCAACTTGGCCTCGGCGCAGACCACGAAATCGTTGCCCTGCCGGATCGGCGCGTCCCAGTCGGGGCATTTCACCTTGTGGCGCAGGTATTCGAAGCCCTGATCCAGTGCGATCACGAAGAACAGGAAAAACGCGATGTCGGGCACGCCGCGCACGATCGCGGTATAGCCCTTGCCGAACAGGCTGAGCGGCAGGAACCGCGAACGGGCCGCCGCCGCGCCGCCGAAACCGAACAACATCGCCACCGGCGCGGTGACCGCCAGCAGGATCAGCACCGTCCCGAACGAGCCATAGAAGGCCATGTGCTTGCCCGTGGTCAGGTAGCACGCCAGCCAGGTCAGGCCGTCAATCTGGGAGGGATCGGAGCAGAAGCCGAACATCGTGCAGGCCAGTGTCGGCCCCCCGCGCCGGGCGCGAGGGGCCGGGCGTGGCTCAGAACGTCGAGGCCACTTCCCACTTTTCGATCAGCGCATTGAGCGAGCCGTCATCCTTCATCGACTGGATCGCCGCGTCGAACTTGGCGCGCAGTTCGCCGTCGCTCTCGCGCAGGCCCATGCCGACGCCGCCGCCGATCATCTCCTCGCGCTCGAGCAGCACGAGGTCGGGGTCTTCCTCGGCGATCGGGGCAAGATAGGACTTGTCGGCCAGCACCGCGTCGGCTTCGCCCGAACGCACGGCGGCCACGGTGTCCTCGGGCGTCGGGAACTCGACCACGGTCCAGCCCTGTTCGGCCACGAAGGCGGCCTGGATGGTGCCGGTCTGGGCCGCGATCACCGCGCCGGCCACGTCGACATCATCCGACATCGCCAGGTAAGCGGACGGATCGGGCGGCGTGTAGGGCTGGGTGAAGTCGATCACCTCGTCGCGCTCGGGCGTGATCGACATGCCGGCGATGATGGTGTCGTAGTTGCCCGACACGAGGTTGGGGATGATCGAATCCCAGTCGTTGGTGACCCATTCGCAGGTCAGTTCGGCGCGCTTGCACAGCTCGTCGCCCAGCTCGCGCTCGAACCCGTCCACTTCGCCCTTGTCGTTGATGTAGTTCCACGGCTCATAGGCACCCTCGGTGCCCATGCGCACGGTCATGCCATGGCTCTCGGCATGGGCAAGCCCCGCCGTCAGCGCCAGTGCGGCAGTGGTCAGGATAAGTTTTCTCATTGGTTTCACTCCCTTGGTCAGTTTTTCAGTATTGAGCGCCGTGCGACAGGAACTGTTGCAGCCGCTCGGTTTGCGGATTGCCGAACACCGCCTCTGGCGGGCCCTCTTCCTCGATCTTGCCGAGATGCAGGAACACCACGTGGTCGGCGACATCGGCGGCAAGTCGCATGTCATGGGTGACGATTATCATGGTCCGCCCCTCGGTGGCGAGATCCTTGATGACCTTGATCACCTCTTGCTCAAGCTCGGGGTCGAGCGCCGATGTCGGCTCGTCGAACAACAGCGCGCGCGGCTCCATGCACAGCGCGCGCGCGATCGCGGCGCGCTGCTGCTGGCCGCCGGACAATTGCGCCGGCCAGGCCTCGCACTTGTCGCCGATGCCGACCTTGTCGAGATAGCCGCGCGCCGCCGCCTCGACCTCGGCCTTGTCGCGGCCCAGCACCGTCACCGGCGCTTCCATCACGTTTTGCAGGATCGACATGTGCGACCACAGGTTGAACTGCTGGAACACCATCGACAGGTTTGTTCGGATGCGGGTGACCTGGGCGCGGTCGGCGGGGTGGCGTCCGGCCCCTTCGCCGCGCCAGCGGATCGGTTCGCCCTCGAACAGAATTTCGCCCTGCTGGCTGTCCTCGAGCAGGTTTGCACAGCGCAACAACGTCGACTTGCCCGACCCGGATGAACCGATCAACGCGATCACGTGGCCGCGCGGCGCGGTCATGTCGACTCCCTTGAGAACCTCCAGATTGCCGAAGGACTTGTGGAGATCGCGGATCTCTATGACGGGTGGATCGGTGTCGGTCACGTCTGCCTGGCTGATTGCTCCGGGTTCGGAGTAGGGCGCAAATCGCGCCACATTGCAACGGGCAAATCGTTGACCCGGCGGCAGTTCTCAGCTTCGCGCGGCCTTCTGGCGCGCGATGTTCGAATCGCGATCCTCGATTCCCAGAAGGTTCGCCACCAGGCGCATCAGCGCGTTTTCCTCGTCGGCGCGCGCGCCGTCGGCCAGCACCACGCTCCAGGCGCTCTCGACCACCCGCAAACGCTGGTCATAGGGCACCGCGTCCTTGATCGCGCGGGTGAAGCGCACGGTATCGGGCGCCTCGGCCTCGAAGGCTTCCGCGGCATGGCGCAACTCGGTCGCCTCGGCCTGCGACAGGTGATAGCGCGCCGCCACGATCTGCTCGATCTCGTTGATCTCGACCGAGGCATAGTCGTGGTCCGACCGCGCGATGCGCACCAGCAGCGCGGTCAGCGCCAGGCGCGCGTCGCCGTCGTCCAGCGGTTCCGGGTCGGTGGCGAAAAGGGTGCTGAAAAGGCTCTCGAACATGCGGTGGATATAGGACCATTCGCGTCCGCTGCCAATCACTTCCGTGTCACCCGCCCGGCTGCGGCCCGTCATAGCCCTCGACGATCACGATATCGGCCGTCGAGACCGGGTCGCGCAGCGCCTTGGCCGCCTGGTAGCCGGTTGAGTGATAGCACTCCAGCGCCGCCTCGTAGGACGGGAACTCGATCACCACGTTGCGCGCCCGCGATGTGCCCTCGGGGGTTTCGAAATCCCCGCCCCGGACCAGGAATCGCGCGCCATATTCGGCAAACGGCCCGGCGTTGGCCTCGACGTATCTGCGGTATTGATCGGCGTCGGCCACATCGACCCGGCCGATCCAGTACCCCTTTGCCATTCTGTCCCCCCTAGCTGCGGTGGCGGTTGGCGATGCCATTGGCGTCGCCTTCGGCGATGCCCAGAGCGGTGGCGATCCGGCCCAGGAATCCCTCTTCCTCGGGTTTCAGCGCCCGGTCGGCCAATGAGACCTGCCACAGCGCGTCCAGAAGCGCGGCGCGCTCGGAATAGGGCACGGCCTTGTGCACCAGCGCGGTGAATTCGCTGCTGTCGGGCGCATCGGCGGCCAGGCGTTCGCAGTCGGCGCGCATCTTTGCGGCTTCGACCGGGTTGAGGTCGAAACGGCTGGCCAGGATGTTGTCGATCTTGACGATCTCCTCGAACGCGTAGTGCTGATCGGTCTTGGCCACCCGGACCAGAAGCGCCCCGACCGCAAGCCGCGCGTCCAGTTCCGGCAGCGGCTTGTCCGGCGCATGACCTGTCAGGCGTTGCAGAAATTCGGTGAACATCCCGTTGTCTCCCCCATGAGCGGAAAAACCCTAATGGCGGCGGGGCCACCGGGCAAGCGCGTTGATTTCGCGCGCGCGGGCGGCGCGGATCAGACCAGCCGTTCGATGTCCTTGGCAGCGCGCACGAAATCGGCGAACAGCGGGGCAGGGGCGAAGGGCTTGGATTTCAGCTCGGGGTGGAACTGCACGCCGATGAACCACGGGTGATCCTCCCACTCGACGATCTCGGGCAGGCGCCCGTCCGGCGACATGCCCGAGAACTTCAGCCCCTTGGCCTCAAGCGCCTCGCGGTAGCGGATGTCGACCTCGTAGCGGTGGCGGTGGCGTTCCTCGATCTCGGTCGCGCCGCCATAGATCTGCGACACCTTCGAGCCTTCGGCCAGCACCGCCGTATAGGCCCCCAGCCGCATCGTGCCGCCCTTGTCGTCGCTCGCCGACCGTTTCTCGGTGTAATTGCCGCGCACCCATTCCTTGAGGTGGTAAACCACGGGCGTGAAACGCTTTTTGCCGGTGTCGTGGTCGAATTCCTCGGACCCGGCATCGTCGATCCCGATCATGTTGCGGGCCGCCTCGATCACCGCAAGCTGCATCCCGAGGCAAATGCCGAGATAGGGGATCTTGCGTTCGCGGGCGAACTGCGCGGCGCGGATCTTGCCCTCGGTGCCGCGTTCGCCAAAGCCGCCGGGCACCAGGATGGCGTGGAAGCCCTCAAGCCAGGGCGCGGGGTCTTCACGCTCGAAAATCTCGGCGTCCACCCACTCCACCGAGACCTTGACCCGGTTGGCCATGCCGCCGTGGGTCAGCGCCTCGCGGATCGACTTGTAGGCGTCCTCGAGCTGCACGTATTTGCCGACGATGGCGACCTTCACCTCGCCCTCGGCGTTGTGGATGCGGTCCTGCACGTCGACCCAGCGGCTGAGGTCGGGTTTCGGCGCCGGGCTGATCTGGAAGGCATCCAGCACCGCCTGGTCCAGCCCCACGTTGTGATAGGCCATCGGCGCTTCGTAAATCGACTTGAGGTCATAGGCCGGGATCACCGCGTCCAGCCGCACGTTGCAGAACAGCGCGATCTTCTCGCGCTCCTTCTCGGGGATGGGATGCTCGGACCGGCACACCAGCACATCCGGCGCGATGCCGATCGAGCGCAGTTCCTTGACCGAGTGCTGGGTCGGCTTTGTCTTGAGCTCGCCCGAGGCGGCCAGGTAGGGCAAGAGCGTGAGGTGCATGAAGATGCACTCGCCGCGCGGGCGTTCCTGCGAGAACTGGCGGATCGCCTCGAAGAACGGCAGCGCCTCGATATCGCCGACCGTGCCGCCGATCTCGCACAGCATGAAATCGACCTCGTCGTCGCCTATGGCGATGAAATCCTTGATCTCGTTGGTGACGTGGGGAATGACCTGGATGGTCTTGCCGAGGTAATCGCCACGGCGCTCCTTCTCCAGCACGTTGGAATAGATGCGCCCGGAACTGACCGAGTCGGTGGCCCGCGCCGCCACCCCGGTGAAGCGTTCGTAGTGGCCCAGGTCAAGGTCGGTTTCCGCGCCATCGTCGGTGACGAAGACCTCGCCATGCTCGAACGGGCTCATCGTGCCGGGATCGACGTTCAGGTAGGGGTCGAGCTTGCGCAGCCGCACCGAGAAACCGCGCGCCTGCAACAACGCGCCCAGCGCCGCCGAGGTCAGCCCCTTGCCCAGCGAGGACACGACTCCGCCGGTGATGAAAACGTATCTTGCCATGTTCAGGCTGCCCCCGTGACTTTTGTTCTACGATGCCGGACCGCCCGAAAAGAATCGGCGCGAATCCACATCATCACGGGAGTTCAAGTTAACACGATACCCGGACCCCGCGCAACCGGACCGCAAGATGATGAGGCCGCTTTTCCCGGCGCGTCAAAGTGTTGTGGTTCGTGGCCGGGGCTGGCCCGTCCGATGGGTCGGGTTGCGTGGCGCTCTAGTCGGCGCGCGGCGGCGCCAGCGGCGCGTCGCCCGGCACCACCGGCGGCATCAGGTCGCCGACATCGGGCGTGGCCGGTGCCTCGGGGGTTGTGCTGTCCGGGGCCGCGGGCGTCTCGATCACCCGGTCGACCACCGAATCCGAGGCCGCGTTGCGGGCCGACACGATGGTCAGCGTGATCGAGGTGGTCAGGAACGCGATCGCCAGCAGCCATGTCACCTTGCCCAGCGCCGTCGCGGCACCGCGCGCCGACATGGCACCGCCGCCGCCACCGCCGATGCCAAGCCCGCCGCCCTCCGAGCGTTGCAAGAGCACGACGCCGATCAGGGACAGCGCGAGCAGCAGGTGGATGACGAGGATGACGTTTTCCATGAGGCGACCTTCGGCTTGCGCGACGGGGCGTATCTAGAAGCCTTGGCCGCGCACTGCAACCCCTCTGTGGCGCCGGGGCCGGAATATGCGCGCGCCCGGACTATTCGTCGACATCGTCCATGTCGGACTGGCCCGACAGCCGGCGGCGCACATGGCTCCAGCTCAGCCCGATTCCCAGCACGAGGCTGAGTGCGACCAGCCCGATCCAGGTGTTCCAGGTCGGGTTGCGGAAATCCAGCCATCCCAGGTCATAGGCCACCCAAAGCAGCGCCCCCACCAGCGCCAGCACCAGCACCATTCCGAACGGCCCGATCGAGCGCAGGGTGGCGCGCAGGTAGATGATGTAGCCGACCAGCAGCACCAGCCCGGTCAGCACCAGCACCGAGGTGGACGGGCCGTTGTCAGCGGTCAGCCAGCGCAGGAAATTCACTTGCGTCGGGTTGTAGGTTGCCGCCAGCAGAAGGAAGGCGAAAAGCCAGCGTATCGTGAAAGTGCCCATGTGCCCCGCCCAATGAATTCGTCCAAATGACCTTGGCGCCAGAATGACCTGTCGGATCGGGGCATGTCCAGTGCCGGGGGGCGGTTTTTGCGTCTGTTCCCGGCCAGTTGTCCCGGTCCCGCCGCTCTGCCCCGCGCCGCGCGGACACGTGGCTACCAAGGCCGCGCCGCACAACGCCAACTCCGCCCGCCCCGGCCCGTCGCGCGATTCGCCTCGAATGGCGGCATGTCCGCGCGCCCGGGGAACGCGCCGCGCAAGTTTGCGGTTTCACCCGCTGCCCCCCGCGTGTATAGAGCGGGCGTTTTTCCAACCGGAGGATGGCATGGCCAACGTGGTTGTCGTGGGCGCCCAGTGGGGCGACGAGGGCAAGGGCAAGATCGTGGATTGGCTCAGCGAGCGGGCCGATGTGATCTGCCGCTTTCAGGGTGGCCACAACGCCGGCCATACGTTGGTGATCGACGGCGAGGTGTTCAAGCTCAATGCGCTGCCCTCGGGCGTGGTGCGCGGCGGAAAATTGTCGGTGATCGGCAACGGCGTGGTGCTTGACCCCTGGCACCTGGTGCGCGAGATCGAGGCGATCCGGGGGCAGGGCGTCGAGATCAGCCCCGAAACCCTGATGATCGCCGAGAACACGCCCCTGATCCTGCCGTTTCACGGCGAGCTTGACCGGGCGCGCGAGGGTCAGGCCTCGGTTGCCAAGATCGGCACCACCGGGCGCGGCATCGGGCCGTGCTACGAGGACAAGGTCGGGCGCCGGGTGATCCGTGTGGCGGACCTCGCCGATCCGGCGACGCTGGCGCTTCGGGTCGACCGGGCGCTGGTGCATCACAACGCGCTGCGCGCAGGGCTCGGGCTGGATGCGATCGACCGCGACGCGCTGATCGCCGACCTCAACGCCATCGCGCCCGCGATCCTCGAATATGCCGCCCCGGTCTGGAAGGTGCTCAACGAGCAGCGCAAGGCCGGCAAGCGCATCCTGTTTGAGGGTGCGCAGGGGGCGCTTCTCGACATCGACTTCGGCACCTATCCCTATGTCACCTCGTCCAACGTGATCGCCGGGCAGGCCGCAACCGGCACCGGAGTCGGGCCGGGGGCAATCGACTTCGTGCTGGGGATCGTCAAGGCCTACACCACCCGGGTGGGCGAGGGGCCGTTCCCGACCGAGCTTGACGACGACGACGGCCAGCGGCTGGGCGAGCGCGGGCATGAATTCGGCACCGTCACCGGGCGCAAGCGCCGCTGCGGCTGGTTCGACGCGGTGCTGGTGCGCCAGACCTGCGCCACCTCGGGCGTCAACGGCATCGCGCTGACCAAGCTCGACGTGCTCGACGGCTTTGACGAGCTGAAGATCTGCACCGGCTACGAGCTGGACGGCCAGCACCTCGACCACCTGCCCACCGCCGCCGACCAGCAGGCCCGCGTCACACCGGTCTACGAGACGCTGGAGGGCTGGAGCGGCTCGACCGAGGGCGCGCGCAGTTGGGCCGACCTGCCGGCGGCGGCGGTCAAATACGTGCGCCGGGTCGAGGAGTTGATCGACTGCCCGGTGGCGCTGCTCTCGACCAGCCCCGAGCGCGAGGATACCATCCTCGTCACCGACCCGTTCGCCGACTGAGGAGGTCCGCATGGCCCTGTCGCTGAAAGCCCGCAAACGCCTGTCGATCCTCGTTCTGCTGGTCGGGCTGCCGATTTACATCATTCTGGCGGTGGGGATCGTGGCGATGTTCGACCGCCCGCCGATGTGGCTCGAACTCGGCCTCTACATCGTGCTGGGCTTTCTCTGGATGCTGCCCTTGCGCAAGCTGTTTCTCGGCGTCGCCCGTGCCGAGCAGGAGGGCGACGACGAGGGCTGACCCCGCGCACCGCCGTCACGGCATGAAAAAGGCCGGCCCGCGCAGCGCGTCGGACCGGCCCGGCAGCATTGCGTGGCGGCTCAGTCGTCGGGGTCGAGGAACCGGCTGGCCTCGCCCAGCACGAACTGGCCGCGCTTGACCTTTTCGATCCGGCCCTCGCGCAGCAGCGTGCCGAAGGCGCGCAGCGCGTCCTCGCGGCTGAGATCGGCGTCTGCGTTCATCACCAGCGTCATCAACTGCGGCCGGGTGACATTGGCGCGCCCGACCTCCTGGGTGACAAAGGCCATCGCGGCCTCGAGCAGTTCGACATCGCCCTCGGCATCGCTGTCGGCAAGATAGCGGCGGAAACCGTCGATCAGCGGGGCCTTGTCCGGCCCGTCCGAGCCGTCGGGTTGGTCGGAGATCGCGTCCTCGACCACCGACAGGTCCGGCGACAATGCCAGGTTGCCCTTGGTCACGCGGCGCGGGCGCACCTGCTGAGCGGCGGGCCGGGCGCGGTTTTCGCCCTGACCCTTGCCGGCGCCGTCGCCGTGCCCCGCGGTGTCGGCCGCCGCCTTCTCGTCGATGCGTTGCTCGGATACCAGGACCAGCGGCGCCATGCGGCGGCTGGTGCCGTCGCCACCGGGGCGGCGCGGCTGCACCACGCGGGCCAGGTCGTCGCGGTAGGCGTCGCGCGGATCGTCGTCGCTGCCGGTCTCGCCCGCGGCCTCGCGGTCGGCGCGGGTGGCCTGCACCGCCGCCTTGAGATGCTGGATCGCCGAACGCCGCCGGGTGGCCTCGCCGCTCTTGAGCTGGGTGTTGGTCTTTTCCAGGATGCGGTCGATGGCGACCTCGGTTTCGGACATGTCGACATCGTCGAATGCGGTGCGCGCCGGTTCCTTGCGCGCGGCGATCCGGTCGGCGGGCTCCTCCTCGGCCTCGATCGCAAGCGGATCGGCGGGGCCGGTGTGCGGCGCCTCGCGCGCCGCATCGGCCTCGACCTCGGCCAGTTCGGCGGCCAGTGCGGCCTCGTCCTCGTCCGAAAGCGTGCTGATCCCCGGCACCTCGATGGGCTTTTTCGCCTCCTCGGCGGTGGCGCGGCGCACCTTGACGACCCGCGCGACCGGGCGGCGCGGCTGCACCGCGGTCGCGGCAGTCTCGGTCCCGGCCTCGGTCGGGGCCTCTGCCACCGCGTCGGCCTCGGTCTCGGCTTCAACCACTGTTTCGGTTTCGGCAACGACGACGTCCTCGTCTTCGTCCGCGTCGTCAAATTCGGCCGCATCGGCCTCGTCCTCGTCGTCGAACGGTGCCGCGGCGATATCGTCTTCTTCTTCGTCCTGGTCCTCGTCCGCGATGGCCGCGCCTAGGTCACTGAACAGGCTGTCGTCCTCGTCGTCCGCCTGATCCTCGTCCTCGTCCATCGTTTCGGGGACAAGAACGGTTTCCTCCATCACGCGCGGGTGGCCGAGCGAGCCGAGCACGGCGGTGATCGCCGCATCGTCGTCGCCCGCCGCAAGGCCCGGCATATCCGCCGGTTCGTCTTCGGTATCGCTGTCGTCCTCGGCCGCAGCGGCGACCGCCGGCCCGGCAAAGGTGTCCTCGTCGTCCGGCGCATAGGCTGCGACCTCGGCGGCTGCCGCGGCGGCGTGATCTGCCGCGTCGTCTTCGGCATCCGCCGTGGTGACCGGCGCGTCGTCTTCGGCGTTCTCGATGTGCGTGGGCGCATCCTCTGCGGCGGCGTCCTCGTCGATGTCCGCGAAGGCGGTCTCGATCGGGGTGTCGACGAAGAACGCCTCGGCGTGTTCGTCCTCGGCGTAATCCGCCTCCGACCGGGCCGTGACGGCGCGGATGCGTGCGAGCTTGTCGGAAAAGCTGGCCGGCTCGGTGCGTGTCTCGGGGGCGGGGGCACGGGCGCTGTCGGGGGCTGTCTCGGGGCGAGGGGCCGTGGCAGGGTCGGCGGGCGCCTGCGTTCCGGCTGCCGGGCGCAGCACGATGCCCGTGTCCGACACGCGCGATTCGACCCGGCGCTGGATCTCGCGCTCGGCGATGCGGTGCAGCATTTCGGCATCCGGGGTCGGCGGCTCCGCCCCGAAGTACCGGTCGTCCGCCGCCAGGTCGCGGAAATATTCCGCGATGGATTTCATCGTCGAGAACGGCTCGTCAAAGCCCTCCAGCGTGCAACTGAAGGTGCCGTATGAGACCGTCAGAATCCTGTTTGCGTTCACCATGGCCCACTCACTTTCCGCCCGCCAAATTTCACATACCCAGCCACTGCAGAAAATGTTCTACCATGCGAGGTCTCTCGAAATTGAACAAAACCACGATTTTCGCGGTATTTTTTCGCGGCGGGAATGTGGATTGTTTCTCGATATGGAACAGTGTGCGCCATGATTGACGGACTTTCGCGGTTTTCGGCCAATGTTACCCTTCTGGGCGGAGGTGAGCTTACACCGGCAACTGTTTCCGAGTTGTTGAGGCGCGCGCCGATTCTGGTGGCCTGCGACGGGGCGGCGCGCCATGCGCTGGGGCTGGGCCACGTGCCGCGCCTGGTGGTGGGTGACATGGACAGCCTCGACGACGAGACCCGCGCCGGGTTCGACCCCGCGACGCTGATCGAGATCACCGAGCAGGAGACCACGGACTTCGAAAAGGCGCTGCTCCATATCGAGGCGCCGGTGATCCTGGGGGTGGGCTTCACCGGCGGGCGGCTCGACCATGAGCTTGCCTGCTACAACGCGCTGGTGCGCCACCCGGACAAGCGCTGCATCCTGGTGGGTGGCGAGGACATCTGCTTTCACGCCCCCGCGCGCGTGTCGCTCGACCTTGCCCCCGGCACCCGGGTGTCGCTGTTTCCGATGGCCGAGGTCGGTGTCACCGCTTCCGGGCTGGAATGGCCGCTGGACGGGCTGCGGCTGGCGCCATGGGGGCGGGTCGGCACTTCGAACCGTGCTGTTGCCGGGCCAGTCGAGATCACGCCGGACGCCACCGGCCTTCTGGTGATCCTGCCGCGCGCCGCGCTGGATGCAGCGATTGCCGCGATCAGCAGTTCGGCACGTTGACCGCCAGCCCGCCCAGCGCGGTCTCCTTATACTTCTCGCTCATGTCGCGCCCGGTCTCGAACATCGCCTTGATGCAGTTGTCGAGCGGCATGAAATGGCTGCCGTCGCCGCGCAGCGCCAGGGCTGCGGCGCTGACCGCCTTGATCGCGCCCAGCCCGTTGCGTTCGATGCAGGGCACCTGAACCAGCCCCTTGACCGGGTCGCAGGTCATGCCGAGGTGATGCTCCAGCGCGATCTCGGCGGCGTTCTCGACCTGCGCCGGGGTTGCGCCCGACACCGCCGCAAAGCCCGCCGCGGCCATCGCGGCGGCCGAGCCGACCTCGGCCTGGCATCCCGCCTCGGCCCCCGAGATCGAGGCGTTGTGCTTGATCACCCCGCCGATCGCCGCGGCCGTCATCAGAAACTCCGGCACCCGCGCGCGCGCCGCCCCCGGCACATGGTCGAGCCAGTAGCGGATCACCGCAGGCACCACGCCCGCCGCCCCGTTGGTGGGCGCCGTCACCACCTGGCCGCCGGCCGCGTTCACCTCGTTCACCGCCATCGCATAGACCGACATCCATTCGTTCGCGATATGCGGGGCGGCGATGTTCAGCCCCTGTTCGGCGCGCAGCTTGTCGTGGATCGCGCGCGCCCGGCGCTTGACCCCCAGCCCGCCCGGCAACACGCCGTCACCCGCCAGCCCGCGGTCGATGCATTCATCCATCACCTGCCAGATCCGCATCAGCCGCTTGTCGATCTCGGTGGCGCTCATGTGGATACGCTCATTGGCGCGTTTCATCGCGGCGATGGACAGGCCCGAGGCCTCGGCCATCGTCAGCATCTCGGCGGCGGTCTCGAACGGGTAGGGGTGCGGCGAAGGGCCTGTGGGTTTGTCCGGCACCGCCGCCAGATCGGCCTCGGTCACGACGAAACCACCGCCGATCGAGAAATAGGTCTCCTGCACGATCACGTCGCCCTGGGCATCCAGCGCCATCAGCCGCAGCCCGTTGGGGTGGCCGGGCAGGGTCGTGTCATAGTCGAACACCAGGTCGCGCGCAGGATCGAAGGCCAGCACCGGCAGGCCCTCGGGCATGACCGTGTTCTGCGAGAAGATGCGCGCCAGTTCGCGCTCGGCGGCCTCGGCGTCGTAATTCTCCGGCTCGAAACCTGAAAGCCCCAGGATCACCGCCCGGTCGGTGGCATGGCCGACGCCGGTGAAGGCGAGCGAGCCGTGCAGCACCGCGCGCAACCCGTGGGCGGAAAAGCCCGTGCCGCGCAGCTGGTCGAGAAACCGCGCCGCCGCCACCATCGGCCCCATCGTGTGCGACGAGGACGGGCCGATGCCGACCTTGAACATCTCGAATACCGACAGAAACATGCGCGCGTCTCCGGTTGTGTGCAGCGATCTTGCCTGATTTGGCGGGCAGGGTCGTGTCAAAACCGACCTATTGCAGCCGGTTCAGTCGGGCCGGGTCAGGATGAAGGTCGCGGCTCCGCCCAGGCAGAACGCCTGCACCGCCAGCACCCAGCCCGGCATGCCGACGATCAGGCTGATGGCAAACACCAGCCCCATCATCGCCACCGCCAGCGTCTTGGCCCGGGCCGAGATCGCGCCGCGGTCTTCCCAGTCGCGGATCGGCGGGCCGAATTGCGGGTGGTTCTCCAGCCACAGCCGCAGGCGCGGCGACGAGCGGCTGAACGAGAACGCCGCGACCAGCAGGAACGGCGTGGTTGGCAGGCCCGGCAACACCACCCCGATCAGCCCCAGCGCCACCGCCACCCAGCCGAACGCGAACCAGAGCATGCGTGTCATGGCCATTCCTCAGATCGTCCCGGGCATGCGTGCGCCCCGGGCAGACCGCAACGCAAGGCGCGTCGGCGGTGCGGCGGCGCGGGTGGTCCAGTCCTTGCTGGAACGTCGAGGGGTCCATGGCATCGGCATGGCACGAACTTAGGCCCCCCGGCAGGCGGGCGCAATGGACCGGTCCGCGCGTCTCTGCCGCACCCCGGCCCGAAACCCCCTCGCACCGGGGCGCGATTGTTCCTATAAGCGGCGAAATCTTGATCTTGTGGGGAATCGTGTGATGTCTGCCAACCTGTCTCCGATCGACACCGCCAAATTCGTCGCCGCCAAACGTGCCGTCGATTTCATCGAGGACGGGATGCGCGTCGGCCTCGGAACCGGCTCGACCGCTGCCTGGATGGTGCGCTGCCTGGGCGAGCGCATCCGCGAGGAGGGGCTGAAGATCACCGGCGTGCCGACCTCGTCGCGCACCGCCGAACTGGCCCGGCAGGTCGGCGTCAAGGTCATCAGCCTCGATGAGGCGCGCTGGCTCGATCTCACCATCGACGGGGCCGACGAGTTCGACGCCGATCTGAACCTCATCAAGGGCGGCGGCGGCGCGCTGTTGCAGGAAAAGATCGTCGCGACCGCCTCCGACATGATGATCGTGATCACCGACCCGTCGAAACAGGTCGAACACCTGGGCGCCTTTCCCCTGCCGGTCGAGGTGGTGCCGTTCGGCTGGCAGACCACCAAGGCGCTGATCGAGGAAAGCCTCGGCTCGCTCGACGTGCTGGGCCAGACCGGCACGCTGCGCATGAACGGCGATGCGCCCTTCGTCACCGACGAGGGCAACCATATCGTCGATCTGCATCTCCAGCGCATCGGCGATCCGCGAAAGCTGAGCCTGGTCTTGAACCAGATCCCCGGGGTGGTCGAGAACGGCCTCTTCATCGACATCTGCGACAAGGTGGTGATCGGCCACCAGGATGGCCGGGTCGAGGTGACCGACATCAACGAGGGCAGCCATCACGAAGGCCGCATCGAGTTCGCCGAGACCGACAACATCTTCGCCGATATCTGAGGGGGGCGTGATGGACGAGGTGTTCGAAGTAGCGCCGGGGCCGCGGCGCGCGATGATCTTGCGGGTCGGTCTCTATACTGTGGTGGCGGCGGGCGCGCTGTGGCTCTGGCTTCAGGGCGGCTCGGCCCTGTGGCTGGGTCTGACCGGGCTGGCCGGCGGGCTGGCGGTGGCGGCGCTGATCACGCTGGCGCGGCGGCGCTATGTCGCCAAGGTCGATGCCAGGGGCGTCACCGTCTGCCTGAACTGGGGGCGCGAGATGCACGCCGGCTGGGGCGAGATCGAGGCCCACACCATTGACCCGGCACGGCGCATGGGCACGCTTCTGGTGCGCGCGGGCAAGGGCGGACGGGTTCGGATCCTGCCGGTGTCGAGCGGGATGATGGGCCGCGAGGCGACCGAGCGGTTCCTCGCCCGCCTCAAGGACCGCCTGCCAAACATCGAATACCGCGTGCCCCGCCTCGGCGCGGGTGCGGGTGGCAAGACAGGCGGCAAGATGGGCGTGAAGACAGATGCCAAGGCGGGCAAGGCCGCCAACAAGAACAGCGGCATGAAAGGATGACGATGGCGGATTTCGACTATGACCTCTTCGTGATTGGCGGCGGCTCGGGCGGGGTGCGCGCCGGGCGGATGGCGGCCGAGACCGGCGCCAAGGTGGCGCTGGCCGAGGAGTTCCGCATGGGCGGCACCTGCGTCATTCGCGGCTGCGTGCCGAAAAAGCTGATGGTGTTCGCCAGCCAGTATGGTGCGGCCGCGTCGGCAGCGCGCGATTACGGCTGGGACTTCGAGGGCGCCGCCTTCGACTGGAGCCGCTTTCGCCCGCGCCTTCATGCCGAGCTTGAACGCCTCGAAGGCATCTACCGCACCAACCTTGGCCGTGCCGGCGCCGAGATCTTCGACGCCCGCGCCACCGTCACGGACCCGCACACCGTCGCGCTGTCGACCGGCGAGAGCTTTACCGCCAAGCACATCCTGATCGCCACCGGCGGCGTGCCCTATCTGCCGGGCGCGCCGGGCGTCGAGCTGGGCATCACCTCGAACGAGGTGTTCGACCTCGAAACCTTCCCCGAGCGCATCCTGATCGTCGGCGGCGGCTATATCGCCTGCGAATTCGCCGGCATCTTCCAGGGCCTCGGCGCGCATGTGGCGCAATGGTATCGCGGCGCGCAGATCCTGCGCGGCTTCGACGGCGAGGTGCGCGGTCACCTGGCCGAGATCATCCGCGATTCCGGCGTCGACCTGCACGTCGGCCTCGAGGTCGAGCGCATGGAGCGGCGCGACGGGCGCATCTGGGTCAAGGGCACAGACGGGCGCGAGGACGTGTTCGACCAGGTGCTGCTGGCCACCGGGCGCCATCCCAACACCAAGGGCCTGGGGCTGGCCGAGGCCGGCGTCAAGCTGGGCCGCTGGGGCCAGGTCATCGTCGACGACTACGGCCAGACCTCGGTGCCCTCGATCTTCGCGGTCGGCGACGTGACCGACCGCATCACCCTCACTCCGGTGGCGATCCGCGAGGGCGCGGCCTTCGTGGAGACCGTGTTCAAGGGCAACCCGACCAAACCCGACCACGACCTCGTGCCCTCGGCGGTGTTCACCCAGCCGGAATACGGCGCCGTCGGCCTGACCGAGGAAGAGGCCCGCGACCGCGAGCCGGTGGATATCTACTGCGCCGCCTTTCGGCCGATGCAAAAAAGCTTTATCGACCGCAAGGAACGAGTCCTGTTCAAGCTGATCGTCAGCCAGGCCACGCAGAAGGTGCTGGGCTGTCACATCGTCGCGGACGGGGCCGGGGAAATGATCCAGCTCGCCGCCGTGGCGGTCAAGATGGGCGCGACCAAGGCCGACTTCGACGCGACCGTGGCGGTGCATCCGACCATGGCCGAGGAAATCGTGCTTATGAAACAACCGATCCGATCACATTGAGCGGGTTGAAATCCTGGTGGCATTGCCCAGTTAGTGAGGCAAACCGCTCTGACGAGGAAGAAGGGAAAAGACCACATGGCCAGTGACAATGGCGGCCCCTGGGGAGGCGGCGGCAATCGCGGCGGTTCCGGTGGCGGAAACGACGACAACCAGGGCGGCAACCGCCGACCCGGGCAGGGCGGCGGACCGGATCGGCCGATCCCCGAGATCGACGATCTGGTGCGCAAGGGCCAGGAACAGCTTCGCGTATTGATGGGCGGACGCGGCAACCGTGGCCGGCCCAACGGCGGCGGCGGTGAGGGCGGCGGGCGCGGCTTTGGCCGTGGCGGCATCCTGATCGTTCTGGTCGCGGCGGTGTTCGTCTGGGCGTTTGCCAGCTTCTACCGCGTCGACACGTCGGAACAGTCGGTCGAACTGCTGTTCGGCGAACGCCACCAGGTCGGCACCGAGGGTCTGAACTTCGCGCCCTGGCCGGTGGTGACGCACGAGATCTACCCGGTGACGCGCGAAAACATCATCGACATCGGCGCCGGAATGGACGCCGGCCTGATGCTGACCGGCGACGAGAACATCGTCGACATCGACTTCCAGGTGGTCTGGAACATCGGCAACATCGAGAATTTCGTCTTCAACCTGGCCGATCCCGTCGACACCATCACCGCGGTGTCGGAATCGGTCATGCGCGAAATCATCGGCCGCTCCAACCTCGCGCCGATCCTGAACCGCGACCGGGGCGTCATCGCCCAGGAGCTTCAGGACCTGATCCAGTCGACACTCGACAGCTACGATTCCGGCGTCAACATCGTGCGGGTGAACTTCGACCGCGCCGACCCGCCGCGCGAGGTGATCGACAGCTTCCGCGAAGTGCAGGCCGCCGAACAGACCCGCGACACGCTCGAGAAACAGGCCGATGCCTATGCCAACCAGGTGGTCGCGGCCGCCCGGGGTGAGGCCGCCCAGCTTCTCGAACAGGCCGAGGGCTACCGCGCCAAGGTGGTCAACGAGGCCGAGGGTGAGGCCGCGCGCTTCATCGCCGTCTACGACGAATACGTCAAGGCCGAGGACGTGACGCGCAAGCGCCTCTATCTCGAGATGATGGAGCGCGTGCTGGGTGATGTCGACAAGGTCATCATCGACGAAGGCGCGCAGGGCGGGCAGGGCGTGGTGCCCTATCTGCCGCTCAACGAACTCAGACGCTCGCCGTCCAACACGACAACCGGAGGGGCCAACTGATGCGCCGTTTTCAGATCATGATCGGGGCCCTGATCGTCCTCGTGGTGCTCGCGCTCAATTCCTACTACATCGTGGACGAGCGCGAGAACACGCTGCGCCTGTGGTTCGGCGAAGTCACCGCGGAAATCAACGATCCGGGCCTCTACTTCAAGGTGCCGATCCTGCACGAGATCGCCAAGTACGACGACCGTATCCTGCCGCTCGACACCGACCCGCTCGAGGTGACGCCGGCCGACGACCGCCGGCTCGTGGTCGATGCCTTCGCGCGCTGGCGCATCACCAACGCGACCCAGTTCCGCCGCGCCGTCGGCGCCTCTGGGATCTCCGGCGCGCGCGCCCGGCTGGAGCGGATCCTGAACGCCGAACTGCGCGAAGTGCTGGGCAGCGTCGATTCCGGCGCCATCCTGTCGGCTGACCGGGTCGCCCTGATGAACCAGATCCGCGACCAGGCCCGTGTTCAGGCGCTGGCGCTGGGGATCGAGATCATCGACGTGCGCATCAAGCGCGCCGACCTGCCCGAGCAGAACCTCGCCGCCACCTTCGAACGGATGCGCGCCGAGCGTGAACGCGAGGCCGCCGACGAGATCGCCCGAGGCAAGGAAGCCGCCCAGCGGGTGCGCGCCGGGGCCGACCGGACCGTGGTCGAAACCACCTCCGAGGCCCAGAAGGAAGCCGAGATCATCCGGGGCGAGGCCGACGCGCTGCGCAACGCGATCTTTGCCGAAGCCTTCGGTCGCGACCCCGAGTTCTTCGCCTTCTACCGTTCGCTGAAGGCTTACGAGACCTCGATCCGGGGTGACAACTCGACGCTGGTGATCTCGCCCAACAGCGAGTTCTTCGACTACTTCAAGACCGACTCCGCCGATGGTCTGCCGACCCGAGGCACGGCGGTCCCCGTCGCGGAATGATCGGATATATCGTACTTGGCTTCGGCCTTGTGCTGGTGATCGAGGGGCTGGTGTTCGCACTGGCCCCTTCGCGTCTGGACGATTTGGTCGCGGCGATGGCGGCGCTCACGAAAGACCAGCGCCGCACGATCGGCCTGATCGCGGTGGCACTCGGCGTCGGGCTGGTGTGGCTGGCGCGCGGGTTCGGCATCTGATGCGGCCCAACGCGAAAATTCCCCGCGGCCGGCCCGTTCCAGGCGCCCTGACACCGGCAGCCGGCGAAAACCCGCCGCGTCACAACGCCGTGAGCATTATTGCGGCGCTTTGCGTTGCCCGATCCGCGCCCTATCTAAAGTATTCAGACAAGGCGCCGCATGACGGCGGCGCCTCTCAACACCCGTGGCGATCGGATGTTGCGCAGGTTTCGGATCAAGCTCGGGCGTCGACCCGACCCCGGAACGCATCGACGAACGAACGCGGCGAAGAACCCGCGCCGACTAACAAGGAGACCCCTGTGAACGTACCGGCCAGATCCCTTCCAACCCCGTTTCAATGGCAGCCCCGCGTGCTGCTGGCCTTCGCGCTGACGATGATCCTCGCCCTTTCGGCGGCGATGCGCGTCGAGGCGCGGGGCGCCCCCGAAAGTTTCGCCGATCTTGCCGAGCAATTCAGCCCGGCGGTCGTGAACATCACCACCTCGACCTTGATCTCCACCGATGGCGGCGGCCCGGTGCCGATGGTGCCCGAAGGCTCGCCGTTCGAGGATTTCTTCCGTGACTTCCTCAACCGCGACGGCGACGGCCGCCCGCAGCAGCGCCGCAGCCAGGCTCTCGGTTCGGGCTTTCTGGTGACCGAGGATGGCTTCATCGTGACGAACAACCACGTCATCGAAGGCGCCGACGAGATCCTGATCGAATTCTACAACGGTCGCGGCACCCTGCCGGCCACGGTGGTGGGCACCGATCCCAACACCGACATCGCCCTCTTGAAGGTCGAGACCGACGAGCCGCTGCCCTTCGTGTCCTTCGGCGACAGCGACGTGATGCGCGTCGGCGACTGGGTGATGGCGATGGGCAACCCGCTGGGCCAGGGCTTCTCGGTCTCCGCCGGCATCATCTCGGCGCGCGGGCGCGAGTTGTCGGGCACCTACGACGACTTCATCCAGACCGACGCGGCGATCAACCGGGGCAACTCGGGCGGGCCGCTGTTCAACATGTCGGGCGAGGTGATCGGCGTGAACACCGCGATTCTCAGCCCCAACGGCGGCTCGATCGGGATCGGCTTCGCGATGGCCTCGAACGTGGTGTCGAAGGTTGTCGACCAGTTGCGCGAATACGGCGAAACCCGGCGCGGCTGGCTCGGCGTGCGCATCCAGGACGTGAGCGATGATGTCGCCGAGGCGATGGGGCTGGACAGCACCGCAGGTGCGCTGGTCACCGATGTGCCCGACGGCCCGGCCAAGGAGGCCGGCGTGCTGGCCGGCGACCTGATCGTCAACTTCGACGGCCAGGACGTGTCCGACACCCGCGAACTGGTGCGCATCGTCGGTGACGCCCCGGTCGGCAAGACCGTGCGCGTGGTCGTGCTGCGCGACGGCGAGACCCAGACCCTCAAGGTCGTGCTGGGCCGGCGCGAGGACGCCGAGGCCGCAACCCCGGGCAGCGGCGACACCACCCCGCCGGCGCCGGTCGAAAAATCCGTGCTGGGCATGGACCTGGCCGAGATGACCGACACGCTGCGCGACAATCTCGGGCTGGACGCCAATGCCGAGGGGCTGGTGGTGACCGACATCGACCCCGCCAGCGAAGCCTATGCCAAGGGCCTGCGCGCCGGCGACGTGATCGCCGAGGCCGGGCAGGAGCCGGTGACCGACATCGCCACCTTGGAGCGCCGGCTCGAAGCCGCGCGCGACGGTGGCCGCCAGTCGATCCTGCTGCTGATCCGTCGGGGCGGCGATCCGCGGTTCATCGCGCTGTCGGTGTCCGAATAGGCAAGCGGTCCGGCGCGGCCCTCGCGCCGGACCCGTTCGACAACAGAAAACCCCCACGGCCGGGCCGTGGGGGTTTTTGCGTGGGCCACCCGCCAGCGGGTGGTCGTCGCCGCATTAGCGCATGCGGGCGACGTCCCAGCGGGTCAGGCCGATATCGTCCAGTTCGCGGTCCGTGAGCTGTTCCAGCATGATGCGCGTGGCGCGCTGTTCTTGCGCCTCGATGATGCGGGCATAGACGCCGTGCCAGAAGCGGGAAAAGCGGGTCGCGAAGGTGCGGCCGCCGATGTCGGGGGAGGTGCTGTATGCAGCCATGTCATGTTCCTTCGTGTCAACGAGTGAGTATCGCAAAGCCGTCGGCTTCGAGGCATCATCTAGCGATGCTGCGATGCAGAAACAAGGGCGCGGATCGCAATCCCATCATGCACCGGATGCATAGCTCGTCGGCCTCCTAACCTGCCGAAAAAAAGCGATAAATGCTTTCCCTCACGGAAGCGCACCCATCTTTTCCGCACTGCGGCATCTCCCGGCCGCCCCGGGCCGCCCGCCGCCGCGCGGCGCAAAACCGCTGGCAGATGTTCGCGTTTCGTGCTAACCGGAGGAAAAGCAACAGGGGCAGGGCAGCCAGATGCGGGTGATCGGCATTGATCCGGGGCTTCGGAACCTCGGCTGGGGCGTGATCGACACCGACGGCAGCCGCCTGTCCCATGTTGCCAATGGCATCGTTCACGGCAGCGGCACGGCGCTGGGCGAACGCCTGCTGGCGCTGTTCGACGGGCTGTCGGAGGTCATGGCGCGCTATGCCCCCGAGGCCGCGGCGGTGGAACAGACCTTTGTGAACCGCGACGGGGCCGGCACGCTCAAACTGGGCCAGGCACGCGGCATCGCCATGCTGGTGCCGGCCCGCGCCGGGCTGACGGTCGGCGAATACGCCCCCAACCAGATCAAGAAAACCGTGGTCGGCGTCGGCCATGCCGACAAGCGCCAGGTCGCCCACATGGTGCGCCTGCAATTGCCCGGCGCCGAGATCGCCGGGCCGGACGCCGCCGACGCGCTGGCCATCGCGTTGTGCCATGCCTTCCACGCCCGCGCCGGCAGCCGCCTCGCCGACGCAATCAAGCGGGCGCCGGCATGATCGGGCGCATCGCCGGGCGGATCGAGGTGCGCGGTCCCGACCACGTGCTGATCGACGTGCGCGGGGTCGGCTACATCGTGTTCGTCTCGGACCGCACGCTGGCCGGGCTGCCGGGGCCGGGCGAGGCCACGGCGCTGTTCACCGACCTGATCGTGCGCGAGGATCTGCTGCAGCTCTACGGCTTTTCGACGCTGGTGGAAAAGGAGTGGTTTCGCCTGCTCATGTCCGTGCAGGGGGTCGGCGCCAAGGCGGCGCTCGCGATCCTCGGCGCGCTGGGGGCCGATGGCGTCAGCCGGGCCATCGCGCTGGGCGACTGGAACGCGATCAAGGCGGCCAAGGGGATCGGACCCAAGACCGGGCAACGGGTGGTGAATGAGTTGAAGGACAAGGCACCGATGGTGATGGCGATGGCGGGTCAAAGCGCCGCCGGGGCCGACCCGCTGATCGAGGATGCCCCAGCGCACGCTGGCGCGGCCCCCGGCGCGCGCGCGCCGGCCCCGGCCCCACAGGCCGCCGCCCAGTCCGAGGCGCTGTCGGCGCTTGCCAACCTCGGCTACGCCCCCGGCGAGGCCGCCTCGGCCGTTGCCACCGCCCTGAACGCGAGCCCCGAGCTCGACACACCGGGCCTGATCCGCGCCGCGCTCAAGCTGCTGGCACCGAGGGGCTAGGGCATGACCGAACCCGACCCCACCCTGCGCCCCGAGCCGCGCCCCGAGGATTTCGACCGGGCGCTGCGTCCGCAGGTTCTGGACGACTTCATCGGCCAGGCCGAGGCCCGCGCCAACCTGCGCGTGTTCATCGAAAGCGCGCGCAGGCGGGGCGAGGCGATGGATCATGCCCTTTTCCACGGCCCGCCCGGCCTGGGCAAGACCACGCTGGCGCAGATCATGGCGCGCGAACTGGGCGTGAATTTCCGCATGACCTCCGGCCCGGTGCTGGCCAAGGCGGGCGACCTGGCCGCGATCCTGACCAATCTCGAGGCCCGCGACGTGCTGTTCATCGACGAGATCCACCGCCTGAACCCGGTGGTCGAGGAGGTGCTCTATCCGGCGCTCGAGGATTTCGAGCTGGACCTGGTGATCGGCGAAGGCCCCGCCGCGCGCACTGTCAGGATCGAGTTGCAGCCCTTCACGCTGGTCGGCGCGACCACCCGGCTGGGGCTTCTGACCACGCCGCTGCGCGACCGTTTCGGCATCCCGACGCGGCTGCAGTTCTACACCGTCGAGGAACTGCACGAGATCGTCACTCGCAACGCGCAGAAACTCGGCGCCCCGACCGCGACCGAGGGGGCGCTGGAAATCGCCCGCCGCGCCCGTGGCACGCCGCGCATCGCCGGGCGGCTTTTGCGCCGGGTGCTCGATTTTGCCGTGGTCGAGGGCGACGGGCGCATCACCCGCGAACTGGCCGACATGGCGCTGACCCGGCTGGGGGTCGATCACCTTGGGCTGGACGGGGCCGACCGGCGCTATCTCGGGCTGATGGCCGAGCATTACGGCGGCGGCCCGGTCGGGATCGAGACCCTGTCGGCGGCGCTGTCGGAAAGCCGCGATGCGCTCGAGGAGGTGATCGAGCCGTTCCTGCTGCAACAGGGCCTGATCCAGCGCACCCCGCGCGGGCGGATGCTGGGACCGTCGGCCTGGGCGCATCTGGGCCTTGCCGCGCCCCGGCCGCCGGGCCAGACCGACCTGTTTTCCAAGTAGCGAGAGAGTTGCACCCGCCGGGTGCGCTGCCTAGGTCTGGGTCATGAGTATTTTTGCCAAGATGAAGCCCGAAGCATGACCCCGGACGAGGTTCAGGCGCTGTTCATGCAGGGCGGCGACTATGCCTTTGCCCGCTGGGGCCGGCCGATCGCGCCGGTGGTGTTCGGGGTGGAAGACACGACGCTAGACGTGGTGCGCGAGGCGATTTTCGCGGTGGCGGCGCTGGCCGGGCAGGATGTGGAAGAGATCGACGCCGAACTGGGCGCCAACCTGATGCTGTTTTTCCTGCGCGACTGGGACGAGTTGACCGGCGTGCCCGACCTCGACCGCCTGATCCCGGGGCTCGATGCGGTGGTGGCGCGGCTCAAGGCCGCCGACGCGGTGCAATACCGGGCCTTTCGCCACGACCGCCGCGGCGCGATCAAGGCCGCGTTCCAGTTCGTGCGCATGGCCCGCGGCATGCAGGACCTGCCCGCGGACACCGTGGCGCTGTCGCAGGCTGTGCAAATGATCCTGACCTGGGGCGAGGGCGCCTTTGCCCAGGCCTCGCCCCTGGCGCGCGATCCGGCCAGCGGGGCGGCGGTGCTGCGCCCGGAGATTGCCGATCTGATCCGCGCGGCATACGATCCGGTCATGCCGGTCGCGGCCAGCGACCCGGCCCATGCGCTGAGACTGTTCGCGAGGATGACACGATGACCGGCAAGAGCCACTGGAACGACGTCTACCGCGCCCGCGACACCGAGGCGCTGACCTGGTACGAGGCCGCCCCCGGCGTTTCGATGGAGTTGATCCGCGCCCATGCCACCCCGGGCCCGGCAGTCGATATCGGCGCCGGCACCTCGCACCTGGTCGACGCGCTGCTCGATGCGGGTTTCGGCCCCGTCACCGCGCTCGATCTGTCGGACGAGGCGCTGGCGATCTCGCGCGCCCGGCTCGGGGCGCGGGCGGATCAGGTGGACTGGGTGGTGGGCGATGTCACCGGCTGGCAGCCCGCCCCCGGCCTCGGCCTGTGGCATGACCGGGCGGTGCTTCATTTCCTGACCGGGGTGGCGGACCGGGCCGCCTATGTCGCGGTCATGGACGCAGCCCTCGCCCCCGGCGGCGTGGCGGTGATCGGCACCTTCGCCGACGATGGCCCCGAGAAATGCTCGGGCCTGCCGGTGCATCGCTATGCGCCCGAGGCGCTGGCGGCCGAGGTCGAGCGTCATGCCCCCGGCGTGTTCGAGCCGCTCGAGGCCCGCCGCCATGTCCATGTGACCCCCAAGCAGAACCGGCAGAATTTCCAGTTCAGCGTGTTCAGAAAGCGCCCCTGATGCGGGCCTTCGTCACGCTCGACCTGCCCGAGGCGCTGATCGCCCCGCTCACGCGGCTGCAGGCCGGTCTCGACGTGGGCCGCGCCGTGCCCGAGGACAATCTGCACCTGACGCTGGCGTTCCTGGGCGAGGTGAGTGCGGCGGCGCTGTCCGACCTGGCGCTTGGGCTGGAGGGTCTGTCGCTGGCGCCGGTGGAGCTGTCGCTGCGCGGGCTGGACCTGTTTGGCGGGCGCAAGCCGGGGGTGCTGTTCGCCGCCGTCGAGGCCACGCCGGACCTCACCCGCCTGCACGCCAAGGTGCTGCAGGCGGTGCGCGCGGCGGGGATCGGCATGGGCCGCGAGCGCTTTCGCCCACATGTCACCATCGCACGGCTGCCCCGGGTGCTCGGCCCCAAGCACGAGCGCAGGCTGGCCGATTTCCTGCACCTCAACGGCGCGTTCTCGACCCCGCCCGCCACGGCCACCAGCGTCACGATCTACGAGTCGCACCTGCGCCCCGAGGGGCCGCTGCACCTGCCGCTGGCCAGCGTCGATCTAAGGAGCCAGGCAACGCCATGACCCACCACTTCCCCTTGCGCGTCTATTACGAGGATACCGACCTTGCCGGGATCGTCTATTACGCCAACTACCTCAAGTTCATCGAACGCGCGCGCACCGAGATGGTGCGCGAGCGCGGGGTCGATCAGGTGGCGTTGAAAGAGCAGGGTGGCATCGTGTTCGCGGTGCGCCATATCGAGGCCGACTACCTCTCGCCCGCGCGCTTTGACGACGAGCTTGTGGTGGAGACCTCGGTCGAGGCGGTGACCGGCGTGCGCATCGTGCTGTCGCAGGTGGTCCGGCGCGGCGGCACTGAACTTTTCGCCGCGAAAGTGACGCTGGTGGCCCTCACCGAGACCGGCCAACCGGCCCGTTTGCCGGCGAATATCCGCCTGTCCTTGCACTGAAAGCGCCAAAACAGCCCGGGTTTTGGCGTCCATGACGCGGATGTGTTGGCTTTCCCCGTTCAAATGCGGTAGTTTTCGGCGCATACAGCCGTCCGACAGAGATGGCGTGACCGAGGCAGATTGATGGAATCCGAAACACTCGCTATGGCGCAACAGATCGATTTTTCGTTCTGGGCGCTTTTCCTGCGTGCAACGCTGATCGTGAAACTGGTGATGATCCTGCTCATCGCCGCGTCCTTCTATTCCTGGGCGATCATCGTCACCAAGTTCCTGCAATTCCGCCGCGCGCGGGCCGAGGCGGGCGTGTTCGACACCGCCTTCTGGTCGGGCGAGCCGCTGGATGAGCTGTTCGACCAGGTCGGACCGGCCCCCACGGGCGCATCCGAAAAGGTGTTCGCCGCCGGGATGCTGGAATGGCGCCGCTCGCACCGCTCGGACGGCGGGCTGATCGCGGGGGCGCAAAGCCGGATCGACCGCTCGATGGACGTGGCCATCGCCAAGGAGGCCGAGGGGCTGAACACGGGCCTGAGTTTCCTGGCCACCGTGGCGTCGTCGGCCCCCTTCATCGGGCTGTTCGGCACCGTCTGGGGAATCATGCACGCCTTCATGGAGATCGCCCAGCAGCAGAACACCAGCCTGGCCGTGGTCGCGCCCGGCATCGCCGAGGCGCTTCTGGCCACCGGCCTCGGCCTGCTCGCCGCGATCCCGGCCCTGATCTTCTACAACAAGCTGACCGCCGACAGCGACACCATCGTCGCCAGCTGGGAGGCCTTCGCCGACGAGTTCGCCACCATCCTCAGCCGCCAGTTGGATAGCTGACATGGCCGGGACGGTTCAGCAGTCCAAACCGCGCGCGCGCCGGGGGCGGCGTCGGGGCAGGCATCGGGCGATGATGTCGGAGATCAACATCACGCCGATGGTCGACGTGATGCTGGTGCTTCTGATCATCTTCATGGTGGCGGCACCGCTGATGACCGTGGGCGTGCCGGTGGAACTGCCGAAAACGGCGGCCACGCCGCTGCCGTCGGTCGAGGAGGAGCCGCTGACCATTTCGATCACCGCCGAGGGCACCATCGCGCTGATGAAGACCGAGATCGCGCCCGACGAGCTGATCTCCAAGCTGCGCGCCATCGCTGCCGAGCGCACCGACGACAAGATCTTCCTGCGCGCCGATGGCCGCGTGCCCTACGAGGTGGTGGCGCAGGTGATGGGGGCGCTGAATTCCGGCGGCTTCCACAATATCGGGCTGGTGACGGACACCGGCGGGCCAAACATGGACGGGCAATAACCGAGCGCCATGAAAACCGGCTACATCATCTCGGGGATCGCGCATCTGCTGCTGATCCTGTGGCTTCTGTTCGGGGGCCTGATCCTGCGTGACCGGGATGAACCGCTCTTGAACGTGGCCGAGGTCTCGATCGTCTCCGCCGAGGAGTTCGCGGCCCTGAGCGCCCAGCCGCAGCCCGAGGCCCCCAGCCTTGCCCCCGAAATCACCGCCGCGCCGCCGCCGCGCCCGGCACCGCCGGTGCCCGAGCCCGAGCCCGAGCCCGAGCCGGAACCGATCCCCGAACCACCCGCCGTGCCGCCGACCCCCGAGGCCGTGCCGGACGACCAGCCGACCCCGCCCGAGGCCGACCGCGTCGCGCCCGAACCGGCCCCCGCGCCGGAGCCCGAGGCCGTGCCCGGCCCCGAGGTCATCGACGACACGACGCCCGCCGACACCCCGACCGATCAGCCGGTCGAGGAGTTGCCGCCGACCGCACCCGAAGAGGCCACCACCGAGATCGTGACCGAGGCCGAAACCCCGTCCTCGGCCCCCGTCACCTCGATCCGGCCCCAGGCCCGGCCGGACCGGCCGCGCCCGCCGGTCGAAACCGCCGAGCCGGCGCCGCAACCCGACCCCGAACCGGCCCCCGACCTGACCGACGCCATCGACAGCGCCGTGGACGACGCCCTGGCCGACATCCTGAACGACACCGCCACGCCCGCGCCCGATCCGTCCCCGGTGCCCTCCGGCCCGCCGCTGACGCGCGGCGAGAAGGACGGGCTGCGGGTCGCGGTATCACAATGCTGGAATCTCGGCTCGTCCTCGACCGATGCCATGGCGACAACCGTGGTGGTTCTGGTAAGCATGTCTCGCGGCGGGCAGCCGGACGCCATCCGGCTGGTCTCGTCCGACGGGCCGAACCAGACCGCGATCAACACCGCGTTCGAGGCGGCCCGGCGGGCGATTATCCGCTGCGGGGCGAACGGCTATAATCTGCCGAGTGACAAGTATGAACAATGGCGAGAGATTGAAATGACGTTCAATCCGGAGAACATGAGGATCAAATGAAACTGCTGCGTATCCTGACACTGACGCTGGTCGTCATCGGCCTGGCCCAGGCCGCCCGGGCGCAATCCGGTCCGCTCCGGATCGAGATCACCGAAGGCGTCATCGAACCCTTGCCCTTCGCCATCCCGACCTTTGTCGGTGAAGGCGGCGACGGTGCGCAATATGCCGCCGACATCAGCCGGGTGGTGGCCGCAGACCTCGCCGGCACCGGGTTGTTTCGCGAGATCCCGTCATCGGCCTTCATCTCGAGCGTGACCAGCTTCGACGCGCCGGTGTCCTACCCGGACTGGAAGGCGATCAACGCCCAGGCGCTTGTCACCGGCGCGGTGGCGACCGGGCCGGGCGGCACCCTCAGCGTCAAGTTCCGCCTGTTCGACGTGTTCTCCGGCGCACCGCTGGGCGAGGGGCTGCAATTCTCCGGCACCGTCTCGGGCTGGCGGCGGATGGCGCACAAGGTGGCCGATGTGGTCTATTCGCGCATCACCGGCGAAAACGGCTATTTCGACAGCCGGGTGGTGTTCGTTTCCGAAAGCGGCCCCAAGGATGCCCGGCGCAAGCGGTTGGCGATCATGGATTACGATGGCGCCAACGTGCAGTATCTGACCGATTCCACGTCGCTGGTGCTGGCGCCGCGGTTCTCGCCCACCGGCGACCGGGTGCTCTATACCTCGTATGAAAGCGGGCGGCCGCAGATCTACCTGCTCGACGTGGCCAGCGTCGGGCGCATGGCGCTCGATACCGGCGGCGGCAACATGACGTTTTCGCCCCGCTTCAACCCGAACGGCACGGGCGTGGTGTTCTCGCTCGAACGTGGCGGCAACAGCGACCTCTATACGATGGACCTGGGCGGCGGCGGGCTGCGCCAGTTGACCGATACGCCGGCGATCGAAACCGCGCCGTCCTATTCCCCCGACGGCAGCCAGATGGTGTTCGAGAGCGACCGCTCCGGCACCCAGCAGCTTTACGTCATGCCCGCTGGCGGCGGGGAGGCCACGCGCATCAGCTTCGGCCCGGGGCGCTATTCGACGCCGGTGTGGTCGCCGCGCGGTGACCTGATCGCCTTCACCAAGCAGAACGCCGGGCGCTTTCACATCGGGGTGATGCGGGTCGACGGCTCCGAGGAACGCCTGCTGACGGCCTCGTTCCTCGACGAAGGGCCGACCTGGTCGCCCAATGGCCGGGTGATCATGTTCACCCGCGAAACCCAGGGCGCCGAGGGTGCGCCGGGGCTTTACTCGGTCGATATCTCCGGGCGCAACCTGCGCCGGGTGCAGACCCCCGAGGCCGCCTCGGACCCGTCCTGGGGCCCGCTCCAGAACTAGGCCGATTCCCAAACCGCGCGCGATCTGCTAGACTCGCGGCTGTCGGGCGAAATGCAACGAATACAACAACGAACCAGAACACAGGAACTCAGGATGAAACACGTTACCATGGCCGCGATGCTGATCGGTGCCCTTGCGCTGGCGGCCTGCGACAAGAACAGCCGGTTCGGCGATGACGCCGCCGCGGCAGGCGGTGCCTTTGCCGCCGGGTCGGCCTCGGACCCGACCTCGCCGGCCTATTTCCAGCAGACCATCGGTGACCGGGTGCTGTTTGCCGTCGACCAGTCGACCCTGTCGCCCGAGGCGCAGAACATTCTGACCAAACAGGCCGCCTGGCTGGGCGAGAACCCGGAATACACCGCGCTGATCGAAGGTCACGCGGACGAACAGGGCACGCGCGAATACAACCTCGCACTCGGCGCCCGGCGGGCCTCGGCGGTGCAGTCCTTCCTGATCGACCGCGGTGTGGCGCCCAATCGGCTCAAGACCATCAGCTATGGCAAGGAACGCCCGCTGGCGATCTGCTCGGACGAAAGCTGCTATGCCCAGAACCGCCGCGCGGTGACGGTGCTGACCGCCGGCGTCGGCAGCAGCTAGGGCAGGGCGGCGAAAGGACGGGCGATGCGCGTTTCCAGACCTCTTGTCGCGGCCCTGGCCGCGGCGCTGATCCTTGGCCTGCCGTTGGGCGGGCTGGCGCAGGACCGCGCCCAGACGCTGGCGGATGTGCGCCAGGAACTGACCGTGCTTCATGTCGAGATCCAGCGTCTCAAGCGCGAGCTCAACACCACCGGGGGCGCCACCGTGCCCTCGACGGCGGGCACGCTGCTGGACCGGGTCAACGCGATCGAGGCGCAGGTGCAACGCCTGACCGGCAAGACCGAAGAGCTTGAGTTCCGCATCAACCAGATCGTCAAGGACGGCACCAACCGGATCGGCGATCTCGAGTTCCGGCTGGTCGAGCTCGAGGGCGGCGACGTGTCGAAGCTGGGCGAGACCTCGACCCTCGGTGGCGGCGAATTGCCCGAGGTGCCGACCGCGCCGACGCCGACCACGCCCTCGGGCGGCAGCCAGCTGGCGGTGGGCGAGCAGGCCGATTACGACGCCGCTCTCTCGGCCTTCAACGCGGGCGACTACGCGCTGGCCGCCGATCTCTTTGCCGAGTTCACCGCCACCTATCCCGGCGGTCCGATGACGGGCGAGGCGCAGTTCCTGCGCGGCGAATCGCTGGCCCGACAGGGGCTGGTGTTCGATGCCGCGCGCGCCTATCTCGACGCCTTTTCCGGCAACGAAACCGGTCCCCGCGCCGCTGAGGCGCTGCTGAAACTCGGCGCCGCGCTGGGCGAGCTTGGCCAGGTCAAGGAGGCCTGCGAGACGCTGGGCGAAGTGGCCCGGCGATTCCCCTCGGACCCCGCCGTTGCCGACGCCCAGGCCGCGCGCCGGGCGCTGGGATGCGACTGACCGACCCCGACGCGCCGCTTCTTCGGCAGGTTTGCGCCCGGCTCGACGACACCGGCCTGACCCGGCTGGGCGTCGCGGTTTCGGGCGGCGGCGATTCCACCGCGCTGTTGCATCTGCTGGCCGCCTGCGCCCCCGACCACTCGGTCGCGCTCGAGGCGGCCACCGTCGACCACGGCCTGCGCCCCGGCAGCGCCAATGAGGCCGCGACCGTCGCCGCCACCTGCGCGGGTCTCGGCATTACCCATCAAACCCTGCGCTGGCACGGCTGGGACGGCAGCGGCAACCTTCAGGCCGAGGCCCGCGCCGCGCGCTACCGCCTGCTGGCGGCGTGGGCCGGGGCGCAGGGCCTTGACGCGGTGGCGCTGGGCCATACCCGCGACGACGTGGCCGAGACCTTCGTGATGCGGCTGGGCCGCGCCGCCGGCGTCGACGGGCTGGCCACGATGGCCGATGATTTCCACCGCCACGGCGCCCGGTTCCTGCGCCCCGCGTTGGGGCTGGGGCGCGACGCGTTGCGCGGCTTTCTGCGCCGTCACGGGCTTGGCTGGGCCGACGATCCCAGCAACGACGACCCGCGCTTCGACCGCGTGAAGGCCCGCAAGGCCTTGGAAACGCTCGCCGATCTCGGCATCGCGCCGGAAACGCTGGCAGAGGTCGCGGACAACCTGGCCGAGACCCGCGCCACCCTGCGCCAGATCACCGCCGATACCGCCCGCACGCTCGCCCGCCAACAGGCCGGCGACGTGGTCATCGACCGCGCGGCGCTGGCCCGGATCGCCCCCGGCATCGCCCGCCGCCTGCTGCTGGCCGCGCTGGGCTGGGTCTCGGGCGCCGACTACGCCCCCCGGCGCGAGGCGCTGGCGGGGCTGGAGCGCGCCATCGCCGCGGGCCGCGCCCATACCCTGCACGGCTGCCTGATCCAGCCGGGTGACACAGACCTGCGCGTGAGCCGCGAATACGCCGCCGTCAAGCACCTGGCCACGCCGCTCACCGCGCCCTGGGACAACCGCTGGCAGGTCACCGGACCCGACCCCGCCCTGACCGTGGCGGCGCTGGGCGAGGGGCTGCGCGACTGCCCCGACTGGCGCGACACCGGCCTGCCACGCACCACCCTCATGGCCAGCCCGGCGGTCTGGGACGGCCCCCGCCTCATCGCCGCGCCGCTGGCGGGATTGGCGCAGGGCCACGCGGCAACAATCCACCCATCCCGCGGTGATTTCTTCACATACGCTTTATCGCATTGAACCTGCCGCGACCTTGCCTATTTTAGAAGGGACCGTGGGCGATTTGCCCGCGCCCGAAATCTTCAAAGGAGAACCTTTTGGGCAACGCGAGAAATTTCGCCTTCTGGATCGTGCTGTTTCTGCTGATCCTGGCCTTGTTCAACCTGTTTTCGAACGGGCAAAGCACCATTGCTTCGAGCACCGTGCGCTATTCCGATTTCGTGGCCGCGGTGGAGGCGGGCGAAGTGTCGCGCGCCACCATCGACGGTGAGAACGTCCAGTATGTCGGTGGCGACGGCAAACTCTATACCACGGTGGTTCCGGCCGATGCCGAACTGACCAACATGCTGATCGCCAACAACGTCACGGTCGAGGCCGAGCGGCAGGAGCAATCGGGCTTCTTCTCGCTGATGTCGCTGTTGCTGCCGGTGATCATCCTGATCGGCTTCTGGTTCTTCATGATGAACCGGATGCAGGGCGGCGGGCGCGGCGGCGCGATGGGCTTCGGCAAGTCCAAGGCCAAGATGCTGACCGAACGCGAGGGCCGCGTGACCTTCGACGACGTGGCCGGCATCGACGAGGCCAAG
Source organism: Maritimibacter fusiformis (assembly GCF_008086115.1). Taxonomy (GTDB): domain Bacteria; phylum Pseudomonadota; class Alphaproteobacteria; order Rhodobacterales; family Rhodobacteraceae; genus Muriiphilus; species Muriiphilus fusiformis. The sequence continues at coordinate 50,714 of NZ_VSIY01000009.1, read as the reverse complement.
GAAGAGCTTGAAGAGATCGTCGAGTTCCTGCGCAACCCGCAGAAGTTCTCGCGCCTCGGCGGCAAGATCCCCAAGGGCGCGCTGCTGGTCGGCCCGCCGGGCACCGGTAAAACACTGCTGGCGCGCGCCATCGCGGGCGAGGCGGGCGTGCCGTTCTTCACCATTTCCGGCTCCGACTTCGTCGAGATGTTCGTGGGCGTCGGCGCAAGCCGTGTGCGCGACATGTTCGAACAGGCCAAGAAAAACGCGCCCTGCATCGTCTTCATCGACGAGATCGACGCCGTGGGGCGCCATCGCGGCGCCGGCTACGGCGGCGGCAACGACGAGCGTGAGCAGACGCTGAACCAGTTGCTTGTCGAGATGGACGGGTTCGAGGCCAACGAAGGCGTCATCATCATCGCCGCGACCAACCGCAAGGACGTGCTCGACCCGGCGCTGTTGCGCCCGGGCCGTTTCGACCGCCAGGTCACCGTGCCCAACCCCGACATCAAGGGCCGCGACAAGATCCTCAACGTTCATGCCCGCAAGGTGCCGCTTGGCCCCGATGTCGACCTGCGCATCATCGCGCGCGGCACGCCGGGCTTTTCCGGTGCCGACCTCGCCAACCTTGTGAACGAGGCCGCCCTGATGGCCGCCCGCATCGGCCGGCGTTTCGTCACCATGGTCGATTTCGAGAACGCCAAGGACAAGGTGATGATGGGCGCCGAGCGCCGCTCGATGGTGCTGACCGACGAGCAGAAGGCGCACACTGCCTATCACGAGGCCGGACACGCCGTGGTCGGCATGGCGCTGCCGAAATGCGATCCGGTCTACAAGGCCACGATCATCCCGCGCGGCGGCGCGCTGGGCATGGTCGTCAGCCTGCCCGAGATCGACCGGCTGAACTGGCACAAGGACCAGTGCGAACAGAACCTGGCGATGACGATGGCCGGCAAGGCCGCCGAGATCCTCAAATGGGGCGAGGACGCGGTGTCCAACGGCCCCGCCGGCGACATCATGCAGGCCAGCCAGTTGGCCCGCGCCATGGTGATGCGCTGGGGCATGTCCGAAAAGGTCGGCAACATCGACTATGCCGAGGCGGCCGAGGGCTATTCCGGCAACACCGGCGGTTTCTCGGTCTCGGCCAGCACCAAGGAGCTGATCGAGGAGGAAGTGCGCAAATTCGTGCAGGACGGCTATGAACGCGCCAAGAAGATCCTGCTCGAACGCAAGGACGAGTGGGAGCGTCTGGCCCAGGGCCTTCTGGAATACGAAACCCTGACCGGCGAAGAGATCAAGCGCGTGATGGCGGGCGAGCCGCCGCATGTCGACGAGGACGACGACGGCAGCGCCCCCGAAGAGGCGACCGCCTCGGTCGCCGCGATCCCCAAGACCAAGCCGCGCAAGAAGCCCAAGGGCGACAGCGGGCTGGAACCGGAACCGACCGCCTGATCCCGCCGACCCCATCGACCGAAACGCCGAGCCGGCCCCTGACGACTTCGTCACGGGGCCGGTTTCGTTTTCGGGGTCGGTCGGGCCTTGCGATGAATACGCATTCAGAGTATGCATTCATGGCTGAACGTGCACCGTAAAGCGCCGGAAAAGAGTCGGTTTCCCGCTGGCCTTGCCCCGGCATCGGTCTTAACGGTAGCCAATGACCACGACCAAGCCAGGGGAAAGGGAGGCCATGGCCCACAAATCCGACATCGAGATCGCCCGCGCGGCGCAGAAACGACCGATCCAGGAGATCGGTGCCAAGCTGGGCATCGGGTCGGACCACCTGCTGCCTTACGGCCACGACAAGGCCAAGGTCAGCCAGGAGTTCATCGATTCGGTCGCCGACCGCCCCGACGGCAAGCTGATCCTCGTGACCGCGATCAACCCGACCCCCGCGGGCGAGGGCAAGACCACCACCACCGTGGGGCTCGGCGACGGGCTGAACGCGATCGGCAAGAAGGCGGCGATCTGCATCCGCGAGGCCTCGCTGGGGCCGTGTTTCGGCATGAAGGGGGGCGCGGCCGGCGGCGGCTATGCCCAGGTCGTGCCGATGGAAGAGATGAACCTGCATTTCACCGGCGATTTCCATGCCATCACCTCGGCCCACAACCTCTTGGCCGCGATGATCGACAACCACATCTACTGGGGCAACGCGCTGGGCATCGACGAACGCCGGGTGATGTGGCGCCGGGTGCTCGACATGAACGACCGGGCGTTGCGCGACGTAGTGACCTCGCTTGGCGGCGTCGCCAACGGCTTTCCGCGCCAGACCGGCTTCGACATCACCGTGGCCTCCGAGGTCATGGCGATCCTGTGCCTGTCGAAGAACCTCGCTGATCTGGAGGCGCGTCTGGGCGACATCATCGTCGCCTATACCCGCGAGCGCGCGCCGATCTATTGCCGCGACATCGGGGCGGCGGGCGCGATGACGGTTCTGCTGAAGGACGCGATGCAGCCCAACCTGGTGCAGACGCTGGAAAACAACCCGGCCTTCGTGCATGGCGGCCCGTTCGCCAACATCGCGCATGGCTGCAACAGCCTGATCGCCACCCAGACCGCGCTGAAACTGGCCGATTACGTGGTGACCGAGGCCGGTTTCGGCGCCGACCTGGGGGCCGAGAAGTTCATGAACATCAAGTGCCGCAAGGGCGGGCTGGCGCCATCGGTGGTGGTGGTCGTGGCCACGGTGCGCGCGATGAAGATGAATGGCGGCGTCGCCAAGGCCGATCTCGGGGCCGAGAACGTCGACGCGGTCAAGGCGGGCTGCCCCAACCTCGGGCGCCATATCGAGAACGTGAAGGGCTTCGGCGTGCCGGTGGTGGTGGCGATCAACCACTTCGTCACCGACACCGACGCCGAGGTGCAGGCGGTGATGGATTACGTCGCGGGGCATGGCTCGGAAGCGATCCTGTGCAAGCACTGGGCCGAGGGCTCGGCCGGGGTGATCGAGTTCGCCACCCGCGTGGCCGAGATCGCCGATGCGGGCATCGCCAATTTCGCCCCGCTCTATGACGACGACCTGGGCCTCTTCGAGAAGATCGAAACCATCGCCAAGCGCATCTACCGCGCCGACGAGGTGCTGGCTGACAAGAAGATCCGCGACCAGTTGCGCGCCTGGGAAGAGGCGGGGTATGGCAACCTGCCGGTCTGCATGGCCAAGACGCAGTATTCCTTCTCGACCGACCCCAACCTGCGCGGCGCGCCGACCGGGCATTCGGTGCCGGTGCGCGAGGTGCGGCTGTCGGCGGGGGCGGGCTTTGTCGTGGTGATCTGCGGCGAGATCATGACCATGCCGGGCCTGCCGTCGAAGCCGGCGGCGATGACCATCGGGCTGAACGACGCTGGCGAGATCGAAGGCCTGTTCTGAGCGGGGACCGCGCGCCCGGGCATCGAGCCCGGCCGCGCGGTGCCTTCGGCGAGAGTATTTTGACCAAGATGAAGGGGATGGGCATGACGGCGGAAATCATCGACGGCAAGGCCTTCGCGGCCCGGGTGCGCGGCCAGGTGGCCGAGCAGGTGGCGCGGCTCAAGGCCGATCATGGCATCACGCCGGGGCTGGCGGTGGTGCTGGTGGGCGAAGACCCGGCGAGCCAGGTCTACGTGCGCTCCAAGGGCAAGCAGACCGTCGAGGTCGGCATGAACTCGTTCGAGCACAAGCTGCCCGCGGACGTGTCGCGCTATGATTTGTTCGCCCTGATCGACCGGCTGAACGCCGACCCGGCGGTGAACGGCATTCTCGTGCAATTCCCCGTGCCCGATCATCTGAGCGAGGCCGAGATCGTGGCCCGGATCGACCCCGCCAAGGACGTCGACGGGCTGCATATCGAGAACGCGGGGCTGCTGGCCTCGGGGCAGAAGGCGATGGTGTCCTGCACGCCGCTGGGTTGCCTGATGATGCTGCGCGACCGGCTGGGCGATCTCTCGGGGCTGGATGCGGTGGTGATCGGGCGCTCGAACCTGGTGGGCAAGCCGATGGCGCAGCTTCTGCTGCGCGACAGTTGCACGGTGACAGTGGCGCACTCGCGCACCCGCGATCTGCCCGGCGTGGTGCGCCGCGCCGATATCGTGGTCGCCGCGGTGGGCCGGCCGCGTTTCGTGCCGGGCGACTGGATCAAGCCCGGCGCCACGGTGATCGACGTGGGCATCAACCGGCTGCCGCACGAGGAAGACGGCGGCAAGGGCAAGCTGGTGGGCGATGTCGATTTCGACAGCGCGGTTCGGGTGGCGGGCGCGATCACCCCGGTTCCGGGCGGCGTGGGTCCGATGACGATTGCCTGCCTGCTGGCCAATACGCTGACCGCGACCTGTCGGGTCAACGGGCTGGACGAGCCTGAGGGGCTGACCGCCTGATTACGGGAAAAGTGCAATTGGTCTTGGCTTTTCCCGGCATCCGAGCCGTCGAAATGTTGAAAAAGTGCAAGTGTCGCGTCAGACCGCGTCAGTCGGTGAATTTCGGCTCGCGCTTCTCGAAGCCCGCCATCACCGCCTCGAGCTGGTTGGGCTGACCCACCAGCGCCTCCTGCGCCGCGCTTTCCTCGAGCAGCACGTCGCCTGCGCCCATCACCTCGGTGTCGGAAATCAGCCGCTTGGCCGCGCGCACCGCATCCGGCGAGCGGCTGGCGATCATCGCCGCCAGCGCCTGCGCGCGCGCCAGCGGGTCGTCGGCCAGTTCGGTGACGACGCCCCAGTCCAGCGCCCCCTCGGCGTCGAACACCTCGGCGGTGTAGGTCAGCCGCCTGAGCACGTCGCCGCGCAGGAGCCGCCGCGCCAGCACCATGCCGCCCATGTCCGGCACCAGGCCCCATTTCGCTTCCATGATGGCGAATTTCGCCGAGGGCGCCGCCACCCGGATATCCGCCCCCAGCATGATCTGGAAGCCGCCGCCATAGGCGTGGCCCTCGACCGCCGCGATCACCGGCTGCGGCAGTTCGGCCCAGGTCATCGCCGCCGCCTGAAACAGGTTGGAACGTCCGTGGCTGCGGGTCATGAACCCGGTCGAGCGCGCGAGTTCCGCGATCACCGGCATCGCCGCGATGTCGAGCCCGGCGCAGAAACTGCCGCCCGCCCCCGTCAGCACCACCGCGCGCACGTCGCGCGCGGTTGCCAGGCTGGCCCCGGCAGCCACGATCGCCTCGATCTGGGTGACATCGAGCGCGTTGAGCTTGTCGGGCCGGTTCATGGTCACGGTGGCGACGGGGCCGTCGCGGCTGATGGTGACGCGGTCGCTCATGGCGTTTCCTTCTGGATCGGGACGGGCACCATGGTGCCGGTCATCACCGCGATATGGCGGCGCGTGTCGGCATCCACTGCCCAGACATTGGCTTCGACGGTCATCAGGCGGCGTCCGGGGCGCAGCACCCGGCCCTCGGCGATCAGCCCGTCGCCGCGCGCCGGCGCCATCAGGTTGATCTTCATCTCGGCGGTCACCACTTCCTGGCCCGGCTCCATCAGGCTGAGGGCGGCATAGCCCGCCGCGCTGTCGCCGATCGAGAAGGTCAGCCCGGCGTGCCCGACGCCATGCTGCTGGCGCGCGCCCGGCGGGATCGTCGAGGTGATGCGCACATGGCCCGGGGCCACCTCGGCCAGCGTGGCGCCCAGCGTCGTCATCATCGTCTGGGCCGCGAAACTGGCGCGGATGCGGGCCTCGAAATCGGGATCGGGTGCTGTCGTCATGCCGCGAGGATGCCGCGTGCCGGGCGCCGGAGCAAGCGTGACGCCGCGCTCACCTCGGCATCGGCACCGCATGCGCCACCGGCCCGGTCATCACCGCCAGCGCCTCGGGCCGCATCAGGCGGGCCAGCGCCGCGTCATCGCTGCGCAGGCCGCCGGTATAGGTGCCGAAGGCCGGCAGGATCACCCGGTCGGCATCGTAGAGAAGGCAGGGCCGCGCCCGCGCGCGCCCGCCCGCCGAAATCCTGACCTTGGGGTGGTAGTGCCCCGAGACCTCGCCCGCCGCGCCGGGCCGGGCGATGTGGCGAAAGGTCAGCGGCGGCACCGGCAGTTCGGCCATGTGACTGCCGCCCAGCGCCACCGGGCCGGGGTCGTGGTTGCCCTCGATCCAGATCCAGCGCCGCCCCGCCATCAGCCGGGTCAGCCAGTCGCTGATTGGCGCATCCAGCCCGTCGGCGGCGGCAAGGTCGTCGAAACTGTCGCCAAGGCACACCACCATGCCCGCCCCGGTCGCCTCGATATCCGCCTCGAGCCGGGTCAGCGTATCGCGCGTTTCGTAGGGCGGCAGCAGGGCACCGGCGTTGCGGGCATAGCGTTCCGAGCGCCCCAGGTGCAGGTCTGACACGCAGATCAGCCCGTGCAGGGGCCAATAGACAGCCCCCGAGGGCAGCATTTCGAGGTCGGTTCCCGCGATGGTGAAGGCGTAGCGGCTCATCCCCCTTTGGTTCCGCGTTCGTGCCGGTTTGGCAAGCCCAAGATGCAGCCGGGCGGGGTTGTGGCCGGGCCGGGGGCTGCTAGATTGCCGCCGGATCAGGTGGAGAGGTTATGCAGATCGCATTGATGATCGGGCTGGGGTTGCTGGGGTTTGCCCTGACGCTGTTTCTGACCACCCGGGTCAGCGTGCAGGCCGGGCGGGTGACCGCCGCGGTCTCGGCGCTGTTGCTGGCGCTGGGGGCGATCGGCTTCGGCGGCGGGCGGGCGCGCGGCGCCACCACCATCGAGGCGCTGGCCGCCGATTGGTTCGCGCCGGTGGTGGTGGGGATGCTGGTCGGGTTCCTGCTGGGCAAGCGGAGGCGCGCGCAATGACCGATCTGCCCCGGATGCTGCCCGAGGTGCGCGGCACTCTGACCGAGAACCGCGATCTGTCCGGCCTGACATGGATGCGCGTCGGCGGCCCGGCGGACTGGCTGTTCCAGCCCGCCGACCTCGACGATCTCAGCGCCTTTCTCGCCGCGCTCGACCCCGCGGTGCCGGTTTTCGCGATGGGCGTCGGATCGAACCTGATCGTGCGCGACGGCGGCATTCGCGGCGTGGTGATCCGGCTGGGGCGCGGCTTCAACACCATCCGGATCGAGGATGGCCGGGTGATCGCCGGGGCCGCCGCGCTTGATGCCCATGTGGCGCGCAAGTCGGCAGAGTCGGGGGTGGACTTGACCTTCCTGCGCACCATTCCCGGCGCCATCGGTGGCGCGGTCCGGATGAACGCGGGCTGTTACGGGCGCTACACCGCCGATGCCTTTGTCGAGGGCAGGGCGGTGACGCGGGCGGGCGAGGTGGTGCGCCTGACGCCCGAAGACCTGGCCTTCGGCTACCGCCACAGCGCGCTGCCCGACGGCTGGGTGCTGGTCGAGGCCACGCTCCAGGGTCCGCCCGGCGACCCCGACGAACTGGCCGCGCGCATGGCCGAGCAGTTGGCGCGCCGCGACGAGACCCAGCCGACCAAGGACCGCACCGCTGGTTCGACCTTCCGCAACCCCGCCGGGTATTCCTCGACCGGGCGCGCCGACGACTGCCACGAGCTGAAAGCGTGGAAGGTGATCGAGGATGCCGGCATGCGCGGAGCCACGCTGGGCGGCGCGCAGATGAACCCCAAGCATCCGAATTTCCTGACCAATACCGGCGATGCCACCGCCGCCGAGCTGGAAGCTCTGGGCGAGTTGGTGCGAAAAAAGGTTTACGATTCCAGCGGCCTCACGCTAGAGTGGGAAATCATGCGCGTGGGCGAACCGGCGCAGGATCAAGAACAAGAAGAAATCGAACGATAACTGGTCGCAAAAGGCCGGGAACGAGGCAGACAATTGGGCAAGTCGAGCAGGACAGCCCTCAAGGTTGCGGTACTCATGGGTGGCCCCTCTGCCGAGCGCGAGGTGTCGCTGAGTTCAGGGCGTCAATGCGCCGCCGCGCTCCGGGGCGAAGGCTATCAGGTGGTCGAGGTCGAGGCTGGCCCCGATCTCTGCGCGCGCCTGTCCGAGGCCGGCCCCGATGTCGTCTTCAACGCGCTCCACGGCCGCTGGGGCGAGGATGGCTGCGTGCAGGGAATGCTGGAATGGATGGGCCTGCCCTATACCCATTCGGGCGTGCTGGCCTCGGCGCTTGCGATGGACAAGACCCGCGCCAAGGACGTGTTCCGCGCCGCCGGCCTGCCGGTGGCCGAAAGCCTGCTGGCCCCGAAAGCGGCGATCGTCAAACGCCACCTGATGGCCCCGCCCTACGTGGTGAAGCCCTATAACGAAGGCTCCTCGGTCGGCGTGCATATCGTGGCCGAGGGCGCCAACACGCCGCCGCAACTGACCGATGCCGACCCCGAGGTGATGATGGTCGAGGCCTATGTGCCGGGGCGCGAACTGACCACCACGGTGATCGGCGACAAGGCGCTGGCGGTGACCGAGATCAAATCCGAGGGCTGGTATGACTACCACGCCAAATACGTCGCCGGCGGCTCGCATCACGTTGTGCCCGCCGACATCCCTGCCGAGATCGAACTGCATTGCCTCGACTATGCCCTGCGCGCCCATGAAGCACTCGGGTGCCGCGGTGTCAGCCGGGCCGATTTCCGCTGGAACGACGCCGCCGGGCTGGACGGTCTCATCCTGCTCGAGGTCAACACCCAGCCGGGCATGACGCCCACTTCGCTGGTGCCCGAACAGGCCGCGGTGCAGGGCTGGACCTTCGGCCAGTTGTGCCGCTGGATGGTGGAGGATGCCTCATGCAACCGCTGAGCGCCCCGCGCCGCGCGCCCTCGGGCCGCAACACCCGCCGCGACCCGGCTCCGTCGCGTGTCGCCTACCGCATCCACCGCATGTGGCTGACGCCGCTCTATCGTTCGCTGTTTCGCGTCGGCATCCCGGTGTTCGTGATCCTGACCGCGACGGGCTGGTATTTCGCCGAACCCGCCAACCGTCAGGCGGTGGTCGACAAGGTCGCCGAAGTTCGCCGCTCGGTCGAGACGCGGCCCGAGTTCATGGTCAAGCTGATGGCGATCGAGGGTGCCTCGCCGGTGCTCGACCGCGAGATCCGCACCCGATTCCCGATCGACTTCCCGGTGTCGTCCTTCGACCTCGATCTCGACGCCATGCGCGCCGAGATCGCCGCCTTCGACGTGGTCAGGAACGTGGAACTGCGCGTGCGCCCCGGCGGCGTGCTCGAGGTCGCGATCACCGAGCGCGAGCCGGTGCTGGTCTGGCGCGCGCCGACCTCGATCGAGCTGATCGACGCCACCGGCCACCGCGTCGCCTCGCTGACCGGCCGGGCCGCGCGCCCCGACCTGCCGCTGGTGGCGGGCACCGGCGCCAACGAGAACGTGCCCGAGGCGCTGGCCATCCTCGACGCCGCCCGGCCCCTGGCGGGCGATCTGCGCGGGCTGATCCGGGTCGGCGAACGGCGCTGGGACGTGGCCCTGTCGGGGGACCGGCGCATCCTTTTGCCCGAGACCAGCCCGGTCGCGGCGCTGGAACAGGTGCTGGCGCTTGACCAGGCGCAAGACCTGCTGGCCCGCGATGTCGCCGATATCGACATGCGCAACCCGATGCGTCCGACCTTGCGGCTGACCCCGCCGGCGATGGACGAGTTGCGCCATATCCGCAGCCTGTATTTGGAGTGATCTTGCCATGACCGATCTCTATCAGCAGCAAAGAGCGATGCGCGCCATGCGCCGCGCCGCCATGCAACGCGGCGTGATCGCCGTTCTCGACATCGGCACCGCCAAGATCGGCTGCCTCGTGCTGCGCTTCGACGGGCCCGAGCGGTTTCGCGACTCGGATGGCATCGGCTCGATGGCCGGGCAGTCGGCGTTTCGCGTGATCGGCGCCTCGACCACCCGGTCGCGTGGCGTGCGCTTTGGCGAGATCGACGCGATGCAGGAGACCGAGCGCGCCATCCGCACCGCCGTGCAGGGCGCGCAGAAGATGGCCAACACCCGCGTCGATCACGTCATCGCCACTTTCGCCGGGGCCGGGCCGCGCAGCTACGGCTTGGCAGGCTCGGTCGAATTGCGTCACGGCTCGGTCACCGAAGACGACATCGCCCGCGTCCTGGCCGCCTGCGAGGTGCCCGATTTCGGCGAGGGGCGCGAGGTTCTGCATGCCCAGCCGGTCAACTTCGCCATCGACCACCGCTCCGGCCTCAGCGATCCGCGCGGCCAGATCGGCAACCGGCTTTCGGTCGACATGCACGTGCTGACGGTCGACGCCACCGTGGTGCGCAACCTTCTGCATTGCATCAAGCGGTGCGACCTCGAACTGGCCGGCATCGCCTCATCGGCCTATGCCGCTGGAATCTCGGCGCTGGTCGAGGATGAACAGGAACTTGGCGCGGCCTGCATCGACATGGGCGGCGGCGCCACCGGCATTTCGATCTTCATCAAGAAGCACATGATCTATGCCGACAGCGTGCGCCTTGGCGGCGATCACGTCACCTCGGACATCGCCAAGGGCCTGCGCGTGCCGCTGGCCACTGCCGAGCGCATCAAGACCTTCTATGGCGGGGTCTATGCCACCGGCATGGATGACCGCGAACAGATCGAGATCGGCGGCGACAGCGGCGACTGGGAACGCGACCGGCGCACCGTGTCGCGCTCGGAACTGATCGGCATCATGCGCCCGCGCGTCGAGGAGATCCTCGAGGAGGTGCGCGACCGGCTCGATGCCGCGGGCTTCGACCACCTGCCCAGCCAGCAGATCGTGCTGACCGGCGGCGCCAGCCAGATCCCCGGCCTCGACGGGCTCGCGCCCAAGATCCTCGGCCAGCAGGTGCGCATCGGCCGCCCGCTGCGGGTGCAGGGCTTGCCGCAGGCGGCGACCGGCGCGGCCTTCGCCTCGGCGGTCGGATTGTGCCTGTTTGCCGCCCATCCGCAGGACGAATGGTGGGATTTCGAGATTCCCGCCGACAGCTACCCGGCGCGGTCTTTGCGCTGGGCCGTGAAGTGGTTTCGCGACAACTGGTAGCCGGGTTGTCGGCGGGCGCCTGCCCATCGCGGCAATATCTCGCTGAAATCGCGCCGAATCGCGCCATATTTCGCGTTACCCTGTGGTTTTTTCCGTGACGGCAGGGCAAAACGCGTTTAGATTCCGTCAGGAGTGGACAACCCGTCCGGAAGTGGCGGGACGGGACAGAACGCAAAGGACAGGCGGAAGATCATGACATTGAACCTCACCATGCCAGCGCAGGATGAACTGAAACCGCGGATCACCGTGTTTGGCGTCGGCGGCGCGGGTGGAAATGCCGTGAACAACATGATCGACAAGGCCCTTGAGGGCGTCGATTTCGTTGTCGCCAACACGGATGCCCAGGCGCTTCAGCAGGCCAAGGCACCCAACCGCATCCAGATGGGTGTGAAGGTGACCGAGGGTCTCGGGGCAGGGGCGCGCGCTTCGGTCGGGGCGGCGGCGGCCGAGGAATCGATCGAACAGATCGTCGATCACCTGGCCGGCGCGCATATGTGTTTCATCACCGCCGGCATGGGCGGCGGCACCGGCACCGGGGCCGCGCCGATCATCGCCCAGGCGGCGCGTGAACTTGGCGTTCTGACCGTCGGCGTCGTGACCAAGCCGTTCCAGTTCGAAGGCGCCAAGCGGATGCGCCAGGCCGAGGAAGGCGTCGAGGCGCTGCAAAAGATGGTCGACACCCTGATCATCATCCCGAACCAGAACCTTTTCCGGATGGCGACCGAGAAGACCACCTTTACCGAAGCCTTCTCGATGGCCGACGACGTGCTCTACCAGGGCGTCAAGGGCGTGACCGACCTGATGGTGCGCCCGGGCCTGATCAACCTCGACTTCGCCGACGTGCGCGCGGTGATGGACGAGATGGGCAAGGCGATGATGGGCACCGGCGAAGCCGATGGCGAGGATCGCGCCGTGCAGGCCGCCGAAAAGGCCATCGCCAACCCGCTTCTGGACGAGATCTCGCTCAAGGGCGCGCGCGGCGTGCTGATCAACATCACCGGCGGCTATGACCTGACCCTGTTCGAACTGGACGAGGCCGCCAACCGGATTCGCGAAGAGGTCGACCCCGACGCCAACATCATCGTCGGCTCGACGCTGGACACCGAGATCGAGGGGCGGATGCGCGTCTCGGTCGTGGCCACCGGCATCGACGCGAACGAGCATTATTCCGACATGCCGGTGCCGCGCCGCCGCATGTCCGAGCCGCTGCACACCCCCGACGAGGTCGAGCAGAAGCTCGAAAGCGAAGCACCCCAGGCCATCGCCGCAGCCGCCGCGATCGAAACCGGCCATCACTTCGACGACTACGAATCCGAAGGCGACTACGCCGACGAGCCGCAGCAATCCTTCTTCGACGAGGGCATCGACGCGACCGCCGCCGCCGCCGAGGAGCAGGCCGAGAACATCTTCCCGGCCGAGGAAGCCGGTGGCGACCTGCCGCCGCCCGCCTACCAGCCGCAGCCCGAATACCGCCACCAGCCGCAGCCGACCCGCCCGATGCGCGGCGAACAGCCGGAAGTGGCGCGTTTCGTCGCCCCCAAGGCCCCGGCCCCCGGCGCACCGTCGCCCGAGGCGATGGCCCGCCTGCAGGCTGCGGTCCAGCGCACGCCGCGGCGCGAGCATGAACAGCCCGCCGCCGCCACCGCATCGGACCCGCGCGCGCCGCAGGAGCCGAACAAGCCGCGCTTTGGCATCAATTCGCTGATCAACCGCATGACCGGGCATTCCGGCGGCGGCGAGCAGACGCAGTCCTCGCCGCGCCAGCAACCGCCGGTCAAGTCGGGCTATCACGAAGACCCCGAAAGCGACCCCGAGCATGAGCGGGTCGAAATTCCGGCCTTCCTGCGCCGCCAGGCGAACTGAGCGGGCATGACAGACACGCGACAGGGCCGGCCTCAGCGCCGGCCCTTTTTTCGTTTGCACATACTCATTTCCCACGCCGTTTCGCACCCGCGATCTGTCGCCGTCACCCACCGCGACGGGGCGATGCGAAAGATGCGCAACAGCATGACAAATTCCGGGCCGAAACCATTTTGCCCCGGGAAGTTATGTGCTAGGGATGTGAGCAATCCGACCCGGACCCACTAGGTCTGGGTGTGAATCACTTGCACGGGGTAGGCGCGGGCCATGGGGGATACGCGGCAGGACGAAAAGGCAAGGCGCAGCGCGCTGAAACGGACCGCTCAGGGGGCCGCGATCACGGTATTGGCCGTGTCGCTGGCCGGATGCAGCGGCGGCGGTGGCGGCGGCGGCTGGTTTTCAAACCTGTTCGGGGGCAACGCGGTCGAGTCGAAACCGATCGAGGAATACACCGCCGAAGAGATCTACAAGCGCGCCGAATTCGACCTTGAAGAGGGCGATTTCGACAGCGCCGCCAAGTGGTTCGGCGAGGTCGAGCGTCTGTATCCCTATTCCAGCTGGGCCAAGCGCGCGCTGGTGATGCAGGCCTATGCCTTCCACAAGGATGGCGAATTCGAGGAATCGCGCGCCGCCGCGCAGCGCTTCATCGACTTCTATCCGGGCGACGAGGATGCGGCCTATGCGCAGTATCTTCTGGCCCTCAGCTATTACGACCAGATCGACGCGATCGGCCGCGACCAGGGCCTGACCTTCCAGGCGTTGCAGGCGCTGCGCGACGTGATCGAGCGGTATCCCGACACCGAATATGCCCGCTCGGCGATCCTGAAATTCGATCTCGCCTTCGACCACCTGGCCGCGAAAGAGATGGAAATCGGGCGCTACTACCTCAAGCGCAAGCATTACACCGCCGGCATCAACCGCTTCCGCGTCGTGGTCGAGCAGTTCCAGACCACCTCGCACACGCCCGAGGCGCTGCACCGGCTGGTCGAGAGCTACCTGATCCTGGGCTTCACCGACGAGGCGCAGACGGCGGGCGCGATCCTGGGCCACAACTTCCGCTCGACCAAGTGGTATGAGGACAGCTACGAACTTCTGACCAAGGCCGGGCTCCAGCCCGAGGCCAAGGGCAGCAACTGGCTGACCGCGCTCTATCGCCAGCTGATCAAGGGCGAGTGGCTGTAGGCGGCTTTTGGCCCCATGCTTAGACATCTCGACATCCGGGACGTGCTTATCATTGACCGGCTGGAACTGGAGTTCCGGCCGGGTCTGAACGTGCTGACCGGCGAGACCGGGGCGGGCAAGTCCATCCTGCTCGATTCGCTGGGCTTCGTGCTGGGCTGGCGCGGGCGCGCCGACCTTGTGCGCGCCGGAGCCGACGAGGGCGAGGTGGTGGCGGTGTTCGACCTCGAGGCCGATCACCCGGCCCGCGCGGTGCTGGACGAGGCCGGCATCCCGGCGGGCGACGAGCTGATCCTGCGACGCACCAACCGCACCGACGGGCGCAAGACCGCCTGGGTCAACGACCGCCGCGCCTCCGGCGACGTGCTGCGCGCGCTGTCCGACACGCTGGTGGAACTGCACGGCCAGCAGGACGACCGCGGCCTTCTGAATCCGCGCGTTCACCGCGACCTTCTCGACAGTTTCGGCGATCTCGGCCCCGACCGCGCCGCCACCCGCACCGCCTGGCGCGCACTGGCCGAGGCCGACAAGGCGCTGACCGAGGCCGAGGCCCGCCTGGCCGCCGCCCGCGACGAGGAAGACTTTCTGCGCCACGCCTGGGACGAGCTGGAAAAGCTCGCCCCCGAACCCGGCGAGGATGCCGACCTCGACACCCGCCGCCGCCAGATGCAGGCCGGGCAGCGGATCGGCGAGGATGTGCAGAAAGCCGCCCAGGCGCTTGGTCCGGGCGAGGGGGCCGAGGGGCGGATGGGCGACGCCCTGCGCTGGCTCGAAGCGGTGGCCGACAAGGCGGGCGACACGCTCGACGCCCCGATCGAGGCCGTGACGCGCGCGCTGGCCGAACTTGGCGAGGCCACCCAGGGCGTCGAGACCGCGCTCGAGACACTCGCCTTCGACCCCGGCGAGTTGGAGCGGGTCGAGGAACGCCTGTTCGCCATCCGCGCCGCCGCCCGCAAGCACGGCGTCGCGCCGGACGATCTGGGCGATTTCGCCGCCGGGATCGCGGCGAAGCTGGCGGCCCTCGACAAGGGCGCTGGCGACATCGCGGCGCTGACATCGGCCCGCGACGCGGCCCGGGCCGACTATGACGCCGCCGCCGCCCGCCTCAGCGCCGCCCGTGCCCGCGCGGCGCAGGCGCTCGATGCCGCGATGGGCACGGAACTGGCCCCGCTCAAGATGGAACGTGCTGTGTTCGCAACGGAAATCGCCCCCACAGCCCCCGGCCCCGAAGGCGTCGATGCGGTCACCTTCACCGTCGCCACCAACCCCGGCGCGCCGTCCGGCCCGCTCAACAAGATCGCCTCGGGCGGCGAACTCAGCCGCTTTCTGCTGGCGCTCAAGGTCTGCCTGACCCGCGACGCCACTGGGCTGACGATGATCTTCGACGAGATCGACCGCGGCGTCGGCGGCGCCACCGCGGACGCGGTCGGGCACCGGCTGATGACGCTGGCGGGCGAGGGCGGGCAGGTGCTGGTGGTGACCCATTCGCCGCAGGTCGCGGCCCGTGGCGCGCATCACTGGCGGGTGGAAAAGGCCGTCAGCGGCGGCCAGACCCGCACCCGCGTCACCCCGCTGGACGCCGCCGCCCGGATCGACGAGGTGGCGCGGATGCTCGCGGGCGAGACCGTGACCGACGCCGCGCGCGCCGCCGCCCGGGCGCTGCTGGGCGCGCCCCGGGCGGCAACAAGCTCTGGCGCGACGGGGTGATTTTCGCTAGACTCGCCCCAGACCCGGAAAACCGGGCAGGGCAGAGGCAGTAATCGGGCGTTTCTCATGACCGAGATGGTATATGGCGCGGCACCGCGGCAGGACGGCGATCCGATTCTGCCGCGCTGGTGGCGCACGATCGACAAGTGGTCGATCTCGGCGATCCTTCTGTTGTTCGCGATCGGGCTGTTGCTGGGGCTGGCCGCCTCGCCGCCGCTGGCCGAGCGCAACGGGCTGGCGCCGTTTCACTATGTCGAACGCCAGGTGGTGTTCGGCGTGATCGCCTTCACCGTGATGTTCGCCACCACCATGATGTCGCCGCAGATGGTGCGCCGTCTGGCGGTGATCGGGTTTTTCCTCGCCTTCGCCGCGCTGGCCATGCTGCCCGCGCTTGGCACCGACTTCGGCAAGGGCGCGGTGCGCTGGTATTCGCTGGGCTTCGCGTCGCTGCAACCGTCCGAGTTCCTCAAACCCGTGTTCGTCATCACCGTGGCCTGGCTGATGGCCGCGAGCCAGGAAATCGGCGGCCCGCCGGGCAAGTCGATGTCGCTGGCGCTGACCCTGGTGATCGTGGCGTTCCTGGCGATGCAGCCCGATTTCGGGCAGGCGGCGCTGGTCCTGTTCGGCTGGGGGGTGATGTATTTCCTGGCCGGTGCGCCCTATATCCTGATCATGGGCATCGCCGGTGTGGTGGTGCTGGGCGGCATGATCGCCTATGAAAACTCCGAGCATTTCGCCCGCCGCATCGACGGTTTCCTGACCCCCGAGGTCGAACCCACCACCCAGCTTGGCTATGCCACCAACGCCATCCGCGAGGGCGGGTTCTTCGGCGTCGGGGTCGGCGAGGGGCAGGTGAAATGGTCGCTGCCCGATGCCCACACCGATTTCATCATCGCGGTCGCCGCCGAGGAATACGGGCTGATCCTGGTGCTGGTGATCATCGCGCTTTATGCCATCGTCGTGGTGCGCAGCTTCATGCGGCTTCTGGCCGAGCGTGACACCTTCATCCGCCTTGCCGGCACCGGGCTGGCGGCGATGCTGGGGGTGCAGGCGCTGATCAACATGGGGGTGGCGGTGCGGCTGTTGCCCGCCAAGGGCATGACCCTGCCGTTCGTCAGCTACGGCGGCTCGTCGCTGATCGCCACCGGGCTGGCGGCGGGGATGCTGCTTGCCTTCACCCGCACCCGCCCGCAGGGGCGGATCGGCGACATCCTGTCCACCGGACGGCGCCGATGACCGAGCCGCGCGCCCCCCTGATCGTGATCGCCGCCGGAGGCACCGGCGGGCATATGTTCCCGGCCCAGGCGCTGGCCGAGGCGATGCTGCGGCGGGGCTGGCGGGTGAAGCTCTCGACCGACGCGCGCGGCGCGCGCTACACCGGCGGCTTCCCGCATGTGGTCAAGGTCGAACAGGTCTCGTCGGCCAGCTTTTCGCGCGGCGGCATCCTTGCGCGCGCGCTGGTGCCTCTGCGCATCGCCACCGGCGTGATCGGCGCCATCCGCCGGATGCGGCGCGACCGCCCGGCGGTGGTGGTGGGCTTTGGCGGCTATCCCACCATCCCGGCGCTGGCGGCGGCGCGGCTGATGCGACTGCCCCGGATGATCCACGAACAGAACGGCGTGCTGGGCCGGGTCAACACCTTCTTTGCCCGCCGGGTCGACCGGCTCGCCTGCGGCACATGGCCCACGGCGCCGATCCCCGAGGGCGCGCATCCCGTTCACACCGGCAACCCGGTGCGCGGCGCCATCCTCGACCGCGCCGGGGCGGGCTATATCCCGCCCGGCGACTACCCGATGCAGATCCTGGTGATCGGCGGCAGCCAGGGCGCGCAGGTGCTGTCGGACGTGGTGCCGCAGGCCATCGCGGCGCTGCCCGAGCACCTTTTGCAGCACATCTCGGTCAGCCACCAGGCCCGCGACGCCGACGGCGACCGGGTGCAGGACTACTACCACCACCACGGCATCCGCGCCGAGGTTCAGCCGTTCTTTCACGACGTGCCCAAGCGCATCAGCGAGGCGCAACTGGTGATCGCGCGCGCCGGGGCCTCGACCGTGGCCGACCTGACGGTGATCGGGCGGCCCGCGATCCTGATCCCCTATCCCCACGCCACCGGCGACCACCAGAGCGCCAATGCCCGCGGGCTGGTCGAGGCCGGGGCCGCCATCCTGATCCCGCAATCGCGGCTGGATGCTGCCACCCTGACCGAACAGATTGCCGCGGTGCTGGACAATCCCGCCGGGGCCGAGCAAATGGCCAGGGCCGCCCTGAGCCTGGGCAAGCCCGACGCCACCGACGCGCTGGTGGCGCTGGTCGAAGAGCTTGCAGCCAGGGGCCGGACCGCATAGCCAGACTGAAAAAAGGGCGACGCATGACCGCGACGGCAACCAAACTTCCCAGCCAGATGGGGCCGATCCACTTTGTCGGGATCGGCGGCATCGGCATGTCGGGCATCGCCGAGGTGCTGATCAACCACGGCTACGAGGTGCAGGGCTCCGACCTCAAGAAATCCACCATCACGGATCGTCTGGCCGGGCTGGGCGCGCGCATCTTCATCGGCCAGAAGGCCGACAACCTCGACGGCGCCGAGGTGGTGGTAATTTCCTCGGCCATCAAGCCCGGCAACCCCGAGCTCGACACCGCCCGCGCCCGCGGCCTGCCGGTGGTGCGCCGGGCCGAGATGCTGGCCGAGCTGATGCGGCTCAAGTCCAACATCGCGGTCGCCGGCACCCACGGCAAGACCACGACGACGACGCTGGTGGCCGAACTCTTGGTCGCCGGCGGCATCGACCCCACGGTGATCAACGGCGGCGTGATCCACGCCTATGGCTCGAACGCGCGCATGGGCGCGGGCGAGTGGATGGTGGTCGAGGCCGACGAGAGCGACGGCACCTTCAACCGCCTGCCCGCCACCATCGCCATCGTCACCAACATCGACCCCGAGCATATGGAGCATTGGGGCTCGGTCGAAGCGCTCCACCAGGGCTTTCTCGATTTCGTCTCGAATATCCCGTTCTACGGCCTCGCGGTGCTCTGCACCGATCACCCCGAGGTGCAGGCGCTGGTCGGCAAGCTGACGGACCGGCGCGTCGTCACCTTCGGCTTCAACGCCCAGGCCGACGTGCGCGCGGTCAACCTGCGCTACGAGGACGGGCGCGCGAAGTTCGACATAGAACTGCACGCCGAGGGCACGCGGATCGAGGGCTGCACCCTGCCGATGCCCGGCGATCACAACGTCTCCAACGCGCTGGGGGCGGTCGCGGTGGCGCGCCACCTTGGCATGACCGCGGATGAGATCCGCACCGCGCTGGCGGCCTTCGGCGGCGTCAACCGCCGCTTTACCCGCGTGGGAACATGGAACGGCGCGCCGATCATCGACGACTACGGCCACCACCCGGTCGAGATCGCCGCCGTGTTGAAAGCCGCCCGCCAGGCCAGCACGGGCCGGGTGATCGCGGTGCACCAGCCGCACCGCTACTCGCGCCTGCATTCGCTGTTCGACGATTTCTGCACCTGCTTCAACGACGCCGACGTGATCGGCATCTCGGACGTGTTCGCCGCCGGAGAAGACCCGATAGAAGGCGCCAGCCGCGACGACCTGGTCGCCGCCCTCACCGACCACGGCCACCGCCACGCGCTGGCCATCGACAGCGAGGCCGACCTCGAAACCCTGGTCCGCGCCGAGGCCAAACCCGGTGACATCGTCGTCTGCCTCGGGGCGGGGACAATCTCGACCTGGGCGCGGGGGTTGCAGAAGCGGCTGGAGGGGTAGGGCGATGGGCCATTCCCTGCCACGTGCGAAACGAAGCGATAGCCATGCCCGGCACCGCCGGGCAGCCCCCGTCCGCCCCCACGCGCGGGGGCTTCACCCCCACCCGCGGACGGGGGCTGCCCGGAGCAGCGATACGCGGGCATGTCCGGACACCCATGCGGAGACCAGCCCATGACCCCATCCCTCATTGCCGCCTGTCTCTGGGCGCTTGGCGGAACCGTCACCGCGTTTCTGCCGATGCGCTACCAGATGATCCCCGGCTCGCTCCTGCTGCTCACCGCGATCCCGCTGATGATCTGGATCGGGGCCGAAAACGGCTGGGTCTGGACCGGGCTGGCGCTGGCGGCATTCCTGTCGATGATGCGCCGCCCGCTGGGCTACCTGATCGCGCGCGCGCGCGGGCAGAAGCCGGAGTTGCCGCGATGACGGCCTCGCTCATTGCCGCCTGCGTCTGGGCGCTGACCGCCAACCTCATCGCGATGTTTCCGTCGCGCCGACAGCACTGGCCGGCGGCCTGGGGGCTGATCGCCGTCGGCATCCCGATCGTCGGATGGGTGACATGGCAGTCGGGGCCGCTGATCGGCCTTGTCGTGCTGGCGGCGGGGATGAGCGTGCTGCGCTGGCCGGTGCGCTACCTGGTTCGCTGGGTCAGGGATCTGGGCAGGCCGGGCGGCGCCTGACAAGAGCGAAATCGGTTTGGTCTGCAACGGAATGTATCACTTAACGCGTTGAAATCTTTGATTTCAGGCAGCGTTAAGTGATTCAGATTTACCGATTTCTGCGCTAGATCTGCTTTTCGGGCATCTGCACCACCAGCCCGTCGAGCGCATCCGTGACCTTCAACTGGCAGGTCAGGCGCGAGCGCACCGGGTCCGGCTCGAACGCGAAATCGAGCATGTCCTCTTCCATCGGCTCTTTCGGGCTCAGTTTGTCGACCCAGTCCTCGGCGACATAGACATGGCAGGTCGAACAGGCGCAGGCGCCGCCGCAATCGGCCTCGATCCCCGGAATGCCGTTGTCGCGCGCGCCTTCCATGACCGTCAGGCCGTTGGGAACGTCGACGACATGCTCGGTGCCGTTGTGCTCGATATAGGTGATCTTTGCCATCTGGCCGCCTCCGTGAAAGTCCGGGACGTTGTAGCCAAGCCGGTCGGCCCCTGCCACCCCGTTTTTCGCCGCCGTCATCCAGGTCACGCGCTGGTGACGGGCAGGGCAAAATGTTCTATGTTCGTTCTCATGGAGCATCACGCGATTCGATCCCCCCGCGGCTGGCCGCGCCCGCCCTCGGCGGTGCCGCACGGCTGGCTTGGCCGCCCGCCGGTGGGGGCGCGGGTGACGGTGGCGGGGCTGGTGCTGGTGCGCCAGCGTCCGGGCACCGCGAACGGCGTCATCTTCATCACGCTGGAGGACGAGACCGGCATCGCCAACGTGATCGTCTGGCGCAAGACCTATGAGCGGTTTCGCCGCGCGGTGGTGGCCGGGCGCGCGCTCAGGGTGACCGGCCAGCTTCAGCGCGACAGCGGCGTGGTGCAGATCGTGGCCGACACGATCGAGGACATCTCGCCGATGCTCGACACCCTGGCGCTGCCGCCGCAGGAGGGGTGAGGCCTCAGGCCCCGACCGCGCGCCGCACCATGTCGCAATAGAGGTCCTCGACCCGGTCGCGGCTCAGCCGTCCGCTGTCGCGATACCAGGTGTTCACCCCGGTCAGCATCGCGATCAGCGCCATCGTCGCCAGCTTGGTGTCGGGCACCGTGAACACGCCCGCCGCCGCGCCGTCGCGCAGGATCTCTTCCAGCACGTCCTCATAGCGTTTGCGCAGCGCCTCGATCACCTTGAAGTTCTCCGGCTCGAGGCTGCGCAACTCCATGTAGGCGATGAACACCGCGTCCGGGCGCGCCAGGTGGTGGCGGATGTGAAACCGGGTGAAGGCCTCGAGCCGCGCCGCCGGGCCGTCGCCCTCGGGCACCGCCTGCCAGGCCTGCATCAGGTCGCGCAGATGGCTTTGCATCAGGTCGAACAGCAGGCTCTGCTTGTCGCGGGTGTAGAGATAGAGCGCCCCCGCCTGCACCCCGACCTCGGCCGCGATCTGGCGCATCGACACCGCGGCATAGCCGTGGCGCGCGAACAACCGCTCGGCGGCGTCGCGCACCCTTGGGCCGGTGATGCCGGCGTGTGATCCTGACTTGCGGGCCATGCCCCTGATTAACTGAACAGACGTTCAGATCATAGGGGCATCATGCCGCCTCAGATCGGCTGACGGAAATCCCAGCGCAGTTTCGGCACGTAGATATAGGCCAGAATCGCCGCGCAGAAGGCGCCGGTCACAAGGAAGGCCCACAGCGGTGCGGCAAAGCCGGTGCCGATCAGATAGATGTTGAAGGCCAGAAGCGTCAGCGCCAGCGCGGTGGCGCATTTGGTGCAATAGCCGAACATCAGCTTGATGCCGGACAGCAGCAGGATTACGTTGCTGGCAAAATACCCCTGCACGGTCCAGACCTGCGAGGTTTCCAGGTTCGGTGAAAGATGCGCGTATTCGGCGGGCAGAATCCCCGGCGCCAGCCCCGCGAGCGCGATCAGGACGGAAAACGTCCCCAACCCCAGCCGCGCCGTGGCGCCGGCCTGCGATACAACATGCTCCATGTCTGCCTCCTCACTTGGCGGTGCCCCCCGCTCTTGTGATCAGTCAAACATCTGGTTGAGGTGCGCACAACCCTTACGAGTGTGGACCCGGCTTTGCGTTTTCGCAAAATCAGGCGTCGAGCGCGGGGCAATGGCCGCAGAGGCAGCGGCTGGGTGTCGGGAAGATATCGCGCAGCCAGTTGATTGCGCTGACGATTTTGGGGTCGCTGCGCCGGCTTTCGTGATAGACCAGCCAGATCGGATGCTCGCTGAGCTCACCCAGCGAGTCGATCGGTCGCAGGTCCGGATGCAACCGGGCGACGCAAGAGGGCAACACGCCGGGCTTGCCCGAGGACATCATCGCCGCCGCCACCGTCGTGGTCGAGGGGCAGCGCACCGATGGCGCCCCCTGGAACACGTCGCGCGCGCGTGCCATCGGAATGCTGGTCTCGAAGGCGCGCGTCAACCCGACCCAGCGCATCGTCGGCGGCGCATCGGCCAGTTGAAACGGCCCGACCCGCACCGTGGCGATGCGGCTTTTCACCAGCTTGCCCTCGGTCGGCTCGTATTCGCGGACCGACACGTCGGCCTCGCCCTTGGCCAGGCTCAGCGGGCGCGGGGAATATTCAAGTTCGAGGTCGAGTTCGGGAAACATCTCGCAGAACGTGCCGACATTGGGCGCGAAGGCCATCACATGCGCCAGCGGAAAGCTGTTGAGCACGACTCGTCCGGTCGGACGTTCGCTGCGCCGCGCCAGGTCGCGCTCGGCCCCGGTCATCTCCAGTTCCAGCTTGCGCGCGATGTCGAGCAGCGCCCGCGCCTCGCCGGTCGGCTCCCAGCGGTCGCCCTGCCGCGCCAGCAGCGGCACGCCCGCGTCGGCCTCGAGCCGCTGGATGCGCCGCGACACGGTCGAGGCGTTGCTGCCCAGCCGCTCCGCCGCCGCCAGCAGGGTGCCCTGCCGCGCAACCGCAAGCAGATACTTGAGATCGTCCCAGTTGGTCGACATCGTCGCTTGGTCTCGTCGTTACCCTGATCGCACCCTAACCCACCACGGCACCGATTGCGCGTCAAATCGTCACGCAGTGACACGACAGCGGCCGATGCCCCACATTGCACCCGCGCCGGGGTTTCGCTAACAGGTGCGAAACCACGATGAACGGAGCGCGTCCATGTCCCACAACGATCCCCTCCGCCTCGGCATCGCGGGTCTCGGGACCGTCGGCGTCGGGGTCGTCAAGATCGTGCGCCGCCACGCGGCGATGATCGAGGCGCGCACCGGGCGACAGGTGGCGATCAGCGCCGTTTCGGCGCGCAGCCGCGACAAGGATCGCGGCGT
This sequence comes from Maritimibacter fusiformis, assembly GCF_008086115.1. GTDB lineage: Bacteria > Pseudomonadota > Alphaproteobacteria > Rhodobacterales > Rhodobacteraceae > Muriiphilus > Muriiphilus fusiformis. The sequence goes on along the minus strand of NZ_VSIY01000009.1, from coordinate 27,373 downwards.
CGAGATCGGGCATTACGACTGGGAAGACGACCCGGTGGCGATGGCCAAGCGCGACGATGTCGACGTGTTCGTCGAGCTGATGGGCGGCTCGGACGGCCCGGCCAAGGCCGCGGTCGAGGCCGCCATCGCCGCCGGCAAGCATGTGGTGACCGCCAACAAGGCGCTTCTGGCGCATCACGGGCAGGACCTGGCCCTGGCCGCCGAGAAGGCCGGCGTGATGCTGCGCTTCGAGGCCGCCGTGGCCGGCGGCATCCCGGTGATCAAGGCCCTGACCGAGGGGCTTGCGGCCAACGAGATCACCCGCGTCATGGGGGTGATGAACGGCACCTGCAACTACATCCTGACGCGCATGTATGACGCCGATCTGCCTTACGAGACCGTGTTCGACGAGGCCGACAAGCTGGGCTATCTCGAAGCCGACCCGCAACTTGACGTGGGCGGCATCGACGCCGGGCACAAGCTGGCGCTGCTGGCCTCGATCGCCTTCGGGACCCAGGTGAATTTCGACGGTGTCGAGCTTGAGGGGATCGAGCATATCTCGATCCGCGACATCGAGCAGGCCGCCGACATGGGCTATCGCATCAAGCTCCTGGGCGTGGCGCAGATGACGGGTCGCGGGCTGGAACAGCGCATGAGCCCCTGCCTCGTGCCCGCCACCTCGCCGCTGGGCCAGCTCGAGGGCGGCACCAACATGGTGGTGATCGAGGGCGACAGCGTCGGCCAGATCGTGCTGCGCGGCGCGGGCGCGGGCGAGGGGCCGACCGCCAGCGCGGTGATGGGCGACGTGTCCGACATCGCGCGCGGCATCGCCATCCCGACCTTCGGCACCCCCGCGCATCGCCTTGCCCCGGCCAAACCGGCGCGCGCCACCGTGCCCGCGCCCTACTACCTGCGCCTGGAATTGCAGGACAAGCCCGGCGTGCTGGCCAAGGTCGCCACGGTCCTGGGCGAGGCCGGAATATCCATCGACCGGATGCGCCAATACAGCCACGACGCCGTCACCGCGCCGGTCATCGTCGTGACCCACCGCTGCGCCAAGTCGCAGATCGAAACCGCCCGCGAAGGCTTGCGCGCCACCGGCGTGGTGGTGGCCGAGCCGGTCGCCATCCGCATCGAGAAGGTCTGAGGTCACAACCCGTGCTGCGGATAGACGACATATCCTATTCGGTCGAGGGCCGGCCGCTGATCGTGCATGCCTCGGCTGTCATCCCCGAGGGCCACAAGGTCGGCCTGGTCGGGCGCAACGGCACCGGCAAGACCACGCTGTTTCGCCTGATCCGGGGCGAGTTGACGCTGGAGACCGGCGCGATTTCCGTGCCCAAGGGCGCGCGCATCGGCGGTGTCGCGCAGGAGGCGCCGGCGTCCAATGTCTCGCTCACCGACACGGTGCTGGCCGCCGACACCGAGCGCGCCGCCCTGATGGCCGAGGCCGAACGCGCCACCGACGCGCACCGGATCGCCGAGATCCAGACGCGGCTGGCCGATATCGACGCCTGGTCGGCCCCGGCGCGGGCGGCGTCGATCCTCAAGGGTCTGGGTTTCGACGATGCCGACCAGGCCCGGCCCTGCGCCGATTTCTCGGGCGGCTGGCGGATGCGGGTGGCGCTGGCGGCGGTGCTGTTCTCGCGCCCCGACCTGTTGCTGCTGGACGAACCCACCAACTACCTCGACCTCGAGGGCGCGCTGTGGCTGGAAAGCTACCTTTCCCGCTATCCGCACACCGTTATCATCATCTCGCACGACCGTGGCCTGCTCAACCGCGCGGTCGGCGGCATCCTGCATCTGGAAGACAAGAAACTCACCTACTACTCCGGCCCCTACGACACCTTCGCCGAGACCCGCGCGGCCCGGCTGGCCGCCGCCGAGGCCGAGAACCGCAAGATGGCGGCGCGCAAGGCGCATCTGCAAAGTTTCGTCGACCGTTTCCGCTACAAGGCGTCCAAGGCGGTGCAGGCGCAATCGCGTCTCAAGATGATCGAAAAGCTGAAGTTCACCGCCACCCCGCAAGAGGCGGCGCTGCGCAAGTTCAGCTTTCCCGCTCCCGAGGAACTGTCGCCGCCGATCATCGCGATGGAAGGCGCCAGCGTCGGCTATGACGGCCAGCCGGTGCTGTCGCGCCTCGATCTGCGCATCGACCAGGACGACCGCATCGCGCTTCTGGGCAAGAACGGCGAGGGCAAGTCGACCCTGTCGAAGCTGCTGGCCGACCGCCTGCCGGCGCTGTCGGGTCGCGTCACGCGGTCATCGAAGCTGCGCATCGGCTATTTCGCCCAGCACCAGATGGACGAGTTGCGCGCCGATGAAACGCCGCTCGATCACCTGCGCCGGTTGCGCTCGGGCGAGACCCCGGCCCGTGGCCGCGCCCGGCTGTCGGGTTTCGGCCTGATGGCCGATCAGGCCGAGACCGTGGTGGCGCGGCTGTCGGGCGGGCAGAAGGCGCGGCTGACGCTGCTGCTGGCCACGCTCGACGCGCCGCACCTGCTGATCCTCGACGAGCCGACCAACCACCTCGACATCGAAAGCCGCGAGGCGCTGGTCGAGGCCCTGGTGGATTATACCGGCGCGGTGGTTCTGGTCAGCCACGACATGCACCTGCTGTCGCTGGTGGCCGACCGGCTGTGGCTGGTCAAGGACGGGCGCGTGCAGGTGTTCGAGGACGATCTGGAAGCCTACCGCCGGTTGCTGCTGTCGTCGGACAAACCCGCCTCGGACAAGCCCAAGGCCAAGCCGCCGCGCCCCTCGCGCGACGCCGTGCAGGCGCTGCGCGCCGAGGTGCGCAAATGCGAGGAACGGCTGGGCAAGCTCAACGCGATGCGCGACAAACTGGCGAAAAAGCTGGCCGATCCGGCGCTCTACGAAGACGGCAAGCCGGGCGAGATCGAGGTCTGGCAGAAGAAATACGCCGAGGTCATGGAAGGCCTCGGCCGCGCCGAAGACCTGTGGCTTTCGGCGCAGGAAAAGCTCGACGCCGCCGTGGCCTGAGCGCGCGGGCGCGCATCATGCCGCCGGGCGGCGCCGTATCACCCCACGAAATCGAACCTGTCGATCAGCGGCAGTTGCCGCACCCGCTCGCCCGTCAGATCGAAGATCGCATTGGCCAGCGCCGGGGCCGCCGGCGGCGTGCCGACCTCGCCAACCCCGCCGGGGCGGTCCGCGTTGGCCATCAGCGCCACCTCGAATTCCGGCACGTTCGACATCCGCAAGAGCTCGTAGTCGGTGAAATTGCCCTCGTTCACCATGCCGTCGGCAAAGGTGATCTTGCCATGCACCGCCGCCGTCAGCCCGAAGACGCAGCCGCCCGTCAGTTGCGCCTCGCAGTTGCCGGGGTCGAGGATCACGCCCATGTCGGCGGCGATCCAGACCTTGGCGATGCGGATCGACCCGTCCTCGTCGACCACCTCGATCACCTCGGCCACCGGCGTTCCGAAACTGTGGGTAAAGGCGACACCGCGCCCCACGCCCTCGGGCGTCTTGCCGGTCCAGCCCGCCATTTCGGCCACCTTCTCGACCACCGCCGCCGAGCGCGCGTGTTCGGGGCGGATCAGGCCGAGGCGAAACTCGACCGGGTCCGCGCCCGCCGCATGCGCCATCTCGTCGATGAAGCTCTCGTGGAAAAACGCATTCTGCGAATTGCCGACCGAACGCCAATAGCCCAGCGGCACCGCCACGTCCGCCGCATAGCCGCGAATGCGCCGGTTCTCGATCCGGTACGGCTGATCTCCGATGCCCTCGACGATGGTGCGGTCGGCCATCGGAATGCTCATCTGCGACCCCATCACCGAGCCGCATGCGACATCGCCTGTCAGCATTGCCACCTTGCCCCCATCAAGCCGCGCGGCCATGCGCGCGATCGCGCCGGGGCGGTAATGGTCGTGGCGCATGTCCTCTTCGCGGCTCCACGTCACCTGCACCGGGGTGCCCGGCATCGCCTGCGCCACCCTTGCGGCAATCACGCCGAAGTCGATCGAGGCCCGCCGGCCAAAGCCGCCGCCCATGATCGTGGTGTGCAGCGTCACCGCGTCCTGATCCAGCCCCACCGCCTCGGCGGCGGCCTTTTGCAGCATGATCGGCGCCTGGTTGCCCGACCACAGCTCCAGCCCGTCGCCGGTGAAAAGCGCGGTCGAATTCATCGGCTCCATCGTCGCATGCGCCAGATACGGCACGCGGTATTCGGCTTCGACGAGGTCGCCGGACCCGTCGGCCTCCACATCGCCCTCGTCGCGGGCGGTGATGTTGGGCTTGTCCGCGAACGCGTCTTCGATCCTGGCAAAGATCGCGTCGGTTTCGGCGGGGTAGGGGGCCGCGCCCCATTCCACCGTCACCGCCTCGGCGGCCTGCATGGCAAGCCATGTGTTGGTCGCCACCACCGCGAATCCATCGCCCAGGTCGACCACCTTTTCCACCCCCGGCATGGTCTCGGCCACCGAGGCGTCGAACGACACCATGCCGCCGCCCAGCCGTGGCGACATCCTGACCGTGGCAAAGCGCATGTCGGGCCGGCGCACGTCGATGGCAAAGGTCGCGGTGCCGGTGGCCTTGGCGGGCTGGTCGAGCCGGATCTGGCTTTTGCCCAGGATGCTCCAGTCGGCGGGGTCTTTCAGGCGCGGCGATTTCGGCGGCTCGATCTTCGCCGCGTCCTCGGCCAGATCGGCGTAAGGAATGCGGCTGCCATCGGTGGCGACAATCGCCCCCGCCTCGGCCCGCACCTGGTCAAGCCCGACGCCCAGCCGCGCCGCCCCCGCCTCGCGCAGCACCTCGCGCGCCGCGGCCCCGGCCTTGCGCATCGGCTCGTAGGCGTCGAAGGCGGAAAACGACCCGCCGGTGATCTGCAGGCCCAGCACCTTGGGCATCGCCTGATAAAGCGTCTCCATCACCGCGCCGGGCCGCTTTGCGTCATAGTCGCGCGGGATCAGCAGCGACATGTTGGCATAGACCTCGGCGGGCGGGCCATGCTCGACGCGGATATCGCCAAGCGGCATCTCCATCTCCTCGGCCACCAGGGCCGCCAGCGTCGTCTGCACCCCCTGGCCCATCTCGGCGCGCGGCACGATCACGGTGACGCCGCGGGCGTCGATCAGCACCCAGGGGTTGAGGCGCAGGCCGTCCTCGGGCGCCCCCGGCCCCTTGGCCGGGCGCAACACCTGGTAGGCGCCGAAGGCCACGCCGCCAGCCACCGCGACCGAGCCGACGATGAAGGTGCGGCGGGTGAATGTGCGCAGTCTGCCCATGGTTCAGCCCTCTGCCTGAATGGTTTTCGCCGCCGTGTGGATCGCCGCACGGATACGCGGGTAGGTGCCGCAGCGGCACAGGTTGCCCCACATCGCCGCGTCGATCTCGTCATCGGTCGGGTCCGGCGTTTCGGCCAAGAGCGCGGCGGCCTGCATGATCTGGCCCGACTGGCAATAGCCGCATTGCGCCACGTCATGTTCGACCCAGGCGCGCTGGATCGCCGACATCGCGCCCGGCGTGCCCAGCCCCTCGATGGTCGTGACCGGCCCGTCGACGGTTTCCAGCGTGGTCTGGCACGACTGCACCGCCACCCCGTCGATATGCACCGTGCAGGCGCCGCAGGCGGCCACGCCGCAGCCGAACTTGGTGCCGGTCATTCCCAGCGTATCGCGCAGCACCCACAAAAGCGGCACCTCGCCGGGCAGATCGACCTCGTGGCTCTGACCGTTGATTTCGAGCGTGTATGCCATGCGTGCCTCCCGTGTTCACATCCCAGACCCTATGTCGCGCGGAGCCTTGCTGCAATTACGCACCCCGCGTCAGGACGGATCACAAGGGGGTGAGTCACAGGTCGGTGCGCACGTGCCAAAGCTCGGGAAACAGCTCGACCTCCAGCATCCGACGCAGGTAGCTGACCCCGCCGGTGCCGCCGGTGCCGCGCTTGAAGCCGATGATGCGCTCGACCGTGGTGACGTGGTTGAAGCGCCAGCGGCGGAAGTAATCCTCGAAGTCCATCAGCTTCTCGGCCAGTTCGTAAAGCCGCCAATGCGCCTCGGGGGCCTCGTAGACCTGCCGCCAGGCCGCGATCACGCCGGGATGCGCCTCGTGCGGGCGGGCCAGGTCGCGCCCCGTCACATCCGCGGGAATGGGGATGCCCGCGCGCGCCAGCGCCCCCAGCGCCACGTCGTAAAGGCTGGGCCGGGCCAGCTCGTCGGCCAGCAGCGCGTGGATCTCGGGCCGGTGTTCATGCGGGCGCAGCATCGCCGGGTTGCGGTTGCCCAGCGTGAACTCGATCAGCCGGTATTGCCACGACTGAAAGCCCGAGCTTTGCCCGAGGTCCTTGCGAAACCGCGTGTATTCGGCCGGCGTCATGGTGCGCAGCACGTCCCAGGCGTTGTTGAGCTGCTCGAAGATCCGCGCCACCCGCGCCAGCATCTTGAAGGCCGGGCCGAAATCGTCCGCCGCCAGCCGGTCACGGGCCGCGCCCAACTCGTGCAGCGCCAGCCGCATCCACAACTCCGAGGTCTGGTGCTGGATGATGAACAGCATCTCGTCATGCGCGTCCGAGCGCTGGTGCTGCGCCGTCAGGATCGCGTCGAGCGACAGGTAGTCGCCGTAGGACATGCGCCCGTCGAACTGCATCTGCGCGCCGTCCTTCGCGGGGTCATAGGGGTCGGTCATGGCGGGCTCCTTCAGGTCACGGCGGCGCGCTGGCGATAGGCGGGATCGTCCCAGAGCCGCCCATCCATCACCGCGGCAATCGTCGCCACCGCGCGGTCGATGTCGGCCTCGTCAAGGTAGAGCGGCGTGATGCCGAAGCGCATGATGTCGGGCGCGCGGAAATCCCCGATCACGCCCTTGGCGATCAACGCCTGCATGGCGGCATAGCCCTCGCCAAAGCGGAAACTCACCTGGCTGCCGCGCTGGCCCGCGTCGTGCGGGCTGGCAAGGCGCAGGTCGGGGCAGGCGGCCTCTACCCCTTCAATGAAGCGTTCCGACAGCGCCACCGACCGCGCCCTGAGCGCAGCCATGTCGACCCCGTCCCATATATCGAGCGCGGCCTCGAGGGCCGCCATCTGGATCACCGGCGGGGTGCCGACGCGCATCCGCTCGATGCCGTCGCCGGGGCGATAGGTCATCTCGAAGTCGAACGGCGCCTCGTGCCCCAGCCAGCCCGACAGGGCCGGGCGCACCCGCCCGGCCAGCCGGGGCGCGACATGGATGAAGGCCGGCGCGCCCGGGCCGGCGTTGAGGTATTTGTAGGTGCAGCCGACCGCGAAATCCACGTCGCAGCCGGCAAGGTCCACCTCGAACGCCCCCGCCGAATGCGCCAGATCCCAGATCACCAGCGCGCCCGCCGCATGCGCCTTGCGCGTCAGCGCGGCCATGTCGTGACGCCGCCCGGTGCGGTAATCCACCTCGGTCAGCATCAGCACCGCAAGGTCGTCGGTGATATTGTCGGCCACCGACTCGGGGTCGACCACCTGCAATTCATGCCGCCCGCCCAAACCGGCGATCAGCCCCTCGGCCATGTAAAGATCGGTCGGGAAATTGCCCCGGTCCGACAGCACCCGGCGCCGGTCGGGCCGCAGGTCGAGCGCCGCGGCCAGCGCCTGGTAGACCTTGATCGACAGCGTGTCGCCCACCACCACGCTGCCGGGTGCCGCCCCGATCAGCCGCGCGATGCGGTCGCCCAGGGCGCGCGGCTGCGCCATCCATCCGGCCTTGTTCCAGCCGGTGATCAGCATCTCGCCCCATTCCGCGGTGACCGTCTGCGCCACCCGGGCGGCGGCGGTTTTCGGCATCGGGCCCAGCGAGTTGCCGTCGAGGTAGGTCACCCCTTCGGGCAGATGAAACAGCGCCTTCGTTCTTGCGAAATCCATCACATCTGCCCCCCTGCGATCTCGATGGTCTGGCCGTTCACGCTCTGCGACCCCGGCCCGACCAGCCACATCGCGGCGGCGGAGATTTCCTCCGGCTCCAGCAGCCGCTTGTGCCGGTTGGACCCGACCATTATCGCCAGAGCCTTGTCACGGTCGCCGCCGATCCGCGCGGCGATACTGTCGATGTTGCGCGCCACGATGGGCGTGTCGACATAGCCCGGACAGATCGCGTTGAAGGTCACGCCGGTGCCCAGGTGATCCTCCGACAGCGACCGGATCAGCCCGATCACCCCGTGTTTCGAGGCGGTGTAGGCCGGTGCCCCCTTCAGCCCCTTCAGCCCCGCGACCGAGGACATCGCGATCACCCGGCCCCAGTCGGCGGCCAGCATGTCGGGCAGGCATTCGCGGATCGTGAGGAACGCGCCGTCGAGGTTGGTGGCCATGATCTGGCGCCAGAACTCCAGCGAGGTTTTCGCCAGCGAGCGCCCCTCGGCGATGCCCGCGTTGGCCACGCAGATCGCGATCGGCCCATGCGCCGCGCGCGCCGCCGCGATCCCTTCGGCCACCGATGCCTCGTCGGTCACGTCCATGATCAGCGGGTGCAGGCCGGGCTGGCCCTGCGCGGCCTCATCGAGCACCTCGCGCCGCCGCCCGGTGATCGTGACCTCGGCCCCGGCCTCGGCCAGTGCCCGGGCAATCGCCAGCCCGATGCCGCTGCCGCCGCCGGTGACCAGCGCGTGTTTCGCCGTGAGTGTCGCCATGCTCGCCTCCCATTCGCTGCCCGCCAACGCTACCCGTCACGGGCGTGGCCGCAAGGGGCTTCTGTGCGACCCGCGATATCGTCCGAATCGGGGATTGCATCGGCAAGGATCATCGCGATACTGCCGGCGCCGGGGAAAGATTGTTGCGCGAAGGGATCTGACAGGTGAAGCGATGGCTTGATTTGCCGCCGGTCTGGCTGGCGCTGGGGATATTGCTGACCTACGGACTGGATCGACTGGTGCCGGGGCTTGCGACCGGCTGGATCACGATGCGCGTGGTCGGCGCGGGTCTGGTGCTGGCGGGCTTCGGCCTGATGCTGCTGGGCGCGGTCGAACTGATCCGCCAGAGAACCACCTTTATCCCGCGCCGCGACCCATCGGCGCTGGCGCAGGGTGGCATCTACCGGCTCAGCCGCAACCCGATCTATCTGGGCGATGTGCTGGTGCTGGCGGGCTTCATCCTGTGGTGGGACGTGTGGCCGGCGCTGGTGCTGGTGCCGCTGTTCATGTGGATCATCACCATCCGCTTCATCAAGGGCGAGGAACGCCGCCTCATCAAGACCTTCGGCGAGGATGCGCGCGAATGGTTCGCCCAGACCCGCAGGTGGTTGTGAGCGTGGCATGAGAAAAATGGTCGCAAACGGCCTCTCGCGGGTCGTATCGCGCGGCGCGGTGCACTAATGAGAACCGAGACCGCCCGGCCCCCGTTGCCGCGGCGTCAGTTGAACGGAGGACTTGAGACGTGAAGATCGGAGTTCCAAAGGAAGTGGAAGCCGGCGAGAACCGGGTCGCGATGACCCCGGAATCGGCCGGAATGCTGCAAAAGCTTGGCCATGAATGCCTGATCCAGGCGGGCGCAGGCGCGGCGGCCGGGTTTTCGGACGCGGATTACGAGGCCGCGGGCGTCAAGGTCGTCAAGACCGCCGCAAGCCTGTGGAAAGAGGCCGACGTGATCGCCAAGGTCCGCATCCCGACCGAAGCGGAACTCAAGCGCCTGACCAGGGACAAGACGCTGATCACCTTCTTCAACCCCGGCGGCAACGAGGCCGGGCTGGAACTGGCCAAGGAAAAGGGCGCCAACGTCATCGCCATGGAAATGGTGCCGCGCATCTCGCGCGCCCAGAAGATGGACGCGCTGTCGTCGATGGCCAATATCGCGGGCTACCGCGCGGTGATCGAGGCGGGCAACAACTTCGGCCGCTTCTTCACCGGGCAGGTGACGGCGGCGGGCAAGGTGCCGCCGGCCAAGGTCCTGGTGGTCGGCGCCGGTGTCGCGGGGCTGGCGGCCATCGGCACCTCGACCTCGCTGGGCGCGATCACCTACGCCTTCGACGTGCGCCCGGAAGTGGCCGAACAGGTCGAATCGATGGGCGCCGAGTTCGTCTATCTCGACTTCGAGGAAGAACAGACCGACGGGTCCGCCACCGGCGGCTATGCTTCGGTGTCCTCGCCCGAGTTCCGCGAGGCGCAACTGGCCAAGTTCCGCGAGCTTGCCCCCGAGATGGACATCGTCATCACCACCGCGCTCATTCCCAACCGCGAAGCGCCGGAATTGTGGACCGAGGACATGGTCGCGGCGATGAAGCCCGGCAGCGTGATCGTCGACCTGGCCGCCGAGAAGGGCGGCAACTGCAAGCTGACCGTGCCCGATGAGAAGATCGTGACCGACAACGGCGTCACCATCATCGGCTACACCGACTTTCCGTCGCGCATGGCCACCCAGGCCTCGACGCTCTATGCCAACAACGTGCGCCACATGCTCAGCGATCTGACCCCCGACAAGGACGGCAAGATCGTGCACAACATGGACGACGACGTGATCCGCGGCGCGACCGTGACCTACCAGGGCGAGATCACCTTTCCGCCGCCGCCACCCAAGGTGCAGGCCATCGCGGCCAAGCCCAGGGCCACCGAGGTCAAGACCCTGACCCCGGAAGAACGACGCGCCCAGGAAGTGGCCGCGTTCAAGGCCCAGACCCGGCGGCAGGTCAGCCTGCTGGCCATCGGCGGCCTCGCGATGCTCGGCGTCGGGCTGATCGCGCCGGCCAGCTTCATGCAGCATTTCATCGTCTTCGTGCTGGCGGTCTTCGTCGGCTTCCAAGTGATCTGGAACGTCAGCCACGCGCTGCACACGCCCTTGATGGCGGTCACCAACGCGATCTCGTCGATCATCATCGTCGGGGCGCTGTTGCAGATCGGATCGGGGGCGTCGCTGGTGATGATCCTGGCCGCGATCTCGGTGTTCATGGCCGGGATCAACATCTTCGGCGGCTTCCTCGTCACCCGGCGGATGCTCGCCATGTTCCAGAAATCATAAAGAGAGGGCAGGGCAATGGACTTCGGATTCACCACCGCCGCCTATATCGTCGCGGCCGTCCTCTTCATCCTCTCGCTCGGCGGGCTGTCGGGGCAGGAAAGCGCCAAGCGCGCGGTCTGGTATGGCATCGTCGGCATGGCGCTGGCGGTCTTCGCCACCCTGCTCGGCCCCGGCTCGGGCCTGTGGCCGGTGTCGCTGGTGCTGATCCTCGGCGGGGGCATGATCGGCACCTATATCGCCCGGCGCGTGCAGATGACCGAGATGCCGCAACTGGTCGCGGCCATGCACTCGCTGGTCGGCCTTGCCGCCGTCTTCGTGGGCTTCAACGCCGACCTCGAACTGACCCGCGTGCTGGGGATGGACGAGGTGGCGAGACAGGCGCTTGACGGTTTTGCCGCCACGGTCGCCAAGAAGGACGCGGTCGAGCAGTCGATCCTGCGGGTCGAGCTGTTTCTGGGCGTGTTCATCGGCGCGGTGACCTTCACCGGCTCGGTGATCGCCTTCGGCAAGCTCGCGGGCAAGCTCTCCTCCGCCGCGGTCAAGCTGCCGGGCGGTCACGCGCTGAACGCGGGCGCCGCGCTGGGCTCGCTGGTGCTGCTGATCATGTATCTCAACGGCTCCGGCATCTGGACGCTGATCCTGATGACGCTGCTTGCGTTCTTCATCGGCTATCACCTGATCATGGGCATCGGCGGCGCCGACATGCCGGTGGTGGTCTCGATGCTGAACTCCTACTCGGGCTGGGCCGCGGCGGCGATCGGGTTCTCGCTGGGCAATGATCTGTTGATCGTGGTCGGCGCGCTGGTCGGCTCGTCCGGTGCGATCCTGTCCTACATCATGTGCGTGGCGATGAACCGATCCTTCATCTCGGTGATCCTCGGCGGCTTCGGCGGCCCGCAGGGCGAGCAGATGGCGATCGAGGGCGAGCAGATCGCCATCGACGCCGATGGCGTGGCGGCCGCGCTGAACGACGCCGACAGCGTCATCATCGTGCCGGGCTACGGCATGGCGGTGGCCCAGGCGCAGAACGCGGTGGCGGACCTGACCAAGAAACTGCGCGCCAAGGGCAAGAACGTGCGCTTCGGCATCCACCCGGTCGCCGGCCGCCTGCCGGGGCACATGAACGTGCTGCTGGCCGAGGCCAAGGTGCCCTATGACATCGTGCTGGAGATGGATGAGATCAACGACGATTTCCCCTCGACCGACGTGGTGATCGTGATCGGCTCCAACGACATCGTGAACCCGGCCGCCCAGGAAGACCCGAACTCGCCGATCGCCGGCATGCCGGTGCTGGAGGTGTGGAAGGCCAAGCAGGTGTTCGTGTCCAAGCGCGGCCAGGGCACCGGCTACTCGGGCATCGAGAACCCGCTGTTCTACAAGGACAACACGCGGATGTTCTACGGCGACGCGAAGGCCTCGATGGACAGCCTGATCCCGCTTCTCGACTGAGACCTGCGATGAATGATTGAAAGGCCCCGCTGGCGACGGCGGGGCCTTTTTCATTGAGACCAGACCAGTCTGAATTCGATCAGTCGACCATCCTCAGAAAGCTTGGGAGCAACCTCCAAAACCTCAATCCTTCCCGAATGGACTGAAAGTTGGTTTCGCTTGGCCGCCTTGAGTGCCTTGATGAAGTCTGGGCAGTTCGAGCGTCGGAACACTGTCTCATATTTTAGGTTTAACATTTTCGTTCCTCATTCTGAATTCGCGTAGTCGCGTGGAAGTGTCATATCAACGGTCAAGCCCCCAGTGCAGCAGAAGTGACGCAGCTTCCTTTGCCCCGGATCGCTTGCGATCCGGTTCGCGCCCGACCCGCCCCCAGGGCGGGCGCGAAGTGCGCCCACCCTCGTGCCGGGCGCAAACCTCGGTTGCCTGTCCTGATCTGCGGTATCCCGCTGTCTTGATGACGTCACCCCTCGCGCCACGCCCCCGGCTCCAGCCCGTCCAGCGACCATGGCCCGATGCGCCAGCGCACCAGTCGCAGCGTCGGCAGGCCGATGGCCGCCGTCATGCGCCGGACCTGGCGGTTGCGGCCCTCGGTCAGGGTCAGTTCGATCCAGGCATCGGGCACGGTCTTGCGACTCCTGACCGGCGGGTCGCGCGGCCAGAGCGCGGGCGGGGCGATCAGGCGGGCGCGGGCGGGCCGGGTGGGGCCGTCTTTCAGCACGACACCGTCGCGAAGCGGGGCGAGGTCGGCCTCGTCCGGCGCGCCCTCGACCTGCACCAGGTAGGTTTTTTCCATCTTGTGGCGCGGCGAGGCGATGCGCGCCTGCAAGCGTCCGTCGTCGGTCAGAAGCACCAGCCCCTCGCTGTCGCGATCCAGCCGCCCCGCCGGGTAAACCCCTGGAATGTCGATGAAATCCGACAGCGTGGGGCGCGGCGTGGGGCTGCGTGTGTCGGTGAACTGGGTCAGCACGCCGTGGGGTTTGTTGAACAGGATCAGCCGGGTCATGCGACGGTTTAGCCCGGGGGGCAAAAAAAATGCACCCCTCGCGAAAAAACTCTTGATCGGCGACGCAACTTGTCCCAAATGCGCGATCAGGACGCCAACGCACGCGCCTCTGGCCACGCCTCCCGGCTCGCGTTTATGCAGCGACGGTAACGTCTCCTTGGAACCTTGGGGTTTTCCCCTGTCTGTTGGAGATGCAGATGACCCACGTTGCACACGGCGCCTTTGCGCTGTCTTCCCGCCTTGACGCCTTCGCCGCCACCGCCGTGGTCGACCGCCCGACGCTGGTGCTCGATATCGAGCGTGTATCCATGCAATACCGCGCCTTGAAAGCCGGGCTGGGCTTTGCGCGTATCCACTATGCGGTGAAGGCCAACCCGACCCGCGAAATCATCGAGCGGCTGGTGGCCGAGGGGTCTTGCTTCGATGCCGCCTCGCGCGGCGAGATCGAACTGTGCCTGTCGCAGGGTGCCGATGCGGCGCATATCTCGTTCGGCAACACCGTGAAGAAGGCCGGCGACATCGCCTTTGCCCACCAGGCCGGGGTGACGCTGTTCGCCGCCGACGCCGAGGAAGAGCTCGAGAAGATCGCCGACAACGCGCCCGGCGCCGAGGTCTATATCCGCGTGCTGGTGGAAAACTCCCAGGCCGACTGGCCGCTCAGCCGCAAGTTCGGCTGCCGCGCCACGATGGTGCCGGAGCTGTTCGACCGCGCCGTGGCGCTGGGCCTCCGCCCGGTGGGGCTGTCGTTCCATGTCGGCTCGCAGACCCGGCGGCCGGAGATGTGGGCGGGTGTGCTCGACCATGTCGCGGAAATCTGGCGCGGGCTGCAGGCGGCGGGGCACGAGCTGAGCGTGCTGAACATCGGCGGCGGCTTTCCGGCGTTCTACGGCGATGCGGTCGAGACGCCGACCCGCTATGGCGCGCAGGTGATGGACCTGGTGACCGAGCGTTTCGGCGCCGTGCCCCGCGTGATGGCCGAGCCGGGCCGGGGCATGGTTGCCGAGGCGGGCCTGATCCTTGCCGAGGCGGTGCTGGTGTCGAAGAAATCCGCCGACGACACGCACCGCTGGGTCTATCTCGACATCGGCCGCTTTTCGGGCCTGGCCGAGACCGAGGGCGAGGCGATCCGCTACCAGTTCACCACGCCGCGCGACCATGACGCGATGGGGCCGTGCATCCTGGCCGGGCCGTCCTGCGATTCCGCCGATGTGCTGTATGAAAAGCGCCCGGTGATGCTGCCGATGACGCTGAAGGCGGGCGACCGGGTGGTGATCCGCAACACCGGCGCCTACACCTCGGCCTATTCCTCGGTCGGGTTCAACGGCTTTCCGCCGCTCGACGTGATCGTGCTGTAGCGGTTTCGCCCGGGCGTTGCCCCGGGCGACCGACCGGGGAGGGCCAGCCCTCCCCGGACCCCTCCCGGAGTATTTCGCCAAGATGAAGGGCGACGGGGCGCGACATGGCGGCGCTGGCCGGGTGGCCGTGAATGCGCTATCGAGAGCGCAGGATCACGACCCGGGGCGCGGATGATGGCGCAGATTCAGGACCATGAGCTGCGCTATGCGCTGGCCAACGAGCTGCACGCGCGCCCGTTTCCGGCGCTGACGGTGCCGTGTTTCGCCGCCTTCCTGGCGATCAAGCGGCCCGAGGATGCCGCCGGGCGCGACCGGGCGGCGGACGTGGCGCACCTGGTCGATCTGCTGGACCGGTTCGGCGCGCCGCATCCCGGCCCCGGGGCCAACCATTATTCCGGCCAGCTGGGCAAGCACCGGCTGAAATGGGAGCAGCATACCGAGTTCGTCACTTACACGCTCTTTGGCGACGGCAATGCCGCGCGCCCGTTCGATCCGGCCATGTTCGACATCTTTCCCGAGGACTGGCTGGCCGAGGCGCCGGGGGTGCGCATCACCTCGGCGCTGATCCGGGTCGAGCGGATGGCGGATGACGACAGCATGCGCACCAAAATCGACGACTGGTTCGTGCCCGAGAGCCTGGCGGCGGCGCATGTGCTTGACCGGGCTGCGGTGGTGGCGGGGGATTTCCGCATCGACCCGGGCGGCCACATGCGCTTTGCCGTGTTCGCCGCCCCCGGCGTCACCGAGCGCCGGGTCGGGCGCATCGTGCAGCGCATCAGCGAGATCGAGACCTACAAGACCATGTCGATGCTGGGGCTGGCGCGGGCGCGGGCCGTGCAGGGCCGACTGGGGGTGATCGAGGGCGAATTGTCGGGGCTGGTCAGCGGCCTGTCGGGCGAGGGCCGGGCGCATGAGGCCGAGTTGGGCGAGCTGTTGCAGATCTCGGCAGAGCTTGAGACCCTGCACGCCCGCACCTCGTTTCGCTTCGGCGCGACCCGGGCCTATGAGGCGATCGTCACCGACCGCATCGCGGTGATGCGCGAGGAGCGTTGGGACGGGCGCCAGACCTTTCACGAGTTCATGATGCGCCGCTATGACCCGGCCATGCGCACGGTCAAGTCGGTCGAACGCCAGTTGGGCGACATGGCCGAACGGGCGATGCGCGCCAGCGACCTCTTGCGCACCCGGGTCGATGTCGAGCGGTCGGCGCAGAACCAGGCGCTGCTGGAAAGCATGGACCGGCGCGCGGATCTGCAGCTTCGCCTGCAGGAAACCGTCGAGGGCCTGTCGGTGGTGGCGATCAGCTATTACGCGGTGTCGCTTTTGGCCTACATGGCCGAGCCAGTGGCCACGCGGCTGGAGATCGACAAGGGCTGGACCAAGGCCGCCCTGGTGGTGCCGGTGGTGCTGGCGGTCTGGCTGATGGGTCGGGCGGTGCGGCGGCGGCTGATCCGCAAGTAGCCGGCCCGCGACCACCGGGCGCATGGAAAAGGGCTCCGGGCGGGGCCATTTCAGGACCAGTGACAGGAGACGATGCCATGCAGACCCCCAGATTTCCCAGCCCCCGGCCTGACCGGTTCGCCACGCCGAAACCGGGGCTGTGGCGGCGCACGCCACCGGCGATCTTTCCGCCGATCCTGGGTCTGACCGGCCTGTCGGTGGCCTGGCTGCGCGCCTCGGACGCCTTCGGCATCACGCCCGGGGCCGGGCAGGCGCTGATGGGGGCGGTGACGCTGCTGTATCTCTTTGCGCTGGTCGCCTACGGCACCAAGGTGGTGCGCCGCCCCGGCGTGGTGACCGAGGACCTCAAGGTGCTTCCGGGCCGCTCCGGTCTGGCGGCGATGACGATGAGCGCGATGCTGCTGACGCTGGCCGCCCTGGCCTTCTGGCCGGCGGCGGCGCCGGTCGTGCTGGGGATCGGGCTGGCCGGGCATGCGCTGATCCTGGCGCTGGTGATCCGGTTCCTGGTGACCGGCCCGGCCGAGGCGCGCACGGTCACGCCGGTGTTTCACCTGACCTTCGTGGGCTTCATCGTGGCCCCGATCGCGGGCGTAACGCTGGGCTGGGTGACGCTGTCGACCTCGATCTTCTGGGCCACGCTGGTGATGGCGCTGGCGATCTGGGGGGCCTCGGCCATGCAACTGGTGCGGCGCGAGGTGCCGGCACCCCTGCGCCCGCTTCTGGCCATTCACCTGGCCCCGGCGAGCCTTCTGGGCACCGTGGCGATGCTGTTGGGGCAGACCATGCTGGGGTTGGTGTTCGGCGTCGTGGCCATCGCGATCTTCGCGGCCCTCGTGGTCCGTGTGCGCTGGCTGACCGAGGCGGGGTTCAGCGCGCTCTGGGGCGCGTTCACCTTTCCGCTGGCGGCGTTTTCCTCGCTGATGATGGTGCTGGGCGCGGCCGGGCAGGGCGAGGCGTTCCGGGTGATCGGGGGCCTTGCGCTGGTGGCGGCGACGCTGATCATCCCGTGGATCGCGGTGAAGGTCGGGCAGCTTTGGGTCAAGGGGGTTCTGGCCGTCAAGACCAATGCGGCAGAGGCCTGATCAGGCGCGCGGCGGCAGCGCGGCCTGCGCCTTCTTGGTGAGGCTGGCGCGCACCAGGTCGTAGCTGCGCGAAAGCTGGTGGTGCAACTCGTCCGCCTCCGCATCGAACGGGATCATCACCCAGGAGCGGTGGAAATAGGGCGCCTTTTTCCCCGCCCCGACCTCGATCAGCATCTGCGCGGTTTCGACATCCGGGGTCTTGACCGACACCCCGTCCGAGACGCTGCCCATCGCCGCGAAGATCTTGCCGCCGACCTTCCAGATGTCATGCCCCGGCCCGAACGGCTCGGACCACTCGGCGCCGGGCAGGGCGCGGCAGAAATCGTTGACGACGGCGCGGCTCATGGCGACAGTCTGGCGGATGCAGAACGGTGATTCCAGCACGAATTGGGTCGCATTGCTGCGCGGCGTCAACGTGGGCGGCGTCGCGGTCGAAATGGCGGCGTTGCGCGGGCTGGCCGAAGGGCTGGGCTGGGGCGAGGTGAAAAGTTACATCGCCTCGGGCAACCTGGTGTTTCGCGCGGCAGGTCCGGCAGAGGGGCTGCGCGCGGCGCTGGAGGCGGCGCTGGCCGGGCGCTATGGCCGTGCCATCCCGGTTCTGATCCTGTCAGGCGAGGGTTTTCGCGCCGCGCTGGCCGCGCATCCGTTTCAGCCGGAGCGGGGCAACCAGAGCCACGTCTTTTTCTGCTGGGACGCCCCGGTGCTGGATCAGGCGCTTTTTCAGGCGCTGAGGGCGCCGGACGAAGACCTGCGCGTCACCGGCGGGCACGTGCATTTCCACGCGCCGGGCGGCATCGGGCGCTCGAAACTGGCCGAGCGGCTGGGCAAGGTCGTGACCGGAACCGAGATCACCGGCCGCAACCTCAACACCGTGCGCAAGCTGGCCGAAATGCTGGACGCGGGCGGGCAGACCGGCTAAACCCACGCCATGAAGACGATCGCCGCCATCATCTGCTGCATTATCTGCTGACATAGGCCGGGGTGCCCGGCCCATTGGCGGGCGTTCTTCTGTTTCCACTTTCCGACGAAGTTGCTAAGCCCGCCGCGAACCCGACGTGCGAGGACAACATGGTTGATATCAGGCTCTACAACACCGCCACACGGTCGAAAGAGGTGTTCACGCCGCTCGACCCCCGGAATGTGCGGATGTATGTCTGCGGCCCCACCGTCTATGACCGCGCGCACCTGGGCAATGCCCGGCCCGTGGTGGTGTTCGACGTGCTCTACCGGCTGCTGCGCCATGTCTACGGCGCCGAACACGTGACCTATGTGCGCAATTTCACCGACGTGGACGACAAGATCAACGCCACCGCCCTGGCGCGGCGCGAGGCCGGGGCGTCGGGCAGTCTCGAGGCGCTGGTGCATGAACGCTCGGACGAGACCATCGGCTGGTATCTCGCCGACATGGGCGCGCTGGGGGCGCTGGAGCCCGACCACATGCCGCGCGCGACCGAGTATATCGCGCCGATGGTGGCGATGATCGAGGAGCTGATCGCGGGCGGCCATGCCTACGAGGCCGAGGGCCACGTGCTGTTCGCGGTGGAGAGTTATGCCGATTACGGCAAGCTCTCGGGCCGTTCGGTCGACGACATGATCGCGGGCGCGCGGGTCGAGGTGGCGCCCTACAAGCGCAACCCGATGGACTTCGTGCTGTGGAAGCCCTCGGGCGACGAGGAACCGGGCTGGAACAGCCCCTGGGGACGCGGGCGGCCGGGCTGGCACATCGAATGCTCGGCGATGAGCCACGAGCTTCTGGGCGACAGTTTCGACATCCACGGCGGCGGCAACGATCTGCAGTTTCCGCACCACGAGAACGAGATCGCGCAGTCGAAATGCGCCCACCCGGAGGCGGACTTCGCCCGCTACTGGCTGCACAACGAGATGTTGCAGGTCGAGGGGCGCAAGATGTCGAAATCACTGGGGAACTTCTTCACCGTGCATGATCTGCTGGAAGGGGATGAAGTTCTCGGCAAGTTTTCGGGTTCTGAGATCCGAATGGCGTTTTTGCTATCGCATTATCGGGGCTTGATGGATTTCGGAGCCGCAAGGCGCAAAGAGGCGCGTGCTGTCGTGAATGAATTCGCGCGAATCCTCGGTGCCCAAGGTAGCGAAAAGCTCAGCGCGCTGCGCGCACTTGGTGATGAGCAACCGTCACCGGAACTCGCCTTTCCGGAAGTCGTTGAGGCTCTCTCGGATGACCTCGACACTGTGAAGGCGATTGGCCTTCTGAGACGCAGAGCACTCTACGACCGCTATCCGGCATCCAGTCGCACGGGCGACTTTCTCGAGCGTGTTTTCGCTACGCAGTGGCTCCTGGGCTTTGATCTGCGTCGAAGCGATGTCGCTGTGGACTCCGCGCGAGATGCGGATGCGCGTCGGGGTGTATTTGTCCGTTCTTTCGCTACTATGGATGAAATCGAGCGCGTTAAGGGCATGATTGAAGAAGCGCGCGCACAGAAAGACTATGCGCGTTCCGACCATTTGCGGGATGCACTCGTCGCTGCCGGGGCTGAAGTCCGTATTTCGAAAGACGGCGTCTCCGTCACCAGACTCGCCGGGTTCGATCCGAGCAAGTTAACGGGGATTAGATGAATCCGAAGCAACTCGAAACACAGGTTCGCCCCCGGCCCGAGGGTGGGGGCGATTTCGCCCCCGCCCTGGGGGGCGGGTCGGGGGCGAACCGGGCCGCGGGCGGCCCGGTCGAGAGATCGATCTGTTGTCTACGAGTGGGCAAATTCCCAAGACCGAGTGGGGGCGCTGCCCCCATCGTTCGGTTTGCGGGGCAAACCGAACGTCCCCCGGAGTATTTTGGCCAAGATGAAAGAGCGGTGTGATGACTGAACGCCTCTATCTCTACGACACCACCCTGCGCGACGGGCAGCAGACGCAAGGCGTGCAGTTCTCGACGCCGGAGAAGGTGGCGATTGCCGAAGCGCTCGACGGGTTGGGGATCGACTATATCGAGGGCGGCTGGCCCGGGGCCAATCCCACCGACAGCGAGTTCTTCGAGGCCCGGCCCGAGACCCGCGCGACCTTTGCCGCCTTCGGCATGACCAAGCGGGCCGGGCGCTCGGCGGCCAATGACGAGGTTCTGGCGGCGGTGATGAACGCGGGCACGCCCGCCGTCTGCCTCGTTGGCAAGACGCATGATTTCCATGTCACCACCGCGCTGGGCATCACGCTGGAGGAGAACCTCGAGAACATCCGCGCCTCGGTCGCGCATATGGTGGCGTCGGGCCGCGAGGCGCTGTTCGATGCCGAGCATTTCTTCGACGGCTACAAGGCCAACGCGCCCTATGCGCTGGACTGCGCGCTGGCGGCCTATCGGGCCGGCGCGCGCTGGGTGGTGCTGTGCGACACCAACGGCGGCACCCTGCCGGGCGAGATCCACGACATCACCCGCGCGGTGATCGAGGCGGGCATTCCCGGCGATCACATCGGCATCCACACCCACAACGACACCGGCAACGCGGTGGCGGGCAGCCTTGCCGCGGTCGATGCGGGTGCGCGGCAGGTGCAGGGGACGCTCAACGGCTTGGGTGAGCGCTGCGGCAATGCCAACCTGGTCAGCCTGATCCCGACGCTGCTGCTCAAGGAGCCGTATCGCTCCGCCTACGACATCGGCGTGGACAGGGCGGCGCTGACCTCGCTCACGCGGGTGTCGCGCCAGCTTGACGACATCCTGAACCGGGTGCCGGTGAAATCGGCGCCCTATGTCGGCGCCTCGGCCTTTGCCCACAAGGCCGGTCTGCACGCCAGCGCCATCCTGAAAGACCCCACCACCTATGAGCACATCGACCCGGCGCTGGTCGGCAATGCCCGCATCGTGCCGATGTCCAACCAGGCCGGGCAGTCGAACCTGCGCCAGCGCCTTGTCGAGGCCGGGATCGAGGTCGACAGGGCTGATCCCCGGCTGGGCGAGATCCTCGAGGAGGTGAAGCGGCGCGAGGATCAGGGCTATGCCTATGACGGGGCGCAGGCCTCGTTCGAGCTGGTGGCGCGGCGGATGCTGGGGCTGATGCCGGCGTTCTTCGAGGTCAAGCGCTACCGGGTCACGGTCGAGCGGCGCAAGAACAAGTATGACCGCATGGTCAGCCTGTCGGAGGCCGTGGTGGTGGTCAAGATCGGCGGCGCCAAGACGCTGTCGGTGTCGGAATCGATGGACGAGATCGGCGCGGATCGCGGCCCGGTCAACGCGCTGGCCAAGGCGCTGGGCAAGGATCTGGGCCCCTACCAGGACTGCATCGACGACATGCGGCTGGTCGATTTCAAGGTCCGCATCACCCAGGGCGGCACCGAGGCGGTGACCCGCGTGATCATCGACAGCGAGGACGGCGAGGGCCGGCAATGGTCGACCGTGGGGGTCAGCCCCAACATCGTCGACGCGAGCTTCGAATCACTTCTGGACGCGATCAACTGGAAGCTGGTGCGCGACGGGGTGGCGCCGGCATGAGCATTGCCGCCTGCGCCGAAATCGTGGCGGCGGGCGACCCGGACCGCTTTCGCGCCACCATGAGCGGGCCGGTTTCGGCACGCGAGAAACTGCTGCCGCTCTATGCCTTCAACCTCGAGGTGGCGCGCGCGCCCTGGGTGAGCCAGGAGCCGATGATCGCGCAGATGCGGCTTCAGTTCTGGCGCGACACGCTGGCGGGGATCGCGGGCGGCGGGCCGGTGCCGGCGCATGAGGTGGCGGCACCGCTGGCCGGCGCGCTGCACGGGGCGGGGCTGTCGCCGGACACGCTCGATCACATCGTGGTGGCGCGCTGGGCCGATGTGGCGCGCGAACCGTTCGAGACCGAGGCGGCGCTGTGGGACTATCTCGACGCGACCAATGGCGGGCTGATGTGGGCCGGTGTGGCGGCGCTGGGGGCTGACAAGGCGCTCGAGGCTCCGGCGCGGGCGCTGGGCCGGGCGCTGGGGCTGGCCAACTGGCTGATGGCGGTGGCGGAATTGCGCGCGCGGGGCTGGGCGGCCTGGCCGTCGGGCGACTACGCCGGGCTGATCGCGCGGGCGGGCGACGATCTTGCCACCGCGCGCGCGGCCCGGTTCGGCGCCGCCCTGCCAGCGGCCCGCAGCGCCTGGCGCGCGCCTGGTGTGCTGAACCGCGCGAGGGCGCATCCCGACTGGATCGGCACGCCCCGGCTGGCCGGCGCCGAGGCGGGCGCGCGGTTGCGGTTGATCGGGGTCAGCCTGCTGCGCCGCTGGTAGGCGCGCCGCGCCCCTCGGCCAGCCGCCTCAGCGCGGCGAGGTCGAAGGCGGCAAGCTGCTGGTGTTCGCTGGTCACCAGCATCAGATGCTCGGACGGGTCGATGTCGATGCCCTTCGGCCCGCCTTCCTGCGGGTTGTAATGCCCGGCGGCAAAGGTGGCCTCGTCCATCACCCGGAAACTGGCCAAGGGTGCGCGCTCGCCCTGCCAGCGCGCCTCGGGGTCGCGGTAGAGGTGCACCAGCGGCGCGCCCGCATCGGCCACCATCAGCGCCCGGCCGTTGTCGAAGAACCGAAGCCCGTGCGGATAGCCCGCACCGGTCAGCCGCCCGCAGGGTTCGGCCTCGGGGGTGAGGCTGTCGGCGGAGGGATAGAGGCGCACCGCGTGTTCGTTGTGGTTCGAGATCGCGACCCGCCCGGTGGCACGGCAGACCGAGACTCCATCGGGAATGGCCAGCCCCGCCTCGAGCACGATGCGCCCGCCGCGCCGGATATGAAGGCCGAAGCGGTGCTGCATGGATTGCAGGGTCATGGCGTGGCGGTAGTTGAGGCAGGCCAGAAGGTCGTAGCGCCCCGGCCCGCGCCCGATCACCGCGATCGAGCCGGGGGTCTTCATCGGCTCGCCCCGGACGGCGCGGCGAATGTTGGCGCGCATCGGCGCGGTGTGGCGGCGGCCGTCGAAGGCGGTGTCGGGCAGGGAATGGACGCTCAGCCGGCCCTTGCGGTTGGCGATGGCGATGGTGCGCGCGTCGATGAAATCGACACCGTGCGGATGGTTCATGCGGGGGTGGGACAGCCACGCCATGCCGTCGAGATGCAGCTTGCCGGGGCCGGTGCCGGCGACCCGGAACACCGCGATGGACTGCGCCGCATAGCCCGCCACCAACAAAAGCCGCCCGTCCGGCGAAAAGCGGCAATCCTCGGTGCGGCCGAGGTCGGGCAGGCCGCCGGTGTCGGCGCCGGTGAAGGCGAGCCTGGCCGCGTGGTCGGAAACGTCGATACTGGTCAAGATGTGCACCCCCCGGTTTACCGGGGCAGCGTAACAGATTTCAAAGCCGTGCCAATCCCTTGCGCGGGCTCAGGTGTCCGCGTCCTGCGGGCGCATCACCAGCCAGATCAGCGCCGCCCCGGCCAGCGCCAGAAGCGGCACCATCGCGAGGTTGACCGCCGTCCAGCCGTCCTGCGCCGTGCCGCCCGAGCAGTTCATCAGCCCGCCCGAGGCCAGCGACGCCACGGTCACGCCGCCGAACACGATCATGTCGTTCATGCCCTGGATGCGGCCGCGCTCATGCGCCTCGTGGGCGCCGGCCAGCATCGAGGTGGCGCCGATGAAGCCGAAGTTCCAGCCGACCCCCAGCAGGATCAGCGCGATGAAGAAGTTCTCGAGCTCGACACCTTGCAGCGCCACAACGCCCGCGCCGCCGAGAATCATCAGCCCGGCGGCCATGATCTTGCGCGCGCCGAAGCGCGCGATCAGGTGGCCGGTGAAGAAGCTGGGGATGAACATCGCCAGCACATGCGCCGAGACGATATCGGCGGCGGTCGACTGCTCGAAGCCGCAGCCGACCACGGCAAGCGGCGTCGAGGTCATCACCAGGTTCATCAGCGAATAGCTGACCATCGCGACGATCACCGCCACCGCGATGGTGGGGGTGGTCAGAAGCTCCCACACCGAGCGCCCGCGCGGCGCGTCGACATGGGGTTTCGGCGGTTTCGGAATGTCGATGCCGAGAAACAGCAGCGACCCGATCACGTTGATCGCGATCACCGTGAGGTAGGCACCCAGGAACGGCACCACCATCGCATCGGAGGTGACCTTGACCAGTTGCGGGCCGATGATCGCCGAGGCCAGACCGCCCGCCATCACGTAGGAAATCGCCTTGGGCCGGAAATCGTCCGATGCCGTGTCGGCGGCGGCAAAGCGGTAGAACCCCTGCGCCGACTGGTAGAACCCGGTGAAGAACGAGCCGACCAGGAACAGCCCGAAACTGGCCTGCATCAGCGCATAGGCCCCGATGATCGCGCCCAGCGTGCCGCCGGCGGTGCCGACCCAGAAACCGGCGCGGCGGCCATAGGTCTGCATGATCCACGACATCGGGTTGGCCATCAGCATCGTCGCCACCACGATCAGCGAGATCGGCAGAGTCGCGAAACACAGGTTCGACGCCAGCGACTGCCCGGCCAGCCCGCCAATGGTGTAGATCATCGGCATCTGCGCGCCCAGGAACGCCTGTGCGAGCACCAGAATGGCGACGTTGCGCCTGGCTTTGCGGTCGTCGATGGGGGTGGACATATCGCTCATCGGGAATGCGTATCGCCGGGCGCGGGGAAAGGGAAGGCCAATTCCGCCCCTAGTCGACCCGGTCGATCAGATGCGCGAAGGAACCGAAAACGCGCCCCGTCGTCAGCCCCATCGGGGCCAGCGCGGCGCCCTCGGCATCGGTGGCGGCAAACAGCGGCTGGCCTTGTTCGTGCGTCACCGTGGCATAGTGGAACTCATGCGCGGCCCAACGGCCCCTGAGCGGCCCGGCGGTGGCGGTGACATGGCGATAGCCCAGGTGCAGGCTGCGGGTGGCGAAACTGGTCTCGAGGTCGACCAGCCCCAGCATCTCGTGGCGCGCGCCCGCGGCATCGACAAGCCCGCGCCCCAGCACCATGTAGCCGCCGCATTCGCCAAACACGGGACAGGTCGCCGCAACCATCCCGGCCCGGAAGGTGGCGGCGGCGGCCAGGGTGCCTGCGTGCAGCTCGGGGTAGCCGCCGGGCAGGAAGATGAAATCGGCGTCCGGGTCCGGGGCCTCGTCGGCCAGCGGCGAGAACGCCACGATCTCGGCCCCGCCCGCGCGCCAGTCGTCCAGCATGTGCGGATAGGCAAAGGCAAAGGCGCGGTCGCACGCGACGGCGATGCGCTGGCCCGGCGGGGCAAGGTGCGGCGCTTGCGGCGCATCGGGCAGGGGTGCAGCCAGCGCCGTGAGCGCGTCGAGGTCGATGGAAGCGGCGACTTCACCCGCGACCTGATCGAGCCAGGTGTCGAGGTCCGCCCGCTCGCCCGCCTGCACCAGGCCGAGGTGGCGCGACGGGTGCTGCAACCGGGCCAGCCGCGGCAGCGCGCCGATGACCGGCAGGCCCAGCGGCTCCAGCGCCCGGCGCAACATTGCCTCGTGGCGCGGGCTGCCGATGCGGTTCAGGATCACCCCGGCGATGCGCACCGCCGGATCGTGCCCGGCAAAACCCGCGACCAGCGCCGCGACGCTGTGGGCCATGCGCGCGCAATCGACAACCAGCAGCACCGGCAGGCCAAGCTGTCGCGCCAGATCGGCGGTCGCGCCCCTGCCATCGGGCGGCGCGCCGTCAAAGAGGCCCATCGCCCCCTCGATCAGCACAAGGCCGGGTCCGGCGGCCAGGGCCGCGATGCGCGCGGGCGACATCGCCCAGGCATCGAGGTTGGGGCAGGGCGCGCCGCAGGCGGCCTCGTGAAAGCGCGGGTCGATGTAGTCGGGGCCGGACTTGGCCCCCCGAACCGCGTCGCCGCGCCGGGCAAGCGCGCGCAAAAGCCCCAGCGTCAGCGTGGTCTTGCCGCTGCCCGAGGACGGCGCGGCCAGGATCAGCCCCCGGCTCACGCCTCCCCCGTGCCCAGCGGATCGGTGTCGCGCAGGGGGCGCCCGGCCACCAGCCGCTGCCAGTCGAGCGCCTGGCGCAGCTTCACGGCCTGCCCGACGCAGACGATGGCGGGGGCGGCGATGCCGGCGGCTTCGGCCTCGGCGGCGCAGGTGCCCAGCGTGGTCTCCAGCACCCGCTCGCCCGGCATCGTGGCCGAGGCGACGATGGCCACGGGCTCGGCTGGGTCGCGCCCGGCGGCGATCAGCCTGCCCGCGATCTCGGCCAGATTGCGCATGCCCATGTAGATCACGATCACCGGGCTACCGCGTGCGATGGCGCCCCAGTCGAGCCGGGGGGCAAGGCCCTCGGTGTCGTGGCCGGTGACGAAGGTCACGGCCTGGTTGACGCTGGCATGGGTGACCGGGATGCCGGCATGGGCCAGCCCGCCGATGCCCGCCGAAATGCCCGGCACGATGCGAAACGGAACCCCGGCCCGGGCCAGCGCCTGCGCTTCCTCGCCGCCGCGCCCGAACACGAAGGGATCGCCGCCCTTGAGCCGCAGCACCCGGCGGCCCGCGCGCGCCAGCCCGACCAGGCGCGCGGAAATCTCGGCCTGTGTCGGCGAAGCCACGCCGCCGCGCTTGCCCATCGCGATCCGCTCGGCTCCCGGCGCGACCCAGTCCAGCAGCCGCGCGTCGATCAGCGCGTCATGCACGATGGTATCGGCCTGCCTCAGCGCATTCAGCCCATGCAGCGTCAAAAGCCCCGGATCGCCCGGCCCCGCCCCGACCAGCCAGACCCATCCGGGCAGCATCTCGGGCCAGTCGAAAAGGGGAAGGGAATCGGGCATGGCACGGTTATACCCCGGCGCGCGGCCGGGGAAAGAGGCAAGCCGACCGCCCCGCGCGGGGGTTTCCCGGCAGGGTGTCTGGCTCTCGGTCGCTCACATACTCACAAGGGGTAAAGTGGCGGGCCCGCCTTGGGGCAAGTGTTCCTTCGCCGGGCGCAGAGCCTCGCCTGCACCTTCATCAGGTGGTCTTAGGTGTCCCGGCTGCCGCTCCCCCGGGGTGTCAGCCCGGGTTTGAGACACGGATACCACTTTCGTGCACGGGAAGCGT
The DNA here is from genome assembly GCF_008086115.1 of Maritimibacter fusiformis. Taxonomy (GTDB): domain Bacteria; phylum Pseudomonadota; class Alphaproteobacteria; order Rhodobacterales; family Rhodobacteraceae; genus Muriiphilus; species Muriiphilus fusiformis. The sequence goes on along the minus strand of NZ_VSIY01000009.1, from coordinate 190 downwards.
TATCGCAGGAAAGGATTAACGGGCATGAAACCATGCGTGCGATACTTCATCTTGGAATCAATACTCCACGGGGGTCCGGGGGTGTGAAACCCCCGGCCCGGGCTGGGAGCTTTGCCCCCAGCCCCCAGAGTATTTCGACCAGGGTCTATTCCAGCTGAGTGTTCCTGAGAGCATGTTAAGGTGCTCTTAT
>NZ_VSIY01000008.1 GCF_008086115.1 Maritimibacter fusiformis | reverse complement strand
CCCCCACCCGACGGCATCGAGTGTGCCATAACGGTTTCGTAGGAACCAACGCGAGGGAGGCATCCATGTCAGAGATTAGCATTTTGGCGATTGATGTTGCCAAGGGCAGTTTTCAGGTTTGCGGCGTCATGGCGGACGGCGCTGTTGCATTCAATAGGTCGGTAACGCGCCCACGGCTGTATCAGCTCTTAGCGGAGCAAGCGCATTGTGTGGTGGCGATGGAGGCCTGTGCTACGTCGCATCATTGGGGCCGTGTTGCCCAGTCAAGTGGCCATGAGGTGCGGTTGATTCCGGCCGCCTACGTGAAGCCGTTCGTGAAACGCCAGAAGAATGACCGCGCCGACGCCGAGGCGATAGCCGAAGCGGCCAGCCGTCCCAGCATGCGGTTCGTTGCAGTGAAGAGCGCTGAGCAACAGGGGCGTGCCGTCGCCTTTCGGACGCACCAGTGCTTTGTGCGGCAGCGGACCCAGTTGATCAACGCGTTGCGCGGCCATTTGGCGGAGTTTGTCAATCAGCATCCAATCGTGACCCCCTTTCGGCGCCCAAGATTGACCCCTTGGAGCTGAGCTGGCCCGGTGCTGCGTAGTCTTCATGTAACGCAGCGGCGCCGGGGCAGCGGGGGTGCTGCTGGGCGTTACGTCCTGTTCTTGAATCTCCAGCTCTGGTTGCCGGTCTCGATGATCTCGCAGCGGTGAGTGAGCCGGTCGAGGAGCGCGGTGGTCATCTTGGCGTCGCCGAAGACGGTCGGCCAATCGCCGAACGCGAGGTTGGTGGTGACGATGATCGAGGTGCGCTCGTAGAGTTTGCTGATGAGATGGAACAGGAGCTGGCCGCCGGTCTGGGCGAAGGGGAGGTAGCCGAGCTCGTCCAGGATCAGGAAGTCGAGGCGGGAGATCAGCTCGGCGGTCCGACCCTGCCGTTCTGCGCGGGCCTCGGCATCCAGCTTGTTCACGAGATCTACGACGTTGAAGAACCGACCGCGCCGACCGTCTCGGATGCAAGCCCTGGCGATGCTGACGGCGAGATGGGTCTTGCCGGTTCCTGGCAAGCCAACGACAGACTGCCCGCTTTCCGGGATCTGAGGTTCGGATTTGTTATCCGTTTCATCCTCGGGCGGGACAGATGGTGCAGGTGGTCGCGCGATCGTGTCGTGGTGGGGTCGCGCATCTGACGATTGTTCAATGTGACGGAACACTGGCAAAGATCCCCGCCTGGATGACCGAGCAGGGATCGGGAGAGGCGGTTGTCGTTCGCGATCCTGCGCTTTCGGTTGCGGCACTCCTCGAGGCACGCGCAATACTGGATCGGTCCTTACGCTTGCCGGGCGGGGAATCATCCCCGGACAATGGAGGCGAGAATGACAGCAACCAATCCCCTTCAACTGCATCTGTTCGATGCCACCCCCGATCCCGCTGGACCGCCGACGGCGTCTGCTGACGCTCACGGGAGCGCTTCTGAACGAGGCTGCGCGCGACATGACGGACATGGAAGACCCGTCTGCGGCGAGGGAGACACACGATGAGTAAGGTTGGCTGTGATCATCTGACGCGCAAGGCCATCGTGTATGTCCGGCAATCGACCGCAGACCAGGTCGCGCATAACCTTGAAAGCAAACGGCGCCAGTACGCTCTTGTGGAGCGCGCCCGCCAGCTTGGCTGGACCGACGTAGATGTCATCGACGATGATCTTGGCCGTTCGGGCTCCGGAGTCGCACGGCCCGGTTTCGAGAAGCTTCTCGCCCGGATCTGCGAGGGTCGTGTTGGTGCGGTGGTATCGATCGAAGCCTCGCGGCTGGCGCGCAATGGTCGCGATTGGCATACGCTGCTGGAGTTTTGCGGCCTGGTTTCCACGCTCATTGTCGATGAAGATGGGGTCTACGATCCGCGTCATCCCAATGACCGCCTGCTGCTCGGTATGAAGGGGACCATGAGCGAGATGGAGCTATCGGTCCTTCGGCAACGGTCCCACGAGGCGCTCCGCCAGAAGGCACGCCGCGGTGAGCTGTTCATGACAGTTGCAATCGGCTATGTGCGCATCGGCCGGGATCGGGTCGACAAGGACCCTGACCGGCGGGTCCAGGACGCCATTGGACTGGTGTTTGCCAAATTCGACGAGATGCGGTCAGTCCGGCAGGTACATGTGTGGCTCCGGCAAGAACAGATCTCGCTCCCGGCGGTTGTCCACGGATCGGCTGGGCGCGATATCCGGTGGAAACTGCCCGTCTACAACACGGTCCTACACATCCTCAGCAACCCGATCTATGCCGGGGCCTATGTGTTTGGCCGCACCGGCTCGCGCACGGTGATCGAGGACGGACGCAAGCGTGTGATCCAGGGGTTACGCAAGCCACAGGAAGAGTGGGATGTTTTGATCCCCGATCATAATGATGGTTATATCAGCTGGAATATCTACGAGAGGAACCAGCAATTGATTGCGGACAACGCCACAGGAAAGTTCGGCCCAGGGCGCGGTGCCGTAAGGCGTGGCGAAGCTCTTCTGGCCGGGCTCCTGAGATGCGGCCATTGCGGGCGCAAACTTCACGTCGCCTATTCGGGCAAGGGCGGTAACACCGGCCGCTATCATTGCCGCGGCAGCCAGTTCAATCACGGTGGCGCGCGCTGCATCTCATTCGGTGGCATGCGGGTCGATCAGGCAATCAGCGCCGAGATCATCGCGCGGTTGCAACCGCTCGGCATCGAGGCGGCACTCGAGGCAGAGGTGGCCCAGGGCCAGGCACACGAGGAGAAGCGCCATCAGCTTGAACTGAGCCTGGAGCAGGCGCGCTACGAGGCCACCCGTGCCCGGCGTCAGTACGATGCGGTCGATCCCGACAATCGTCTGGTAGCAGGAGAACTGGAAGCGCGCTGGAATGCGCGGCTTGGCGCGGTCACCGCGCTTGAGGATCAGATCAAGGCGCATGATGCGGCGGCCCTGTCGCAAAAGACGAGCACCGCCGATCACGCCAGGCTGCTGAGCCTGGGGGCCGATCTTGAGCGCGCCTGGACAAGCCCAGGCGCTGCACCTGCCACCAAGAAACAGATCATTCGCACTCTGGTCGAGGAGATCATTGCGCGCGTTGACGGAGAGACCATCGAGTTTGTTGTCCGCTGGCAAGGTGGCGCACATTCCGGATTGGCTGTCCGCAAGAACCGCAGCGGCCAGCACCGCTGGAGTACCGACCGGGATATCGTCGATCTCGCGCGTGCGCTGGCTCGTCTCATGCCTGACAAGCTGATTGCCGCAACTCTCAACCGGGCAGGCAAGGTGACCGGCCGCGGCCACGGATGGACGCAATCGCGCGTGTGCAGTCTGCGCAATCACCATAAGATCGATGTCTATCGCGAGGGCGAACGCCAGGAGCGCGGTGAACTGACACTTGACGAGGCAGCCGAGGTATTGGCAATCAGTCCATCAAGCGTGCGCCGCCTGATCCAGGAAAGCCGGCTGCCGGCGCAACAATTCTGCAAAGGTGCCCCCTGGATCATCAGAATGGACGACCTTGGCAGGAACGATGTCATTGAAGCAGCGGACAAAAGGCGCGGTAGTCGCCCGCCGTCTGAAGATCCGCATCAAAAAGCACTTGCCTTATAGAGACATAGCGAGGTGGGCATTATGAAACAGGATCGGTGCCGCCAATCAGCACGAGGTTGCGCTGGTGATCGAGGAAGTCTCCGGTTGCCAGATCGCGGATCAGGGTCTCGTTGATGTCGGTGTCTTCGAAGTCGAACTCTTCCAGTTCCTTGGCCAGAGGAAGCTTGGCGATGGTCATCTGGTATTTGATCGACCGGGCTTGCTTCTCGGATATCTCAGCCGTCAGCAGGTCCCCGATGATCTGCTGGGGTTCGTGTTGGCGCTTGAGGGCTGTGCCGATGATCTCATCGTAGGACGCCCTCATCCCGTAGAGCTTCAGCTTTCCCATCGCGTCGAGCACTTCTGAGCGTTCCATCTGTCTGTCTCCTCAGGCTGTCGTATCGGTCGCAATTCGCAGCGGGTTCGCATGAGAGCCGCAGCGCGTCCGGGGTGGTGATGGTCAAGGCCGGCGGCGGTTCTCGGTGGCGCGCCAGGATATTGAGAACGACGCCGGCGGAATGGACGTTGTGCGACAGTGCCTCTGCACAGGCGGCATCGACGGCGTCCAGGCCGTCGGTGAGCACGGCGGCAAGGATATCGACCATCTGCCGGTCGCCACCGGGCTGACGCTCCAGCTTGCGCTGAACGCGGCGGATCGCAACCGGCAGGTCCCACGCCTTGAACGGCGCCCCGTTGCGCAGGGCTCCGGGTTTGCGTTTTAAAACAGGGATGTAGTGCAACGGGTCAAAGATGGTTTTGCCGCGTCCGAAGGCGCGTGTGTGGCTGCCGACGATCCGACCATCCTGCCAGCATTCCAACCGATCGGCGTAGGCCCGGATCTCGACCGGCCGCCCGACGGCGCAGGCATCGACCGAGTATCGGTTATTGTCGAACCTGACCAAACAGGTCTTGGACACGGAGGCGGCAACAGCGTGGAATCCGTCAAATGGGCCGACATAGGGCACGAGGCTCGGGCGCTCTTCTTCAAACACCTCCCAGATGGTTCTGTCGCGTAACTCCGGGTGCTTGTTGGCCTTCGCGTAGACCAGGCAGCGATCCTCAAGCCAAGCGTTCAGCTCGGCATAGGATTTGAACCTCGGGCGCGGCACGAAGAACCGCCGCCGGAGCACCCCCACCTGGTTCTCGACCTGGCCCTTCTCCCAGCCGGACGCAGGCGTGCAGGCGACGGGCTCGACCAGGAAGTGGCCGCACATCTGTTGGAACCTCCGATTATGGGCCCGATCCTTGCCGACGAAGATCGCATCAACCGCGGTCTTCATGTTGTCATAGATCCCACGGGCACAGGCGCCGCCGAAGAACGCAAACGCCTTGTCGTGGGCATCGAATACCATCTCCTGGGTCTCGCGCGGATAGGCCCGCACGAACAGCATCCGGCTGTAGCTCAGGCGAACATGGGCGACCTTCACCGTCACGGCCACGCCGTCGAGGATCACGATCTCATGGCTCCAGTCGAACTGGTAGGCCTGGCCCGGATCGAAGCACAGCGGCACATAGGCCGCCGCAGATGCCTCCCGCGTCGCCTTCGACCAATTGGCCGCGTAGCGCCGCACCGCATCGTGGCCGCCGCCATAGCCGCGATTGCGCAGCTCTTCGTAGATCCGCACCAGCGTCAGCCTCTCGCGCTTGGGGTGCCGGCTGTTCTCGGCCAGCATGTCGTCCAACTCGGACCGCCAAGGATCGATCCTGGGACGGGGCTGCGTCGTGCGGTCGTAGGTGAACTCGGTCGCGCCAGAGCGGATGACCTTGCGCACTGTGTTGCGTGACACCCGCAGTTCCCGGCAGATCTGCTTGATCGACTTGCCGTCGACGAAATGCGCACGCCTGATCTTCGCGATCGTCTCCACAACCAACATCCCCTGGCCGCTCCCTCTTGCTCTGGAGGAAGCTTTTGAACGGTATTGTCAGGGGGGTCACTTTTGGACGCCGATCACCCCTCAACGGGGGGCAATCTTGAATGCCGTTCCACAACCGGCGGCGTGTTGGTGGGCGCGCACGATGGAACTGTCGATCAAGTGTAAGGAATGCGAGAATTTTCTCCGCCAAAGCCTCGAAAATGCGCAGCCAGACCCCGGCCTTCGCCCACCTGTTGTATCGGTTGTAGACGGTGGTTCCGGGACCTTAGCGTTGCGGCAGGTCGCGCCAGGGGGCGCCGGTTCGCAGAATATAGAAGATGCCCGAGATCACTCGCCGGTCATCCACACGCGCCACGCCGCGCGGCTTGTTGGGGAGAAGCGGCGCGATCACCGCCCACGCCATATCGCTCAGATCATGCCTGCCCGTCATGCTCACCTCCGGTTTCCAAAAAGTGAATCACGACAACGATCCAAAGGGAATTCCTTTTGTGGGTTCAAGACCTAG
>NZ_VSIY01000007.1 GCF_008086115.1 Maritimibacter fusiformis | reverse complement strand
TTTTTGCGCTCGATATCACGGCCGATCGCGCGGCGGCCCTGACCGGTCTGAACCACAAGACGGCGGCGGCGATCTACAGCCTCTTGCGGGCGCGCATGGCCGAGCTGGCGCAGGAGGGCTGCCCCTTTCGCGGCCAGGTCGAACTCGACGAGAGCTATTTCGGACCGACCCGTCAGCGCGGCCGGCCGGGGCTTGGCAAGGGGCGTGGCGTCAGGGGCAAGGTGCCGGTCTTCGGCATCCTCGAGCGCGGCGGGCGGGTGCATTGCCAGATCGTGAAAAACTGTTCGAAAGCAACGCTTCTGGCCATTGTCGAGGGCCATGTGGAGTTGTCGGCCGAACTCGTCACCGACGGCTTCCGAAGCTATGACGGCCTCGTCGAGGCGGGCTTCAAACGCCATCACCGGATCAACAGTCGGCGTGCATCGTTTTCGACGGTCACCAGCTCAGCACTTTCCGCGCTGTCCAGTCCATGATCGCGACCAGATACAGGAACCCGTGCCGAACAGGGATGAACGTAATGTCGGCACACCATGCGTGGTTGGGCCGTTCGATCGCCACCTTCCTCAGCAAATAGGGATAGACCGGATGTCGAGGATGTGGCTGGCTGGTCGTCGGACGTCTGTGAATCGCCTCCAGGCCCATCTTGGCCATCAGCCGCCGAATCCGGTGACGCCCAACAACAATGCCGTCCCGACGCAGATAGGCTGCGATCTGACGGCTGCCGAAGGACGGGTATTTGGTGAACACCCGGTCGATCACCTCCATCAGCGCCAGCGTTGCCGGATTGCTCCCGACCGGCGCGTAGTAAACCGCCGACCGGCTCAGCTTCATCAGTCGGCATTGTTGACTGATGCTCAACTCTGGATGGCCGCGGCAGATCGGCAAGCTTGGAATGGCGCGGTTCGAAGGCGTCGATCAGCTTGGCCCAGTGTTCTTTCGATGCTGCGAGCATGTCCTGGTCGAAAGCCGTTCTGAGCGCCGCGGTGACGATCGGGCGGTCCTTTTTGCCGACGCAGGCAAGCGCATTGCGCATGAAGTGAACCCGTCACCGCTGGACGGTCGCGCCGAGTACCTTGGCCGCCGCGGCCTTCAGGCCCTTGTGGTCGTCGGCGATGATCAGACGGGCGCCGTGCAGGCCGCGATCGGCGAGAGAGCGCAGGAATTCGTCCCAGAAGACCTCGGCCTCGCTGGACTGGACGGCGATACCCTGAACCTGCGGCGACCATCCAGATTGACGGCGACCGCCACTATGGCGGCGACGCTCGCGGCTCGCCCGCCGCGGCGGACCTTGATGTAGGTGGCGTCGAGCCAGAGGTAGGGCCATTCACCTCCAAAGGGTCGGCTCAGAAACGCATCGATCCGTTCGTCGATCTCGCCGCAAAGCCGCGAGACTTGGCTTTTCGATACGTCGGTCATGCCCATGGCCTTGACGAGGTCGTCCACAGAAACTGTATAGAGATCCTGAACGTACGCCTCCTGAATGACCGCAGTCATGCATCGCCGACAGGTGAATGGAACATTCACCGTAAGGGCCCTCTCCGTCGCTCTGCGGAGCTCCAGAAACTCGGGGAGGTAGCTGCCCTTGCGCAGCTTCGGAATCTTCACGTCGACCCTCCCGGCGCGGGTCTCCGAGGCTCTGGACCGGTAACCGTTGCAATGGTTCACACGGTCGTCGTTACGTTCGTGCGCCTCGGCGCCGCAGAGCTGGTCGACATCCAGCGCCATGAGGCGGTCGGCGACGAACCCGAGCATCTCGGCGAGCAACTGAATGTCGGGCGTCTCCGACAAAAGCGCGCGCAACGCGGCGGTCTCTGATAGGCTGTCCTTGGTCATGGTTTTTCTCCGCGGTCAAAGTCAGTTCGGCAAACCAAACCTTAGCCGAAGAACAACCGTGGCCGCCAAGCGACCGGCGCGCGCCTCGCTCCGCTCCGCGAAGGCTCCGCTCAGCCCGCGCTACCGGCGGAAGTTACACCAACTCCCGGGACATTGCTGATGACGTCGAGCATGTGCCCTAGGATCCGAAGATTAGAGGTGCCTGCGGGCCACAGCCGTATGGGGCACAAAAAAGATTGCGATGGTCCTGTCGAACCGCCCGCCCCAAAACCGCCTGACCAAACCAAAATCGTTCAGAACATGTATCGTCAATAGAACGGGGGTTGTCAGCGGTATGAAACCTCGTTGGCTGAGGTGCTCAAGGCCTGCTCTGCGATCCTGGTGAAGTATTGCGCTCCCAAGGGCAGGATGTCGTCATTAAAGCGGTAAGTCGGGCTGTGCAGATTCTGCCCTCCACCGACCGGGCCGTTGCCGATCCAGACATAGGCACCGGGTATGGCATCCAGCATGAAGGCGAAGTCCTCCGATGCCATGCTGGGCGCAAGGCCGGTGTCGACCGCCTCGGCCCCGACGACACGACCGGCGGCTTCGCGGGCGAGGGCTGCGGGGCCGATTGCATTGATCGTCGCGGGGTAGCGGCGCTTGTAGTCGAGCGTGGCGCTGGCGTGCATCGCCTCTGCCACGGCGCGGGCCCGGTGGGCCATCTCGGTCTCGAGCATGTCGCGGGTCTCGGGGCGCAATGTGCGTACGGTGCCGCACAGGGTGATCGTATCGGGGATCACGTTCAGCGTGTCGCCGGCATGAATCTGGGTGATCGAGATCACAGCCGGATCGGTCGGCGCCACGGCGCGGCTCACGAGCGTTTGCCAAGCCATTTGCACCTGCGCGGAGAGCGTGATCGGGTCGATGCCCTCATTCGGCATGGCGGCATGGCTGCTGCGCCCCACAAGGCGCAGTTCGAACGTGTCGAGCGCCGCCATTACCGGGCCATCATGCACCGCAAACCGCCCGGCCTCCAGCCCCGGCCAATTGTGCAGGGCAAAAACCTGTTCGATCGGAAAACGCGTGAACAGCCCGTCCTCAATCATTGAACGTGCACCACCCTCATTCTCTTCGGCAGGCTGGAAGATGAACACGACTGTACCTGGACCGGGCGGATGGTCCACCATGTATCGCGCAGCGCCCAGGAGCATGGCGGTATGGCCGTCATGGCCGCAGGCATGCATCTTGCCAGGCACGGTTGAGGCATAGGGTAGGCCGGTCGCCTCCTGAATATCGAGCGCGTCGATGTCAGCGCGCAGCCCAACCGCGCCACCTTCACCGTTGCGCAAGACCGCGACCACGCCGGTCCCGGCAATGCCCTCGTGCACCTCCAGCCCCATCGCCCGGAGTTCACCGGCGATAAAGGCGGCGGTGCGGTACTCTTCGAAGGCGGTTTCGGGGTGCGCGTGAAGGTGATGTCGCCAGGCGATCAACTTCGGTTGCAGCATCTCGATCTGTGCCGAAACAGACATGAGCGTCATCCTATCCAGACCGTCAGTCCGACCCCCAGCGCTATCCCGACAAGAAGCCAGGCCACGCGGTCGATCAACGGAATATGGCCCGCGGCCTCCGGTTTGCGCAGGTCGGCAGGTGTTCGTTTGACTTCTTCGTCGGCCTCGGGTGCATCCTCGCCCCCCAGAGCGCGCCCGAAGGCGTTAAAGAAGTCGTCCGCCGTTTTTCGGGCCACGCCCTGGATCAGGCGACTGCCGACACTGGCCAGCTTGCCGCCAACATCCGCCTCGGCCTGATAGCGCAGCCGCGTGCCGCCCCCCTCGGGCACAAGCGTGATGCGCGCCTCGCCCTTGGCAAATCCCGCGGCCCCGCCCTGGCCCTGGCCGCGCAGGGTATAGCCATGCGGCGGATCGAGATCGTCCAATTCGACCTTGCCGCGAAACGTCGCCGCCACAGGCCCGACGCGCATCACGACACGGGCCGTGAACTCACGCGCCCCGGTTTGTTCCATCGCCTCGCAGCCGGGGATTGCGCGGCACAACGTGTTAGGGTCATTTAGACCCTCCCAGACCATCTCGGGCGGCGCCGGGATCAAAGCCTCGCCGTCAAACCGCATCACTGACTCCCATGAGTTGTGTGTAGACGCGGTAGAGCGCCTGCGTGCCCTCTTCGCCATAACCACCGTCAACCAGCCGCTGGTAGAGGCGGCGGGCCAGCGCAAGGCCGGGCAGGTCGAGTCCCAGACGCTCGCACTCGGCCAATGCTATCGACATGTCCTTGACGAAATGGTGCACGAAAAACCCGGGTGAATAATCGGCGGCGACCATCTTCGGGCCCAATCCATTCAAAAGGAAACTCGACGCGGCCCCGGTGCCGATCACTTCCAGCACCTGGCCGAGCGACAACCCGGCGGCCTCGGCGTAGGCCAGGCTTTCGCTAACCGCCAGCATCGTGGACGCGATGGCGATCTGGTTGGCCATTTTGGTATGCTGCCCGGCTCCAGCCGCGCCCATATGCACGATGGTGGTGCCCATCGCCTCGAACAAAGGCCGGGCGCGGGCGAACCCCTCGTCGGAACCGCCGGCCATGATGGTGAGCGTTCCGGTGCGTGCGCCACCGTCACCGCCGGACACCGGCGCATCGAGCGCCGTCATCCCGCGCGTGACAGCCGCCCTTGCGATGCGCCGGGCCAGGTCCGGGCTAGAGGTGGTCATGTCAATCAGAAGCGCCCCCTCGTGCGCGTGCGCGACGATGCCAGCAGGGCCGAGATAGACCTCTTCGACATCGCGGGGATAGCCGACGACGGTGATCACCACGTCGCTCGCCGCCGCGACCTTGCCGGGGCTGTCACACCACACCGCACCACGCCCGATCAGGTCCTCGGCTTTGGACCGGGTTCGATTATAGACGTTCAGGTCGTGACCGGCGTCGAGGAGATGCCCGGCCATGCTTTGCCCCATGATCCCGAGACCGATGAACCCGACCTTCATTTTCTTAGCTGTTGCACTCATGCCTCGCCTGTCCTCTCCTGGTTTTCGTCCGCCTCGCGCACCAGGGCGCGAATGTACTGCGGGCTGAGCGGCATTCGGGTTGCCGTCACACCCAACGGCGCGAGCGCATCATTGACCGCGTTCGCGATGACCCCAATCGCGCCCATGATCCCGCCTTCGGCCATGCCTTTTATGCCCGCAGGGGTGGATCGGTTTGGCGTGTGCATCGGGATGATCTCGACTTTCGGCAGTTCGGTCGCAGTGGCGACCAGGTAGTCGGCCAGTGTCGCCGACAGGTTCTGGCCGGTCTCGTCATAGATCACCTGTTCGAACAGGGCGCCGCTCAACCCCATCGCGACCGCGCCATGTTGCTGGCCCTCAACCACCAGCGGGTTGATGACGGTTCCGCAATCCTCGGCGACAAGATAGCGGCGGATGTCGATCCGCCCGGTGAACTTGTCGATCTCGACCTCGCAGGCATGGGTCGCATTTGAATAGGTCATGGGCGGCGGGTCATAGGTGAGCGAAACGTCGAGACCCGGCGCGACCTTGTCCGGCAGTGCGGTTGGATCGAGATAGGCGCGCTGCGCAATGTCTTTCAGGCCAAGCCCGGTCGGCTGCCAGTCGTCATCCAACCGGCGTTCGACATGACCATCGCGAAGACGCAGCCCGCGCGCGTCGTTCAGGCTGAGCATCCCGGCGGCAATCGCCAGAACCTTTTCCTGCGCCTTCCGCGCACAGAGATAGAGCGTGCCACCCCCGGCCGTCGCCCCGCGCGCCCCACGACTGCCCATGCCGTAGGGTGCAATGTCGGTATGGCCCATGTGGACCGTGACAGTCTCTGCGGAAACCCCCAACCCCTCAGCCACCGCTTGGGCCAGTGGCGTTTCATAGCCCTGCCCCGTGCCCATCAAACCGACCGAGGCATTAACCGCGCCCGATGGCTCGATCCGGACCCAGGCGGCCTCGTGGCCCGAACCGGGAATGCCGGCGGCTTTGTAGAATTGCGAGCCGTAGGTGGTGCTTTCGACCACCGTGCACAAGCCTAGGCCCACAAGTCGCCCTTCGTCCCGGGCGCGCGCCTGCCGGGCACGGAATGCGGAAATGTCGATGGCACTCACCGCGCCCTCAAGCGTCTCACGCGAGGTGATATCCGCCAAAACCTCGCCGGTGGCCATGGTATAGGGCAGATCGCCGGGCCCAAGCGCGTTGATCCGACGCACCTCGACCGCGTCCAGCCCAAGCTCGCGCGCCACGGCATCCAGTGTGCCATCCATGACCCAACTGGTGATCGCCATCGGCGCGCGCATTGGGCCGTTGCCGCACTTGTTCGTCAGCACCACCTTCACGTCAAAAGAATAGTCGGCGATCCGGTAAGGGCCGGTGAGAATCATCGCGATCACACGAGCCATGTAGTTTGCGGGATAGAAGCAGTAGGCGCCAAAATCCTCGACAAGCTCCAGTTCCAGCCCGAGGATGCGCCCGTCGCCACGCACGGCGGCGCGGGTAACACAGCGGGTCTCTCGGGCGTGGCTGGCCGCCATCAGATTCTCGGCCCGGTCCTCGCGCCAGTGCAGGGGCTGCCCAAGATGGCGGGACAGCGCCGCCACTGCCAGTTCCTCGCGATAAAGCGCGATCTTCTGGCCAAAAGCCCCGCCGACATCAGGGCTGATTACCGTGACCTGCGATTCCGACAGTCCCAGCCGCCCGGCAAGCTGGCCGCGCAACGGGTGCGGCACCTGGGTGCCGATCTGCATGGTCAGATGCTCTCGACCTTCATCCCAGTCCGCCATGCAACCGCGCGTCTCGAGCGGCACATGCGTATGGCGCTGAAGATCGAAAGTTGTCTCAATAACCCGGGCGGCCTCCGCGCGGCGGGCCGCCAGGTCGCCGGCGGAAAAACTCTGATGCGAGACCAGGTTGTCGGGCAGGCTTTCATCGACCCGCGCAGCCCCGGGCGCCAGCGCGCTCGCGGTGTCGGCGACGCAGGGCAGAGGCTCATATGCGACCTCGATCAAGTCGACGGCATCCTCGGCGACATAACGGTCGCGCGCCACCACGACCGCGACCGGGTCGCCGTGAAACCGAACCTTGTCTATCGGGAGCGTTGTCATTTCGACCGGGTGCAGCCCTTCAATAGGCGGGGCAAGACGCAGGGGTGTGGTCCATTCAGCAAGATCGCGCCCTGTGAACACACCGATTACGCCGGGCAATGCACATGCTGCCGTGCTGTCGATTCCGACAATTCGGGCGTGGGCATGGGGCGCGCGCAGGAAACAGACCTGCGCCACGCCCGGTGGTACGATGTCGTCCAGATATCGGCCTTTGCCGAGCAGGAATCGGCGATCCTCGCGGCGCGGCAGCGGTTTGCCGATCTGGGAGAACTTAGCCGCGACACTCATGCTGGAGCCCGCGCGCGTATCTCCGCCGCGGCCCGTATCACCGCCTTGACGATGTTCTGATATCCCGTGCAACGGCACAGGTTTCCCGACAACAGATCGCGGATCTCGACCTCGTCCGGGTCGGGATGGTCGCGCAAATAGGCCGTGACCGTCATGATGATCCCGGGGGTGCAGAACCCACATTGCAGCCCGTGAACCTGGTGCAGCGCCTGCTGAAGCGGGCTGAGCCGGTCACCCTCGGAAACGGCCTCGATGGTTGTCAGATCATGGCCTTCCATCTGCACTGCAAATGTCAGACAGGCGCGGGCGGGCTGGCCGTCGATCAGGATGGTACACGCCCCACAGACGCCGTGTTCGCAGCCGACATGTGTGCCGGTGAGGCCGAGATCTTCACGCAGAACATCCGACAGCAGCTTGCGTGGCGGCACCGTGACCTCGTGAACCGCTCCGTTGACGGCGAGCGAAAGCGTAACCGGCGCGGTCATGTGGTGACCTCCGGCCAATCGGCGGTGACGCGGCGCAGCGCGCGCGCGGTCAGAGTCTCGACCAGATCGCGTCGGTATTTTGCCGGCACCAGCGGATCGTCCTCGGGTGTAATCGCCGCGGCGGCGTTGCGGGCCAAGTCCAGAATTGTGTCGCCATCGGGCACCAACCCGACCGCCCTTTGCTCAACAGCTGTCAGGCGCATTGGCACCGGTCCAACGCCCCCCACCCCAAGGCGAAGGGCCACAATCGCCCCGGCGTCGTCGAGCTGCAGCGTCAGCGCGACTGCGACGATCGCGAAATCGCCGTGGCGGCGGCTGAACAGGTCAAAAGCCCAACGTTCACCATCTGGCTGGCGTGGAAAGCACACTCCGGTCACAAGTTCGTCGCCCGCGAGATCGACCGACATGATCGCACGAAGGAACTCCGCAGCGGCCACTGTCCGGCGGCCGCGGCGAGAACGCACCATCACATCGGCCCCGAGCGTCACCGCGACCAGGGGTAATTGCGCCGCAGGATCTGCTTGCACCAGGCTCCCGCCGAGGGTGCCGCGCTGGCGGATGGCATAATGGCCGATGGTCGCGGCCGCATCGGCCAGGAGCGGCACCCCTTGCCTGATCTCGGGCGCGGTGGCAACGCGGTGATGCCGGGTCAGAGCGCCGACCTCGACCCATTCGCCATGGTCAATGACCCTATCAAGCTCGATCAGATCGTTCAGGTCGATCAGGTGTTCGGGCTGCGCAAGCCGCATGTTCAGCATTGGCCCGAGGCTCTGCCCTCCGCCCAGTGCCTTGGCCGCTGCACCGTGCTGAGCAAGCAGAGCCAGCGCCTCGTCGACGCTGCCTGGTCGATGAAATGTAAAAGCGGCGGGTTTCATTTTGTGATCACTACCAGAGCAGGGTTTCGCCACTGTCCTTGTCGAACAGGTGCAAACGGTTCAGATCGACAGACAAGGCGACATCGTCGCCAAGATTGTGGGCAAGATCCTTGCCGACCCGGAAAAACAGCTCCTGCCCCGCAAGATCGAAACCGAGGAACTGGTCCGACCCCACCGGCAGGATCGAGTTGACCTTGCCGCGGATCACAGACCCCGCAGCGCCCGCGGCGGTTTCGTCCACATCTTCCGCCCGGATGCCCAGCCGAACTTCACGCCCATGGCTGGAACCAAGTTTGGCCGCGATGGAAGCCGGAAGATCGAACGCAAGGTCGCCACGGCGAAAACGCGCGGTGCTCCCGTCGGTGCTTTCGATCTGACCATCGATATAGTTGATCGGCGGGTTGCCCAGGAACGAGGCGACAAAGGTGTTCTTTGGACGCTCATAGATGTCGTCCGGCGTTCCGATCTGCTGCACCACGCCATCGTTCATCACCACAATGCGGTCGGCCAGCGTCAGCGCTTCGGCCTGGTCATGAGTGACATAAACGAACGTGGTCTGCATCGCGCGGTGCAGTTCCTTGATCTCGGCCCGCATCGAGATGCGCAGCGCTGCGTCGAGGTTGGACAGCGGTTCGTCCATCAGAAACGCAGCAGGCTCGCGAACCATCGCCCGACCTAGTGCAACGCGCTGGCGCTGTCCGCCCGAAAGCTGTGACGGGCGCCGATCAAGCAGGTGGTCGATCTCGAGCTTTCCGGCGGCCTCGCGAACCCTGCGCTCGATCTCGTCGCGGGGCACCTTGCGCATCTTGAGGCCGAAGCCAATGTTGTCGAATACCGACTTGTGCGGATAGAGTGCATAGGACTGAAACACCATCGCCACATCGCGCCGATGCGGCGGGGCGAAGTTGACGATCTCGTCGTCGAACCGCAGCGCACCGTCGGAAATATCCTCGAGTCCCGCGATCATGTTCAACGTCGTGGACTTGCCACAGCCCGACGGCCCCAAAAGGACGATGAATTCCTTATCCTGAATGTCGAGGTTCAGATCCTTAACGGCATGAAAACCGTTGGAATACTTCTTTTCGACATGTTCGAAACGGATGCGTGCCAAGGGAGTGCCCTTTCTATCCTTTCACCGCGCCGGCGGTCAGGCCGGAGACGATGTAGCGTTCGAAGATCACCGCGACGACTACGGGCGGCACGATGGCCAACACGCCGGCGGCGTTGATGAAGGAGAAACTGATGGTGAAATCCGAGGTGAAGGCTGCCAGCACGATCGGCAGGGTTTGCGACGCCTCGGTCTGGGTGAACATCAGCGCCAGCAGGAATTCGTTCCAACTGGTCAGGAACGTAAACAGGATCACCGCGACCAGCGACGGCAGCGACAGCGGCAGGAATACCCGCACCAGCGACTGAAAACGAGAGCAGCCATCGACCCGCGCGGCCTTGTCCAGTTCGTCCGGCAGGCCCTCGAAGAACTGCACGAGGATGAACACCGTGAATGGCACGGTAACGGCGAGATATGTCAGGACCAGCGAGCCGAGGCTGTCGAGCAAACCGAGCTTGCGGATCACCAAGAAGAACGGCACGACCAGCGCAATATCGGGGATAACACGGGTCACGAGGATGAAGTAGACCGAGGCATCCCGGCCCAGGAACCTGATCTTGGCCAAGGCATAGGCCGCCGGCACGCCGACCAGGAGATTCAAGATCACCACCAACGTCGCAACGATCAGGCTGTTTCCCATCGCCGGCAGAAGGTTCCCGGCTGTCGACGGGATGTATCCGCCCGAGGCCGGGTCCTGTCCGCTGCGCGTTTCATAGGTGACCTCTTCTTCCGCGGTGGCGCCGAAGATCGCCTCGAAGTTCATGAGCGTCGGGTTTTCCGGTATCCAGTGTGGCGGAACCGATACGATCTCCGCCTCGGTCTGGAATGAAGACGACACCAGCCAGGTCACCGGCGCGAGCACATAGAGCATCAGGACAATCGCACTGACGAAGATCACCACGTTTCGGGTCAGGTGCGACAGGGCCAGGCGGCGGCGGTCGTCGATCAGATTTGCGCGTTCAGTCGTGGCCATGATCAGATTCTCCGGCCCAGGGTTCTGATGAAGATGTAGGACAGCGCGAAGGTCACCAGCGCCAGCACATAGGACATCGCTGCACCCGATCCGAACGACAGGTTGCGGAAGGTCTCGACATAGATGTGCCAGGACAGAACATGGCTTGCGTCGCCCGGCCCGCCCTCGGTCAAAATGAAGAACAGGTCGAAATGCCGGATTGCCATCATGGTCTCGTAGATCATCACCAGCATGAACCCGGGTTTCATCGCCGGCAGGGTGATGTGGAAAAACCGTTGCCAGATATTCGCCCCATCAACCCGTGCTGCCTGGTAGAGATCGGCCGGAATGGCCTTGAGTGAGACCAGCAGCAGGATCGTGGCCAGCGGCACCTCCTTCCACACGAAGGCGTTGGCGATCAGAAAGATCGTCTTGTCCTGATCCCCCAGCCAGATCATGTATTTGTCAATGAAATCCAGCTGGTAGAGCAGCCCATTCAACGCGCCATAGCCGGAATCGTAAATCCACTTCCACATCAGGGCGTTGGCGACATAGGGAATCGCCCAAGGGATCAGAAGGATCGTTGACAGCACCCGGCGGCCACGGAATTCCTGGTTCAAGAGCAGCGAGACCAGCAGAGCGATCACCGCGATGGCGCTGACCGAGACCACCGAAAACGTCACCGTGCGCCAGACTGACACCCAGAACAGCTCGTTTGAAAACAGGTCGGTGTAGTTGTCGAACCAGACAAAGGGGGTTTGGTTTGGCCGGGTCAGCTTGATCCGGAAAAAGCTGAGATAGAGGGAATAAAGGATGGGAAAGACCGCGACCCCCATGAGCACGACCATGACCGGCGCCAGGAACAGGGCCGCGTTTCGTTCGTCATAACCGAACCTCTGGCGAAGGCGACGCCCGCGCCCGGATGGTGAAACTGTATCCGTCACTGTGATCCTGCCCCTGCTGGTCGTGCCGCCTCAGCCCCGGCGCGGTCGCCCGCGCCGGGGTCAGTCGGGCCCTAGTATTCGCTCTTCAATTCGTCCCAGAGCTCGGCCGATTTTTCGATCGCGGCCGCAACGTCGCTGTTGCCGAGGATCGCGGATTGCCAGGCCGAACCGTTGGTCTCGCTCCACTCGCCGAACCACGGCGTGACCACGTCCTTCTTCAATGCCAGCGCCTGTTGCGCCTTGATCACGTCGACATCGCCATAGGCGTTGTAGGCCGCCTGAATCTCGGGATCGTCGAACAGCGGCTTCACGCCAAACCCGGCGCCGATATCGAGAAACAGGAGCTTCTGGAATGTATAGGCACCGTTGGCCTTTCCGCCGAACCATTCGATCAACTTGGCAGCCCGCTCGGCGCGCTGCGGATCGGCGGCCGCCTGGCTGGCCATGCCGTGAAAGCGCATCCAGCCGACCGTATTGTGATCGCCATTGGCACCCTTGGGCATAAGCGCCTGCTTGACCTTTCCGGCGATCTGGCTCTGTTCGGGATCGTTCAGCATTCGGAGGCGGTATTTTGCCACCATCGCAAAGGCGTGGTTGCCCGAGGCAAAAGCCTTCAGTCCGGACAATTCGCCGGTCTCGACGCAGCCGGGCGACACGATGGCATGTTTGTTGACGGCGTCGACCACCCATTGCAGCGCTTCGACTGCACCGTCCCGCTCATGCTGCATGATCGACATGCCGGAATCGTCCGTGAACCGGCCGCCATGCGAGTAGACCAGTGCCGCCATGAACTCGATCAGCCAGCTTTCCTGGGCCATCGCCAACATCATCGGGTAGTCGGATATGCCCTTTTCCTTCATCACCAGCGATTGCTCGACCACTTCGTCCCAGGTCGTCGGTGGGCCGTCAAAACCCGCCTCTTTCACTTTTTCCTCGTCATAGAGGAAGGCCATGAAATCGGTGTAGTAGGTCAGACCGTACTGACGGCCGTTGTAGGTCATGGAATCAGTGCAGAAATCCTCGGCCTCGTTGTTGTAGGCCATGAGAAAATCGAAATCGTCGACCGGCGAGATCCAGCCCGCCTCGGCCCATTCCGGCAGCCAGGAATCCGACACCCACATCATGTCAAGCGGCGCGCCGCCCACGAACTTGGTGACCATACCTTCCCGATACTGCGCCCAGGGGGCGTTGCCGTAGTTGACCGCGATGCCGGTGGCGTCGGTGAAGGCGTTGAGGTGGCTTTGTACTGTATCGACTGCGGCCGACCAGGTTTGCATGTTGATCGCTTGGTCCTGCGCCATGGCAAAGCGTGCCGGACCGGCCAGCGCCATGGCCCCCGCCGCGGCCGAGCCCCTGAGAAAATCCCGGCGTGGAATATGCGTCTTCAAGTGTCGTGACATGTCGTCCTCCCTGTGTTTTCCGGCCGCCGCCAGACGCGGCAAACCGAGTCGTGAGGACCGCTTCACCCGAAGGCCCGACCCTTCACGCACAACAGTGTTAACGTCGACATATGTTGTCGTCAATTGACGACTTACCAGAAAAATTGCACTGAATGCCGTTACGTCAAGGTCTGGCCATGCTCCCAACCTGAAAAAGCCGTTGCGACACGGAGCCTGAGCGGATACCGGAAGTTTTCTTTGTGCCAAGACTTCATAGACACTCAGTCACGCGCGCCACCGTGCGAATCGACCATGTCGCGAAACCCGCCAAGGAACATCCTGACGCTCATGGTAACCACCTGGTCCTCTGGCACGCGCCAACTCGCCTTGTAGATGTGACGCCGGATCGCATAGTGCGAAATCGCTCCGTGCAACGTCCACGCCATCTCCCGTGTCGCATCGGGATCGTCCGGCAGGGCCACATCAAGCTCCTGCGCAACTTCACGCATGATCACATCCAGCAGTTGAGTTACGATGCTGGCGATATAATCCGGTGCCATCGAGGAATCGGAAAGCGATGCATAAAGAAACAAACGCAACCACTTACGTGTGAGTGTCGTATCCAGATAATCGACATAAAAGCGCTCGAGTCTGACCTCCACCGGTTGGCTCCGGTCCTGCAACGCAACAAACCAATCGGCCTTGAAGGCGCCCAGAATTTCCTCCCGGTAGACCTCGGCGAGCAGATCCTCCTTGGTGGGAAAGAACCGATAGAGCAGACGTTGGGAAATGCCGCAAGCCTCCGCCAGACGCCGGGTCTGACCGGTCAACCCGTTTTCAGCGAAAAATTCGGTCGATGTCGCGAGGATCTGTGCGCGACGCTCGGCATGTGGAAGGCGCCCCGACCCGTTTGCCGCCGCCTTTTTTTCGCCAGGTTTGCGACCCTGCGCACGCAACGCATCCGATTTCGCCTTCACTTCGACACCCTCTCTGCACGCCCCGTTCCGCATATTCTATGTGGCGATTGGGGCCAAGATACCTCACGGATATCACCGTAACATCATCGTATTCGATTGACGACTTATTGGTTGCAATCTCACGAAATTCACCTCTAACCTTAGGCGAGCCGAAGTTTGCATACAGGAATCAAGAGAATGATCTACGAACAGCGAACCTACCGTGTTGGCGCCGGGAAGGCGCCCGAGTTCTTGAAACTGTATGAAGCCGAGGGGCTCGAGATCATCACAAAGTACGCCACATTGATCGGCTGCTGGACCACGGAAAGCGGGCCGTTGAATTCGGTCGTGTTCCTCTGGGCCTACGACGATTTCGGCCACCGCAGCGCCCAACGAGCCAAGCTCGCGGCCGACGACGCGTGGCAGGCTTTCGTGCCAAAACTATTGCCATACCTCGTACATCAGGAAAGCGTGTTTTTGACACCCGCGGCATTCTCGCCGCATGCGTAGGAGTGTTTCCGGGTTTCTATGAAAGTGACCCCTCGCCTCGTAGAGAGGATCGTGCCGCGCGCGGAAGATCACCCCATTGTGTGTGCTTCGACTTACAGTCTGCCGTTCTTCGTTCAGAGGGAGTCCAAGATGACGAAAGGACAGAAGCGGGGGCCGGGGTTCCTGTTCGGAGGCGCTCTTAGGGTAGTGTCCCCGGGGATGGTGTAGGAGGCCGCGCGCGAAGCCTTTGGCTTAGCGCAGCGCGCGGCCGGGCTGGCGGCCACCGCGTTTCTTCGTAGTCTGAGGTTGTTCAACGACCGATGACAACGAAGGAGAACACGATGACCGATGCCATGATCGACCTTCCTGGCGTGATCGCCAAGAGCGATGACGCGGATTTTTTGCGCGAGCTGATCCAGGACGCCGCGCAGCGGCTTATGGACATCGAGGTGGCCGCTGTCTGCGGGGCCGGACACGGCGAGCGCAGCCCGGACCGTGAGAACCAGCGGAACGGCTACCGGCCGCGCCAGTGGGATACCCGCGCGGGCACCATCGGCCTGAACATCCCGAAGCTGCGCAAGGGTAGCTACTTCCCGACCTTCCTCGAGCCGCGCAGGACCGCCGAGAAGGCGCTGATGGCCGTGATACAGGAGGCCTACATCCATGGCGTTTCGACGCGGTCCGTTGATGATTTGGTGCGCGCCATGGGGTTGACGGGCACCTCCAAGAGCCTGGTCTCGCGGCTGTGCGAGGAGATCGACGAGCGGGTGCAGGCGTTCCTCAACCGCCCGCTGGAGGGCGACTGGCCCTTTCTCTGGCTCGACGCCACCTACGTCAAGCTGCGCGAGGGCGGGCGGATCGTCTCCATGGCGGTGATAGTGGCCGTGGCGGTCAATACCGACGGGCGGCGCGAGATCCTGGGGATCACCGTCATGCCATCCGAGGCAGAAACGTTCTGGACCGACTTCCTGCGCTCTTTGACACGGCGCGGGTTGCGCGGCGTGCAGATGGTCATCAGCGACGCCCATGAGGGCCTGAAGGCTGCTGCGCGCAAGGTCCTGAGCGCCGGGTGGCAGCGCTGTCGCGTGCATTTCCAGCGCAACCTGCTGGCCCGCGTAAGCAAGGCGAACAAGCCTGTGGTCAGCGCCGTGGTGAAGACCGTCTTCGCCGAGAAGAACCGCGACCGGGCCCATGCCCGCTGGCGCGAAGTCGCCGACAACCTTCGTGACCGGTTCCGCGATGTCGCCGAACTGATGGAGCGAGCCTTTGTCCGCCATTGGTCCGAGGACAATGGCGAACGCCGAACACGACGTGCTGGCCTACATGGCCTATGACGAGAGCCTGCGCTCGAAATTGCACAGCACCAACCCCTTGGAGCGCGTCAACAAGGAGATCAAGCGGCGCACCAACGTCGTCGGCATCTTCCCCAACCGCGAGGCCGTCGTCCGCCTCGTCGGGGCGCTCATGTTGGAGCAAAATGATGAGTGGGCCGTCTCCCGCCGCTACATGCCGGTGGAAAAGCTGACGGCCCTGTGCAACCATGATGACGAGACGGCAATGATCGCCGCTCAGTGAACGAGCGACACCAGCTATGAAGAAGCAGGTGAATGCCAGTTCCTACACCACGCCACGGGGCACTACC
>NZ_VSIY01000006.1 GCF_008086115.1 Maritimibacter fusiformis | reverse complement strand
TGTTGATCCGGTGATGGCGTTTGAAGCCCGCCTCGACGAGGCCGTCATAGCTTCGGAAGCCGTCGGTGACGAGTTCGGCCGACAACTCCACATGGCCCTCGACAATGGCCAGAAGCGTTGCTTTCGAACAGTTTTTCACGATCTGGCAATGCACCCGCCCGCCGCGCTCGAGGATGCCGAAGACCGGCACCTTGCCCCTGACGCCACGCCCCTTGCCAAGCCCCGGCCGGCCGCGCTGACGGGTCGGTCCGAAATAGCTCTCGTCGAGTTCGACCTGGCCGCGAAAGGGGCAGCCCTCCTGCGCCAGCTCGGCCATGCGCGCCCGCAAGAGGCTGTAGATCGCCGCCGCCGTCTTGTGGTTCAGACCGGTCAGGGCCGCCGCGCGATCGGCCGTGATATCGAGCGCAAAAAGACGCAGAAGATCGCGGAACTTCCGCTCCGAAATTCTCCCCCGAAACAGATAGCGGTTTTTCTGAGCCATAAGAGCACCTTAACATGCTCTCAGGAACACTCAGCTGGAATAGACCCTTTTGCGAAGATGAAGGCTCAAAGCCCGATCATTTCCCGGATGTCCCCCGGGCTGTGACCGGCGTCGCGATAGGTGCGGATGGCACGGGCGTCGTCGCGCTTGGCCAGCCGGCGGCCGCGCTCGTCCCGGATCAGGCGGTGATGGTGGTAGGTCGGGGTCGCAAACCCCAGCAGGCGTTGCAGAAGCACGTGGATCGACGTGGCTGTGAACAGGTCCTGGCCGCGCACCACGTGGGTGATCGCCTGAGCCGCGTCATCGACTGTGACGGCGAGGTGGTAGGAGGTGCCGATGTCGCGCCGGGCCAGCACGATGTCGCCCACCTCCGCCACCATGCGCTCGGGCGTCATGTCGTGCCGACCAGCCGAGCCCGGGCCGGTCTCGGCGAAGGACACGGGACCGGCAAGCGCGGCGGCACGCGCCATGTCGAGGCGGATCGCGTCGGTCGGCCCGTGCTCGTCCATCGTCCGGCCCCGGCAGGTGCCGGGATAGGGCGGGCCGTCCGGCCCCATCGGCGCACCTTCCTGCGGGGCCGACAGGGCCGCGCGGATATCGGCGCGGGTGCAGGAACAGGGATAGGTCAGCCCCATGTCGGCGAGGCGGGCAAGTGCTGCGTCGTAGGCCGCGCGGCGGCTGGACTGGCGCATCACCGGGTCGGGCCACTCCAGCCCCAGCCAGTGCAGGTCATCATAGATCGCGGCTTCGAACTCGGGCGTGCAGCGCGGCGTGTCGATATCCTCGATGCGCAGCAGGAACCGCCCGCCCGCGGCCCGGGCCATGTCCGATGCGGTGAGGGCCGAAAAAGCGTGGCCGAGGTGCAAGAGCCCGGTCGGCGAGGGGGCGAAACGGGTGATCACCGGGTCAGGCCGGGGCAGGGGCCTCGGCCTTGGAAAGCCAGCCCTGCCAGTCGGCCTTGGCCCGGTCGGTATAGGCCTTGTAGCGGTCGCGCCGCCCGCGCCGCCCGGCCTTGAGGCCTTCGACCGGCGGGAACAGGCCGAAATTCACGTTCATCGGCTGAAACGTCTTGGCCTCGGCCCCGCCCGAAATGTGGTGAACCAGCGCGCCCATCGCGGTGGTCACCGGCACGTCGGACAGATCGGTGCACAGCATGTCGGCCACCGCCATGCGCCCGGCCAGAAGCCCCATCGCGGCGCTTTCGACGTAACCCTCGACGCCGGTGACCTGGCCCGCGAACCGCACATGCGGCCGCGAGCGCAGCCGCATACGGCCATCCAGCAGGGTGGGCGAGTTCATGAAGGTGTTGCGGTGGATGCCGCCGAGCCGTGCGAAAGTCGCGTTCTCCAGCCCGGGGATCATGCGAAACACCTCGGTCTGCGCGCCGTATTTCATCTTGGTCTGGAAACCGACCATGTTGTAGAGCGTGCCCAGCGCATTGTCGCGGCGCAGTTGCACCACCGCATAGGGCTTTTCGTCCGGCTTGTGGGCATTGGTCAGCCCGACCGGCTTCATCGGCCCGTGGCGCAGCGTCTCGCGGCCGCGTTCGGCCATCACCTCGATCGGCAGGCAGCCGTCGAAATAGCCGGCGGTCTCGCCCTCGCGAAACTCGGTCTTGTCGGCGGCCAGCAGCGCGTCGATGAAAGCCTCGTACTGATCGCGGGTCATCGGGCAGTTGAGATAGGCGCGGCGCTCGTCCTCGGTGTCGCCCTTGTCATAGCGCGACTGCGCCCAGACCACGTCCATGTCGATGGTTTCGGAATAGACAATGGGGGCGATGGCGTCGAAGAACGCCAGCCGTTCGGCCCCGGTTTCAGCCTGGATGGCGGCGCCTAGCGCCGGTGAGGTCAGGGGACCGGTGGCAAAGATCCAGTGGCCCGAGTCGGGCAGGCTGGAGACCTCGTCTTCGGTCACGGTGACGTTGGGCAGGGCGCGCAGCGTATCGTTGACGAATTGCGAGAACGGCTCGCGGTCGACGGCCAGCGCGCCACCCGCGGGAAGGCGGTAGCGGTCGGCGGACTGCATGATCAGGCTGCCGGCCTGACGCATTTCCCAGTGCAGAAGTCCGACCGCGTTCTGTTCGTCGTCATCCGAGCGAAACGAGTTCGAGCACACCATCTCGGCCAGTTTGCCGGTCTGGTGCGCGAAGGTGCCGACCTTGGGCCGCATTTCGTGGATCACCACGTCCAGCCCGGCCCGGGCCGCCTGCCAGGCGGCTTCGGAACCGGCCATGCCGCCGCCGACGATGTGTAGGGTCTTGTCCGTCATGGCGCCGATCTATGCATGTCCGTGGCAAAAGGAAAGCCCGGGGCGGGCGATGCCCCCGCCCTATTCGGCCGTGTCATCCTCGTCGTCATCGCCGGTTTCGGCGATCCAGGCGACCGAAACCACCTTTTCGCCCTTGGCGGTGTTGAACACCTTGACCCCGCCAGCCCCGCGCGAGCGGAACGAGATGTCCGCGACCGGGCAGCGAATCGACTGGCCCTTGGAGGTCGCCAGCATCACCTGGTCCTCGAGCCCGACCGGGAACGAGGCCACCAGCGCACCGCCGCGCATCGCCCGGTCCATCGCCGCCACGCCCTGGCCGCCGCGTCCGCGCACCGGGTAGTCGTGGCTGGATGAAAGCTTGCCGGTGCCCGCCTCGGTGATGGTCAGGATCAGGTCTTCGGCGGCCTGCATTTCCTCGAAGCGTTCCGGGCTGATGGCGCCTTCGATCTCGTCTTCCGCGCCCTCATCGTCCGCCCCGGCCTGGGCCCGGCGCATCTTGAGATAGGCAGCGCGTTCCTCGGCGCTGGCCTCGAAATGCCGGATCACCGCCATCGACACCACCCGGTCGTCGTCGGACAACAGCCGGATGCCGCGCACACCGACCGAATCGCGGCCCTTGAACACCCGCACCTCGGTGGTCGGGAACCGGATCGCGCGGCCCGAGGCGGTGACAAGCATGATATCGTCATCCTCGGTGCAGATGCGCGCATTCACCAGTTCCACGCCCTCGGGCAGTTTCATCGCGATCTTGCCGTTCGATTTCACGTTGGTGAAATCCGACAGCGCGTTGCGGCGCACCCCGCCGGTGGAGGTGGCAAAAAAGATCTGCAGGTTGTCCCAGTCCTCTTCGGGGGCATCGACCGGCATGATCGCGGCGATCGAAACGCCCTGCGGGATCGGCAGAATGTTGACGATCGCCTTGCCCTTCGAGGTGCGCCCGCCCTGCGGCAGCCGCCAGGTCTTGAGCTTGTAGACCATGCCATCGGTGGTGAAGAACAGAAGCTGCGTGTGGGTATTGGCGACGAAGAGCGTGGTGACCACGTCCTCTTCCTTGGTCGCCATGCCCGACAACCCCTTGCCGCCGCGCCGCTGCTCGCGGTACTCGGCCAGCGGTGTGCGCTTGGCCCAGCCGGACTGGGTGATGGTGACCACCATGTCCTCGCGCTCGATCAGGTCTTCGTCGTCCATGTCGCCGGACCAGTCGACGATCTGGGTGCGGCGCGGCACCGCGAAGTTCTCCTTCACCTCGGTCAGTTCTTCCGAGATGATGCCCATGATCCGCTCGCGCGAGCGCAGGATGTCGAGGTAGTCGCGGATCTTGCCGGCCAGTTCCTGCAACTCGTCGGTGATTTCCTTCACGCCCATCGCGGTCAGGCGTTGCAGCCGCAATTCGAGGATCGAGCGGGCCTGGGTTTCGGACAGGTTATAGGTGCCGTCGTCGTTCATCTTGTGGCTGGGGTCGTCGACCAGCCGGATGTAGGGCGCGATATCCTCGGCGGGCCAGCGCCGCGTCATCAGTTTTTCGCGTGCCTCGGCGGGGTCGGCGGAGGCGCGGATGGTCGCCACCACCTCGTCGACATTCGACACCGCCACGGCCAGACCGCACAGCACATGGCTGCGGTCACGCGCCTTGCGCAACTCGAACGCCGTGCGCCGGGCCACCACTTCTTCGCGGAAGCTGATGAAATGGCGCAGAAAATCGCGCAGCGCCAGTTGTTCGGGGCGGCCACCGTTCAGCGCCAGCATGTTGCAGCCGAACGAGGTTTGCAGCGGTGTGAAGCGGAACAACTGGTTCAGCACCACCTCGGGCGTCGCGTCGCGCTTGAGTTCGATCACCACGCGCACGCCGATCCGATCGCTTTCATCCTGCACCGCCGAGATGCCCTCGAGCCGCTTTTCCCGCACGAGGTCGGCGATCAGCTCGATCATCCGGGCCTTGTTGACCTGATAGGGAATCTCGTCGACCACGATGGCGAAACGGTCCTTGCGGATTTCCTCGATCCGGGTCTTGGCACGCAGGATGACGCTGCCGCGCCCTTCGAGATACGCCTTGCGCGCGCCCGCCCGTCCGAGAATCACGCCGCCGGTGGGGAAATCGGGGGCGGGCACGATCTGCATCAGGCGTTCGTCCGAGATATCCGGGTTCTCGATCATCGCAAGCGTCGCGTCGACGACCTCGCCCAGGTTGTGCGGCGGAATGTTGGTGGCCATGCCGACGGCGATGCCGCCCGCGCCGTTGACCAGCATGTTGGGGAACCGCGCCGGCAGGACCATCGGCTCGCGGTCCTTGCCGTCGTAGTTGTCCTGGAAATCGACTGTGTCCTTGTCGATGTCGGCCAGAAGTGCGGTGGCCGCCTTGGCCATGCGCACCTCTGTGTAGCGAAACGCCGCCGCCTTGTCGCCGTCCATCGAACCGAAGTTGCCTTGCCCGTCGAGCAGCGGCAGCGACATCGAGAAATCCTGCGCCATGCGGACCAGCGCGTCATAGATCGCCGAGTCGCCATGCGGGTGGTATTTGCCCATCGTGTCGGCAACCGGGCGCGAGGACTTGCGGTAAGGCTTGTCGTGGGTGTTTCCGACCTCGTTCATCGCGTAAAGGATGCGCCGATGCACCGGTTTCAGCCCGTCGCGCAGATCGGGGATCGCGCGGCTGACGATCACGCTCATCGCGTAATCCAGATACGAGGTCCGCATCTCGTGCTCGATCGACACCGAGGGGCCGTCGTGGCTGGGGCGTTCGGGCGGCAATTCGCCTTCGATCTCAGGGGGTTCCGGTGTATCGCTCACGTGGTCCGCCGCCTTTTTGTCTGGCATCGGTCTGCCGGGGCAGGCAAACACTTTATCTGGGTTGCCGGTGTATACCACCTACAAGCTTTGGGGTGCAATGCGTGGCGCCGAATTCGCTGCCCAAATCGCGGGCCGATTTGCCGCGATTTCCCGGCTTGGCTTTTGCGTCTGCATCCGTAGAGTCCCGCCGACGACAGAAAGGAAGATCGATGGCCCAATCGCGCAACATTTTCGAAGAAGTGAACGAGGCCGAGCCGGGCGCGCGAAAGACGCCCGCGACCGGCATGATCGAACGCGGCGGGTCCGCCGGCGCGCGCCGGGTGATCCGGTGGTGGCTGATCGCGCTGTTTCTTCTTGTCGCGGTGATGATCGTGGTCGGCGGCCTGACGCGGCTGACCGACTCGGGCCTGTCGATCACCGAATGGAACCTGGTGTTCGGCACGCTCCCCCCCCTGAACCAGGCCGCCTGGGCCAGCGAGTTCGCCAAGTATCAGCAAAGCCCGGAATACATCCACCAGAACGCCGGCATGAGCATGGCCGACTTCAAGGTGATCTACTGGTGGGAGTGGGGGCACCGGTTGCTGGGCCGTGTGATCGGGCTGGTCTGGATCGTCGGATTCCTGGGCCTTCTGGCGGCGCGCAAGATGCCCGCGGGCTGGCACGGGCGGCTGTTGTGGATCGGTGTTCTGATCGGCGTGCAGGGCGCGGTGGGCTGGTGGATGGTGGCCTCGGGCCTCGAGGGCGAGCGTGTGGACGTTGCCTCCTACCGGCTTGCGACGCACCTTGGTCTGGCATTCGTGATCCTGGGGCTGATCGCATGGGCGATCTTCCTGGCCGGGCGCCGCGAGGCCGACCTGATCCAGGCCCGCCGCCTGCGCGAGCGCAAGCTGTTCGGCATCGCCACCGGCCTGATGCATCTGGCGTTCCTGCAGATCCTGCTGGGTGCGCTGGTGGCAGGGATCGACGCCGGGCGCAGCTTTGTCGACTGGCCGTGGATGGCCGGGCAGTTCTTTCCGCCCGACGCCTTCTCGATCGAGCCGGTGTGGCGCAATTTCTTCGAGAACCCCGGTCTGGTTCAGTTCATCCACCGCATCATCGGCTACACGCTGGCGCTGTTTGCCATCGGCGCCTATCTGGCGGGACGCCGCGCCGCCGGGCCGGTGACGCGCCGCGCCTTCACCTGGGCGTCGATCATGGTGCTGGTGCAGATGGTGCTTGGCATCTACACCGTACTCTGGGCCGCGCCGCTCGACATCGCGATCACCCACCAGATCGGCGCCATCGTGACCTGGGTTCTGATCCTCAACGCGCGCTTCCGCGCGGGCTACCCGGTGGCGCAGTCGGTGCGCGGCTGACGGCCGCCACGCAGAATAAGGACAGCCGATGACGGCCTATGACGACCTGATGGCGCATGAGCGCCAGACCCGCGCGCTTGGTCAGATCGCCGGCCGGCTGGCCTGGGACCAGGAAACCGTGATGCCCGACGGTGCCGCGCCGCAACGCGCCGAGGAGAGCGAGGCGCTGGAACACGTTCTGCACGCCAGGCGCACCGATCCGCGGGTCGGCAACTGGCTGGACGAGATCGACGAGACGGCGCTGGACGAGGTCGGCCGCGCCAACCTGCGCCACATCCGCCGCCGGTTCGAGCGCACCAGCCGGGTGCCGGTGAAACTGGCCGGCGAGATCGCGCGCGTCACCTCCAGCGCCCAACGCGTCTGGGCCGAGGCCCGCGCCGCCAGCGACTTCACGGCCTTCGCGCCGGTGCTGGCGAAGGTTGTGGCCCTGAAGCGCGACGAGGCGGCGGCGCTGGCCGACGGCGGCGACACCTATGACGCGCTGCTTGACGACTACGAGCCGGGCGCGACCGGGGCCGAATTGCAGGCGATGTTCGATGCCCTGCGCCCGCGCCTGGTGGCGCTGCGCGACCGGGTGATGGGGGCCGCGCACCAGCCCGCGCCACTGAAGGGAACCTTCGACGAAAAGGCGCAGATGAAGCTGGCCCGCGCCCTGGCGCGCAGCTTCGGCTACGACATGCGCCACGGCCGTCTCGACAAGGCGGTGCACCCGTTTTCCTCGGGCTCCGGGCTTGACGTGCGCATCACCACCCGCACCAACCCGGATGACCCGTTCAACTGCACCTATTCCACCATCCACGAGACCGGGCACGCCTGCTATGAGCAGAACATCGACCCCGACTATCTGCTGACGCCGCTGGGCGAGGGCGTGTCGATGGGTGTGCACGAAAGCCAGAGCCGCCTCTACGAGAACCAGATCGGCCGCTCGCGCGCCTTCACCGGCTGGCTGTTCGACCGCTACCGCGCGGCCTTCGGCGATCTGTCCGCACCGGATGCCGAGGCGTTCTGGGGTGCCGCCAACCGGGTGCATCCCGGCTTCATCCGCACCGAATCCGACGAGATCCAGTATAACCTGCACATCATGCTGCGTTTCGATCTCGAACGGCGCATGATCGCGGGCGATTTGGCGATGGACGACCTCGAAGAGGCCTGGAACTCGCGTTTCGCCGCCGATTTCGGCGTCGAGGTCGACAATCCGGCCAATGGCGTGTTGCAGGATGTGCACTGGTCGGTGGGGCTGTTCGGCTATTTCCCGACCTATGCGCTGGGCAATGTCTATGCCGGCTGCCTGATGCAGGCCCTTGCCAGGGCCACGCCGGATCTCGAGGCCCGGCTGGTCCGCGGCGAGGTGGCGTCGGTCACAGCCTGGCTTGCCGCCAATGTGCAGCGGCCCGGTGGGCTGCACGAGCCGAAAGACCTGATCGAACGCGCTTGCGGCACCCCCCCGAGCGAGGCACCGCTGCTCGACTACCTCGACGCGAAATTCGCCGAGGTTTACCGCCTCTGATCGGCCAGTGGCCCGGCCATAAAGTGGTGACGACAGCGCAACGCCGCGCCTATCCGAATCCGGCGACCAGGTGGCCGGCGCCGTAGGCGAGCGCGGCGCAGAACCCACCGACCGCCAGGGTCTCGCCGACGCAGCGCACGAGGGTCTCACGCGTGACCGACCAGCGCAGCACCCCGAGAAGCGTCAACGCCGTCGCCGTGGCCAGAACCGAGATGCCGGCCGTCGCCGCGGTTTCGGACGCGACGATGAAGGGCAGGATCGGGATCGCGCCGAACGCGATGAAGGACAGGAAGGTCATCAGCGCGCGCATGCCCAGGTTATGGGCCTCGGGCGCCTCCATGCCGTGATCGTAGCGCAGGCTGAGGTCGGCCATCAGGGTGGGGCTGGTGGCAAGGTGGTCGGCGGTGTGGCGGGCGTCCTCGACGGCCAGCCCCTGACCGATCAGATGCTCGGCAAGGCGGTCGGCGGCGGCGTCGGGGTTGGCGCTGGCGATCTGTTCCGCCTCGACGTGGCGGGTGGCGTAGAGGTCGCGGTTCGAGCGCCCCGACAGGAATTCGCCCAGCCCCATGCTGACGCCGTCCGCGGCCAGGTTGGCGATGCCGAAGATCACCACCGCAAGCGTCCCGATCGCGGCGGTGCCCTGCGCCTCGGCGCCGGCAAATCCCGCGACCACGGCGAAGGTGGTGATGATGCCGTCGTTACCACCATAGACGATCTGTTTGAGGTAGTCGCGAATCGTGTCGCGGGCGGCGGTCATCGGCATGGGAGGGGCTCCGTTTTGTGCCGCGACGATAGCCGCGCGACCCGCGCACGGCCTGCGGCCCGTTGCCGCAGGCTCAGCCCTTCTGGCGCCCGACCCGGCGGATGTCCTCGATCAGCGCTCGGGCCCGCGCCTCGGCGCGGCGCACCCGGACGGCGGTCATATAGGCTTCTTCCAGCGTGGTCGACGAGGCGCCGATGGTCTTCTTGACCTCGTCGACGATGTCTTCGTCACCGGTCTCGCGCTCGACCTCGAGCACTTCCTGGGCCAGTTTGTCGGCCACCTGGTTCAGGATATCCATCGCGCGATCCTCAGCGGGTGGTTTCGGTCAGGCGGCGGCGGACATAGGTGTCGACGGTGGCGATCATCTGATCCATCTTGTCGTTCTCGAAGAAATGCCCGGCCCCCTCGATCTCGGTATGGGTCACGGTGATGCCCTTCTGTTCATGCAGCTTTTCCACCAACGCGTCGGTATCGGCGGGCGGTGCCACGCGGTCGGCGGTGCCGTTGATGATCAGGCCCGAGGCCGGGCAGGGCGCGAGGAACGAGAAATCATACATGTTGGCCGGCGGCGACACCGAGATGAAGCCGGTGATCTCGGGCCGGCGCATCAGAAGCTGCATGCCGATCCAGGCCCCGAAGGAAAAGCCCGCGACCCAGCAATGCTTGGCGTTCTGGTTCATCGACTGGAGATAGTCGAGCGCCGAGGCGGCATCGCTGAGTTCGCCGACGCCCTGATCGTATTCGCCCTGGCTGCGCCCGACACCGCGGAAGTTGAACCTGAGCACGTTGAAGCCCATGTTGTGAAAGGCGTAGTGCAGGTTGTAGACGACCTTGTTGTTCATGGTGCCGCCGAACTGCGGATGAGGATGCAGCACGATCGCGATCGGCGCGTCCTTTTCCCGGTGGGCGTGGTAGCGGCCTTCAAGCCGGCCTTCGGGGCCGGGAAAAATCACCTCGGGCATTTGGTCACGGTCTCTCCTTGCCCCGATTTCTTGACGAAAATAATCGGGCAAACTAATAGGTAAACCGCCCCGGGGTCCGGGGAGGCGTCTTGGTTCAACTAATGGCGGGCGTGCCCGCCGTCAATGTTTTGAAAGGGTAAGGCGATGAAGCTTTCGACCAAGGGACGCTATGCCATGGTGGCGCTGGTCGATCTGGCGTTGCAGCCGGACGGGGCGTTGTCCTCGCTGACCGATCTGTCCAAGCGCCAGCATATTTCGCTGCCCTACCTCGAACAACTGTTCGTCAAGCTTCGCCGCGCCGGGCTGGTGGAAAGCGTGCGCGGACCCGGCGGCGGCTATCGCCTGGCCCGGCCCTGCGCCGAGATCCGGGTGTCGGACGTGCTGGAAGCGGTCGACGAGACGGTGAGCGCGATGCACACCGGGGCAGGGGCCTCGGGCGCGATCTCGGGCTCGAAGGCGCAATCGCTGACCAACCGGCTGTGGGAGAGCTTTTCGGCCCAGGTCTATGTGTTCCTGCACCAGACCCGGTTGTCGGATGTGGTGCACAACGAACTGGCGCCGTGCCCGGCGGTGCCGGGGCTGTTCCAGATCGTCGACGAAGCCGATGAGTCCGAGGCCGCCACCCCCGAAGCCGATCCCGCGATCTGACCCGCCAAGCGAAGGAGCGGCCTATGGCCCGCGTCTATCTCGACTGGAACGCCACCGCGCCGCTGCGCCCCGAGGCCCGGGCCGCGATGCTGGCGGCGATGGACGCCATCGGCAACCCGTCCAGCGTTCACGCCGAGGGCCGCACGGCCAAGGGCATCGTCGAGACCGCGCGCCGCAAGGTGGCCGCGGCGGTCGGGGCCGAGGGGGCCGACGTGGTGTTCACCTCGTCCGCGACCGAAGCCGCGGCGCTGGCGCTGGCCGGGCGCGGCATCGCCTGTTCGCCGGTCGAGCACGACGCGGTGGCAAGCTGGTGCGAGGCGGTGCTGGCCACCGATCGCGCCGGGCAAGTGACGGTGCCCGATCCGGCCCGCGCCGCGGTGCAACTGGCCAACAGCGAGACCGGCATCATCCAGAACCTGCCCGAGGGCCTGGCGCTGACCGACGCGACGCAGGCGTTCGGCAAGATCCCGTTCGCCTTCAACTGGTCCGGCGCCGACATGGCAATTGTCTCGGCCCACAAGATCGGCGGGCCGAAAGGCGTGGGCGCGCTGATCCTCAAGCGCGGGCTGGACGTTGAGGCGCGGATCACCGGCGGCGGGCAGGAAATGGGCCGCCGATCCGGCACCGAGAACGTCATCGGCATCGCCGGTTTCGGCGCGGCGGCCGAGGCGGCGATGCGCGATCTTGAGGCTGGCGCGGCGGGAAAAGTCGAAAAACTTAGAAATATTCTAGAAAAGACATTGTCCGCGGCGGCAAAAGAGACTATTTTTGTCGGGAAAGACGCGAACAGGCTTCCCAACACCTCGTGTTTCATCACGCCGGGGTGGAAAGGGGAGACCCAGGTGATGGTGATGGACTTGGCGGGGTTTGCCGTTTCGGCAGGCTCCGCCTGTTCATCCGGCAAGGTCAGGCCCAGCCGCGTGTTGCGCGCGATGGGCTATGACGAGACCGAGGCAGCATCGGCGCTGCGCGTTTCGCTGGGGCCGCTGACGACGGAGGCCGAGGTGGTGGATTTCGCCACGGCCTGGCTGAGGGAACACGACAAGTTTCGCGCCCGCGCGCAGGTGTGACGGGCGAGACGAAGGAAAGGCAGACGATGGCTGAGATCAAGGACGCAGGCGTCAAGGAAGGCGTCGAGAAAGATACCGTCGAGGCCGTGCGCTCGCTGGGCAAGCGCTACAAATACGGCTGGGAAACCGATATCGAGATGGAATACGCCCCCAAGGGGCTGACCGAGGATATCGTGCGGCTGATCAGCCAGAAGAACGAAGAGCCCGAGTGGATGACCGAATGGCGGCTCGAGGCCTACCGGCGCTGGCTCAAGATGACCGAGCCCGCCTGGGCGATGGTCGACTATCCCGAGATCGACTTTCAGGACCAGTATTACTACGCCCGTCCGAAAAGCATGCAGGTCAAGCCCAAGTCGCTGGACGAGGTCGATCCCAAGCTGCTGGCCACCTATGAGAAACTCGGCATTCCGCTCAAGGAACAGATGATCCTTGCCGGGGTCGAGGGCGCGGGCGAAGTGCCCGCCGACGGCGCCAATTCCGAGCGCAAGGTGGCGGTCGATGCGGTGTTCGATTCCGTCTCGGTCGGGACCACGTTCCAGAAGGAGCTGAAGGCCGCCGGGGTGATCTTCTGCTCGATCTCCGAGGCGATCCGCGAACATCCTGAACTGGTCAGGAAATACCTTGGTTCGGTCGTGCCGCAGTCCGACAACTTCTATGCCACGCTGAACTCGGCGGTGTTTTCCGACGGCTCGTTCGTCTACATCCCGCCGGGTGTGCGCTGCCCGATGGAATTGTCGACCTATTTCCGCATCAACGCCGAGAACACCGGCCAGTTCGAGCGCACCCTGATCATCGCCGACAAGGGCAGCTATGTCAGCTATCTCGAAGGCTGCACCGCGCCCAAGCGCGATGTCGCGCAGCTTCACGCGGCGGTGGTCGAGATCGTCATCCTCGACGATGCCGAGGTGAAATACTCGACCGTGCAGAACTGGTTCCCCGGCGACGAGAACGGCAAGGGCGGGATCTATAACTTCGTCACCAAGCGCGCCGATTGCCGCGGCGATCGCGCCAAGGTGATGTGGACGCAGGTGGAAACCGGCTCGGCGGTGACGTGGAAATACCCGTCCTGCATCCTGCGCGGCGACGACAGCCAGGGCGAGTTCTATTCCATCGCCATCACCAACAACTTCCAGCAGGCCGACACCGGCACCAAGATGATCCACCTCGGCCGCAACACCAAGTCGCGGATCGTGTCCAAGGGCATCTCGGCTGGCCGGGCGCAGAACACCTATCGCGGGCTGGTCTCGATCCATCCCAAGGCCAAGAACAGCCGCAACTTCACCCAGTGCGACAGCCTGCTGATCGGTGACAAATGCGGCGCGCATACGGTGCCTTACATCGAAGTCAAGAACAACTCGTCGCGGGTCGAGCACGAGGCCACCACCTCGAAGGTCGACGAGGACCAGATGTTCTATTGCCAGCAGCGCGGCATGGGCGAAGAGGCCGCCGTGGCGCTGATCGTCAACGGGTTCGCCAAGGAGGTGCTGCAGGCCCTGCCGATGGAGTTCGCGATGGAAGCGCAACAGCTTGTCGCGATCTCGCTGGAAGGCAGCGTGGGGTGATGGCCGCCAAGCGCCGGAACCAACCGGCCCGGCCGAGGCTGGCGCCGGTGCTGGGCCACCCGGGGCGCCTGCGCCCCGGCACGCGGCGGCTGACGCTTCTGATCCTCACCTTCGTGTTGGTGTTCGTGCTGTCGATGGCGCATGACGAGATCGTCGCGGAACTGGTCGCCGCCGGCTGGATCGCGCCAAGCAAGGCCTGGCTGGGCGAGATCGCCTTCGGGCTTGCGCTGTTCGTGGTCTGGGGCTGGCTGACGCTGATGCTGGTTCAACTGGTCAAGGCGCGCACCGAAAACGAGATCGGGGGTGCGTCGGGAACACGGGGCGCACCGGGAAAGGACGCAGAATGATCGTCACGACCACGCCTTCCGTCGAGGGCAAATCCATCACCGCCTATCACGGCATCGTCGTCGGCGAGGCGATCCTGGGCGCCAACATCTTCCGCGACCTCTTTGCCGGGGTGCGCGACATCGTCGGCGGCCGCTCGGGCGCCTACGAAAAGGAACTCGGCCGGGCGCGCGAAACCGCGCTTGGCGAAATGCAAGACCGCGCGCGGGCGATGGGCGGCAACGCCGTCGTCGGCGTCGACCTCGACTACGAGGTCATCAACAACATGCTGATGGTGTCTGCCTCGGGCACGGCCGTCACAGTCGAGTAGGAGAGAAACATGCTCAAGATCAACAACCTGCACGTCAAACTTGAGGAAGAGGACAAGCAGATCCTCAAGGGCGTCGACCTGGAAGTCCCTGCCGGTGCCGTGCATGCCATCATGGGGCCGAACGGCTCGGGCAAGTCGACCCTGTCCTATGTGCTGTCGGGCAAGGACGGCTATGTCGTGACCGAGGGCAGCGCCACGCTCGAGGGCCAGGACCTGCTCGACCTCGAGCCGGACGAGCGCGCGGCGGCGGGCCTGTTTCTGGCCTTTCAATACCCCGTCGAGATCCCTGGCGTCGGCAACATGACCTTCCTGCGCACTGCGCTGAATTCGCAGCGCAAGGCGCGGGGCGAAGAGGAACTCAGCGCCACCGACTTTCTCAAGATGATCCGCGAGAAGGCCAAGGCGCTCAAGATCGACGCCGAGATGCTCAAACGCCCGGTCAACGTCGGCTTTTCCGGCGGCGAGAAGAAGCGCAACGAGATCCTGCAGATGGCGATGCTCGAGCCGCGCATGTGCATTCTCGACGAGACCGACTCGGGGCTGGATGTCGACGCGATGAAGCTGGTGTCGGAGGGCGTGAACGCGCTGCGCGACAAGGGCCGGGCGTTCCTGGTCATCACCCACTATCAACGCCTGCTCGACCACATCAAGCCGGACGTGGTGCACATCATGGCCGATGGCCGCATCGTCAAGTCGGGCGGGCCGGAACTGGCGCTCGAGGTCGAGCACAACGGCTATGCCGGCATTCTTGCGGAGATGGCATGATGGCCCAGGCACTTGAAAAACCCGACGCGCTGGCGCTGCGCCTGGACGGGGCCGGCCTGCCCGAGGGCGGCGCCTGGATCACCGAGGCGCGCAAGGCCGCGCTGACCCGGCTCGAGGCGATGGGCCTGCCGGGGCGGCGCGACGAATATTGGCGCTTCACCCGGCCCGACAGCCTGAACGCCGCCGATCCTGCGCCTGCCGCAATGCTGCCGCAGGACGACGAGGCGCCGGTGTTTCATGCCATAGACCGGCTGAAGATCGTGTTCGTCGACGGGGTATTCGACCCGGCGCAATCCGACCCGCTGGACATGGCCGGGATCGAGATCGAGCGGCTGGCGGATGCGGCCCGGACCGATATCCACTGGGCGCGCGATGTCTACGGCGTGCTCGAGGCGCGCGGCCAGACCCCGGTGGCGCGGCCTTTCGGCGCGCTCAACACCGCCTATGCCAGCGATGGCGTTATGATCCGGGTGACCGGAAAGGCGGCGCGACCCGTCAGCCTGATCTACCGCCACGAAAACGCCACCTCGGACGCGGTGCTGCACCATGTCGTCAAGCTTGAGGCCGGGGCCGACCTGACCCTGCTCGAAGACGGCCCGGCGGCGGCGCGCTTCAACAACGTGCTGGAGGTCGAGGTTGCCGACGGGGCCGCCTTCCACCACGTCCGCGCCCAGGGGCGTGACCACGAACGCCAGGCGGTCACGCATATCTTCACCCGCCTCGGCACGGAATCGGTGTTCAAGAGCTTCACCCTCACCGTCAACGGGCGGCTGACGCGCAACGAATGCGTGATCGAGATGCTGGGCGACGACGCGGTCGCGCATGTCGCGGGGGCGGCGATGGGGGACGGCGATTTCCACCATGACGACACCGTGTTCGTCACCCATGACGCCCAGCGCTGCGAAAGCCGGCAGGTGTTCAAGAAGGTTCTGCGCAACGGCGCGGTGGGTGTCTTTCAGGGCAAGATCCTGGTCAAGCCCGATGCGCAGAAGACCGATGGCTATCAGAAGTCGCAATCGCTTCTGCTCGACGAGGATTCGACCTTCCTGGCCAAGCCGGAGCTGGAAATCTACGCCGACGACGTGGTCTGTTCGCACGGCTCGACCTCGGGGGCGATCGACGAGACCGCGCTGTTCTACCTGCGCTCGCGGGGGATGCCGGAACATATCGCCACCGACCTTCTGGTGCTGGCCTTCCTTGCCGATACGATCGAGGAAATCGAGGACGAGGCCATCGCCGACGACATCACCGGGCGGCTCGACGCCTGGCTCAAACGCCGCCGGGGCTGATGTCGGTCGCCGGCGACATCCTGCGCGCCTACCGCGCGCCCGGGGCGGTGTTCCGGGCGCGGCTGGGGCAGGGCGTGCGCGAAGACCGTGCGCTGGTGGTGCTGATGGCGGCCTGCGGGCTGATCTTCGTGGCGCAATGGCCACGCCTGCAACGCGAAGCCTTTGAAACCGGGGCCGAATTTCAGCCGCTGATCGGCGGGGCGTTGTTGGCCTGGCTGTTCATCGTGCCGCTGGCGGCCTATGCGCTTGGCACGCTGACCCATCTGCTGGCCAGGATCGCCGGCGGCAAAGGCACCGGTTACGGCGCGCGGTTCGCGCTGTTCTGGGCGCTGCTGGTGGCCAGCCCGCTGTGGCTGCTTCACGGGATGGTGGCGGGGCTGATCGGGCCCGGGGTGCAGCTCGACCTCGTGGGGGTCGTTGCACTCACCGCCTTTCTGGTCCATTGGTCGCTCAACCTCTGGGCGGCGGAATGGGCATGATCTTCGATTGGGGCACTCTTTTCGGCATGGCGCTGCAAACCGTGCCCGAACCGCGCAAGGTGGCGCGAGACCTGTTCGCGCTGGCCTATCCGCGCGCGGTGCTGTGGCAGGTTCTGGCGCTGATCCTGGTCGCGTCGTCCTTCATGGGCGTGATCTCGTCGATCCTGTTCCCGGTCGACCCCGACCTGATGGGGCCGCTGTTTTCCAACCCGATGCTGCTGGCGGTGTCGGAGGCGTCGATCTCGGTCATGACCGTGTTCGCGATCTACTGGGTCGGGCGCATGGCGGGCGGCACCGGCCTGTTCAAGGACGCGATCCTGACGGTGATCTGGCTGCAATTCGTGCTGTTGATCGTCGAGATCGGGGTGCTGTTCTTCGGCCTGTTTGCCCCGATGATGGCAACGCTTCTGTGGATCATGGGCGGCACCTTGGGGTTCTGGATTCTGACCCATTTCATTGCCGAGATGCACGAGTTCCGCTCGCCCGGGATGGTGTTTCTCGGGATCATCCTGACGATTTTCGCGATGGTCGTGGTGATGTCGGTGGTGCTGGCGATGATCGGGATCGGCGCGGACACGAGACCTGGAGAATTCTGAATGTAT
Source organism: Maritimibacter fusiformis (assembly GCF_008086115.1). Taxonomy (GTDB): domain Bacteria; phylum Pseudomonadota; class Alphaproteobacteria; order Rhodobacterales; family Rhodobacteraceae; genus Muriiphilus; species Muriiphilus fusiformis. Next base: position 284,145 of record NZ_VSIY01000006.1, on the reverse strand, counting down.
GACGTGAACAAGGTGCGGGCGGATTTCCCGATTCTCGCGCGCGAGGTGAACGGCCAGCCGCTGACCTATCTCGACAACGGCGCCTCGGCGCAGAAGCCGCAGGCGGTGATCGACGCGGTCACCCGCGGTTACGACAATGAATATGCCAATGTTCACCGGGGCTTGCACTACCTTTCCAACCTGTCCACCGACCGCTACGAGGCGGTGCGCGGGATCATCGCGCGGTTTCTGAACGCCGGCTCCGAGGACGAGATCATCCTGAACTCGGGCACCACCGAAGGCATCAACATGGTCGCCTATTCCTGGGCCGCGCCCCGGATGGTCGAGGGCGACGAGATCGTGCTGTCGACGATGGAGCATCACGCCAACATCGTGCCCTGGCATTTCCTGCGCGAACGTCAGGGCGTGCGGCTGGTCTGGGTCGATCCCGAGCCCGACGGCAGCCTCGACCCGGCCAAGGTGCTGGCCGCGATCACGCCGCGCACCAGGCTGGTGGCGGTCACCCATTGCTCGAACGTGCTGGGCACGGTGGTGGACGTGAAAACCATCGTCGCGGGTGCGCATGACAAGGGCGTGCCGGTGCTGGTCGACGGCTCGCAAGGGGCCGTGCACATGAAGGTCGACGTGCAGGACATCGGGGCGGATTTCTATCCGATCACCGGCCACAAGCTCTATGGCCCCTCCGGCTCCGGCGCGATCTATGTGCGCGCCGAGCGTCTGGCCGAGATGCAGCCTTTCATGGGCGGCGGCGACATGATCCGCGAGGTGACCAAAGACGCGGTCAGCTACGCCGATCCCCCGATGAAATTCGAGGCCGGCACCCCGGCCATCGTCCCCACCATCGGGTTGGGCGTGGCGCTGGAATACCTGATGGATCTGGGCATGGACAACGTCGCGGCCCACGAGGCGCGGCTGGCCTCCTATGCGCGCGAACGGTTCAAGGCGTTGAACTGGCTCAACATTCAGGGCGACGCACCGGGCAAGGCCGCGATCTTTTCGATGACCGTCGAGGGCGGGGCGCATGCTCACGATATTTCCACGATCCTCGACAAGAAGGGCATCGCGGTGCGTGCAGGCCATCACTGCGCCCAGCCGCTGATGGAGCATCTGGGCGTGCCGGCCACCGCGCGGGCCAGTTTCGCGCTCTACAACACCGAGGCCGAGGTCGACCGGCTGGTCGAGGGGCTGGAGTTGTGCCACAGGCTGTTTTCCTGACCTGACCGACCGCCCCGGGCAGGCGGGGCACGGCGCTACTGCCCGTCCAGCAGCACCGTTCCGACCGGCGGCCCGTTCTCCCATTTGCCCGACAGCCCCTTGTCGCGCCCAAGCGCGAAGGCGGCCGCCATGAACACCGGATCGAACGGCAGATGCGGCTCGGCCGGGATCGCCTGGTCGATGCTGGCCAGCCGGAAACGCGCCCCGATCCTGCGCGCGAAATCCGCGATCGCGCCGACCCCGCGGGCCAGGTTGTATTTCTCCAGCGAGGCCAGCGCGCGTTCCGCCACGCGGATCGACTGTTGCTCGATGACCGCGAAACTCGGCGCGATCTCGGCGTTCACGATGGTGCTGATCCTGGGGCACAAACGGGCAAGCGACGGATCGGTCCAGAGCGCGTCCGGCACCATGTAAATCTGGCTCATCACGCCCCCGTCGGCGTGCAGTTCGTCGAACTCGACCCCGTTGCCGATGACCGCGATGCGCACCGGCGGCAGGATCGCGGGAATGCTGGCCGAGGCTTGCAAAAGGTCGGCCATCAGCCGCACCCGGTCGGGCTGGCCCGAGGCCGCGATCGCGCCGAGATCCCAGACCACGTTGCGCTGCGCGTCGAGGTTTGCGGTGACGATCAACAGCCGCGCGCCCTGATCGTGGCGGGCCGCGATCCGGTCGCAAAAGGCGGCATCGACATGGCCGTCGATCAATTCGCGCAAGGGGGCTGCGGGGATCGCGCTTTGGCCGAATACGCCGGACATCAGTGAACGGCTGCGGTTCAGCCGGTCGGTCGAGGCGCCGGTGAACACGTTGGCAAGCGCCGCGTCGGCCTCCGACCCGATGAATGCGAAGGGCGCGATCAGCGCGCCGGCGCTGACCCCGGTCACCAGGTCGAACCGGGGCCGGTCGCCGTGTTCGCTCCACCCGCTCAGCACACCCGCGCCAAAGGCCCCGCCGGCCCCGCCGGACGACAGCACCAGCCACTCGGCAGGCCGCGCCCCTTCGACACAGCCGGGCAGGAACACGTCCTGCCGGGCCGCGATCTCGTGGGCCGGCGCATCGACATAAAGCCTGATGTCGCCATAGCCCGGCACCCGCGCCGCCAACTGGTCGGCCAGGCTGTAGGGGATGCGCGGCGGTGTCGTGCGCCTGGCGATCATCGACACGAGATAGGGCAGCATCGCCCGTCGCGCGGCAGCGGCGGCTGCGACGGGAACGGCTTTCTCCGCCAATGGTTCCTTGTCGCGCATCGTAGGTCTCCCACGCTTTGGCGCAATGCGGCCCCGGGCAAGACAGATACCGTGATCCTAGAAACGTCGCGCACGTTCGTAAACGCGGTGGGCCGGACACAACTGCGTGTGCCGCTGTTCGGTCAGCGGCTGCGGGCGCGGATCACCCACCACAGGCCCTTGAGATCGGTGCGAAAGCGGTCGACCACCAACGCGACCGCGATCACCTCGGCGGCGGCGAGGGTGGCGAGGCCCATCGACAGCGCATAGGCCCAGGGCACGAAGCCGTGGACGAAAAGCGTGACGAAAAACAGGGTCAGCGCAACGTCGGCCAGCTTGAAGGACCACAGGTGAAAGGCGGGCAGGCGGCCAAAGCGGATCAGCGTGACCGCCGTGGCCAGCGTCAGCGTGCCGAGAAACAGGCCCAGCCAGAACGGATCGTCCAGGAACGGCTGACGCTCGAACACCCACACCCCGGTCAGCCCGGCGATCAGCGTGGCGCTGTCGGCCAGCGCGTCGAGCCGCGCGCCGAGTTTGGTTTCTTGCCCCAGCCAGCGCGCCAGGATGCCGTCGGCGGCATCGGTGGCGAGGCTGACCAGCATCAGGATCGAGAACGCCAGCCGCAGGTCGGTCAACGCCGCCCAGGCCACCACCGGCGCCGCCGCGAGGCGATAGGCCGAGAGCGCGTTGGAGATCGTCCAGACCGATTGGCCCGCCCGCATCTCAGCCGTCCCCGTGGATCAGCCCGAGCCCGCGCAGGTAGACGCCGATGCCGCTTTCCAGCAGATCCTCGGGCGGGAAGGGCGACTTGGTGCCCGGCGCACCGCGTCCGAACAGCTCCACCACACCATGCGCCAGCGCCCAGATGTGGGCCGAGACCATGCGCGCCGGCGGGCGCTTGTCCTCGGGCAGTTGCGTCATCAACTCGCCCGCCGCCTTCTCGATCACCCCCAGTGCGCGGCCCGCGACGCGCGACAAATCCGAGGTCCGGTTGATCGACACGCCGCTTTCGAACATCGCGACGTAATGGCCCGGAAACCGGCGCGCGAACGCCAGGTAGGCGCGACCCGTCGCCTCCAGCGAGGCCAGCGCCGAGGGCTGGCCCTTGGCATAGGCATGTTCCATCAGGTCGGCGAATATCTCGAAGCCCTGGCGCGCGGCCTCGGCGATCAGGTCTTCGCGCCCGGCGAAATGGCGATAGACCGCTGCGGGGGTGACGCCGGCGGCCTTGGCGGCCTCCGACAAGGTGAACCCGGTCGGCCCCTTCTCCTCGATCAGCGCCAGTGCCGCGTCGACCAGCGCCTGGCGCAGGTTGCCGTGGTGATAGCCGCGTTTCTTGGCCCGCCCCACCATCACATCGCCCCGGCGGGGCCGCGCCCCTCAGCCATGCCAAAGCTCCGGCCCGCCGGCGATCTTCGCATCGGGCGCCTGTGCCACAACCGGGTTCTTCCCGGCATAGTCGATGCCCGACAGCACCGTCTGGATCGCCGCCAGACGGGCGCGATACTTGTCGTCCGAACGGATCACCGTCCAGGGCGTGTGCGGGCGGTGCGAGGCGGCGAAGGTCTCGGCGATGGCGTCGGTATAGGCGTCCCAGCGGTTCAGCCCCTCGACGTCGATCGAAGACAGTTTCCACTGTTTCAGCGGATCGCGTTCGCGTTTGAGAAACCGGCGCAGTTGCTCGGGCTGCGAGACGTTGAGCCAGATCTTGACGAAATGGATGCCCTCGTCGACCAGCATGTCCTCGAAGTCGGGCAATTGCCGGAAAAAGGCGGCGCGCTCGGCCTCGGTGCAAAAGCCGAACACCTTTTCCACCACGCCGCGGTTGTACCAGCTTCGGTCGAACAGCACGATTTCGCCCGCCGTCGGCAGGTGGCGGATGTAGCGCTGGAAATACCATTCGCCCGCCTCGCGGTCCGAGGGTTTGGGCAGGGCCACGACCCGGGCGACGCGCGGGTTCAGGTTTTCGCGGATGCGCTTGATGGTGCCGCCCTTGCCGGCGGCATCGCGTCCCTCGAACACCGCCACCAGGCGCTTGCCGGTGGCTTTCACATCGGCCTGAAGGCGCACCAGTTCGAGCTGCAACGCCTTGAGCCGGTCCTTGTAGGTGTTTTTGTCCATCCAGCGGTCATAAGGGAAATCGTCGATCAGGATGTCCTTCTTGTCGCCTTCGGCGATGGCCTCGCGCACCCAGGCCGGCGCGGCCTCGTCGTGGTAGCGGGAAATGGCACCGTCGAACGGAAGGGACATGAAAAGAGCCTTTCAACTGGTCCGAGCCAGTATCGCTATTTGACGCCCGCGCGCAATGCGGCCCGGTCGATGGCGTCGACCACCCTGGCGGTCTCGGCGTAGTGCGGCATGTGGCCCACGCCGCGCAGCCGGGTCAGGCGGGCGTTGGGTATGGCCCGGGCCAGCGGCACGCTTTGCAACTCGGGCGGCAGAATCTGGTCACGGTCGCCATAGACGATCTCGACCGGCAGGTAGAGCGAGGCGTAGCGTTTCGACATCTCGGCAAGGTAGCCGGGCAGGTCGCGCACCTGCTGCGTGCCAGCGCGGATGGTTTGCTGCCTGAGCGCCAGGTCGACGCCGGAATGGTCGAGGAAACTCTGCGGCGGGCTTTGCGGGGCAAAGGCGCGGGCCAGGGCGATCTCGACATATCGCGGCGGGGTAAGCGCGGTGATCAGGGGCACGGCGCGCTTGTTGCCAAGCTCGGTCGCGCTGATCTGGTAGTAGAGCGGCAACTCGCCGTCATAGGGCATCACCGCGCCCGACAAGAGCACGAGCGCCGCCGCCGCGTCCTGCGATTTCATCGCCCAGGCCAGCGCCACCGAGGCGCCGACCGAATGGCCCAGCACGATCGGCCGGTCCACGCCCATCGCGCGCGCTGCCGCCCGCAACAACGTGGCCTGCTGCGCAGGACTTTCGCCGCGCGTGTTGTTCACGCCTTCATAGGAGGCCGACGCCCGGTCGGTATAGCCGTGGCCGGGCCGGTCGAAGGCGATCACCCGGTAGCGGTCGGTCAGGCGCGGCGCCAGCACGTCGACCAGGTCGCGCAAATTCGAGGCGCCGCCGTGGATCAGCACGAGATCCGGCCCCTGGCCGCCGACCCAGACATGCACGTTGCGCCCGTTGATCCGCATGATCCGGCCCACCGGCGGCGTCGAGGACTCGATCCTTTCCTCGCGGCGGTCCGCGATCCGGCTGCAGCCGCCAAGGGCCAGCGCCGCCGCCCCCGCAAGGCCGCCCAGCAGGTGCCGGCGGTCGGGCCGTGCCATGTCCGCCTCGCGTCGGGTCATTTGCCGCGCCGATCCTCTCGTTCCTGGCCGATCCGGTCGATGTCGAACGGCGCGGTCAGATACATTTCGCTGACCCAGTTGGACATGAACAGGTGCGCGTGGCTGCGCCAGCGGTTCAATGGCGGCTGGCTGGGGTCGTCGTTGGGGTAGTAGTTCATCGGCACGTTGATCGGCACGCCCCTGGCCACGTCACGGTCGTATTCGTTCTTGAGCGTGTCGGAATCGTATTCGAAATGGTTGAAGATGTAGAGCGCGCGCTGGCCCGCGTCCTCGACCAGGCACGGCCCGGTCTCGGGCGAGCCCAGCAGCGTCACGAGGTCGGGGTCGGCGTCGATGTCGCTCTGGCGCACCTCGGTCCAGCGGCTCACGGGAATGACGAAATTGTCGGAAAAACCGCGCAGGAACGGTGATTTCGGCTGCAGGTTGCGTTGCGGAAAGCACCCGAACGCCTTGTGTTCGAGCATGTGTTTGTCGATGCCGTGGAAGTGATACAGCATCGCCATCCCGCCCCAGCACACGCCGAAGGTGGAATGCACGTTGGTGCGGGTCCAGTCCATGATCTCGACCATCTCGTCCCAATAGGTCACTTCCTCATAGGGCAGGTGCTCGATCGGGGCGCCGGTGATGATGAGGCCGTCGAACTTCTGGTCCTTCACCGCCTGGAACGGTTCGTAATGCGCGCCGATATGGGCCTGGCTGGTGGTTTTCGAGATATGTTCGGTCGGGCGCACCAGTGTCAGTTCCACCTGCAGCGGCGTGGCGCCGATCAGCCGGGCAAACTGGGTCTCGGTCTCGATCTTCTTGGGCATCAGGTTCAGCAGCGCGATCCGCATCGGCCGGATGTTCTGGCGCGCCGCCTGATCCTCGCTCATCACCATCACGCCCTCGCTGTCGAGGACGTTGAAGGCGGGCAGGGTGGCGGGGATCTTGATGGGCATCGTATGTCCTTGAAGGCGTTAGGGATAAATAGGCAGGCGGTCAGCGGGCCTCAAGGGCGCGCGCGATCAAGGCGTCGAAATCCGCAGCCGACTTCACGGCGGCGACATCGTCGGCGGCGACCTTGATCCCCCAGTTGCGCGCCATTGCCGCATATCTCGGCTGGCGGTGCGCCAGCGCACGGGCATAGGTGGCGCGCATGAAGTCGTCGGGGTCAACCTGATCCTCGGCCACGCCCTTGTCGGACAGGTAGTCGGCCCAGGCGGCGTGCAGGAACTCGGGCTGGTAATACATCGGCTTGGGCGCGGCGGTGAAGCGGCGCACAAGCTCTTCGGTGTGATCTTCCGACCCTTCGATCCAGACCAGCAAAAGGTGCTGCGACAACTCGGTCAGCACCGGGTCGGCGGCATCGTCGGGGTCCACCACCTCGCAGATCGAACCCGACGAGTCGCAGACGAAATTGTCATAGCCATAAAGCGCCCGCGCCCGGTCGATGAAACGCGTGGTGTCGAGCATCGCGGCAATCTCGGCGGCCCGGTGCAATTCCTGCCGGCGCATGTATTCGGCAAACGGCAAGCCGCCCCTGTCCGGGTCTCCGGGCTTGCCCAGATAGGTCGAGAGAGGGGCGAGGTTGTTGAAGGTGATGTTGGACGCGATGTAGATCGAATCCGACAGGAGCAACCGGCGCAGAAACGGGTTCTTCATCGCCTCGGCCTTGAAGTTGTCGACGATGTGCTCGCCCATGTAGCGCGTGCCAATGCGGTAATCGACCGAGTAGTGAAACCACCCGCCCGCGCCGCGCAGGATGTTGGACAGATAGGTCTTGCCCAGCCCCGACATGCCGAACAAAAGCACGTGCTTGCCGGTCGCGTTGTGCCAGTCGTCCGCGCTTTGGTAGATCATCTCGGCTCCCTCATGCTGGCCGTTTGGTAGCCAGCGCCGGGCGGGCGGTCAAACCCTATCGCGCGCCTGCCGGAAACGCCGCACCAGCCGACCGTCGATCACCACCAGCGCCAGCGCGATCAGCGCAAAGCCCGCGAAGGCGCGCGGCGGCAGGGTTTCGGCCCGCACCAGCGCCCCGAGCCCGACCGCCACCGGCACCACCAGCAGCGTGACCAGCAGGAGGTTTCCCGACCCGGCCAGCGCCAGCACCCGGTAGTAGATCAGATAGGCGACCGCGGTGATGACGACCGCGTAATAGGCGATCGCGGCGAGCGCGGGCAGGGGCAGCGCCACGGGCAGGGGGCCTTCGACAACCCAGGACAGCGGCAGCATGATCAGGCTTGCCCCGGTCAACATGCCCAGTGCCGCGATCTCGGGGCGAATCCCGGCCAGCATCCCGCGCCCCCAGGCCCCGGCCAGCGCATAGGAAAAGGTCGAGGCCAGCATCGCCATCTGCGCCAGCGAACGTGGGTCGAAGCTGGTCAAGGCCGACGGCCCCATCGTCACCACCACCCCGGCAAAGCCCAGCCCCACGCCGGTCATCTTGCGCGCCGTCAGGCGCTCGTCGGCAAAGACGGCGGCGGCGACCAGAACGCCGAAGATCGCCGCGCTTGCATTGAGGATGCCCGCAAGCCCCGACTCGATGCTCGTCTGGGCCGTGGCCTGCAGGCTGAACGGCACAGCGTTGTTGAGAAACCCCATCACCAGCAGCGCGCCCCACAGGCGGGGATCGCGCGGCAAGGGAAAACGCCGCCACAGCACGTAGGCCCACAGAACCAGTGTCGCCCAGAGCACCCGGTGCGTGACCACATGCAACGGCACCATGGTGTCGAGCAGCGTGCGTGTCGCAAGGAAACTGCCGCCCCAGATGAAGGCGAGCATCGCCATCAGGAACCAGGCGCGCGGAGAGAGGGAAGCTTGGGTCATGCCCCCGCTCTAGCCCGGTCCGCACGGCGAGGCGACCCGGAATTTGCGCATTGTGGGATACCGGCCCAGCCGCGCATGCCGGTGGCCCGGCAAAAGGCCGACGCGGGGCCACGCGGGCCGGCTTCCCGTGGCTTGACCCGATCCGGGCCGGCAACTACGGTTGCCCGTCCCGACAGGTGGGAAAACTCCGAAATGATATTCCGCCACGTGCGCCGCGAATTGCCCAAGATCGTCGATCCGACAAGGTTCGGGGGCAGGCTGCGCTTCGCACAGGGCCGCCTGGGCTTGAACGACTTCATCCGAATCAAGGACACCCCGTTGCAGAACGCGGGCTTCGGCGTGCCGAAGTATCCGATGGCCGACCTCGCCGACATGCCGCGCCGGGTCTATCTCTATTGGGACAAGGGGTTCGAGCAGGCGCCCGAGTTGGTGCGCATCTGCGCGAAAAGCTGGCGCGTTCAGAACCCCGACTGGGAGATCACGCTGCTCGACGCCACCGCCGCGCAGACGATCGTCGACCGAACCGCCTTGCCGGCCAACATCCGCGAGGCGCATTATTCCGACATCCTGCGCACCCGGCTTCTGGCGCAACACGGCGGCGTCTGGGCCGATGCGACCCTGCTTGCGCTGCGCCCGCTGGACGACTGGTTGTTGCAGATCATGACACAGACCGGGTTCTTCGCGTTTTCGCGCGAAACCCGCGACCGGATTATGGCAAGCTGGTTTCTGGCCGCGCGCAAGGACGATGCGGTCGTCGCGGCGATCGACGCCAGGGTGCAGAGGTTCTGGAACGGCGACCGCCCCGATCCGCTGCCGTATTTCTGGTATCATTACCTCGTGGAATACCTGCATCGCACCGACCGCCGCGTCGCACGCGCCTGGGTCGACATGCCCGGCCTCAACGCCCACCCGATGCTGTTGATGTTCCTGGCCTACAAATACCGCACGGATCTCGGCCCGCATGTCGACCTGATCCGGGCAATGCCGCTGCAAAAGCTCAACTACAGAATCGGGATCGACACTGGTGCGCTTGAACGCGATGTGCGTCTCATCGCGCCCGCACTGGCCGATCGGCTGTTCTGACCGGCGGGCGGGCGAAATCGCATCACGCCAGCATGTCGACGGACACCCGCGATTGCAGCCCGATCATCCCCAGAATCCCCCAGACCCCGGCCCGCAGCGCGTTGCCCCACAGCTTGACCGACCCGGTGGCCGCCATCACGATCGTGCCGCGCCGGCCATAGACCGAAAACGCGCTCGAGGCGCAGGCCACCTCCGGCGTCAGCCCGGCCCAGGAAAAGCTCAGCCAGGCGCGCCAGACGTGAAAACCCTCGGTCACCAGCAAGATCTGCGGCGTATCCTCGAGGAAGGGCTTGGAAAACAGCGCGTTCTGCAGCGTCGAGGCCGACAAGGTCTCGGCACTGATCGCCTCGATGGGTATGCCTGCAGCCACCGCGCGCGCCTGCATCAGCCCGCCCCCGGTCATCCCGTCCCAGCCGCCGCCCGTCAGATGCAACCGCGGCGCCGCGCCCCGGTCAAACAGCGCGATGGCCGCGTCGATCCGGTCGCGCGCATCGGCATTCAGATCGCCATCCTCGAACCCGGCGCCGGGCACAACGATAACGTCGAACCGCCCCGCGATGCTGTCGCAGGACGGCGAGAAATACGCCGATCCCAGCGTCACCGCCGCTCCTGCCACGAACGCCACCAGGGCGGCGATTGCGCCCTTTCGGATCACTCCCACTCGATGGTGCCCGGCGGTTTCGAGGTGATGTCATAGGTCACGCGGTTGATGCCCTTGACCTCGTTGATGATCCTGGTCGCGGTCTCGCCTAGGAACTCGTGGCTGAACGGGTAGTAGTCCGCCGTCATGCCATCCACCGAGGTGACCGCGCGCAGCGCGCAGGCGAAATCGTAGGTGCGTCCGTCGCCCATCACGCCGACCGTGCGCACCGGCAGGATCGCGACGAAGGCCTGCCAGATCTCGTCGTAAAGCCCGTGGCGGCGGATCTGGTCGATATAGACCGCGTCGGCCTTGCGCAGGATCGCCAGCTTTTCGCGGGTGATCTCGCCGGGGCAGCGGATCGCAAGGCCGGGGCCGGGGAAGGGGTGGCGGCCGATGAAACTGGCGGGCAGGCCCAGTTCGTGCCCCAGCGCGCGCACCTCGTCCTTGAACAACTCGCGCAGCGGCTCGACCAGCTTCAGCCCCATCTTTTCGGGCAGGCCGCCGACATTGTGATGGCTCTTGATGGTGACGCTCGGCCCGCCGGAGAACGACACGCTTTCGATCACGTCGGGATAGAGCGTGCCCTGGGCCAGGAACTCGGCCCCCTCGATGCCGCCCGCGTATTTCTGGAACACGTCGATGAACAGCCGCCCGATGGTCTTGCGCTTTTCCTCGGGGTCCGAAACGCCCTCGAGCGCGCCGAGAAACAGCTCGCTTTCCTCGGCATGGATCAGGGGGATGTTGTAGTGGTCACGAAACATCGCCACCACCTCGTCGGCCTCGTTGTGACGCAAAAGGCCATGATCGACGAACACGCAGGTCAGGTTCTCGCCGATCGCCTCATGGATCAGCACGGCGGCCACCGAACTGTCGACTCCGCCCGACAGGCCGCAGATGACCTTCTTGTCGCCGACCTGTTCGCGGATCAGCCGGATCGCCTCGTCGCGGTAGGCCTCCATCGTCCAGTCGCCGGTAAAACCCGCCAGGCGCACGAAATTCTCGTAAAGCGTCCTGCCGTTCGGGGTGTGATGCACCTCGGGGTGGAACTGGACGGCATAGAAGCGGCGCGCCGGGTCGGCGGCTATCGCGAAGGGCGCGCCGGGCGAGGTGCCCAGAACCTCGAAACCCGGGGCCAGGGCCGCGACGTGGTCGCCGTGGCTCATCCAGACCTGCTCGCGCCCCTCGAGAAACCAGCCGAACAGGAAATCGTCCGACCGGCCCGCCGGCTCGACATAGGCGCGGCCGAACTCGGCGGTGGCGTGTTCGCCCGCCTCGACGGTGCCACCAAGGTCCTGCATCATCACCTGCTGGCCATAGCAGATGCCCAGGATCGGCACGCCCAGTTCATAGACCGATTTCGGCGGCCGCGGCGAGCCGGGGCGCATCACCGAATCCGGCCCGCCGGAAAAGATCACCGCCTTGGGCGCGAAGGCATCGAGAAAGGCATCGTCGACCTTCTGGTAGGGATGGATTTCGCAATAGACGTTGAGTTCACGCAGGCGCCGCGCGATGAGCTGCGTCACCTGGCTGCCGAAATCGATGATGAGAAGGCGGTCATGCTGGGTCATGCCGCTGATTAGGACGCGCCCGCGCGGCTGGCAAGGCTGAATGGGGGGTTTGCGCCCCCCACGCGCCCAAACTTGCAACCCGGACGTGGGGGGCAGACAGCCCCCCGGCGCGGTGTCGTTTTCGCGCGCGATAAGTCGCAAACCCGAGAGGGCTTCGACGCGGCCCGCGCTATCACGGGGAAACCTTGTCGAGGAGAGCGCGCGATGACCGATGAGAGCACAACCACCGACCCCACGCCACGCCGGACCCGGGGCGGCGGCGGGGCCGCGCGCCGGGCCGCGCGCAGCCAGGTCAGTTTCGACGTGTCCCCGGTGATCCAGCGGCGCATCCGCGACTACGATCTGCTCGACGACGAGACGCTCGACATCATCGAGCGCAACGCCGAGACCGTGCTGGAAGAGATCGGCGTCAATTTCGTCGAGAACCCCGCCGCGTTGGAGCGCTGGCGCGAGGCCGGCGCCGATGTGCGCGGCGAGCGGGTGCATATTCCGCGCGGGTTGGCGCGCAAGCTTTGCGCCACCGCACCCGCGTCGTTCGTCCAGCACGCCCGCAACCCGGAGCGTTCGGTCGAGATCGGCGGGCGCAGCCTGGTGCTGGCCCCGGTCTACGGCCCGCCCTTCGTGCGCGACGTGGCGGGCGGGCGGCGCTATGCCACGATGGCGGATTTTCGCAACTTCGTGCGCCTCGGCCAGATGTCGAAATGGCTGCACCATTCCGGCGGCACGGTGTGCGAGCCGACCGACGTGGCCGTCAACAAGCGCCATCTGGACATGCTGCTGGCGCATATGACGCTGTCGGACAAGCCGTTCATGGGCTCGGTCACCGAACCCAGCCGGGCGGCGGATTCGGTCGAGATGGCGGAAATCCTGTTCGGCAAGGACTTCGTTCAGGCCAACACGGTGATGACCAGCCTGATCAACATCAACTCGCCCCTGACCTTCGACGCCACCATGATGGGGGCGCTGGAGATCTATGCCGCGGCCAATCAGGCCTGCATCGTCTCGCCCTTCGTGGTCGGGGGCGCGATGGCGCCGGTGTCGGTGGTCGGGACGCTGACCCAGGTTCTGGCCGAGGTGCTGGCGGGGGTGGCCTATTCCCAGCTCGTGCGCCCCGGTGCCCCGGTGATCGCGGGGGCCTTCGTCACCTCGATCGACATGAACTCGGGGGCGCCCACCTTCGGCACGCCCGAAGCCAGCCAGATCACCTATGGCGCCGGGCAGCTGGTGCGTCGTCTGGGCCTGCCGTTCCGCTCGGCGGGGGCTTTCACGGGGTCGAAACTGCCCGATGCGCAGGCCGCCTACGAGACCGCCAACAGCCTCAACATGGGGCTGTTGTCGGGCGTCAACTTCATGCTGCACGCCTGTGGCTGGCTCGAGGGCGGGCTGGTCGCGAGCTTCGAGAAATTCGTGATGGACGCCGACCAGTTGGGCGCGCTGCACAAGCTGGCCGCGGGCGTGCCCGCCGACGAGGCGGCGCAGGCGATGGACGCGATCCGCGAGGTCGGGCCGGGCGGGCATTTCCTGGGCTGCGCCCATACGCAGGCACATTTCCGCGAGGCTTTCTGGCGCTCCGACATGCTCGACTACAAGCCGTTCGAGACCTGGGACGAGGAGGGCGCGCGCGACACCGAGGCACTGGCCAGCGCGCGGGTCGCCAAGCTTCTGGCCGACTACCGCGAGCCGGGCATCGACATCGCCCGGCGCGAGGCGCTGGAGGCCTATGTCGCCGAGAAGAAGGCCTCGATGCCCGACGCCTTCGCCTGACATCACGCGCCCGGGTGGCGGATGACGCGCGGCGCAAGGCGGGCCTCGGCCAGAAGCGCGATCAACACGTCGACATGGCGGGTCGGCGAATAGCCGGCCCGGCCCGTGCGCCGGTCTTCGTCCATCCGCGTTTCCTCGGCAAACAGACGCTCGAACGCCGCCCGGGGCGATGGCGGCGTCGGGCTTTTCGTCAGGCGCTTGAGGTCGCGGTCGCGGTTGTAGTCGGCCAGCCCGATGCGGGCGGCCCGGATCAGAAGGCTGGGGCGGCGCAGGCGGGCAAGGCGGGTCATCGCGTCGGTCATGGTGGCTCCTTTCGCTGAGTCGCACCACTTTGCCACAACCTTAACGGGTGTTGCGCAAACCCGCCACCTTGCGCACGCAGGGTTCAACAAACCTGAATTTTTATGCCTCAAGCTGCACTTCCACGCCGCGATTAACGTCCCGGTAACCATTTGGGCAGAAATATGTCCACGAAGTAATCGCCCTAGGGTTGTTTTCAATCCCGGGGGAAGGGAAGGGAGCGCCATGACGCCGGGGGGCAGCCATGGACATGACACGGGGGTCGCTCCGGCCTGGTTGCCGGACGCGATGCGCACCTATCTGGCGCATACCGAGGGCGGCCTGCCGATAAGGGCGCTGGCGCGGCGCGCGGGGTGCCATCCCTCGACGGTGCTGCGCCAGGTCCGGCGCACCGAAACCGCGCGCGACGATCCGCTGGTGGATGCCGGGCTCGACCGGCTGGGACGGATCTGGCGCCATCACGGCGGGCGCTGCGCAGACGATACAGACATCAGGGGAGACAGGATGCCGACGACCAGACCGAAAATGGAGGCCGCGCCCGACAGCGCCGAGACGCTGCGCGTGCTCAGGGCGTTGTGCGAACCCGACACGCTTCTGGTGATCGCCGCCGGGATCGAGGATGCCGTGGTGGTCTACAACGCCAGCGGCGACCGGCCGGTGCGCCGTGCGGTGCTGACCCGTGTGCTGGCCGAGGAACTGGCCCTGCGAGGGCTGATCTCAGGCAGGCAAAGCGGGCGGATCGCGCGCTATGCGATCACCGCCGCGGGGCGGGCCGAGGCCGGGCGGCTGATGGCGGCGCGCGAATCGCGTTGCATGTCGGCGGTCGGAAAGACCGGCGGCACGACACGAGAGGCCGTCGTCACGCCATTTCCCGACCGCGCCGCGGGGCGAAACCGGGGCGAGGCGTCACGCCGCCCGGTCGGGGCGGATGCGCCGCTGCATGTGCTGGCGCGTCGCAGCCGCCCGGACGGCACGCCCTATATCGGCCCCGAACTGGTGGCCGCGGCGATCCGGTTTCGTGAAAGCTTCGAGATCGCATCGCTGGGCAACGGGCTGACCGGCGACTGGAGCCGGCTGATCGCCGGGCGGATCGACGGCGGCCAGGGCGGCGGGCGCGGGGGCAGGGACGGCGGCCCGACCCGGCGGCTCGAGGCGGAACAGAGCCTTGCCGCGGCGATCCGCGCGCTGGGGCCGGAACTGGCCGAGACCGCGATCATGGCGATCTGTCAGGAAAAGGGCATGGAAACGGTCGAGCAGGCGCTCGATTTTCCGGCGCGCTCGGGCAAGATCGTTCTCAGGATCGCGCTCAACAGCCTGGCGCGGCACTACGGCACGACGGGCGGCGACGGCTTCGAGATGATCTCGTGACCGCGCGCCGGATCAGTGGTCGGCGCCGTCGCCGTGCGGCCGGATCAGGATGATGTCGAAGTCGATCCCGGGCGCGCAGGCCCGGATCTCGCGCCGCACCAGGGCAGGGTCGGGGATATGCGCGGCCACCGCGCGGTAGCGGCCGCGAAACCCGGCCTCGGCCAGCGCATGCGCCAGGTCGATGCAGTCGAAGGCGTCCGACACCAGCGGCGAGAGGATGACATCAGGCTCATGCAGGGCGAGGCTGGCGGCGCTGATATCGTGAAACCGCAGGACCACCAGATCCGGGCCTTCGGCGACCGGATCGTCATCGCGGCCACAGACCGCGATGCAACGCAGGGCTGAGGCGGCTGCCGTTGCCCGTCGTTTGCCTGTTGTCCGCGTCAACCTGTTGCGAACCGTGCGCTGCATTCTGCACCTCGCCGATGCTCTGGATGATCGCAAAGCCTGCTCTCGTTGCAATTATAAGGCGTTTCAATAGCAGCACAATCCCCATTGGCGGGTAGCGATCAGGGGGCAGGCGATGGGGAATTCGAAGGGTGAATTGAGGCAAGCATGAGTCGCATAATCAGTATTATGTAATAGATCTGTTAACCACAGGGCGGACACGATGCCAGCCGCCTCGCGCCTGCCACCATTGACCCCGGCCCGGTGACAAATTGGTGACGTGGCCACGGCCACCGCCACGCCACTTCGTGAAAAACCATTAATTACATATGCCTGGAGCGCAACATTGACCAGACACCTGACCCGGCGGATGCAGCGGCGCGCGGCGTCTTGCGCTTGACACCACGGCGCCGGGTCGCAAACCTTGCCGAGACCCTGGCGAGGACCTTGGTTCTGATCACCGTTCGCCAGGATGGTGTTGAGAGTGCCGCCCTGCGCGAACCCCGGAACGGTCCGATGCGCGGGCGGGTTTTAGGGGGTATCATGCTCGAATACTTTTCGCGATTGGCAGCGGCGACCAGCCAGGATGACGCCTGGAAGCTGCACTGCGAACAGATGGCGGAATTCGGGTTCGATCGGTTGCTGTTCGGCTATGCCCGCTATTGCCGCCCCGATGGGTCGGACAGGACGGACGATGTGCTGTTTCTGTCAAATCACGACCCTGCCCTGACCCGGCGTTATGTCGAGGACGGGCTCTATCGTCACGACCCGGTGCTGAACTGGGCCGCACGCCATGTCGGGGCCCGGTCCTGGCGTGACGCCATGACCAGGGCGGTTCAGGACGACAGCCGGCTGGAGAAAAGCCGCTCGCTGCACAGTCTGATGAACGTGACCGCCGGGTATTCGATCGCGTTCGCGCATCCCTCGGCGCGCTGTCGCGGTTTCATCCACCTGGCCGCGCGGCCGGACCTCGACCAGGACGCGGTCGATGCGATCTGGCACAGGGACGGCCGCCTGATCGAAACCATGAACCACATCCTGAACCTCAAACTGATGGCCCTGCCCCGCAGCGGCCAGCGCGCGCCGTTGTCCGAGCGCCAGCGCGAGGCGCTGGAATGGGTCGCGGACGGCAAATCCTATCGCGACATCGCGGCGATCATGGGGGTGACACAAGCGACGGTGGAAAAACACCTGCGCCTGGCCCGCGGCAAGCTGGAGGTCGAGACCACCGCGCAGGCGATCCTGAAGGCGGCGATCCAGAATCAGATCTTTCAGGACTGACCCGCCTGCGGCGTGAGTTGTCAGGCGCTAACATGCCTGTTTTACAAGGGTATGGGTTACCCCACTTTGCGGCGGGCCGGTTTCGCGCGCACACTCGTGATGTTCCGTGAGTGGGGCTTTGGCCCGGGAACCCGGGATGAGGGCCCGCGATTACGGCACCCCTCATCCCGACCACGGAACACGGTGTGCGACCGTCCCTCCTGCACGCCGACAGCCGGGTGTGGCGGCCGCGACCTCCCCGCGGCGCAGTGCAAGTGCTGATGATCGGCCCCGACGCGATGGGGAACATGAAAACGGCGCCGACCTCAACAGGTCGGCGCCGAGATCGTATCCGGCCCGCGCGGTGGCGGGCGAAACGGATCAGCCCTGCGCGGCTTTTGCCACTTCGGCGGCGAAATCCTCGGTCTTCTTCTCGATGCCTTCGCCCACTTCCATGCGCACGAAGCCGACGATTTCCGCGCCGGCCTCTTTCGCGGCGGCTGCGACGGTCAGGTCGGGGTTGATCACGAAATCCTGACCCAGAAGCGTGACTTCCGACAGGTATTTGTTCATCCGACCCTCGATCATCTTTTCGATCACCGCTTCGGGCTTGCCCGACTCGCGCGCGATCTCGATCTGGATCTGGCGCTCTTTCTCAAGCACCGCCGGGTCGAGGTCGGCCTCGCCCAGGGATGCCGGGTTGGCCGCCGCGATGTGCATCGCGACCTGCTTGCCGAACGCCTCGTCGCCGCCCTTGAGCGCGACCAGGACGCCGATCTTGCCCATGTTCTCGGCGGCGGCGTTGTGGATGTAGCTGGCCACCACGTCGCCCTCGACCGACGCCATCCGGCGCAGGGTCATGTTCTCGCCGATGGTGGCGATCTTGGCGGTGATGGTCTCGGCCACGGTCTTGCCGCCGAGGTCGGCCTGGGCCAGTTCCTCGATATTCGACACGCCGGTGGCGGCGTTTGCGATGGCGGCGACCATCGACTGGAACTCGGCGTTCTTGCCGACGAAATCGGTTTCCGAGTTGACCTCGACCGCGACGCCCTTGCCGCCGGCCACGGCGACGGCCACAAGGCCCTCGGCGGCGGTGCGGCCGGATTTCTTGGCGGCCTTCGCCAGGCCCTTGGTGCGCAGCCAGTCGACCGCGGCCTCCATGTCGCCGTCGCTTTCAACCAGGGCTTTCTTGGCGTCCATCATGCCCGCGCCGGTCATTTCGCGCAGCTCTTTCACTTGTGCGGCTGTGATTGCCATCTCTCGGCTCCTCTTGAAGGAAGTCGCCTGGGCGGGGTCCGGCCCCGCCCGGCGAGGGGTTCGTGATAATCGCGGACCTCAGTCCTTGTTGGCCAGATCGTAGGGCGCGTCCTTGGCGATCGCATCGTCGTGCACAGCCTCGTCGCTGACCGCGACGGTGTCCTCGGCGTTTGCCGGCGTCTTGACCACGTCTTCTTCCGGGGCCTCTTCGAGCGCGCCGAGATCGACGCCGGCGGCGCCAAGCTGGGCCGACATGCCGTCAAGGGCGGCGCGGGCGACCAGGTCGCAATAGAGCGCGATGGCGCGCGCGGCGTCGTCGTTGCCGGGGATGATATAGTCCACGCCATCGGGCGAGCAGTTGGTGTCGACCACGGCCACGACCGGGATGCCCAGCTTCTTCGCCTCGGCGATGGCCAGGTCTTCCTTGTTCACGTCGATCACGAACAGAAGGTCCGGCACGCCGCCCATTTCGCGGATACCGCCCAGCGAGGCCTGCAGTTTGGCCTGCTCACGCTCCATGCCCAGGCGTTCCTTCTTGGTCAGGCCCTCGGCGCCGGCTGCGAGCTTTTCGTCGTATTCCTTCAGCCGGTTGATCGACTGCGACACGGTCTTCCAGTTGGTCAGCGTGCCGCCCAGCCAGCGGTGGTTCATGTAGTATTGCGCCGATTTCTCGGCGGCCTCGGCGATCGGCTTGGCGGCCTGACGCTTGGTGCCCACGAACAGGATGCGGCCGTTCTTGGCCACGGTCTCGCGGATCACGTTGAGGGCGGCGTCGAGCATCGGGACCGTCTGGGTCAGGTCGATGATGTGAATGCCGTTGCGGTCACCATAGATGTATTCGCCCATACGCGGGTTCCAGCGTTGGGTCTGGTGGCCGAAGTGAACGCCAGCTTCAAGCAGCTGACGCAATGAAAACTCGGGGAGCGCCATGTCCATGTTCCTTTTCCGGTTTGCGCCTCGGCGGGGCGTCAAGGGCAGATGCCCAACCGGCGGACCTGTGCGGGATGTCTCCCCGCAAGGCCCAAACCCCGCCTGTGAAGTGCGCGCGTCCTACGCCTGTTGACAGCCTATTGCAACCCCCTCGCGTGGCTGCGACAAACTCTCATGCAAACTGCACACGACATTCTCTGCATCGGATCGGTCCTGTGGGACATCGTCGGGCGTGCGCCGGGGCCGATGGTGTTCGGCGCCGACGTGCCGGGCCGCATCCGGCGCATTCCGGGCGGCGTTGCGCTGAACATCGCGATGGGGGTCAGGCGCTTCGGGATGCGTCCGGCGCTGATCTCGGCGGTGGGGTGCGATGCAGAGGGGGACGAGCTGATCGCGGCCTGCGGCGAGATGGGGCTGGTCTGCGATTACGTGCTGCGCGACGAGCACCTGCCGACCGACCGTTACATGGCGATCGAGGATGTGGGCGGGCTGGTCGCGGCGCTGGCCGATGCGCATTCGCTCGAGGCCGCCGGGGCGCGCATTCTGGAGGCGCTCGAGGATGGCCGGCTGGGGTCGGCCGAGGCGCCCTACCCCGGGCCGATCGCGCTTGACGGCAACCTGACCGAGCCGCTTCTGACCGAGATCGCCGTCCGTCCGACCTTTGCCGCCGCCGACCTCAGGGTCGCCCCGGCCAGTCCCGGCAAGGCGACACGGCTGCGCCCGCTGATCGGCCACCCCGGCGTCACCTTCTACGTGAACCTCGAAGAGGCCGGGCTGATTCTCGGCACCGTCTTTACCAGCGCCGACCGCGCCGCCGAGGCGCTGATCGCCGCCGGCGTGGCGCGCGCGCTGGTCACCGATGGCGCGCGGCCGGTCGCAGAGGGGCGCGCGGAAGGCGTGATCACCGACCACCCGCCGGTCGTGACGGTGACACGCATCACCGGCGCGGGCGACACGCTGATGGCGGCGCATATCGCGGCGGACACGCGCGGAATGGCGCGCGACGCGGCGCTTGCGGCGGCGCTCACGGCGGCTGCGACCTATGTATCGGGGGGCGATCCGTCCTGGACGGATGCGGTGGCTGCGCCATGAGGCGCCGATTTCCCGTGACGCGCCCCCGCCCCTTGACGCGGTTCCCGGCACTTGGCATGGCGGCGGTGCCCGGATACGCGGATCTTTTTCAACATCGCCATTAGCACCGAGGAGCCTTTCAATGTTCACCCTCACCAAATCTCCCGAGGTCGCCGACGCGCTCGCCAATGGCCGGCCGGTGGTGGCGCTGGAATCGACCATCATCACCCACGGCATGCCGTTTCCCCAGAACGTCGAGACCGCCCGCGCGGTCGAGGAACTGATCCGCTCCGAAGGCGCCACGCCCGCCACCATCGCGGTGATCGAGGGACGGCTGCACATCGGGCTGACCGCGGATGAACTCGACACCCTGGCCGGGTCGAAGAACGTCGCCAAGCTGTCGCGGGCCGATCTGGCCGCCTGCATCGCCACCGGCGGCACCGGGGCGACGACCGTGGCCTCGACCATGATCGCGGCACATCTGGCCGGCATCCGGGTGTTCGCCACCGGCGGCATCGGCGGCGTGCATCGCGGCGCCGAGACCACATTCGACATCTCCGCCGACCTGCTGGAACTGGCGCAAACCCCTGTGACGGTGGTGGCGGCGGGGCCCAAGGCGATCCTTGATCTGCCCAAGACGCTCGAGGTGCTGGAAACCCACGGCGTGCCGGTGATCGCGGTCGGGCAGGATGCCTTTCCGGGCTTCTGGTTCCGCGATTCGGGGTTGAAAAGCCCGCTGCGCATCGACGACCCCGCGGCCATCGCGCGCGCCGCCGACACGCGTGCGGCGATGGGGCTGGCGGGTGGCCAGCTTGTCGTCAACCCGATCCCCGAGGCCGACGAGATCCCGCGCGAGGTGATGATGCCGGTGATCGAAGCCGCGCAGGCGGCGGCGGCGGACCAGGGCATCGCGGCCAAGGATGTGACGCCTTTCCTGCTCGACCACATCTTCCGCGCCACCGACGGCGCGTCGCTGACCGCCAATATCGCGCTGGTCGAAAACAACGCCCGCCTTGCCGCCCGCATCGCGCTGGCGTTCGGATCAACTGGCTGAGAGGAACGCCGGCGAGCCTTCCCATATTGCCGGCACCGCTCTAAGACCCTACATTCGCGCGGTAGGCGTGGACAGGGCGCATGGATCTCAAGGACCTCAACCAACTGGCCGAAGAAGGCGAACCGCAGCGCAGGCGGTTTCGCCCCTTTGCCGGGCTCAGGAACAACTTCCTGGCCGGGCTGGTCGTCGTTGTGCCGATCGCCATCACGCTGTGGCTGATCTGGACCTTTGTCGGCTGGATCGACAGCTGGGTGCTGCCCTTCGTGCCCTCGGCCTATCACCCCGACGCGCTGATCGACCGCTTTTTCGGCGATGCGGCCTGGTTCAAATGGCTGTTCGGCGAGGAAAACGTCCACGTCAACGTCCGCGGCGTCGGCGTGGTGCTGTTTCTGGTCTTCACCGTTCTGGTCGGCTGGCTGGCCAAAGGGCTGATCGGCCGCTCGCTGCTGAGCTGGGCCGAAAGCCTGGTCGACCGGATGCCGGTGGTGCGCTCGCTCTACAGCGGGGTCAAGCAGATCGCGGTGACGGTCTTTGCCCAGACGGAGTCGAAATTCGACACCGCCTGCCTGATCGAATATCCGCGCAAGGGGATCTGGGCGCTCGGCTTCATCTCGACCAGCGCCAAGGGCGAAATCGACAAGCGCATCCCGGTGGATGAGCCGCTGCTCTCGGTGTTTCTGCCGACCACGCCGAACCCGACCTCGGGTTTTTTGCTGTTCGTGCCGCGCCATTCGGTGATCGAGCTGGACATGACGGTCGAGGACGCGGCCAAGCTGGTGATCTCGGCCGGGCTGGTCTATCCCAACGGCAAGGAACCGGGCAAGGTGGCCGAAGGTCCGGTCCTGTCGCCCGAGACAGATCCGGCCGCCGGCAAGGCATGATCGCCGCCGCGGCCACCGGATTTTTCACCGGCTTTTCCCTGATCCTCGCCATCGGTGCGCAAAACGCCTTCGTCCTGCGCCAGGGGCTGATCGGGCAGCACGTCTTCTGGCTGGCGCTGTTTTGCGCCGGGTCGGACGCGGCTCTGATCGCGGCGGGGGTGGCCGGGTTCGGCGCGCTGACCGCCGCCCTGCCCGCGCTGCCGCTGGTGATGAGCCTGGGCGGCGCGGCGTTCCTCGTCGTCTATGGTGTCTCCCGGCTGATCGCGGCCTGGCGCGGCGGGCATCGCCTGGAGGCGGCGGGCGGCGGGCGGGCGCTGTGGCCGACGCTGGGAATTGCGGCGGCGTTCACCTGGCTCAACCCGCATGTCTACCTCGACACGCTGGGGCTGATCGGGGCGGTCTCGACCGGCTTTGCAGACCCCGGTCCCAAGCTGGCATTCGGCGGCGGTGCGGTGGGCGCGTCGTTCGTGTTCTTCTTCGGGCTGGCCTATGGCGCGCGGCTGCTGGCCCCGGTCATGCGCTCACCCCGAGCCTGGCGCGGGCTGGACGCGCTGATCGGTGTGACGATGCTGGCGATCGCGGCGAAACTGATCCGGGGCGTCTTGTGAACCGCTGATCCGCTTCGGCGCAAAAAAAGACGCTGGCACAAGGCCAGCGTCAAGTCATTGAGGCAGGTTTCATACAGGCAAGAAACCTATCGAGCAGTGCCCCCTTTATAAGCCGTCTGTCGCGTCTGTCCAAGCTAAAAGTTTGAAAAGCCACGCTCCCGCCTCTAGGCTCGGTCCATACGAAACAAGGCGCTGAGAGGATTGTCCCGAAAATGGCACCAGTGTTTTTCCCCCGAATCCTTGCGAAAACCCGCGCATTCCTTGGCCTCGCGGGCGTTTTGTCCGCCCTTGCCGCACCGCCGGCGATGGCCGAGCCGATGCACGGGATCGCGATGTATGGCGATCCGGCGTTGCCGTCCGATTTCACCGCCCTGCCCCATGTGAACCCCGATGCGCCCAAGGGTGGACGAATCGTTTTCGCCGAATCGGGCAGCTACGATTCGCTGCATCCGGTGATCCTCAAGGGCCGCGCGCCGTGGCAATTGCGCTTCATGCTGTTCGAAAGCCTGATGGGCCGCAGCTATGACGAGCCGTTCACGCTCTACGGTCTTCTGGCCGAAACCGTCGAGACACCGCCCGACCGAAGCTGGGTCGAATTCACCCTGCGCCCCGAGGCGCGGTTTTCCGATGGCAGCCCGGTGACGGTCGAGGACGTGATGTGGTCCTACGAGGTCCTGGGCGAAAAAGGCCACCCGCGCTATGCCGCCGCCTGGGACAGCGTTGCCGCGATGGAGCAGACCGGCCCGCGCTCGGTGCGCTTCACCTTCAACGAGGAAGACCGCGAATTGCCCCTGATCATGGGGCTGCGCCCGATCCTGAAAAAAGCACAGTGGGAGGGGCTGGATTTCGAGGCCTCGGGGATCGCCGTGATCCCGATCGGCTCGTCGCCCTACGTGATCGACGATTTCGAGACCGGGCGCCACCTGACGCTGCGGCGCAATCCCGACTACTGGGGCCGCGACGTGCCGTTCATGCAGGGCCAGGCCAATTTCGACGAGATCCGGTTCGACTATTACGGCGACGGCGACGTGGTGTTCGAAGCCTTCAAGGCCGGCGAGGCCTCGACCTACCGCGAGACCAACGCGGCGAAATGGGCGACGCAATACGACTTTCCGGCGGTGGCGCGCGGCGACGTGGTGCTGTCGGACATCCCGCACCAGCGCCCTACGGGCATGAACGGTCTGGTGATGAACACCCGCAGCGATGTGTTCAAGGACTGGCGGGTGCGCGAGGCGATGATCCGGGCCTTCAACTTCGAGTTCATCAACCAGACCCTGAACGGCGGCACCCTGCCCCGGATCGAAAGCTATTTCGACAACTCGGTGCTGGGCATGGCGGTGGGCGAGCCTGCCGAGGGTCTAGTGGCCGAGTTGCTGGCGCCCTTCGCCGATGACCTTCTGCCCGGCGTGATAGAGGGATATGCCTTTCCGGTCTCGGACGGGTCCGAACGCAACCGCGCCGGCATCGCCGCCGCCATCGACCTGATGGACGAGGCCGGGTGGACGGTGCAGGACGGGGTGATGGCGGATGCCGACGGCAACCCCTTCAGCTTCGAGATCGTGGTCAGCCAGAACGCCACCGAAAGCCGGCAAATCATCGACATCTATGCCGCCGCCCTTGGCCGGATCGGCATCACGCCGAAGATCACCGCGCTGGATTCAGCGGCCTTCACCGAGCGCACCAAGGGGTTCGACTACGACATGATGCCCTATCTATGGGGTCTGTCGCTGAGCCCTGGCAATGAGCAGAAGCTCTATTGGGGCAGCGAACTGGCCGACGAAGAGGGTTCGCGCAACCGGATGGGGGTGAAAAGCCCGGCTGTCGATGCGATGATCGACGCGATCCTGACCTCGACCAGCCAGGAGGAGTTTCGCGCCGCGACCAAGGCGCTCGACCGGCTGTTGACGGCGGGGCGCTACGCGATCCCGATCTGGTATTCCAACGTCTCGCACGTCGCGCACGTCAAGGAGTTGCGGTATCCCGAGCGGCTGCCGATGTATGGCGACTGGCTGGGGTTCCAGCCGGAAGTCTGGTGGTGGGAGGAGTAGGCTCGACACACTTCGCGCGCCGATGTTTGCGGAGTGGAGGCTCGACGCGCTTCGCGCGCCGATCCGGGTGTGTGCTTTCAGTTGGTTTAATACCCCCATTTCAGTGGGTTTGATACCGGAAGAGCCAAGCAGTCCCGAGCCTATCCGGGATGGGTTGGCAACGTCCAGCTATCCCTGTTGGCGTTTCCACCAGGCGTGAATGGTGCTTTTTCCGACGCGGCGGTCGGGTGGGAAGTGGGCGGCGACCTGGGCTGCGATCTCTTCGAAGGTGAGGCGGTCGATCCGGGCGCGGATGAATGCGGCGAGTTCGGGGTCGGTGTCGATTTTCGGCGGGCGGCCCGAGCGGTGTTCGCGCCGGTGGTCGGTGGCCGGGGGAAGGGGCGCAAGGGTGGTTTGAACGGGGCCTTGAAGGACGGTTTCAGCCACATCTTCAAGGTCGCGTTCAAGACGGTCGAAACGGTCCATCTGACCACGCACCAGACCTTTCAACTCGGCAATGATGGCGAGGGCGTTTTGCAGCGGGCCGGGATCAACTGTCATGGCGTTCTCTCCTGGGGCCAGCGGAAGGGCCGGACCGGGCGCACCGGGTGAAGAGGAAACCCCGATGCCTGGCCCGACCTTCCCGCTGGCGTCTTGCCGGGACACCCCGACCGGCAAGGAGGTCAGCCGTCCAGCGCGTCGGGCGCAAGCCCGAGCTGATCGGCAATGGCGAGGGTGAGCGGGTCGCGGCTCGGGCTGCGGGGGACGGCGGCGTTGAGCGCGGGACTGGTGAAGAGATGGGCATAGGTGGGCGCGGCCGAGGACATGAAGGCGTCAAAGCTCTCCGGGTTCTGGTGGCAGAGCGCGACGGCCCAGTCGCGCATTGCGGGGGTCAGATAACCCGCATCCATCGCCGCCGTGACCTTGATCTCGGCTTCGCGCGCACTCATCGTCGCGGTGCGGGTGTTGCGTTCGGCGAGAAGCTCGTTTACCGCCTTGATGGGAACGTATTTCGAGGGGTCGGGATCGCCGCCGAGCGCGTCGATCCTGGCAAGGGTCGCATCGATCCCGGCATCGGGGGCAAGCCCCAGCGCCTCGGCCACGCGGGCGAGGTCTTCGGTCATGGTGTCCTCCTGACTGGAAAGGGCGGTGAGTTCGAGGTTTGGCCGGTGCACCAGGCTTGCGCCCTTGAGGCGCACAACCTCGCCATTTGGGCGATGGGTGAGCACCGGGCTCAGGTAGCGGTATTCGCGGTTGGCGATCATGTTGCGGGCGCGTTCCGTCCACACCACGCGGCCCCAGATGCCACTGGTCTTGAGCACCAGGTCCTTGATCCACCCGGCCGCCGGAACCGGCCCGCGTCCCCGGCGCGCGGGATCGTCGCCCTGGTGCTCGTAGTCGATCACCAGATCGAGCCCCTGGCTGAGCGAGGCGCTGACCACGCCCTCGGGGTTGCCGAGGACGAAGCGCCGCCCGTCCCGCCCCCTGATCTCGCCAAGGGGCAGAAGGTGCACCAGGTCCGGGGCGGTCTGACCCGTGCCGAGGTCCGGCCCCCGGCAAAGTGCTGTGGCAAGTTCGGTCATGGCACTCACGCGACGTAGGGCGTGACGATCAGCTCGGCCGTGCCCTTCCAGGGGTTAGAGCCGCCGCCGTCATTGGTCTCGGTGTTGAGGACGTGGCGCGCCGCGTCTTCCAGGTCGGGCGAGACCACAAGAGCCGTCGGGTTGATCCCGAGGATACGGCCCTGGTCGCCGCGCAACATCTGCATCGCGGCGCGCGCCGCCGCATAGTTGGCTGCGGTCAGATCAGCCTTCGATCCGAAGGCGAGTTGCCACAGGCCGAGCCCCGCATTCACTCGGGCGCGCACGCCATACCGGTAGATGTCGGTCATGAACACGGTCGGATCATTCGGCGCGGTGATGTTCTGGAACTCGTATTTCTCGCGCTCCTGCCAGATCAGCGGCTTCACGGCGCGCGACGTGTCGAGCAGAAACCAGGCGGGGCCGGTCCCTGTCTGGATGTTGCTGACCGTCACGTCGACCCCGCCCGCATCCTTGGCCGGATGGTCGGGGTCGAAGAACGGTTGCCCGTCATAACCCAGCTCAGTGAAGCCCGCCTTGAGCAGGCCGAACACCAGTTCGTCGGGGTGTTGGCGTGCAAGGTGGCCCATCTCGGCGAACATCGGCTTGAACACCCCGAGACGGTCATCGGCGATATCCTCGCGGCGGACGCCCACGGTGCTTTCGAACTTGCGGTTGGTGATCGAGAAGCCATGCGCTTGCAGGTCTTTCACGATCCGCTCGCCGTCGAGCCATTCGCGCAATTGCGGAAACTGCCCGAGCCAGCCGTAGGTCTCGTCGCGCCCGCCCGAGGGCACGGTCATCGCGACCTTTTCGAAATGCGCGGGCGCGGCCGCGTAGGCATCGGTGTAGGTGGTCTTGAAGCCCTTGAAGGCGAGGGCGAGCGCCTGGTCATTGACGATCATCTTGGGGGTCCTTGGTGGTGAACTCGGTGTCGATCAGAAGTCCGCGCCGGGCGAGCTCCTTTTTGTTGCGGGTAACGGTGCGGATGTGGCAGCCGATGGATCGGGCGATCTGCGAGGACGACTGGCCGTCACGAAACTGCGAATAGATCGCCCAACGCAGCCGGACAGACCGGTTGGCGGGGCCCATCGGGATCAAGATCGTCCCCCAGCCGATTTCCGTGCGAAGCCATTCGCTCACCTCGTGGTGCGGACGCCCGGCCGTGGTTTTGGTGCGCCGCACGGAATACTGCCGCCCCGCCTTATCGGCGAGAAAGGCGCGGACCATCTCTGCGCCCAATGCGTCTTCCATGCTCACCAGGAGGTCGGGCATGGGGATGCCGATGGCCCGGCAGTCGCTCACGGACGGGATTGGAAGCGTATCGGTTGCGCTGGTCGAGGTCATGCCCGCACCATGCGTCAACCCTGACAGCGATCATACCATGACACCTGACAGGGGGTGCGGCTGGGGGGACGTCACATCCCCCGCAACCCGAGGTTGGCTAGACGGGAAACTTGGCTCAGCCGCTGCACCTGGAGGGGCGGTCATCCCTCGCGGTCCAAGCCGGTGCCCATGGCTCAGGTGCACGCCGTTGATGGCCCAGTTTCGCGCGAAATGCAATGCCGAGCGCCAATCCCGCCGAACCACCGCGCCAGACTTCGCCGTTAAATACCCCTTAAACGGGTCAGGAGCGGCGCAAGGGTGTCTTTGCACCCCACCCACCACCGCGCGTGGAAAGGCCGCTCAGCGGCCCGCTCAGGGGCCGGAACAAATGAGGGGCGGTGCACCTGCAATGGCACCGCCCCTCCAGGCCGGGCAGAATGGACGAACCGCCCGACCCGTTCACGCCGCGCGAGACTTCATCACCTTGAGCGCGGTGATCGCCTTGCGCGCGGTTTCGAACGCCAGAAACCGAAGGCTTGAAACCTTGAAGGTCCGTCCGAGCCACTTGTTCAACTCGTCTTCGCCCTTGTAGGCGTGATGGGTGTATTCCGCCCAAAGCGTGCGGATCAACTCAAGCTGGGCAAAGCTCGCCATGCCCGGCCGCGTGCCGTAGTCCTTGCCGCGCGACGAAGCTGGCGCGAAGCCGCTCCATTCGAAATAGCCCATCACCAGGTTGAAGCCCTCGCGGTCCAGCTCGGTGGAACTGGTGACCCCGGCAAGCTGCACCAGGATCAAGCGGTATTCGGCATCGGTGAACCCGAGCTTGGTGCGCGCGACGTGAATGAGCGCCTTCTGTTTGTTGCTCAATGCCATGATCATTTCCCCCTGTTGGCGTTGCGTGCCTGGTAGACGGCTCTCTGGAGCTTCGTGAAATGGCGCATCAGCGTCGCACCGTCCGTGTCGGCCTTGTGCCCCATGGCGATCCCGGCCAGGTAGCAGAGCGAGGCCGCGCCCGGCTCTTCGTTCAGCCAACCGCCGGAGAGCCCGTTGTGAAGCGTGGCGAGGGCTTCCGCCGCATGGCCGAAGAGGTATTGCGCATCTTCGAGCGCTTGCCCCACCTCGTCCGCATCCTGTGCGGTCATGTGCAGCGAGACCGGAAATTCCTCAGTCGCGTAGCGCTGTTGTTCGGTCTTCACCTGGTCGGCCGACTTGCCGGAAACGTAGATCGCGCGGCCCTCGTCTGCCATCCGCTGGCGAAACTCATGGTCCGTCTCGACCCGCTGTTTGTTGCCTTTGGTCATTGCGCACCGCCTTTCTTTTTAAGGTGCAAGTCGCCTGCCCACTTCCCGCGCGCGAGCAAGCCGCCCAACGCCTGGAACGCGGCGATCTCATCCTCACCCCCGTTGGCTTCAATGAAGCGTTCAAGGGTCGCCATGGCGATCAGGAGCCCGCGCCGCTGAGCTGGCGTTGCCGGGATCAACAGGAGGTCGCGCCCCCGGAATTCCTTCACCTCGGCATCCGTTAGCGGCAAGGTGATGTTCAGGTTAGACATGGGCACCTCCTATCCGATGGAGATTGAGGTATTCGATTGCGGCCAGGACGTGCTTGGGCTCGATCCGGCCGCCGCCGGCTAACCGGGCGGCATGGCTTGTGATGGTCTCGACATAGCCGAGTCCGCCTTCCCGTCGCGACACCTGATAGAGGGCTTCGACCGATGCCGCGTCGGAAACACCGCGTTGCGCCGCCACCGCTTCGACGTCGCCGCGCTCTATGGTCCGCACGACAAGGCGACGGCACTGGCCGGACCGTCGCCACAGGCCCGCCCGCTTGTCGGATATTTCCAAGAGCGACAGATCGCCGACGAAGGCGATGGAGAAACACGCCTCTTCGGACATGGCGCGCAGCCAGTCGAATGCCGACCAATCGTCGGCCCCGCGAGTATTGCGCCGGACCAGATACTGCGCCTCATCCACAAGCAACAGCCCGTCGCATCCGATCGCCTCGCCGATGCGCTGCCGTTCGGCCATCAGGTTGCGCCCGTTCGGCGCGCCCATGTCCAGGAGCTGCATGAGCTGACAGGCAACGCCCCAAGGACCGCCCCCGCCGTCAACTGCGGTGAACATGACTGCATCGGGCCGCCCTTGGCGGAAGTGGTGAAGCGTATCGGTCTTGCCGATACCCGGCGCCGCCGCGATCAGAGTGATCCCGCACCAGGTCGCGCCAGCCAGGTCGATTGACCGCAGGATGTTTTGCGCTGTGGGCGTCATGACGAAACCACCACGCACGGGCGGTGCCTCGGGCTTCTTGTCGAACTGGAATACTTCTGCCATCATGGCCTCCATTAACCTTGCGGGCGTCGCCCGCGTTGAATGGCCCGGCGGGTGGTGTCAGCACTCGCCGGGCCGCCTATCGCCCGTAGCGGGACCTTTCGATCCCGTTCACACGGTCGAGTTCCGCCATCATTTCCTCCGTCAACACGCTCTTGGGCTTTGCCTGCCGTTTCGGTTTGGGCGGCTTGAGCGTTGCCTTGATCGGGGAATTGAACTGCCCCTTCACCACGTCCTTGGCCCCCTCGAAGGGTTCGGGGTCGGGACCGTCGAGCGCAGCAAGCGCGCGCTCAAAGTCTTTGCGTTTCATTCTGTCGTTTTCCGCTTCGCCGGCGGCCACGGCTTCCCGCGCGGCCTTGCGGTTGCGGGCCGCGTCGCGGATGCCGTCAACACTGCCGTAGGCCCCGGACTTCACCGGCTCGATGCCTTCGCATATCAGGTGTCCGTTCTCATCGAACGCGAGCGCGGGCGTGCTGAAATCGTCCGGGTCCCGGCCGAGCAAGATGCGCTTGCCGGTGCCGTGATAGGGCAAGAGTTTCTCCTGTGTGGAAGGGCCGCCGTAGGCCCAACCGTTGCGGCGCACCTGCCCGAACCGATCAACGGCAACGGGCGTGTAGATTAGCCCGGCCAGATAGAGCTGACGTGCAGTCGGCCTGCGGGTCACGCGATCCGCGAGACCTTCGCGGAACGCCTGTTCATAGGACCGGCCGCGCGCACCGTGAGACCGTCGCCCTTGCTCGCTGTTGTGCCGTCTGACCTCGCGCTCGATCACGCGCAACGCGGTTTCCAGCGGAATGGGCTTCACATCCGCGCCGGGGCTGGCGCCGGGCTTGTGGCCCGCGTGAGCCCCCTTGAACTCCGGCCGGTCGTAGATCACCCGAGATAGGGTCGCGAAGGTCCGTTCCGCGATCTTGGCTTGGCCGTTGCCGGGCGTAGCGAAATGAAGCTGAATGCCCATGATCTGACAGATACCCGGCGGCTGCACACCTTCCGGCTTTTTGCCACCATTGCGGAACCGGAACACGTTGCCGCCCGCCACCAGGTGCCCGGCAAAGGCCGCGCCGTTGTCAGTATAGAGACGATCAAAGATGCCGTATTTCTCGCAGGTGCGCTTGATCAGGCGCACTGTCGCGGCCGCGTTTTCGCTGGTCGCCAGCTCCCAATCAAGAACGTGGTTCGATGCCACATCCACGAGGGCGAGGAAGGTGGCGCGCACCGCCCGGCCGTCGCCGAAATCAACCCAGAAATCCTTGGTGCGCCCGTCCAGCGAGACCCATTCGAGCACCTCGCCCGGCTTGTCCCGTGTGGCCGGAATGGCCAGCCGTTTGACGGCTTCCGCCCGTCCGATCCTCGCCGCGAGCCGTTGTGCCTCGGGAAGCGCCTGCCAACGGCGATAAACAGTCGAAGGTGACGGCCATGCCCAGCCTGTCTTGGCAGCAACGTCCCGCGTGTCGCGCCACGCTTGTTTCAAAGGGAAATCCGGCCCGGCATTGCGGATCGTGGTCAGGAAGAACCGCCACGCATCGCGGCCGATCTCGGCCGAGCGCGCCGCGCCCTGGTATTTGTCCAGGAGCGCCGGGGCGAAGTTGATCGGATCGACCCCGCGAACGGCGCTCAAGATGGCCTTCAAGCGAGGTTTGGAATGGCCTTCAACACCGAACTGTTCATGCACCAGGGCGAGGCGCTCGGTCCAAGGCACACGCGACCCAAGCGCGACCAGGAGCCGCGCCACCGCCGCCTTGCGTTCCGCCCGTTCGCGCCGCGACGGCGACGCCTGCCAGAACTCATCGTGCGCCGCGTCGTCATAGGTGCCGGGGTCAAGGTGGAACTCTTTGATCTTGCAGCGGAGATAAGCAAGCCGAACATCGCTGGGGAGCTGCGCCAACTCCACCGCCTCGGCTTCCCCGCCGTTCACGGGAAGGCGAAACGTCGGGATGTTGTGCCGGGCCAGCCATTTCGACGCGCTTGTCCTATCTGAAGGGATGCGCCCAAGCCCTAATAAGCTCCTGACGAATATCATTTTCCACCCTGCACCAAAGCGGCTTCCTTTACCTTTTCCAGCAGAGTTTGAGCTTTGGGTCCCCGCCATTCGCCCAACAAGGCTTTGGTCAGGTTCTGGCGCTTTACCCCATGCGCCTCGGCCCAGCGAGACAGAGAAGTACCCTGCAACACCAAGCCCGCGCGAACGGCTTTCAAAAGTTCCGGCGAAGGGTTAGTATTCGATGTGAACAAGGCAATCTCCATGTCTTCGCATGTGAAGTATGCACGTCGCATTGTGAAGTTTCAAGAGGCATTCATGACCGAGACCGTCGAAGCCGTGATCGAGCGTTTGAAAAAGGCTTTTCACGTGAAAACCGAGGCTGATCTTGCTCGCGCGCTAATGATCGGCCAGAGCACAATCTCCACTTGGAAGGCACGCGGGAGAGTACCGGAAAGAATCGTACGGATCGCAGCCGGAGAGACGACGCCAACCTTGGGGCGGGCCCCGGTTTCTTGGTGGGGCGACGAGAATATCGCCCTGGGTCTGGCATTGGTCCGTTTTGGTCGGCTGGTTTGTAAAGAGATCAGCAAAGAGGATTTTCGGGCCAGTCTTGCCATCGCAAGCCGTCCAGGGGACTTCTGGTCACTGTTTCTTCAAGCGCAAAAGGACCTTCGCGCGGAAGCTGAGAAGACCGCCGACGGTAAGGTCTCGAGCGCCCTTCCTATCATTCTTCACGATGATGCTGCCGACCCCGAACGCTCAATGGTGCGAGATCGCGAAACAATCGAGGCGGGGCGGTCAAGAATCGAGTTTTCCGATGGAACGAAGGTTGAGCTATGAGGTGTAGGGTGTGGGCAATCTTGCACACACCTTGCAAATCGGCCCGTTGAAAACATTGCGTTTTTTACTGCAATTTTCTGTGTCAAACGCGGTTTTCCGCGCACACCGCCCCCCAGCGGTATCAAACCCACTGAAATCGCCACTCCATAACATATTGAAAAGGCGTGATGAAATTTTCGAGGGGGTTCAAATCAGTTGAAAGCCGTCACCGGGGGAGGGCCAGCCCTCCCCTCCCGGGGTATTTTCCGGAGCAAAGAAGGGGGCGTATCAGCGGGCTGTCAGCGCGTCTGTCAGGACGGCCCTGACAACGGCGGGGTCGACATCGTCCGCCACGAAAGCCTCGCCGATGCCGCGCGCCAGCACGTAGCGCAGACGCCCCGCCTCGACCTTCTTGTCCTGGGCCATCAGCGCCAGCAGCCCGTCGGCATCGGGCAACTCGCCGGGAATGTCGGCAAGGCGGCGCTTCATGCCCATCGCGGCCAGGTGTTCGACAAAGCGCGACGGTGCCTCCTGGCTCATCAGCCCGAGGCGCGCCGAGGTCTCGAACGCCAGCGCGCAGCCGATGGCCACGCCTTCGCCATGCAACAGCCGGTCGCTATAGCCGGTCGCGGCCTCGAGGGCGTGGCCGAAGGTGTGGCCGAGGTTCAGAAGCGCGCGGTCGCCCTGCTCGGTCTCGTCGCGGGCCACGATATCGGCCTTCATCCGCACCGACCGGCGCACCGCCTCTTGCCGCAGGGCGCGGTCGCCCGCCGCCAGGTCGGGGCCGTGGTCTTCGAGCCATTCGAAGAAGGCGAGACTGCCGAGACCGCCGTATTTCACCACCTCGCCGTAGCCCGCCAGGAAATCGCGCGGGCTGAGCGTGTCGAGCAGGTCGATATCGGCCAGCACCAGCGAGGGCTGGTGAAAGGCGCCGACCAGGTTCTTGCCGTGCGGCGAGTTGATGCCGGTCTTGCCGCCGACCGAACTGTCGACCTGGGCCAGCAACGTGGTCGGGATCTGCACGAAGCGCACGCCGCGCCGCAGGATCGCGGCGGCAAAGCCCACGAGGTCGCCGATTACGCCGCCGCCGAAGGCCACGACGATATCCTTGCGCTCGACCTGCCGTTCCAGCAGCCATTCGACCACCTCGGTCAGATGCGCCCAGCTCTTGGTGGTCTCGCCCGGCGGCAGCACCAGCGTCTCCGCCTCGATCCCGGCGCGGGCCAGCCCGGTGATGAGCGCGTCGAGATGCAACGCCGCGACGCGCTCCTCGGTCACGATGGCGACGCGGGGGCGGTTGAGAATCGGCGCGATTTCGGCTCCGGCGCGGGAAAGCAGACCTGAGCCGATGCGCACCTCGTAGGCGCGCGCGCCAAGCTTGACCTCGACCACATCCATCAGCCTGTCTCCTCAAGCACGTCGGGCCGGGTCAGCAGCACCTCGATCACCCGGCCGGTCATGTCGGCGATGGAATAGCGCGCCTTGGCATCGACCACCAGATCGGCCTTGGCATAGTCCGGCTCGCGCGCCGCACAAAGCGTGTTCAGCGTGGCGCGCGGGTCGGGGGTGCGCAGGAGGGGTCGTGTGTTCTTGCGCCGCACGCGCTCCCACAACAGATCCGGGTCGGCGCGCAGCCAGACCGCCACCCCGGCGGCTGAAATCGCCTCGCGGTTGGCGGGCGCGAGATAGGCGCCGCCGCCGGTCGACAGGATGCGCGGGCCACCTTGCAGCAGGCGCGCCAGCACCTCGCCTTCGCGGTCACGAAAGAACGCCTCGCCGTCACGTTCGAAGATCTCGGGGATGCTCATGGCCGCCGCCCTGACGATCTCGTCGTCCGAATCGACGAAGGCCACCCCCAGCCGGCGGGCCAGCGCCTGCCCGACCGCGGTCTTTCCCGCGCCCATCATGCCGACCATGACGACCGGTTTTTTCAGACCATAGCCCAAACTGGCAGCACCTTGCCGAAACTTTCCCTCGCGCCTCAATGGTGTGAACGCGTCGGAAATGCCATATATGAATCGCCCGCGGGAAAAAACCTGTGAAAAAAGAGGGGGCGGGAAGATGTTGTGGCGCCTGGTCAAGTTTCTGTTGCTGGTCGTGGTCCTGGTCGGGATCGGATTGTCGGTGTTCGCCTACCTGGGCGACCTGTCGCCCACGCCGCGCGAGCAAAGCCTGTCGGTGACGCTGGATGCGAACTAGGGCGGCGGCAGTCCTGGCGCTGGCGGGCCTTGCCGGCGCAGCCATGGCGCAGGACGCCGGCGCGCCGATGTCGGCGATCCCGTGGCTGTCGGATTCGGTTGCCACGCCGCAGGCCGTGCCGGGCGGCGAGGACGGACTGCCGCGCGTCGACGAACCCGCGGTCACCCCCGGCGCCCCGATCGCCACCGTCACCGTCACCACCTTGGGCGGCACCCGCCCCGACGCGATCGGCATCCTGCCCCCGAGCGTCACCGGCCTGCCGGGCGATCTGTGGGGCCAGTCGCGGCCCGAGGACATCGCCCGACGTTTTCGCGAACTGCCCGACGAAACCCTGCCCGCGATCAGCGCGCTGGCCTATCGCCTGCTGCTGGCCGAGCTTGACCCGCCGGTGATGGAAACCGCCGAGAACGGCGCCGCGATCTTCCTGGCCCGCGTCGACAAGCTGCTGGAGTTAGGCGCGCTGGATCAGGCCGAGGCGCTGCTGGAGCGTGCCGGGCCGCAAAGCCCGGAGGTGTTCCGGCGCTGGTTCGACGTGACGCTGCTGATCGGCGAGGAGGACAAGCTGTGCGAAGTGCTGTCAGACACGCCGGAGTTGTCGCCGACCTACCAGGCGCGGATCTTCTGCCTTGCGCGGATGGGCGATTGGGACGGGGCGGCCTTGCTTTTGGGCACCGGCAGCGTGCTGGGGCTGATCCCCGAGGACGACGCCGACCTGTTCGCGCGCTTTCTCGACCCGGACCTCTTTGAGGAAGAACCGCCCCTGCCCCTGCCCGACCAGCCCACCCCCCTGACCTTCCGCATGTTCGAGGCGATCGGGCAGGCGATTCCGACCAATTCGCTTCCGGTGGCCTTCGCCCAGGCCGACCTTCGCGCCAATATCGGCTGGAAGGCCCGTGTCGAGGCGGGCGAACGGCTGGCGCGCACCGGCGCTGTCAGCGACAACCAGTTGGTCGGGCTTTACACCGAGCGCCGCGCGGCGGCATCCGGCGGAGTCTGGACCCGGGTCGAGGCGCTGCAAACGCTCGAAGCGGCGCTGGAAGCCGAGGACCGCGAGGCGATTGCAGCGGCCCTGCCGCCGTTATGGAACAGCCTGTCGGCGGCGCGGGTGGAGGTGCAGATCGCACATGTTCTGGGCGCGGACCTGGCCGGGCTGGGCCTGCCGGGTGAGGCCGGGCGCATCGCCTTTCGCATGGGGCTTCTGTCGCCGGACTACGAGGCGGTGGCCATGGCCGGGCTGCCCGAGGCGGCTGGGCCGCTCGACCGGGTGCTGGCCGGGGTGGCGCGTGGGCAGGTCGAGGGGCTGACCTCGACCGAGGCGCGGGCGCAGGCGGTGATCGACGGTTTTGCCGCCGAGGGGCCTCCGGCGCGACTGGCCGACCTCATCAACGGGGACCGGCTGGGCGAGGCGATCCTGCGCGCCATGGCGCTGTTCAGCGACGGGGCGCCGGGCGATCTGGACCAGATCACCGATGCGCTGGCACTGTTTCGCGCCGTGGGGCTTGAGGAAACCGCGCGGCGCGCGGCGCTTGAATACCTGGTGCTGGACCGGAACGGATGACCCTGTCGGGCGAAGCGGCGCGCTGGATATCGACCTTTCTCGATGCTCAGGCGGCGGAACTGGACGCGGCGCAAAACACCCTTCTGGCTTATGGACGCGATCTCAAGGACTTCGCGGGATTTCTTGAGGCGCGCGGGTCGGATTTCGCCACCGCGCGCCGGGCCGATATCGAGGCCTACCTGGTGAGCTGCGAGGCCGAGGGGCTGGCCGCCGCGACCCGGGCGCGGAGGTTGTCGGCGGTCAAGCAGCTTTATCGTTTTGCCTATGAAGAGGGCTGGCGCGCCGACAACCCGGCCCTGCGCATCACCGGCCCGGCCAAGGCGCGGCGCCTGCCCGGCACGCTGAGCGAGGCCGAGGTCGAGGCGCTCTTGGCGGCGGCGACCCGGCACGGGCGCAGCCCGACCGACCGGCTGCGCAACACCTGCCTGATGGAACTGCTCTATGCCACCGGGATGCGGGTGAGCGAACTGGTCGGCCTGCCCGCCAGCGCGGCCCGTGGCGACCCCCGGATGCTTTTGGTGCGCGGCAAGGGCGGCAAGGAACGGCTGGTGCCGCTGTCGGAACCGGCCCGCGCGGCGCTGGCGGCGTGGCTGACCGTCCGCGACGACGCCGAAGCGGCGAAACCGCCGCCGCAGAAACCCTCGCCCTACCTGTTCCCGTCGCGCGGCAAGGCCGGGCACCTGACCCGGCACCGGTTCCACGGGCTGATCAAGGAGATCGCGGTGGCCGCCGGGGTCTCACCCGAAACGGTCACGCCGCACCGGCTGCGCCACGCTTTCGCCACGCATCTTCTGGCGCACGGCGCCGATCTGCGGGCGATCCAGACACTGTTGGGCCATGCCGACGTGTCGACCACCGAGATCTACACCCATGTGCTGGAAGAAAGGCTGCGCGAACTGGTGCTGACGCGTCACCCGCTGGCGAAAAAGACCTGACGCGCCCTACCCGCCGCCGCCATAGAGCGCCGCCGCGCGGTCCTCGAACGCCTTTACCGAGCGGCGCATCGCCTCGTTGAACACCACCCCGATCAGCTTTTGCAAGACCGCGC
The DNA here is from genome assembly GCF_008086115.1 of Maritimibacter fusiformis. GTDB lineage: Bacteria > Pseudomonadota > Alphaproteobacteria > Rhodobacterales > Rhodobacteraceae > Muriiphilus > Muriiphilus fusiformis. The sequence continues at coordinate 246,567 of NZ_VSIY01000006.1, read as the reverse complement.
TCTTGAACTCGAAATCCACGAAGAACTCGATCTCGCTTTTCTCGCCGAGATCGCGAAAGACCCAGTAGCTCTTGAGATACTTGAACGGCCCGTCGAGATAGCTGGTGTCGATGCGCATCTTGCCGGGGTCGAGCACGACACGGCTGCCGAAGGTTTCCCGGAACACCTTGAAGCTGACCACAAGGTCGGCCTCCATCGCCACGGTCCCATCCTCGCGCTCGGTGCGCATCCTGACGCGGGCGGCGGATATCCAGGGCAGAAAGGCGGGGTAGTGCCCGACATCGGCAACCAGATCGAACATCTGCTGTGCCGTATAGGGCACGATCCGTTTTTCCGCATGTGTCGGCATGTCGCCCTTTCCTTGCGTGACCTTGGCCGCAGATGTCATAGGATGGGCCGAAACTTCAAGGGGGGTGCCATGTCGGCGCGGCCATATGTCATCGACGAAATGATCTCGGCCAAGGCGATCGCCGCCCGGATCGAAGCGCTCGCCCGCGAGATCACCGAGGCGTTTGGCGACACCGACAAGCTGGTGGTGGTGGGGCTTTTGCGCGGCTCGTTCGTGTTCATCGCGGACCTCGTGCGCGAGTTGGATCTGCCGGTCGAGGTCGACTTCATCGAGGTCAGTTCCTACGGCGACGCCACCGAGTCGAGCCGCGAAGTGCGCATCCTCAAGGACCTGCGCGGCGAGATCGCGGGGCGTGACGTGCTGGTGGTCGAGGATATCGTCGACACCGGCCATACGCTGAAACACGTGGTCGGCTATCTCGGGGCCAAGGGGCCGAAGCGGCTGCGCACCATCGCGCTTCTCGACAAGCCCACACGGCGCGAGGTCGACGTGAAGGCCGACTGGACCGGGTTCGAGATTCCCGACCGTTTCGTGGTCGGCTATGGCATCGACTACGCGCAGCGCAACCGCAACCTGCCGCATATCGGTGCGGTCCGGTTCACCGGGTAACACCCCGCAATGATGAACCCGCGCCACTTTTTCCGCATGGCCAAATGGGCGCGCAGGCCGCCCTCGTCGAAACAGGTCAAGCTGGTGCTCGGGATCATCGTCGTGGCGCTGGTCATCTTCGGGCTGGAACGGCTGTTCGGAACGCCCGACTGGATGATCCTGAACGACATGCCGCGCGGTGGACGGATCAACCGATAGTCGCGGCAGCACCCAGCAGCCGCGCGGCCTCGCGCTCCAGGGCCCGCACCAGCATGTCGCACACCGCGCGGATGCGTGGCACATCGGCCATGTCGGGATGGCTTGCGACCCAGATGTCGGTGACCATCGGCGGCATGGCGTCGGCCAGCCGTATCAGCCTCTGATCCTCGTCGCCCAGCACGCAGGGCAGGATCGCCCGGCCCTGCCCCGCTGCCGCCATTTCCCGCAGGACAACGAAACTGTCGGCCCGACCGGTGATCCGTTCCGCCGCCACGTTGGCGCGCAGCCATTCCGACGCCGGCAGCGGCGCGAGGCTGCCCGTCATTCCCAGCCAGTTGCCGATCGCCGGGCCGGTGGCATAGACCGCAAAGCCCATCTGGCAGGCCCGCACCCCGGTCAACCCGTCCGGCAGGCTGCGCGCCGGGCGCACCGCGATATCGGCATCGAGCCGGCCAAGGTCGAGATGCAGGTTCTGCGAATTCAACTCGATGGTCAGGTCGCCCTCGCCCGCCTGCAGCGTCTCGACGATGCCGGGCATCACCGCCAGGCACAGCGTGTCGGTCGAGGTCACCCGCACCACCCCCGCAAGCGGCGACCGCGCCGCCGACATCACCCGCTCGACCCCGAGAACGGCGGATTCGGCCTGCTCCATCGCCGCGATCACCTGCGCGCGCCGCGGCGCAACGCGGTAGCCGCGCGCGGTGCGGTCGAAGATCGTCACATCCAGGTCGCGTTCGAACCCGGTGATGCGGCGCAACACCGTCGCATGGTTGACCCCCAACGCCCGCGATGCCCCGGCCAGCGACCCCGCGCGCGCCACCGCCAGGACAAAGCGCAGGTCATCCCAGTTCATGTGACGCATTTTTGCACAGACCCCCTGCAAAATTCCCGAGTTCACAGGGATTTTCTAACAGATAGAGTAGGGATGGGCCAAGTAATCCCATGTTCATCCCATGTTCAGGAGGTTTTCATGTCGTTTTCCCGCTCCCTCGTCCTCGGTCTTTCCGGGGCCGCCCTTGTCGCCGGTGCCTTGTTCGCCGCCAGCCATGCCGAAAAGAACCCGGCCGTCGAGGCGCGAAAATCGCTGATGCAGCTCATGGCCTTCAACCTCGCCCCCATCGGCGCCATGGCCAAGGACGAGATGCCCTATGATGCCGAGACCGCCAGCACGGCCGCCGGCAACCTCCTGACGCTCAGCCGGGTCAGCGTCGGACCGATGTTTCCCGAGGGCAGCGACAGTTTCAGCCGCGACGACACCCGCGCCCTGCCCGAGATCTGGGACGACATGGCCGGATTCAGCGCGCACCTCAGCGATCTGACCGCCGCCGCCGAGGCGATGGTCACCGCCGCCGGCACCGATCTCGATGCACTCAAGCAGGCGATGCAGCCGCTTGGCGGGGCTTGCGGCGGTTGCCACAAGGACTTCCGCCAGCCCGAGTGACGGCGATGCGCTGGCTGGTTCGCCTTGCCATTCTGGCGCTGATCGTGGTGGCGGTCGGCCTTTGGCTCACGCGCCCGAGAACCGACGCGCCCGACCTGTTGGCCGGGCTGGTGCCCGATGCGGACAACGGCGAACAGGTGTTTCACGCCGCCGGCTGCGCGTCCTGCCACCAGCCCGAGAAGGCCACCGACGAGACCAGGCTGGTGCTGTCGGGCGGCCAGCGCTTCCCCTCGCCCTTCGGCACCTTCGCCGCGCCCAACATCTCGTCCGACCCCGAGGCCGGGATCGGCGGGTGGTCGGCGCTGGACCTGTGGAACGCGTTGCACCACGGCACTTCGCCCGAGGGACGCCATTACTACCCGGTGTTTCCCTACGGCAGCTACACGCGGATGGCGCCGCAGGATGTGGTCGATCTGCACGCCTTTCTCGAAACCCTGCCCGCCGACCCCACGCCGAATGCCGCCCACGACGTTCCGTTCCCGTTCTCGATGCGCACCGCCCTCGGCGGCTGGAAGCTGCTTTTTCTCAATGATGACTGGGTGATGCAGGGCGATCTTTCGCCACAGCTTGAACGTGGCCGCTACCTTGTCGAGGCGATGGGGCATTGCGCCGAATGCCACAGCCCGCGCAACCTGCTGGGCGGGCTCAAGACCGGGGCCGACTGGATGAGCGGCGCGCCCAACCCCGCCGGGCGCGGCAGTTTTCCCGACCTCACCCCGCCCGAGATGAGCTGGAGCGAGAGCGACCTGGTGGAATACTTCACCTCGGGCTTCACGCCGGATTTCGACACCGCCGGCGGCCACATGGCGCTGGTGGTCGAAAACCTGGCGCACCTGCCCGAGGCCGACCGCGCCGCCATTGCAGCTTACGTCAAGGCGCTGCCGTTGGACTAGGTTCAGTCGTCGGCCTGCGCCTCGGCGCGCGACTTGCCGTGCACGTCCATCGCCAGCGTCGCCGCCATCAGCCCGCCCAGATCACCATCGAGCACCCCCTGGGTATCCGAGGTCTCATACCCGGTGCGCAGATCCTTGACCATCTGGTAGGGCTGCAGCACGTAGCTGCGGATCTGGTTGCCCCATCCGGCCTCGCCCTTGGCCTCGTGCTGGGCGTTGATCTCGGCGTTGCGCCGGTCAAGCTCCAACTGGTAAAGCCTTGATTTCAGGGCCTTCATGGCAATGTCGCGGTTCTGGTGCTGCGATTTTTCCGAGCTTGTCACCACGATCCCGGTCGGGATGTGGGTGATGCGCACGGCGGAATCGGTGGTGTTGACGTGCTGTCCGCCCGCCCCGGACGAGCGGTAGGTATCGAGCCGGATATCGGCGGGATTCACCTCGATCTCGATATTGTCGTCGACCACCGGATAGACCCAGACCGACGAGAACGAGGTGTGCCGCCGGGCCGCGGAATCGTAGGGCGAAATCCGCACCAGCCGGTGCACGCCGGATTCCGATTTCAGCCAGCCATAGGCGTTGTGGCCGGTGATCTTGTAGGTCGCGGATTTGATCCCCGCCTCTTCGCCGGGCGTTTCCGACTGCAACTCCACGTCATAGCCCTGCCCTTCGGCCCAGCGGACATACATCCGCGCCAGCATCGCGGCCCAGTCGCAGCTTTCGGTGCCGCCGGCGCCGGAATGCACCTCGAGAAAGGCGTCGTTTGCATCCGCCTCGCCGTTCAGAAGCGCCTCGAGCTCGGCGGCGGCGGCCTTGTCGCGCAGGGTCTTCAACGCGGCCTCGGCGTCGGCCACCACCTCGGCGTCGTCCTCCATCTCGCCCAGTTCGATCAACTCGACCGAGTCCGACAGGTCCTGCGCCATCGCGGTGTAACCGTCGATCGCATCGGCCAGCGCCTGGCGTTCGCGCATCAGCTTTTGCGCGCGCGCCGGGTCGTCCCACAGGGTGGGATCTTCGGTCATCGCGTTGAATTCCTCAAGCCGGTGCTCGGCAGTCTCCCAGCCGATCCGTTGCCTGAGCAGCGCAAGCGACTTCTCGATCGCCTCGACGTTGTTCTGCGCCTCTGCGCGCATGATGCTGCCTCTCGGGTTCAGTCCGTTCGGCAGGGATGTATCGTTCCCGGCCCGGCGGTTCAAGCGCCGCCGGTCAACGGGTGCGCAGCGACAGCCCCTGGTGGAACACCTGCACGCGGGCCGGATCGGCTGTCAGCTTGACGGTCTGGCCGCGCAGATCGCTGTGGGTGCCCGGCAGCTTGGCGATCATCGGATCGGCGTCGCCTTCAGCCTTGAAGTAGAGCAACGTCACCTCGCCAAGCGCCTCGACATAGTCCACCGCGCCTTCGAAGAACACGTGCTCGCCTTCCTCGGCGATGCGGAAATCCTCGGGCCGCACGCCGACATTGACCTCCTGGCCCTTCTCGGCGGCCTGGGTCTCGATATCGGCGATGGCGATGTGGCCATGGGTCAGGTCGATCTCGGTCTGCTTGCCGGTGCCCTTGATCGTGCCGTGCAGCAGGTTCATCGCGGGCGAGCCGATGAATTGCGCCACGAACTCGTTTTCCGGGCGCTCGTAGAGGTCGAGCGGGCTGCCCATCTGGGCGATGCCCTTGTCGGCCAGCACCACGATCTTGTCGGCCAGCGTCATCGCCTCGACCTGGTCGTGGGTGACGTAGATCATGGTCGAGTCGGGCATCGATTCCTTGAGTTCGGCAATCTGGATGCGGGTGGCCACGCGCAGCGCCGCGTCGAGGTTCGAGAGCGGTTCGTCGAACAAATAGACCTTGGGGTCGCGCACGATCGAACGGCCGATTGCCACGCGCTGCCGCTGCCCGCCCGACAGTGCCTTGGGCAGGCGGTCGAGATAGTCGGTCAACTGCAACAGCCCCGCCGCCTTGCGCACCGCCGCGTCGATCTCGGACTTCGATTTCTTGGCGATCTTCAGCGCGAAGGCCATGTTGTCATAGACCGTCATGTGCGGATACAGCGCGTAGGACTGGAACACCATGGCGATGCCGCGCTGGCTGGGCGGCACGTCGTTCATCACCACCCCGTCGATCTCGAGCGTGCCGGAGGTGATCTTTTCCAGCCCCGCGACCATTCGTAGGAGCGTGGACTTGCCGCAGCCCGAGGGGCCGACGAACACGATCAGCTCGCCGGTGGCGATGTGCATGTTGATGTCCTTGAGGACTTCGACCTTGCCGCCGTAGACCTTCCCGACATTGGTGAGTTTCAACTCGGCCATGGTTTTCCTCTCCTACGCGCGCGCCTTGGCCCGCAACATGATGCAGGGCTGCCAGTGGCCCAGGTGCACCTTTCCGTCCGCGCCCGGATGTGCGCTGTTCAACTCCGCGCCAAGCCAGGTCCAGTCGCCCGCGGGCGGCGTGATCGTGACCGGCGCTTCGCCCATGTTGAGCGCGAAAAAGATCTCTTCGCCCGCGTGGCGGCGGGTGAAGCTCAGCACGTTGCCCTCGACCGCGAGCGCCTCCAGCGTGCCCTTCATCAGGGCCGGATGGGCATGGCGCAGCGCAATGGCGCGGCGGTAGTGGTGAATCAGCGCGCCTGGGTCGGCCTCGGCAGCCTCGACCGACAGGGCCAGGTGCTCGCCCGGCACCGGCAGCCATGTGCGTGGTGCTGTGGAAAACCCGCCCGAGGCGTTGGAGCGTTCCCAGACCATCGGCGTGCGGCACCCGTCGCGGCCCTTGAACTCGGGCCAGAATTCGATGCCGTAGGGGTCTTGCAGGTCGTCGAACCCCACTTCGGCCTCCGGCAGCCCCAGTTCCTCGCCCTGGTAGATGCAGGCCGAGCCCTTGAGGCACATCATCAGCGTGGTGAAGCCGCGCAGCGCCGGCGGCGTCAACTGCCAGCGGGTCGCGTGGCGGGTGACATCGTGGTTGGAATAGGCCCAGCAGGCCCAGCCATCGGCGGCCACCTCTTCGACCTTGGCCATCACCTCGGCGACATAACCCGCCGTGGGTTGATCGCCCGACAGAAGCTCGAAGGCATAGCACATCTGCATCAGGTCATCGCCGGCGGTGTATTCGCCAAGAATCTCCAGCCCGCGCTGTTCGTCGCCCACCTCGCCCACGGCGGCGGCATTGAACGGCTTCATCACCGCGCGCAGCTTTTTCAGGAAGATCAGGTTTTCCGGTCGCGACTTGTCGTAGAGATGTTCCTGCCAGTTGTAGGGGTTCACCGCGGGCGCGGTGCGCGAGGTGCGCAGCGCCGGGTCGAGCGGCGGGTTGTTCCTGAGTTCCTTGTCGTGGGTGTAGAAGTTGATCGTATCGAGGCGGAACCCGTCCACGCCACGCTCGAGCCAGAAGCGGGCGACATCCAGCAGCGCGTCGTGAACCTCGGGCTCATGGAAGTTCAGGTCCGGCTGCGAGGTCAGGAAGTTGTGCAGGTAATACTGCATCCGCCCGCCATCCCACTGCCAGGCCGAGCCGCCGAAGATCGACAGCCAGTTGTTGGGCGGCGTGCCGTCCGGGTTGGCCTCGGCCCAGACATACCAATCGGCCTTGGCATTGTCGCGCGAGGCGCGGCTTTCCTTGAACCACGGGTGCTGGTCCGAGGTGTGGCTGAGCACCAGGTCGATCATCACCTTGATGCCAAGGGCATGGGCGGTCTCGATCACCGCGTCGAAATCGGCCAGCGTGCCGAACATCGGGTCGACATCGCAGTAATCGGCCACGTCATAGCCGAAATCCTTCATCGGCGAGGTGAAGAACGGCGAGATCCACACCGCATCGACCCCAAGCGAGGCGATGTAGGGCAACCGCCGGACGATGCCCAGTAGGTCGCCGACCCCGTCGCCATTCGAATCCTGATACGAGCGCGGATAGATCTGGTAGATCACCGCGCCGCGCCACCAGTCCGGGTCTTTTGCCAGATGTGTCATCCTGGGCGCCTCATCCTGTGCCGTCATTCAACCCCTCACTTCACCGAGCCGGCCAGAAGGCCGCGCACAAGGTATTTCTGCATTGCAAAGAACACGATCAGCGGCACCGAGATCGACACGAAGGCCGCGGTGGCCAGGATTTCCCAGTTGCCGCCCCGGGTGCCCAGAAGCTCGACGATCTGGTTGGTCATCACGGTGGTTTCGCCGGAGGCGTCGATCAGGAACACCTTGGCGACCAGCAGGTCGTTCCAGGTCCAGAGGAACTGGAAGATCGCGAAGGACGCGAGCGCCGGGAAACTGAGCGGCAGGATGATCTTGGTGAAGATCTGGAAATCCGTGGCCCCGTCGACCTTGGCATTCTCGATGATGTCGCGCGGCAATCCGACCATGTAGTTTCGAAGCAGATAGATCGCCAGCGGCAGCCCGAACCCGGTATGGGCCAGCCAGACCCCGAGGTAGCCCTTGCCTATGCCGATCCCCAGGTGCAGCTTCAACAGCGGGATCAGCGCCAGTTGCAGCGGCACCACCAAAAGCCCGACGATGACGGCGATCAGAAGCGCACGGCCCCGGAAATCCATCCACGCCAGCGCATAGGCGGCAAAGGCCGCGACCACGATCGGGATGATCGTCGCCGGGATCGTCACGGTCAGCGTATTGAAGAACGCCCGGGCCATGTTGTCGGTGGGCGAGCCGGAAAACAGCACCGTCTTGTAGTTGTCGAGCGTGAACTCGGGCGGCGTCACGGCGGTGGCAAAGATGCGCTGGCCGCGCCCGGTCAACTGCTCGGCGTCGCCGGTCCAGACGTAGTCGCCATTGCTCTCGACCGTCATCGTCTCGCCGTCGCCAAGATCGGCGGTCTCGCCCGCCTCATAGGCCGAAATCTCGCGCGACGAGGTGCCCCAGACGCTGATTTCCGCCTCGGAGCCGGTGGCGAACAGGTTGCCCTCGACGACGAAGACACCGTCCCTCTCGACGCGCTCGTCATCCGGGTCGCCGGTGCGCAGAACGAGGTTCTGCTCGGACGGGAACATCGCCTTCCACCAGCCCGAGGTGGCGATCTGGTCGGCGGTGCGGAAAGATGAAATCAAGAGCCCCAGCGTCGGGAACAGCCACAGCACGACCAGAACCACGACCGAGATGTTGACCGCCCAGGTCAGGCTCGACTTGGTGCCTGCGATATTGTCCATGTCTCTGCCCCCTCAGCGCATTTCGCGGCGCGCGGTGCGCACGTTCCAGACCAGGATCGGCAGGACCAGCAGCATGATCACCATCGCCGAGGCCGATCCGATGCCCCAGTCGCCGGCGCGAAACAGCTTGTCATACATGTAGTTGGCCAGCACCTGCGTCTCCCACTGGCCGTTGGTCATGGCGAACACGATGTCGAAAATCTTGAGCACGGTCAGCGTGATCGTCGTCCAGACCACCACGATGGTCCCGGCGATCTGCGGGATCTTGATCTTGAAGAAAATCTGGAACGGATTGGCCCCGTCGACGATCGCCGCCTCGATGGTTTCCTCGGGAATGCCGCGCAGTGCGGCCGACAGGATCACCATGGCAAAGCCGGTCTGAATCCAGACCAGCACGATCATCAGGAAAAAGTTGTTCCAGAACGGCGTGGTCAGCCAGGTGTGCGGCTCACCGCCAAGGCTCACGACAATCGCGTTCAGGATGCCGATCTGTTCCTGGTCGATCGGGCGGAAGTCATAGACCAGTTTCCAGATCACCGCGGCACCGACAAAGCTGATCGCCATCGGCATGAAGATCATCGACTTGGCGACGCTGCCCCATTTCAGCCGGTCGGTAAGCTGCGCGACCAGAAGGCCGAACACCGTCGACATCGCCGGCACCACCAGAAGCCACAGGAAGTTGTTGCGCACCGCCTCCCAGAACTTGGGCTCGTCCATCATCTTGGCGTAGTTGTCGACGCCCACGAATTCATAGGTGAATGCCCCGCCGCCGCCGGGCACCGGCACCCGCTCGGTGACGGACAGGCGCAGCGTCTCGACCACCGGGTAGGCAAGGTAGAGGCCGAGCGCGAACAGCGCCGGGAACAGGAAAAGCCAGGGGCGGATCAGGTTGGCGCGGTTGATGTTCTTGCCGATATTCTTGCCGCGGGCCGGAAAGATCACCTTGTCGAGCACCTGGTTGGACAACCAGAAATAGGCAAGGCAGCCGCCGACACCCAGAACGATGGTCATCAAGCCTTGAAGTGCCGGATTCATCGCGTCCTCCCCCATAGTCCCTGAACTGTGGTCCGGGTATCAGCCTACGCGTCTTGACGCGCGCATGGCAATTCTTTCCCGGGGAACCTGCTGGTCGGGTCCGGGCCACACGGCCCGGACCCATCTTGTTTCGGCGCGTGCGCCCTACGGCCAGCTTGCCTGGATGTCGCTGGCGACCTCTTCGGCCGACTTGCCGCCGACATAGTCGACCATGCCGGTCCAGAACGATCCCTGCCCGACGGCGGGCGGCATCAGGTCGGAGCCGTCAAAGCGGAAGGTGGTCGCGCCCAGCAGGATCTCGTTCATGCCGCGCAGCGTGTTGTCCGAGAACACGCTGAGGTCGACGCCCTTGTGCGGCGTGAGGAAGCCCTTGCGCGCCATCCACAGCTCGTTCGCCTCGACCGTCTCGAGGAAGGTGATCAGGTCATGCGCCGCAGGGCTGTCGTTGGTGATCGCCCAGAGCGTGCCGGCCCCCAGGACCGGGTTGCCCAGGTCCTTGTCGGCGTAGGACGGGAAGTAGAAGAAATCGGCATCCTCGCCCACCACGGTGCCTTCGGGGAAGAAGGACGGGATGAACGACGCCTGGCGGTGCATGTAGCACTGCGGCGGCGACGAGAACAGGCCCTTGGGGCTGTCGCGGAAGTCGGTGGTGGCCACCGCACCGGCACCGCCGGCGACGAAATCGTCATTGCGGGCGAACCAGCCGAACTCCTCGATCGCGGCCACAACGCGCGGGTCGTCGAATGGCATCGCGTTGGAGACCCAGTCGTCATAGACCTCCGGCGGCTGGGTGCGCAGCATCAGGTCTTCGACCCAGTCGGTCGCCGGCCAGCCGGTCGCGGCGCCCGAGCCCAGCCCGATGCACCACGGCGTGCCGCCATCGGCGACGATCTGCTCGGTCAGCGCCTTCAGGTCTTCCATGGTCTCGGGCACCTCATAGCCCGCGTCCTCGAAGTTCTCGGGCAGATACCAGACCAGCGATTTCAGATCGACCTTGTAGAAGAAGCCGAACAGCTGATCGTTGCCGTCAGCATCCGGGAACGTGCCCAGATCGACCCAGGATTGGCCGGCGGCGTAGTTTTCGCGAATCCAGTCGTCGGTGCCATCGGCCAGCGGCGTCAGGAACCCCTTGGCGGCCAGGCTGGCGGCCAGCGCGGGCTGCGGGAACACGGCGACGTTGGGGGCGGACCCCGCCTCGGCGTCGATCACGATCTGCTGTTCGAAGCTGTCGGAGCCGACATAGCTGACGTCGTGGCCCGAGGCTTTTTCGAAGGCGTCGAGCACGACTTGCACGTGCTCCTCGTCCGCGCCGATCCACGGCCCGGCGATGGTGATTTTCTCGGCGGTGGCAGAGCCGGCCGAAAGCGCCAGCGTTGCTGCGCCGGCAAGAAGTGCATGTCTCATGTGATCCTCCCAGATGCGCGCCGAACATCGGCGCCAGAAATAATCCACCATGGCTCGGGACGGTCATCGACTCACCCCAAAGCGCTTTGGATGGCGCAACCGTCGCCGATGGGCTCGTCCCTGTCAACGATCCAGATCAGACCGGGCCGAAAAAAGCTATGTTATCGCAGCAAAATCGCTTTCCACCGGTTTCTTTTGACCTTTCCGGCAAGCCGGATTACCGTCCGAAGTTACCCAAACCGCTTTGAAGTGCTTGCGCCGCCCATGAAACTGAAAGACCTCTCGGACCTGCTGCAACTGTCGCAGACCACCGTCAGCCGGGCGCTGAACGGCTATCCGGAGGTGTCCGAGGCGACCCGCAAACGCGTGATGGCGGCGGCCGAGGCGCATGGTTACAGGCCCAACATGCGCGCCCGCAGCCTCGCCACCGGGCGCGCGATGGCGATCGGCCACGTGATCCCGCTGGCCTCCAAGCACGAGATGGTCAACCCGGTCTTCGCCGACTTCATCGCAGGCGCCGGCGAGGTCTATTCCGCCAAGGGCTACGACATGCTGATCTCGATCGTGCCGGACGAGGAACAGGCCCGCGCCTACCGCGAGTTTCGCACCCGCGGTTCGGTCGACGGCATCATCGTCCACGCCCCCAAGGTCGGCGACCGGCGCATCCACCTGCTGAACGAGATCGAGATGCCCTTTGTTGTCCATGGCCGCGCATCGGACGCCAACGAGCCCTACAGCTGGGTCGACATGAACAACACCCGTGCCTTCCGGCGTGCCACCGACTTCCTGCTCGACCTCGGGCACCGGCGAATCGCGCTGATCAACGGGCTGGAGAACATGGACTTCGCGATCCGTCGCCGCGCCGGGTTTCAGGAGGCGCTGGACGCGCGCGGCCTTGCCCCCGATCCCGACCTGATGTTCGCCGACGAGATGACCGAAAGCTACGGCCACGACACCGCCCGCGCGCTTCTGGCCCGCCCGGATGCGCCCACCGCCTTCCTGGTCTCGTCGATCATCCCGTCCATCGGGGTGCGCCGGGCGATCGAGGAATTGGGGCTGCACATGGGCCGCGACATCTCGGTCATCACCCATGACGACGAGTTGAGTTACCTCAAGAACGGCGCGGATGTGCCTGTTTTCACGGCCACACGATCCTCGGTGCGCGAAGCGGGACGGCGCGCCGCGCGGATGCTGCTCGAGATCATCGAAGACCCCGACAGCGGCGCGCGCCAGGACCTGCTCGAGGCCGAGCTGATCCTCGGCCAGTCCACCGGCCCGGCCCGCGCCTGACCCCTCTTCAAGGATTGCCATGCAGTTTTCACGCTCAGACTTCCCCGACGACTTCCTGTTCGGCACCGCCACCTCGGCCTACCAGATCGAGGGTCATTCCTTTGGCGGCGCGGGGCAAACCCATTGGGACAGCTTCGCCGCCACACCGGGCAACGTCGCCAAGGCCGAGACCGGCGCCACCGCCTGCGACCACTACCACCGCTGGGAGGCCGACCTCGACCTGGTCGCAGCGGCCGGGTTCGACGTCTACCGATTTTCGACAAGCTGGGCGCGGGTGATGCCCGAGGGGCGCGGCGCGCCCAACCCCGAGGGGCTGGATTTCTACGACCGCCTGATCGACGGGATGCTGGAACGGGGGCTGAAGCCCGCCGCGACGCTCTATCACTGGGAACTGCCCTCGCCCCTTGCCGATCTGGGCGGCTGGCGCAACCGCGATGTCGCCGGGTGGTTCGGGGACTTCACCGAAGTGATCATGGGCCGGATCGGTGACCGCCTATGGTCGGCGGCCCCGATCAACGAGCCTTGGTGCGTGTCCTGGCTCAGCCACTTCCTCGGCCACCACGCCCCCGGCCTGCGCGACATCCGCGCCACCGCGCGCGCCATGCACCACGTGCTTTTGGCGCATGGCACCGCGACCGCCGCGATGCGCGGGCTTGGCATGACCAACCTCGGCGCCGTGTGCAATTTCGAATATGCTGCGCCCGCTGACGACAGCGCGGAAACACGCGCCGCAACAGAGACTTACGACGCGATCTATAACCAGTTCTTCCTCTCCGGCATCTTTCGCGGCACCTACCCCGAGGCGGTGCTGGCGGGGCTGGAGGCGCATATGCCCGACCGCTGGCAGGACGACATGGCCCTGATCTCGCAACCCGTCGACTGGTGCGGGCTGAACTACTACACCCGCAAGCTGATCGCCGCCGCCCCCGGCCCCTGGCCGGGCCTCGCCGAGGTCGACGGGCCGCTGCCGAAAACCGAGATGGGATGGGAGATCTACCCGGACGGGCTGCACCATTTCCTGGCCATGGCCGCGCGCGATTTCACCGGCGACACGCCCTTGTTCGTCACCGAAAACGGCATGGCGGCACCGGACCGGATCGCAAACGGCAAGGTGCAGGACGACGACCGCATCGCCTACATCGACGCCCACGTCGCCAAGGTCCGACAGGCGATTGCCGAGGGCGTGCCGGTCAAGGGCTATTTCGTCTGGTCGCTGATGGACAACTACGAATGGGCGCTGGGCTATGACAAGCGTTTCGGCCTCGTGCATGTGGATTTCGACACGCTTGAACGCACCCCCAAGGCTTCGTATCACGCGCTTGCCAAGGCCCTGACCCGGAGCTGACCATGCCCCCGCGCCCCGCCAACCTCTATTCGCTGCTCGCCGATATCGGCGGCACCAACACCCGCGTGGCGCTGGCCGAGGGCACGCGGCTGTTGCCCGATACCATCCGGCGCTACTGCAACGCCGACTACCCGGGGCTCGAGACGGTGCTCGGCACCTATCTCGCCGACGAGGGCAACCCCGATTGCGCCGGGGCCTGTGTCGCCGTGGCCGGGCCGGTGCGCGACGGGGCCGCAACGCTGACCAACCTCGACTGGACGATCGACCTGGCCACCGTTGCGCGGGCCGCGCGGGCGGAAAAGGTTTCGATCCTCAATGACTTGCAGGCACAAGGTTACGCGCTGGGCCATTTGCCCGCGGCATCGCTGCGCCCGATCGTCGAGGGACCCGCGCCGCGCCCCGATGCCACCCGCCTGGTGATCGGGGTCGGCACCGGCTTCAACTGCGCACCGGTCTACGAGACTGCGGCGGGGCGGTTCGTGCCGCCGGCCGAAGCGGGCCACGCCAACCTGCCCATCCGCACCGAGGAAGAACTGGAACTGTGCCGCGAGCTTGAGACTGCGCACGGGTTTCCGGCCATCGAGGACGTCTTGTCCGGGCGCGGGCTGAGCCATGTCTACGCCTGGCGCGCCCGGCGCGCGGGTGCGCCGGCCGAATTGTCGGGAGCCCAGATCATGCAGGCGGCGGAGGCGGGCCAAGACCCGATCGCCACCGACACGATCCGGTTTTTCGTGCGTATCCTCGGCACCGTCACCGGGAACCTGTCACTGATCCACCTGCCGTTCGGCGGCGTCTTTCTGGTCGGCGGCGTGGCACGCGCCGTCACGCCTTGGCTGGGGCGGATGGGATATGGCGATGCCATGCGTGACAAGGGCCGGTTTGCCGGGTTCATGAAGAACTTCGCCGTGACCGTGATCGAGGACGACTACGCGGCCTTGACCGGATGCGCGCACCACCTCGCGAACCTGCGTTCGATTGTGCCGACCGCGCGACGTTGACAGCCGGCCTGCGCCGAGATGCGCCCCGGTCGCGTTTTGGCAGCGTCGCCCAAACGAAATCCAACCCGGGCCGCTTCAGGAAAGCCGCCGGGGGTTCGCTACACGCGGTTCGGCGAACGCAAGGCGCGGAATTTGGTCTTCGGCCGAAGACGTGACCAACCGCAGCAACACAACCATAGACGCCAAGGCTTTCGCGCCGCCACAATGCGGCCGTGCCGGACCGCCGTGGAACGGCGACGGGGTCTAGGCAAACGCATCGACGTCGCCGAGCTCGACGACGATGGCGAGATTCCATAGGGCGACAAGCTCATCCTCCTGGGCTTGGGCCTCTTCTTTCGACCCTGCGTGGATGCGTTCGACCCGAAATCCCAGATGTTCGAACCCGGATCGGTGAACGTGGCTCAGGATGACGGGGAACGTGTTTCGTTCCATCGCGGCCGCGACGAGGCGCGCGGCAATGGGACGAACATCGGGTGGCGCCGCGCGCACGCGCACGCCGAAGCGTGCAGCCGAGCAGTCAGCCAGCGGCCATAGAAGAGTGGTGGGTCGCGCGACCTGCCCCCTACTGTCGGCGCTGTCATCCTGCAGCCGTGGGCCGCTTGCCGCGGGCTCCGGCACGGTGCCGGCGGCACTGGTGCCAATCTCGGGTATCGCCCCCACCGCCAACCTGGACGTCATCTCAAGCCAGTCTTCTCGCGTCATCCTGTCCTCCCGATATGTATGCCGCGGCCTCTGCATTGCCCGGGCGGCGCAGTGTTGCGTCGTTCAGGCGGCGTCGCAATTCGTCGGTGCCGCCGTCCGCAATCAGCGCCCCGAGGCGGCGTTCCAGCAGCAGCAAATCCTCCGGCAACACCATTTCGGCCAGCCCGCGGTCGACGGCGGAACGAGCCCGGCGTTCCTGGTCGTCCATGAAGGGCGCGGTCTGCGGCACGAAAAGCGCGGGTATCCGGTTGTAGAGCATTTCGTGAAACGAATTGTAGCCGACCGCGGTGACCACCAGATCTGCGGCCTGCGCCAGCCGCAACGCATCGAGCGAGCGCACGACGCGGGTGTTGTTCCACAGCATCAGTCCGGGGGCGACCTGGGCGTTCGGCCAGACCACCACGAGGTGCAGGGTGTCAGGCCGGGCTTCCAATGCGGCGGCTATCGTCTGAAGTTGGGGACCCCGATCTGCGGCCTGACCACCGCCGAGCATCGACACGACCATCCGGTCGAAGTCGCGGCCCAGGTGGCGCGCAATCGCCGCGCGCGTGGACCTGTTTCGTGCGGCGTTGGTTGAGGCCGCCTGGACGATCGGGCCGACATGGCGGATATGCGCCCCGAACGAGTAGTGCTGATTGAGTTCATCGAACGCCTCCTCCGGCACGATCACCTGGTTGAAGACGTGTTCGCGCGATAGTGCGGCGGTGTTGGTCTGGTGCGTCCGCCACAGCCCGCGCCGGATCCAGGTCGCGTCGAGCCCGCGTTCCTGGATCGTCCGATAGATCGAATCGAACACGAATACGCCGTCGAAGATCAGCCGGTCACCCGGTGAAAGCCAACGTCCGAGCCTGCGGTGATTCACCATGTCGTTGGCGAAGGGATCAACATGTGCCGCGCTTTTCTGCACCAGCGGACGACAGGGGAATCCGCGACGCTCGATCAGTTCGACGCAGCTGGGAAATGCGGTGAAGGAAACAGCGTTGCCGGCGGGCATTTCGCGCGCGATCAGCGCACATCGCTGCGCGTGCCCAAGCCCGACACCGTTGGTCGGCAGGAACATCGTGCGTGGCGCCCGTTCGGGGGCACCCTTCGACGTGAGCATGGCGCACGTCGCGCCGGGATCGCGCCCGAATGGCAGGCAGGAGGCTAGGTTTTCAAGCCGGTTTCGCCGTGTCCATTCGCTGGCGCGGACTTCGGCCTTGATCTCTGGCAGCCGTGGCAGGATCTCGTGTTCGACGAAGCCGGGAATGAGCGCAAGCGTCTGGGGGCCGCGCACCACGGGCGCGCCTGAGGCTGCGAGAGACCCGACCTCGGTGCCGTCGATCACCACGCCGCCGCGCGCGAGCACCTCGGCACAGATCTGACCTATGCGCACACCGGGGGAGCCCGCTCCCATGATCACGGCGATATCGGTTTGTGAACCCAGCGTATCGGGCGCAAGCTCGGCATAGGCGTAGACGCGGCGCAACCCGCCCGGTCCGCCGCGCGCTTCGAGCGCCGCCTTGCCGCTGGCCGATGTGATGGTTGCCGCCAAGATCGAGCGGCTGGCGTCGAGTTGGGCGAGGCCGCCGGCATTGTCGGGGTGTTCAGCGAGGTCGCCCGGCAGGTAGAGGAGTAGACGCGGGAGATTGGTGGCGACCGGCGCGTCCGACGGATGGAGAGCGCCGAGGAGAGGTGCGATGCAGCCGGAGATCAGGGGCGCGGGTTGTAACTCGGTAAGGTCGATCACCTCGGGTTCTCGTCCGATGGCAAAAGCGATACGTCCACCGGCCCCAAAGCGTTCCTGGCGGGATGCAAAGCGGCCCAGGGCGACGACCGGGCGGTCCGGCTCAAGCGCATAGCTGCGCAGGCTTGCGAGCGTTGCGTCGGAGACGGAGTTGGCGGCCAGCACGATGACGCCGTCGGGTGCGCCGCGATCGGGCCGCACCGCCAGCGACGCAAGGTCGTATTTTTGGGTGCGGTGCAGGGGTTCGGGCAAGGTCCGGTCGTCGAGCACCGCCGGGTAGCCGGCCCGCCGGAGGCTTTGGGCGAAGATCAGGCGCGCTTCGAAACTCTGGTCGGTTCGCTGACCGGCGTCGATGATGATCATGCAGCTCTTTCCCTTTCGGCCATTCTGGCCGCAAACATGGTGCCGAAGCGCTTTGCCGAATAGGCCGCAAGGTCAGCCTGGGCGCGGCAGACCCGGTCGCGGTATCGCGACGGGGCGGCGAGGTGGTGTGACACGACCTGGTCCACGTCCGCGGGCCGCGCGCCGATCACGCCTTTGCCGAAGCTCTGCGCCGTGTCGCGGTCGGTGATCACCAGTTTGCCCGCGGCGATGGCTTCGGCGATGACCCGCCCGAAACTTTCGCGCCAGGTGGGTGCGGTGAAGTAGACGAAGATGTCGATGCCGGCGAGGAAGGCATCCACCGGCATGGCGCGGAACGGCTCAAGCCGCCAATGCGGGCGTGTCGTGCCCTCGGCGATGAAGGTGTCGGCGCCCAGGATCAGGTTGGTCTCGGCATGCGCCGGGAAACAGGCCTCCATCGCCGCGAGGTCGGGGAATTTCTCGTAGCCGGGGCGCGAATGGCGGCCGCGTCGGTCGCGCGGCGCGGTGCTGGGGGCGATGAGGTCGAAATCGCAGATGTTGAACCAGTCCTCCGGCAATACACCCCAGTGGGACCAGGCCGGGCGATCTGCCAGCCAGGACATGACGCCGGCCCGGTTGGACGGCGAGATCGGGGCGAGGGTTTTCTGTGCGGCCAGTGACGCCCGGTCGATAAGGTCGAGGCAATTGTCCATGTCGAACCCCTCTGCCCCGCCCGGGCGGATCAGGTTTTCGTGGGTCACCACGATCAGGCTGCGGGCCAGGATGCGCGGCGCGAGGGTCCGGTCGAACTTGAGAAAGGCCGGGTTGTGCAGGATCACCCGGTCGGCAGAGATCGCGGGCGGGTCCCAGACCAGATCGAGGCCCAGATCCTCCAGCGCCTCGGCCAGGACCGGGGCCGGGTCCGCACCCCGGAACATGGCCGAGGTGATACCGTAGACCGACACCCGGTAGCCAAGCCCGCAGACCACCCGCAACTCCCGCGCCACCGCCGAAGAGGTGCCGCCGGGAAAGCGGGGGTCGAGGATATAGGCGATGTCCGGCAACGCTGCGGCGGAAATCATCGCCGCCGCCTCAATAGGAATCCCTGGCCGCCGCGAGCGCATCGAGACTGGGCCGCGAGGCCGGGGTGATCGACGCGATGGTGCCGCTGGCGACTTCGGCCAGGAACCGGCGCAGTTCCGTGGCCAGCGGATCGTCGCCCTCCAGCAGCGCCGGGTTGGCGGTCAGGAAGGCGCGCAGCCTCTGCCATTGTCCGGTCGCGATCAGTTGTTCGATCTGCACCAGTTGGCTGAGCGAAAAGGCCGCCTGTGCCCCCTGCCCGCCCACGGTGAGCATCAGTGCGGTGACGATTGCGACGAGTTTTCCATTTGCCATGACGAGTCCCTCCAGATGGTCATTCGGAGGAACTAAACACCACAGGCATTAAGGAACGGTTACGCCCCGGCCAGATCCGACCGGGGCGCGCAATCTGTCCGGATCAACGCGGCGCCATGCGGATCGCGCCGTCGAGGCGGATGACCTCGCCGTTCAGCATCTCGTTTTCGGCGATGTGGCGGGCAAGGGCGGCAAACTCCGCCGGATCGCCCAGGCGCGAGGGGAACGGCACCTGCGCGGCGAGGCTGTCCTGCACCTCTTGCGGAAGGCTTTCGAGCAGCGGCGTCAGGAAGATGCCGGGCGCGATGGTGGCCACGCGCACACCGTCACGGCTGAGGTCGCGGGCCATCGGAAGCGTCATGCCCGCGATGCCGGCCTTGGAGGCGGCATAGGCAAGCTGGCCGATCTGGCCCTCGAAGGCCGCGACCGAGGCGGTCGAGAGGATCACGCCGCGCTCGCCCGAGGCGGTCAGCGGCTCGGCGGCGACCATGCCTTCGGCGGCTTGCGAGGCGCAGTTGAAGCTGCCGATCAGGTTGACGCCGATGACCTTGGCGAACAGGGCCGGATCGTGGGCCACGCCCTTGGCCACGGTCTTGGACGCGGGCGCGATGCCGGCGCAGTTCATCATCACGCGCTCCTGCCCGATCGCGGCGCGGGTGGTGGCAAATCCCGCGCGCACGCTCTCGGGGTCGGCGACATCGACGCGGGCAAAGACCCCGCCCAGTTCCTTGGCGATGGCCGCGCCCGCCTCTTCGTTGAGGTCGAAGATGCCGACCGGCGCGCCGGCCTCGGCAAAGGCGCGGGCGACTGCCGCGCCCAGGCCCGATGCGCCGCCGGAGACGACGATGGGGGTGTCTTTTGAAATCTGCATGTCCGGTCCTCCCGATTAGGTTCGCGGGCCGGGGTAGCAGCCGCCCGGGCGCGGCGCAATCGGGGACGCAGCGTCTATTGCGCGGCGATCCCCTGGGGCGCGTCATCGACCGGGGCAAGGGCGCGCATCGCCTGGTATTGGCTGAGAAAGACCTGGCCCGACAGCGACCCGAGGAAATGCGTGCGCGCGAGGCGGTCCATCACCGGCCCCTTGACCTCGGACAGGTGCAGGGTGATGCCCATGTCGGCCAGCCGCCGGTCGATGTCTTCGAGGCTTTCCAGCGCCGACAGGTCGATCACGTTCACCGCCGAACACATCAGCACCACGTGTTTCACCGGCTGGCCGCGCCCGATCCGGTCGAGCAGATAGTCCTCGATATAGCGCGCATTGGCGAAATAGAGGTTTTCGTCCAGCCGGAGCGTCACCAGCTCGGGGTGGGTCAGCACGTCGTGGCGGTTGATGTTGCGGAAATGCTCGGTGCCCGGCACCAACCCGACCTCGGCGATGTGGGGCCGCGAGGTCTTGTAGAGATAGAGCAGGATCGACAGGACCACGCCCGCCGACACCCCGGCCTCGACCCCCAGCCCCAGCGTCAGGGCGATGGTGGCGGCGACGGCGATGAAATCGGCCTTGGAATAGGCCCAGGTGCGCTTGAGGATCGAGAAGTCGACCAGGCTCAGCACCGCAACGATGATGGTGGCGGCCAGCGTCGCCTTGGGCAGAAAGAAGATCAGCGGCGTCAGGAACAGGGCCGCGAGCGTGATGCCGATGGCGGTGAAGGCGCCGGCGGCCGGGGTCTCGGCGCCCGCGTCGAAGTTCACCACCGAGCGCGAGAAGCCGCCGGTCACCGGAAAGCCGCCCGACAGCGCCGAGGCGATGTTGGAGGCGCCAAGGCCCACAAGCTCCTGATCGGGCTGGATGCGCTGGCGGCGCTTGGCGGCCAGCGTCTGGGCGACCGAGATCGACTCGACGAAGCCGATGATCGAGATGATGAAGGCCGACCCGGCCAGCGACGACCACAGCGACAGATCGAAACTGGGAACGGTCAGGGGCGGCAGGCCCGACGGCACGTCGCCGACGATGGCCACGCCCCGCTCGGCCAGGCCAAGGCCCCATGTCACCAGCGTCGTCGCCACCACCGCCATCACCGGGCCGGCCTTGGCCAGAAGATCGGCGAGGCGCGCAGGAAGGCCCAGCCGGATCACCGCGGGCTTCAACCCCTTGCGCACCCAGAATAGGAACGCCGTGGCGCTGGCGCCGATTGCCAGGGTGATCATGTTGGTCTCGCCCAGATGGGCGATCAACGAGCCTGCCAGCGCGAACAGCGAATGTCCGCCCGCATCGATCCCGAGGATGTGTTTGAGCTGCGACACCGCGATGATGATGCCCGAGGCTGTGATGAACCCCGCGATCACCGGGTGCGACAGGAAGTTCGCGATGAAGCCCAGCCGAAACAGGCCCATCACCAACAGCATCAGCCCGGACAGGAACGCCAGCGCGATGGCGGCCACGATGTAGTCAGAGGTGCCCGGCAGCGCGAGGTTGCCCACCGCCGCCGCGGTCAGGAGCGACACCACCGCCACCGGCCCCACGGCCAAGGCCCGCGACGTGCCGAAGATCGCATAGGCGATGAGCGGCAGGATCGAGGCGTAAAGCCCCATTTCCGGCGGCAACCCGGCCAGCAGCGCATAGGCCAGCGATTGCGGGATCAGCATGATGGTGACGATCAGCGCGGCAACGCTGTCGGATGTCAGCGCGCTGCGGTCATACTGCCGCCCCCAGTCGAGAATGGGCAAATAGCGGCGCAGCGCCCCCGTCGCGGGGCGGTGAACGGAACGGGCCATGGCGGCGTCCTCGGTGTTTGAACGGGTCTCGGGATCGCGCCCCGGCGCGGCGGTGCGCCGGAACGTCTGGTGGAGTGCGTCGGGTGTGCTCAGCCCGCCTTGCGGGCCTTCACGGCGTTATAGAGGATCTCGCACCGCGTGCCGGTGCGGCAGAAGGCAAAGACCTTGCCCGGCGTCTCGGCCATCGCCTTGGCAAACCCGTTGATCGCGTATTCCGTCGGGTTGCGGTCGGCTTGCGGCACATAGCGCGGCTCGATCCCGTGGGCGCGGCAGGTGTCCGCGATCTCGTCCCAGTCGGGCTGGCCGGCCTCTTCGCCATCGGGGCGGTTGCACATCACGCATTTGTAGCCGGCAGCGGCGATCCTGGGCACGTCTTCGGGACCGATCTGCCAGGCCACGGTGACCTGATCGTCCAGTTCCTTCCAGTCCATGACCGCCGCGCCTTTCATAGCGTGTTCACCGGCACCTTGAGGAAGGTCTTGCCATCCTTGTCCGCCGGCGGCATTTCACCGGCGCGCATGTTGACCTGAAGCGACGGGATGATCAAGCGCGGCATCGCCAGCGTCGCGTCGCGTTCGGTGCGGAACTTGACGAAATCCTCCTTGGTCTTGCCACGTCCGACGTGGATGTTGTGTTCTTTTTCCTCGCGCACGGTGGTTTCCCACTGGATATCGCGTCCGTTCGGGCCGTAGTCGTGGCACATGAACAGCCGGGTGTCCTCGGGCAGGCTCAGCACGCGCTGGATCGAATCGTAGAGCGTGCCGGCATCGCCGCCGGGGAAATCGGCCCGCGCCGAGCCGCCATCGGGCATGAACAGCGTGTCCCCGACAAAGGCCGCATCGCCGACCACATGGGTCATGCAGGCGGGCGTATGGCCGGGCGTGTGCAGCGCGACCACGTCCATGCCGCCGATCCGGTAGGTATCGCCATCCTTGAACAGCCGATCGAACTGGCTGCCGTCGCGCTGGAACTCGGTGCCTTCGTTGAAGACCTTGCCGAAGGTGTCCTGCACCACGGTGATCTTCTCGCCGATGCCGATCTTGCCGCCCAGCTTTTGCTGGATATAGGGCGCGGCGGACAGGTGGTCGGCGTGGACATGGGTTTCGATCAGCCATTCCAGCTTGAGGCCGTTGTCCTCGATATGCTTGATGATCTTGTCGGCGTGTTCATAGGTGATGCGCCCGGCGGCATAGTCGATGTCCATCACGCTGTCGATCACCGCGCAGGCGTTGCTGTCGGGGTCTTTCACCACGTAGGAAATCGTGTTGGTGGCCGGGTCGAAGAAGGCTTCGACCTCGGGTTTGATCGAAGGGTCGACGGGTAGTTGCATCGCAAGGTCTTCCATGTCTCGCATCCGTTTCTGCCGGGCAGATGATCCGGCCTGACGCGCGCGCGGCGCGGGGTGGATTGACCCCGGCGCGCCTGTGCGCCGGGTGGGTTTTCCCTTATCTAGGGTGCGGGCGGGGGTCAGTAAAGGGTCATATGCCATCTTTTGAATTTGTTTCCCATTCCCCCTGCCCCCGGCGTCACGCCGTGGCGAAGACCCGCGCCAACCACGACCGCTGGATCGCGGCACGGGCCAGCAGGATGCCCAGGATCATGGCCCCGACAAAGATCAGGACCGCCGGATCGCCGGTGCCAAGCGCCGGTAACGCCGCCCCCGGGCAGAACCCCGAGATGCCCCAACCGATGCCGAACACCGCCGCGCCGCCGACGAGCTTGGCGTCGATTGTGCGGCTGGTCGGCACCTGGAAACGGGGCGAGAACAGCGGCCGTTCGCGGCGGAACACCAGCCGGTAGCCGATGGCGGTCACCACCAGCGCCGAGACCATCACCACCAGAAGCGTCGGGTCCCAGATCCCGGCAAAGTCGAAAAAGTTCAGCACCTTGGCCGGGTTCATCATGCCGCTGATCGCAATGCCGACGCCAAAGCCCAGTCCGGCGAGATAGATGAGAAACAGTCGCATGGCTCAGCCTCCGATCACGTGGCGGATCACGAAGACCGTGGCCGCCGTCGATGCCATGAACGTCGCCGTCGCCACGATCGAGCGCGGCGACAGGCGCGCCAGCCCGCAGATGCCGTGGCCCGAGGTGCAGCCTGACCCGTAGGTCACCCCTGCCCCGACGATCAGCCCGCCGACCACCAGCATCCAGGTCGACACCGGCACCTCGATCGCCGGCATCTGCCCGGTTACGGCGAATACCGCCACCGGACCCGAGATCATGCCCGCCATCAGCACCGCCCGCCAGGCCCACTCGCCCGAGGACGACGGCGACATGACGCCGGCCAGGATGCCGGTCGCGCCGAATACATTGCCGCGCAGCGCCATCAGCAGCACGGCCCCCAACCCGATCATAGCGCCACCAACTGCGGCGCTCACCGGTGTGAACGTCGTTTCGATCATCTGTTCTTGCCTCACTCAAGATATGTCTGTTCGCAAGGCCAGCTTGCATACGCCCGCCGGCGGATGCAACCGTGTATTCAGATAAATGAATTTGTTGTGATCGGCACCACCGCCCCGCCCGGGTCAACCGGACGGGGCCGTATGGGCCGCGGTCGCCTGATGCGCGCTACATGCCCGTGGCCGCGCGCGCGATCTCGTCGAGCAGCGCCTCGACCTCCTGCATCGGGCCTTCGGGCAGATTGCGATAGCCGACCGCGACCTCACCGTCGGCCTCGGTGACGAAGATGCCATAGGGGCAATGGGCGATGTTCATCGGGTCGGCCTCCATCACCTTGCGGCTGAGGACGGCCGAGCAGAACAGGTAGATGTCCGCCGCCTCGAAGATGGTCGCGCCCGAGCCGACATCGACGCCGGTGCGGTTGAGCATGTCGCCGGTGTGGCTGACATAGTCGATCACCAGCCCCTTGCCGATGATGGCGTTTTCCACGGCGAAGGTCGCGTCTTCAAAGCTGCCGTCGTAGGCATAGGTGGTCGCCTGCCCGCCCGAGGGGCCGTTGGCGAGGGCGCCGGTCACGGTGGCAAGCGCCAGTGCGGTGCCCAGGATCAAGGTGCGCATCATCTGTCCTCCTGTGATGGTCCGAAACGAAAATGGCAGGGCCGCGCGGGCCCTGCCATGATCGAGGTCAATGGGGTGTTCAGCCGAAGATGTCGGCCGAAATCCCCTCGTACCAGCCGATGCTTTCCTCGTAGGTCTGCTTGCGCAGCGCCGCATCCTCGCCGGGCTGGCTGATGAAGCTCTCGACCGAGGCGATCTTTTCGTCGGTCGCCTCGTAGGACGCGCCGACCTTGACGCCGTTGTCGGTATCGATCAGCGACCAGCAGGTGTTCGAGTACTTGGCCGGGAACATCTTGGAATCGGTCAGCGCCGCGCGCACCGACATCGCCGCAACCTTGGCCTGGCTGTTGGCCGAGAAGCCCGATTTCGGCATGTCGCCCTGCGCCGAGGCATCGCCGAGAACATAGATGTTCTCGTCCGCCCGGCTTTGCATCGTGTGCGGCGACACCGGCGCCCAGTTGCCGTCGTTGATGCCGGCGGCCTCGCAGATGATCCCCGCCTTCATCGCCGGGATGACGTTGCAGACATCGACCTTTTCGACGCTGCCGTCGATATCCACCGTCATTTCGTCGGCATTGACCGAGACGTTGTTGCCGCCGAAGTCGGGCCCGATCCGCTCGACCATGCCGGGATAGTTGTTGTTCCACCCCTCCTCGAACAGCCCCTGCTTGGAGAACTTCTCTTTCGGGTCGATGATCAGGATCTTCGCCGTCGGATTGATGTCGCGCAGCAGGTGCGCCACCATCGACACCCGCTCATACGGCCCCGGCGGGCAGCGGTAGGGGTTGGGCGGCGCCACCATCGCGAACAGCCCGCCCTCGGGCATCGCCTCGATCTGGGCCTTGAGCAGTTCGGTCTGCGAGCCGGCCTTGTAGGCGTGCGGCATGGCGTTCTGCTTGGTCACGTCCCAGCCGGGCACCGATCCGTCGACAAAGTCGATGCCGGGCGACAGGATCAGCCGGTCATAGGGCAGCGTGTCACCGCCGGCCAGTGTCACGGTCTTGGCATCGCGGTCGACCCCGACGGCATAGTCGTGGATCACGTTGATGCCGTATTCCGAGGCCAGGGTGCCGTAGGAATGCGCCAGGCTTTCGATCGTGCGGAATCCGCCGATGTAGAGGTTCGAGAAAAAGCAGGTGTAGTAGGTGCGCGTCGGTTCGACCAGGGTGACGTCGATCGCGCCATCCGCATCCTTGGCGATATAGCGCGCCGCCGTGGCACCGCCGGCGCCGCCGCCGATGACCACCACCTTGGGCTTGCCGCCGTGGCTGGCGGCATAGACGTGTGGTGCGGCCAGCGTCGTCGCGGCAACCCCCGCGGACGCGGCCATGAAATGGCGTCTGTTCAGTTTCATGTTGTTATTCCTCCCGTGGTTTCTCGGACCGGGCTTCGCCTCACTCGAGGCCCTCGAAATACGCGGCCAGCGCCGCGATCTCCTCGTTCGACAGCCGCCCTGCCATCATCTGCATGACGGGGTGCGGTCGCACTTTTTCCTTGTAGGCGTGCATTGCGACGACGAAATCCTCGCTCGGCCAGCCGATGATCGCCGGAATGCCCTGGTCGTCGCCGTCCAACTGGTGACAGGTCGTGCACTCGCTTGACAGATATTCACCATAATCCTTGTCGCCCTGCAAAGCGAGGATGTCTTCGCTGAGTTCGACTTCGCGCGGCATCGCGGTCGGCGCCGCCTCGGGGATGTTGGCCGGGCTGGCCGAGAATTGCCGCAGATAGGCCAGCACATCGGCCCGCTCTTGGGGGTCGTCGAGCCCGTCGAAGTTCATCCGCGTGTCCGACGCGAACGCCTTGGGGTTCTCGATATAGGCCCCGAGCGCGTCGAAATCCCAGAACAAGCCATCGGCGCCCATCCGTTTCAAGCCGTCGGAATACCGCTTGAACCCCTCGAGCGAACCGGCACGCCGCCCGAAGATGCCATTGAGATGCGGCCCGACCCGGTTGAACGCGTCCGGGCCGACCATGTGGCAGGAAAAGCATTTGCGGAACACCTTGGCGCCCGCTTCGGCGTCACCAAAGCCGCTCTGCCCGGCGGCGGGGGCGACCAGCGCGAGATAAAAGGCGGCGAAAACAACGGGTCCGGGTCTTGTCATGGCTCAAGACTAGCCGAATGGGATCGTTCCGACAATAATATTCATACGTATTGGTTTCGGAATTTGTCACAAATGACATTCATCTTTTGCTGCAGGTGCAACATTATTGCGGCGCCTGCATCATTGCCATATCTCGACCTCCTGACCCTCCTCGCGCATCCGGTCGGCGCGGGCCTGCAACCAGCGCTGGAAATTCGGCTCGTCGCGGTAGCCGTCGCTGGACACGTAGTCGAGCGCGGCAAGGTGGTGGAACGGCTTGAAATAGCCCGGCAGCACGAACACCAGCGCGTCGAGCGCATCCGTCGGCGGCGCCTCGCCGTCGCCCATGGTGAAAAACAGCGTGGTCGGGGTGAAACTGGCCCCGAGGCTGCGCACGAAGTCCTTTTCCGGCATGACGCGCCCGTCGAAATCGGTCACCTCGCGCGACCCCCACATATCGAGCTGCACCACGAGGTAATTGTCCTCGATCGCCGTCACGATGTCCTCGCGGGCGAAATTGACGTTGTGCATCTCGGCGCAATAGGGACAGCCGCGTTGTTCGACCAGCACCAGCAGATCCTTGCCCGCCGCGTTGGCCTCGGCCAGATCCTCGGCCATGTCGAGGAATGTGTCGGCGAGGAAGGGTTGTTTGTGCAGCCCGTCATCACCGACCTCGGCGGCGAAACCGGGCGCGGCGAACAACGCCAGCGCCAGCGCGATGCGAACGATTGCGGTCATCATGTCCTCCCTTTGGCGCAGGATAGCACAGTCGCGCCCTGCACCGCTTCACATCCGGGCGAGGCTCAGGCGCCCGCCACCTCGACCGAGGTGTTCGGCGCCACCGTGACGGTGCCCAGCCGGCGCACATGGTCCTCGACCACGTCCCAGATCGGCGGGCCCTCGGTGCCCTCGTTGACGCTGGCCCAGCCGGCAACGACATAGCTCTGGCCCGGGTCGATCGCCTCGCCGCTCGACAACAGCACCATTTCGGAAATCCGCTCGCCCTGCGGCTTTGCGATGTCGATCCGGTAGCCAAGGCCGCCGACCCGCACCATGTCGCCGCCCTGCTGGTAGTAGGGGTCGGGATTGAACAGGTTGTCGGCCACGTCCTCCAGCACCACCTTGAGGAATTCCCCCGTCATTTCCGTGCGGTAAGCCTGTCCGTAGCTCATCGAGGTGACGTTCCAGATATCCTCGCGGGTGATGTCCGCCCCCGGCAGAAGCGACGGCCCCCAGCGCACGCCCGGGCTCAGCGCGATCTCGGCATCGCGCTCCGAGATCAGCGCGTCGCAGATCAGGTCGTCCCAGGAGCCGTTGAAATTGCCGCGCCGGAACAGCAGGCTGTCGGTCCGGCCGATCACCTCGGTCAGATCATCCAGATAGGGCGCGCGTTCCGCCTCGATCGCCGCCGCGACCTCCGGGTCGGGCGCGATCACGTCGGAAAATACCGGGATCAGCTTGTGGCGAAAGCCCATCATCCGCCCGTCGCGCACATCCAGGTCGACGCGGGCGACGAACTTGCCGTTCGACCCCGAGGCGACGATCAGCGTCTCGCCCACCAGCACCGGCTCGGGCAGCGCGTCATGGGTATGGCCCGACAGGATCACGTCGATGCCCTTGACCTGCCCGGCCATCTTGCGATCCACGTCAAAGCCGTTGTGGCTGAGGCAGACCACCAGGTCGGCCCCCTTGGCGCGCACCTCGTCGACCATCTGCTGCATATGCGCATCGCGGATGCCGAACGAGTATTCGGGGAACATCCAGCCCGGGTTGGCAATCGGCATATAGGGGAACGCCTGCCCGATCACCGCGATGTTCACGCCGCCCCGCTCATAGAATTCGTAAGGCTTGAACAGCTCCGCCGGCTCGTCCCACTCGGCATCGAAAATGTTCTGGCCCAGGGCGGCGAAGGGCAGACCCTCGACGATCTCGGCCACCCGCGCGCTGCCCAGCGTGAATTCCCAGTGAAAGGTCATGGCGTCGGGTTTCAACGCGTTCATCACGTTGACCATGTCCTGCCCCGCCGTGTGGTGACAGGTGTAGGAGCCATGCCAGGTGTCGCCGCCATCGAGCAGGAGCGCATCGGGCCGCTCGGCCCGGATCGCCTTGACCACGGTGGCCACCCGGTCGAGCCCCCCGACCCGGCCATAGCTTTGCGCCAGCGCCGAAAAATCGTCATGCGTCAGCGCATAGGCCGAGGCCGAGCCGTCCTCGATGCCATACCGCGCCCGGAAATCCGCGCCGGTCAGATGCGGCACCTTGCCCTTCGCGGCGCCGACCCCGATGTTGATCGAAGGCTCGCGGAAATGGATCGGCACCATCTGGGCATGGATGTCGGTGACATGGATCAGCGAGACGTTGCCGAAGGTGTCGAACCCGAGCAGATCGTCCTGGGTCAGCCGCTGTTGCGCCGCCAGCCGCGCCCAGTTGCCGAAACCCGAAGCCCCGACCAGCGCCGAGGCCGCCATCGAAACCTGCAGAAAATCACGCCGTGAGATCATCGCAGCCCGTGCCCTTCATCTTGGTGAAAATACTCCGGGGGGGCCGGGGGGCTGGCCCCCGCTCCGGTCGGGCCGGCAGCGCCGGCCCGATCCCCGTCAGTTGCGCACCGACGGTCCTTCGACCGACAGCCCGTTGCCCCGGCTCGCGACATAAAGCTCGAGCGCCACGAATTCCGGGCTGCCCGGGTTGAAGGTCTCGGCCCTGGTGTCGCGCACGCAGCCCTTGAAGCGGCTGTGGACCCCGTTCAGCTTGGTGTTCTTCAGCCGGTAGGTCGGAAAGCCGTTGGTCTGGCCCTGGCTGAGGTGGTCGGCGCGGATCATGTTGCCGTAATTGTCCTCGTGACAGGACGCGCAGCTCAATTCGAGCTGGCCGAACCGGGTGTAGTAAAGCTCGCGCCCCATTTCCCAGGTTTCGGCGGCGGGTCCGTCGATCGCCACGTCCATCGGCATCCCGCGCGACACCGAGGCCAGAAGCGCCTCCATCGGGATCGACTGGCCCTTGTCGGTGCCCCAGGGCTCGGCGCCCATCCGGTTCACCCGGCAGTCGTTCATCATCATCTGGAGGGTGAAGACTTCGCCCGCGGTCTCGTTCCATTTCGGATAGACCGGCCGGACCCCGGCCATGTCCTCGGGCGCGCCGTGGCAATCGGCGCAGGCCTTGCCCTCGCTGCCGTCGGGCGTCGCCCAGACCTCGCGGGCCGCGTCGACCCAGATCATCCCGGGGTTGTCGAAATCGTCCATTTCCATCGATTGGGTCTCGTCGCTGCGAAAGCGCCAGCCCGACAGGATCTCGTCGAAGGCCCCGTCAAGATGCGCCGGGGCGGCGGTGCGGGTGACGATCTCGATCTCGCCGTTGATGATCAGTTCGGCGTTCTCGTCCGCCAGCGCCGGCGCAGCCGCGAGCGCAGCGGCGAATCCGAGCGCCGCGAAGTGAAGCGTGTTCGCTTTCATGTTGTTTTTCCTCCCTGTGCCCGGATCACCCGACGGTGATCGGGCTTGACGCCTCGTAGACCGAGCCGTCGTCGTCATACCAGGTGAAGCTGAACTCGCCGCTCGCATCGACCCTGGCTTCGAATTCGAAATACGGGTTCGTCGAGATCGCCGGCTCCATCTTCACGTCGACCACGGTTTCGCCGTTCAACGCGCAGACGAAGCGGTTGATGATCGAACGCGGGATCACGTTGCCGTCGCCGTCCTTGCGCAGGCCCGACTCCATCGGGTGACTGATCAGGGTCTTGAGCGTGACGACCTCGCCAGCGGCGGCGGATTTCGGGGCCTTGACCCGGGGTTTCACACCAGATGCCATGTTTTCTTCTCCTTTTTCCGGGTGCCGCTCAGCCGCCGCAGCCGCCGATGGTGACTTTGATGGTGGCGCTGGTCTGGATGAAGCTGCCATCGGCCATGCGCGCGATGGCCAGCACATCCTGGGTGCCGGCCAGGCGAATGCGGGTCGCGGCGGTCTGCGACCCGGCGGCGGGACCGAAATTGAAGGTCGCGACCGGCGGCGACGGGTTGCCGGTGGCCAGGATCAGGATCGCCTCGGCGCCCGGGGCGGAGACGCCGATCGGCACGGTGTTGCCGTTCTCGGCGATCTCGGGCGCCTCCAGCGTGATGTCGCCGGTCCCGATCTCGGCCCCGCCGGTGAATTCCGCGATCTTTTCTTCCGCCGCGGCAGTCGCGCGCAGCGGCAGCATCGCCACCGCGGTTGCCCCCAGCCCGATGGCCAGCGCGTCACGTCGAGTGAGTTTCATGTAGGTCTCCCGTTGTTCAGGTGGTGTCAGGCGCGTCAGTCGAGCGTCATCAGGAACGCCACCGCGTCCTCGATCTGCTGGGCGGTCAAGAGCGGGCCGAAGGTGTCGTCGGCGGCCTTGCCGGTATAGGCCTTGCCCGGGCGGATGAAGCCGTCGACACGGTAGAACGACGGCATCACGCTGTCCGGAAAGACCTCTTTCGAGTTGACCAGGATGGCGCGCAGCTCGGCCTCGGTCCAGCGGTCGCCGGCCCCGTCGAGCAACGGCCCGACCTCGCCGTGAAACGGCACGTCGGCCAGCGCGGTGACCTCGTGGCAGGCGATGCAATTGCCGATGGATTTCGACGACAACACCTTGGCGCCCTCGGCCGGATCACCGGCCACCCCGGTCAGCGATTGCGGGATGGTGCCGTCCTGCCAGACGACATCGCCCGGGGCAACGGTGTCGGCGTGCGCGACCCCCAGCCCCGCAACCCACAGCACGAGCGTGAATACTCTGCGCTTCATGTCTCCTCCCTGAATTTTTTCTTTTTGGTGGTCATGGACGCTAGCGGGGCTGCGACATTTTGACAACAACAAATTCTGAAACTTGAATTAATATTTCTCAAAACCACTGTGAATCGAAACGAAGTTCCGCTGGCGCCGGATCTGAAAAGACCAGTGTTCTCCGAGACATGGCGCGCGTCAGTCCCCTGTGCCCGCCCCCTTGGCCTCCTGGCGCGCGTTGAACATGCGGGCGTGGTATTTCTGGAAATTCTCGCCGCTCAGGTAGCCCTCCTCGTTGACCCAGACCAGCAGATCCCACATCGTCTCGGCCCCGAACGCGCCCGGCAGGGTGACCGCCGCCGCCTCGGGCGCGCTGACCCCGTCGTCAACCTCGGGCGGAAAGAACATCAGGGTCGGCGTGAACATCACACCCCATTTCATCGCCATGTCCTTTTCGGCCAACGCCTCGCCGTCGAAATCGGTGACCTCGACATCGCCGAACAGGTTCATCTGCACCACGAAGTAGTTGTCGCGCACATAGGCGTCGATGTCCGGTCGGCTCAGCACATCCTCGTGCATCTTGCGGCAATAGATGCAGCCGCGCTGCTCCCACATGACGAGCAGCCGCTTGCCCTCGGCCCGCGCCTCGGCAAGGTCTTCTGCCATGTCCTTGAAAGTGTCGCGCATGTAGTCGGTCTTGTGCAGACCGTCATCGCCCATCGTCGCCCCGATTGCGGGCAGCGCCATGAGAAAAGCGGTCACGAAGCCAAGGAAATGTCGCATCTGTCGTCCTCCCGGTTTCAACCCATGTTCGAGAACACGGGGAAAGTTTCGATCATCCAGTTCGAGATCGCGTTGACCGATCCGGTCGCGATCAGGGCGGCAAAGACGATCAGCATCACGCCGAGCACCTTTTCGACCACCGGCATGTATCTGCGGTTCTTCGCCATGAAGCGCAGGAACGGCTTGGCGAACACCGCCGCGATCACGAACGGCGCGGTCATGCCCAGCCCGAACACGACCAGCAGCGTGCCGCCCTGCCACAACGTATCCTTCATCGAGGCGACGAACAGGATCGAGGCCAGCACCGGCCCGACACAGGCGGTCCAGCCGAACCCGAAGGCCAGCCCCATCACGTAGGCGCCGACCACGGTCGAGGGGTCCATTTTCGACTGCACCCGCGCCTCGCGCATCAGAAACGGGATGCGGATGATCCCGAGAAAATGCAGGCCGAAGACGAAGATGATCGCGGCGGCGGCGTAACTCAGCACCTCGCGCCACTGGGCAAAGACCTGCCCCAGCGCCGTCGCGCCCAGCCCGAGCAGCGCGAAGATCGTGGTCACGCCGAGCGCGAAGAGCGCCGCTGACACGACCAGCCGGCGCTGCGCCCCGGGCGCGATCTCGTCCTCGCCCTGCAGTTCGGACATCGAGATGCCGGCCATGTAGCTCAGGTAGAAGGGCACCATCGGCAGGATGCAGGGCGTGAAAAACGCAACGAACCCGGCCAGCGCAGCGCCGCCATAAGAGATTTCACCGAACATCCGTCCTCCCGGGCGCCCTGTCTTTTCCGCCGTTTCGGCCGGCGTTCACGCAACATTCTTGATCCTGACGCATTGTCAAATTATGATCCGTGCAAGCGACCGGTCAAGGGACTCGACCCCATTGGATGTTTTTTCGCTCCGCCGGCTCCTACATTCTGGGGCATTTGCGCTTGTCGCCGCGACCGCGCAGGCTGCGGATCTGGTGATGGTCGAACAACCCGGCTGCGTGTATTGCGCCGAGTGGAATGCCACGCTCGGCCCGATTTACCCCAAGACCCCGGAGGGCGCCTTTGCGCCCTTGCAGCGCGTGCAAAAAGCCGCACTGAACGAGTCAGGTATCGCCTTCGCCAGACCGGTCGTCTATACTCCGACCTTCGTGCTGGTCGAGGATGGCGCCGAGATCGGCCGGATCGAGGGCTATCCGGGCGAAGATTTCTTCTGGGCCATGCTCGGGCTCATGCTGGCCGCCAAGACCGACTATGACCCCGACCGCGGGGCCGGTGGCGACGAATTGAATTGACCGTCCGTTCCCGCTAAGGGAAACGGACCCGAACAAGTGAATTGTTGGGAGAAACCGGATGACCCTGCCCGTGATACGGGAAGACATGTCGGAAGATGACATGGACAAGATGATGGCCAGCGCCTGCGACGCTTCGGCGCTCTTGAAGGCGATCAGCCACGAAGGGCGGCTGATGATCCTGTGCCATCTCGTCACCGGCGAGAAATCGGTGACCGAACTGGAAGAATTGCTTCACGCCCGCCAGGCGGCAGTGTCGCAGCAGTTGGCCCGGCTCCGGCTGGAAGGGCTGGTGACGCCCCGGCGCGACGGCAAGGCGATCTATTATTCGCTCGCCGACGACCGGCCCCGGCGCATCCTCGAAGTGATCTACGAAATGTTCTGTTCGGTTCCGAAACAGGCGCCTGCGGGCGAGATCGACTAGCGTTTCGGCCTCGTCGCGCGGGCCGGACCAGTCGTGAGCGTTTTCTCTGCGCGTTTGCCACGGATGCAAGGGGGGCGGCGGTTCAGCACCCCGCCCCGGCGCAAAGATATGAAAACCCTGACCGAGCCTGGCTGCGCCTAGCCCTTGGGCTTTCGGGGTTTGCGCGGCGTCGCGCCCGATCCGGCGGGTTTGCCGGCCAACGACAGGCGCGCCCGGTTCTTCTTGCTCGACGGCTTGCCGACCGGCGGTTTCGGTCCCTTGGGGCGGCCTTCCGGGCTTGCCGCGCGCTTCGGCTTTGCCGCGCCGGACTTGTAGGGTTTCCAGCCTTTGCCCTCGCCCGCCGCGCCCGGCTTGGGCTTGCCGTGCCGCGGCTTGGTCTTGTGGGCCGGTTTTGCGCCGCCCTTGGGTTTTTTCGCCCGAGGTTCGGGCGCATCGTTCCAATCGACCGGCGTTGTCGTTCCGAGTGTTCTGGCCTTGGGCGCAGGGGCCGCGCTGTGCGGCTCGGCGGCCCGCGGCGCCTGTTCCTTCGGGCGGGCGGGCCTTTCGGGCCTCGGCGCACGGTCGAAACTCGGGGGCGAGTCCAGACGGGTCAGCGCAGCCCCGCCTTCCAGCGTCATCGCCGGGCCGATTGCCGCGAGAAACCCGGCGACCGCACCTTCGCGCAGTTCGATCAGCGAGACATCCGGCTGAATGCGGATCGCCCCGATATCGTCGCGCGACACGTTCCCCAACTTGCACAGCATGGGCAGCACGCGCCTTGGTTCGGCGCCGACCGCCGCGCCGCCTTCCAGCGAGAACCACACGCTGGGGCCGAACGGGGCGCGCGGTTTGGGCGCCTCGTTCGCGTCGGACAGGTCTTCGGGGGCCGAATGACGCTCGCGGTAGAGCCGGAGATAGGCGGTGGCGATCTGTTCGGCGGTGAAGGTTTCGCACAACGTCGTCACGATGGCGCGGTCGGATTCCTCCGCCGGCTCATGCCAGTCAGGACTGGCGAGCATGCGCTGCTCATCCTTTGCCGAGACCGCTTCGGCCGAGGGCGCCTCGGACCATTGCGCCGTCAGCTTGGCCCAGCCAAGCAGCCGCTCGGCCTTCTTGCGCGCGGCGGGCGGCACGATCAGGGCGCTCACGCCCTTGCGACCGGCCCGGCCGGTGCGCCCGGAGCGGTGCAAAAACGTGTCCTGGTTGGTCGGCAATTCGGCGTGGATCACCAGATCGAGGTTCGGCAGGTCGATCCCGCGCGCCGCCACATCGGTGGCGACGCACACCCGCGCGCGTCCGTCGCGCATCGCCTGCAAGGCATGGGTGCGTTCGCTCTGCGACAGTTCTCCCGACAGGGCGACGACGGAAAAGCCGCGGTTGGACAGGCGCGTCGTCAGCCGGTTGACCATCGCGCGCGTGTTGCAGAATACGATGGCGTTGGGGGCCTCGTAGAACCGCAAGACGTTGATGATCGCGTTCTCGCCGTCGCGCGCCGAAACCCTGTAGGCGCGATAGTCGATATCGGCGTGCTGGCTCGCGCCGCTGGTCGTGGCGATGCGCACCGCGTCCTTCTGATAGCTCTGGGCGAGCCTGGCGATGGCGGCGGGCACCGTGGCCGAGAACATCAGGGTCTGGCGTTCGGCCGGAGCGTTTTCCAGGATGAACTCGAGATCCTCGCGAAAGCCCAGGTCGAGCATCTCGTCGGCTTCATCGAGGACAACCGCCTTCAGGGCGCTCAGGTCGATGGAGCCGCGCATGATGTGGTCGCGCAGCCGTCCGGGGGTCGCCACCACGATATGCGCACCGCGTTCCAGCGCACGGCGTTCGTCGCGCATGTCCATGCCGCCGACGGTCGAGGTGACAACGGCCCCGGTATTGGCAAACAGCCACGCCAGTTCGCGCTTGACCTGCATCGCCAGTTCGCGCGTCGGTGCGATCACCAGCGCCAGAGGGGCACCGGCGGGATCGAAGACATCGCCGTCCCCCAGCAGCCCCGGCGCAATCGCGAGGCCGAACCCAAGGGTTTTGCCGGACCCCGTCTGGGCCGAAACCAGCAGGTCCTGGCCGACGATATCGGGGTTCGTCACCGCCTCCTGAACAGCGGTCAGCGACGTATATCCGCGCGTTTGCAGCGCATCTGCCAAGGTCTTCTTCACAGCCGTTCCACGTTCGTTGAGTTGCTTGGTGTCCGGGCGGCCCGCAATCATTTGCCAACCGACAAGGGCGCGCGTGTACGCCCTTGGGAGAGGGATGTATAGGTCTGTTGCGGATCGCGTGACCACGACGGCGACCCCGACACCTGCCAGAAAGGCGTGTTGGTCCGCGAGGCGGCCGCCGCAAACGACCGATATTGCCCTGATCCAGCCCCGGCCCCGGCGCATCACCGCCCGCCCGGCGCGATTTTCCTTGATCACAACCCCCGACCTCTGCGCAGAATGATCCGTGACGCGCGCCAAAGCGGCGCGCAGCCGACACCGCGTCCGAGGGGAGGAGGGCACGATGTTCGACATCATCAGCGATGCCAACCTGGCGGCCCTCGCCGGGCTGGTTGGTGGCGTGATGCTGGGTCTTGCGGCCCGGCTGGGCCGATTCTGCACCCTGGGCGCGATCGAGGACATGCTTTATGCCGGGTCCACCGTCCGGATGCGGATGTGGGGCATCGCCATCGGCACAGCGCTGATCGGAAGCTTCACGCTGATCGCCACCGGCCTGCTGGTGCCCGCCGAGGCGGTCTATCTGCGCTTTGCCTGGGTGCCCTGGGCCTCGGTCGCGGGCGGGCTGGTGTTCGGCTATGGCATGGCGCTGGCGGGCAATTGCGGATTTGGCGCGCTGGCACGTCTGGGCGGCGGCGATCTGCGCGGGCTTCTGGTGGTGCTGGTGATGGGGTTGTCGGCCTATGTCGCGCTGTCCGGTCCGTTGGCGCGGCTGCGGGTCGCGCTGTTTCCCGAACGCGCGCTGGCCCCGGGCGAGGACTTGCCCGGGCTGGCGCATCTGGCCGAACGGCTGACCGGGGTTTCGGCGCCGCTGATCGGCATCGCGCTGGGCGCGGTCCTGATCGCGGTGACGCTGGCCAGCCCCGAGATGCGCAATCGCAAGGCGCTGCGACAGGCGCTCTGGGGCGCGGTGGCGGGGCTGGCGGTGGTGTCGGGCTGGGCCGCGACGCAATGGATCGCGGCCACCGGGTTCGAGCCGGTGCCGGTCGAGAGCCACACCTTTTCCGCCCCGCTGGGCGACAGCATCATCTACCTGATGACCTCGTCCGGCGGCGCGCTCAACTTCGGGGTCGGCTCGGTCGCGGGGGTGCTGCTCGGGGCCTTCATCGGCTCGTCGATCCGGCGGCATTTCCGCTGGGAAGCCTGCGAAGACCCGCGCGAATTGCGTCGTCAACTGGCCGGCGCGGCATTGATGGGGCTTGGCGCGGTGGTGGCCTTCGGCTGCTCGATCGGCCAGGGGCTGTCGGCGTTCTCGGTGCTCTATTACGGTGCGCCGGTGACATTCCTCGCCATCTTCGCGGGCGCGGCGCTGGGCCTCAGACACCTGATCTCCGGCTTTGCGCCCGCCGAATAACCCGGGTGCCTTTCGCATCCGCGCGTCACCGGCTAGGGTCGCCGAAAGGCGGCAGGACAGGCAGCACATGACAGAGACCTTCACCCCGGGGCCCGGCAAGAGCCGCGATCTGCGCGATGCGCTTGGAACCTTTGCGACCGGCGTGACGGTGGTCACGGTGGCCTCGCAGCATGGGCCGCTGGGCATTACCGCCAACAGTTTCGCCAGCGTCTCGCTCGATCCGCCGCTGGTGCTGTGGTGCCCGGCCAAGGCGTCGCGCCGCTTTGAGGCTTTCGTCACCGCCGAGCATTTCGCCATCCACGTGATGGGCGAACACCAGGACGCTCAGACGGTCGGGTTCTCGCGCTCGGGGACGGCTTTCGACACCTGCGACTGGACGCCGTCAGAGCACCAGGTGCCGCTGATCGCGGGCTGCCCGGCGCGGTTCGAATGCACCACCCGCGACCGGATCGACGCCGGCGACCACGCCGTGATCATCGCGCGCGTGACCCGCGTGACGACCGAGCCGACCCGGCCCCGGCTGTTTCATGCGGGTATCTACGGCGGGTTCACGCCGCTGAACTGAATCGCACCTCAGGGCATCAGGATCGAGCGGCGATCGTAGCTGGCGCTGTCGGTGGTGCCGTCGTCGTAGTCCAGATCGATCTTCACGGTCTCGATCGAGCCCAGCGGATAAACGGCATGCAGCGGTTGCTCGGGGGACTTGATCGCGTTGGGCTTGGCTTCGTCCGCATGACACGGTTCGCCCTGCCAGGTCTTCGACGGTTCGCCATTGACCGAGTAGCGGATCGAATCGAGACCGCAGCGCCAGTCCATCAAATGCGTGAAATCGAGCAGATCGTTGCCATCGAACTCACGCACCGAAACCCAGTTGGCGCGGGTCGCGTCGAGGATCGGCCTGATCTCTTCGGCGGTGGTGAACTGCTGCGCATAAGCCGGCGCAAGCGCCGGCAGCGCCAGCATGAGCGCGGCAGTGGTCAGGGTCTTGAGATTCATTGTCGCTCTCGCCTCATTTCGTCGTCACGCGGCTTTCCCTCGCGCCGCGTGCGCCTATAGTGACAGAAGTTTCAGGGGCAGGCAAAACACGGATGAGTGGATCAGCGGAAAACCCTCCGGCGTTCAACGTGATGGTGGTGGGCCAGGCCGGGCGGCTGCAATACGAAGCCCTGTTGTTCGCCTCGTCGCTGCGGCTGGCCGATCCCGGCTTTTCCGGGCGGCTGATCGTGGCCGAACCCCAACCCGGCGGCGCCTGGGAGCGCGAGACCCGCATCGCGCCCGATGTGCGCGCCGAGCTTGAGCATCTCGGCGCCGAGATCATCCCGTTTCAGGCGGTGCATTTCGGCCAGTCCTATCCGCAGGGCAACAAGATCGAGGGGCTGGCGACCCTGCCCGAGGGCGAGCCGTTCGTGTTCTTCGACAGCGACACCCTCGTCACCGGCCCGCTGTCGCAGGTGGCGTTCGATTTCGATCGCCCATCGGCCTCGATGAACCGCGAAGGCACATGGCCCGAGCCTGAATTATACGGCCCCGGCTACAGCGACATCTGGGCCGCGCTTTATGACCGCTTCGGGCTGGATTTCGCCAGTTCGCTCGACCCGGCCCAGCCCGAGGAATACTGGGAGCGCTATCTCTATTTCAACGCCGGCTGGTTCTTCGGTGCCGATCCGACCCTGTTCGGCCAACGTTACCTCGAAACCGCGCTGGCGATTCGCGACGATGCGCCCGAGGAACTGGCGCTGCAAAGCCTCGATCCCTGGCTTGACCAGATCGCGCTGCCGCTGGTGATTCACGGGCTTGGCGGCGGGCGGCCCGGGCCGGAGCTGGACGGGCTGGACGGCGACGTGACCTGCCACTGGCGCGTGCTGCCGCTGGCCTACGCGCGCGAGAGCGACCGGGTGATCGCGGCGCTGGAGGCGGCGGCGGCGCCCAACCGGATCAAGAAGGTGCTCAAGGGCTACGACCCGATGCTGCGGATGATCTACCAGGGGCGCGGGCAGAAGGTGCGCGACATGTTCGACCGGGACGACCTGCCCACCAAGGAAAAGAACATCCGCAACCAGATCAAGCGGGCCGGCTACTGGATGCGGTGAAGCCTAGATGATCCGCGCGCCGAGGGTCTCGGCCCAATGCGCCAGCCGCGCCGCGCCCACTCGCTCACGGGCAAGCGCCGACAGTTTGGGGTCGAGCCGTTCGACAACCTCGACGGTGATCGCCTTAGTGTCGGTCCAGGCCGTCTGCATGTCACCACCCAGCCCTGCCCCCTGACGCAGCATGAAACGCACCCGGTTCTCGAAGGATGCAGGGTCCGGCGTGAGCTTCAGCCAGACCCCGGCCCCGATCCGAACCGACGCGATGGCCCAGTCTTCCTTGCGCTCGCGCCACTGTGCCTTCGCTGCGCGCCGGTCCATTTTGTCCATACATCTTGACCTTGCTTTAACCCGGGTATAAATGCGGCGTAGCTGATTAATATCCGGGTGTAAATATGACAACCGACAGGTTCACCGCCTTTCAGGGCAGCAAACGCATCGCTCAAGGCAGCCGCGAGGCGCTTGCCCGAGAGCTTTCGCCCCTTGGCCCGCATCCCGAAGGTCTGCTGGTCTTTTCCGACGACAGCGGCAGCCAGACCGACCTCGACCTGACCGGCACCGCCCCTGCCCCGCGCGGGCGGCCCAGGCTGGGGGTGAAGGCGCGCGAGGTCACGCTTTTGCCCCGGCACTGGGACTGGCTGGCGCGTCAGCGCGGCGGGGCGTCACCGGCGCTGCGTCGCCTGGTCGAAGAGGCGATGCGCGCCGACCGGGATGGCCCGACCCCCGACGCCGCCTATCGCTTTCTCAGCGCCATCGCGGGCGATCTGCCCGGCTTCGAAGCCGCGATCCGCGCGCTTTACGCTGGCGATGCGGACGGGTTCGCGGCGGCGATGGACGGTTGGCCCGGCGACATCCGCGACCACGCGCTGACGCTGGCGGGTTATCCGGCCCCCTACCCCGCGAACACCTGAGCCATGTCGCGAAAGCCCTTGATCTCTATGGGGTTTCCTGACGGGTCACGGAAAAACATGGTCCATTGCTCGCCCGGCTCGCCCTCGAACCGGACGGTCGGCGCAATCACCCAGTCGGTGCCCGCCGCCTCCAGCCGGTCGGCCAGCGCGCGCCAGTCGTCGTAACCCAGCACCACTCCGAAATGCGGCATCGCCACCATGTGCGCGCCCACCTTGCCGGTGTCGGCGGTCGCGAACGGCGTGCCAAGATGCAGGCTGAGCTGATGGCCGAAAAAGTCGAAATCCACCCAGCTTTCGGTCGACCGCCCCTCGGTGCAGCCCAGAACCCCGCCGTAAAAGGCGCGCGCTGCCGCGAGGTCGGTCACGTTGATGGCAAGATGAAAGGGTGTGGGCATGGCGAACCTCGGTATGTCATTCGTCCCGACCCTATCGCGTCCGGAACCGGGTTCCACTGCCAAATCGACGAAAGAAACAGAGTTCTTTTGTCACCCATTCCACACACATGCGATTGCCCGGCTGCCGGAAATCCCATAGCGTCCGCGCAACGCAAGAATGGAGAACCACATGAGCGACGACAACACCCTGGCTTTTGACACCCTGCAGGTGCACGCCGGCGCCGAGCCGGACCCGGCCACTGGCGCCCGGCAGGTGCCGATCTACCAGACCACGGCCTATGTTTTCCGCGATGCCGACCACGCGGCGGCGCTGTTCAACCTGCAGGAGGTCGGCAACATCTATTCGCGCCTGACCAACCCGACGGTCTCGGCACTGGCCGCGCGGATCACGGCACTCGAGGGTGGCGCGGGCGGCGTCTGCACCTCGTCCGGTCACGCCGCACAGATCATGGCGCTTTATCCGCTGATGGGGCCGGGGCTGAATATCGTCGCTTCGACAAGGCTTTACGGCGGCACCTACACGCAGTTCACGCAGGTCTTCAAACGCTTCGGCTGGGAAACCAAGTTCGTCGATTTCGACGACACCGCGGCGGTCGAGGCGGCCATCGACGACAACACCCGCGCGATCTTTTGCGAGACCATCGCCAACCCCGGCGGCTATATCACGGACCTCGAT
Organism: Maritimibacter fusiformis; assembly: GCF_008086115.1. GTDB lineage: Bacteria > Pseudomonadota > Alphaproteobacteria > Rhodobacterales > Rhodobacteraceae > Muriiphilus > Muriiphilus fusiformis. The sequence goes on along the minus strand of NZ_VSIY01000006.1, from coordinate 205,048 downwards.
GCCATTTCGGCAATTGCCGACAAGGCGGGCGTTCCGCTGGTGGTCGACAACACCTCGGCCACGCCCTACCTGTGCCGCCCGATCGAGCACGGCGCGACGTTGGTGGTGCATTCGGTCACCAAATACCTGACCGGCAACGGCACCGTCACCGGCGGCGCCATCGTCGACTCGGGCAAGTTCGACTGGTCGGCCTCGGGCAAGTTCCCGTCGCTGTCCGAGCCGGAGCCGGCCTATCACGGGCTGAAGTTCCACGAGGCGCTGGGGCCGATGGCCTATACCTTCTATTCCATCGCGGTGGGGCTGCGTGACCTTGGCATGACGATGAACCCGCAGGGCGCGCATTATTCGCTGATGGGGATCGAAACGCTGTCTCTGAGAATGCAGAAACACGTCGAGAACGCCGGCAAGATCGCGGCCTGGCTGGAAGCCGACCCGCGCGTCGAGGCGGTGACCTATCCCGGCCTCGCCTCGTCGCCCTATCACGACCGGGTCGCGCGGATCGTGCCCAAGGGCGCGGGCGCGCTGTTCACGGTCGCGCTGAAAAGCGGCTATGAGGGCTGCGTCAAGTTCGTCGGCGCGCTCGATCTGTTCAGCCATGTCGCCAACCTGGGGGACACCCGTTCGCTGGTGATCCATCCGGCCTCGACCACGCATCGTCAGTTGTCCGCCGAGCAACGTGCGGCCGCCGGGGCTGCCGACAACGTCGTGCGCCTGTCGATCGGCACCGAGGATGCCGACGACCTGATCGCCGACCTCGATCAGGCGCTGGCCAAAGCATCAGCCTGATTTCGGGCCGCAGAGACAGGAAAGCCCCGTGCAGCGCGCGGGGCTTTTCCTTTTCATTCATGAGGTTGCGGATGTCAGATCATCCATCCGACCCCGCCATCAGCACCGCCGACAGCGGCGCCAGCGTGACCGTTTGCGCGCGGTTGCCAAGGCTCCATTCCAGCAGCGCCTGGATCGTGTCGGGCCGCGCCCGCGCGACCACGATCACGCCCCGCTCGCCACGCGCCCGGAAGGCGGCGTTGTCGAGAAAGCGGCGGATCACCACCGGCGCCTGGCCTTCGCCGTCGAGGTCGCGAAACACCAGCCCGGCGGCAACGCCTTCCTTGATCGCGGCCTTGTGGCCGGTGTTCAGCCCTTGCGGAAAGCTGACCAGCCCGTGCCCGCTCTCGGCCAATCCGGCGGCGACCTGCACCGCCCCCGCGCCCAGGGTCTGAAAGCCCGAGGCTTCGTCGACCATCGCGGCGACCGTGCGCTCCAGAAGCGACGCATAGGCCTCGAAGGTCACGGCGACATCGGTGGCGGTCGCACCCTCCGGCAGGGGCACGCTCAGCACGGTTTCGGCCCCGAGCGCGCGGTAGTAGCCCAACGCGTTCGCCGCATCGGGCGTGGCGGCATCGACCGCGACGGTGATCGGAAACGGCAGCTTGTCGAGATCACCCAGCCCGACCCGGTCAGGCCCCTGATCGAGCAGCAGAAACGCCATCATCGGCTGGCCCGAAGGCGCATCGAAGGGAATGGCGTTGCGGGTGAGCGCCGGCTCGCGGCCCGGCAGGGCGGCGATTTCCGGCGGGGCCGCGCCGATCGAGGGCAGGCGCCCGGTAATCACGCTGGCCGCACTGTCGCTTGCCGGTGTCTCCGGCTCCGGCTCGGGCTCGGGGGCGGGCGTGGCCGGCAGGCGCGGGGCCGGTTTCGGAGGCTCGGCGGGCACCACGACCATCGGCGGCGCGGTCCCGGTGTCGGGGGCGGTGTCGGGCGTGCCGGCCTCGGCCATGTCCGGCGTTTCGGTCGCGGCCGGCTCCGGCGTTTCCTCCTGCGGTGCGGCCTTTGGCGCATCGCCCGGCGCGGGGTCGTCCATCGCGTCCGCCGCCGCCATGTCATCGTCGGCCACGACCGGCGCCGGCGGCACCTCGGGCGCAAGGGGCTGTTCGGGCGAAGGCGGCGGGGTCTGGCGCGCCGGCTCTGCGGCGGAGGGGGCAGTGCTGCCCGCGGCCACACCGCCGGGTGCGCCGCCGTCATCCGCCGGCGACACCGGGGCCTCGGGCGCATCGCTTGCGGCCTCGGGCATCGGCGCGGGATCGGCCACCGGCTCGCCCGTCTCGGCGTCGGCCGGGGCCGCCATCTCCGGCGCATCCAAAGGCACCTGCGTCACTTCGGGCGCAGGCGGCGTGCGGGGCGCAGTGTCGGCGCCGGCCGCGGCCAGGTCGGCGGCCTCGACCGCCTCGGCCTCGGGCGGCACCTCGGACAAGGGTGCGCGCACCGGCCCGGTGGCCAGCGAGGCGATGCCCAGCCCCACCGCCGCGACGACGACGCCGGTCACGATCCCAGACAATACCCCGCGTGCCAAATCCGCCCCCTGTGCTTGCTCTGTGCCTGTCTCGTTTCCACCGGCGCGGCCCTTGACCCCGGGCGATGGCTCTGAACATGTATAGCGCGAGTGTTTCGACAGAAAACCCCCTTTGCCGGACAGGCCGCGCATGATCCTCTTGATCGACAATTACGACAGCTTCACCTACAACCTCGTGCACTACCTTGGCGAACTGGGTGCCGAGGTGAAGGTGGTGCGCAATGACGCGCTGGGCGTCGACCAGGCGATGGCGCTCGGTCCCGAGGCCATCGTGCTCTCGCCCGGCCCCTGCACGCCTGACCAGGCCGGCATCTGCCTGCCCCTGACGTTGGCCGCCGCCGAGGCGGATGTGCCGTTGCTGGGCGTGTGCCTGGGTCACCAAGCGATCGGACAGGCGTTCGGGGCTAGGATCGTGCGGGCCGATGCCATCGTGCACGGCAAGGTCGCCGAGATCGAGCACAACGGCAAAGGCGTGTTCGCGGGCCTGCCCTCGCCGCTCAAGGCCACCCGCTACCACTCGCTGACGGTGGCGCGCGACAGCCTGCCCGACTGCCTCGAAGTGACGGCCTGGGTCGAGGACGGCACCATCATGGGGCTGCGCCACCGCACCAAACCGATCGAAGGCGTGCAGTTCCACCCCGAATCCATCCGCTCGGAGCATGGCCATGAGATGCTGAAAACCTTCCTCGACCGGGCGAAAATCCCGGCATGAGCGACACGATCAAAACCCTGATCGGGGCGGCCTGCGAACGCCCCCTGACCCGCGCCGAGGCCGAACAGGCGTTCGAGATCCTGTTCGAAGGCGAGGCCACGCCCAGCCAGATCGGCGGTTTCCTGATGGCGCTGCGCACCCGCGGCGAAACCGTCGAGGAATACGCCGCCGCCGCGCACGTGATGCGCATGAAATGCAAGCCGGTGCGCGCGCCGAAGGGCGCCATCGACATCGTCGGCACCGGCGGCGACGGGCGCGGCACGCTCAACATCTCGACCGCCACCGCCTTCGTGGTCGCGGGCGCCGGTGTGATCGTGGCCAAGCACGGCAACCGCAACCTGAGTTCGAAATCCGGCGCGGCGGACGCGCTGGGGCAGATGGGCGTCAACGTCATGGTCGGCCCCCAGGTGGTCGAGGAGGCGCTGAAAGAGGTCGGCATCGCCTTCATGATGGCGCCCATGCACCACCCGGCCATTGCCCATGTCATGCCCAGCCGGCAAGAGCTTGGCACGCGGACAATCTTCAACATTCTCGGACCCTTGACCAACCCGGCGCAGGTGAAACTTCAACTGACCGGCGCGTTCTCGCGCGACATGATCCGGCCGATGGCCGAGACCCTCAAGGCGCTGGGCAGCGAGCGCGCCTGGCTGGTGCATGGCAGCGACGGGACCGACGAGTTGTCGATTGCGGGCGTGAGCCATGTCGCGGCGCTGGAAGGTGGCGAGGTCACCGAACGAGAGCTGCACCCCGAGGACGCGGGCCTGCCCCAGCATCCGTTCGAGGCGATCATCGGCGGCACGCCCGAAGAAAACGCCCGCGCCTTCCGCGCGCTTCTGGCTGGCGAGGCCTCGGCCTACCGCGACGCGGTGCGCTTGAACGCCGCCGCGGCACTGGTGGTATCCGGCAAGGCGGCAAACCTGTCCGAAGGCGTCGAGATGGCCAGCGCCTCGATCGACTCGGGCGCCGCCCGCGCCAAGATCGAGGGGCTGGCCCGCGTCACCTCGGCGGTCTGACCCCCGCCACGCTCACAGCACCCGATCTAGCGCCGCGATCAGCCGGTCGACCTCGGCCGCCGCGGTGTAGTGCACGAAACTCAGCCGCAGCACGCCCTTGTCCGGGTCGATCCGCATCGCCTCGAGCGGGCGCTGGCCGTAGAAATTGCCGCCCTCGGCCATGATCCCCTGCCCGGCCAGTTCGGCTGCCGCCGCCGCACCGGGCCCGGCCAGTTCCACCGCGACCGTGGGCGCGCGCGCCGCCGCGTCGGTCGGGCCGATCAGCCGCACCGAGTTTCGCGCCGACAGATAGTCGAGCAGGGGTTGCAGCTGCGTGCTTTCATGCGCGCGCATCAGGTCATGGGCATGACGCGCCGCGCCCGCGCCCGCCTTGGGGCCGCCATGATGCGCCGACAGCGCCTCGAGATAATCCGCCATCCCCGCACTTGCCGCCACCTGGGCATGGTCCGGCCCGGCCGGGGTGAAACGTTTGTAGAGCGGCCCGGCGTTGAAATGATGCGCCTGGTTGGGCAACAGATCCCCCAGCGCGCGGCGGATCACCATGATGCCCTGGTGCGGCCCGTAGGTCTTGTAGGCCGAAAACAGGTAGATATCCGGCCCCATCATCCCGACATCGGGCAGGCCATGCGGCGCATAGCTGACCCCGTCTACGCAGACGAAGGCTCCGGCGGCATGGGCCAGCGCAGTGATCGCGGCGACATCGTTGATCTCGCCCACGATGTTGGAGACATGCGGAAACACCACCAGCCGCACCTTTTCGTCAAGCAGCGCATCCAGCCCGGCGGGGTCGAGGTGTCCGGTCGCGGGATCGACCCGCCATTCGCGGATCTCGATCCCGTCCGCCTCCAGCCGCCGCCACGGGCCGGAATTGGCCTCGTGGTCCTGGTTGGTCACCACGATCGCCTCGCCCGGCTGCATGAACTGGCGAAACGCCTGTGCCAGCACATAGGTGTTCTGGGTGGTCGAGGGGCCGAAGCTCAGCTCGTCGGTGGCGACCCCCAGCATCGCGGCCAGCCGCGCGCGGGCCTCGTTCATCTCCTCGCCGCCCAGCCGGCTGGCCTCGTAGGGGCCATAGGGCTGCACCTTGCGCTGAGTATAGAACCGCGTCAGCCGCTCGATCACCGGGCGCGCGGTATAGCTGCCGCCGGCGTTTTCGAAAAACGCCTGATCTTGCAGCGATGGTTCGGAAAACGCGGGAAACTGCCCCCGCACCCAGTCTATGTCGAGCGCCATGAAAACCTCCGTTTTGCAGGGTTTTATGGGGCTGACCGGCCGCGCTGTCCACCGGACAAAATGCCCCCGGCGCCCACGGGCGCCGGGGGCGACAGAAAGATCAGGCGCGGCGTTCGGCCCTCAGCCCTTTCCAGATCGCATAGCACATCACCAGAAGCACCAGCGTGAACGGCAGGCCGGTCGAGATCACCATGCTTTGCAGCGAGGCAAGCCCGCCCGCCGACAACAGGAGCACGATCGCCACCGCGCCCTCGAAGATGCACCAGAACACCCGCTGCGGCACCGGCGCATCGACCTTGCCGCCCGCGGTGATGGTGTCGATCACCAGAGAGCCGGAGTCCGACGAGGTGACGAAAAACACGATCACCAGCACGATCCCCACCAGCGACGTGATCGCGGTCAACGGCAGCATGTCCAGCATCTTGAACAGCTTGAGCTCCAGCGGCGCGTCCTGGGCCGCGGTATAGCCGTCCTGAATCACCTGCTGGATGGCGGTTCCGCCGAACACGCTCATCCACAGCACACAGACCAGCGACGGCACCAGCAGCACCGCGATGATGAACTCGCGAACGCTGCGGCCCCGGCTGACGCGGGCGATGAACATTCCGACGAAGGGCGACCAGGAAATCCACCAGGCCCAGTAGAAGCTTGTCCAGCCCTGCAGGAAGTTCACATCCTCGCGCCCGACCGGATTGGACAGCGACGGCAGGTATTGCACATAGGCCAGCAGGTAGTCGAGAAACCCGGTCAGGATCGCCAGCGTCGGCCCGACGATCAGCACGAAGGCCAGCAGCAGGAACGCCAGCCCCATGTTGATCTCCGACAGCACCTTGACGCCCCCGTCCAGCCCGCGCAGCACCGAAATCAGCGCGATCGCGGTGATGCCCGAGATCAGCAGAACCTCGGTTGTCGGCCCCACCGGCAGGCCGAACAACTCGTTCAGCCCCGCATTAGCCTGGGTCGCACCGAAGCCCAGCGAGGTGGCCAGGCCAAACAGGGTCGCGAACACCGCCAGCGTGTCGATGACATGGCCCCACCAGCCCCACACCCGCTCGCCCAGGAGCGGGTAGAAGGCCGAGCGGATGGTCAGCGGCAGGCCCTTGTTGTAGCTGAACAGGGCCAGCGCCAGCGCGACGATGGCGTAGATCGCCCAGGGGTGAAGGCCCCAGTGATAGATCGTCGCCGCCATGCCCAACCGGACCGCGTCGGCCTCGTTGCCCGCGGCCCCGCCCAGCGGCGCCCAGTCGGTGCGCACGCCGCCTTCGGAGGCGATGCCGCCCATGGCAGAGGAGAAATGCGTCATCGGCTCGGCAACGCCATAGAACATCAGGCCGATGCCCATGCCGGCGGCGAACAGCATCGCGAACCACCCGACATAGGAATAATCCGGCGTCGCCTCGGCGCCGCCCAGGCGCACCTTGCCCAGCGGCGTCACGATCAGCATGAGGCAGAACAGCACGAAAATGTTGCCCGCGCTGAGGAAAAACCAGTCGAAGCGCTGCGTCACGAAATCGAAACTCGCCGAGAACGCCCGGCCCGCCTGTTCTGGCAGCGCCAGCGTGTAGAACACGAAGGCGACGATCGTCAGCCCCGAGATCAGGAAGACCGGGTTGTGGATGTCCAACCCGAACGGTCCGATCGAGGTTTCGATGTTGTCCTGTCCGATCTCGTAATCGGTGTCGATCAGATCGGCGCGGCCCTCGGGCGCGGGAATGCCTTGCGGATCACTGTCGCTCATTGTCGAAATCCTTCCCTGTTGGAAATTCTCTTGCTGGGGCGCATCAGCCGCGCACCACGAGGACCGAGGCCCTGGCATGCGCCGCAATCTTGCCGCCGTTCGAAGGCCAGATGTAATCCATCAGCCCCGGCACGTGGCTTTGCATCACCACCAGGTCCGCCCCGGTCGCGTCGACCGCACGCAAGAGCGCGTCGTCGACCTCGGTGGTCGGATCGTGCGCCATGGCGGCATGGGCATCGGCGTTTATGCCGTGCAGTTCGGCCTGACCGGCGGCGAACTCGCCCAGAAGCCGTTTGAACTCCTCGGGGTTGTGGGCCAGCTTGCCCGGCGTCGCGGTGCCGACCCCGACATAGGTCACCTTCGCGCCCCAGTGCGCGGCCAGGTCCGCCGTCACCTTCAAGGCATGTGACAGCCTGTCCTGATGCGCCAGGTCCACCGGCGCCATGATATGCTGGAACATGGTCTCTCCCGTTCGCGCGCGGGACAGGTCCACCCGATGTCGTCCGGGCAAATGCCCTCGCGTCGTCGTTCAGGGGGGTGGCCCGGCGCCTCCGAACCACGTCCGCCCGGGGTCAGGCTAACGTGAAACCCGGGCGGATGGCAAAGAGGTGCGGCGGTTTTCCGGGCGAAACCGACATGCGGCGGCACCGGGGATCGGGCGGCAGGCGGGCGGCGGCGCGTGCCCGCAGACGCGGCCAGCCCGGCGCACGCAGACGCCGGGCGGGAATCGGGATTGGCTCGGATCGACTGCGGCAGGCCGTTCAGGCGTTCACATCGACCACGACGCGCCCCTTGACCTGCCCTTTCAGAATGTCGGCCCCAAGGCGTGGCAGGTCGGCCAGTGTTGCCGGCTCCACCATCGCTTCGAGCTTGTCCATCGGCAGATCGCGGGCAATCCGTGCCCAGGCGCGCAGGCGGTTGTCGTAGGGCTGCATCACGCTGTCGATGCCCAGCAGGTTCACGCCCCGCAGGATGAAGGGCGTGATCAGCGCGCCCTCGATCGCGGCGCCGCCGGCCAGGCCGATCGCTGCCACCGATGCGCCGTAGTTCATCTGCTTGAGCACCCGGCCAAGCATCGCACCGGCCACCGCGTCGACGCAGCCGGCCCAGCGTTCGCTTTCCAGCGGCTTGCGCGTCACCTCGGTCAACTCGTCGCGGGCCACGATCTCGGTGGCGCCAAGGTCGCGCAGGTAATCCGCCTGTTCCGGCCGGCCGGTGACCGCCGCCACCTCGTGCCCAAGCTGCGCCAGGATCGCGGTCGCGACCGAACCGACGCCGCCCGCGGCCCCGGTCACCAGCACCGGGCCCTTGCCTGGCACCAGCCCGTGATCCTCGAGCGCCATCACCGCCAGCATCGCGGTCAGCCCGGCGGTGCCCACCGCCATCGCCTGCCGCGTGGTCAGGCCTTCGGGCAAGGGCACCAGCCAGTCGGCCTTGACGCGCGCCTTCTGGGCATAGCCGCCCCAATGCACCTCGCCCACCCGCCAGCCGGTCAGCACCACCTTGTCGCCGGGCGCATAGCGCGAATCCTCCGACGCTTCGACCGTGCCGGCGAAGTCGATGCCCGCGACATGCGGGTAGTTGCGCACCAGCCCGCCGCCCTTGGGCGACAGGCACAGCCCGTCCTTGTAGTTCACCGTGGAATACTCGACCGCGACGGTCACGTCGCCTTCGGGCAGTTGCCCCTCGTCGATCTCGGTGATCGCGGGGCTGGCCAGCCCGTCCTCGCCCTGTTGCAACAGAAGTGCCTTGAACATGGTGTCTCCTTTCGGTCGCTTGCCTGCACGCCCCGCGCGGCACCCGTGTGATACCGGCCACAAACGGCAATGAGAAGCCCAGTCCTCGCCTCTCCCGGTTGACTGTCGCCGGGCGGCGGTCAGGATAAAGGCAGGATCGGGGGTCTGTTGCGCGTGGCCATTTTCGGCGTGGAGGTGACGCAGGCACCGATTTGGACTGACCGGGGGAGCCATGCATCTGAGAGCCGTAATCCTTGCGCTGGTCGTCCTTGCCGGGATGATACCGCCGGAAGGGGCCGGCGCGCAGACCCGATACACCTCGTCAAGCACCGGTCTTTACTGGGAATGGGGCTCGTTCAGGGACGGGTGCAACGGCGATTGCGCGCTGACGGTATTTGGCGGGCGCCACACCTCGGTTCGGATGACCAGCGCCTTCGGCATTGCCGATTTCACCAACGGCGATTTCGGTTTCGTGCCGATGGTTCCGGTCTGGGACTGGCCGTGGGAGGATACCGGACTGGTCGGCGGCGCCTATTCGCGGCGGCTGGCCTCGTTCGGCTACGAACCCTGGGGCGACCTTTTCGACATCGAGGCCGAGCTTGGCATCGCGCAACGCTTTGGCGATCAGGACGAAACCGAGGTCTGGGGCGCGCTCTATTTCCGCTGGAAGGCGTTTCCCTGGAACAGCCTGCTCTACACCACGGTCGGGGTCTCGACCGGGCTGAGCTATGCCAGCGGCGTATCGGACTGGGAAAAGGGGACCAGCGGCACCAACGAGGGGTCGCGCCTGTTGCACTACCTGTCGCCCGAGATCACCTTCGCCCTGCCCGACCGGCGCGACCGGGAACTGGTGTTCCGCTTCCACCACCGTTCGGGCGGCGGCGATTTCTTTGCGAGCGACATTTTCAACCACGCCGACGGCGGATCGAACTACGCCACGGTGGGCCTGCGCTTTCGGTTCTGAGGCGGGGCCGCGGGATCTCGCCGCCCCCGGCCCGGCGCAATTGCAGATTCCAGGCGAACATGAAGTTCACCGAAAAGCTGCCCCGGGGTGCTGGTGGTGGCGCCGTTGTTGCTGTCTCCGACATGGCTATCCAGCCCCTCGACGACGATCAGGCGCACCAGGCCGCCGTTCGGGCCGTCCGCCGGACGGGCGCAATCATCGGTTTGCGCCTCGATGGGAAAGCTGCCGCATTGCGGCAGGTTCGACTACGCGCCTGCGGCGCCCGCGATGATCTAAAAAGCTGCAATCCCAATATCTTGCAATACGAGTTTCATGTAAAACATTGCCTGAAAACGCACCGGCAAGGGCCAGCCATGCCGCCAGATCGCTGCCCGGCCCACATTTAAGGCAAGCGTCACGCAATCCCTTGAGATTGCCGCGCCCTGCGCCTATATTCGTCTTGTCCTTCGGGACTATGGACATAAACGCGCTCGTAATAAGCGGATCGGACCCGGGGGCGGTACCCGGCGGCTCCACCAAAATCCCTTTGTTGGGGGGACATGGGGCCGAAACAGGATCGACGAACGTCTAAAGGAGATTGCTTTGTCCCGGTGAGGTACCACCGTTATCGGTCCGTAAAGCATAATTGCCAACAACAATCGTGCTCCGGCTATGGCTCTGGCTGCTTAAGCAGTCCGAGTTGCCGAAACTTAAGTCCTTGCGCCTAGCCGCGTAAGGCGGGGTTCGCAGGCACCTGGCAACAGAAGCCTGCACTTTCCCTTTTGCCAACACGTCAGAGTTCCCCGCCGCCGGCATCGCGGCCCGTGGCGACGCAATCGGGATTCGCGGCTTTTCTTCGATCCCGAATCCCCTATTGTGGGGGCGAACCGGCCCAGAGGATCAAGATGTCGGACGACGAGATCGACTATGGCAACATGATGCACGACGCCATGCGCGGGTTGATCCGCGACGTGCTGGCGCGCGTGGCCAAGACCGGGCTGCCCGGTGAGCATCACTTCTTCATCAGCTTCGACACCGGGCACCCGGATGTCGAGATCGCGGACTGGCTGTCGGACCGGTTTCCCGCCGACATGACCATCGTGATGCAGCACTGGTTCGACGATCTCGAGGTCGATGACGACGGTTTTGCGGTGACGCTGAATTTCAACGACCAGCCCGAGCGCATGTATGTGCCCTACGACGCGATCCGCACCTTCGTCGACCCCTCGGTCGAGTTCGGGCTGCGCTTTGAATCGCAGGAAGCCGAGAACATCGAGAAAGCGCCGGAGGAACCCCGCCCCCTGCGCGAGCCGCGAAAGGACGGCGAGGATGCGCCCGACCGCGCCGAGGAGGCATCGCGCGCCGCCGAGGTGGTCAGCCTCGACAGTTTCCGCAAGTAGGCAGCTTTCGCAAACGGGCGCCCCTGCGACCCCTTGCATCCCATCGTATACCATATTGAAATTGCACTTTCGGCGCGGCTTGGTATGTAAGCCGCGACCAATCGCATCAAGAGGGCTGCCCGATGACCAAGACCCGCACCGAGACCGACAGCTTCGGCCCGCTCGAGGTTCCCGCCGACAAGTATTGGGGCGCGCAGACCCAGCGGTCGCTGATGAATTTCCCGATCGGTTGGGAGCGCCAGCCGGTCGCCATCGTGCGCGCTCTGGGCGTGATCAAGCAGGCCTGCGCCGAAGCCAACAAGGCCGCCGGCGGGCTCGACGCGCGGCTGGCCGACGCGATCATCGCGGCGGCGGGCGAGGTGATCGAAGGCAAGTTCGACGACAACTTCCCGCTGGTCGTCTGGCAGACCGGGTCGGGCACGCAGTCGAACATGAACGCCAACGAGGTGATCGCCAACCGCGCCATCGAGATCCTGGGCGGCGAGATCGGATCGAAAGACCCGGTCCATCCGAACGACCATTGCAACATGGGGCAAAGCTCCAACGACACCTTCCCGACCGCGATGCACATCGCCACGGCCACATCGGTGCGCGACGTGCTGTTGCCGGGGCTGGAAAAACTCGCCGCCGGGCTCGAGGCCAAGGCAGGCGAGTTCAAGGACATCATCAAGATCGGGCGCACCCACACCCAGGACGCGACCCCCCTGACGCTGGGGCAGGAGTTTTCCGGCTATGCCCACCAGATCCGCCAGGGCATCGCGCGGGTAAAGCTCACCCTGCCCGGCATCTACGAGCTTGCCCAGGGCGGCACCGCCGTCGGCACCGGGCTGAACACCCGGCCCGGCTGGGGCGAAGAGGTCGCCGCCAACATGGCGCGCATCACCGGACTGCCCTTCGTGACCGCGCCCAACAAGTTCGAAGCCCTCGCTGCACATGACGCGATGGTGTTCATGTCGGGCGCTTTGGCCACCGTCGCCGGGTCATGCTACAAGATCGCCAACGACATCCGTTTCCTTGGTTCCGGCCCGCGTTCGGGGCTGGGCGAACTGATCCTGCCGGAGAACGAGCCGGGGTCGTCGATCATGCCCGGCAAGGTCAACCCGACCCAGGCCGAGGCGCTGACGCAGGTTGCTGCCCACGTCATGGGCAACGACGCCGCGATCAAGTTCGCAGGCAGCCAGGGGCATTTCGAGCTGAACGTCTACAATCCGATGATGGCCTACAACCTGCTTCAGTCGATCCAGCTTCTGGGCGACGCCGCCGACAGTTTCACCGAACGCATGCTGAACGGCATCAAGGCCGATGAGCAGCGGATCGGCAAGCTGATGCGCGAAAGCCTGATGCTGGTCACGGCGCTGGCGCCCACCATCGGCTATGACAACGCCACCAAGGTCGCCAAGACCGCCCACAAGAACGGCACCACCCTGAAGGAAGAGGCGATCGCGCTGGGCTTTGTCGATGCCGAGACCTTCGACCGCGTGGTGCGGCCCGAAGACATGATCGGTCCCAAGGGCTGATGGCCAAGGTCGCGTCCCTGTCCAAGGCCCGCAAGACGCGCGCGCGCGACGAAAAGCGCGCGGCTGCGGACGCGAACGCGGTGAAATACGGGCGCACCGGGGCCGAGAAGGCGGCGGACAAGGCGCGGGCCTACAAGGCCGCGCGCGATCTCGACGGGAAAAAGCGCGAATGAGCGCGCGTCCGGCCAAGCATTCGCTGACGCTCAAGGGCCACCGCACCTCGGTGTCGCTGGAGCCCGAGTTCTGGCAGGCCTTCCGCGACATCGCCGCCGCCGAAGGCAAGGGCATCAACGAACTGGCCGCCGAGATCGACGCGGCGCGCGGGGTCTCGGCGGGGCTGGCCTCGGCGATCCGGGTCTATGTGCTCAGGTATCACGCCGGGGGAAAAACCTGAGGCGGTTGGGCAAAAAAGCTTCCAATCCCGACTCTGATTTGTAACTTTCCCCCCCCTGAGGGGGAGTTTCCATGATCAAATCCATTCTAGCAGCCGCGGCAGTCATGTTTACGGTCGGGACCGCGCAGGCCCAGACCTTCGAAGGCGCGACCGCGCGGTTCGAATTTCTGCACTACGACGATGGCGCAGGGTTCACCCTGTCGCAGGTGAACGCCGGCGCCGATGCCGCGTTCCGCTTTTCCAGCGGGTTCGGCGTGCAGGTCGGTGTCAACGGCATGACCGAGGTAGCCAGTTCCGACCCGTTCCTGACCTTCCAGACCATCGGCGGCGTGGCGGTTCACAATTTCTACGACGTGTCCGGCACCACCCGGCTGGGCGCGCTTGTGGCCTATGACACCTTCAACGGCGGCGACTGGTTCCTCGGGGCCGAGGCGACCTATGTCAGTGGCCCCTGGCGCCTCGAGGCGCGCGGCGGGCATTATTTCTCGTCCGTGGAACCGGCCTGGCTGCTCGAAGCCTCGGGGTCTTATGCCGTCAGCGACCGATTTCGCCTGCGCGGCTATCTGCGCAACATCGACTACGGTGCGGGCTTTGGCTATTACCGTCTCGCCGGGGTGGGGGCGAGCGTGGCCGTCACCGATCAGATCTCGTTCTATGGCGATTATGCTCTGATGTGGAACGACTTCGGCAAGCCTCCGGTCTATCGCGGTTCGGTCATTTCGGCGGGGCTGACGTTCCGGCTGGACGGGGCCGGCGACAGCGACCGCATGTTCACCTACAAGCCGTATTACTAGGGGTTTGTTGACCACGACCGCGTCGCGGCCGGCGCGATATCGAGCGCATCGTCGGCTGGGCGGCGTTCGGAGTTGAGTTGCGGCGGCGCGGCTTTCACGCGGTCGAAAACGCCGGGCAGATGGTGATCATCTGCAACACCGAAATGGTGCGTGTGGTCTGCTGAGGCTGCGGGCAAGAGCTTTCCGAAGGCTCTTGCCAAGATCATTCGGAATGATCCTGGCCGCTTCGGTGCGCCTTTCAGTATACAACCGCATACCATCTTCCCACGCGCTCCGATCTGCGCTAGAAGGCGCCAACCGATTCACAAACAGTCAAGGAGCGCCCCATGACGAAGATCAAGGTGGACAACCCCATCGTCGAGATCGACGGCGACGAGATGACCCGGATCATCTGGGACATCATCAAGAAAAAGCTGATCGAGCCCTATCTCGATGTCGACCTGCTCTACTACGACCTTTCGATCCAGAAACGCGACGAGACCGACGACCAGATCACCATCGACGCCGCCGAGAAGATCAAGGAAGTCGGCGTCGGCGTGAAATGCGCCACCATCACGCCCGATGAGGCGCGCGTCGAGGAATTCGGCCTGAAAAAGATGTGGCGCTCGCCCAATGGCACGATCCGTAACATCCTGGGCGGCGTGGTGTTCCGCGCCCCGATCATCTGCTCGAACGTGCCGCGCCTTGTGCCGGGCTGGACCAAGCCGATCGTCGTCGGCCGCCACGCCTTTGGCGACCAGTATCGCGCCACCGATTTCCGCTTTCCGGGCAAGGGCAAGCTGACGATGAAATTCGTCGGCGAGGACGGCGCCGTGATCGAGCACGAGGTGTTCGACGCCCCCGGCGCCGGGATCGCGATGGGCATGTACAACCTCGACGCCTCGATCTACGACTTCGCCCGCGCCTCGCTCAACTATGGCCTCAACCTTGGCTGGCCGGTGTATCTGTCGACCAAGAACACCATCCTCAAGGCCTATGACGGCCGCTTCAAGGATATCTTCCAGGAAGTCTACGAGGCCGAGTTCGCCGACAAGTTCAAGGCAAAGGGCATCCACTACGAACACCGCCTGATCGACGACATGGTCGCGGCGGCGCTGAAATGGTCGGGCGGCTATGTCTGGGCCTGCAAGAACTACGACGGCGACGTGCAGTCCGACACCGTGGCGCAGGGCTATGGCTCGCTCGGGCTGATGACCTCGCAACTGATGACGCCGGACGGCAAGATCGTCGAGGCCGAGGCGGCGCATGGCACCGTCACCCGCCACTATCGCCAGCACCAGAAGGGCGAGGCGACCTCGACCAACTCGATTGCGTCGATCTACGCCTGGACCGGCGGGCTCAAGCACCGCGCCAAGCTCGACGACAACAGCGCCCTGATGCAGTTCGCGGAAACGCTCGAAAAGGTGGTGGTCGACACCGTCGAAGGCGGCCAGATGACCAAGGACCTGGCGCTGCTGGTCGGCCCCGACCAGAAGTGGCTGACCACCGAGGGCTTCCTCGACGCGGTCGACGAGAACCTGCAAAAGGCGCTTGCCTGATCCGGGCCGCCTGACGAAACCACCTGCAAAGGCGGCATCCCGGTGCCGCCTTTCGCTTTTTTCGCCGCGCGCACTGGCGCGGTGCTGCGTGCGGGCGTAGCGTCGGCCCCGACAGCGGACCACAGAGACCATGATGCAGAGCCATAACGCCGTCGAGGCGCAGATCACCTTTCCCAGCGAAGACCTGGCACTTGCCGCCGCCGATCGGCTGGTCGGTGCCGGTCTGATCGCCTGCGGGCAGATCGCGCGCATCGCCTCGGTCTATACCTGGCAGGGCCGCACCGAACGCGCCGAGGAATGGCTACTGACCGCCAAGACCACCCGCGCCTGCCTGACCGCGCTCGAGGCCGACATCCGCGCCCATCACCCGGACGAGGTGCCGCAGATCACCGCACTTGCCATCGTCGGGGGCAGCGCCGATTACCTCGACTGGGTTGAAACCACCTGCAAAGCCCCGGATTGACCATGCCCTACCTGATCCTGTTCATCGCCGTCGTCGCCGAGACCATCGGCACAACCGCGCTGCAAGCCAGCCAGCAATTCAGCCGGCTGGTGCCGTCGCTGATCGTCGTCGTCGCCTATGCGGTCAGTTTCGCGCTGCTGGCCTGGGCCTTGAAGTTCATGCCGGTGGGCATCGCCTATGCGATCTGGTCCGGGCTGGGCATCGCGATGATCGCGGTAATCGGGTTCATCGTGTTCGGCCAGCGGCTCGACCTGCCCGCGATCCTCGGCATGGCGATGATCCTCGGCGGCATCCTCGTCATTCACCTGTTCTCGAACACCGGACCGGCCTGACCCATGCTCCTGCTCTCGTCCCCTCCTGACCGGCATTCGCCGGTCGAAGACCTGATCGGCTTTCTGTCCGGCACCGTGCTGGTTGCGGTTTCGGTGCAGTTTCTTCAGGCCGCCGGGCTGATCACCGGCCAGATCGCAGGGCTGTCGCTGATCGTCGCCTACATGGGTGGCTGGTCGTTCGGGATGGTGTTTTTCGTGCTGAACCTGCCGTTCTATGCCTTCGCGCTGGCGCGGATGGGCTGGCGCTTCACGCTCAAGACCTTCCTTGCCGTGGCGCTTTTGTCGGTCATCACCGACCTTCTCAGCCGCTTCACCACGCTCGAGGTCACGCACCCCGCGGTCGCGGCCCTTGCCGCCGGCATCCTGGCCAGCGCCGGGCTGGTGATCCTGTTTCGCCACGGCGCCTCGCTGGGCGGGGTCGGGATCATGGCGCTTTACCTGCAGGACCGGGCCGGGATACGGGCCGGGCTGGTGCAGTTGGTGTTCGACCTGGGCGTGCTGGTGCTGGCGCTGTTTTTGTTCCCGCTCACGGTTGTGGTATGGTCCTTCGCGGGGGCAGCACTTCTCAATATCGTGATCGCGCTCAACCACCGCCGCGACCGCTACATCGCGAAATAGAGCCTTTTTCGTTTTCGCACTGGCAATTGCTGCAACCGCGCTGTAATGCCGCGCGATGCAGACAAAGGACGCGTTCATGGACCTTCGCAATATTGCGATCATCGCCCACGTTGACCACGGCAAGACCACTCTGGTGGACGAATTGCTCAAGCAATCGGGGGCGTTCCGCGAGAACCAGGCGGTGGCCGAACGCGCGATGGACAGTAACGACATCGAGCGCGAGCGCGGCATCACCATCCTGGCCAAGGCCACGTCGGTCGAGTGGAAGGGCACGCGCATCAACATCGTCGACACGCCGGGCCACGCCGATTTCGGCGGCGAGGTCGAGCGCATCCTGTCGATGGTCGATGGCGTGGTGCTGCTGGTCGACGCCGCCGAAGGGCCGATGCCGCAGACCAAGTTCGTCACCGCCAAGGCGCTGGCGCTGGGGCTGCGCCCGATCGTGGTGCTCAACAAGGTCGACAAGCCCGACGCCGAGCCAGACCGGGCGCTGAACGAGGTGTTCGACCTGTTCGCCAACCTCGGCGCCGACGACGACCAGCTTGATTTTCCGCATCTCTACGCTTCGGGCCGCTCCGGCTGGGCCGATGCCACGCTGGATGGGCCGCGCAAGGGCCTGGATGCGCTGTTCAAGCTGGTGGTGAACCATGTGCCCGCGCCGCGCCAGATCAAGCGCCAGGGCGAGGATTTTCGCATGCTCGCCACCACGCTGGGCGCCGATCCGTTCATCGGCCGCATCCTGACCGGCCGCGTGGAATCGGGCCGTCTCAAGACCGGCGCGACGGTGCAGGCGATCAGCCGCATCGGCCAGAAGATCGAACAATTCCGGGTGTCCAAGATCCTCGCCTTCCGCGGCCTCGGCCAGCAGGAGATTCCCGAGGCGATTGCGGGCGACATCGTCACGCTTGCCGGCATGTCCAAGGCCACCGTGTCGGACACGATCGCCGCACTCGCGGTCGACACCCCCCTGCCCGCCCAGCCGATCGACCCGCCGACCATCTCGGTCACCTTCGGGATCAACGACAGCCCGCTCGCAGGCCGCGACGGCAAGAAGGTGCAAAGCCGCGTGATCCGTGAGCGCCTGATGAAAGAGGCCGAAAGCAACGTCGCCATCAAGGTCACCGACACGCCGGGCGGCGACGCCTTCGAGGTTGCGGGCCGCGGCGAATTGCAGATGGGTGTGCTGATCGAGAACATGCGCCGCGAAGGGTTCGAACTGTCGATCTCGCGCCCGCAGGTTCTGTTGCGCGAACAGGACGGCGTGACGCTGGAGCCGATCGAGGAAGTCACCATCGACGTCGACGACGAGTATTCCGGCGCGGTGATCGAAAAGATCACCGGCGCGCGCAAGGGCGAGCTGGTCGAGATGAAGCCCGCGGGCACCGGCAAGACCCGGATCATCGCGCATGTGCCGTCGCGCGGGCTGATCGGCTATCACGGCGAGTTCCTGACCGACACCCGCGGCACCGGCGTTCTGAACCGGGTGTTTCACGACTGGGCGCCGCACAAGGGCGCCATCGAGGGCCGGCGCGCGGGCGTGCTGATCTCGATGGAGGCGGGCGAAGCGGTGGCCTATGCGCTGTGGAACCTCGAAGAGCGCGGCAAGATGTTCATCGGGCCGCAGGAAAAGGTCTACCAGGGCATGATCATCGGCGAACATGCGCGGGAAAACGATCTCGAGGTCAACCCGCTCAAGGGCAAGAAGCTGACCAACGTGCGCGCCTCGGGCACCGACGAGGCGGTGCGGCTGACACCGGCCACGATCTTTTCGCTGGAACAGGCCATCGCCTATATCAACGACGACGAACTGGTCGAAGTGACACCGAACGCGATCCGCCTGCGCAAACGCCACCTCGACCCGCATGAACGCAAGCGCGCGGCCCGGGCCGCCGTATAGCCGGGGCTGCCAGCCGCGTCGCCGGGATGATAGGGTCGAACCCTGTCACGAAGATGGGAGCGAGCCATGCAGAAGCTGCAAGTTCAGGGCGTGCACCACATCACGCTGACCGGGGCCGACCGGCAGACCTCGATCGACTTCTGGCAGGGCACGCTGGGGATGCCGTTCGTGTTCGAACAACCCAACCTCGACACGCCGGGCGAGAATCACCTCTATTTCGACCCCGGCGACGGGCGGCTGATCACGGTGTTCACCCACGAGGCGCGCAAGCCCGATCCGTCGCCCACGCCGCGCGGGGCGGGCAATCTGCACCACCTTGCGTTCAACGTCTCCGCCGCCACCTTTGCCCAGGCGGTCGAGCGGCTTGCTGCGCGCGGGATCACGCATTCCGGGGTGAGGGATCGCGGCTTCATGGACTCGATCTATTTCCGCGACCCGCTGGGGCTGTTGATCGAACTGGCCTGCTACAGGTTCGAGCCGCCCGCCGGGTTCAGCCATGCCGATGTGCTGCGCGAGGCGCATCTCATCCGGGTGGCACGCAATGCCCACGCCATCGCCCCCCCGCACCTTGCCGACGCCATCGAGCGGCTGGTGGCCCGCCGACACGGCGCCGGAGCCGAGGACGACACGGCGAACTGATCGGATAGTCCGGCAGGCGCTCAGGGCGCGGTCTGACCGGATATCAGCTTTCCGGGTCCTGGTAGACGCCCTGTTCCTTCAACGCGTCCACAACCTCGCGCGGCACGTATTCCTCGTCGTGTTTGGCAAGGATTTCCGAGGCCTCAAAAACCCCGTTCACCAGTTTGCCGGTGCCGATCATGCCCTGGTTTTCCTCGAAGAGGTCGGGCAGGATGCCGGTAAAGACCACCGGCACCGAGGCGCCGCCGTCGGTGACGGAAAAGCGGATGGTCTCGCCGTCGCCGCGCACCAGCGTGCCCTCTTCGACCAGCCCGCCAAGGCGGAACACCTCGTTCGGCGCGGGCGGCTCTTCCATCACCTGCACCGGCGAGCGGAAATAGTTGATGCCATCCTGAAAGGCATAGCCGATCAGCCCCGTCGACAAGATCAGCGCCAGAATTGCGATCACGATGACCTGCACCCGGCGGCGCTTTTTCAGACCCTTCATTCCGGCCATGTCAGCCTCCTAAGGAAAGACCGGGGCCAGCATCAGCCCGGTGGTTTCGTCTTCGCCCAGCATCAGGTTGGCGTTCTGCACCGCCTGCCCCGATGAGCCCTTGGCGAGATTGTCAAGCGCGGCCACGACCAGCGCGCGGCCCGGCGTCCGGTCCCCGATCACGCCGATATGGCACAGGTTCGAACCCGTGACCTGCCCCGTCCCCGGTGCCTGCCCGAACGGCAGAACGTGGATGAACGGCTCATCGGCATAGCGCGCGGCCAGCACCCGGTGGATGACCTGCGCGTCGCCCTCGACATAGCAATCGGCGAGGATGCCGCGATTGATCGGCACCAGGTGCGGCGTGAAGGTGATGCGCACATCGCGCCCGGCAATGGCGGAGAACTCCTGGTCGAACTCGCCCAGGTGCCGGTGCTTGCCGCCCTGGGCATAGCCCAGGACATCCATCGCCCGCTCGGCGAACAGCATGTTTTCCTTGAGGCTGCGCCCGGCACCGGACACCCCGTTCTTGAGGTCGCAGATGATCCGGTCGAGGTTGATCAGCCCGTTCTCGATCAGCGGACGCAGCGCGTATTGCACGGTCGCCGCGTTGCAGCCGGTGCCGGCCACAAGCCGCGCACCCCGGATGTCGTCGCGGTAGAACTCGGTCAGGCCATAGACCGCCTGTTTCTGAAGCTCGACCGCCACATGCGGCGCGCCATACCATTTTTCGTATTCCGCCGGGTCGCGCAGACGGAAATCGGCGCCGAGGTCAACGACCTTCACGCTGTCCGGCAGATCGCGCACCAGCGCCTGACTGAGGCCATGTGGCAAGGCGGCGAAGGCCAGGTCGACGCCCGAGAAGTCGATGTCCTCGATGGTGGTCAGCACCGGCAAGTCGAGGTGGGCCAGGTGCGGATAGACATCGGCCATTCGCTGCCCGGCCTTGCGGTCAGCCGACAGGGCGACGATCTCCATCGTCGGATGCGTGGCGATGAAGCGGACAAGCTCGGCGCCGGTGTAGCCGGACGCGCCCAGGATGGCGATCTTGTGGGTCATGGCGGCCCTTCGTGCGTTCGCAGATGAGATAGGGGCAAATCCGGTCCGGCGCAATCACGCCGGCTCGAAAGTGATCTTTCGCCGCAGGAAGCGGGTGGCCTGGTCGGACACCTTGCGCGCATCCCCGGTGGTCAGAAATCTTGACCGCGTGCCCGGCCCGGTCATGCCCGGGTGGCGGGTGAGGTAATCGGCAAGGCTGGCCGCGACCAGCCCGGCCTGGCTGAAGACCGCCACGCCTTCGCCCAGGGCGTCCTGAAATACCTGTTGCATCAGCGGGTAATGGGTGCAGCCGAGCACCGCCGCATCGGGCCCCGGCATCTTGCGCTTGAGCGCATCGACATGGCTGCGCACCAGCGCTTCGGCCAAGATCAGGTCGCCCTCCTCGATCGCGTCGACCACGCCGCCGCAGGCCTGCGCCTCGACATCGACGCCGATGGCGCGAAACGCAAGCTCGCGCTGAAAGGCGCGGCTGGCCAC
Source organism: Maritimibacter fusiformis (assembly GCF_008086115.1). Classification (GTDB taxonomy): domain Bacteria; phylum Pseudomonadota; class Alphaproteobacteria; order Rhodobacterales; family Rhodobacteraceae; genus Muriiphilus; species Muriiphilus fusiformis. The sequence goes on along the minus strand of NZ_VSIY01000006.1, from coordinate 183,720 downwards.
GGTGGCGGGGGTGGCGAACAGCGCCACGTGCTTGACCGCCACTTCGCGCGGCGGCGAGTTGTCGCCCCATTGCCGTTCGGTCAGCGCCTCGATCAGCGGCACGAAAACGCCCAGCACGCGCTTGCCCTCGGGCAATCCGCCCTCCTGCATCCGCCTGAGTGCGGCCGCCGAGGCGGTGTTGCAGGCCAGGATCACCAGGTCGCAGCCCTCGTCCCAGAGCCGCTCGACCGCGTGTTTGGTCAGGGCGAAAATGTCGTCGGCGTCGCGCACCCCATAGGGCGCATGGGCGTTGTCACCGAAATAGACGAACGGCACTTCGGGCAGACGCTGCGATACCGCGTCGAGCACCGTCAGCCCGCCAAGACCCGAATCGAAAATTCCGACTGCCATCTGCCTGTCCTGCCTGTTTTCGCGCCACAGGGATAAGCCGGTCAGGGGCGGAAATCCATCGTGAATTCGACCCCGGCGGGTGCGCTCAGCCCTCGCGCAGCGACCTGCGCATGATCTTGCCGGTGGCGGTCAGGGGCAGGCTGTCGACGAAATCCAGCGCACGTGGCGCCACGTGAGGACTGACCTTGTCGCGCACCCGCTGGATCAGGGCGTCGCGCAGGGTATCGCTTGCGGTGCCGTCGCGCGCGATGACAAAGGCCTTCACCACCTCGGTGCGCAGCGCGTCCGGCACGCCGACCACCGCCGCCATCACCACGTCGGGGTGGCCGTTCAGGCAATGCTCGATCTCGGACGGCCCGATCCGGTAGCCCGCCGAGGTGATCACGTCGTCGTCGCGGCTGACAAAGCCGACATAGCCGTCGGCGTCCATCATGCCGAGGTCGCCGGTCTTGAGCCAGTCGCCGATGAATTTCTCGGCGGTCTTCTCGGGCTGGTTCCAATAGCCCAGGAACATGACCGGATCGGGGCGCTTCACCGCGATCTCGCCGGTCTCGCCCCGGGGCACCTCATGCCCATCCGCGTCGATGATCGCCACCTCGTGGCCCGGCACCGGCTGGCCGATCATGCCCGGGCGAACCTCCATCGCGCTGGCCATGGTGTTGACGACCAGGTTGCATTCGGTCTGGCCGTAGATCTCGTTGATCGGCGCGCCCAGCACCTCGCGCCCCCAATCCAGCAGGTCCGGCCCCAGGCTTTCGCCGCCGGAATTGATCGCGCGGATATCGACCGCCTCCGGCACGCTGGCCCGGCGCATGAGTTTGAGCGCGGTCGGCGGAAGGAACAGGGTGCGCACCTTGTGCCGGGCGATCAGGTCAAAGGCGCGGTCGGGGTCGAACTTGCGCATCCGGTGACTGATCAGCGGCACGCCGTGGTAGAGGCACGGCATGGCCAAGTCCATCAACCCGCCGATCCAGGCCCAGTCGGCGGGGGTCCAGCCGACATCGCCGGGCTGCGGAAACCGCTCCAACTGGCACTCGATGCCGGGCAGATGGCCCAGCAGCACCCGGTGGGCATGCAGCGCGCCCTTGGGCGGGCCGGTGGTGCCGGAGGTATAGACCAGAAGCGCCGGATCGTCGGGGCCGGTCTCGACCGGCGGGATCGGCCGGGCGGCTTCGATCTCGTCCCAGAGGTTGCGCACAGGGGCCGATGCGGGATCGGTCGCGTAGACCTCGGCGAGGTCCGGCAGGTCGGCGCGGATGGCGTCGATCTTGGCCAGCCCGCCCGCGTCGGTCACCACCAGTTTCGCACCGCTGTCGGCCAGCCGGAAGGACAGTGCGTCGGGTCCGAACAGCGAAAACAGCGGCAGCACGATGGCGCCGCGCTTTTGCGCCGCGAAATGGGTGATCAGCACCTCGGGGCCCTGTTCCAGCAGCACCCCGACCCGGTCGCCCGGCCCGACGCCGCGCGCGGCGAAACTGGCCGCCAGCCGGTCGGAGGCGCGTTTGAGCTGGCCATAGCTCCAGGTCGTTGCAGCCCCATCGGCGGCGACATGGGTCAACGCAAGGCGGTCGGGGTCATCGCGCGCCCAGGAATCGCAACAGGCCTCGGCGATGTTGAACCGGGCCGGGATGTTCCAGCGAAAATTGGCGCGAATCTCGTCCCAGGTGCCCCAGTGCCGGATCATGCGGCGGTCGGTCATTTCGCGAACACCTCAAGCTCGTGTAGGCCGGTCAGCCCGACCTCGAGCAGCCTGAGAGCGGCAAGCGAAATCCGGCTGCCCGCCCCCGCCGGCCCGTCGATCGGGCGCAGTTCAAGCTGCACGCTCTTGCCGTTGGCTATGGCGACCACGCGACCCGGCCCGGCCTGCGTCACCAGGGGCGTTTCCAGCCAGAACCCGGGGTTGGCGGGGCTGCCCAGGGCGGCCACCGTGCGCCCCAGCCGCGCCTCTCCCGCCGGTTCGGGCGCGGCCACGGCGGCGGCGCGCTCCTCGGGTGTGGTGGTATCGAAGGCGTCCGCCGTCGCGGCCCCGCGCGGCACCACGGCCCCGCCCGCATCGGGGCGCGGCATCGGGCGGGTCATGCCCTCGGGCGGCGCAAGATCCGGCGCGGTGCCGGTCAGGCTGCATGCAGAGAGGAGCAGGACAAGGGCGAGACTGCGTTTCATGGCCCGAGGTTACGGTCAATTCGGCGTGCAGACAACGGCCAAGGCTTGTCCCCGGCGCGCGCCCGGCATAGCTTGACCATATGACTCAGGCATCACTCATCGACCCGTTCCAGCGCCCGATCACCTATCTCAGGCTGTCGGTCACGGATCGCTGCGATTTTCGCTGCACCTATTGCATGGCAGAGGACATGACCTTCCTGCCGAAAAAGCACCTTCTGTCGCTGGAAGAGCTCGACCGGCTGTCCACCGCCTTCATCGGGCTCGGCGTGCGCAAGCTGCGCATCACTGGCGGAGAGCCCTTGGTGCGCAAGGATATTCTCAAGTATTTCAACGCCATGTCGCGCCACCTTGAAAGCGGCGCGCTGGACGAATTGACACTGACCACCAACGGCTCGCAGCTTGCGCGCTTCGCGCAGCCGCTGTTTGACGCGGGCGTGCGGCGGGTCAATGTCTCGCTCGACTCGCTCGATCCCGACAAGTTCGCCGAGATCACCCGCCGTGGGCGGCTCGATCAGGTTCTGTCCGGCATCGACGCGGCGCAGGCGGCGGGGCTGCGGGTCAAGATCAACGCGGTGGCGCTCAAGGGCTTCAACGAGGACGAGTTGTTCGACCTGGTCGACTGGTGCGCATCGCGCGACATGGACCTGACCTTCATCGAGGTCATGCCGATGGGCGACGAGGGCCACGAGGACCGGATCGACCAATACTGGCCTCTCACCGACCTGCGCGACCGTCTGGCGGAGCGCTTCACCCTGACGCCGCTGGCCGAGCGCACCGGCGGCCCGGCGCGCTATGTGCGGCTTGAGGAGAGCGGGCAGAAGATCGGCTTCATCACGCCGCTCACGCATAATTTCTGCGAAAGCTGCAACCGGGTGCGGATGACCTGCACCGGCGAATTGTTCATGTGTCTCGGGCAGGAGGACCGCGCCGACCTGCGCGCGCCCCTGCGCGCCGCGCCAGACGATGACGGCCCGCTGATCGCGGCGATCCGCGAAGCCATCTCGCGCAAACCCAAGGGGCACGATTTCGACTATTCGCGCCAGCGCCCCGAGGGCCAGGTCAGCCGCCACATGAGCCATACCGGCGGCTGAAGCGTGAACCTGTTGTGGACACGCCCAAGTGAGCAGCTACATCTTGCGCGCGCACCCCGCCCCGCCATAGGGTAAGCACGGGTTCGACGGGGCGCGCGGTTTGAGGCAGGCACAGACACGGCACAGGGGTATTCTTCGCACGCTCGTGGTGGTCGCGGCGGTGCTGATCGGCGTGACGCGGGCCGTTGCCGGGCCGCTCAGCGTCGAAACCCTGGCCGAAACCTTCGAGCCGTGCGAGCTGTTGCACCTCACCCGGCGCGGATATCCCGGCTGGCGCGGGGCCGAGGCCCGGCCCGAGGTCGTCACCCGCCGCAGCCTGCAGGCGCTGGCCGATCACGCCGCCACGCTGTCACCCTCCCTGTCCGAGCGGGGCAGCTTCCCCCTGCAACAGGGCGCGGCCAGTTCGATCCAGGCGGCGCAGGTTTACCGGCGGCTGGCCGTGTTGCTGGACGATGCCGGGCTGGCGTTCAACGAAGGCTACGGTTTCAACGATGTCGAGGCGATGGCCGAGGCGGCGCATGACCGGCTGCGGGCCGCACGCGGCATTCACGCCTGCGTCACCTTCAAATGGGCCAACAAGCGGCCCGACATGTTCATGCAGCCTCTGTTCGAGGTCGATTTCCAACGCATCGCCGCGCTGTTCTCGCCGGCCGCGTTCGAGCGCCAGCGCGACTGGCCGCGCGATCCCGATCTGACCGCGCGCGAAGCCTTCGAACTGCGCGCGACCCGGCTGGCGACCTTCTATTTCGAACTGCTGTTCGACGTGGTCGGCAAGGATAAGGGCGATTTTTTCGGCAAACTTCACAAGCGGTTCACCGCCACCACGGTCTGCACCGACGAGGCAACGATTTCGCAGGGTTTCCTGGCCGATATCCTGATCGCCGAGGGCTTGCTGACGAAGTTCGAACTGATCCGGCCCAGCCGCTATGCCCATCGCCGCCCGCCGATGGGCATTCCCTTTGCCGAGGCGCTGTCACCGATCAACGATATCGGGCAGTTGACTGACCATTTCGCACCGATCCTGGTGCGCAAGGGCGACGGGCTGCTTTTGGTCGTCGACAGTTGGGTCGAGGATGGCGGGCTGCCGTCGCATATCGCGCGGCTCGGTCCCTGGAGCGATCAGCGCGAGAACGAAAACGTGGTGTCGCTGACCGCGCGCCGGGATCATGTCGTCGACCGGTTGATGGATCGGGTGGTGCTGGAACCGGACGGCAGCAAGCTGCGGGTGCGCCGGGCAACCGCGGCCTTCGACGAGGTGCAGGAGTACCTGCTGGCCAGCCATTTCGGCGGGCATCGCCCGGCATCCCTGCCCGATCCGCGCTCTGTCAGCCTCGACCAGGTGGATGGGCGCTGGGTCGGCGTGATGCGATTCGGGCGCTACTGACGGGTCCGGTGGCGGGCGCGGGCTGATCGGGATCGTCGCCCTTCTTCTCGCGCATCAGCCATTTCGTCGGCAACATCAGCCAGGCGGTCGCGATCCAGAACAGAAGCTCGAACAGCGCGTTGCTGCCTGGTGCTTTCTGGCCCTTGAGCCGCGCCGGAAAGGCGTCGAAGGTGTTGCCCAGCAGGTTGCCGAAAAAGATCACCCGGATCATCAGCATCACGTCGCGCGCGGTGGTCTCGCCATAGAAGTCGTTGAGCCGCGCGGTCATGTCGGGGTCCGGCTGGCGGTTGGTTTCGGCGTAGTGCTGGGCGTAAAGCAGTCCCGGCAGTTCGTGCTCGGTGGCCGAGGCTTCGAATTGCAGATCGAACATGCTTTGCATTTCCTCCTGGCTCATGCCGCCCTCAACCGCCTGCTTGGCGTGAAACCAGGTGCAATAGGTGCAACCGTTGATCGCGGTCACCACCATCATGATCTTGCCGATGAAATCGCGGCCGACCTCGGGGTTCTTCATCGCCCGCCCGATCGCGCGACCGTGCGAGATCAGGTAGCCCAGGTCGCTGAACAGCAGCGACGGGGTAAAGATCTTCTTGTCATAAACGTCCGTGCGGTTGGTCGTGTCGGTCATGGTCACGCCCCCCTTTCACATTACAGGTGGGCATGTGATAGGGTTATTACAACGAGGCGGGTCGTCGCGGCTGGGGGCTCACAGGCTCGGGCCGCGTTCAAGCCTCGACCCGTCGGTGAAACGCGACAGCCGGAACCGGGCCAGGTCATGCCCCGGATCGCGGCCCATCACGAGGTCGGCGGTGATGCGCCCGAAGGCCGGGCCGATGCCGAAGCCGTGACCGCACATGCCGGTCGCGATGGTCAGGCCCGGCCGTTGCGCGGCGCGATCCACCACCGGCACAAGGTCCGGCAGCGTGTCGATCATCCCGGCCCAGGCGCTTTCGATCACGGTCTCGCCAAGCCCCGGGAAGGTCTCGGAGAAGCCGCGCGCGGTGCGGGCGACGATGCGCATGTTCGGCGCGGGGTTCAGCACCCGCATCCGCTCGAACGGCGAAATCGCGTCGGGCGACCAGCGGCGCGGCGTCGTCCAGGCATCGGGATAGTGCCGCGGCGCCGCCGGGCGAAAGGCTGTGGCGAACGGATTCGAGATGATTTGCGGCAGATAGCGGGTGAAGGCGCGAAAGGCATCGGGGCCGATATCGAACTCGTGGTGGGCCTCGGCGGCCAGGGTATAGCCGCCATCGGCGCGCCTGCGAAACGCCAGCCGATGATCCAGCGCGCCACCAGCGAAAACCTCGTGCATCGGCCGGGTGCGCATCGCGGTGCCGCGCACCGACAACTGCGGGATGGACACGCCGGCATGGCGCAGCAAGAGCGACGACCATGCCCCGCCGGCCACCACGACCTCGGGGGTCGCGATGCGGCCGCGCTCGGTCACCACCCCGGTCACGCGCCCGGCCTCGTGCTCGATCGCGCGCGCGGCGCAGGCTTCGATGATCGCGACCCCGGCGCAGACAGCCAGCCGGGCGATGGCGGGCACCGTGACGAACGGTTCGGCGCGCATGTCGGTCGGGGTCCAGAGCGCGCCGGGCCAGCGCATCGCGGCCTCGGGCAGCAGCCGTGCGACCCCGTCGGCATCGAGAATCTGTGACGACACGCCAAATGGCGCCGCCCCCTTCAGCCAGTCCTCGAATTCGGCCAGCTCGCGCGCGTCCCTGGCCAGGTAGGCAACGCCCCCCTGTGTCAGCGAAATATCGGTATCGACCTCGGCGGCGAGGGTCGGCCAGATCGCCTGCGCCTCCTGCGCAATAGGGATCTCGGCGAAATCGCGGCCCTGAACCCTGATCCAGCCCCAGTTGCGGCTGGATTGTTCGCCGGCCACCCGGCCCTTTTCCACGACTACCACCCTGCGCCCGGCACGGGCGAGGAACAGCGCGGTGGAAATGCCGATCACCCCGCCGCCGATCACCACGCAATCGGCGCTGTCGGGCAAGGGCGCATCATGGGCGACGGGGTTGCGTTCGGAAATCGGAAACGGGGTCATGGTCATCGAGACTCCTTCAAGGCCGGGTGGGAGATGCAGCGATCATTCCGGGTGTTGGCGGGGTGCGGCAAGGACCGCCGCAAGCCTGTCGAAATAGCCCGCCACCAGCGCCTCGGCGCCCGCCCGGCTGTCTGCCTCGGCATAGACGCGGAACTCGGGCGCGTTGCCGGAGGGGCGCAGGTGGACGACCTCGCCACTGTCGAAGGTCACGCGCAACCCGTCGGTCTGGTCGATGCCGGCAATCTCTCCGGTCGGCTCGAAGAAGGCGGCGCGCGCGGCGGCATCGCCTGACAGGTCCGCGAGCAGACTGCGCGCCCTGGCGGGGTCGATCCGTTGCACCCGGTTGGCGGCGGTGAAGCGCGGCGGCAGGTCGGCAATCAACCCGGCAAGGGTGCCTCCGGCGGCGCGCGCGGCGGCGAGTGGCGCAAGGATGGGCAGGAGTGCATCGCGGGTCATCAGGGGCGGGAGCGTCCCCGCCGCCGCACTGGCCGCGAACCCGAGCAGAAAGCCGCCGTTGGCTTCGAACCCGACCACCTTCGCCGCCGGGTCACTGTCCAGCACCGTCTCCATCGCCGCCACCACATAGGGCGAGCCGATGCGCGTCAGCGTGGTGTCGAACAGCCCCGTCACCATCGAGTTGGACGACACCGGAGTCACCACCCTTTGCGCCCCCAGCGCCTGCGCGGTCAGCACGCCCAGCACGTCGCCGGGAATGACCGCGCCGGTCCCGTCCGTCAGCATCGGCCGGTCGCCATCGCCATCGGTCGAGGCCACTGCATCAAGCCCCTGCCCCGTGCACCATTCGGCCAGCATCGTGCGGGTTTCCGGGTCGACCGCCTCGGTATCGACCGGGATGAAGGTGTCGGAGCGCGCCAGCGGCACCGGCGCGGCGCCAAGTGCGGCCAGCACCTCCACCAGCACGTCGCGCGCCGCCGAGGAATGCTGGTAGACCCCGATCCGCAGCCCGGCCAGCGCATCCGGCCCGAAGGCAGCCGCGTAGCGGGCGACATAGCCCGACCGCGCGCTGGCGCTGGTCGTTCCTGTCCCGGCCCGGCCCTCTGGCGCCGCCCCGGCGCGGTAGGCTGCCGTGATCGCGGCCTCGTCTTGCTTGGTGATCTCGCCGGTCGCGCGGTAGAACTTCAACCCGTTGCGGTCTGCGGGAATGTGGCTGCCGGTGACCATCACCGCGGACGATCCCGCCGCCATCGCCGCAAGCGCCAGCGCCGGGGTCGCAAGCGCGCCGCAATCCACCGTATCGACACCCGCACCCTGGGCGGCGGCGATCACGGCGGCGGCGATGTCCGGCGAGGACGGGCGCAGATCGCGCCCGACGAAGAGCGGCCCTTCCGGCGGACAGGCGGCCAGAAAGGCCCGGGTGTAAGCCGCGACCGTCGCCGCATCCAGCTCGGTCACGAGCCCGCGCAGGCCGCTGGTTCCGAAAGACAGGGACATGGCCGCCTCCGCTGATGTTCTTTGCGGTTGATTATGCCAATCGCGGGGGCGGCTCAACCGCAATGCCGATGCGGGATGCCCGCAGGCGCCCGCTGCTGCCATTCAGGGTTGTGCTTGGCTTGCGTTGCAAAGAAGATGCCGAAAAGCATCAATTCAGGCAGGAAACCAATGATCATTCCAGTCATCCTCTGCGGCGGATCGGGCACGCGGCTTTGGCCGTTGTCGCGGCAATCCTACCCCAAGCAGTTCGTGCCGCTGATGGGCGAGCGGACCCTGTTCCAGGCCTCGGCGCTGCGCCTGTCGGGCAAGGTTGGCGGGCTGGATTTCGCACCGCCCGTGGTGCTGACCAACTCGGATTTCCGCTTTATCGTCACCGAACAACTGGCGGGCGTGGGCATCGACTCCGGCGCCATCCTCATCGAACCCGAGGGGCGAAACACCGGCCCCGCCGTGCTGGCCGCGGCGCTGCATGTCGCGCGCACCGACCCCGAAGCGGTGATGCTGGTGGCGCCCTCCGACCATGTCGTCACCGACCTGGGCGCGTTCCACGCGGCCATCGCGCAGGGCTTGTCGGCGGTGGCCGATGGCAAGCTCGTGACCTTCGGCATCGCGCCCACCCATCCCGAGACCGCCTATGGCTACCTCGAGCTTGCCGAAAGGCCGGACGGCAACGGCGCGCCGGTCGCACTGTCGCGCTTCGTCGAGAAACCGGATGCCGCGCGCGCCGCCGAGATGCTCGCCGCCGGCACCTACCTGTGGAACGCCGGCATTTTCCTCGTGAAGGCCGCCGACATCATCGCGGCCTTCCAGACCCATGCGCCGGACCTGATCGCGCCGGTCAGTGCCGCCGTCGAGGCGGCCGAGCCCGACCTCGGCTTTCTGCGCCTCGCCGCCGAACCGTGGGCGGACGCCGAGAACATCTCGGTCGACTATGCGGTGATGGAACGCGCGGGCAACCTGGCCGTGGTGCCGTTTTCCGGCGGCTGGTCGGACCTTGGCGGCTGGGACGCGGTCTGGCGTGAGGCCGGGCCGGATGCGCGCGGCGTCAGCCTGTCGGGCAACGCCACCGCGATCGACTGCGACAACGCGCTGATCCGGTCGGAAAGCGACCGGCTCGAGGTGGTGGGCATCGGGCTGAACAACATCATGGCCATCGCGATGAACGACGCGGTGCTGGTCGCCGACATGTCGCGCGCACAGGACGTGAAACAGGCGGTGTCGGTCCTCAAGGGCCGCAACGTGGCGCAGGCCACCACCTTTCCGGTCGACCACCGCCCCTGGGGCTGGTTCGAGAGCCTCGTGATCGGCGAGCGATTCCAGGTCAAGCGCATCCACGTCCACCCCGGCGCGACCCTGAGCCTGCAAAGCCATGTCCACCGCTCGGAACACTGGATCGTGGTCTCGGGCACCGCCAAGGTGACGGTGGACGACGAGGTCAAGCTGGTGGCCGAGAACGAGAGCGTCTATATCCCGCTGGGCGCGCGCCACCGGATGGAGAACCCCGGCAAGGTGCCGATGGTGCTGATCGAGGTGCAAACCGGCAGCTACCTCGGCGAAGACGACATCGTGCGTTACGAGGATGTCTATGCGCGCGGCCAGGGGGCCAAGGGCTAGGCGCGCGTGGTCAGCCGCCGGAGCAACCCGCCGCGTTTCGGGCGCGGGCCGATGAGGTCGTCCATCCAGGCCTCGACGCGCGCGCCGGGCACGATGGTCTCGCCCCGCGCGACTTCGGCGAACAGAAACTCGGCCAGCGGCACGATGGCGTCGCGCATCTTCGGCGCGCGGAAGATCTCCAGCGCCACGTCCTCAAGCTCGAACCAGATATCCTCCGGTTCGCGCCGCCCGTCGAGGCCCGAGATCAGCCGGCACAATTCGTCGATCCGCGCCACGTCGCCGGTGCAGCACGACGCGGTGGCACACGCGTGATCCTCGGCGATCTGGCCGCCGAACAGCTCGATGCAGCGGTTTTCCAGCACCGTGGTCAGCGAGCGGAAGGTGTTGCCCAGCACCTTGTCGCTTTCCATGACCGGCGGGCGCGGGCGCATCTTGACGCTCAGCACCCGAAACCCGAGCGCGCGTGCGGTCAGGGCATGGCCCGCCTCGTAGACCGCGAGCCGAAAGGCGAGGTCGCCGCAGCGGCCCTCGGGCAGCGCGCAGGGGTCGGTTTCATGCATGTCAGGTGTCCGTCGCGCTTTTGTCATCCGCCGGTTCGCGCACGGGGTCCGGTTCCGGCAAGGGCGTCGGGTCCGGTTCGGGCGCGGGCTTGGCCGAGGGGTCGGCATAGCGGTCGTTGAGGTTCTGGATATGGCCCGCGACGGTGTCGCGCAGCGTGCGCAGCCGGGCCTCTGTGCGCCGGGTCCAGCCTGCGGGCGCGCGCAGGAAAATACTGCGAAACCAGCGCGTTCCCTTGAGAAACGCGGATTTCAGATCAAGATCGACTTCGCCGTAATCCTCGGGCAGTTTTTTCGCGATGCGTTTGGCCATCATGCCGCGCGCCCAGAAATGCACCGCCGCGAACATCACACCGATGGCCAGCACGACCGCCAGCGCCTCGATCCGATGCGCCGCCAGCCAGTCGACCGAGAACACCGCCGCCGACGGCCACCAGCCGAACAGCGACAACAGCCCGCCGGTCGCCGCCAGCCCCAGCACCAGGGCGCCCGCGTCGATCATTGCCACGCCCCGGCGCCAGCGCTGCCGCGCGGCCTGAAGCTGGGGCAGAAGGTCATGCTCGATCTCTTTCGCCACCGTCTCGATGAAGCTGACGATGCGGTAGTTGCGGTGCAGCTCGACCTCGTCGATGCGGGCATGGATGCGGGCCAGGTCGGCGTCGCGCTTGGCCTGGAACCGGGCGCGGCGGGTGTGATCGGCGATCGGCACCGCCGCGTCTTCGTTGTAGATGGTGAAGAACTGGCCCGACGACAGCCCGGCATGGGCCAGCGCGCGTTGCCAGGCGCCGGTGATGTCCTCGGGGTTGTCTTCCATCGCGGCAGTGTCGATCTGGTTGAGGATATAGAGGAATTTCGACGCGTCGGTGCGCTTGGCGGTGCGCGCGACAAGGTGCTCCAGCGTGTCCTGCATCGCCCCCGGTTCGGGGTGGCGGGCGTCGAAGAACACCAGCACGAGGTCGGACAGGTCGATGATGTGATCGGTGATGCGCAAGGTCGAGCGGCGCTGGTCGTCGGCATCGAAGCCGGGGCTGTCGATGATGATCTTGTTGGCGATGGTCGGCTGCTGGGTGGTGCGTAGTTGCAGATAGCTCTCGATATGCTTGCCCTCGCCCTTTGCCACCTTCTCGATCTCGCTGGAAATCCGGTAGAACGGAAAGCGCGGGTCGGCGTCGAGCGCGGTGCCCGGCAGGGTGCGGTTGGCGGTGGTGTCCGAGGTGCGCTGGCAGATCACGGTGAACTTGTCGTCGACCGCCTGGTTGCCGGTGTCCTGTATCTTTTCACCGATGAAGCTGTTGATGAAGGTCGACTTGCCCGAGGAAAACGTGCCCATCACCGCGATCAGCGGCCACCACGAAATGCGCGACGCCAGCGAGGTTTCGCGCCCGATCAGGCCCATGCGGTAGAGGATCTTGTCGAACTTGTAATAGGTCGGCAGCACCTCCAGCAGCACCGGGTTCTCGGCCTGTAGGTGACGTTCGAGACGCGTCAGGCGGTTGGCGAGCGACTGGTTCATCTAAGGCTCCCTTTCGCCCCCCGTTTAGCGGTTTTGCAGCCGGGCGGCGAGGGTCTCGGCCTTGCCGGGGTCGATTTGGCGCAGGACGGGCAGAAGACCGCCGGCGCGGGCGAATTGATCTTGTGCGATCAACAGGTTGGCGGCTTCGAGATAGGCGGTCGCGGCGGCCGGATAGTCGCGCTGGGAAAAGTGCAGATTGCCAAGCTCGCCCTTCAGGTCCGGGTTGTCGGGATGGGCGCCGGCCAGCGCGATCAGTTGCGCCCTGGCCCCGGCGATGTCGCCCGCCCAATAGGCCGCGCGCGCGGCGTTGATGGCGGTGGCGAGGTCGGCCTCGGTCACGGTGTCCGGCTGGGTGGCGGGCTGGACGGCAGGCGTCGGCGCGGCCACCGGCGTGGCGGGTTGCGCCGGGCTGGGCGCCGGTGCGGCGGGGGCGGCGACGGCCGGGCGCGGCATCGGCGCGGGCGTCTCGGCGGCGGGCAGGTCGCCCGCGACAAGCCGCATCAGGTTGTCGCGCTTGAACACCCCGACCACGGCGAGCGTCAGCACCAGGTAGATCAGGACTAGGCGAAGGATCGGCATCAGCATCGGGGTCGCTCCTATCGGGCCGGGCCATGGATCGCGCGCGCCAACGCATCAAGCTCGCGCGCCGCCTTGCCGCCCGGCTCCAACTCGCCCGGCGCCAGCCCTTCCGAGAACGACCGGCGAAAGGCCAGCCGCTGCACCAGTCTGGGTTGCAAGGCCTCGATCCCGGCCAGTGCGGTCAGCGCCGCCACGGTCTCGGCATTCTCGCGCGAGCGCGGGTGCGGGTCGGCACGGTTGACGAAGCCCAGCACCTCGGGCCGGTCGCCCTCGGCGCGTTCTTCGGCAATGATTTCAAGGAAATGCTGGGTCGCCCAGATGTCGGCCTGCGACGGCGTCACTGGCACCACGATGCGCCCCGCCGCGCGGATCGCGGCCCGCATCGCGCCGGAGTCCGACAGGCCGACATCGGCCAGCCATTGGCCGGTGGTCTTGCCCCGGTCGGGCAGCGCATGGGTGACGGCCAGCGTCGGCTCAAACCCCATCTCGTCGCGGATTTCGGCCACGTCGGTGACGGTGCGCTGCGGGTCGAGGTCGCAGATCGTCACCGAATGGCCGCGCGCCGCCAGCCAGACGCCCATGTTGAAGACGATCGTGCTCTTGCCGGTGCCGCCCTTGAAATTGGCGTAGAGTGTCAGCATTGCCGCCCCCGCCGCGCTCAGTTGCTGCCAGCCGGCGGGATCGGCGGGGCCGGCATCTCGATCCGGGTCCAGCCTTCGGGCACGTTGAACAGCGCCGGGTCGACCGGGCCGACCGCGATGTCCTCGAGGCTGCGGCTCTCGCCCGAGGGCAGAACCTCGCGGATCTCGACGCGCAGTTCGGGGTCATAGAACCATTCGCCGCTTTGCGGCGGCTGGCTCGGGCTGGTGGCCGCGATGCTCCAGTGTTCGACGGTGCGGCCAGACAGCTCGACCATCGCCTTGAAGGTCATCTTCATCTGGCTGCCGTCCGGGTAGGTCTGGCGCAGCGCGCGGTGGCGCGCGCCGTCCCACAAGATACGCGTCACGCCCTCGGCGCCGGGGGTGGCGATGTCCCAGATCTCGGCGGTGATGCCCGAGGCGACCTCGGTGCCGATGAAGGTGCAGACCAGCATCGGGTCGCCCTCCTGGCACGGCGGCAGGTAGCCGACGCCGCCGGGATCGGCGGACGGGGCGCCGCGCATCTCGAAAAAGCTATGTGCGGCCGGGTCGAGCAGATACATCACGCCCTCGGCGCGGCGGATGATCTGGACCATGTCGCGGCCGTTCTCGGTGTATTCCATGCGCATGTCGGGGCCGGATTTGATCACGCGGCCCGCGTTCACCGTGCCATCGGGCAGACGGTGCAGCGCGGTGGCCGAATAGGCCGGCGGCGCGTCGGTCTGGGCCGCCAGGGGCAGCGCCAGCGAAAGCGTCAGGGCCAGGGTGCCCATGGCGCGGGCGGTCAGCGTTTTCAGGGTCATCGACGGGCCTCCGATCTCGGCAGGGGGTGCCCGCCCCCCGGGCCTGGGGGGCGGGCGGTGTCATGCAAGACCGGTCCGATTACTCGGTCGGGGCCTCGGGGGCCGGCGTCTGCGGCGCGTCGCCGGTATCGCCGGGCGCGGGTTGGGCGCCGGGCGCGGGCATCTGGCCCGGCTGCATCGGCGGCATCTGGCCCGGCTGCATCGGCATCATGCCCGGCTGCATCGGATAGCCCGGCGCACCGTAGTAGGGGTTGCCGTAGTAGGGGCCGTAGCCGCCATAGCCCTGGTTGTAACCCTGGCCATAGCCCTGACCGCGGCCACGGGCATTGGCATCGCCCGAGAAGCCGAAGTTGAACGACCCCGAGCCGTCGCCGTCACCGTCGAACGGGCCCCAGTTGTTGCCCCAGTTGTTGCCCCAACCGTTGTTCCACGGCATCCAGCCGCCGTTGTTCCACGGGCCACCCCAGCCGCTGTTGTTCCAGGGGCCACCCCAACCGCCGTTGTTCCACGGACCATAGCCGCCATAGCCGGGGCCGTAGCCGCCGTAGCCCGGCGCATAACCGGGGGCATAGCCGCCGTATCCGGGGGCATAGCCCGGGCCCCAGCCCTGGGCGGCAGCGGTGGTGACGAGCGCGCCGGACAGGCCGGCGGCGATGGCGACAGTGGCGAGAAGCTTGCGCATGTTCTCAACTCCCTTTCAAACGTCCCGTGTCCAGGTTTGGAGACCGGCACCGGGACGCATGCCATGCTCCAACTTCTTGCGCCCGAGGGCGCGGTCGACTGCCTCGGCTTCGTCAGAAGCCGAAAGGCGAAAACCCTCCCATCGGCATGCCGAGGCCGCTGGGCCCCCAGCCGCTGGTCGGGCCATTCCATCCGGTGCCGTAGGCCGGCAGGCCGTAGCCGGTTGCGCCATACCCGGGCAGGCCGTAGCCCGCCCCGCCATAGCCGGGCATTCCATAGCCGCCCGGCACGCCGCCATATCCCGGCACGCCGCCAAAGGACGGATAACCACCGCCATAGGGGTAGGCCGTGGCGGGATAGCCGCCGCCGTAGGGATAGGCCGTGGCCGGATAGCCGCCGGTCACGACCGGCGCGCTCGGGTAGGCGGACAGGTAGCCATAGCCGCCGCTCAGCGGCAGCCCGGCATAGGGCGGCACCACCGCCCCGGCGCCCGGCGCGACAGGTGCGACCGGCTGGCCGGGGGCCACCTGCGGCTGGGCCGGGGTCGCGGTGACGGTCGGGGCCGACAGGCGCGCCTCGAGGTCGGCCGGCGCATAGGTGCCGGTTGCCGGTTGCGGCGGTGCGACCGGCGCGGTCGCATAGCCGGTTGCTGCCGGGCGCTGGCTCCAGGGGTTCGCGTTCTGGGCCACGCCCGGCGCGGCCAGAAGGCTCAGCACGAGGCCACCGGCAAGGGCCTGGGTTCGGTGCATCACTGGCCACCTCCGCCTTGAGGCATCACCCAGCCCGGTCCACCCCAGCCCGGTTGCGGCGCACCCCATCCGGGTGGCTGCATCCAACTGCCCTGCGGTTGCCAATAGGGTTGCGGCACGTAGGGCTGATTGGGTTGCCCCTGCCGCCCGACCCCCGGCACCGGGGCATAGTCGGCACCAGGTCCGGTCGCGGCCGGCGCATCGCCCACCGGCACGCCCGGCGCGGGTTGCTGCATCCAGTAGGGCACGCGCATGCCGGCCTGCGGCCCCGGAAACACCGGCGCGGGGCGCTGGCTGACGCCGGGCTGCGAATAAGGCATCGGCACCGGCATCAGCGGATAGGGTCCGGGCACCGGCGGCGCGGGCAGTTGCATCTGCGCAGCGGCGGGCGTTGCCAGACCGGTGACGAGCACGGCGAGCAGCGCGAGCGATCTGGCGGCGGGCCTAGTCATTCCTGCCTCCGTCCTGTCCCTTGAGCCGGATGCCCCGCCGCCCCGGCGCGGGCTTGCTGGCCGGTTTCGCTGTGCGCTTGTCGGCGGCCCTGCCAGCGGGCTTTTGTGCCGGTTTCTTCGCGGGTTTCTTCGGCGGCGCCTTGGCAGACGGTTTCGCCGCAGTCTTGGCGCGCGGCTTGGCGGCAGGCTTCGGGGCCGGCTCCTTCACCGGCGAAGGCGCTGGGGCCGGTTCCGGCGGCACGGGCGCGGCGGCGGCCGTGGCCATCGCCGGGCGCTCCTGGCGCGGGGCCAGGGCCGAGACCAGCTTGCGCAGGCCAAGCGCGATCAGATCAACCATGAGCACCACGAGGTCGACCGCCCCGCGCAGCACCGCGACCAACCCGCCGATCAGCCCGCCCCCTGCCCCGCGCTCGGCGCGCGCCCGCGCCAGCGCGGTTTTCGGGTCCTGGGGCGCGGCCACTCCGCCGCCGCCCATGTCATCCTCGCCCGCCGAATTCAGCAGCGCCTTGCGGAAACTCACGCAGCCCAGCGGGATCACCACCAGCGTGAGCAGTGTCGAGACCAGCCCGCCGAACATCAGCGAGATCGCCATGCCCTGGAAGATCGGGTCCGACAGGATCACCGACGACCCCGCTATCAGCGCCGCGGCGGTGATCAGGATCGGCCGGGTCCGGGTCTGGCAGGCGTTGATCACCGCGTCCTGCACATCCATGCCGCGCCGGACCGCGTGCATCGAGAAATCGACCAGCAGGATCGAGTTTCGCACGATGATCCCGGCCAGCGCGATGAAACCGATCATCGAGGTGGCGGTGAACGACGCACCGAACAGCCAGTGCCCCGGCACGATTCCGATCAGGGTCAGCGGGATCGGCGCCATCACGATGGCAGGCAGGGTGAAGTTGCCAAACTCCCAGACCACGAGGATGTAGATCAGGATCAGCGCCGCGCCGAAGGCAAGGCCCATGTCGCGGAAGGTCTCGTAGGTGACGGTCCATTCGCCGGTCCATTCCAGCGCCGAGGCCATGCTGTCGGCGGGCGGACCGATATAGTTGGTGTCGACGCGCACCCCGTCGGGCGTGGTGTAGCCGTCCAGCAGGTCTTCCATCTCGAAGATGCCGTAGATCGGCGCGCCCAGCCGCCCGGCGACGTCGCCGGTGACGTATTCGACCGCGCGCAGGTCCTTGTGATAGACCGGGTCGTCGATCTGGAACTGCTCGAAATGGCCCAGTTCGGTCAGCGGGATCATCGCGCCGGAGGCCGAGGGCACCGGCAGTTGCCCGAGCCGCCCGAACTGGCCGCGCAGCGCCAGCGGCATCTGCAGGTAGATGAAGCGGGGTTCGACCGCGCGTTCGTTCTTGACATCGCCCAGGATGAAGCCGCCCATCACCATGTCAAGCTGGCGGTTGATATCCTCGACCGAGACACCCCGGCGCGAGGCTTTTTCGCGGTCGACCACGAAGCGCCATGACGGATAGGGCGCCTGCAGGTAGGCGTCGACATCGACGATGGTCTCGGCCTGCTCGAACAGCGCCTCGACATCGCGCGCCACGGCACGCCGGGTGGCCGCGTCGGGGCCGTAGATCTCGGCCACCATGGTTTGCAGGACCGGCGGGCCCGGCGGCATCTCGACCACCTCGATGCGCGCGCCAAGGCTGCGGGCGATCGGGGTCAGGATCTCGCGGGTGGCGGCGGCCATATCCTCGGACGACCGGTCGCGGTCATGCTTGGGCACCAGCTGGACCTGGATATCGGCCTGCCACGGATCGGCGCGCATGTAGCTGTGGCGCACAAGGCCGTTGAAGTTGAACGGGCTGGCGGTGCCGACATAGCTTTGCAGCGCCACCACTTCCGGCAGGGCAACCAGTTCCTCGGCCAGCCGCGCCACCACGTTGGCGGTCACCGGCATCGGCGTGCCCTCGGGCATGTTCACGGTGACGTTGTATTCCGGCTTGTTGTCCTTGGGCAGCATCTTGACCGTCACCGAGGTGGTGTAGAACAGCCCGAGGCTTGCCACGAACACCGCCAGCAAGCCGACGGCAAAGGCCCAGCCGTTGACCCGCTTGGTCAGGAGCGGCACCAGCAGACGCACGAAAAAGCGGTTCAGCGCGAGGTTCTGGCGATGCTCTTTCGCCTGGGCCTTTTCCAGCAGGTGCATCGGCGGGCGGATGCGCTGCGCCAGCCACGGCGTGAAGATGAAGGCGGCGAACAGCGAGAACAGCATCGCCACCGACCCAAGCGCCGGGATCGGCTCCATGTAGGGGCCCATCATGCCCGACACGAAGCCCATCGGCAAAAGCGCCGCGATCACCGTGAAGGTGGCCAGGATGGTCGGGTTGCCGACTTCGCGCACCGCATCGACGTTGCAGCTTTCGCTGCACTGGCCTTCCTCGAGCCAGCGGCGATAGATGTTCTCGACCACCACGATGGCGTCATCGACCAGGATGCCGATGGAAAAGATCAGCGCGAACAGCGACACCCGGTCGATGGTGTAGCCCAGCAGGTAGGCGGAAAAGACCGTCACCAGGATCACCACCGGGATGACGATCAGCACCACCGAGGCGGCGCGGATGCCAAGCGCCAGCCAGATCAGCACGGTCACCGCGCCGGTCACCACGAACAGCTTGAAGATCAGTTCGTTGACCTTCTCGTTCGCGGTCTCGCCATAGTTTCGGGTGACCTCGACGGTGACGTTGTCGGGGATCAGGTCGCCCTGCAGCCGCTCGACATAGGCCAGCACCGCATCCGCGACGCTGACGCCGTTCGACCCGGCCTTCTTGGCCACCGCGATGGTGACGGCGGGTGCGCCGATCGGGGCCAGCGGGCCGTGGGCCGCGTCAGCCGCCGCGCCGTGACCGTCGTGGCCATAGGCGGGGCCGGTGTAATAGCTGACCATCGAGGTCGCGTCGTCGGTGCCCTCGGTCACCAGTGCAACGTCGCGGATATAGGTGGGCTGGCCCTGGTGCACGCCGACCATCAGGTTCTCGATGTCGCGCGCCGAGGTCAGGAATGCCCCGGTATAGAGCGTGAACGAGCTTGCCCCGGCCTCGACCGTGCCGACGCCGCGTTCGGAGTTCGCAGCCCGAATGGTGCGCGCGATCTCGTCCAACCCGATGCCGAAACCCGCCAGACGCTCGGGGAACACCTCGACCTTGATCGCGTCCGAGCGCCCGCCGACGACAAAGCTCTGGGCCGTGTTGGGCACTTCCTTGAGCCGCTGCATCACGTCGAGACCCAGCGCGCGCAGCGCGCCCTCGTCGACCTCGTGGCTCCACAGCGTCAGGGTCACCACCGGCACGTCATCGACGCCCTTGGGGCGGATCAGCGGCTGGCTCACGCCCGGCGGGATCTTGTCGAGGTTCGAGGCGATTTTGTCGTTGAGCTTGACCAGCGACGGCCCCATCTCTTCGCCGACCTCGAATTGCACCGTCACCATCGCGCCGTCACGCTCGGAGGCGGAAAACACGTGCTCGACGCCCGGGATCTCGCTCATCAACCGCTCCAGCGGATCGGTGGCGAGCGAGGCGACCTGCTCGGCGGACATGCCGGAATAGCTGAAGAAGATGTCGACCATCGGGACCGAGATCTGCGGGTCTTCCTGTCGCGGCGTCAGCGCCAGCCCGGCCAGACCCAGCGCCAGGCAGGCCACCAGCAAGAGCGGCGACAGCGGCGAGGTGATGAAGGCCTTGGCCAGGCGCCCGGCCAGGCCCAGGCCTTCGGCCCCGGGGTCGTCCCTGTTCTGGTGGGGGTGGTCGGTCATGGCGGCCCCCTACTGTCCGGACACCAGCGAGGCGGGCGGATTGAGGATCACCACCTCGCCGCCCGACAGGCCCGACACCACCGACACCCGGCCATCGGCCAGCGGATAGCCGACGCGCACGATGCGCAGCGAGGGCCGGCCATTATCCAGAACGAAGACCGAGGGCAGGCTGCCGCGCCACAAAAGCGCCTCGGCGGGCACCGCGGTCTGGGTCTGCACCGGCACCGAGGCGTCGGGCACGGTCACCTCGGCATACATCCCCGGCCCGCCCGGCGTGCCCAGCGGCAGGTCGAACTTGACCGTCACCGTGTGGCGCATCGGGTCGGCGACGGGGTAGATCTGCGCCACCTTTGCCTCGACCTGCGCGCCGGCATCGAGCCGCGCGGGCACCAGCATGCCCTCGGCCAGACCGGCGGCCAGGCGCACCGGCACGTCGGCCTCGACGCGCAGGTAGTCGACGAAGGCATAGGTCACCAGCGGCATGCCCGGCTGCACGGTGTCGCCGACCTCGACATGCTTGGCCACGACGATCCCGGCAAAGCCCGCCACCGACTGATAGTCGCGCAGGCCCGCGTCGATCGCCTCGAGGTTGGCCTGGGCGGCGGCCAGCGCGTTCTGCGCCTGATCGACGCCGACGCCTTGTGCGTAAAGGTCGGCCTGACGCTCCAGCCCCGGGTTGGACTGGCCGGTCATCGAGGAAAAGCCGCGGGTGAAGAACTGGTCGAAGGTGGCCGGAACGCCCATGCCGGGAAAGCCGGTGACGGAGTTGACGCGCGGCGAGTAAAGCTCGCGCGAATACTGCATGTAAGAGTTCCTCAGCGCCGCCTCGGCCTGGTAGACCTGGCTCAGCGCCGCGCGGCGCTGGGCGGCGAGGTTCTGATCGTCGAGGCGCACAAGCACCTCGCCCTCTTCGGCCCGGTGCCCCTCGGCGCCCGCGAGAAAGGTCACGATCCCCGGCGCCTGGGCCGACAGCGTCACCTGTTTGAACGGCACCACCGTTCCCCCTACGGTTGCGCTGCCGCCGATCTGGGCGGTCACCACCGGCGCGGTCAGGAAATTGCCGGCGATGGCGGAATAGGCGGGGGTTTCGGCGAAGCTCGCCGTGGCGGCGAGGCTCAGGACTGCGGCGCAGAGTGCGTGACGTCCAAACGGTCCCATCGTCGTTCCTCAAGGCTGAGACAGAAAATAGATCTTTCGCATTCGAATATCGTAATATTCGTATGTCTAAACATGTTTGGCGAAAATTTCATTGATTTTTGTCAGAGTCAGCGCTCACACCGGCAAATCGCGTCACTTTGGCGCAGATTTTCGGGCGATTTCCCGGCGCTCGCCGGGGTGCGGGACTGGCGATCCGGTCTTTTTCAGGCGTTACCTGCGCGCCTGAGACCGAATGCCCGGCCCCGCGCACTCGCCGTTAGCGCGAAACGATTCGCGGTCCGCTCGCCCCTGTCCCGGTCAGAACGGGAACGGGCCACCGCCGAACATGTAGGAGGCCGGATTGGAGAAGGCATAGGATGCCCGCCCCACATCGGCGATCATCCGGGCGATATTGGCGGTCATCGCCTGCATCGTGCCGGTCATCTGCGCCATCCGCCCGGTCATGTCGCCGATGTTGCCGCTCATCGCGGCGATATCGGCGGACATGCCAGCCATGGTCCCTTCCATCCGCCCCATGCTGTCGCGCATCGCGACCATATTGACGTTGATGTCGTTCATGTCGACGACCATGGATTTGAAACTGCCGTTCAACTCGACCATCACGTCGGTCATCACGTAGACCTGCCGCGACATGCCCCACATCACCCAGGTGAAAACCGCCATCACGATGACGATGCCCAGGGTCATGGCCCCGATGAACCCGCCGCTGTTGACCCTGCGATACATGCCTGTGCCCTCCCGCACCGGGTTGCCCGCGCCCACGAGGTCTGGCCCGGCGAACACATCGTCATCTTGCAATATTTCTAACTGATATTCTCTGGCAAGCCATTCCTGCGCGGCATCGCGGCGCAGGCGGACGCCATGGTTTCGGCATCAAGAGGCCCCGGACCTGCCCTGACCATGCCCATCTCGGGTGCGATGCTTGCCTTACGGACCTTCCCCAGAAGAGGGCCGACAGGGCACCGCAACCGAAGCCCGCGCAAGCGCCGGGCCGAATACGGAGAAGCGCAGATGGCGTCATTCACCGACCCCAGGAGCCGGACCAACCCCGAGCCGAAACGCACCCGCGTGGACACCCAAGACAGGTCCGACAACAGCACCCGCACCCGGCCAGAGCCGAAGCCGGTGCCGGTTCTCAAGCCGATCTTCACCGACTGGGCCGCATTCTGAATTGAACCTGCGCGCCGGGCGGGCATAGTGGCGGCATGACATGGCTATGCGTGCCCGACCGATGAGATTGGTCCTCCTGCTCCTGCTGCTCGTCGCCGCCCCCGCCCGGGGCGAGAGGCTGCGCTTCACCCTCGACGGTCATGCGCGCGAGGTTCTCGTCACCATCCCCGAACACCTGCCCGACCCGGCGCCGCTGATCCTGGTGCTGCACGGGGTGCTTGAAAGCGGCCCGCGCATGGCGACCACCACCCGCCACCGGTTCGACGCACTCGCCGCCGAACAAGGGTTCGTCACCGCCTATCCAAGCGCCCTGCACCGGGTCTGGAACGTCGGCGAAGGCCCCGGCGCGGCCCGGCTGGTGCCGCCGCGCGATGACCTCGCCTATCTCGATCAGGTCATCGCGGCGGTCGACACGCAGGCCCGGATCGACCGCGACCGCATCTATCTGGCCGGGTTTTCGCAGGGCGGCATTATCGGGCTGTCCTATGCCTGCAAGCGCGCAGGCGTGCTGGCCGGCGTGGCGGTGGTGGGGATGACCTTGCCGGCGATGCTGCGCGACGATTGCGCCGATGCGCCCGCCTTTCCGTTGCTGCTGATCCACGGCACCGACGACCCCATCGTGCCCTTCGACGGCGGACGGATCATTTCCGGCTGGGGCACCGACATGACGCTTCTCAGCCACGATGCAAGCATAGCCTTCTTCGCCGATCAGGCCGGATGCACGGGGGTCGGCGCGGTCACGACCCGTGACGCGCTGGACGATGGCACCGCAGCGGAACGCAGCGACTGGGCCGGGTGCGATGTGCCGCTGGCCGGTGTCAGGATCACCGGCGGCGGGCACAAATGGCCCTCGGGCGGGCCTGACCTGCCGTTCATCGGGCGCGCGACCTTCGAATTCGACGGCGCGACCGAGATCTGGGAGTTCTTTGCGACCCTCGAATAGGGCGTGTCCTCAGCCGCGAAACCCGGTCGCCACCACGAATTTCTCCGACGAGTCCGAGCGGCTGGCTGGGGGTTTGACGTTCACCACCTTGGTGAACTTCTGCTTGAGAAGCTTCTGCAACTCGCCCTCGGCGCCACCGGCCAGCACCTTGGCCACGAAGGTGCCGCCCTCGTCGAGCACGTCGAAGGCGAGATGTGCCGCCGCCTCGCCCAACGCGATGATGCGCAGGTGGTCGGTCTGCTTGTGGCCGGAACTGGCCGCCGCCATGTCGCTCATCACCACGTCCGCCTTGCCGCCCAGCCAGGCCTTGACCTGGTCGTCGGCCCCGTCCGCCATGAAATCGAGCTGATGCACCTCGGCGCCCGCCACCGGCTCGACCTCCTGCAGGTCGACACCCAGCACCCGACCCACCGGCTTGCCCCTGCGCGTGCCAAGCGCATTCACCCGCTCGACCGCGACCTGAAGCCAGCCACCGGGCGCCGAGCCCAGGTCGACCACCCGCGCGCCGGGCTTGAGAAAGCCGACCTTGTCGTCCAGCTCGAGGATCTTGAACGCCGCCCGCCCGCGGTAGCCCTCGGCCTGCGCGCGCTTGACGTATGGGTCGTTGAGCTGCCGCTCCAGCCAGAGCGTCGACGAAAGCTTGCGCCCGCGCGCAGTCTTGACCTTGACCCTCAGATCGCGCTCGCCGCGCCCGGATGTGCGTTTTGCCATTGTCTCACCTGTCTCGATCCAAGCCGTCTACACCCGATCGCGCCTGCGGGAAAAGCTCAGAACGGTCCGCCTTCCAGCACCCCGTCCGACGACATCTGCGAATAGAGCAAGCCCTCGCGCAACCCACGGTCCGCCACCGACAGCCGGTCGGTCGGCCAGATCCTGAGCAGCGCCTGCAGGATCGCCGCCCCAGGCATGATCAGCGTCTGCCGGTCGCGCCCGATGCGCGGATCGGCCCGCCGTCCCTCGGGCCCGGCGGCCAGATAGCCGCGGATCACCCGGTCGATCTGTTCCGAGGTCATGCGCAGCCCGTCGACCTTGTTGCGGTCATAGCGTTTCAGCCCCAGATGGGTCGCGGCCACCGTCGTCACCGTGCCGGAGGTGCCGATGATCTGGAACCCTTCCTTGGCGGTCTCGCGGTGGAAGGGCGAAAACTCGCCAAGCTGCTCCTCGAAGAACCAGCTCATCAAGGCAAAGCGCCCGGCGTCGTCCTCGACATCGTCGAACTGCTCGCGCAGCGTCGCCACGCCCCAGGGCACCGAGATCCAGTCGACCACGCGCGCCGCCGGAAACGGCCCGATCTCGCCGGCAAAGCCCGAGCGCAGCCGCATGATCGCGCGCGGCCGTTCCATCGCCGGCACCTGCGACAGGTCGATCCACACCAACTCGGTCGAGCCGCCGCCGATATCGACCACCAGAAGCTGTTCGGTCCGCGTCGAGACCAGCGGCGCGCAGGACACGACCGCCAGCATCGCCTCTTCCTCGGGCTTGATGACCTCGAGCCGCAGCCCGGTCTCACGCTCGACATAGCGCATGAAATCGCTTGAATTGGTGGCCCGCCGGCAAGCCTCGGTGGCGACCAGCCGCATCCGGGCCACCTCGTGCTTGTGAAGCTTGCGCTGGCAGATCTTCAGGGCCTGCACCGTGCGCGCCATCGAGCCACGGCTCAGCCGTCCCGAGCCGCCCAGCCCCTGTCCGAGCTGCACGGATTTCGAGAATGAATCGACCACGTGAAACTGGCTGCCCTTGGGTTGAGCAATCAGCATGCGGCACGAGTTGGTTCCGAGATCCAGAGCCGCATACAGGCTGTCCGGATCCGGCAGTTTCGGCGCGGGTGGCTCGACCGGCTTTGGGAACGCGCCCGCACCCTTGGGACGCCTGGGCGCCATCGTTACGCCCTCCAAATCGTAGTTGCCTCAAAGGTAGTGGCCCGGCGGCGATCTGGCAAGCGCCGTGGCCCTGCGCCATGATGATAATGAGAAGAATTCAAGCCGTCGGCGCTGGTCCGGGCGGGGTTTACCGACTATGGCTTCTGCTTGAAACGTCGCTTCCCGCGCGCGGTTCGTCGATATCCGGCGCCGCCTGCCCGCGTCGAGCGCGTATCAGCGAACAGAAGACCTGAAAGGACCGAGATGCCCGACCTTACCATCGTCTACTGGCGCGACATCCCGGCCCAGGTGATCGTCGGCAAGGGTCGGGCCGCCGCCAAGGTGCAACTGCCCGAACGCTTCGAGCAGGCCATCGACCGCGCCGCGATGGCGGCGGGTGCGCGCGACAGCACCGCCTATCTCGAGGATTGGCGCCGCGTCGGGCCGGTCGCGGTCGAAGGCGAACCGCGCGCATTGGCCGAGGCCGAGGCCGCCCGGCTCGATGCCGAATACGACCGTGACCACCTGAAACGCCTGATCGCCAACCACGGCCGCGCCTGAGCGCCCCCTGCCCAACCCCATGAGGACCACATGACCCGCACCGTTCTGGAAAGCGCCACCAAGTCCGTCACCATCGGCTTTGACGAGCCGTTCTGCGTGATCGGCGAGCGTATCAACCCCACCGGCCGCAAGAAGCTGGCCGCCGAGCTCGAGGCCGGAGACTTCACGACCGTCGAGCGCGACGCGGTCGCCCAGGTCGCCTGCGGCGCCACGGTGCTCGATGTCAACGCGGGCGTGGTCTACAACTCCAACCCCAACCCGAACGAGACCGAACCGCCGCTGATGACGGCGATGCTGGAACTGGTGCAGGGCCTGGTCGACGTGCCGCTCTGCATCGACTCGTCCGTGCCCGCAGCACTCGAAGCCGGGCTGAAGGTCACCAAGGGCCGTCCGCTGGTCAACTCGGTCACCGGCGAGGATGAGCGGATGGAGTTCGTGCTGCCGCTGGTGGCGAAATACAACGTGCCGGTGGTGGCGATCTCGAACGACGACACCGGCATCTCCGAAGACCCGGATGTGCGCTTCGCGGTCGCCAAGCGCATCGTCGAACGCGCGGCGGATCACGGCATTCCCGCGCATGACATCGTGGTCGACCCCCTGGTGATGCCGATCGGCGCGATGGCGACGGCGGGCAAACAGGTGTTCGCGCTGGTGCGCCGCCTGCGCGAGGAACTGGGCGTCAACACCACCTGCGGCGCCTCCAACATCTCGTTCGGCCTGCCGAACCGGCACGGCATCAACAACGCCTTCCTGCCGATGGCCGCCACCGCCGGCATGACCTCGGCGATCATGAACCCGCTGGCGCTGCCGGTGAGCCAGGCCAAGATCGCCGAGAAGAAGGCCGAGGTTCAGGCCGCCGGGATCGTCCTGCCCGACGACATCGACGACGAGACCTTCGTCACCCTGTTCGGCCTCGGCTCGACCGCCTACAAACCCGGCAAGGAGATGGAAGCGATCCGCGCCGCCAACCTCCTGCTCGACAACGACCCCAACGGCGCCGAATGGATTCGCTTCAACCACGCGGCCTCGGGTGGCGAAAGCCGTGGCGGGCGCGGCGGGCGCGATGGCGGACGCCGGCGGCGCCGGGCCTGATCCCCTTCATCCGGGCTTCATCTTGGCCAAAATACTCCGGGGTTCGTTCAGTTTGCGTGCAAACTGGACGTGAGGGGCAGCGCCCCTCCCCCTTTGGCAACCTGCGCGCCGCAGGCGCTCTGCCGGGTCAGGCCTACGCCTCCAGTTCGGCATCCCAGTAGAGGAAATCCATCCAGCTGTCGTGCAGATGGCCCGGCGGGAACTTGCGGCCCAGGTTCATCAGTTCCTCGGCCCCGGGCTGGCGCGGCGGTTTGCGCAATTGCATCCCCGACTGGTGCAGCGCCCGCGCGCCCTTGCGCAGGTTGCACCGCGAACAGGCGGCCACGACATTTTCCCAACTCGTGACCCCGCCGCGCGCGCGCGGCACCACGTGGTCGAAGGTCAGATCGCCCTTGGCCCCGCAATACTGGCAACGGAACTCGTCACGCAGGAACAGGTTGAAGCGGGTGAAGGCCACGCGTTTTTGCGGTTTGACGAAGGATTTCAGCACCACCACCGAGGGGATCCGGATCTCCAGCGAGGGCGAGCGCACCACCTCGTCATATTCCGCGATGATGTCGACCCGATCCAGAAACGACGCCTTGATCGCCTCCTGCCAGGGCCAGAGCGACAGCGGGTAGTAGGACAGGGGCCGGTAGTCTGCATTCAGGACCAGCGCCGGGTGCGCGCGGGGGTTGGCGTGCTCTCGCACGAAATGTGTCCTGAAGTCGCTGTCCATGTCGCGCACAGCCCGCCTAGCCCTTGCCATCCATGCAGGGCGGGGACATCCCCCCCCGACACGGTTTCGTTGCGGACTATATATGGGTCAGACGGTCTGACAACCCCATCATATGCGCATCACGAACAAGGGAACGTGGCCCGGGGACACGACCAGCGCAGGCCGGTCCGCCGTTCACCGGGCCTCGGGGTCGATCCCCAACCGCTGGGCCATGAAGGTCAGCGCCACCGACAACCCGTCCGGCGCGATGCCGTGGCCGGTGCCTTCCATGATATGCCCGTAGACATCGAACCCCGCCGCCTCGAGCGCCTTGCCGGCCTCGTGGAAATGCCCCGGCGGCACCATCTCGTCCTGGTCGCCATGCACCAAGAGCACCGGCGGGCGGCTCAGGATGCCCTGGCCGAAACTCTCGGGGTCGAGCACACGGCCGGAAAACGCCACCAGCCCGGCAATCTCGCCCGCCCGGCGCGGCACCACCTGCAGCGCCATCATCGAGCCTTGCGAGAACCCGAACACGATCAGCCTGTCGGGCGTTATCTCTTCCTGTTCAAGCACCTGGTCGATGAAGGCGTCGATGTCCTCGGCCGCCCGGATGGCGCCCGCGGTCATGTCGGCCTCGCTCGATCCGTCGAGCCAGGGGATCGGGAACCACTGGTAGCCCATCGGGTTACCCGCGCAGGGTTCGGGCGCATCCGGCGCGATGAAGGTGGTGTCGCGCATATGCGGCCCCAGCGGGTCAGCCAGCCCCAAAAGGTCGGCGCCGTCGGCACCATAGCCATGCAGAAACAGCACCACCGACGTGGTCTTCCCCGATGCCGCCGGACGGCGTTTGAAGGCCAATTCTCTCGTCATGCCCTGATCCCTTCCCTCGTGGTCATCACCCGGTAATAAGCCCAGAGCAACCGGGCCGCAACGCCCCGCCATGGCGACCAATCGTCCGCCATCGACCGCAGCGCCGCCTCGCGTGGCCGCGCCTCGAGATCGAACAGATCCCGCGCCGCCTCCTGCAACGCCAGATCGCCCGCGGCGAAAACATCGGCCCGCCCCAGCGAGAACATGGCATAAATCTCGGCGGTCCAGCGCCCGACCCCCGGCACCGCGACCAGCGTGGCCACGACCTCGGGATCGGGCATGGATCGCAACGCCCGGTAGTCGATCCCCGCCCGCGCCAGCGCCCCGGCATAGCGGATCTTCTGCCGGCTGAGGCCCACTGCGCGCAAGTCGTCCTCGCTGGCATCGGCCACCCTGCCCGCCTCGTCCAGACCCGCCGCCTGCATCCGCCCCCAGATCGCCGCCGCCGAGGCGGTCGACACCTGCTGGCTGACGATCGCGGCCAGCAACTCGGCAAATCCGTCCGGCTTTCGCCGCAGCGGCAAAGGGCCGGTCCGCTCCAGCGCCGCCGCGAATCGCGGCTCGCACGCCGCCAGCCAGTCGGCGCCCTCGGCCACATCCTCGGCGCTCTCGATGATGCGCCCGATCACAACAGCCGCTCCAGCCACGCAAGCGCGCCGTCGACGTTGTCGACCTGCGCGCCCTGCGGCGCTTCTGGACGGCGGATCAGGATCACCGGCAGCCGCAACAGGCGCGCGGCAAGCAGCTTGGCCCGCCCGGCCTCGCCGCCTGCATCCTTCACCACCAGCACGTCGACCCCTTCGCGCGTGAACAGCCGCACCTCCTCCTCGACCGAGAACGACGGCCGCCCGACCACGAACGCCCCGCCCGCAAGGGGAAACCGCGCCACCGGCGGATCGATCACCCGGCACAGCACCCGCCGGCCCGACAGGTTGGCGAACCCGGTCAGCGACTTGCGCCCGGTGGCCAGGAACACCGTCGCGGTCTCGGGCAGATGCAGGGCCACCTCGTCCGGGCGGCCGACAAAGGTCCAAAGGTCGCCCTCTTCGGCCTGCCAGCCGGGGCGGATCAGGCGCAGATACGGCAGGTCAAGCCGGGCGCAGATCTGGTGCGTGCGGTGCGAGATCCGCTCGGCAAACGGATGCGTCGCATCAATGACCGCCGTCAAGTCGCTGTCTGAAATGATTTTTTTCTGCGCGTCCTCGCCACCGAACCCGCCGCGCCGAACCGCCACGCCCAGATCCGCCGGCACCCTGGTCTCGCCCGCCAGCGAGGCCGTGACCTCGACGCGCGGATCGCCCGCGAGCCGCCGGCAAAGCGCCCGCGCCTCGCCCGTCCCGGCCATCACCAGAACCCGCTTCATGGCCCGGCACGCGCGATCACCGCGCCCTCCCGGTCGACCACCACCACGTCAAACGACATGGCGGTGCCGAACCGCTCCCGCACCGCGCCCAGGGCGCGCTCGGCAACCGCCTTGGCCAGCGGTGCCCCCACGATTTCATAGGCTTGCAGCGCGGTATTCACCTGTGCGATGCGCGCGTCGCCAACCAACTGCGCCAACGCGGGCAGGTCGACCTGGCTGCGCGCGGAATGCAGGTCGATGGCGCCCTGGCCCAGCTTGGTGATCTTGCCGATGCCGCCGCCGATCGTCACCCGCGCCACCGGGTGTTTCACCAGGTATTTCAGCATCCCGCCGGCGAAATCCCCCATGTCGAGCATGGCATGGTCCGGCAACCCATAAAGCGCCTGCACCGCACGCTCGCTGGTCGCCCCGGTGCATCCGGCGACATGCGTTTGCCCGGTCGCGCGCGCCACGTCGATGCCGCGATGGATCGAGGCGATCCAGGCGGCGCAGGAAAACGGCCGCACCACGCCGGTGGTGCCCAGAACCGACAGGCCGCCAACGATGCCCAGCCGAGGGTTCCAGGTCTTGGCCGCCAGGGCCTCGCCGCCGGGGATGGAAATGGTGATCTCGACATTGCCCGGGCGGCCATGCCGCTTCGCCATCTCGGCCACCACCCCGGCCATCATCTGCCGCGGCACCGGGTTGATGGCCGGCTCACCCGGCGCGATCGGCAGGCCGGGCCGGGTTACCGTGCCGACCCCCTGGCCTGCCATGAACCGCACACCCTCGCCCGCCTCGCGCAGCCGTGCCACGATCAGCGCGCCGTGGGTCACATCCGGGTCGTCGCCTGCGTCCTTGGTGATGCCCGCCTCGGCCCAGCCCGACCCTTCGGCCCGGTGCGCCACCGCGAATGTGGGCGTCTCGCCCTTGGGCAGTGTGATGGTGACGGTTTCGGGAAAGGCCCCGCCCCACAGCCGGGCCAACGCCGCCTTGACCGCGGCGGTCGCACAGGCGCCGGTGGTCCAGCCCCGGCGCAGTTCGGGCTTTGGCGGATCGTCCATTTCGCGACTATAGGCCTGCCCTACGCCAGAACAAGGCCACCCCGGACCCCGGTTTCATCTTGGCCGAAATACTCCCGCCGGAGGCGCGCCGCGCGTCAGCGCGGCGCCACCTCACCCGGCCACCCTGATCTGGGCCATGCGCCCAAGCTTGGCGGCCAGCACAACCCAGGGCGAGCCGTGGAACACGAGGTCGAAGATGTCGATGGCCGCACGCAATTCGCCCGCACCCAGCATCCTGAGCTTTTCCCAGACATGCGGCTCCGGCAGGAAGGGCGCCAGCCCCAGTGTCGCGGCGAGGATCAGTGCCGTCGTCAACGGCAGTTTGTCGAGCAAGCGCATGGCAGCCCCTTCATATTCAATTTTATGAATGTAAATGCACCACGATCAGGGCACAACCCGCAGGACTTCACGATTTCGGGAAATGGCGCGGTTGACGGGACTCGAACCCGCGACCCCCGGCGTGACAGGCCGGTACTCTAACCGACTGAGCTACAACCGCGCATGGACTTTTCGTCCGGGGCTTGGCAGCGGTGGCGCGGTTGACGGGACTCGAACCCGCGACCCCCGGCGTGACAGGCCGGTACTCTAACCAACTGAGCTACAACCGCCCGCTGCTGGGCACCATATAGGGCGCCGTGCCGCCGGGTTCTAGAAGCGCCGCGCCGGGGCGTCAAGCGCTTCCGCGTCCGGGCGCACATTTATTTACGCCGATCCATGCCGCGCCGTCGACAGGGTCCGGTGCACCCCGCCCTCGATATGCCAGACCACGCCCTGGCCACGCGGCAATTCGGCCATCGCCGCACGATCAAGCCCCAGCACAAGCCCGCGCAGCACCAGAAGCGCGATCCCGTGGCCGACGATGATCGTGGGGCCAGCCAGATCGGCCAGCACTCCCTCGATCCGCGCGCAAATCCCGTCAAAGCTCTCCCCGCCCGGAGCGGTGAAATGCCAGCCGAACGGATCGGCCCCGCGCCGTGCCTGGCTATCGGGCCAGCGTGCGAAGATTTCGGCGTCGGTCAAGCCTTGCCACGCCCCCATGCCCACCTCGACCAGGCGCGGGTCGGGCCGCGCGGTCACGCCGACCGGCGCCAGCGCGAGGCGCGCGGTTTCTGCGGCGCGGATCTGCGGCGAGGTCAGCGCGGCAAACGCGCCGCCGCGCCCCGCCAGATCGGCGGCCAGCACCTGCCCCATCGCCGCCGCCTGGGTTCGGCCCATGTCGCTTAGCGGGCTTTCCAGCCGTCCCTGGTGGCGGCCGAGGCGATTCCATTCGGATTGGCCGTGGCGCATCAGGTAGAGTTCCGGCACGAGCAGCCCCACGGCTAACCCCTTGTTCTGTTGGGATAGTAGAACCCGATTTCACTTTTCCGACTGCCGCCCATGCAAATCCGCAACAGTCGCGCGCCCACCCGCGCCCCGGCCCCAACGACATGTTGCAGAGGGGCCGCGCGCGGCAACTACTGGTCGGCAAGACCTTGTAGGACTTTTGCCTGGGGGGGCATAGGTGCTTAACCGAAGAGACCTGATCCTCGGATCGGGCGCCGCGATTGCGGGTGGGACTTTGCTGAAACCGGGGGCGGCGTTTGCCGCCTCGTCCCGCATTGCGCTGCCCACCGATATCGAGGCCGGTGACCTGATCACCGTCACCGCATCGCCGACACATGAGAAATACGTCGCGATGACGTTCGACGACGGGCCGCACCCGACATTGACCCCCCAGCTTCTGGATATCCTCAAGGCCCGCGGCATCCGCGCCACCTTCTACGTGATCGGGCGCAACGTCAGCCGCTATCCGGACATCGTCAAGCGCATGGTCGACGAGGGCCACGAGATCGGCAATCACACCTGGCGCCACCCGGTGCTGTCGCAGCTCGGCACCGCCTCGGTCCTGCGCGAGCTCGACCGCACCGCCGAGGCGGTGTTTCGCGCCGTGCAGCGCATGCCGGTGACGATGCGCCCGCCCTATGGCGCGCTGACCGCCAGCCAGCGCCGGATGGTGCATGACGAACGCGAGATGCCGACGATCCTGTGGTCGGTCGATACCGAGGACTGGCGGCGACCGGGATCGAGCGTCGTGGCCGACCGGATCGTCGCCCACAGCCGCCCCGGCGCCATCGTGCTGACCCACGACATCCATTCCCCGACCATCGCCGCGATGCCCTCGGCGCTCGACCGGTTGATCGAGGGCGGCTACAAGTTCGCCACCGTGTCGATGATCCTGGGCCGGCGCGACTGGACCAAGCTGCGCTGGCGCCTGCCGCAGACGGTGGTGGCGAAGAACTGAGTGGCGTCGGTCTGGTGGGTGATGAGGGACTCGAACCCCCGACATCTTCGGTGTAAACGAAGCGCTCTACCAACTGAGCTAATCACCCGACGTGGCGCTGATAGCGGGGCCGCGGTCTTGGCGCAAGTCCCGGTGCGGCCCCCTCACCGGGGCGGCCTGTTTGCGGCCGGGTCTCGCGCCCGCATCCATCCAGCCCGCTCCAAACCCGTCTTGCGCCGACGACCCGCGCCAAACACCGGCGGCTGCCCGATGCGGCAGATCGGGGATTCGCGGACCACGGCCTGTTACTTCCAGTAAAATTCTAAGAAAAATCCATTGCTTCCGACGTGCAGCGAAGATTAATTAACATTTGATTACCCGCGAATAACAATGTTGACTGGCCTTCAGATGCCACGCCGGACAGGACAGTCCCGGTGGTGGCACAACGAGGGGGCGAGGGAAAACCCACTCCGATCAGGCGACAGGCGCAGCCAAGGCGGCGTCCGTGCCACGAATTGCGTTGGAACCTAGGGAGGGGCGCATGGCAAAACGCATTCGCGTTCTGAACGCGTTTATCTGGATCGGGGGCGGCATATTCGTGCTCATCATATGGGCGCTGGCGATCGTGGGGGCGATCTGCCTTTGGTCCCGATACACCGAGCAATCCGCGATCCCGCCGCATGTCGGGCCCTCGACGGTCGTGCAGCGTGCAGCCCTGCGCCAGACGACGCGGCAGCCCACACTTGCGATAGCGGGTTACACGGAAAACAGTCTGGCCATGCGGGGCGTGGTGGGTGATGAGGGATTTGAACCCCCGACATCTTCGATGTGAACGAAGCGCTCTACCACTGAGCTAATCACCCGGCCCGGGGTGTTTAGCCCTACTCCGCGGCCTCTGCAAGAGGGTCTTTCCCCTCGGGATTGCGCTTTTTCCGGCGCAGTTTCAGCACCACCATGTCCGCGCCGCCAACAGCCTTCTGGCGCTGCACCTTGACCGTGCCGAGCGGTTGCAGCTTGAGGTTCTGGCCCGCGGTCAGCGCCTCCCCCAACTCGTCCAGCATGGCTTCCATCACCTGACGGGTGTCGCTTCCCTTCACGCCCGGGGTGCGGGCCTTGAGGCGGGCGAACAGTTCCTTTTTGCTCAACACCTGCCCCGGCGCCGCCTCGGCCGCCGTCACGCCCTGGACCGGCGCCTTGGTCGTGGTCTGCGGGGTGGTTTTCGCGGTCGTGGACTTGACCACCTTGGCCTTGGTCGCCTTTGGTTTGGCGGTTGCCGATGCCCGCGTGGTGGCGCGCTTGCGCGGAGTGCTGGCTGCCTTTGTCGTAGCCATGTTTTGACTGCCCTTCGTTTATTGTCCCGTTCCTCGAAACAATACGCCAGCAAGGTATTGAAATCCAGTGAATCAGGGCCTCCGCGATGGTTTGGTGACAATTCGTCACCGGATGGTCACGCTTGACAGAACAGCACCGACTGAGGTGAGGTGGATCGGATAATCAGGGGGGATTTATCCGATGAAACACTTCGCATTGACCGCGGCGCTCGCCACAGCGGTCCCGACCGCCGCGCTCGCCGAGACCAGCGCCCAGCCGGTGATGGACCCGGTCTTCATCACCCAGAACGCGACATCATCCGATGACGACCTGCTGGCGCCGCTGCTGTTCGTCGCCTTCGTGCTGGCCGCAATGGCCGCTGTCGCGGGCGGGCCTATCGCGGTTGTCGGGAATGCGTCGGACGCGCGTCTCAAGACCGATGTCACCCGGGTCGGCACGGCGGACAACGGGCTGCCGCTCTATCATTTCCGCTATCTCGGCCAATCGCAGGTCTGGGAAGGCGTGATGGCGCAGGATGTGCTGGCCCACACGCCGCAGGCGGTTTCCGAACTGGGTGGCTATTACATGGTCGATTACGGCAAACTGGGGCTGGAGATGCGTGCGGTCGACTGATAGCTGTAGCGTTGTGAATACGTTCAAGACTCTGGAGGGGAACATGAAACGCATACTCAAGACCGCCG
This sequence comes from Maritimibacter fusiformis, assembly GCF_008086115.1. Lineage (GTDB taxonomy): Bacteria > Pseudomonadota > Alphaproteobacteria > Rhodobacterales > Rhodobacteraceae > Muriiphilus > Muriiphilus fusiformis. The sequence continues at coordinate 148,816 of NZ_VSIY01000006.1, read as the reverse complement.
CGCTGGGCGCCGCGCTCATGGTCGGCACGATGGCCGCACCGGGCTTCGCGGATACCGCCGCGGCACCGGTGATGGACGAGGTGTTCATCATGCAGGACGCCGCCACCAGCCTGACGGACCAGGCACTGGCGCCGATCCTGTTCGGGCTGTTCGTCATCTTCGCGCTCACCGCGACGCCGGTGCTTCTGCCGGTTTGATCCCGGGCATCCTGGCTGCATCACGCCGCGGCTGACTGCAGACCACCGACAAGGAAAGGCGCGCCACGAGGGCGCGCCTTTTTTCGTTTCAAGCTGGCGGTGGCTCAGTGCGCCACCTGCCCCGCGGATTCGTCCTTCGACTTCAGCGCCGCGGCGGCCTCTTCGGCGGCCTCGTCCCATTCCACCGGCTCGGGCTTGCGCACCAGCGCGTGCTCGAGCACGTCGCGCACGTTGGTGACCGGGATCAGCGTCAGCCCCTCTTTCACGTTGTCGGGGATCTCGGCCAGGTCCTTCACGTTCTCCTCGGGGATCAGAACCGTCTTGATCCCACCCCTGAGCGCGGCCAGCAGCTTTTCCTTCAGGCCCCCGATCGCCAGCACATTGCCGCGCAGCGTGACCTCGCCGGTCATGGCGATGTCCTTGCGCACCGGGATCTGGGTCAGGACCGAGACGATGGAGGTCACCATCCCCACCCCCGCCGACGGCCCGTCCTTGGGCGTGGCGCCTTCGGGCACGTGGACGTGGATGTCCCATTTCTCGAACTGCGGCGGCTTGACGCCGATGTCGGGCGCGATCGAACGCACGAAGCTCGAAGCCGCGTCGATCGATTCCTTCATCACGTCGCCCAGCTTGCCGGTGGTCTTCATCCGGCCCTTGCCGGGCAGGCGCAGCGCCTCGATCGACAACAGATCCCCGCCCACGCTGGTCCAGGCCAGCCCGGTGACGACGCCGATCTGGTCTTCCTTCTCGGCCAGGCCATAGCGGAACTTGCGCACGCCCAGGTAATCCTCGAGCACGTCGGGGGTAATGCTGACCACCTTGGTGTCGCCCCGGATGATCTTGGTGACCGCCTTGCGCGCGGTCTTGGCGATCTCGCGCTCGAGGTTCCGCACCCCGGCCTCGCGGGTGTAGTAGCGGATGATGTCGGTCAGCGCCTCGTCGGTCAGCTCGTATTCACCCTTTTTCAGGCCGTGGTTCTTGACCTGCTTGTCGATCAGGTGCTGGCGGGCGATCTCGCGCTTTTCGTCCTCGGTGTAACCGGCCAGCGGGATGATCTCCATCCGGTCCAGAAGCGGCGACGGCATGTTGTAGCTGTTCGCCGTGGTCAGGAACATCACGTTCGACAGGTCGTATTCCACCTCGAGATAGTGGTCGACGAAGGTCGAGTTCTGTTCCGGGTCCAGCACCTCGAGCATGGCCGACGCCGGGTCGCCCCGGAAATCGTGACCCATCTTGTCGATTTCATCGAGCAGGATCAGCGGGTTGGTGGTTTTCGCCTTTTTCAGCGCCTGGATGATCTTGCCCGGCATCGAGCCGATATAGGTGCGCCGGTGGCCCCGGATCTCGCTCTCGTCACGCACGCCGCCCAGGCTGATGCGGATGAACTCGCGCCCGGTGGCGCGGGCCACCGATTTGCCAAGGCTGGTCTTGCCCACGCCCGGCGGGCCGACGAGGCACAGGATCGGGCCTTTCAGCTTTTTCGAGCGTTGCTGCACCGCGAGGTATTCGACGATGCGTTCCTTGACCTTTTCGAGCCCGTAGTGATCGTCATCGAGCACCTTCTGGGCGTTGTTCAGGTCTTTCTTGACCCGCGATTTCTTGCCCCACGGGATCGACAGCATCCAGTCGAGGTAGTTGCGCACAACCGTGGCCTCGGCCGACATCGGGCTCATGTTCTTGAGCTTCTTGACCTCGGCCTCGGCCTTTTCACGCGCCTCTTTCGACAGCTGCGTCTCGGCGATGCGCTTTTCCAGTTCGGCGACCTCGTTCTGACCTTCGCCATCGTCGCCCAGCTCGCGCTGGATCGCCTTCATCTGTTCGTTGAGGTAGTATTCGCGCTGGGTGCGCTCCATCTGCGACTTGACGCGGGTCTTGATCTTCTTCTCGACCTGCAGGACGGACATTTCGCCCTGCATCAGCCCATAGATCTTTTCAAGCCGCGCGGCGATCGACAGGGTTTCAAGCAACTCCTGCTTTTCGGCCACATCGACGCCCAGATGCCCGGCCACGAGGTCGGCCAGCTTGGCCGGCTCGGCGGTTGCGGATACCGCGGCCAGTGCCTCTTCAGGGATGTTCTTCTTGATCTTGGCGTAGCGCTCGAACTCCTCGTCCACCGACCGGGTCAGTGCCGCCACGGTGTCGGCGTCGCCCAGGGTTTCCTCGAGCACTTCGGCCTCGGCCTCGAAATACGAGGCGTTTTCGTTGAAGGCGTGGATCTTCACCCGCGCCTGGCCTTCGACCAGCACCTTCACGGTGCCGTCGGGCAGTTTCAGCAGTTGCAGCACATTCGCCAGCACGCCGACACGATAGATGCCCTCGGCCTCGGGATCGTCCACCGACGGGTCGATCTGGCTGGCCAGAAGGATCTGCTTGTCATCCGCCATTACCTCTTCGAGCGCGCGCACGCTTTTTTCACGCCCGACGAAAAGCGGCACGATCATGTGCGGGAACACCACGATGTCGCGCAACGGCAGCACCGGGTGGATTTGGGTTTTTTGCTCGGTCATCTTTTTTCCTTGTCTGGCAAGACGGTCCGGCCCCGGCTTTGGCAGCTCTGCCCGTCTCCTGTTCGCGGTCGTTAATAAATTGGGGACGCTTTCCCCGGATTCAACCGCGGCCCGTGTCGGTGACGACATTGTGCCTGCGCGGATACCGCGCGGCAAGGGCGGCGGCGCCTCAATTCGGACGATTTTACGAAATCCTGTGGGTAACACAGGCCGGTGCCACCGGATATGGCGGGCAGGCCAATTCGCAAGGGCCCCGGACCCGGCCAGAATGCCGCGTCGCTCCTCAGATCGGGTCGATGTCGCCGCCGGCGCGTCCGGCGTGGAAATCCGCCTCGAACCGGGCGAAATCCCCCGCCGCTATGGCGGTGCGCATGCCGTCCATCAGGTCTTGATAATAGCGCAGGTTGTGCCAGGTCAGCAGCATCGACGAGATGATCTCGCCAGCCCGGAACACATGGTGGAGATAGGCCCGCGAATAGCCCCGGCAGGCCGGGCAGGCGCAGTCTTCGTCCAGCGGGCGCGGGTCGTCGGCGTGGCGCGCGTTCTTGATATTGACGACGCCCCGGCGGGTGAACGCCTGCCCGGTCCGGCCCGAACGCGACGGCAGCACGCAATCCATCATGTCGACGCCGCGCCCCACCGCGCCGACGATGTCGTCGGGCTTGCCCACGCCCATCAGGTAACGCGGCTTGTCCTCGGGCAGCATGTCAGGCGCATAGTCGAGCACGCCGAACATCGCCTCCTGCCCCTCGCCCACCGCCAGCCCGCCGATGGCATAGCCGTCAAAGCCGATGGCCTTGAGCGCCTCGGCGCTTTCACCGCGCAATTCCTCGGTGACGCCGCCCTGCTGGATGCCGAACAGCGCATGGCCCGGCCGGTCGCCGAACGCCTCGCGCGAGCGTGCGGCCCACCGCATCGACAGGCGCATCGACTCCGCCACCCGGGCTTCGTCCGCCGGCAGCGCCGGGCATTCGTCGAAACACATCACGATGTCGGAGCCCAGGAGCCGCTGGATCTCCATCGAGGTTTCCGGGCTGAGCATGTGGCGCGAGCCGTCGATATGCGAGCGGAACGACACGCCCTCCTCGGTCAGCTTGCGCAATTCGGCGAGGCTCATCACCTGGAAACCGCCCGAATCGGTCAGGATCGGCCGGTCCCAGTTCATGAACCGGTGCAGGCCGCCCAGACGTGCGATGCGCTCGGCCCCGGGGCGCAGCATCAGGTGATAGGTGTTGCCCAGCAGGATGTCGGCTCCGGTCGCGCGCACGCTCTCGGGCAGCATCGCCTTGACCGTGGCGGCGGTGCCGACCGGCATGAAAGCCGGGGTGCGAATGTCGCCGCGCGGGGTCGAGATCACCCCGGCCCGCGCGCGGCCATCGGTGGCGTTCAGGGTGAACCGGAATGTCGCGCTCATCTGGGGTCTTTCGGCTTGGGTTTTCCTGCTTGTCGCGCGAATCCGCACGCCACACAAGCAAGGCGACGGCTTTGCGCCCGCCTAGCGCCGCTCCAGCACCAGCGCCGCGGTGCCGCCGGGGTCGGCGATCCGGCGCACCGGATATTGCTGTGCGAACCGCAGCGATGTCGCCTTGACCGCGATCAGCGGCGCGTCCCCATCGGACGCAAGCACCCGGGCGAAACGCCAGTCGTCACCGGGCGCCACGCCGCGCCGCATTTCGACCAACCCGGCGAAGATCAGCTCGTTGTCCAGCGACGAAACCCTGTCCACCACCGGCGTCTCGCCCCAGTCGGTCGACATCGCCGAAAAGACCGAGCGCGGCCCGGCACAGCAGGACGGATCGGGCGGCACATAGGGCTCGGCCACCGGCGGGCGAACCGCAGGCACGCCGATCATCCCGGCATGGATCGGGATCTCGCGCCGGAAATGCGGCGTGACCTCGCGCATCACCCCGGCGGCGTTCAGCAGGTAGGCGGCGAAGGAAATGCAGCCGCCACCCTCGAACCGGCCCGGATCGAGCAGCATGCTGTAGCGGGTCTGCGGCTGGTTCGGGTGGGTCAGGAACCGGGTCAGGGCGGCGCGCAGGTTCTCGCATTCGGCGCGACCGACCTCGATGGCGGTCACCACGCCACCGCCGGACGCAAGGCGTTCCATGTGATCGCGCCGATGCCCGCCCTCGGGATAGAGCGACCCATCGGTGAAGGTCGAAAAGAACGGCGCGAACCCCCAGCCCTGCGCCATCATCGTCTGTCCGACATTGTCCCCGGCGCCGGTCATCGAAGCCATGCCCCGATGCGCGCCGCATTGCCAGCCGACGATGGCGTGACCGATCTTGGTGTCGGCCTCGATCTCGGCGGTCGGGTCGGTCAACCCGCGCACCAGCGAGGCCCGCGCAACCTGCGCATTGCGCAGGTCGAAGGGATACCTGGTCGGCAGAAACGCGACGGTGACATAGTCGCGGCTCCGCGGCAGGCCAAGTTGCTTGAGATAGGCCGGCCAGTCGGCTTCTTCATACGGGGCGAGCACATCGGTGCGGCCCGGCTCCACCACTGGCAACTGTTCGATCGCGTTGGAAGAACAGGCGCCGAGAACGGCCAGGCCAACGACCCCGGCCAAACTCAACCAGCTCACCCTGCCCCGATAAAACACCCGGCACCGTCCCTTTTCCTTCCGGTCGAACCTAGGGCAAGGGACTGACAGGCATCAATAAAAAAGCCGCGCCTGCGGTCAGGCTGCGACGATCTGATCCAGCTTGGCGGCGCAGATGAAGTCGTTTTCGCTGAGTCCGTCGATGGCGTGGGTGGTGAAGGTCACCTCGCAATAGCCCCAGCCGAAAGCGATGTCGGGGTGATGCCCCTCCTTGTCGCCGACGAAGGCGGCCACGTTGGCGGTGTAGACCGGCTTGGCAAAGCCCTTGAATTCGAACCGGCGCACCAGCTTCACGCCATCCGTGGTCCAGTCATCGTGCAACTCGGCCTTGAAGCCCGCCACCTCGTCTTCGGTCAGGGGCGGCACGCCGCCTTCGCAGGGCACGCAATGCTTGTCGGTCAGGTTGCAGGTGGTCATTGCCAATCTCCTTCAGGACGCGGCCCGGTCCGGGTCCGCAGGCTCGTAAAGCGGCGCGAACAGGCCTTGGGTCCGGGCCGCGCGCACATCGGCCAGCAGGTCGCGCTCGGCCGCCCGGAACAGGTCGTCGATGTCGTCCATTACGTAGTAGAGCGGCTGATGGATGTCTATCCGGTAGGGCGTGCGCAGGATGTCGATCACGTCGAAGGGGCGATGTTCGGGGCCGTCCGACACGCTCCACGGCAGTTCGGTCGGACTGGACGCCAGCCCCGACCCCAACGCCTTGAGCTCGCCGTCTTCGCGGGTCAGCCCGAACTCGATGGTGAACCAGTAAAGCCGGATCAGCCAGGCGTGATCAGCCTTGTCGGCCCGCACCCCGGCCTGCCCGATGGCATGGGTGAAGGCGGCGAACCGCGGGTCGGTCAACAGCGGCGTGTGGCCCCAGATTTCGTGGAAAATGTCCGGCTCTTCGATATAGTCGAATTCCTCGCGGGTCCGGATGAAGGACGCCGCCGGGAACGCCTTGTCGGCCAGCATCCGGTAGAAACGCCCGAAGGCGATCAGGGCCGGAACCGGCTCGACCCGCCAGCCGGTCAGAGGTCCGAGCACCGCCGAAACCTCGCCGGTCTGCGCCACCCGGTCGCGCGGCAGGTCCAACCGGTCCAGCCCCTCCAGATAGGCCCGCGCCATGTGCCGGCGGACATTCGGTGCCTGCCGGGCCACGAGGTCGCGCCAGACGGCGTTTTCTTCCGGGGTATAGGCGATGTGGCCATCGGCATCGGGGGTTTTCGCGACATGACGGCTGGTCTTTGGCATGGCGTCCTCCTTGCGCATTGCGGCGAACCTTACGGCAAAGTTACCCGAGAGATTCGGGAATTGATTTGCGTTTCGGGTGCGGCTTTGCATCCTCTTGGGAAACATTTTCTACCTGAACTGTGTAATGAGCAAAGATCATCCCCCACTCGATGAAACCGACAAGCGCCTGTTGTCGATCCTCCAGCGCGACGGGCGGATTTCCGTGCAGGATCTCGCGGCCCAGGCCGGTCTGTCGACCTCGCCGTGCTGGCGCAGGCTGCGCAAGCTCGAACAGTCCGGCCTGATCGCGGGCTACGCCGCGCTGATCGACCCGCGCCGGATCGGGTTGAGCGCGCGGGCCTATGTTCACGTCTCGTTGATCGACCACGGCGAGGACACCATCCGCCGCTTCGATGCCTTCGTGGCGCAGGACGACCAGATCGTCGAATGCGCCTCGGCCACCGGCACCGACGACTACATCCTCAAGGTCGTGGCCCGCGATGCCGAAGGGCTGGAGCGCTTTTTGATGCAGCGTTTGCTGGGGCTTGGGCTGGTGCGTTCCTCGACCACGCATTTCGTTCTGCGCGAGAAAAAGCGAACCACCGCGCTGCCGCTCGATCTCGACTGACCCGGCGCGGCCTGCGGGTTGCGCGGGGGCGAAGGGCGACAATTTGGCCAAAACCCGCCCCTAGACCTCGGAAAAAAGAAATCCTATATGTTCGGTCAGGATTACAGGAAACGCGCGATGAACAGTGAGACACCCGAAATCGAGGGCGCCCCGATCATCAAACCCTCGTCGACCGACCACCCGCTCTACCCGGCCATCGTCGAGGCGTGCCGGACGGTCTATGACCCGGAAATCCCGGTCAATATCTACGACCTGGGGCTGGTCTACACGATCGAGATATCGGACGCCAACGAAGTTCACATCCTGATGACCCTGACCGCGCCGGGCTGCCCGGTGGCGGGCGAGATGCCCGGCTGGATCACCGATGCGGTCGGGCCGGTCGATGGGGTCCAGTCGGTCTCGGTGGACCTGACGTGGGACCCGCCCTGGGGCATGGACATGATGTCGGACGAGGCGCGGCTGGAACTGGGCTTCATGTGATCGCGTGACGCGCGGCCCTGCTCTGCGCGCCCCTTGAGCGGCACGCCCTGACGCCCTAGGTTGACAGGGCGAACAAGGAGACCAGACATGTTTTCGATCCCCGGCAAGCAGGCGGTCGCGATGACCGACACCGCCGCCAAGCAAATCGCCAAGCTGATGCAGAAGGATGGCCACCAGGGCCTGCGCATCGGCGTGAAGAAGGGCGGCTGCGCCGGGATGGAATACACCATGGAATACGTCGACGAGGTCGACCCGCTGGACGAGATCGTCGAGCAGGACGGTGCCCGGGTGATGATCGCGCCGATGGCGCAGATGTTCCTGTTCGGCACCGAGATCGACTACGAGGTCAGCCTGCTCGAATCGGGCTTCCGCTTTCGCAACCCCAACGTCTCCGAGGCCTGCGGCTGCGGCGAGTCGATCAAGTTCGACGAAAGCATCGGCCAGGACGGGTGAGCGTCAGCGACAGCGACATCGCCTTTTTTCACGAGCTGTTCGATGGCCTGGGCGGCATCACCCACAGGAAAATGATGGGCGGCCTGTCGATCTACCGCGACGGGCAGATCTTCGCGATCCTGTCCTCCTCCGGTCAGATCTACCTGAAAGCCTCCGGCGCGTTTGCCGAAACCCTCGCCGCCGTGGGATCGGTGAAATTCGAGATGGAAGACGGGCGCGGCATGAATTACTGGACCCTGCCCGACGCCGCCCTCGACGACGCGACCCTCGCCTGCGACTGGGCTGAAAGGGCGCTGGCCGCGCTCTGACCCCCCGTTCCATTCGCCGCACCGCTTGCGCATTGCGCCCCTTGCCGTTTTCGCTAGGCTTCGGCTCGCAACACAACGGGAGAAGTCACATGCGGCGCGGACTTGCGGCAGGCAACTGGAAAATGAACGGCACCGGCGCCTCGCTGGCCGAGATCGAGGCGCTGACGGCGGCCCATCCCGACCCTTCGGTCGATATCCTGATCTGCCCGCCGGCCACGCTGCTCGCCCGGATGTCGGACGCGGTCGCGGGCGGCCCCGTCGCCACCGGCGGCCAGGATTGCCACGCTGCCGTTTCGGGGGCGCATACCGGCGACATCTCCGCCGAAATGCTGCTCGACGCGGGCGCCAGCCACGTGATCGTCGGCCACAGCGAGCGCCGGGCCGATCACCATGAGGCCGACGCCGACGTGCGCGCCAAGGCCGAAGCGGCGATGCGCGCCGGGCTGGTCACGGTGATCTGCCTGGGCGAATCTCTGGCCGAGCGTGAGGCCGGGCGCACGCTCGACGTGATCGGGGCGCAGCTGGCCGGCTCGCTGCCCGACGGGCTGACCGGGGCCAATGCGGTGATCGCCTATGAGCCGATCTGGGCGATCGGCACCGGCAAGGTTCCGACGATTGCGCAGATCGCCGAGGTCCACGATTTCATCCGCTCCGCACTGGTCGAACGTTTCGAGGGCGAAGGCGACAAGATGCGCATCCTCTATGGCGGATCGGTCAAGCCGACGAACGCCGCCGAGATCTTCGCGGTCGCCAATGTCGACGGCGCGCTGGTCGGGGGGGCAAGCCTCAAGGCCGCCGATTTCTCGCCGATCATCGCGGCGCTCGAGGGGGCCTGAGCCTCCGGCCCGGGGGCGCTGCCCCCAACGTTCAGTTTGCGCTGCAAACTGAACGCCCCCGGAGTGTATGAGCCAAGATGAAGGAGCGGGGATGAATCACGACGAGTTGGCTAATTGGTCCAAACGCGCGGCGGATTGGGCGCGCGACTATCACGCCGGGTTGCGCGACCGCCCGGTGCGGCCCGACATCGCACCCGGAGATTTCCGCAAGCTGATCGAGGCGCCGGTGCCGGAACAGCCCGAGCCGGTCGAGGCGATCTTCGACGATTTCGCCCGGCTGGTGCCGGATGCAACGACCCATTGGCAGCACCCGCGGTTCTTCGGCTATTTTCCGGCCAATGCCGCGCCGGTCTCGATGCTGGCCGAGCAGCTTGCCAATGCGATGGCCGGTCAGGCGATGCTGTGGCAGACCGCGCCGGCGGCCAACGAGATGGAGGCGTTGGTGGTTGACTGGCTGCGCGACGCCGTCGGCCTGCCCGGGGATTTCACCGGCACGATCCACGACAGCGCCACCACCGCGACGTTTTCGGCGGTGTTGACGATGCGCGAGCTGGCGTTGGGCCATGAGGGTTTGCGCGCGGGCCTGTCAGGCCAGCCGCGCCTGCGCCTCTATGCGTCGTCAGAGACGCATTCCTCGGTCGACAAGGCGGCGCGGCTGTCAGGGATCGGGCAAGACAACCTGGTCAAGGTGTCGGGGCGCGCGGACGATCCGCTCTACTCGATGGACCCCGGGGCGCTCGACGCCGCGATCCGGGCTGATCTGGCGGCGGACATGACCCCCGCTGGGGTGATCCTGGCCACTGGCGGCACCTCGGTCGGGGCCTGTGACGACCTTGCCGCCTGCATCGCGGTGGCCAAGGCGCATGGGTTGCCCACCCATGTCGATGCCGCCTGGGCAGGATCTGCGATGATCTGCGAGGAATTCCGGCCGCTCTGGGCGGGCGTCGAGGGCGCCGACAGCATCGTCTTCAACCCGCACAAGTGGCTGGGCGCGCAGTTCGACTGCTCGGTCCAGTTCCTGCGCGATCCGGCGCCGCAGATCGCCACGATGGGGTTGCGCCCGGACTATCTGAAGACGCAGGGCGCCAATGAGGTGGTCAACTACAACGAATGGACCCTGCCGCTGGGCCGCCGCTTTCGCGCGCTGAAGCTCTGGTTCCTGCTTCGTGCCGAGGGGCTGAGCGGATTGCGCGCGCGCATCCGCAACCACGTCGCCTGGGCCAATGAGGCAGGCGATGCGCTGGCCGCCCTGCCCGGCGTCACCATCGTGACCGAGCCGATCCTGTCGCTGTTCACCTTCCGGCTGGAGGACGACGCGGCGACCGCCGACCTGCTTGAACGGATCAACCGCGACGGGCGCATCTACCTGACCCAGACCAGCCGCGACGGGCATTTTCTGATCCGTGTGCAGGTGGGACAATTTGACTGCACGCGCGACGATGTCATGATGATCGCATCTGTGGTTCACGAGTTGATGGGAGGTCGACCATGAAACGCCTTTTCGCCCTGTTTCTGGTGCTTTGGCCCGCCTTTGCCGCTGCGCAAAGCTGGCCCGTCTATGAAAACGTCTACGTCAACGATTACGCCAACGTCATCGAGGAAGGGGCCGAGCAGCGCATCATGTCGCAACTCAAGGCCCTGCGCGAGGAAACCGGGGTCGAGGCGACCGTCCTGACCATCTACACCCGCTGGGGATTTGAAAGCACCGGCAGTCTCGAGAATTTCGCCACCGGACTGTTCAACCATTGGGGCATCGGCAATGCCGAACGCAATGACGGCATCCTGATCCTGGTAGTCTCGGAAGATCGCGAAATGCGGGTCGAGCTGGGGTCGGGCTATGGCACCGCCTTCGACCGCGAGGCCAAGGACATCATCGACCGGGTGTTCCTGCCCGAATTCCGCGACGGCGATTTCTCGACCGGGATCGAGGCCGGCACCGACGCGGTGATCCAGCGAATCGCGCGGGTGCAGGCGGCGGGCGAGGAACCCGCCGGTGGCGGCGCAGGCGGCGGCGGCGGTGGCTGGATCTTTGGCGGTTTCGCGGCACTCTTTGCCGGGGTCTTCGCGCTGGCGGCCTTTGGCGGACGCATCCGAGACCGGTTCTCGCGCTGCCCGTCCTGCGGCAAGCGCGGCATTCGCACCAGGAAGAACGTGCTGGAGAAAGCCACCCGCACATCGACCGGCAAGGGCGAACGCGACGTGACCTGTCCGCATTGCAACTATCACGACACGGTCCTCTACACGATCCCGAGGATCACCCGGTCGTCATCGTCCTCGGGCGGGTCGTTCGGCGGCGGATCGTCTTCCGGTGGCGGTGCGTCCGGGCGCTGGTAGGGCAAGCGCCCGTCGGCGACGTTTTGCCGGTTGTGACCGGGGGCGCAACGTCACCCGATGACCGGTCCGTGCGCTGCGTTAAGATGATCGCAAGCCCTGCCCCATAGGATCGACCGCATGACGCTGCCCCAACTGCCTCAATTGCCACATTCGCTGGCCGAACACATCGCCGACGGCGTCATGCACGCCCTGGGTGTGGTGGCGGCGGTGGCGGGCACGGTCGTGCTTCTGACCTGGGCGGCGATGTCCGTCCCGGTCGATCGGATCGTGCCGCTGGTGTTCTATTGCGTCGGGATGCTGCTGTCGTTCGGGCTGTCGGCGGCCTACAACATGACGCTGCACGCCCGCGCGCGGGCCATCCTGCAACGCTTCGACCATGCCGCGATCTACCTGATGATCGCCGGCACCTATACGCCGATGGCCCTGATCGGCATCGGTGGCGGGCGCGGCATCGCGCTGGCTGCGGGGGCCTGGGGGATCGCGCTGATCGGCGTGGTGCTCAAGCTGGCCTTCTTCCACCGCTGGCAGGCGCTGGGGTTCGTGCTTTACCTGGCGCAGGGCTGGCTGGGCGTGATCGCGGCCTGGCCGCTGATCCAGTCGCTGCCGATGGTGACGTTGGTGCTGATCGTGGTTGGCGGTCTGATCTTCACGCTCGGCACGATCTTCCATCACCGCGACCACTGGCCGTTCTCGCGCGCCATCTGGCATGGGCATGTGCTGGCCGCCTCGGCCACGCATTACGCTGCCGTGATCATGGTGGCCGGACTGTCATGATTCTCTCGCGCGCGCGCGGAGAATCGCCGCGAAGGTGAGGGTTTTCGCCTGGATGCAGGCTCAGGCCCCGGATTTTTCCATCAGGGCGAGCCAGTCATCCTCGGCCGTGGCCAGTTTTTCCTGACGTTCGGCAAGGGCCTGCGTGGCCTTGTTGAACTTGACCGGCTCGCGGGTGAACAGATCCGGGTCCGACAGCAGTTCCTCCAGTTTCGCGATCTCGGCGGACAGCCGGTCGATCTCGTCGGGCAGCGCCTCGAGCCGGTGTTTTTCGGTGAAACTGAGGCCGGATTGCGTGGGCTTTTCCACCCGCGGCTTTGCCGGCGCGGCCTTGGCCGGCCTGGCGGCGGGCCTGTCGTCGGCGGCCGCCGGTTGGGTGCGTTGCGCCAGTGTGTCGGTCCACCCACCGGCATGAATGGTGACGCGCCCGTCTCCGTCCATCGCGATGGTGGTCGCGGCCACACGGTCGAGAAAATCACGGTCGTGGCTGACCAGAAGCACCGTGCCGTCGTAATCGGCCAGCAGTTCCTGCAACAGGTCCAGAGTCTCGACATCGAGATCGTTCGTCGGCTCGTCCAGCACAAGCAGGTTCGAGGGCTTGGCCATGATCCGGGCAAGGATCAGCCGCGCCTTTTCCCCGCCCGACAGCGCACGCACCGGCGCGCGGGCCTGGGCCTCGTCGAACAGGAATTCCTTGAGGTAGCCGACCACGTGTTTCGGCGCACCGCGCACCATGATCTGGTCGGCCTTGCCGGAGACGCGCAATTCCTTGTCACCGACCAGGTTCTCCCAAAGCGTCGCGTCCTCGTCGAGCGTGGCCCGATTCTGGTCGAACACCGCGATCTCAAGCCCGGTGCCGAGCTTCACCTGGCCCTCGTCGGGCTCCAGGTGGCCGATCAGCATTTGCAAAAGCGTGGTCTTGCCCGCCCCGTTCGGCCCGACCAGCGCGACCCGGTCGCCGCGGTTGATCAGAACCGAGAAGTCGGAGACGATCCGCCGCCCGCCAAGGGTCTTCGAGATACCCCGCGCCTCGATCACCCGTTTGCCGGATTTCGGGCCGGACTCCAGCGCCATCGCCGCCGCACCCTGGCGCCGGATCTGGGCGGCGCGGTCCTCGCGCATCGCCTCGAGCGCGCGCACCCGGCCCTGGTTGCGGGTGCGCCGGGCCGAGATGCCCTCGACCGCCCAGCGGGCCTCGGCCTTGATCTTGCGGTCGAGCTTGTGACGCGCCATGTCCTCGTCGGCCCAGACCTTGTCGCGCCAGGCCTCGAAATCGGCAAAGCCGCGTTCCTGGCGGCGCACCACGCCCCGGTCGATCCACAAGGTCGCCCGGGTCAGGGCGCGCAGGAACGCCCGGTCGTGCGAGATGATCACGAAACCGGCGCGGCTGGCGGCAAGCTCATCCTCGAGCCAGGCGATCGCCTCGATGTCGAGGTGGTTGGTCGGCTCGTCGAGCAGCATGAGGTCGGGCGATTCGGCCAGCAGCTTGGCCAGCGCCGCGCGCCGCCTTTCGCCGCCCGAGGCGGTCGCGCAGGGCGTGTCGGGGTCGAACTTCAACCCCTCGGCGGCGCGTTCGACGCGGTAGTCCTCGCCCGGCTCCAGCGCGCTTGCCGCGAACTCTCCCAGTGTGGCGAAGGCGGACAGGTCCGGGTGCTGCTCCATGTAGCCGGTCGAGGTGCCGGCGGGCAGCACGCGGCTGCCGGTGTCGGGTTCGACCAGCCCGGCCATCACCTTCATCAACGTCGACTTGCCCGATCCGTTGCGCCCGACCAACGCCACCCGGTCGCCCGGGTGCACCACCAGGTCGAGACCCGAGAACACCGGGTTGCCGCCGAAGGTCAGCGAGATGTCGGTCAGTTGCAGAAGCGGTGCGCGGGCCATGGGGCGGAGGTATCCGGGGGCCGGGGCGGCGTCAACTCGACTGCGATGCCGAGCGCAGGAGCTTTTTGCGCCCCTCCGGCACCGCGCCGACATCTAGCCCCGTAAAGACGTGCAGCGTGCCCAGATCGCGGTCGATCACCGCGTGGCTCGACACCCATCCCCCCATCGCGAGATAGGTGCGCAAAAGCGGCGGCATCACCCGAAGGGCATGGGTCGGGTCGGGGTCGACGATGGGATTGTCGGCGAAATCGAAGACCTCCGGCGCCTTGACGCCGGGGCGCCAGCCCTCGGGCGCAAGGTGACGGTCGCGCAGCAGCGCCAGGGCGTCGAGATAGGGTGTGGTGTCGTTGCCGCGAAACGAGGTGCAGCCGAACAGAAGCCGCGCGCCGCTCGATTCGATGACGATGGCCGGGGCGGCCCAGGCCAGGCGCAGGATATCGGCATCCTGCACCCCGGGCGTGATGCAGAACCGGCCGATTTCGGCCATCGGGCTGGCATAGTCCAGAAGCCCGGTCAGGTCGTAGAACTGCGCCGAGTAGCTTCGGCCAATCTCGGCCCCCGAAGCGAGGGACAGGACGCGAAAACAGCTTACAAGTTCGCCGCTGTCGCGGTCCTCGATCAGAACGTGCCGGCAGATCGGATCGAAGGCGTCGGCATCCGAGGTCGGGCCTTTTCCGGGGCGGAAGACCCTTGCGCGCAGGGCCTGGGCGCGGGCAATATCGCCCGGGTTTTCGGCCAGCCGCGCGGCATAGCGGCCCTTTTCGATCAACGCCTTGTGAGACAAGGAACCCCCCGGGATGTTGGCGCATGCCAGCGCCGCGCCTACATATGCAACCGAGGCGGCCCGATGGCAAGCCTGCACCCAGCCCAGAGGAGACCGCAATGGACCAGAAAAAGAGGCCCGTGACCAAGTCCGATGCCGAGTGGCGGGCGCAACTGTCGGACCTGGCCTATGAGGTCACGCGCAACCACGGCACCGAACGCCCGTTCACGCATGACGACTTTCCCGAGGCGCCGGGCCGCTATTCCTGCACCTGCTGCGGGGCGCCGCTGTTCGACCAGGTCGACAAGTTCGATGCCGGTTGCGGCTGGCCCAGCTTTACCCGGCCGCTGGACGAGGCGCCGGTGGGCGAAAGCCGGGACGACCGGTTCGGGATGCGCCGCACCGAGGTGCATTGCGACAATTGCGGTGCCCATCTCGGGCATGTCTTTCCCGATGGCCCCGGCCCCGGCGGCTTGCGTTATTGCATCAACGGGGTGGCAATCGACTACACCCCGAAGGATGAACCCTCGTCCTGAGCAGGCTGCTCGGCCCGGCGGCCGCCGGGCCGCCCCTGCGATCAGCGATTGTTGATCAGGTTGCGGATCGCGCTCGCGCCGCCCAGGCCGCCGAACAGCTGGTCGAGGATCGAGACGCCCTTGATGTTCGAATCAGTCACACGGCGCGACAGCACCACGACCTGGCCACGTTCGAGCCCGAAGCGTTCGATGTTCTCGACCACGCCGTCCTCGTCGAAGCTGATCGCGACCACTTCGCGCTCGGTCTCTTCGGGGGCCTGGTAGGTCTGGTGCTTGAACTCGCTGCGCACGTAATACCAGCCGCTTTCGGCCAACAGCCCCGAAGCGCCCGGTTTGCCGATGATCGAGGCCACCGTGGTGCGGGTGTCAAGCCCGACCGCGATTTCCTCGAGGTCTTCATCCGTCGGGATGAACCCATGATACCGGTAGACCGGGGAACATGCGGCAAGGGCGACAAGCGCCAGTGCTGTCACCAAGGTTCTTACCAACCAGCCCGCGTTCGACATACCGCCCCCCTTGCCTTGTCCGGCTTGTTCTGGCTATCGGCTTACATAAGGATAGCGCGTTATTCAAGAAACGAAAGACCGAGAACGCCATGAGCGACAGCAATGCAACGCAACAGCCCGGCCCGGTCCTGAGGGTTTCGGGACTCGTGGCCCGGCAGACCCAACCGGTTCTGGCCCTGCCCGACGCCGAGGCGCGGCGCCGGATCGCCGACGACCTCGGTCTTCTGGACCTGCGCAAGCTGCGCCTCGAGGGGCGGCTGGAACCCGAGGGCCGGCGCGACTGGCGGCTGGTCGCGCGCCTGGGCGCCACCGTGGTGCAGCCCTGTGTCGTCACGCTCACCCCCGTCACCACCCGGATCGAGGAAACCATCAGCCGGGTCTGGCGGGAAGAATATGCCGAGCCGGAGGGCGACGAGGTCGAACTGCCCGATGAGGTGGACGACGAACCGCTGGGGGCAGTGATCGACATCGGCGCGGTGATGGTCGAGGCGTTGGCGCTGGCGCTGCCGCTCTATCCGCGCGCCGAGGGCGTGGGACCGGGCGATGCTGCCGTGACCGAGCCGGGCAAGGCCGCCCTGACCGACGAGGACGTCAAGCCCTTCGCCGGGCTGGCCGGCCTGCGCGACAAGCTGGGCGGCGACGAGGATAGCGACAGCTGAGCGCGCTTGAACGCGCGCCGCGAATCCTGTTAGAGGGCACAGAAATACCTTGCGCGCGGGCAAAATCGCACTATGTTCCGCGCTTCTTCATGTGATGGGTTGGACAGCGGGCGCGTTTGCGCATATAGGCGGTCAGACTCAGAAAACACCGGGCCCCGGACCGATCCGCACGGCCCCCGAATATCGAGGTTTGGACATGGCTGTCCCGCAGAACAAAGTCACGCGGTCGCGCCGCAACATGCGCCGCAGTCACGACTCCCTTGTGGCCGCGAACCCGAACGAATGCCCGAGCTGCGGCGAACTCAAGCGCCCGCACCACGTCTGCCCGTCCTGCGGGTCCTACAACGACCGCGAAGTCGTGGCGATGGTCGACGAGGCGGTGTTCGATGACGAGGACGCGGCGTAAGCCGCGCCCCGTCTCCCCGGCCCAGACATGGCGGCACTGACCGAGCTTAACAAGACCGGGACCGTGCCCGCCGGGACGCAGAGAATCGTTGTATCGGTCGACGCCATGGGCGGCGACCTCGGGCCGGCAACCGTCGTTGCCGGTCTTGCCATGTCCGCGCGCGCCAATCCCGGCATCGCCTTCATCCTGCACGGCGACAGGGCCGAGCTTGACGGGCTTGTCGCCAAGCACCCCGAACTCGCGGGCCGCTGCGATGTGCGCCACGCCGAGGGCGTGGTGACGATGGACGACAAGCCGGCGCAGGTGCTCAGATCGGGCAAGAACACCTCGATGTGGTCGGCCATCGACGCGGTGCGCGACAAGGAGGCCGAGGTCTGCGTGTCCTGCGGCAACACCGGCGCGCTGATGGTGCTGTCGATGATGCGCCTCAGAAAGCTGCCGGGCATCAACCGCCCGGCCATCGCCTGCTACTGGCCGTCGACCAACCCCGGCGGATTCAACGTGATGCTGGATGTCGGCGCCGATGTGCGCGCCGACGAGATGGACCTCATGCAATACGCGCTGATGGGGGTGAGTTTCGCCCGCAACAGCCTGGGCCTCGCCCGCCCCCGGGTCGGGCTGTTGAATGTCGGCACCGAGGATCACAAGGGCCGGTCCGAGATCAAGGCCGCCGCCGAGCTGATTCAGGACGCTGCCGAAAGCGGCACCTTCGAGTTCATCGGCAATGTCGAGGGATCGGACATTCCGTCGGACAAGGTCGACGTGGTGGTCACAGACGGCTTTACCGGCAATGTCGCGCTGAAGACCGCCGAGGGCACGGCGCACATGTTCAAGGGGTTCCTCAAGGCGGCCTTCACGGCGACGCCGCTGTCGCGGCTGGCTGCGATGTTCGCCTCAACCTCGCTCAAGCGCCTGTCGGCCCGGATGGACCCGCGCCGGGTCAATGGCGGGGTGTTCCTGGGGCTGACCGGCACGGTGGTGAAAAGCCACGGATCGGCCGACCCGACCGGCATCGCCGCGGCGGTGCAACTGGCCCATGACCTGGCCCGGTCGGGCTTCAACGACAAACTGGCTGCGCGGGTTGCATATGTCCCCGTGGCGCGTCAGGATGACGCGGACAAAGACGCCGAGCAGGACACAGCATCGAAATGACCAAACGCGCGGTGGTCCGGGGGGTGGGGCATTATCTCCCCGAACGGATCGTCCCAAACTCGTGGTTCGAGGACAAGGTCGACACCTCCGACGAGTGGATTCGCTCTCGCTCGGGGATCGAGCGGCGCCATTTTGCCGCCGAGGGGGAAACCACGTCGCAAATGGCCATCGCGGCCGCCCGCGCGGCGCTGGACGACGCCGGCATGGAGGCCGGGCAGATCGACGCGGTGATCGTCGCCACCTCGACGCCCGATCTGACATTTCCCTCGGTCGCCACCATGGTGCAGGAGGGGCTGGGGCTGCGGCGCGGCTTCGGGTTCGACGTGCAGGCGGTCTGCGCCGGATTCGTCTTCGCCCTGACCACCGCCAACGCGCTGATCCTGTCGGGTCAGGCCGAGCGGGTCGTGGTGATCGGGGCCGAGACCTTCTCGCGCATCCTGGACATGACCGACCGCGCCACCTGCGTGCTGTTCGGCGACGGGGCCGGGGCGCTGGTGCTCGAGGCCGCCGAGGGCACCGGCACGCCCGAAGACCGCGGCATCCTGGCCTCCGATCTCAATTCCGACGGCCGCCATCGCGACATGCTCTATGTCGACGGCGGCGTGTCCACCACCGGCACCGCCGGCGTGGTCAAGATGCAGGGCAACCCGTTGTTTCGCCAGGCGGTCGAGAAACTCGCCGCCACCGCCGACGCGGCGCTGGCGCGCGCCGGACTGGGACATGACGATGTCGACTGGATCGTGCCGCACCAGGCCAATCTGCGCATCATCCAGGGCACCGCGAAAAAGCTGGGCGTGTCGATGGATCACGTGGTCGTCACGGTGCAGGATCACGGCAACACCTCTGCCGCCTCGATCCCGCTGGCGCTGTCGATCGGCAAGGCGCGCGGCCAGATCAAACAGGGCGATCTGATCGTCACCGAGGCCATCGGCGGCGGCCTGGCCTGGGGTGCGGTGGTGCTGCGCTGGTAGTTGCCTCAAACTCTGAGGCCAAACCGTTGATCTTGACTTGAAAACCCGATGCGCCCATGCTTGCGGCACCGATTTCTGCCAGGGGGACGCATGACTGGAAAAACCTTGACCCGCATGGACCTGAGCGAAGCGGTGTTCCGCGAGGTGGGTCTGTCACGCAATGAAAGCGCGCAACTGGTCGAAAGCGTGCTGGGTCACATGTCCGATGCACTGGCGCGCGGCGAGACGGTGAAGATATCGTCCTTCGGCACGTTCTCGGTGCGCGACAAGGCCGCGCGCGTCGGCCGCAACCCGAAAACCGGGGAAGAAGTGCCGATCCTGCCGCGCCGGGTGATGACCTTCCGCCCCTCTCACCTGATGAAGGAACGCGTGGCCGCTGGCAACCGGCGCTAGACCCGGACCCGAGCATCACCACGACAACCGGCAGCGACACAGGCGGCGATATGGACCAGAAGTCACCCGAGGCATTCCGCACCATCAGCGAGGTTGCCGAATGGCTGGGCGTGCCCACCCATGTGCTGCGCTTCTGGGAAAGCCGCTTTTCGCAGGTCAAACCGGTGAAACGCGCCGGCGGACGGCGCTACTACCGGCCCGCCGACATGGAACTGCTCGGCGGCATCCGAAAACTTCTGCACGAAGACGGCATGACGATTCGCGGCGTGCAGAAGCTGTTGCGCGAACAGGGCGTGAAGCATGTCGCGGGCATGTCGCCGCCGCTCGACCTCGGGGCCGAGACGCAGGACGTGACGCCCTCCAACGTGGTCGATCTGTCGGAACGCCGCGGCGAGGACACCGAAGAAGCGGACGACAGCGCTTGGGAGGCCGAAGCGTCAAGCGCGCCGGAGGCGGAAACGTCCGCTGAGCCGGAGCCGGATCGGGCCGACGACGCGGCATCGGAGCCGGACGAAGAGCCTGACCCCTTCTGGCGGGACGACTACACCCCCACGCCCGACGATGCGGACCCGTTCGAAAGCCCCGAGCGCGTCGCGTTTCATGCCAATGACGCCGAGCCCGACGCCTTTGAAGGGGCGGAGATGGACGAAGCCCCGCCGCCCGCCGATTTCACCCCG
Source organism: Maritimibacter fusiformis (assembly GCF_008086115.1). GTDB lineage: Bacteria > Pseudomonadota > Alphaproteobacteria > Rhodobacterales > Rhodobacteraceae > Muriiphilus > Muriiphilus fusiformis. The sequence continues at coordinate 128,541 of NZ_VSIY01000006.1, read as the reverse complement.
CCGGAGCCCGACCCGGAACCGATGCCGGAAGCGCCCGACCCGGCCGACCCGATGGCCAGCCCCGAGGCGCTGGACTTCGCGGCCCACGAGGCCGAGCCGGAGACGACCGAAACGGGGCCGGAACCGCCCGCCGACGCCGAACCGGCACCCCCTGCCCCGGCGGTCCATCGGCCCGCTCTGGTGATGCCCGATATCGGCCCCGACCCCGACGACGGTGCGTTCTATCCCGACACCGCGCCGGTGGCCGCACAACTTCGGGCCGCACGCGCCGCCGAGGTCGATTTCCCGGTCGAAACGCTGTGGGCGCTGGCCGACCGTCTGGGCGCGCTGGCCAGCCGGACCGGCGCGGATTCGCCCCCCCGGGGCTAAACCGAAAACATGCGCATTGCACCTTGCCCCCGCGCGCAAAACCGCTATGTAGATGCCCACGTCGGGCTATGGCGCAGTCTGGTAGCGCGTCCGTCTGGGGGACGGAAGGTCGCAGGTTCGAGTCCTGCTAGCCCGACCAATTCCGACGCCGGAACCGGCCCCGCCCGCCCAGACCTGTGGCGGGCGTTTGCTTGTCCAGCATGAGGACGCGATGACCACTCAAGCCAGCAAAGACACCGGCACAGACACGGGAACCGGCGTCCTCCCCAGCCAGGAAATCGCCGGGATGGTGCGCGACGGCCTCATCACCGCCGACCCCGAGATCACCGCCGACCAGATCCAGCCCGCCTCGCTCGACCTGCGGCTTGGAACGGTCGCCTACCGGGTGCGCGCCTCGTTCCTGACGGGTGCGGGCGCCACCGTGGCCGAACGCCTGCACGAGTTCGAGATGCACCGGATCGACCTTATGGACGGGGCGGTGCTGGAAAAAGGCGCGGTCTACGTGGTGCCGCTGATGGAGGGGCTGGCGCTGCCCGAGGGCATTCAGGCGGTGGCGAATGCGAAAAGCTCGACCGGGCGGCTGGACCTTCTGACCCGCGCCATCACCGATGGCGGCGTCGAATTCGACCGGATCGCGCCGGGCTATCACGGCCCGCTCTATGCCGAGATCTGTCCGCGCAGTTTCTCGGTTCTGGTGCGCCCCGGAATGCGGCTCAACCAGATCCGGTTCCGGCGTGGGCAGGCGGTGCTGAGCGATGCCGAGCTCAGCGCACGCCATGCCGATCAGCGGCTGGTGGACGGGCCGGCGGTGATCGACCACGGGCTTGGTTTTTCGGTCGACCTGAAACCGCGCGAGGGCGACCTGGTCGGCTTCCGCGCCAAGCCGCACACCGGGGTCATCGACCTCGACAAGATCGGCCACTACGACCCGGCGGAATACTGGGAGCCGATCCACACGCGCGAGGGTCGCATCATCCTCGACCCCGGCGCCTTCTACATCCTGGTCAGCCGCGAGGCGGTGCATATCCCGCCCGATTGCGCCGCCGAAATGGCGCCATACCTGGCGATGGTGGGCGAATTCCGGGTGCACTACGCGGGCTTTTTCGACCCCGGGTTCGGCCATGACGCGGCGGGCGGCAAAGGTTCGCGCGGGGTGCTCGAGGTGCGCTGCCACGAGGCCCCGTTCGTGCTGGAGCACGGGCAGGTGGTGGGCCGGCTGGTCTATGAACGCATGGCCGCGGTGCCCGATACGCTCTATGGCGCGGGCATCAAGTCGAACTACCAGGGCCAGGGGTTGAAGCTGTCCAAGCATTTCCGGGTGGGTTGAGGGCGCCCGTTCGGGTCTAGCGCATGCGTCGCGTCAAACGCGCCGCCTGACGGGCGCGCTTGGCGGCCTGGCGGGCCTGCCGGGTCTGGCGGCGTTCTTCCGGTGTCATGTCCTGTTTCGGCTTGCCACGGCCCGCGGCCAAGTCGATGCCGGCGTTGATGCCGCGGTTCATCGCGCGGCGCATCACCATGCGCGTGATCATCCGGATTATCTGTTCGATATTCATGGCTGCCTCGTGTTTTCGCGACATTCTACCAGATCGGACGACCCCGCCCAACCCCGCACGCCGGTCGCGCTATTCCTCGAACAGTTCCGACTGGTCGCCATCCTCGCCGTCGTCGTCCTCGTCGCCCGGACCACCCGGCGGCGGGCGGTTGTCGAGCAGCCCGGCGGCGCGCAACTCCTTCAACCCGGGCAGATCGCGCGCACTTTCCAGCCCGAACTGGTCGAGAAACTCGGGCGTCACCACGAAGGTCACCGGGCGGCCCGGTGTCATCTTGCGCCGGCCAAAGCGAATCCAGCCCTGTTCGATCAACAGATCGACCGTGCCGCGCGACACGCTGACGCCGCGTATCTCCTCGATCTCGGCGCGCGTCACCGGCTGGTGATAGGCGATGATGGCCAGGGTCTCGATCGCGGCGCGGCTCAGCTTGCGCTCTTCCACGACCTCCTTGTGCATCAGGAAACCGAGATCTGGCGCGGTGCGGATCGCCCAGGCATCCCCGACCCGGACCACCTGCACGCCCCGCCCCTCGTAGCGTTTGCGCAGATGCGCCAGCGCCTCGGCGGGGTCCGAGCCATGCGGCATCCGCGCGGCCAGGTCGCTGACCGGCACCGGATCGGCAGAGGCGAACAGGATCGCCTCGACCATGCGTTCCTGCTCGCCCATCGGCGGGGCTTCGAACAGGCTTTCGGCGGGGGCCTGGGGGTCGTCGTCCTCAGCCATCGTGCCTCTTTCGTATCTGGATCGGCGCGAACGTGTCCGACTGGCGTATCTCGACCGCGCCGGTCTTCACAAGCTCCAGCGAGGCGGCGAAATTCGCCGCCGTGGCCGAGCGGCGCCGGCCTGGATCGACCTGCCAGCCCTCGGGCAGATAGCTGGTCAGGTCGGTCCAGTCGCCGGCAAAGCCGATCAGCCCGCGCATCCGCTCCAGCGCCTCTTCCAGCGTCATCACCGCGTCGCGGTCCATCACATAGGGGCGAAATTCGTCCTTGGTGCGGATGCGGGCATAGGCCTGCATCAGGTCCATGAGGGTCGCGGTATAGGTCACGCGCCGGGTGCGGCGCACGTCCTCGGGGATGCCGCGGGCAAAGAAATCGCGCCCCAGCCGGTCACGCGCCATCAGGGTGGCGGCCACTTCGCGCATCGCCTGCAGGCGTTCGAGCTGATAGGCCAGATGCGCGGCGAGTTCCTCGCCCGATGGCCCCTCGTCGCCGGGTTCGGGGGGCAGCAGCAGGCGCGATTTCAGAAACGCGAGCCAGGCCGCCATCACCAGGTAGTCCGCCGCCAGTTCGATGCGCAGGTGACGGGCCTTCTCGACAAAGGCCAGGTATTGCTCGGCCAGTTGCAGCACCGAGACGCGGCGCAGGTCGACCTTCTGGGTGCGCGACAGGGTCAGGAGCAGGTCGAGCGGGCCTTCGTAGCCGTCCACATCGACGATCAACGCCTCGGCGGCCATCCGTTCGGATACCGACAGAACGTCGGCCTGAAACTCATCACCCGCCATGTCACGTCCGGCCTGTCATCAGATCGTGAAATTCGGCCTCCAGCGCGGCGATGTCAATGGCGCGCGGTGCGCGGCGCCAGCCCAGGGCGGCCTCGGCGCGGGCATTGGCGGCATCCGACAGGGAGCCTGCGGCCTCGGTCACGGCCCGCATTTCGGACATGTCGCCTTTGCAATGCAGGATCACGTCGCAGCCGGCTGCGAGTGCGGCGCACGCGCGGCTGGCGACGGGGCCGCTGAGGGCGCCCATCGAGATATCGTCGGTCACCAGCAGGCCGCCAAAGCCGATGTTCTCGCGGATCATCGTGATCACCGCGGGCGAGGTGGTCGCCGGGTTGTCGGGGTCGAGCGCCTCGAAGACCACATGCGCCGTCATCGCGATCGGCAGGTTGGCGACCGCCTCGAACGCCAGGAAGTCGCTGATTTTCAGCGCCTTGAGCTTGTCGGACACGCGCGGCAGATCTTCGTGGCTGTCGCGCGTGGCGTGGCCGTGGCCGGGGATGTGCTTGGCCACCGGCAGCACGCCGCCATCGACCAGCGCACTGGCCACCGCGCCGGCGATATCGGCCACATGCACCACGTCGTCGCCATAGCAGCGGTTTTTCAGGACCGGATGGGTATCGGGCCGGGCGATGTCGAGCACCGGCGCGCAATTGCCGTCGATGCCCACCGCCCGCAGTTCGTCCGCGATCAGGCGATAGCGCAGATACATCGCGCGCGCGGCGTGACGCCTGGTCTGGCGAACCTGGTCCAAAGGCGGAAGCCAGTCGCGCCAATGCGGCGGGCGCATGCGTGCCACGCGTCCGCCCTCCTGGTCGATGAACACCGGCGCCTCGCGCCCGACGGCGTCGCGCAACGCGACGGTGAGCGCGCGAAGCTGATCGGGGTTTTCGACGTTGCGGGCAAACAGGATGAAGCCCCAGGGCTGCGCGGCGCGGAAAAAGTCGCGCTCGGCGGGGGTAAGCACCGGCCCCTCGCATCCAAGGATGTAGGCGCCCGGTCGGCTCAACGCGTCACGACCGGGATACAGGGCGCCTGCCCGGCCATCATCGCGGCACAGAAGCGGCGCGCGTCCGACAAATCCTCGAACCCCATCGCGCGCAGGCGATAGAAGGTCTTGCCACCCGATTGCGCACGCTGGATCACCCGGGATTTGCCGTCGAGAATATCCTCGAAGCGGCCGGCCAGCCGATCCCACTCGATGCGCGCAACCTCTTCGCTGTCAAAGGCGCCAAGTTGCACCAGCCGCGTGCCGGTCGGGATGGTTTCGGGGTCAACTTCACGCGCGCCGGACACGGATTCGATGACCGGCGCGACCGAGCTTGCCGGCGTCAGCGCGGCACGGGTCACCAATTCCGCAGGGCGCGGCGCCGGGCGCGGCGACAGGGTGACGCCGGGCACGCTGGCCGGGATGCGATCAATGTCGGCGGCAAGTTCATCTGCTGCGGGTGTTTCGGGTGCCTCGGGCGTCTCGGCCATCGACAGATCGGCCTCTTTGCCCGTCAGCGGCGCGACACCTTCGCTGACCGCTTCGGCCAGCGCCATGGCGACGGCCATCGGGTCGGGCTCGGCGCTTTCCACGGCGGCTGCGGGCATCTCGTCGGCTTCGGCTACCGGCACCGCGACGACTTCGGCGCCGCTGACTGCCGGGCGGTCTTCTTCGGCCAGCGCGACCGGCGCCGGCGCCAGGGTGACGCTGTCGGTCGGCCCTTCGGCCTGACCCTCGGCGGCGATGGTGTTGACCGCCAGACCCTGGTAATCCGCCGCCACACCGCCGGGATTGTCGGGCTGCACCCGCATCGGCCCCTCGAGCGCGCGCACCACCGGGATGCCGGTCACGTCACGCATCACCAGCGTGTAACCCCAGTTCCCCAGCCCCGCGATCAGCGCGACCGACAGGAGCGCGCCAAGCACGTGCAACGCCCGGCCCACGCCGGAGGACGCGCCGGAAGCTGCGGGGATGGATTGCGTCGTTGTGGTGGAGTCGGGATAGCCGGCGTTCATGCCGCCCCAGTCCGCTGCTGCCATGTCTCGCCTCTTTCCGGCGTTGTGGCGCGAACGCGCGTCGCCGGTTTTCTGTTCTGCCTCTGTATCCCCGGAACCTGCGTGCGCCTGTCGTCAGCGCATCTCTTCGGCCGGGGTCACGCCCAGAATACCCAAACCCGCGGAAATCACAACGGAAACGGCCCGGGGTAGCGCGATTTTCGCCGATGTTGCATCCGCGTCACCCTCCTGGATGAACCTGAGTTCCGGCTGATCGTTGCCCCGGTTCCAGAGCGCGTGGAAGTCCGAGGCCAGCTCATAAAGGTAGAACGCCACACGGTGCGGCTCATGGGTGCGGGCGGCGATTTCCACAAGGCGCGGCCATTCGGCCAGCTTGCGCGCGACGGCGAATTCGGCGGCATCGGTAAGCACCGGCGCGCCCGCGGCAATGCCCGCTTCGGCGGTCTTGCGCAGCACCGAATGCACCCGTGCATTGGCGTATTGCACGTAGAACACCGGGTTGTCGCGGCTTTGTTCGAGCACCTTGTCGAAGTCGAAATCGAGCGGCGCGTCGTTCTTGCGCGTCAGCATATGAAAGCGCGTCACGTCGCGCCCGACCGCATCGACCACGTCGCGCAGGGTCACGAAGGTGCCCGCGCGCTTGGACATCTTGAAGGGCTCGCCGTTCTTGTAGAGCTTGACCAGTTGCGTCAGCTTCACGTCGAGCGGCACCTTGCCGTCCGACAGCGCCGACACCGCCGCCTTCATGCGCTTGACATAGCCGCTGTGATCGGCGCCGAACACATCAATAAGCTGATCGAAGCCCCTGGAAATCTTGTCATAATGATAGGCCACATCGGGCGCGAAATAGGTCCAGGAGCCGTCCGATTTCATGATCGGCCGGTCCACGTCGTCGCCATGCGCGGTGGAGCGGAACAGGGTCTGCTGGCGTGGTTCCCAATCGTCCGGCAGCTTGCCCTTGGGCGGCTCCAGCGTGCCCTCGTAGATCAGCCCCTTGTCGCGCAGCGTGTCGATGGCGGCCTCGATCCGGCCGGTGCCGTAGAGCGATTTCTCCGAAAAATACACGTCCATCTCGACCCCGAGCGTGGCAAGGTCGTCGCGGATCATGTCCATCATCTTTTCGGTGGCGAAATCGCGTATCTCGGCCAGCCAGACCGCTTCGGGCTGATCGAGCCAGCGGTCGCCAACCTCGCGCGCCAGTTCCTCGCCCACCGGCACCAGGTAGTCGCCGGGATAAAGCCCCTCGGCGATCGCCGGCACATGCCCCAGCGCCTCGCGGTAGCGTTCATAGGTCGAGCGTGCCAGCACATCGACCTGCGCGCCGCCGTCGTTGATGTAGTATTCGCGCGTCACCTCGTGGCCGGAAAACTCCAGCAGGCTGGCCAGCGCATCGCCGAACACCGCGCCGCGGGTATGGCCGACATGCACCGGCCCGGTGGGGTTGGTCGAGACGAATTCGACGTTGACCTTCTGCCCCGCCCCCATGTCCGAGCGGCCATAGTCGCCATCCTCGGCCAGCACGGTCTCGATCAACCCGGCCCAGACCTGCGGGGCAAGGTCGAGGTTCAGAAACCCCGGCCCGGCGACCTCGGCGCGCGCGATGCGCGGATCGGCGGCCAGCCTCGCGGCCAGCACCTCGGCGATGTCGCGCGGCCTGACCCCGGCGGGCTTGGCCAGCACCATCGCCGCGTTGGTCGCCATGTCGCCGTGCGCGGCATCGCGCGGCGGCTCGACCGCCACGGCGTCAAAGGCCAGCCCCTCGGGCAACGCGCCCTCGGCGGTCATCGCGTTGAGGCTGTCGATCACGAGCGCGCGAATATCGGCAAACAGGTTCATTTTCCGCATCCTTAAGGGGTCCGGCGCGGTCTAGCACAGAACACGGCAAGGTCAACGGGGCGGCTGCCGCGTAGCCCCGAATCGGCCCGGCGTGCGCCGGTCAATCCGCCCTTCCCGGCCTTTCGTCGCCGTCCCCTGCCGCGATCAGGCGTGCGTGGGTTTCGAACGCGAAACGGTCGGTCATGCCGGCGATGTAGTCGGCCACGATGCGCGCCAGCCGGGTCCGGTCGCCCGCCTGCGCCACGTCCTTGCGCCATTCCGCCGGCAGCAGGTCGGGACGGGACAAAAACAGTGGGAACAGGTCTTGGACCACCTTCGTCACCCGGGTCCGCATCGCCACCACTGATGGCGCGCGATACATGCGCTTGAACAGAAAGTCGCGGATCTCGGTCAGGTCGGCCCAGAGCGGCTCCGAGAACCGGATCACCGGCCGCCCGGCATGGCGCACATCCTCGACCGAGCGCGGATCGAGATCGCCGATCAACCGTCGCGAGGTGACCAGCACATCCTCGACCATCACCCCGAACACCCGGCGCAGGGCCTCGTGCCGGCGCCGGTCGGCCTCAAGCCCGGGATAGCGCCTGTCGACCTCGGCGAAGGCCGGGCCGACGATGGGCAGGCCGCAAATCTCCTCGACCGAGAACAGCCCGGCGCGCAGTCCGTCGTGCAGGTCGTGGTTGTTGTAGGCGATGTCGTCGGACAGAGCCGCCACCTGCGCCTCGGCGCTGGCATGGGTGTGCAACTCGAGGTCGTGCCGAGCGTTGTAGTCGGCCAGCGCCACCGGCAGGTCGCCGGTGACGGGACCGTTGTGTTTGGCAATGCCTTCAAGGGTTTCCCAGGTGAGGTTCAGACCGTCGAACTCGGCATAATGACGCTCCAGAACCGTCACGATCCGCACCGCCTGCGCGTTGTGGTCGAAGCCGCCGTAGGGCTGCATCAGCGCGTCCAGCGCATCCTCGCCGGTGTGGCCGAACGGGGTGTGGCCAAGGTCATGGGCCAGCGCCACCGCCTCGGTCAACTGCTTGTTCAGGCCCAGAACCCCCGCGATGGTGCGCGCCACCTGCGCCACTTCGATCGAATGGGTCAGCCGGGTGCGGTAATAGTCACCCTCATGCTCGACGAAGACCTGGGTCTTGTGCTTGAGCCTGCGAAACGCCGAGGAATGGATGATCCGGTCGCGGTCACGCTGAAAGGCGGTGCGAAAGGCGCTTTCGTCCTCGGGAAACAACCGCCCGCGCGTCCGTTCGGGATCGCTGGCATACCTGGCGCGCATCGCGGCCCCCATCCTGTCCTGTCGTCACGGTCGATTTACGCGGCGGTTCTTGCCGCCCCGTTCCACACCCCATATATTCCCTTGAGCGAACAGAATAAACATGGGGAACGACCATGGATCTCACCCTGCCCCCGAAAGTGACCGCGCGGGCCTTTGCGCGGCTGCACGAAATCGGTGCCAAGGACGCCGGCAAGGCGCTGCGCGTCGCCGTCGAGGGCGGCGGCTGCTCGGGCTTTCAATACGACATTTCGCTCGACGATCCCGCCGAAGGCGATCTGGTGCTCGAGGGCGAAGGCGAACAGGTGGTGATCGACGAGGTGTCATTGCCGTTCCTCGCCGATGCGGTGATCGACTTCACCGAAGAACTGATCGGCGCGCGTTTCGTGGTGCAGAACCCCAACGCCAGCAGTTCCTGCGGCTGCGGCACCTCGTTCTCGATGTAGGCGTCGCGCGGGGCGTGAGGCTTCGGTCTCATCGCCCCCTGCCCGCACCGCCCTCGCCCGGCCAGGTCGTCACGTCGCGCTTGCACCGCCAGGCCCGGTCGGCTTTGGTCGCGGCGAAGGAGACAGCCATGACCGCCCCCGCGCCGCCGACCGGCAGGATGCAGAGCATCGCCCCCGGCATTCGCCGCATCATCGCCCCGAATCCCTCGCCGATGACGCTCTGGGGCACCAATACCTTTATTCTGGGCGAAGGCGAGGTTACCGTGCTCGACCCCGGCCCGCCGATCCGCGCCCATTACGACGCGATCCTCGCAGGGCTCGCCGCCGGCGAACGGGTGGCCAGAATCGTGGTCACGCATGCCCATATCGACCACTCCCCCCTCGCCCGGCCCCTGTCCGAGGCGACCGGGGCAAAAGTGCACGCCTTCGGCCCCGCCACCGCCGGCCGCTCCGAGGTGATGCGCGATCTGGTGGCGCGCGGCATGTCGTCGGGCGGCGAAGGCATCGACCACGATTTCGTGCCGGACGTTCCGCTTGAGGATGGCGAACGGGTCGACATCGGCAACGGGATGTGGATCGAGGCGGTCTGGACTCCCGGCCACCTCTCGAACCACCTGTGTTACGCGTTGGACGACGCGCTTTTCACCGGCGATCACGTGATGGGCTGGGCCTCGACCCTGATCTCGCCGCCGGATGGCGACCTGACCGCCTTCATGTCCTCCTGCCGCAAGCTGGCCGCCCGAGACGATCGCATCCTCTACCCCGCCCACGGGGACGAGATCGCCGACCCGGCCGCGCGCCTGGCCTGGCTGATCGCTCACCGCGAAAGCCGCGAGGCCGAGATCCTGGCCGCCCTCGCAAGCGGACCGGCCACTGCCACCGAACTGACCCGCGCGATCTACACCGACACGCCGCTGGCCCTGATCCCGGCCGCCGAACGCAACGTTTTCGCCCACCTGATCGACCTCACCAACCGCGCCATCACCCGTGCCACCCCGCGCCTGAACATCAACGCCCGCTTCCATCGCATCTGAAGCGAAAAATCTGCCTCCAACCCCTTGCGCCGCCCATGCCTTGTTGCTACATCGCCCTCGCGTGTTCCGGCGTAGCTCAGCGGTAGAGCAGTTGACTGTTAATCAATTGGTCGTAGGTTCGATCCCTACCGCCGGAGCCAAAAATCCTCAGCAAGTCAGATGACTGCGCGACATCCTGCAAGAGATCGCGCCGGGCGCCGCGTGCCTGCCGCCCGCGAACAGGCTCGTTGCGTCCGTTTGCCTGCCAATCCGCCTGGCCCCCCTGTCCCGTCTACCCCATGTTTTCCGCACTGGCAGGGGCTCCCTGTTCCCGGCGTTTCTTTCGTCGGTCGCGGTCCTTCAGCGCCTCGAAGCCGATGATCACGTCCAGGAGTTCTGTGGTGATCTCGCTCTGGCGGACGGATCGTGTTTCCGCGGTCAGAGCCTCCAGTTGTTCGTCGACCGACTGTTCGGCCTGGCTCATCCGCGCGAGCCGTGCCGCATTCTCGGTGACCAGCGCCTCGGCGGCGGCGCGGTAGAGGTCGGCGAACAGGTAGCTGCGGATCAGCGCCGCCAGAAGCCGGTCGGGCGGAAGGCTGAACCGGGGCAGGCTGCGTGAGGTCCAGGGGCGTTTGGCAAGCGCGCCGATCAGGACCGGATCGAGCGGTAAAAGGCGCCGGGTTTCAGGTGTTTGCTGGCCGTAAGCGGTGCGTTGCATGAACACCAGCGACACGGTGATCGCGCCGGTTGCACTGGATCGGCGGACGGCGTCGAGCCGGGTGATCAGGCTGCTGGCTAACCGCGCCAGGCCGTCCGCGGTGGCGGGCGGCAGCAATGTTTCCTCGGGCGGGATGCCCTGCCCGATCAGGGCGTCTTCCATCTGCGCGCCGACGCAGATCACCCGCGTGGCCTGCGGATCATCCATCCCGAGCGCGACCTCTTCGGCCAGAACCTCGTTGTAGTTGCCGCACAACCCGTGGTCGGAGCCGAAGGCGATGATCACCGGCACCGCGCCCTGGTCCGGCTCATCCGGCAGCGGGCCGTTGCGGTGCAGGAACGCGTGGAACCCGTCGAGCACCGTTTCGCGATAGGCCTCGATCGCGTGGGCGGCCTGTTCATAGGGGCGGGCGTTGATCGCCGACATGGTCTTCATCGTGCGCACGATGCCGCGAATGCTGCGCATCGTCTCGGTGCGGTGCGTCAGAAGTTCAAGCGTTTGCGCCATCGGCCCCTGCCCTCGTCGCCATCGCCTGTCGGGCCAGATCCACGACCCGCACACGCGTCTCATCGGTCAGCTTGCCGTCTTCGGCAAGGAGTGCCGCCAGACCGCAATCATCGGCCCGGATCGCCGCGCGGATCACGTTCATCGCCGGCGCGACCTGCTTTTCGTCCAGATCATCGAGCAACCCCTCCATCGCGGCCAGCAGCACCGCAAGCTGTTCGGTGGCTGGCATCGGATCACGCTCGGGCTGGCGCAGCGCCGCACGCACGGCGGCACCGCGCGCCAGACGGGCCCGCGTGGCCTGATCCAGCCTCGTGCCGAACCGGGCGAACCCCTCAAGCTCCTCGAACTGCGACAGCGTCACCCTGAGGTTGCCCGCCACTTCGCGGAACGCGCGCGCCTGTGCCTTGCCGCCGACGCGGCTGACCGACACGCCCAGATCGACAGCGGGGAACTGGTTTTTGCGCACGAGGCCGGGCGACAGGTAGATCTGGCCGTCGGTGATCGAGATCAGGTTGGTCGGGATATAGGCGGACAGGTTCTCGGCCTGCGTCTCGACCACCGGCAGCACGGTGATCGAGCCGCGCCCGCCGGTGAACTGGCCGGCGCGCTCCAACAGCCGCGCATGGACATAGAAGATGTCGCCCGGAAACGCCTCGCGTCCCGGCGGGCGGCGCAGGAGCAACGACAATTCGCGGTAGGCATGGGCGTGACGGGTCAGATCGTCCATCACCACCAGCACGTCGCGGCCCTTGGCGGCGAAATACTCGGCCATCGACATGGCGGCATAGGGCGCGATGTAGACCAGCCCCGGCGCGTCTTCGTCACCGGCGGCAATGACGATGGAATTGTCCATCATCGCGCCATCGCGAAGCGCACCGATCACGCTGGCCACCGCGTCGCCGCGCTGGCCGATGGCGCAATAGATGCAGATGACGCCGGTGCCCTGCTGGTTGAGGATCGTGTCGACCGCGATCGAGGTCTTGCCGGTCTGGCGGTCGCCGACGATCAACTCGCGCTGCCCCATCCCCACCGGGACAGCGGCATCGATCGCCTTCAAGCCTGTCGCAAGCGGGCGCATGACGGCGGAGCGGTGCAGGATATCCGGCGCCTCGATCTCGATCGGGTGCAGGATGGCCGCATCGACCGGCCCGTGCTCGTCGCGCGGCTGGCCCAGGGCATTCACGACCCGGCCCAGAAGCGCCGGGCCGACCGGGACGCTGACGACCTCGCCGGTCCGCCGCACATCCTCGCCCAGGCGCAGGTCATCCGACGGGCCAAGCAGCACGACGCCAAGCCGGCCCGGCTCCAGGTCGAACACGATCCCGCGCACGCCCGAGGCGAACTCGAGCAGCTCGTCCGACAGCGCCCGCGCGAGGCCGGTGACGATGGCGATGCCGTCGCCCACCTCGGCCACGCGGCCGATCTCGCTGACCCGCGGGGCGGGCGGCGGGCTGTCCAGCAGCGCCTGCACCAGATCGCGCGTGGTCAGGACCGGTCCGGCGTCATGCGGCATCGGTCGACCCCTGCGTCACCTGTGTCGCGGCCCGCCCGGCCCGGTCCTCCAGCACCGCCTCGAGCCCGTCGAGATAGCTGTCCAGCGTCCAGCCGACCTGCGCCCCGCCCAGCCGCAGGTTCAGACCGGGCCCGAGCGACGGGTCGGTGTCGAAGCGCAGCGTGAAACCCGGCAGGACCGAGGCGGCCTCGTTGACCAGGCGCTCGGTGGCTTCGGGCGAAAGCGGCGCGCGGGTCAGCACCACGGCCTCGCGGCTGTCGCCGGCGGCGTCGCGCAATTCGTCTGCAACCTCGCGAAGCCGTGTCACGGTATGGGCGACGATGCGTTCTTCGAGCGTTTCGTCGGCAAGGTCCGACAGCGCCTTGCGGGTAAGCGACAGCAGCGCCTCGGCGCCGCTTCGGTGCAATTCGGCAGTGAACCTGCGCGCCTCCTCGGCGCGTTGCGCCTCGCGCTCGGCCTCTTCCCGCGCCAGGCGTTTGCGGGTCTCGGCCAGGATCGCGTCACGCTCGGCCTCGGCGGCGGCGCGGGCCTCGTCCAGCGCACCGGCCTGCCCGGCGCGCAGCTTGGCGATCAGGGCCTTGTGCTCGGCCTCGGCGGTCTCGGCAGCCTCGCGGATCTTCGCAGCCTCGGCCATCCGTTCGGAAATCTCCTTTTCCCGCGCGTCGATCCCGTCAAGGATCGGGCGATAGAGAAACCGCTTCAGCAGCCAGATCAGAACCAGGAAGTTGACGATCTGGGCGCCGACCGTGATCCAGTCGATCGACATCTCTAGCCGCCCGTGCCGGGTGCTGCCGCTTCAAGCGCCGCATTCCAGAACGGGTTGGCGAACAGCAGGATCATCGCGACGACGAAACAGTAGATCGCGGTGGATTCGATCATCGCGAGGCTGACGAACAGGGTGCGCGACAGCGTCGATGCCGCATCCGGCTGTTGCGCGATGGCGTTGAGCGCGCTCGAGGCCGCCCGGCCCTCGCCAAGCGCCGGGCCCAATGCGCCGAACGAAACGGTGAAGCCCGCCGTGAGGATCGAGATTGCGGCGATGATGGCAAGGTCGGTCATGTCTGTTCCTTTGCGTTTTTGGCATCGTCCGGTGGCGCCGGGGCCGTGGCGGACGAGATGTAGACGGTGGCGAGAATGGCGAAGATGTAGGCCTGGATGACGCCGGTCAGCAGGCCCAGCATGTCCATCACCACCGGAAAGAAGAAGGGGGCGACGCCCAAGAGGATCGCGGCGATCACCGCGCCGCTCATGATGTTGCCATAAAGCCGGATGGCGAGCGAGATGCCGCGCGAAACCTCACCGATGATGTTGAACGGCAGCATGAAGACGGAGGGCTCCAGATATGTGCGCAGGTAGCCGCGCACACCCCGGCTGCCGATGCCGAACATCGGCACTGCCACCAGCACCGACAGCGACAGCGCCGCGGTCGTCGAAAGCGAGGCGGTGGGGGAGTCGAAACCCGGCACCACCGTCAGCAGGTTCGAGACCACGATGAACAGAAACAGCGTGCCGGTGAAATAGAGCAGCCGCCCGTCGCGGCGTTGCGAGATCTCCTCGATCTGGCTCTGGATCAGGCCCACGATCACCTCGAGCGTGGTGCGCCAGCGGTTCGGCGGCACATCCGGGCGCAGGTTGCGGGTGATCAGCACCGATACGCCGGTCAGGAGCGCCATGATCACCCAGGTGTTGACGATCGTGGCGTTGATGGCGATGCCGCCGAGGGTGAAGATGATGGTGTCGTCGGGGGTCAGTTCCATCACGCGGCCTCATGCGCCGAGCGGGGGCGCGCGAAGGCGATGATGCCGAAGCGCACGACGAGGAAGGCCAGCGCAAAGCCCGCGAGGCTTGCCGCCCCCTGCCCGGCCACCAGCCAGCCGACCGCCAGCAAGGCGCCGATGCGGATGACGCCGCTTAGAAACAGCACCGGCAACGGGTGCCGCGCGCGCAGGGCCAGTCGCATGCCCCAGGCCAGACCGGCAAAGAACAGCGCGCTTGCAAGCGCACCGGCCAGCGCGCCAAGCCCCAGCATGGTCCAGTCAATTGCCATCATTTTCCGTCTCCTTCCTTGCCGATCCAGCCCCAGGCGATGACCGCGCCCACCACCACCCCGCCAAGCAAGAGCGCGATGGTCCACGAGAAATCCTGTGGCGCCACGCGGTCCAGCCACATCCCGAGGAACGCGCCGCCCACGGTCGGCACCGCGATCGACCAGCCGATCATGCCGAAGGTGCCGATGCCGCGCAGCGGGCTTGGCCCCGGATTGTCGCGCGCCGCCTTCATGCGCCGCGCGCGCTGGCCGATGTCCTTGGCCGATTTGTCGTCTTCATCGCTCATGAGTGCGGCTTTCGAAGGCTGGCAAACCGTCGCACCATGTCGGCCTCGAGCCGCGACAGGGCGGCACGGGCGACCTTTTCCTCGTCTTCAAGCCCCGCGAAACTGTCCGCGACGGTATCGCGCAAGGCGTCCAGGTCGTCGCTTTCCACGCCGCGGCGCACCACCACGTCGAGCTTGTGGCCCTTCTTGACCAGCAGCCCTTCGTCGATGCCGAAAATCCGTTCGTCCCCATCCGGCAATCTGATCAGCAACACCGACGCGACCAGTTCGGTCACGAAATCCACATGGTTGGGCAGAATACCGAACCCGCCATCGGCCGCTTCACCGCGCAGGCCCACCGCCGTCCCTTCGAACAAAACGCGCGAGGGCAGCCGCAGACAGACCTGCATTTCCGTGGCCATCGTCATGCCGCACTCGCCTTCAGTTCGGACAGCGCGCCGATCATGTAATAGGCGCTTTCCGGCAGGTCGAAACTGGACTGGGCCAGGATCTCCTCGCAGCCGTCCAGCGTTTCGGCAATCGTCACCAGCCGCCCCGTGGTCCCCGCCGAGGCGGTCACGGTGAAGAACGGCTGGGTCAGGAACCGCTCCAGCCGGCGGGCGCGCGCGACGGTGGCGCGGTCATGGGCCGACAATTCCTCGATCCCCAGCATGGCGATGATGTCGCGCAATTCCTCGTATTCCGCCAGCGTCCGGCGCACCGCGCGGGCGATGTCGTAGTGTCGTTGCCCCACGACCCCCGGCGTCAGCATCACCGAGGTCGAGGCCAGCGGGTCGACCGCCGGATAGAGCCCTTCGCTCGCGCGTTTGCGCGACAGCACCACCGAGGCCGACAGGTGCGAGAAGATATGCGCCGCCGCCGGATCGGTGAAATCGTCGGCGGGCACATAGACCGCCTGGATCGACGTGATCGAGCCCTTGCGCGTCGAGGTGATGCGTTCCTCCAGCGCCGCAAGCTCGGTCGCCAGTGTCGGCTGGTAGCCGACCCGCGACGGCATCCGGCCCAGAAGGCCCGACACCTCGGACCCGGCCTGCACGAAGCGAAAGATGTTGTCGATCATCAAAAGCACGTCCTGGCCGCGGTCGTCGCGAAAATACTCGGCCATGGTCAGTGCCGAATGACCGATGAGAAAGCGCACGCCCGGCGCTTCGTTCATCTGGCCAAACAGCATCACCATCTTGTCGCGCACGCCCGCCTCGCCCATTTCGCGCCACAGCTCCTCGGCCTCGCGCGAGCGTTCGCCGATGCCGCAAAACAGGCTGACGCCGTGGTGATGCTCGACCGTGTTGTGTATCAACTCGCTGAGCAGAACCGTCTTGCCCACGCCCGCGCCGCCGAACAGGCCGGTCTTGCCACCGCGTTCGATGGGCGACAGCAGGTCGATGGCCTTGATCCCGGTCTCCAGCACCTCGGCGCGCAGCACGCGTTCGGACAGGGGCGGCGGTGGCCGGTGGATCGGGCGATGCGCGCTTGCCACCGGCGGCGGCAGCCCGTCGAGTGGCTCGCCAAAGATGTTCAGCATCCGGCCCAGCACCGCCTCGCCCACCGGCACCTCGATCCCCGCGCCGCTGGCCGTCACGTCCACACCCAGCCCCAGGCCCCGCACCGGGCCGAGCGCGATGCAGCGCACGACACCTTCGCCGACCAGCGACGCGACCACCATGGCGACACCGCCGGCATGCACCAGATCGTTGATGCGCGGCGCCTTGCCGGTAAAGGCCACGTCCACGACACCGCCGCGCACGGCGACGACGGTTCCGGCCTGGTGGCCCGTGTCGGTTCGACCCTTCATGCCTTTCTCAACCTTTCGCAGTCTCGTCCATCTGCGCGCGGCGTTGCCACGGCCTGATCGCGCGGTCCCTGCCCGGCCGACCGCAAGCCCCGCCGACCTTGCGCCATCGCGCCACCCGCCACATTGATCTGTATTAAACATATTGGCATTTGTCGCCTGCCCTCTCGCGCAGTGGTGCGGATCGGCGGGGCCAGTCCACCGATCCGCCGGCAAATGAAAGACCGGCGAGTTGACCTGGATCAGTGCATTCCGCGCCGGAAGCGGCTAGGGTTCGTGAGCTTCCCCGAACATCGCAGGAAAGGACTGCAAGATGGCATCCCGTGAGAACACCACCGCGGCCGATGAGGACGCGCTGAACGCCGCTCAGGTGGAATTCAGCCTCAACCCGGCTTTCTTCGCACCCCGGGCACAGGATTACTGGACGGCTCAGGAACAGATCCTCAAGGAGCTTGAAAACTTCACCTCGGCCTGGTTCCGGCGCCGGCATGATGCCGCGCGTTCGATGGTCGAGGCCCGCAGCCGGATCGCCTCGGACGCCCCGACAGACCCGGCAAGCGTGATGCGGGAGATCTCGGAGTGGCAGACCGGCGTGATGGAGCAACTGGCCCAGGACGCCAAGGAATACGCCGACATGATGGCGCGATGCGCCGGTGCGCTCGTGCAGGGTGCGGGCGTGGCGAAGGGCGAAATCGACGGCGAACCGGAAAAGGCCGCGACACCCGACAAGCCCTGACCGACACTCACCTGCGGCGGCGTTCATCACGGCCGTCACGCGCGGCACCTGCGGCCAGCACCTTTTGCGCCGCTCGCGCCAGCACCTGCTCTTCGTCCGTGGCGAGCACCAGGACCGGGAACCGGCTTGACGGCGTTGTCAGGCAAGGCCCGCCTGCCCGGTTCGCCGCCTCGTCCAGCTCCGCCCCAAGCCACGCCAGTTCACCGACCAGGCGCGCGCGCAGGGCGGGGATGTGTTCGCCCATGCCGCCGGTCAGCACCACGGCGTCAACTCCGCCCAGGGCCGCCGCCAGCGAGCCGAAGCTGCGCCCGCAGCGGTAGACGAAGAAATCCACCGCCTCGGCAGCCTCGGGGCGGTCGCTGGCCAGCAGGTCGTTCATCTCGCCGCTGATGCCCGACACGCCCAGCAGGCCGGAGCGTTCATAGAGAAGATCGCGCACCGCCTCCGGGCTGTAGCCGCGATCCATGATCAGATGCAGCACCACGCCGGGGTCGAGCGCGCCACTGCGCTGGCCCATCGGCACGCCATCGAGCGCGGTCAGCCCCATCGTGGTGGCGATGCTTTGCCCGTTCCTCATCGCGCACATGCTGACGCCCCGCCCCAGTTGCGCCACGATGACCCGCTTGGCCGCCAGATCGGGATAGGAGCGGCGCAGCGCGCCCGCGATGTAGTCATAGGACAACCCGTGAAAACCGTAGCGCAGGATGCCATCGTCGCTCAACGCGCGGGGCAGACCGAAAATCTGCGCATGGCGCGGCTGCGTGCGGTGAAACGCCGTGTCGAAACACGCGATCTGCGGAATATCCGGGAAGTGTTCCTTGAGCCGCCGGATCGGGCGCAGGTTGTGCGACTGGTGGCTCGGGGCCAGCGGCTCCAGTTTTTCGAGGCCCGCCAGCACGCCGTCATCGACCAGCACCGGCGCGGCGTGATCCGCGCCGCCATGCACGATGCGATGCGAAAAAGCGGCGATCCTGCCGATGCCGGACAGGTCATCCAGACGCGCGAGCATATGCGTCAATGCCTCGGGATGGGCATCGTCGGCGCTTTCGGGCGCACCCAGGTCGGTCTCGTGCTGCGTGCCGGTGGCGGGATCGCGCTCGGTCAGAGCCATGCCGTCCGGCAGCCCGCGAATGTGAAAGCTCCTGATCGGATGCGGACCATCGTCGGCCAGGCGAAAGACGCCGCAGCGCAGGCTCGACGACCCGGCGTTGAAGGTCACCAGCAGGGTTTCAGACATCGACCGCGCTCCCGGCCCGCTTGGCGGCCACGACAAGTCCGACCAAGGCGGCAGAGGCGCAGCGCTGTGCCACCGTGTCGGCCCGGCTGGTCAGCGCGATCGGGACCGCCGCCCCCATAACGATGCCCGCCGTTTCGGCATGGGCCAGGTGGTCAAGATCCTTGACCAATATGTTGCCCGAGACCAGGTCCGGCACGATCAGGATATCGGCCTGGCCCGCGACCTTGGACACGATCCCCTTGATCGCCGCCGCCCGTGGCGAGATCGCGAGGTCCATCGCCAAGGGGCCATCGACATCGGCCCCCGTTATGGTGCCACGGTCCGCCATCTTGCTGATCGCGGCGGCGTAGACGGTCGACTCGATCTCTTCGTTGATGTTCTCGGAGGCCGACAGAAGTGCGACCTTCGGGCGCTCGATCCCCAGCGCATGGGCGAGGTCGATGGCGTTGGAAGTGATATCGCGCAGCGTCATCAGGTCCGGCCGGATGTTGATCGCGGCATCCGACACGAACAGCAGCCGCGCATAGCTGGACACGTCGATCACGAAGACATGGCTCATCCTGCGCTCGGTGCGCATCGCCTTTTCCGCGATCACCGCCCGCATCAGCACATTGGTTTTCAAGGCGCCTTTCTTCAGTCCATCGACCTCGGCGATCGCGGCCAGATTGACCGAGACGCGGGCGGCCTCTTCGGGGGTTGCGGCCGCAACGATCCGGGTCGTGCCCAGATCGGCGCCGGCCTCCTCGGCGGCCTGCCTGATCTGTGCCTCCGGGCCGACCAGAACAGCCTCGATCAGGCCCCTTTTCTGGCTCTCCAGCGCACCGTTGAGGCTGGGGGCGTCCACCGGGCAGACCACGGCAACCCGAACCGGGCCGACCTCGCGCGCCAGGAGTTCGAGCCGTTCCAGCCGGTCCAGCCGAAAGCCTGCCGGCGTGTGTGCGGTCGCGAATTCAGTCATGGTGATCTTTCGTGTCCTGGGGGCCGGTCAGCGTTGGAAGACGTAAGTGCCGGGCGCATCTTGCAGCGCGCCTGCCCCGCTGTCAGCGCCGCCCATCACCGGCGGCGCGCCAGTGCCGCTGGACTGCGCGCGCAGCCAGGTCACGAATTCCGGCCACCACGACCCATCGTTCACCGGCGTCCGGGTGCGCCAGTCCTCGGGCGGCACGTAGTTGGCCGCGTTGGGCGTCACCGTCATCTGGTAGGTGCGCCCGGCATGGCCGGGCTCGCTGACGATCCCGGCGTTGTGCCCGCCCGATGTCAGCACGAAGGTGATTTCGGTGTCCGACAGGATGTGCAGCTTGTAGACCGATTGCCACGGCGCCACATGGTCGCCGGTGGTCGAGACGCAGAACACCGGCACGGAAATATCCGTGATCGCGACCGGCTTGCCGTCCACCTCGAACTGGCCCTGCGACAGCTGGTTTTCGAGGTAGAGATTGCGCAGGTATTCGCTGTGCATCTTGTAGGGCATCCGGGTCGCATCGGCGTTCCAGGCCATCAGGTCGAACATCTCCTGCCGCTCGCCCATGAGGTATTCGCGGACATTGCGCGACCAGATCAGGTCGGTCGAGCGCAGCAGTTGAAACGCCCCGGCGATCTGCTTGGTGTCCAGATAGCCCTGATCCCACATCATGTGCTCAAGGAACGACACCTGGCTTTCGGTGGTGAAAAGCTGCAATTCGCCGGGGTCCTTGAAATCGACCTGGGTGGCCAGCAGGGTCATGGATTTCAGCCGGTCGTCGTGATCGCGCGCCATCTGCGCCGCCTTGGCCGACATCAGCGTGCCGCCGAGGCAATAGCCCACACCGTGAACCTTCGTGTCGGGAACGATCCCGCCAACCGCGTCCAGCGCATCGCTGACCGCGTCGATATAGTCCTGCATCCCCAGGTCGCGATCCCCGGCATCGGGGTTGCGCCACGAGATCATGAACACGGTAAAGCCCTGTTCGACCAGGTAGCGCACCAGCGAATTGTGCGGCGACAGGTCGAGGATATAGTATTTCATGATCCAGGCCGGCACGATCAGCAGCGGCTCGGAGGCGACGGTCTCGGTCTCGGGCGCATACTGGATCAGTTCGAACAGGTGCGTCCGGAACACGACCTTGCCCGGCGTCACGGCGACGTCGCGCCCCGGCAGGTAATCCTCGGCCCCGACCGGGGGCTTGCCCGCGCTCGACCGCTGCCAATCCTCGATCAGGTTCTGCATGCCGCGGACCAGGTTGGCGCCGCCTTCACGGGTGGTCTGGGCAATCACCTCGGGGTTGGTCCAGAGCGTGTTGGAGGGCGACAGCATGTCGAGCACCTGGCGCGCGGCAAAGGACACCACGCGCTCTTCGTTGCGCGACATGCCGTCGATGTCGTTGGTGGCGTTGTACCACCATTGCTGGGTCAAGAGGAAATTCTGGTAGATCAGGTTGAACGGCCATTGCTGCCATTCGGGGGCATCGAACCGCTTGTCATGCGGCAAGGGCAGGATGCAGGGGTCCACCTGGGTCTGGCCTGCCTGCTGTCCGGCGGCAACCGCAAGCCGTGTCGCCTTTCGCGCGGCTTTCTCGGCCAGTTGCACCTGCTTTGCGGGCGAGCCGGCCAGATGCACCCACCAGTTGAAAAAGCTCGACGACAATCCGAACGGCGTCACCCCCATCGTGAAGCGGGCCAGATGTGCCTTGGTGGCGTGATCGAGGCTTTGGGTGCTGTAATTGTCGGGGCGAACCCGGTCGCAGCGCAGGCTCAACTCCGGCGAGATCGGTTCCATGGACGGGTCGATCTCGGGCGACTTGGGGTCGGGCGATTTGTTTTCGGCACTCTTTTCAGGCCGGGGATGGATCGGAAGAACCTTGCCTGACTGGTCTTCTTTTTTCTTGCGCGACTGCGACATGGTTTTTCCGTTCATCGTTCGAATTCCTGCGGGCACAACCGCACGGATAAACGGCCACGGATGCGGCCATCACCATCCATGAAGTCATCGCATGTCGCTCTTGCAATGCCGGTGCGCCAAAGGGTCGCCCACCCAACCAGCCGCCGTGCCCGGATATGCAGGCCCAATTCAGTCCTGCGGAAACAACGTGCGTATTTCCTCGGGCACCATCCGCTTGATATCCTCCACTTGCCCTTTCGGCACCCGTGCCGCGATCATGCCCAGAACCGCGCGCGCCGCGCCTTCGGGGTTCATGTGAATGGCCCCTTCAAGTGCATCCTCCACCTTCTTCAGAAATTCCGCCCGCGTGCGAAAGCTCTCGGGCTTGCCGCTGGGACGGTAGTTTTCCCAGTATATTCCGCGAATAAGAAGCGGCAGGTTCGAACTGAGGTCAAACGCCTCGTCCACGGTCAAACGGTCGCGCAGCGCCCAGAGCACCGAACGCAGGGCGTGAAACTGTCGCTGCGTGTCGGGGCCGACCGCGTCGCTCTTGCCCACGTCGTTCAGCCAAAGATGGGTTTGTTGCAACGTCCTGTCGAACGTATCCAATCCGGTCTGGGTCATCATATTCACCTTTTCTGTCGTGGCTGGGAGCGCGTCGTGATCTGTTTTCCGAAGCATCCCCGGCCAGGGCCGGGTTCTACGCGCTTCGGTCACTCAAACGGGCAGAAGCGCCCGCCAAAATAATCGACGCCGCCGGAGTGTGGTGTCCGGTGGCGCGGTGCGGTCGCTTTCGGTTCTGGTCGCGACCACAAGCCTCCGGCTTTTCGACGGTTTGCGCAAGGCGGGTAAAAAAAATGGGCGCTTTGACGCCGACTGCTAAAAAAAACGAGGCAGGAGGGCAATTGCCGATTTGGCGAACGAAAAATCGCGGAATATGCAGCGCGTCACCTCGGCCAGTGGTCAACGTCCCGCGCTAAGATATCAAGCCTTCCCGGCGCGACAACATCGCCCGTTGTAAGCCCCGCGGCCAAGGCACATCTACTATAGTAGAGGGTATCCACGTTCATGCGCGATGTGACCGTGGATCGTGTAAACACCAAAATCCGTTGCTGCGAAGGAATTGCGTGATGAAGCTGAAGACTGACACTTGGGTCGTTGTGGCCAATGGCAACAAATATCTTCTCCTCCAGAATTTCGGCTGGCCCGATCATCTCGATTTGCGTGTGATGAAACATGACGAGATCGACGTGCCGCAGACCCAGGACCTCGCGCGCGACCGAGCCGGGCGCGAGCAGGCGAAATATCGTCCGGGAAGCTCGGGCCACAAGCAGGTCGATGCGCACGAGGCAAGGGAAACGGCTTTCGCCAAGGCGTTGGTCGCCAAGCTGAATGAACGGGCACAGCAGAAACGGTTCAAGGATATCGTGATCATTGCGGACCCCGAAACCCTGGGCGAAATGCGGCCGACATATAGCGGGCAGCTCAAGGAGCTTCTGGTCGGCGAAATTCCGAAGGATCTCACGAATCTCACGATCCCCGATATCGAGGCGGTCGTGAACGCGGCCTGACGACCCGGGGCGGGCAAACCGGCACCAGGGCAGCCGCCCTGGCGGCTTTAATCTGCAAGACCGCCGGTTTCGCTCACCTTTCGATGGACACCGGCGGCCCCGTTTTCAAGCCGATCCCGCGTGACCGGCATTCTAACTACGATTGACAAGGAGCATCAGATGCAAATCCCCCTTGAACTGTCATTTCAACACCTTGAACCCGAAGACGAGATCAAGGACTACGTCCGCGAAAGGGTCGACTACCTCGGCCAGCTCTACGACGGCATCACAAGCTGCCGGGTCCATGTTGCGTTGCCGCAGCACAGCAAGCAGACGGGCCACACCTATGACATCACGATCGAGGTCAGGGTTCCCGGCACGGAACTGGTGGTCAGCGATCGCAAGGGCAACCGGCCCGAGCGCCAGCATCTGCGCATCGCATTGCGCGATGCCTTTGCGATCATCGAGCGCGATCTGAAGATCTATCGGCAGAAGATGCGCGGCGAGGTCAAGACGCTCGACGGGATGCTGCAAGGCACGATTGCCGAGATCCGGCATGACAGGGACTTCGGGCAGATTCAGGCCACCGATCGCAGGCTGATCTATTTCCATCGCAATTCCGTCATTGACGGCAGTTTCGACAAACTGAAGGTCGGGGATACCGTCGAACTGGTGGCACGCCATGACGATAGCGAGATCGGCCCGCAAGCCAGCACCGTCCGCCAGATCAGCCCCCTGAAATATCAGCCGTAGCGGCGCGAGGGGCGCCGGGTCGGGGCGCAAAGGACGATTGGCCGCCCGCGAATCCCTGGGGGTCGCGGGCGGAAAGGACGGCCGTGTCACGCGGGCGTTTGCGCGCTGTCGGTTATGACATCCCGCGCCGCGCCGGGCGTCAGAGGTCAGTCGACGAGGGCCGCCTGCAATGTCGCGGGCGTGTGCATCCGGTCATAGAGTTCCGTCACCACCGCACGCCGGTCGCGGCCCCGCGTTCGGTCGAGGAACCGTCGCACCGCGTCGTCACCGCACCAGTAGGCATACAGGAACGGCGCGCGCAGCTCGTGTGAAAGGAACGCAAGCCGGCGTTGGGTCTTGTGCGCGTCCTGATAGGAACCATCGGCAATCGCGTTTGCGGCATCCTCGATGGACTTGCCCTGTTCGAACACCATCCAGGCCGCATTGCAGCGCAGCGCGCTGCGCAACCGTTGCAGGGCGATACCGGCCACATCCTCGGGGCCGTCGATCCAGTCGAGCAGGTCGATGCCGTTGTCGGCGATGCCTTCGAACAGTGGGCTCGAGGCCGAATTGGTGACCACCTGGGCCCCCTCGAGCGACATCTCTCCGCGCGCCACCAGCGCCTCGCGCCGGGCCAGGTGCACCAGGTGACCGGGAAACGCCTCGTGGGTCGCCAGGTGCTTGAGCGCGGCCTCGGTATAGTCGAACTCCAGGTTCAGCCACAGCCGTCGCCCCGGATAGTCGCAATAGGCCGAATAGGGCTTGTCGTGCACGCCGACCGGTTCGATCCAGTCGTCACCGATATCCAGCACCAGGCGGCGCGACCGCTCCTGCGCTTCGCGCGAAAGGGCGGCGAGTCGCGCGATCACCTCTGCCTCCGGCACCCGGCGGTCGGCTTCCCAGCGGCGCACGTCCCCGGCAAGATCCCCGGTGCGATACCCCAGCGCGTCGAGCGCATCGCGCAATTCGGCGCGGTAGCCGTCGAGCACGGTATCCGGGATCACCGTGGTGACGACGCGCAGTTGATCCTTGAGCCGTTGGGCAAAGCCGATCCGCTCGCCCGAGAACATCCGCGCCAGCGAGATCACCGACCCGGTCATTTCATCCAGCCAGCCAGCCGCGTGGGCATCCGTGGCCTCCGACGCGATCCGCGCGTGCAGGGCATGCAACGCATCGAGCGCCTCGGCCCAGTCCCGCAGCGGACGCGGCGCCACATCCGCGACCGCGACCGGGATCAGGCCCTCGCTGTTCAACTCCGACGCCTCGGTCAGACCGTCGCGGTAAAGCCGGTCGACGCCGGCGGTCAGTTCGGCAAGGTCGCGTCCAAGCGTCATCGCCCGCCCTCCCCCAGCGTGTTCTTGAAGAACCGGCCCCGCGTCATGATCGCGCACAAATGCGCCCCGTCGCCGGCCAACAGCGAAATGTCGGTCAACGGATTGCCGTCAAGCACCAGCAGGTCGGCCGAGGCACCCGGCGCGATCACCCCGGCCTCACCCTCGAGACCGCAGAGCGCCGCCCCGGTCAGGGTCAGTGAGCGGATGATCTCGGCGGGGTTCAGAACCTCCGCCAGCAGGTCGATTTCGAGGCAGTGATACTTGCGCAGTCCGCCCAGCAGATCGCTCCCGAACGCCATCGGCAGACCGGCTGCCCGCATCCGCTCCAACGACCTGCGACCGCCCTCGCGCACCGTGTCGATCTTGGCGATGCTGTCGGCCCCGAGGCCAAGGGCCGCGCCTTCCCGTGCCAGCGCCTCGTAGGCGACCAGCGTGGGCACCGCGACACAGCCATGCTCGGCGGCAAATGCTGCGGTTTCGGGCTCGATCAGGTTGCAATGCTCCAGCGAATGAACCCCGAGTTCGACGCAACGCCGGATCGCCCGGTCGGTATAGACATGCGCCGAGACGTAGAGGCCGGCATTCTCGGCCTCCTCTACCGCCGCCAGGATCTCGTCGCGCGAGAACTGGATCGAGTGGATCGGGTCATTGGGCGAGGAGACGCCGCCATTGGCCATGATCTTGATGAAGCGCGCGCCCTCCTTGATGTAGGTCCGGCAGACCCGGCGCACTTCGTCGACCCCGTCGACCAGCACCCCCATCGACCCCAGCCGTTCGGACATGATGCCGGGCCGGTCGTCGGTGCGCGCGCGAAGGTCGCAATGGCCGCCGGTGGTTGAAAGGCCCTTGCCGCAGATGATCAGCCGCGGCCCGGCGATCAGCCCCTCCTCGACGCCCAGAACCAGCCCGTGATCGGCGCCGCCCAGGTCGCGGATGGTGGTGAACCCACGCGACAATGTCTCTTCCATCACGCGGGCCGCGCGCAGGGCGGCAAGCGAGCTCGGCGCGATCATGTTGTCCCACAGCGCCAGGGTCTCGGCGACCACATGCATGTGACAGTCGATCATGCCGGGCATCACCACGCGGCCGTCCAGCGCGATCTCGCGGGCGCCGTCGGGTGCCGGGGTGCCGATGCCGGTATCGGCGATCCGGCCGTCCTCGATCCGGATCGAGACGTTGTCGGTAAGCGCACCGGCGGCGGGGTCCAGCAGCCGGGCGCCGGTCAGAACGAGGGTGTCTTGTGTCATGGTGTCCTCAACGGTGGTGACAGGCAAGCAGGCGGCCATCGGCGCGCGGGCTCAACGCCGGTTCCTCGGCGCGGCAACGTTCGTCGGCCAGCGGGCACCGAGTGCGGAACGCGCAGCCCGACGGTTTGGCCGTGGCCGAGGGAACGTCCTCGAAGCCGGCGGAAAACCGGTGCCGCCGGCGCGGGTCGAGCGACGGCGTCGACCCCAGAAGAAGCTCGGAATAGGGATGCGCCGGCGCCGCGAACAGCGCCTCGCGCCGGGCCATCTCGACGATCTTGCCCAGATACATCACCGCGACGCGGTTCGAGATGTGCTCGACCACCCCGAGATCATGGCTGATGAACAGGAAGGCGACGCCCAATTCGTCCTGCAGATCCTCGAGCAGGTTCAGGATCTGCGCCTGGACCGACACGTCGAGGGCCGAAACGGGCTCGTCGCAGATGATCACGTCCGGGTTCAACATCAGCGCGCGGGCGATCCCGATACGCTGGCGCTGGCCGCCGGAAAACTGGTGCGGGTAGTTCTCGGCCTGGTCCGGGCGCAGGCCGACCCGGTTCATCATCGCAAACACCGCCTCCCGGCGTTCCGCGGTTGTCCCGATCCGGTGAATCTCCAACGGTGCGCGCAGGATGTCGCGCACCCGCTGTCGCGGGTTGAGCGACGAGAACGGGTCCTGAAACACGATCTGCATGCGTTGGCGAAACCGGGCAAGGTCGCGGCCCGTTTCGCTGCCGACGCGGGCACCGTCGAAGGTCACTTCGCCATCGGTGAGTGGCACCAGCCCGGTCAGCGCAAGCCCGGTCGTCGACTTGCCACAGCCGCTTTCACCGACCAGCCCCAATGTCTCGGCCCGACCGATATCGAAGCTCACCCCGTCCACCGCACGCACCGCGCCAACCTGGCGCTGGAACACGCCCTGGCGGATCGGAAAATGGACTTTCAGCCCGCGCACGGACAGGAGCGGCGCGGGCGGCGGCGCCATCGCGTCATCCAGCATGGTCGATCTCCCAGCAGGCGGCAAAATGGCCCGGGCGGTGTTCCTCGAGCGGCGGCCGCTCGATTTTGCAGCGGGGGGTTGCTAGCGGGCAGCGCGGCGCGAAGGCGCAGCCGGCGGGCAGATCCCACAGCGCCGGCACGGTGCCGGGAATGTCGGTGAGCCGCTTGCCCGCAGCCGCCCCGCGCGGGATCGCCCCCATCAATCCCCGGGTATAGGGATGCA
The DNA here is from genome assembly GCF_008086115.1 of Maritimibacter fusiformis. GTDB lineage: Bacteria > Pseudomonadota > Alphaproteobacteria > Rhodobacterales > Rhodobacteraceae > Muriiphilus > Muriiphilus fusiformis. The sequence goes on along the minus strand of NZ_VSIY01000006.1, from coordinate 100,779 downwards.
GCGGCTCGTCGAACAGGTCGGTGATGCCCGCTTCCTCGACCCGGCGACCGGCATACATCACGATCACGCGGTCGGCGGTTTCGGCCACCACCGAAAGATCATGGGTAATCAGCAAAAGCGCGGTGCCGCTGCGGCGCTGCAGGTCGGCCATCAGGCCCAGTATCTGGGCCTGCACGGTCACATCGAGCGCCGTGGTCGGCTCGTCCGCGACGATCACCGAAGGCGCACAGCACAGGGCCAGCGCAATCATCGCCCGCTGGCGCATTCCGCCGGACAATTCATGCGGATATTGCTTCGCACGGCGCTCGGCGTCGGGCATCTGCACGCCGCGCAGCGCCTCGACCGCCGCCGCCCATGCCTTGCGCCGCGTTCCGCCACGGTGGCGCGCAACCGCTTCGGCGATCTGTGCGCCCACCGTCATGACCGGATTGAGAGCGGTCAGAGGCTCCTGAAAGATCATCGCGATCCGGTTGCCGCGCAAATCCTCGACCGCGCGCTCGCCAAGTTCCAGAATGTCCGTCTCGCCCAGCCGGATCGCGCCCCGGTCGATGCGCGCGCCCTGCGGCAGCAGGCGCAGCAGCGCGAGTGCGGTCATCGACTTGCCGCAGCCGCTTTCACCGACGATGCACAGGGTCTCGCCCGGCGCCACGGCGAACGACATGTCGTCGACCACCGTGAAGCTGGTATCGCCCAATGCGATCCTGATGCGCATGCCGGACACCTCGATCGCCGGCGCGGGCGCGCTGGCGGTCCCGGCGGCGCCTTCGGAGAGCGCGGCGCCGCTCAAGGCGTTGCCCCCTCCAGATTGCCGACCATCCAGCCGTAATCGCCCGCCTCGACGATGTTTCGCGTGAGATGCCCCATGATCATGATGCCGTTGTCGAACGGCGCGGTGACCTCTTCCAGCACCTCGAAGGTATAGGGGCTGACGACACGAAACAGCGGCGTTCCACCGGCGACCTTTTCGCCAAGCAGCGGCGACAGCGGCTCGACCCAGCCGCCCTTGGTCGGGCGGATGCCCGCGATCTCGTTCACCACCGTCTGCGCCGGGAGCGCGGATTCCGCGCCGTCGATCACGCCCTTGTGGCGCAGCATGTTCAGAACGCCGGCGACGATGCGCGCAATGTACGGGCCCTGGTCGACAACACCGCCGCCCAGTTCGATCACCGCCGCGGGCACGCCGCGCGGCATCGTCACGTCCTTGGTGGTGCCCCCGAAATTGGTGCCCTGCTTGCCGTCATCCGGGCGATAGAGGATCTTCGAGCCGAACGCGCGGCTCAACCCCTCGTCGTTCAGCAGGTAGACATAATCCACGGTCGGCCGGTCGGTGCCGGAGTGCAGGTCGATGTGAATGTCGATCTTGCCGAGAAACTCGCGCGTCAGCGCGGCGGCAAGCTGTTGCGAATAGGTGCCTGCGGGATCGCCCGGAAACTCGCGGTTCAGGTCGCGTTGATCCAGCGGCGAAAAGCGGGAATTGACGATCATCGCGGTCGGGTTGGCCACCGGCAACAGCCGGACCCGCCCCTTGATCCGCATGTCCTTGAGGATGTGATAGAGTTCGAGGATCGCCTGGCTGCCGCAATTCTCGTTGCCGTGGATCGAGGCCGAGATGCCAACCAGCGGCCCGTCTTCCTCGCCGACAAGGTCGGTCATGTTGAGCACCGCATCGGTGCCGCAGGCCAGCGTCGTGAAGGCCGGGGCGAGTCGAACGATTTCCTTGGTCATGTCTGCTCCTGTGTTGTGGGCGGCGGGTTCAACCCTTGCCGCGGGTCAGTCTGCGGGGATCGAGCACGTCGCGCAGCCCGTCCCCCAATAGGTTGAAGCCCAGAACGGTCACCATGATCGCCGCCCCCGAGATGATCGACATCCACGGCTCGTCACGGATGAAGCGGGTGCCGTAGCTGAGCGACCAGCCCCAGGTCGGCGCCGGCGGCGGCAGGCCGAAGCCGAGAAAGCTCAGCGCGCTTTCCCAGATGATCGCGGTGCCCAGCCCGAGCGAGGCCAGCACCGTGATCGGCCCGAGCGAATTGGGCAGGATCTCGCGAAACAGGATGCGCGGCGACGAGGCTCCGAGCGCCTGGGCGGCCTGCACGTAGTTGCGTTCGCGCAAGGACAGGGTGGTCGAGCGCACGACGCGGGCGTATTCGGTCCAGCTCACCACCACCAGCGACAGCGCGACATTGAAAAGGCCCGGCCCCATCACCGCGACGATCGCGAGCACCAGCACCAGCGGCGGAAACCCGAGGAAAATGTCGGTGATCCGCATCAGCACCATGTCGACCCAGCCGCCGAAATACCCGGCCACGAGGCCGACGACAGTGCCGATCAGCGCCGAAGCCGTCACCGCGATCAACGAGATCGACAGCGAGATCCGCGCGCCATAGACCAGCCTGCTCCACAGGTCGCGGCCGAAATTGTCGGTGCCCAGCAGATGCGCGGCCGATGGGCCCGAAAAGCGGTTCGTCATGTCCATCTGGGTCAGGTCATGGGTTGCGACCAGCGGCGCGAACACCGCAAGACCGACGATCGTCAGCGTCAGCGCCGCGCCGATCAACAGCGACGCGTTGCGCAGCACCGGCGGCAATCCGATCCGGCGGGCAAGGCTTTTTTTCATCGGAGTATCGCTCATGTCGTCACTTCAACCTGATGCGCGGGTCGACCGCGGCATAGAGCAGATCGACCGTCAGCGTGATCAGCGCGTAGATCATCGCGAAGGTCAGCACGATCCCCTGGATCAGCGGAAGGTCACGCTGGGATATGGCCGAGATGGTCAACTGCCCCAGACCCGGCCATGCAAAGATCGTCTCGGTCAGGATGGCACCGCCCAGCAAGGCGCCGAAGCGCAGCCCGATCACCGACAGAACCGGCAACAGGGCGTTTCGCAACCCGTGTTTCCAGACCACCGCCCGGCTGCGTATGCCCTTGGCCCTGGCGGTGCGGATGAAATCCTCGTTCAGCACCTCGAGCATCGAGGTGCGCACCAGCCGCGAGATCACCGCCGCGGAATTCAGCGCCAGCGACAGCGCGGGCAGCGCGATATGCGTCAGGGACTCCCACAGCGGTGCCGGATTGCCGATCAGCGCCAGGCCGAACGCCTCGACCAGCGGCTCGCCCCGTCCGATCGCCGGCAGCCAGCCAAGCTGCACCGCGAACGCCAGCATCAGAAGAAGTGCCAGCCAGTAGACCGGCATCGAAATTCCCAACTGCGCGAACAGCATCGCCGCGGCGTCGATCACGCCCCCCTGACGGATCGCCGCGACCACGCCGAGGAACACACCCAGCGCCACCGACATCAACAGCGCCACGACCGCGAGTTCGACGGTCGCGCCGAGCCGGCCCAGGATGATTTCCGAAACCGGTGCGTTCTGAAAGATCGACCGGCCCATGTCACCCTGCAGCAGGTTGGCGATATAGCCGCCCAGCCGGAGATACCACGGATCGTCCAGCCCCAGCGCGCGGCGCAGCGAGGCGATTCCCTCGGGCGTTGCCTCCTGCCCGAGAAGGACCGCGGCCGGATCGCCGGGGATGAGCAGCAGAAGGCCGAATGTCACCGTGACGATACCCAACGCCATCGGGACGAACAGCAGCAGTCGTCGGATGATATAGGCAGCCATGTGGACTGGTCCTCACGCGTGAACTGGGGCCGCCGACAGAACCGGCGGCCCGATGTTTTCCTGGGTTTCAGATCCCGATCACTCGGCGGACGGCATCCCGATCAGCCCGCGGAACGTGCCGCGCGGGTTCGCCTCGATCTCGCCCAGCTTGTCCTTGTCGAAGAACATCTGGTAGCCCTGATAGGAGATCACGTAGTAGGGCAGTTCCTCGGCGATGATCGCGGCGGCCTTCTGATAGGCATCGGCACGTTCGCCCTGGTCAAGCGAGGTGCGCGCCGCTTCCAGCAGGGCATCGACTTCGGGGTTCGAATAGCCGCCCCAGTTGAGCGAGCCGCCGGTGGTGAACTGGGCATAGGTCATCCGGTCGGGATCGACGATATTCAGCCAACCCAGCAGCGCGATCTGGTGCTGCCCCTGTTGCACATAGCCGGTCGAGAACGACGGCCAGTCCGAGATCTTCACCGACGCATCGACCCCGGCCTGCTGCATCATCGCCTGCAGGAATTCGACCGACTGCACCCGGTTCGGGTCTTCGGAATGGGTCGAGAGCGTGATCGCCAGGGTCTGCCCGTCCTTGTCGAGGAACCCGTCGCCGTCACTGTCGCTCCAACCAAGCTCGTTGAACTTCGCCACGGCGCCGTTCAGATCGAAGGTCGGTTGTTTGATGTCGGGGTCATAGGCCCAGGACGACGGCAGGATGACCGAATTGGCGACCTCGTCGACACCCTGGTAAATGTCGTTCACGATCGTTTCCTGGTCGACCAGCATCGCGAATGCCTGGCGCATGGCGGGGTCGTTCAGCATCGGGTCGGCGGTGTTGAAGTTCAGGTAGGTCACGCCCAGGCCCGCCATGATCGCTGCGCCGAACCGTTCGTCTTCGGCCAGACGCTTGATATCGTTGGGCGACAGCGGCGCCTGGATCACGTCGAGGTCACCCGCCTCGAAGGCCTGGGCGCGCGCGGAGTTGTCGCCGACGATGCGGATGTCGACCGCCTTGGTGGACGGAGCCCCGGCCCAGTAGCTGTCCGAGGCTTTCAGCACGATCTCCGAGCCGCGCTTCCAGCTTTCCAGCACCATCGGGCCCGCGCCGACCGGCTCCAGCGCCAGGTCACCGCCGGCCTCGGCGTAGTCCGAGGGCACGATTCCCATGTCGAGATAGCTCAGCAGCGGCGCATAGGGTGTCGAGAGGTTGAAGCGCACGGTCAGGTCGTCGACCGCCTCGACGCTTTCGATCGGGGTGTAGAGCGCCCGCTGCGGCGCGTTGAAATCGGGATCGGTGATCGTGGTGAAGGTATAGACCACGTCCTCGGCGGTCAGCGGCGAGCCATCCGAGAACACGAGCCCCTCGCGCAGCTTGAAGACCACCGTTTTCGGATCGGGCGACTCCCAGCTTTCCGCAAGGTCCGGCACTGCCTCGAGCGTCGGCGTCAAATGCACCAGCCCGGCGTAGATCAGGTTGATCGTGCGATACGCGGTGGTATCGCGCGCCAGCCGCGGATCGAGGGTTCCGGCATCCACATCGGTGCCGATCACCAACGCCTCCTGGGCCAGCGCCGTGTTGGTCGCGAACAGCGTCAGCGCCGCCGCGGCCACGCTTGCGAAAAGATCTTTCCTGGTCATGTATCCATCTCCTGTTGTGGTGTGTTGATCAAGCCGTCAACCGGTCTTGGCCGTCTGGCCCCGTTCGTTCGCGGCGACCTGCGCCCGAGCTTCGCGTAACGCCGCCAGCTTCGGGGCAAGTTCGTGTTCCAGCACGGCCTTGTCCGGCGCGTGCCGGTATTCGAAACAGGGCACACCCGGCCGCACCATACGCGCCACGTGATCGGCCCCGGTTGCGTAGATCACCGCGTCGGACTCGGACAGCAGCGCCTCGAGGTCGGGCGCGTAGGACCAGCTCACCCGGATGTCCGAGACATGGGGGGCAAAGCGCTGCACGCTAGGCCGCATGATCGCGATGTAATCCTTGAGCTGGGTGATCGCGGCCACCCGGGCGCGCGGATCGAGCGCCGCCAGCGCCTGACGCGTCTCGTCCGACGGAATGAACCGCAAGCCCAGAATCGGGGCATCGGGCACGATTGCGGCCAGCTCGCTTTCGCGATGAAGGAACGTCAGCACCAGATCGGCCGAGTCGCACATCTGCCGCGCCCCGGCATCGGCGCGCAAGACGTCGAATGTCACCATCGAGATCCGGTCGTTCGGTGCCAGATAAGGGCGCACCGCATCGACGTAGTCGGCGCCCGGCCCCTCGAAGATGACCGCGAACACGATCCTCAGGCCGCGCTGCGAGCGCCGCATTCGCGCCTGACCGTTGATCATCGCGATCAGTTCCATCGGCGAATAGCCCAGGCGCTCGGCCTTGTTCAGAAGCACCGCGACATCGGTATGCAGCGCGGTAGAGCCGTGATCGGCCAGTTGCGGAACCGAAAGACAGGTATAGGCCCCCGACCCCTTGCGAAGTTCCAGAAGCCCGGCATCGCGAAGATCCTGATAGACTTGGGCCACCGTAGCCTGCGCGATGCCCAGATCGGCGGCCATCCGGCGCACCGAAGGAAGTCGCGTCCCCTTGGGCAGATCCCCATGCGACAATTCATAGCTGAGCAAACCGAACAGCTGCCGCCCCACCGGGACCGGCAGAGATTTGTCGATACAGCTTTCGTCGAAGTCGAAGGACAAAGTGATATATCCGTTTAGATCACTTTGATCATGCCTGCGCCGACAAGATTCGCGCAAGGAAAATATCGGTGCCCACTGTAATATTGGTTCAGCACACTATCAGGGCTTGGTTTTTTCCGAACTTGTTCGCGTGTTGCCCTGCCGTTTTTCCGGCTTTATTGCCCTTTACAAAGGAATTACCCGGCCACTACCGTCAGGAAAATCGGAACGAAGATCTCCGAATCAACGCTTGGATAGCACGGTTATTCAGAAAGACGCAGAAGGGAAAGCGCGACCATGGACTATGTCAATCTTGGTAAAAGTGGCCTGAAAGTTTCGCGCATCGGGCTGGGATGCATGACCTTCGGCTCGCCCGACTGGGCGCCTTGGGTGCTGGATGCGGACGCCTCGGCGCCGATCCTGGCCGAGGCGGTCGAGCGCGGCATCAACCTGTTCGACACCGCCGACATGTATTCGAAAGGCGCCAGCGAAGACGTCCTGCGCGACAAGCTCCTGCCCCTGCTGCCGCGCCACAAGATCGTGCTGGCGACGAAACTCTACAACCCGATGAGCGACGACCCCAACGACCGCGGCCTGTCGCGCAAGCATGTCTACGACGCCGTCGATGGCAGCCTGCGGCGCTTGGGCACCGATCACATCGACCTGCTGCAACTGCACAGATTCGACTACGACACCCCGCTCGAAGAGACGCTTGACGCCCTCAATGACGTGGTGCGCGCCGGCAAGGTGCGCTATCTCGGCGCCTCGTCGATGTTCGCCTGGCAGTTCATGAAGGCGCTTGGGCTTCAGCGCGCGAACGGCTGGGCACAATTCGTCTCGATGCAACCGCACTACAACCTGATCTACCGCGAGGAAGAGCGCGAAATGCTGCCGCTTTGCCGGTCCGAAGGGATCGGCGTATTGCCCTGGAGCCCGCTCGCGCGCGGCGTGCTGGCCGGCAAGCGCAAGTCGACGCGCGCCGACAGCGACAAGGTGGCGAACGCCCTTTATGACAGCGCACGCGCCCAGGACGAGGCGATCGCCGAGGCGGTGCGAGAGGTTGCAGACGCGCGCGGCGTGTCGATGGCCCGGATCGCCTATGCCTGGGTCGCCACGCGCCCTGGCATCACCGCGCCGCTGGTCGGCATTTCCCGCCCGGAGCTTTTCGACGATGCCATCGCGGCGCTCGATATCACGCTGGACGACGACGAGGTCGCGCGGCTCGAAGCGCCCTATCGGCCGAAACCCGTCGCCGGCCACCAGTGATCCCGCGGCCCTTGCGCCGTTGGGCCGCTCACCCTTGGGTCGGGTGAACGGCCGCATGTGACGACCGGTGGGGCACTAGGCAAAGGTGGTCGCGCCCGCCCAGCAGTAAGCGCGCGCGCCCCACCGGCCGGGAGGTCCGAACCGGCCCCGGCTCATCCCGTTTGGCGTCAGGACACGGGTTTCAGCATCTCGAAGTCGCATCCCTCGTCGGCTTGCGTGACCTCGCTGGCATAGAGGCGATCATAACCGCGCCGCTCGTCCAGTGGCTGGATCGAAGGCGTCCATTCGGCGCGCCGGCGTTCCAGTTCGGCCTCGTCGACCAGCAGATCGAGGCGCTTGTTCGCGACAGAAATCTTGATCCGGTCCCCGGTCCGCACCAGCGCCAGCGGCCCGCCGATCGACGCCTCGGGCGCGACATGCAGCACGATGGTCCCAAACGCCGTGCCGGACATGCGGGCATCGGAAATCCGCACCATGTCCTTGACGCCTTTTGAACTGAGCTTCTTCGGGATCGGCAGATAACCCGCTTCCGGCATGCCGGAATCGCTCTTGGGCCCCGCGTTCTGAAGCACCATGAAGTCGTCGGCGGTGATGTCCAGATCGGGGTCGTCCACCCGGCTGGCCAGATCCGCGAGCGAGGAAAAGACGACCGCCCTGCCCTCTTTCTCGAACAGCGAACTGTCGGCGGCAGAGCGTTTGAGGATCGCCCCGCGCGGTGCCAGGTTGCCGAACAGCGCGACGAGGCCACCGACCGGTTCCAGCGGCGCATCCGCCCCCGAGATCACCCGGCGGTCGACATAGCCGGGGTCCTGCTCCAGCCGGTCGCCCAGCGTCTCGCCGGTGACCGAGACCGTGTCGAGGTGAAGCAAGGGTTTCAGTTCGCGCAACACGGCCCCGACGCCGCCCGCGAAAAAGAAATCCTCCATGTAGTTCGACCCGACCGGCTTGAGGTTGACCAGCACCGGCGTGGTGTCGGAAAGTTCGTTCAGACGTTCGAGCGATATGGTGTGACCAAGCCGCCCGGCTATGGCGGTCAGGTGGATGATCGCATTGGTCGACCCGCCGAGGGCCAGCAAAACGCGCAGGGCGTTCTCGATCGACTTTTCGGTGATGACCTCGCTCGGTCGGATCGGGTTCGCTATCATCCGCGCGGCGGCAAGGCCCGATGCCTCGGCGGCGCGCAGGCGGTCGGCATGAACCGCCGGGATCGCCGCCGTGCCTGGAAGCGACATGCCCAGCGTCTCGGCGATGCAAGCCATGGTCGAGGCGGTTCCCATCACCGCGCAGGTGCCTGCGGTCGTGGCAAGACGCCCCTCGATATCATTGATCTCGGGCTCGCCGATTTCTCCCGCCCGATACTTGCCCCAGAACCTGCGGCAATCGGTGCAGGCCCCCAGCCGTTCGTCGCCATAGCGCGAGGTCATCATCGGCCCGGCCACCAGTTGCACCGCCGGCAGGTCGGCAGATGCCGCCCCCATCAGTTGCGCGGGCACCGTCTTGTCACAGCCGCCCATCATCACGACCGCGTCCATCGGCTGGGCGCGGATCATCTCTTCGGTGTCCATCGACATCAGGTTGCGGAACTTGAGGCTGGTGGGGCTGAGAAACACCTCGCCCAGCGAGATGGTCGGAAACTCCAAGGGCAGCCCGCCGCCCAGCAGCACGCCGCGCTTGACCGCTTCCAGAAGCTCCGGGAAATGCCGGTGGCAGTTGTTGAAGCCCGAAAAGCTGTTGGCGATGCCGACGATGGGTTTTTTCAGAACCTCGCGCGAATAGCCCATCGAGGCGGCAAAGGAATTGCGCAGGTAGACCGAGAAATCCCGGTCGCCGTAGTTGGTAAGCCCGCGTGCAAGGCCCTGTTCCTTCTCGTCGCTCATGATTGGCGGCCAATCGGTTCGATGCGGGTGCGGACGTATTTCGGATTGAGGTAATCCATCACGCCGAGCGAGCCGCCCTCGCGCCCCATGCCGCTTTCCTTGATGCCGCCGAACGGCGCTTCGGCGGTGGCCAGAAGCATCTCGTTCACCCCGACCATGCCGACCTCGAGATCCTCGGAAGCACGGGTGGCAAGGCTGAGGTTGTTGGAAAAGACATAACCGGCCAGGCCGAACGGCAGCGCGTTGGCCCGCTCCATCACCTCGTCATAGTCGCGGAAGGTGGTGATCGGCGCAATCGGGCCGAACGGCTCCTCACGCATCACCAGCGCCTCGTCGGGCACCTGACCCAGCACGGTCGGTTCGAAAAAGTAGCCCGCGTTCATCGATTTCGGACGCGCGCCACCGGCCAGAACCGACGCGCCAAGGCCGACCGCGTCGCTGACCATTTCCTCGATTGTGGTCAGGCCCCGGCGGTTGGCCATCGGCCCCATCTGCACTCCGTCGTCCAGACCGCGACCCAGCTTCAACCCCTTGGCAACCTCGGCAAAGGCACCGGCGAAGGCCTCGTATTGGCTTTCGTGGACATAGAAGCGCGTCGGCGAGATGCAGACCTGTCCGCAATTGCGAAACTTGGTTGCCGCGCAGGTCCGCGCCACCGCTTCGGCGTCCACGTCGTCGAAGATCACCACGGGGCCATGCCCGCCAAGCTCCATCGACACCTTCTTGACGCCATCGGCGGCCAGCCGCAGGATTTCCTTGCCGACCGGGACCGACCCGGTGACGCTGACCTTGCGCACGATGGGCGAGCGGATCAGCCGCTCCGCGATCATCGAGGAATTGCCGGTCAGGAAATTCACCGCCCCCGCCGGAATGCCCGCATCGTGACAGGCGGCGACAAGGGCCGCACAGCTTGCCGGGGCTTCACCAGCCGGCTTGATGATGATCGAACAACCCGCACCCAGCGCCGCCGCGATCTTGCGCGCGGGCAACAGCGCCGGAAAGTTCCACGCCGAAAAGGCCGCGACCACGCCGACCGGCTGATAGATCACCGACATGCGGCTTTCGCCGGTGCGGCCCTCGATGATCTGGCCGTAGATCCGCTTGGTTTCCTCGGCATACCACTCGAACTGGTCCGCCGCCGCGTTGGTCTCGCCGCGCGCTTCGGCAATCGGTTTGCCGGTTTCCAGCGACATCAACGTGGCAATCGTCTCGACCCGCTCACGGATCAGATCGGCGGTCTTGCGCAACAGCGCGGCGCGATCCCAGGTGCCGAAGCGGCGCCAGGTGGCAAAGCCCGACTGGGCCGCGGCAAGGGCGGCGTCGACATCGTCCTCGGTTGCCATCGCAATGGTCCCGAGCGCCTCTTCGGTGGCGGGATCGGTGACGTTGCGGGTTGCCTTGCCGCTGGCGGCGCGCCATTCGCCGCCGATGAAGAGATTTAGGTCGTGATACACTTCTCGATCCTCCTGAGGTGTTCCGAGATGGACTTGATTAGCAAGTTCGCCTCGGCACACCCTTGATGAATTTCGGTTTTCGGCTCCGGGGTCAGATCATCTGTTCGACATAGCGCGCCTGCACATCGTCGACCCAGTTGCCGACATTCCAGCTGCCATAGGCCCCCATTCCGGCGGTCTCCTCGGGCCCGTCATGCACCGCGATGTGCACGAGCGAAAGCCCGTCATGCGCGTAGGCCTGCTCCAGCGCGGCGCGCAGGCTTTCGGCGTCGAACCCGGCATGCAGCGCCTTGACCCCCGAGACCGCGCCCGCCAGCGCGACGTAGTCGACCGCGACCCCGTCGTTGGTGCGGAACTCCTCGCCGTATTGCGCTGCCTGCAGGCCGGAAATCGCCGCCATCCGGCGGTTGTCGAACAGCGCGATGATGCCGCGCACGCCATGCTCGACCGCGTCGATCAGCACCTGCGGGTTCATCATGAACGACCCGTCGCCGGTAAAGGCGATGCCGTATTTCGGCGCATCGACGCCCGCCGCCCCCAAGAGCGCCGAGACCGCGAAGCCCATGTAGGACGCCCCCGTCTCGGTGACGGTCTGACCCGGCGCGTCGTCCTCGACGATCTGGAAGCCGTTGGCCTGAACGTCGCCCGCGTCAAAGAACTTGACCGCGTCCTTTTCCTTGGCGAAGGCCGCGACGGTATGGATCGCGGCGGGTTGGCCCAGCACCGGACGCCCCCACACGGCGTCCTCGAACGGGGCGGCGTTGATCCGCACTGCCTTGAACGCGGTCCACTCGGCCTTCTTGTCCTCGCAGGCCTTCAGCCACGCGCCGCGATCCCCTGCAGGCGCCGCTTCGATCAGACCGGCGATCACCGCCGCGATGTCGCCCGGCAGGCAGGTGGTGTTGGCATAATGCGCCAGATCGTTGAAATCGCCGTTGATGTTGATCACCGCCTTCGCCTTGGGATAGCCGATGCCCGAGCAATCCGCTTGGCACACGCCGCGCGATCCGATCATCACGACCAGGTCGGCCTCGCCCATCGCATAGTTGCCGCTGATCGACCCCTTCGAGCCGCCCACGTGCATGTTCTGCGGGTGGGCATCCGGCAGCACGCCAGTCGATCCCGGCGACAGGACCACCGGCGCGCCGATATGTTCGGCCAGACGCCGCACCATGTCGGCGGCGCTTCGGGTGCCGCCGCCCGCCTTGATGACCGGGCGCTCGGACTTCGCCAGAACCGCGACCGCCTCGGCAAAGGCATCGTCATGCGCCGGCGCCATCGGCGGAATGCGGGTTTTCTGCGGCAGGGTGGCAAGGTTGACCCGCACCCGCGCCGGCTGGGTGTTGATCGGCAGAAGCACGAAGAACGGACCGGCCTTGTAGGGGTGATGCACGCAGGCGGTGCCCCGACGCAGGCATTCGCGCAGCGCCTCGGGTGTGTGCAGCGTATAGGATTGCCCCATCAGCGCCGCCATCTGACCGAACAGCCCCTGCGCCGGTTTGGGCACCTGCTGCATGTTGTAGCCTTCGCCGCGCGTCGTCTCGTCGCCGTAGATGTGATAGACGCCGATGCCGTTGGACGCCGCCGCCAGCGACCCCGCCATCGCCTGCAACCCGCCGGGACCGATCGAGGTTACCACCGCCGGGGTCTCGCCATAGACCCAGGCATGCGCGGTCGCGGCATGGGCCATTTCAACCTCGTTGCGGCAGTTCACGACACGGGTGACGCCTTCTTCGGTATAGATGCGAAGGATTTCGCCCAGATCGGTCGAGCCATGCCCGAAGATCGCGTAATAGCACCGCACCTCCTGTTTCAGCAGGCCGACCACCAGCGCCTCGGACAGGGTCAGGTCCACGATCGTCGGCAGCGCGCCGCTGGCAAGCGCGTCAGACAGGCCGCCCGCCGATGCGATGGCTTTCGCCCGCGCGCGGATCTCTCGGGCCAGGGGCGTGTCTGCGGGCTTAATTGGACTGGGTTGATGCATCGGACTTAACCTTCGGACTGGATTTGGCGAAATAGGCGCGGACGGATTTGAACAACTGGATGCCGACGATGAGGAACGCGACCAGCAGGAATCCGGCTGCGGGCACAGAGGTGTAGAAGATGTCGAGCCTGCCCTCGGACAGGATCATCGCGGTTCGGAACTCGCGCTCGATCGACGGGCCGAGCACGAGGCCGAGAATGATCGGCGTCAGTGGTATCCTGGCCCGGTTCAACCCGTAGGCCATCGCGCCAAGCACGGCCGCGGCAACCACGTCGAACACCGAGTTGCGGATGGTGAAGGCCCCGTAGCCGCACATGATCACGATCCCCACCGCCAGGAGATGCGCCGGCACCCGCAGCAGTTGCACGAAAAAGCGGATACCGAGAAGCTGGATCGCCACGACAAACGCATAGGCCGCCACGATGGCCAGGTAGATCTCGTAGATTTCCAGCGAATGCTCCAAAAACAGCATCGGGCCGGGGATCAGCCCGTGGATCAACAGCCCCGACAGCAGGATCGCGGTGGCCGGGTCGCCGGGAATGCCGAGCGACAGAAGCGGGATCATCGCGCCCCCTGTCACCGCGTTGTTGGCGGTCTCGGGCGCCACGACGCCTTCCATCGCACCTTGGCCAAACTTCTCGGGGGTCTTGGATGTCTTCTTGGCATGGGCATAGGCGAGAAACGCGGCAATCGGGCCGCCGGTGCCCGGAATCGCGCCGACGCCGGTGCCGATCAGCGAGCAGCGCAACATCAGCCAGAAGTTCCTGGCGAGGTCGCGGATCGACGGCAGTTCGGCACGCACATCCGCCAGCTCGTTGAGTTCCCGGTCGGAGCGGTAGTGTTGAACGAAGGCGTCGATCACATGCGGCACCGCGAACAGGGCGATCATCGCGACCAGGATGTTGATGCCCTGCTGCAAGGTGATGGTGCCGAAGGTCAGCCGCTGCATGCCGCTCATCTCGTCAACGCCGATGGTCATCACCATCAGGCCGATGATCGCACCGATCAGCCCCTTGACGATGGAGCCGGCGGACAGGCCGCAGATCGTCGACAGGCCGAAGATCAGCAGCCCGAAGGTTTCGGCAGGGCCGAACCGCATCGCGAGACCGGCCACGAAATCGACCGAGAACATCATGATGATCAGGCTGACGAAACCACCGAAGGCCGACGCGACCACCGCCGTCCCCAGCGCCAGCGATGCCTTGCCGTGGCGGGTAAGTGGATAGCCGTCGAGCACGGTTGCCGCCGCCGAAGGGGTGCCCGGAATGCCCAAAAGGATCGCGGACACCGAACCGCCCGTCATGCCGCCGATATAGGTGCCGAGCAGCAATCCGATAGCCGGAGCGGCGTCGAGCGCGAAGGACATCGGCACGACCAGCGCCATCGCCACGGTAAAGGTCAGGCCCGGGATCGCACCGAAAATGACCCCGAGCAGGCAGCCCGAAAAGATCGCGATCAGCGTCACCGGCGAGACGGTGACCTGCAAGGCGGCAATCAGTAAATCCATCTGGTGTCGTCCCCTGTCGGTGTGATCGCGCCGGTCCTCAAAACAATGAAATCCAGGTGCCGCCTGGCATGTAGGCCCCGAGCACCTTGCCGAAGACCAGCCAGCAGCCAAACGTGATCCCCAGCCCCATGCCGAGCAGAACCAGGATCCTGCGCTCCTTCAGGATCAGCAGGAGCGTCACGACGGTCGGAAAGGTCGCGACGACAAAGCCCAGTTTCTGCATCAGGTATCCGTAGATCGCGATGGTTGCGCAGACCGTCACGAGAACCTGAAGACGCAGCCGCAGCGCGGTCCGCGCGGCTTTTCTTTCAGGTCCGTTGGCGTCTGCGCGCGCCGCGGGGACAGGCTCTGCCTCCCGGCGGCGATTGCCAAGGCTCGCGCCCACGAGGATGGCCGAAAGTGCCATCAGCACAAGCCCGAGAACAAGCGGGAAAGCCCGGGGCCCGACACCGGAGCCCGTGGGGACAGTGACGTAGACGATCACGACCCAGACAACCGACAGAACGAACAGACTCGCGCCGGTTGCCAGGTCGCGGCGGTTGGAATGCCCCGGGGTCTCCATGGTCTTATTGCGCTTTCAGGCCAAGGTCGGCCATCAGCTTGCCGATGATCGCGTCATCACGCGCAATCAGCTCGCCGAACGCCGCGTGGTCCTCGAAATCGGGGACGAACCCCAGGGTTTCCGATGCCTCCTGGAATTCGGCGCTGGCCACGGCCTTCTCGGCAGCGTCCTGCAGCACCATGATCACGTCATCCGGGGTGCCGGCCGGCGCCGCCAGACCGCGCCACATCTCGATGTCGATCCCCTCGGCACCGCTCTCGGCGCAGGTCGGGATGTCGGGCATCGCCGGCACCCGCTCGGCGCTGGTCAGGCACAGGATACGCAGGGTGCCCGCCTCGTGGTGCGAGATGAACTGGCCCGGCCACTGCACCGCCGCGTCGAGACGCCCGGCCAGCAGTTCCACAGGCGCGCGGCCCTGGTCATAGGGCACGTTGATGGCCTGGTCGGAAAGACCGACCGCCGCCAGCAGCGCCTCGGTGGTGAGGTGGGTGAACGAGCCGTCGCCCGAGGCCCCGATCTTGAGCTTCTCGCCGGAGGCCAGCAGGTCCGCGGCCATGTCGCCGATGGTCTCCCAACCGGAGTCGGCACGCACCGCGATGGCGGGCACCTCGGTGCTGATCTTGGCGATCGGCGTGAAGGCGGTGTAGTCGAAATCGATCTTGCCGCTGTGGAAGCTGGTGCTGATCGAGTTCGAATTCCACACGATGTTGTAGCCGTCGGCGTCCATCGAATGCACGTATTGATACCCGACCGAGCCGCCGCCGCCCGAGCGCATCACCGGCACGACAGGTTCGGGCAGGTTCTTGGACATCAGATCGGCCAGCAACTGGCCGATGGTCTGCGCCGTGCTGCCGAACAGGATCGTCATCTCGACCGGCTTGGTCGGAAACTCCTGCGCGCTGGCGCTGGTTGCAATGGCGGTCGCCGCAACTGCCCCGATCAGGGCTGTTTTCAGTTTTACAGGCATTATTCTCGCTCCCTTTTGAAACATTGTCATGTGTTCAAGTTGTTGGTTCATGGCCACTTCACCGTGGCTCTGTTGTTGTTTTCCTGGTGTCGCGTCCGGGTTTCCTCCTACTCGGGGCGCTGCGACAGGGCCCAGGCATCGCGGATCACGCGCTTGGCGTTCGCCAGAATGATCTCCGAGACCTCGCCGGCCAGAACCGGGCGCACTTCGGCACTCACGATCGGGCGCACGGGCTTGTCGAAAAACCCGCTCTTGGTCAGTTCACGAAAGAACGTCACCACTTCGGCGGTATCGGTCTCGCCGCCGGGAATCCCGAAGCGCGGCTGGATATCGCCATAGGCCGGGTGCGACTTGTCGCGGAACACGCAGTTTCCGAGATGGACCGCGTCAAGGAACTCCGCCAGCAGCGGGATGCTTTCCTCGGGGGTCTCGTCGAGCAGCGGGAAGTGGCTGAGGTCGGTCAGAAGCCCGAAGTTCGGATAGTCCGGGCGGATCGCGCGGGCGATGTCCAGCGCATCGCCAACCGGACCGATCAGGTTCTTCTTGTCGATCGCACGGTCGAAGATCTTGAGCGTGAGCGCCAGCCCGTCCTTTTCCTCGTTCGCGTGATCGAGGATCTGGTGCAGCGAGTCGGTCAGCAGCTTCTTGGCCTCTTCGCGCTTGGCATCGCCCGGATCTTTCCCCGCGATCAGCCGCACCACCTCGGCGCCGAGCTGGCGCGCTTCGTCGACCGAGCTTTTCACCGCGTCGACCGCCTTGGCGCGCTCGCCGGCGTCGAAGTGGTTGAGGTTGAACTTGTTGCTCAGCATCTTGGGCTGCGTGGCATAGGCGACCGACAGATGGCTCTGGTCAAGGATATGGCGGGCCGTGTTGCGCACCCGGTAATCCTTCATCCAGCCGACCTCGACCGCGGTCCAGAACTCGTCGGCGCAGATCTTCTCGAGCGTCTCGACAATCGGACCCGCGCCGGTCTCGATACCCGGAAAGGCCTTGAAATGAACGATGCCGACGCGCATCGCGCTATACATAGAAGTCTCCAACGTCGTGTTCTCCCTGGTGGTCTTCACACTTGTTCCGCCGTGGCGGGGCGCCTTGGCAGGCTCAACGTCACTCAGCCGCGATCCCCTCGTTGCGGCGCCGCTTTTCCTTCAGGCCTTGCAGGATCTTCTCCGGCGTCGCCGGCAGCGAGGTGATGCGCACGCCGATGGCGTCATAGATCGCGTTCATGATCGCGGGCGCGGTCGGAACCAGCGCAGGCTCGCCGATGCCCTTGGCGCCCAGCGGGCTGAGCGGATCGCGGTCCTCGACGAGGAACGAGGTGATCTCGGGCACGTCGAGCGCGGTCGGCAGGATGTATTTCGCAAAACCGTGGGTCGTGGTGTGGCCCTCGACTGTCTGGTAATCCTCCATCAGCGCCTGACCCAGGCCCTGAACGATGGCGCCTTCGATCTGGCCCTCGATGCCGCGCGGGTTGATCGCCCGGCCCACGTCATGCGCAGCCCAGATGCCCAGCACCTGCACCTCGCCGGTCACGGTATCGACCTCGACCTCGGCGACCTGCGTGCCGAAGACATAGACCTGCCAGGGCGCGCCCGACCCGTCGACCGGGTCAAGCCCGGTGCCGTGGGCGGTGAAGCTGCCCGACCCGACCGGCACCACGCCGCGCCCCTTGCAGATCGCGACGGCCTCGGCCATCGTCATCGACTTGTTGGTGCCTTCGGCGTGCAGGATACCGTCGAAGGCGTGCAACAGCGTGGCCTCGACATCCCAGTATTCGGCGATTTCCGCGAACAGCTTCTCGCGGGCTTCGCGGCAGGCAAGCGCAATCGAATTGCCGACCATGTAGGTCTGGCGCGTCGCTCCGGCATGGGCCGCCTCGGGCGAGCGCGCGGTGTCGTTGTCGCCCAGCGTCACCTGTTCGGGGCGGATGCCAAGCTCTTCCGCCGCGACCTGGGCCAGCAGCGTCAGGATGCCCTCGCCGATCTCGGTGACACCGGTCACGACCTTGGCGGTGCCGCCGTCATCGAGTTCCGCCCAGGCACCGGCGCGATCAATCGTGGCGGTGCGTGCGATGCCATACCAGGACGCCGCGACGCCGCGTCCTCTGACCGTGCGTTCCATCAGGCAACCCTTTCCTTGGTTTCGGGCCCGGCGGCGAACCGCTCGCCCAGCTTGCAGGGTTCGCGGGTGCCCGCGCCGTGGGTGTCGCCGCGTGTCGCACCGCGCACCGTCGGTGCACCGGCCTCCCAGCGCGAGCCCTTCTCGGCCGCGTCCAGCACCATGCCGAGCGAGGCGGTGCCAAGCTTTTGCTGGGTATGGGTCAGCGATCCGGGCTTCATCATGTTGCGCCGGCGAATTTCGAACGGATCGAGGCCGAGTTTCTCGGCGGCCATGTCGACCATGCTTTCGGTCGCGAACTGGACCTGCATGCCGCCAAAGCTGCGAAACGCGCCGGACGGCGTGTTGTTGGTATAGACCACCGTGGTGTCGACCTTGAGATTGTCGATCTCGTAGGGACCGCAGGACAGGATCGCCGCCTTGCGCATCACGCCTTCGGACGACATGCCGTAGGCGCCACCGTCCGACAGCATGTCGAACTCCATCGCGGTGATCCGCCCGGCGCGCGTCAGCCCCATGCGGACCTTCGAGCGGGACGGATGCCGCTTGGCGGTGCTGACGATGGATTCCTCGCGGGTAAAGACGATCCGCACCGGCTTGTGGGTCTGCATCGCGGCAAGCGCCAGCATCCCCTGGTAGATCATGTCTTCCTTGCCGCCGAAACCGCCGCCCACCGGGCTCATGATGAAGCGCACCTTCTGGATCGGCCGGTCGATGATCGCCGCCAGCATGTGGCGGTGGTGGGTGATGTTCTGGCTGGGCGAAATCACCGTCACCACGTCGTCGTGATCGACATAGGCGATGCCCGCCTCGGGTTCGAGATAGGCATGTTCGACCTGCTGGGTCGAAAAGTTTTCCTCGAGGATCAGGTCGGCGGCGGCAAACCCGGCCTCGATGTTGCCCTTGCGCAGCGGGATGTGCTTGACGATGTTGTCGGGCGCATAGTCGTGCAGCACCGGCGCGCCGGGCGCCAGCGCATCCGCCGCGTCGAACAAGCCGGGGAGTTCGCGGTAGGTGACCTTGATCCCGGCCAGCGCGCGCCGGGCGCTGCGCTCGTCGGTGGCGGCGACGGCCGCAACGGCCTCTCCGACATAGCGCACCTTGCCGCGCGCCATGATCGGCTGGTCGTGAACGAAGACGCCGAAACCATCGACACCGGGCACATCCTCGGAAGTAATCACGCATTCGACCCCCGGCATGGCCCTGGCCGCCGAGGTGTCCATCGACACGATCTCCGCATGCGGGTGCGGCGAGCGCAGAACCGCCATGTGCAGCATGTCGGGCATGATCATGTCGCCCGCGTATTTCAGGCGACCCGCCACCTTGGCCGGCGCGTCGATCCGGCGCACGCTGTTGCCGATGTAGCTTTCGCCCACCGCATCGGCTTCGAGCGCCGCAGGGCTCATCCGCCCCGCGATCACGTCGCGGGCCAGTTCGACCGCCTCGATGATCTTGGTATAACCGGTGCAGCGGCAGATGTTGCCGCCCATGCGTTCCTTGATCTCTTCATGCCCGGCATCCGGGTTGTCGCGAAGGGCCGAGGTCGCGGCCATCACCATGCCCGGAATGCAGTAGCCGCACTGGCTCGCCCCGGTCTTGTAAAAGGCGCGCTGGATGACGGTGAGGTCGCCGGGGCGCGCAAGCCCCTCGACCGTCTCGATGCGGGTGCCCTCGGCCTTGGCGGCGGGCATCAGGCAGGATTTCACCAGCTTGCCGTCGACGAACACCGAACAGGTGCCGCATTCCCCCGCGCCGCAGCCTTCCTTGGTGCCGGTCATGTTCAGATCGTCGCGCAGCACGTCGAGCAGACGCAGGCCGGGGTTGATCCGTTTCGCCACGGTCCTGCCGTTGACTTCGAAATTGAGTTCGAGTTCAGGCATTGGCTGTCTCCTTTTCCTCGGACTGAGCGCTTTGCGCCGCATGCGCCAGCGCATCCTCGACGGCGGCGCGCACGAAACCGCGCACCACGGTGCGCCGGTAGTCGACGCGCGTGCGCGACGCGACCAGGTCGACCGGCCCGGCGCTGGCACGCTCGATCAAGTCGGCGCTGATTGCCTTGCCGCGCAGCATCGCCTCGGTTTCGGTCAGCCGCATCGGTTTCGGCCCGACACCGCCGAGCGCGAGGCGGACATCCTCGAAGACCTTGCCCGACGGATCGGTCTTGACCACCGCGGCGCAACAGACCGACGAGATCACCAGCGAGCGCCGCTGCCCCACCTTCTGGTACGACCCGCCATAGCCCGGCAGCGCATCGACCGTGACCGCCACGACGATCTCGCCCGGTTTCAGGTCGGTGCGGCCCGGGCCGCTGATGAAGTCGGCGACCGGCATGGTGCGCGTGACCACGGTGTCACCGTCAAGCCGCGCAATCTCGATATCGCCGTTCAGGGCGATCACCGGCGGCGTGCCGTCGGCGGCGGGCGACGCGTTGACGAGGTTGCCCGCCAGCGTCGCCTGTTGCCGGATCTGATCGTCGGCGAACCAGACCGAACAGAACGGCATGCACGGCAGCGACCGGGCCAGAACCGGATCGGTCAGGAAATCCTGCCAGACGACATTGGCCCCCAGCCTGATGCGGCCGTCCTTTTGCTGGTAGCCGGAAAGTTCCGCGACCCGCGACAGGTCGATCAGCGTGTCGATCTCGACATCGCCCGCCCGCCCCTCACGCGCCCAGGGCAGGATGTCGGTCGCCCCGGCGATAAGCCGGCTGCCTTCCGGGGCGCCCCGCCACAAGGCGAGCGCCTCGGCCAGGGATTTCGGCATCTGATAGCTGCGGCAGCTAAGCATCGAATTTCTCCCGGAATCATGCGCTTGCGTTAGCGTTTTCTTGCGGGCGGCAGCCTATTCGGCTGCCACCTTCTGACGTGCGGCGTGTTTGTTTTTCACGACCACCTTGATCGCGTCCTCGACCCGATCCTTGGCGTAACGGATGGCCTCGAGCAGGTCGTCCATGTCGAATGTATGGGTGTGGATCAGGGTGCTGTCGAAGCGCTTCTGGCGCATGAAGGCTTCGGCCCGGTGGGTGGCCGATTTGCCCTCGCCGCGGATGCCGTAGAGATAGATGTTGTTGCGCACGAGATGGGCGATATCGACTTGCGGGTTCTCGCCCGGAAAAGCCGCAAGGCAGATCCGTCCGCCCCGGTTCACCATCTGCGCGGCTTCGTTGATGCCGTTGGGCGCGGCCGAGCATTCCAGCACGTAATCGACGCCCATTCCGCCATTCAGACGCTTGACCGCCTCGACCGGGTCTTCCTTGCGCACGTTGATCACGTGGTCGGCACCCAGTTTCTTGCCGATCTCGAGCCGGTTGTCGCGGGTGCCCGTCAGAAAGACCGGCTGCGCCCCCAGCGCCTTGGCGACGGCGACACCCATCAGGCCGATCGGCCCCGGGCCGGTCACCACCACGCTCTCGCCGGCGACAAGCCCGCCCAGTTCGGTCAGGCCATACATCGCGGTGCCGGCGGTGACGACCAGAGTGGCCTCTTCATCCGACATCGAGTCGTCGACGTGAACCAAGGTGTTGATATTGTTGACCTGGTATTCGCAGAACCCGCCGTCGGTGGTGAAGCCGTTGGCGCGATGCCCCTTGTTCACGTCGCCGTAGTTCTTGCCGTAGTTGTGGCACGAGGTGTACATCCCCTGCCGGCAGCGCTTGCACTGGCCGCAGCCGGCGTGGATTTCCACGGTCACGCGCTCGCCGATCTGGTATTCGTCCACACCCGGCCCGAGTGCAACGACCGTTCCCATGTATTCGTGCCCCGGCGTGAAATTCTTGTTGAACGGATCGCCGCCTTGGATCTCGGCGGGCGGGCCGTGGTAGATGATCTCGAGATCGGTGGCGCAGATGGCGACGGCGTCGACCCGCACCAGGACTTCGGCCTTGGCAGGCACCGGCACGTCCTTCTCGACCAGTTCAAGCTCACCGGGGTTGTTCAGCACCCAGGCCTTCATCTTGTCCGGCACCGGAAAGTCTTTGCTGGTCTTCACATTCGCTGGCATTGCCATTGGGATCCTCCAAAGTTGTCTTGTCGGTTTATGTTCGCTTGCTCAGTAGCGGCTGACCTTCAGTCGACCTGAAAGCTCCCGCGCGTATTGTGTCACCTTGCGGATCACGAATTCCCGCTGCTCGCCGCTGAGGCTTCCGGCCGGGAACGAGGCCGAGATCGAGGCGACCACGGTGCCGCTTTCATCGCGAAGCGCCGCGCCGATGCAGGCGACGCCCTCGCGCAGTTCCTCATTGTCCTCGGCATAGCCGTTGCGTCGCACCAGCCGCAGATCGTCCATCAGTTCGGACAGGCTGACGATGGTCTTGTCGGTGAACCGTTGCAGGCCGTTTTCGGAAATCACGTTCGCGACGACCTGTTCGGGCAGCCAGGCCAGGATCGCCTTGCCGGTCGCGGTGGCATGCGTGGCGCGCATCTTGCTGATTTCATCGGCTTCCTTGACGACCGATTGCGCGCCCGCGACGGTGAATTTCGTGATCAGGAACATGCCGTCGAACACGGCAAGCTGGACCGTCATGCCCAGTTCTTCCGCCATTTCGACAAGGGTCGCGCTGGTGATGTCGGCAATGTCCAGCTTGCGCTGGCTGCGTTCCGCCAGTTCCTGCAATTTCGACGACAGCATGTATCCGCGATTGCGCCCGGTCCGAAGGACATAGCCGCGCTCGACCAGCGTCGTGACGAGATGGTGGCAGGTCGAGACATTGAGGCCCGCCGCCTGCGCCAGTTCGCCCAGCCCGAGCGGCTGCTGCCGTGCGACCAGGATCTCGATGATCTCGAAGGCGCGATCGACCGACTGGATGGTCTTTACCGGCTTGCCCGCCGCCTTGGAGTCAGGCCGATCCGACACCGCCGCGTCACGCGCATCGCGCGCTGCGATCCCTTGGGTCACCTCTCGACCGATGCTGTCGTCTGTTGCCACTGGAGAGTCTTCCTGACTGCCATCGTTCGCAACAACCCTGTCGTTTTCGGAAATGTTAGTCAAATACTTTTCATCAATTCAAACCGTTTTTCATAATATGAAATTCTATCCTTTGTTGACAACCATCGGCCCTCGTCTATTTAACTCGGGAAACAGCGGCTATTGGGCGGGAACCGAAAGATGAGTGTCAGCTATCTCGTTTACGTGAGTGCGGCAAAACGCGGCCTGAATGCGGCGGATCTGGAGGCGATTCTCGATGAAAGCCGGGCCTACAACGCCGAACACGACATCAGCGGCCTGCTGATCTTCGCCGGGTCGAAGTCCGGTGGTCCGGGCAGCTTCATGCAGGCGCTCGAAGGCGATGCGAAGGAAATCGAAACCCTGCGCGCCAGGATCTTCGCCGACCCAAGACATCACACCAAGGTTGTCCTGGAACGCGGTGAAAAGCCTTCGCGGGACTTCGCCGACTGGTCGATGGCGTTCAAATCGGTCTCGGCGTCGGACCTCGACGAACATCCGGCGTTCAAGGACCTGGGCGAGGCGCATTTCCTCGATCGGTGCGGCCGAGACGGCGCCGAGGGCGCGCTCAGGTTCCTGTGCGAATTCTGGAACGCCGCCAGCTGAGCGCAAGCAAACTGGTGTCCCATGAAAACCAGTGCTTTATGCTGCACTCTTAAGGAAACTTCTGAACGACACCCTCCGCAAGCACCGACCGCGCACGAGGCGGGATTTGGGACCGTGCCCTGATCTCGCCGCCGCGCCTATTCCACCCAGGCGGTTCCCGGTTCGACCCGGGCGCAGAACTCGCCGGCGACGGTGCGGCTGGTTTCGACCATGGCGCGGATCGTGTCCTGCTGGGTCAGGGCCTGGTAGGACGCCACCACGGGCATCGGCGGCAACGGCTTGCTGACGTTCAGCGCGCAGAGCTGCCCCGACTTCAACTCGCGTCGAATCGACACTGCCGGCAGGGCGGCGACGCCGAAGCCGTCGATCAGCAGGTTGACGATCGCATAGAGCGAGTTGCAGCTTGTCAGGTTGGTGGCCAGCAGTTTCTCGTCATGGAAATACGGCGCGAGCATCAGAAACGGCGGCGATGCTTTCGCGAACGAAATGATCGGCAGCCGCGCCAGATCGCCGGGCGTGTAGCGATGCCCGGGGTCGATCAGCCGCGGTGACCCGGCCCAGATCATCTGCAGCATGCAGGACGAAAAGCTGCGGAAGCCTTCGTCGATCAGCGGCTGAATGGCGAAGGCCACGTCCAGACGGTCGGCCATCAGCCCGGCCAGCAATGGCGCGGTGCCATCGACCGTCAGCTCGATCTGGACGCCCGGGAACCGGGCATGCAGCGCGTCGATGAGGTCGGGCATCCATGTTGCGGCCACCGTGTCGATGGCCCCCAGCCGCAGCGGGCTGGAGCGCTTCAGCGTCGAGCCGGACAGCTTGGCGGACACCTGGTCGAGTTCGTCCAGCGCCGCCTCGAAGCCCTTGAGCACCAGTTCACCCGCATCGGTCAGACGAAACACACCGCTGCCGCGCTCGATCAGGCGGCTGCCGTATTTGCGCTCGATCGCGGTGAGGCGGCTCGAGATCGCCGGTTGCGTTGTGTTCAGTTCTTCCGCGGCGCGGCGGAAATTGCGCGTGCGGGTCAGGACAACGAAGGTCCTCATGTCAATCGTGCGCATCTGCCCCCCGTGGAACGCGGGTGGCACCCGGCCTCAAGCGTAGTTCTGGCACCGCGTCTTCGCCATTGATGATAGCAGCGCGGGCGCCGGGCGCAAGCCGCCTGCCCTAGCGTGCCAGCACGCGCAACTGCTCTGGATCAATGGTCAGGCCGACCTCGTCCCCCGGCTCGACAAGGACCGAGTTCGGGGCGTTCAGGCTGATCCGCTGACCCGCCAGGTCCAGCATGTAGCGGTGCCGCGCCCCGAGAAAGACGCGGATCGCCACGCGGGCCTTCAGGGCGCCATCGGTGTCGGCCGGCACGATCTTCAGGTCTTCCTGCCGCAACAGCAGCATGCGTTCGCCCCGCTCGGTCTGGGTTTCGGGCAGTGCCAGCACCTGGTCATCGGCGAACCGGGCAACCGGCCCATCCTCCACCGTGACCGGCAGCAGATTGGCGGCCCCGAGGAAGAACGAGGCAAAGCCGGTCTCGGGGGCGCTGTAGATCGCGCGCGGGCTGCCCTGTTGCTCGATCTGGCCATCGTTCAGCAGCACCACGCGATCCGACAGCGACAGGGCCTCTTCCTGATCGTGGGTGACGAAGATCGTGGTGAGGCCCAGCTTGTTGTGGATCTCCATCAGTTCGACCTGCATCTCCTCGCGCAGGCGCGCGTCGAGATTGGACAAGGGCTCGTCCAGCAGCAGGACCTGCGGGCTGGACACGATCGCGCGCGCCAGCGCCACGCGCTGCTGTTGCCCGCCCGAGAGTTGGCGGATTCTCCGGTCGGCCAGATGTGCCAGTTGCACGGTGTCGAGCGCCTTGACGACCCGCTCGGCCTGTTCCTCGCGGCTGCCCTGCCCGCGCATCCGCAATGGAAACCGCACGTTCTCGGCAACCGTCAGGTGCGGCAGCAGCGCATAGGACTGAAACATCATCGCGATGTCGCGCTTTTCCGGCGGAAGGCTGGTGACATCCTTGCCCGCAATGCTGACCGTCCCGCCGCTGACGCGCTCCAGCCCGGCGATGATGCGCAGCAGCGTGGTCTTGCCACAGCCGGACGCCCCGAGCAGCGACACGAATTCGCCCGACTGGATGTCGAGGTCGATCCCGTGCAGCACTTCGGTGCGGCCAAAGGATTTCTTGATCTGGCGGAGGGTAAGGTCGGACATTCAGGTATTTGCCACGCGGTTCAGGCCAAGAAGCCGGTCAAGAAGGACGATCAGCGCCACGGTCAGCACGATCATCATGGTGGAAACCGCCGCAACCGTCGGGTCAGGCGAGAATTCGAGTTGCCCGTAGATCTGCACGGGCAGCGTGTTCAGGCCGGGATTGCGCAGGAACAGCGACAACACCGCCTCGTCGAACGAGATGTTGAAGGCAAAGAAGGCCCCCGCCGCCAGACCCGGCCGGCATTGCGGCAGCACGACATGCCAAAGGCGGCGCAACCAGCTCGCACCCATCGTGCGGGCGGCCTCTTCCAGAAACGGGTCGCTCTCGGCCAGCACCGCCAGCGTGGTGCGGATCACATAGGGCAGCGCCACGACCGTATGCGCGATCCAGAGCGCGACGAACGAGGTGGTGCCGAACATCGAGCTCCACAACATCAACATGCCGATGGCGAAAATGATGCTGGGAATGACCAGCGGCGACAGAAAGAAGGATTCCAGTGACTGCCTGTTCTTGCGCCGCGACAGCGCGATGGCCGCCGCCCCGCCGATCACGGTCGCGGAGACGGTGACAAGACCCGCCAGGCGCAGCGACAGCCAGAACGCCTCGACATATTCGCGCGATCCCAGCGCCTTGCGATACCAGTCGAGCGAGAAACCCTGCGGCGGAAACACGATGAACTGGCTTTCGGAAACCGACACGCCGATCACCACCACCAATGGCGCCAGCAGCAACAGGGCGGACAGGATCACGAAGCCCCAGGCCAGCCAGCGCAGCCATGTCGGGATCGCCTTAACCATGTCGCGCACCAAGCCGCAGATAAGGGATCAGGACCAGCGCAAGGCCAAAGAACAGGATCACCGACTGCGCGGCGGCAAAGTTCCAGTCCAGGGTCTGCGTCACGCTCTTGTAGATCGACCCGGCCAGAACCTCGATCCGCGCCCCGCCCAGCAGGCTCGGGGTGATGAAGGACGAGGCCGACAGCGTGAAGACAAGCAGCGAACCGGCCACCACGCCGGGCATCGACAGCGGCAGCACCACCCGCCTGATCGTTTGCAGAAAGCTGCAGCCCATGGTCCGCGCGGCTTCTTCCAGCCGCGGGTCGAGGCGCGTGAGAACGCCCAGCAGGCTCAGCACCATGAAGGGCAGCAACACCTGCACCATGCCCAGAATGATCGCCGACTCGGTGTGCATCAATGAAAAGCTCCGGCCGACCAGCCCCATTTCGCGCAGCATGGTCGCCAGCGGCCCGGACCGGCCCAGCAGGACCATCCAGCCGAAGGTTCGCACCACCACCGAGGTCATCAGCGGCAGGATCACCATCACGATCAGCCAGAGCCGCGCCTGCGGCCCGACCCGCGAGGTGATATAGGCCAGCGGAAAACCGATGGCCGCGGTGAGTGCCGTGATCACCAGCGACAGGCGAACCGTGCGCCACAGGATCGACGGGTAATAGCCGTCCTGAAAGAACCGCGCAAAGTGCTCGAACGTCACCCCGTCAGGCCCCATCACCGACAGCACCAGCATCCGCATGATCGGCAGGATGAATCCCAGGACCAGCAACGCCAGTCCCGGGAATAGAAACAACCAGGCTTCCCTGCGGTTCGTCATGTGCTATCGTCCCGCTGCCCGGGTTTGCTTCAGCGCGCGATCGTCTTGCCCCAGGCCTCGACCCAGGCCGACCGGTTCGCCTCGATGGCGACGGGGTCGAAGCGCATCAGGCCGGCGGTCGCGTCGGGGCCGTAGACGACCGAGGCGGCCACGTCATCGGCCAGGACCGTTTTCGCGTTCGTCGGCGTGTAGCGCAGCGCCTCCGAGAAACAGGCCTGGGCTTCCGGCG
The DNA here is from genome assembly GCF_008086115.1 of Maritimibacter fusiformis. Lineage (GTDB taxonomy): Bacteria > Pseudomonadota > Alphaproteobacteria > Rhodobacterales > Rhodobacteraceae > Muriiphilus > Muriiphilus fusiformis. The sequence continues at coordinate 73,188 of NZ_VSIY01000006.1, read as the reverse complement.
ACAGTTCCATGTCGATGAACTTCGACGCAAGCTCGACGTTGTCGCGTCCGGCAACGAGATTCGCGGTGATGAAGCTGGCCGGTGTGCCCTCTTCGCCCTGCACGAATTTCACGTCCAGACCGGCCGCTTGCAGCGTGTAGGCATAGTCCGAGGCATAGGGGGCGATCCAGGCGTCGTTCTGGGCGAACTCCTGCTGGATTTCCGGCGACTTCGAGACCACGATGGCGCCCTGCTCGAGCAGCTTCGCAACCGCGTCGAGGCCAGGCTGGATGTTCTCCAGCGTGCCGCCCGAAATCTGGTTCAGCATCAGCATGCCGATCATGCCGTAGCCGTTCGAGATATCGGTCAGCACCAGCCGGTCGCTGTATTCCGGGTTCAGAAGATCCGCCCACTTGGTCGGAGCTTCGGGCATCTTGTCGGCGGCATAGACCAGCCCGACCGCGGCGATCTGGTAGGCCGGGCCTTCGCCGTTGGCGATGCCGGTCTTCGCGAAATCATAGACATCGGCCAGGTTGGGGACCAGTTCGGGGTCGATCGGCTGCAACAGCCCTTCGCTCGCGCCGACGATCTCCTGCCCGCCCGAGAAGTGGATGACGTCGAACTGCGGCGCATCCTTCTGGGCGCGGATCTGCGCGAAGGCGTCGGCGGAATAGGCGGTCACGATGTTGACCTTGGCGCCGGTGGCGGCTTCGAACGGGTCGATGACGCAGGCGCGGTGCGCCTCTTCATAGGCGCCGCCGAACGAGTTGATGGTGATCTCCTGGGCCATGGCCGGGACCGTGAAAAGGCCGATGGCGACCGAGCCGAGAAGACTGCGTGAGGTGATAATCATGGTGATTCCTATTTTTGGGCTACGGAAAAACACGGATCGTGCCGCGGCGGCTGGAGAACCGCCGCGGGGCAGTCGGGTCAGACGTGGCGGCCAAGCTCGACCATACGCTCGCCCTTGCGGCGAATGATACGGCATTGCTCGACCACGGCGTCGAAATTTTCGGTGATACGGCCGAAGAAGTTCGGGGCGGTCCAGCCGATCGGACCGGCGGTGCGGGCGCCCTCGTCGTAGACAAGGCCGATTTCCCAGAACTCGTCGGGGTCCATCTTGAAGAAGTTTTTCGGCTGATGGAACCACAGCAACTCGCCCGGCGCCGGGAAGCTGGTGATGTTTTCGGGGCCGATGCTGGTTGGATCGAAGGTCCGCGCGCTTTCGGGCAGACCCATCATGATTTCGGGTCCGGTATACGAGGCGTGAAGCGCCGGCCACTGCACCGGCTCGTGCAGCGCCCCCCAGATCGCGTCACAGGTCTTGGGTGCGGTTTCCTCATAGAGAGTGATGATGCCCGTCACGTCGGCATCGAGAAATTTCATATAGAGTTTGCGGTTCGACATGATGATGATTCCCGTTGATTTCCTTCCATAGCAACAGAAACAGGGGAGTTCGTCCAATCCAATTGGGGCATGTGAGCGATAAGTTTGTCTTATGACTGGTGTGACCCGCGATCCGGAACGTGTGTTGGAGCCTGGAAAAGGTGTTGCACCAGCGCGAACCCGGCTTTGCGACCTTTGGGGGCGGAAGGTTGCGAGCGCTGTCAGCGAAAACTTTGAAGACATAAGAAAAATCCGGCCGCAGCCGGATCGGGAGAATGCTTTCGCTAGGGCAAGTGGCGGAGCGAGAGGGATTCGAACCCTCGAGACGGTTTCCCGCCTACACACTTTCCAGGCGTGCGCCTTCGACCACTCGGCCACCGCTCCGTGCCGCGGTATCTACCCTTGCTGCAACCGGGCTGGCAAGGGGGGGCGCGGCGAAATATCCGTCAGTCGGTGCCGCAGACCAGGCCCGGGGCGGCGCGCACGGTGTTGAGGCCCGCCGCGGTCGGGGCGCCGGTTGGTGCGGCGCTGCCCCACCAGTGATTGAAATTCTGCATCGCGCGGGCCGATCCGGGGCCCCATTTGCCGTCGATCGGGCCTTGGTAGCAGCCGACGCGGGACAGTTCCGACTGCAGCGCGCGGGCGAGATCGGCATCCGGCGCGGCGGGCGCAGGCGCCGGGGCGGCAACGGGGGGCGGCGGCGAACCGGAGAGATAGGCATCGAGCGCGGATTGCGAGCCCGCGCCGAAGCGACCGTCGAGCGCGCCGGCGTAATAGCCGCGATCCGCGAGGTATCGCTGCACCCGGACCGGTGCGCTGGCCGACACGCTGTCGAACACGGCCAGCGCCGCGCCCCGGTCCTGCCGGGCGAGTGCCAGGAACGCGTCGACAAAACGCGTGGCTTGCCCGGTCTGGTCGAGCAGCATCAGCGCCCGCAGGTAACCTTCGGACAGGCCGCTTTCCCCGGCCATCAGGAAATACTCGATGGCGCGCGGATTGTCGGTGGTCACACCGATGCCATTCTCATAGAGCGCGCCCAGTTCGATCCAGGCGGCCCCGACCCCGCCGTCGCCCGCGCGCTGGAACAGCGGCAGGGCGCGGCGCGCGGCCGCGTCCCACCCGGCCTGATCGCCGGAATAGGCCCGGTCCATGATCGCCATCGCCTCGCGATAAGCGTCCGTGGGGGTCGTGGCAGGGGGCGTGGCGGACGCGGGCGGCGTGGCCGGGGCCTGCGATGCGGTGCCGGTCAACGCGGCCAGCCGGGCCTCGGCGATCACCCGGAACACGCCCCGAGGGAACTGGTCGAGATAGGCCCGATACATTGCCGGGTGGTCGCTGTCCTCGATCGCCTCCCAGAACGCGAGGTCGAGGGCCGCATCGGCCTGCGCGGTGCGCGGCGCGGTGTCGGTTTCCAGCGCGCCGGTGTCGTCGTCCAGCGGCACCGGCTCATCCTCGGGCGGGCGGCATTCGAGCCCCTCGCCGCATTCCATCGCGTCCGTGGGGTCCGCAACCGGAACATCTTTGGCGGGCCGGCAATCGGGGCCGATGCAACCAAGGGCGGTCGCGCCGGGCATGGAGGCCTCGCAGGCCGCCGCCAGCGCCGCGCGCGCGTCCTCGGACGGGGACAGCGCCGTGTCGGTCACCCGCAGATAATAGTTCATGCAGTCCGGGGTCAGAGACACCGACCCGACCGCGTCGCAGACCCGGGCATAGCCCGGGGCCATCAGGCTTTCGAGCTGGGCATGGATCGCGGCCTCTTGGCAGGGGTCTTGCGTCGCGGTCGCCTGAGCCAGGGTCGGCTGGATCATCGCCAGCGCCACGGCGCCAAGGATCAGGGCGGGTTTCAAGGTGGCTGTTCGGGCGGTCATCAGCATCACGTGCCTCCGGGTTCGGGGCCTTTCGGCCCGGCCTCGACATGATGCAATTATACCCCCTTGGCGCTTGCGCGCCCATGTGACACGTCGCCAAGGGATTGAAATGGAACCTCTATCCGGCAGGCGGTCAGGTCAGCCGGGCCAGCTTGCCTTGAGCGAAAAGGACAGCGGCAGCCAGGGCTTGTCGGGCCAGGCATACATCCCCCCGGGCGCGGGTTGCAGCGTCGAGAACATCGGCCACGGCACCCGGTCATGTTCATGCAGCCAGTCGAGGTGCAAACCCGCGCCTGCCAGCGCGGTCAGGACTTCGCCCATCCGGTGATCCCACCAGTATTCGTGGCCCGCCGTCAGCTTCGGAAAATCGCCGGTGTAATCGACCGGCGCTTCGTCGTGCCACAGGCCGAAATCGAAATAGGGCACACACCAGCGTGGCCGGCCCTCGGAATCGGTGCCGTTCTCGGTGGCGAACACCATTGCGAAGGGGTGCCCCTCGGCCAGGTAGAGCGTGCCACCGGGCCGCAGGAGCGCCGCGATCACGGCCGCCCAGCCGTCGAGATCCGGCAGCCAGCCGATCGCGCCCCAGGTCACGAACACCATGTCGAACGGCCCGTGGTCCGCCAGCGCGGCGGGGGCGTCATAGAGATCGGCCTCGACGAACCGCGCCCGGTCGGCCAGCCCAAGCTCATCGGCCAGGGCGGTTGCCGAGGAGATGGCGGTCGGGGAGAAGTCCAGCCCGGTCACGTCCGCGCCCTTCTGCGCAAGCGTCAGGCTGTCGCGTCCGAAGTGGCATTGCAGATGGGTGATGCGCAGCCCCGCGACCTCGCCGATCTCGGCCTCCTCGATCGGGTGCAGGACGGCCCGGCCTTCGCGCAGCGGGGTCAGGTCGTAGGCATCGGCCTTGAGGTGGATGCCCACGCGCTCCTCCCAGGTGGCGCGGTTGGCGCTGCGCCAGTCCTTGGGGAGTGCCTTGTCGGTCATGCGGATTCACCCTTCAGATCAAGCTCTTGCAGATGGATATTCACGCGCCGGTTCAAACGGCCCTTCTTTTCAACCTTGCCAACCCGCATCTGCCCGATCTCGCCGGTGCGCGCCACGTGGGTGCCGCCGCAGGGCTGCAGATCGACCTGTGCCTCTCCCTCGCCGATGCGGATCAGCCGCACCCGGCCCGCGCCCGAGGGCGGGGCGACCGACATGGTCTTGACCAGCCCCGGGTTGGCGGCAAGCTCGTCGTCGGTGATCCAGTCGGCGCTGACCGGCAGATCACGGGCGATCAGAGCGTTCAGCGCCTGTTCGATCTCGGCCTTGTCGCCCGGCGGATCTTCCATCGCAAAGTCCAGCCGGCCTTTTTCCGGGCCGATCGCCCCGCCGGTCACCGGAAACGGCAGCACCACCGACAGAAGGTGCAGCGCCGTGTGCACCCGCATGTGACGGTGGCGCAGCTCCCAGTCGATTTCCTGCATCACCTGCGCGCCCACGGTCGGCAGCGCCGCGCCCTCGGCGGGCATCAGCACGATGTCGGGACCGGCGCCCTTGACGGTGTCGGCCACCGCCATCTCGCCGCCGTCCCAGCGCAGCACGCCGCGGTCGCCCGGCTGGCCGCCGCTGGTCGGGTAGAACAGGCTTGCATCCAGCACCACGCCGCCGCTTTCGGTCAGCGCCGAGACGGTGCCCGGCGCCTCGACCCGGTAGGCGTCGTCGCGAAACAGGGGTCTAGTCATCGTTGTCCTCCCGGCCATAGCCGAACGTGTCTGTCATGTCGTCTTCGTCCAGCGCCTCGCGGGCCTGGTCGACCGTCTCGGCCCGGTTTGCCTTGCGCCGGGATTTCCGGGGCTTGTCGGGCTTGGGCGCCGCGCCCGCGCCCAGCCCGGTCAGGGTCTCGGGATTGCGCAGCCAGATGTCGCGCTGCGCGAACGGGATCTCGATGTTCTCGTCGCGGAACCGGCGCGCGATCTCGTGGTTCATGTCGCTGCGCACGCTCAGCACGAAATTCACGTCCTTGAGGATCGCGCGGATCTCGAAGTCGAGGCTGTCGGCGCCGAACCCCATGAAATGGGCGGACGGTGCCGGGTTGATCGCCACCAGCGGGTGATCCTTCGCGACCTCGAGCAGAATCTCCTCGACCCGCCTTGTGTCGCAGCCATAGGCGACGCCGACCTTGACGATCACCCGGCCGATCAGGTTGCCGCGGGTATAGTTGGTGACCACGCCCGAGATCAGGTCCGAGTTGGGGATCACCACGTCGGTGCGGTCGAAGGTCTCGATCCGGGTCGAGCGCACCGAGATGTCGCGCACGTAGCCCATATGCCCGCCCACGTCGATCCAGTCGCCCTCGGACACCGGCCGCTCGATCAGAAGGATGATGCCCGAGACGAAGTTCGACACGATGTTCTGCAGGCCGAAACCGATCCCGACCGACAGCGCACCGGCGACGATGGCCAGTGACGACAGGTCGATCCCCGCCGATGTGATCGCCACGACGGCGGCGAGGAAGATCCCGACATAGCCGACCCCCGAGGTGATCGCGTTCTGCCCGCCGATATCCACCTCGGTCTTGGGCAGGATGGTCGAGCCCAGCATGCCCTGGATCAGCCGGGTCAGCATGAAGCCCAGCGCGAACACCACCACCACGGTCAGCACGTCGCCGGGGGTGATCACCGTTTCGCCGAAGTGGATACCGGCGCCGAGGCGCGCCCAGAGCTCGGTCAGTTCGGTCACCCGCCCGCCCCAGATCAGCAAGAACAGCGGCAGGGTGGCGAGCGCAATGCCGAAGCTGATCAGCACCGGGATCAACGCCTCGCGCGCCTCGTCGCGCGAACGGCGGGTGACGACGCCATAAATGTCGACGAAGAACTGGTGCAGGATCAGGATCACCGCGATCACGAACAGCGTCACCAGCGTGGGAAACAGCAAAAACCGCCCCAGCTCGACATAGCCCAGCGCCGCCAGCGCCGGCCCGAGCACCCCGACGATGGTCAGGATCGTGCCGAGAAAGCCGAGCGAGCGGTCGAAGAACCCGGCCCCGTCCGCCTCGGCGCGCGCCTGCACCAGGTTGACCCGGAACACCCGCCCGATCCGCAGCAGCGCCAGCCCGGTCAGCACCAGCAGCGGCCATTGCAGCACCGCAACGCTGGCATCGGAATAGCCGTCCAGGTCGCCCAGTTGCAGCACGGTCATGGTCAGACCCGCGAACAGACCCGAAACGGTGGTCTGGAACCGCCCCTCGCGCGAGCGCCATTCGGGCACGGCGACGATCTGCCAGGACGCGCCCGGCAGGCCGAACACCTGCATCCCGACCCAACGCGCCACGAAATAGAGAACCGCCGTGACCGCGAGCGCCGTCAGCAGCAGGCGCCCGCGCGCATCGAGCACCAGCGCATTGTCCAGCCCCAGAACAATCGCGCCCACCCCCAGAAGCGGCACCGCGACCTGCACGATGGACAACACGAAGCCCATCGCGCTGCGCGCCGGTCCCTGCACGCCGGCGCGGACCTTTTCGCCGGCCCGCCGGACCACGCGCTGTCCGAAGATCAACAGCCCCAGACCGGCCAGCAGGAACACAGTCGCCGCCGCCATCGCACCGCGCACCTGGGCCCATTTGATGTCGTTCTGCCAGGTGTCCGCCGCCGACGCCCAGGCCAGCCGCAGGCTGCGGCCAAGGTCGGACACCGCCGGCAGCCAGAACGCCGGGTTCAGCGGCGACGGCCCGATCTGCGTCAGACCGGCGGTCTGGCGTGCCCTCAATGTCTTGTCGAGTTGGCCGATCAGCGTGTCGGCCCGCACATGCGCCAGTTCGGCGCGCTTGACCGGGGCGACCAGGGCGTCAAGCTGCTCGGTCAGCGATTGGCGGGTGGCCGCGGTCGACGGCATCTCGCTGTCGGCGTTTTCGGGTTTCGGGCCAAGCGCCGCGATCTGGGCGCGCAGGGTCGCAATTCGGACCGCGTTGGCCGAACGTGCCTGGGCAAAGCGTTCGCGCCAGGTGGTCAGCTCGCCGCGCAGGCTTTCCAGCACCGAGGTCGACACCCGGCCCGATTCCAGCGCCTGCTCGACCCGTTCGGCCAGCTTCACCCAGGCCTCGTAGTCCAGCGTGCTGCCATCCGAGGCGATGACGGGCGCGGCCTCGGGGGCCGACACCTCGGCGTCGGTCGCGGTCTCCTCGGCGGCGGCCGGGCTTTCCTCCTGCGCCTGTGCCATCGACACGGCGGAGAACAGCATCAGCGCCAGCAGCGCGGCGAGGGAAATCAGGCGGCGCGTCATCACTCGCTTTCACGCATGTCGGGCAGATCGACCGGCGCCCGCTCGAGCCAGCCCGGAACCGGAAGGTTCTTGTCGCGCAGGAACGCCGGGTTGAACAGTTTCGACTGATAGCGCGTGCCATAGTCGCACAGCACCGTGACGATGGTATGCCCCGGCCCCATCTCGCGCGCCATGCGCACCGCGCCCGCGATATTGACCCCGGACGATCCCCCCAGCACCAGCCCCTCGCTCTCGGCCAGATCGAAGACGTATGGCAGCGCCTCGTCGTCGGGCACCTGCCAGGCCATGTCGGGGGTGAACCCCTCGAGGTTGCCGGTAATGCGCACCTGCCCGATCCCCTCGGCGATCGAGCCGCCCTCGATCACGAATTCGCCGGTGGTGTAATAGCTGTAAAGTCCCGCACCCATCGGATCGACAAGGCCGATCTTGACGCCCTTGGGCGCCAGCGCCATCGCCACGCCCGCCAGCGTGCCGCCGGAGCCGACGGCGCAGACGAAGCCATCGACCTTGCCGCCGGTCTGGTCCCAGATCTCCGGCCCGGTGGTGTCGATATGGGCCTGACGGTTGGCGGTGTTGTCGAACTGGTTGGCCCAGATCGCGCCGTTCGGCTCGGTCCTGGCCAGCGCTTCGGCCAGCCGGCCGGAATAGCGCACGAAATTGTTCGGGTTGCGGTAGGGCGCGGCCGGCACTTCGACCAGTTGGGCGCCCGCCAGCCGCAGCATGTCCTTCTTTTCCTGACTCTGGGTCTCGGGGATCACGATCACCGTGCGAAACCCCATCGAGGCCCCGACCAGCGCCAGCCCGATGCCGGTGTTGCCCGCCGTGCCCTCGACGATGGTGCCGCCGGGCGCAAGCGCGCCGCGCGCCACCGCGTCGCGGATGATCCACAGCGCAGCCCGGTCCTTGACCGACTGGCCGGGGTTCATGAACTCGGCCTTGCCGAGGATCTCGCAGCCGGTCGCCTCCGATGCGGCCTTGAGCCTGACCAGGGGCGTATTGCCCACCAGCTCCGATAGATCCCGCCGGATATCCATGCTGTCGCACTCCCTGGCTCGCGTCCGTGTTGAATGTGTAGGGTCGGCGCGGGCGGAACTCAAGCAACCCCGCGCCCCGGACGGCGGAAAGGTGCGGCCCGACCGTCAGCCGCGCAGCCGATCCCGGTGCAGCGCCAGCCAATAGGCCGACATCACCAACGGCCCGGTCCCCGCCTCGCCACTTTCCACAAGCTGCATCAGCCGGTCGAACCCAATCACGTGTGCGCGAATATCCTCGTCCTCGTGATCGACGCCGCCGGTCTCGCCGTCGCGTCCGGCCAGATCGGCGATGCCGACATAGGAAAAGATGAACTCGGCCACCGCGCCCGGGCTGGGGTAATACTCCGCGACATCGTGCAGCGCGCCCACCGCCAGCCCCGCCTCTTCGCGCGCCTCGCGCCGGGCGCAGTCCTGCGGGGTTTCGCCCGCGTCGATGCGCCCGGCAATCGGCTCCAGCGTCCAGGGATGCGGATCGCCGCGCAGATAGGGCGCGGCGCGGAACTGCTCGATCACCAACACCTCGTCGCGGGCCGGATCATAGGGCAGCACCGTCGCGGCATCGCCACCGACAAAGCCCGCCCGGGTGACCACCGGGCTCATGCCCCCGTCAAAGCGTCGATGCCGCAGATCCTGTTCCTCGAGCATGAAATAATCGCAATACGGTCGCCGCAGGCGGAGCTTTTCGACATCCGCGCCCGATGCGAACCGGCTGCGCAGCGTGGTCGGTGCCGGGGCGCGCGCCCTGACCCGGCTGGCCGCGCGCATGGTGATCGTCGGCCAGCGCCGCGCCAGGTCCTCGGGCGCGATCGCGCCGAAATAGCCCACCGCCTCGGCCGCCGCGGCGATCCAGATATCGGCCCAGTCGCGCGCCCAGTCCTCCAGCCGCCACGGCCCGTCCGGCGTGTTCGCCCCATTCTCGGGAAAATAGGCCAGCGCCTGCGCCGGCCCGGCCGCGGTCTCGACCGACACCTTGCGCAGCCGGTAGCCGAACCCAAGCTCGAAGAAATCCGCCCGCGCCCGCGCCTCGGCATCGGGGGTGATCAACAGCCCTTGTGCCCGCTCGCCGGGGACAAGCATCGGAAAGGCTTCGCCGCGCACCCGGCAGACCGCATGGCCCGGCAATGTGGCCGGCACCGCCTCGCCGGCCCCCGGCCCCAGAACCGCCGCGCGCAGGCCGTCATGGCACAGGGTGCCGAACAGGAACAATGGCAACTCGCTCACCGAAACCGCGCCGCCACCCGCTGCGTCACGACCCCCACCACGACCGCGCCGATCAACAGCGCCAGCACCACGTCGATCTGCGCCGCCACGACCAGGTAATCCACCGCGATGCGAAACACGTCGACCACCGCCTCGGGCGGGTTGTCATAGGATTTGCGCAACGACCGGCGCACCATCTCGACGATGGAAAAGGTCAAAAGCACCCAGAAAACATGCGTTAACACGCTGGTCAGCCCGACGCTCACGGCCTTGCCGCGGCCCCGGTCGAGCCTGCGTCCGGTATAGCTCCACCCGACGATGAGGCCGAAGCCCGCCGCGACCGGGCCGAACCATCCCACCTGAGTCTCCGGCGGCAGGTAGGTGACGATCAGGATCGACACGCCCCAGCCGAGCCCGGCCAGCATCAGGGCGGCGACAAGTCGTGCGGTGGTGGGCATCTGGCCTCCCGGGGTTCTCAGCCTCGGCCCCACTGTCCGGTGTCGCGCGCCGTGGCGCAAGACCGAATTCGCCCGCTCACCCGGCCTTTTGCGCCTCATAGGCGGCCAGCGCCCGCGCCCGCCCCTCGGCCAGCCCCACCACGGGTTCGGGATAGGGCACCGCGCGCGACAGACCCCAGCTTCGCGGCACCGCCTCGAAGTAGCTCAAGGCGGTTCTGCTCGGCCGCGCCCGGCCTTCGGCGATCCAGCGGTCACGATAGGCGCCATCGGGGTCGAACTTCGCCGCCTGCGTCTCGGGGTTGAATACCCGGAAATAGGGCGCGGCGTCGGGGCCGGAGCCCGCCACCCACTGCCAGCCCATCGCGTTGGCCGCCGGGTCCCAATCGGTCAGATGCTCGGCGAACCAGTCCAGCCCGATGCGCCAATGGGTCATCAGGTGCTTGGTCAGATAGCTCGCCACGATCATCCGCGCCCGGTTGTGCATCCGCCCGGTCACATACATCTCGCGCATCGCCGCATCTACGAAGGGCACGCCGGTCAGGCCCCGCTTCCACGCGACGACCTCGGGCGCGTCCGGGTCGGTGGCCCAGGGGAACCCGTCCCACTCGGCGCGCCAGTTCTGCCGTGGCAACTCGGGGAAATGGTAGATCAGGTGATAGGCGAACTCGCGCCACGCAACCTCGCGCAGAAAGGTCTCGGCCCCTGCCACGCCCTCTTCGCGCGCGCGCTGCCCGGCCTGCCAAAGCTGGCGCGGCCCGATCTCGCCCCAGGCCAGGTGCTCGGACATGCCCGAGGTCGCATCCTCGGCGGGAAAGTCGCGGCGCGCGGCGTAGTCCGCCAGCCGTTCGGCCAGGAACGCCTCCAGCCGCGCCTGCGCCGCCGCCTCGCCGGGGCGCGCGTGACCGGCCACGATCTGCGCGCCGCGCCGCATCCCCGCCGCCATCCGCCAGCTTTCCAACCGCGCACTGACCGGCCAGCGATCTGGCGCGACCAGCCGGGCGGGCGCCGGCAGGGCCTCCCCGACATCGCGCCCCCGCACCGCCCGCCAGAACGGCGTGAACACCCGGTAAGGCCCGCCCTGCCCGGTCGCCACATCCCAGGGCGCGAACAGAAGCTGCCCCGGGAAACTCTTCGCCTCGATCCCCCGCGCCACCAGATCGGCCTTGACGCCGGTGTCGCGCCGGATCGCCTCGGGATCATGGCATCGCGTCCAGAACACGGCACCCGCCCCGGTCTCGGCAATCAGCCGCGCCAGAACCTCGTCCGCCGCGCCGCGCGCCAGGATCAGCCGGCTGCCCCGCGCGGCCAGCTCATCCCCGAGCGCCGCCAGCGCCAGCCCCAAGCGAAACCTTGGCGCCGCGCCAAGCGCCTCCACGCTCTCGTCATGGATGAATACCGGGATCAGCGGCCTGCCGCTCTGTGCCGCCGCATACAGCGCCGGATGGTCCGCCAGCCGCAGATCGCGGCGCAGCCAGACCAGGATGGGGGTTCTATCGCTCATGCCACGTCTACGCCCCATCCCGACCGTTGGATGAGTTTCGCCCTTGCCCTTCCTTGTTCTTCAAATACCTTCGGGCAGGTTCGGTTTGCATGCAAACCGGACCCGGGGTGAAACCCCGAACAAACCGATCGAGCGCGCCGCAGGCGCACCTTTTGACACCGCCGAGGATGCGCTATGCCCCAGATCAACCCCAACCTCGCCCGGACGACACCGCCGCCGGTGATGGAGGCGCGGCGCTGGCTCGATGGCGTGACCTTCCCGCAAAACCGCCCGCTGATCAACGTAAGCCAGGCCGCCCCGGTCGAGCCGCCGCCGCCCGCCCTGCGCCAGGTGATGGCCGACACCGCGCTGAGCGATGACGGCGCGCATCTCTATGGCCCGGTGCTGGGCCTGCCCGCCCTGCGCGCCGAGGTCGCCGGGCGGACCGCCAAGCTCTACCGCGGCACCGTTCGCGCCGATCAGGTCGCCATCACCTCGGGCTGCAACCAGGCGTTCTGTGCCGCGATGGCCACGCTGGCCGCACCGGGCGACGAGGTTCTGCTGCCGGTGCCGTGGTATTTCAATCACAAGATGTGGCTCGACATGACCGGCGTTGCCGCCGTGCCCCTGCCCACCAATGCCGAGCTTCTGCCCGACGTGGCCGAGGCCGAGGCCCGCATCACCACCCGCACCCGCGCCATCGTGCTGGTCACGCCCAACAACCCCGGCGGCGTCGAATACCCGGCCAACCTGGTGGCCGCTTTCCGCAATCTCGCGAAAACCCACGGCCTTGCGCTGATCCTCGACGAGACCTACCGCGATTTCGACAGTCGCCCGGCCCCGGCGCACGACCTTTTTGCACAGCCCGATTGGGACGACACACTGATCCACCTTTATTCCTTCTCCAAGGCCTACCGGCTGACCGGCCACCGCGTCGGCGCGCTTCTCGCCAGCCCGGCGCGGCTGGCCGAGGTCGAGAAGTTCCTCGACACGGTGGCGATCTGCCCCAACCAGATCGCCCAGCACGCGGCGCTTTGGGGGATGCGGAATCTCGACCAGTGGCTGGCGGGCGAACGGGCCGAGATCCTCGACCGGCGCGCGGCGATCGAGGAAGGCTTCGCCCGGCTTCCCGGCTGGCGGCTGCGCGGCGCGGGGGCCTATTTCGCCTATGTCGAGCACCCGTTCGACACCTCGTCCGACGCCCTGTGCAAACGCATGGTGGCCGAGATCGGCGTCCTCGCCCTGCCCGGCACCATGTTCATGCCCGAGGGAGACGCCTCCGGCGCCCGCCAGATCCGTATCGCCTTCGCCAATATCGACCGGGACGCCATCGCGGCCCTGTTCGCGCGGTTGCGCGCCCTCGCCTGACCGTGCCGCTTGCGCGCCCGGCGGTGTCGCGTCCGCGCACTTGCACCTGGCCCCCTCTGCGCTACAAGGACCCGAACGGAGCGCGCGATGACCGATACAGATACCGGCAAGACCGGCCCCCTCGTGATCTTCACCCCGTCGGGCAAACGTGGCCGGGTCGACCCCGGCACGCCAGTGCTGACCGCCGCGCGCCAGCTTGGCGTCGACCTTGATTCGGTCTGCGGCGGGCGTGGCATCTGCTCCAAGTGCCAGGTCACGCCGGGGGTGGGCGAGTTCGCCAAGCACGGGGTCACCGTCGCCCCCGACGCGCTGTCGCCGTTCAATTCGGTCGAGGAACGCTATGACCGCATCCGCGGCCTGAAATCGGGGCGCAGGCTGGGCTGCCAGGCGCAGATCCTCAAGGACGTGGTAATTGACGTTCCCCCCGAAAGCCAGGTCCACAAACAGGTGGTGCGCAAACGCGCCGAGGCGCGCGACATCGTGCTCGATCCGGCGATCCGCCTGCAGTATGTCGAGGTCGAGGAACCCGACATGCACCACCCCTCGGGCGACCGCGAGCGTCTGCTGGCGGCGCTAGGCGAGGCCACCGGACTGGCCGGCATCAAGTTCGATCATCACCTTCTCCCCACCCTGCAACCCGTTCTGCGGCAAGGAAAATGGGCGGTCACCGCGGCCCTGCACCTGCGCCCCGAACCGACCGTCACCGCGCTCTGGCCGGGGTTTCACGAGGGCGGCATTCACGGCCTTGCCGTCGACCTCGGCTCGACCACCATCGCGGGACACCTGGTCGATCTGGTCACCGGCGAGGTGATCGCCTCGTCCGGCCTGATGAACCCGCAGATCCGCTTTGGCGAAGACCTGATGAGCCGGGTCAGCTACGGCATGATGAACCCCAGCGGCGCGGACGAGATGACCCAGGCGGTGCGCGACGGGCTGAACCGGCTGTTTGACGAGCTGGCCACCGAGGCGGGCATCGACAAGGCCACCATCCTCGACAGCGCTTTCGTGATGAACCCGGTGATGCACCACCTGTTTCTCGGGCTCGATCCCTATGAGCTTGGCCAGGCCCCCTTCGCGCTCGCCACCGGCGCGGCGCAGGCGTTGCGGGCCGCCGAGATCGGGCTCGACCTCGCGCCCGGCACCCGCGCCTATGTGCTGCCGCTGATCGCGGGCCATGTCGGGGCCGATGCCGCCGCCGTGGCGCTGTCCGAACAGCCGCACAAGTCCGACGACCTTGCACTGGTGGTCGATGTCGGCACCAATGCCGAGATCTTCCTGGGCGACAAGTCCGGCGTGATGGCCTGTTCCTCGCCCACCGGCCCGGCCTTCGAGGGCGCGCAGATTTCATCCGGCCAGCGCGCCGCCCCCGGCGCGATCGAGCGGGTCGAGATCGACCCGGTCACCAAGGAACCCCGCTTTCGCGTGATCGGCAGCGACCTGTGGTCGGACGAGGACGGCTTTGCCGAGGCCATCGCCAGCACCGGGCTGACCGGCATCTGCGGCTCCGGCATCATCGAGGCGGTGGCCGAGATGCGCATGGCCGGCATCGTCGATGCCTCGGGGCTGATCGGCGCGGCCGACAAGTGCGGCACCGAACGCAGCATTCCCGACGGGCGCACCCATGCCTATGTGCTCTGGCAGGGCGACGAGGACAGCCCGCGCATCCTGGTCACCAACGGCGATATCCGCGCCATCCAGATGGCCAAGGCGGCGCTCTATGCCGGGGCGCGGCTGCTGATGGACAAGCGCGGCGTCGACACGGTCGACCGGGTGGTGCTGGCGGGGGCGTTCGGCGCGCATATCTCGCCCAAGCACGCGATGGTGCTGGGGATGATCCCCGACTGTCCGCTCGACAAGGTCACCTCGGCGGGCAATGCGGCGGGCACCGGTGCGCGCATCGCGCTGTTGAACATCGGCGCGCGCGACGAGATCGAGGCGGTGGTGCACCAGATCGAAAAGATCGAAACCGCCGTCGAGCCGCGCTTTCAGGAGCATTTCGTGAACGCCACCGCGATGCCCAACGCCGCCGAGCCGTTCCCGCATCTGGCCAGCATCGTGACCCTGCCCGACGTGGATTTCAACGCCGGGGGCGAGGGCGGCGGTCGTCGCCGCCGCCGCCGGGGTCAGGGCGACAGCTAGGCCGCGCGGGGCCGGATCTCGGCGCGCAACTGCTCACCGACCGCATGGCGCGCGTGCTCGATATCGTGGTCGCTCTGGACGTGCAGCCAGAAATCGGCGGCGGTCGAGAAATACCGCGCCAGCCGCAGCGACAATTCCGCATCGACCCCGAGATCGCCCGCGATCAGCCGCGCGATGCTGGTTTCGGTCACGCCGATGGCATGGGCGAGCGTGCCGGTCGTGATGCCGTTGGGGGTCAGGAACTCGTCGCGCAGCACCGCCCCCGGCGTCGGGCAGAGGTAGATCGGCGTCGCGGCCTCGGCCGGGGCCGGCTCGGCGATTTCCTCTTCCACCGGCAACCCGGCGGCCTTCCACGCGGTCAGCCCGCCCTCCATATGCACCACCCGGCGATGGCCGGCCTTGAGCAGCATCCGTGCCGCCGCCGCCGACCGCTTGCCGATGGCGCAATGCAGCACCACCGGCTTGTCGGTCAGCACCGGAAACACCTCCGCCTCGAACGACGACAGCGGCAGCAACAGCGCACCGGCGATGTGTTCGAGGTCGTATTCGCGGGTCTCGCGCACGTCGACCAGCACCACCTCGCCCTCGACAAGCCATTGGGCCACGGTCTCGGGGGTGACGGTCACGATGTCGGTCGAAATGTCCTTGGGCATGAAAGCCTCCTCAATCGAAAATCGAATTGAGAAGGTGATAGCAGCCGGGCCGGGAAAAAGTCCGCCCCAAGCCACGCCGCGCGGCGCGACGGCGGACCAGCGGCATTGGCGGAAGCGGAACATTGTTCCGGTTCGGGCCGGGAATGGGCGCGAATCACGCCCCGTGCGCACAAAAAAACGGCGCCCCGCGGGACGCCGTTCCTGTCAGTCGGTCTCGGGTGCCTTACGAGGCTTCCGAGATGAACTTCACCGCATCGCCGAAGGTCTGGATGGTCTCGGCGGCGTCGTCGGGGATTTCGATGCCGAATTCCTCTTCGAAGGCCATGACCAGCTCGACGGTGTCGAGGCTGTCGGCGCCGAGGTCGTCGATGAACGAGGCCGATTCCGTGACCTTGTCCTCTTCAACGCCGAGGTGCTCGACAACAATTTTCTTCACGCGATCTGCGACGTCGCTCATGGTAAATCCTCACATATTTCAGGCACATGACCTGTTTCATTCGACCCGGCTGGGCCATCTCGTCGCCCCGGAAATCGACACCGGGACCGCCCCGGATCGAGGCGAAAACCTGCGCACCCTTTAGCACAAACCGCCCGGCTGGCAAACGGTTTGTCCCGCCGGCCGGCGCTGTTCGCGCGCCGTCATCCCAGCATCGCCATGCCGCCGTTCACATGCAGCGTCGCGCCGGTGACATAGCCGGCCTCGGGCGCCGCCAGATAAAGCACGGCGGCGGCGATTTCTTCGGGCGTGCCCATGCGCGCGGCAGGGATCTGGGCGTTGATCTTGCCCTTCTGGTCGTCGGTCAGCTTTTCGGTCATGGCGGTGGCGATAAAGCCGGGTGCGACGCAATTGGCGGTGATCCCGCGCGAGGCGACCTCGTAGGCGATCGACTTGGTCATCCCGACCATCCCGGCCTTGGAGGCGGCATAATTGGCCTGACCGGGGTTGCCGGTGGCGCCCACGATCGACGAGATGTTGACGATCCGGCCCCAGCGCGCCTTCATCATGCCCCGGATCGCGCCCCGGCACAGCCGCATGGTGGCGGTCAGGTTCACGTCCAGAACGGTTTGCCAATCCTCGTCCGACATCCGCATGAACACCTGGTCGCGGGTGATGCCGGCGTTGTTCACCAGGATATCCAGCCCGCCCATCGCCTCTACGGCGGCCTTGGGCAGCGCATCGACGGCGTCGGGGTCGGACAGGTTGCAGGGCAGCACATGCGCACGCTCGCCCAGTTCGGCGGCCAGCGCCTCGAGCGGTTCGGTGCGGGTGCCCGACAGGCCCACGGTGGCCCCGGCGCCGTGCAGGGCGCGGGCGATGGCGCCGCCGATGCCGCCCGATGCGCCGGTCACCAGCGCGCGTTTTCCAGTCAGATCAAACATTTTTCTTCCTTTTTGTGTCGCCGGTC
Source organism: Maritimibacter fusiformis (assembly GCF_008086115.1). Taxonomy (GTDB): domain Bacteria; phylum Pseudomonadota; class Alphaproteobacteria; order Rhodobacterales; family Rhodobacteraceae; genus Muriiphilus; species Muriiphilus fusiformis. Next base: position 55,957 of record NZ_VSIY01000006.1, on the reverse strand, counting down.
CGCCCCCGTGCGGGGCGGTCGCATGGCGGCGCGCGCCGCCGTTTCCCGGCCTATCCGTTCAGTGCCGCAGCGGCGGCCTTCACCTCGTCGGGCGTGCCGATGTTGTGCGTCGCGATCTCGCGGTCGATCCGGCGGATCATGCCCGACAGCGCCTTGCCCGCGCCGATCTCCCAGGTCTCCGTGACGCCGCGTTCGGCCATGTCCAGCACGCTTTCGCGCCAGCGCACCGAGCCCATCACCTGCTCTACCAGAAGCGAGCGGATGGTGGTCGGATCGGACACCGGCGCGGCCGCGACATTGGCGATCAGCGGCACCTTCGGGCGCGCGATGTCGACCTGGCCGAGCGCCTCGGCCATCGCCTCGGCGGCGGGCTGCATCAGGGCGCAGTGAAAGGGCGCCGACACCGGCAGCAAGAGCGCCCGCTTGGCCCCGCGCGCCTTGGCGATCTCGACCGCGCGCTCCACCGCCGCCTTGTGGCCGGATACCACCACCTGTCCCGGGTCGTTGTCGTTCGCCGCCTGGCAAACCTCGCCCTGGGCGGCCTCCTCGGCGACCTCGGTGACGGTGTCGAAATCCAGCCCGAGCAGCGCCGCCATCGCGCCCACGCCCACCGGCACGGCGGCCTGCATGGCCTGGCCGCGCAGCCTGAGCAGCCGTGCGGTGTCGGCGACGGTCAGCGCCCCGGCGGCGGCCAGCGCGGAATACTCGCCCAGCGAATGCCCGGCGACGAACGCCGCCGCCTCGATCCCGACCCCCTCGGCCTCGAGCGCGCGCATCGCCGCGAGCGAGGTGGCCATCAGGGCGGGCTGGGCGTTTTCGGTCAGGGTCAGCGTGTCCTGCTCACCCTCCCAGATCAGCGCCGAGAGTTTTTCGCCCAGCGCCTCGTCGACCTCGTCGAACACGGCGCGGGCCTCGGGATAGGCCCCGGCCAGTGCCTGCCCCATGCCGATGGTCTGCGCCCCCTGCCCCGGAAATACAAATGCGCGGGTCATCGCCCCTCCCTCTTGTCTGGTCGGTCTCGGGATAGCGTGCCGGGAAAGCCTAGGCAATCGCACCGCACAAAAAAGACCCCGCGCCGCGGTGGCGGAGCGGGGTCGGGGCCTCGTTCGGGTGCGCGGCTCAGGCGACGCGGCGCGGCACCACCTTTTCGGCCTGCCGGTGCACCGGTTGTGCCGGCGCCGGCGGCTCGGCGGCGCGCTGCAGGTCGCGGGTGATCCGGTCGCGCAGGCGCTCGAGCTCGTCCTGCTTGCCGGTCGCGATCTCCAGCGCATCGTTGCCGGTGCCGACACGCAGGAACAGCCGGGTGGCGTTGCGCTGTTCTTTCGAACGCAGCAGGAACACCGAGGAGATGTCGCCAAAGTTCAATACGCCCTTTTCCCGAAACGCACCGTTCACGGCGCGGGTGCCGATGCGCACCTCGTTGCGGGTGGTGTCGAACTGGAATTCGCCCGGCGTGCAGGTGCGCCCGACCCAGAAGATATAACCGCCCAGAATGGTGAACATCACCATCGCGCCCAGCTTCATGCCCAGCACTTCGGGGGTCAGAAGCGCATCCGGCATGATCCACAGCCCGGCCGCCGCCATCAGCAGGATCGCGCCGATGAACCGGCCGCTGGAGGCAACCAGCATCCCGGTCACGCTCTTGGTGGCGGCATCGCGGATGGAATAGCCCCAATGGGTGTTGTCCACGGCCAACGCGTGCTTGTCGCGCCTTGCGCTCGGACGTAGGTCGAATTCAGCGGCAGATGCGGACATGGTGTGGCTCCTGCGGTCCATCCTCTTCAGGTTGTTTGAATTGTTGCGCAATCACTTTGGCGGAAATTGGGCGGGCAACTGGCGATTTGCGGGCAGCCACCACGCCGGCCACCGGGCTTGCATCGGCGCCTGAGCCGTGTATAAGGCCCCGTCCTTCCGCGTATCGACTGAACCGCGTGGCCTCTCGTGGGTGGGAGCGGAAGGCATGACCCGCCCTTTGAAGCGCGCCTTGAAAGAACTGGAGATGACATGCCGCTTTACGAGCATGTGATGATTGCGCGTCAGGACTTGTCCAACACGCAGGCCGAGGGCCTCATCGAACATTTCGGAACCGTCCTTGCGGACAACGGCGGCAAGGTCGTCGATTCCGAATACTGGGGCGTCAAGACGATGGCCTACAAGATCAACAAGAACCGCAAGGGGCATTACGCCTTTCTTCGCACCGACGCTCCGGCGCCGGCGGTGCAGGAAATGGAACGCCTGATGCGCCTGCATGACGACGTGATGCGGGTTCTGACCATCAAGGTCGACGAACACGAGGAAGGTCCGTCGGTCCAGATGCAGAAACGTGAAGAACGCGGCGATCGCCGCGGTCGTGACCGGTAAACGAGAGAGGATCAGAACATGGCCGCAAAACCGTTTTTCCGCCGCCGCAAGGTCTGCCCGTTCTCCGGCGACGATGCGCCGAAGATCGACTACAAGGACACCCGGCTGCTGCAGCGCTACATTTCCGAGCGCGGCAAGATCGTGCCGTCGCGCATCACCGCGGTGTCGTCCAAGAAGCAGCGTGAACTGGCCCGTGCGATCAAGCGCGCCCGGTTCCTCGCGCTGCTGCCCTATGCCGTGAAGTAAGGAGAGCATCATGCAAGTCATCCTACTTGAACGCGTGGCCAAGCTGGGCCAGATGGGCGATGTCGTGGACGTCAAGTCCGGCTATGCGCGCAACTTCCTGTTGCCGCAGGGCAAGGCGCTGACCGCCTCGAAGGCGAACATCGCCCAGTTCGAAAGCCAGAAGGCGCAACTCGAGGCCAACAACCTCGAAACCCGCAAGGAAGCCGAGGCGATGGCGCAGCGGCTCGACGGGCAGCAGTTCGTCGTGATCCGCGCCGCGTCGGACGGCGGCAACCTCTATGGCTCGGTCACCACCCGTGACGCCTCGAACGTGGCCACCGAAGAAGGCTTCACCATCGAGCGCAAACAGGTGCTGATCCGCCAGCCGATCAAGACCCTGGGCCTGCACGAGATCGAGGTGCACCTGCACCCCGAGGTCGTGGCCAAGGTTCACCTGAACGTCGCCCGCTCGCCCGAAGAGGCCGAGTTGCAGGCGTCGGGCAAGTCGATCCAGGAACTTGCCGCCGAGGAAGAGGCCGCGGCCGATTTCGAGATCGCGGAACTGTTCGACGACATCGGCGCCGCCACCTCGGAAGACGAGGACCTGGCCGAAGCCGTGGCCGAGGAAGAAGAAGCCTCCGAGGACAAGGCGTAAGCCTGGCTCCATCGACCGGAACACAGCGCCGCGCGGGACAACTCGCGCGGCTTTTTCATGTCGGCCGCCGGCCGTGCCCGATCGGCGGCGGATTGCCGAGGCTTCCTTTGGGCGCTTCACAGGTCGGTGAAATCGGCGCAGAGTGTCGCCCGGGACAATGAGGAAAGATCCATGACAGCATTCACGCGCGCCGCCGTCGCCACCATTGCGATTGTCGGGCTGTCCGCCTGTGCGCAGGTCAAGAACGTGGTCAGCACCATGGGCGACCTCGGCGGGCCGGAGCGGTCCGCCGCACTCCAACCGGGCGAGCCTGCGCTCTATCCCAACGAGACGCCGGAACTGCGCGTGCTGATCAACAAGTGGGCCGATCACTACGGCGTGCCACGCGACCTTGTGCATCGCCAGATCGTGCGCGAATCCAGCCACCGGCCCGGCGCGCGCAACGGGCCCTATTACGGGCTGATGCAGATCCTGCCGCAGACCGCCCGCACCATGGGCTATCGCGGCGCGCCCGAGGGCTTGCTCGATGCCGACACCAACCTTCAATACGCGGTGAAATACCTGCGCGGCGCCTGGCTGGTCTCGGGCGGCAACCGCGACGAGGCGGTGATGTGGTATGCCCGCGGTTACTACTACGAGGCCAAGAGGCTTGGCCTGCTCGAGGAAACCGGCCTCAGGACCTAGCCCCAGCGTTTCGACAGGAACCAGCGCGAGCGTCCGGCGACAAAATCCGGGATCTCGCCGAACACCACATAGCCCTGACGTTCATAGGTCCGGCGCGCGACCGGGTTGAAGCAGTCGATATTCGCGCCCTTGCAACCGCGCGCCCGCGCCTCGGCCTCGGCCCGCTCCAGCATCGTTCCCGCAAGCCCCTCGCCGCGCCGCGCCTCGTCGACCCAGAGCCACTGGACATAGAGCCACCCCCAGGACGTGCTGCCCGACAGCCCGGCCACCAGCACATCCTCCTCGGCGATAACCGCCAACGGACGGCGCTCCGACGGCCCGACATCGGCGGCATTGAAGGCCGCAAGCGCCTGGCCGATTGCCTCGACCTCGGCCCCCGGCGTGTCGGTGATGCGAAACGACAGGCTCATCAACGCCCCCGCGCGATGCGTCCGCCCGTCATCGGCTCGGGAACGCCCGTGGTGGTGGGAAAGCTCAATGGCAGGCCGCGCAGGCTGCGCAGCGCGAGAAAGGCGAAACACTCCGCCTCGATCGCATCGCCGCGCCAGCCGACGGCCTCCGCCGGCACCGCCTCGATCCCGGCGCGCGCGCCAAGCGCCGCCATCAGCGCCGGATTGCGCCGCCCGCCGCCGCAGACGATCAGGCGCGTCGGGCGCTCCGGCAACAGGTCCAGCGCCTTGCCCACCGCCGCCGCCGAGAACGCGGTCAGCGTCGCCGCCCCGTCCGCGTCCGACAACCCCTCGACCCAGTCGAAACCGAAATCGAACCGATCGAGCGATTTCGGATAGGGCTGCGCCAGATAGGCATGGTCAAGCCGCTGTAACAGCCGCGCCTCGTCCACCTTGCCTTGCAGCGCCAAAGCCCCGTCACGGTCCATCGCGCCCAACCCGCGCGACTTGATGAAATCGTTGATCGGCGCGTTGGCCGGGCCGGTGTCGAAGGCGGCAATCGCCCCGTCCGCGCCGCGCCAGGTGACGTTGGCGACGCCGCCAAGGTTCAGAACCGCCGTGCCCTTGGGTGCGCCGATCCCTTCCAGAAGGGCGGCATGATAGCCCGCCGACAGCGGCGCGCCCTGCCCGCCCGCCGCCATGTCGGCCGAGCGGAAATCATAGACCACGTCGCAGCCCAGCATCTCGGCCATCAGCGCCCCGTCGCCCAGTTGACGTGTCTCTCCGATCCGCCCCGGCACCGGCGCACGGTGCAGCACCGTCTGGCCGTGAAAGCCCACGGCGGCGATCTGGCCAAGGCCCATTCCGGCCCCCTCGACCACCCGGCGCACGGCGTCGGCCTGCGCCAGCGTCAGCACCCGTTCTGCGCGGGCGAAAACCTCCGGGTCCGGCCCGGCAAAGCCCCAGTCCAGCGCCTGCGCCAGTGCCTGTTCCAGCATCGCGTTGATCTCGTCCGGGTAGGCGACAAGCTCATATGGCCCGAACTCCGCCACCCGCTCGCCATCGGTGCGGATCAGGGCCACGTCGATATGGCCGTCCAGCACCGTTCCGGTCATCAATCCGACCGCCCACTGAGGCTCCATGTCATTCGTCCTTTCCGTAGATTGCCCCCCCGACCGCCTGGCGCAGCCCGGCGATGCCGCTGTCGGTGTGGCGGCTGGGATGTATGCGATTGGTCAGAAGCGTCCAGGCGTGACCGGCGGCGAAGTCGATCCAGAGGCCGGTGCCGGTAAAGCCGGTATGCCCGATGGTCTCGGGCGAACAGGCGTCGCCACCCGACCAGCCCGGATGCGGCAGTTCCCAGCCATGCCCCCGCGCCTCGCGCAACTCTCGTCGCAGCAGGCGCGGATGCGCCTCGCCCGCCGCGTCCTGCGCAAGCAGCCCGGCGGCGAAATCGAGCACTGATCCGGCGGTGCCGAAGAGCCCCGCATGGCCCGCGCCGTGCAGGGCATAGCAATTGTCGTCATGCACCTCGCCCAACATCACCCGGCCCCGCCAAGTGCAATCCTCGGTGGCGGCACAATCGCCGGGCGGCGGGGCAAAGCTGAAGCCCGGCCCCGGCTCCATGTCGCGCAGCCGCCGCCCCTCGATCCGCTCCAGCGCGATGCCCAGGAGGATGAAGTTGATGTCGGAATAGACCGGCGGGCCCCGCCGCCATTCGCGTTGCAGCACGAAGGCGCGCAGCAACTCTGGGTCGGCGCCATAGGTATAGATCGGCTCGACCGCCGGAAACGGCGTGCGGTGGCCAAGGCAGTCGCGGAAGGTCACCTGCCTCTCCCAGGCCGTCATGTCGTATTGGCGCAGGTCGGGCAGGATGGTGGTCAGTGGCGCGTCAAGATCGAGCCGCCCGGCGGCAGCATGGGCCATGATGCGCTCGGTGGTGAAGATCACCTTGGTCAGCGAGGCGAGGTCGAACCAGGTATCCTCGTGCATGTCCCGGACCACCGGCACGATCTGCGCCCGCCCCACGGCGCGCACCTGCCGGGCACCGTCGCCGGTGACCAGCCCCAGCACGCCGCCCGGAATGCGCCCGGCTTTGACCGACCGGGACAGATGCGCGAATGCCGCCTCGAACCGTGCCTGCATCGCTCAGCCCTCGGCCCGGAACCGGTGATCGGCGCCCGCCTCGGCCCAGGGCACCGGCGCAGGCTCCCACCCGACCGGGCGCACCAGCGAGGGGATGGCGCTGGTATCGACCGAAAAGGCGGAATGGCGCCGCTCAAGGCTCGGGACAGCGGCGATCAGTTGGCGGGTGTAGCTGTGGCGCGGGTTGGCCAGCACCTCGGCGGTCGGCCCGATCTCGACGATCTGCCCGGCAAAGACCACGGCGATGCGGTGCGCGATGCGCTCGACCACCGCCATGTCATGCGTCACGAACAGGTAGGCGAGGTGAAACTCCTTTTGCAGATCGACCAGCAGGTCGAGCACCCGCGCCTGCACCGAGACATCCAGCGCCGAAACCGCCTCGTCCAGCACCAGCACGGACGGGTTCAGCATCAGCGCGCGGGCGATGCACAACCGCTGGCGCTGGCCGCCGGAGAACTCGTGCGGATAGCGCGCGAGGCTGCCCTGGGGCAACTCGACCCGCTCCAGCAGCCCGGCCATGCGCGCCCGCGCATCGGCGTCGATCCGGCGGCCCACCGCGATGTAAGGCTCGGCCAGTATCTGCTCGACAGTCAGGCGCGGGTTCAGCGATGCGTTGGGGTTCTGGAACACCATCTGCACCGGCCGCCCGGCCTCGCCCGCGTCACCAGTCTCGATCCGGCCCCGCGCCGGGGTTTCCAGCCCGAGGATGGCCCGCGCCGTGGTCGATTTGCCCGAGCCGCTTTCGCCCACGATCCCCAGCGTCTCGCCGCGCATCAGGTCGAAGCTCACCCCCTCGACGGCATGCACATTGCCGCTGTGGCGTTTCAAGAGCCCCGAGCGCACCGGGAACCGCACGCTCAGCCCCTCGACATCCAGCGCCGTCCGCGCCCCGCCGCCCCGCGCCCCGTCGCGCCGGGCGGATTTGCCGTCCGAGAAATGCGGCACCGCCTCCAAGAGATGCCGGGTATAGGGATGCTCCGGCGCATCCAGCACCCTGTCGAGCGGCCCCTGTTCCACCACGCGCCCCTCCTGCATCACCATCACCCGGTCGGCAAAGCCCGCGACCAGCCCGATGTCATGGGTGATGAAGATCATGCCGGTGTCGGTGTCGCGCTTCAACTCGGCCAGGAGGCCGAGGATCTGCGCCTGGATGGTCACGTCCAGCGCCGTGGTCGGCTCGTCCGCGATCAACAGGCGCGGGTTGCCCGCCAGCGCGATGGCGATCATCACCCGTTGCAGCATGCCGCCCGACAACTGGTGCGGCGCATAGGTCAGCCGGCGCGCGGCATCGGGGATGCGCACCCGCTCCAACGCCTCGCGCGCGGCAATGCGGGCATCGGCCCGCGTCATGCCGTGTTGCAGGCGAAACACCTCCTCGATCTGGGTGCCGACCGTCAGGACCGGGTTGAGCGAAGTCATCGGCTCCTGAAAGATCATCCCGATCTCGCGGCCCCGGATGGTTTCGAGCATGTTCTCCTCGGCGCGCGCCAGGTCCGACACGCTGCCGTCGCCGGCGGCGAACTCGATCTGCCCGCCGGTGATCCTGCCGCCGCCGAAATCGACCAGCCGGTTGATCGCCATCGCGGTCACCGACTTGCCCGAGCCGCTTTCGCCCACGATCGCCAGCGTCTCGCCGGGGCCAAGATCGAAGCTGACGCCGTGGACAACCTCGTTGTCCTCGGGATGCGCGCCGAAACCGACCCGCAGGTCACGCACGGACAAAAGCCCGGTCATGCCAGCGCCCTCCGCGTCTTGGGGTCGAGGATGTCGCGCAGCGCGTCGCCCAGCAGGTTGAAGCCCAGCACCGCCAGCATCAGCGCGATGGCGGGCACCAGCAAAAGCCACGGCGCCATTTCCATCAGGTTGCGCGCATCCGACAGCATCAGTCCCAATGATGCGTTGGGCGGCTGGGTGCCGAGGCCGAGAAAGCTCAGCCCCGCCTCGGTCACCAGCGCCCAGGCCAGCGCCAGCGTGATCTGCACCGTCAGGGGCGCGACCAGGTTCAGGGCCAGGTGGCGCGACATGATATAGCGGCGCGAACTGCCGAAGGTGCGCGCGGCATCGACGAAATCGCGGTGCTTCAATGACAGCGCCGGGCCGCGCACCACGCGGGTGAAGATCGGCGTGTAGACGATGGCGATGGCCAGGATCGAGGTCCAGCCGCTCGGCCCGAAGATGGCGATGATCAAAAGCGCCAGAAGGATCGCGGGAAAGGCCAGCAGCACATCCATGAAACGCATCACGATGCCGTCCCACAGCCCGCCATACCAGGCCGCCGAAAGGCCCAGAAGCGTGCCCGCAGCGCTCGCCACCCCGACCGAGGAAAACGAGACGATGAAGCTTTGCGAGATGCCCACCATCAACCGGCTGAGCACGTCGCGGCCAAACAGGTCGGTGCCGAACCAATGCGCCGCGCTCGGGGCCTGAAGGCGCGCGATGCGGTCCTGCACAAGCGGCCCGTAAGGTGTCACCCCGGCCTCACCCAGTGCGCCCGCAAGCACGAATGCCACCACGATGATCAGCCCGATCCGCCCCGACGGATGGCGCGCGATGTCACGCAAAAACTCCATCATTTCGTCTCGAACCGGATACGCGGATCAAGGGCTGCATAGGCCAGATCGACCAGCAGATTGACCACCATGAAGTTGAAGGCGATGAACAGGACCGAGCCTTGCACCAGCGCGTAATCACGTTGCTGGATCGCATCCAGCACCACCCGGCCCAGCCCCGGCAGCGCGAAAATCTGCTCGACCAGAACCGCCCCGCCCAACAGATAACCGAACTCGACCCCCGACAGCGTCACCACCGGGATCAGCGCATTCGGCAGCGCATGGCGCCAGATCACCCGGCGGCGCGACAACCCCTTGGAGCGCGCGGTGCGCACGAAATCCTCGCGCAATATGTCCAGCATCGCCGAGCGTGAAATGCGGATCACGGCGGCGGCAAAGGCCGTGCCCAGCGTCAGCGCGGGCAGGATCATCTGGGCCAGGTTGCGCGAAATACCCTCGGTCAGCGGCACGAAGGTGCCCATCTGCGGCAGCACGCCAAAGCCCACCGAGAGCACGAAAATCAGGAGCAGCCCGACCACGAACCCCGGCGTCGATTGCCCCACCATCGCGATCACCCGCACCGCCATGTCGGACGGCTTGTCCTTGCGGGTGGCGGCAAAGATGCCGGCGGGCAGACCGATCCCGATGGCGATCAGCATCGACAGCACCGCCAGTTCCAGCGTCAGCGGGAAATGCTCGAGGATGATGGTCATCACCGGCTTGCCGTAGGTCGTGGAAATGCCGAGGTCGCCCTGCAACACCCGGCTTAGCCAGCGCCAGAACTGCACGAACCAGTTCTGGTCCAGCCCGAAATAGGCCGTCAGCGCCTCGCGTTGGGCGGGGGTGAGCAGGCCGGACTCGGTGCCGAGCATCGCGGTGATCGCGTCACCCGGCACCAGCCTTATCGCGATGAAGACGAAGACCGACACGCCCAGCATCACCAGCGGAAACACCAGAAGGCGTCTGAGGGGATAGGACATGCCGGGTCTCCGTCCTTGCGCTTACTTCGCCAGCGACACGGCGCTGAGGCCGAACAGCGAACCGGTCGGCGTGGCCATGAACCCGTCCACGAACTCCTGCTGCGCGGCATAGCTGTAGCCGGTGTAGAGCCAGACCCAGGGCGACACTTCGGCCAGGTGCTTTTCGAACTTGGCGAAGATCTCCTTGCGCTTGGCCGGGTCGGTTTCCTCGCGGCCCTGGTTCATCAGCGTATCAAGCTCGTCGTCGATGTAATTGGCGACGTGCTGCAGGTTGCCGTCCTTGGTCCAGTAGCGGTTGTACATGGTGAACGGGTCGGGCTTGCCGCCGTTCAGCGCCACCGCCATGTCGAAATCGCCCGCCAGCCAGGCGTCGACATAGACGTTCAGCTCCATCATCTTGATGTCGAGGTCGATGCCCACTTCGGCCAGTTGCGACTGGATCACCTGCGCCTCGGCAGCGGCGGTCGGCGGCTCGCCGGTTGCGGCCATCACCGTGGCCGAGAAACCGTCGGCATAGCCCGCATCGGCCAGCAATTGCCGCGCCTTGTCGAGATCACGCTCGTAGCAGAACAGTTCGGACGTGGGGGTCTTGTAGGCCGCCATTGTCAGGGGGCCGGTCACTTCACCCTCGCCCAGCAACGCGGTGTCGAGGATGTCCTGCCGGTCGACGGCACAGGAAATCGCCTGGCGCACGCCCAACTCCTGCATCGCGCCGCGCGACGGGTTCAGTTGCAGCACGTGGTAGGACAGCACGGGCTTTGACACCAGTTCCAGCCCGGCCACATCCGGCACCAGCGAGGCGACGAACGGGTCGTTGAGCAGCGCGAAGTCGACCTGCTTTGAGCGCAGCGCGGCCAGGATCGCGGTCTCGTCCGGCAGCACCGAGATATCCAGCCCGTCGATCGCCACATCGCCGCCCGCCCAGTCGGGGTTGGCAGTGAGCGTGGCGTTCGAGTTCGGGTTCCAGGCGCCGAACACGAACGGGCCGGAGCCGACAACCGAGTTGCCGATATTGCCCGCCTCGATCTCCGCCGCCGGCACCACCGCCGCGTTGACCGAGGCCATCGCGGTCAGGAGCGGCACGTTCGGCTCGGACAGCTTGAACACCACGGTGGCGTCGTCCGGCGTCTCGATCGCGGCGATCGAGGTGAAGTTGGCGCGCGCCGCGGCACTGGTCGCCTCATCGAGGATACGCTCGAACGAGGCCTTCACATCCGCCGCGGTGACAGCCGCGCCGTTGTGGAATTTCGCGTTCGGGTCGAGCATCATGGTCAACTCGGTCGCGTCATCGTTGAACGACCAGCTTGCCGCCACGGCGGGCGCGATGTCGGCGTTCTCGTCGAGCCGCACCAGCGGCTCATACATCAGTTCGAGAAAGCGGATCGAGGAAAACGCGGTCTGCTTGTGCGGGTCGAGCCCGGTCGCGTCCTGCGACCACGCCACCTTGAGCGTGTCGGCAAAGGCCGGGGTGGTCAGCGCGGTGCCGCCGAGGGCAAGCGCTACGCCCGCGACGGTAAGCGATTTGGTCATTTGACGTTTCATTTTGAACTCCCAGTTCTGGACGAGGTGGATCGACCGGCCCGCCGGGCCGGTCACGGTTGCGCGGAGCTGCCCCGCGTCATTTCAATGGCCTGCCGCAACACGCCGCCCGCGGCATCGAGGCGGGCTTGCGAAGCCTCGCGGTCAAGCCCGGTCAGCGTCATCAGGATCGCCAGCTTCACGTCCTGCCCGCTTTCGGCCAGCCGTCGCTTGGCCTCCTGCGGGGACACGCCGGTGGTCTCGCACAGGATGCCGATGGCGCGGGTGGTAAGCTTCTGGTTCGAGATCGACAGGTCGACCATCAGGTTCTGATAGGTCTTGCCGATGCGGATCATCGCCGCCGTCGACAGCATGTTCAGCACCATTTTCTGCGCCGTGCCCGATTTCAGCCGGGTCGAGCCGGTCAGAACCTCCGGCCCGACCACCGGCGCGATGGTGATATCGGCCCGGCGCGACATTTCCGAGCCGGGATTGCAGGTCAGCGCCACAGTGTCCGCGCCGGTCCGGCGCGCGTAATCGAGCGCGCCCAGCACATAGGGCGTCTTGCCGCTGACTGCGATGCCGACCACCACGTCGCGGTCGGTCAGCCCGATGCCGCGCAGGTCGTCGGCGCCCTGCACCGGGTCATCCTCGGCCCCCTCGACCGCATGGCGCAGCGCGGTATCGCCGCCCGCGATCAGCCCCACCACCATGTCGGGCGACACCGAAAAGGTCGGCGGGCATTCCGAGGCATCGAGCACGCCGAGCCGCCCGCTGGTGCCCGCCCCGATATAGATCAGCCGCCCGCCGGCGCGAAACGCGGCCTCGATCCGGGCGACGGCGCGGGCGATCTGGGGCAGTTCACGTTCGACCGACAGGGCCACGCCCTTGTCCTCGGCATTGATCAGCGCGACGAGGTCGGGGATCGGCATCAGGTCGATATCCATCGAACGCGGGTTGCGCGCCTCGGACACGAGGCCGCGCAGATCGGCGATGGATTTGGCGTCGGTCATCCCCCCGGGACCTCCTGAATCGATCTGCGGGGAGAGTGGAATTGAAAATTCGTTCTGTCAACGGGATTGTGTATTTTTTATTCCTTCACGACGAGGCGGTTGGAGATGACAGCGTCAAATGAGATGATAAACACCCTCTAACCAACTGTCTTAGCACCGCTTATCCTTTCTCTCGAACCACCTACCCGACCCGAAAACCAACCCCGCACACAAATCCACCATTCACAAATGATCGGAAATCAGGAATATTCTATCCACATCGCCCCCCCGAGACCGAGGCCGCCCATGTCCGTGCTGACCATCATCAAGGCCCAGATCGACAGCTTTACCGCCGGTGAACGCAAGATCGCCGAGTTCGTCCTGTCCGACCCCGACCGCGCCTACCAGATGTCCTCGGCCAGCCTTGCCGAGGCCACCGGGCGAAGCCAGTCCGGCGTGGTCAAGTTCTGCCAGAAGCTCGGGTTTCGCGGCTACCAGGAGTTCAAGCTGGCGGTCAGCCAGGCCACCGCGCAGGCCTGGCCGGTGCCCGCGGGCGTGGTGCACGGCACCATCGACGCCTCCGACAGCTACGCCACCACGATCCAGAAGCTGATCGGCTCGAAAATCCACTCGGTGCAGCAGACCGTCGCGGCCAATGGCGAACACGCGCTGCGCCGGGCGCTCGATGCCATCGGCACCGCCCGGCGGGTGCAACTGGTCGGGGTCGGCGCCTCGTCACTGGTGGCGCGCGATTTCGGCTACAAGCTGCAAAAACTGGGCGCGCTGGTGATGTTCGACGCCGACAGCCACATCCAGATCGCCAATGCCACCGCGCTTGGCCCCGACGACGTGCTGATCGCGCTGTCCTATTCCGGCGCCAGCCTCGAAACCCTGCGCATCGCCGAGCAGGCCCGCGCCAAGGGCGCGCGGGTGATCTCGATCACCGGGGTGCAGCCCAACCGGCTGTCGGCGCTGGCCGATATCCAGCTTTTCGTGGTCGCGGACGAGGAAAAGGCGCGCTCCTCGGCCATCACCTCGCGCGATGCCCAGCTTGCGCTGGCCGATCTGCTGTTCATCCTTCTGGTGCAGCAGATGCCGCAGTCCAACGACCGCATTCAGGCCGCCGAACAGGCGGTTTCGGTGCTGAAATCCTGAGCCTCAGCCGAGGTCCACCTCTTCGCCGTCCGGGTGCACGATCTGGTAGTAGTCCCGCAGCTTGAGCTTCGCCGCCGCCTCTTCGTCCAGCACCACCGTTGCGTGGCGGTGAAACTGAATCATCGAGGCCGGGCAGAAGGTGCTGACCGGGCCTTCCACGGTGTTGGCGACGGCCTGGGCCTTGTGCGGCCCGGTGGCCAGCAGCATGACCTCGCGCGCCTCCATGATGGTGGCGATACCCATTGTGATCGCATAGTGCGGCACCTCTTCGTCGGCGCCGAAAAACCGCGCGTTGTCGTCGCGGGTCTTCTGGGTCAGGGTCTTGGTGCGGGTGCGCGAGCCGAGGCTCGACCCCGGCTCGTTGAAGCCGATATGCCCGTTGACGCCCAGCCCGAGCAGTTGCAGATCGACCCCGCCCGCCGCCGCGATCGTCGCGTCATAGCGTTCGGCCTCGGCGTTGGGGCTGTCGGCATTGCCCAGCGGCAGGTGCAGGCGGGCCGGGTCGGTGTCGAGATGATCGAACAGGTGGTGGCGCATGTAGGCGTGGTAGGATTGCGGATGATCCGGCGCCAGCCCGACGTATTCGTCAAGGTTGAACGACGTGACCCGGGCGAAACTCACCCCCGCCGCGCGCGCGATCAGGGCGCGATAGACCGGCTCCATCGTGCCGCCGGTGGCTAGGCCCAGCACCGCCTCGGGGTTGGCGCGGACCAGCGACAACATGGTGTCGGCGACACGCGCGACGGCGCGTTCGGCATCGGGGAAGATCAGGACTTTCATGGGTTCCTCAACTGGTCTGTTTCTGGTGTTGATCCGACAGGCTCAAACGGGTGGCGAATTCGTAGGCGGCACCGCTGTAGCGGGTTCGCGTGACCTCCAGCGCCCGGCCATCGGCCAGGAACGCCCGCCGCTCGAAGGCCAGCACCGGCGCCCCCGGCACCAGCCCAAGGCGCGCGGCATCGTCGTTTGAGGCCAGTTCCGCGCGCACCCGCTGAAAGCCGTGGTGCGGCACGTGGCCCCGCGCGCGCAGCGCCGCGTAAAGCGACGCATCGACCGCCTCGGGGTCCGGCAACAACGTGGCCGGCACCGCCGCCACCTCGACCGCCACCGGCACGTCGTCGGCCAGCCGCACCCGTGACAGCCGCGCCACCTCGGCGCCCGGCTCAAGCCCCAGCGCCATGCTTTCGAACAGTTCCGCCGGGGCGCGGCTGCGCTCGATCCACAGGCTCGACGGAACCCGCCCGCGCGCCCGCATTTCCTCGGAAAAGCTGGCCAGCTCCGGGGTTTTCTCGACCCGGCTGCGCACCACCGAGCGCGCGCCCTGCCGGCGCTGCACCAGCCCCTGCTCGACCAGCCGGTCCAGCGCCGCGCGCACGGTGACGCGCGACAGGCCGAGCCCCTCGGTCAGGCAACGCTCGGACGGCAGCGCCGCGCCGTCGGCCAACAGCCCGCCCGCGATGGCGCGCGACAGGGCCGCGGCCAGCCGTTGATAGAGCGCACCCTGCCCGGCCTCGCCCGCCATGGCGTGACGCAGCATCGCGGTCAGCGCTTCGGTATTGTCCACGGCTCCGGTCATCGCACCCCTCTCGCGCAGGTGATAGGCGGTGCCCGGCGGTCACGCAAGAGATATGTATTGAACTGGTATTATCTCAGAACTGCCAAAGCGCCGGAACGAACCGAAAGCGCCCGTCGATCTTCGTCACATGCCCGACCCCCGGGAACGGGAAGTGATAGCCGACCGTCGCGATCCGCTCGCTCGCCGCCATGTCGAGCAGGCGCAGGCGGCTTGCCACCGTCCCCTCGGGGTCGGCGTCCGCGGCGATCACCCAGCCGGGGTGGTCGAAGTTGAACCAGGCATGGGTCAGCGCGTCGCCGAAGGCCAGAAGCGCCTCGTCGCCCGAGGTGATCATCACCGACATATGCCCCGCCGTGTGCCCCGGCGAGGCCACCAGCCGCACCCCCGGCGCGACCTCGGCGCCGTCTTCGGCCAGGGTCCATTCGACCCCCTCGGCGCTCAGCGAATTCACCGCGCCGACCACGAACTGCTGATCCTCCGGTGCGACCCGGTCGACCAGCCCGTCTTGCAGCCAATAGGCATGTTCCGCCGCCCCGATGACATACTCCGCATCCGGCACCAGCGGTTCGTCGAAATCGTCGCGGATGCCCCAGATGTGATCGGGATGGGCGTGGGTGATGACCACGTGGGTGATACCGTAGGGGTCGATCCCCGCCGCCTCGAGATTGGCGACAAGCCGCCCCGCGGTCGGCAGGAACCGGCTGCCAGAGCCCACGTCGATCAGCACCCGGGCCTCGCCGGTCTCGACATAGACGTGGTTGGTATGGGCGTAATTGGCGTCCGGCGCGATGTAGTTGGCGGCGATGGCGGCCAGTTTCTCGTCCTCGGGGGCGTTGATCGCGATGCCGCTCATCGGTTGCGCGAACCAGCCGTCCGACACGATGCTGACCCGCGCCTCGCCCAGCGAAAACCGGAAATGCGCCGGGTTGCCGCCCTCGGGCGCCCCCAGCATGGCCCGGGCGCTGGCGGGCATGGCGAGCGCCGGTGCTGCGGCGGCGACCTTGAGGATGTCGCGCCGGGTCGGGCGAATGAGTGTCATCTGGGCCTCCCTGATCTGCTGCCAGGGATCATATGCGCAAGCCGCTATATGTCAAAGCACCGCGACCGGTGCTGCCCCTATCGCGCGGTCTCGTGCAGCCGCGCGACATAGCGCGCCAGCGTGTCGATCTCCAGGTTCACCTTGTCGCCCACCGTGATCTCGCCCCAGTTCGTCACCTCCTTGGTGTGCGGGATCAGGTTGACGCCGAAGCTGTCGCCCTCGACCTCGTTGACCGTGAGCGACGTGCCGTTGAGCGCCACCGAGCCCTTCGGCGCGATGAACCGCGCCAGCGCGGCAGGGGCCATGAGGCGCACCCGCGTGCTCTCGCCCTCGTCGATCACGGAAACCACCTCGGCCACCCCGTCGACATGGCCCGACACGATATGCCCGCCGAGTTCATCCCCGACCTTCAAAGCGCGTTCGAGGTTGACCCGCCGGCCCTTGTCCCAGGCCCCGAGATTGGTCTTGTCCAGCGTCTCGGCGGAGATATCGACGGCATACCAGCCGGGGCCGAGATCGACCACGGTCAGGCAAACCCCGTCCGAGGCGATCGAGGCCCCGATGTCTATCCCGGCGGTGTCATAGGCGGTTTCGATACGCGCGTGCATGTCGCCCCGGCGCGTGACCGAGGCGACACGCCCCACATCGGTGATGATCCCGGTGAACATCGGCAAGACTCCTTTGAGCCCTGCCTAAGACAGCGGCCGGAGTTTGCCAAGCCCACGGGTCGGGATCAGCGGCGTTCCCAGACCGAGGCGGCGGCTTCGCGTCCCTCGGCCAGCGCCGCTTCACCGGCTTCGCGCAGGGCGCGCAATTCCTCGCGCAGCACCTGGTCGGCCTCGTCCAGCAGCCGGTCGCGGGTGCGGCCAAGGGTGGCATCCTCGGTCCGGGTGCGCGGCAACGCCGCCCCCACCGCCGCGCCGATGGCCAGCGCCAGGGCGCCCGCGACCAGCGGGTGTTCTCGGGCCTGGTCGCGCGCTTCCGAGGCGCCGCGCCGGATCTGGTGTTCCAGCTTGTGCTGGGCCTCGATGGCCTTCTCGCGGGCCGCGCGCACCCGCTCGCGGGCCGCCTCCGACAGCTCTTCGGTGCCTTCGTGGATCGCCGCGCGCATCTCCGCGGCGCGGCTTTTCATCCTCTCGCCCACCGACGGGCCACCTTCGTCGCCATGCAGGTCGGGCAGGCTGGCGCGCGATCCGGCATAGCCGTCATCGGACCCCGACGCCCCGCCACGCTCCTTGCGCGCCGCGGCGGTCGCGCCGACGATCAGCGCCGCCAGACCGAGGCCGGTGACGGTCGTTGCGACCGGGTGGTCGCGCATGGTGCGTCCGGCGGCACGCGCCAGCCCGGCGCCCTCACGGCGCAGCGTTTCGCCGGCGGACTGGATCAGCCGCTCGGGCGAGTATTCGTCGCGCAGATGCTCGATCTTGTCGCTCAGTTCGGCACGCTCGCGCGCGATGTCGCGTTCGATGTCCTGGATGCTCTTGGGATCGTTTCTGTCGGTCATTTCAGTGTCTCCTTGATGGTCTCGGCATCACGGCGCAGGTTGTCGCGGCTGCGCCGTGGCACGAGGTTCAGTCGGTCGAGATCGCCCAACGCCTTGCGGCCCAGGGCCCAGGCCACGGCGACGAGGACAAGCCCGACGATCAGGCCGGCCCAGCCGGGGTCCAGTCCCAGCGCCACCAGCCCCGCAGTCGCAGCGCCAACCAGCGCATTGAACCCGGTCAGCGCCAGCGCAACCGCCAGCGCAAGCAGTCCCAGCGCCACCCCGGCGCGCCCGAGCGCCGCGCGAAACTCGGCGGTGATCAGGTCAAGTTCGCGGCGCAGAAGCCGCCCGAGGTGGTCGAGGATATCGGCCAGCAGGGATTGGCCGCCCGGCGCGCTCATCGCCGCGCGTCTCCGTTGGTGACGCGGCCCTTGCGGTCAGGGTAGCCGGGGATGTCGTCGCGGAAGGGATAGTCTTCGTCCGGGTCTTCCTCCGATGCGTCCGCGCCTTCACGCCCGGTCGCCTTGGCCAGCCGCGCCAGCGCAAAGCCGCCCAGCGCCGCGCCGGCGTAGAAAAGCAGGGGGTTCTTGCGGGCGAAGTCCTCGACATCGGCGCGCATCTGCCCCGGCTCGCGCTGGCGCAGGCGCTCGGCCAGACCGTCCAGCGCATCCGCCAGGTGGGCGGCGGCGCGGTGGCGGTAATCGTCGTCGTCGAAACGCCCGGCGGCGTCGCGTGCCGCCTCTCCGGTTTCGTCGATCTCGTCGGCGGCGGCGTCGCGCAAGTCACGCCCCTTGGCACGCAGCGCGGCCTTGCCGTCGTCGAGTTCCTCGCGCGCCATCTCGGCGGTCTCGTCGGCCAGATCCTTGACCGTGGCCTTGACCCGTTCCTTGGCGTCGCGGGCGATCTTCTTGGATTTCGTTGCCATGTCGTCCTCCGTCTGGTCGGCCAGCCCCAGCCGGTTCGGCGGGGCCGCTTGACAGGACAACCCCCGCCGCGCCCAGATGTTCCCGACCCGACCCGCGTCAGACCGTCACACCGTGGCGCTGTCGTCCGACGCGGCCGCGCGCCGGAAGCGCACCGTGACCGAATAGCGCCCCGGCGAGGCGTCACGCTCGGCGCTGCCGCCCAGTTGCAGCGCGAAGGCGTCGATCAGGCGCGCGCCCAGCGAAACCTGCGTCGGCGTGCCATGCGCCGCGGCGGCCGAATTGACGACCTCGAGCGTCACCCAGTCGTCGGGACCGTCGCGCAGATTGACGGCGATGGCATTGACCCCGTCCGCATCCGGCGCGTGGTGCTCCAGCGCGTTGGAGAACGCCTCGACGCTGAGCAGCGCCAGTTGCGCCGCCTGGTCGGGCACCAGCGTGACCGGATCGAGCGACAGGCTGATCCGCACCCCGTCCGCCCCGTCGCCCGAGGATGGCGACAATTGCCGCAGCAGCGCGTCGAGCAGCCGGTCGATGCGCACGCTGGAAAAGGTCTCGGACTCGTAGAGTTCGCGGTAGACGCTGGCCAGCCCGCTCAGCCGCCCCTGCAGCCGGGTAAGCTTCTGGCGCACCTCGGGCGTGTCGGTCTGGCGCTGTTCCATGTTCAGGATCGAGCTGATCAGTTGCAGGTTGTTCTTGACCCGGTGGTGCACCTCGCGCAGCAGCGCCTCGCGCTCGTAAAGCGCGTTCTCGAGGTCGGCCTCGTCGCGGATGATCTTGCGCGCCATCTGCACGAAGGTGCGGTTGATGGTCTCGAATTCGCGCAAGGCGCTGGGGCGGTCGACATCTTCCAGCACCCGCCGCCCGCCGGCAAAGTGCCGCATCCGCGTGCCCAGCGTCTCGAGCGGCCGCACCGCCAGGAGGTAGAACCCGATCAGCGCCACGACGACCCCCGCCAGCCACATCGCCAACGTGGTCACGATGGTGGTGCGCTCGGGCGAACCGGGCGTCAGGACACCGCGCTCGGGGCTGAAACTGGCCAGCGCGAAGGCCCGGCCCGGATAGATCGTGGTGACCAGGAACAGCCGCCGTTCGCCGGCCTCCGTCTCGGTGGCAAAGCTCTTGGGCGCCAGTTCGCCCAGTGTCTCCAGCGCCAGCCCGCGCGGCAGCACGTCGGCCAGCGGCTGGTTCATCATGTCCGCCGTCAGCACTTCGCCGGTGTCGTTGAAGGTCACGAGGTCAAGCGCGTCGGGAATGCTGTGACGTTCGCGCGCCGCCGCCATCGAGGTGACCGGCAGCGACAGCGAGATGAAGCCGAGAAAGCTGTCGTCGGGCGCGTTCACCGGCTGGGCGACGATCACCACCGCCCGCCCCGAGGCCCCGCCCGCCGGGGTGAACATGACCTTGGGTTTCTTGTTGTCGAACAATTCGCGGGTCTGCGGCTGGTCGGTGAAATCGAAGGTCCGGCCCAGGTTGTTGCAGCGCGACCAGCCGCCCTCGCGCACGAAGCCGACGAACAGCAGGTCGGGGATGGAAAAGGTGCTCTGCGCCATGATCTGCGAACAGCGCGCCTCGTCGGGATCGAGCAGCGCCACCGCCGAGGCCAGACCCTTGGCCAGCCCGAAGGCGGCGGTGATCGCGTCGCGTTCGGGCTGCACGGCGCGGGCGGTCAGGGTTCTGATCTGTTCATATTGCGAGATCTCGACCCGTTCGCGCACTTCGCGCACCTTGGACACGGCGATCAGCCCGACCGGCAGGATCGCCACGGTCAGAAACAGCGCGACCATCGCCAGCAGGCTGCGGTGCGGCCCCGGTTCCGGCGGCTCCGCGCCGGGATCGGCCAGTGGCGGCCTGCCGTCCTGCGTGTCGCCCGGCGCCGTCATGCGTCCGCCGACCCGCCGCCCCACGGGTTTGTATTGACCTGTTGCACGCTCGATCCCCTTCCCGACCGCATGGCAAAATCTGCCCATTATGATGGGCAACGCCGGATCGGCGCAATTGTTCCGCGGCGGTGTGCCTCCATTTCTCAACGTCATGCCGCAAAAGGCTTTTCTTGCGACGGCGCTTTGGCTAATCTTGCGTCTCGTGCTCTCTCGGATCGGGGATGACGATGACCACGCGACCCGCGCAAGATGCCGACCATTGCCTGTCGGACCATGAAACCCGCGCCCGGCTGGCCGGCATACTCGATACCGCGCCGGCCTTGATTTCCCTGCACGAAGGCAAGGATCACCGCGTCACCTATTGCAACGCGCTGCACGATCACCTGCCCGGCCCCGCCGATCGGCTGGGCAAGCCGCTGGTCGAGGCGATGCCGGAGTTCGCCACGCCCGAGATCCTCGCCCAGTTCGACCGGGTGCGCGCCACCGGCGAGGCCGCCGAGGCCACCGAGCTGCCGGTCGAGATCGCCCCCGCCCCGGACCGGCCGGCGGTGATCCGCCACTTCCGCCAGGTGCTGCAACCGGACCGTGACGAACAGGGCCGGATTACCGGCGTGATGCGCTTTGCCTTCGAGATCACCGACGAGGTCGCGGCCCGCCAGTCCGCCGACCGGGCGCGCAACCGGTTGCAAACGCTTCAGGACAGCCTGGCCGCCTTCGTCGGAATGCTGACCCCGGACGGCACCCTGACCGAGGCCAACGAGACCGCGCTTTCCGCCGCCGGGCTGAAGCCCGAGGACGTGATCGGCCGGAAATTCTGGGACGCCTACTGGTGGAGCTGGAGCGAGGACAGCCAGACCCGCCTGAAAGCCGCGGTGGCCGAGGCGGCGCGCGGCGAAACCGTGCGCTATGACGCCGAAGTGCGGGTGGCGGGCGGCGCGCATATCGTGATCGACTTCCAGCTCGTGCCGGTGATCGAGGCCGACGGCAGCGTCTCGTGCATCATTCCCTCGGCCATCGACATCACCCAGCGCCTCGCCGCCGAGGAGCAGCTGCGCGAGGCGCTGGCCCAGCACCAGGCGTTTTTCGACAACACGCCGGTCGGGCTGGCGATGCTCGACCTCGAGCGGCGCTGGATCAGGGTCAACCCGGCCTTTGCCGCCCTGTTCGGCATCCCCGCCTGCGACCATATCGGCAAACGTCCGCAGGAGGTGGTGCCCGACGGCGTGTTCCACCCCGATCCGGTCGCGGAAATCCGCCGCACCGGCCAGCCGATCCTGGGCTACGAGGTGCGCACCCCCACCCCGGCCTTTCCGGGGCAGGAGCGTATCCTCGTGCACAATTTCTTTCCCATCGAGGTCGATGGCGAGATGCGCGCCGTGGGCAAATCCGTGCAGGACGTGACCGAACAGCGGGCCGCCGAGGACCGCCAGGCCCTGCTGATCGCCGAGTTGCAGCACCGGGTAAAGAATACGCTGGCCACGGTGCAATCGGTCGCCCGCTTCACCGCCCGCCACAGCGAGGACAAGGCGGCCCTGGTCGCCTCGCTCCAGGACCGGCTGGCGGCGATCGCGCGCAGCCACGACGCGCTGACCCGCGACAACTGGAGCGGGCAGTGGCTGACCACCCTGATCCGAAACGAGATCATGCCTTATGACAACGAAACGTCCGACCGCGTGACCATCACCGGCGACGATGTGCGGCTGAACCCGGCGCAGGTCATGTCCTTCGGGCTGGCGCTGCACGAACTGGCCACCAACGCCGCGAAATATGGCGCGCTGTCGGTTGACGGGGGCCGGGTCGAAATCTCGATCCGTGCCGCCAGGGGCGCGCTGTCGCGGCTGGTCTGGAAGGAAATTGGCGGCCCGTCGGTCGAGGCGCCCACGCGCACCGGGTTCGGGTCTTTCCTTCTCGACAAGGTGCTGGGGGCCGAGCTTGGCGCCACGGTGACGACCGAGTTCGAATCCGACGGGCTGCGCGTCGTGGTCAATGCCGCCAGCGACAGACAGGCACCGACATGAGCACGCCGAAACGGGTTCTCGTGCTGGATGACGAGGTGATCGTCGCGATGGACCTGGCCCAGACCATCGAGGAGGAGGGCCACGCCGTGATCGGCCCATTTCACACCGTCGAGGCGGCGATGCGCGCGGTGTCGGATGCAATGCCGGATTGCGCCGTTCTGGACGTGAACCTGGGCGAGAGCCTCACCAGCGAGCCGGTCGCCGCGATGCTGGACGGCCATGCGCCGATCCTGTTTCTGAGCGGCTATGAATATGCCGGATCGGAGATCTTCGCGCGGTTTCCCGGCGCCGCGCGTCTGCCCAAGCCCTTGTCGCTCGACGACCTGCTGGACTGGGTGCGCTCGGTCTGAGCGCCCGGGGTCACTCGGAGCTTTGCGTCGGCGGCGCCTTGTCCTCGACCACCTTGAGCAGGCCGGTGATGACGATGGCGGGAAAGGTGGTGATCAGCGCCACGCCCCACAACCCCAGCCCGCAGGCCAGGCCGACGGCGGCGGCCAGCCACAGGCTCGCGCCCGTGGTCAGCCCGCGCACCTTGCCGTTCGAGAACACGATCATCCCGGCAGCCAGAAAGGCGACACCGCTGGTCAGCGCCTCGATCACCCGGATCGGATCGACCCGCACCGGATCGGGATAGTCGCCGGCCCGGTCGACCAGTTCCAGCATCAGAACGCAATAGACCGCCGAGGCCATGCCCACCAGCATGTGGGTGCGCAGCCCCGCCGGGCGATTGGCGCTTTCCCGCTCATAGCCGATCAGGCCGCACAACAGCACCGCCCCCGCCATGCGCAGCGCCACCACTTCCCAGGGCAGGCTGCCCATCGTGGTGATCTCGGTTTTCAATGTCTCGAACATCGCCCCTCCAACCTCGCAATCCGGTATCGAACCAACCCGGATACCGCGGTTTGGTTCCCGCAAGTCCCGAACGCGAAGGGGCCGCCCGAATGGACGGCCCCCGCGACGGTTGCATCAGGTCAGTGGCGTGGGATTACCCGTTCCAGGTCTCCATCGCCTCCAGTTCGTCCTGGCTGTGGTCGATCTCGACCCGCAGCTCGGCCAGACCCTGACCCTGGGTGATCTCGAGTTCGTCGAACGACAGGGCAACCGGCTTTTCACCGATCCCGAGGAAGCCGCCGACGTCGATCACGACCGTGTCGATCTCGCCATCCTGGGCCACGACGATCTCGGAAATCTCGCCGACGGAATCGCCCGAAGGCTCATAGACCGTGGCGCCGTCAAGATCCTCGGCGGTCAGGGTCGCCGGGTCGATCCCGATGTCGCGGGCCAGATCGCTGGCGGCCTCTTCGGTGGCCGCGGCCATGTCGCTCGCCGCCTCCTCGGTGGCACGGGCCGCATCGCCGGCCGCCTCTCCGACCGCGTCCGCGGCATCGGCGGTGGCGTCGCCGAAGTCGTCGGCGGCCTCAGCGGTCGCGTTGCCGATATCCTCGGCTGTCGCGGCAAGGTCTTCGGACAGATCGGTGGCCTCGCCTGCCGGCTTCAGGCCCATGTCGTCGACCGACGCCTCCTCGAACGCGACCGCGTCGGCAAAGCCGTCCATGCCGCCGGTATAGACCGCGACGATCTGCGTCTCGTCGCCCCGGACCGTCATCAGGTCCAGCTCGGCGGCGTCGATCGCGACCCGCTCGGCCCCGGCCTCGACATCGTCCGAGGGCGCGACCACGAGCATGGCGACCTCATCGTTTTCGTCGACAAGAACCTGCTCGACCGTGCCGATCGCGTCCCAGACGCGCGGCACTGCGGTGATTTCGTCGGTGTCCATCGTGTAATTCTCGGGCATGTAGACCTTGGCCTGCATCAGGCTCGAAACGCTGAGGTTGCGGTCGTCCACCGACACGCTCGCGCCCGATGTCATGTCGGCGCCGGCATGGCTTTCGGCCTGCAGCGGCAGGGCGGTCAACAGGGTGATGGCGGTTGTCGTCAGAAGGTGTTTCATGGCGTCCTCCGTCTTGGGTGCATTCGGCGGGGACCAGCGCCCCGCGGCTCTGGGGAAAGAACACCTGCGGCGCGGTCGTGTTCCGTTGACGTGGCGAAATCTCCTCATGTTTTTGGCGATTTCGGCCGGAACATGCCGCCCCGGAGGCGCGCCCCGCGCGCCCAAACGAACAACCGGGGCGAAAAAAATTTCATCGCGCTGGAACAGATCGTGGCTGGCCCGGGTTCACACACGGGAACCGGAAGGTTCCCACATCGCCCCCCGCCCCACTCTTCCCCTCCTCCCCTCCCGCGGCGGGGGGCGACCGCCGCCCCACCAGACCGTCAGGTTTCCGCATCCTCGCCGGCCGGGCGATCGGTGAAGATCTCGAAGGTTTTCATCACGATCACCAGGATCGGAATGGCGATGACCCCGCCGATCGGACCCCAGAGCCACAGCCAGAACACCAGCGCGACGAAGATCATCAGGGGATTGATCGCGATCCGCCGCCCGACCAGCGCCGGTGTCGTGAACTGCGCCTCGATCAGGTTGAGCGCCAGGTAGGCCGCCGGCGGCGCGAGGCTGAGCGCGCCGTCGAACGCCATCAGCCCGGCCAGCAGCAAGGCCCCCGCCATCGTGGCCGGGCCGAGATAGAGCACGAAATTCAGCATCATCGCGGCTGCTCCCCAGGCGACGGCACCGGGCAGGCCGATCAGGGTCAGCGCACCGGCGACCGCCAGGCCGAGGCCGGTGTTGATGATGGTGATGGTCAGGAAATAGCGCGAGATCAGCGCCTCGGTTTCGCTTACCCGCCGGGCGGTGGCCACGGCATCGCCACCGCCACGGGCCGCGCCGATCCGTGCTGCCAGCCAGCGATAGATCGAGCGCCGCGTCAGCAGGAAAAAGAACAGCCCCCCGAGAAAGATCGCGATCTGCGCCAGGATCGCCGGGGCAAGAAACAGCGCATCCATCAGGGTGGGAATCTCGGCTGAGGCGTCTTCGCGCTGTGGCGACACATCGCCCAGGGCGCGCGCCACCTCGTCGTTGACGTTGCCGAAACTCTGGATCAGGTCGCGGTATTCGCGCAGGAGCTTGAGCAATTCCCACTTGATGCGCGGGATCTGGTCGATCAACTGCCAGAAATAGGGCTCGACCAGGAAGGCGAGCGAGGCGAGGAACAAGGCCCCCGCGACCATCACCAGGGTGGCGGCCAGGGTCGGCGGGACGCTCAGCCGCTCCAGCCGGTCGACCAGCGGCCCCAGCATCACCCCCCCGACCAGCGCGGTCGCCAGCGGCGCCACGATGTTGCCCGCCAGCTTCAGCGCCACCAGCACCGCCAGCGTGGCAAGGACCGCGGCGCTGAGGCGCAGGACGGGATCGGCTGGGGGGCGGGCGGCGGGCGCTGTCATGAAGGGGCAACGCCGGGGTGTGGGCATCGGTTCCACGCCATCGCCGGCGCCGACCGGCCACAAGACGCGAAACCCCGCCGGACCGGGCCGGCGGGGTGCAGGTTTTCGGAATGCGCGCGGTGTCAGCGCACCACGTGCACGATCACCCGGGTTTCCGGATCGACGATCACCGGCAGCCCGTTCACATAGGCATAGGCATAGGTGTCGTCCGGGATCTCGGCCAGCGTCACCACGTCGGGCAGCGCCGCGCCGGTGACAACCTCGCCTTCCAGATAGACCGGCTCGAGCGCGTTCTCGCGCACATAGGTCACGGTCGTGGTCGAAACCTCGGCGGTGGCGCCGGCGGCGCTGCCCAGCACGGCGCCGGCGGCGGCGCCCAGCGGTCCGCCAAGGATCATGCCGCCGATGATCGCCCCGGCAACCCCGCCTGCGGCAGCCGCGCCCGCGGTGTCGCCGCCCTCGTAGGTGACGGTGCCGACGCTGGTGCGCGCCTCGGTCGAGACGATCGGCTCCGGCGCGTCCATGGTCTCGGTCAGATAGGCGCCGTAGGCCCAGCCTTCGGTGCCGTCATAGCTCACCCGGCACCAGTCGGCGGTTTCCAGACAGCCCTCGACGAAGGCGGTGTCCTCGCCCTTGATGACGCCGATGATCTCGTATTGCGGGCCGGGACCGGCGCGCAGGTTCAGATCGGTCATCGCCTGGGCGCTGAAATCGGCGCTGGCGGGAACTGCGGCAAGCGTCAGCGCGCTTGCGGTCAACAGAATGTTTCGCATGGGCATGGTGTCCTCCTGGGGTCGTTATGCCAATTTGTGACGGCGCTCATTCGCGCCCTTGGACCCGGACAACCGGCACCGATGCGATAGGTTCCAGACCAGTGGCACGGCCCGGCAAAAACCTGCCAGCCCGGCAACAACCCGCTGACACGACACGAAAAACGCCCGCCGTTTCCACGGCGGGCGCCTTCGTTTTCCGGTCTGAACGCCGGGCCGGCGTCAGCTCGTCCAGCGGTCGAGCTCTTCGCGGACCTGTTCCTTTGTCTTGCCGTATTTCTGCTGGATCAGGCCCTCGACCTGCTCGCGCTCGCCCTTGGTCTGGGCCAGTTCGTCGTCGGTCAGCTCGCCATACTGCTCGCGCAGCTTGCCTTGCCATTCCTTCCAGTTGCCCTTGATGGTGTCCCAGTTCATGACATGCCTCCTTTTCGGTTCAGGTGTCGTATGCCCTGTCAACGCCCGACCGCACCCGTGGTTCCATTCGATCGCCGCCCGGGGCCGAGAAATTTATTCCCGGTGGCGGGAACCTTTTCGCCCCTGGCGGGTTCAAACCCACAGAAACGCCCTGTTCCCGGCGTTTCCCGCTGGACACGTCCCTGTCCCGTCTCGGCGGGTGGTCCCCTCCCCGGACCACCCGCCATTTTTCACCGTATCCATCGACCGGAGGAGATATTCGATGACCAAGGACCACGGACCCACCATCAAGAAGGACGACACCTACCAGGCGCTGCGCGACGAGGGCGCGAGCAAGGAAAAGGCCGCCCGCATCGCCAATGCCCAGGCCAACCCCTCGCAACACCCGGGCCGCAAGGGCGGCAAGTCCGCGCCCTACGAGGACTGGACCCGCGACGAGCTTTACGACCGCGCCCGAGAACTTGAGATCGAGGGCCGTTCGGACATGACCAAGGACGAGCTCATTTCGGCGCTCAGGTCACGCTGATCCGGCCGGCGCGGAACCTTTCGGCCCGCCGCCGGTTGACCCGGCAGGCCCCCGCAGCGGGGGCGAGAAACAACCGGAGGACTTAACCATGCTTGGATGGGCCGTCACTTTCCTGGTCATCGCGCTGATCGCAGCGGTTTTCGGATTCGGCGGGATCGCCGGCACCTCGGCCGGCATCGCGCAGATCCTGTTCGTGATTTTTCTGGTGCTGTTCGTGGCCTCGCTGGTCGCGCGCGCGCTGCGCGGATGACCTCGGCACCACCGGGGCGAAAACGCCCCATGAAAAACACCGACGCCCCGCCCGACACATGGTCCGGCGGGGCGTTTTCGTCGTGCCTCGGGATTTCAGGAGGTCAGCGTTTCGGTCGAGGCGAAGAACATCGCCTGGCTGATCGCCGAGATCACCTGGTCGGGCTGATAGGGCTTGGTGATCATGAAGGCCGGTTCCGGCCGTTCGCCGGTCAGCAGCCGCTCGGGAAAGGCGGTGATGAACACCACCGGCACGTCGCCCAGGTCGGCCAGAAGCTCGTTGACCGCGTCGACGCCGCTGGAATTGTCGGCAAGCTGGATGTCGGCCAGGATCAGGTCGGGCCGCTCGGCGCGGCCAAGCTCGACGGCGGCGGCGCGGGTGCGCGCGATGCCGGTGACGCTGTGGCCCATCATGGTGCAGATGCTTTCGATGTCCATCGCGATGATCGCCTCGTCCTCGATGATCATGATGCGGCCGCGCACCATGTCGCGCATCTCGTCGCGGGCGGTGGCGATCAGGGCGTCGGCCTCGTCGGGCGAGATTTCCATGATCCCGGCGATCTCGTCGGTGGAAAACCCCTCGATCGAGTGCAGAAGCAGCGCCTCGCGGGTGTTCGGCGTCAGCCGCGACAGGTGTTCCAGCGCCCGCCCGCGCGGGCCGTCGGCGGCATCGGGCACCGGTGCACCGGAGCTTGACCACAGGCTGTGAAACACCCGAAACAGCGCCGCCTTGTCGCCCAGCGCCTGCGTCCTGAGGCAGCCGGGATCGGCCAGGATCGCCTCCAGCGTGGTCGCTGCATAGGCATCGCCCGAGCCTTGCGCCCCGGTCAGCGCGCGCCCGTAGCGGCGCAGCGCCGGCAGGTGCGGCGCGATCAGATCGGACATGGTCACGGTCTGGGACCTTGAATCTGACACGTCATCTCCCCTTTTTTTCCGTTTCTGCGGAACAAAACGCGCTGCTGTTGCGTTTGTTCCCGAGCGGGTGAAATAGTTTCGCCGGGGATATCATGGCGCAGAGGTGCAGCTTGGCCAAGAAGGCAGACAAAATGGACGTGTTCGGGCAGATCGACGCCAATCTCAAGCGCGTGTTCGAGGAGGACGCCGCCGAGGACTTGCCGCCGCGCCTGCTCGAGCTTCTCGAGAAACTCGACAAGGTTGAGGCGCCCGTGCGCGAGAACGCGAACGAGGACGCCGGGGGAAACGACCCATCATGAACCGCCAGAAAGCTCAGCACGAGCTGATCGGTCACATGAAGGTCTTGCGCGCCTTCGCGATCAGCCTGACCCGCAACGCCAGCAGCGCCGACGACTTGGTGCAGGACACCGTGCTCAAGGCCTGGTCGAACCTCGACAAGTTCGAGGAAGGCACCAACATGCGCGCCTGGCTGTTCACCATCTTGCGCAACACCTTCTATTCCGACCGCCGCAAGGCCAAGCGCGAAGTGGCCGATGTCGACGGCGCGCTGACCGCGCAATTGTCGGAAAAACCCGCCCATGACGGCCATCTGCAACTGGCCGATTTCCGCGCCGCCCTGGCCCAGTTGCCACCCGAGCAGCGCGAGGTTCTGACGCTGGTCGGCGTGCTCCAGTATTCCTACGAGGAGGCCGCCGAGGTCTGCGGCGTCAAGGTCGGCACGGTGAAAAGCCGCCTCAACCGGGGCCGCGAGGCGCTGGCCGAACGCATGGGGCTGGTCGAGAACGAAAGCCTCGAGATGACCGACGCCGTCACCCGGGCGGTGGTCGCCAGCGGCCCGGCCCCGCGAAACTGACACGGGGCGACCGGCCCGGTCATCGCGTGTTCATCTTTCTCAGCGATCCTTGATCGAGGCGCCCCGTCCGCGCCCGATTGACGCCCCTGCCGCGCCATCAAAGCGCCGCAGCCTTCTGCGACAAAACCGCGTGACAAATTCGGGGGACGCGGCCAGAACGGGGCCAGCCGCGGCAAACGCGGGGAACAAAAGGCGCATGACCGGGATCGACGGGACAGACCGGGTATTTCTATTCCTGCAGGGGCCGCACGGGCCGTTCTTCGCGCGCCTGGGCCGGATGCTGCGCGCCGCCGGGGCCGAGGTCTGGCGCGTCGGCTTCAACATGGGCGACCAGGTGTTCTGGCCCGATCGCCGCCGCTACATCCCCTTCACCGGCGACCAGGCGCAATGGCCCGAGACCTTTTCGCGCCTGATCGCGGACAAGCGCGTCACCGACATCGTGCTTTACGGCGACACCCGGTTCATCCATGCCGAGGCGGTGGCCATCGCCAAGGCGCGCGCGATCACCGTGCATGTCTTCGAGGAAGGCTATCTGCGCCCCTACTGGATCACCTATGAGCGCGGCGGCTCCAACGGCAATTCCCGGCTGATGAAGATGAGCGTGGCGGACATGCAAAAGGCGCTGGCGGCGAACGAGCCCGACCTGCCCGAAGCCCCGGCGCATTGGGGCGACATGCGCCAGCACGTGTTCTACGGCGCGCTCTACCACTGGTTCGTGATCTTCGCCAACCACCGCTACCGCGGCTTTCGCCCGCACCGCGCGGTGTCGCCGGCACGCGAATTCGGCCTCTATGTCCGCCGCCTCGTCTTCATGCCGGCTCTGGCCGCCGACCGCATCGTGGCCACCGCGCGCATCAAGTATGGCGGCTTTCCCTATCACCTGGTGCCGCTCCAGCTCGAACACGATTCCAGCTTCCAGATGCACTCGCCGTTCTCGCGCATGACCGAGTTCCTGGCGGTGGTGATCGAAGGTTTCGCCGAGGGCGCACCCAAGCATCACCACCTTGTTTTCAAGGCGCATCCGCTGGAAGCGGGCCGGATCAACCTGCGCCGCGAGATCCGGGCGCTGGCGCGCCGGCACGGGGTCGAGGGGCGCATTCACTACGTGCGCGGCGGTAAGCTCGCGCGCCTGCTCGACCACGCGCGCAGCGCCGTGACGGTCAACTCCACCGCCGCGCAACAGGTGCTGTGGCGCGGCCTGCCGCTCAAGGTGTTCGGGGCGGCGGTCTATGACAAGCCCGAATTCGTCTCGACCCTGCCGCTGCCCGAGTTCTTCGCCACCCCGCGGCGCCCCGACAGCCGCGCCTACCGCGAATACCGCAACTACCTGCTGGAAACCTCGCAGATTCCGGGCGGCTTCTATTCGGCGGTCGGACGGCGCCAGCTGTTGCGCCAGGTGGTCGACATGATGCTGTCGCCCGACGATCCCTATGACGCGCTCCGGCGTGGCACAGCGGCACCACGGCAACAGTTGCGGCTGGTGAAATAGGCAAACGGCCAACCGAGACTGGATTTTTCCCCGTAGCGCCGGTAGGTTGACAAAAAATCGAGGCAGAACTCCACAAAGGAGCCCGAGCAGTGAAGAATACCGGCACAGAATGGGCGCGTCGCGCGGCCCTCTTGGCATGCGTGATCGGATTGGCGGGGTGCGATCTCCTGCCCCGGTCCGGCCCAAACAAGACCGAAATTTTCCGAGGATCGGTGCAGCGCGAGGGTGACGCCTTCGTGGTCGCGGTCGATGACAACGTGACCCGCGCCACCGCCCTGGTTCCGGCGCTGGGGTTCGATGACGGCTTTCTCAACGCCGGCGTGGTCGGATCGGACACGATCAACCCCGGCGACGTGCTCGGCGTGTCGATCTGGGAAAACGTCGAGGAAGGCATCCTCGCCACCGCCGGCGCACCGGCCTCGCTGGAAGAGGTGCAGGTCGACGGCTCGGGCTTCATCTTCATCCCCTACGCGGGCCGGATCAAGGCTTCGGGCAACTCGCCCGAGACGATCCGCCGGATCATCACCGAGAAACTCGAAACCCAGACACCCGATCCGCAGGTCATGGTGCGCCGGCTGGCGGGCGACGGCGCCACCGTGTCGATCACCGGCGCGGTCGGCGGCCAGGGCGTCTTTGCGATCGAGCGCCCGACCCGTACGCTGGGCGCCATGCTGGCGCGCGCCGGCGGCGTCGCGGTGCCCGCCGAGGTTGCCGTGGTCAAGATCATCCGCGGCGCCAAGACCGGCAAGATCTGGTATCAGGACCTCTTTGAGAACCCCGCTGCCGACATTGCCCTTCGCAACGGCGACCGCATCCTGGTCGAGGAAGACACCCGCGCCTTCACCGCGCTTGGCGCGACCGGCACCCAGACGCGGGTGAAGTTCCAGACCCAGTCGCTGTCCGCGCTCGAGGCCATCGCCCAGGTCGGCGGTCTGAATTCCACCGTGGCCGACCCGACCGGCGT
Organism: Maritimibacter fusiformis; assembly: GCF_008086115.1. GTDB lineage: Bacteria > Pseudomonadota > Alphaproteobacteria > Rhodobacterales > Rhodobacteraceae > Muriiphilus > Muriiphilus fusiformis. The sequence continues at coordinate 23,863 of NZ_VSIY01000006.1, read as the reverse complement.
GTTCGTGTTCCGCAACGAACCGGCCGAGATCGCCAACATGGTGCTTGGCCGCGCCGACCTGGTCGGTGCGCAGCGGATGATCTACGTGCTCGACCTGACCGAACCCAACGGCATGTTCCGGGCGCGCGACTTCGTGATCCGCGACGGCGACACCGTCTATGTCACCGAGGCGCCCTATGTGCAGTGGACCAAGCTGATCACCGCCTTCTCGACCACCGTGGGCGCGGCCGACTCCCTGGCCTCGGCGGCCACCACCGCCGGCCTGCTTCCGTGACGCCACCGTCCTCGGACGACACCAACGCCGCCGGAGGGGACACCCCCCGGCGGCTTTTCAGTTATGTCACGGTCTTCAGCAAAACCCCTCACGTGCGCCGGATGCTAGAGTTGTCGGGCTGGGCGCCTGTGCGCGGACGGTTTCGCGGCAAACCGGGCAAGGGCGACTTCGTCGGCGTCTGGGGCAACACCGCCTTCGCCGCCGAGGGTGAACGGGTCGCCCGCGAGACCGGCACCACGTTGGTGCGGTTCGAGGATGCCCTGTTGCGCTCCGTCCTGACAGGCCGCGACAGCGAACCGCCGCTGGGCCTTCAGACGGCTTTCAAGGCCGTGCACTACGACAGCCGCACCCCCTCGGATCTCGAAGAGCTTCTGGCCACGCACCCGCTGGACGACACCGCCCTTCTGAACCGCGCGCGCGACGCGATGGCCTGGATGGCGCATGCGCATGTCTCGAAATACAACGCCTTCGACCGCGATCTGCCGGTGCCCGAGGCGCCCTATGTTCTGGTGATCGACCAGACCCGGGGCGATGCCTCGATTCGGTTGGGGGCAGCCGACGAGAGCACCTTCAAGAACATGCTGGTCGCCGCCCAGGTCGAGAACCCGGGCCTGCCGGTCCACGTCAAGACCCACCCCGAGACCATGGCGGGCCACCGCACCGGCCACTTCGGCCCCGAGGACGCCAGCGACCGTGTGCACCTGATCACCCACCCGGTCGATCCCTGGGCGCTGATGCAGGGCGCGGTCGCGGTCTATACCGTCAGTTCCGGCATGGGCTTCGAGGCGATCATCGCAGGCCACCGCCCGCGCGTCTTCGGCCAGCCGTTCTATGCAGGCTGGGGGCTGACCGAGGATGAAAACCCGGTGGCGCGGCGCACCCGCAAGCTGACCCGGGCGCAGCTTTTCGCCGGCGCGATGATACTCTACCCGACCTGGTATGACCCGTTTCACGACCGGTTGTGCGAGGTCGAACAGGTCATCGCCACGCTCGAAGCCCGGGCCCGCGCCGCGCATCAGGACCGGCACGGCCACGTCGCCGCCGGGATGCGCCTGTGGAAGCGCAGACCGATGAACCAGTTGTTCGGCACCCGCAAGGCATGCATCTTCAAAGACGGTCCTCGCGCCGTCGCGCGCGCGCGCGCAACCGGGCGCAGCCTGTTGATCTGGGCCAATCAGGAATCGTCGCTCGGCGCGACAGACGGGGTCAATGTCTCTCGTATCGAGGACGGTTTCCTGCGCTCGCGCGGGCTGGGCGCGAAACTGGTGGCGCCGCTGTCACTGGCGGTGGACGACCTCGGCATCTACTACGACCCGACCCGCGAAAGCCGGCTGGAACGGCTGATCGACGCGGCCACCACCCTGCCCGACGGGGCCCGCCGCCGGGCCGACCGGCTGATCGAGGGGCTGATCGCGGCGCGGCTGACGAAATACAACCTGTCCGGCGACACGCCCGACCTGCCCGGCGGCCACCGCATCCTGGTGCCCGGACAGGTCGAGAACGACGCCTCGATCCTGCTGGGCTGCGCCGGGGTCAAGACCAACCTCGGCCTGCTCGAAGCCGCCCGCCTTGCCAACCCCGACGCGGTGATCGTCTACAAGCCGCACCCGGATGTCGAAGCCGGCTTGCGCCCTGGCCGGATCGACCCCGAAGTCGTGCGCGGTTTTGCCGACGTGGTCGCCGACAACGCCGACCCGATCGCGCTGATCGAGGCCTGTGACGAGGTCTGGACGCTGACCTCGCTGATGGGCTTCGAGGCGCTCATTCGCGGCAAGCCCGTGACCTGCCTCGGTGCGCCCTTCTATGCCGGCTGGGGGCTGACCACCGATCTGGGCTGGGTGCCCGACCGCCGCCGCGCGCGCCCCGACATCACCGCGCTGGCGCATGCCGCCCTAATCGACTACCCGCGCTACTACGACCCGGTGACGCGCACCATCTGCCCGGTGGAGGTCGCCGTCGACCGGCTGGCCAGCGGCATCGAGATCCGCGACGGCCTGGGCCTGCGCCTGCTCGCCAAGGCACAAGGGGCGCTCGCGTCCTACGCCCATCTCTGGCGCTGAGGCCCCGTCCGGCTGGACTTGCCGCACCGAGATGCCATATATCGTCCATGTCCCTGCCACCCGGTTTCCTTGACGAATTGCGCACCCGCACCAGCCTCGGGCAGGTGATCGGGCGAAAGGTCATGTGGGACCAGCGCAAGTCCAACCAGGCCAAGGGCGACCTCTGGGCCCCCTGCCCCTTCCACCAGGAAAAAACCGCGTCTTTTCATGTGGATGACCGCAAGGGTTTCTATTACTGCTTCGGCTGTCATGCCAAGGGCGACGCGATTTCCTTCGTCAAGGATACCGAGAACGTCGGCTTCATGGAGGCGGTCGAGATCCTGGCGCGCGAGGCCGGGATGCAGATGCCCGCCCGCGACCCCGAGGCCCGGGTCAAGGCCGACCGGCGCAGCCAGTTGGCCGAGGTGCTGGAACAGGCGGTGCAGTATTTCCGGCTCCAACTGAAGACGGCGCAAGGCGGTCCGGCACGCGACTATCTCGACCGGCGCGGGCTGAACGAGGCGGCGCAGGACCGCTGGGGCATCGGCTTTGCGCCCGACACCCGGCACGGATTGCTCAGCCATTTCAAGGACAAGGGCATCGCCGAGGATCTGGTGGTCGCATCAGGCCTGGCGATCAAGCCCGATGACGGCGGGGCGGCCTACGACCGCTTTCGCGGCCGCATCATCTTTCCGATCCGCGACGCGCGCGGGCGGGCGATCTCGCTGGGGGGCCGCGCGCTCGACCCCAATGCGCGGGCGAAATACCTCAACGGCCCCGAGACCGAGCTGTTCGACAAGGGCCGCGCGCTCTACAACTTCCGCAACGCCCGCGAGGCCGCCGGCAAGGGCCAGCCGCTGATCGTGGCCGAAGGCTACATGGACGTGATCGCGCTGTCGGAGGCCGGGTTCGAGGCCACCGTCGCCCCCCTCGGCACCGCCATCACCGAGGACCAGCTGCGCCTGATGTGGCGGATCGCGCCGGAACCCGTGATCGCGCTGGACGGCGACACCGCAGGGCTGCGCGCCGCGATGCGGCTGATCGACATCGCCCTGCCCCTGATCGAGGCCGGCCAAAGCCTGCGTTTCGCCATCCTGCCCGAGGGGCTGGACCCCGACGACCTGATCAAGGCGCAGGGCGCGGGCGCGATGCGCAAGCTGGTCGAGGGCGCCTCGCCGATGGTCACGCTCTTGTGGCGGCGCGAGACCGAGGGCAGGATCTTCGACAGCCCCGAACGCCGGGCCGCACTCGACCGCGACCTGCGCGCGGTGATCGGACGCATCGGCGACCCGTCGATCCGCGACCACTACCGCGCCGAGATCGCGCGCCTGCGTCGCGAACTGTTCGCGCCCCGCCGCGCGGCGAGGCCACGCGGGAGCGCGCGCTCCCGCTTCCTCCCTCCTGCCCCGGCGATGGCCGAAACCCGCGGCACGCTGCTGGCCAGTGCCGGCAAGGGCGCGATCGAGGAGGTGCTGCGCGAGGCGGTGATCCTTGCCACCCTGATCACCCATCCCGACTTGATCGAAACCTTCGAGTCCGCGCTCGAACGCCTCGAGATGGCCACCGACGACCACCGCGACCTGCAACGCCTGATCCTGTCGCATGCCCACGACCCTGCACCCGACCTTCGCGCGCGAATTGAACGCGACGCGGGCCCGCACCTCATTGAAAAACTGTTCTCGCTCAACCATGTGCGTATAGCGCCCTCGCTTCGCCGCGCCGACGACCGGGATCTGGCGGCGATGTGCCTGGCCGAGGAACTGGCCAAGCTCGACGCGGCCCGGGGTGCGCGCCGCGAAGTGGCGGATGCTGAGGAGGATATTTCGGCACTTGCCGACGAGGGGCTGACATGGCGCCTGAGCGAGGCGGCCAAGGCACGCGAAGCCGCGGCCCGGGGCAAGGGCGAAGACAAGGGCCTGTTCGATCGCGCCGACAACGGCGTGATGCTGGCCCGCGAGGAGAAAGAGGCGCTGGAGGCGCTGTTGCGACAGATCGACGATGCGAAATCGCAACCCAAACCGGAGTGAACGCGCGCTTTTGGCAGGAAATCCGGAAGAAACCGGGGTACACGGGTTGGCGAATCACTGATTCGCGGGTTTGATTCGCGCTTCACCCGCCGCCGACCCAGGGGCCCAACGATCAAGGGAACGCCGCATGGCCGTCAAAGACACCGACGACACCAAACAGGACTCGCAGGACGACACGCCGGTCTCTGCCGATACCAGCCAGGCCCAGATCAAGAAGATGATCGCCGAGGCCCGCGAAAAAGGCTACATCACCTACGACCAGCTCAACCAGGTGCTGCCGCCGGACCAGTCCTCGTCTGAACAGATCGAGGACGTGATGTCGATGCTGTCTGAAATGGGCATCAACATCATCGAGGACGAAGAGGCCGAAGAGGACGACCAGAAGGGCTCGACCGACGTGGTCACGACCTCGTCGGCGCGCGAACTGACGCTGGCCGGCAGCGACAACGAAAAGCTTGACCGCACCGATGACCCGGTGCGCATGTATCTGCGCGAAATGGGCTCGGTCGAGCTGTTGTCGCGCGAGGGCGAGATCGCCATCGCCAAGCGCATCGAGGCCGGGCGCAACACCATGATCGCCGGGCTGTGCGAAAGCCCGCTGACCTTCCAGGCGATCACCATCTGGCGCGACGAACTTCTGAACGAAGACATCCTTCTGCGCGATGTCATCGACCTCGACGCGACCTTCGGGCGCACGATGGAGGAAGACGACGACGAGCCGGTGGTCAGCGGCCTCGGCTCGACCCCGCCGCCGTCGCCCACCGCCGCATCCGGCGAGGCCGCGCGAAAGCCGGAAAAATCCGCGAACGAGCCGGAACTGGACGCCGACGGCAACCCGATCGTCAAGGACGACGACGACGAGGACGAGGATGACCAGGCCAACATGTCGCTGGCCGCGATGGAGGCCGCGCTCAAGCCGCGGGTTCTGGAAACCCTCGACCTGATCGCGCGCGACTACATCAAGCTCAGCGAGATGCAGGATCTGCGCATGTCCGCGACGTTGAACGAGGACGGGTCGTTCACCGACAAGGAAGAGGCGACCTATCAGAAACTGCGCTCCGAAGTGGTCGAACTGGTGAACGAGCTTCACCTGCACAACAACCGCATCGAGGCGCTGGTCGACCAGCTTTACGGCATCAACCGGCGCATCATGGCAATCGACAGCGCGATGGTGAAACTGGCCGACCAGGCCCGGATCAACCGGCGCGAATTCGTCGAGGCCTACCGCGGCTATGAGCTCGACCCGACCTGGCTCGAGCGGATGACCGACAAGCCCGGACGCGGCTGGCAGAGCTTCATCGAACGCTCCGCCGACAAGGTCGCGGAACTGCGCACCGAGATGGCCCAGGTCGGGCAATATGTCGGCGTCGACATCCCCGAATTCCGCCGCATCGTGCAGCAGGTCCAGAAGGGCGAGAAAGAGGCGCGTCAGGCGAAAAAGGAAATGGTCGAGGCCAACCTGCGGCTGGTCATCTCCATCGCCAAGAAATACACGAACCGCGGACTGCAATTCCTGGATCTCATCCAGGAAGGCAACATCGGCCTGATGAAGGCCGTGGACAAGTTCGAGTATCGCCGCGGCTACAAGTTCTCGACCTACGCGACCTGGTGGATTCGCCAGGCCATCACCCGCTCGATCGCCGATCAGGCGCGCACCATCCGCATCCCGGTGCACATGATCGAGACCATCAACAAGCTGGTGCGCACCGGCCGCCAGATGCTGCACGAGATCGGACGCGAGCCGACGCCCGAGGAGCTGGCCGAAAAGCTGCAGATGCCGCTTGAGAAGGTGCGCAAGGTGATGAAGATCGCCAAGGAGCCGATCAGCCTCGAAACCCCGATCGGGGACGAGGAGGACAGCCAGCTTGGCGACTTCATCGAGGACAAGAACGCGGTGCTGCCGCTCGACTCGGCCATTCAGGAGAACCTGAAGGAAACCACCACGCGGGTTCTGGCCAGCCTCACCCCGCGCGAGGAGCGGGTTCTGCGGATGCGCTTCGGCATCGGCATGAACACCGATCACACGCTCGAAGAGGTCGGCCAGCAGTTCTCGGTCACCCGCGAACGCATCCGCCAGATCGAGGCCAAGGCGCTGCGCAAACTCAAGCACCCGTCACGGTCGCGCAAGCTCAGGTCGTTCCTCGACCAGTAGGCCGATCCGGATGTGAGACATGAAAGGGGCGCCCGCTGGGGCGCCCCTTGTCGTGTCCTGCTTGGTTCGAGGTCAGAACCGGAACGAGATCATCAGCTTGCCGGCATGGGCGTTCACACCCCCGGCCAGGTTGTCGTAGCGGGTATAGCGATAGCGCCCCGTCAGCATGATGTTGTCGCTCATCATCACCGAGGCACCGGCGCCGGCGGACCAGCCCATTTCCCAGGTGCCACCGGCGGCGGTTTGCCGAAGGCCCGCCACACCGGCGGTGACATGCGGCATGAAATCGCCCGCGTCATAGCCCAGGATCAGGTCGCCGCCGATCCGGTGCCACGTGTCGTTCGGTGCGGCGAGATCGACGGTGGTGTATTCGTAGCTGACTTCGCCCCCGACCACGAAATCGCCCATGTCGGCGAGATAGCCGCCATGAACCCCGTACCCGTAGTACGAGATGTTGGGACCGCCGTTGTTCAGACTGCCGAGGTCACCGTTGACACCGGCATAGAACCCGGACCAGTCACGGCCCGGATCGAGGTAGACTGCGGTCGGCGGTGAAACGACCACCGGCTCCACAAGACTCCCCGCATGCGCGGTGCCGAACGTGGCAAGGGCAAGCGAGGAGGCCGTTGCGAGATGCTTGAACATGGCAAACCTCCTTTGCGTTTTCTGCATTCCGTTATTAGTGATCATTAGCTAATGTTTTCGCGGGCAAATCAACTAAATATGGGGTCGGCGCACGAAATCCTCGGCTCATGTTGCATGAATACAAGGCACGGCAGCACAGGAACCGCCGTGATGCAGGAAGGGCACGCCTCCAGCCCATTGTTTCCAGACATATTTATTGACTTATCCACAGGCCGGCGCTCGTGTATCCTGCGATCGCAGGGCGATGCCCGCGCCGCACGATGAGGCCGTGCGTATCGAGACAAAGGACAACAGACATGGTTCAAGAAGCGAAAGAGACCGAAAGCACGACGCCAAGCATGACGCCGGAGCAAACCCGCCAGGAACGCAAGGCGGCGCAGCTGCTTGCCTTCAACCGCTGGCGTCTGGACTGGCGCGCCGCCAATCCCGAGGCGAACAAGGACGACCGCCGCGAGGCCTGGAAGGCCGCGCGCAAGAGCGAAGTGCGCAAGAGCCGCAAGGCCCTGCGCGCGCTGGTCAAGCGTGGCTACCGGCTCGAGTCCGGCCCGGCCTGATCCCAGGCCGGACGGTGCGCCGCCCGCTTTCCGGCGGGCGGCAGTTCTTGCACTATTTCAACATTTTCGGGCCGTGAATGTTCGAAAACGTCTATGACGCTTGCGCTTTTCCCACAAAACGCCCCGATCAGTCCTCGAGCACGAAGGTCACCATCAGGTTGACCTGATACTCGGTGATCGAGCCATCCGCGACCCGGACCTGCTGTTCCTTGACCCAGGCCGAGCGCACGTTGCGCAGGGTCTCCGAGGCGCGGGCGATGCCCGATTTGACCGCGTCTTCGAAACTGACGGTCGAGGTGGCGGAGATTTCGGTGACGCGTGCAATGCTCATGGCATCCTCCCTGGTTGATATGCCCCAGCATGACACGCCCCGGCCCCCGGCCCGACTCCCATTTCAGCCTATGCGCAACAACCCGCCGGCGGCGCGTCGCGACGCCTCATCTGGTAGCGGTGAATTGCCTCTACCCAAAATCCATGCTTGCCCCTATAGTGCCTGTGGATAAGTGGGCCCAGACCCACGATCAGAGGTGACAGGCAAGAGAAGGGGATCGGGATGCGTTGCCCGTTTTGCGGAAATGTTGATACGCAGGTCAAGGATTCGCGGCCTGCAGAGGATCACGTCGCGATCCGACGCAGGCGGTTCTGTCCGGCCTGCGCCGGGCGCTTTACCACCTATGAACGCGTGCAGTTGCGCGACCTCGTGGTGATCAAGTCGAACGGCCGACGCGAGGAATTCGACCGCGACAAGCTCGAACGCTCGATCCGCATCGCGCTGCAAAAGCGCCCGGTCGAGCCCGAGCGGATGGACCAGATGATCTCGGGCATCGTGCGCCGGCTGGAAAGCATGGGCGAGACCGACATCCCGTCGAAGACCATCGGCGAGATCGTGATGGAGAGCCTGGCCCGGATCGACACCGTCGCCTACGTCCGTTTCGCCAGCGTTTACAAGAACTTCCAGGCCGCCGACGACTTCGACAAGTTCGTCAGCGAATTGCGCCCCGGCGCCGTGGCCGACGAGGAACAGTGACCGACACCCGATACATGGCCCTGGCCCTGTCGCTTGGCCGGCGGGGCCTTGGTGCTGTCTGGCCCAACCCGGCGGTTGGCTGCGTGATCGTCAATGAGGGCCGCATCCTCGGGCGCGGCTGGACCCGGCCCGGCGGTCGGCCGCATGCCGAAACCGTCGCGCTGGCCCAGGCCGGCGCCGAAGCGCGCGGCGCCACCGCATATGTCACGCTCGAGCCTTGCGCCCATCACGGCAAGACCCCGCCCTGCGCCGATGCGCTGGTCGCCGCCGGCATCGCGCGGGCGGTCGTGGCCCTGCGCGACCCCGACCCAAGGGTGAACGGCCAGGGGCTGGACCGCCTGCGCGCCGGTGGCATCGAGGTGGTCGAGGGCCTGCTGGCCGACACCGCCCGCGCCGACCAGGCCGGATTCCTGAGCCGCGTCACCGAGGGGCGTCCCCTGGTCACCCTGAAACTCGCCACCTCGTTCGATGGCCGCATCGCCACCGCCAGTGGTGAGAGCCGGTGGATCACCGGGGCGGCAGCGCGGCGCATGGTGCACGCGCTGCGCCTCAACCATGACGCGGTGATGATCGGGGCCGGCACCGCACGCGCCGATGACCCGATGCTGACGGTGCGCGACCTTGGCGCGCCGCGTCAGCCGGTGCGGGTGGTGCTGGCGCGCAACCTCGATCTGCCGCTCGACGGCCGGCTTGCGGCCAGCGCCGGCGAGGTGCCGCTATGGCTGGTGCACGGCGACGGCGCCGACCCCGACCGGATCGCCGCCTGGCGCGCGCGCGGCGCCGAGCTTGTGCGGGTGCCGGTGGTGGGCGGGCGGCTGGACGCCGGCGCGGCGCTGGCCGCACTTGGCGCGCGCGGTCTGACCCGGGTGTTTTGCGAAGGCGGCGGCACCCTGGCGGCGGCGCTTCTGGGCGGCGGGCTGGTCGACCGGCTGATCGGGTTCACCGCCGGTCTGGCGATCGGGGCCGAGGGCCGGCCCGCGATCTCGGCGCTCGGGCTTGGCGGTCTGGCCGAGGCGCCCCGCTTCATGCTGGCCGAGACCCGCGCCCTTGGCGGCGATGTCATGCATGTCTGGCAGCGGGACCGAACCGGCTGAAACGCCTTCGTGTCAGCGCCTCAATCGCGCGGCAGCAGCATCTCGAACGCGTCGCGCACCACCGTGTAGTCGCGGTAACCCAGCCGGGCGACCATGCCGAACCGGGTGATGTCGAACTTGCCGTCGACCAGGCAATCGTCGCGCAGGTGCACGCCCGTCACCGTGCCGATCACGATGAAATTGTTGTCGCCCTCGATCTGCACGATCTGGCTCATCCGGCATTCCAGCGCCGCCGGAGCCAGCGCGACGCGCGAACAGGCGATGGTGGTGCAGGCCGCCTTGGTGACCCTGGAGGCGGCAAACTCGTCGGAAGAGGCGGGGAAACGGGCCGAGGAGGCGTTCATCTCGTTGATCGCCTCTTCTTCGACCACGTTGACGCAGAAAACGCCGGTCTGCTCGATGTTGTTGAGCGAATCCTTGCCGCGCAGCCGGTCCGGCTTGGCACCGGTCGAGGCGAACATCACCTGCGGCGGGGTGTAGCCGACGGCGTTGAAGAAACTGTAGGGGGCGAGATTGTCGTGGCCATCGGTGCCGCGCGTCGAGATCCAGCCGATCGGTCTTGGCGCGATGATCGCGTTGAACGGGTTGTGCGGCAATCCGTGGCCGTCTTCGGGACGGTAGAACATCCAGGACGCTCCTTTCTCGGTTTGCCCCGCTGTTAGCGTCATGCTACGGGCGTTTCCAGCCGAAAAGGCGGGAAACACGCAGGGGACAGGTGGCGCGTGTACAGGCTTGACGAGGAACGACCGGAGGATTGGTGGGAGGTCGAGGCGCTTTACGACCTCTGCTTTGCGCCGGGGCGCGAGGCGCTGTCCTCCTACCGGCTGCGCGACGGCGTCGCCCCGGTGGCGGGCCTGTCGCTGTGCGCGCGCGACGATGGCACCCTGGGCGGCGCGATCCGGTTCTGGCCGGTGCGGGTTGGCCCCCACCCTGCCCTGTTGCTGGGTCCGGTCGCGGTGCATCCGATACGCCAGGGCGAGGGGCTGGGCGCATTGCTGATCCGCGAGGGCGTTGGCCGCGCCGCAGCCCTGGGCTGGGAACGGGTCATGCTGGTGGGCGATCAGCCCTATTACGGCCGCTTCGGCTTTGCCCGGCTGGCGGACGTGGTGATGCCGCCGCCGACCAACCCCGACCGCGTGCTGGGGCTGGCGCTGACCCCCGGGGCCTGGGACGGTGTCAGCGGCGAGGTCACCAAGTTCGGCGCAGACTGAGCACCCGCGGCGGCGGGCCGAGATCGCGGGGCCGCAGGGTCGGGGCGAGGGCGCAGGCCACGGCAGTGCCCACGACCGCGGCCGCCCCGAACAGCATGTAGGCCAGCACCGAGCCCACAAGCCCGCCGCCACCCGCCAGCATCAGCGCCGCCGCGCCGCCGCCGGCCAGAAATCCGACAAAGACCAGAACCAGAATCATCTCCCCCTCCTTCGTTGCAGGGGGACATGGTGAGGGATCAGGCGTTAACAGCGGCCTAACGGCGCGCGCTCAGCCGTTGCGCGGCCCGTACTGACGACGCAGGAGGTATTCCAGCACCGCCGGTCGCACCGATTGCGCCCCCGAGGCGCGGGCCTCGTCGATGACCTCGCGCAGCGCACCCAGGTCGGTGCGCCGGATCAGGTGCTTGACCGGCCCGATCGAGGCCGGGCGCATCGACAGGGTGCGCATCCCGAGGGCGGCGAAACACACCGCCTCGATCGGCCGCCCGGCATCCTCGCCGCAGAACGACAGCGGCGTCTTGGCCGCGTCGCAGCGTTTCACCACCATCTCGATCATGTTCAGAAACGAGGTGTTCAGCGTGTCATAGCGCCGCCGCACGCGCTCGTTTTCGCGGTCGGCGGCGAAAAAGAACTGCTTGAGGTCGTTGCCGCCGATCGACACGAAATCGGCCTCGCGAAAGAACGCATCCGGCGCGAACACCATCGAGGGTGTCTCGAGCATCGCGCCGATTCGCACCGCCTTGGGCAGGATGTGCCCCAGCCGGCGCTCGCGCTCGACCTCGGCGCGCAGCATGGTGCGCGCCTCGCGGTATTCGTCAAGCTGGGCGATGAAGGGAAACATCACGTCAAGCTCGCGCCCCGCCGCCGCCCGGATCAGCGCCTGAAGCTGCATCCGCATCACGCCGGGCTTGTCCAGCCCGACCCGGATCGCGCGCCAGCCCAGCGCAGGGTTGGGCTCGTCCGTCGGCTTCATGTAGGGCAGCACCTTGTCCGAGCCGATGTCGAGGGTGCGAAACACCACCTTCTTGTCGCCGGCCCGGTCGAGCACCCGCGAGTAAAGCCGCGCCAGCTCGCCCCGGCGCGGCACCTTGGACTGGGTCAGGAACTGCAACTCGGTGCGAAACAGCCCGACCCCCTCGGCGCCCGAGCTTTCCAGCGATGGCAGGTCCGCCATCAGGCCGGCGTTCATCGACAGCACCACCCTGATCCCGTCGGTCGACTGCGCCGGCTTGTCGCGCAGGCTGACATAGCGTTCCTGCTGTGCCGCCTCCATCGCCACCTTGTCGCGAAAGGCGTTGACCACGGTTTCCTCGGGCCGCAGATGCACCACGCCGCTTTCGCCGTCGACCAGGATCATGTCGCCGTTCAGCGCCTCGGCGGTGATCGGCCCGACATGCACCAGCAGCGGGATCGCCAGGGCACGCGCGACGATCGCGGCATGCGAGGCGATCGAGCCTTCCTCGAGCACCACGCCCTTGAGCTTGCGGCCATATTCCAGAAGCTCGCCCGGCCCGATGTTGCTGGCCACCAGGATCGGGTCTTCGGGCATCTCGGCGCCGGTGGAGTTGCCCTGCCCGGTCAGGATGCGAAGCAGCCGGTGCGACAGGTCGTCGAGGTCGTGCAGGCGTTCGCGCAGGTAGGGGTCGGGCACGTTGGCCATGCGCGCGCGGGTGGCGCTTTGTTCCTTTTCCACCGCCGCCGCCGCCGACAGGCCGCGCCCGATGTCTTCCTCCATCCGCCTCAGCCAGCCCTTGGAATTGGCGAACATCCGGTAGGCTTCGAGCACCTGCATGTGGTCCTTGTCGACCGAGTCGGCGGTGGCCAGCAACTCGTCGACCGAGCCGCGCAACGTCTCGACCGCCTCGTGCAGCTTGCGGCTTTCTTCCTGCGGGTCGTCGGCGATCGGGTTGGTGACGACGACGCGCGGCTCGTGCAGCCAGACATGGCCCATCGCGGTGCCTTCCTGCCCGACGCCGCCCTGGAAGGTGGCCGGGCGCTGGTGCAGGGCGGCCAGCGCCGCGCCCTCGCCGACGAAGGCGCCCAGCTCGGTCATCTCGGCCAGCACCATCGCGACGACTTCCATGCCGTAGGTCTCGTCCTCCGAGAACAGCCGCGCGTCCTTCGACTGCACCACCAGCACGCCCAGCACCTCGCCCAGGCGCTGGATCGGCACGCCGAGGAAGGACGAATAGACCTCCTCGCCGGTCTCGGGCATGAAGCGAAACCCCTTTTCCGAGGGCGCATCGGCGGTGTTGATCGGGCGCTTTTTCTTGGCCACCCGCCCCACCAGCCCCTCGCCCAGGCGCATCCGGGTCTTGTGCACCGCATCGGGGTTCAGCCCCTCGGTGGCGCAAAGCTCCAGCGTGTCGGAATCGCGCAGCAGGTAGATGGAACAGACCTCGGCCCCCATCGACGAGGCGATGATCTCGGTCACCCGGTTGAGCCGCTCCTGCCCCGCCGAATCCTCCGCCAGGGCCTCGCGCAGGTGCCCCAACAGCTTGCGGCTGTCGCTTTCGCCGGTTCGGTCCGCCATGATCTGCGTATCTGTCCCTGGTCTGTCGCCCGCATCATGCCGGGATCGGGCGGGGAGTTCCACGCATTTCCGCGCCCGGGCCCGGTCCGGGGTTGTGCGGGTGGCACCGGGTTCGCGCAAGGCGGGTCGCGGCGACGGCGCGTGCGGTTGCGGCCCGGTTAATCAAGAACCTCGGGCAGCCGGTTGAAACTACGCGGAAATTCGCCGATGGCGGGTCAAGGGCTTCAGGCTTTTTCCAGCTCGAACGCGTCGTGCAGCGCCTGCACCGCCAGTTCCATGTATTTGCGGTCGATCAGCACCGAGATCTTGATTTCGGAGGTGGTGATGACCTTGATGTTGATGCCCTCGCGCGCCAGCACCGCGAACATCTTGGCCGCGATCCCGGCCTGGCTGCGCATCCCGATGCCGACGATCGAGACCTTGGACACGGCATCGTCGGCCACCAGGTCGTGAAAATTGATCTCGCCCCGGTCGCGCGCCGCACCCAGCGCCTTTTCCGCCCGCCCGACCTGCCCCACGGGGCAGGAGAAGGTCATGTCGGTGCGCCCCTCTTCCGAGATGTTCTGCACGATCATGTCGACATTGACCCCGGCCTCGGCCAGGGGCGTGAAGATGGCGGATGCGATGCCCGGTCGGTCGGCCACCGAAATCAGGGTCATCTTGGCTTCATCGCGGCTGTAGGCCACGCCGGCAACGGCATTCTGTTCCACGATTTCCTCCTCGTCGCAGACCAGCGTGCCTGCATTGGGATCATATTCCTCGAAACTCGACAACACCCGCAACTTGACCTTGTAGCGCATCGCCAGTTCGACCGAGCGGGTCTGCAGCACCTTGGCCCCCAGCGAGGCCAGTTCCAGCATTTCCTCGAACGCGATCTTGTCGAGCTTGCGCGCCTTGTCCGAGATGCGCGGGTCGGTGGTATAGACGCCGTCGACATCGGTATAGATGTCGCAGCGTTCGGCGCCGAAGGCGGCGGCGAAGGCCACCGCCGTGGTGTCCGATCCGCCCCGGCCCAGCGTGGTGATGCGGCCCTCGGGGCTGATGCCCTGAAAGCCCGCGACCACCGCCACCTTCATGCCCTCGGCGAACTTGGCGGCGATATTGGCGGTCGGAATCTCCTCGATCCGCGCCGCCGAATGCGCGCTGGTGGTCCGGACCGGCACCTGCCAGCCCTGCCAGCTTCGCGCCGGCACGTCCATTTCCTGCAGACGCAGCGCCATCAGACCGGCGGTCACGTTCTCGCCCGACGACACCACCGCGTCGTATTCACGGGCGTCGAACATCGGCGAGGTTTCCTCGACCCAGCCGACCAGTTCATTGGTGCGCCCGGCCATCGCCGAGACGATGACGATCACGTCGTAGCCATTGGCGACCTCGCGCGCCACGCGCTTGGCGACGCGCGCGATCCGGTCCAGCGTGGCGACCGAGGTGCCGCCGAATTTCATCACCAGAATTGGCATAAGCGCCCGATCCCAAGCCGTAATTCCCGCGCCTTCTATGCGCGTCCGGGTGAAAGCGCAAGGACCGTGCGCAAGGGCTCAGTTGGTCTTTCGCGTCGGGATGAACGGCAAGGGCGCGACCGGGATGCCGTCCTCGATCAGCCGGATCGCCTCGGCCGGCCGGGCCTCGCCGTGGATCGGCCGCCGGGGTGCCTCGCCGTCGTGGATCGCACGCGCCTCCTTGACGAAGCCGGTCCCGACATAGTCGCTCTCCGCCTCGATGCGGGCCTTGAGCCGGGCAAGTTCGGTCTCGGGCGTGTCGGACGGTGCGGCGGCGGCCTTGCGCGCGGCGCGCACCGGCGGGGCCATCAGGCTTTTCTCGACCTTGACCGCGCCGCAATCGGGGCAGGACAGATGCCCGCCCGCCGCCAGGCTCTCGTAGGCGGCGGCGTTCTGGAACCAGCTTTCGAACCGGTGCCCGTCCGGGCATTGCAGCGTGTATCGGATCATCTCGTCGTCCCGATTGACCTCGCCATTATCTAGTGATCGCGCCGGCGCGGCGCAATGACGCGGCTCAGTGCTTCAGCGCGCCGGGGTCGAAGGCGCGCACGATCTCGGCCAGCTCCGGCTCTTTCATCAGCGCCGCCGCCTTCTTGCGGCTCAGCCACTTGCGCTTGCGATGGCGTTTTTCCGGCCAGTCCTTCAACACCTTGTCCACCCGCAGCGCGAACATCGTCACGACGATCGGCAGGTCGTCGCCGTTCACCGCCTTGCGGTAGGAGTAAAGCCCCAGCACCATCGGCGCCACCTGCCCCTCGACCCCAGCTTCCTCGAAGGCCTCGGTCGCGGCCGCCTCGGCCGGGGTGCTGCCGTCCATCGGCCAGCCTTTCGGCAGGATCCAGCGGTCGTTGTCGCGTGCCGTGATCACCAGGATCTCGGTCTTGCCCTCGTCGGTCACCCGGTAGGGAACCACGCCGAACTGGCTGCGCAGATCGTGCTTGCCGGCGCCGGTCAACCGGATCGGATGCTGTTTCAGGTTGAACGCCGTCACCCGTGCCTGTCCTTCGCTCTCATGCCCGCTCGGCCCGGCATCGGGGCCGGTTTGGCCAAGTGTAACCACTTCGCCCCGCCATGCAAAGCGCCGAGGCGTCTTTGCGCGCCTCAGACCTGCGGCACGCCGCCGCCCAGAACCTCGCGATACCAGCCGGTGTCGATGTTGCCGCCGCCCAGGATCACGCCGACCTTCTTGCCTGCCATCGCCTCGCGCTCCTGCATCAGCGCGGCCAGCGGTGCCGCCCCCGCGCCCTCGGCCAGGTTGTGGATCGCGGTGAAATAGAGCCGGATCGCCGCCGCGACCTCGTCATCGGTGACCGCGACGATGCGCGCGGCGCCCTTGGAATAGATGTCGAACGCCGCCTGCACCGGCACCCGCACCGCCATGCCGTCGGCAAAGGTGGCGGCGGAATTGGTCTCGATCAACCGCCCCGCCTCAACCGACAGTTTCGCGCCGGCGGCCTCGGTCGAGACCACACCGACCACCTCGGTCGACAGCCCCAGCGCATCGCGCGCCGAGATCACGCCGCAGATGCCCGAGCCGCAGCCGATCGCGACATAGACCGTATCGAGGTCCGGGTGCGCGCTGAGCAACTCGTAGCCATAGGTCGCGACACCCCGCACCAGTTCGGTGTGAAACGGCGGCACCGCGAAATAATCGCCCGAGGCCGCGACCCGCATCGCCTCGTCCTTGGCCTCGTCGAAATCGGCGCCATGAACCACCAGTTCGGCACCGTAAGCCTGCATCGCCGCGTTCTTCTCGGCGGAGTTGCCGTGGGGGACGAAAATCCGCGCCTCCAGCCCCGCCGCCGTCGCCGCCCTAGCCTGGCTCTGCCCATGGTTGCCGCGCGTCGCCGTCACCACGCCGCGCAACTCGGGATGGGTGCGTTTCAGCCAGTCGATCAGAGTGATGCCTCCGCGCACCTTGAAAGCGCCCGTGGGGGCGTGGTTTTCATGCTTGACCACCACCTCGCAGCCCAAGGCCCGGCCCAGTTGCGGCCACAGGATCTGCGGCGTCGGCTGCATCTGGCCATAGACAACCTCGGTCGCCGCCGCCAACTCGTCTTCGCTGAACAGGCCCATCCACGTCTCCCCGGTTCGATCCCGCCCTGTCTACGCCGGGGCGCGGGGACGCGAAAGACCCCGGGGGACTATTGCTTTACCCCCGACCGGCAGCAGGTATCCGGGAACGGCACCCCGGCGCGGCTCTTGATCAGGCAGATCGGCCCCGAACCCGCGCTCGGCTGGCGATAGGTCCAGGCGCCGCAGCGGTCGTCCTCGGTGCAGGCCTGGCGGCAAAGCAGCCAGTTCGGC
This sequence comes from Maritimibacter fusiformis, assembly GCF_008086115.1. Lineage (GTDB taxonomy): Bacteria > Pseudomonadota > Alphaproteobacteria > Rhodobacterales > Rhodobacteraceae > Muriiphilus > Muriiphilus fusiformis. Next base: position 6,501 of record NZ_VSIY01000006.1, on the reverse strand, counting down.
GCGTCCAGCTCGATCAGGTAGAGGTCATTGCCCGGCAGCCGGACATTGGGCAGCGGCAGATAGCGCGCGGTGGCCGGCGGGGCATCGTCGGCAGGCGGCTCGTCGGCGGGCGGTTCATCCTCGTCGCGGTCGACCCGCTCCCATCCGCCGGCATCGCCGATCGCGGGCGGTTCGGCGGGCTCGTCGCCCCGCTCCTCTTCGCGGACCTCCTCGCGGTTCTCGTCGCGGGCCTCGTCGTCCCCTGACCCGCCGCCACCGGGAATCGTCTGCAAACAGATGATCCGCACGTTCTGCGCGATCACCACCGGATCATGGCCGCCGCCGAAATAGCACCCGGTCTGCCCGCTGATATGCACCTCGACCCCGATGGTCATGTTGAGGACGCCGAGGTTGGCGTTGCACATCGCGCGCGTCATCTCTTGTTCCAGACTGGCGAAGGGATAGTCGCGAAAGTCGATGCGGGGCCGGTCGGTGCAGCGCGGCGGCGGGGTGTCGTCGTTGCGCGCGTCCCAATGGTCGCGCAGGCAATTGATGATCTCGCCGCGCGCAATGCGCCGGGCCTGGTTGACCTGCGCATAGAGATCGACCGTCCTGTGAACCGAAAAGGTGTAGACCAGAAAGGTCTGGCTGGCGTTCTGCGGCACGAACCTGACCTCGGCATTGCAACCGCGCGTGTAGTCGGCCAGCGCCGGTGTGATGGCGCTCAGGGCGGCAACCGCAGCGACCAGCACCGCCCGCCGCGCCCGGCGCAGTCGTGAAAAACCCATGGTGGCCTCCCCCGCTCCTGATTGGTTTGTAACTTATTACCAATCTGAAACGGAGAACCTTGACCTGAATCAACCCGGCGTTGAAACGTCCGACCCCGCCGGAACCGGCGGCCTCAGCCCCTTTTGCCCGCGAACCGCGCCTGCCAGTCCTCGCGGTCCTCATCGGTGATCTTGGCGAACAGCACCTCGGGCGTCTCGAACGCATGCCCCGCCGGCAGCACCTCCAGCGCGGCGGCCACGTCGTCGGGCCAGCCCGCGTCCTCGGTCCTGAGCGCCGCCAGCATGGTGGCGGACGCATCGGGAATGAACGGCGCCGACAGAACCGCGTAGACCCGGATCAGGTTCAGCATCAGCCGGATGATCGCCGCCGCCCGGTCGGGATCGGTCTTGTGGATCGTCCAGGGCGCCGCGCCCTGCAGGTATTCGTTGCCCAGCGCCCAGATCGCGCGCAGTTCCGCCGCCGCCTTGCGCACCTCGATCGCGTCCATCTGCGCCTCATAGCTGCGGATGCGCCGGGTCAGATCGTCGATCAGCGCCAGTTCGGCCTCGCCCAATTCGCCGCCCTCCGGCACCACCTCGCCGAATTTCGAGCGGCAGAACTTGGTCACGCGGCTGACGAAATTGCCCAGAACGTCCGCCAGGTCCTTGTTCACGCCGGCCTGGAAACTCTCCCAGGTGAACTCGCTGTCCGAGCTTTCCGGCGCATGGCTGAGCAGCCACCAGCGCCAGTAATCCGCCGGCAGGATCTCCAGCGCCTGGTCCATGAAGATGCCCCGGCCCTGGCTGGTCGAGAACTGGCCGCCGTCATAGTTGAGGTAATTGAAGCTCTTGATGTAGTCGACCAGCTTCCACGGCTCACCCGACCCCATGATCGTGGCGGGAAAGCTCAGGGTGTGGAAGGGCACGTTGTCCTTGCCCATGAATTGCACATATCGAACATCGTCCGCCCCCTTGTCGGTGCGCCACCAGCGCTCCCAGGCAGCGTCGGAATGGCCCTCGGCCTCGGCCCATTCGGCGGTGGCGGCGATGTATTCGATCGGGGCATCGAACCAGACATAGAAAACCTTGCCCTCCATGCCCGGCCAGTCCTCTTGCCCGCGCTTGACCGGCACGCCCCAGTCGAGGTCGCGGGTGATGCCCCGGTCCTGCAAGCCGTCGCCGTCATGCAGCCACTTTTTCGCGATCGAGGTGGTCAGCACCGGCCAGTCGGTCTTGGTCTCGATCCACTCGGCCAGCCGGTCCTTCAGCGCCGATTGCCGCAGATACAGATGCTTGGTCTCGCGCACCTCGAGGTCGGTCGACCCGGAAATCGCGCTGCGCGGCTCGATCAGGTCGGTCGGGTCGAGCTGCTTGGTGCAGTTCTCGCACTGATCGCCGCGCGCCTTGTCATAGCCGCAGTTGGGGCAGGTCCCCTCGATATAGCGATCCGGCAGGAAGCGCCCGTCAGCCACCGAATAGACCTGCTTTTCGCTGACCTCCTCGATCAGCCCGGCGTCGGCCAGCCGGCCCGCGAAATGCTGCGTCAACCGGTGGTTCTGCGGCGAGGACGAGCGCCCGAAATGGTCGAACGACAGCCCGAACCCCTCTGCAATGCGGGCCTGAACCTCGTGCATCTCGGCGCAGTACTCCGCCACCGGCTTGCCCGCCTTGGCCGCGGCCAGTTCGGCCGGCGTGCCGTGTTCGTCGGTGGCGCAGATGAACATCACCTCGTTGCCGCGTGCGCGCGCATACCGCGCATAGAGATCGGCGGGCAATTGCGACCCGATCAGGTTGCCCAGATGCTTGATCCCGTTGATGTAGGGGATCGCCGAGGTGATGAGGATACGTGCCATGTCCTGTCCCTTGATGCGTCAGCCCGCCCTTACCGCAAGGCGCGCGTCAAGACCAGAGACCAGACGGCACCGGTGCTTCATCTTGGGTGAAATACTCTGGGGGGAGCGTGCCGTTCGCGGCTCGCGAAGGGCACGCGGGGGGCAAAGCCCCCCACGCCCCGCCCGGTTACTGCGCGGTATAGGCGCCGTCGACCAGGTGATACGATCCGGTGATGAAACTCGCCCGGTCCGACAAGAGGAACGCCACCAGCGCCGCGACTTCCTCGGGCTCGCCCATGCGGCCGATCGGGTGCATGCCGGTCAGGGCCTTCATGGTGTCGGCGTCGAGGTTGGCATCCAGCAGCGGCGTCTTGATGAAGCCGGGGCCGACCGCGTTGACCCGCACGCCCTGGGCCGAATATTCGATCGCGGCCGTTTTCGTCAGCCCGAGCAGCGCGTGTTTCGACGCCACGTAGGCCGAACTGCCGGCGAACCCGACCGAGCCCAGGATCGAGGCCATGTTCACGATCGAGCCGCCGCCGTCCTTCAGCATCGCGGGGATCGCGTATTTCATGCCGTAGAATACCCCGTGCAGGTTCACCCCCATCAGGTTGTGCCAGCCCTCGAGGCTCAGGTCGGCCACCGGGTTGGCCTCGCCGCCGATGCCGGCGTTGTTGACCAGATAGTCGAGCCGCCCGGTCTTGTCGGTGGCGAAGTCGATCATCGCCTCGACCTGGTCGGCCTTGCCGGTGTCGACCGCGAAGGCGAAGGCCTTGCCGCCGTCCTTTTCGACCGCCTCCGCCTTGGCCTTGGCCTCGGATTCGTTCAGGTCGGCGACGATCACCGTCGCGCCGCCACCGGCAAGCTCGTCGACCACCGCGGCCCCGATGCCCGACGCGCCGCCGGTCACGATGGCGGTTTTGCCTGTAAAGCTGATATCCATGATGGGCCTCCTTTGTTCATGATTTGCCAGAACCACAGGTAATCATCCCGGGGCGGTTTTGCAGGGGGTCCGGGCCGGGTGCGACCTTTGCCCGCTATGGGTCGGGGTCAGACCCGGCCAAATCCGGCGCGAGCGCGAAATCCGCACCCGCGGGCCTGACCCGCCAGCGTCGCGGCGGCGCGTCGCGGGCCCGTTCCCGGGCCAGCACCCAGGCCGTCTGTTCCGCCTCCGGCCCCGCATCATCCGGCGCCGCACCATGCGCCGGCGCCATCCGCCAGCGGCTTTCCGCCCCCGGCGCGGCCCCCTCGGGGGTCAGGATCAGCCCCAGCGGCGCCTGCCCGGCGGCCTCTGCCCCGGCCTCGGCGGCAAGGTTCAGCCGGCGCATCGGGGTCAGCGCCGGCGGGCCGGGCAGATCGGCGATGGTCAGCGGCACCACCCCGGCGCGCAGCACCTCCTCCAGCGTCCACAGCAGATCGCGCGCATGATGGGCCGTCACGAAGGTGACGCGGCCGGGGTCGACGCCCAGCCGCACCATGCCCGGGGCATAGAGCCGGTCCGCCTGCCAGCCCGGCGCGATCCAGAACACCGGCCCGGCCGTCGCCCGCGCCACCAGCATGGCGAACATGTGCCGCGCCGGGCCATGCGCCTCGTGCACCCGGGCAGGCGCAAGGCCAAGCCCGTCCAGAAACGGCTGGCTTCGCGCCGGGCGGTGCGGCGCACGGGAAAGGCGGACCTGCTGCATGGCCGCAGATTACATGTTCATGAAATGTTCTTGAAGCGAAAACTGCCGCCGCCGCGTCGCCACGGCGTCATCGCCCCGCTCGGACCCGGTGTCATCCGCGCGACGCCCCTGCCCCGGCCCGGCAAGGGATTGATCCGCCCGGCAAAACCGGCATGATCGGCGGGCATTCACCGCCAAGCGGCGAACGGGGGCGTGATGAGCGTGTATCTCACCCAACTGGCCATTCTCATCGGCATCCTCGTCGCTGGGACGGCGGTGATCTGGGTGCTGCAACAGCGCCGCAGCCCGCAATCGGCGCTGGCCTGGATTCTGTTCATCCTGACCGTGCCCTACCTCGGCGTGCCGCTGTTCTTCACGCTGGGGGTGCGCAAATGGGCGGCGGGCTACAGCCCGATGCACTACCAGCCCGCCGGCAACGTGCCGGTGCTGCATCCGCTCGACGACAAGCTGCGCCGCCTGGGCGTGCCGCCGGCGACGGATGAAAACCGGATGATCTTCGAATTCATCCCCAGCGAGGCGCATGACGCGCTCTGCGCCCTGATCGAAGGGGCCGAGGAGCGCATCGACGTCATCCTCTACCGGCTCGAAACCGATGCCGAGGCGCGGCATTTCCTGGCGCAACTGGCCACCGCCGCGAGGCGCGGGGTCCGGGTGCGGCTGATCCTCGATGGCATCGGCACCTGGCGCAGGCCGCGCAAGGCGCTGAACGTGCTGAAAAAGGCCGGCGCCGAGGTGCACATCTTCGCGCCCCTGATCCAGCGCCTCGCCACCGTGCGCATGAACCTGCGCAACCACCGCAAGATGCTGATCGCCGACGGGCGCGTCGTCTGGGCGGGCGGGCGCAATGTCGGCAACGTCTACCAGGGACCGCCGGGCAAGTTCCAGCGCTGGCAGGATGTCAGCTTCACCCTGCGCGGCCCGGTGGTGCAGCGCTTTTGCGAGGTCTACGAGGCCGATTGGGAAAAGGTCACCCACAGCCGCGAACGCTGGCCCCAAGCCGTGCCGCCGGAAGAGGACGGGACCGCGCTGGTGCAGCTTGTCGGCTCGGGCCCCGACCACGAGCACGACGCGCTGCACGACGCGCTGGTTCACGCGGTGCACCTGGCCGAGAATCGGATCTGGATCGCGACGCCGTATTTCCTGCCCACCGACGACCTCAACCATGCGCTGGCACTGGCCGCGCGCCTGGGCCGCGACGTGCGCATCCTGGTGCCGGTCAAGTCGAACCAGCCGCTGGCCGATTTCGCCCGCGGCGCCTACCTGCGCGAACTGCACGAGGCGGGGTGCAGGATCCTGCGCTACCAGGACGGCATGATGCACGGCAAGGCGATGCTGATCGACGACATCGCCTGGACCGGCTCGGCCAATGTCGACGTGCGCTCGATGTTCCTGAATTTCGAGATCGCGCTGATGGTCTACGACCCCGAACACGTCGCCGCCCTGGCGCGCTGGTTCGCCGGACTCGAGGCCGACTGCGTGCCGGGCATCAAGCGCGCACGACTGCCAAGGCGGCTGGCGGAGGCGACGTTCCGGCTGGGCGCGCCGATCCTGTGAGAACCGGCGCTGCCGCCGGGTGCCGACCCGGCCGGGCTGCGCCCTACTCCAGCTCGATCCCCCCCGGCCCCTTCATGTCGTCATACCACTTCATCTCGATCTCGAGGCTGTGGCGGATGCCGCGCCGTGGCTTTTGTTCGTCCTCGAGCTTGATTTCCAGGACCATGTGATCGGGCAACACGACCTCCTGCGTGGTCTCGCCCTGGCGCAATGTCACCCCGCCGCTCTCGATCTTGTCGGCCAGATCGCGCAGAAAGGCAGCGATGCCGCTGCGGGGACGGGTATCCTTGGCGCTGAACAGAACGGTCTCACGGGTCATCTCACGATCCTCCTTGCGGATTTGAACCCGGCGGCGGGGCGCCGCAGGTCTGACCTCTATGTAGGCCCGCCGCAGGGGTGTCTCAAGGCAAGCCACACCCGGGTTCCACGCCGCGCCCGCGTTCCGGCCGGCGCAAGGGATGGCGCACCACGAGAGGGACCACGCGGGAAGCGGTGTTATTTCGACCAGGGTCTATTCCAGCTGAGTGTTCCTGAGAGCATGTTAAGGTGCTCTTATGGCTCAGAAAAACCGCTATCTGTTTCGGGGGAGAATTTCGGAGCGGAAGTTCCGCGATCTTCTGCGTCTTTTTGCGCTCGATATCACGGCCGATCGCGCGGCGGCCCTGACCGGTCTGAACCACAAGA
>NZ_VSIY01000005.1 GCF_008086115.1 Maritimibacter fusiformis | reverse complement strand
ATACTGGAACCGCGACCGCGCGATCTTCTCCGAGAACGGCGTCCACATCAACGGCATCGAGAGCTTCTGGAGCTACGCAAAACGCCGCCACGCCAAGTTCAACGGGCTGCGCAGAACCAGCTTTCCGACCTTCCTCAAGGAAACCGAATTCCGCTTCAACAACCGCGAAAACAACCTCTACAAGATCCTGCTCAGATCCTGCTCAGATCCCGCAAAATGAAACCGCTCAGGACCTGAGCTGGAATTGACCCTTCGACCAAGATGAAGACCTAAGACGGCGCTTGCCTAGGTCAGCGCCGCCAGCACCCGCGCCCAGCTTCGCATGCCCTTGTGGAAGCTCTGAAGGTCGTATTTCTCGTTCGGCGAGTGGATCTGGTCGTCGTCGCGGCCAAAGCCGATCAGCATCGAATCCATGCCCAGCACGTCCTGGAAATGCCCGGCAATCGGGATCGAACCGCCGGAGCCGATGAAGGCGGCGGGTTTGCCCCATTCGGCGCCGAGTGCCTGGCGGGCGGCCTCGAAGGCGGGGGCGTCGGTGGGCATGTGCGAGGCGGGCGCTCCGTCGCCCATGGGAAATTCCGCCGTGACATCGCGCGGCAGGCGGGCGTTGACGTGGTCGACGAAGGCATGGTGGATCGCCTCGGGGTCCTGGGTGCCGACCAGGCGAAAGCTGACCTTGGCCGAGGCCTTTGCCGGCAGCACCGTCTTGAACCCGGCGCCGCCATAGCCGCCGGTGATGCCGTTGACCTCGGCGGTGGGGCGCGACCAGAGCTGTTCCAGCGGCGTGCGGTCCATCTCGCCCGCCGGCACCGACAAGCCGACATCGCCGAGAAACGCGGTGTGGTCGAAGGCGAGGTTCTGCCACTGGGCGCGGATCTCGTCGGGCAGTTCCGGGACGCCGTCGTAGAAGCCGGCAAGCGTCACCCGGCCCGCGTCGTCGTGCAGGTCGGCCAGGATGCGGGCAAGCACGTGGATCGGGTTGCGCGCCAGCCCGCCGAACATGCCCGAGTGCAGGTCCTTGGTGGCCGCCGTCAGCACCAGTTCCTCGCGCAGCATGCCGCGCAGTTGCGTGGTGATCGCGGGCACGCCGCCCGAAAACATGGTGGTGTCGCAGATCATCGCAAGGTCCGCGCCCAGTTCCTCGGCATTGGCCTTGAGGAACGGCACCAGCGAGGGCGAGCCGGATTCCTCTTCGCCCTCGAGCAGGATGGTGATCCGGCAGGGAAGCTGGCCATGCACCGCGACCCAGGCGCGCATCGCCTCGACGAAGGTCATCAGTTGCCCCTTGTCATCCGCCGCGCCGCGGCCCCGGATCACCCGGCCGCGCGGGCCGTCCTGCACCTCGGGTTCGAACGGCGGACGATCCCAGAGGTCGAGCGGGTCGACCGGCTGAACGTCGTAATGGCCGTAGAACAGCAGGTGCGGGCCGCCTTCGCCGCCATGCGCCACCACCATCGGGTGGCCGGGGGTGCGGCGTTTGGAGGCGTCAAAGCCGATCGAGGCGAGGTCGGCGACCATCCAGTCGGCGGCGGCGTCGCACTCGGCCCGGTAGGCCGGGTCGGTCGAGATCGAGGGGATGCGCAACAGCGCCATCAGCCGCTCCAGCGCCGCGTCGAGATCGCTGTCGAGGCGGTCGAGCACCTGTGAGAGCACGGGGTCGAGGGGGGCGTCGGTTTCGGGGGTATCGGTCATCGCGGGCTCCTGTCTGTCGGCGCAAAGCGTAGCATTCCCGTGAGTGCTGTCCAGACGGGGTGGCAGGGCCGGGCCGGAATCGCTAGTGTCGCGCCGAAATCGAAAGATGGAGTGGTTGATGCGAGCGATTCTGACGGCAACTTTGCTTGGACTGGGCACGATGGCGGGCGGCGCGCTGGCCGATCCGGTCGACACCGCGACCGCCCGGGCGATGCTGTTCGCGCCTTCGGGCATGATCTTCTACCCGGTCGAGCCGACCGGGCTGGAGGGGGATGCGATCGGCAAGGTCGAGGCGTTGCAGAACGGGCTGGCCGACCAGATGGCGAGCTTCGAGAAGGTCGGCTACGGCTATTACGGCGCGCTGGCGGTGCCGCAGGGGCTGGGCCTGACGCCGCAATCGCTGATCATGACGCAGGGCCTGCATTCGCCGACCGCGGCACAGGAAACCGTGCTCAAGGAGTGCAAGGAGGCGCATGGCGTCACCTGCACGGTGATCGGGCTGACCCTGCCGGCGGGCTACGAGCCACGCGACTTCAGCCTCAGCGCCGCCGCGACCGAAAGCTTTGTCGAGGCCGCCACGGACGGCGCCGCGCGGGTCGTGGCCTACAGCCCCTCGACCGCGGGCTCGGCGATGGTCAAGGGCTCGGGCGAGGCCGCCGAGGCGGCGGCGCTCAAGGCCTGCAACGAAGGCGCCGGCGGGGCCGCGGATTGCGAGATCGGCGTGGCCGACTGAACCGGCGGTGGTTTGATTCAGGTCAAGACGCAGGCTTGCGACAACCTGTATCACCATTTTTGAATGCGTCGGCGGGGCAATCGCGCTATAAAGCCCGTCGACACCAAGAGACTGCTGGAGGACCGCGCTTGACCTACGACGTTCAGTTGGATGCAGCGCTGGGGCGGCTGCATGACGAGGGGCGCTACCGCGTCTTCATCGACATCGAGCGGAAAAAGGGAAACTTCCCCCACGCGACCTGGCACAAGCCGGACGGCACCGAACGTCCGGTCACGATCTGGTGCGGCAACGACTACCTCGGGATGGGCCAGCACCCGACGGTTCTGGCGGCGATGCACGAGGCGATCGACGCCACCGGCGCAGGGTCCGGCGGCACCCGCAACATCTCCGGCACGACCGTGTATCACAAGGCGCTCGAGGCCGAACTGGCAGACCTGCACCGCAAGGAAGCGGCGCTGTTGTTCACCTCGGCCTATATCGCCAACGACGCGACGCTTTCGACCCTGCCGAAACTCTTTCCCGGGCTGATCATCTATTCCGACGCGCTCAACCACGCCTCGATGATCGAGGGCGTGCGCCGCAACGGCGGGCAGAAGCGGATCTTCCGGCACAACGATGTCGAGCATCTGCGCGCCCTGATGGCCGCCGACGACCCCAAGGCGCCGAAAGTCATTGCCTTCGAATCGGTCTACTCGATGGACGGCGATTTCGGCCCGATCGAGGCGATCTGCGACCTGGCCGACGAATTCGACGCGCTGACCTATATCGACGAGGTGCACGCGGTCGGCATGTATGGCCCGCGCGGCGCCGGCGTGGCCGAGCGTGACGGGCTGATGGGCCGGATCGACATCATCAACGCGACCCTGGCCAAGGCCTATGGCGTGATGGGCGGCTATATCGCCTCCAGCGCGAAAATGGTCGACGCGATAAGGTCTTACGCGCCGGGCTTCATCTTTACCACGTCGCTGGCCCCGGCGCTGGCGGCGGGGGCGGCGGCCAGCGTGCGCCACCTCAAGACCGACCAGGCGTTGCGCGACGCGCAGCAGACCCAGGCGAAGATCCTCAAGACCCGGCTCAAGGGGCTGGGCCTGCCGATCATCGACCACGGCAGCCACATCGTGCCGGTGATCGTGGGCGACCCGGTGCACACCAAGAAACTCAGCGACATGCTGCTCGAGGATTTCGGAATCTACGTGCAGCCGATCAACTTTCCGACCGTGCCGCGCGGCACCGAACGGCTGCGGTTCACGCCCTCGCCGGTGCATGGACCGAACGAAATGGACAAGCTGGTGCGGGCGCTGGACGAGCTCTGGTCGCACTGTGCGCTGAATCGTGCCGAGCTGTCTGCCTGACAGGTTGTGGCTGGGCAAAACCCCTTGATTCGTGCTAGAAAATGGCACAAACCGCCGGCAAGGGAGCACGCGTCGGCGCGGCAAAAGATATTCGCGGACGCATAACGGTAAGGGGCAGGCCATATGATCAGGCGTTGGGTTACGCCTCGGGTCACCGAAGAAGACCAGCCAACCGGCTTCGATTCCTTCGACCTTCGCCTCGGCGATGTGATGCGTGGCGAGAGGGCCACGCTGGGCAAGTCGCTGCTCGACGTGCAGCGCGAACTCAAGATCAAGGCCACCTATATTGCGGCGATCGAAAACGCCGACGCGACCGCGTTCGAGACCCCCGGTTTCATCGCCGGATACGTGCGTTCCTATGCCCGTTATCTCAAGATGGACCCGGATTGGTGTTTCCGCGTGTTCTGCGCCGAATCGGGTTTCGTGCCGATGCACGGGCTGGCGACGCTGGACCAGAGCAAGGCGGAGAAATCCAAGCCGGTGCATGAGGGCGACCCGCTGTCCAACCCCAATGCCTCGTTCGTGCCGCGCCGCACCCCGATTCTGGAGCGGATCGAACCGGCGGCGGTCGGGTCGGTCGTGGTGCTGATCGCGCTGGTCGGGGTCCTGGGCTATGGCGGCGTGTCGGTGCTCAAGGAAATCCAGAAGGTGCGCTTTACCCCGGTGGAAAAGGCCGTGGGCGTGATGGACGAAATGCCCGACCTCAGCGACGTCGGTGCGATGGCCGCGGATGCGGGCGAGGGCGCCGGGCTGGCCTCGCCGCCCTCTGCCGAGGCGCTCGACCGGCTCTATCGCCCGCAGGCGCTGGACGTGCCGGTGCTGATCGCGCGCGACGGGCCGATCTCGACCCTCGATCCGCGCGACGTGGGTGTGCTGGCCGGCGATCAGCAACGCCTTGCCGAAGGCGCCGTTGTCCCGGACCAACCCGCCCCCGGAGCCGTCACCGAAACCGAGGCCGCGCCGGTGCTGGCCGATGCGGGCGGCGTGCGGGTGTTCGGCCCCGACGCGCCCGAGGTGGCGATCTTCGCGGTGCGCCCGTCCTGGGTGCGGGTGCAGGCCGCCGACGGCTCGGTCATCCTCGAAAAGATCCTCGATGCCGGCGAGAAATACGTGCTGCCCAACCTGGAAGCGCCGCCGGTGCTGCGGTCGGGCAATGCCGGGTCGGTCTATTTCGCGGTCAACGGCACCGCCTATGGCCCGGCGGGCGAGGGGCCGTCGGTGGTCAAGAACATCGCCCTGTCGCCCGAGGCGCTGTCGGGCGCCTATGCCGTGGCCGATATCGAGGCCGACGCGGCGCTGGCCGATTTCATCGCGGTGGCCCAGGCCCAGCAGTAACGCCCCTTTGCCTTGTTCCTTCCGGGTGTCAGCGTTATCCAAGGCGCGGACGCGATGACGCGAGGTTTTCCATGACACACAACCCGATCCGGCCCTGGCGCGACATCGAGCGGCGCAAATCGCGCCAGATCATGGTTGGCAACGTGCCGGTGGGCGGCGGCGCCCCGATCGCGGTGCAGACCATGACCAACACCGATTCGTCGGACGTGGCCGCAACCCTGGCCCAGGTCGAGGCCGCCGCCGAGGCGGGCGCCGATATCGTGCGTGTCTCGACGCCGGATGCCGCCGCCACCCGCGCGCTGCGCGAGATCGTGCGCGAAAGCCCGGTGCCGATCGTGGCCGACATCCATTTCCACTACAAACGCGCCATCGAGGCCGCCGAGGCCGGTGCCGCCTGCCTGCGCATCAACCCCGGCAACATCGGGTCGCCCGAGCGGGTGCGCGAGGTGATCCAGGCGGCCAAGGACCACGGCTGTTCGATTCGCATCGGCGTGAACGCGGGATCGCTGGAAAAGCATCTGTTAGAGAAATATGGCGAACCTTGCCCCGAGGCGATGGTGGAAAGCGGGCTGGATCACATCCGCATCCTCGAGGACAACGATTTCCACGACTACAAGATCAGCGTGAAGGCGTCCGATGTGTTCCTGTCCGCCGCCGCCTACCAGGGCATCGCCGAGGCCACCGACGCGCCGATTCACCTTGGCATCACCGAGGCCGGCGGGCTGGTGTCGGGCACCATCAAGTCGGCCATCGGCCTGGGCAATCTGCTCTGGGCCGGGATCGGCGACACCATCCGCGTCAGCCTGTCGGCGGACCCGGTGGAAGAGGTCAAGGTGGGCTTCGAGATCCTCAAGTCGCTGGGCCTGCGCCATCGCGGCGTCAACATCATCTCGTGCCCGTCCTGCGCCCGGCAGGGCTTCGACGTGATCGGGACGGTGGCGGAGCTCGAGACGCGGCTGGCCCATATCCGCACGCCGATGAGCCTGTCGATCATCGGCTGCGTGGTGAACGGGCCGGGCGAGGCGCTGATGACCGATATCGGCTTTACCGGCGGCGGCGCCGGGTCGGGCATGGTCTACCTGGCGGGCAAGCAGGACCACAAGCAGGGCAACGACACGATGGTCGACCACATCGTCGAACTGGTCGAGAAACGCGCCGCCGAGATCGAGGCGGACGCGGCGGCGAAGGCGGCGGAATGAGAAACGCGCCCCGGATCAGGTCCGGGGCGCGGTCACTCCGGCGCAAGTAGCGATCACGAATAACTATTTCAGATCAACCGCTTCACCCCTGTTGTTCGCGCAATTCCTTAACAATCTGCTCCATTCCCGACAGGGGCACATAGCCGCGCACCATCTGGTCGCCCATCACGAAGGTCGGGGTGCCCGAGATCGCCATCCGCTGCGCCAGCGCGTGGTTTTCGGCGATGATCTCGTCGACGCGCGGGTCCGACAACCCGTCGAGGATCGCCTTGGCGTCCAGCCCAAGCTCGGTGGCAAGGCTGGTCAGCGATTGCTCGGTCACGTTGCCGCGCATCTCGTAAAGCGCGTCGTGCAGCATGGCGTAGGCCTCTTCGCCCGCGACGATCTGGGTGGCGATGGCGAAGCGCGACGCCATGAGGCTTTCCTCGCCCAGGATCGGGAACTCCTTGTAGATGATGCGGATATTGCCGTCGGCGGCCAGCAGGGCCTGCACCTCGGGGTGGGCCTTCTTGCAATAGCCGCACTTGTAATCGAAAAACTCGACGAAGGTGATGTCGCCCTCGGGGTTGCCGCCGACATGCGAATAGCCGTCGTTGAACAGCGCCTCGCGGTTGGTGGCCACCAGGGTCTGGTCGTTGGCCACCTGCGCGGCGGCGTCGCGCCGTTCCAGCACCGCGATCGCCTCCATCAGCACTTCGGGGTTTTCCAGAAGGTAGGCGCGGACCTCTTCGCGAAAGGCGCTGCGCTCATCCGCGCTCATCGTCTCGATGTCGAAGGCCAGCGCGGGGGTGGCGACAAGCCCGGCGGCGAAGGCCAGGGGCGCGAGGGCGGTGGTCAGGCGTCGGGTCATGGGGTCTCCGTTCATTCAGACTTGGCCGGTTGGATCGGGCTGAAGTCCACTTAGCCCCCGGTTCGCTCCGGCACAACCCGGGCCGCGGCGACCGGTCGCGCCTTGACCTTGGCGGCGGCGCAAGGCACCCCGGTCGCACCAGAGACTAGCGAGGTCACGATGCGCACATCAAGCCGCTCCGAAGTCGATCCCTTCATTGTGATGGACGTGATGGAGGCCGCGCGCGCCGCCGAAGAGGCGGGGCGCCACATCATCCACATGGAGGTCGGCCAGCCCGGCACGCCCGCCCCCGAAGGCGCGCGCCGCGCCTTGCAGGAGGCGATGGCGGCGGGGCCATTGGGCTATACCGTGGCGCTGGGCCTGCCGGAGCTGCGCGCCCGCATCGCGCGCCATTACGGCGAATGGCACGGCGTCGACCTCGACCCGGCCCGCGTGGTGATGACGCCCGGCTCGTCCGGGGCATTCATCCTGGGCTTCACGGCGCTGTTCGATTCGGGCGCGCGGGTGGGGCTGGGCGACCCCGGTTATCCCTCGTATCGCCAAATCCTGAGCGCGCTGGGGATGCAGCCGGTGGGCATCCAGACGGCGGCGGAAAACCGCTACCAGCCGGTGCCGGGCGACCTGCCGGAGGGGCTGGACGGGCTGATGCTGGCCAGCCCCGGCAACCCGACCGGCACGATGCTGGACCGCGATGCCCTGTCGGCGATGATCGAGGCGGCGCGGGAGCGGGATATTTCGCTGATCTCCGACGAGATCTACCACGGGCTGCATTACGACAGCCCGGCGGTTTCGGCGCTGGAACTGACCGATGAGGTCTATGTCATCAACTCGTTCTCGAAATACTACTCGATGACCGGCTGGCGCATCGGCTGGATGGTGGTGCCCGAGGATCATGTGCGGGTGATCGAGCGGCTGGCGCAGAACCTGTTCATCTGCCCGCCGCATGCCAGCCAGATCGCGGCGCTGGCGGCGATGGATTGCGAGGACGAGCTCGAGGCCAACCGCGCCGTCTATGCCGCCAACCGGGCGCTGATGCTGGACGGGTTGCCCAAGGCGGGGTTCGACCGGATCGCGCCGCCGGACGGGGCGTTCTATGTCTATGCCGATGTCTCGCACCTGACCGACGACAGCCGCGCCTTTGCCGCCGAGATCCTCGACAAGGCCGGCGTGGCGGTGACGCCGGGGCTGGATTTCGACCCGGTCCGCGGCGGCGGCACGCTGCGGTTTTCCTATGCCCGCGCCACCGCGGATATCGAGGAGGGGCTGGCGCGCCTCGCCACCTTCATGGCGGCGCGGGGCTAGGGCGCGGGGGCTGTTCAGGGCCGGGCGCGCACGGTAGTCTCGGCCGAAAAAAGGAGCGGGTCTTGCGCTGGTTTCCCCTCGTTCTCGCGCTGTCGGTCGCGCTGGCCATGATGCTGGCCGCACCAATGGCACAGGCCCAGCAGGGCTTTACCGCGCTGGCCCGGCTGACCGGCGACGGCGTCACGCTGACCGAGCGGCGCGGCCGCGTCGAGATCGGGCTCGAGATCACCCAGCCGGTGCCGTGGCGGGTGTTCACGCTGGACGATCCGGTGCGCGTGGTGGTCGATTTTTCTGAGCTTGACTGGGGCGCGACCGATGCGGGCGCGCTGGCCGAGGGGGTGATCCGCACCACCTCGATCGCCACCGGCGTCTATCGCCCGGGCTGGTCGCGGATGGTGATCGCGCTGGACCGCCCGATGGTGGTGGACGAGGCCGGGATGGAGACCACCGACAGCGGCGCGCGGGTGGCGATCCTGCTGCGTGACAGCGACGCCGAGACCTTCGCCGCCAGCGCCGGCGCCCCGGCCAGCGCGACCTTCGACATGGCCGCGACCGCGCCCGCGCCGCCGGAACCGCAGCCGGACGGGCCGCTGGTGGTGGTGCTCGACCCCGGCCACGGCGGCATCGATCCGGGGGCCGAGCGCGACGGGGTCGTCGAGGCCGACCTGATGCTGACCTTCGCGCGCGACCTCAAGGAGGTGCTGCTGCGCGCGGGCAATATCGACGTGGTGCTGACCCGCGAGGGCGACTATTTCGTGCCGCTCGAGGAGCGCGTGTCGATCGCGCGCCGGGCCGGGGCAGACGTGTTTCTGTCGCTGCATGCCGACGCGCTGGCCGAGGGGCGCGCGACCGGGGCCACGGTCTATACGCTGGCCGCCGATGCCTCTGACGTGGCCTCCGAAAAGCTGGCCGAACGCCATGACCGCGCCGACCTTCTGGCCGGGGTGGACCTGACCGAGGCCGACGACGCGGTGGCGCTGGTGCTGATGGACATGGCGCGCACCGAGACCGCGCCACGCACCGACCGGCTGGCCAACGCGCTGGTCGAGGGCATCCACGCGGCCACGCAATCGACGTACAAGACGCCCCGGATGGAGGCGGCGTTCTCGGTGCTGAAGGCGCCCGATATCCCGTCGGTGCTGATCGAACTGGGGTTTCTGTCGTCCGAGCGCGACCGCGAGAGGCTGACCGATCCCGACTGGCGCCGCGCCGCCGCCGAGGGCATCCGCGACGCGCTGCTCTACTGGGCGATCGAGGACGCGGCGGCGTCGGAGCGGCTGCGGCAGTAGGGGCTCAGTCGTCCTCGAGTGCCGCGACACCGGGCAGGGTCTTGCCTTCCATCCATTCGAGAAAGGCACCGCCGGCGGTCGAGACATAGGTGAAATCGTCGGCCACCCCGGCCTGGTTCAAGGCCGCCACCGTGTCGCCGCCCCCGGCCACCGAGGTCAGCGCGCCCTCCCGGGTGCGCTCGGCGGCATGGCGGGCGGCGGCGTTGGTGGCCTGGTCGAACGGCTCGATCTCGAAGGCGCCGAGGGGGCCGTTCCAGATCAGGGTGCGGGCGGTGTCGAAGGCCGCGTTGACCGCGGCCACGGTCTCGGGCCCGGCATCCAGGATCATCGCGTCGGGCGGGCAGGCGTCGGCGGCGACGGTTTCGGTCGCGGCGCCGGCCTTGAACTCGCGCGCCACCACCACGTCCGTCGGCAGGAGGATGGTGCAACCCGCCTCTTCGGCCTTGGCCATGATCTCGCGCGCGGTGTCGGCCATGTCGTGTTCGCACAGCGACTTGCCCACGTCGATGCCCTGGGCGGCAAGGAAGGTGTTGGCCATGCCGCCGCCGATCACCAGGGTGTCGACCCGGGTGACGAGGTTGCCCAGCAGGTCGAGCTTGGTCGAGACCTTGGCACCGCCGACCACCGCCACCACCGGGCGCACCGGATCGCCCAGGGCGGTTTCCAGCGCCGACAGCTCGGCCTGCATCGACCGCCCCGCGGCGGACGGCAGAAGCCGCGCGATGCCCTCGGTCGAGCCATGCGCGCGGTGCGCGGCGGAAAAGGCGTCGTTGACATAGACATCGCCAAGCGCGGCGAGGGCGGCGGCGAAACTGGGCTCGTTGGCCTGCTCGCCGGGGTTGAAACGGGTGTTCTCCAGCAGCAGCACCTCGCCATCCTTGAGACCGGCCACCGCCTCTTTCGCCGGGCCGCCGATGCAGGCGGAGGCGAACTTGACCGGTTGTCCAAGGGCGGCCTCGAGCGCCGGCACGACCGGCTTCAGCGACATCTCCGGCACCACCTTGCCCTTGGGCCGGCCGAAATGCGCCATCAGCACCGGCTTGCCCCCGGCGGCGAGGATATCGCGGATGGTCGGCACGATCCGCTCGATCCGGGTGGTGTCGGTCACCTTGCCGTCGCCGTCCACCGGCACGTTGATGTCGACCCGGGTCAGCACGACCTTGCCGTCCAGTTCCAAGTCGTCGAGTGTCTTCCACGCCATACCATTACCTCCGAGGGTGCCGCACCAAGTCTTGCCGGAAACCTAACCCGGTCAATGCGGCAAAGCGAACCCCTTTTCCTTTTGCGCGCGCGCGCATAGGTTCGCGCCGAACATGGAACCCGAAAGGAGCGCCTGATGGCCGAGATCAAAGACCCCGAAAACACCGTGCTGATCGAACTCAAGCACGGCACCGTGACGATCGAGCTTCTGCCCGACGTGGCACCGGCGCATTCGGCGCGGATGAAGGAACTGGCCCGCGCCGGGCAATATGACGGGGTGGTGTTTCATCGCGTGATCGACGGCTTCATGGCCCAGACCGGCGACGTGGCCCACGGCAAGGACGCCGCCAACCTGCGCATGGCGGGCACCGGCGGGTCGGACCTGCCGGACCTGCCGGCGGAGTTCTCGAAACTGCCGCATGACCGGGGCACGCTGGGGGCGGCGCGCTCGCAGAACCCGAACTCGGCCAACAGCCAGTTCTTCATCAACTTCTCCGACAACCATTTCCTCAACGGGCAATACACCGTCTATGGCCGGGTGATCTCGGGCATGGAGCATGTCGACAAGATCACCCGGGGCGAGCCGCCGGCGAACCCGGACGCGATGATCTCGGTCAAGGTGGCTGCGGATGTCTAGGACGACGCTGATCGCCTGGGGGCTGTTCCTCGCGGGCGTCGCCCTTGTGGCGGTGTATTATTTCACCGTGGTGGGGGCGAAACCCGAGGTCGTGACCGAGGCGCCGGGGCAGTCGGGCGGGCCGCAGATCGAGATCACCGTGGCGGGCGAGGCCAACGGCAAGGTGGTGATCGAGCTGTTCGACACGCTGGCCCCGCAACATGCCGAACGCCTGCTGACACTGGCGCGTGAGGGGGCCTATGACGGGGTGGTGTTTCACCGCGTGATCGACGGCTTCATGGCCCAGACGGGTGACGTGGAACATGGCCGAAAGGGCGACGACCTGCGGCTTGCGGGCACCGGGGCGTCGGAGCTGCCGAACCTGCCTGCCGAGTTCTCGAACGAGCCGTTCGTGGCCGGCGTGGTGGGCATGGCCCGATCGCAGAGCCCCGATTCGGCCAACAGCCAGTTCTTCATCATGTTCGACGACGCCAATCACCTGAACGGGCAATACACCGTGGTCGGGCGGGTGATCGAGGGCATGGACGTGGTCAACGCGATCAAGCGCGGCGAAGGCCGCAACGGCGCGGTGATCGGCGCGCCGGACGTGATGCAAAGCGTGCGCGTGATCGAGTAACGCGCGCGCAAAGCCGCGTGAACGGGGCTGGGCCGCGCGGCGCCCTTCGGCCAGACTGACACGGTCAGCCGGGGGCGCCATGCGGGTCTTGATCGTTGCACTAGCCATCGCACTGGGACTGGTCGCGCAGGATCTGCGCGCCGACCCGGCGTTCTGGCAAAACGAGTTTCCGAGAACCGATTTCAGCCGCAGCCTGGTCGCGGACTGGAGCGAGGTGCGCGATGGTGGCCCGGGGCGCGACGGCATCCCGGCGCTGACCGACCCGGACTTCGTGCCGGTGGCCGACAAGCAGGGCCTGGGCGCGCGCGAGCCGGTGGTGGTGCTGGCGCTGGAGGGCGCGCCGGCGCGGGCCTATCCGCTGCGCTACCTAACCTGGCACGAGATCGTCAACGATACCGTGGCGGGCGTGCCGGTGGCGGTCACCTTCTGCCCGCTGTGCAACTCGGCCCCGGTGTTCGACCGGCGGCTGGACGGCGCGGTTCTGACCTTCGGCGTCACCGGCAAGCTCAGGCATTCGGACATGGTGATGTATGACCGCGAGACCGAAAGCTGGTGGCAGCAGGCGCTGGGCCAGGGGATCGTGGGCGTCCATGCCGGGGCCGAGCTTGTGCAATTGCCAAGCTGGGTGGAAAGCTGGGCCGATTTTTCCGGCCACTATCCCGACGGGCTGGTGATGGCCGAGCCGGAGTTCCACCGCAGCTATGGCCGCAACCCCTATGTCGGCTATGACAGCCGCGACCGGCCCTACGGGTTTTTCACCGGCGAGATGCCGCCCGAGGGCATCGCCGCCCTGTCGCGGGTGGTGCGGGTCGGGGTGCGCGGCTGGCCTCTGCCGCGGCTGGCGGCGCAAGGCGTGATCCGCGAGGCCGGGCTGGTGATCACGTGGCGCGCGGGCTCCGCCTCGGCGCTCGACACCGCGCGGATCGCCGCGGGCCGCGACATCGGCGCGATCCGGGTGACGGACGATCAGGGCCGCGACGTGCCGCATGACGTGATGTTCGCCTTCGCCTTCGACGCGCTGGTCGAGGGCGGCATCTGGATGACCGGCGACTGACGCCTCACGGCGGCCCGGCTCCGGTCTGGGCCAGAAGCAGGATCAGGACGAAGAGGCCGACGGCTTCGGCCAGGGGTGCGGGGACAGGTTTCATGCCCCCAGCCTGACCGCAATTTCCTGAGATTTCGTGAACCCGACCGCCCGGATTCGAAACAATCTGTTTCCGATTTTGTCGTGGTTTTTTCATCCAATTAACGCGGCTTGACCAACAAATCGCCCTGTTTCACCGCGATTGTGCCGTGGTCAGATACAGAGAATAGCCATGCTTGACTGGACCTACATGATGTTTTTCACCCTGTTCGCGACCGTGTTCGCGATGTCGGTAGGGCTGTTCGAATTCAGCGCCGCCGAGGGTGCGGACGACGAAGACGACGGGCCGGAGTTCGAGCCGGACCAATACACCGACATCGTGATGGGCACGCCCGAGGACGACGCCATGAGCGCGCAGACCTACGAGGCGGACCTGGCCTATATGCTGGCCGAGGGCAGCGACACGCTGGTGGCCACGTCGGGCGACGACTACGCCGACGGCGGCGCGGGCAACGATCTGCTGATCCTGTCGCATGGCGCGGATATCGGCCTGGGCGGCGCGGGCGACGACACACTGAGGGGCGGCGAGGGCGACGACATGTTGTATGGCCAGCACGGCGACGACGAGATCTATGGCGATGGCGGCGACGACACGCTGTTCGGCGGCTCGGGTGACGATGTGCTCGATGGCGGCGCGGGCGACGACGTGCTGGAGGGCGGATCGGGCGACGACAGGCTCGACGGCGGCGAGGGCGACGACTGGCTCGACGGGGGCGCGGGCGCGGATGTGCTTGACGGTGGCGATGGCGACGACGTGCTGATCCTGGGCGCGGGCGATCTGGCCACGGGCGGCGAGGGGGCCGACGAGTTCCACGTCTATGACATCGACAGCCCCGATGCCTCGCCCGCCGAAGTGACCGATTTCGAGCCGCGCACCGACGCGATTCACGTGCTCTATGTCGCCAATACCGACCCCGACACCGGCGAGGTGGAGGTGCCCGAGATCGGCGTGAGCTTCGACGACGAGGCGGACGAGACCGTGGTCACGCTGAACGGCCACGCGGTCGCGACGCTGGCGGGCGACGCGGGCATCACCGCCGACGACGTGGTGCTGACCCCGATCCACTGAGACGGCCGCAGAGATGAAAAAAAAGGCGGGCCACGCGGCCCGCCTTTCGTGTTTCGATGACGCCCGTTTACGACTTGGCGAGGTTGCGCAGCACGTAGTGCAGCACGCCGCCGTTCTCGACGTATTCCTTCTCGACCGCGGTATCGATGCGGCACTTCAGCGTGATGTCCTTCGTGCTGCCATCGGCATAGGTGATGGTGCAGGGGACCTCGGACATCGGCTTGAGGTCGCCTTCAAGGCCGTGGATCGACACCGTTTCCTCGCCGGTCAGGCCCAGCGTCTTGCGGGTGTCGCCGCCGGTGAACTCGAACGGGATCACGCCCATGCCGACGAGGTTGGAGCGGTGGATGCGTTCGAAGCTCTCGGCGATGACCGCCTTGATGCCCAACAGGTTGGTGCCCTTGGCCGCCCAGTCGCGCGACGATCCGGCGCCGTATTGTTCGCCGCCGAACACCACCAGCGGCACGCCGGCCTCCTGATAGGCCATCGCCGCGTCGAAGATCGCCATCTGGGTTCCGTCCGGCCCCTTGGTATAGCCACCCTCGACCCCGTCCAGCATCTCGTTCTTGATGCGGATGTTGGCGAAGGTGCCGCGCATCATCACCTCGTGGTTGCCGCGCCGCGAGCCGTAGGAGTTGAAGTCGCGCAGCGCCACCTGGTGATCGGACAGGTATTTGCCGGCGGGGGTGTCGGCCTTGAACGAACCGGCGGGCGAGATGTGGTCGGTGGTGATCATGTCGCCCAGCACCGCCAGCACCCGCGCGCCCTCGATGTTCTCGATGCTGCCGGCCTCGGGTTTCATGCCGCGGAAATAGGGCGGGTTCTGGATATAGGTCGAGGTCGGCGGCCAGTCGTAGGTTTCGCCGCCCGAGACGCTGACGCCCTGCCATTTGTCGTCGCCCTTGAACACGTCGGCGTATTTCGACTGGAACGCCTCGCGGGTGACGGTCCGTTCGACCAGCGCGTTGATCTCTTCGCTGGTCGGCCAGAGGTCTTTCAGGAACACGTCGTTGCCGTCCTTGTCCTGGCCCAGCGGCTGGGTGGCGATGTCGACGTTCATGTCGCCGACCAGCGCATAGGCCACCACCAGCGGCGGGCTGGCGAGGTAGTTGGCGCGCACGTCGGGGCTGATGCGGCCCTCGAAGTTGCGGTTGCCCGACAGCACCGAGACGCCGATCAGGTCATAGTCGTTGATCGCCTTGGAGATCGCCGGCTCCAGCGGGCCGGAGTTGCCGATGCAGGTGGTGCAGCCGTAGCCCACGAGGTTGAAGCCGATGGCGTCGAGATCTTCCTGCAGGCCCGCCGCCTCGAGGTATTCGCTGACCACCTGCGAGCCGGGGGCGAGGCTGGTCTTGACCCAGGGCTTGCGGGTCAGTCCGCGCTCGCGCGCCTTGCGCGCCACCAGGCCCGCGCCGATCATCACATAGGGGTTCGAGGTGTTGGTGCAGGAGGTGATCGAGGCGATCACGATCGAGCCGTCATGCAACTGGTAGGGGTCGGCGCCGTTCACGCTGGCGACAAAGCCGCGCCGGTGATGCCCGGCGTCGCCCGGAATCTCGCGCGGCGCGGGCTGGCCGCCTTCGCTTTCCCAGCGGTCCTTCTGCTTTTCGTTGGCCTTCTTGCCCTCGCGCTCGCCCTTGACATAGGCGCAGAACGCGCTCGCCGCCTTGTCCAGCGCGATGTAGTCCTGCGGGCGCTTCGGGCCCGAGATCGCCGGAACGATGGTGGACATGTCCAGCGTCAGCGTGTCGGTATAGATCGGGTCGTAATCCGCCCCGCGCCACATGCCGTTTTCCCGCGCATAGGCTTCGACCAGCGCCACGCGGTCCTCGTCGCGGCCGGTGTTGCGCAGGTAGCGCAGGGTCTCGTTGTCGATCGGGAAGAAGCCGCAGGTGGCGCCGTATTCCGGGGCCATGTTGGCGATGGTGGCACGGTCGGCCAGCGGCAGCGTGTCCAGCCCGTCGCCGTAGAACTCGACGAACTTGCCGACCACGCCCTTGGCGCGCAGCATCTTGACCACCTTCAGCACCAGGTCGGTGCCGGTGGTGCCCTCGACCATCTTGCCGGTCAGCTTGAAGCCCACGACCTCGGGGATCAGCATGGAAATCGGCTGGCCCAGCATCGCGGCCTCGGCCTCGATCCCGCCGACGCCCCAGCCCAGCACGGCGGCGCCGTTGACCATGGTGGTGTGGCTGTCGGTGCCGACCAGCGTGTCGGGGTAGGCCACGGTTTCACCGTTCTGGTCGGTGTCGGTCCAGACCGTCTGCGACAGGTATTCGAGGTTGACCTGGTGGCAGATGCCGGTGCCCGGCGGCACCACGCGGAAGTTCTCGAACGCGGTCTGGCCCCACTTGAGGAACTGGTAGCGCTCCATGTTGCGCTCGTATTCGCGGTCGACGTTCATCTGGAAGGCGCGCGGGTTGCCGAACTCGTCGATCATCACCGAGTGGTCGATGACCAGATCGACCGGCACCAGCGGGTTGATCTTCTTGGCTTCCCCGCCAAGCGCCTTGATGCCGTCGCGCATCGCGGCCAGGTCGACCACGGCGGGAACGCCGGTGAAGTCCTGCATCAGCACGCGGGCCGGGCGATAGGCGATCTCGCGCGGGTTCTTGCCGCCCTGCTTGGCCCAGTCGGCGAACGCCTTGATGTCGTCGACCGAAACGGTAAAGCCGCCGTCCTCGAAGCGCAGCATGTTCTCCAGCACCACCTTGAGCGCGGCCGGAAGGCGCGAGAAATCGCCAAGCCCGGCGGCCTCGGCGGCGGGGATCGAGTAATAGGCGACGGACGCGCCGCCCGAGGTAAGCGTCTTGCGGGTTTTTGCGGTGTCCTGTCCGACGACGATGGGCATGGAGATCCTCCTGACGTGGCGTTGAGAATGGCGTTCGGGGCCCGTTTGCCTCAACCCGTGGTTCGGATCAAGGGGGCTGCGCGGTTTATGTATACCATTGTGCACAGAACTTCAATGCGTCCCGGCAAGGCGGTATCGCAGACGTGAGCCGCCCGCGCCGCCCGCGCCCTTTGGGCAACGCTCACGCCCTCTCGCAAAACCTTGATTGGCCGGGCGGGGCCGGCTGGGCTAGGTAGGATGTCGAACGTGCGACACTCGATCACGGGACACAAGCGGGACAAATGCGGATATTCACACTCGCCCTGGCGATGGCCTTTGCGCTGTTGATGAGCACACCGGCACGCGCCGGCGACGGGCATCTCGTGGTGGTCGAGCTCTACACCTCGCAGGGCTGTTCCTCGTGCCCGCCGGTGGATGCTTTGCTGGCCGAACTGGCCACGCGCGACGACGTGCTGCCGTTGGCGCTGCACGTGGATTACTGGGATTATATCGGCTGGGCCGACACCTTCGGCCGGCCCGCCCACACCGCGCGCCAGAAGGCCTATGTGCGGGTTGCCGGCGGCGGTCATGTCTATACGCCGCAGATGGTGGTGGGCGGGGTCGAGCACCTGGTGGGCTACAAGCCGATGAAGCTGGCCGACCTGCTGGTCAAACACCGCGCCGCGATGGGCGAGGTCGAACTGAGCGCGGTGGCCGAGGGCAACATGCTGCGCATCACCGCCGGGCCGCGCGACGGGGCGGTGCTGCCGGACCGGATCATGATCGACATCGTCGGCTATACCCCCGAGGCCAAGGTCGCCATTTCCCACGGCGAGAACGCCGGCCAGACCATCACCTATGCCAACATCGTGACCTCGTGGGAACATGCCGGGCGCTGGAACGGGCAGGGCCGGGTCGAACTCAGCGCGCCGATGCCCGACGCGCCGCGCGCCGCGGTGATCGTGCAGGTCGAAGGCCCGCGCCGGGTGCTGGCGGCGGCTAAGGTGCGCTGAGCCTGCGCGCATCGCGGGTTTCGCGGTGCCAGACGTAAAGGCCGGCGGCCACGATGATGCCCGCACCGACATAGGTCGGGCCATCCGGGTATTCGCCGAAGAACAGCGCCCCCCAGAGCGCCGCGAAGATCAGCCCGACATAGGAGAACGGCGCCACCGCCGAGGCCTCGGCCAGCATCAGCGCGCGGATCACCAGGATCTGCCCCAGCGCCCCCAGCGCGCCGACCGCCAGCATCAGGAAAACCCCGAACCCATCGGGCCGCTGCCACACCGGCACCACCGCCACCGACAGCACCGCCGTGCCCAGAAGGGCGGCATAGAACAGCGATGTCATCGGATCTTCGCGGCGCCCGACCTTGCGCGTGGCCAGCGCGAACCCGGCATAGAAGAACGCGGCGATCAGCGGCAGGACGGCGGCGGGCGAGAACACCTCGCTGCCGGGCCGGATCACGATCAGCGCGCCGATCAGGGCGGCAAGGATGCCCATCGCCCGGCGCAACCCGAAGCGTTCGCCCAAAAACACCGCCGCCCCCAGCGTGATCAGCAGCGGGTTCAGGTTCATGATCGCGGTCGCCTCGGCCAGCCCCATAAGGCTGATGGCCAGAAAGAAGCACGAGCTTGCGGCCAGCAGGAACAGCGAGCGCAGGCCCTGAAGCCAGGGGTGCCGGGTGCGTGCGACCGTGGCCAGGCGCGGTGCGACGATCACCAGCACGATCGCGGTCTGCCCGGCATAGCGCGCCCAGAGCACCTGGATCACCGGCAATTGCTGCGACAGCCCCTTGGCGGCGCTGTCCATCACCGCCATCGTCAGGATCGCGACCAAATAAAGGCCGATCCCCGCCGCGGCAGGCGACAGGGCCGAGAAGCGTCCCGGCTTGGGTGTGGGGGCGATGGGCAACGACATTCCCGGACCCTATGGGGCGGGAATGCGGAAGGCAATCGCGCCCGCTAGCCTGCCAGCGTCACCAGCGCGTGCCGCTTGCGCCCCGCCGACAGCTTGATCGGCTGGTCCAGATCGGCGGCGGTGATCATCAGGCCCGGATCGGTCAGATCGGCGTCGTTCAGCTTCGCGCCCTTGTCGGCAATGAGGCGCTTGGCCTCCTTGCCCGATTGCGTCAGCCCCGAGCGCACGATCAGTTGCACCACCGAAATGCCCTCGCCAACCTCCTCCGCCGTCAGCTCAAGCGTCGGCAGATCGTCCCCGATGCCGCCCTTCTCGAACACTTCGCGCGCCGTCGCCTCGGCATCCTCGGCCGCCGCGCGGCCATGCAAAAGCGCCGTGACCTCATTGGCCAGAACCACCTTGGCGGCGTTGATTTCGGCGCCCTCGGCAGCGCCCAGCCGCTCGCACTCCTCCAGCGGCAGTTCGGTATAGAGCTTGAGGAACCGGCCCACATCCGCATCGGTGGTGTTGCGCCAGAACTGCCAGAATTCATAGGGCGACAGCATGTCGGCATTCAGCCACACCGCGCCGCCCGCCGACTTGCCCATCTTGCGCCCGTCCGACGTGGTCAGCAGCGGCGAGGTCAGCCCGTAGATCTCCTGGTCCAGCACCCGGCGCGTCAGGTCGATGCCGTTGACGATGTTGCCCCACTGGTCCGAGCCGCCCATCTGCAACAGGCAACCATAACGGCGGTTCAACTCGAGGAAGTCGTAGGCTTGCAGGATCATGTAGTTGAATTCGAGGAAACTCAGGCTCTGCTCGCGATCCAGCCGCGATTTCACGCTCTCGAACGACAGCATCCGGTTCACGGAAAAGTGCCGCCCGATGTCGCGCAGGAAATCGAGGTAATTGAGGTCGTCCAGCCATTCCGAATTGTCCAGCATGATCGCGTCGGTCGGCCCGTCGCCATAGCTGAGATACTTGGCGAACACCTGCTTCATCCCGGCGATGTTCTCTTCGATCTGCTCGGGGCCAAGCAGCGGGCGTTCGTCCGAGCGGAACGAGGGATCGCCCACCTTGGTGGTGCCGCCGCCCATCAGGGTGATCGGCTTGTGGCCGGTCTTTTGCAGCCAGCGCAGCATCATGATGTTCAGAAGATGCCCGACATGCAGCGATTTCGCGGTCGCGTCATAGCCGATATAGGCCGGCACCACGCCTCTGGACAACGCCTCGTCCAGCCCCTGGTAATCGGTGCAATCGGCAAGATAGCCGCGCTCGATCATCACGCGCATGAAATCCGATTTCGGGTGGTAGGTCATGGTATAAGGGTCCAGTCTTGTGTCGGGCCTTCTATATCGGCGGCAATCGGGAAGGAAAAGCCATGTTGAAACCACGGCGCGGGGCGGGGGCAGGGCAGCGGGCCGGGTCCGGCCCGGTCTGGGCGCTGGGGGCGGTGGCCGGGGCGCGCGGGGTCACGGCGGCGATGCTTTTGACCGATGGCGCGCGCATCCTCGAGTTCGGCGAGATGGCGCAGCGCACCTATTCCCCGACGGCCCGCGCCGCGCTGGACGCGGCCCGCGGCTGCTGGCCCGATGCGCCCGAGGTCGAAGCCGCCGCGCGCCATGTCGAGGCGGCGGTGGCCGAGGCGCTGCGGCCCTTTCCCGAGACCGAGGTGATCGGGTTCCAGGGCCCGGTGCTGGCGCATGACCCCGGCGGGCGCGGGCGCCACCTGGCCGGGGACGGGGGCCGCATCGCATCCGCGCTGTCCCGGCCCGTGGCCTGGGATTTCCACAGCTCCGACGCAGCACTGGGCGGGGCCGGTGCGCCGCTGGGCGCCTTCTTTCACTTCGCGCTGGGCAAATGGCTGGGGGCCGATGCGCCGTTCGCGCTGGTCAGCTTCGGCGACATGGCCAGCCTGACCTGGATCGACCCGCGCCAGCCCGCGCCGGAAACCCCCGGCGCGCTTCTGGCCTTCGAGACCGGCCCAGGCCCGGATCACGGCCCGGACGCGGGAACGCCCGACACGGCGCTGGTCGAAACCCTGCTGGAGCTTGGCCATTTTGCCCGGATGCCGCCGAAAACCCTGCCCGCGCAGGAGCTTGCCCAAATCGAGGCGGCGCTGGAGGGTCTGACCCCGCCCGACGCCGCCGCGACCCGAAGCGCGCTGGCCGTCGCCGCCGTGGCGCGCGGGTTGGAGCATTGCCCGACCCGGCCCGCGCGCCTGTTGATCGCGGGCGGCGGGCGGCAGGGCACGGCGCTGGCGCAGAACCTTGCCGCCGCCACCGGCCTGGCGGTCGAGGCGCTGGACAGCGACGGTGCCGGGATCGAGGCGCAGGCGATGGCCTATCTCGCCATGCGCACGCTGCATGGCCTGCCCACCTCCTGCCCGGCCACCACCGGCGTGGCCGCTGCGGTCGGCGGCGGGCTGATCTCAAGCCCCTGATCCGTCTTTGCCCGGGAAATACCTAGGCCAAAGCCCGCGCCAGCGCGCAGAAATGCTCGAGGTCGACCTGTTCGGCGCGGCTGGTCGGGTCGATTCCCACCGATGTCAGCACGCCGCCGATATCCGGGTGCAGCCCCTTGAGCGAGGCGCGCAGCATCTTGCGGCGCTGCTGAAAGGCGGTGGCGGTCAGGTTTTGCAGCACGCCCGCATCGGCCTCGAATCGCGGCGCGGGCAGGGCGGTCAGATGCACCACCGCCGAGCGCACCTTGGGCGGCGGGGTGAAGGCCTCGGGCGGCAGTTCCATCATCACCTTGGCATCGCAACGCCACTGGGCCAGGATCGCCAGCCGTCCATAGGCCTTGGACCCCGGCTTCGCCACGATGCGCTGGGCGACTTCCTTTTGAAACATCAAGGTCAGGCTTTGCCAGAACGGCGGCCAGTCACCGGGCGTCAGCCAGCGCACCAGAAGCTCGGTTCCGATGTTGTAGGGCAGGTTGGCCACCACCCGGATCGGCGGCGTCAGATGCGCCAGCGTGTCAAGCGTCAGCGCGTCGGCGTTGATCACCTCGAGCCTGCCGGGATAGGCGGCGGCGATCTCGGCCAGCGGCGCCATGGCGCGGCTGTCCTTCTCGACCGCCAGCACCCGGCGCGCGCCCTCAGCGAGCAGCCCGCGCGTCAGCCCGCCGGGGCCGGGGCCGACCTCGAGCACGTCGCATTGGCTCAGATCCCCCGCCTGCCGGGCAATGCGCGCGGTCAGGTTCAGGTCCAGCAGGAAGTTCTGCCCCAGCGCCTTTTTCGCCACCAGCCCATGCGTCCGAATCACCTCGCCCAAGGGCGGCAGGTCGTCGATGGCGCTCATCCCGCCAGGTCCCGGGCCATGCGAAGCGCCGCGATCAGCGAGGCGGGATCGGCGATGCCTTGCCCGGCGATGTCGAAGGCGGTGCCGTGATCGGGCGAGGTGCGGGTAAAGCCCAGCCCAAGCGTCACGTTGACCCCGCCCGCGAAATCCAGCGTCTTGATCGGGATCAGCGCCTGGTCGTGATACATGCAGATCGCCACGTCATAGCCCGCCCGCGCGCCCGCATGAAACATGGTGTCGGCGGCCAGGGGGCCCGCGATCCGCATCCCCTCGGCGCGCAGATCGTCCAGCAGCGGCGCGATCACTTCGATCTCCTCACGCCCCATCGCGCCGCCCTCGCCGGCATGGGGGTTCAGCCCCGCCACCGCGATGCGCGGATCGGGCAGGCCCATGTCGGACAGCGCCTTGTGGGTGATGCGGATGGTCGCCTCCAGCCCGGCGCGGGTCAGGTGCCGGGGCACCTCCGACAGCGGAATGTGGATGGTCGCGGGCACCACGCGGAGCGCGTCGCAGGCCAGCATCATCACCACCTCGGGCACACCGGCCAGATGGGCGAGAAACTCGGTATGGCCGGGAAAGGCGAAATCCGCGCCGTCCTTCAGCGCCTTCTTGTGGATCGGATTGGTGGTCAGCGCCGCCGCGCGGCCCGTCTGCACCAGCTCGACCCCCTCGCGGATCGCGGCCACCACGTGCGGCGCATGGACCGGGTTGGCCACGCCGGGAACACGCGGCGCGCCGAAGTCGCGCGCCAGCACCGGCAGGCCCTGCGCCATCGCGGCCACCGCCGCCTCGGGCCGGTCGATCAGAACCGTGGGCGTGCCGCCTGGCAGGTGCGACGGATCGCCGATCAGGAAAAAGGCAAGCTCGCCCTTCAGCGCGGCCCAGGCCTGTGCGGCGATCTCCGGCCCGATCCCCGCCGGTTCCCCGGCGGACAGCGCGATCGGGCCCGCACCGGGGCGGTCGGGCATCAGTTGCCGATGATCTCGAGCGCCGCGTTGGCGCGCAGTTCCTCGAGGAACTGTTGCGACATCGAGCCGATCCGGCGGTTGCGCAACTGCTCGGCCACCATCTCCTTGGTCAGCGAGCGCGGCAATTCGTTGCCCCGGTTGCACAGCATCACCACGGCGAAGCTGCCCGAGGGGGTCACGGTGCTGCCGACCTCGAACCGGTCCAGCCCGTCGATCGTGGCGCGGTAGGCGGCGGGCACCTGGCTTTCGGCCACTTCCTCGCGGACAAGCTGTTCGGGCGGCAGGGCGCGGGCGATCGGATAGAGATCGTCGCAGCTTGTCACCCGCTCGCGGATGCTCTGCACCTCGGCCAGGTTGGCCTCGGAACGACCGCCGGGCAGCAGCAGCGCGGCATAGTCGATCATCGTCGCCGGGGTGCCGCCGGCAACCTCTTCGCGGTCGCGCACGAAATAGAGCCGCAGCGCATCGTCGCTTTCGATGATCCGGCTGGTCTGCCCGACTTGCAGCCCGCGCACCGCCGCGCCCACTTCGGGCGGCAGGGCGGTCACGTCGGCCCAGGTCATCCGGCCACCGTTGTTCCGCGAGGGACCGGCGGAGAACCGTTTGGCGGCGTCCTCGAAGGCCTCTTCGTCCAGCCCGGTCAGCCGCGCCGCGCGCGCCTGCGAGGCCTTGCGCGTGGCCGGGTCGCCGGCCGGCAGCACGATCTCGGACAGAAGCACCCGGATGCCCGGGTCGGCCTCGGCCCGCGCCATCGCCTCTTCGATCTCGGCGTTCGAGATCGAGACCCGCGGCAGGAACACCTCGCGGCTGTATTCGCGCCAGATCACGCCGGCGCGCACGAAATCGCGGAAGGTCTCGGCGGCCACGCCGGCCTGAGCCAGGAATTGCAGCATCTGTTCGCCGTCCAGCCCGCCGCGCTGGGCAAACTCGTCCATCCCCGCGGTCACGGCCTCGTCCTCGACCTCGATCCCGGCGATCCCGGCTTCGCGCAGTTGCAGGCGTTCGTTCAGAAGCTGGTCCATCGCCAGCGCGCGCACGTCGCCGGGCGCGCCCAGAAGCCTGAGAAAGGCGGTGCGCTGGGCCAGTTCGTAGGATGTCACGACCTCGCCGTCGATCCGCGCCACCGGGGCGAACTGCCCCTGCGCCGGGGCCGAAACGCCCAGCGCCGCCAGCGCCAGTGCCGCGCCAGCCAGGCTGCGCCGCGCCAGCCGGCGGATCGCCGTGACAGCGGAACCTCGGTTGGTGCCGCGTTTAGTGCCGCCTCGGAGTGCCATCGTCCACATCATGCCTTGCGCTCTTTGTCTGCCGCCTGTCATCGTCCGGGGTCTCCCCCGGGTCGCGCCCACATTAGTCGAGGAAACCGGCTGGTGCGAGGGTAAATCTCCCCGCGCGTCGCCGCGACGGGGAAATGGCGCGGAAAATGCGGCGCGAACGGCCCGCCCGGCGGCCAAACGCGGCATATCTGGTGGCCCGGGTCGCCCTGGCCACCCGATCTGGCGCTTTGCGGACGGGCCAGGCGGCAACCGATTCTCCCCGCCCGTCGGTGCCGCGCGGCCTCTGGAAAACCCCGGGCCGGGCGGCTAGGTGTGGTGCAAACCGCGATCACCGAAAAGGACATCCCGATGACCGACAGTCTGACCCCCGCCTTCGTCGCCCTCGATCTCGACACGCTGGCCGAAGCGCCCGGGCGGGTCGTGGTGCTGGCCGATGCCGATGGCCGCCTCGACAAGGGCGCGCGCCGCATCAACCGGCTGACCCGCGGCGCGCTGGCGCGGCTGGTCGAAAGCGAGAAGTTCGCCAAGTCCAAGCCCGGCGACAGCTTTGCGATGGACTGGCCCACCGGCATGGCCGCCGAGGCGGTGCAGGTGGTGCGCATCGACCGCAAGATGGGGGCCGACGACGCGCGCAAGGCCGGCGGCGCGATCGGCAAGGAGGGGCTGGGCAAGCCGGTGCTGGTGCTCGCGGGCAGCCTGCGCCACATCCCCGAGATCGCGCTGGGCGCGATGCTGCGCGCCTATGACTTCTCGGACCACAAGACCGGCGAGGACGACAAGAAGGCCCCCGGCAGCCTGACCTTCGCGGTCGCCAAACCCGAAGTGCTGACGGCGCAGGCGGGCGACCTGGCGGCGGTGGCCTCGGGCGTGTTCCTGGCCCGCGACCTGGTCAACGAACCGGCCAACGTGCTCAGCACCACCGAGTTCGCCCGCCGCATCGAAGGGCTGCGTGACCTAGGCGTCGAGGTCGAGATCCTCGAGGAGGCGGAGCTTGAAAAGCTCGGCATGGGCGCGCTCCTGGGGGTCGGGCAGGGCTCGGAAAGCCCGTCGAAACTGGCGGTGATGCAGTGGTCGGGCGGCAAGAAGGGCACCGCGCCGCTGGCGCTGGTGGGCAAGGGCGTGGTGTTCGACACCGGCGGCATCAGCCTGAAGCCGGCCCTGGGCATGGAAGAGATGACGATGGACATGGGCGGCGCCGGCACCGTCGCGGGGGTGATGAAGGCGCTGGCGCTGCGCAAGGCGCCGGCCAACGTGGTCGGGCTGGTGGGCCTGGTCGAGAACATGCCTGACGGGCGCGCCCAGCGCCCCGGCGACGTGGTGAAATCCATGAAGGGCGACACCATCGAGGTGATCAACACCGACGCCGAGGGCCGTTTGGTGCTGGCCGATGTGCTGTGGTATGCGCAGGAACGGTTCAAGCCCGCCGGCGTGATCGACCTGGCCACGCTCACCGGGGCCTGCGTGATCGCGCTGGGCCATGAAAACGGCGGCGTGTTTTCCAACGACGATGAGTTCTGCAAGACCTTCCTCAAGGCCGCCGACACCGAGGGCGAGGGCGCCTGGCGGCTGCCGCTGGGCGAGGCCTATGACAAGCAGCTCAAAAGCCGCGTGGCCGACATGAAGAACGTTGGCGGGCGGCCCGGCGGCGCGATCACGGCGGCGCAGTTCCTCAAGCGCTTTGTCAAGGACGACACGCCGTGGATTCACCTCGACATCGCCGGGGTCGCCAGCCGGTCGGAAGACACCGTGCTGGCCCCCAAGGGCGCGACCGGCTGGTTCGTGCGCAGCCTCGACCGGCTGGTGCGCGACACCTGCGAGGGCTGACATGGGCGCGGCCTATTTCTACCACATGACCCGCACGCCACTCGAGGCGACGCTGCCGGTGCTGCTGGAGAAATCGCTCGACGCGGGCTGGCGGGTGGCGGTGCGGGGGGTGGAAGCGGCCCGACTCGACTGGCTCGACCAGAAGCTGTGGCTGGGACCGGAGGAGCGGTTCCTGCCGCACGGGCTGGCGGGCGGGCCGCATGACGGCGACCAGCCGATCCTGCTGACCACCGCCACCGAGGCCGCCAACCGTCCCGATTGCCTGGTTTCGATCGACGGCGCCGGGATCAGCCCGGACGAGGTCGCCGCGATGGCGCGCGTGATGATCCTGTTCGACGGCAACGCCCCGGATGCCGTCGAGACCGCCCGCGACCAGTGGCGCACCCTGACCGAGGCGGGGGCGCCGGCGAAATACTGGAGCCAGGAAAGCGGACGTTGGGAGATGAGGGCGGAACGCTAAAGATCACATAGGCTTGCGGGGCGTTGTTCATGTGTCACACGAGGTGCGCCGTTCCGAGGTCACGCCGGGCCGCAACGGCCGCGCCGTGAGTATTTTTGCCAAGATGAAGACGGATTTGCGCGCGCGTTAACCTTAACGGCTTCTTTGCGCCTGAAATACCTTGGGGGGAGCGGGCGCCTCGCCTGCGAGGCGGTCGTGCGGGCAACGCCCCCCTGCGGGCCTGCAGGTTCAGCGCGTCAGGATCAGCATGTCGTCGGCGATCTCGATGTGCGAGAAGCGCCTGAGATAGGCCATGCCCAGCAGCGAGCGGTCCATCGCGCCCTCGTTGATCCAGACCTCCAGGTTGCGGTCCTCGATCTCGCCCAGCGTGATGCGCTCGATGGTGGCGCGCGCGGTGCGCACCACGCCGTTGGCGGTCATCGCGGTGCCGGTATACGTCAGCGCCTCGGGGTCGATGCCGACCCGGCGCGCGTCGGCCTTGGTCAGCACCACGTCGGTCGCGCCGGTGTCGACCACGAATTCCACCGGCTCGCCGTTGAGCCGCGCGGTCAGGTAGAAATGCCCGTCGAACATGCGCGGCACCTCGACCTGGCCGGTCGACAGCACCGACTGGCGCGGGGCGAGGTCGCGCTGGATGTCGGTCCAGAGGCCGTAGCTGGCGATCATGCCGACGAAGATCAGCGCCCAGATCATCGCCTGTTGCGCCATCTTGCCCAGGTTCTTGCGGTTCTGGGCAAAGAAATACCCCGCCACGACCGCGCCGAGCAGGGCCAGATAGGTGAAACGTGCGATGTCGAAGTTGTCCATGAGGCGGATATAGGCACGCGGCGACGCGCCGTCCATGCCGGCCTCAGCCGAGAAAGCCGAAATCCGCCAGACCGTCCAGCACGAACTGCACCGCCAGTGCCGCCAGCAGCATGCCGAACAGCCGCGTCAGCACCTTGATGCCGGTCTCGCGCAGGATGCGTTCGATCAGGCTGCTGGACAGGAAGAACACCAGCACCACCGCCAGCACCGCGACCATCACCAGGTGCACCGCGACGAGGTCGAGCACGCTGTCGGTCTGCCCGGCCAAGAGGATCATCGCCGCCATCGTGCCCGGCCCGGCGATCAGCGGCGTGGCCAACGGGAACACCGAGGGGTCTTCGTCGGGGTGCAGGCCCGGTTCGGACTGGTCCTCGCGCCGCTTGGCGCGGCGTTCGAACAGCATGTCGAGCGCGGTCAGGAACAGAAGCAGCCCGCCCGCGATGCGAAACGCCGGCATCGAGATGCCGAGAAAGCCCAGAACCTGTTCGCCCAGCAGCCCGAACAGCGTCAGAAGCACCGCCGCGACCGCCACCGCGCGCAGCGCGATCACCCGCCGCTCGGCATGGCGCGCGCCCTGCGTCAGCGCCAGGAAGATCGGCATCAGCCCGATCGGGTCGATCACCACGAAAAGCGTGACAAAGGCCGGGATGAGGGCATCGGCGTTCAAGCGGGGGTTCCTTCGGCTCTCAGGCCAGACTGGCAGCGGCGCCGGGCGAAGGCAAGCGCCTCAGCCCAGCCAGCGCGCGTAGTCCGAGACCAGCAGGCGGTCGGGCGCCTCGTCCTCCTCGACCTCGGCAAAACGGCCAAGGGGCTCGCGAAACAGGTTGTCGGTGGTGTCGTCGTTCACCGTCGAGACCTCGCCGATCAGCACGTCGCCGCCCTCGCCCCAGAAGGCGTGCCAGTCGCCGGGCATCAGGGTGACGCTTTCGCCGGGGGCCAGGCGGATGACCTCGCCGGGGGCGAAGGCGCGCGGGACGCCGTCGCAGAACACGGTGCCGCCGGCGGTCTCGTCGAAATTGCCCTCGGCGTTGGAGCCGAAAAGCTCGATCGCCAGCGTCGCCCCGCCGCGGTTGATGATGTCCTCGGCCTTGATCATGTGGCGGTGCATCGGGCTGATCTGGTCCCGGCGCGAGATCAGCAGCTTTTCGGCATAGCACATGCCTCCGGCGGCCCGCAGGTCGGCCTGCCGTCCGTTGCGCAGGGTGAACAGAAAAAGCCCCAGCCGGTCGAAATCGCCCTGGCCATAATCGGTGACATCCCAGCCCAGCCCGGCCTCGATCACGCCGCGGGCCTCGGGTGCGCGGGCGCGAAATTCCTGCGGCGTCCAGGCGGCGAACGGCGGCAGGGCAAAGCCGAATTGCCGGATCATCTCGCCCGCTTCGGCGATGATCCGGTTGATCTGCGAGCGTTTCATCGGTGTCTCCGGCGTCGTTCGGGCGCGTGCTACTCGATGCCGTTTTCCCGCTGCACCGCGCGCACGAAGGCCACGATAGTCTCGACCTCGGCGCGTGTCACGCCCTCGACCGGGGGCATGTCGCCGAACTGCCAGTGATGCGCGCGCACGCCGTTTTGCGCCGCCAGCAGGAAGGCCGCGTCGCCGTGGTGGTTCGGCTCGTAGATGCGGTGGATCAGCGGCGGGCCCTTGTCGGTGCCGCCGCCGTTCTCGCCGTGGCACGAGGCGCAGAAGGCGGTGAAGGCGCGCTGGCCGGTCGCCGCCTTGCCGGTGAGCGAGGCGGGCATGGCGATTTCAGGGCCACCCGGGGCGGCACCGTCGGGCGGCGGCGGGGTGGTGCGGGGATAGAGGGCGAATGCCAGCCCCGCCACCACGGCAAGGCCCAGGGCCAACCAGTATTTCATGCGTGTCTCTCCGCTGTTGCGGTGGCCGGTTTAGGAGGTTCTGCCGGTGGAAGGTCAAGCGCGGGATTTTCACAGCCGCGTGAGCCGGGCGCGCGTCAGTCGATGCCGTTGGCGCGCTGCACCGCGCGCAGGAACGCCACGATGGTCTCGGCCTCGGCCTGGGTCAGCCCCTCGGTCGGGGGCATCGCGCCGAACGGCCAGTGATGCGCGCGGATGCCCTCCACCGACGAGGTCGCCAACTCGGCGTCGGTGTGGTGTTCGCTGTCGTAGATCCGGTGGACCAGCGGCGGCCCCTTGCCACCGATGCCGCCGGCGTTGGGGCCGTGACACGCGGCGCATTCGGCGTCGGCATAGGCCTGCCGGCCGGTCTCGGCGGGGCCGTCGAAGGCCGCCGGCATCGAGACCTCGATGATCTCGCCGCTGGCGGTCACCGGCGTGGTCTTGCGGCCCCAGGGCGAAAAGATGAACGCCAGCCCGGCCACGATCACCAAGCCTCCGGCCAACCAGCCCTTCATCGGCATGTCTCCCCGTTTCCCGGCCGCATCACCCGCTCACACCGCCTTGAGCAGCGGCGCCGGGCAGCGCCCCTCGGCCCAGGCGCGCGCGGCCTGTCCGAAAGCGGTGAACAAGGGGCGCGAGACCGGGTCGTTGGCGGCGTTGTATTCCGGGTGCCACTGCACCGCCAGCGCAAAACCGGGTGCGTCCTCGACATAAAGCGCCTCGGGGGTGCCGTCGTCGGCCCAGCCGTCGACGTTGATGCGCCGCCCGGGCCGGTTGATGCCCTGGCCGTGCAGGGTATTGGTCATCACGTCCTGCGACCCCAGGAGCCGGTGAAACACGCCGCCCTCGGTGAAATGCACCGCGTGGCGGATGGCGAATTTCTCGTCGATCGTGCCCTCGGGCGGCATGCGGTGGTTCATCCGTCCCGGCAGGTCGCGAATCTCGGGGTAGAGCGTGCCGCCCATCGCCACGTTGACCTCCTGAAAGCCGCGGCAGATGCCCAGGAAGGGCTGGCCGCGCTCGACGCAGGCGCGCACCAGCGGCAGCACGATGGCATCGCGGCAGCGGTCGAAATCGCCATGCGCGGCGGTCGGCGTCTCGCCGTATTCCTCGGGGTGGACGTTGGGGCGCCCGCCGGTCAGCAGAAAGCCGTCGAACACCTCGAGCAGTTCGGCGACATCGACGTAATGCGGATCGGCCGGGATCAGAAGCGGCATCGCACCGGCCACCTCGGCCACCGCCTGCGAATTCATCACGCCGCCGGCATGGGCCGGGTAGTCGTCGCCCAGCAGGGCCGAATTGCCGATGATGCCGATGACCGGACGCCGCATGGTCTGCCTCGCGCGCTGCTATCATACCGAGTTTTCAGGCAGGGTATCGCCCGAACGCGCGAAGGGGAAGGGGCAGGCGTTGTATCCGTCACCCCGGTCGATCAACGCCGGCCCTCGCGTCGATCTTGCAAGCAAGGTTGCCTGCCGGGGGGCAACCGTGCCGGTGGCACGGTCGCTCAGGCAGGTTCGGTTCGCGCGGCATGCCGAACGATGGGGGCAGAGCCCCCAGCCCGGGCCGGGGGACGCTGTCCCCCGGACCCCCTGGAGTATTGATGCCAAGATGAAGCTGCGCACGCATGGTTTCGCGCCCGTTAACCCTTTCGTGAGATAACCTGTCGCGTGCACGAAAGTGGTATCCGTGCCTCGACCCCGGCATATCAAAACCGGAGAAGAGGCAGCCGGGACACCGAAGACCACCTGATGAAGGTGCAGGCGAGGCTCTGCGCCCGGCGAAGGAACACTTGCCCCAAGGCGGGCCCGCCACTTTACCCCTTGTGAGTATGTGAGCGACCGAGACCCAGACACCCCGGCCGGAAAACCGGCACGGGGCAAAAGGCGTTCACCCGGCGCGGTGGGCTTTCAGTTCCAGCCGTCGCGCATGCAGCACCGGCTCGGTATAGCCCGAGGGCTGCACCCGGCCGCGGAACACCAGGTCACAGGCGGCCTGGAAGGCCAGGCCGTCGAACCCCGGCGCCATCGGCACATAGGCCGGGTCGTCCGCATTCTGGCGGTCGACCACCTCGGCCATGCGGTGCATCGCGTCCATCACCTGATTGCGCGTCACCACGCCGTGATAGAGCCAGTTGGCCAGCGCCTGCGAGCTGATCCGGCAGGTGGCGCGGTCTTCCATCAGCCCGACATCGTGGATATCGGGCACTTTCGAACAGCCCACCCCCTGGTCGACCCAGCGCACCACGTAGCCCAGGATGCCCTGGGCGTTGTTCTCGATCTCGTCGCGGATCTCGTCGTCCGACCAGTTCTGCCCGCGCGCGAGCGGGATGGTCAAAAGCGCGTCGAGCGTGCCGCGCGGCCCGCCTGCGGCGATCTCGTCCTGCCGGGCGGCCACGTCGATCCTGTGGTAATGGGTGGCGTGCAGCGTGGCGGCGGTGGGCGAGGGCACCCAGGCGCAGTTGGCCCCTGCGCCGGGATGGGCGATCTTTTCCTCGAGCATCGCCGCCATCAGGTCGGGGGCCGCCCACATGCCCTTGCCGATCTGGGCACGGCCGCGCAGCCCGGCGGCCAGCCCGATGTCGACGTTGCGTTCCTCGTAGCTCTTGATCCAGGCGGTGTTCTTCATCTCGCCCTTGCGCACCATCGGCCCGGCCTCCATCGAGGTGTGGATCTCGTCGCCGGTGCGGTCGAGAAAGCCGGTGTTGATGAAGGCGACGCGGTGACGCGCGGCGCGGATGCATTCCTTGAGGTTGGCCGAGGTGCGGCGTTCCTCGTCCATGATGCCCAGTTTCACGGTGTGGCGCGGCAGGCCGAGCACGTCCTCGACGCGGGCGAAGATCTCGTCGGCGAAGGCGACCTCGTCGGGGCCGTGCATCTTGGGCTTGACCACGTAGACCGAGCCGCGCGCCGAGTTCCCCGGCCCGCGCCCCTGCAAATCGTGCATGGCAATGAGCGTGGTGATCATCGCATCCATCAGCCCCTCGGGCACGTCCTGGCCGTCACGGTCGCGCACCGCCGGGTTGGTCATCAGGTGGCCGACGTTGCGCACCCACAGCAGCGAGCGGCCCTTGAGCGTCAGCTCCGTTCCATCAGGCGCCGTATAGGTCCGGTCGGGGTTGAGCCGCCGGGTAAAGGTCTTGCCGCCCTTGGTGACTTCTTCCGTCAGCGTGCCGGTCATCAGGCCCAGCCAGTTGGAATAGGCCGCGACCTTGTCCTCGGCATCGACGCAGGCGACGGAATCCTCGCAATCCATGATCGTGGACACCGCCGATTCGAGCACCACGTCGGAGATTCCCGCCGGGTCGGTGCGGCCGACCGGGGTGGTCGGGTCGATCACGATCTCGAGGTGCAGGCCATTGACCGCCAGGAGCACCGCCTCGGGCGCGTCGGGGGCGCCGCGAAAGCCCTTGAACTGCGCCGGATCGGCCAGCGCCGGGGCGAGGGCGCCATCCGTGATCGTCAGTTGCGACACATCGGCCCATTGCCCCGAGGCCAGCGGCACCACCGCGTCCAGATGGTCCTTGGCCCAGGCCACCACCCGCGCGCCGCGCGCGGCGTCGAAGCCCTTGCCCTCGGGCCGGTCGCCCAGCGCATCGGTGCCGTAGAGCGCGTCGTAAAGGCTGCCCCAGCGCGCGTTGGCGGCGTTGAGCGCGAAACGCGCGTTGGTGATCGGCACCACCAGTTGCGGGCCGGAGACCCTGGCGATCTCGGGGTCGACATTCTCGGTGTCGATGGTGAAATCCGGCCCCTCCGGCACCAGGTAGCCGATGTCCTCGAGCATCGTGCGATAGTCGGCCTGGTCCACCCGCTCGCCCTTGCGCGCCGCGTGCCAGGCGTCGATCTTCTGCTGCAACTCCTCGCGTTTTTGCAGCAGCGCGCGGTTCTTCGGGCCAAGCTCGTGCACCAGGTCGGAAAACCCCTGCCAGAACTCCTCCGCCGCCACGCCGGTGCCGGGCAGCGCCCGGTCCTCGATGAACCGGGCCAGTTCAGGGGCGATGCTGAGGCCGGATTTCTCGGTGCGTCTGTCCATGGGATTTCCCTGCATACATTGGTGTGCCGCGGTTCCGGGCGTGTTTATGAAAAAAGTTTCCTATAGGCAACAGACGAGGCCCGGGGCGGGCGAAAAAGGCGGCTCTGGACCGACGCCCGCGCAGGCCACGCGCAATAAAGCGCCCGCCAGCAAAAAGGCCGCACCCGAAGGCGCGGCCTCGTCTGTCACCTCGCGGCAGGGTCAGCCGACCAGCTCGAGCCCCGAGAAGAAATAGGCGATCTCTTCGGCGGCGGTTTCCGGCGCGTCCGAGCCGTGGACCGAGTTTTCGCCCTTGGACAGCGCGAAATCCTTGCGGATGGTGCCGTCGGCGGCTTCGGCCGGGTCGGTCGCGCCCATCACGTCGCGGTACTTGGCGATCGCGTTCTCGCCTTCGAGCACCTGCACCACCACCGGCTCGGACACCATGAACTCGCACAACTCGCCGAAGAACGGGCGCTCGCGGTGCACGCCGTAGAAGGTTTCGGCCTGGGCCTTGGTCATGTGGATGCGTTTCTGCGCGATGATGCGCAGGCCGGCGGCCTCGATCTTGGCGTTGATCGCGCCGGTCAGGTTGCGCTTTGTGGCGTCGGGCTTGATGATCGAAAAGGTGCGTTGAATGGCCATGTCGGTCCTCTTGTCTCTTTCGGGGCGGACCCCGGTTTCATGTATGAAATCCCGCGCGCCTCTAGCATGGGGGGCGGCGATTGAAAAGCCGCGATCGGGGCCGGGCCGGGCGGTGGTTTCATTTGGTAGCGCAAACCCCGCCGCCCCGGCTTGGCGATGCGTCCGGGCGCTGCTAGGGAAGGGAAACCGTCACATCAAGGATACCGCCATGAACGCCTCGCCCGTCGTCTTTGCAGACCGAATGCTGTCGCTCGGTCTTGCCCGAGTCTCCGAAGCGGCCGCGATGGCCTCGGCCAAGCTGGTGGGGCGCGGCGACGAGAAGGCGGCCGACCAGGCCGCAGTCAACGCGATGCGCGACCAGCTCAACCTGCTCGATATCAAGGGCGTGGTGGTGATCGGCGAGGGCGAGCGCGACGAAGCCCCGATGCTGTTCATCGGCGAGGAGGTCGGCACCGGTAACGGCCCAGAGGTCGACATCGCGCTCGACCCGCTGGAGGGCACCACCCTGACCGCCAAGGACATGCCCAACGCCCTGACCGTGATCGCCATGGCGCCGCGCGGCACGCTGCTTCATGCCCCCGATGTCTACATGGACAAGCTGGCGATCGGCCCGGGCTATCCCGTAGGCGTCGTCAGCCTCGAGATGAGCCCGGCAGAGCGGGTCAAGGCGCTGGCCAAGGCGCGCGGCTGCGACACCTCGGATATCACCGTGTGCGTGCTGGAACGCCCGCGCCACGAGGCGATGATCGCCGAGATCCGCGAAACCCGCGCCGCGATCCGGCTGATCACCGATGGCGACGTGGCCGGGGTGATCCACACCGCCGAGGCGGAAGTGACGGGCATCGACATGTACATGGGCTCGGGCGGCGCACCCGAGGGGGTGCTGGCGGC
Organism: Maritimibacter fusiformis; assembly: GCF_008086115.1. Taxonomy (GTDB): domain Bacteria; phylum Pseudomonadota; class Alphaproteobacteria; order Rhodobacterales; family Rhodobacteraceae; genus Muriiphilus; species Muriiphilus fusiformis. The sequence continues at coordinate 231,827 of NZ_VSIY01000005.1, read as the reverse complement.
CTCGGCCCTGAAATGCATGGGCGGGCAGATGTGGGGCCGGCTGACCTTTCGCAACGACGACGAACGCGGCCGCGCCGCCAAGGCCGGCATCACCGACCTCGACCGGATCTATTCGCGCGACGAGATGGTCACGGCGGACGTGATCTTTGCCGCCACCGGCGTCACCGACGGCTCGATCCTGCGCGGCATCAAGCGCGAGCCGGACTGGCTCGAGACCGAGACGCTCCTGATGCGCTCGCGCTCCGGCTCGGTCCGGCGCATGACCTACCGCAACCCGACCACGCGGGTGGGGCTATGAAACCGCGCGCGCTGATCCTGATCGACATCCAGGAAGGGTGGGACGACCCTTTCTGGGGGGCACGCAACAACCCGGGGGCCGAGGCCAACGCCGGGCGGCTGCTTGAGCACTGGCGCGCCGCCGGCCAGCCGGTGTTTCACGTCCAGCACCTGTCGACCAACCCCGACAGCCCGCTGCACCCGAGCTTCGGCAAGACCGGCTTCAAGCCCGAGGTGATGCCGATTGCGGGTGAGCCGGTGATCGCCAAATCGGTCAACTCCGCCTTCATCGGCACCGACCTCGAGGCGCGGCTGCGCCCCGACGGGATCGAGCAACTGGTGATCTGCGGGTTGACCACGCCGCACTGCGTCTCGACGACCGTGCGCATGGCGGGCAACCTCGGGTTTTCCGTCGATCTGGTGCATGACGCCTGCGCGGCGGTGGCGCGCAATGTCGATACAAGCTGGCGCGGCGGCGGCAAGGCGGAACCGAAGTGGATACACCAGGCCGCGCTCGACCAGCTCAACGGCGAGTTCGCGCGGGTGGTGGCGACGGGGGATCTCATCGGCTGAGGGGCAGGGCGGGCGTTCCCGGCGCCAAACCCCGTCCGGCCACACTGGCCGGGCAGCGCTGCCCTCGTGTCACCATCGGAGCGGGCGCGGGGCCACGAGGGGTCAGCGCGGCCGGGGCCATCTGCCCGCACTGGACCTTGGCCGCCCGTCGCCCTAGACCTGCCGCATGTCCGCGTTTCTCGATGTCGAAACCTCGCTCACCGGCCGCCGCTGGATCGGCCCTTCGGTCGAACACGCCCGCCAGGCCGAGGCGCTGGCGCAGGCGACGCGACTGCCTGCCGCCGTCTGCGCGGTGTTGGCGCGGCGCGGCGTCGAGGCGGCGGATGCGGACGCCTTCCTTGCCCCCACCATCAAGGACACGCTGCCCGATCCGCGCGGGCTGCGCGACATGGAGACCGCCGCCGCGCGCCTGCTGCAAGCGGTCGACAAGGGCGAGCGGGTGGCGGTGTTTGCCGATTACGATGTCGACGGCGGCGCCTCGGCGGCGCTCATCATCGACTGGATGCGCCACTTCGGCCAGCGCCCGACGCTCTATATCCCCGACCGGATCGACGAGGGTTATGGCCCCAACGTGCCCGCGATGGAGATGCTGGCCGAAGATCACCCGCTGATCGTCTGCGTCGACTGCGGCACCCTCAGCCATGAACCGATCGCGGCGGCGGTGGCCAAGGGCGCGGAGGTCATCGTGCTCGACCACCACCTGGGCGGCGAGACGCTGCCGCCCGCACTGGCCGTGGTCAACCCCAACCGGCAGGACGAGGCGGGCGCGCCCGGCTATCTCTGCGCCGCCGGGGTGGTGTTCCTGTTGCTGGTGGAAATGGGCCGCAGGCTGCGCGAGGCCGGGCGCGCCGGGCCTGACCTGATCTCGATGCTCGACCTGGTGGCGCTGGCCACGGTGGCCGATGTGGCACCCCTGGTCGGGGCCAACCGGGCGCTGGTGGTGCAGGGGCTCAAGATCATGGCGCGGCGCGCCCGCCCCGGGCTGGTGGCGCTGGCGGACGTGGCCCGGATGAACGAGGCACCGCGCCCCTATCACCTCGGCTTTCTGCTGGGGCCACGGGTGAACGCGGGCGGGCGCATCGGCAAGGCCGACCTCGGCGCGCGGCTCTTGGCCACCACCGACGCAAACGAGGCGGCGGCTATGGCGGCGAGGCTCGACCAGTTGAACGACGAGCGGCGCGAGATCGAGGCGGGCGTGCTGGCCGGCGCGCTGGCGCAGGCCGAGGAGCGCGGGCTTGACGCGCCGCTGGTCTGGGCTGCCCATGACGGCTGGCACCCCGGCGTGGTCGGCATCGTCGCGGCGCGGCTGAAAGAGGCCGCGCACCGCCCCGCCGTGGTGATCGGGTTCGACGGCGACGAGGGCAAGGGCTCGGGCCGCTCGGTCTCGGGCATCGACCTGGGCGCGGCGGTGCACAAGCTGGCCGCCGAGGGGCTGATCGCGCGCGGTGGCGGGCACAAGATGGCCGCAGGGCTGACGCTGAGCCGCGCACAACTTGAGCCTGCGATGGCGCGGCTGGCGGACTTGCTGGCAAAACAGGGCGCGGGCGCGCTGGGGCCGCGCGACCTGGTGCTGGACGGGCTGATGATGCCGGGGGCCGCGACCACCGAGCTGATCGAGACGATCGAGGCCGCCGGCCCCTTCGGCGCAGGCGCCCCCGCGCCGCGATTCGCCCTTCCCGACATGCGCATCGAGTTCGCCAAGCAGGTCGGCGCCAACCACCTGAAACTGGGCTTGGGCGACGGGCTGGGCGCGCGGCTCGAGGCGATCGCCTTCGGCGCCTTCGACGGCCCGCTCGGCCCGGCGCTGGCCGGCCACGGCGGCGCGCGGTTCCACCTGGCCGGGCGGCTGGAGCTGAACCACTGGAACGGCCGGGTAACGCCGCAACTGCGCCTCGAGGACGCCGCGCGGGCATGAGCGCCGCGGCGCGCAAAGTTTTTTCAGGACGGCCAAAGAATCCGCTTGCCCTTGCGCCGCCGTTTTCCTAGAACCCGCGGCACCAACAGCGCGGCCCGTTCGTCTATCGGTTAGGACGCCAGGTTTTCAACCTGGAAAGAGGGGTTCGATTCCCCTACGGGCTGCCACTTCCTCTTGTAAGCGCATGTTTTCATTGAGAATTTCTCGGGACAGCACTTGCGGCCAGCCATCAAGTATACCATCCCAGAAATGGTTGAGAACATCCGATCAAAGCCCTTGGCGCGTCCTTGGCCTCGGGCGGCAGGGCCGGGACCTTGAGGGAGCGCGCCACCTGATCGCGGGACATGCCGAGCTTGCGGGTGGCTTCGGACTTGCCGTGTGGCCTGCGCCGGGAGGACTGGTTGCGCAACTTGCGCAGTCAGTCTTTTCCCCGTGATCCGCACCCACTCAGCCACGAGTCCCGCGCGCTCGATCTAGCTGATCTCACGGCGGTGAAGGTTAGTTTCAAACCCGCTGCAGCAAATCGCTCCAATGATCTTTGTTCAGCTTTTTCACCAAGCAGACCTTGATGCGGTGAGGCCCAGGCCCGTGCGCACAAGAATGTGCAACTTCTCCGTTGAGCATCTGGTCACACATGACGTAACCGAAAAGCGCCGGGTGGCTTGTCCTCGAACCTACTCCACCAGATGTCCTATCCCAGAACAATTCCCGCGAAAGGTCGGATGCTCTGTATTCGGCAGTTTGCCAGTCCATTGGGTGGCGACGAACAAAAACACTGAAATCGTCGTCAGGCATATGCGCTCTCCAACATTCGGCTATCGCTCAGGCGACCAGATCGTCCACGTCCACCCCGAGCGCATCGGCCAGGGCCTTCACCGTCGACAGGCGCGGGTCGATCTTGCCGTTCTCGATGTTGCACACGGTCGAGGTGCGGATGCCGGCCTTATGCGCCAGCGCCGCCTGCGTGAGTCCAGCCGCCTTCCGCCAGGCGGTCAGCGGGTGCATGGTCCCGTCGAGCGACGCGGCCAGCAGTTTGGCGGGCAGGACAGGCGCACCGGCGCTCTCAGCCCGGGCCTGATCGGCGAGGGCAATGTCGCCCGCGTCCTCGATCAGGGCGCGGTATTCCGCCTCGGTGAGCACCACCATCTTCTCGCCTTGCAGGTTCAACGCTTCGTTCATCATCAGGCCCTCCTTCACTTGTAGACCTCGCGGCGGTGCGCCACCCGGATCACCAACACGCCATCCTCGACCTCAAAGATCGCGCGCCAGTCCCGGTGCCGCAGTCGGAAGTATTCGCTCCCGACCAGTCGCTTCACGTCGCCCTCTCCGGTTGCTGCGTAGGCTTCCAGCTTGGCGATCAGCGCCGCGCGGTCCTTGGCAGGCATCTGCTTGAGCCCTTTCCGCGCGACGTTCGTGTAGGCGATCTGCATCGGTTTTCCTTCGGTGGAGCAGCGCCACGTTGCTATGCTATATAGCGCAAAAGAAGGCCAGCGACAAATGCGGTTTAGCGCAATTTCAGCATCGCGGCCGGGACGTGGACCTTGCGGGCGCGCTCGACGGAGCGCGTTCCGACGCTAAGCATCGAGGCGGCGTCATCCGTCGAGACCTGATCATTCCGCAATTTTGCGGATTGGTCGCTGCGCGCTGCGACAGGGATGGCTCAGAAGTCGGCAAATTTGCCGATGCTGGTTGTCGCCCCGCTTCATAATCGAGGCGGCGTCGGAGTTAGAGACTGGTTTTTCCGCAAATTTGCGGAATTTTCACTAGGCCGCCCCCTCCGCATATTCGAGCCGGCGCCATCCGTCGTGACTTGGTAATTCCGCCAATTGGCGGATTAGGCGCTAGGCTTGTCCGTTCGGCAAATTTACCGAACGGTTCTGGACCGGTGTGTCCTCCTTCCGCATATTCGCTAGCCGCGTCGTCGCGCTGGAAAGCGTCATCTTACCGGCGCGCACTTGCTCGGCCAGGTCAGGTCGCTTGTTGGTCAGCGCCTCGGCCATATCAACGGTTTTTCGGGTAACACCAGCGGCTTCGGCTTTACGCTCGGAAGCGCCAGACTTTGCCTTCGGATCGGGCTTAGGCTCCGGGCTGTCTACTATGGTCGCCCCACAATTTGTGGGGTCACCATCAACTGGCTTTCCTTCACCGGCCCACGGTTTGCTGACCTTGTGCTGTGCCTTCGCCGCTTCGGCCCTAGCCCTGTTCGCAGCATCCTGAATGCGCTTCTGTTCTGCCTGCCATGCTTCATCACCCTTGGCGCAGTCGGCCCAGATCATGTATCGCTGTGCGTCGTTCAGGTCGCGGCGCTGGCCGTTCAACGCCCATGCAACCTGCCAAGGGGCGCGGGGCGGTGGTGAGGTGACAAAATGTCGCCCGAACATTGCCACCAGCCCGTAACCCGCGCGCGCGGCGGCGCGACTGGCGAATATGCGGAGGGGCAGACCTAGCGACCAATCCGCCAATTGGCGGAATGATCAGGTCTCAACAGCGGATGCGGCGGTGGACCGGGGCGCGGGGAATGGAAGGAAGGGGCCGGGGTCCAGCAGGCCCACGGAGCGCCGCACAGGCGGCCTGCCACCCGTTTCCGCCCCCGACCACGCAGACAGCCGACACGCCCGCCAGCGGCCCGCGCAGCGCGTCCTTGGGCTTGCCGCTATCCGTGGGGGTCGGGCCGTGCGTTTTCCAGTCGGTTCACCTGCCGCCGGAGGGTCGCGTTCTCGCGCTGCATTTCCTTGAACTCTACCCCCCGCCGAATAATCCTTGCCCAATGTTGGAGCTCGATGGCACGACGGCGGAGCTCTGCACAAAGTTTCTCTTCGTCCGGCGTTCGGAACGGCAGGTTCACGATCGCGTCGACCTGCTCGTCAATCACGGCGACCAGTGCGGCCGCCCACTCTGGCTCGGTTTTGAAATCCATGCGCGTACCTCCCGCCTGATGGATACCAGCGGAAACGGTGGGCACGCAACTCTTGGAGGTCAGGCCTCGTGGCCATGCATTGTGCATAGTCCGTAGAGCCAGCCGATTTGTTTGACCGAAAGGCTCTGCCCGGCTCCGAGCATCCGGATCGCGGTGGCCACAAACGCGGCTTGGTTCGCGGTCAGATCGTCCTGGGCGTGGTCGCGCAGCCACATCGCCTTGGCAAGCAGCGAGTCGGCATCGTGATCGGGCGCGGGCTCCGGCTTGGGCTGGGCGCGGATCTGGACGGGTTCAGGCGCGCATAGGCGGGCGGCGAGATCGTGCAGGGACAGCTCGGCCCGGTCGAGCGTGCGCCGGATCGCTTCGACAGTCGCGAGCACTTCGCTTTCATAGGGCGAGGCAAGGCGCGGGATCAGCTTTGCGATCTTGATGCTGATTTCGGGGGAGAGGTTCAACATTTGCAAACCTCATGGCTCAGCGAACAGTGCGGTCCGTATCGCATCGATGCCCGTGCCGCGCACCTCGTCAGGCACGCGGCGGACATTCCGAAGCCGGATCGTCGTACCGGAGATCGAGCGGACAACCTGCTCGCCGTCGCGCTGGGTCGCGTTGTAGGGCGGGTCATCGGTTAACTGCGCCCTCCAACCGATCGGCCAGCGCTGCTCCGAATACCAGCGACCGGGATGCGATGCCGCGGCGAAGGTGCGCGCGAGCTCGAGCTGTTGCGGGGCGCGGCTGCCGGTGATCAATGGTCCATCTCCTTCGTCAGGGTGTTGGCATCTTTGGGTTAGCGGGGCGGCAGCCCGTTTTGCCCGGAGGCATACCGCCAGATGGCACCCATCAGCTTGCAGTTCGGGTGGTTCGCCTCCACGTTGACGGGTGCCAATTTTGGACCTTCCAAACTCCACAACACGTGGATCAGCGCCGCGATCCCCTCCATGCTGGTCGGGGTCATCTCGATCATCTCCCAGAACGCCGCATTTTCCTGTGCTTCGGCGGCTTTGCTTTCCGGCAGGTCTCAGTTTTCGTTGCCGGGCAAGCCAACGTAGCGGTGCCATTCATCCCGTGCGGCAACCCATTGGCGATACAGTGGGAGTATCGGGTCTTCACCTACATTGCTCAGATCTTCGGGGGTCGATTGGGTCATTGTCGTCATTTGGCGTTCTCCTTTTCTACGCTGTTTCGGTGGGCCGCTTTGCTGTTGGCAATCGCTCGATCCCAGGCGGCGCCAACCCTGTCTCCGCCCGCCGACCAGTGGTCGCTGAAATCTGCGCCGAACTCCGGCTCGCCGGCCGCGCGCTCCGCGATGGTCATGTAGCGCTCGGTCCGGGGCATCGTCGCCATGACCGCGATCGCCTGTTCAACGGTCGCAAGTGTGTCGAACGCCAGCGCCGCCGCCTGCGTGGCTCGGCCCTCGGCCTCTGAGCAGGTCAGTATCGCGACCAGCCGGCCACGCTCCTGCCGCGCCGCCTTGGGAAGGGCAGCTATGGCGCCCGGATCCACCAGCACCGCGCTGTTCACCTCGGCGCTGTCCGACTTCATGGCGGCCAACGCCGCGCAGGCATCGTCGTGGCTTAGGGTGGTGCCCAGCGCGAGCATGAGCGCCTGCTTGGGGCGCGTGACGGCATACTTGGAGCGCATGATCGCCGCGGCCCTGGCCCTAAAGGCGTGGGCGTCGGCGTCATCGCCAGACGCGGCTTGGCTGGCCGGGCGGGTCTTGGTGTTTTGGTTTGTCAAGTCATTTTCTCCTATACAAAGCGTAAGCCGGTATCGGCAAAGATACCTTGGAAGGTCTCCCGCACCTCGTCGTTCATCGCCTTGCGCACGCTGGCCTCGATCGGGACGGTAAGCTTGACCGATGCTGCGCTGCGCCAAAATCTCATTTGGGGTCATCCTCGGTGTCGGTTGCAGGAAGGTCGCCGCCCGCTTCAACAAAGCCGGATAGTTCGGCGAGCGCGTCTGCGATTTCCTTTCGACCGGCATGGACTGCCGCCTCGATTTTCCTGCGCAGCACCAAGTCCCTAGTGATCCGGGCCGGTAGGCCAGAGAGTGTTTCCGCCACCTTGCCGACCACCAGGTCCATCGCTGCGATCGCCTCTTCTTGCGGGATCAACTCGCGCCGCCGCTCGGCCGTGCGCAACTCGATTTCAGCCGCCCGAGCCTCCGAAACTCGGTTCGACGTGGCGGACTTCGAGGACTTCTGCAGAAGGTCTTCGTAATAGGCGACGGTCCCCGAGGTGATGTCCGATATCCGGTACTGGCCTCGCCCCACCTTTTCCACAAATCCAGCCGCGACGAGCTTGTGAACCCACTGCGTGCTTCGGTTCAGCAGCGATGCGGCCTCGCGAATGCCAACCGTTTTTTCGCCAACATTTTCCGATTTTGCGGCAGCGGGCTTTCCCCGCTTCTCTGTCTTCGCTGTGCTCGCCATCAGTAAACTCCACCCGGTTTTTCAAAAATAAAAAAACAGCCACATATCGGGCGGCGGCGGCCCCGCGCCGCAGCGCGGCACGATACGGTCCCTTGGGGGTGGGGGTCGCCCGCACGCCATGCGGGCCGGGCAGGTGCCACTTGCGCTCTCCACGACCCCAGCGCCCGCCAAAACCACAGGCGCTCTTGACGACCTTGCAGCGCCCGTGCGTCGATCCAGACCGAGGTGAGTGCAGGGTGTGCCATCATACCTTGAGAGCCTGTTTCAGCTTTTCGATCGCCGCTATGTGCAAGTTGGGCAGTGCTTCGTCGAATACGTCCCTGGCCTCGTCCTTGACCAACTCCTTCGGGATCGACGGTCCGTACATGACGCGGATGGGGAAGCGAGCCGATCCGGTTCGAACGAAGGCATGAGCATTGAGCCTCGGAACGATGAAGGCCGATTTGAATTTTCGTTGCTTTTTCCCCCACATATCCTTCACCCGAACACCGTAGCTGAACTGCACTGCTCCGAAGTTGCGCAAGCCGCGATGCCGTCCGGTGCCGACGATCTTGAAGGATAGGTTGTCGCGGCTGGGTCCGATGAAGCTGATGGACTTGTTGACCTCTCCCTTCTTGATGCTGGTCTGCTTAACCAACGTATTCTTGATGGCAGTATTGGTCTTTTTGCCTTCTTGATCGAGCGCCCGGCGGTAGGCCGTGATCGCAGTTTTCTCGCCGAAGCGTTTGATCATCTCCTCGTACATGATGCGGTTGCGGTCGAGTTCGCGGACTATCTTCATCCCTGCCATGTCGGTTCCCTCACGCCGCACGGTTGGGGGCGAGGCGCATAAGTATCACCCCACCCCCTCGCGTCGCACATGAAGCGTGCGTGAGGTCCGTTGCGGGCCAAACGTCCGGGAGGACCAATCCCTGAACGTTCATCACGAGGGTCAACCCACCCCCGCAATCTCTTGCGTGCGCCGCCCTATGATCAGCGGCGCAGGTCATGTGGCTTGCTCGCTGTCGGCGAGCAGCACAATTTCAGGATTAGCATCGGGGCGGCGCTGCAGCTCGAGGCCGGCGGCCTCAGCATCCCGAATGAGAAATTCTTCATCGTGTTCGAGGCTCCAAATCTCGTTGTCGATTTCAGAAATCAAATCCGCCGCGGCGCTCGGTTCGATGCCTTCACGGTTCTCGTAATAGTCGCCGAGGCGGCCGAGCAAGATCATTTTGAAGGCCTCGCGGTTGGTCGCCACCAGAAGGCCGAGAAGTATACCCACTGCCGGCCCCGCGTCGGGCGTGTTCGCTCCATGACGCAGCGGCAGAGGAAGTTCAAAATCCGGTTCACCACGCCTGCGTTCCTTTGGGGTTGCGAACCGGTTGACCGGGAGTGCCGTGACGGCGTTGGCGACGGTGGTATCCAGCCATGCATCGACCTCTCTTTCGACGCTGGCGAGGGGAAGCGGGCGGCTCTCGATGGCGTCGCGCTGATCGCGGAGTTCATCAATGCGGGACCGGATTTCGCCAAGGCCACCATGGACGTCGGCGATGGCGCTCCGAGACTTTTTGAGCGACTTGCTCAGGCGTTCCAAGATCATCGGGCATCCCCCTCAGAAGCGAGGCTCAACATTTCGGAACCCCCCGCGTCGCGGCCGCTCATCGGATCCCAGCAGCGAACGGCATTGTCGGACCGGTCGCCGCCAGGCAGCGGGAGGCCGTGCTTCGACGCGTACTTGTGGCAACTCTCGAAGAGTTGGGCGGCCGCGCTCCACGCATCGCTGGCGGCGTCTTGGTGCGTCGTCGCCTCGGCCTTCTCGGCGGCCAACGCGGCGATCATCTTCCGCTTCGCAGCGATGGTGTCCTCGTGGTGTTGCCGAACGTGCGGAGGGACGGTCACGGCCTCAAGACGGCCGATCTCGATCTGAAGTTCGGCGTGCCGCCGAAAAATGTCGCGCGTGAAGTCTGTCGCGGCGCGCAACTCCGAATATTTCGCGTCGCGCAGTCGCTTGAGGTGCGCCAAGCGGTTCTTGCTGTCGAGTTCCATGTCGTCGTCGTCTCCTTTCGATGCTGAAAACATCGGCCGCGTTGATCGCAATTAAAACGCCTAGGTGACTGCGATAGATTTTCCCAGGCTGACTGTCGTGGGCGTCCAGAATGTCGGCGAGCTGGCGCGAGCGCGGCACGGACACGCCCATCTGCAGGATTGCGTGCCAATAACGGCGCGGAGCCGCTGATGGCGGTCCCGGCCGGTCCCGGTCATGGCGCCACCCGGACGCGGCGTACCTGTCGAAGTTTTCGCACATCATCGCCGCCGCGGCATATTTTGGGGCGTCGCGCCAGGCTGGGACCGCGGCCCGCGCTTGCCGCAGATAAGCGTTGCGGCGTGACAGGTTGAGGTCGTCGGTCGCCGCGGGGCGGCCGCGCACATTAAGGCCGAGCGCGGCCGTCAGGTCACCAAGACGATCTTGCTTCACCGCCTCGGTGATCAAGAGCCCGACGGCCCGCTGGACGGGGCAAGGCGCATCCAGCGCCGCTGCGCCAACCTCCCGAAACGCCTCGAGGGTTTTCAGTTTTCCGACTTCCGACAGCCTGGTCATCGCCGCGACGTCGAAGCCGCGCGGGTGAACCCGAACGAGTGCGACCGGTGCCGGTTGCTGTTTTGAGGCTTGGGCCATTCAGCTTGCCCCCAGGCCTCGCAGCCGCGCCCGACACCTGATCGCCGTCTCGATTTCGCTTTGACAGGGCGGCTGGCGTCGCGCCTCGGCGTCGTCCTGCGGGGTGAGCGGGAAACCGGCGTGTCGGGCCTCGCGGGCGGTCACGATGCCCCGGCGGATCATCTCCGCGGTTCGTGCAGGTGTCGCAACACCGGCCAGCGGGCGGCCGTGGGCGGCGTAGAACTCAGTCAGCCCTCTCAGCGCCACCTCCTCGCGGTAACCGGCCCCGTGGGCGTGTGCGGCATCATGGGCGGCTTCGATCAGGACCTTCGCCGGCGGCCAACACAGGCCCGCCCACGACCGTCGCAGGGCGCGCCAAGTGCCTTCGAGGTAGACGTCGAGGGCATCGGCATCGAGGCCGCCGGGCAGCGTGTCGTCCAAATCCCGGACCAGATCGCCGACCTCGGCTCGGATCGCATCGTCGCCGAGGTGATCAGGCACGCGGTACCGGTGCAGCACCCCTTCCGGATTCCAGAGCCAGCCGAAAATTACTGCCTGCCGGGCGTTGGTGGTGATCACGTTCATCGGCCGCCCCCCTGCAGGTCTTCGAAGATGATTGCCGGTGCTTTGCGCGGCCCGTCGATCTCACCGCATTCGTTTGGACCCGCCAAGCCGAGGCGGTTCATGCGTTCGCTGGTTGTCTCAACGCCCCTACGTTCAGTGCGCTCCGGATCAACCCATCGCCTGTCCTTGAGCCAATTGGCTGGAGCAGCCCGAAAACCCCGATCGCGTGAATTATCGGTGCGGCGAATGTAGGCATCGAGACCTTCCATGATCTGCTCGAAGGTCGCCATGCGTCGCGCGCCCCGCCATGCCCTGCAAACGGCTCCCCAAGCTTCCGGGTTCGGGTATTCGTTCCAGAATACCTCCGCTTCGTCGTCCAGAGTGTCGCACCCGGGGCAGAGCTCGCCGGCGAGGTTGGTGGGTGGCCTGCGACTAGGCATCTTCGGAAGATCGGTCTGAGCCGTTAAGACGCTGGCCACCGGTTGCCTGCTGGGGAAAAGGACGACCTCGCTCACCTGCTCCCCCTCCTCAGCCCTTCCATCTCCCCGATCCGGCACGTCCGCGCCCCCCGCATTGCGGGGGGTAGGGGGGGTGTTCTTTACAGGGGTTCTCTCCAAGGGTTCTCTCAAGGGGTTGGTCGGAACCGTGCTTCCGGAAATCACCGGAACCGTGCTTCCGGAAATCACCGGCGCGTTATCGAAACTTTCCCGAACCGTGCTTCCGGAAACTTCGTCCTCGGAAATCCCATCTTCGGCGGGGATAGTTGCGCGATATGTCGTCGCTGGCCGGCCGCTAAATCCGCCCTTCTTGGTCTTCTTCACCGGCGGGACAAGGAGGAACCCGGCGTCCAGAAGGCGGGCAACCGAGGCGGCAGCGCTCTTCTCCGAGCAGCCCACATCCTCGGCGATTGCCACCTGTGATCGGAAGCACTTGAGGTCAGCGTCGAACCATCCAGTCAGCGACATGGCCACACAGAGGTCGAGAGGGCGCAAGGTGCGCCCATCCCCCTTGTCCAGTTTGCGGGCAAGCTCAACCCCGATAGCGGTTTGCAGGCTGCGCAGCCATTCGAAGGTTCGGGCTGCGCGATCGGTCTTTTCGCTCCTCGCCATGCATTATACCTTCCCGCCGATTTCCGCCTCGATCTCCGCGCGGAGTTCGGCAAGGTGCGGGGCGTCAAGGTCGGAGGCCAAGTCTGGCACAAGGGCCAAGAGCCGCCGGTAGGCGTCGGCCAGCGTCGTTGGTCGGGCCGCGAGTATCTGGTCCTCAATCACCAGCAGGGGGTCGACCAGCGTGTCGTCGTCCATGGGCGTCGCCGCCATCGCCTCACACAGGAATCTGCGCGCCCGGTAGAGCGTGCCTATGAGGCTGGGAGGCCGGGCCGCGATCATTCTGTCGAGTCGTTGGTCCGGGATTGTGCGGGAACAATCGTTCATGCTATCTTCCCCATGGCTGAGCTTCTTTTTCACGGGAATTGCGGCCTCTGGACCGTTTGGGGTGGCCGCCCCAGCGGTCCGGCTCGTTTCTGGGCCCATCATTTCGCGGTCTCCTTTTCCTTTTCTGCAATCCAGGCCTCGATATCCTCGGCCCGCCAGCGCGTGACGCCGGGGCTCAGTTTCAACGGCCTCGGAAAGTCGGATCGCTTGAGCATTCGCCAGACCCAGGTGCGGTGGCAGCCGAAGATTTCGCCGATTTCCACGTCCGTCACGAACCGACGCGCCGGCGGGATGTTGATCGCGGGGGGGTGGTTCATTACCGTCATGCCGATGCCCTTTCATCGGCGTCGCTGCGCTCGCCGATCCGATCCATCCGCTCCCGGATCGCGCGGATTACTTCCGAATTTGCACTGGAACAGTTGCGCGCAGCCTCTTGGTCGATGAACCGCTTTACGTCCTCGGGAAAGCGGATGCCGATTTGGATTTTCTTCATCTGGTCCTCCATAGTCACACATTGCGACTATACTCACTTAATGTGAGTATTGTGTCAACGCAAAATAGTCACAGAATGCGAGTGTCGATTCAGAGGAACCGTGATGAAAAGCGAAAAGGCCGAACTCGGGCAGATCGTAATCCGCCCGCCGGAGGGCATGAGAGAGCGGATCAAGCACTCGGCGGCCGCGCACGGGCGGTCGATGAACGCGGAAATCGTGGCCGCTCTTGAGAACCACTTTAGGCAAATGGAACGTCGACAGGCTGGGTGGCGTTGGGTTCCACCGGAGGAGCAAATTCCGGATGCCTACAGGGCTGCGATTAGGGATCAGGCGGAGCGGCGCGGTACATCGTATGGTGAAGAACTGACCGCCGCATTGGTTGGTTACTACATCGATCCGGACTTCGCACGGGACAAGGTTTCACGCGAACGGCTGATGCGCCTAGTCTCGGAGATAGTCGATATTGTCGAATACGATGCAGAGCGCCGCCGGAAAGCTGAAGCAGATGATGGCGACGGCTAGCGTGCGGTTTTGAGATCAACCACGTTCCCGCCGGCGACCTCGCGCCCATCGAGGAAGGCGGCCCACGCGTCCATCATGGCGCGCCGCTGGTCGAGCATGTCGCTTCGCCGATAGGCCCGCTCGACCTCCGAACCAACCACGTGCGCCAGGGCGATTTCCGCCATCGTGTGGTCGATCCCGCGTTCGACAGCCCAGTCACGCGCGGTCGACCGGAGACCATGCGGCACAGCGGCCCGCCCGGTGCGTGCGTCTCGATATCCGGCCTTGTCCTCCGCGATGCCGGCCTTCACATCACGCCTGACCTTGGCCTCGTGGATGCGCCTCATCGCTGCGCCGAGGGCCGCGTCCGAGAGCATGCCGCCTCGTAGGGCCGGAAAAATCAGCGGGTTGTCCGCAAGTCGGGTCAACCCCTCAATGACCGCGATGGCGGGCGCCGAGAGCGGGACGCGGTGCTCGCGGCCAGCCTTCATGCGGTCGGCCGGGATGATCCACAGGCCGCGATGGGCGTCGATCTCGTCCCAGCGCGCGCCGCGCACGTCCCCGGATCGAGCCCACGTCAGCGCAGCGAACTCCAAGGCGCGGCTGGCGTTGCCTTCCCGCTTGCGCAGATCAGCCCACCATCTCGCGGCGTCGGTCTGGGCGAGCGCTGGCCAGTTCTGCGACTTCGCGACCTTCGAGGGCGACGGGAGCAGCTCGGCGAGGGCGCCTTTCCACCGTGCAGGGTTCTCGCCTGACCGGTGGCCGGCGACGGTCGCCCAATCAAACACGCGCTCAAGGCGCTGGCGCACCCGCTTGGCGGTGTCGGTGCGGACGTGCCAGTGCGGCTCAAGGGCGGCGAGCACGTCGCGCATGTCGATGGAATCGACTTGCAGGTTGCCGAGGGTGGCACCGACCAGTCGATCGACCTCGCGGCCCCACGCGGCGCGGTGCTTGTCGCTGCTGAACTCCTTGCCCTTGATCGCCAGGAACCGCTCGACGGCTTCGCGCAGCGTCAGCGAGCGGCGCGCGGCTGCGGCCAGCTCGGCCTTGCGGGCTTCCCGTTCGGCCACCGGGTCACGGCCATCCATGATCTGGGTTTTCATCTCGCGGGCTGCGTTCCGGGCATCGGCGAGCCCAACCCCCGGATAGGGCCCGAGGCCGATCACCCGCCGCTTGCCTGCAATGACGGTGCGCAGGATCCAGCTTTTGGCCCCGCCAGGTGTGATCTGCAGAAGCAGCCCAGAGACGCCCCCGGCGGCGATCCAGACGTTGTTTTCGTGATCGCCGGGGTGTGCAGCACGCTTGACTTCGAGCGCTCCCATCTCTTTCGCTTGCTTCGGCATTGAACGCCCTTTCCCGGCCAACCATCCCGCATACCATAAGAAATGTCATTTTGCGCGACAGGCGGGAACAAGTGGAAACCACATGTTCTCATTAAGCCATTGAAAAAGCGAACAGATCGCAACGTGAGGCATAAGGTAAAGACACCCGTTCCAGCGACCTACGGGCTGCCACTTCCCCAGCTTAAGTTATTGTGTCGCATGAGGATTTTCCTTGTGCTTGCGAAGCTTTCAGAGGGGGTTAGGAGATTTCGGGTTGTTGGCGGTGTCTTGCAGCTTCTCAAACGCGCTATGAGCGCCGCCGGTGATGGCAAGAAGATCGCGCAGCGGCCGAACGGAACCGTGCGCTGCTCCGGGGCGAGACCATGGCGGGAGGCGCGCAATGACCGGCCTCGACCAGTCCCCTATGTGCGACCGAAAGGGATCAATAATCGAGGTGCCCTCTTGCGGCGGAGGGTAATCTATCCTGTCTGGGCCTGAGACCTCGCGACGGTGCGCCGCCGCACCGTGTCATGTAAATTTGTCCTATGCATAGGTGCTTTCTGACTTCCACTCGACGGTGGGAAGCCATCGAATTTGGTGGGAGTTGAAACTAATAAGTATCAGATATATAATACTTTCGTGAGAATTCAAAATCCCCCGCCGCAAGGCGTGCCGGTTCGGGTCCGGCCTCGGGTACCAGGGATTTCCCTGAGAGATGGCGTGACGGAATCCCCGCGGCGACCCTGCGCGCGCGCCTACAGCGCGCCCGCGATATCCGCACCCGCCCCGACCAGCGACGCGCCGGTGCCGATCGAAAGATCGAACAGGGTCAGGAGCTTCTGGGTCTGCACGGTCTCGGAATTCGAGACATAGATGGCATCGCCGGACTGCACGTAGAAGCTTTGCGCGAAAAAGCGCGAGCGCACCTGTTGCATGTCGATCATGTAGACGGTGGGCACGCCACGCGGATCGTTCTCGAACCGGGCCAGGTTGGGAACACCGAGGCGCTTGAGTTTCGCCACCGGCTCGAACCTGAACACGAAGACGCCCTTGGGGTCGGCGCGCATGTCCGACAGCCCGCCGGCACGTCCGAGCGCGTCGAGCAGGGTCATGCGCGCGGTCTCGAACGGGAACACGCCGCCGCGTCCGACCGCGCCGTTGATGGTGAAACTGCGCGGCTCATGCGCCAGCACCACCATGTCGCCGCGCTGCACCAGCGGGTTGTGCGACGGGCTTTCCATCACCTCCATCAGGTTGAGGCTGCCGCGTCGGCCGTCGCGCACCAGGGTGACGCGGGTGTCATAGGCCGGATAACGGCTGCCGCCGGCCGCGGCGATGACCTCGGCCAGACGGGTCGGGCGCAGGGTCAGGGGCAGCGGGCCGGGCCGCCCGGCATCGCCCGCCACGGTCACGATGTTGGAGGCCGATTCGACCACGCCCACCACCGCCTGCGGTTCGATCGCGGACCCCGCCAGCCGCTCGACGATGTCCTGTTCGATGTCGCGCGGCTTGCGCCCGAGCGCGCGAATGGTGCCGACATAGGGCAGCGAGATGGTGCCGTCGGATTCGACCAGCACCTTGGGGAAATCGGCATGTCCCAGCCCGCCGCCGCCGGCGAAGGGGCCGTTGGTGCCGGCCTCGAGGATGCGCACCCCCAGCACGTCGCCGACCGCGATCCGGTTCTGCGGCAGCCCCGCCGAGGCGGGGGCGACGACCGGGCCGAAGCCGCGCTCACCGTCGCTCATCAAGGCCTGCGAGATCGCATCGGTCATGCTGATCAGGACAAAGTCGCCGGTGGCGCTTTCCTCGATGATCTCGCGGGTCAGCGGGCCGTCCGACGGCAGCTTGTTGCAACCGGCAACGAGCGTTGCGACCGCGAGAAAAATTCCCAATACGAATCGGTTCTTGCGGGCTAGGCGCGAAGGCATACGGATATGGCCCTATATGTGGCAGACTTCGGGAAGGACGCTACCAAATATCGCAGGCCGTGTCTAACGTCTTGATGCCAATTCTGTGCGGCGGATCTGTGCGTTACGGCAGGTGTTCGCGGATGATCGCGCCGAACAGCACGGTGATCGACCAGGCCATGAACGCAACGACCCCGATCAGGACCACGTTGAGGAATCGATACGGGTAGATCGCCTTTTCCGGCAGCGACGGCAGGACGAAGGCCGCAAGGTAGCGCTGTTGCCGGTCCGCTTCGAGCCGGGCGGCCTCGAGCGAGGTCATCGACGACACGTAGGCGCGTTGCAGGAACTCGAGATCGACTGCCAGCCCCTCGTAGTTGCTGACCCGCTGGCTGAGGGTTTCGCCGCCGTCGTCGCCGGGGCCGGGAGCACCGCCGGCACCAAGGCGCGCGCGTTGCCGCGCCACCTGTTCCTCCAGCGCCGCGATCTCGCTGTCGAGGAACTTCACCCGCGGCGCCTCGGTGTTGAGAAACTCCAGCAGGGTGGCAAGCTGGGTCTGCTTTTCCGACAACTCGCCTTCCAGCCGGCCAAGAAGCTGCTGCTGCGCTTCGACCGAGCGGGTCGGGTCCACGTCCTGGCCGTCCTCGCGGAACTGGGCCATCTTGGCGCGATGGTCGCGCAGAAGCATCTCGTTGCGGCGCACCTCTTCCTCGGCGCTGCGCACGGTGTCGAGACGCGCGCGTTCCGAGACCTCGTTGATCAGCTCGCCCGACAGCGCCAGCACCTGGCTGGCCAGCAGCTTCGCGTCTTCGGGGGAAAATGCCTGAACTTCGACCGTGATGATCTGCGAGGAATTGTCGAAATACGGATTGATCCGCCATTCCAGATACTTGAGGAATTCCTCCTTGGGCCTGTCGCGGCTGAAACGCGAGAAAAAGTCGATGCCTTCGCGGTCGAACATCTGCCGCAGGTCGATGCGCTGCTCGAGCTTGTCGATCAGGTCGCGCGACGCCAGGAAATCGGTGACCATGTAGCTGTCGACGGTGGTGATCCCGCCCGATGACATCCCCCCCATCAAACCCGACAGGTCGGTCCCACTGGGATCACCCGAGGGCGAGCGCACGGCGAACTTGATCTCGACCGCGTAGCGGTCCGACGCAACAAAGGCGAAATAGAACGCCGACAGGACGATCGGCAGCAGCACCACAAGGAAAAACGACGCCCTGAGCCAATAGCGCGGCTTGGCCTTGGTGCTGGCCGGGCGCTTGGGCAGTTCGATCACCTTCTGGACGACTTGCGGCTTTTCGGCCTTGGTCTCCGTGGTTTCTGGCGTGTCTTTCATGCGGTCCCTTGGGTGCAGGTTGCTGCGATTTTAGCCGATAGGGCAATGAAACGATATGGAAATCGGAATGTTGCGGCCATGCTGCGCCTAGAACAGGTCATTGTAGGCGGCGACGGCGTCGGACACATCGTCGAAATAGGTCAGCACCCCGTTCTCCAGCATGATCCCCGCCTCGCAATATTCCTCGAGCACCTCCATCGAGTGCGACACCATGTAGAGACAGGCCGTCTTCATCCGCTCGTGAAAGGCCGCGCTGGATTTCTCCTGGAAGTTCTTGTCGCCCACCGACATGATTTCGTCGATCAGGTAGATGTCGAAATCCATCGCCAGGCTCAACCCGAAAGCCAGCCGCGCCCCCATGCCCGAGGAGTAGGTCTTGTAGGGTTCATTCAGAAAGCCGCCAAGCTCCGAGAATTCGCGCACGTAATCAACGATATACTCGGTGTTCTGACCATAGATCCGCGACACGAAACGGACGTTCTCGATGCCGCTGAGGTCGCGGTGAAAGCTGCCGCGAAAACCCAGCGGGAAGGAGATCGAGGCATTGCGCCGAATCTCGCCCTCGTCGGGCTGGATGATGCCGGCCAACAGCCTGAGAAACGTCGACTTGCCGGCGCCGTTGCGGCCGACCAGGCCGATGTTCTTCCACGGCACTGTCGTGGTCAGCCCGTTGATGATCGGCTTCACCTCGCCGGTCTTGAGCTTGTAGGACTTGGAAACATCCCTGAGTTCGACGCCACTGCGCAGGTTCGTGTCCCTCATGTTTCGTCCTTCGTCACGATGCGATCGGCGATCATCCCGATCGCCACAGCGGACAACGCGAACAGCCCGAGATAGCTCAGGTCCATGTCGTCGGCACGATACCCCGCGAAGAAGCCGGCGCGAAATGCCTCGATACCATGCACGAGCGGGTTCCAGAGCAGGAATTCCCGGTAGTAGCTCGGCACGACCGACAGCGGGTAGATCACCGCCGACAGGAAAAACGACGCCCCCATGATCACCGCATAGAATTCGGTGATCGACGGGATGACCTGGGTGATGACCGCGATGATCATCCCGATTCCGAGCGCCAGCGCCGCCAGCAGCCCGATGGCGATCAGGATCATGCCGATGTCGGCGGGCGGGCTGGCGTGAAAGAAGAAATACTGGAACGTGAAGACCAGGATCATCACCACGATATGGGTCGAAACCTCGAGCACCGCGCGGGCAAAGACGGTGTCGAGCTGACGCACCAGGGGGTAGTTGAAGAGCGGTCGGTTGGCCTCGAGCGCCGAGCTGATTCGCGTGGAAGATGTGCGAAACATCTGGAATGGAAGCACGCCCGTTGCGAAAAAGATCGCGAAACTGCCACCGGCGGCAGGTTGGGTATTGCGAAAGGCGGTGAACACCACGGTAAGAAAGGCGATCATGATCGCCGGCTCGACCACCGCCCAGAAATAGCCCAGCCGCGAACGGCCATAGCGCACCCGTGCCTCGCGCAGGACCAGCGCGACGATCACGCGCCCGAACGCAACGCTCGCAGAGTAATAGTCCCGAACGGCCTGCGTCATCAGTTCCCGTCTCGCCCGTCCATGTGTCCCGGTCAATGGCGGCGTGACCCTAGGCCGCGTTGGCGACGAATACAATGCCGCGCGTGCGGCGACCGCGGGGCAGGCGGATCGGTGCCGTCAAACGTCTGAACCCGATCTGGAATCGCAATCATTCGCGTCTGGTGCTATGGCATTTGCCCGACAGGGACGCTAAGGATTGTGGCGATTGGTCCGTCCGGCCTGATCGCGCGAAATGTTTATTCAGGCGGGGCGGAATGGTCCCGGCGCAACCAGTTCAGAGGTTGTTTGGTGGCAGAAATTCTGTTCCGTGGCCGCAGTTGCCGGCTGCCCGGTGGGCGCGACGTGGAGGCGTTCGCGCGCCTTCTCAATGATGGAGAATGCGCGGTCGGCTGGATTCCGAGCGATCGCTGGGGGACGGCGCGCTATCTCAATCCCGAACCCGGGATCGCGGGCAAGGCCTATACCTTCGCGGCCGGCGTGGTCGACGATCTGTTCGGGTTCGATCCGCAGGTGTTCGGTATTTCGCCGCGCGAGGCCGGTCAGATGGACCCGCAGCAGCGACTTCTACTCCAGGTTGTCCGGGAGGCGCTGGAGGACGCCGGCCTGCCGCCCTCGGCGGTCTCGGGCACCGATGTCGGGGTCTATGTCGGGGCCTCGGCGCTCGACTATTCGCGGCGGCTGGGCATGGATGCGCGGGTGACCGACGCCTACATGATGACCGGCAACACGCTGTCGCTGGTCTCCAACCGGATCTCGCACGTGTTCGACCTGCGCGGCCCGTCGATGACCATCGACACCGCCTGTTCGTCGTCGCTGGTGGCGCTGAACGAAGCCCTCAAGGCGCTCAATTCCGGCCGCATCGACATGGCCATCGTCGCCGGCTCCAACGTCCTGCTCGACCCGGTGCCGTTCGTCGGGTTCTCGGCGGCGCGGATGCTGTCGCCGAACGGCCTGTGCCAGCCGTTTTCGGCCAGGGCCGACGGCTATGTTCGCGCCGAGGGGGCGGTGGCCTTCGTGCTGCACCGGGTGGATACGCCGCGCGACTACCCGTCCTATGCCAGTCTGGTCGATGTCGAGACCAATGCCGACGGGCGCACCGTGAACGTCGCCCTGCCATCGTCCGAGGGGCAGCGGGTGCTGCTCGACACGCTCTATGCCCGCGCCGAGGTCGATCCAGAATCGCTGGCCTTTGTCGAGGCGCATGGCACCGGCACCTTCGTCGGCGACCCGGTCGAGGCCGAGGCGCTGGGGCGCGCCATCGGCCAGAAACGCAGCGCGCCCTTGCCGATCGGCTCGGTCAAATCGAACATCGGCCACCTGGAGCCGGCGTCCGGCGTCGCGGGCGTGCTCAAGGCGCTTTTGGCGTTTGAAACCGGTGTGTTCCCGGCCTCTCTTCATGCAGATACCCTGAACCCGAACATCCCGTTCGGCGAGCTGAACCTGCGGCTCGCGCAAGAGCCGGTGAAGCTGCCTGAAACCACGGCGCGCGCCCATGCCGGGGTCAGTTCCTTCGGCTTTGGCGGCACCAACGTGCATGCCATCCTGGCCGCACCCCAGGCGCCGGTGCTGCCCGCGCCCGACATGGAGCGCGCGCGCATCCTCGTTACCTCGGCCTTTGCGCGCGAAGCGCTTGACGATCTGGCCGCTGCGCACGAGGTGCGGCTGGCCGATCCCGCGATGGACGATGCCGGGCGGGCCGCCTATCTCGACGCGGCGCGGGGCGCGCGCGATCTCAACCCGGTGCGCCTGGCCGTGGCCGCCGACGATCCCGGGGCGATGCTGACCGCGCTCAAGGACTTCCGCGCCGGGCGCAAGAACCCGGGTTTTGCCAGCGCCGAGACCCACCTGTCCGACGCCCCGCCGGTTTTCACCTTTTCCGGCAACGGCTCGCAGTTTGCCGGGATGAGCCTGGCGGCGCTGGCCTCGGACCCGGTCTATGCCGCGACCTATGCCGAGGTCGACCGGCTGTTCGCGGCGCTGTCCGGTGTGTCGCTGCTGGAACTGGTGCAAGCGGACGATCTGGCCGCCCAGTTGTCGCGGGTCGAAGTGGCCCAGCCGCTGCTGTTCGCCGATCAGGTTGCCAGCGCGACGGCGCTCGAGGCGCGCGGGCTGGTGCCGGCGGCGGCCATCGGCCATTCCGGTGGCGAGGTTGCGGCGGCCTGGTGTGCCGGGGCGCTGGACCTCGAACAGGCGGTGCGCCTGACCTATGAACGGGCCTATTCGCAGATCGCGCTGCACGGACGCGGCACCATGGCAGCGCTTCAGGTCTCCGAGGACGAGGCGCGGGCCGCGCTGGACGAGCTTGGCGAGACCGGCATCGACATCGCGGCGGTCAACTCGCCGCGCTCGATTTCGCTGGTCGGGCCCGCCGACGCGATTGCCGAGTTCATCCCCTGGGCCAAGCGCGCCCGGCGCTGGGCGGCGGTGCGGCTCAAGGTCGAATATCCCTATCACAGCGCGGTGCAGGACGAGATCGAGGCCGATCTGCGCGACCGGCTCTCCTTCCTGTCACCGGGGCCGACGCGGATTCCGTTCATTTCCAGCGTCACCGGGCGCGAAATGCCGGGGGCCACGCTGGGCCTTGAATACTGGTGGTCGAACGTGCGCCAGCCGGTGCGTTTCCTGTCGGCCATCGAGACGGCGCAGGCCGCGGGCTTCATGGCCTTCGTCGAGATCGGGCCGCAACCGGCGCTGGCCTCCTACATCAAGGCAAGCCTTGGCGAGGCCGCCGCCGATTGCTGCATTGCCCACAGTGCTGCGAAATCCGACACCGCCGCGAGCGACCCGATGCGCGCGGCATGGCTGCGGGCCATCGTCGCAGGCTGCCGGGTGGTGGATGCGACCGACCCGGTCGCGGCCCGGCGCGCGGCGCGGGCGCTGCCCAAATACCCGTTCCAGAACACCGAGTATCGCCGCGATCAGACCGCCGACATCCTGCGCTATTTCTCGGCCAATCCCGACTATGCCGCCTCGCTCGGGTCGCAGCATATCGACGGCGACCCGATCTGGACCGTCGACCTTGAGCCGCGCGCGGTGCCGGAACTGGCCCAGCATGTGGTTGGCGATACCGCGGTGGTGCCGGGTGCGGTGTTTCTCGATGCCGCCCTGGGGGCTGCCCAGCGCAGCCTTGGGACAGAGCGGGTCGAACTGCGCGATTTCGACATCACCGCGCCGCTGCCGCTGATCGAGGGCAGCGTGACCGAGATGAAGACCGAGATCGACGTGGCCGCCCGCCGGGTGCGCGTGGCCAGCCGCGCCATGACCGAGGGTGCGGCCTGGCGCGATCACGTCAGCGGCCGGATCGGCAAGCTCGCCTCCGAAGCGCCCGAGGCGGTCGCGCCCGACACGGGCTGCGGCGCGGAAGACCAAAACGGGGCGGCGCTCTATGCCGTAGCCCGGCAGGTCGGGCTGAATTACGGCCCGGCGTTCCAGCGCGTTTCGCATCTGCGCAGCCCCGATGCCGACCATACCGAGGTGGTGCTCAGCCCCAGCCCGTTCGAGGACCGGCCCGAGCTTGGCGCCTTCGCGATCGACCCGATCGCGCTCGACGCCGTGTTTCACGGGCTGATCGCGCGGCTGGTCACGACCGACCACGCCGCCGAGCGTCTGGGGTTCGTGCCGGTGCATGTCGGGCGGATGCGGTTGTTTGCGCAAGGCGCGCGCCTGCGGGCGGGGCGGGTGACGGTGCGCCGGGTCGGCGCGCGTTCGATCCTGGCCGATTTCCAGGTGTTCGACGAGGCGGGCGCGCTGGTCGCGCATCTCGAAGGGGTGCGCTTTCGCGCGGTCCGGCTGGTCAAGCCGGTGGATTTCGGCCATCACGCCTACGTCACGCGGCTGGAACCGGCCACCATGCTGCCCGGCGCGCGCGACCCCGGCCTTGCGGTCGATCCCGAAGAGGCGGTGGCCGACATCCTGGCGCGGGCCGACACGGACGAGGCCGGCGACGAGACATTCCTGCTGGTCGAGGCCATCGCGCAGCGCATCGCCTATGACACCCTGGCTGGGCTTCGCGGCGACGATGGCCAGGTCACCCTGCCGTCCGAGACCGATGCCGAGCGCGCCACCTATGTCACCGCGCTGTGCGAAAACCTGGCGGTGATGGACCTGGCCACGCCGACCGACACCGGCTGGTATCTGGCGGAAAGCTGCGATCTGCCCGAGGCGGAGGAACTGCTCGAGGCGCTGATCACCGACCGGCCCGACCTCGGCGCCGAATACGGGCTGCTGGCGACGCTGCGCCGCCGTCTTGGCGACTGGCTGCGCGACGAAGCGGTCACCTGGGACGCGGGCGAACTTCTGGGCCGCGCCGCGCTCGACAATGTGCGCGAGGGATCGCCCTTTGCCACGCGGCGGGCGGGGCTGTTGAACGGCGCGCTCGTGGCGTTGATCAATGCTTGCGCCGCGCCGCGGGCGCTGCGGGTGGCCGAGCTGACCACCGGGCCGGTGCCGGCGCTGCGCGCGCTGGACGCGGCGCTGCCGGATCGCGCGATGGCGCTCTATCGTATCGTTCCCGCCCGCGATGACGCCGACGCGGGGCTTGGCCCCGCCGATCAGGCCATCGCACGGCCCCTGACCGAGTTGACCGCGAGTGCGGCGGACCTGGAGAAACACGCCGGTTTCGACCTGGTGATCGCCAGCGGCAGTTTCCGCGAGTTCAGCGACGATCCGGACACGCTGGCCGCGCTTGATGCGGCCCTGGCGCCGGGCGGCGCGCTGGTCGTGATGGAGCCCACGCCGTCCAGTTTCCGCGAAATGGTCTGGGGCATCGGCGGGCGCTGGTTCGACCGCTCTGCCGGGCCGGATTTTCCGGTGGGGGCCGAGCGCGGGGCCGACGAACTCGACCGGCTGTTGTCGGACGCCTGGCCGGGCGCGGCCCGGGTGGTGGCGCTGCCCGAGGGCTATGGCGGAGCCGCCGTCGCGGTGGCGTCGACCCGACCGAAAGCCGCCGGGCGACCGGCGCTGACTGAGGTGCCGGAGGGCGGATTTGCCGAGGTTCTGACCGAGGCGGGCTATGC
This sequence comes from Maritimibacter fusiformis, assembly GCF_008086115.1. GTDB lineage: Bacteria > Pseudomonadota > Alphaproteobacteria > Rhodobacterales > Rhodobacteraceae > Muriiphilus > Muriiphilus fusiformis. Next base: position 206,952 of record NZ_VSIY01000005.1, on the reverse strand, counting down.
CGCCGATCCGGCCGAGGCGGGCGATCTCGTGGTGTTCGACCCGCCCGAAACGGCGGACGAGCGCCAGCCGGTGATCTGTCATCTGCCGCTGCCGGGCGCGGGCAATGCCACGCGCGCGGTTCGCATGCGGATCGAGGCATTGCGCGACCGTCTTGACGGCTGGGCGGGCGCGGCGCGACCGGTCTGGGTTTTCCTGCCGCGCGGTGCGGCCCATGCCGACGGCGTCGCCGATCCGGTTCAGGCCGCGATCTGGGCCTTCCTGCGCACCGCGCGCAACGAGTACCCGGCACTCGATCTGCGCAGCTTCGACCGGGTTGACGGCTTTGACGAAGCCGAAGCGGCCACGCGCCTGTTGCAGCTTGCCCCGACCCCCGGGGTCGAGACCGAGGCGGTGCTGGGGTCGGACGCGCTGTCGGCCCTGAGGGTGCGCCAGGGATTGGGCACGGTGTCCGGCAACGGGGAACGGCCGGTCTCGGGCGGCACGCGGCTGGTGTCCGATGCCGCCGGCACGCTCGACGATCTGGACTGGCGGCAAGCAAGCCGCGACGCACCGGGGCCGGATGAGGTCGAGGTCGAGATCGCGGCGACGGGTCTCAACTACCGCGACGTGATGTGGGCGCAGGGGCTGCTGCCGGAGGAGGCGCTGGAAACCGGCTTTGCCGGGGCGGTGCTGGGCATCGAATGCGCCGGTCGGGTGGCGCGGGTCGGCGGCAACGTCACCGACCTTGCGCCGGGCGATCCGGTGGTGACCTTCGGTCCGGGCTGTTTTGCCTCGCACATGGTGATGCACCGCGACTGGGTCGGCCGGATGCCCGAGGGCATCGACCTTGCCGCCGCCGCCACCATTCCGGTGGCCTTCTTCACCGCCTATTACGCGATGGTCGATCTGGGCCGGATCGGTGCCGGGGATACCGTGCTGATCCACGGCGGCGCGGGCGGCGTGGGGCTGGCGGCGATCCAGATCGCGCAGGCCGCGGGCGCCCGGGTGATCGCCACCGCCGGCAGCGCCGTGAAGCAGGACACGTTGCACGCGCTGGGGGTCGAGCATGTGCTGTCGTCGCGCAGCCTGGCCTTCGGCGACGAGGTGCGCGCGATCACCGGCGGGGCCGGGGTCGACATGGTGCTGAACTCGCTGGCCGGCGAGGCGATGGAGTTGAGCCTGGGCCTGCTGAAGCCGTTCGGGCGGTTTCTGGAGCTGGGCAAGCAGGATTTCTATGCCAACACCGGCATCGGGCTGCGCCCGCTCAAGGAAAACGTCAGCTATTTCGGCATCGACGTGGACCAGCTTCTGGCGCTCAGGCCCGACCATGCGCGCGGCCTGTTCGCCGAGATGATCGCGAAATTCCGCGACGGCAGCTATCGCCCGCTGCCCTATCGCCTGTTTGGCGCTGGCGAAGTGGTCGAGGCGTTTCGGGTGATGCAGCGCTCGGCCCACCTGGGCAAAATCGTGGTCGCGCCCGAGGCACCTTCGGCCGCGCTCGCCGCCAGCGCCAACCCGGTGTTCCGGCCCGATCCCGAGGGCTGGCAGGTGGTCATCGGCGGGCTGGGCGGGCTGGGGCTGGCCCTGGCCGAATGGCTGGTCGGCGCGGGCGTGCGCCGGGTGGCACTGACCGGACGCAGCGGCAAGCCCGATACCGCCGCCGCCGCGCGCATCGCGCAGATGGTTGCGCAGGGCGCCGAGGTGAGAGCGGTGGCCTGCGACGTGGCCGATGCCACCGCGACCGGCGCGATGCTGGCGGGGCTGCGCAAGGTCGCCCCGATCAAGGGCGTGATCCATTCCGCGATGGTGCTCGATGACAGGCCGATCAAGGAGCTGACCGCCGAGGGGCTGATGCGCACGCTGCCCGCCAAGATCGCCGGGATCGACAACCTCGACGCCGCGACCCGGGCCGACCGGCTGGATCATTTCGTCGGCTTTTCGTCGATCGCCACGCTGATCGGCAACCACGGGCAGGGCGCCTATGTCGCCGCCAACGCCTATGTCGAGGCTGTGATGGCGTCGCGCCGCGCGCAGGGCCTGCCGGGGCTGGCGGTGGGCTGGGGGCCGATCACCGACGCGGGCTATCTGACCCGCGAGGACGACAAGGCGCGGATGATCCGCAAGATCACCGGCAACGCGAGCTTTACCGCCGGGCAGGCGCTGCATGCGCTGGAACGCCTGCTGGCGCGGGCCGGGGCAGGTGAGGATCTGCCGGCGGTGGTCACGATCTCGCCGATGGGCTGGTCGGGGATGCTGGCGGCGCTGCCGCTGCTCAAGGGGCCGACCTATGCCAAGCTGGCCGCCCTTGGCCGCACCTCGGGCGAGGCGGGCGATTTCGAAGACCTGCGCGCCACCCTGATGGCGCTGCCGGTCGACAAGGCCGAGGCCCGGCTGGCGGGGTTCCTGACCACCGAGATCGCGCGCATCCTGCGGGTGCCGGAAAACTCGCTGTCGGCCACCCGCGCGGTGTCCGACTTCGGGATGGATTCGCTGATGGGGGTCGAGCTTGGGCTGGCCGCGCAGCGCGTGCTGGGCGATGACGTGCCGATGATGGCGATCTCGGACGAATTGTCGATCCGCGACATCGCGCGCAAGATCGTCGGCCACCTGCATGGCGGCGACAACGGCGACATGACCCGGGTGGCCGCCAACATGGCCGCCCAGCACCTTGGCGAGAACAGGGCGGGCGAGACTGAGGACGCGCCGCAGGTGGCCGGAGCAAGCTCGTGAGCGGGCCGCACCACCATTCCGGCGAGGCCGCGCGCCAGAAGGCCATAGACCTCATGCGGCGCAAGACCGGGGCTGGGCCGGCGGCGGCACGCGCACCGACACCGGCGGCGCGGCGCAGCCAGCCCGGGTTCGAGGCGCTTGACGACCGCAAGCAGGTCAACGTGATGCGCGTGGTCAGCGAAGCGATGGGCATCGCCAACCCGTTCTTTCGCTCGCACGACGGCCCGGCCAGCGTGGAAACCCGCATCGACGGGCGGGCGGCGGTCAATTTCGCCACCTACGACTATCTCGGGCTGGGGCAGGACGCGCGGGTGCGCAAGGCCGCGCATGACGCCATCGACCGCTTTGGCGTATCGGCAGGCGCCAGCCGCCTGGTGGCCGGAGAGCGTCCGGTTCACGGCGCGCTCGAGGCCGCGCTGGCACGGCACTACGGCACCGAGGACGCCATCGTCTTCGTCAGCGGCCATGCCACCAATGTCTCGACGCTGGGCACCCTGCTGACGGCCAAGGACCTCGTGTTGACCGACAGCCTGATCCACAACTCGATCCTTGTGGGCGCGCAGTTGTCCGGGGCCAGCCGCAGGAGTTTCGCCCATAACGACCTCGACGCGCTGGAGCGGCTTCTGGTCGAGAACGCGCGGCGCTACCGCAACATCCTTGTCGCGGTCGAGGGGCTTTATTCGATGGACGGCGACCTGCCGGACCTGCCGCGCCTTCTGGAGTTGCGCGCCCGGTTCGGGTTCTGGCTGCTGGTCGACGAGGCGCATGCGCTCGGCACCGTGGGTCCGACCGGCGGCGGGCTCGCCGAGCAGTTCGGGGCGGATGCGACCGAGGTCGATATCTGGATGGGCACGCTGTCGAAAACCCTGGGCGCGACCGGCGGCTATGTCGCGGGCTCGGCGGCCCTGATCGACGTCCTCAAGGCCAGCGCGCCGGGCTTCGTCTTTTCGGTCGGGTTGCCGCCGGTTCTGGCCGCGACTGCGCTGAGCGCGCTTGAAATCATGGAGGCCGAGCCCGAGCGTTGCCAGCGCCTTCAGGCCAACGGCGCCCGGTTCCTGGAGCGCGCCCGCGCCGCCGGGCTGGACACCGGCGAAAGCATCGGGGGCGCGGTCGTCCCGGTCCTGATCGGGGATTCGATCAAGGCGGCGAAACTCAGCGAGCGGCTGTTGGCGCGCGGCTACAACGTGTTGCCGATCCTGTTCCCGGCGGTCCCGATGAATGCCGCGCGGTTGCGGTTCTTCATCACCTCCGAGCACAACGCCGCCCAGATCGACGGCGCCGTGGCAGCCACGCGCGACGAGATCGACCAGCTTGACCGCGACGGCTTCGGGATGAAGCTGACACCGGAAATGATGGCGCTGATCAAGGATGCGACCTGAGCCTGTGGCACGCGGATCCGGCATAGGGGCGCGGCGATGAGGCTGCTCGTCGCGGGCGCGGGGTTCTCGGGCGCGGTCGCGGGCCGGGCGCTGGCCGAGCTTGGCCATGACGTTACCATCGTCGATGAGCGCGACCACGTCGCAGGAAACTGCCACACCGCGCGCGATCCCGAGACCGGCGTGATGGTGCATGTCTACGGGCCGCACATCTTTCACACCGACGACAGGCGGGTCTGGGACTATGTCGCGCGGTTCGCCGAGATGATGCCCTACGTCAACCGCGTCAAGGCGGTGGTGGGCGGCGAGGTCTATACGCTGCCGATCAACCTGCACACGATCAACCAGTTCTTGCGCGCCAGCTTTTCCCCGGCCGAGGCGCGCGCCCATGTCGAGGCCCTGGCCCGCGACGACATCGGGACCGCGTCGAATTTCGAGGAGCAGGGCCTCAAGCTGGTGGGCGAAGACCTCTACCGCGCTTTCTTCGAGGGCTACACGCGAAAGCAATGGGGGGTAGAGCCGTCGCGGCTTCCGGCCTCGATCCTCAAGCGTTTGCCGCTGCGCTTCACCTATGACGACAACTATTTCTTTCACCGCCACCAGGGCATCCCGCGCGACGGCTACAGCGCCATGGTGGACGCGATCCTCGATCATCCGCGCATTGCGCTGCAGTTGGGCACACGGGCCGAGGATATGCCCGGCGATTTCGACCATGTGCTCTGGACCGGGCCGCTGGACCGCTATTTCGACCATGCCGAGGGGCGGCTGGCCTACCGGACGTTGCGGTTCGAGCCGATCCGGGCCGAGGGCGACATTCAGGGCACTGCGGTGATGAACTATTGCGACGCCGAGGTGGCGCATACCCGGATCGCGGAGCACAAGTATTTCGCGCCGTGGGAGCAGGCCGAGTTTGCCCGGTCGGTTGCGTTTCGTGAATTCAGCGATGACTGCGGGCCGGGGGACATTCCATTCTATCCGCTGCGGCTGGCCGACGACAAGGCGCTGCTGGCGCGCTATGTCGCGCGGGCGCGGGCGACGAAGGGCGTTACGTTCCTGGGACGGCTGGGCACCTACGCCTATCTCGACATGGACGTGACCATCGGGCGCGCCCTCGACACCGCCGAGGCGCTGCACGCGGCCTGGCAGCAGGGCCAACCGGCGCCGGTTTTCGCGCACGATCCGCTGAACTGATGCGTGCCGGGGCCGATTATCACGTCCTGCAGGAGGGGCTGACGCCGATGCCGGGGCGGCCCGAGGTGCTTTACCTGGCCTCGGGCGGGTTCGACCTGGCGGCGGGCGGGGTGCTGTCGACCGACAGCTATTTCAACAGCTTCTACCTAGGCCCGTGGCGTGAGCATGCCCGGGTCGGGCGGCTCGGGGTGCTGATCGAGGCCGAGGGGCAGGCCGGGGTCAGGGTGATCGGGATCGCCGCGGCGGGCGCACGGCATGTGCTGGGCGAGGGCGCGGCGGGCGGCGTGTTCTGGCTCGACGCGCTTGGAACTGCCGACCTGACCGAAAGGGCTGACATTTGCAGGCTTGTCGTCGAGGTCGAGGCCGCAACCGCCTGCCGGATCGCGCGACTTGCCTATGTCACCGACATCGCCCCGGCCAACGACATCCGCCTGTCGATCGGCATCTGCACCTTCCGGCGCGAAGCCTACCTGGCCGGGACCATGGCTGCCCTGGCCAAGGCGCGCGCCGAAACGCCGGAGATTTGCGCCGTTCGGGTGGTGAACCAGGGGCCGTCCTTCACCGACCCGGCACTTGCCACCCAGATCGAAGCGGTCGGGGCCGAGGTGATCGAACAGGCCAACCTGGGCGGCTGCGGCGGCTTTGCGCGCACGATGTTCGAGGCCGCGATGGCCGACGACCTGGCCACCCATCACCTGTTGATGGACGACGATATCGTGATCGACGCCCGCGTCATCGCCCGCGCCATCCGCTTTGCCGCCTACGCCCGCCACCCCCTGTCCATCGGCGGTCAGATGCTCGACATCTTTGATCCCGTGCGGGTCTATGAGGTGGCCGGGGTGATGGATGCAGGGTGGCGCGGAATGAGCATTGGCAAGGATGTCGACTTGTCGAAAACCGAAGGGCTTGCGCTCTTCGACGCGCCGGGAACGATCCACTACAACGGCTGGTGGTGGTGCATGGTCCCCGCCGCGACGATCCGCGGGATCGGCCTGCCCGCGCCCTATTTCATCCGTGGCGACGATGTCGAATACGGCTGCCGCGCCACTGCCCACGGGGTGCCCACGGTGCCCTTGCCGGGGGTTGCGGTCTGGCATGAAAGTTTCGGCTTCAAGCTTAGCGACTGGCTGACCTATTACGATGTGCGCAACCGGCTGGTGAACGCGGCGCTCTATCCGCAGTTCGCCGCGCCGCTGGATGCGCTCTACCTGCTGGGCGTGTTCTTCAACTACATGCTGCTGCACCGCTACGCCGCCGCGCCGGTGATCGCGATGGCGGTGCGCGACTATCTCGCCGGGCCGGAGGCGCTGGCCGCCACCGACAGCGAGACGCGCCATCATCGGCTGATGGCCGCGATCGCCCGGCTGCCCGCGCCCGAGGTCGTCGAGGACATCGACCCGGCAACCTACCAGCCCGCTGCCAGCAGCGTGTCATTCCTGAAATACGATATCGGTGACACCGTGCGCGGCTTTGCCGCCACCTATGCCCGCATCAGCCTGACCCCGGTGCGGGCGCGTCCGATCCTGTTTCGGATCGGTCCCAATCACCCGGCGCTGGTGGGCGGGCGCGGCTATGCCATGCCGCTCGACATCGGCCACAGCCGCTATGCGGTGTTCAGGCCGTCGCGCCTGCGGCTCTGGGGCAATACGCTCCGGGTGGGCTGGACCATGCTGGGCTATCTGGTGCGCCGCCGCGGCGCGGTCCGGCGTTGGCGCACCGGCTTTGCCGCGCTGACCGACGCCGGGGCATGGCAGAAACAGTTCGCGATCCCGCGCGGGCGCGACCTGGATTAAGGCTTGCGAAAGGCCGCGATGTAGTCGGCGCGCTTGCCGGAGGTGTATTCCTCATACTGCTTGGTGCCGGGCATGTCGGCCCAGCGCCGGCCATAGATCGAGAACGGCCAGGGCACCCGTTTCAGCATCTCTTCGCGGCGCGGGATATCGGCGTTGAGCGCGTCGATGCAGCCCGGCGTGACATCCTCGTAGAGCAGCATTTCAAGCCCGACCTCACCGGCGACGCGGGCCAGGCGGGCCTTGATCTCGGCATGGTCGCCCTCGCCATAGCCCGACTTGATCGAGATGATGCCGCCCGGGCGCGTCACCTTCATCGCGTCGGTCAGAAACCGCTCGGCGCCATAGACGGTGGGCGATTCCACCCCGACCACCAGGTCGAAACTGTCCGGCGCAAAGTTCAGCCCCGGCCCGGCGCTGCGGATCAGCTGCATCCCCGGCTCGCCCTCCAACAGCTTGCGCCCCCGGCGCAGGGCGGCGGCGGAGCGGTCGACCCCGACAACCTCGGCCCCCGGAAACAGCCGCGCCATGTAGAGCATGCCGCCGCCCATGCCGCAGCCCACGTCGAGGATGCGCCTGGGCGCAAGGCCGGTGCCCGCAAGCGCGGTCGCGGCCACAAGGTGATAGGCCATCACGTTGGTCTCTTCGCCCGCCAGTTCCGGCACCGCGACCATGTCATCGGCGAGCGGCATGAAGCCGCCGTTGAAAAAGGTGTTCTTGCGCACCGGCGAGACCAGGTAGACGAATTCGTAGGCGATGAAATCGACCACGCGAAAGGCGAGATCGCCGAGTGCTTTCATCGGCCCCGGGCGGGAGGGTGCGGTCATGGGGTGTTCCTGTCTCGGGGGCTTCGTTGACTCGTCGCGGATCGCGTGCAATCTAGCGCCAAGCCGGGCGGGGCGACACCCAAAACTCCCCGTTCAGAGGTCGAAAACCACAGGCGCCGACCCCGGCGCGGCAACCGAACGCGCGGGTTCAGGTGACAAGCAGCATTCTCATCCTCCAGGGGCCGCCGGGGCCGTTCTCGCGCCAGCTTGGCCGGGCCTTCGAGGCGCGCGGCTGCAAGGTCACGCGGGTCAACTTCTGCCTCGGTGACTGGCTGACATGGCCGGGGCACGGGGCGCGCAACTTTCGCCGCTCCAGGCTGGAATGGGCGGGCTACCTCGAGACGCTGATCGCGCGCGAGGGGATCACCGACATCCTCTATTTTGGCGACCGCAAGCCCTATCACAAGATCGCCGCCGAGGTGGCGGGGCGCATGGGCGTGCGCGCGATCTCGTATGAATTCGGCTATCTCAGGCCCGACTGGATCATCGTCGAGCGCGGCGGCCAGTCGAGCCAGTCGCATTTCCCCGACGATCTCGACACCATCCGCGCCGCCGCCGAAGGGCTGCTCAAGGCCGACCGGACCCTGAAATACCCCTATCCGTTCCGCAACGAGGCCTTTCACGAGGTGTTCTACAATCTCGTAAGCTATTTTCTGTGGTTCACCTTTCCGCGCTACGACGCCGACCGATATTACAACCCGATGCACGACTACCTGTCCTATATCCCGCGCCTGATCGGCGACAAGCGGGCCGAGGCGGCTGCGAAGGCCGAGGTCGAGCGTCTGGCGGGCGGCGGCAAGCGGTTCTTCGTGCTGCCGCTGCAAAAGCAGGAAGACTACCAGATCCGGGCCAATGCGCCCTATGACGGGCTGCATCCCTATATCCGCGAGGTGATCGCCTCGTTCGCCAGCCATGCGCCCGACGACACCGAACTGGTGGTCAAGCTGCATCCGCTGGACAACGGCATCGAGCCGTTCCGCCGCACCGTGCGCCGGGCGGCGCGCGAGGCCGGTGTGGCGGACCGGGTCAGCTATATCGACGGCGGCGACCTGGGCAAGCTGATGCGCGCGACGGCGGGGGTGATCACGCTGAATTCCACGGTCGGCCTGCACGCGCTGCAGGCCCATGCGCCGGTGAAATGCCTCGGGATCGCGGTCTACGACATCGCGGGGTTGACGCACCAGGGGCCGCTCGACCGGTTCTGGACCGAGGCGACGCCGCCCGATCCCAAGGATGTCGAGGCGCTGGTCCGGCTGATGGCCGATGCAATTCACGTCAAGGGCTGCTTTCACACCCGCGAGGGGCGGGTGGCCGGGGCCGCGGCGATTGCCGACAAGGTGCTGGCGGGCACGATCAACAAGGGCGCCTTCGTCGAGCCGCCGCCCCGGCTGGCGCGCGCCCGTGCGATGGGGATCGCGGTTGATTGACCGGGGCGCGCGGCCCTAGGCTGGGTCAAGCGGAGGACGAAGCCATCGCGGACAGATCATTTCAGTCGGTTGCGATCACCGGGGCAGGGGCCGGGCTGGGCCGGGCGCTGGCGCTGGAACTGGCACGCCCCGGTGTGCGGCTGTTTCTCGGCGGGCGCACCGGCGCGCGGCTGGACGAGGTGGCGAGCGCCTGCCGGATACGCGGCGCCGGGGTCGAGACCGCGTTTGTCGATGTGCGCGACGCGGCGGCGGTCAGCGACTGGCTGGCGGCGTGCGACGGGGTGCATCCGCTTGACCTGGTGATCGCCAATGCGGGCGTTCTGACCGGACGCGCGGCCGAGCGGCGTTGCGAGGATGCCTGCGCTGCCGCCGACCTGGTGGCGACCAACCTGGGCGGCGTGGTGGCGACCGCGACGGCGGCGGCCGACCTGATGGTGCCGCGCGGGCGCGGGACGATCGCGCTGGTCTCGTCGCTGGCGGCGTTCTTTCCCCATGCCGACGCGCCGGCCTATTCGGCCAGCAAGGCCGGTGTGACAGCTTTCGCCACGGCGCTGGACGAGGCGGTGGCGGCGGACGGGCTGGTCATCAGCGTCGTGCATCCGGGCCATGTCGAGACCGGCCAGACCGCGCGCCAGAACGGTGCCTTGCCGATGATGGTCTCGCCCGAGGCTGCGGCCCGGCGGATCGTGGCCGGGCTGGCGCGGGGGCGGCGGCGGATCACCTTTCCGCTGCGGCTGCGGCTTCTGATCGGGCTGCACGGCGCTTTGCCCAGGCGGCTGCGCCACGCCATCAACCGGCCATTTCGCTTTCACGTGTCGGACGGCGCCGGCGACCGGTAACAAGCGGCGAGGTGACGCCATGCGGGATCGGCGCTGTCGCGGGTGATTCGGGCCACGATGCGGCGCCTCGTTTCCGGATTGTCGGCAATCTCCCGACCACGGCTGTATTGGTCATGGTAACAATCATCACAAGCGCGTGGTGATAACCATGTTCGGAAATAGTCCCGCCCCTTCGTTGCCGTTCGCGACACAATCGGCGGTTTCCAAAAAGGAAACACCGGGCTGCCGTATGACGGTCGGAGGGGGTGTGAAGTTCGCGTGTCAGGATAGAATTGCGCGCTTTGGGATGGCTCGCGCGGCGGCGAGGACCGCCTCGGGGCGGCAACTGTCGCGGTTTGAGAAACAATAGCGGAGTCACGCCAGGTGAGGTCCGGTCCTGTTCAGGCCGCAAACAGGGTTAACAGGGCCGCGCATGGCCCGACACCGGAAAAATACCTTTGTGATGCCGGGACGGCTCTGTATTTTGAGAGTTGCCCACTGGGGGGCGATGTCTAGTGGCCACGGGGGCGGCCGCTCAAGCCTACGGGATTTCCGTGGGGACGAAGTGCGCCATGTCGTTTTGAACGAATTGGTGCAAGGGCACGTAAGGGTAAGGATCGGGGGGTCCGCACAACTGCGCTGTCTTGTTCGATTCCGTTCCGGGATCGACTTCTCCTCTCATGGACCCGTGGATCGGCTTGGCGCGGCGTTCCGTGGCTGATGTCGCTCTGCCTGGGCAGGAACGAGTGCTGGCGAGGGGAAAACATGCCTGTAACGCATGATGCAGACCGTATTTGCACCGCGACAACCGCGGGACGGTTCGGGGTATTTCACATCAACAGCAACGAGATCGACGTGACCGTGGACCGGCTGATGGCCGGCGGCGTCACCAATGATGCTCCGGTTGCCCTGAGGTTCAGGGTGCGGCGGCGCGGACACGAGCAAGGGAACCTGTGAAATGACGACTTGGACACCGACCGGAAACTACATTCTTGACTGGGATCTCACCGGCGCAGACGGGTCGGCGACCCTGAGCTCCACTGGCAGCGGCCCGGACGTGCTGGTCAGCGTTGCGACGCCGGCCAACGTCGACGGCGACGAATTCACGGTCGTGGGCGGACAGTTGTTCTCAAAGGACGTGGGCAACGAAACCAAGGGCGAAATCTCGTTCGGTCACCCGGTCACCGACGTGAATTTCCAACTGGTCGACGTCGATCAGGGCTGGGACTGGGACGACAAGGTGACGATCCGCGCCTATGATGCGCAGAACAACCTGGTCGACGTGACCTTCACCGATCTGCAAACCGGACAGGTGGTCACCGGCAACTCGATCGAGGGCAACGATGCGCTGAACGACGAGGGCGTGACCGTCTCGATTGCCGGTCCGATCGTCAAGCTGGTGATCGTGCACGACAACGGTTCCGACGAACCGCTGTCCGGCCACATCAAGGTCACCGATCTCGGCTTCAACTGCCCGGACGGGCAGGGCGAAGGCGACGGGATCGTGCAGGGCACCGCCGGCGACGACGTGATCGACATCTACTACACCGGCGATCCGCATGGCGACATGGTCGACAACAACGACGCGATCCTGCCCGGCGAAGCGCCGAACGACGACATCATCCTGGGCTTTGCCGGCGATGACCGGATCGACGCGGGCGAGGGTGACGACGAGGTCTATGCCGGTTCCGGCAACGACACCGTGTTCGGCGGCACCGGCGACGACGAGATCCACGGCGACAGCAACGGCGGCTACGGCGGCGGGACGACCACGGTTCGCGAGAGCCTGAACTGGGACGAGGCCCCCGGGTTTGCCCACAACGCCAATGCCGACGGGTTCACCCAGAACACCGGCAACGTCGAGGTGACCTTCTCGATCGTCCAGGAAACCGGCAAGGCGGCGAGCAAGTTCGAGACCGACGATCAGTATGTCGACGGGATCGAGGACGACGGCCAGCCGGTCGATCAGAATTCGTCGCTGTTCTCGACGCTCAGGGGCGAAGGCAACGAGGGCGACTATACGCTCGACTTCTCGGAGGCGGTGAGCAACGTGTCGTTCCGCGTGAACGACATCGACGGCGACGGCGTGGTGCGCATCTCGGCCTTCGACGAGAACGGCGACCCGATCGAGGTCGAGTTGGACGGCGGCTCTCGGCTGACGCTCCTGGATACCGACGGCGTGCCCGGCGCCGACACCGCCGACAGCAAAGGCGGCTACAAGTCTGACGCCGACCCGCGCTATTCGATGCTGGTCACCATTCCCGGTCCGGTGTCGCAGATCCTGATCGAGCATGACCAGGACGGCAGCAACGGTTCGGGCATCAACATCACCGACGTCTATTTCGACGTGATGGTCGACGCGGGCGCCGGCGAACCCGGCAATGACGTGCTCCACGGTGGCGAAGGCGACGACCTGATCTATGGCGAGGGTGGCAATGATACCATCATCGGCGGCGACGGCTCGGACACGGTCTATGGCGGCGATGGCGATGACGTGATCGACACCTCCGGCTCGACCCCGATGTCGGATTACGGTGCCGATCTGCCGGATCCGTGGCCGGATATCCCCGAGGATTACGACAAGTTCAACGACCGCGATTTCGTCGACGGTGGCGCGGGCAACGACACGATCTCGACCGGCGACGACCAGGACGTGATCTTCGGCGGCGACGGGGACGACACCATCGACGGCGGGCTGGACGACGACACCATCGACGGTGGCGACGGCAACGATGTAATCATCGGCGGCCACGGCTCGGACACGATCTATGGCGGCGCCGGCAATGACGAGATCTGGGGCGGCCTCGGGGCCGGGTCCGATCCGCTCAACATCCAGGACAAGGACGATCCGGTCTACGGCATCGACGATCCGCGCCCGGACAACGGCATCGACATCATCCACGGCGGTGACGGGGACGATGTCATCTATGGCCAGGACGATGCCGACATCCTCTACGGCGACGATGGCAACGACTTCATCGACGGCGGCATCGACAACGACGAGATCTATGGCGGCAAGGGCGACGACATCCTTTACGGCGGCCAGGGCGACGACCTGATCGACGGCGGCGAAGGGGCGGACCGCGCCTTTGGCGGCGACGACCAGGACACCTTCGTCAACGTCGGCCCCGGCGATTACGTCGATGGCAACGAGGGCGGGGTGGATTACGACACGCTCGACCTGCGCGGCTCGGCCCCGACCGATGGCGGGCTCAGGGTCACCTATACCTCGCCCGACAACGAGGACGGCTTTGTCACCTTCTTCGACAAGGATGACAACGAAGTCGGCACGATGGACTTCTACAACATCGAGAATGTCGTGCCCTGCTTTACCCCCGGCACGCGGATCGCGACGCCGAAGGGTGAAAAGCTGGTCGAGGAACTGAAGGCCGGCGACCGGGTGATCACCCGCGACAACGGCATCCAGGAGATCCGCTGGATCGGGGCCAAGCCGATGGACTGGAAAGCGGTCGCCACCAACCCGCACCTCAACCCGGTGCTGATCCGGGCCGGCGCGCTGGGCAACGGGCTGCCGGAACGCGACATGCTGGTCAGCCCGAACCACCGCATCCTGGTGGCCAACGACCGCACCGCGCTCTATTTCGACGAACGCGAAGTGCTGGCCGCGGCCAAGCACCTGGTGGACAACCGCGGTATCGAAGTGGTCGAGCCGGCGGGGGTGACCTACATCCACTTCATGTTCGATCACCACGAGGTGGTGCTGTCGGACGGCGCCTGGACCGAGAGCTTCCAGCCCGGTGACCACTCTCTGAAGGGCATCGGCAATGCTCAGCGGCAGGAGTTGTTCGAGCTGTTCCCGGAGCTTGAGACCCGCGAAGGCATCGAGGACTACGCCGCCGCGCGGCGTATCCTGAAAAAGCACGAAGCCCGGATGCTCGTGGGCGAGTGATGCAGCGTCCCGGCCGGGCGTGAGCGTTCGGCCGGGTCCCGATCGAAAGGGGCCGGCAACCCCTGGCCTGCGCAGGCTGTGGTCGGAGGCGTCTCCCCAGTCGCCCCGTCCATTTCGGATCAGGAGACAATCCCGCGGTTCGCCGCGGGATTGTTCGTGTTTGGTGCGGAATGATCCGCCCTGCGTTCATCTCCATCATCTCGACACCCGGGAAACCATTTGTTGTGACCCTGCGGGGTATCGTCAGGGCACCCGATTCGCGGGCCATCCCGCAACGGGGCGGCCGCGCCGCGCAGAACGCGTCCGTTCCGCCAATTGTGGCACCGGCAAGGCAGGGCGCCGGATTGCGCGGGGTTTCCGGCCTGTGCCTGACACAAATGGCCGGATTCCCGCCATATTCCGAACCTCATCCTTAACTAACGTGACTTCACCTTGCTGATGCCCTCGACATCTCGAAACAGGACCAACAGATGCTGTATTTCCGTTCTCCCGCCGACAGCGCCGATCTGAGAAAACTGCTGGGTGCCGATGTCGCGCCCGGCCCGCGGATCGCGGCCGAGTTTTCGGTGTCGGGCATTTCGCAATCGTCGCTGATCGAAACCACACGCGGGCTGGTGCTGGCGCGCGATCTGCGCATCGGGGATCGGGTGATCACCCGTGACACCGGCGCCCAGAAAGTGCGCTGGGTGGGAAGTTCGATGGTCTGCTATCCCGATGCGGAAGAGGGACAGCCGGACACGCACCGCCCGGTGCGTATCCGTGCCGGCGCGCTTGGCTCCAGCGACACGGCGGGCAACCTCGTGCTCGCGCCGGGCCAGCGGCTGCTGCTGCGGGGCGGAATGAACAGCCTGCTGTTCGCCGCCGACGAAGTGCTGGTGCGGGCCGCCGACCTGACCCACCTCGATGGCATAGACCTGCTGCCGCGCGATGTCGGGCGCTGGACCCACGTGCTGCTCGACCGGCACGAAATGATCCGGGTCAACGGAATCTGGATGGAAAGCTTCGCCCCCGATCTCTGGTCGATCCGCACCGGCCATCCCGATCATTGGGAGGCGATCACCGAAGCCCTGCCGCGTCTGCGGTTCGACGGCGGCCAGGCTGCCTATGTCGAGAACCGGGTTTCGCTGGAAGCGCGCGAGGCGCGGCTACTCGTCGCCTGACGGGCCCGACGCCCGCCAGCGCGCCCAGTCCTCGGGCGTATCCAGATCGGTCAGCGCATGGGCACCGGGCAGCGGCACCAGCCGCACCCGGTCCCGTTCGCGCCTGAGCAGGTCGCGCGCGCCCCGATCTCCATCCAACGCCCGCAACGCCGCGAAATCGCGCGCCGGGAACAACACCGGATGACCGGGCGTGCCGTCGGCGCCGGCACCGCGCAGGATGGTCGCGCCATCGGCCCCGGCGATCAGCGCCGCCAGATCGTCAGGGGTGATTTCGGGCATGTCGGCCAGCAGGATCACCACCCCGGCGGTCTGGTCGGGAAGTGCGCCGACCCCGGCGCGCAGGCTTGCGGCCATGCCGGAAGCCGCGTCACTGACTTCAAGGCAGGTCACGCCCAGCCCGTCGACCGCCCGCCACCGCTCCGGCGCCGCGTCACGCGCGGGCAGGGCGACGAAGACCGGCGCACCGGTCCTGAGTGCCGCCGCCGCGCGCTCGGCCAGCAGGGGGCGCCCGTCGACCGGCTGTAACAGCTTGTCAGCCCCGCGCATCCGGCTCGAGGCCCCGGCGGCAAGGATCAGGATCGCGACGGGATCAGCCATCGGACTTGCATCTGCACGGCGGGTGGGGATTGGGGCGAAACCTCACGCAGCCCACGGAAACGGCTTGATCGTGGCCGGCGCCGAGGTTTTCCATATCTTCAGGGGCCAGACGATCTAGCTGTCGTCGGCGCGTCTGAAGGCGCGTGTCGGATTCGACGCGGGCCGTATTCATGTCCGGCTATTCCTCGGGGATCAGCCCGCGTGGACTGAACCTGAGCACCAGGAGCAGGATCACCCCCATCGTCAAGAGCCGCATATGCGCGGTCGACTCGAGCAGGTGCGCCTTGATGGCCGAGCCATCGGCCATGCCGGAAGTCACGAGGCCCATGAGCCAGTGGCTGATCGGCTCGACCTGGACCCAGAAGAACCAGATCAGGAAGCCGCCCAGCACCGCGCCCCAGTTGTTGCCAGAGCCGCCGACGATCACCATCACCCAGACCAGGAAGGTAAAGCGCAGGGGCTGGTAGGTGCCCGGCGTCAACTGCCCGTCGAGCGTGGTCATCATCGCGCCCGCGATCCCGACCACGGCCGAGCCGAGGATGAAGACCTGCAAGTGCCGGCGGGTGACGTCCTTGCCCATGGCCTCGGCGGCGACCTCGTTGTCGCGGATCGCGCGCATCATCCGGCCCCAGGGGGAATGGAGCGCCGCCTGGCTCATCCAGATCAGGATCAGAAGCACCACGGCAAAGAGGCCGGCATAGCCCAGCTTGACCACCACCGAGGAGCTGGTGACGGGATCGAACCCCCAGGCGTCCATCCGGGCGACGAAACTGGCCGAGTTCTGCAGATCGACCTCGTAGGGCACAGGGCGGGGCAGGCCGACCACGTTCTTGACGCCGCGCGCCAGCCAGTCCTCGTTCTTCATCACCGCGATGATGATCTCGGCGATGCCCAGCGTGGCGATGGCCAGGTAGTCCGAGCGCAGGCCCAGCGCGGTCTTGCCGATCGCCCAGGCCGCGCCTGCCGCCAGCAGACCGCCGACCGGCCAGGCCAGCAGAATCGGCAGGCCCAGCCCGCCGAGATAGCCGGTGCCGGCGGGGTTCACGCTTTCAATCGCGTCGACGGCCGGGTCGAAAATGGCGCGGAAGATGAAGAAGCCCGCGACCAGCAGGACCAGCATGGCAAGACTGCGGGCCATGCCCTTGGCCATGCGCTTCCAGATCTGGACCGCGCCGATCAGCACCAGTGCGGCAAAGATCAGTGCGCCGATGGCGCGCACGCCGCCTGCCGCCCAGGCTTCGCCCACAGGCGGCATCGAGACCAGCACCGGCGCCAGCCCGCCAAGCGCGACGAAGCCCATGATGCCGACGTTGAACAGGCCCGCATAGCCCCACTGCATGTTCACGCCCAGCGACATGATCGCCGAGACTAGCCCCATGTTGAGCAGCACCAGCGCCACGTTCCAGCTTTGCAGAAAGCCCGAGCCGAGGATCAGCGCGCCGACCAGCCCGAACAGGCTGACATTTCTCCAGTTCACGCTCATACCGATTTCCCCTTGAAGAGGCCCGTGGGTTTGAACAGCAGCACAACCACCAGGATCGCGAAGGAGACCGCGAACTTGTAGTCGGTGGACATGAGCTGGACGAGGCCGGAGGGCTCCAAGCTTTCCGGCAGCAGGTATCCCAGCACCTTTTTCCAGGCATATGTGACGGTGACCTCCGAAAACGCGATCACGAAGCCGCCGGCAATGGCGCCCAGCGGGTTGCCCAGCCCGCCGACGATGGCCGAGGCGAAGATCGGCAGCAGAAGCTGGAAGTAGGTGAAGGGCTTGAAGGTCTTGTCGAGGCCGTAGAGCACGCCCGCGATGGTGGCCAATGCGGCCACGATCAGCCACGTATACATCACCACCCGCTCGGGATTGATGCCCGACAGAAGCGCCAGGTCCTCGTTGTCGGAAAAGGCCCGCATCGACTTGCCGGTGCGGGTGCGGTTGAGAAACCAGAACAGCGCGGCGACCACGATCACCGCGGTGACGATGGTGATACCCTGCGAGGTGCGGAAGGCCAGCCCTTCTTCAAGCCCGGTCCAGTCCTTGAAATCGCGGGCCGAGATGATGAAGCGTTCGCCGTCGGCAAAGAACTGTTCGCCCGGACCGACGATGAAGCGCACGACGCCGTTGAGGATGAACATCAGCCCGATCGAGACCATCACGAAGATGATCGGCTTGGCCTTGACCCGGCGGTAGAAGCGATAGACCACGCGGTCGGTCGCCAGCATCATCAGGGCGGTGATGACGATGCCGAACGGCAGCGCCAGAAGGGCGGTGGGCAGCGGCCCGAGGCTCAGCCCCATCGACTGGAACCACCAGGTGATCAGAATCGTCACCATCGCGCCGAAGGCCATGGTGTCGCCATGGGCGAAGTTGGAAAAGCGCAGGATGCCGTAGACCAGCGTGACCCCCAGCGCGCCCAGCGCCAACTGGCTGCCGTAGGCGATGGCCGGGATCAGGACGTAGTTCGACATCGCCACGATTGCGTTGAGAAGCTCCATCAGACAACGGCCTCGCGGGTCGGGAATGTGGGTCGGGCGGGAAGGTCGCGGATCATCGCCTTACCCCCCCAGGAAACTTGCGCGCACTTCGGGATCGGCCAGAAGCTCGCTGCCGGTGCCGGTGTGGGCGTTCTGGCCCTGCACGAGGACAAAGCCCTTGTCGGCGATGGCCAGCGCCTGGCGGGCGTTCTGTTCGACCATCAGCACCGGCAGGCCGGTGCGCGCCACCTCGATGATGCGGTCGAAAAGCTCGTCCATCACGATCGGCGACACGCCCGCGGTCGGCTCGTCCAGCATCAGCACCTTTGGTTTGGTCATCAGGGCACGTCCGACCGCGACCTGCTGGCGCTGGCCGCCGGACAATTCCCCCGCCGCCTGGTCGCGTTTGTCCTTGAGGATCGGGAACAGCTCGAACACCTGCTCCATGGTCCCGGAGATGTCGTCCTTGCGGATGAACGCGCCCATCTCGAGGTTTTCCTCGACCGTCATCGAGGTGAAGATGTTGTTGGTCTGGGGCACGAAGCCCATGCCCTTCTGCACCCGGTCCTGCGGGCTGAGGTCCGAGATATCCTCGCCGTCCAGCCGGACGCTGCCGGAGCGCACGTTGAGCATGCCGAACAGTGCCTTCATCGCGGTCGACTTGCCGGCGCCGTTGGGGCCGACGATCACCGCGATCTCGCCGCGGTCGACCGAAATGGTGCAATCATGCAGGATGTCGGGGCCCTTGCCATAGCCGCCGGTCATCGCTTCGCCGATCAGGAACGGGCCGCCGGGGGCAGGGCGGGCCTTGCCGTGCTGCGGGCCGGGCGTCATCTCGCCCTGGCCCTTGGGGTTCACGATCGAGGCGTCGCGGTTGTAGCCGGGCTGGTCGAAGCGGTTGCTCATGGCGTCGCCTCCAGCTTGTCCTTGTTCTTCAGCCCGGTGCCGAGATAGGCCTCGATCACCTGTTCGTTGGCCTTGATCTCGGCCAGCGTGCCCTGGGCCAAAACCTTGCCTTCGGCCATGCAGATCACCGGGTCGCACAGGCGTTCGATGAAATCCATGTCGTGCTCGATCACCACGAAGGTATAGCCACGCTCCTTGTTCAGCCGGATGATGGCATCGCCGATGGTGTTGAGCAGGGTGCGGTTCACGCCGGCGCCGACCTCGTCGAGAAACACGATCTTGGCGTCGACCATCATGGTGCGACCAAGCTCCAGAAGCTTCTTCTGGCCGCCCGAAACCTGCCCGGCCTTGTGTTCGGCCAGGTGTTCGATGGTCAGGAACTCCAGCACCTCGTCGGCCTTGGCACGCAGCGCGCGCTCTTCTTCCGCGATGCGCTTGCGCCCGAACCAGGTGTCCCACAGCCGTTCGCCCGACTGGCCGCCGGGCACCATCATCAGGTTTTCGCGGCAGGTCATCGAGGCGAATTCATGCGCGATCTGAAAGGTGCGCAGCAATCCCTTGGAAAACAATGTGTGTGGCGGCAGGCCGGTGATATCCTCGCCGTCCATCGTGACCCGGCCGGAGGTTGGTTGAAGAACCCCGGCGATCACATTGAAAAGTGTGGTTTTTCCTGCGCCATTTGGGCCGATCAAGCCGGTGATCGACCCTTTGGCGATCTCCAGCGATGCCCCGTCGACGGCATGAAAGCCGCCAAAATGCTTGTGAACGTCCTCGACGACGATCATCCGCCCCCCTCCCGCGCCCCCATGCGCGCGGCTTGAATTGAAACAGCCCGGGGGTGTTTCCCCGGGCTGCTTCTTTCTGTCAAGTGCGGATCAACGGTAGCCGATGGTGACGAGCTTGCCGTCCTGCATCTCGATCTCGCGATACGAACCGGCGCTTTCGCCCTGACCGATCAGTTCGACCGCCGAGGCGCCGACCAGGTCGACCTCGCCGCCCGAGGCGAGAATCTCGAGCGCCTTGCCCAGCTCGCCCGGGAAGATCTGTTCGCCCGGCGCGTTGGCCACGTCCATGATCTTGTCCTTGTAGACCTGCGGGTCGGTCGATCCGGCGGCCTGCATCGCCAGCATGATCAGCGCCGCCGCGTCATAGCCGTTGTCGGCATAGGTCGAGGTGGCGTCGAACGCGTCGCCGACGACTTCGGCGAACTTCTCAGCGGCCGACGAGCCCGGGGTCTGGCCGAACGAGCCGTCGATGTCGGTGCCGAACTTCTCTTCCAGCGTCGAGCTGATCATGCCATCGGGCAGTTGGAAGGTGTCGAAGGCGCCCGAGTCAAGCGCGGCCTGGATGATGCCGGAGCCGCCCTGGTCGACGTAGCCCGCAACCACGAGCAGATCGCCGCCGGCCGAGGCCAGCGCGCCGACTTCGGCGGAGTAGTCGGCCTTGCCGTCTTCATGCGCCGCGTTGATCGTCACGGTGCCGCCCTGGGCTTCCCAGGCCGCGGCGAAGCTGTCGGCCAGGCCCTTGCCGTAGTCGTTGTTGGTATAGGTCACGGCCACGTTCGAATAGCCGCGCTCCTTGAGCATGTTGGCCATCACTTCGCCCTGACGCGCATCCGACGGGGCGGTGCGGAAGAACAGGCCGTTGTCTTCGACGGTCGACAGCGCCGGCGAGGTCGCCGAGGGCGAAATCAGGACCATGCCGTTGGGCATGGCGACGTTTTGCAGGACCGCACCGGTCGCGCCCGAGCACATCGCGCCGACGATACCCTTGACGCCATCGGCGGTGATCAGACGCTCGGCGCTGGCCGTGGCCGCGCCCGCGTCGATGCAGGTCGAGTCGCCGCGCACCGGGGCGAAGGTGATGCCATCCATCATCTTGCCCGAGT
Source organism: Maritimibacter fusiformis (assembly GCF_008086115.1). Lineage (GTDB taxonomy): Bacteria > Pseudomonadota > Alphaproteobacteria > Rhodobacterales > Rhodobacteraceae > Muriiphilus > Muriiphilus fusiformis. Next base: position 185,883 of record NZ_VSIY01000005.1, on the reverse strand, counting down.
CGTTGACCTCGGCCATCGCGAACTCGGCACCCGCCGCGATCGCGGGGGCGAGGCTGTCGAGCGGGCCGGTGAATCCCAGCAGCACGCCGAGCTTGATTTCTTCGGCCGTGGCCGCGCTGCCCATGAGGGCGGTGGCGGCGGTCGCAAGAAGCAGTTTCTTCATGTCTCTCTCTCCCAGAATGGACAAAATTCCGACGCTCACCCTAGCGCATGATTTGGAAAAGAAAAGGGGGCGCGCGAGGTTACGGTGGCCGGGGCCGTCGTCGGAGATGCCCGCAGGACGGCGCGCCGTTGCGGGATCGGGCGGCATAATTCAGGTCTCTGGCCGGGCGCCGGTCTGGCTGCCGCGTTCGCGGTAGGGGGTGGTTTCGTAATGCGCGCGGTAGCACTTCGAGAAATGCGACGGCGAGGTGAAACCGCAGGCCAGCGCCACGTTGATCACGCTCATGTCGGTCTGCATCAGGAGGTTGCGCGCCTTTTGCAGGCGCAGTTCCATATAGTAACGCTTGGGCGACCGGTTGAGATAGCGGCGGAACAGGCGTTCAAGCTGTCGCGTCGACAGGCCGACATCGGCGGCCAGCCGGGCCGGGCTGACGGGTTCCTCGATGTTCTTTTCCATTGCCTGGATCACTGCCGCCAGTTTCGGATGGCGCACACCGATTCGGGTCGGCACCGACAGGCGCTGGCTGTCGCGGTCGGTGCGGATGGTCGTGTAGATCTGCTGGTCGGCCACCGCGTTGGCAACTTCCGGCCCGTGGTCCTGCGCGATCAGCGCCAGCATCAGGTCGATCGACGAGGTGCCGCCGGCGGTGGTCATCCGGTTGCCGTCGATCACGTAGACCGACCGCGTCAGGTCGACATCCTCGAAGGCTTCGGCGAAACCGTCGTGGTTTTCCCAGTGGATCGTCGCGCGCCGCCCGTCGAGCAGCCCGGCCTCGGCCAGCACATAGGCGCCGGTGCACAGCGCACCCATCGCAACACCGCGCCGGCTTTCACGCCGCAGCCACGAGATCAGCTTTTTCGGCGCGTGTTCCTGCACGTCGATGCCGCCGCAGACCAGCACGATGTCGTCGTGATGCAACTCGCCCAGATCCATGTCGGGGTGAAACTCGATGCCCGCCGAAGCCGTCACCGGGCCGCCATCCTCGCTTGCCGTGGCCCAGCGATAGGCGTCGTGCCCCAACTGCCGGTTGGCCAGCCTGAGCGCGTCGACCGCCCCCGCAAAGCTCAACAGCGTGAAATCCTCGAGCAGCACGAAAACGAACCGGCGTTGCGTGCCGGTTGTCCGCGTCTTTGCCGCCGGGCTGGATGTCATGCCGTTCTCCGCACGCTCTCGGGTGTCGCGGTGACAACAGCAGCTTTGGCGTAGGCACGCAAGACATGGGGCGCGCGGAACTTTGTTTTGCACTTGCGGCGTGAGCGGCCTATACGTCCTTCGTTCAAACGAGACCGCCCCGCGACGGGGGCCGGCGCGACAGGTGCGAAGACCGATCGGAGACAGCGATGAGTGAGTGGAGCAAATCTTCCTGGCGGAACAAACCCAGGGTGCAGATGCCGGACTATACCGACCCGGCGGCGCTGGGCGAGGTCGAGACCCAGCTTGCCAAGTATCCGCCGCTGGTCTTCGCCGGCGAAGCCCGCCGGCTCAAGCGTGAACTGGCGGCGGCGTCGCGTGGCGAGGCATTCCTGCTGCAGGGCGGTGACTGCGCCGAGAGTTTTGCCGAGTTTTCCGCCGACGCGATCCGCGACACCTTCAAGGTGATGCTGCAAATGGCGATGGTGCTGACCTATGGCGCCAAGGTGCCGGTAGTGAAGGTCGGGCGCATGGCCGGCCAGTTCGCCAAGCCGCGGTCGGCCCCGACCGAGACGATCGGCGGCGTCGAACTGCCCAGCTACCGCGGCGACATCATCAACGAACTTGCCTTCACCCCCGAGGCGCGCATTCCTGATCCCAGGAAGATGCTGCAGGCCTATACCCAGGCGGCGGCTTCGCTGAACCTGCTGCGGGCGTTTTCGACCGGCGGCTATGCCGATGTGCACAAGGTGCATTCCTGGACTCTGGGCTTCACCGAACAGGACGAGGCCGAGCGCTACCGCGAGATGGCCGAGCGCATTTCCGACACGCTGTCGTTCATGCGTGCCGCCGGGATCGACGGCAATACCGCGCACACGCTGCAGACGGTGGATTTCTACACCAGCCACGAAAGCCTGCTGCTGGAATACGAAGAGGCGCTGACGCGGATCGATTCGACCACCGGGCAGGTGGTGGCCGGGTCGGGCCACATGCTGTGGATCGGCGACCGCACCCGCCAGCCGGACGGGGCGCATGTGGAATACGCGCGCGGCGTGATCAACCCGATCGGGCTGAAGACCGGGCCGACGACCACGGCGGACGACCTCAAGCGGCTGATGGCCACGCTCAACCCCGAGAACGAGCCGGGGCGGCTGACGCTGATCAACCGGTTCGGCGCGGGCAAGGTCGAGGAGCATCTGCCCAGGCTGATCAAGGCGGTGCGCGAAGAGGGCGCCAACGTGGTCTGGTGCTGCGATCCGATGCACGGCAACACCATCAAGTCGGCGACCGGCTACAAGACCCGGCCGTTCAACCAGGTGCTGACCGAGGTGCAGGAGTTCTTCGCCATCCACCGCGCCGAGGGCACGGTGCCGGGCGGGGTGCATTTCGAGATGACCGGCGCGGACGTGACCGAGTGCACTGGCGGCGTGCAGGCGGTCAGCGACGAGAACCTGTCCGACCGCTACCACACGGCCTGCGACCCGCGGCTCAATGCCTCGCAATCGCTGGAGCTGGCGTTCCTGGTGGCCGAGGAACTGGCAAGCGGGGCGGCGTCGGTTTCTCAGGCTGCTTCGGCCTGACCTCGACCAAATCTCGGACAGCAAAGCCCGGGCCAAGGCCCGGGCTTTTTTTCGGGCTCAGACCCGGTCGGCGTCATGCACGAGGCGCAAAGGCGGGGCTTTGGCGGAAGGAATGGGCGTGGTGGCTGGAAACGGCGAGGCAAAGTGGCGAACCGGACGATAGGCGCGCGCGGCCTTGATCGGGCGGGTTTCGACATCGCGGATGGTGAACCGGTTCGGGCCGCGCCCGATCCGGCCCGACGCCTGTAGGGCGCCGAAAATGCGCGTCGGCGCGTCGTGGCCGTCGCGCAGCGGCATCAGGATCATCCGCGCCATCAGGGGCGCGCGACCAAATCCGCGTTGCGAGGCCAGTGACAGGCGCACCACCGCGGGGGTGTCCATCACCTCGTGCAGGATGCGCTGGACCTCGCGGCGCGCCCCGGGTTCGAACAGGGCACTGACCGGCATGCCGCGCACCTCCATCGCCATCAGATCGTTGAGATGAGCTCCCGCAAGACGCACCCGCGCCAGGCCCGGCGCGATCTTTTCAAGGATGAAGGCCTGTTCCAGCGCATCCGCGATGCCGCGCGGATCGACCTCGGCGCGCGCAGGCATCAGCCGGCCATCGCGCAAGCCCTCCCAATAGGCCTCGACCGGCCCGATCGCGCCGTATGCGGCCCCGCCGCCGGCTTTTCGGATCGACACGATTTTGCCGCCCTTGAAATACTCCATGTTCATCGCACACCCCCCCGAGTGTTGCGCCGGTGTCCCCATTGCCCAGCATTGCCCCGTCTGCTAACGAAAAGACCGGCATCCTTACCGATGTGTTAATCTACCACGGCACGCCCGCCGGTGGGTCACAATCTTAACAAGTGGTTAATCCCGATGACCCTTTCGATGACAGGTTTCGCCTCGCTCAAGGGCCATCACGGGGCCTGGAGCTGGACCTGGGACATGCGCTCGGTCAATGCGCGCGGGCTGGATATCCGGCTGCGCCTGCCGGACTGGATCGACGGGCTGGAGCCGCTGGTGCGCAAGGCGGTCGCGGCCCGGGTGGCGCGAGGGTCGGTGTCGATCACGCTGCGGCTGAGCCGCGAGGACGACGCCGGCGCGGCGCGGCTGAACCCCGAGGCGCTGGAGCGCACGCTGGCGATCCTGTCCGAGATCACCCACGCCGCCGAGGCGCGCGGTCTGATGCTGAACCGGCCCGGCCCGGCCGAGATCGCCGCGATGCGCGGCGTGATGGACAGCGGCGGCGAAGAGACCGACCCGGCCCCGCTGGTCGCAGCTTTGGGCCGCGACCTGCCGCCGCTGCTGGACGCCTTCGACAAGATGCGCCGGCACGAGGGCGCCGCACTGGCCAAGCTGGTCGCGCGCCAGCTTGACGACACCGAAGAACTGGTCGCCGCCGCGCTGGTCGCTGTCGAGGAGCGGCGCGAGGTGCAGGCCGAGACCCTGCGCGCGGCGCTGGCGCGGGTGATGGACAACACCGACGGTGCCGACCCCGACCGGGTGGCGCAGGAACTGGCCATGATCGCGGTGAAATCGGACGTGCGCGAAGAGCTTGACCGCCTGACCTCGCATGTCGCCCAGGCCCGCGCGCTCCTGGCGGGCGATCAGCCGCGGGGCCGCAAGCTCGATTTCCTGATGCAGGAATTCAACCGCGAGGCCAACACCCTGTGCTCCAAGGCGCAATATGCGGAACTGACGCGGATAGGACTGGACCTCAAGGCCCTGATCGACCAGATGCGCGAGCAGGTGCAGAACATCGAATGAGGGCAGCATGAACCGCCGCGGACTCCTGATCATCCTGTCCTCGCCCTCGGGCGCGGGCAAGTCGACCCTGGCGCATCGGCTGATGGACTGGGACAAGACGCTGTCGTTCTCGGTCTCGGCCACCACCCGGCCCCCGCGTGAAGGCGAAGTGGACGGCAAGGATTACCATTTCATCTCGGACACCGAGTTTCGCGCGTTGGTGAACCAAGGTGCGATGCTGGAGCATGCGCATGTGTTCGGCAATTTCTACGGTTCCCCCGAGGCTCCGGTGCGCGAGGCGATCGAGGCCGGGCGCGATGTGCTGTTCGATATCGACTGGCAGGGGGCCGAGCAGATCAAGCATTCGGCGTTGCGTGACCACGTGCTGTCGATCTTCGTGCTGCCGCCCTCGATCGCCGAGTTGCGCCGCAGGCTGGTCAGCCGGGGCAAGGACGACGCCGCGACCATCGCCAAGCGGATGCAGAAAAGCTGGGACGAGATCAGCCATTGGCACGGCTACGACTACGTGCTGGTGAATGACGACCTCGACGCGACCTTCGACAAGCTGACCACAATCGTCAGCGCCGAGCGGTTGCGCCAGGCACAGCAGCCCGACCTTTTCCCATTCATCCGCAGGCTTCAGGCCGAATTCGAGGAGGGCGAGGCATGATCTACGCGCTGGACGGGGTCGCCCCGGAGCTCGATGTCGATTGCTGGGTGGCGCCGGATGCCAATCTGATCGGTCGGGTGGTGCTGGGGGCCGGGGCGTCGGTCTGGTTCGGCGCGACGCTGCGCGGCGACAACGAACCGGTGGTGGTCGGTGCGGGCACGAACCTGCAGGAAAACGTCGTCTGCCATACCGACATGGGCTTCCCCCTGACCATCGGCGAGAATGTCACCGTCGGGCACAAGGCGATGCTGCATGGCTGCACCATCGGCGACGGCAGTCTGATCGGCATGGGGGCGACGGTGCTGAACGGCGCCAAGATCGGCAAGGGCTGCCTGATCGGGGCCGGCGCCCTGGTGACGGAAGGCAAGGTGATCCCCGACGGCGCGCTGGTGATGGGCGCGCCGGGCAAGGTGGTGCGCCAGCTTGACGCCGCCGCCCGGGCCGCGCTTCTGGCCAGCGCCGAAACCTACCGCAACAACGCCCGCCGCTTCAGGGCGGGCCTGAAGCCGGTGACCTAAGCGGCTGTTTCAGAAGGAAAACTGGATCAAGGGCCGAACCGGGTCAGTCGGTGCCGCGATACGGCTCGACATATTGCAGCGCCATGTCCCAGGGGAAGAAGATCCAGGTGTCCTGGCTGACCTCGGTGATATAGGTGTCCACCATCGGTTTGCCCTTGGGCTTGGCATAGACGGTCGCGAAATGCGCCTTGGGCATCAGCGCGCGGACAACCTCGAGCGTCTTGCCTGTGTCGACCAGGTCGTCGACGATCAAGACGCCCTCGCCATCGCCGACCAATGCCATGTCGGGGGACTTGATCACCACCGGTTCGGATTGCTCCTGGTGGTTGTAGCTTTTCACGCTGATCGTATCGACGTGGCGGATATCCAGTTCGCGGCTGACGATCATCGCCGGGGCCATACCGCCGCGGGTGATCGCAACCACGGCCTTCCACGCCCCACCCTCGAGCGGGCCGTGTCCGTCCAGACGCCAGGCGAGCGCGCGCGAATCGCGGTGGATCTGGTCCCAGGAGATGTGAAAGCCCTTTTCGTGCGGAAGCTGGTCGCTCATCCCTCTTTCCTCCCGGTCAGAAGGTCGATGTCGGGCGCGTCCACCGCCTTCATGCCCACCACGTGATACCCGGCGTCGACGTGATGCGTCTCGCCGGTCACGCCGGATCCGAGGTCGGACAACAGATAAAGCGCCGATTTGCCCACGTCGTCGATGGTCACGTTGCGCCTGAGCGGCGAATTCAGCTCGTTCCAGCGCAGGATATAGCGAAAATCGCCGATGCCCGAGGCGGCAAGCGTCTTGATCGGCCCGGCCGAGATCGCGTTGACACGGATGCCCTCGCGCCCGAAATCCTCGGCCAGGTAACGCACGCTGGCCTCCAGTGCGGCCTTGGCCACGCCCATCACGTTGTAATGCGGCATCACCTGTTCGGCGCCATAATAGGTCAGCGTCAGGATCGAGCCGCCATCGGGCATCATCGCCGCCGCGCGCCGCGCCACGGCGGTGAAGGAATAGACCGAGATATCCATGGTCAGCCGGAAATTGTCGCGGCTGGTGTCGGCATAACGCCCGCGCAGTTCCGATTTGTCGGAAAAGCCGATGGCATGGACGATGAAATCGAGTTTGCCCCAGTCTTTTTCAAGCGCCGCGAACAACGCGTCGACCGACGCGTCGTCGGCCACGTCGCAGGGCAGAACGATCCTGGACCCAAGCTGTTCGGCCAGCGGTATCACCCGCTTTCTCACCGCGTCCCCCTGGTAGGAGAACGCCAGTTCCGCGCCCGCGTCGGCGCAGGCCCGCGCGATGCCCCAGGCGATGGATTTGTCGTTTGCAAGGCCCATGATCAGGCCACGCTTGCCGGTCATCAAACCGTTGGACATTCGCTGTTCCCCGTCCCCTCTGCATCGGTTAAGTCGGTTTAGGCTATCGGACACAGCGCTTCAAGCCTGCCAGATCGGCGGAGCCGGCGCGAGGAGAGGCAGATGAGCGACAGAAGCGGGATTTTCGCGGGCGACGACCCGTTCGCGATTGCACGGGGCTGGTTGACCGAGGCGGAAATCTCGGAACCCAATGACCCCAATGCAATGGCGCTGGCCACGGTGGACACAAGCGGTCTGCCCAATGTGCGCATGGTGCTGTTGAAAGAGATCGAGGCGGCGGCCTTCGTGTTCTACACCAACTACGGCTCGGTCAAGGCGGCCGAGATTGACGCGACGGGCAAGGCCGCGCTGGTTCTGCACTGGAAAAGCCTGCGCCGGCAGATCCGGGTGCGGGGGCTGGTCAGCCGCGAGGACGGGCCGCAGGCGGATGCCTATTTCGCCTCGCGTTCGCTGAAAAGCCGGCTGGGCGCCTGGGCCTCGCACCAGAGCCTGCCGCTCACGTCGCGCGGCGCGCTGATGGCCGAGGTGGCCAAGATGACGGCCGAACACGGCCACGCCCCGACGCGACCGCCGTTCTGGGGCGGCTACCGGATCGCGCCGCTGGAGATCGAGTTCTGGGCCGATGGGGCGTTTCGTTTGCACGACCGTTTCCGCTGGTCGCGGGCGGGTGTCGAGGCCGACTGGAGCGTCGCGCGGCTGAGCCCATGATCCGCCCGCATGGCGCAAAGCGTCGCGTGACCTGACCAAAAGAACAGGTCAGCCATTGCTTGCACATTTTCGATTTCTGGCGGAAAAAGATGGCGGGGATGAGACTTTGCGGGTGACCGGATGAACGAAGAACAAGAACCGCAGGAGCGGGAAGTCCTGCGTGGCCATGTCAAATGGTTCGACCCTGCCAAGGGGTTCGGCTTTGTCGTGGTTGAACAGGGCGGGCCGGATATTCTTCTTCATGCCAACGTGTTACGCAATTTCGGGCAAAGCTCGGTGGCCGATGGGTCGCTGATCGAGATCGTCACCCAATCGACCCAGCGCGGGATGCAGGCGGTCGAGGTTCTGTCGATCGAGCCGCCCAGCGGCGATGCCGGCGGCGAGGTGCTGGCCGAGGATGCGGTCGACCTCGATGAGGCCGACCCGCTGGAACCGGCCCGGGTCAAGTGGTTTGACAAGGGCAAGGGGTTCGGCTTCGCCAACGCGTTCGGCAAGGCCGAGGACATTTTCATCCACGTTGAAGTCCTGCGCCGGTCCGGGTTCTCGGATCTTCAGCCGGGCGAGGCCATCGGCGTGCGCGCCATCGACGGCACGCGCGGGCGCATGGCGGTGCTGGTCACCGCCTGGGACGCGGCGCTCGACCGCGATGACGAGGCGTGAGGGGCGCGCTGGCCGCCATCGCCGTGCTGGCCCTGTCCGGGGCGGTATCGGCCGAAACCTGCGCTGACAACCGGCTCGACATTCGTGGCGATTTCGGCGCCGCGCGTTTCACGGTCGAGATTGCTGACGATTTCGCCGAACGCGCCGAGGGGTTGATGAACCGGGCCTCGCTGCCGGCGTCGCAGGGCATGCTGTTCGTCTATGAACAGCCCGGCCAACCGTCGTTCTGGATGAAGAACACGCTGATCCCGCTCGACATGGTATTCATCGATGCCGAGGGCGTGGTCCGGCATGTGCACCCGATGGCGGTGCCCGGCGATCTGACGCCGATCTCCGGCGGCGACGGCGTGCTTGCGGTGCTCGAGGTCCGCGGCGGCGTCGCGGCCTCGATCGGCATCGCCCCGGGGGCCGAGGTGCGCCACCCCGCTTTCGACCCCACCCATGCCGCCTGGCCCTGCACGCCGTAAAGGCGGGGGCCTGTTCGGGCTTTCCATTCGGTCGCGCGCTTTGTATTGAATGCGCGGATCGGGGCGTGGCGCAGTCTGGTAGCGCGGCGGCTTTGGGTGCCGTAGGTCGTGAGTTCGAATCTCGCCGCCCCGACCACACTGACACCAGATACAGACGATGACGCGCTGCCACCCCTAGATATGGTGGGTGATCTGCGAGTTTCTTGCAGAAATCGAACATCGACACGGCCACGAATCCTTGCCTGTTGCATTGCTGCCGCAGGCCACGGGAACGGTTTCGCGCCCGCCGGATCGCGCGCCGGATCATGCGACGGGCGAGCCATTGCGGGGAAACGCCTGAAATACCGTGGCGTTTTCCGACTCGCCGTTTCCGTGTGCTGGAGCGGCCCTGCGAAAGCCCGCCGCGTCAACCCGAAAGAGCCCGAAGAATCGCCAACAATGTCGTTGACCGAGGCGGGTGGACACGTCACTTTGTGCGAGCAAGTCGGCGCGCTACCAGATGTAGTAGTGTCGGCGGGTAGGGAACAAAACGACACACACACCTCACCTTTCTCCCACCAAGGGACAGGGTCATGCGTTGGTCAATTGCTGGCCAGCGTCGGGTGGTCTGTTGCGGTTCGTGGCCCGGGTCGGCTTGCAGGACACTTTGACGGCACAAGCCCGGAACCCGCTGTCAAGACGGGGCCGAGGCACAGGACAGAGGAACGACGGGGCACATGAAAATCGACAGGAAATTCACCGAGGCAGACGCGGACGCATACGCAGGGCTGGACTTCACCACCACCTCGTCAGAGATTCGCAACCCGGACGGAACGGTTGTGTTCAAGCTCGACAATGTCGAGGTGCCCGAGGGCTGGAGCCAGGTCGCCTCGGACGTGATCGCGCAGAAGTACTTCCGCAAGGCCGGTGTTCCGGCGGCATTGAAGCCCGTCAAGGAAAAGGACGTGCCGGAATTCCTGTGGCGCCATGTGCCCGACGAGGCCGCGCTGGCCAAGATGCCGGAAGGCGACCGCACCGGCGGCGAGACCTCGGCCAAGCAGGTGTTCGACCGTCTGGCCGGGGCCTGGACCTATTGGGGCTGGAAGGGCGGCTATTTCACCACCGAGGCCGACGCGCGCGCCTATTTCGACGAAATGCGCTTCATGCTGGCCGCCCAGATGGGCGCGCCGAACTCGCCGCAATGGTTCAACACCGGGCTGCACTGGGCCTACGGCATCGACGGTCCGGGGCAGGGGCATTACTATGTCGACTACCAGTCGGGCGAGCTGACCCGCTCGACCTCGGCCTATGAGCATCCGCAGCCGCATGCCTGCTTTATCCAGTCGGTCGGCGACGACCTGGTCGGCGACGGCGGCATCATGGATCTGTGGGTGCGCGAGGCGCGGCTGTTCAAGTATGGCTCCGGCACCGGCACCAACTTCTCGTCGCTGCGCGCCGAGGGCGAGCGGCTGTCGGGCGGCGGCAAGTCGTCGGGGCTGATGGGCTTTCTCAAGATCGGCGACCGGGCGGCGGGCGCGATCAAGTCGGGCGGCACCACGCGGCGCGCGGCCAAGATGGTGATCGTCGATGCCGACCACCCGGACATCGAGGAATTCATCAACTGGAAGGTCAAGGAAGAGCAGAAGGTCGCCTCGCTCGTGGCCGGCTCGAAGATGCACGAGCGCCAGCTCAACGAGATCTTCGCGGCGATCCGCGCCTGGGACGGGGCCGAGGCGGACGCCTATGATCCGGCGGTCAACCCGACCCTGAAATCCGCGATCCGCGACGCGAAAAAATGCGCGATCCCGGAAACTTACGTCAAGCGCGTGCTGGATTACGCAAAGCAGGGCTACGGCGCGATCGAGTTTCCCACCTATGACACCGATTGGGATTCCGAGGCCTATGCGTCGGTTTCGGGCCAGAACTCCAACAACACCGTGCGCGTGACCGATGCCTTCCTTCAGGCGGTGCACGACGATGCCGACTGGGAGCTGATCCGCCGCACCGATGGCAGCGTCGCCAAGACCGTCAAGGCGCGTGACCTGTGGGAACAGATCGGCCATGCCGCCTGGTCCTGTGCCGATCCGGGCATCCAGTTTCACGACACCATCAACGCCTGGCACACCTGCCCGGAAGATGGCGCGATCCGCGGTTCGAACCCGTGCTCGGAATACATGTTCCTGGACGATACCGCCTGCAACCTGGCGTCGATGAACCTGCTGACCTTCCTCAAGGATGGCCGGTTCGACGCGGAAAGCTACATGCACGCAACGCGGATCTGGACGCTGACGCTGGAAATCTCGGTGATGATGGCGCAGTTCCCGTCGCAGGAGATCGCGCGGCGCAGTTTCGACTTCCGCACGCTGGGGCTGGGCTATGCCAACGTCGGCGGGCTTCTGATGCAGATGGGGCTGGGCTACGACTCGAAAGAGGGCCGGGCGCTGATCGGCGCGTTGACCGCGATCATGACGGGCACGTCCTATGCCACCTCGGCCGAGATGGCGGGCGAGCTGGGCGCCTTCGCGGGCTACAAGCGCAACGCGGACCACATGCTGCGGGTGATCCGCAACCACCGCACCGCGGCCTATGGCGCCACCGAGGGCTATGACGGCCTTGCGGTCAAGCCGGTGGCGCTCGATCACGCGAATTGCCCCGACAACCGCCTGGTCGACCTGGCGATGGCGGCCTGGGACGAGGCGCTGAGCCTCGGCGAGGAATACGGCTATCGCAACGCGCAGGTTTCGGTGATCGCGCCGACCGGCACCATCGGGCTGGTGATGGATTGCGACACCACCGGGATCGAACCCGATTTCGCGCTGGTCAAGTTCAAGAAGCTGGCAGGCGGCGGTTATTTCAAGATCATCAACCGCTCGGTGCCCGCCGCGCTCGACATGCTGGGCTATGGCTCGGCGCAGATCGAGGAAATGATTGCCTACGCGGTCGGTCACGGCACCCTGGGCAACGCGCCGGGGATCAACCACACCACGCTGATCGGCAAGGGCTTTGGCCAGGCCGAGATCGACAAGGTCGAAGCCGCGCTGGCCTCGGCGTTCGACATCCGCTTCGTGTTCAACCAGTGGTCGCTGGGGGCGGAATTCTGCACCGATACGCTGGGCATCCCGGATGACAAGCTGACCGACCCCGGCTTCGACCTGCTGCGGCACCTGGGCTTTTCCAAGGCCGATATCGAGGCGGCGAACCTGCACGCGATCGGCGCGATGACGCTTGAAGGTGCGCCGTATCTCAAGCCCGAGCACCAGTCGGTGTTCGACTGCGCCAACCCCTGCGGCAAGTCCGGCAAGCGGGTGCTGTCGACCGAGAGCCATATTCAGATGATGGCGGCGGCGCAAAGCTTCATCTCCGGCGCGATTTCCAAGACCATCAACATGCCCAACTCGGCCACCATCGAGGATTGCCAGCGCGCCTATGAACTGTCGTGGTCGCTGGGCACCAAGGCCAACGCGCTCTACCGCGACGGCTCCAAGCTGAGCCAGCCGCTGGCGTCCGCGCTGGTCGAGGACGACGAGGAGGCCGAGGAGATCCTGACCAACGGCTCGACCTACGAGAAGGCGGCGGTGCTGGCCGAGAAGGTGATCGAGAAGGTCTACGTCAAGGAAATCGTCCGCTCGCACCGCGAGAAGATGCCGGAACGGCGCAAGGGCTATACCCAGAAGGCGATCATCGGCGGCCACAAGGTCTATCTGCGCACCGGCGAATATGCCGACGGGCAGTTGGGCGAGATCTTCATCGACATGCACAAGGAAGGCGCGGGCTTCCGTGCGATGATGAACAACTTCGCCATCGCGGTGTCGGTCGGTCTGCAATACGGCGTGCCGCTGGAAGAGTTCGTCGACGCCTTCACCTTCACCAAGTTCGAGCCGGCGGGCATGGTTCAGGGCAACGCGGCGATCAAGAACGCGACCTCGATCCTCGACTACATCTTCCGCGAACTGGCGGTCAGCTACCTCGACCGCACCGACCTCGCGCATGTCAAACCCGAGGGTGCGAGCTTTGACAGCCTTGGCAAGGGCGTCGAGGAAGGCGTTGAAAACGTGCAGGAACTGTCGGATACGGCCGCCAACCGGTCGATCGAGGTGCTCAAGCAGATCAGCTCGACCGGCTACCTGCGCAAGCGTCTGCCGCAAGAGCTGGTGGTGCTGCAGGGCGGCGCTAACGGCGCGGCGGCCTTCCATAACGGCGCCGACCCCTCCGAGGCGTTGCAAACACTGGTTCCCGCCGCCGCGATGTCGACCACGCTGGAGGCAAGGGTGTCGGAAACCGCCATCAGCGCGGGCAGCGTCACCATGATGGACGCCCGCACCAAGGCGCGCATGCAGGGCTACGAGGGCGATCCCTGCGGCGATTGCGGCAACTACACGCTGGTGCGCAACGGCACCTGCATGAAATGCAACACCTGCGGTTCGACCTCGGGCTGTTCGTGACGGCACGTGGCGGGGCGGTAATAAGCCCCGCCCGCTCCGGCCCCGGTGTCTGACAAGGGGCCGACACAATGTTTCAGGGGCGGATGCGTTCGCCCCCGGCGCGGATCGGGATACAGGCGAAAAACCAACGGGCGGTAACGAAACGCCCCGATCCGTGAAACTGGGGGCCTTGCGCCCCCGTTTTCTTGTCCGGCGGGGCCGGGATCGTGGCCGATGGGCCGGAAGATGGTTGCATTCCCGGCGAGCGGCGGGTTTGCTGATACGAACCGAAGAAAATGCGACTTTTCTGACAAAAAATCGGCCGTTCGTGCTTGAGGTTCCGAGACAGCTGCACAAATTGGTTCGAACCCAAGAATCCTCTGACCGGGAGTCCAAGTGTCCCTCTTCATTCTTGTTGCACTGCCTTTTCTGGGCGCGTTGCTCCCGGGTCTGATGAACTCTGCCGGCCGCTCGGCGACGGCGGGGGTGACCTTCACGGTGTCGCTGACGGCCTTCGTGGGGCTGTTGACCAACTTGCCGACGATCCTCGAGGGCGAGGTGGTGATGGCGCGGGTGGACTGGATGCCGCTCATGGGGCTCAACTTCACGTTGATGCTGGACGGGCTGGGATTTTTCTTTGCGCTGCTGATCCTCGGCATCGGTCTTTTGATCATCGCCTATGCGCGTCACTACCTTGGCCGCGACGACAACATGGGCCAGTTCTTCACCTACCTGCTGCTGTTCCAGGGCGCGATGGTGGGCATCGTTCTGAGCGACAACATACTGTTATTGATCATCTTCTGGGAGCTCACGTCGCTATCGTCATTCCTGCTGATCGGCTATTGGAAGCACCTGCCCGAAGGGCGGCAGGGCGCACGGATGGCGCTGGCGGTGACGGCGATGGGCGGGCTTGCGATGATCGCGGGCATGCTGATCCTCGGCCAGATCGTGGGCAGCTACGATCTCAGCGAGATCCTGCAGCACCGCGACCTGATCCAGGCCGACCCCCTCTATGTGCCCGCGCTGGTCCTGATCCTGTTGGGATGTTTCACCAAATCCGCGCAGTTCCCGTTTCACTTCTGGCTGCCGCACGCAATGGCTGCGCCGACGCCGGTGTCCGCCTATCTGCACTCAGCTACGATGGTGAAAGCGGGCATCTTCCTGATGGCGCGCATGTGGCCGGTGCTGTCGGGCACGCCGGAGTGGTTCGTGATCGTCACCAGCGCCGGGTTGACCACGATGGTTCTGGGGGCGGTGATCGCGCTGTTCAAGCATGACCTCAAGGCGCTGCTCGCGTTCTCGACCGTCAGCCACCTGGGCCTGATCACCATGCTGCTGGGCACCGGCACGGCCTTTGGCGCGATGGCGGCGGTGTTTCACATCCTGAACCACGCGACCTTCAAGGCGGCGCTGTTCATGTCGGCGGGCATCGTCGACCACGCGGCGCATACCCGCGATATCCGGCGGCTCGGCGGGCTTTCCAGGCTGATGCCGGTGACATTCCTGATTGCCACGCTGGCGGCGCTGTCGATGGCCGGTATTCCGCTGCTCAACGGCTTTTTGTCCAAGGAAATGATGCTGGAGGAGTCGGGCCGCACGGTGCTGTTCGGCACACCCTGGCTGGTGCCTGCGCTGGCGACCTTCGGATCGCTTTTCTCGGCCGCCTACAGCTTTCGCCTGATCGGGCACGTGTTCCTTGGCCCGAAGCGCGATGACTATCCGGCCACGCCGCATGACCCGGGCGCCGGTCTGTGGTTGCCGCCGGCCATCCTCGTGGCGCTGGTGGTTCTGATCGGTGTCGCGCCCTTCGTGGTCGAGCCGTTCGTGAAGCTGGTCACGGCCTCGCTGCTGGGTGCCGCCGGCGTGGTGCCGGAGGCGCATATCAAGATCTGGCACGGGCTGGTGCCCGCGCTGTTTTTGTCGTTGATCGCGGTCTTCGGCGGCCTGATCCTGCTGTCCGTCTTCAAGCCGGCCCTGCGCCTGTGGGACAGCACCCCGCGCCCCGAAGCCAAGGCGATCTACGATGCCATCGTCGCGGCGGCGGAAGGGCTGGCGCGGGCGATCATCCTGCCGCTGCACAACGGCGCCTTCACGCGCTATGCGGCGATCGGCGCGGTCACGATCTTTGCGGCCGGCTACCATGCCTGGATCACCGGTACGCTCGATGCGCCCACGCGCACGATGCAGCCCGCGGGCGCGGTGCCCATCGCCGGTTGGCTGATGCTGCTCGGCGCGACCGCCGGGATGGTCCTGTTGCACCGCAACCGCCTGTTGTCGCTGATCCTGATCGGGATCGTCGGGTTGATGGTGTCGATCGGGTTTGTGTTCTTCAGCGCGCCGGACCTTGCGATGACCCAGTTCACCGTCGAAGTGGTCACCATCATCCTGATGCTGCTGGCGTTGAATTTCCTGCCGAACCGGACCCCGGTGGAAAGCTCGGTGCTGCGCCGGGTGCGCGACGCGGGCATTGCGGTGGCGGGCGGTGTCGCGACCTTTGGCCTGTCCTATCACTTCATGCTGCGCGACGCGGTCAGCACGCCGATTTCCGAGTTCCACCTCGCCAATTCCTACAAGGGCGGCGGCGGGACCAATGTGGTCAACGTGATCCTGGTCGATTTCCGTGGCTTTGATACCTATGGCGAGATCATCGTGCTCGGCATCGCCGCGCTGCTGATCTATGCGTTGACCGAGACGCTCCTGCGCGGGCCGGTGCGCGCACGGCTGCTGAACCGCAAGCCCGACCAGCCGCGCGCGGGCGACACCCATCCGATGATGATGGTGGTGCTGACGCGGGTTCTTCTGCCGATCGTCCTGATGGTGGGCTTTTACATCTTCCTGCGCGGCCACAACGATCCGGGCGGCGGGTTCATCGCCGGTCTGATCGTGTCGATCGCGGTGGTGATGCAATACATGGCCAGCGGCTTCGGCTGGACCTCGGCGCGGTTGCGCTATCCCTACCACGGGGTGATCGGGGCCGGGGTTCTGACCGCGGGGCTGACGGGGATCGGGTCGTGGTTCGTCGGCAAGCCGTTCCTGACCTCGGATTTCACCTATGTCCGCATTCCCCCCTTCAAGGAGTTCGAACTGGCCACCGCGATGCTGTTCGATCTGGGCGTGTTCCTGGCGGTCGTCGGAGCGGTGATGCTGTCGCTCGAGAGCTTCTCGCGCCTTGCGCGGCTGGCCAGCGAAGTGGACGACGATCATCCGATGGATATCGACCCGTCACGCGAAGAGGACGACGCCGACGGTCTGACCTCCACCGCACGGGCGGGGGTGTAGCATGGAACTGCTTGTCGCCTCCGCCATCGGCATCCTGACCGCGGGAGGGCTCTACCTCACGCTGCGCCTGCGGACGTTCCCGGTGATCCTCGGCATCTCGCTGCTGACCTACGCGGTGAATGTGTTTCTGTTCACATCCGGCCGTCTGGCGATCGGTGCCGCGCCCATCCTGCGCGACGGGGTATCGACCTATACCGACCCGCTGCCGCAGGCGCTGGTGCTGACCGCCATCGTGATCTCGTTCGGGATGTCGGCGGTGGTGGTGATGATCGCTCTCGGGGCGTTCCTTGGCGCTGACGACGATCACGTCGACGATTTGCCCGACGCCGAAACCGACAGCGACCAGAAGGGGGACGAGGCATGACCCATTGGATTGTCGCCCCGGTGATCCTGCCCGCGCTAGGCGCGCCCTTCATCGTGCTGGCCGCGCGGTATCACGTCGGCATTCAGCGCGTGCTGTCGGTTGCGGGTGTTCTGGCGCTCATCGCCATTGCGCTCGGGCTGGCGTTGCATACCTCCGA
The DNA here is from genome assembly GCF_008086115.1 of Maritimibacter fusiformis. GTDB lineage: Bacteria > Pseudomonadota > Alphaproteobacteria > Rhodobacterales > Rhodobacteraceae > Muriiphilus > Muriiphilus fusiformis. The sequence continues at coordinate 168,681 of NZ_VSIY01000005.1, read as the reverse complement.
TGGCACCGTCATCCTCTACCGGATGGGCGACTGGGCGGCCCCGTTCGGGATCGTGCTTGTCGCCGACCGGTTGTCCACGCTGATGGTGCTTCTGACCTCGGTGCTGTCGCTGTTCGTGCTGCTGTTTGCGATCGGGTCCGGCTGGGACAGTCGCGGACGGCATTTTCACGCGCTGTTCCAGTTCCAGCTCATGGGCCTGATGGGCGCGTTCCTGACCGGCGACCTGTTCAACCTTTTCGTGTTCTTCGAGGTGCTGCTGATCGCGTCCTACGGCCTGATGATCCACGCCGGCGGCAACACGCGTCTCAAGGCCGGTACGCAGTACGTGCTGTTCAACCTGATCGCGTCGACGCTTTTTCTGTTCGCACTCGGCTCGATCTATGCCGAGACCGGCACTCTCAACATGGCCGACCTGGCCAACCGCGCGGCGCTGGTCGATCCGCAGGAGACCGTGGGCATCCGGGTCGCCGCCGTCCTGTTGCTGCTGGTCTTCGCGATCAAGGCGGCGGTGGTGCCGCTGCATTTCTGGCTGCCCTCGAGCTATGCCGAGGCGCCCGCACCGGTGGCGGCGCTGTTCGCGATCATGACCAAGGTCGGGGCCTATGCGATCATCCGCGTCTATACCCTGGTCTTTCCCCCGAACATGGAGGCGACCGCTGGCCTGTATGACCTCTGGCTGCTTCCGGCCGCGCTGATCTCGGTCGCGATCGGAATGATCGGTGTGCTTGCGGCCAAGCGGCTGGACCGTCTGGTGGCCTATTCGATCATCGGCTCCATGGGCATCGTGATGGTGTCGATCGCCCTGTTCACGCCCTCCGGCATCGCGGCGGCGCTTTACTACATCGTGCATTCGACACTGGCGGGGGCGGCCTTGTTTCTGATCTGCGACCTGGTGCTGGTCGGCCGCGGATCCCTGGACCTGAAGCCGCGACCACCCGCCGCCGGCAATGCCGCGACCGCTGCGCTGTTTTTCGTCGGCGCGACGGCCATGGTGGGACTGCCACCGCTGTCCGGTTTCCTGGGCAAATTGCTGGTGCTCGATGCCTCGTTCAACAGCGATCTCGTGGTCTGGATCTGGGCGGTGATACTGGGCTCCGGTCTGGTGTCCATCGTGGGCTTTGCCCGGGCCGGCAGCATCCTGTTCTGGAAGGCACATGCCACGAAGGCGGAAGATGACGGGGTGTTGCTGTCACCTCCCGCAACCCTGTCCTATGTGGCGGTCGGCGGGTTGATCGCGCTCATGGCAGGGCAAACCGTGTTCGCGGGGCAGATCCACGGCTTCGCGACCTCGATGGCAGACCAGTTGTTCGCGCCGCAGCCCTACATCTCGACCGTGGTGGAAACACCCGGCAAACTGAGCGCGCCGGCGAAGGGGGACCACTGACATGGCGCGTGCGTTCAAATGGCTGTTGCCGCATCCGTATCTGTCCATCCTGCTGGCGGTTATCTGGACCGTGCTGCAAAACGAGATATCCGCGGGGATGGTCGTCTTCGGCGTTCTTCTGGGCATCGTCATTCCGCGCATGACGTCGATCTGGTGGCCGGATACGCCCGAAGGCATTCATATTCCCAGGATGATCAGCTACGGCTTCATCGTGATCTGGGACATCATGGTGGCCAACGTTCAGGTCGCGTGGATCGTCCTGACGGTGCCGAACGCAAAACTGAAACCGGCCTGGGTCGTGGTTCCGCTCGACCTGAGACAGCCGGAAGCCATCACCGTGCTGGCCGGCACGATCACCCTGACGCCCGGCACGGTCTCGTCCGACTTCTCGGAATCGGGGCACAGCCTGCTGGTGCATGTCCTGCATACCGATGACCCGGACGGGATCGTGGACGGCATCAAGAACCGCTACGAGCGCCGCCTGAAGGAGATTTTCCGATGACAGCCGCAACCGAACTGATGGATATCGCCCTGAAGATCGCCTTTGCGACACTGGCGCTGGGGCAGTTGCTGTCTATGGTCCGCCTGCTGATCGGACCCAGCCCCGGCGACCGGATTCTGGCGCTGGACACGATGGTGGTCAACGCGCTGGGTCTGGTGATCCTGCTGGGCGTCTACCAGGGCGTGCAGATTTATTTCGAGGTGTCGCTGCTGATCGCGATGCTGGGTTTCGTGTCCACCGTGGCGTTGGCGCGGTTCCTGTTGCGGGGGGACATCATCGAATGACCGGGGAAATCATCGGAACATATGCCATTGCGTTCCTGCTGCTCATCGGGTCGTTCTTCGTGGCGGTCGGGGTGATCGGCCTGTTGAAGTTCAACGATCCGATGATCCGCCTGCATGCGCCGACCAAGGTGGGCACAATGGGAATCGGTGCATTGCTGCTGGCGTCGATGATCCATTCGTTCGTGCTGTCCGAGGGGTCGTTTCACGAAACTCTCATCATGGGGTTTCTTTTCCTGACGGCCCCCATATCGGCGCATTTCATTGCCAAGGTGAATATCCACCTTCGCTCCTGCGATACTCCGCCTTCACCGCCGGGGGACGGGGAATGGGCGACGTTGAACGTGTCGGACGACGACACGCTCAGTGAGCAGCCGGACCCGCGCTAGCGACAGCGCGCGATCCGTCCCGGGGTCTCATCGGCCCGCTGCCGTGCCGGTGGGGTTTCAAGACGAGGTTGGAGCCACCACATGCGCGGTGAACCACCGCCAGACGCGGGTTTGAGGACAGGTTGCCAAATGACGGACAGGAATATGAAAACCAGGGCTTGCAAGGCATCCCGCCTGTCCGTCGCTCCCATGATGGATCGGACCTACCCTGAAAAAATCATTCAAAATCGGCGGTTTGCCGTGGCTCTGAAGCGCTCGTAGCAGTTTCGTAGCACGTTGTCACGCAAGCTGCAGATGTGCTGACCAGCCGACTGGCTGGCATCGTCTTTGGTTGCGCCGAGGGCATTTGATTTCTGTTCGTTGAATCATGGTGCAGGAAAGTCGGGTCAAGGCAAAACTGGGAAATCCGCACGCCGGTGGTGGTGCACCATTTCCCGCAAGGTCGCAGGTTCCAAGACCTCTACCCGGTTACCCCACATGTAAAGATGCCAAGCCATTTCTAAGTGCCCGGAGGCCTCAAATCGAACGATTAGAGAGCCGTCTGGCTCTTCGGTCATCGATTGGTCGGGATGGAAGACAAACTGCCGAGCCGTCGCTGTCGCATCCGGGGAGAAACGCCAAGTAACGGGGCCGTATTCGTCGTCAACGTAATAGGGCCCGAAGGCGCGGGAGGCATATGCGGCGAGATCGAAGTCGAGATCGCGACGGAAGCTCTCTGCTGCGATCTCTGCAGTCTCGATCCGATCGAGGCGGAAGCGGCGCATCGTGCCATCACCGTCCGCGGGGCGCGCCACGAGATAGCGGCGGGTGCCCAGAAGAAGTCCGTGGGGCTCGATGAGCCGTTCCCTCGGCCGGTCGTCCCGTGCACCACGGTAAGAGACCCTGAGCCTCCAAGGCGCGCGCATCGCCTCGGTCAACACGCCGAGCAGACTCGCGTCCGCTACGATGCGAGGCCCCGGGCGTGAAGCGAACCCCTGCGCTTCGAGCAATGCCTCGGCGTCGGCCTCGGTCCGGCGAGCCAGAGAAGATGGCATTGCGGCGAGCAACCGGTCCCGAAGAGCGCAGAGGTGCTTGGCCTCGTCCGGCGCGCCATCGCGCTCGGCGCGCTGGGCCGCCATGTCGAGTGCGGCGAGTTCGCTGTCGCGGAGCCCTTGCGCTTGGAGCCAGCGCGGGTCGGATCGAGGGAGGCGCCAGCGTCGGCGGCGATCCTCGTCGTCCTTCACCTCGACCTGCGGAAAGGCAGCTTCGAAGGCGCGGGCCATGCGCTGCGCCGTGCGGTGGTCGCATCCGAATTCCTCGGTGATCTCCTGCAGGGACACGCCGTCGAAACGTGCGGTGGCCATGTCGGCGAGGCGAAGCAGATCGGCGGCCTTGGTGTAGGACATCGGCAGTTCCGGGTGGGTGACAGATTTTGACATCCTTTTCTGTTTCGATGAACCTGTCAACGAATCGTTGGCTCGCCGCGGGCAGACGGCATTGAAATTCACACGGAGAGTGCCCGAATGCGTGTCGGAGCCGCGAAACGAAAGGATAAAGGCATGAAGTTCCTACACGTGGCGGACCTCCATCTCGACTCGCCACTCAGGACGCAGGCGGCGCGCGACAGCGCCATGGGCGAGGGCCTGCGTGCGGCGTCGCGGCAGGTGCTGGCGCGGCTCGTCGATGTGGCCGTGGCCGAAGGCGTGGATGCCGTGCTCTTCGCTGGGGACACCTTCGACAGCGGCGTTGGCGACGTGGCGAGCCGGGCCGCGCTGGCCGCGGAACTCGCGCGCTTGGCCCGCGCCAGCATTCCGGCCGTGCTGATCCAGGGCAACCACGACGCGCTGCTCGACCTCGACCGCTACGGTCCCGTCTCCGACGCGCTGACGGTGCTAACGCCGGATTCACCCACTTTCCGCGTCGGCGAAGCGTCAGTGCACGGCATGGGCTTCACCGCCGCGCACATGGCCGAAAGCTTGCTGCCGCGCTACCCGCGTCCCGAACCGGGGCGCTGGAATATCGGGCTGATGCACACCTCTCTCGACGGTGCGCCGGGCCACGACCCCTACGCGCCCTGCGCGCTGGTGGACTTGGTCGGCCACGGCTTCGACTACTGGGCGCTCGGCCACATTCACAAGCGCGCGGTGCACGAAGCCGAGGGTAAGCTCGTCGTCATGCCGGGCATCCCCCAGGGCCGCAGCATCCGCGAGACGGAGGGCGGGTCGGCCACGCTGGTGGAGGTCGACTTGGCCGGCGTGCGTGCGCGTGAGGTGCCGCTGGAACTGCTGCGGTTCGCCCGTGTGCCGGTGGACTTCGCGGGCGTCGCGAACCAGGCCGGGCGCGATGCGCGGCTGCGCGCGGCGCTCGAGGCGGTGGCGGAGGGCGATGTGATGATCGCGGCCCGGCTGGAGGCGGCGGGCAGCCCTGCCGAACTGGGCGATCCGCGCATGCTGGAGGCGCAGGCGCGCGAGGCGGCGGAGGCCATGGCGGGCGTCTTCGTCGACCGCGTGAGGCTCCGCCCGGTCGGCCGCGCACCGGACGCGGAGGCGGCCGAGGACATGTCCCCGCTGATGCGGGCCGACGCCGCCACGCCGGGCTTCCGCGACGAGGTGCAGGCGCAAATGGCCGAACTTCGCGCCGCCCTCCCGCCCGAAATCCGCGATGTGCTGGACGACGACCGGCTGGATGAGCTGATCGAAGCGGGCGTGGAGACGATGGAGCTGCGCCTCGGCACAGCGTTCCCAACCTGATGATACTGCATGGTCCGCGGACCGCAGAAGAAGTAGTTGTCGGGAAAGGTCTGAAGCCGAGCAGCCTCTCGCACGGTGAGAGAGCGGCATTGGCCAGGGTCAGGATGGATGAAATAGTGCCCGTCCTTGGATATATGGCTCGTCACTGTCGTCGATGGACGCGTCGCGACCTGGGTCCGGAAGCGGTCCGCGAAGTCTCCCGAGCCGCGGTTTCGATGCTCGGGCTGCAGGAATTCTGGAAACTGCGAGAGCTTCGGCGCCCGGTCATGAACGCGGGAATACGCCGCCGAGAACAGATATCGGCCCAAGTCTGCGGGGATGTGCCCCCGGGTCTCGTGGTGAAGCGTCACGGCGAGCGTGTCGTCCATTAGCCAGTCGCGAAGGTGGTTCGGAAGGAATTCGCCGTTACCTCTCGTGCGCGCTGTCCGAAGCTCGGGCCGGGAGTTTGCCTTTGCGACATCACGCGCGATGTGGCGGACATCGGGTTCTATGGCCTTGTCGCGCGCGATCCGCTCGGCTTGTTCGCGCACGGACTCATGCCAGGCCGACGCGCTGTCTTTGCGACTCAAGCCGCTGCGAAGGCGCCAGAGGTCATCGATGGCTTCGGAAACAGTGACGGGGGCCTGTGGTTCACCGAGCAGCGGAGCATCGATTGCGGGGATCGGAATGTCATTGCGGATCCCGAGCACGATCACGCGATGCCGAGCCTGCGGGACGCCGTGTTGCTCTGCCCGGATCAGGAAATCGCGGCCATCCGCTCTTTCACCGTCGGCAGGCGGCGTCGTTGCAAGAGGCAAGAGGCGATACCCATGTTCGCCGGCGGCTTCGAGGTCATCGAGCACCCGACTGAAGATGCCGCCGCCATCGACCCTTGACGACAGCATTCCCTTGACGTTCTCCATGATGAACACGCTTGGTTCGAGGCGGTTCAGGATCCGCACGTATTCCCGATAGAGATAGTGCCGGTCGTCATCCTCCGGCACGTATCCCTGCTTGCCCTTGTTTCTGGAACGCCCTGCGAGGGAATAGGCTTGGCATGGGGGGCCGCCGATCAGGATCGTATCGCCGTGATGGGTCTCGCGCGCTCTGTCCAACTCGACGGCAAGCTCCTCGAAAACGCCCTCTTGGCCGAGCACCCGTTGTCTCACCTCAGCGTTGGCTTGCTGCCAGTTTGACGGATACAGCTCTGTCCAGTCTGGCAGACCACGGCCTGCATTGAGCGCATCATGATACTCTCGAGGGAAAGTCTCAAAACTGCGAAGGAACGACCGAAGGCGCAACGTCTGAACCGCATGGGGCTCCATCTCGACCGACAAGTGGATGCGCGCTTTCGCCTCGGCTTTCTGACCAGCACGCGAAAAGCCTTCTCCCAGCCCTCCGGGCCCGGCAAAAAGATCGATGATTGCATATTTCTTCGCCAAACCACACCTCCGGACTCGAGGTGTTCTACCAGGTTTGCCGTCGGGAAACAGGTCGAAAATCTACCATCTGGAGCCATATCACTGTCATGACAGACATCGTCGACAAGAAGACGCGCTCGCGGATGATGTCTGGCATCCGCGGCAAGAACACCAAGCCCGAGATGCTTCTCAGGAAGGCGCTCCATGCCGCCGGATATCGCTATCGTGTGAACGTTCGATCATTGCCGGGGTCTCCGGACATAGTTCTTCGCAAGTGGAATGTCGCAGTTCAAGTACATGGATGCTACTGGCATAGACATGCAGGATGCCCCAACGCCACGATGCCTTCCAGCAATGTGGAGTTTTGGAGCGGGAAGTTCTCCGCGAATGTGGCTCGTGACTCTCGTACCCTGGAGGAGCTTCACCAATTGGGCTGGCGAACTGCGATTGTCTGGGAATGCGCTATCGGAAAGCAAGCGGACCAAGCATTGATCGAAGAAGTCATCGATTTCATTCAAAGTGGCAGGCGGCATCGCGAGTTCGGTTGAGAGGCATTCAACGGTGCTCGCCATGGGATGATAGCGCACGCACCTACGCATGGTTATTGCTGCTAATCGGGCTAACCTTCACCGGAAATCGCAAAATTAGCAGATTGCTTCCTGCCGTTCATCACCGGTTTTTCACCGAGCTGCCAGAAAAGTCTGCGTCCGCGTTTTGGTGCCGTCCTGCCGGGGCGTAGGTCCTCCTTGTTGCAATGAGGAGGCCGTGATGCCTGAAGTCGTAGAGAAATACCTGACAACGAAAGAAGTCGCGACGCGGCTTCGTCGTCACCCTCGGACAATCCGGGATTGGATCGTGTACGGGTGTCCGACCGAACGCGGGACCGTACATCTGGAAGCCACGAAACCTGGCAAGAGCTGGCTCGTGCACCCCGATTGGCTGGCGCTCTTCGAGCATCGGATCCGCCCCGTGCGGAGGGCGGATCTCGATCTCGAGTGAGCCCCGAGCCAGACACGGGAGTGAAGACATGACGGTTCAAGATCAAATCCGGGAGTATCTCGGGGCGTCCGGGAGCAGCAAGCGAGCGCTCGCCCTGCAGGCGGGTCTGAACCCGCGGGCTGTGCAGGATATTCTCGAGATCCCCGGAATCCGGTCGGACAGGAAAACTCTCGATGCGCTCGGCGAGGTCATGGGTATCCATTTGCCGACGCCGGCGGGTCAGATGACCTATTCGCGCCTGATGAGCGACCTGTCGTGCCCGACAGGGGATGAGAAATCCGACAGCCGCAACCGTGTGTTCATCTCCCGCCTCAAAGCATTTCTGAAGGCCGCGGGCTGGGTGGCCGAAATCGAAATCGTGGATCGCCGACGCGCGGTCGAGAAATTGTCCAGCTGGTCGGCTGCAACCCTCGACCTGACCGAAAACAGCTTCGGCACCTACAAATCCGACATCCTGGCGGCTATTCACTCTCATGGCGGTCGAAATCGGCCGTCCGGAATTCGGGACGTGACCGGCATCTATCGCGAAATCTACGATGTGCTGTCGGAGTCCGATTGCCCAGATGACCTGAAACTGATCTCGGGGACGTTCTTCCATTTCCTCTACAAGCGGGAAATTTCACCTGGAGAAATCTCCACAGAGGTCCTCCACGAATACTATCTGCACCGTCTCGCGGTTATACGGATCCGGATGTCATCGAGAACGTTCTCGATGCGCTGAGTTCCGGGAACTCCGACGACGAATTCCCGAGCAGCTATGCCGAGTCGGTCGGGAAGACACTGAAGAAGCTGGCGCGGGACTACATCGGTCGAAGCGCCGACGACGTGAACGCCATCGCCGGGCATATCAAGGAACATGCGATCGGCGAGACGGGCATCTCGCGTCGTAACAAGGCCCGGCTGCGGCAGATCATCGGTGACCGCCAGCAAAGGCTGATCGATCTGAGCGACATCCTGACCGACGAGGTCAACTCGATCATCGACAAACGGAAACGGAAATGCCGCGGCAAGACGAGAATGGACCTGCTCGGCCCTGAAGAGGCCCGGGACGTCATGTGCGCCATCGCCAGCGACATTCTCCTGGCGCGGGCACCGCGGCGGGCCAACATCACCGGTATTCGTCTGTCATGGATTTCCTGGGCGGGTGGAACGGCGCGCATCATTGTTCCGAATGTGCAGGTGAAGGGTCGCGACAGCGATGATCCGGATCTGCATATACCGCTCGATGAGCATGCTTCGGCCAGGTTGAAATCGTTCATCGAGAAGGTCCGGCCGAAGGCTCTGCGAGCAGGAGACGACGAAAATCCATTCCTTTTCCCGTCACAGGGAGAAGGGGGCGAGCCAGGGCAACCCTATGCCGGCTTGCTCGAGCGTCTCGTCCGGCACACGAAACGGATCGTGGGCGTCAAGATCAACCCGCATCTCTACCGGCATTTCCTTGGCTGGCTATGGCTCAGGGAAGATCCGGATCGGCTGCCCGATGTCCAGCGTCTGCTCGGTCACAAGCGGCTCGAGACGACGCTCGCGCACTACGCCGAGATCGACGAGGACCTCGCACTCGACAGGTGGAGCAAATACCTCGCCGACCAGAAGTCCCGGCAGCCCGAAAAAACCAAGGAGAAAAGGAAAACAGGATGAAACACCAGTACAACGAGAGCCCGAAGGCGGGTCAATTGCCCAACCATCTTCAGGCTGCCATCAAAGAACACTATTCCTGGGTCGCCAAGGACGCCATTCTGGAAGAATGGGGCAGATACCTCGAGGCTGCAGCACTGGAGCGGCCCGCTGACGGAACCCGACGGAGGGCATTCTGATGTGCACTCGGCGCCATAACGAGGCAGGCTCTGGACCGAGCTCTCCCGAGGAATTCCGCGAGGCCTTCGGCTGGGACCGACCGTGCGTCGATCCTACGCCCGTTCTCCGCTCGGTGCATGGCTTTGCGAAATGGCGCGGCCACGTGGCCTGGCCCATGCCCGCGCCCGACCACACGGAGGTATCCGGCTATCTGGAGGCGCTCTGCGCGCGTCTCGGCGAGCAATACGCGGCTGCCGAGCTCGCCTACATCCAGATCGGCGCCCCTCTCCTCTGGGGCGCTCCAATCGCCGGTATGATCGGAAAGATTCTGCGGCAGAGCCGTTGCACCCCGAAGGTGGCGGCGAAGTCTATCGACGAGCGGGCCCGGAACGCCATCTCGTCCCTACCGCAGGAATGGCAAGGGAAGCTCGTCGCGAAACTGATCAGTGAACCTGGACCGAACTCGGAGAAATGGAGCGCGAACCATGTTCAGTCTGTGGCGCATGCCCTGGCGCGATGGTGTCGCGCGTCGGCCGTTCTCGGTCAAGAGCTGCGGCCAACAGGTACCTCGTTCCACATCTACGCGACCGACCTGAGGGCTGACGGCGTCTCGGATCGGAGCGTGGCCGACTATCTGTCGCGCATCCTCTCCGGCTTCCGCGTCGTAGCGGATCCAAGCTTCCATAGCACGGGATGTGAGCATGTCATCGCGCGGCATGATGCCCTCGCCAAGGTCGCCGGCCGACCGACGAAGACCGGCGCGCAGATCGTCGGCGCATCGACGATTTTCGATCTCGGCGTCGATCTCATGGACGCTGCACGGGAGAATGGCCCTCGCGGTCTGCATGTCGCACGCGACTTCCGCAACGGCCTGCTGTTGTCCTTTGCCGCAGCCCTGCCGCAGCGGGCACGGGCCCTTTCGCACCTCGCCTTCGGCACGACCGTCGTGCTCCTCGAGAAACCCTACGTCCATGTCGTGCTGCCCGGGCGCATGCTGAAAATGCGTGAGGCGAAGAAGCGGTTCGCGGGCTATGACAAGGTCTTGATCAACCCCGTGCTGTGGTCGGCTCTCGACGACTACCAGCGGAGTTTCCGGCCGCTCTTCGATGACGGGCCGGCACTCTTTCCGAGCATGGTCGACATGGGGGCGGCCATCACCTCGCCGCAACTCGGCCGTCTGGTCGGCGATCTGACCTGCAAGCATCTCGGCGTGCGCGTGGGCATCCACCGCGTCCGGGACAACGTCGCAACCGAAGCCTCCGAGGAGATTCAGAGCGGGGGATACCTGGCGCCTGCACTGCTGGGGCACAAGAGCGCCGCCACGACCATGGACAGCTACGATCACGCGCAGGGGATGAGAGCCGCACGCGAGCATGGCGCACACATCGCCGGACTGAGGTCGGCCCCCACGACCTTGCGCCTGTAGTGGCGTGTCGCGGGAAGGTCTGGCCAGCGGGGGCCCGAAAGTGTCGCCTGCGAAGGAGAACCCGAAAGGGACATCGAAAGGACGGCGTGCGTTGCCGGTTCCGTCCGGGCGACCCTGTCACCGGGAACCAGGCATGAAAAATCAGGGATGAACTGATGCACGATTACCCTCCGAGGTCTCCCGAAACGCTTGCTGCCATGGAAAGGACCCGGGCGGCGGGGAAGCAGCTCGAAGCGGACGCGCTCGCAGTGGCCATCTGGCTCGCGGCCCGGACTCCCGGCATTCTCGTCCGCCTCGAGATTCAGCGGCATCACGGCTGCGAAGACCACGAGATCGCGTATGTCGTGCCGCATGTCACGGAGCGGCAGACACGTCGAAAACTGCGGGCGACGGCCGAGAGATCCTTGCAGGCGTTGGGGTGGACGCTGAAGCCGGAGGGGCGAGACGTCTGGTCGATTTCGTTCAGGGTGAAGGGCGCACGCTGTCCGCTCACCAGCGCCTCGCGGCAATCTCGAGGGTGGTAGACGCCATGAACACAGCCTCGGTCGAGGCTACCGAGTGGCCATCGACATGCGGACATGATGATGCTGGCCTCTGACCGGCAGTTGTAGGTTCGCCGCCGCTCACCGCCGCAAAACACCGTGATATCTGCATTTTTCCGGTTCAATTGAAGACGGGTCCTTTTCACCCGCATTCGGTGGAATGTTGCCATTCTCAACATTTTCCATCCCCTGCCGCACCGTGCCGCAACATCCGGACCAAGATTGCGAATTTCACAATTCCACGTTCGGAACCGCTTCAACACAGCGGCGAAGAGAAGGGATGGACGCCGTCATTCCGTTTGCCGCGCTCCTCGTGACGAGAGCGCGGCAGCGGAAACACGGCGCCTCGCGATCGACGAAGTCAACCACGCCGGCGGCAACTCCTCCTGCTGCTACGGAAGCGCCGGCCAATCACCCCGATACGGAAAGGAGATTTCTCGGGGTCTTGACTGCCACGAACGGCGTCGACTTCCACAGGAGCCCCTTATGTTCAACGCCCCCGCCGAATCTGTCATCCAGTGCCGTGATCTTTCCGCACTTATCGCGGCCGCTTTGTTCAACAAGCATGGGTCGGCGATGCTCAACGCCGCCGCACTGCTCGGCGGTCCAGCCGCGCACCGTCGCTGCCTTCGGCTAATGTCGCAAATATCCGAGAGCCGGTCTCTTACGAGGTCGCTCCGGCAGGAGCTGGTCTGGCTGCATCGGCTCGTCTCCCTCGATCTCGTCGGGGAGCCGGAGACCGAGGAAACCGCCCGCTTCGCTATGATCGACCCGCTCGATCCTCGTGTTGAGGAGATCTGCCTCGAGGCCGATCATCTCTACGACCTCCTCGTCGCGATCTCCGATCTGGATCCCGGGTGCGATGTCATCCTGCCCGAGATCTTCGACCTCTCGGCTGCATGAACCGGTCGGCCCGCGAGGGCCGACTGCTTGAAGGCGTGGCAATTCAGCCGCGACCGACTCTTCTGGAGGAAGACATGCAGACCTATTACCAGATGCCCCTCGATGAGCTGTGTTCCCTGCTGATCGGGACGACCCGAGGCTTCATCGAGAACTTCCCGACCAACGAGGTCTCCGTCGACGCGATCGAGCGCGGCACCCTGCGCCGCACCCTGGAGACGATGCGCGCCAGCGCAGGCCTCTCGCGCCACGACGACACGGATATCGACCTTCTGTCGGCCGTTCTGGAACGGGAGCTGTGATCGCATCGGCTACCGTATCACCCTTTTTTGAAACCGTTTGAACGCCATCGAGCTCGATTTCGGCAAGCTTCCGCTTCTTCCATTTCCTCGCCATGGCAAGCTTGGAGAAGGTCTTGGTGAAGCTGACGCTTTCCCCCTGAACGGTCTTGCGGATCTGGGCGCGATAGGAGCATCCGCCATTCGCGCCAGGAATCTCTTGAATGTTGGGTTCGACACTGCGAGATTTGGGGTTGTTCATGCGGCGACCATCTGATCGCGCCTTCGAACCCCCCCTCGGCGGGTTCTTCGTCGGTGCACTGTCATCACGCACTTTTTCATTTTGAGGAGCGGGGAGCGGTGCGGCCACTCGCTTGCCGGGGAACTGGATGATGTTTGCGGTCATGGTTGGACTTCCTTGGTCGATTGTAGACAGAAGGTTGGTCCGAGGTCAGAACCCCGGAAATCGGGACGCTCTGACGGCGCTGGAGGGCCTCTCGACCGCTTGGACGGGTGGCGTCGTGAGTTGCTACGCCGTAGCAACACGGCTCGCGAAACCCGGCAAGATAAGGCATAACCCGCCGGAATGGAGTGGTTTTGAAGCTGAGAAGTTGACGGGTGAGAGATGATTAGTGAAGCAAAATCATATACTTGCGGTTTTTCGCGGCTTTCCGTGGCACCCATGATGGATTGGACCGACCGGCACTGTCGCTATCTGCACCGGTTGATGAGCCGCGAGGCGTTGCTCTATACCGAGATGGTCACGGCGCCGGCGCTGGTGCGGGGGGGTGCCGTGCATCTGCTCGACTTCGCGCCCGAGGAGCACCCGGTGGCGGTGCAACTGGGCGGGTCCGACCCGGCGGAGCTGGCCGAGGCGACGCGGATCTGCGTGGCGCGCGGCTATGACGAGGTCAATCTCAACGTCGGCTGTCCCTCGGACCGGGTGCAATCGGGCACCTTCGGCGCGGTCCTGATGAAATCGCCTGAACTGGTCGCGGACTGCGTGCGCGCGATGATCGAGGCAGCGGGCGGCACCGAGGTCACGGTGAAATGCCGGATCGGGGTGGACGATCAGGAGCCGGAGGCGGTGTTGCCCGCGTTTCTCGACACGATCCGTGCCGCTGGGGTGCGCCGGGTGGCGATCCATGCGCGCAAGGCCTGGCTCAAGGGGCTCAGCCCCAAGGAAAACCGCGAGGTGCCGCCGCTCGACTACCCGTTGGTCTACCGGATGAAGGCGGAGTTTCCCGACCTGCACCTGTCAGTGAACGGCGGTATCGGCTCGCTTGATGAAGCCCGCGCACATCTCGCCGCCGGGATGGACGGGGTGATGGTGGGGCGCGCGGCCTATCACAAGCCCGCCGAGATCCTGATGCGGACCGACAGCGAGATTTTCGGCGTGCCCGACCCAGTGAGCGATCCGCGCGCGGTGGTGCTGGCGATGGAGCCCTATATCGCGGCGCATCTGGCCTCGGGCGGCAAGCTGGCCCAGATCACCCAGCATATGCTGGGGCTGTTCGCGGGGCAACCCGGCGCGCGGCACTGGAAGCGGGTGCTGTCCGAAGGGGCGCACCGGCCCGGCGCGGATTTCCGGCTGCTGGAGGAGGCGCTGAGGGTTCTCGCCTGACGAAGCGCTTCCGGTCAGGCGGGCGACGGCACCCGGCGCAGGGTGATCAACGCCAGGCCCAGCGCGACCCAGGCGCAGATCGCGATCATCGCGATCATCGGCTGGGCGGTCCCATCAAAGAACGGCCCGGCGATCACCACCATCACCCCGCCGACCAGCATCTGCAGCGTGCCGCCCAGAGATGAGGCCAGCCCGGCGATGTCGCCGTGATCGTCGAGCGCGATCACCATCGACGTCGGAATGACCAACCCCATGAAGGCATTGCCGAAAAAGAGACACGCGGTGATCACCGCGAGTCCCGCCAACCCGGCGAAGGCGAAAACCAGCAGCAGGCCGGTGAAGCCGGCGAAGCCGATCGTGCCCCAGAGCATGACCCTTTGCGGTCCGAACCGCGTGCTGAGAGGACCGGCGAGTTGCGAGGCGCCGAAAAACCCCAGCGCGTTCACCGCGAAATAGAGCGAAAAGCCGGTCGGGGTGAGGCCGAACTCCTCGACATAGACGAACGGGGCGAAGCTGATGAAGACAAAGAAACTGGCCATCCCGAAGGCGCCGATGAAGGTCAGGCCAAGAAAGACCGGCGCGCGAAACAGCACCCTGGCCCCGGCCATGAGCGCGCGCAGGTTGACCGGCACGCGCTTGTCGGGGTGCAGCGTCTCGGGCTGGGCCAGCGCCGCCAGCGACAGGCAAAGGAGCGCAGCGCCTGTCAGGACCGCGAACACCGCGCGCCAGCCGCCCAGCGCCACCACGCCCGCGCCGGCGAGCGGTGCCAGCATCGGCGAGACCGAGATCACCAGCATGATCAGCGCCATCAGCCGCGTCGCCTCGGGCCCGGTATACATGTCGCGGATGATCGCGCGCGGCACCACCATCACCGCCGCCCCGCCCAGCCCCTGCACGAAACGCGCGGCGATGAGCGTCTCGATGCTGCCGGCCACGCTGGCCGCGGCCGAGCCGATGGCGAAGATGATCAGCCCGACATAGATCGGCCGCTTGCGCCCGGCCATGTCGGCCCAGGGACCATAGATAAGTTGCGCCACGCCGAAGGCGAGGAAATAGAAGGTGATGGTGTTCTGCACCGCAGTCTCGGGCACCGCGAAATCCGCCGCGATCTGCGGCATCGCGGGCAGGAACATGTCGATCGCGAACGGGCCCACCATCGACAGAAGGGCAAGGATCACGGCAGTTCGCAAGAGCGACGGCGGCATCGGCATATCCGGCTGCTGGTGTTGACCTGGACGCGGCCCTGTTCGCATCGGCCACGCCCGACGCTATAAACCGGGCGCGTGTCCTTGGCTAGTCCGTCTGGTCAAGCGCCGGGGCCTGCGCTATTCGAGGCCGACACGCGCCGGGAGGGCAGGGGCTTGGACATGACGATGCTGATCTGGATGGGCCTGATGCTGGCGGGCATCGGCGCCTTCGCGGGGGTGGTCGCGGGGCTTCTGGGGGTCGGCGGCGGGATCATCCTGGTGCCGGCGTTTTTCTATGCCTTCACCGCGCTCGGGTTCGGGTCAGACCAGCTCATGCAGGTCTGCCTGGCCACGTCGCTGGCCACGATCATCGTGACCTCGGTGCGCTCGGTCCTGTCGCATCATCGCAAGGGGGCGGTCGACTGGGGCATTCTGAAAACCTGGGCGCCGGGAATCGTGATCGGCGCGGCCATCGGTGTGCTGGTGGCGGCCTCGTTGCGCTCGTCGGTGCTGCAGGCGATCTTTGGCGCGCTGGCGCTGCTGGTCGGGCTTTACCTGCTGGTCGGGCGCAGTGACTGGCGGCTGGCCGACGCGATGCCCGGCGGGATCAAGCGCGCGCTCATGTCGCCCGCGGTCGGGTTCCTGTCGGTGCTGATGGGGATCGGCGGCGGCAGTTTCGGGGTGCCGATCATGACGCTGCATTCGGTGCCGATCCACCGCGCGGTGGCCACGGCGGCGGGGTTCGGCGTGATCATCGCTGTGCCCTCGGTGATCGGGTTCCTGATGCTGCCGGTCGAGACCGCGCCGCCCTATACCATCGGCGCGGTCAACCTGCCGGCCTTCGCGGTCGTCATCGCGATGACGCTGATCACTGCGCCGCTGGGGGTAAGGCTGGCGCATGCGCTTGACCCCAAGCCGCTGAAACGGGCGTTTGGCGGGTTTCTCACGCTGGTCGCGCTCAACATGCTGCGCAAGGTGGTTCTGGGTTAGACCGCCTCGAGCGCCAGCTTGTTGATCCGCTCCACCATCGCGCGCAGGCCGTTGGAGCGTTGCGCCGACAGGTGCTCGTGCAGCCCCAGCCGCCCAAGCTCGGCTGCCGCGTCGATTTTCGGCACCTCGTCCACCGGCACGCCGTTGTAGAGCCTGGTCAGCACCGCCACGATGCCGCGCACGATCAGCGCGTCGGAATCACCGCGAAACCGGAAGGTGCCGTTCTCGATCTCGGGCATGAGCCAGACCTGGCTGGCGCAGCCGTCGACCTTGGTCGCGGGCACCTTGAGCGCGTCCTCGAGCGGTGGCATCGCCTTGCCCAGTTCGATCACATGCGCATAGCGGTCTTCCCAATCGTCGAGAAACTCGAAATCCTCGGCAAGTTCTTCAAAGGCTTCGGTGGCCATGGTCCTCTCCGTTTTCGTCCCTGTCACCTAGGGTGAGTGCTCCGAAAGGTCCAGACCCCCGCACGATGCGGGTTTTCAAACTCGCCGCTATGGGCTAGTCAAAGTCAGAACCTTGGGGGAAGATCATGACGGCCCGGATTCTCATCGCACTCAGCCTCGTCCTCGGCTTGTCGGCCTGTTCGGGCGGCTTCAGCCTCAATCCGCTCAACTGGTTCGGGTCGGGTGGACCCGACGAGGTCGCGCTCACGCCCGAGGGCGGGTATCCCGACAGTCGGGATTTCCGCATCCCGGTGCAGCAGGTCACCGCGCTGAGGCTCGAAAAGACCACGGCGGGCGTGATCGTCTATGCCACCGGGTTGCCGCCGCGCGTCGGGTATTGGGATGCCGAACTGGTCGCGGAGAACGATGGCGAGCCGGTCAATGGCGTGATGAGCTACGTGTTCCGTATCTCCGAGCCGCGCTGGCGCCAGCCGGACGGAACGCCCTATGCCCGCACCGTGCATGTCGCCCAGTTCATCTCGAACGCCAAGCTGCGTGACGTGACCACGATCCGCGTGACCGGCGAGACCAACAGCATGACCGGCCGGCGCTGAGGCGCCCCGGTCTCAGACCTCGATCACGCGGACTTTCTGGCCATTCGCGGCCAGGCCGATCTTGCCCTCGCACAGCCGCACCGCGTCGTTTCCGAACACCTCGGCGCGCCAACCCCTGAGCGCGGCGACATTGCGCCGCCCGCCCGCAAGCGCGTCGAGATCCGACGCCGAAGCGATCAGCTTTTGCGCCACCCCGGTCTCTTCGGACCGCGCCTTGAGAAGCACCCGAAGCAGATCGGCCAGCGCCGGGTTCACCTGCAGCTTGTCGTTGCCGTTCTTGGGCACTTCGGGCAGGGCGTCCTCGGGGGTCTCGAGCCCGGCCTTGACGGCGGAAAGGATGCCTTCGGCCACCTCGCCGCGCCGCGCCTCGCGCAGCAGCAGCCGCGAGCGGCCCAGGTCTTTCATGTCGGTGGGCTTGGTCGAGGCCAGTTCAAGCAGCGCCTCGTCCTTCATCACCCGGTTGCGCGGGATGTTGCGCGACTGGGCATAGCCTTCGCGAAACCGCGCGAGTTCCTTGACGATGGCAAGGAAGCGGCCGGAATTGCTGCGCGTCTTGATCCGTTGCCAGGCCTCGCTGGGACGGGTGCGATAGGTCTCGGGATCGGTCAGAACCGCCAGCTCCTCCTCGACCCAGGCGCCGCGCCCGGTGCGTTCCAGCTCGGCCGCCAACACCTCGTAGATCTTGCGCAGATGCGTCACATCGCCCAGCGCGTATTTCTTCTGCGCATCGGTCAGCGGCCGGCGCGACCAGTCGGTAAAGCGCGACGACTTGTCGAGGCTCGCGCGCGCCACCTTGCGCACCAGCGTCTCGTAGCCGACCTGGTCGCCGTGCCCGCAGACCATTGCCGCCACCTGGGTGTCGAACAACGGTTTCGGGATCACGCCCGCGTCGACCGCGAAAATCTCGAGATCCTGGCGCGCGGCGTGGAACACCTTGACCACGCTCTCGTCGCGAAACAGGTCATAGAGCGGGTCGAGCGACAGGGTGTCGGCCATCGGATCGACCAGCACGGCATTCTCGTCGCCGTTGCCGGGATAAGCGAGCTGGATCAGGCAAAGGATGGAGTAATAGGTGCGTTCGCGCAGGAACTCGGTGTCGACTGTGACATAGGGGTGTTCGGCAGCTTCGGCGCAGAACGCGGCCAATGCCTCGGTCGTCGTAATCGTGTTCATATGGTGATCTTCGTTCCGTTGTCCCGCGCTTCGTCCGGCCCCGGTCTACTGGCATTCGCACGGGATGAAAAGTGCCGGGGCGAAAACGGTCGGGATCGGGTCGCCGGGCGAGGTCAGGGCAGGAAAACCGGGCGGCGGTCGTCCTCGGCAAAGCGGCGCAGAACGGCGGGATAAAGCCGGTGCTCCCACGGCAGAATGCGCGCGGCCAGCGCCTCGGGCGTGTCGCCGGGCAGGACCGGCACCCGCGCCTGGCCCAGGATCGGGCCGCCGTCGAGTTCCGCCGTGACCTCGTGCACGGTGCATCCGGCCTCGGTATCGCCCGCCGCGATGGCGCGTGCGTGGGTGTCGAGGCCCGGATATTTCGGCAAGAGCGACGGATGGATGTTCAGCATCCTGCCGGCCCAGCGCGAGGTGAACGCCGGCGTCAGCACGCGCATGAACCCGGCCAGGCACAGGATATCGGGGCGATGCGCCTCGAGTTGTTCGGTCAATGCCGCCTCGAACGCGGCCCGATCCGTGCCAAACGGCCGGTGGTCCACAACGGCCGTCGCGATGCCCAGATCACGCGCCTTGGCCAGGCCGCCCGCCTCGGGGCGGTTCGACACCACCAGCACCGGTCGCGCCGGGTGGTCGCCCGCCATGCTTTCGGCCAAGGCCACCATGTTGGACCCGGACCCGGAAATCAGGATCGCGACGCGTGCGCTCACACGCCGCCCCCGGTGAAGGCGACGCCGCTTCCGGCCGTCACCCGCCCGATGGCGTGGACCGTCTCGCCCTCGGCCCTGAGCAGCCCGGCGATGATGCCCGCGCGCTCCTCGGCCACGGCGATGACCATGCCGATACCGCAGTTGAAGGTCTTGAGCATCTCCTCGGTCTCGATCCCGCCGACCTCCTGCATCCAGCGAAACACCGGCGGCATCTCCCAGCTGTCGAGATCGACCACCGCGCCGTCGACCACGCGCGGCAGGTTCTCGGTCAGACCGCCGCCGGTGATATGCGCCAGCGCATGAACGCCGCCGGCCCGGATCGCCGCCAGCGCCGGTTTCACGTAAAGCCGCGTCGGCGTCAGCAACGCCGCGCCCAGCGTGCCGTCGCCGAACGGGCAGGGGTCGTCCCAGCCCAGGCCCGAAACCTCGACCAGCTTGCGCACCAGGCTGTAGCCATTGGAATGCACCCCGTCGGAGGCCAGACCCAGCAGAATGTCGCCCGGCCCAACCTCGGCAGGCAACGCGCCGCCGCGCTCCATCGCGCCCACGGCGAACCCGGCCAGGTCGAAATCGCCCGCCTTATATATCCCCGGCATCTCGGCGGTCTCGCCGCCGATCAGGGCGCAGCCCGAGTGCAAGCAGCCCTCGGCAATGCCTTCGACGATGCGAGCGGCGCTGTCGGTGTCGAGCTTGCCGGTGGCGAAGTAGTCGAGGAAAAACAGAGGCTCCGCGCCCTGGCACACCAGGTCGTTGACACACATCGCCACCAGGTCGATGCCGATGGTGTCGACATTGCCGGTGTCGATGGCGATCCGCAGCTTGGTGCCGACGCCGTCGGTCGCGGCCACCAGGATGGGATCGTCATATCCCGCCGCCTTGAGGTCGAAAAGCGCTCCGAACCCGCCCAGCTCGGCCATCACGCCGGGCCGCTCGGTGCGCCTGGCCGCGGGCTTGATCCGCTCGACCAGCGCATTGCCCGCGTCGATGTCAACGCCCGCATCGGCGTAGGTGATTCCGGTCTCTTTCGTGCTCATCTCAGCCCCCAAAGCATGTCGGCCCCCGGATAGAGCAAGCTCCGGGCCGAGTCCACGTCTGCCGTGCGGGTGCAGGGCGTCAGAAGTCCATCAAGACCGGGCCGGTGGTGCGCCCGGTATAGGGATCGGTCTTGCCACCCTTCGACGACACCGTCGTGCTGCCATTGAATGCCATCACCGCCAGTGCCACCGCCATCGCCGTCAGGATGACCGCGGCTACAACGCTATTGTCTCCGGCGCTGCTGGAAGGCGGGTAAACCGGCGTGTAGGACTGGGCCACGCCAGGCACCGGCATCGCCAGCGCCGCGGCAAGCGACATCGCCAGAATGGTCTTTTTCGCAATCATGTCTTGTCCCCCGTGTGCCGGCGGCGTCCCCCGTGGCACCCCCGACGAGGTGATAAAACCACCCCGCGCGCATCCGATCAAGCCTGCCGAGACCGCCGGGCCGAACCGGCACCGTGGTTGCTCGCCCCATTGACCCCTCCGACGATCCTGCTAATTCACACCCAGGTGGGCCTGTAGCTCAATTGGTTAGAGCAGGGCGCTCATAACGCCTTGGTTGGGGGTTCGAGTCCCTCCGGGCCTACCAGACTGCATCGCGAGCGCTTCGGCATCACGCCCTGGCTCTATGCGCGGGGCAGAGGCGTCATGCGGGCGCCGCCGCGACGTGGTGCAAGCCTGCGATCCCACCCGCCGCCGACGCCAATCCCCTGTTGGCTTTCCCGCGTCGAATGCCTAAAACCCGGTGACGTATTCCAAAGGGGCAGGCATTTCATGGCGACCAAGGTTTCGCGCATTTTCGTCTGGATCATCATGGGCATGGTCCTTGTCGGTCTGGTCGGGTTCGGCTCGTTCAACTTCGGCGGCTCGGCCACGTCGATCGGCAAGGTCGGCGACACCGAGATCGACGCGAACCGCTATTTCCGCGAGTTGCGCGCCGAGATGCAGGCGTTCGAGGCGCAGTATGGCCAGAACCTGACCTTTGCACAGGCGAAGATGTTCGGGCTGGACCAGGCCGTGCTTGACCGGGTGATTGCCCAGGCAGCCTTCGAGAACGAGACCGGACGGTTGGGCCTGTCGGTCGGTGACGCCGAGATCGCGCGCCAGATCAAGGAGATCGAGGCGTTTCAGGGCGTCGACGGCAAGTTCGACCGCGAAATGTATGATTTCGCCCTGCAGCAATCCGGGCTGACCGTGGCGGAATTCGAGGCCAGCCTGCGTGCCGATGTCGCCCGCACCATCCTGCAGGGCGCGGTGTCCAGCGGGATCGCGGTGCCGGCGGTCTACACCGACACGCTGTTCGCCTGGGCGCGCGAGACGCGCGATTTCACCTGGGCGCGGGTCGATGCCAGCGTGCTCGACACCCCGGTCGGCCTGCCCGACGACGAGACCTTGCAGGCTTTCTACGATGAAAACCCCGAGCTTTTCACCACGCCCGAGATCCGCAAGATCACCTATGCCTGGGCCGCGCCCGAGGACATGATCGACCGCATCGAGGTCTCGGACGAGGAGTTGCGCGCGCTTTATGACCAGCGCATCGAGGAATTCGTGGTTCCCGAACGCCGTCTGGTCGAGCGTCTGGTGTTCGGCTCCGATACCGAGGCGCAGGCGGCGGCGGATCGGCTGGCGGCTGGCGACGCCAGCTTCGAAGACCTTGTGGCCGAACGTGATCTCGACCTGTCCGACATCGACCTGGGCGACGTGACCGAGGACGAACTGGGGGCGGCCGGGCCCGAGGTCTTCGCGCTGAGCGAACCCGGCATCGTCGGCCCGGTCGAAACCAGCCTTGGCCCGGCGCTCATTCGCATGAACGCGATCCTGGCGGCGCGCGAGACCAGTTTCGAAGAGGCAAGCGAAGAGTTGAAGGGCGATTATGCCGCCGACGCCGCGCGCCGGCTGGTCGACGACCTGGTGCCGACGCTGGACGATGACCTCGCCGGCGGCGCCACGATCGAGGATCTGGCCGGCAATCATGGCCTGCGTCTGCAAACGATCGACTGGACGCCCGGCAGCGACGAGGGCATCGCGGCTTATGACAGCTTCCGCGCCGCTGCCGCGGCGGTCACCGAGGACGACTATCCCGAAGTCATTGAACTGTCGGACGGCGGCGTCTTTGCGCTGCGCCTCGACGAGGTCGTGGCGCCCCGTCTGCAACCGCTCGACGAGGTGCGCGATGAGGCCATTGCGGCCTGGCAGGCCGCCGAAACCCGGCGGCAGGTGCTGGCGCGCGCCGAGGCGATGCTGGACGAGATCGAAGGCGGCGAAACCCCGGCCAGCCTCGGGCTGACCGAGGTGATCGAAACCGCGATGAGCCGCGACGCCTTCATCGACGGCACCCCGCCCGCGCTGATGCGGACGGTGTTCGAGATGGCGCCGGACGGCTGGCAGGTGGTGTCGGGCGACGAGGGCGCGTTTCTGGTGCATCTCGACGCGGTCAACGCGCCCGATCAGGAAGCGGCGGAGGCCCGTGCGATCAAGGCGAATTTCAGCCAGCAGATCTCGCAGCAAATGGCGCTCGACCTGCAATCGGCCTTCGCGGCGGAACTGGAAAACCGCGCCGGCATCACGCTGGATCAGGGCGTGATCAACGCCGTCAACGCCAACTTCCCGTGAGGTAGACCGTGGCGCTTACCCCCTCGTTCGAGGAATTCGAAACCGGCTGGGCCAAGGGCCTGAACCAGGTGGTCTATACCAGGCTGGCTGCCGACCTCGACACGCCGGTGTCGCTGATGCTGAAACTGACTGGCGCGCGCAAGGACAGCTTCATCCTGGAAAGCGTCACCGGCGGCGAGGTGCGCGGGCGCTATTCGATCGTCGGGATGAAGCCCGATCTGGTCTGGGATTGCCGCGGCACCGAGAGCCGCATCAACCGGCAGGCGCGGTTCGACCCCGACGCCTTCGAGCCGATGGACGGCGACCCCCTGACCGCCCTGCGCGCCGTTCTGGCCGAAAGCCGCATCGACCTGCCCGCCGACCTGCCACCGGCCTCGGCGGGCCTGTTTGGCTATCTCGGCTACGACATGATCCGGCTGGTCGAGCATCTGCCCAATGTGAACCCCGACCCGCTGGGCCTGCCCGACGCGCTGATGATGCGCCCCTCGGTGGTGGCGGTGCTGGACGGCGTGAAGGGCGAGGTGATCCTGGTGTCGCCCGCCTTCCAGTCCTCGGGCCTGTCGGCGCGCGCCGCCTATGCGCAGTCGGCCGAGCGGGTGATGGATGCGCTGCGCGATCTGGAACGCCAGCCCGCCACCACCCACGACCTGGGCGAGGCCGAAGCGGCCCCGCCGATGGTGTCGAACTTTTCCAAGCCCGACTATCTCGCCGCGGTCGAGAAGGCCAAGGACTATATCCGCGCCGGCGACATCTTTCAGGTGGTGCCCAGCCAGCGCTGGAGCCAGGAGTTCTCCCTGCCACCCTTCGCGCTCTACCGCTCGCTTAGGCGCACCAACCCGTCGCCCTTCATGTTCTATTTCAACTTCGGCGGCTTCCAGGTGGTCGGGGCCAGCCCGGAAATCCTGGTGCGGGTGTTTGGCCGCGAGGTGACGATTCGTCCGATCGCCGGCACCCGCCCACGCGGCGCGACGCCCGAACAGGACCGCGCGATGGAAGACGACCTTTTGTCGGACAAGAAGGAACTGGCCGAACACCTGATGCTGCTCGACCTCGGGCGCAACGATGTCGGGCGGGTGGCCAGGATCGGCACGGTGCGCCCGACCGAGGAATTCATCGTCGAGCGTTACAGCCACGTGATGCACATCGTCTCCAACGTGGTGGGCGAGTTGTCCGAGGAACACGATGCGCTGTCGGCGCTTCTGGCGGGGCTGCCGGCCGGCACGGTGTCGGGTGCGCCCAAGGTGCGGGCGATGGAGATCATCGACGAGCTCGAGCCGGAAAAACGCGGCGTCTACGGCGGCGGCGTTGGCTATTTCGCGGCCAACGGCGACATGGACATGTGCATCGCGTTGCGAACCGCAGTGGTCAAGGACCAGGTGCTCTACATCCAGGCGGGCGGCGGCGTGGTCTACGATTCAGACCCCGAGGCCGAGTTCGAGGAAACCGTCAACAAATCCCGCGCCATCCGCATGGCCGCCGAAACCGCCGGCGTGTTCGCCAAGACCTCGGGGAATTGATCGGGGACGGTTCGGGAGGCCTGGAGCGGGTGAAGGGAATCGAACCCTCGTCTTAAGCTTGGGAAGCTCCTGCTCTACCATTGAGCTACACCCGCCTTGCGAGGCATCAGATACGGATTGGCGCGGGCGGCGTCAAGCGGTTGGAAGGCCTCGGCGTGTCTTAGTCGCGCCCGATGCCCCACTTGCCTTCGTTGGCCTCGATCGCGGCGATGCGTTCGTCCTTCTTGGGGTGCGACATGAACCAGGCGGGCATCGCGCCGCGCGCCGCGGTGAGCGATTCGAGCTTGGAGAACAGCGACTTCTGCGGTCCCGTTCCGATGCCCGCCTTGACCAGCAGCGCGCTGGCATAGGCGTCGGCCTCGTATTCGTCCGAGCGGCTCAGCCGGGCGGCCAGAAGCGAGGTCAGCGCATTGGCCACGGCCACGCCAAACCCCGGCAGAAAGCGCGACAGCACCATCGCCAGCGCCGTGCGCAGCGCGTTCTGGCCGGAAAAGTCGATCATCCGCCGGCGCGAATGGCCCAACGCGACATGGCCCAATTCATGCGCGATGACGCTGGCCAGTTCCTCGGCAGTGACCGCGCCCTGGCGATACTGGTTGTAAAAGCCCCGGGTGATGAAAATGCGCCCGTCGGGTGCGGCCAGCCCGTTGACCGGCTCGACCTCGTAGATGTTCACCCGGATGCGCGCCACGTCGAGCGCCTCGGCCATGCGGTCGGTCAGGCGCTTGAGCGTGGGGTCGGCCAGCTCGGTCGATTTCGCGTCCAACTCGTGGCCCAGCCGCCAGGCGGAAAAGCGATACATCGCCAGTGCATAGAGGATCGCCAGAAGGATCGGGGTGAACTTCAACATGGGCGCAATATGGGGTGCGCAGGCGGTGGGGGGAAGGGGCGATATCCGTGATCAACGGTGGTCCTGTGCCGGGTGTCGCGCCCTTTGCGCCTTGAGGACGGCCCGAATCCACAGGGCCGCCGCCGCGGCGACCGCCAGCGCGGCCAGAAGCCCCATCAGGTCGCCCATCGCCTCGGCCACCGCCGCGACATTGGCGGCAAAGCCATACCCAAGCCCGACGTAGAGCGAGACCCAGATGACCTCGCCCAGCACGTCGGCGATGGTGAACCGCAGCCAGCCCAGCCCGGTGGCCCCGGCGGCGAAGTTCACCCACGGCCCCAGCGGCGCGATCGCCCAGGTCGAGAAGAACACGCCAAGGCCGCCATGCCGGTCGACCAGCGCGCGGGCCCGGTCGAGCACGGCGCGACGGGCGGGCGCGCGTGCCAGGCGTTCGAGCACCGGGGTGCCACCGAAGCGTCCGATCAGGAACCCCGCCTGATCGCCGATCACCGCGCCGGACAAGGCCGCCTGCACCACCGGCAAGAGGTCGAGGTCGGCCGTGGCGACGAAGGCCCCGCCGGTCAGCATCATCAGAGATGTCGGGATCGGCAGCGCCAGGCACGACAGAAACGCCGAGACGAAGATCGCGATGGGTCCGTAATCGGTGATCAGGCTGAAGATGGTTTCGCTCATCTTCCGCCCCCGTCCAGGTCGGGATGGGCGGCGCGCCATGCGGCAATGGCGGCCTCGGCCTCGGCGATCAGGTCGTCGACCGTGACCCCGCGCAGCGCGGCCAGTTCGTCGAGGTTGATCGGCCCGTCGGGCGGCGGCACCGGTGCGTCGAGCGCCTCGATCACCACGCCTCTCGGGACGCGCCAGGAATGCGCGATATAGCCCGGGGTCATCCACGGCTCGATCGCCTGTTCATGGCGGGCCGGGTCGCTCCAGTAGACCCAAAACGCCACCCCGCGCACCGCGAACAGCCCGGCGGCAGTCAGCGCCAGCCCAAGCACCAGCGTGGCGACCGGGGCTGCGGCCCAGAGGCGTTTGACAAAGGCGATCATCGGGCCGGACTTTCCTGCATCAGGGTTTATTCGTTTTGGCGCCGCGGTTCCGCCGCTACCGCCCCAGTTCGCGCATGCCGCGGTCGATCCCCTCCAGCGTCATCGGCACCATGCGGCCCTCGAACAGATCGGCGATCATGCCGATGGATTGGGTGTAGCGCCAGTGGTGTTCCGGCAGCGGGTTGATCCACAGGTTGTCGGGCCACTGGTCGCGGGCGCGGGCAAGCCAGGTGGCCCCGGACTCGGCGTTCCAGTGCTCGTTCGCGCCGCCGGGCATGGCGACCTCGTAAGGGCTCATCGCCGCATCGCCCACGAAGATCGCCTTGTAGTCGGAGCCGTATGTATGCAGCACGTCCCAGGTCGGGGTCTGCTCGCTCCAGCGCCGCCGGTTGTCGCGCCATACGCCTTCGTAGAGGCAATTGTGGAAATAGTAATATTCGAGGTGCTTGAACTCGGCCCGGGCGGCCGAAAACAGCTCTTCGACCACCTTGATATGCGGGTCCATCGAGCCGCCGACATCGAGGAACAGCAGCACTTTGACCGCGTTGCGCCGCTCGGGGCGGGTTTTCACGTCGAGATAGCCGTGCTCGGCGGTGGCGCGGATGGTGCCGTCGAGGTCAAGCTCCTCGTGCGCCCCGTCGCGCGCCCAGTTGCGCAGGCGTTTCAGGGCCACCTTTATGTTGCGGGTGCCAAGCTCGACCGAGTCGTCGAGATTGCGAAACTCGCGCTTGTCCCAGACCTTGACCGCGCGCCGGTGGCGGGATTTGTCCTGCCCGATGCGCACGCCTTCGGGGTTGTAGCCATAGGCGCCGAACGGCGAGGTGCCGGCGGTGCCGATCCATTTCGAGCCGCCCTGGTGGCGCCCTTGCTGTTCCTTCAGCCGCTCGCGCAGTGTCTCCATCAGCTTGTCGAACCCGCCCAGCGCCTCGATCTCGGCCTTTTCGGCGTCGCTCAGGTGCTTTTCGGCCATCTTTTTCAGCCAGTCGACGGGCAGGTCGACCGCCTCCAGCACCTGTTCCAGGCTGATCGCCTCAAGCCCGTCGAAGGCCTGCGCGAAGGCGCGGTCGAACTTGTCGATGTTGCGCTCGTCCTTCACCATCGCGGCGCGGGCGAGGTAGTAGAAACCCTCGACATCATAGGTCACCAGCCCCGCGCGCATCGCCTCGAGAAACGAGAGGAATTCGCGCAAGGACACCGGCACCTTGTTGGCGCGCAGGGTTTCGAAGAACGACAGGAACATGGGCGGGCCTTTGGCTTTGGCCCAGATGTTGCAGATCGGGGCCGGGCGGGCAAGGGCAGGCGGGGTGCCGGGTCAGCCGCGGGTCAGAAACACCGTGATGAACAGCCCGACGATGCCGAAGGCCAGCGCGTAGGATGCTGCGTATTGCGCGATATCCAGCCCCTTGCCGCCGCGCGAGCGTGCGGTGAAACCACCGATCAGGGCGCCGATGACGGCGAAGGCAATGATGACCATCCAGACCCCCTCGGGGGCCTTCCCCCGTCAGATGCGGCCGCCCGGTGCGATCGCCGCGATCTCGATCAGCCGCGCGCCGACCTCGGCCTCAGACCCGAAGCCATAGCGCGCCCAGCCCAGCGAGTCGAGGCGCACAAGCTGCGCCTCGTGGACGCGGCCCAGATGGTCCAGCGCCTCGGCCTTGATCATCATGAGCGTCGACAGAAGCACCGCGTTCTGGGCCTTTGAAACGGTCGCCAAGTGACTGTCGGCAATACGAATTGCGGTTTCGGCATTGCCCAGCGACAGGGCGTGCGCGGCAAGCTGGACGCCCATGTGCGCGGCCTGAAGCGCGGTGCCGGGTGCCGTGCGATAAATCGTCTCGGCCTCACGGAACGAGGCCAGCGCGATGTCGGAATTGACCCCGAGGTTCAGACGCCCCAGCGCGAACAGCGAGAACGCCAGCCGCGTGTCGTGCCAGCCCTGGGCACGGGCGATGGACACCGCGCGCCCGGCCGCCTCGCGCCGCACGGTGGTCGACTCCCGTCCGCCGAGCGCCGTTTCGATCGCCTCTTTCCAGGCCACGGGGGTCGGGGCCACCGGCTGCGGCACGCCGTAGCCGCCGGCGGGGTTGAGCCGCGACAGGATCGCGGGCAGGCGCGCGGCAACATCGGTGCGGGTCATGCCCGAACGCAGTTCCGGCGCGTAGTAGGCGCGCAGCACCAGCATGTCGAAGCCGGTCAGGACGGTGTGGAAATTGTCGTCGTTGAAGACCGAATCCGACAGCCGGTAGAGGTCGTTGACCGGGCCGAGCGCCTGGGCGACCTCTTCGTGCAGGCAATCGCGCATTTCCTGCGGGCTGACATCGCCGGGGATGAAGACGGCCATGCGGGTGCGTTCGCGCAGCCGGGTCCAGTCGGTCTGGGCGGTGCGCCGCGCGGCCTTGTATTCCGCCCAACTCGACACGTTCGGCGCGACGAAGCAGGCCGCCCCCGGCACCGCGCGTTGCAGCGCGCTCTTGGTCACGACCTCGAGCGTGATCGACGCCGGGCCGGTCTCGGTGCGGCGAATGTCGATGCCGGCCTCGATCCTCAGACGCCGGAGCAGCCGGTCGAGATCGGTGCCAAGCGCGGCGGGCGCGCGGCCGGTGACGGCGATGGTCACCGGGCCTTCGAAGCGGCTGAGCACCGGCAGGCTGCGGCCGCTTTCCAACTGGAAGGCGAGGTCGAGGAAATCGCCGGCGATTTCGCCGTTGGGCCGGGTGGGCGCTTCGATCCTGGAGCTGGCGAAGGCCTTCATCGGCGGAAGCTCCGCCGGCAAAGTGACCTGCCGTGACGTCACATCGCGTGCCGTCACTTCCCCTTGCGGCAGGTCTGCTGCACAGCCCGCCAGCCCCAGGATCGCGATCGCCCCCACGATCAACTTGTGTCCCACCATTGAGCGCCCCTTGCCGGAAATTGGTGAACCCTGCCTGCGCGCAAGCGACATCCGGCCAACCGCATTCGGACCGGCAGGGCCGCGATAGCGTGACTTGGCCGACCATTTCTGGAGCAACCGGGGCCGATCCGCACGGATCATCGCGCGGGCGGAAATGTTCGTATTGTCTCCCAAAACAACACGTCCTCGCCGTTCTTGCGCCCCCCCAGGCCAGTTCAGGGGTAGGCGTTATTTCGATTCGACGAAAGCGAATTGGGACTGAATTGCGGCAGAAAACGGGCTGTTTTCGGTTGCGAAACAGTATCGTAGCTAGATGTGGTGACGTATTGGGCGAGCGCCACTAATCGCGGTTATCGAATGTGGCGAGATTGAGGCGTGGTGAGACTATGGCCCCGAACGGTTCGTAACAGGAAGTCGGGCCGCGTTACCGCTCGCGCCGCGCCATGAATGCCAGCCGTTCGAACAGGTGAACGTCCTGTTCGTTCTTGAGCAGCGCGCCGTGCAGTTTCGGCAGCGCCGTGGCCGCGTCGCGCTTGAGGTCTTTGGCGTCCATGTCTTCGGCCAGGAGCAGTTTCAGCCAGTCGAGCACCTCGGAGGTCGAGGGCTTTTTCTTCAGCCCCGCCTGTTCGCGGATCTCGTAGAATTGCGTCAGCGCGGTGGTCAGCAACTGGTCCTTGATGCCGGGGTGGTGCACCTCGACGATGCGCTTGAGGGTCTCGATGTCGGGAAACCGGATGTAGTGGAAAAAGCACCGCCGCAAAAACGCGTCGGGCAATTCCTTTTCGTTGTTCGAGGTGATGATGACGATCGGGCGATGGCGGGCGCGGATGGTTTCGCCGGTCTCGTAGACGTGAAACTCCATCCGGTCGAGTTCCTGCAACAGGTCGTTGGGAAATTCGATATCGGCCTTGTCGACCTCGTCGATCAGCAAGACCACGCGCCGGTCGGCCTCGAACGCCTGCCAGAGCTTGCCGCGCTTGATGTAGTTGGCCACGTCATGCACGCGCTCGTCGCCCAGCTGGCTGTCGCGCAGCCGGCTGACGGCATCGTATTCATAAAGCCCCTGCTGGGCGCGGGTGGTCGACTTGATGTGCCATTCGATGATCGGCGTATTCAGCGCGGCGGCGACCTGGCGGGCCAGTTCGGTCTTGCCGGTGCCGGGTTCGCCCTTGACCAGCAGCGGACGCTCCAGCGTCACCGCGGCGTTCACCGCGACCTTCAGATCGTCGGTGGCGACGTAGCTTTCGGTGCCGTCGAAACGCGATGCCATGTCCGGCCTCCCATGTTGGTTCGCACTTGGGTAATCAGCGCGCGGGCGGAAGGCAAGGGGCAGGGGCGGCGCGCAATCGGCGGCACAGGAATGGGCGAAACCACGGTTATCGTGAGATCATTTTCCTGGCGCCGGAACGACCTGCCGCCTGCGCGCGAATGCCGCCCTTTCGCTGCGCTTTGCCTAGTGACAACCCGCTATCAGTGGTCTAAAGGAGCGCGCAGGAGGATACCGGATGGCTGAGAGCGCCACTGACATTTCGGCCGCCGGCGAGCACAAGGAGCCAGGGATGAAAGCAGAGGTCTTCCTCCCCGAGGACTACACCCCAGCCGAGGATGAACCGTTCATGAACGCGCGCCAGTTGGAATATTTTCGGCGCAAGCTTCTGAAGTGGAAGTCTGAATTGCTCGGTGACAGCAAGAACACCATCGAGGAGCTTCAGAAAGCCACCCGCAACATCCCCGACATCGCCGACCGCGCCAGCGAGGAAACCGACCGGGCGCTGGAACTGCGCACCCGTGACCGCCAGCGCAAGCTGGTGGCCAAGATCGACAGCGCGCTGCGCCGGATCGAAGTTGGCGAATACGGCTATTGCGAGGAGACCGGCGAACCGATCTCTCTCAAGCGGCTGGACGCGCGCCCGATCGCGACCCTCAGCCTCGAGGCGCAGGAGCGCCACGAGCGCCGCGAGAAGGTTCACCGCGACGACTGAGCCGCGTTTGAAACGAACGCTCACGCCGATGTGAGGCGCCGGGGTGGTGACGCCCCGGCGTTTTTCGTCTTGGATCGGGCAAAGGGGAAGGCCAATGCTGGACGGACAGAAGATCACCGTGCTCGGCGGTGGGCTGGGTGGATTTACGGCAGCCACCGCCCTGGCGCAGCGCGGCGCCGAGGTCACTGTGCTGGAGCAGGCGGGCCGGATCGCCGAGGTCGGCGCCGGCATCCAGCTCAGCCCGAATGGCGTTGCGGTGCTGGACGCGCTGGGGCTGGGCGGCGAGGCGCGCAACCGCGCGATGCGCAATCGCGCGGTGCGGCTGGTCGACGGCATCACCGGGCGCGACGTGATCCGCATGGACGTGGGCTATCTGCGTCCGGCCCAGACGTTCCTTCTGTTCCATCGCGCCGATCTGATCGACATCCTGCACCAGGCGGCCGTGGCGGCGGGGGTCAAGGTCGAAACCTGCGCCCGGGTAACTCGCGTCGACATCGGCCAGGCCGGCGCCTTTGTCGAGGTCGAAGGGCAGGGGTTGCGCGAAGCGCCGTTCCTGGTCGGGGCCGATGGATTGCATTCAAAAGTCCGCGATGCGATCGAGGGCAGCCCGACAGAGGCCCGCGCGCCGTTCTTCACCGGCATGGTGGCCTGGCGCGCGCTGGTGCCGGGCGATGGCACCGAAGCGGCCGAGGCGGTCGTGCGGATGGGACCAAAGCGGCACATGGTCAGCTATCCGCTGCGCGGGGGCAGCCTGATCAACCTGGTCGCGGTCGAAGAGCGGACCGAGTGGGCCGAGGAAGGCTGGTTCAATCGCGACGATCCCGACAACCTGCGCCGTGCCTTCGCCGGTTTCGGCTCCGAGGCGCAGAGCCTTCTGTCGCAGGCCGACAAGGTGCATGTCTGGGGCTTGTTCAGGCATCCGGTCGCGCGAACCTGGCATCGCGGTCCCGCCGCGATCCTGGGCGATGCCGCGCATCCGACGCTGCCGTTCCTGGCGCAGGGCGCGGTGATGGCGCTGGAAGATGCCTGGGTGCTGGCCGAGTGCCTCGACGACAAGGGGATGACGGATGGTCCGGCACTCTACCAGGCCCGCCGCCAGCTTCGGGTCGAACGGGTGATCGAGGCGGCCAACAACAACGCGCGCAACTATCACCTCAAGAATCCGCTGGCCAAGGCGCTGGGGTTCGGCGCGCTGCGGCTGGCCGGCGCGGTGCGGCCCGAGTTCGTGCTGGGGCAATACGACTGGATCTATGACCACGACGTGACCAAGGGCTGAGCGGCGGCGGGTCCGGTCAGGTCTTGCGGCAGGCGATCAACAGGTCGGTCGGCGGGTCGCGCACCAGTTCGGCGGCAAAACTGCCAAGCAGGTGCGGCGCCAACGAAAAGCGCGTGTTGGCGCCGATCGCCACAAGATCCGGGCGCAGGCTGGCCATTTGATCGGCCATGACCTGGTGCAGCCCGCCGGTGACCAGCGCGATCCGGTCCGCTGCCAGGCCCGGGCCGCCCTGATGAAGCCAGGCGTCGCGGGCCGCCTCGGCCTCGGCGATCAGGGCGCGCGACATCGGGCCGCCGGGTTTTTCGCCGGTCAGGCCGGCATAGGGCAGGTGGATCGCGTGAAAGGCGTGAATCTCCGCGGAGGGCGCCAGGGCGCGCGCCGCCCGGCAGGCGGCGGTGCAGGCGGGCGAAAAGCTGACCGGGGCAAGCACGGTTTCATAGTCATGCCCCGCCGGGTTGCGCACCAGCAGAACCGGCGCGCGCAGTAGGCGCACCACCCGTTCCATCGTCGTTTCGCGCAACCGGTCGAGGAAGGCGCGCGGCCGGTGCAGCCCCAGCACCACCAGGTCGGCGCCACGTTCGACGGCCGTTTCGGGAATGGCTTGCAGCGGATCGCCGATGCAGACCTCATGGCTGAGCGCGACGCCGTCGCTATCGAGTGCGGAGAGGAAGCGTGCCAGTTGCGTTCCGGCGTCTTCGCGCCAGCGCACCGCCAGTTCGCCGGGCAGGTCGTGGTCGATCACGTGCAGCACATGGCAGGTCGCACCGTGATCGCGGGCCAGCCGGATGGCGCGGCGCACCGCCCTGTCAGAGCGTTCGGAAAGATCGCTGGCGACAAGAATGGACTGCATTTCCGTCTCCGTCATGGCCAGGCATCATATGTGCGCCGAAGGTGCCAGCGGCAAGGTGACCCAATGCCGCCCTTGCCGATAGGCGCACCGGTTGCTATTGCCCATCGCACCCGATGATTTCGCTCGGGTATCGGAGGCGGCCCGGTGGTGACAGCACGGCTCGAGATTTTGTCGATCACCCGCCGCTTCGGCGGGCGGCCGGTGGTGGACGACCTGTCGCTCGAAGTGATGCCGGGCCAGGTGACCTGCCTGCTGGGGCCGTCGGGTTGCGGCAAGTCGACGGCGCTGCGCATCATCGCGGGGGTGGACCGGGCCGACGAGGGCGAGATCCGGATCGACGGCACACCCGTGGCGGGGCCGGGGCTGTTCGTGCCGCCGGAACGGCGCGGCACCGGGCTGATGTTCCAGGATTTCGCGCTGTTCCCGCATCTGAGCGTGGCCGACAACATCGCCTTCGGCCTGAGCGGCACGCGCACCGAAAAGCGGCTGCGGGTGCGCGAGCTTCTGGACAAGGTCGGTCTGGTCAGGTTTCTGGGCGCCTTTCCGCATGAATTGTCCGGCGGCGAACAACAACGCGTCGCACTGGCGCGTGCGCTGGCGCCGCGCCCCAAGATCATGCTGATGGACGAGCCGTTTTCCGGCCTCGACAACCGCCTGCGCGACGGCATCCGCGACGAAACGCTCTCGATCCTCAAGGACGAGGGCGCGGCGGTTCTGCTGGTGACACATGAGCCGGAAGAGGCGATGCGCATGGCCGACGAGATCGCGCTGATGCGGCGCGGCCGGATCGTGCAGCGCGGCGCGCCCTACAACGTCTACAACGCCCCGGTCGACCGCGAGGCGGCGGCGTTCTTTTCCGACGTGAACGTGATACGGGGCCGGGTCGAGGGGGCGCTGACCGACACGCCCTTCGGCCAGTTTCTTGCGCCGGGGCAGGCCGATGGCACCGAGGTCGACATCGTGATCCGTCCGCAGCACGTCAAGATCGACTTCGACCGGGGCGGGCAGGGGCCGGCCCCCAGCCCCGAACACGGCGTCTGGGCGCGCGGCATCGTCGAGCGGGCGCGTTTCATCGGCAAGGACAGCCTGGTCGAGTTCCGGATGGAATTTGACGGCTCGCAGATGCGCGCCAACGTGCCGTCGGTGTTTCTGCCCAAACCGGGCACGCCGCTCTGGATCGCGATCCGGCGCGACCGTTGTTTCGTCTTTCCGGTGACCGACCGATCACCCGCGCGCAGGCGCGCCGGCTGATCCGCGAGCGGACCGCGCGCCGCCCGGCGGCATTTTCTTGCGCCCCGCGACCCTTTGGGGCTTTGAACTTGGCGCCGGAATCAATACATACGGGGCACGAAACGAACGGGGCGCGGCGCGCGCCCCGGCAAGGGAGACGCTTCATGCTCAACAATATCGGCCTTCCCGGCCTTCTTCTGATCGCTGTCGTGGTGCTGGTGCTGTTCGGCCGTGGCAAGGTCTCGTCCCTGATGGGCGAGGTCGGCAAGGGCATCACCGCGTTCAAGAAAGGCGTCGACGACGGCTCGAAGGAAATCGAGGATTCCGCCGCCGACACCGCCAAGGACGTGACGCCCAAGGGTGAAAAGGACAAGGCCTGAGCGCCCTCTGACGCCACGGCAGGAGAGGCGGTCGCATGTTCGACATCGGCTTTAGTGAGCTTTTGCTCATCGGCATCGTCGCGTTGATCGTGATCGGTCCGAAAGAGTTGCCCAGCCTGTTCCATACGCTGGGCCGCCTGACCGCACGCGCGCGCCAGTTGGGGCGCGAGTTCACCCGCGCGATGAACGATGCCGCCAAGGAAAGCGGCGTCGACGAC
Organism: Maritimibacter fusiformis; assembly: GCF_008086115.1. GTDB lineage: Bacteria > Pseudomonadota > Alphaproteobacteria > Rhodobacterales > Rhodobacteraceae > Muriiphilus > Muriiphilus fusiformis. Next base: position 133,492 of record NZ_VSIY01000005.1, on the reverse strand, counting down.
ATCGCGAAAGGCTTGAAGAACGTCACCTCGCCGAAGAACATGGGGCTCGATGGCCTCAGCAAGGCCGCCGACCGGTTCGAGAACTGGGACCCCGGGATGAAGGGCAAGCCGCCCGAACGGCCCAAGCCGAAACCTGAAGAAGACCCCGAAAAGGCGGCGGAACGTGCGGCGGACGTTGCGAAAATCCGCGAGGCGACCGAAAAGGCGGGCCGCGCCCGACTGAACCGCGAGGCGGCGGCCAAGGTCGCGGCGGCGGATGTCAAACCCAAGGGCGCGGCGGGCGACCCGGTCGCCAAACCGACCGAGACCGCAAAGCCGGCGGAGAAGCCGCAAGCCGAGGCGGAACCGGCCCCGAAGCCCGCCGCAAAGAAACCTGCGGCCAAGAAGCCCGCGGCCAAGCCGAAAGCCGCCGCGAAATCCGCTGCCAAGCCGGAAACCGGCACGGCCACGGCGAAGAAACCGGCCAAGAAGCCCGCGAAGAAACCCGCCGCCCGGTCCACGAAAGCCGCCCCTGAATGACCAAATCCGACGAGATCGAAGACAGTTCCGCCCCGCTGATCGAGCATCTGGCGGAATTGCGAAACCGGCTGATCTGGTCGGTGCTGGCCTTCGTCGTGTCCATGGTGATCGTGTTCACCTTCGCGGGACACGTGCTCGATTTCCTGCTCATGCCGATCGAAAAGACCATGCGGTCTCTGGGCAACCCCAACCCGGTGATGCAATACACCGCGCCGCAGGAGTATTTCTTTACCCTGATCCGCATCTCGATGGTCGGCGGCTTTGCCCTGGCCTTCCCGATGATCGGCTACCAGATGTGGCGTTTCGTGGCGCCGGGGCTCTACAAGAACGAAAAGAACGCCTTTCTGCCGTTTCTGATCTCGTCTCCGGTGCTGTTCCTGCTCGGGGCGGCCTTCGCGCATTATGTCGTGGTGCCGCTGGCGATGATGTTTTTCCTGGGCTTCGCCGATCTGCCCTCGCTGCTGGCCGCCGTCGCCACCGGCTCCGAGACGCCGGTGAGCGATTCCGGCATCGACATCGTGTTCCAGGGCAAGGTCAACGAATCCCTCGACATCACGCTCAAGATGATCATCGCGTTCGGGCTGTGCTTCCAGCTTCCGGTGCTTCTGACCCTGATGGGCAAGGCCGGGTTGGCCTCGGCGGTCGGCCTGCGCAAGACCCGCAAATACGCCATGGTCGGCATCCTGACCGTGGCCGCGCTGGTGACGCCGCCGGATGTGACCACGCAGGTGATCCTGTTCGTGGTGGTCTACGGGCTGTATGAAATCTCGATCTTCCTGGTCGCCCGGGTCGAAAAGACCCGCGAGGCCAATCTGCGCGCCCAGGGCCTGTGGTTCGAGGACGACGAGGACGAGGACGAGGCCGCCGACGACGCGGCGATGGCCGAATTCGACGAGTCCGAGGATGAAGGCACCGGTGCCAGCGGGGCCGACGAAGACCCCGGCGCGGTGAACAAGGACTGATGGACGAAGCCACGCTCACCCGTATCGCCGAGGCGCTGGAGCGGATCAGCCCGGCCCCGACCCGGACACCGGATTTCGCCGCCGCCGAGGCCTTCGTCTGGCACGTCGACCCGGATCGCCTTGTCCCGGTGCCCGAGGTCTCGCGGGTCGATCTGTCGCTGCTCATCGGGATCAACCGGGCGCGCGACATCCTGACCGAGAACACCCGCCAGTTCGCCCGTGGCCTGCCGGCCAACAACGCCCTGCTCTGGGGCGCGCGGGGTATGGGAAAATCCTCGCTTATCAAGGCGGTGCACGCGGCGGTGAATGCGGAAGGCCATGACCTCAAGATCGTCGAGCTGCAGCGCGAAGACCTGCCTTCGGTCGGCCGCCTCCTGAACCACCTGCGCGAAGCACCGCACCGGTTCGTGCTGTTCTGCGACGACCTGTCGTTCAGCCATGACGACCAGCACTACAAGTCGCTCAAGGCTGTGCTCGATGGCGGCATCGAAGGGCGGCCCGACAACGTGGTGTTCTACGCCACCTCGAACCGCCGCCACCTGATGCCCCGCGACATGATCGAGAACGAGCGCGGCTCGGCGATCAGCCCGTCCGAGGCGACCGAGGAAAAGGTGTCGCTGTCGGACCGTTTCGGCCTCTGGCTGGGCTTTCATCCCTGTTCGCAGGACGACTACCTGGCGATGATCCGCGGCTATTGCGACGCCCACGGGGTCGAGATCGACGACGCCACCCTGCGCGCCGAGGCGATCGAATGGCAGGCAACGCGCGGGGCCCGCTCGGGCCGGGTGGCGTGGCAGTATTTCACCGATCTGGCCGGTCGCCGGGGCGTGGCGCTTGCCCGCTGAGGCGCGGGAGGCTTTCTTGCGAAACGGGCGGGATTGGCGCTAGACTGCGCGCGGGTTGCATTTCTCTTTTCCGGGGCCGACCCCGAGGGGGACGACGATGGACACGGCGCTGCGCCAGGCCCTGCGGGGCTACACCTCCAAGGACAACCGGCTGGCCTGGCTCAGCCTCGGGGCCAACCTCGCGGCCTATTTCGGGGCCACGGCGCTGGCGATCTGGGCTGTCAGCGCCGGGCAATGGCTGATCGCGGTGCCGGCGGTGGTGCTCCTGGCCTTCGCCGGTGTGCGGCTCTACGTGCTGCAACACGACCTGGGCCACCTGTCGCTGTTCGAAACCCGGCGCCAGAACGAGATCTGGGGCTACTTGGTGTCGCCCTTCACGATGGCCGCCTATCCGCAGATGCGCTACAACCACAACCAGCACCACGCCTATGTCGGCGACCTCGAGGCGCGCGAGACCACCGAGATCTGCACCATGACGCTGGCCGAATGGCAGCGTGCGGGTTTCTGGAAGCGGCTCTACTACCGGCTTTACCGAAGCCCCTGGGTGCTGATCCCGGTGGGATCGTTCTACACCTATTTCGTCGCCTACCGCTGGCCCAAGAACGCGGCCAAGGTCGGGATCTGGTCGATCCTCGCCCATAACGCGGCGATCCTAGCCTGGTTTGGCCTGATCTACGCCCTGTCGGGTTGGACGGGGGTGGCGACGCTGGCGGTCGCGATCTGGCTGGGCGGCTGCCTCGGCGTGTTCCTCGTCTACCTGCAGCACAATTTCGAAGGCACCTGGTGGGACCGGCGGCCCGACCTCGACCCGCAGCGCGCCGCGATCCAGGGGGGGTCATGCCTCGATTTCGGCTGGCTGTTCGACGAGGCCGTGGCCAACATCACCAAGCACGACATCCACCACCTGGTCGCCGCGATCCCTTCCTATCGGCTGCGCGCCGCGCACCGGGAACTGGAAAAAACCCACTACTTGCGCCGCATCGGCTTTGGCGAGGCGCTCCATGCCTTTACCCTCAAGCTCTGGGATGAAGAGGCCGAGAACCTGGTGCCGTTCCCGAAGTCACCGGTGCCCAGCCCGGCTGCGACCCCGGCCCAATAGCATCCGCCTTCATCTTGGCGAAATACTCCGGGAGGGGTCCGGGGAGGGCCGGCCCTCCCCGTTCTGTCGCCCGCGCACGCCCCGCGCGGGCGAAGCCGCTATGCCAGCACGCCATCCGCGGTGATCCGCGACATCCCGCCCAGGTAGGGGTGCAGAACCTCCGGCAGCGTCACCGATCCGTCCTCTTCCTGCCCGTTCTCGAGCACCGCGATCAGGCAGCGCCCGACCGCCACCCCGGAGCCGTTCAGCGTGTGCACGAACTCGGGCTTTGCCCCCGGCTCGGGCCGGAAGCGCGCGTTCATCCGCCGGGCCTGGAAATCGCCCGTGGTCGAGACCGACGAGATCTCGCGGTAGGTCTGCTGCCCCGGCAGCCACACCTCGATATCATGGGTGCGCCGCGCCCCGAAACCGAGGTCGCCGGTGCACAGGATCACCGTGCGGTAAGGCAGGCCGAGGCGCTCGAGGATGTCCTCGGCGCGGCGGGTCATCGCGGCGTGTTCGGCCTCTGACTCCTCGGGCCGGGTGATCGACACCATCTCGACCTTTTCGAACTGGTGCTGGCGCAGCATGCCCGCCGTGTCCTTGCCCGCGCTGCCGGCCTCCGAGCGGAAACACTGGGTGTGGGCGACGTAGCGGCGCGGCAGGCTGTCCGCTTCGACCACCTCGCCGTTGACGAAATTGGTCAGCGTCACCTCGGCGGTGGGGATCAGCCACCAGCCTTCTTCGGTCTTGTAGCTGTCGGCGGCGAACTTGGGCAACTGGTTGGTGCCATACATCATTTCCTCGCGCACCAGCACCGGGGTGATGGCCTCGCACAGCCCGTTCTCATCCACATGCACGTCAAGCATGAACTGCGCCAGCGCCCGGTGCAGCCGCGCCATCGCTCCGGTCAGAACCACGAAGCGCGAGCCCGAGAGCTTGGCAGCGGTCTCGAAATCGAGGCCGCGCGCCGCGCCGAGCTGGTAGTGCTCTTTCGGCGAAAAGGCGAAGGCCCTGGGCGTGCCCCAGCGGCGCAGCTCGACGTTGTCGTCCTCGCTGTCGCCATCGGGCACGTCATCGGCCACCAGGTTGGGCAGACCCATCAGAAGGTCGGCAAGGGCGGCGTCCCTGGCCTTGGCCTCCTCGTTCAGCCGGGCGATCTCGGCCTTTTTCTCGGCCACGAGGGCGCGCAACCGCTCAAACTCGGCCTCGTCGCCGCGTGCCTTGGCAGCCCCCACCTCCTTGGCGGCGCGGTTGGCCTCGGCCTGCTCGGTCTCGGCGGTCTGGATCGCGGCGCGACGCGCCTCGTCAAGCGCCAGAACCTCGCCCGACACCCCCGCAAGCCCCCGCCGCGCCATGTGGGCGTCAAAGGCCCCGGGGTTGTCGCGGATCGTCCTGATATCGTGCATGGCGCTGGTCCTCGGCTGGAATTCGGGCCGAGATATGCCGTAAACGGCGGCGCGGGGAAAGGCGGAAATGGCCGGGCCGGGGTCAGTCGCGGTGCTGGGGCGGGACGTAGGCGGCGGGGTCTGATTGCCAGAGGTGCCATTCGTCCTCGAAGTCGCCCCAGTCCAGTTCGGTGTCGGGCCAATGGGAGGGGCGGGGGATGGTGTCGGGCAAGATCACCGTGCCGTCACCGAACATTGAAGAGATCTGTTCGGTCGAGATCTTCACATCTGTCAGGTCGATGTCACTCAGGGCCGCCCCCGCTGTGCTCCCAAAATTCAAAACAGTCGATTGATCCAAGTGCGCCCTGCGGAGATCTGCCCCGTCCATACGCGCTCCGCTGAGATCTGCCCCATCCATCCGGGCACCGCCGAGAAATGCCCCCTCCAACCTTATGCCATTGAGCCTTGCCCCCTCCATCCGCGCGTTGCTGAGATATGCCCCATCCAACCGCGCGCCGATGAGTTCTGCCCTCTCTATCCGCGCGATGCTGAGATCTGCCCCCTCCAACCATGTGTTGCTGAGAAATGCCCCCTCCAATCGCGCTTCGTGAAGGCCCGCTCCTTGCAAATGCGCCGCGTGAAGGTTTGCCCTTTCAATCCGCGCTTCGCGGAGGTCTGCCCCCTCCATTCGGACGCCTACGAAATTTACGCCAGAAAAGTCCAGATTCGAGAGGTCGGCACCTTGCAGGCTGGTCCCGCGCAGGTCGGGCCGGTAACCCTCTTTGCGCTGGCGGGTATCGGCCTTTTCCTGCTCAATCTGACGCGCAGACCGGCGTCCGATAACGGTGAGCGCTGCCTGAATGTCGGTGCCTGTGCAGAGCTTTCGAGCCCATTGAAACGCCTTGCTTTCAAAAAAGAATCTGCCGAACCTCTCGGCACGTGCTGCCTCGCGCGCGCGGCGTTCCTCGTCGGTGGCGTCGTCGGGCAGCGGCTTCCAATCCGGCTCTGGGAAATCCTCGGCGTCTGTGGCCTTGGCGTTCTCCCGCACATAGGCGGTCAGGATTTCCATGATCTGGACGTGGTAGTCCAGATTATCCCGCGCGATACGTTCCAGCGCGTAGATGCCGCCGATGCGGACTTCGAGGTTGGGTTCGGTGACTTCCTCGAAGATCGGCTGAGAATAGTCAGGTTCACCGGCCTCGTCCGGCGCATAGGCAAGTGCACCCGTTTTCCGGCGGCGCTGTCGCTGCACTGTCCGCGTCGCCCCTAGGTTCTCCACCGCCTTGTTGATCCGGTCGGTGATCAGCCCCTGTTCTTGCGCGGTGGTCTGTCGTTCGATGGTGAAGATGCGGATATAGGCCGCGAGGGCGGCGAGGATGCCGCCCAGCACGCCGATGAAACCGACTATGGCGAGATAGTGGACGCGAAGGGCGAGCGGCTCGGTGTTGTCCGGCAGATCGGTCCACATCACCGCGATCTGGATCAGCGAGGCGATGAACAGGATTGCGAAAAGCGGGATCAGAACCCAGCCGGCGATGCCAAGCCCCCGCATCCACGGCTTTTGTTCTGGCGGTATCGGTTTTGCCTCGCCGGGTTTTATCTGCCCGAGGAAGAACAGGAGCACGAGAAGCGCCAGCGCAACTAACCCCAGCGTCTGAAACACGCCCGAGGATGTCACCTCGTTCAACCAGCCGGCAATTTCGTCCATCCCCACCCCCCGATTTCCCGCATCAAACACTCCGCCCGGTTGCTTGCCAACCCCAAGCCCCCCATATAGGGTGCGCGCCAGCCCTAGGGGGGCCGTGGCTCCGTCTGACACAAGGAATTCCATATGTTCGTTTCGCCAGCTTTCGCGCAGGCCGCAGGGGCCCCCGCGGGGAGCCTTCTGAACTCGATGCTGATCCCGATGGTTCTGGTGTTCGGGATCATGTATTTCTTCCTCATCCGCCCGCAGCAGAAAAAGGCGAAAGAGGATCAGAAGATGCGCGACTCGCTCCGGCGGGGCGATCAGGTCGTCACCCAGGGCGGCATTCTGGGCAAGGTCGCCAAGGTCAAGGACGATGGCGAGGTCGAAGTCGAGATCGCCGATGGCGTCAAGGTCCGCATGACCCGCGCCGCGATCCTTCAGGTGGTCTCCAAGACCGAACCCGCCGAGGGCTGAGGCCCGCCGACACAACCAACGGGGCCGCCCGCGATGCTCAATTTCCCTACCTGGAGGCGTCTGGTCGTGATCGGGCTGGTGGTGCTCGGTCTCGGCTATGCGCTGCCGAACCTGTTCTACCCACGGGTCGAACTGCACAACGACGCGGTCGCCGCGATCGAGGCCTCGGGCTCGACCGCCGAGCGTGAGGCGGACCGCTCCGCCTGGCCCGACTGGTTGCCGTCTAGCCTGGTCAACCTCGGGCTCGATCTGCGCGGCGGCGCGCATCTTCTGGCCGAAGTCAGGGTCGAGGATGTCTATGCCGCGCGGATGGACGCGCTCTGGCCCGACGTGCGCGACGCGCTGCGCGATGAGCGTGACACGGTCGGCGCGATCCGCCGCCAGAACGCGCCCGAGGGCGAGTTGCGGGTGTCGATCGAGAATGCCGACGGCATGGCGCGGGCACTCGAGGTGGTGCGCGAACTGGCCCAGCCGGTCGCTACCCTGACCGGGGTGGGGTCGAAGAACATCGAGGTCGCCGGGCAGGACCGCACCATCATCGTAACCCTGTCGGAGGCCGAAAGAACCGCCACCGACGACCGCACCATCCAGCAATCGCTGGAGATCATCCGCCGCCGGGTCGACGAGGTCGGCACCCGCGAGCCCACGATCCAGCGCCAGGGCGAACGCCGCATCCTGATTCAGGTGCCGGGGCTGGGGTCGGCGGAGGAGTTGAAGGCACTGATCGGCACCACCGCGCAACTGACCTTCAACCCGGTGATCAGCCGCACCTCCGACGGCAACGTCAGCCCGGGTCCGCGCAACGTGGTCTATCCGTCTCTGGACGAGGACGGCATCTTCTACGTCCTCGAACAGACCCCGGTGGTGACCGGCGAAGACTTGGTCGACGCCCAGCCCACCTTCGACCAGAACGGCCGCCCGGCGGTCAGTTTCCGGTTCGACCCGGCCGGGGCGCGCAAGTTCGGCGACTACACCGCCGAAAACGTCGGCAGCCCCTTTGCCATCGTGCTGGATGGCGAGGTGATCTCGGCCCCGCGCATCAACGAGCATATCCCGGGCGGCTCGGGCATCATCACCGGCAATTTCACGGTCGAGGAATCGACCAACCTGGCCGTTCTTCTGCGCGCCGGCGCCCTGCCGGCCGAGATGACCTTCCTCGAGGAACGCACCATCGGGCCGCAGCTTGGGCAGGATTCGATCGACGCCGGCAAGATCGCCTCGATCGTCGCCTTTATCGGCGTGCTGTTGTTCATGGGTCTTGTCTATGGCTGGTTCGGGTTGTTGGCGAATGTCGCGCTCATCCTGAACGTCGGCATGATCTTCGGGCTTCTGTCGGCCATCGGCGCGACGCTGACATTGCCGGGGATCGCGGGGATCGTGCTGACCATCGGCATGGCGGTCGACGCCAACGTGCTGGTGTTCGAGCGTATCCGCGAAGAGTTGCGCGCCGGCAGGGGGCCGGCCCGCGCCATTGACCTCGGCTATGAAAAGGCCCTGTCCGCGATCATCGACGCCAACCTGACCACCTTCATCACCGCGGTGATCCTGTTCATCATGGGCTCGGGTCCGGTCAAGGGCTTTGCCGTTACCCTGGCGCTCGGGATCATCACCTCGGTCTTCGCCGCGATCTACGTCACGCGGCTGATGATCGTGATCTGGTTCGAACGCCGCCGCCCCAAGACACTCGTAGTCTAGAAAGGCCGACCCGATGCGCCTGAAACTCGTTCCCGACAACACCTCGTGGGATTTCTTCGGCCGCCTGCCGATCACCGTGGGCCTGTCCAGCATGCTGGTCGTGGCCTCGATCATCGCGTTTTTCGCGATGGGCCTCAATTTCGGCATCGACTTTCGCGGCGGCACCACGATCCGCACCGAAAGCTCGGTCGCGGTCGACGTGGGCGAATACCGCGATGCCATCGCACCGCTCGGGCTGGGCGATGTGTCGATCACCGAGGTCTTCGACCCCAATTTCGGACCCGATCAGAACGTGGCCATGGTGCGTATCGAGGCCCAGAGCGACACCGAAAGCGTGACGCCCGAGACCATCGCCGCGGTCGAAGGGGCGCTCCAGCAGATCGACCCCGGCATCACCTTCCCCTCGGTCGAAAGCGTCGGGCCCAAGGTCTCGGGTGAACTGGTGATGACGGCCATCTACTCGGTGCTCGCCGCGCTCTTCGCCGTGCTGGTCTATATCTGGCTGCGTTTCGAATGGCAGTTCTCGGTCGGCGCGGTGGTGTCGCTGGTGCATGACGTGATGATCACCATCGGCGTCTTTGCGGTGTTCCAGATCAAGTTCGACCTCGCGATCATCGCGGCCCTTCTGACCATCGTGGGTTATTCGTTGAACGACACCGTGATCGTCTATGACCGGGTGCGCGAGAACCTGCGCCGCTACAAAGTGATGAGCCTCAAGGACGTGCTGAACCTGTCGATCAACGAAACCATGAGCCGCACGGTGATGACCTCGTCGACCACGCTGGTGGCACTGATCGCGCTGCTGGTCCTGGGCGGCGACGTGATCCGGGGCTTTGTCTTCGCGATGATCTTCGGCATCGTGATCGGCACCTATTCCTCGGTGTTCATCGCCTCGGCGCTGCTGCTGCGACTTGGCGTCAAGCGCGACTGGTCCAAGCCCGACGGCGAGGCGGGAACCCAATTCGCGGATGTCGATGCCTGACGCGCTGGCCGGGGCGCTCGCCACCCCCGGCCTTGTCTGGTTGATCGCGGCGGCCCTGATCGCGGGGCTGGTGCGCGGCTTTGCCGGGTTCGGCTCGGCGATGGTGTTCATGCCGGTGGCCGCACAGGTCTTGCCGCCGGTCTCGACGCTGGCCGTTCTGCTGGTCATGGAATTCATCGGGCCACTGCCGCACCTGCCGCGCGCGCTGAGGGTGGCGCACCGGGGCGACATCCTGCGGCTGTTGGCCGGGATGGTGGTGGCCTTGCCGCTGGGGCTGTGGCTGCTGGTCTCGTTGCCGGTCGAACTGTTTCGCTACGGCGTCTCGGCGGTTTCGCTGGTGATGCTGGTCGCGCTGGCGGCGGGCTTGCGCTATCGCGGCACGCTGCGGCGCTGGATGGTCTATGCCACGGGGGCGTTGGGCGGGTTTCTCGGCGGCACGACTGGCCTGTCGGGGCCGCCGGTGATCCTGCTCTACATGGCCAGCCCGCACCCGGCGCCGACGATCCGGGCCAACCTCCTGCTTTATCTTGGCGGTGTCGTAGGCGTGACCCTGGCAATGCTTGGCATGTCCGGGCGGCTCGAGGCGCTGGCGGTGGTTCTGGGCTTGATGCTGGCAGTTCCGTTCCTCGGCGCCAACCTGATCGGCGGATGGCTGTTCGACCCAGACCGCGAGCGCACCTATCGCACCGTCGCCTATATCGTGATCGCGGTTTCCGCCCTGTCGGGTCTGCCGCTGTTCGACTGATCCCTTCCATCGCGCGCTTTCCTTCGCCGTCGTTTGCCGCTAGCAAGGCGCCATGCAACTGACCGAGATCACATATTCGGACGCACGGCCGGTCGACGGTTACGGCCCCGGATTTTTCCGGGTCGCGGGCCAGGTGATCGAGGGCGCGATGCTGATCACCGCCAACGCGGCGCGAAGCTGGGGCGGGATCGAAGATTCCGCCACCCTGATCGCGCTGGCCGGGGAGGTCGACGTCCTGATCCTTGGCACCGGGGCCGAGACCGCGCTGCCGCCAAAACCCTTGCGCGAGGCGCTGGAAGAAGCCGGTATCGGCGTCGAGCCGATGGCGAGCCCCGCCGCCTGCCGCACCTACAACGTCCTGCTGGCCGAGGGCCGTCGCGTGGCGCTGGCCGCGCTGCCGGTCTGAACGGCATGGAACTGACGGTCGAGGGCCTGAGCGTGGCGCGCGGCGGGATGCCGGTGCTGGAGGGGCTGACCTTCACGCTCACGACCGGGAACATCCTGATCCTGCGCGGCCCCAACGGCTCGGGCAAGACCACGCTGCTGCGCACGCTGGCGGGGTTGCAGCCGCCGCTGGCGGGCAGGATCGGCCTGCCGCCCGAGGCGATCGCCTACGGCGCCCATGCCGACGGGTTGAAGGCGACGCTGAGCGTGGCGGAGAACCTGACCTTCTGGGCGCGGGTCTATGGCACCACCGACATCGAACCGGCGCTTGCGCAGTTCAACCTCAAGGGGCTTCGCAACCGCGCCGCCCACAGCCTGTCCGCGGGGCAGAAACGCCGGTTGGGGCTGGCGCGGCTATTGGTGACGGGGCGGCGGTTCTGGCTGCTGGACGAGCCCACGGTATCGCTGGATCAGGCCTCGGTCGGGCTGTTCGCGGATGCGGTGCGAAGCCATGTGGCGGGCGGCGGGGCCGCGCTGATCGCCACCCATATCGACCTGGGGCTTGCCGCCGAAACCCTCGACGTCGCCCCGTTTCGCGCCGATCCCGACCGCCCGACGCGCACGCCGACGGCTTTTGACGAGGCATTCACATGATCGCGCTTCTGGTCCGCGATCTGAGGCTGGCGGTGCGCGCCGGGGGCGGCTTCGGCCTTGGCCTTGCGTTCTTCCTGATCGTCACCGTGCTGGTGCCCTTCGCGGTCGGCCCCGAAGGCGAAACACTGGCCCGCATCGCGCCCGGCATCCTCTGGGTCGGGGCGTTACTCGCCTGCCTGTTGTCGCTCGACCGGATTTTCCAGCTCGATTTCGAAGACGGCTCGCTCGACCTTCTGGCGACCGCGCCGCTTCCGATGGAGGGCGCGGTGGTGGTCAAGGCGCTGGCGCATTGGCTGACCACGGGGCTGCCGCTGACGCTGGCCGCGCCGGTCTTTGGCATCCTGATGAACATGCAGGCGCCGGGGCATTGGTGGATCTTCGTAACCCTCCTGATCGGCACGCCCGCACTCAGCATGATCGGGGCGTTCGGCGCGGCGCTGACCGTGGGGCTGAAACGCGGCGGGCTTCTGCTGAGCCTGCTGGTCCTGCCGCTCTATGTGCCGACGTTGATTTTCGGGGCCGAGGCGGCGACGCGCGGCGGGGCCGGCATGGCGGTGACGACGCCGATCCTGATGCTGGCGGGGATCACCGCCGGGGTGGTTGCCTTTCTGCCGTTTGCGGCGGCTGCGGCAATACGCATCAACATACGCTGATTTGACCCCGGCACCCTTGCCGAAACAGGCCGGCGTGCATAGACAATCGGCATGACCAAGATGGAACGCACCAAGCAATCGCGCGACGCCTGGAACTGGCTCTGGGAATGGGCCAATCCGGTGAAGTTCATGCACCTGACCGGCAAGGCGCTGCCCTGGGTGGTGGGGCTGACGCTGGTGACGCTGATTCCCGGCCTGATCTGGGGGTTCTTCTTCACCCCCGAGGCGGACAAGTTCGGCTCGTCGGTCAAGATCATCTACGTGCATGTGCCCTCGGCGATGATGGCGATCAACGCCTGGGCGATGATGCTGGTGGCCTCGCTGATCTGGCTGGTGCGCCGTCACCACGTGGGCGCGCTGGCGGCCAAGGCGGCAGCACCGGTGGGCGTGGTTTTCACCGTGATCGCGCTCTTGACCGGCGCGATCTGGGGGCAGCCGATGTGGGGCACCTGGTGGGCCTGGGACCCGCGCCTGACCTCGTTCCTGATCCTGTTTCTGTTCTATCTCGGCTACATGGCGCTCTGGGCGGCGATCGACGATCCCGACACGGCGGCCGATCTGACCTCGGTGCTGGCGATCGTCGGGTCGGTGTTTGCCGTGCTCAGCCGCTATGCGGTGAACTTCTGGAACCAGGGGTTGCACCAGGGCGCATCGCTGTCGCTCGATGCCGAGGAGAACGTCGCAGACGTATACTGGCAGCCGTTGGTGTTGACGCTGGTCGGGATCGTGGCGCTGTTCGTGGCGCTGGTGTTCATCCGCACCCGCACCCAGTTGCGCCGCCGCCGGCTGCATGCGCTGGAGCTTCGTGAAAGGATGGCCGATGCCTGACCTGGGAAAATACGCCGAGGCGGTCCTGTCCGCCTGGGGAATTTCGATCTTTCTGGTGCTGGCACTGGTGGGGCTGAGCTGGCGCCAGTCGGTGGTGGCACGCAGGCAACTGGAGGCCGCCGAGGCGCGGGCCGCCAAGAGGGGCAAGTCTGATGACGCTTAGACCGATGGTGGTTCTGCCACCCCTGATCTTCGCAGCCCTCGCGGTGCTGTTCTATTGGGGCATGGGGCGCGACGACCCCAACGCGCTGCCCTCGACCCGCGAGGGCGGGCCGGTGCCCGGCCTGACCCTGACCGCGTTCGACGGCGCCACCCCCTTCACCCGCGACGACCTGGCCTCGGGCGAGGTGGTGCTGGTGAACTTCTGGGCCAGCTGGTGCGGGCCGTGCCGGGCCGAGCACCCGCAACTCGTCGCGATGGCCGAGGAAGGCATCCCGATCTACGGCATCAACTACAAGGACGAGCCGGCCAAGGCGCGCAATTTCCTTGACGAGCTGGGCGACCCCTATGACCGCCTGGCCGCCGATCCGAACGGCCGCACCGGGCTTGACTGGGGGCTTTACGGCGTGCCCGAGACCTTCGTGATCGCAGGCGACGGCACCGTGATCAAGCGGTTCGCCGGCCCGATCACCGAGGGCATTCTCGAGGCCATCATCCGCCCCGCCATCGCCAAGGCCGAAGCGCACCAATAAAGGGAGCGCCTGCGGCGCGCTCTATTCTTTTATTTGAGTATTTTGGCCAAGATGAAACCCGTGTCGGCGGGGACGGGGGCTATTTCAGGTATTTCCCGGCTTCCTTGCGGGCAAAGGCCTTCATCCGCGGGCCGTGTTCGCCAAGGAAGGCGCGCACCCGGTCGGGGTCATGCTTGGACAGGTCGCGCAGCCACCATGCCACCGCCTTCTGGATGAACCATTCGCGGTCGTCGACATAGTGCGCGGCCCAGCCCAGCACCCGTTCACGCACCGCGATGTCGCCAGGCTTGGGGTTGTTCAGCCGCGCCCAGGGCAGGGTGATCACCAAGGCCGCGCGCCGGGTCCAGAGGTGCGGCGAGGTGGTCCAGGGCTCGACCTCGTCCACCCGGGTCGGGTTCGCCATGAGGCGTCGGTGACCCGCCATGCAGGCGTGATCGGCGATGGCCCAGCCGTCGAAATCGGGCACCCAGGACTTGATCAGCGACCAGACGGCATCGTCCGGCCTGATCCGCGCCTGGGTGAGAAGCTTGGTCGCCGCGATCCGGGCCTCGTGGATGTCGGTTTGCCAGAGCGCGTCGGCCAGAGCCACGCGCCCCCCGATATCGAGCGTCTGGCGCCAGCCCTTCGTCAGATCGTTGACCACCGACATCGGCACGCCGAGGTAGTCGCGCTCGACCTTCATGTAGGCCGCGACGCCCGCTGCACGGGTCGGGTCGGCCTCGGCGCGCAGGGCGTTCAGCGCCGCCTCGGGGGTCATTCGACGGTCACGGATTTCGCCAGGTTGCGGGGCTGATCGACATCCGTGCCCTTGGCGATGGCGGTGTGGTAGGCGAGCAATTGCGCCGGCACCGCGTAGAGGATCGGCTGCAGGATCTCCGGCGCGTCGGGCATGGCGATCGAGGTCCAGACATCATTGCCGACCTCGGCAATGGCGCGGTTGTCGGCGATCAAGAGCACCTTGCCGCCGCGCGCCATGACCTCCTGCATGTTCGAAACGGTCTTGTCGAACAGCCGGTCATGCGGGGCCAGCACCACCACCGGCGTGTCGCGGTCGACCAGCGCGATGGGGCCGTGCTTGAGCTCTCCGGACGGGTAGCCTTCGGCGTGGATATAGCTGATTTCCTTGAGTTTCAGCGCGCCCTCGAGGGCCAGTGGGAACATCTGCCCGCGCCCCAGGAACAGCACGTCGCGGGCTTTGGCCAGTTGGGCTGCGACGGCATGGATCGCCGCATCGGCGCTGAGCGCGTGACTGACCAGGCCGGGCAGGCTGCGCAGGTCGGCGATGGTCGCGGCGATTTCCTCGCCGGACATGGTGCCACGATCCTCGGCCGCCCTCAGCGTCATGGTGAGGAAGGTGGTGAGCATGCAGGTGAACGCCTTGGTCGAGGCGACCGAGACCTCGACCCCGGCATGGATCGGCACCGCGATGTCGCTTTCGCGCGCGATCGAGCTTTCGGGAGAATTGACCAGGCTCACGACCTTGGCCGCCTTGCCCTTGGCATAGCGCAGCGCGGCCAGCGTGTCGGCGGTTTCGCCGGACTGGCTGACGAAGATCGCCAGCGTCCCGGGCGGCAGGATCGGGTCGCGGTAGCGAAACTCGCTGGCGATATCGACTTCCGCCGGCAGGCCGGCGATGCGTTCGAACCAGTATTTCGCCACCAGCGCGGCGTAATAGGCGGTGCCGCAGGCGACGATGCTGACGCGGTTGACTTGCGCAAAGTCGACGCCGGGCAGGCCCATGTCGACGCGGGCGTGATCCGGTGCGACATGGGCCTCGATCACGTTGCCGATGACCGTGGGCTGTTCGGCGATTTCCTTCATCATGAAATGGCGATGCCCGGCCTTTTCGATCCGCGCCGCGTCCAGCCGGACTTGTCGCATTTCGCGGTTGGCGTGTTTGTTGGACGCATCGTAGATGGTGGCCCCGGCGCGGGTGATGACGGCCCAATCGCCTTCCTCGAGATAGGTGATCCGGTCGGTGAGCGGTGCCAGCGCGATGGCGTCCGAGCCGACATACATCTCGCCGTCGCCATGCCCGATGGCCAGCGGGCTGCCCTTGCGCGCGGCGATCATCAGGTCGCGCTCGCCGTCGAACAGAAACAGCAGCGCGAATGCGCCTTCGAGCCGGGCGAGGGTGGCGCGCACCGCCTGTTCCGGTGTCTTGCCCTCGGCCATCTGCGACTGGACCAGCATCGCGACGGTTTCGGTGTCGGTGTCGGATTCGAATCCGAAGCCCTTTTCGGCAAGGTCCGCGCGCAGGGACTGGAAGTTCTCGATGATGCCGTTATGCACCACCGCCACCGGCCCGGCCCGGTGCGGATGGGCGTTGGCGGTGTTGGGGGCGCCGTGGGTGGCCCAGCGGGTGTGGCCGATGCCGGAATGGCCTGGCAGGGGGTCGTGCACCAGCATGTCGGACAGGTTCACCAGCTTGCCCACGGCACGACGCCGGTCGAGGTGGCCGGCGGCGTTCACCGTGGCGATGCCCGCGCTGTCGTAACCGCGGTATTCGAGCCGTTTCAGGCCCTCGACTATGGTCGGCGAAACCTCGTGGTTGCCCAGAACCCCAACGATGCCGCACATGGGTTCAAATCCTTCCTGCCTTCGGATGCGTTTCTTGCACTTTTTCAACCTATCACGTCTAAGATGTGGGTTTTGTGCTCATTCTCTTTAACTTTGCCAACATCTTGGGCCAAAGACCATCCTTGTTCGTCTGCTGTGCCCGCCCGATAGCCATCGCGCCATCGGGCACGTCGCGGGTGATCACCGTGCCGGTGGCGGTCATGGCGTCGTCGCCGATGCGCACGGGGGCGACCAGCATGGTGTCCGACCCGATGAAGCTGCGCGCGCCGATATGGGTGTGGTGCTTGGACACGCCGTCGTAGTTGCAGGTGACCGTGCCGGCACCGATATTCGCCTCTTCGCCGACATAGGCATTGCCGATATAGGTCAGGTGGTTGACCTTGGCGCCGGCGGCGATCTGGGCCTGTTTGATCTCAACGAAATTGCCGACCTTGGCACCCTCGGCCAGTTCCGCGCCGGGCCGCAGCCGGGCGAAGGGGCCGACCACCGCGTCTCGGCTGACATGGCAGCCCTCGAGATGCGAAAAGGCGCGGATGCGCGCGCCGGTTTCGACGGTCACGCCGGGGCCGAAGACCACGTTGGGCTCCACCACCGCGTCACGACCGACCCATGTGTCATGCGCGAAAAACACCGTGTCGGGGGCCACCAGCGTGACGCCGTTGTCCAGCGCCTCGGCGCGTTTGCCGGCCTGGAATCGCGCCTCGGCCCCGGCCAGTTCGGCACGGGTATTGATGCCCAGCGTCTCGGCCTCGTCGCAGGTGATCGCGACGCACGACAGGCCGCGCGCATTGGCGATCGCAACGATGTCAGTGAGGTAGTATTCGCCCGATGCGTTGTCGTTGCCGACGTTCTCGATCAGGTCGAACAAGAGCCCGGCATCGGCGGCGACGACGCCGGAATTGCACAGCGTGATGTCCCGCTCGGCCGGGTTGGCATCCTTGAACTCGACGATCCGCAGGAGCCGGTCGCCGTCGAGCACCAGCCGCCCGTAACGACCCGGATTTTCGGCCACGAAACCCAGCACGACAACATCCGCCCCCGCATCGCGCGCCGCCAGCATCCGGCCGAGCGTGTCGCCCGAGATAAATGGCGTGTCGCCATAGAGCACCACCGCGTCGCCATCGAAGCCGGTCAGACTGTCGCGCGCGGCAGCGACCGCGTCCGCGGTTCCGGCCTGGTTTTCCTGCACCGCAATGGCGATGCTGTCGTCGAGGTCGCGCGCGGCGCGTTTCACAGCCTCGGCCCCGTGCCCGACCACCAGCACGGTGCGCTCCGGCTCCAGCGCCGCGCCCGAAGCCAGCGCATGGGCAAAGAGCGGCACACCGCCCAGTTCGTGCATGACCTTGGGCAGGTCCGATTGCATCCGGGTTCCCTGACCCGCCGCGAGAACGATGAGGGCTGTTGGCATGTTTCGCCTTTTTTCGTCGTGTCGCCCCCCGTTTTACCCGTGACCGGTCAGGCTGCAAGGCAATTGGTGGCCGGGTCGGAAATGGGCGGGAAAGCCCGAAGCTCGGCAGATCGGTTGACGCCGCCCGCGCGCCGCAGCAGGCTCGCCTCATGAAAACGCGTTTCACCGGATCGTTCACCCAGCAGGAGCCGCTGCCCGAGGCGGCGATCGAGGCTGCCGTGCGGGTGATGCGGACGGGCCGCCTGCATCGCTACAACACCGTGTCGGGTGAGGTGGCCGAGGCGGCGCTGCTCGAGCGTGAATTTGCCGACTGGATCGGTGCGAAATACTGCCTTTCGGTCGCCTCGGGCGGCTATGCGCTGGCCACGGCGCTGCGTGCCCTGGGGGTGGGGCCGGGCAACAGGGTGCTGACCAACGCCTTCACGCTGGCCCCGGTCCCCGGCGCGATTGCCAGCGTCGGCGCGGTGCCGGTGTTCGTCGGCGTGACCGAGGGGCTGGTGATCGACCTCGACGACCTCGCGGCCAAGTCCGGTCAGGCCGATGTGCTGATGCTGAGCCACATGCGCGGCCATATCTGTGACATGGACCGTCTGATGGCGATCTGTGACGGGGCCGGTATCCGGGTGATCGAGGATTGCGCGCACACGATGGGCGCGCGCTGGAACGGGGTGATGTCGGGGCGGCACGGGGCGATCGGCTGTTATTCGACGCAGACCTACAAGCACCTCAACTCGGGCGAGGGCGGGCTGCTTGTCAGCGACGATGCCGAGGCGATGGCGCGCGCGGTGATGCTGTCGGGCAGCTACATGTTCCACGACCGCCACCTTGCCGCGCCGGGGCCGGAGGCGTTTGCGGCGGTGACCTATGACACCCCCAACATTTCGGGCCGTATGGACAACCTGCGCGCGGCGATCCTGCGGGTGGAACTGGCCAGTTTGCCCGACAAATGCGCGCGCTGGAACGAACGCTACCGCACGGTCGAGGCGGGGCTGGCCGGGGTGCCGGGGCTGACGCTGATCGACCGGCCCGAGGCCGAGGACTACGTGATGTCGTCCTTCCAGTTCCTGCTGCTCGACTGGCCCGGCGAGGACGTGGCCGAGGTGGTGGCGCGTTGCGCGGCGCGCGGGGTCGAGTTGAAATGGTTCGGAGCACCCGAGCCGCAGGGCTTCACCTCGCGCTATCACTTCTGGCGCTACGCCGGGCCCAAACCGATGCCGGCCACCGACAGGGTGCTGGCGGGGCTTCTGGACATGCGCCTGCCCCTGACCTTCACGCTCGAGGATTGCGCGCTGATTGCGACGATCATCCGCGACGAGGTTACGGAGGTGAGGGCGCGACAACCCGGTCAGGAAACAGTCTGGTGAACACCTGCCGGTGAAATAAGGCCAAATCGACAAAAATCCGTCGCAGTTCGCAGCGATACCCGGTCCCGTGACCAAAGCCGGGGGGCAACGGGAACGGGAAACCAATAGCGAGTGCTGCCATGACCTTGAACAATGAACGCCTGCGCCGGTGCGCTGTCCGGTCCGCGGGTGAATCCAACGTGTCCAATCGGATGCGCAGGCGATGGCGCACGTTCCGGCACGACGAATCCGGCGCGACCACGGTCGAGTTCGTCGTCGTGGCGGCGATGGTGGTCGGGCTCGCGGTCGCCGTCACCGCCGCAATCGCGACCGGGGCGCAGACCGGGGCGGATCGTATCGCCAAGTGCATGGAGATCCAGGGCAAGCTGATCCAGAAGGACATCAGCTATGAAAAGCAATTGAAACGCATGCAGAAACGCTGCGCCAAGATCTGAGGCGCGGCGCCCTCGGACGCCGCGCCCTCACCGGTCTCAGCCCTTCTCGGCCGCCGCCACGTGTTCCTTCACCGCGATGAAGCTGTCGGGCGTGACCGAGATCGTGTCGATCCCGGCCTCGACCAGAAAGCGCGCGAAGGCGGGGTTGTTGGACGGCGCCTGACCGCACAGCCCGACATGGCTGCCCGACTTGTGCGCCTTTTCGATCACCGTCGCGATCATCCATTTCACAGCGTCGTTGGATTCGTCGAACAACTCCGCCAGCGCGCCCGAATCACGGTCGACCCCCAGCGTCAACTGCGTCAGGTCGTTTGACCCGATCGAGAAACCGTCGAAGCGGTCAGCGAATTGTTCGGCCAGGATCACGTTGGCCGGAATCTCGCACATCACGTAGATTTCCAGCCCGTTCTCGCCGCGCACCAGCCCGTGTCTGGCGGAAACCTCCAGCACCCGGTCGGCCTCATCCAGCGAGCGGCAGAAGGGGATCATGATGACGACGTTTTCGAACCCCATCTCCTCGCGCAGCTTCTGGATCGCCTTGCATTCCAGCGCATAGCCCGGCTCGTAGCTCTCCGAGTAGTAGCGCGAGGCGCCGCGGAACCCGATCATCGGGTTTTCTTCCTTCGGCTCGAACTGCTTGCCGCCCACCAGGTCGGCATATTCGTTGGTCTTGAAGTCCGACATGCGCACGATGACCTTGTTGGGCCAGGCCAGGGCGGCGATCCGGCTCAGCCCGCGCGCCAGCGTGTCGATGAAGAATTGCGCCTTGTCCTCGTAGCCCTTGGTGAGGTCTTCGATGAAGGCGCGGTCTTTCTTCTTTTCGACCTGATCGAAATGGATCAGCGCCAGGGGGTGCGCGATGATCGCGTTGTTGATCACGAACTCCATCCGCGCCAGCCCCACGCCGTCGATCGGCAGCCGCCACCAGCGCGCCGCGGTGGACGGGTTCGCGAGGTTGAGCATGATCTTGGTGCGCGTCTCGGGCACTTTCGCGAGGTCCAGATCCTCGACCTCGTATTCCGCGAACCCCTCGTAGATCAGCCCCTCGTCGCCCTCGGAGCAATCGACGGTCACATCCTGCATGTCATGCAGCACATGCGTGGCGGTGCCGGTGCCGACAATCGCGGGCACGCCAAGCTCGCGGCTGACGATGGCGGCGTGCGAGGTGCGCCCGCCGGCGTCGGTGATGATCGCCTTGGCGCGTTTCATGATCGGCACCCAGTCCGGGTCGGTCTGGGTGGTGACGAGGACGGCGCCATCGACGAACTTGTCGATGTCCTTCACGTCCTCGATCAGGCAGATCGTGCCGGTCGCCACCGCAGACCCGACCGACAGGCCCTCAAGCAGCACCTTGCCGTGGCCGGTGACGGAAAAGCGGCGCATCGCGCCCACCTCGGCGCGCGACTGCACGGTTTCGGGGCGGGCCTGCACGATGTAGATGCCGCCATCCACCCCGTCGCGCGCCCATTCCATGTCCATCGGGCACTTGTAATGCTCCTCGATGGTCTTGGCATAGCGCGCCAGTTCGACGATTTCCGGGTCCGACAGCACGAGGGCCTCTTTTTCGGCCTTCGAGGTCGGCACGTTCTTGGTGTCGCCGCCCTCGAGCCCGGCGTAGATCATCTTTTTTTCTTTCGCGCCCAGCTTCTTCTCGATGATCGGGGTCAGTTTCTCGTTGTCGAGAAAGGGCTTGAACACCTGGTATTCATCCGGCGTCACCGCGCCTTGCACCACGTTCTCGCCCAGCCCCCAGGCGGCGTTGATCAGGACCGCGTTGGGAAAGCCGGTTTCGGTGTCGATCGAGAACATCACGCCGGAGCCGCCGATGTCCGAGCGCACCATCAGTTGCACGCCGATCGACAGCGCCACGTCGAGGTGATCGAACCCCTGCACGTTGCGGTAGCTGATCGCCCGGTCGGTGAACAGCGAGGCAAAGCATTTGCGGCAGGTTTCGAGCAGCGCCTTTTCGCCCACCACGTTGAGGTAGGTTTCCTGCTGGCCCGCGAAGGACGCATCCGGCAGGTCCTCGGCGGTGGCCGACGAGCGCACGGCGACCGAGGCAAGTTCATGCCCGGTGCGTTTGCCAAGCTCGTGATAGGCCGCGACGATGGCCTGTGCGGTGTCCTCGGGAAACTCGCCGGCGATGATCGCCGCGCGCACCTTCTTGCCGGCGTCAGCCAGGGTGATCTTGCCGGCATCGAGCGCGGCCATGGTGTCCTTGATCACATGGTGCAGATCGTTCGCGGTGATGAAGGCGCGAAAGGCATCCGCGGTGGTGGCGTACCCGGGCGGCACCTTGATGCCCAGCGGTTCAAGTTGCGACACCATTTCGCCAAGGGACGAGTTCTTGCCGCCGACAAGGGCGACGTCTTCGCGCCGCAGGTCCTCGAACCAGATCAGTTGGCGAATCGAGTCAGTGGTCTTGGTCATGGCAATCGTCCTTTCTCGGAGGTTGCCATACGACTAGCGGTTCGCCGCGCCGGGCGCGTTGATCAAGGTCAATGGTCGCGCTAACGGGCGGCGGTTCGTGCCAGCGCTGCCTCGGCCCGCCGCAGCGCCTGGCGAAAGCGCGGCGCGCGCTTGCGGGCCACCACGTTGCGGCACAGGGCGGCGATCAGCGCGGGGCGATCCGCCGCCTCGAGCCGGTCGAGTAGCCCGCGCAGGTAGGGCTGCAGATCGCGCCGGGCGCGCAGCGCGCGCGCCAGTGCGAGCCGGTCGAGCCTGCCGACCATCGCTGTCGTGACGATCTTTGCCAATGCACCGCTGGCCTCGAGGTTGTCGGCCAGCCGTGCGCCGTGATGGCGGGCGCGGATCACCTCGGCGCCAGCGAGATGGAACAGCGCCGCGTGCATCGCGTCCTCGGCAATCGCCGGGTCGTGGATCAAAAAGGCGCGTGCGGCAGCCTCGGTCATGTCGGGGGCGTAGCCATAGCGCGAGGTGAAATCGAGCCGTCGGCTGCCGGCAAAGCGCCGGTCCCACCCGGCAAGCGCGGGGGTCAGCGTGGCTTGCGGTGCTGTCAACACCAGAGTGGCGCCGGGGGCCGCGACCGAAAAAGCGGCGGCGGCGTAGCCGCAAGGCCCGGCGCCGTGGACCACCACGCGGTCAAACTCGTCGAAAAAGCCGTCGTCCGCCAGCCGGTCGAAATAACGATAGACCTCGGGATCGCGAAACCAGCTTTGGCGGCGCGCGACCAGGACGAGGCGTGACCAGTCCCGATCCGGGCAAAGCGTCCAGCCCAGCGGGGACTGGCCTGGGCGGGCGCGAATCGTCGCCGCCTCCTCGAAGGTGACCAGAAGCTCGGGGCCTGCATCGGTGAACAGCGCCAGGTGATCCGCCCCCAGCGGGTCGTAATAGCCGCGACGCTCGGCGATGTCCTCCAGCGCCGCGTCCCAGTCGGCGTCGGTCTCAGCCCCGGCAAGTGCGGTGACATCATCACTCACGTCGCGCATGTAACCCCCCGGTTTGCGCTGGTCGGTGTGTCGGGCAGCCGCATGCGCCGCGTGACGATGGCCAGACCGACAGACACTAGGTAGGGCAGGCGGCCCCGGTCGCGCAAGACTGCACGGGATCAACAGTCTGTCGCACGCGCTGGTCAGGCCGGCGGGCGGGTGTGGGGCATGATGAGGCGGGCTTCTTCTGGGCCGAGCATCCGGGCCGGGGGCGACATCAGCAGGCGGCCGAACAGGGCGCGGTTCGGTTCCTCCTGCATCAACTCGGCAAACCGCGCCCGGCGCCAGTCCACCGCCTCCGCGTGCAGCCGGGCCAGCGTTGCGTCGGCCATCAGCCGCGCCCGGTGCGGCGCGGTCACGGGATCGGTGGCGCGGATCGTCGTATCCTCGACCTGGCACCAGTTGCGCTCGGTCCAGTAGTCCAGCCCCAGCCGTTCGCCCCCATGCACAGCACGCCCCCGGTCGCGTTTGACGACATAGCTTTCCATCGCCCCCAGCGCGTAGTGATTGACCTGCGCCAGCCGATAGTTGGTCCGCCCGAACGGCGAAAAGATGCCCTGCCGTTGATACCGGGGCGGCAGTTCGCGGCCCTCGCCATCGAACCAGCGCATCCCCTCGACCTTGCCCGCCACCGGGCTTCGCGGGCGGTGGATGCCGAGTTTTCGGTAGGCGCCGGTGTTGCGATAGAGCGTCTTGAACATGAAGGCGCGCCACGGCCAGACCATCACCTCGGGGGCGGCACGGGTGAAGCTTTCGGTGATCGGGCGATCCTCGAAGCTGGTGCCGCCGCAATTGCCGAACAGCCGCCAGGTGAGCGTGATCGCATCCGCCTCGGGCAGGGCGGCGGTCAGCGCGGCCAGGCTGTGGTCGCCCGCGTGGATGTTCACGAACTCGTCGATGTCGAGCGTCATCAGCCAGTCGGCGCCGCTGACCAGCGGATGCCGGTCGGCCAGCTTCATCGCCGCGAACTGCACGCCGCCGTCATGCGGGCCGGGGTTCGGGACATGCACGATCTCGCCCATCGCCGCGAGGCGGTCGAGCATCGCGTCGGTGCCGTCGTCGCAATCGTTGGACAGGATCAGGAAATCGGTGAAGCCGATGCCCTTGTGATGCGCCAGCCATTCGATCACGAACGCGCCTTCGTTGCGAACCGTCAGAACGGCGGTGGCGCGCATCCTACCAATCCCGGCGGAAGGTCACGACCTTCTTGTCGGAACGGCGCGGAAAGAAGGTCAGCCCGGCGGCGGAAAACGCGTCGAACACCGCCTGAACGCCCGCCTTGCCGATCCATTGCGGGTGCAGCTCGACCACCGCAAGGCGCAGGTGCGTGAGGTCGGCGGCGGGCAGCAGATCGGCCTCGGCCCCCTCGATGTCGCACACCAGCACGCTGGGCTTGAGCTTGCGGATCACGGTGTTGACGTTCATCACCTCGACCTCGTGCTCGCGCAGAACCGGGCTGGCTTCGCCGGTCGGCTCGGCGATCAGCGACGAGGCCGAGAATTGTTTGCGCTCATAGAACGTCACCTTGCCCTTGCGCTTGCCCAGGACCGCGTTGGTCACCTCGATCCGGTCGGCCACACCATTGGCCTGATGCACCCGGCGGATATAGGGGATGAGGGTCGGGTTGGCCTCGAAGGCATGCACCCGTTTCGCCTTGCAGCTTTTCGCCATCAGCGTCGACATGAAGCCGATCCCGGCCCCCAGTTCCAACGCCACGTCGTCCTCCTTGACCAGCGCGCGCACCGCGCCCGCCTCGCGCAACTCGTAGTCGTTGGACCGCAACAGCTTGCGGGTGCGCGGTGCAAGAAAGCCCGGATCGTCGGGAAACAGCAGCCCGCGCGAACGGATATGGCCCAAAGCCTCGGGCCCGTGTTTGGGCGGATCATGGGCGGGTGTCGCGGCGGCATCGGGCATCGCGTGCCTCCTTTCGGCTCAGTTTTCCATGTCGAGCGCCAGCGCGAAGGCGACACGCTCCAGCTCGGTCAGGTCGGTGGCAAGCGCCTGTGTGTAAAGCTCTTCGAATTCGGGCACCCCGTGCAGTTCCCGCAGTTTGTCCCGGTGCCAGGAAACGCCGGCGTCGTGCAGGCGGGCGACCTCGGCATCGGCCATCAGGCGCGCCAGTTCGGCCCTGACCCGCGGGATGTTGCGCTTGATGGTGATGTCGCGGTTGCCGCTCCAATCCATCCGGACCCAGTAGTTCAGACCGATCGACCGGTCGACGTGCAGGGCGCGACCGCGCTGGCGCTTGATCAGGAAGCTTTCGGCCGAACGCAGCGCGTAGTGGTTGAGTTGCAGAAGGTCATAGCCGATGGTCTTGAGGTCCGAGCGCCAGCCTTTTTCGTGATAGGCCTCAGACATCGGCAGGCCCGAGCCGTTGACCCAGCGCACCTTGGGCGCGTGCTCATCACGCAGCTTGTTGGGGCGATGGCACGACAGCTTTTCATAGGCGCCGGTGTTCTTCGTCATCGTCTTGAAGCCCCAGGCGGTATGCGGCTTGGGGCAATACTTCGGCGCGGCCATGTCGAACTGGTCGATCACCAGGTCGTCGGCAAATCGGGTGACGCCGTTGTGGCCGAACAGCCGCCAGGTCATCGCCACGTTGGTCGCATCCGGCACGCGCTCGAAAAAATCGTCCAGCCTGCCGTTGCCGCAGCGGACGTTGATGAACTCGTCCACGTCGATGTGGATCACCCAGTCGGCGTTCTGGATCAGGGGTTCCTTGAGCGACTTGTTCAGCGCGTGCTGCTGCGGCGAGTTGCCTTTCCAGTCGTCGTTGTCGCGATGCTGGACGATCCCCAGCGCCTGCAAGCGGTCGAGCAGCGCATCGGTGCCGTCCGAGCAGCCGTTGGTGTAGATCAGGAAATTGTCGACCCCGATCATCCGGTGGTAGGCGATCCACTCGAGGATATAGGGCGCCTCGTCCTTCATGCAGCCGACGATGACATTGCCGGAGCGGCCTTCGGGCAGCGTGCGCACGGGCACCTCGGTGAAGGCGGCGGCCAGTTCCTCCTCGTTGACATGGCCAAGCCGGTTGTGGGGTGCGAAGCGTCCGCCGTGCAGGTGGTGAAAGTTCTCCTTGGCGCGGTCCGACAGGATCGCCTCGGCGCTTGGCGTCAGGACGGCATGGCCGTTGCTGCGCGCCGGTTTCGCGGTCGGGGTAGGAGCGGCCTCGTCAGGGGCCTCCTTGGCCGCGCGGGTCGCGGCCTCGATCCGGGGCAGAAAGGCGGCGGCATATTGCGTGGCGCGAAAGCCGCCGCCGGGCAGGGGTTCCTGCCAATTTTTCAGCGCCCTGTCGCGTTTCAGGGTGGCCGGCCCGAGCGACGGATGCGCCTTGGTGAGCCTCCGGTTTTCCGCCTCGAAGCGTTTGGACAGGTCCGACAGGCGGCCCGGGCGGATCGGGTCGCCCGGCACCGCGACCTCGCTCATCAGCCGTTTCCACAACGGGCGCGGGATCACCCGGCTCTTTGCCAGCAGTTTGGTGAAGATCTCGTTCAAGGCGCGCTGGCGGGCCAGGGTCTCATCCGACGGCGCGGCGGGCATGGCGGCTGGTTCGGCCTTGCCGATGGATGCGTCCAGCCCCAGCATTTCGCGCAGTTCGTCGACCACCCCGGCGCCGTGGAACACCTCGGGCCGATAGGGGCGCAGCACCACCTTGTCCGCCCCGAACACATCGCCCCAAAGTCGCGTCAGCGCGGCATAGTCCAGCCAGTGCGGCATCGCCTGGATCTCGGGCATGTCGTTCAGGGCAGGGGCGACGCGGTCCCAGTCGGCCAGTGCTGCCTTCCGCCAGTCCGGGGACGCCGCCGCCTCGATCTCGCGCGACAAGGGTGCGGTTCTGCCGTTTTCCAGCGCATCGGCATAGTGGCGCAGCATCACCCGCGCCTGTTCGTCGAGATGGGCGAGGATGGTGATGTCGTCCGAGATCGGGCTCAGCAACGTCCTGAGCCGCACCAGTTCGGCCCGGTTCGGCAGGGTCGCAAGCTGGCTGGCCGACAGCAGCAGCACCGACGGCATCTCGCGCGCCACCTCTGCCGCCAGGTCCTGCGCCACCATCCGCCTGAGCCGCTCTTGCGCCGGCGGGGCCGCGAAACCGCGCGCGGCGCGCAGCGGGTCGACATGGCCGGGGTCCGACACCGCCATGTAAAGCCGGGTGTGATTCTTGCGCCCGAGCGCGCCGGAATAGAGCACGCCTTGCTGCGACAGCCGCCCGCGCTTGTCGTTCAGTACTGCCTGCAGCGCCTCGGCCCCGCAATGGGGCAGGCCGATATGCACGACGATCCGCATCAGGCGGGCGTGCCTTCGGGGCGCTCTTCGTTTCGGTTCGCCGTTCCCCACCACGGCAGGTCGATGCCGAGATAGGTCGCGATCTTCTTCGGCGCTTCGGGGTCCTCGATGTCATACTCCAAGAAATCGGACGCTCCCGCAAAGACGTGGCGGCAAAAGGTGGTGTGTCCCTCGATCCAGCGCTCCAGCTCGCCCGGCTTGTAGCCGAAGCCCTCGGGCAGACCGGGAACGGCCTTCATCGGCAAGCGCCGTGTGCCCAGATTTGACCAGCGGCGCATCGAATCGGCGTGTTTCACCGGGTCGCGGTGCGACAGGAGGAACCTGACGCCCGGATGGCGCGCGCGGATCGCGGACAGCAGTGCCCAATCGGTCTGCGGCCACATGTTCTTGCCGTCGCGCACGATCGAGATCTCGGTGAAGGCGTTGAATTCGTCGAAATGATAGAGTGGGTCGCCGCAGTCGTAATAGCCCTGGTACATCAGCTTGCCGACAAAACCGCGCATCTTCTCGCTTTGGCTTGGGCGGATCTTCCAGTCGGCCACGCGCATCCCGGCATGTTCCAGCGCCTCGCTGAGCGTGGTGGTGCCGGACTTGGGCAGGCCCAGGTTGATCACTTTAAGATCATCAGGTATCGGCATGAAATATCACGATATAAGGTCCATCAATTCAAGCTCGGCGGGGCTTTCGCGCGGGGCGGACAGCAGGCGTTCGCGCAGCGTGGCATAGGACGGGTCGGTGATCAGCCGGTCGCGGGTCGCGCGATGCGCCGCCACCGCCTCGTCATGCAGCGCGGCCAGCGTCTTGTCGGCCAACAGCCGCTTCATCTCGGCCTTGAGCCGGGGCAGGTAACGCTGGATCGTGCGGTCCTCGAACCCGTCATCGTTGCGCTCGCGCCAATAGGTGTCGTCAAAGGCACGGTTTTCGCGGTTCACATCGCCGCGGTCGTTTTTGACCAGGTAGCTGTCGAGCGAGCGCAGCGCGTAGTGGTTCAGCGTGGCGAAGTCGCGCGCGCCCTTGGCCGGAAACTTGCGGATGCGGCGTTTGTTGGCGGCGGTGCGGAACTTCCACGGCACCGGACGCCCGCTTCCATCGGTCCAGGTCGGTCGGTCCTTCTTGGCCAGCCCGTCGCGCATGAAGGGGCGGTGGGCGCCGTAATACTTCACCGGAAAATCTTGACGGATCAGTGTCTTGACCTCCTGCGCGGTTTCGGCGCACCAGATGTCGGGATTGTGCGAGCGGGTGAATTGCTCGATCACCGGCCGGTCCTCGAACCGCTCGATCCCGGCATTGGCGAAGAACTGGAACGTGACAGAGATAGCCTGCGGATCGCCACAGGCCCCGATCAGATCGGGGATCGTGCCGCGGCCCGTATGGATGTTCAGAAACTCGTCGACATCCGCGATCCAGATCCAGTCGGCCCCGCTCACCACCGCATGCCGTTTGGCGTCTTTCAGCGCCTCCATCTGGTAGTTGCGCCCCTGGGCGGGGTTGGGCAGGTGCGTGACCGTGCCCAGGTCGGCCAGCCGGTCCAGACTCCGGTCGGTGCCATCGGTGCAATCGTTTGAATAGAATAGAAAATCGGTGACGCCGATGACGCGGTTGAAGGCGATCCACTCGACCAGGAACGGACCTTCGTTCTTCACGCAGGTGACAGCCGTTATGCGCATCGGTGCGCCCCTGCCACAAAGGATCGAAGTGAGGTCATGTCACCGCCTGCCTGGTTCCGCCCGGATATCATCGGTCTGACGCCGAATTCTGTGGATAGTATGAACCGATCCGGGGGAATCCGTCAATGTTTCCGGCGCATTCGAGGCTTATGACCGCCCCAGTGTAGCCGTCAGCGCCCCCATCGTCACCAAAACCCCGCCGCCCAACCGGTTCAGCCAGGTCAGGACGGCCGGTTTGCGGATGCGGCGGCGCAGGCGGTCGGCGAGCAGCGCATAGGCCAGCGCATTGAGCGTGCCGAGTGTGACGAAGGTCGCGATCAGCAACGTGAATTGCGGCGCCAGGGCGGCTTCGGGCCGGATGAACTGCGGCACGAAAGCCACGAAAAAGGCGATGCTTTTGGGATTGGTGGCGGTCACGATCGCGGCGTGCGTGAAGATCTGGCGCACCGGCTTGGGGTCGGGGTCGGACAGGTCGATCTGGGCCGGCCCGGCCCGGAGCAGCTTGATCCCGAGATAGATCAGGTATCCCGCGCCGATCCATTTCAGGACCGAAAACAGCGTGGCAGACGCCATCACCAGCGCCCCGAGCCCCAGAAGGCTCGCCGTGATCGCCACCAGGTCACCCAGCGCCACGCCCAGCGCCATCCCGACCGCGACCCTGCGGCCCTGGGTCAGCGCATAGGACAGCACCAGCAGGATCGTCGGCCCCGGGATGATCAGCACCACCATTGTCGCCGCGACATAGGCCAGCCAAAGCTCGATCTGCATGGGTCTCTCCGTTTTGCCGCGATCAGGGCAGAGCCGGCGGAAAAGGTCAATCGCCCCGCATCAGGCGGCGCGCCACCAGCGGCGACAGCATGATGACGATCACGATCCTGAGCAGGTGATGGGTGACGACAAAGCCCAGATCGGCCCCGGCGATGATGGCGACCACCACCATTTCGCCCTGGCCACCCGGCAGGAACGACAGCAGCACGTCAAGCTGATGCGCCGGGCTGAGATACACCGCCGCCCACACGAACAGCCCCGAAACCGCCAGCGCGATCACCGCATAGACCAGCCCGGCGCCGACGAAATCGCGCAACTCCCGCCCGGTGATGCCGGCATATTTCGCGCCCACCCCCAGCCCGATGAAGAACTGCGCCGCCCAGATCATCTCGGCGGGCGGGCGCTGGTCGATCACTCCGGCCAGCGACAGCGCCGCCGTCAGGATCATCGGCCCGAGGATCGAGGCGCCGAACAGGCGCACCCGGGCCGCCGCCCACCAGCCGACCAGCCCGGCCACGATCATCAGCGCGATCTGGCCAAGCGGCACATCGACTGCGGACACGCCCGGTGCGGCGGTCAGGTCGATGCCATAGGCCCAGGCGATCAGGAAGGGCGCGACGAACACGATCACCAGGATACGGGTCGCGTGGATCAGCGACAGGGCGCGCGGATCGCCGCCCGCCTCTTCGCCGAACAGCAACATATCCTGAAGCCCGCCCGGCATCGCCGCATAGAACGCGGTCGGCGCGTCCAGCCCGGCCACCCGTCTGAGGTAGGGGTATCCCGCCGCGCCCACGGCGGCGACGAAGGGCGGGATCAGGATCAGGGTCGGCAGATACTCGACAAGCGCCGCCAGCGTCTCCTGCGTGATGCTGGCCCCGATCGCCACGCCCAGGATGGTGCGCATCACCGTGCCGATCACGCCCACCCCCTGCATCGGCAGGCCGATCAGCGCCGCCACCAGGCATCCGGTCATCGGCCCCAGCAAAAGCGGCAGAGGCAGGCCCGCAATCCAGAATGCCGCCGTGCCCAGGCAGGCGGCGGCAACTGCGATCAGACGTGGCTTGGTCACGGGCCCCATGCCTCCGCGATGCCCCGAGCCGCGCAAAAAGGCAAGCGGGGCTTGACCTTGCCGGGGTGCTCATGGCCCAAATGCAAAAGCGGAGGACCATTCATGCAGGCTATCCCGGGCTCTATCGAGGCGGTCGAGACGCTTTTGTCGGACCAGAACTACGTCACCGGCCGCGCGCTGGCGACGGTGGCCTTCCTCGCGCTGAAACTCGGCCGGCCGCTGTTTCTGGAAGGCGAGGCGGGCGTCGGCAAGACCGAGATCGCCAAGGCACTGGCCGCGGGGCTGGACCGGCGCCTGATCCGGCTGCAATGCTACGAGGGGCTGGATGCGGCCTCGGCGGTCTATGAATGGAACTTCCCGGCGCAGATGGTGGCGATCCGAACCGCCGAAGTGACCGAGGGCACGGACCGCGAGACGTTGACCGACGAGTTGTTCTCGGACCGTTTCCTGATTCGCCGCCCGCTGCTCGAGGCGATGTCACCGCAGCCGGGCGGGCCGCCGGTGCTGCTGATCGACGAGCTTGACCGCACCGATGAGCCGTTCGAGGCCTTCCTGTTGGAGGCGCTGTCGGATTTCCAGGTCACGATCCCCGAACTTGGCACGATCCGCGCGCCTGAGCCGCCGATCGTGATCCTGACCTCGAACCGCACCCGCGAGGTGCATGACGCCCTGAAACGGCGCTGCCTCTACCACTGGGTCGACTACCCCGATTTCGACCGCGAGATGCAGATCCTTGCCGCCCGCGCCCCCGAGGCCTCGCAGACCCTGTCGCGCGAGATCGTCGCCTTCGTGCAGCGCCTGCGCACCGAGGACCTGTTCAAGAAACCGGGCGTGGCCGAAACCATCGACTGGGCCAAGTGCCTGCTCGCGCTCGACGTGATCGCGCTCAGCCCCGAGGTGATCGCCGACACCATCGGCGCGATCCTGAAATACCAGGACGACATTCAGCGCCTTGCCGGCTCCGAGGCGGCGCGCCTGCTCGATGACAGCCGCAAGGCGCTGGCAGAGCGGCCATGAGCCTGCCCGACCTCGACCTGCCCGAAAACCCGCGCCTGACCGCGAACCTCACCCATTTCGCCCGCGCCCTGCGCGCCGCAGGGTTGAAGGCCGGGCCGGGCAAGGTGATCGACGCGGCCCGCGCAGTCGCCGCCACCGGGTTTACCGAGCGCGCCGATTTCTACTGGACGCTGCACGCGGTTTTTGTCTCGCGCCCCGAGGAGCGGCGGGTGTTTCACCAGGTGTTTCGCCTGTTCTGGCGCGATCCGCGCTATGTCGAGCAGATGATGGCGATGATGCTGCCGGCGCTGCGCGGGGTGCAGGAGGAACGCGCCGCGGATGCGGGTGCCAAACGCGCCGCCGAGGCCCTGCTCGACGGTGTCGCGCGCGACCTGCCGGAGCTTGGCGAGGACGGCGGCGAGACCGAGATCGAGGTCGACGCCACCCTGACCATGTCGCGCGAGGAACGGCTGCGCCGCCTCGATTTCGAGCAGATGTCGCTGGCCGAGATCGCCGAGGCCAAGCGGATGCTGGCCCGGTTGACCCTGCCGGTCAAACCGCTCGCCAGCCGTCGCACGATCATGGCCCGGCATGGCAAACTGCCCGACTGGCGCGGCACCATGCGCGCCGCGATGCGCCAGGGCGGCGAGATTCGCGACCTGGCCACCCGCAACCGCCGCACGCGCTGGCCGAACCTGGTGGTGCTGTGCGACATATCCGGCTCGATGTCGGCCTACAGCCGGATGGTGCTGCATTTCCTGCACAGTATTGCCAACCAGAAGGGGGCGGGCTGGGCAAGGGTGCACGGCTTCACCTTCGGAACACGGCTGACCAACATCACCCGGCATCTGGCCACCCGCGACGTCGACGCGGCGCTGGCCGCCGCCGGGGCCGAGGCGCAGGATTGGGAGGGCGGCACAAGGATCGGGGCCTGCCTGCACGCCTTCAACCGCGACTGGTCGCGCCGGGTCATGGGGCAGGGAGCGGTGGTTCTGGTGATCACCGACGGCCTGGATCGTGACGACGCAGGCGTGCTGGGGCGCGAGATGGAACGCCTGCACCTGTCGTCGCGGCATCTGATCTGGTTGAACCCGCTGTTGCGCTGGGAAGGCTTCGCGCCCCGGGCCGCCGGTATCCGCGCGATGCTGCCGCATGTGGATGCGCTGCGCGCCGGGCACAATATCGCGGCGCTGGAAGACCTGGCGCGGGCGATCGCGCGCCCAGACGACCCCGGCGACAAGGCGCGGCTGATGGCGCTGGTCTGAGGCAGAGCCGGGGGCGCTGCCCCCGAACGCGCGGTTTG
The DNA here is from genome assembly GCF_008086115.1 of Maritimibacter fusiformis. Lineage (GTDB taxonomy): Bacteria > Pseudomonadota > Alphaproteobacteria > Rhodobacterales > Rhodobacteraceae > Muriiphilus > Muriiphilus fusiformis. Next base: position 100,581 of record NZ_VSIY01000005.1, on the reverse strand, counting down.
CAGGCAAACCGCACGACCCCCGGAGTACGTGTGCCAAGATGAAAGGGCGGCTTGCGGAGCGCGCGCGGCGGTGCCACCATTTCGGGAGGGAGGATCAGATGGCAGAGGCATTCGACGACATTCCCGCACTGGCGCTTGCGTGGCACCGGGACGGGCGCGGCGCGGTTCTGGCAACGGTGGTCGAGACCTGGGGGTCGGCACCGCGTCCGGTGGGCAGCCAGTTGGTGGTTTCGGGCGCGGGCGAGATCGAGGGCTCGGTTTCCGGCGGCTGCGTCGAGGGGGCGGTGGTTCTGGAGGCGCAGGAGGCGTTGGCGGCGGGCGGTTCGCGGCTTTTGACCTTTGGAGTGTCCGATGACAGCGCCTTTGCCGTCGGGCTGGCCTGCGGCGGCACAATCCGGGTGCTGGTCGAGCCGGTCGGCGCCGAGATGCCCGAGGCGATGCTGGCCGACCTGGTCGCGGCGCGTGCCGCGCGCCGGCCGGTGGCCTACGTGGTCAACCTTGCCGCATGGGAGCGGCGGCTGGCCGGGGTCGCGGAGTTCCCGGACCGGTTTCGCGCCGACCGCTCGGGGGTCGAGGATGATGGTGAAACCTTCGTCGCGGTGCACAACCCGCCGCTTCGCATGGTGGTGGTCGGGGCGGTGCATATCGCCCAGTCGCTGGTGCCGATGGCGCGGATGGCGGGATATGACCCCCTGATCATCGACCCGCGCGGCGCCTTTGCCGCCGAACACCGCTTTCCCGGCGAGGATATCCGCGAGGATTATCCCGACGATGTCCTGCCCGATTTTGGCCTCGATGCACGCACCGCCGTGGTCACGCTGAGCCACGACCCCAAGATCGACGACCCCGCGATCGAGGCGGCGCTGGCCTCGGACGTGTTCTACCTGGGCTGTCTCGGCTCGACCCGCACCCATGCAAAACGCCTGGAGCGGCTGGCCGGGCGCGGCTGTTCCGAGGCGCAGCTGGCGCGCATTCACGCCCCGGTCGGGCTGAACATCGGCGCGAAATCTCCCGCCGAGATCGCCGTGGCGGTTCTGGCCGAGATCACCCGCGTTCTGAGGCAGGGCTGATGGAGTTCGGGCCGGTCCCCATAGCGAAAGCCGAGGGCGCGGTGCTGGCGCATTCGGTGAAGGTGCCGGGCGGGCGCCTCAAAAAGGGGATCGTGCTGGGGGTCGAGGATATCGAGGCGCTGGCGGCGGCGGGGCTGGCCGAGGTCACCGTGGCGCGGCTGGGCCCGGACGATGTCGGCGAAAACGAGGCGGCGCGGATCATCGCCGAGGCGCTGGTGCCCGACCCCGGGGCGGTGGGCCTGCGCATCGCGCCTGCCCACACCGGGCGGGTCAACATCCATGCCGACAGGGTCGGGCTGGCGCGGCTCGACCCCTCGCGGCTGATGGCGGTCAATGCCACCGACGAGATGATCACGCTGGCCACCGTCCAGCCCTGGCAGCGGATGGAGGCGGGGCAGATGCTGGCCACCGTCAAGATCATCCCCTACGGGCTGGCGCGCGCCTCGATCGAGGCGGCGGCGGAGGCCGGACGCGGCGCGATCTCGCTCGCCCCGGTGGTGGTGGCGGCGGCGGAACTCATTGTCACCAGCCACGAGGCCGGGTCGAGCGAAGAGACCGGCAAGGGCACCCGCGCCATCGAGGCGCGGCTGGCCGCGCTGGGGATGCAGCTGACGGACGTGACCACGGTGCCGCACGAAACCGACGCGCTGGCCCGCGCGCTGGCGGCGGCGGCAGCGCCGATGGTCTTGGTGCTGACCGCCTCGGCCACGTCGGACCCGCGCGATGTCGGCCCCGAGGCGCTGCGCCGGGCCGGCGGGCAGGTGGTGCGATTCGGCCTGCCGGTCGACCCGGGCAACCTGCTGTTTCACGGCACCATGGCGGATGGACGCCCCATGATCGGGTTGCCGGGTTGTGCCCGGTCGCCCGCGCTCAACGGTGCCGACTGGGTGCTGGAGCGGCTGGCCGCCGGGCTGGCCGTCGGGCCGGAGGATACAGCGCGCATGGGCGTCGGCGGGCTTCTCAAGGAGATGCCGGGCCGCCGGCAACCGCGCGAAAGCCGGCGCTGACCCCCGACAAAATCGCGCCTCACCAAGGCGTTGGCGGAGAATCCTGCAAATCGGGTGTTCTCAAGTCGTGATTTCGGTGCTTAACTGACCGAAAAGAAAAATCCAGGGAGGACCACATGACCAAGGTCACCATGAGTGTGAATGGCACCGAACGCTCCGGCGAGGTGGAGGGGCGCACGCTGTTGTCGGCCTTCCTGCGCGACACGCTCGGCCTGACCGGCACGCATGTCGGCTGCGACACCGGCCAATGCGGGGCCTGCACCGTCCATGTCGACGGCAAATCGGTCAAGAGCTGCAACATGTTCGCGCTCGAGGCGGACGGCGCCAGCGTCACCACCATCGAAGGGATGGCGAATGACGATGGCTCGCTCGGCGTCATCCAGCAGGCGTTTCAGGATCATCACGGATTGCAGTGCGGGTTTTGCACCCCCGGCATGGTGATGGCCGCCGCCGCGCTGCTGAAAGAGAATCCCAAGCCCTCCGAGGCCGAGGTGCGTGCCTGGCTGTCAGGCAATCTGTGCCGCTGCACAGGGTATCACAACATAGTTAAAGCGATCCTGGCGGCCTCGGGTCAGGATGTATCCAAGGAGTTTGCAGCATGATTCGTTCCACATTTCTCGCGCTTGGTCTGAGTGCCCTTGCCCTGCCGGCGATGGCAGAAGGCTGGTCGATCACCCATCTCGAGACCATGACCTCCAGCGGCGCCTGCATGGAGCAGGGCCGCAGCGTGATCAACCGCTACATGTTCGCCCACGGCGGCGGCTCGACAGGGGCCGATACCTGGTCGCTCTACGGCTATGACCTTGAGCCCGGGTTGCAGGACGTGGTGATCATGTGCCCCTCGTCGGGCGGTCAGGTATTCGCGATCCTCGTGGTTCAGAGCGAATCCGACAGCGATGACCGGGGTTGGGCGGCCCAGACCCTCGTCGACTACTGGAACGAATACTAAGGCTGCACCAGCCGGGCACGCCCCGGCGCGAACCATGTCCCCGGCCCGCCGCAGAAGTGGGCCGGGGGCCCGCAACCAGGGAGGATCAAGACATGCCCGCAGATGGAAGCATCGGCGCGCCCGACAAGCGGCGTGAGGATGTTCGGTTCCTGACCGGCAAGGGCCGGTATACCGACGACATCAACGTGAACGGTCAGCTTTACGTGCATTTCCTGCGCTCGCCGGTGGCGCATGGGCGGCTGAACGGGGTCGACACCGAGGCGGCGCGCGCGATGCCGGGGGTCGTGCGGGTGTTCACCGGGGACGATTTTGCCGATGTCGGCGGGTTGCCCTGTGGCTGGCAGGTCACCGACAGGCACGGCGACCCGATGCAGGAACCGGCCCATCCGGTGCTGGCGCGCGGCAAGGTGCGCCATGTCGGCGATCCGATTGCTGCCGTGGTGGCCGAGACGCTGAACCAGGCGCGCGACGCCGCCGAGACGATCGAAGTCGATATCGAGGAACTGCCGGCGGTCATCGACATGAAGGCGGCGCTGGCCGACGATGCGCCGAAAGTGCATGACGACCTCAAGAACAACCTCTGTTTCGACTGGGGATTCGTCGAGGAAAACAAGGCCGCTGTCGAAGAGGCGTTCCAGAAGGCGGCGCATGTCACCACGCTCGAGCTTGTGAACCAGCGCCTTGTCGCCAACCCGATGGAGCCACGCGTGGCCATCGGCGACTATGCCGCACACAGCGACGAGAGCACGCTTTACACCACCAGCCAGAACCCGCATGTGATCCGGCTTTTGATGGGCGCCTTCGTGCTGGGCATTCCCGAACACAAGCTTCGGGTGATCTCGCCCGACGTGGGCGGCGGCTTCGGCTCGAAGATCTTCCACTATGCCGAGGAAGCCTTCTGCACCTTTGCCGCGAAACAGCTTCGCCGGCCGGTGAAATGGACCTCGTCCCGCTCCGAGGCGTTCATCACCGATTGCCACGGGCGCGATCACGTCACGACGATCCAGTTGGCGCTCGATGCCGAAAACAACTTCACCGCGCTGCGCACCGATACGCATGCCAACATGGGCGCGTATCTCTCGACCTTCGCGCCGTCGGTTCCGACCTGGCTGCACGGCGTCTTGATGGCGGGGAACTACAAGACCCCGCTGATCTACGTGAACGTCAAGGCGGTGTTCACCAACACGGTGCCGGTCGATGCCTATCGCGGCGCCGGGCGGCCCGAGGCGACCTATCAGCTTGAGCGGGTGATCGACAAGGCGGCGCGGGAACTGGGCGTCGATCCGATCGCGCTGAGGCGGCAGAACTTCATCACCCAGTTTCCCTATGCCACCCCGGTGGCGGTGGAATACGACACCGGCGACTATGTTGCGACGATGGACAAGCTCGAGGAAATCGCGGATCTCTCGGGCTTCGAAAAGCGGCTGGCGGAGTCGAAAGCGCGCGGCAAGCTGCGCGGGCTGGGCGTCAACTGCTATATCGAGGCCTGCGGCATCGCGCCGTCGAACCTCGTCGGCCAGCTTGGCGCGCGCGCGGGGCTTTATGAAAGTGCCACGGTGCGCGTGAACGCAACCGGCGGGCTGGTGGTGATGACCGGCAGCCACAGCCACGGGCAGGGGCATGAGACCGCATTTCCGCAAGTGGTCGCCGGGATGATCGGCATCGACCCCTCGATGGTCGAGATCGTGCACGGCGACACCGCCAACACCCCGATGGGCATGGGCACCTATGGCTCGCGTTCGCTGGCGGTGGGTGGCAGCGCGATGGTGCGCGCGACCGAGAAGATCATCGCCAAGGCGAAAAAGATCGCGGCGCATCTTCTGGAGGCGTCTGACGGCGATATCGAGCTCAAGGATGGCCAGTTCACCGTCGCGGGCACCGACAAGTCGGTGGCCTGGGGCGACGTGACGCTGGCGGCCTATGTGCCGCACAACTACCCGCTCGAGGATCTCGAACCGGGGCTCGAGGAAACCGCGTTCTATGACCCGGCGAACTTCACCTACCCGGCGGGGGCCTATGCCTGCGAGGTCGAGGTCGACCCGGAAACCGGCAAGGTCACCATCGAACGCTTCTCGGCGGCAGATGATTTCGGCAACATCATCAACCCGATGATCGTCGACGGGCAGGTGCATGGCGGCATCGGCCAGGGCATCGGCCAGGCGCTGCTGGAAGGCGCGGTCTATGACGAGAACGGCCAGCTTCTGAACGGCAGCTACATGGACTACACCATGCCGCGCGCCGACGATGTGCCGTTCTACGCGGTCGACCATTCCTGCCAGACCCCCTGCACCCACAACCCCCTGGGGGTGAAGGGCTGCGGCGAGGCGGGCGCCATCGGGTCGCCGCCCTCGGTGGTAAACGCGGTGGTCGATGCGCTGGTGCGCGCGGGCCATGATATCACCCATATCGACATGCCGCTGACGCCCTCGCGCGTCTGGTCGGCGATGCAGGGCTGAGGAGGACGGACGATGTATGCATTCGAGTTTGAACGGCCCAGGACCCTGGATGAGGCCGTGGCGGCGCTGGCCGATGACGACGCGCAGGCGCTGGCCGGCGGGCAGACGCTGATCCCGACCTTGCGGCAGAGGCTGGCGATGCCGGGCAAGCTGGTGTCGCTGACTGCCATCGACGCGCTGCGGGGCCTGTCGGCCTCGGGTGGGGTCTTGACCATCGGTGCGGCCACCACCCATGCGGAAGTAGCGCAGCAGACGGATTACCCGGCGCTGGCGAAGCTGGCCGGCGGTATCGGCGATCCGCATGTGCGCAACCGGGGCACGATCGGCGGCTCGATCGCCAACAACGACCCCTCCGCCTGCTATCCGGCGGGCGTGCTGGGATCGGGGGCCACCGTTGTCACCAACCGACGCGAGATCGCGGCGGATGACTATTTCACCGGGCTGTTCGAGACCGCGCTGGACGAGGGCGAGATCATCACGGCGGTGAATTTCCCGATCCCCGACAAGGCCGCCTATGCCAAGTTCGATCAACCCGCGTCGCGGTTCGCGCTGGTGGGCGTGTTCGTGTCCAAGGGCAAGGATGGCGTGCGCGTGGCGGTCACCGGGGCCTCGGAGGGCGGGGTGTTCCGGTGGGCTGAAGCCGAGGCGGCGCTGGCCTCCGATTTCTCGGCGGGCGCGCTGGAGGGGTTGTCGGTCGATCCCGAAGGCATGATCGGCGACATCCACGGCGGGCCGGACTACCGCGCGCATCTGATCGGCGTGATGACCCGCCGCGCGGTCGCCGCCGCGGGCTGATATCCGGCCCGACCGCGTCCCGCGCGGGCGAATGCTTTGGACCGGCGACAAGCCGCCGCCCGCCATCGCCCGCGCGCACGTGATTGGAACTTTGGCCGGTCCCATGTGTTAACTCCTGCGAATGCCCCGCACCTGCGGGCCAATGAAGGAGTTTGCCATGCTGACCAATGCCCTCAAATCCACCTCTGCGCTGGCGCTTTGCGCTGCGATGATGGCACCGCCTGCGGTCGGCCAGAGCTCGCAAGGCGAGGCTGGGGCAGAGCTTGAGATCTGCGGCATCATGGGACCGTTCCCCTGCAAACTCGAAGACGGGACGGTGATCGAGGATGCCGCCGAACTGGCCCGCGAGAAACTTACCGGCGACAGCGAGGACGCGCCTGCCGCGGACGCCCCGCCGGAGGATACCCCGCCCGCCGCCGAACCGGCCCCGGACGACAGCGCCGATGAGGAGCCGGCGGCGGAAGACGACAAGTCGCTGCTTGACAGCGTGATCGAGGAGGCGGGCGAGGCGGTCGAAGACCTCATGGGCACCGCCCCGGAAGAAGATCAACCCGCCGACGCGGAGCCGCAACCCGACGAGGCGGCCCCTGAGGATGCACCGGAGGCGCAAGAGGAGCCGGCAGACGAGCCGGTTATCGAGGACGCACCGGAAGCCGAGGAAACGCCTGCGGATGAACCGGTCGCCGAGGAAACACCCGCGGATGAACCTGTCGCCGAGGAAGAACCGGCCGCAGAAGAAGAAGAGCCCGCCGAAGACCAACCCGCCGCCGACGAACAGCCGGCAGCGGACGGCGCGACCGAAGACGGTCGCGACGGCGCCGCCACTGCGCCGCAGCCGCGCCCGGAGGCGGCCCAGACGACCCCGGAAGAGATGCCCGAAGCCGCCGCCGCCGCGGCCGAGGCCGAGGCCGAAGGCGACCCCGACGCGGGGATGGAAGGCGATGCCGACGTGACCGTGGAAGAAGTCACCGAGGAGGAAGCGCGCTCGTCCAGCGAGGAATTCGACACCGCGGTCGGCGCCGAGAACCGCACGCCCGAGGCGCGTAGCGGCATGTCCGATTTCGAACGCGCGCTGCTGATCGGGCTGGGCGCGGTCGCGGTCGGCACGATCCTGTATAACGGCGCCAAGATCGTCTCGAACTCCGGCGACCGCATCGTCGTGCGTCGCCCCGACGGGACGCTCGAGGTTCTCAAGAACGACGACGAGATCCTGCGCCGCCCCGGTTCGGAAGTGGTGACGCGCACCTTCGACGATGGTTCGGTGCGCACCGTGGTGACCCAGCCCGACGGCACCCGGATCATCACCATCCGCGCAGCCAATGGCACCGCGCTGAAGCGCACCCGGGTGTTGCCGGACGGCAGCCGCTATGTGCTGTTCGACGACACCCAGCCGAGCGAACCCGTCGACCGGGTCGTGATCGACGACCGGCAGCCGCCGGCGCGCGAGACCCTGTCGGCGAACGATGAAGATGCGCTGCGCGCGGCGCTGATCGCCTCGATGAACGCCGAAACCGGACGCCGCTTCTCGCTGCGCCAGATCCGGCAATACGCCGAGGTGCGCGATCTCGCCCCGATGATCGAGGTCGACGCGATCACCTTCGACACCGGCTCGGCGGTGATCAAGCCGTCGCAGGCCGAACAGCTTGCCGGCCTTGGCATCGCGATCCGCGAGGTGATCGAGGAAGTGCCCGGCGCGGTGTTCCTGGTCGAGGGTCATACCGACGCGGTCGGGGATGCGAGCTACAACCTCGCGCTGTCGGACCGGCGGGCCGAGAGCGTGGCGCTGGCGCTGACCGAGTATTTCGACGTGCCGCCGGAAAACCTGATCACCCAGGGCTACGGCGAGAGCGAGTTGAAGATCCGCACCAACGAGGCCGAGCGGCGCAACCGCCGCGCCACCGTGCGCAACATCACGCCGCTCCTGCGCTGAGCCGGCCCGGACCGGGCCCCACAAACGACAAAGCCCCCGCAGCAGCGGGGGCTTTTCGCATTCCGGTCGATCGGCGGCCTATTTGTTCAGCGGACCGATCATCATGATCATCTGGCGGCCTTCCATCTTGGGCATGTTCTCGACCTTGCCCAATTCCTTGACATCCTCGGCCACCCGTTCCAGCAGTCCGCGCCCGATGTTCTGGTGCGCCATCTCGCGCCCCCGGAACCTCAGCGTCACCTTCACCTTGTCGCCCTTCTCGAGGAACCTGACGACATTGCGCATCTTGACCTCGTAGTCATGGGTGTCGGTGCCGGGGCGGAACTTGACCTCCTTGATGTCGATGGTCTTCTGGTTCTTGCGCGCCTCGGCCTCACGCTTTTGCGTCTCGTATTTGAACTTGCCGAAATCCATGATCTTGCAGACCGGCGGATTGGCGTTGGGTGAAATCTCGACCAGGTCGAGCCCGGCCTCGACGGCCAGTTCGATGCCGCGCTCGGGCGTGACAACGCCAAGGTTTTCGCCGTCCGCGCCGATCAACCGAACTTCGGGGGCGCGAATACGTTCGTTGACCTTGGGTCCGGTGTCGCGCGTCGGCGGGGCGTTGTGGGGTCTGCGGGCTATGGTTGTGTTCCTTCTGCGGTTTCAGAGTGTTTGGCGCCGAAAGGTAGTCTGACGACCCGCCGCTTTCAACCCGGTTTATGCTGGTCGGACCCGAGTTTGGCGGCGTTCGGGCCGGTCTGGGGCGTTGCGCGGGCCATTGGGCGGGGCTAATCTGGGGCAGAGACGGGGGGAATGCGATGAGACGGCTTTTTTCGGTTGATTTGGCGGTGTTCGCGCTGGCCGCAGGGCTGGCGTTGACGGCGTCGGGCGCGGCGGTTGCGCTGGGTGGCGACGGCAAGGGCGAGGCGGGCGACGCCACCGGCATCCTGCGCCAATCGCCCGATGAACCGGCTCCCGGCGCCGGCCCGCGGCTGGGCGGCGGCAAGAAGCCGGTCGATGAGGCCCCCGCGGATACACCGTCCGATACGCCCGAAGATGCGCCCGCACCCCCCGGGCCGGACGAGATCGCGCCAGACCCCGTGCCGCCCGCCGATGAGCCGCAACCCGCCGACCCGGAGGTCAGCCCGCTGGTCTTGGCCTGCGATTCCGCGGCGGCGCATCCGCGCGACCCGGGCCGGCCGGCCACCGTGATCGGGGTCGAGACCGCCGACATGAACATCGCCCGCGCCATCGCCGCCTGCGAGGCGGCGCGCGAAGCCTATCCCGATCATGCCCGCACCGCCTATCAACTGGGCCGCGGCTATCATGCCGGCAACCGGCCGCGCGAGGCCGAAGCGGCCTATTTCGCGGCGCTGGCAGCGGATTACGAAAGCGCCGGGCTGGCTGTTGGGTTTCTGTACCAGGACGACAATGCGCTGAACCGCGACGCCGCCGATGCCTTTCCGTTCTTCCGGCGCGCGGCAGAAGCCGGGATGGCGGATGCCGAGTTCGAGATGGGATGGGCCTATGAAAACGGGCTTGGCACCGGGCAGGACTATGCCCAGGCGGCCTATTGGTATCAGCGCGCGGCGGATCAGGGCGACAAGCTGGCGATGAACAACCTCGGCTGGCTTTATCATGAAGGCCACGGCGTTGCGCGTGATCCGGCGCGCGCGGTCGAGCTTTACCGCCCCGGGGCCGAGGCCGGTATTCCCATCGCACAATACAACCTCGGCTGGGCGCTGGCCAATGGCGTTGGTATCGCCCAGGACCAGGCCGAAGCCGCGAGATGGTATCGCCGGGCGGCGGACAATGGCGAGACCTTCGCGATGCTCAATCTCGGCTACATGTATCTCTATGGCGAAGGGGTGGACCGCGATCCGGCCGAGGCGCTGTCGCTGTTCCATCGTGCAGATGATGACGGCAGCATCGCGGCCAAGAGCTATATCGGCGAAGTCTATGAATTCGCGACGGAGTATTACCACGCCGAGACCGCTGCCTGGTATTATGTGCGGGCCCTCAAGGGCGGCGACGACTGGCCGACGACCCGCGCCGCCGACGACTGGGACCGCGACGTGGCGCGCGCGCTGCAACGCATCCTGCGCGACAACGGCTTCTACACCGGGGCGATCGACGGGGTGATGGGTCCGGGCTCGGTCGCGGCGATGAAACGGGTGCTGCCGCCGAGCGCGGAATAGGCCGTCGGGGCCGCCTGCGCGTCAGTCCACGAAGGCCTTTTCCACCACGTATTCGGCGGGGTCCGAGTTCGCGCCTTCGCGCAGCCCGTAGCCTTCAAGCACCTCTTTCATGTCGATGTTGAACGCCAGCGAGCCACAGACCATGCCGCGATCGGTTTCCGGGTCGAGCCGGTCGATGCCGAGCCCGAGGTCGGTGAACACCTTGCCCGAGGTCAGGTTGGTGGTGATCCGGCCCTTGTTGGCAAAGTCGTCGCGGGTGGTGGTCGGATAATACTTCAGCTTGTCACCGATGAACTCGCCGATCAGCGGATCTTCGGGCAGGCTCTCGACCAGTTGCCGGCCATACTCCAGCTCGGCCGCATCGCGGCAGCAATGCATCATGATCACTTCGTCATAACGCTCGTAGGTGTCGGGGTCGCGCATCAGGCTGGCGAAGGGGGCGATGCCGGTTCCGGTGGCGAAGAACCACAGCCGCTTGCCCGGCAGCAGCGCATCCAGCACCAGGGTGCCCACGGGCTTGGGACGCAGGATGATCTGGTCGCCCGCCTTGATGTGCTGCAGTTTCGAGGTCAGGGGGCCGTCGGGCACCTTGATCGAGTAGAACTCGAGCTCTTCGTCCCAGCTGGGCGAGGCGATCGAATAGGCGCGCAGCAGCGGTTTGCCATTGTCGCCCATCAGCCCGATCATCACGAACTCGCCCGAGCGGAACCGCAGGCTTTTCGGCCGGGTCACGCGAAAGCGGAACAGGCGGTCGGTGTAATGCTCGACCTCGGTCACGGTCTGGGCGTCGGGAAGCGTCGGGGCGGGCCTGATGGTCTGGGCTTCAGTCACTGGTCTCACATCGTTTTGCTAGCGGCGGGGCAAGGCGTGCCCGACCTTTCGGACCGCTATATAGGGTTTGGTCCGCGTCAGTCTACCCGCGCAGCCGCGACTGATGGTCATAGGTGCAGCGCGGCGGGTCGGCAGGGTCGACAACCCGCGCGTCCGGGGGTGGGTTCTGGCTTTTCCCGGTGGAATCCTCTTGAGGTTTCGGGGAAACTGGAACAATGTCCCGAAAAATTGCCCGTGGGGTTGGGTCGAATGGGATATTGTTCTCTTGCGGGCGCCCCGCGGCAAGGTTCAGAAGGAGGCGGCGGGATGGCATTGCGGATCGACCAGATGGACCGGAAAATCCTGGCCGAGTTGCAACAGGATGCCAGCCAGTCGCTCGACCTGATCGCCACCAAGGTGGGGTCGTCGAAAACCCCGGTCTGGAACCGGATTCGCAAGCTGCGCGAGGCCGGCGTGATCGGGCCGCAGACGGTGATCGTGGATGCCGAAAAGCTGGGCTTCGACGCCTGTTTCTTCGTGCTGATCCGCACCTCGGAACACGATGCCGACTGGCAGACGAAGTTCCTGCACGCCCTTCGCGCGCGCCCCGAGGTGATGGAGGCGCATCGCCTGGCCGGCGAGATCGACTATATCCTAAAGGTCCGGGTCGCCAATGCGCGCGCCTATGACGCCTTCTACCAAGCGCTGATTTCCGAGGTGAAGATCTTCAACGTGACCGCGCTGTTGTCGATGGAAGAGATCAAGCACACCACGCATCTGCCGCTGTAACGGCCCCTCAGCCGCAGGCGACCGGATAGACCAGCGGCATCGGGCCGCTGTTGCCGGTGACGGACCCGGCGCAGGTGACCTGTCCGACGCCATTGGCCCAGTAAAGCTGCGGGTCCTGCGGCACCATCCCCTGCCAGTAATTGTCGCCCGTGGCACGGCGCGCGCCCGGCGATTTCTCGCGCGACACCTCGAAATGCAGATGGGCATAGGACGACAGCACGCCGGTTTCGCCCAGCGTGCCGATCTGCTGGCCCTGGACTACGCGCGCCCCGGCCTCGACCTGGCGGACATCGAGGTGCTTGTAGTGTGTGAACACCCGCCGACCGTTGGCGTCCGGCCCGTGGTCGATGACGATCCGGTTGCCATACATCGGCTCGAAATAGGACAGATAGACGGTGCCGGCCGCTGCCGCGATCACCGGGCTGCCGGGCGGGTCGGCAACGTCGATGCCGTAATGGCCCTGGCCATCCTCGGTTTTCGGGGTCATGAACTGCTGCGCGATCGAGGGGGCGTTTGCGGGCATCGCCACCGGGATCTTGTCACGCATATGGAACATGTAGGGCGCGGAATGGCCGTAGCTCGAGCGGTCGCCGCAGGCGCCAAGCGCCGCCAGAGCACACAGTGCCAGCAAACCCTTCGCCATCGCCCTTTCCATTGATCCGCCGCAAGTCTAGCGCAAAAGGGCCGTTTTTTCTAGAGAGGGCGGATTTTCAGCCGGGCGATGCGGTTGTCGACGCGCCGCTGCACCTCGAAGCGGAAGCCGTGGAAGGAAAACACCTGTCCCTCGTTCGGGATCATCTGGGCTTCGTGGATCACCAGCCCGGCGACCGTGTTGGCCTCGTCATCCGGCAGCGACCAGTCGGTGGCCCGGTTGAGGTCGCGGATCGTCATCGCACCGTCCACGGTATAGGAGCCGTCGGAGAGCTTCTTCAATTCCTGCTCGAGCCCGAGGGCGTCGAACTCGTCGGTGATCTCGCCCACGATCTCTTCGAGGATGTCCTCGAGCGTGATCAGCCCCTGCAGCGCGCCGTATTCGTCCACAACCAGCGCGAAATGGGTGTGGCGCTTGAGGAAGTTGCGCATCTGGTCGTCGAGCGTGGTGGTCTCGGGGACGAAATAGGGCTCCATCGCCACGTCCATGATGTTGAAATTGCCGAAGTTCTCGGCGTGGCCCGCATCACGGGCCGGGGCGCCCGCGGCATACATCGCGCGGCTGAGGTCCTTGGCGTGGATCACGCCCACGATGTTCTCGGGCTCGCCGCGGAACACCGGCAGCCGGGTGTGGGGCGAGGCCAGCGCCTGTTCCAGCACTTCGGTCACGTCCTTGTCGGCGTCGATCATCTCGATCTGGCGGCGGTGCAACATGATCTCCTCGACCGTGCGCTCGCCCAGGTCGAGCGCGCCCAGCAGGCGGTCGCGGTCTTCCTTTTCCACCGCGCCTTCGCTGTGGCCCAGAGAAATCGCCCCGGCGATTTCCTCGCGCACCGCGAGGATCTGCGAATGCGGATCGGTCTCGATCCCGAACAGGCGCAACACCAGCCGGGTAAAGGCGCGCACCGCCGAGACGATCGGGGAAAACACCAGGATGACCAGCTTGATCGGCCCCGAGACCAGCGCGGCGGCGGCCTCGGGCCGGGTGATCGCGTAGGTCTTGGGCAGCACCTCTGCAAAGACCAGCACGAGAAGCGTCATCACCAGCGTGGCCAGCGCAACGCCGCTTTCGCCAAAGAGGCGCGTGAACAGCGCCGTGGCCAGCGAGGCGGCGAGGATGTTGACCAGGTTGTTGCCCAGGAGCACCGAGCCGATCAGGCGTTCGTTGTCATCGGTGATCGACAGCGCCCGGCCCGCGCCCTTGTCGCCCCTGTCGGCGCGCACCCGCAACTTGCCGCGCGAGGCTGCGGTCAGGGCGGTCTCGGAGCCCGAGAAGAAGCCCGAGAACACGAGAAGGAGGAGGATTGCGCCGCTGGTGATCCAGAAGGTGCCGTCGAAGATGGTGCCGGTTTCGGCGGGGGTCATTTCAGTGTCTTTCGCGTGGTGTCGGTTATGTATGCGATCGGTCGGGGCGCGTTTCAAGGGCGGGGGCGGATATGCGAAGGTGCGCCTGCGGCGCGCATCCTGTCTCGGGCCCGGCCTTCGGCCCGCCCCTCGGGCGCCTCTGGCGGGAGTGTATCGGCCAAGATGAAGCGCTCAGTAGGTGGCTGCGGCCAGCAGGGCAAGCGCATGGGCGGTGGCGGCGGCGCGGACCTCGGCGCGGCCGCGTGCCCCGAAGTCGACGGTTTCGGTTCGCGTGCCGGCTCTGGTGGCGAGGCCGAAGCAGACCCGGCCTTCGGGTTTGTGCTCGGAGCCGCCGGGGCCGGCGATGCCGGTGACCGAGACCGCGATATCGACCGGCGCGCGGGCCAGAAGCCCTGCCGCCATTTCCGCCGCGACCTGTTCGGAGACCGCGCCTTGGGCGTCGAGCGTCGCGGGATCGACCCCGAGCAGGGCGATCTTGGCGGCGTTGGAATAGGTCACCAGGCCGCGTTCGAACACGTCCGACGAGCCGGCGACATCGGTAAGGGCGGCTGCGACCATGCCGCCGGTGCAGCTTTCGGCGGTGGCAATGGTCAGCCCCCGGGCGCGGCAGCGGGTCAGCAGGGCGGCGGCGTCGGTCATGGCATCAGGAACAGATGCGCCGCGGCGGCCAGCGCCACCACGCCGATGGCAGCAAAAAGCCCCGCGATCAGGTCGTCGAGCATCACGCCCAGCGCGCCGCCCTTGCGGTCGGCCCAGCCGACCGGGCCGGGTTTCCAGATGTCGAACAGGCGAAACAGCACAAAGCCCGCGATCCAGCCCGGATAGAGCGCCATGATCTCGGCCCCCATCATCGCCGCCCCGATCGAGACCGGCAGGATCGCGAGCCCCTGGCCGGCCACTTCGTCGATGACGATCTCGGAGGGGTCCTTGTCGGTCCGGCCCGAGATCAGCCCGGCGGTGGCCCACCATCCGCCGAAAAAGGCCGCGACGAGGAAGGCCGCAACCAGCCACGGTCCGCCCAACTGGTGCAGCGACCACAGGATCGGCAGGGCCGCCAGCGAGCCCCAGGTGCCCGGCGCGGGCCTTAGGTGGCCGACGTAGAGGAAGGTGGCGATGATCTGTTTCATGCGGTGGATGTCATGCTTTCACGAGGGTTGCGAGTGCGAGGGCCGCGATGCCTTCCTGGCGGCCGGTGAACCCGAGGCGCTCGGAGGTGGTGGCCTTGACGCTTATGCGGTCGGGGTCGATGCCGGTGATGCGGGCCAGTTCGGCGCGCATGGCGCCGGCGTGGGGGCCGATCTTTGGTTGTTCGCAGATCAGGGTGACGTCGACATTGGCGATGGCATAGCCACGCGAGCGCGCCAGCTCGGCGGCGTGGCGCAGGAAGATGTCGCTGGCCGCGCCCTTCCACCGGGGGTCCGAGGGCGGGAAATGCTGGCCGATATCGCCCTCGGCCAATGCGCCGTAGATCGCATCGGTCAGCGCGTGCATTCCGACATCGGCGTCGGAATGGCCTTTGAGCGCGCGGTCATGCGGCACCGGAACGCCGCACAGGATCACCCGGTCGCCCGGCTCGAAAGCATGCACGTCAAAGCCCTGCCCGGTGCGGATATCCATGGTCTTTCCCATCAGCGCCTCGGCCCGGGCGAAATCCTCGGGGCCGGTGATCTTGAGGTTGCGTTCCTCGCCTTCGACGATGGCCACGTCAAGGCCCGCCGCGCGGGCGATCGCGACATCGTCCGCGGCGGGTCCGCCCTTGTGGCCGCGGTGGGCGGCGAAGATCGCGGCGAAGCGAAAGCCCTGCGGCGTCTGGGCGCGAAACAGCCCGGCGCGGTCCCGGGTGCCGGTCACGCGGTCGCCGGCACCGGTCCAGAGCGCATCGGTGACGGCAAGCGCCGGGGCGGCGCCGGCGCTGTGGGCGAGGCCGGCGATCACCCGGTCGATCAGCGCGGCCGAGACCAGCGGGCGGGCGACGTCATGGATCAGCACAAGGTCGGGCGGGTCGTCGGCCAGTGCCTCGAGCCCGGCGCGCACGCTGGCGTCACGGGTTGCCCCGCCGGTGGCGATGATCACCTCGGGAAAGCCCGCGGCCTGGCCCAGGTCGTCGGGGTGCAGCACGAGGACAACACGGCCGATGGCCGGGTGCGAAGAGAGCGCCGCGACCGTCCAGTCTGCGACGCGGGCACCCTTGAGCCTGCGCCATTGTTTGGGCAGGTCTCCGCCCGCTCTTGTGCCACGCCCGGCGGCGACGATGATGGCCGCGATGTCCATGCGCCCCTGTTACGCATTGCCTGAAAGAAGGACAATGGGGATTGGCGAGCGGGCAAAACTGATGAAATATTGTGCATTGGTGAAAAACCATGCATACCGACCGCCGCAGGCGTGGAGGGGTCGCGCGGGGGAGGCTATGGTGGCCGCAGTTAGCACAAGGACAGCATGGGAATGAACGCTTGCCGCTGATGCTTGGCGATATCCGGATCGACCCGCCCGTGGCGCTCGCCCCGATGGCCGGGATCAGTGATCTGCCGTTTCGCAGCCTGGTGCAGAGTTTCGGCGCAGGGCTGGTGGTCAGCGAAATGGTGGCGAGCCAGGAGATGGTGCAGGCCAAGCCCGGGGTGCGCGAGCGCGCCGAACTGGGCTTCGGCATCGAAGGCACCGCTGTGCAACTGGCCGGTCGCGACCCGTGGTGGATGGGCGAGGCGGCGCGGATGGTCGCGGCGAATGGTGCGCGGATCATCGACATCAACATGGGGTGTCCGGCCAAGAAGGTTGTCGGCGGGCTGTCGGGCTCGGCCCTGATGCGCGACCCGGACCATGCGCTCGGGCTGATCGAAGCGGTGGTGGCGGCGGTCGACGTGCCGGTGACGCTGAAGACCCGGCTGGGCTGGGACATCGACATGCTGAACGCGCCCGAGATCGCGCGCCGGGCCGAGGCCGCCGGGGTCGCGATGGTGACCATTCATGGCCGCACCCGGTGCCAGTTCTACAAGGGCCGGGCCGACTGGCGGGCGATCCGGGCGGTGAAACAGGCGGTGTCGATCCCGGTGATCGCCAACGGCGACATTTGCGGGGTGGGCGACGCGCGCACCGCGCTGGCGCAGTCGGGCGCGGACGGGGTGATGATCGGGCGCGCTGCCGGTGGGCGGCCCTGGCTACTCGCCGAGGTTGCGGCGGCCCTCTGGGGCGGGCCCGACCCGGTTGTGCCCGAGGGCGCGGCGCTGGTCGACATGGTGGCGGGGCATTACGAGGCGTCGCTGTCCTTTTATGGCGCCGACCTCGGCAAGCGGGTGATCCGCAAGCATCTGGGCTGGTACATGGACGCTGCCGGCACGCCCCCGGGACTGCGCCGCGAAGTGCTGTCGGGGCGCGACCCCGGGGCGGTGCTGGCGCGTCTGCCCGAGGCGCTGACCCCGCGCGCGGAGGCGGCGTGATGGAGGACGCGGCCCTTTGGGCGTCCTTGCCGGTGCCGGCGCTGGTGATCGACGGACAGGAACGGATCGCGGCAGTCAATGCGGCGGGCGAGGCATTCATGAATGCCTCGGCCAGGTCGCTGATCGGGCAGCCCTTGGCGGGCAGGCTGAACAGCGATGCCGACCTTGGCGGCACCGTGGCGCGGGTTCGCCGCGATGGCGGGCCGGTCTTCATCAACCGCGTTGCCACCGGCGCCGGGCAGGGCGCGCGGGCCGAGTGCGATCTGCGCCTCGCCCCGGTCGCGGGCGGCGATGGCGCGGTCCTGATGCTGATCGAGCCGCGCCACCTGGCCGACCGGCTGGGCGAGGGGCAGGGGCCGCGCGTCGCGGCGCGCTCGGCGATCGGCATGGCCGAGATGCTGGCGCACGAGATCAAGAACCCGCTGGCCGGGATCACCGGGGCGGCGCAACTGCTGGCGATGACCCTGTCCGGCGACGACCGCGAGTTGACCGACCTGATCGTCGCCGAAAGCCGTCGGATCGTGGCGCTGCTTGACCAGGTCGAGGAGTTTGGCAACCTGCGCCCGCCCGACCGGCGGGTGGTGAACGTGCACGACATCCTTGACCGGGCGCGCAAGTCTGCCGAGGTCGGGTTCGCCGCCGGGATGCGGATCGTCGAGGACTACGACCCCTCGCTGCCGCCGACCTGGGTGGATGCCGACCAGATGATCCAGGTGTTCTCGAACCTGATCCGCAATGCCACCGAGGCGGCGCGCGGCGCGGGCGGCACCATTTGGCTGCGCTCCTTCTACGATCATGCGCTCAGGGTAAGGCGCGCCGATGGCACCGGCACCGGCCTGCCGCTTCAGGTCGAGGTGATCGACGACGGCCCCGGCATCGCGCCCGAGATCGCGGCGCAGGTCTTCGAGCCGTTCGTTTCGGGGCGCGAGAACGGCACCGGGCTGGGGCTGGCGCTGGTGTCCAAGATCGTCTCCGACCACGACGGCTGGATCGCGGTCGAGAGCGAACCGGGCCGCACACGCTTTCGCATATCGCTGCCGCTGGCGCCCGGCGACAAGGAGTTGATCTGATGGATGGCACCGTTCTGGTCGCCGACGACGACCGCACGATCCGCACCGTTCTGACCCAGGCGCTGACCCGCGCCGGCTGCCGGGTGCATGCGACCGGCTCGCTGGTGACCTTGAAACGCTGGGTCGAGGAGGGGCGCGGCGACCTCGTGATTTCGGACGTGGTGATGCCCGATGGCAACGGGCTGGATGCACTGCCCGAGATCGCGGCGATGCGGCCCGGCCTGCCGGTGATCGTGATCTCGGCCCAGAACACCATCATGACCGCGATCCAGGCGACCGAGCGCGAGGCGTTCGATTACCTGCCCAAGCCGTTCGACCTGCCCGACCTGATGCATCGCGCCGCGGTGGCGCTGGACCGGCCCCGGCGCGTGCCGGACCGCGCCCCCGCGCCTGCCGACGCAAGCGCCGATCTGCCGCTGGTCGGGCGCAGTCCCGCGATGCAGGCGCTTTATCGCCTTGTCGCGCAGGTTATGAACGCCGACATGCCGGTCCTGATCACTGGCGAGAGCGGCACCGGCAAGAGCCTGATCGCGCGCGCCATCCACGATTTCTCGGACCGGCGCGAGCGGGTTTTCACGGTCGCGACGGCGGATGACCTTGCCCCGGCCGAGGGCGCGGCACGCCTGCTGGCGCGGGCCGGGCAGGGCACGCTGGTGCTGGACGGGATCGGCGATCTCGACACCGGGGCGCAGGCCCGCCTGACAAGAATGCTCGACGGGCTGAACGGGACCGGTCCACGGGTGATCGCCACAGCACCACCTGATCTCGCCCGCCGGGTGGGGCCGGAGGGGTTCCGCGACGATCTGTTCTACCGGCTGAGCGGCGTCGTCATCCCGGTGCCGGCGCTGCGCGAACGGCTCGAGGATATTCCGCTTCTGGCCGAGCATTTCCTGGCCCGCGCCACCCGCGACAGGATGCCGGCGCGGGTTCTGTCGCCGGAGGCGGCCGATTGCCTCTGCGCCTATCCCTGGCCGGGCAACCTGCGTCAGCTCGAACACATCATGCAGCGCCTCGTGCTCACCGGGTCCGAGCCGGCCATCGGCAAGGTCGAGGTGGAAACCGCACTGGGGGCCCCCGGGGGCGGTGCGCCGGTGGCCGCGGTGGCGGACGAGACGCTGTCGGCCTCGGTCGCGCACCACCTTGCGCGCTATTTCGCGCTGCACGGCGGGTCGCTGCCCCCGCCCGGCCTCTATCAGCGCATTCTGCATGAGGTCGAGGTGCCATTGATCGAGATCGCGCTGGATGCGACCGGGGGCAACCAGTTGCGCGCCGCGGAATTGCTCGGTCTCAACCGAAATACCCTGCGCAAGAAGATCACCGAACGGGAAATCGAGGTGACACGACGAAGGAAGTTGATGTAAACCGGCCACAGAGCGTGGCATAAGGGTGTCAGTGGCAGACCTTTTGCCCGATTCCCATTTCCCGTCGCGCGGCACGGGAAAGCATGAGGCCCGGCGTGACCCGAAACGGCGCAACCCAGACCCGCAAGACGCCCTGGACATGGGACAGGATCGCCCGCCTGCGCAAGCTGCGCCGGGTGCAGGCGGTGGCGACCATCGGGCTGGTCATTCTCGGCCCGGCGCTGGCGGTTCTGACCTATCTCGTGCTCGGCCCGCTGGATCAGGGGGCGCAATCGGCGACGCTGCGGATCGTGCTGCTGGCCGACTTCGTCTATGTGCTGGTGGTGGCGGCACTGGTCCTGTCGGGCATCGTGCGCATGATCGCGGCGCGGCGGGCGAAATCGGCCGGCTCGCGCCTGCACCTGCGGCTGACCGGGGCGTTTGCCTTCCTCGCGCTGCTGCCCACCGTTCTGGTCGCGGTGTTCGCGGTCCTCACGGTCAACGTCGGGTTGGAGGGCTGGTTTTCCGAACGTGTCAGCCGGGTGGTGCGCAATTCGCTGGACGCCGCCCAGGCCTATGAGAGCGAGCACCGCGACGGGCTGGTGCAGGATGCCGAGGCGCTGGCACGGTTTCTTGACCAGGCCAAACTGGCCAACCCGCTTATGCCGGACGCGCAGTTGCGCCAGGCGCTGGCGCAGGGCCAGAGCCAGATCCAGCGCGGGCTGCGCGAAGCCTATATCATCAACAGCGCCGGAGACCTGCGGTTGCGCGGCGACCGGTCGTATCTTTTCGATTTCGAACACCCCGCGCCCGAGGCTGTCGACCAGGCGATGGCCGGTGAAACCGTGGTGGTGGAAGACTGGGATATCAACGAGTTTCGGGCGATCGTTCATCTGACGGCTTATCCCGACCACCTGCTTTATGTGTCGCGCGATGTCGATGGCGACGTGCTCGACCTGCTCGACGAGACGCAGGAAACGGTGCGCTTCTATCAACAGCTCGAAAACCAGCGCGGCCAGGTGCTGTTCGAGTTCGGGCTGATCTATCTCGGCTTTGCCGCGATCCTCGTGCTGGCGGCGACCTGGCTGGGGATGTGGTTCGCCGAACGGCTGTCGGCCCCGGTCGGGCGGCTGGCGCAGGCGGCCGAGCGGGTCGGGGCGGGCGATCTGGACGTGCGCGTGCAGGAAGAGGAAGGCGACGACGAGATCGCCACCCTGGGCCGGTTGTTCAACCGCATGACGCATCAGCTTCGCGGCCAGCGTGCGCGGCTTCTGGAAAACACCGAGCAGATCGAGCGGCGGCGGCGGCTGTTCGACAACGTGCTGAGTTCGGTCACCGCCGGGGTGATCGGGCTGGATTCCGCCGGGCGCGTCGACTTCATGAACCGCGCCGCGCGCCAGATGCTGGGGATCGACAGCGAGGGGCCGCAGCACGCCGACCTGACGCTGGTGGTGCCCGAGTTCGGCCCGCTGCTGGACCGGCTGCGCGCCGAGGGCAGCGAACGGGTGCAGGAGGAACTGGGCCTTGCGCGCGTCGGGCGGCAGGAGCGGCTTCTGGTGCGCATGGCGCGGCGGATTTCCGACGAAGGCGCGCTCGAGGGCTATGTGGTGGCGTTCGACGATGTGACCGATCTGGTGTCGGCCCAGCGCATGGCGGCCTGGGGCGACGTTGCGCGCCGCATCGCGCATGAGATCAAGAACCCGCTGACGCCGATCCAGCTGTCGGCCGAGCGCATCAAGCGCAAGTTCAGCCGCAAGCTGGACGAGCCGGATGCCGACGATCTGGAAAACCTGACCGGCGTGATCATCCGCCAGACCGAAGATCTGCGCCGGATCGTCGACGAGTTCTCGAAATTCGCCCGGATGCCCGAACCCGAGAAAAAGCCCGCCGACCTCGCCCAACTGGTGCGCGACGCGGTGACGCTGCAAAAGGCCGGGCAGGTCGACGTGACGATCGAGACCGACCTTGACCCCGGTGCGATGCCGGCGCAGCTTGACGAGACGATGATCGGCCAGGCGCTCACCAACCTGATCAAGAACGCCGGGGAAGCGATTGAAAGTCTGCGGGAAAAAGGTCTCGTGCCGGACGGGCACAGGCCGACGATCCGGGTCGGTCTGACGCGCGAGGACAATGAGGGCGTGATCCGCATTTCCGACAACGGCATCGGCCTGCCGGAAGACCGTTCGCGGCTGTTCGAGCCCTACGTGACCACCCGCGACAAGGGCACCGGGCTGGGCCTGCCCATCGTCAAGAAGATCATCGAGGAACACGGCGGCAGCCTGACCTTGCAGGACGCCGAACCGTTCGGCGGCACCGACCGGCCGGGGGCAATGGCCGTGGTGCGCCTGCCGGTCAGCCCGGCGGTGGCCGAACAGGATGCCGCAGAGTAACGAGGGAACGTGAGATGGCAGATATTCTGATTGTCGACGACGAACGCGATATCCGCGAACTGATCTCGGATATCCTTGAGGACGAGGGTTATACCACGCGCCTCGCCGGCACCTCGGACGCGGCGGTGGCCGAGGTGCGCAAGGAATTGCCGGCGCTGATGATCCTGGACATCTGGTTGAAGGATTCCGCGATGGACGGGATCGACATCCTCAAGATGGTCAAACGCGAGCATCCGGAAGTGCCGGTGGTGATCATCTCGGGCCATGGCAATATCGAGATCGCGGTGGCCGCGATCAAGCAGGGCGCCTACGATTTCATCGAAAAGCCCTTCAACATCGACCAGTTGCTGGTGGTGATCCGCCGGGCGATGGAAACCTCGCGCCTGCGCCGCGAGAACGTCGAACTCAAGCGCCGCGATAGCGTGCCGACCGACCTGATCGGGGCCTCTGCCGCGTTCCGAACGCTGAAATCCAACCTCGAGAAGGTGATGCGCTCGAACGGGCGGGTGCTTTTGACCGGGCCGGCGGGGTCGGGCAAGGAACTGGCGGCGCGGATCGTTCACGCGGGATCGGAACGCGCCCGCGCGCCCTTTGTCAGCGTCAACTCGGCCTCGATCGAGCCCGACCGGATGGAAGAGGTTCTGTTCGGTCGCGAAAGCCCGGAACGCGGGGTCGAAAAGGGGCTTCTGGAAGAGGCCAACGGCGGTGTGCTCTATTTCGACGAGGTCGCCGACATGCCGCTCGGCACCCAGTCCAAGATCCTGCGGGTGCTGGTCGAACAGCGCTTTGCCCGCGTCGGCGGGATCGACAAGGTGAACGTCGATATCCGCGTGATCTCGTCCACCACCCGCGATCTGCAGGCCGAGATCGCGGCACAGCGCTTTCGCGAGGAATTGTATCACCGGCTGAACGTGGTGCCGATTTCGGTGCCGCCCTTGTCGGAGCGGCGCGAGGACATCCCGCGCCTGGCCGAGCATTTCATCGCCACCTTCAACAAGACCCAGGGCCTGCCGCTGCGCGAACTGGCCGAGGATGCCAAGGCGATGCTGCAATCGATGCCCTGGCCCGGCAACGTGCGCCAGTTGAAAAACGTGATCGAGCGGGTGTTGATCCTGGGCGATGGCACCGGCCCGATCGAGGCGCGCGAACTGCCCGAAACCGAGGTCGGGGGCGAGGCCGAGGCCGGTGGCGTGGTGCTGCCGGCGGCGCTTGCGACCCTGCCGCTGCGCGAAGCCCGCGAGGCGTTCGAGCGGGAATACCTCCTGACCCAGATCAATCGGTTTGGCGGCAACATATCCCGCACCGCGAATTTCGTTGGCATGGAACGCTCGGCGCTGCATCGCAAGCTGAAGTCGCTGGGCGTTGTGACCGGCACCAAGTCGGGCGCCCGTGTGGCCTATGTCGCCGAAGGTGACGAAGCAGAGTGAGGGGCGCATTTCGCGCCCGGCTGAACAACCTGTCGTCCAAGGTGTCGCCATGTCCTCTACCGCGCCAACCCTGCACCTCGTTTGCGGCAAGGCCGCCGCAGGCAAGTCCACCCTGGCGGGCGAACTCGGACAAGGGGCGGGTGTCGTCGTCATCGCCGAAGATGCCTGGCTTGCGGCGCTTTTCGGTGACCAAATGGCCTCGCTGGCGGACTACGTGCGATGCGCCAACCGGCTGCGCGAGATCATGGAGCCGCATGTCGTGGCGTTGCTCGGGGCCGGCGTGTCGGTGGTTCTGGATTTTCCCGCCAACACCGTCGACACCCGCCGCTGGATGCGGCGCATCATCGACACATCGAAGGCGGCGCACGTCTTGCACTACCTCGATGTCCCCGACGGGGTTTGCAGGGCGCGGGTGCAGGCGCGCAATGCGCAGGGCGATCACCCGTTCACCCTCTCGAACGCGCAATTCGATTAGCTTCTCAGGCATTTCGAGGCCCCGACAGACGACGAAGGCTTTCACATCGTGCGGCATGAATACCGACCCGGCGCACCGGACGGAAACCCACCGCCGCGTTGACCTTTTGCCTGCCCTCTGCCAATCCTTCCCCTGGACAGTCGGGAGACCCCAATGAAGGTCGTCATCTGCGGCGCGGGCCAGGTTGGCTGGCAGATCGCGCGCCACCTTTCCGGTGAAAACAACGATGTGACCGTGGTCGACAACAACCCCGACCTGGTGGCGCGGGCGACCGATACGCTCGACGTGCAGGGGGTGACGGGCTTTGCCTCCTACCCGGACGTGCTGGAGCGCGCGGGCGCGCGCGACGCCGACATGGTGATCGCCGCCACCTATTCCGACGAGGTCAACATGGTCACCTGCCAGGTGGCGCATTCGATCTTTTCGGTGCCGCGCAAGATCGCCCGGCTGCGCGCGCAGAGCTATCTCAACGCGATCTACGCCGATCTCTACCGGCAGGAACACCTGCCCATCGACGTGGTGATCAGCCCCGAACGCGAAGTGGCCGAAGCGGCGCTGAGGCGGCTGTCGGTCCCGGCGGCGTTCGATGCCGAGACCTTCCTGGGCGGGCGGGCGACGCTCCTGGGCATCGCGCTCGACGAGGATTGCCCGGTGGTGAACACGCCGCTCCGGCAGTTGACCGACCTGTTTTCCACCCTCAAGGCGATTGTCGTGGGGGTCCGGCGCGACAACTCGCTGTTCGCGCCCGAAAGCGCCGATCAGTTGTTCGTGGGCGACCAGGTCTATGTCTTTGCCGAAACCGGCGATGTGAACCGGACGCTCGAGATCTTCGGCAAGTCGGTCAAGCGACAGGACCGCGTGGTGATCCTGGGCGGCGGCAATGTCGGGCTGTCGGTGGCCCAGGCGCTGGAGACGCGCACGACACGGGTGCGCGCCAAGGTGATCGAGCTGAACCGCTCGATCGCCGAACGCGCCGCCGACGCGCTGGAGCGCACCGTGGTGCTGCACGGCAACGGCATGGACATGGAGCTGCTCAAAGAGGCCGGCATTCACCGCGCCGACGCGATCCTGGCGGTCACCGACGACGACAAGGTCAACATGCTGGCCGCCGTGCGCGCCAAGGCGGCGGGCTGTCCGATGGCGATCTGCCTTGTCAACGACCCGTCGCTGGTGCCGCTGATGGAGCCGCTGGGGGTCGACGCCTATATCAACCCGCGCGCCACCACGGTCAGTTCGATCCTGCGCCATATCCGGCACGGGCGGGTGCGCGGCGTCTATTCGGTGGGCGATGCCGAGGCCGAGGTGATCGAGGCGCAGGTGCTGTCGACCTCGCCGATCTCCGGGCGTGCGGTGCGCGACATCGAGTTTCCCGAGGGCGTGTTGATCGGGGCGGTGATGAAGGGCGAAACCGTGGTCAAACCCGAAGGGTCGACGATGATCGACGAGGGCGACGTGGTGGTGATCTTCGCCATGGCCGCCGATGTGCCCGAGGTCGAGCGCCTGCTTCAGGTCTCGATCGACTTTTTCTGACCCGATGCGCAACCAGATCGCCAAACTTCCGCTGCTCGTGATCCTGATCGCGTCGGGCGGCATCGCCATGTTCCTGCCGGCCGCCCATGCCAGCGTCACCGACGCGCCGGATATTGCGGCGGTGTTCTTCACCTTCGGCGGGCTGTCGCTGGCGCTGGCGCTGTTCATCGGCATCGCCATGGCCGGGCAGGAGCGGCGCGAGCATCCGCGCCGCCACCTGGGCGCGCTGCTGGCGCTGTTCGTGCTGATGCCCCTGCAATTCGCGCTGCCGTTTCACGATGCGGTGCGCAACACCACCTTCCTGAATGCCTATGTCGAGATGGTGTCCAGCCTGACCACCACCGGCGCGACGCTGTTTGACGATCCCGGCAGGCTGGCCCCGTCGCTGCACCTGTGGCGGGCCACCGTGGGCTGGCTGGGCGGGCTGTTCGTCTGGGTCGGGGCGATCGCGGTGCTGGCCCCAATGGCACTCGGCGGTTTCGAGGTCGGGCGGCGTCGGTCGCAGGACCTCACGCGCGCCTCGGCCTATCGCCAGATCAGCGAGGTGGCCGACCTGTCCTATCGGGTGCGGGTCTATGGCGCGGCGTTGCTGCCGATCTATGGCGGGTTGACGCTGGCGCTGTGGCTGCTCTTGATCGTGGCCGGCGAGATGCCGATGAATGCGCTGGTCTATGCGATGTCGACCCTGTCGACCTCGGGCATTTCGCCCGGCCACAACGGGTTGGCCGCCAGCAGCGCCGGATACGGCGGCGAGGCGGTGATCGCGGTTTTCCTGGTTTTCGCGATCTCGCGGCTGACCTTCACCCGCGACGGGCAGGGGCGCGACCTTGCCGGGCTGAGTCGCGACCCCGAGATCCGTATCGCCACGGCCCTTGTGCTTCTGGTGCCCGCGATCCTGTTCGCCCGCCATTTCCTTGGCGCCTACGAGGTCGAAGGCACGGCGATGCGGCTCACCGAGGGCCTGGCCTCGCTCTGGGGATCGGTGTTCACGGTCCTGTCGTTCCTGACCACCACCGGTTTCGTGTCGGCGGCCTGGGAGACCAGCCGCGACTGGTCGGGGTTGCAGACGCCGGGGCTGGTGCTGATGGGGCTGGCGCTGATCGGCGGCGGGGTGGCGACCACGGCGGGGGGCACCAAGCTGCTGCGCGTCTATGCGCTCTACAAACACGGTGTGCGCGAACTGGAACGGCTGGTGCACCCGCATTCGGTCGGCGGATCGGGTGGCGAGGCGCGTCACCTGCGCCGCCGGGGCGCCTATATGGCGTGGCTGTTCTTCATGCTGATGGCGGTTTCTGTGGCGCTGGCGATGGCGGCGTTCTCGCTGACCGGCGAGGATTTCGAGGAGGCGACCGTGCTGACCATCGCGGCGCTGACCACCACCGGGCCGCTGGCCGAGGTGGCGGCGGCAGAGCCGATCCGTTATGCGCTCCTGTCGACGCCGGCCAAGCTGGTGCTGACCGTGGCGATGATCGTCGGGCGCCTCGAAAGCCTGGCCATCGTGGCGCTGTTCAGCCCGGATTTGTGGCGGCGCTGAGGTCGGTTGCGGGTCGGACCGGGCAAAAATCAGGGGTAGAATCTTTCAGTCAGCCGTTACATACTGACCGCGTTAGGCAATTCTGCCGGAGAGCGGCAGCACGATAAAACAAGGGCAAGAAGCGATGGCTGGCGACAAGCAGAACCTACAGGACGCATTCCTGAATCACGTCCGCAAGGCCAAGGTTCCGGTGACCATCTTCCTGATCAACGGGGTCAAGCTGCAGGGCGTGATTTCGTGGTTCGACAACTTCTGCGTTCTGCTCAAGCGCGACGGGCAGAGCCAGCTTGTCTACAAGCACGCGATCTCGACGATCATGCCGTCGCAGCCGATCAACCTCTACGACGGCGACGATAGCTGATCCGGCGACCGGTCCGATCAGGGCGCCGGGTGGCGCCTTGGGGCGTGCTTTGGTGACGGCCTATCGCGACGCTCCGAAATCCGAGCCTGGACCATGACAACAGAACCGACCTCACGCGAAGCCAAGCCCACCCGCGCCTGGGTGATCCACCCCGAACTGACCGCCGAACGCGACCGCAGGCCATCGGGGCCGGCGCTCGAGGAAGCCGTGTCGCTGGCCGGGGCGTTGCCGGGGCTGGAGGTCCTGGGGGCCGAGGTGGTGCGGCTGGCCAAGCCGCATCCGGGGCACCTGTTCGGCACCGGCAAAATCGAAGAATTGCGCGCCCGGCTCGAGGCCGAGGAGGTCGAGCTTGTGCTGATCGACGGCCCGGTGTCGCCGGTGCAGCAGCGCAACCTGGAAAAGGCCTGGGAGGTCAAGATCCTCGACCGCACCGGGCTGATCCTCGAGATCTTCTCGGACCGCGCGGCGACGCGCGAGGGGGTGTTGCAGGTCGAAATGGCGGCGCTCAGCTATCAGCGCACCCGGTTGGTGCGCGCCTGGACCCACCTTGAACGTCAGCGCGGTGGGCTTGGCTTCGTCGGCGGCCCCGGCGAGACCCAGATCGAGGCCGACCGGCGCGCGATCGACGATCAGCTTGTCCGCCTGCGCAAGCAGCTGTCCAAGGTGGTCAAGACCCGCGAATTGCACCGTGCCGCCCGCGCCAAGGTGCCGTTTCCGGTGGTCGCGCTGGTCGGCTACACCAACGCCGGAAAATCGACGCTGTTCAACCGCATGACCGGGGCCGAGGTGATGGCCAAGGACATGCTGTTCGCCACGCTCGACCCGACCATGCGCGCGCTCGACCTGCCCTCGGGGCGGCGGGTGATCCTGTCCGATACGGTCGGTTTCATCTCGGACCTGCCGACGCAACTGGTCGCGGCCTTCCGCGCCACGCTGGAAGAGGTGCTGGGGGCCGATCTGATCCTGCACGTGCGCGACATCGCGGCCGACGAGACCGAGGCGCAGGCCGCCGATGTCGCGGCCATTCTCGAAGAACTTGGCGTCGATCCCGACGTCCCCCGGATCGAGGTCTGGAACAAGCTCGACCTGCTCACTCCCGACGCCCGCGCGGCGCGCGAGACCGAGGCGGCGCGCGGACCTGACGTGGTGGCAATCTCGGCCATCACCGGCGACGGCATCGCGGCGCTGCTTGACGAGATCGAGGCCCGGCTGGGCGAGGTGACAGAGCGCACGGCCCTGCACCTCGATTTCGCCGAAGGGCGCAAACGCGCCTGGCTGCATGACGCCCATGTCGTGGCCGACGAGGCCGAGGACGATACCGGCTGGCAGATCACGGTCGACTGGACCGCGCGCCAGCAGGCGGAATACGAAAAGCAGGCCGGCTGAGCTACTCCATCGGCACGAGCCGCGTCACCCCGACCGCCGCCGCCCGCGCCAGCGCCGGGTCGAGCGACATCGGGATGTATTCGCCACGCCGCCACAACTCGCCCAGATCGTCGTAGTGGCGGCTGAGGAAATGCCCCGACTGGCCGGTCGAGGTGACGAACAGCGACGAATCCGGGTCCGAGAAATCGTAGACGCCGCGATAGCCGGCGCCGTGCACGTTCAAAAACGGGTCGGGATCGATGCCGCTGGTGCGGCCGCGATTGAGCGTGTTGTCACCGCCCGAAGTGGATTGCCGTATGTTCACGAACCATTTGAGGAACGGCAAATCGCCCAGAACCTGGTGGTCATGGGTGGCCTGATGCGCGTCGCCCCAGCGCAGCGCCTCCTGTTCGCCGCCGTATTTCTCGCCGATCCAGATCAGCGCCTCGTCAAGGGCCGCGCGGGCAATGTCCGTGCATGTCTCCTCGGGCGCGGACTGGACCACGTCGCACCAGACGCCCGCGCCCCCGATGTCGCGAAACACCCGCTCGATGAACACCGGCTCGACATGGGTGAAGGCCCCCGCCAATGGCCCCAGTTCGTCACGGATCAGCCGGTCTTGCAGCGCGCGCATCCAGGCCATGTAGATCAGCGGCTCCGGCATATGCTCGTTCATCTCGCCGTTCCAGTCGGCCAGCAGCGACAGGGCGCGCTGGCGGGCGCGCTCGGGTGTTCCGTCCGGGGCAGGATCGCCAGTGAACCACAGGTCGGCGCCGACCAGCGGCAACAGGTTGCGCGCAGTGATCGACACGGTGTCGAGTTGGGCTTCGATAAAGCTTTCGCGGGTGTGCACGGCGCGGCCCTGCATCAGCTTTTGCCAGCGCTGGATGCGCTGGGTATCGCCCCAGTCAAAGCTGACGTGCAGCGGAAAGGGCCGGTCCAGCAGCTTGTTGTTGGTGTTGCCGACGATGCCGCCCGAGGGGTCGATGAAGGCCGGGTTGGCGGCATAGGCATCAAACCCCAGCCAGCGGTTCTGCGTCTCCCACCCCGGCGCGGGCAGGCGGCCCAGCGTCATGTGGTCGGCGGCCCGGCGCGGCATCGCCCCGAAGGTCTTGAGCGCGATGCCGTCGCGGTCGGCCATGGTCACGTTCTGCGACGGCGCCACGAACCCGCGCCCGGCCTCGACCCCCTCGGCCACGGATTTGGCACGCATCAGTTTCATCCCGGCCGACATCGAGGTGTCCTCGGCGGTCAGAAGCGTCCAGCCGATCGCGGTGACGTGGCCCGGCGGCGTGATCGCGGCCAGCCCGTAGTGTTTGCCGGGCAGGACCGGGCCGTTGTCGGTCCACTGCCGGTTGATCGTCACCGGCTGGGCGTCCTTGACGCGGATGATCGTCGGGCTGGTGCGCATCGGGGCATAGCCGTCGGGCGTCAGCACCTCGGCGGGGTTGTCGGGGTTGAGTTTTTCGATGAACACATCCTGATCGTCGAGATAGGACGAGGTCAGCCCCCAGCCGAACTCGGCGCTGCGCCCGACCAGCACCACCGGCATGCCGGGTATGGTGGCACCGATCACCCCGCCCGACGACAGCTCGAGCCGGGCCAGATACCAGATCGTCGGTGCCGAAAACCCCAGATGCGGATCGTTGGCCAAAAGGGTGCCGCCGGCGGCCGAACGCGATGGCGCGGCGGCCCAGGCGTTCGAGGCGCCGGCCATGTCGAACGTCGCCACCGGCGACAGCGGGTCAGGCGTAGGCAGCGGCGCGTTCAGGGCGAAATCGGTGGGCGCGACCCCCTCGAACAGCGAGGCATAGTCGGGCAGGGCGGCCAACCCCGACCCGGGTGCGTCGGGCATGATGTCGCGCAGACGCTCTTCGGGCAGGGCCAGTGCGACGCGGGCGCGCAGCACTTCCTCTTGCAGGTGGCCGGCAAGTTGCACGCCCATCAGCTTCATCACCGCAAGACTGTCGGCGGGCACCCAGGGGGCCAGATCGTTGGAAAACAGGAAGAGTTCCGGCGCGCCGCGCCCCAGGGCTTCGCTGTTGACCCGGTCCAGCCAGGCGTTGACGCCGCGCGCATAGGCCTCGAGCGCCGCCATGGTCTCGGCATCCTGAACCGCCACCGCGTCCTGCGCGAGGCGGTAGAGGTCGAGCCGGCGCATCAACTCGTCGATCGGCAGGGTACGTTCCCCGAACATCTCGGACATGCGCCCCTGCACCGTGCGCCGAAGCATGACCATCTGCCACAGCCGGTCCTGGGCATGGGCATAGCCAAGGCCGAAGAACACGTCCGCGTCGGTCCCGCCAAACACATGCGGCACGTTGGCATGGTCGCGCACGATCTCGAGCGGGGCCGAGATGCCGCGCGCCGGGCGGGTCACGTCATAGTCGGGGATCGAGCGCTGCGCGAAGTAATACACCGCCCCCAGCGCCAGAACGAACAGCACCATCACCGCGGTTACGATCCGCGCGAGCCAGCGAAAGAGTGATGCCATGTGTCCCCGCCGTTTGTTGACCTCAGCCTGTCCCCCGTCAATAAGGGCAGGCATCAGACAGTGCAATCGACGGAGGTCGGGTCATGGCGAAATGCGCGTTCCTGGGACTTGGGGTGATGGGCTATCCGATGGCCGGCCACCTGGCGGCCAGAGGGCACGAGGTGACGGTCTACAACCGCACCGGGGCCAAGGCCGACGCCTGGGTGGCCGAACATGGCGGACAGGCCGCGCCGACCCCGCGCGAGGCCGCCGCGGGCGCCGATTTCGTGATGGCTTGCGTCGGCAACGACGACGACCTGCGCGCGGTCTGCCTTGGCGATGACGGTGCCTTTGCCGGCATGTCGCGGGGCGCGGTGTTCGTCGATCACACCACGGTGTCGGCGCAGGTCACGCGCGAACTGGCCGGCTTGGCCGGGAAAAACGGCGTGAGTTTCGTCGATGCGCCGGTTTCAGGCGGGCAGGCGGGGGCCGAGAACGGCGTGCTGTCGGTGATGTGCGGCGGTGACGAGGCCGCGTTCGACGCCGCCGCGCCGATGATGGCGGCCTATGGCAAGACCGTGAAGCGGCTGGGCGAGACCGGTGCCGGGCAGTTGACCAAGATGGTCAACCAGATCTGCATCGCCGGGCTGGTCCAGGGTCTGTCCGAAGGGTTGGCGTTTGCCGAGAAGGCCGGGCTGGACGGGCGCGCGGTGGTCGAGGTGATTTCGGGCGGCGCGGCCGGAAGCTGGCAGATGGTCAACCGGCACGAGACCATGCTGGCGGACGAGTTCGAACACGGCTTTGCCGTCGACTGGATGCGCAAGGATCTGGGCATCTGTCTGGCAACGGCGAACGAGAACGGCGCGGCGCTGCCGGTCACGGCGCTGGTCGATCAGTTCTACAAGGACGTGCAGAACATGGGCGGCGGTCGCTGGGACACCTCGGCGCTGATTCGTCGTCTCAGGGAGTAGGGCGATGCGCCGCTTCGCCTTTGCTCTCGTGGTTCTTCTAGGGACCGCCGGGCCCGCGGCGGCCGAGGAGTTCGCGCTGGTCCACGGCAACTGGTGCGGATATCAAAAGAGGCTCGGCCCGGGCGGGGCCGATTTGCCGCCGATTGATACGCTCGACGCGATCTGTATGCGCCACGACCTATGTTACGCCTCGCGTGGGGTGAACGACTGCGGTTGCGACCTCGCGATGATGCGCGAGATCAGTGGGCTGAATTGGGCCTCGGGGCGTTCGTCGCGGCTGGCGCGGGCTGTGTTCTACGCGATCGCGGCCTTGCCCTGCACCGATCGGGTCGGCCAGTTGCGCAAGATCGAGATGGCGTTGTCCAGCGATATGTGATCCGATCCCGCCGTCGATCCGAACCACCAAACCCCGAACCCTCGACCACGACAGGAGCACACATGCCCGCACCCAGACGTTTTCTCGCAGCCCTTCCGTTGCTCCTCATCGCCAGTGCCGCCGCCGCCCATACCGACGCAGAGGCGGGCGGCTTCGTGTCGGGTCTGTCGCATCCCGTGAATGGCTGGGACCATGTCGTCGCGATGGTCGCGGTCGGGCTTTGGGGCGCGTTTCTCGGCGCGCCGGCGATCTGGCTGTTGCCGGTGGTGTTTCCGCTGGTAATGGCGCTGGGGGGCGCGGCAGGGGTTCTTGGCCTGCCGCTGCCGATGATCGAGACCGGGATCGCGCTGTCGGGCGTGGTGCTGGGGCTGCTCATCGCCTTCGCGGTGCGCGCGCCCTTGTGGGTCGCGGCAGTGATCGTCGGCGTCTTCGCGGTGTTTCACGGCCATGCCCACGGCACCGAACTGCCCGAAGCGGCCAACCCGCTGGTTTACGGCGTCGGTTTCGTCATCGCCACCGGCATCCTGCACATCATCGGTATCGGCTTTGGCTTTCTTGCCGGATCGCGGCCCGGACGGATCGCGGTGCGCACGCTTGGCGTGGCGATCGCGGCGGCGGGCGGGGCGTTTCTGTTCGGACTGGCCTGATGCGGCGTGCGGCCCTGGCGCTGGCCGCGGGGGCGGTCCCCACGGCGGCCTGGGCGCATGCCTTCTCCACCGGCAAGGATGCCTACGGCGCCTTTCTGGAGGGGGCCGGGGTGATCCTGGCCGCGCCGGGGTTGATCCTGCCGGTGGCCGCGCTCGGGATCGCGCTGGCCCTGTGGCGCAGCGAGGGGCTGCTCGCGGCCTGGCTGCCGTTTCTGGCTGGCGGGATGGCTGGGGTCGCGCTGGCGCCGTTTGCCGGGTCCTGGGCGGGGCTGGCGGTGATCGGGACGGGGCTGGTCGTGGCGGTCATCGCCGCGCTGGTGCCCCCGGCGCGGATCGGACCGGCGATGCCGGGGCTTGCAGGCTTGACCGGCGGGGCGGTGGCGCTGGCCGCGCTCGAAGGTCACGGCTGGGGCGAGGTGGCGCTGGCCACCCGTGTCGGAATCCTGTTCGCCGCCAATATCGCGCTGGCCACTGTCGCGGGCGCGGCGCGCGTCAGCCTCGAGCGGATCGTCCATCCGGCAACACGCATCGCCTGGCGGATCGCCGCGTCCTGGGTCGCGGCGATCCTCGTGCTGTCGCTGGCTTTCCTGATGCGCGCACCCGGAGCCTGAGCGTCAGGGGATGATGCGGGTGTATTTCATGCCTTCCAGCGTCGCGCCGATGATCAGCCCGGCCTGACCGAACACGATCGCGACCACCGGGTTGACCGTGGTGATGGTGTCGGCCGTGAAGCGGTCGCCCTCGGTGCTGACGGCGTATTTCACATCCGCGCCCGCGACCCAGCCCGAGGAGCGGCGGAAATCGGCCAGCGCCTCGTCGGTCATGAAGAACAGCACATGCGCGAACTGCTGCGCGCCGGCCTGAATGCCGAAGCTGGCCTTGGCCTGCGAATAGTAATCCACCGTTACGCCGTTGACCAAGAGCGCCCCGCGCCCGTAGGAGCCGCCCAGGCCAAACCCGGCCTCGGTCACCAGCGGCATCACCAGCAACCCCGAGGCCTTTTCCGCCAGCCGCCGGCTGTCGGGCACCTCGCGGTACATCTGGTTGATCGTGGCCTGCACCCGCGCGTCGATGGTCGTCGCACCGGCGCCGCCGAGCCCGTTGGCGCAGCCCGCGAGCACAAGCCCGCTGCCGCCAAGCCCAAGAATGAAATTACGTCTGGAAGTTTTGCCCATACCGGCCCATGCCTTTCTGTCGCCTCACCACCGGATCTGTCGTCCGGATTCCGCACCCAGAATAGGCCAATCCCCGCCGCCTGTCACGCGCAGGGTGAGGGTGGGCGAATTTTCGCCTTTGCCCTTACGTCACGCGCGCGCCGGAGCACGCGCGCGCCGGAGTCGGCGCCGTGAGTGTTTTTGCCAAGATGAAGACACGGGCGGTTTGTCCGTCGCCGCCCCGTCAGCCGTTCAGCCGTTCAGCGCGCGCGCAAGGCGCGGGGCGAAATAGGTCAGGATGCCGTCGCAGCCGGCGCGTTTGAAGGCCATCAGGCTTTCGACCATGACCTTGTCTCCGTCGAGCCAGCCGTTCTCTGCCGCCGCCATCAGCATCGCGTATTCGCCCGACACCTGGTAGGCGAAGGTGGGCGCGCCGAAGCGGTCCTTTACCCTGCGGCAGATGTCGAGATAGGGCATGCCGGGCTTGACCATCACCATGTCGGCGCCCTCCATCAGGTCACGCTCGACCAGCCGCAGCGCCTCGTCGGAATTGGCCGGGTCCATCTGATAGGTGTTCTTGTCGCCCTTGAGCGCGCCGGATGCCCCGACCGCGTCGCGAAACGGGCCATAGAAGGCCGAGGCGTATTTGGCGGCATAGGACATGATCGAGACGTTCTGGTGACCGGCGGCTTCCAGCGCGGTGCGGATCGCGCCGATGCGGCCGTCCATCATGTCGCTCGGTCCCAGGATGTCGGCCCCGGCCTCGGCCTGGGCCAGTGCCATCTTGACCAGCGCCTCGACGGTCGCGTCATTGACGATCTCGCCATCCACGACAAAGCCGTCATGGCCGTTGATGTTGTAGGGGTCGAGCGCGATGTCGGTCATCACCGCGATGCCGGGGGCGGCGTCCTTGATGGCGCGGATGGCGCGGTTGGACAGGTTGTCCGGGTCCCAGGCGCCGGCGCAATCCTCGGTCTTTTCGCCCTGGTCGATGTAGGGAAACAGGCAGATCGCCGGGATGCCGAGGTCTTGTGCCTCGCGCGCCGCCTTCGCCACCCGGTCGACGGTCAGGCGCTGCACGCCGGGCATCGAGGAGATGTCGTGGCTGGCATCCTTGCCCTCCATCACGAACACCGGCCAGATCAGATCATCCACCGACAGCGCGGTTTCGCGCACCAGCGCGCGCAGCGCCGGGCTGCGGCGGTTGCGGCGCAGGCGGGCGGCGGGAAAGGGGGCGACTGTGGGCATGGGCATCTCCTCATGGGGCTCGCCATCCTTTGCCACGGCGCTGCGCGCATCTCAAGGGTGCGGCTTTCCGGGCTGGCGTTCAGGGGGCACCGGCGTTAAAGCTGGCGCAAACACGGGGCTAAAGGGACAGGCGCGGCAGTGGATTGGTATTCGGCCGTTTTCGAGCTGATCGACATGCGATCCTTTTCGAACCTCTGGTTCTGGATCGCATTGGCCGTGGTATGGTCGACCACCTCGCACTGGATCGTCGGGGTGCCCTACGACATGGTGCAGCGCGCCGAGCGTCATGGCGGCGAGGCCGAGGTCGACCTCGAGGACATGGTGCGGATCAACTGCAACCGCCTTCTCTATATCGCGGGCACCGCCGGGCTGTGGCTGATCGGGCTGGGGTCGGCGTTCCTGACTTCGCTGGCGATCCTGGGGTTTCTGTACCGGATCGAGTTCGCCCAGGCGGTGTTCCTGCTGGCCCTGCCGATGTCTCTGGTGGGGTTTCTGTCGATCAACACCGCCCGGGTGATCCGCGACCGGGGGCTGGCGGGCGAGGCGCTGCGCAAGCGGATGCTGCGCCACCGGGTCCACACCCAGATTGTCGGCATGATCGCGATTTTCGTCACCGCGCTGTGGGGAATGTATCAGAACCTGATGATCGGGGCGCTCGGCGGTTGACACCGGCGATGGGGCCGCTACCTGTCCGGCCATGACCGACCGCTCCCGCCAGATCACGCTTTCGGGCGCCCCCGAGGGCTTTGACGCGCTGCTCGTCGCGCGCGAACTGGAGAAATCCGGCGGCCCGGTCGTGCATGTCGCGCGTGACGCGGGCCGGATGGCGGCGATGCAGGCGGCGCTGGAGTTTTTCGCGCCGGACGTGCCGCGCATCGGGTTTCCGGCCTGGGATTGCCTGCCGTTCGACCGGGTGTCGCCCAATGCCGACGTGTCGGCGGCGCGCATGGCGACGCTGGCGGGGCTGGCGCAGGGGATGCCGGACCGCTTCATCCTGTTGACCACGCTCAACGCCGCGACCCAGCGGGTGCCGGCGCGCGCGGTGCTGCGCGAGGCCAGTTTCACCGCCCGGGTCGGCTCGCGCCTCGATATCGACGCGCTCAGGGCGTTCCTGGTGCGCATGGGGTTTTCCCAATCGCCGACCGTGATGGAGCCGGGCGATTTCGCGGTGCGTGGTGGCATCATCGACATCTATCCGCCGGGCGAGTTGGGCCCTGTGCGGCTGGATCTGTTCGGCGACGTTCTGGACGGCGCGCGCCGGTTCGACCCCGTCACACAGCGCACCACCGAGAACCTGAGCGTGATCGAGCTTGCCCCGGTTTCCGAGGTCATCCTCGACGAGGCCGCGATCACCCGGTTTAGGCAGAACTACCGCATCGAGTTCGGCGCAACCTCGGACGATCCGCTCTATGAAGCGATCAGCGCGGGGCGCAAGCATCAGGGCGTCGAACACTGGCTGCCATTCTTTCACGACCGGCTGGAGACCCTGTTCGACTACCTGCCCGAAGCCAGCGTCATGCTCGACGACCAGTTCACCCCGGCGCGGCTCAGCCGGTGGGAGGGGATCGCGGATCAGTATGACACGCGGCGCGAGGCGATGAATGCCAAGACCCGGATGGACACGGTCTACAAGCCGTGCCCGCCGGGGCTGCTCTATCTCGATGATGCTGCCTGGGGCGAGGCCGTGGGCGGGCACCGGGTGATCGGGTTTTCCGCGCTGCCGCAGCCGACCGGGCCGGGCGTGCTGGATGGCGGCGGGCGCATCGGGCGCAATTTCGCGCCCGAACGACAGCAGGAAAAGATCAACCTGTTCAGCGCACTGGCCGATCATGTTCGGGCAAAGCGTGAGGCCGGGCCGGTGGTCGTCGCCTCCTATTCCGAGGGTGCGCGCGAACGCCTGCAAGGGCTTCTGGCGGACGAGGGGCTGACCGCCACCGCGCCGATTGCAGACTACCGCGACGTGCCGGACAAGCATGGCGGCGTCTATCTGGCGGTCTGGCCGCTGGAGCACGGCTTCGAGGGGGCCGGGCTGACGGTGATCTCGGAGCAGGACGTGCTGGGCGACCGCCTGATCCGCGCGCCAAGGCGCAAGCGGCGGGCCGAGAACTTCCTGACCGAGACGCAAAGCCTCAGCGCGGGCGATCTGGTGGTGCATGTCGACCACGGCGTCGGGCGCTATACCGGGCTTGAGACCATCACCGCCGCCGGTGCGCCGCATGAATGCCTGGCGCTGGAATACGCCGGCGGCGACCGGTTGTTCTTGCCGGTCGAGAACATCGAGCTTCTGTCGCGGTTCGGGCATGAACAGGGGCTGCTGGACAAACTGGGCGGCGGCGCGTGGCAGGCCAAGAAGGCCCGGCTCAAGGCGCGTATCCGCGAGGTTGCGGACAAGCTGATCCGGCTGGCCGCCGAACGCGCGCTGCGCCACGCCCCGGTGCTGGAAGCGCCGCATCACGCCTGGGAGGAGTTTTCCGCGCGTTTCCCCTATGCCGAGACCGAGGACCAGTTGGCGGCGATCTCGGACGTGATCGAGGATATCGCGAGCGGCCAGCCGATGGACCGGCTGATCTGCGGCGACGTGGGGTTCGGCAAGACCGAGGTGGCGATGCGCGCCGCCTTCGTCGCGGCGATGTCGGGCCACCAGGTGGCGGTGATCGCGCCGACCACGCTGCTGGCACGTCAGCACTACAAGAGCTTTTCCGAGCGCTTTCGCGGCTTCCCCATCCAGGTCGGGCAGTTGTCGCGTTTCGTCGGGCAACGCGAGAGCGAGTTGACGCGCGAGGGCATGAAGCGCGGCACGGTGGATATCGTGATCGGCACCCACGCGCTGCTGGCGAAAGGCGTGCGGTTTCAGAACCTTGGCCTTTTGATCATCGACGAGGAACAGCGCTTCGGCGTCGCCCACAAGGAGCGGCTGAAGGAACTGCGCTCGGACGTGCATGTGCTGACGCTGACCGCCACGCCGATCCCGCGCACGCTGCAGATGTCGCTTTCGGGGGTGCGTGACCTCAGTATCATCGGCACGCCGCCGGTCGACCGGCTGTCGATCCGCACCTATGTCAGCGAGTTCGACAGCGTGACCATCCGCGAGGCGCTGCTGCGCGAGCATTACCGGGGCGGCCAGTCGTTCTTCGTGGTGCCGCGCATCAAGGACCTGCCCGAGATCGAGGAATTTCTGGCCGATCACGTCCCCGAGGTCAGTTTCGTCGTCGCCCACGGCCAGATGGCGGCGGGCGAGTTGGACCGGCGGATGAATGCCTTTTACGACGGCAAGTATGACGTGCTCTTGGCCACCACCATCGTGGAATCCGGCCTCGATATCCCGACGGCGAATACCATGATCGTCTACCGCGCCGACATGTTCGGGCTGGCGCAGCTATACCAGATCCGGGGCCGCGTGGGCCGCGCCAAGACCCGCGCCTATGCCTACATGACCACCAAGCCCCGTGTGCCACTGACCCCTGGGGCGGAAAAGCGGCTGAAGGTGCTGGGATCGCTCGATTCGCTCGGCGCGGGGTTCATGCTGGCCAGCCAGGATCTGGACATTCGCGGCGCGGGCAACCTGCTTGGCGAGGAACAATCCGGCCAGATGCGCGAAGTCGGCTATGAGCTTTACCAGCAGATGCTGGAAGAGGCGATCGCCAAGATCAAGGCGGGCGAGCTTGAGGGGCTGACAGAGGCCGATGAACAATGGGCGCCGCAGATCAACCTGGGCGTGCCGGTTCTGATCCCGGACACCTTCGTGCCCGACCTCGACGTGCGGCTGGGGCTCTACCGCAGGCTCAGCTCGCTCTCGACCAAGGTCGAGCTGGAGGGCTTTGCCGCCGAGTTGATCGACCGCTTCGGCAAGCTGCCAAAGGAAGTGAACACGCTTCTTCTGATCGTGCGCATCAAGGCGATGTGCAAACGTGCCGGTATCGCGCGGCTGGATGGCGGGCCGAAGGGCGCGACGATCCAGTTTCACAACGACAAGTTCGCCAATCCCGCCGGGCTGGTCGAATACCTCAATTCCCAGAGCGGTCTGGCCAAGGTCAAGGACAACAAGATCGTGATCCGGCGCGACTGGTCCAAGGACAGCGACAAGATCAAGGGCGCCTTCGCTATCGCCCGCGATCTGGCCGAGAAAGCGGGAACGGTGACTCGACGGGCCTGAGCGAAAAATGGGATGACTGCCCGGTGGTTGTCGGTCAAGGTTGATCCGAAGCCTTGGGTAGCCAGATTGGAGGTCGACATGTCATCGAGCCTGAAACGCGTGTTCCCACTTGCCAGGACGCTTATGCGCGGTGTCGTTGTGGTTGGTCTTTTCGCCTCGGCCCCGGCGCTGGCGCAGGACGACGTGGTGCCGCCCGAACCGAACATGGTCTGCGGCCCGGACGTGTCGGCGGGGCAGTTCAAGCTCGATGAAATCGGCCCCCGGATCGCCGGCACATGGTCCGCCGAGGCGCCCGGCCTTGGTTTTACCGCCGGGGTTCACGCTTTTACCGCGAATATCACCTTCGAGCGTGGGCGCATCTACATTCTGGCCAACGGCACCAAGATCGAACTCAGGCCGGTCTATGGCACCCGCAAGGAGTTGCGCTACGACCCGATCCGACAGCAAGCGCTGCCCGAGGCGGCCCATGCCGTGAAGGTCTCGCTGGAGGATATCGGGCTGGTCACGGATTGCGAGATCGGCCTCGCGCCGCAATTCACCTGGACCTATGGCATCGGCGCGCGCAGTTCGGGCGGGGTCTACAGCTTTCTCGACAGCCACACCGCCATCGGCACGATGTGGAACAGTGCCCAGGGCGCGCGCGAGGTCTATCTGTCGCGGTAGGTGCTGTCCTGCGCCCGGTCCCGGCCCCGGTCGGTCCAGACCAGCGCGAAGGCGACCGCGGAACAGATCGCGACGCCCAGCATCAGGGGTTTCGGGCTGCCGTCGAAGGCCAGCCCGACCGGCACCGCGATCGCCACCGCGAGGATCGAACTGAACGCGCCGA
Source organism: Maritimibacter fusiformis (assembly GCF_008086115.1). Taxonomy (GTDB): domain Bacteria; phylum Pseudomonadota; class Alphaproteobacteria; order Rhodobacterales; family Rhodobacteraceae; genus Muriiphilus; species Muriiphilus fusiformis. The sequence goes on along the minus strand of NZ_VSIY01000005.1, from coordinate 59,808 downwards.
TCACCGCGCTGGCGGTGCCCGCGATATGGCCCAGCGGCTCCATCGCCAATGCGGTGACGTTGCCGAATGTCAGCCCGTTCATGAAGAACAGCGTCACCGACCAGGCGATGAAGATCCACAACTGCGTGTGCTGCGACAACCCGTCGAAAACCCCCGCCGCCCACAGCGCCCAGACCGCGCCCGCGATCAGCAACTGGCTGCCAAAGGCGGCGCTGGCCAGGGGGCGCATCCCAAGCCGCATCACCAGGCGCGCGTTGATCACGCCTGATGTGCCTGACACCAGCGCGACGCCGGCGAAATAGAGCGCAAAGCGGTCGCCCGCGCCCAGCGCCTCGACATAGACCTCCTGCGCCGAACTGATGTAGGCCATGAGTTGCCCGAACCCGAGCGTCATCACCACGAGGTAGCGCATCGCCACGGCGGAGCGCAGCACTTCGGCTACCGCCTCCCAGATCCTGCCGGGCCGGAAGACGCGGCGATGTTCATCCGCCAGTGTTTCGGGCTGGCGCAGCAAGAACCATGTCAGCACCGTCAGTCCGAGCGCCACATAGGCGCCGAACAACCCGTGCCACCCGGCCAGCGCGATGATCTGCTGCCCGATCAGCGGCGCGATCGCCGGGACGATGACGAAAAAGGTGAAGATCAGCGAGCCGACCCGCGCCTGCGCCCGGCCCGAGAACAGGTCGCGCGTCACCGACTGGCTGACCACGCGTCCCGCCGCCGCGCCAAGGCCTTGCAGGAACCGCGCCGCCAGCAGCGCCTCGAGCGAGTTCGCCACGATCCCCGCGATGGCGCCCAGAACGAACAGCCCGACGCCAAGGCTCAGCGCGGCGCGACGGCCATAGCTGTCGGAGAACGGGCCGATGAACAATTGGCCAAAGCCGGTGCCCAGCACGAAGGCCGAGATCACCAGTTGCGCCCGGCTGACCTCGTCAGGCACGAATTCGGCGGCGATGTCGGGCAGGGCGGGCATGATCGAATCGATCGAGAACGCCATCAGCGACATCAGGGCGGCCAGCAATATGACCAGTTCGGCAAAGGCCGGCGGGCGGCTTGGGGAAAAGAGGCGGCGCATGGGAAATCCTTGTCTGCGCCTGTCATGCCCGAAGCGGTGGGGATTGGCCAGCGCCTGAGCGCGAGATCAGGTGGCGGGGTCGACCTGCGCCGCGATCTCGTCGATCACCTTCAGCCACAGCTCGACCGGCTGCGCCCCCGGCACCACGTGCCGGCCCGCGACCACGAAGGTCGGCACCGCATTCACGCCCTTTTGCCGCGCATCCTCGGCACGCGCGCGGATATCCTCGGCATCCGCGCCGGTGACCAGCAGCCGCGCGACCACCGCGCGGTCCATTTCGCAAGCCTCGGCGATATCCGCCAGCACCTCGCGGTCGCCGATGTCGCGGCCTTCGGTGAAATAGGCCCGAAACAGCGCCGAAACCACCGGGGTCTGGCGCCCCTCGATGCCGGCCCAGTGGATCAGCCGGTGCGCGTCCAGCGTGCTGGGCGTGCGCGCCATGCGTTCGAGGTCAATGCTGAGACCAGAGGCCTCGGCGGCCTCCAGCACCGGCAGATAGGCCTTCACCGCGCCCTCCTGCCCGCCGAACTTTGCTTCGAGATAGGCGCGCCGGTCCATCCCCTCGGGCGGCATGTCGGGGTTCAGCATGAACGGGTGCCATTCGATCCGGAACGGGTGATCGGGCCGCTGTTCCAGCGCCTGAAACAGCCGCGCCTTGCCGATGTAGCACCACGGGCAGATCGGATCGGAAAAGATGAAAAGATCAACCATGGGCCATGCCTAGCCGGGAAATCCGCCCGGGGAAAGGGGCGGGCGCGACACATTCGGGTGACGCGGCCGGGTGACGCGGGCGCTTCACCCGGCGCGAAGACCCGGCACCGCGATCTCGCCCGCCTCGACCCGGTCGCGCAGCACCCGGCGCAAGAGCTTGTTGTTGGCTCCGCGCGGCAGGGCGTCGACGGCGACGAACAGGCGGGGGCATTTGTAATGGGCCAGACGGGTGTGGGCGTGGGCGGACAGGTCCACCTGTTCGGTGGGGGCTGCCTCGGGCACGTAGAAACAGGCGATCACGCTGGCGCTGTCGCTGACCTTGAGGGTCAGGCAGGCGGCCTCGTGGACGCCCGGATGCGCCGCCATCGCCGCCTCCACCTCGACCGGCGAGACGCGATAGCCACCGGCGTTCATCATGTCGTCCTCGCGCCCCAGATAGGTGATGGCGCCGTCCTTGGCCATGCTCACGCTGTCGCCGGTCACGAACCAGCCATCGCGAAAGCGTGCGCGGGTCTCATCCTCGGCCCCGAGATAGCCCAGCATCAGCCCCGGATCGTCCGCCGCGACCGCCAGCACGCCGGGGGTGGCGCGCCGAACCGGGCCATCCGCGCCCAGAACCGCGATCCGCCGCCCGGGTTGCGCGCGGCCCAGCGTGCCGGTGGGCGCCGGGCGGTCCGGTGCGCCCGAGACGAAGGTCGAGCATTCCGACATCCCGAACGCCTCGTAGATCGCGGTGCCGGTCGCCCCCTGCCACGCGTCGCGGATGCTCTCGGCCAGTTTCTCGCCCGCGCTCAGGCCGTGGCGCAGCGTCGGCAGCGGCGGCAGGTCGTGGCGCAGCATCTGGCGATAGACGCCGGGGGCCGCGGCGAAAATGGTCGCGTTGTGCGCCGCCATCAGCCCCGGCAGATCGGCAACCCTGGTGTCCGCGGCGGGGATCAGGGCGGTCGCGCCCCGGCTCCACGGGTCCATCAAGCCGGTGCCCAGCGTATAGGTCCAGTTGAAGGCGCCCGCGTGCATCAGCCGGTCGTCGGGCCGCAGCCCATACCAGCCATCCCACATCATCCGCCGCGCCCAGATCGCGCGGTGGGCATGAACCACGGCGCGCGGCGTGCCCGAGGTGCCGGAGGTGAAGACCGCATAGGCCGGGCGGTCGGGATCGCCCATCACCGGCGCGGCCGGGGCATGGCCCGCGAGGTCGTGCAACTCGGCCTCGGTGATCACCGGGGCGGGCAGGGGCGCTGGCAGGGCGATGCCCGGCCCGGCCACGATCAGGGCGGGGTCGAGCATCCCGGCCATCGGCGTGATCTCGGCCCCGGTCAGTTGTGACGAGGTCGGCACCGGCACCAGCCCGGCGGCGATGGCGCCAAGAAAGGCCAGCGGAAACTCGACACTGTTGCCAAGCCGCAAGAGCACCCGCGAGCCCGGCGCGAGGCCAAGTGCCTGAAACCCGCCCGCGATGCCGAGCACGGCACGCGACAGCCGGGCATGGCTCCAGTCATCGGACCGCGTCGGGCCGACCACCGACAGCGCCAGCTTGTCGGGATGCGCAGCACCGTCGGCCAGCACGTATTGCGCCAGGTTGAAGGCGGCGGGTGGCGGGGCAAGGCGGGGGCCGGGGGCGTCGATGGACAACATATCCGCAGGTATGGCATGCCTGCCGGGCGTTGCAAGCGGCCCCTGTTGCGGCTTATAGACTCTCATGGACCACGATCCCAATACCCAGCCCAGCCTGATCCGGCTGGCCCGCGAAAGCGGATTGCCGGCGGCGGACCCGCAGCCGCTCGATCTTGGCGCGCGGGTCCGGGCGCTGCGCAAATCGCGCGGCTGGACATTGGATCAGGCCGCCCGACAGGCCGGGCTGGCACGCTCGACGCTCTCGAAGATCGAGAACGGGCAGATGTCGCCGACCTATGACGCGCTGAAAAAACTGGCCACCGGGCTGGAAATCTCGGTGCCGCAACTGTTCACCCCGCCGCAGGAGGCGCGCGTCTCGGGGCGGATGACGGTGACCAAGTCCGGCGAAGGCCAGGCGCATCCGACCGCGACCTATGAGCACGAGCTTCTGGCGGGTGCCCTGACCAAGAAGGCGATGCTGCCTTACCGCGCCCGGGTTCGCGCGCGGTCGTTCGACGAGTTCGACGGCTGGGTGCGCCATGACGGCGAGGAATTCCTCTATGTGCTGACCGGCGCGATCCGCCTGATCACCGAGTTTTACGAGCCGGTCGAGATGCGGCGTGGCGACAGCGCCTATTACGACGCCTCGATGGGCCACAACGTGATCTCGGTGTCGGACGAGGATGCGACGATCCTCTGGGTGACGTCGCTCTGAGGTCGATACGAGTCGGGGGCGTGATGACAGCCCGCGCCCGCGATGTTAACCAGCACAAGTGCAGAACGAGGGCGCGTGATGTTTGTTGTGCTGAAAACCTCCTGGCCCCTGCTTCTGGGTATCATGCTCCTGATGGTCGGAAACGGCATCCAGGGCACCCTTCTGGGCCTGCGTGGGGCGCTCGAAGGGTTTACGACCTTCGAGATGTCGGTGGTCATGTCGGCCTATTTCGTGGGCTTTCTCGGCGGCTCGCGCGCCGCGCCGGAACTGATCCGGCGGGTCGGCCACGTGCGGGTCTTCGCCGCGCTCGGCAGTCTGATCTCGGCGGTGCTGGTGCTCTATCCGGTGGCAACCGATCCGATATCCTGGACGGTGCTGCGGGTGGTGATCGGGTTCTGTTTCTCCGGCGTCTACGTCACCGCCGAAAGCTGGCTGAACAACGCCGCCACCAACGAAACCCGCGGGCAGTCGCTGTCGCTCTATATCCTGGTGCAGATGATCGGCATCATCGCGGCGCAGGGGCTGGTGTTGCTGGCCGATCCGGGCGGCTTCATCCTGTTCATCCTGCCCTCGGTGCTGGTTTCGATCGCGTTTGCGCCGATTCTTCTGTCGATCAACCCGACACCGGCCTTCGAGACCACCAAGCGCATGACGCTGGTGCAGTTGTTTCACAAATCTCCCCTCGGACTGGTCGGCGTGGCGCTGATCGGGGCGGTGTTCTCGGCCCAGTTCGGCATGGCGGCGGTGTTCGGCACCCAGGCGGGGCTAAGCGTGCCGCAACTGTCGCTGTTCATCTCGATGTTCTATGTCGGCGGGCTGGTGCTGCAATACCCGATCGGCTGGCTGTCCGACCGGATGGACCGGCGCCGGCTGATCAATTTCACCGCCGGGCTGGCGGCGCTGGCCGCCCTGGGGCCGGTGGTGCTGCCCGGCCTCTACCCGGCGCTGCTGGTCTCGGCGTTCCTGGTCGGCGGCATGACCAACCCGCTCTATGCGTTGCTGCTTGCGCATACCAACGACTTTCTCGAGGTCGAGGAAATGGCGGCCGCGTCGTCGGGGTTGATGTTCGTGAACGGCTTCGGCGCGATCGCCGGGCCAATCGTGACCGGCTGGGCGCTGGGGGTGTTCGGACCTTCGGGCTTTTTCCTGTATCTGTGCATGATCCTCGTCGTGCTGTTGGCCTACGGGATGTATCGCTCGACCCGGCGGCCGTCGCCCACTGTCGACGAGACCGTGACCTATGCGCCGGTCCTGCAATCCTCGTCGCCCGTGGCCGTCGACATGGCCCAGGAGCTTTACGTTGAAGCGGTCGAAGAGGCAGCCGAGGAGGCGGCGGACGATGACCCCGACCGCGCCGACAGTGAAGACGAAGACGCGGCAAATCCGCAACGGACCGCGCAGCACGAATAATATCGCTTGATGGGCTATTGCACTTTTGCAACCTTGGACCTGCCCGACCCATAGTGAGGCAGAAGGAGGGCGATATGACAACACCGCAAGAGGTGCTTGCATTCTGGATCGACGAGGTGGGGCCGGAGGGCTGGTACAAGTCCGACCCGGCGCTGGACGACGAGATCCGGTCGAGGTTCCTGGACACGTGGCAGAAGGCCAAGGCCGGCGGTCTGACCAGCTGGATGTCGAACGCGCCGGATGTGCTGGCCTATGTGATCCTGACCGACCAGTTCCCACGCAACATGTTTCGCGGCGAGGGCATGGCGTTCTCAACCGACAAGGCGGCGTTGGCGGCTGCGAAATGCGCCATCGACAAGGGTTGGGACATGCGCATCGACGAGCCGCAGCGGCAGTTCTTCTATCTGCCGCTCATGCACTCGGAAAGCCAGATGGATCAGGACCGCTGCGTGCGCCTGATGCTGACGCGGATGCCCAAGGGCGGTCGCAGCAAACTGCTGCATGCCAAGGCACACCGCGAGGTGATCCGGCGATTCGGGCGTTTCCCCTATCGCAACGCGGCGCTGTCGCGCACCGACACGTCACCGGAACAGGCGTTTCACAAGGCCGGCGGCTACGGCGCGCTTGTGCGGGAATTGCAGGCCTGATCCGTCAGGGCGACACGCCAGCGACGTGACCGTCGATCACCAGCATGTTCAGCGGAACCGGCGCAAGCCTGTAGTCGCCGGCCAGGATGCGGTCGATCAGACCGGGGTCGGATGCGAATACGTAACTCGTGAAGTCGTCCTCGGAGCGAAGGAACGCGGTGCCGGCATGGGCGGTCGCTTCCACCGCCCCGTTGAACAGCGTGAAATACAGAACCTCATCGCCTGGGCTGAGCGGCATGAAATCGGCCACCACCGCGACACAACCCGGCGCCCCGCCCGGAGTGGTCTCGCCACAGCGCTCGGTCAGTATCTCGAGCAGGTAGTGGGTCATGTTCCGGTCGCCGTCAAACAACCCCTCCGGCAGGACGGCACCCTCGGGGCGCACCGCCAGAAGGTTGCGCAATCCTTCTATCTGCCGGGGCATCGCCTCGCCCTCGAGGCTGCGCAGGTATTCGTGACGCGACCCGGCGGCGTCGAACAGGGCGAGGTGGCGCGCAAGGTCGGGGTCGCTTTCGTCGCGCAACCTGTCCAGGGCCCGGGCTCCGGCGCGGCCCCAGTCATGCCCCAACGTCCACAGGTCCAGCCCCGCCGCGTCGATCTCGCCCGCCTGGTAGCGGGCCAGTTGCGCATTTGCGCTGATCCGCTCGGCATTCAGGAGCGGGCTGAGCCATAGGGCGGCGGTGGCAATCAGCATCAGCGCCAGCCAGACATTGGCCTGCCGGATATGGCCCTGCCAGCCTTTGCCACGCAGCACCGACACGCCGTAGGCCAGCCCATAGGCCAGCGTCACCGCCGCCGCCGTGGCCGCTGCCAACCGGGGCGGGGTCCAGCCATACTGGTTCACCCGCACCATCACCGCCCAGGCCGCCATCGCCCCCAGCACCGGCAGGATCAGGGCAGTGAGGCGCGCCGACCAGACCAGCACCGCCGCGCGGGCCGCCCGGGTGTCGTCGCGGTCCAGCGTCACGGTGATCAGGGTCGCCGCCGCGATCGCCATCGCCATCAAGGTGGCCGCCGCCGAGATGCCGCCGAACAAACGTGACAACCCGTTGATCGGTGCGGCGATCAGGAACACCACGCTGACCGCCAGCACGACCGGCAACAGAAGGCGCATCAGGCGCAACACCAGGTCAGGCCGGATCAGCCCGCGAAGCTCGAAGCTGACCGCCATCGACAGGCCCAGTGCCACCCCGGTCACGCCCCAGGGGACGCCGTCGATGTCGATCAGCCGCTCGATCAGGTCGATCCCGACCAGCCCGAGCACCTGGTCCGACAACAGGATCACGCCCCAGACCACGCCGGTAAAGGCCCAGGCCACGAGGTAGCGGACGACGGTTTCCCAGGCGTAGGTGAACAACGCGGGAAAATCGCGCCAGCCTTCGTCCGGGCGGGCGGCGGCAATCAGGAACGGCAGGGGCAGGGCGACCAGCAGGCTGTAGGCGGCCAGCCCATGCCCGGCGGACAGGAAATCCTCGGCATCGGCAAAGCGAAAACTGGCCCAGGTCACGAGGCCAGAGGACAGCGCCGCGACCGCCCCCGAGGCGATGACCGCGCGCCCCAGCTCGACCGGGCCGATGGCCGCCAGCAACAGCGCGAAGAAGCCGCCGACCAGGCTGGCCAGCGTCAGAACCAGCCGGGTGTTGTCGCTGCGGTCGGGCAACTCGACCAGCAGCACGTAAAGCGTCACGCCCGCCGCCGCCCCGACCAGCGCCAGCGTCACCCGCCGTGAGACATCGCCAGCGTCCTGTGAATGTGCCATGATCGCATTGCCCCGCCACCTGATGCCCCAACCTAGGGGGCGTCGGGCGGCCCGGCAAGCGGCGCGGAGATGCCCGGGTTGCGTGCAGATCAAGGCGGTCGTCACGCAGCACGGTTGAAGCGGAAAAAAGAATGGTTTAAGGCTCAACTACTTTTTCATGGAGGCTTGAATGGCCGAAAAGACCTTTGACGTAATCGTTGTCGGCGCGGGGCCCGGCGGCTATGTGGCGGCGATCCGCGCAGCGCAGCTTGGCCAGAAGGTCGCGATCGTCGAGCGTGAAAACCTCGGCGGCATCTGCCTCAACTGGGGCTGCATCCCGACCAAGGCGCTGCTCAGGTCGGCCGAGGTCTTTCACCTGATGGAGCGGGCCAAGGATTTCGGACTCAAGGCCGACAAGATCGGCTTCGATCTGGACGCCGTGGTCAAGCGTTCGCGCGATGTGGCCGGGCAGTTGTCGGGCGGCATCGGCCACCTGATGAAGAAGAACAAGATCACCGTGGTGATGGGCGAGGCGACGTTGCCGGCCAAGGGCAAGGTCTCGGTCAAGACCGACAAGGGCACCGAAGAGCTTGCGGCGAAGGACATCGTCCTGGCCACCGGCGCGCGGGCGCGCGAATTGCCGGGGCTCGAGGCCGACGGCGATCTGGTCTGGACCTATCGCCACGCGCTGAAGCCACCACGGATGCCCAAGAAGCTTCTGGTCATCGGCTCGGGTGCCATCGGCATCGAGTTTGCCAGCTTTTTCAACACGCTGGGCGCCGACACGACGGTGGTCGAGGTGCTGGACCGGGTGTTGCCGGTCGAGGATGCCGAGATTTCCGCCTTCGCGAAAAAGCAGTTCGTCAAACAGGGCATGACGATCATGGAGAAATCCACGGTCAAGAAACTCGACCGCGCCAAGGGCAAGGTGACGGCGCATATCGAATCGGGCGGCAAGACCGAGAAACTCGACTTCGACACGGTAATCTCGGCGGTCGGCATCGTCGGCAACGTCGAGGGGCTGGGGCTCGAGGCGCTTGGCGTCAAACTCGACCGCAGCCATGTCGTGACCGACGAATACTGCCGCACGGGCGTCGACGGGCTCTATGCCATCGGCGACATCGCCGCCCCGCCCTGGCTTGCCCACAAGGCCAGCCACGAGGGCGTGATGGTGGCCGAATTGATCGCGGGGCAGAAGCCGCACCCGGTCAAGCCCGAATCAATCGCCGGCTGCACCTATTGCCAGCCGCAGATCGCCAGCGTCGGCTATACCGAGGCCAAGGCGAAAGAGCTTGGCTATGACATCAAGGTCGGGCGCTTCCCGTTCATCGGCAACGGCAAGGCCATCGCGCTTGGCGAGGCCGAGGGCATGGTGAAAACCGTGTTCGACGCCAAGACCGGCGAGCTTCTGGGCGCGCATATGGTCGGGGCCGAGGTCACGGAACTGATCCAGGGCTACATCGTCGGGCGCACGCTCGAGACCACCGAGGAAGAGCTGATGAACACGGTGTTCCCGCACCCGACCCTGTCGGAAATGATGCACGAAAGTGTCCTCGACGCCTATGGGCGGGTGATTCACATGTGACCGCTGCCATGCGGAAATGACAAAGGAAAACCCCGCGACCGGATGTGGCCGCGGGGTTTTTTCTTGCCCGATGGGGGAGATGTCAGGCGCGAACGATGCTGCCACCGGCCATCTGCCAGTGACCCAGCCCGCCGATGTTGTGCACCTCGTCAAAGCCCATCTGCCGGAACACCTGCGCCGCCATCGACGAACGCGCACCTGAGGCGCAGTAGATCGCCACCGGCTTGGAGGTGTCGAGGTCGGGATGAAAGTCGGGCGAGCGTGGATCGGCCTGCATGCGGATCACCGCCAGCGGGATATGCACCGCGCCTTCGGCCTTGCCGGTCATCGACAATTCGTTGTGGTCGCGCACGTCGACCACGGTGATCGCGCCGTCCTTGGCCAGCTCGACGGCCTCTTGCGGCGATAGTTTCGAAGCGGTGGCCTGACGGCCCATCATGAAGTTCAGCATCTGTCTTCCTTGTGGTGTGTTCTGGTCGAACGGGCGCGGGCCTGCGGCCACACCCTTTTGGCGTTGCGGAGATAATATTCAAGAATTGGAATATTTCAAGATCGGATCGCCCGCCCACGTTCACGAAATTGCGACCGGGGGCGGGCAGGGGCCATTCGTCCCGGACTATTCCACGATGATGGTCCGGCGCGCGATGATCGTGGCGGGCGTGCCCATCATGACATAGCGCAGCTCGTAAGTGCCCGGCACGGCCGGCATCTGCAACACGGCTGGCGAGCCGTCGCTTGCATAGGCGTAATCCGTGTATCTGCTGGGCTTTTCGTCAGGCTGGGCGATGGACAGGTAATCGCGCGGATAGCCGGGACCGTCCCAGGTGACCTCGACGCTGCTGCCGGCTGCGGCACTGGCGGGGGCGTCGAGGCTGGCGGTCACCACAATCACGTCGATCATCGTGGTGCCGATGATCCGTTGGGGCGTGCCGTGCTGCACATAGCGCAATTCGTAGGCACCCGGTTCGGCCGGCGCCGACAGCTTGAGGGGATTACCTCCGCGGACGTATTCGTAGGTCGCGTAGCGGTTCACATCCTCATCGGGGCCGGCGACCGAGATGAAGTCCCTGTCGCCCCCGGGCCCGTCCCACGTCACCTCGAACGTGCTGCCCACCGGAATGCTGGCGGGCACGTCGAGCGTGGCGCTGACCGGCGTGACCTCCAGCGTGGCCATTGCGATCACCGTGTCCGGGCTTCCGTCCTGCACATAGCGCAGCACGTAGCGGCCGGGCGTGGTTGGCACATCCAGAACGGCAGGGTTGCCGCTGCGGGCGTATTCAAAGCTCACGTGGCGGTTCGGAGCCGCGTCCGGGTCGGCGATGGTGATGTAGTCGCGATCTCCGCCCGGCCCGGTCCAGTCGACCCGCAGCTTGCTGCCCGCGGGCGCGCTGCCGGGTGCGTCGAGCGATGCGGTGACCTCGGTCACTTCCAGCGTGGCCGTGGCAAGCACCGTGTCCGGGCTGCCATCCTGCACATAGCGCACCTCGTAGCGGCCCGGCGTGGTCGGCACCTTCAACTGGGCCGGGTTGCCGCTGCGGGCGTATTCAAAGCTCACGTGGCGGTTCGGGGCCGCATCCGGGTCGGCAATCGTGATGTAGTCGCGATCTCCACCCGGCCCGGTCCAGTCGATCCGCAGGTTGCTGCCCGCGGGCGCGCTGTCGGGTGCGACCAGCGTGGCGGTGACCTCGGTCACTTCCAGTGTCGCCGTGGCGATCACAGTGTCGGGGCTTCCGTTCAGCACGTAACGCACCTCGTATCGGCCCGGCGTGGTCGGCACCTTCAGCTTGGCCGGGTTGCCGCTGCGGGTGTATTCAAAGCTCATGTGGCGGTTCGGGGCCGCATCAGGGTCGGCAATCGTGATGTAGTCGCGCTCACCGCCCGGCCCGGTCCAGTCGACCGTGATGATGGCGCCCGCTGCGATGCTTGTCGGGGCCGACAGCGTGGCATCCACCGCCTCGATGCGGATCGCCTGACGGACCAGCACCTTGTCGGGGCTGCCATTGGCGACGTAGCGCAGTTCGTAATCGCCCGGCGCGGTCGGCATCTGCACTTTCGCCGGGTTGCCGCTGGCCGTGTAGGCGTAGGCGACATAGCGGTTTGCATCCGCATCCGGCTCGGCGATGGCGACATAGTCGCGGGCATTGTCGGGCCCGTCCCAGCCGATCGCGAGCGTGCTGCCAGCGGGAGCTGTGGCCGGAGCGTCGAGAGTCGCGCCGACCTCGGTGACACGGATCGCGCGGCGGGCCAGCACCACGTCGGGTGAGGAGTTTGCGATGTAGCGCAGTTCGTATTCCCCCGGCTCGAGCGGGGCCGCAAAGCGCGCCGGGTTGCCGTTGCCGGTGTAGGCATAGGCGAGATATCGGTTGGCAGCGGCATCCGGGTCGGCCACCGCGACATAGTCACGGTCGTAATCCGGCCCGTCCCAGGTCACGCTGATGGTGCTGCCGGCCGCGATGGTCTCGACCGCGTCGAGCGTGGCGGTGACCGGCGTCAACGTGATCGGCACCCGTGCCAGCACGGTGCGGTCCTGCCCCAGCACATAGCGGATCTCGTAACCGCCCGCGCCCATCGGCAGTGTCAGCTTCAGCGGGCTTCCTTCGCGGGTGTAGGTATAGGCGTCATATTTGTTGTCGGGGGCATCCACCGCCGCGATCGAGATATAGTCGTTCTTGCCGTCCGGTCCTTCCCAGCTGATCTTGATCGTCGCGCCTTCCGGCGCGGTCTCGGGCGCGGTGACGGAGATCGAGGTCTCCACGACATCGAACAGCGCGCGCGCGGCGACATGGCGCGAGGCACCCAGCACATAGCGAAGCTCGTAGGTGCCCGGCATGGCCGGCATGACGATCGGGGCCGGGTCGCCGGCGCTGGTGTAGGCATAGGTTTCGTATTTGCCCGCCTCGTCCTCGGGGCGCGCGATGGTGAGGTAATCGCCTTCGTAATCCGGCCCGGTCCATCCGGCGCGGGCCTCGGTGCCGATCACGGCGCCGTCGGGCGGGGTCAGGGTGATGTCGAGCGGCGTGACCTCGATCTGACGCCGCGCCAGCACCTTGGGCGGGCTGGAATTGAGGACATAGCGGATTTCGAAGATGCCGTCCTCAGGCGGCATCCGCACCATAACAACCCCGTCCTCGGTGTCGCGGGTATAGCCGTAGTGGTAATATTCGCCGTCATGCATGTCGAGGTTGGACGACGAGAGGTAGTCGCCTTCTCCGTCCGGCCCGCTCCAGCGCACCGGCACCAGCGATCCGGCGGGCGCCGAGGCGGGGGCGTCGAGGGTGGCGTCGGGCACCATTTCGGGCAGGGCGATGGTCACGACCTTGCCGCCGGTCTCGTCGCCGGTGACGGTGAACATCGCCTCGCCGACCGCTTCGTCGGCAATGCGCAACACTTCGGCAAGGCCCGAACCCGGCAGCAGGTCGAGCGACGGGCTGGCGTCCTGACCGTTCTTGATCAGCGCGCCGTCGGACTGTGTGCCGATGTTCCAGATCAGCCCGGAGGCAATCACCGGACCACCGTCGCCATCGGTGGCCTGGAAGGTCACCGCGACCGGTGCGGCCGGTTCGGGTTCGGCCACCACGGCCAGGGCCTCGGCCAGTTCGGCGGCGTTGGCGGCGGTGCGAAACTGCCCGCCGGTTTCCTCGGCCAGGCATTGCAGCTGCGCCAGCGCCGCGGGGTCAGCGACGTCAAAGCCGATCACGTGGGCGGTGAAGTTGACGCCGGTCTCTTCGAGCATCCGGCCAACCGCGCAGGGATCGCGCTCGCAGGTCTCGATTCCGTCCGAGACGAGGATCACCGTCGCGACCTCTTCGGAGAAGCGCAGCGCCTCGGCGGCCTGGATCACCGCATCCGACAGCGGCGTCTTGCCCTTGGGGTTGATCGCGTTGACCGCCGCCGCGATGGCGGCCCGGTCGGTGCCCGGTTCGATCAGCAGTTCGATGTCCGAACAATCGCCCTTGCGCCGGTGGCCATAGCTCATCAGACCCAGTTCCTGATCCGCGGGCAGGGTGCCCAGAAGCTCGCCGATCACCTCGCGCGCGATCACGATCTTGTTCACACCGTCGATCTGGCCCCACATCGAACCCGATCCGTCGAGCACCAGGATCGCGCGGGGCGAATCCTGTGCGGTGGCTGCGGTGGTGGGAAGGATCAGAGAAACAAGGGCGATGAGCAGAATGCGCAGCATTGGAAGCCTCGGAATACAGGTGAACAACGCGCGCATACTAACCGGTTTTTCGCAAATCCAAAGCGTTGCGCGGCCCGGGCGAAAGTTCGCGTTTCGTTCCCATTTTCCGATTGGCGGCGCTGGCGCGATGGCGTATCAACGTGAGGTCATCGGAGGTGGCGATGCCGGAACAGAAGTTCATCGAAGTCCGCGGCGCGCGGGAGCATAATCTGAAATCGGTCGACGTGGACATTCCGCGCGACCGGCTGGTGGTGATCACCGGTCTGTCGGGGTCGGGGAAATCCTCGCTGGCCTTCGACACGATCTATGCCGAGGGGCAGCGGCGCTATGTCGAAAGCCTGTCGGCCTATGCCCGCCAGTTCCTCGACATGATGCAGAAGCCGGACGTGGATCATATCTCGGGGCTCAGCCCCGCGATTTCCATCGAGCAGAAGACCACGTCCAAGAACCCGCGCTCCACGGTCGGCACGGTCACCGAGATCTACGACTACATGCGCCTGTTGTTCGCGCGTGCCGGCACGCCCTATTCGCCGGCCACCGGCGTGCCCATCGAGGCTCAACAGGTGCAGGACATGGTCGACCGGGTGATGGCGATGGAGGAGGGCACGCGCGCCTATCTGCTGGCCCCGATCATCCGCGACCGCAAGGGCGAATACCGCAAGGAATTCGCCGAACTGCGCAAACAGGGCTTTCAGCGCGTCAAGGTCGACGGCGGGTTTTACGAGCTGGAAGACCCGCCCAAGCTGGAAAAGAACTTCCGCCACGACATCGACGTGGTGGTCGACAGGATCGTGGTGCGCGAGGGGCTTGAGACGCGGCTGGCCGACAGTTTCCGCACCGCGCTGGACCTCGCCGATGGCATCGCGGTGCTCGAGACCGCGCCCAGACCCGAGGACGGCGAGCCGGAGCGCTTCACCTTTTCCGAGAATTTCGCCTGTCCGGTGTCGGGTTTCACCATCCCCGAGATCGAGCCCAGGCTGTTTTCCTTCAACGCGCCCTTCGGGGCCTGTCCCGATTGCGACGGGCTGGGGGTGGAGCTGTTCTTTGACGAGCGCCTGGTGGTGCCCGATGTGACGCTCAAGGTCTATGACGGCGCGCTGGCGCCCTGGCGCAAGGGCAAGTCGCCCTACTTCCTGCAAACCATCGAGTCGATCGCCAAGCACTACGAGTTCGACCGCAACACGCCGTGGAAAGACCTGCCGGAGCATGTGCAGCAGGTGTTCCTGCGCGGATCGGGCACCGAGGAAATCCGCTTTCGCTTTGACGAGGGCGGGCGGGTCTACGAGGTGACGCGACCCTTCGAAGGCGTGATCCCCAACATGGAGCGGCGCTACCGCGAGACCGATTCGAACTGGATTCGCGAGGAATTCGAGCGCTACCAGAACAACCGGCCCTGCGGCACCTGCCACGGCTACCGGCTTCGGCCCGAGGCGCTGGCGGTGAAGATCGCCGGGCTGCATGTCGGACAGGTGGTGCAGATGTCGATCCGCGAGGCGCATGACTGGTGCCGCACCGTGCCCGAGCATCTGAGCGACCAGAAAAACGAGATCGCCCGCGCCATCCTCAAGGAGATCCGCGAACGCCTCGGCTTTCTGAACAACGTGGGGCTGGAATACCTGACCCTCAGCCGCAACGCCGGCACCCTGTCGGGCGGCGAAAGCCAGCGCATCCGGCTGGCCAGCCAGATCGGGTCGGGGCTGACCGGGGTGCTCTACGTTCTGGACGAACCCTCGATCGGGCTGCACCAGCGTGACAACGGCAGGTTGCTCGACACGCTCAAGAACCTGCGCGACCAGGGCAATACGGTGATCGTGGTCGAACATGACGAAGAGGCGATCCGCGAGGCCGACTATGTCTTTGACATCGGTCCCGGCGCGGGTGTGCACGGCGGGCGGATCGTGTCGCACGGCACGCCGGACGAGATTGCCGCCGACCCGGCCTCGCTGACCGGGCAATACCTGTCGGGTCAGCGCGAGATTCCGGTGCCCGCCACGCGGCGGTCCGGCAACGGCAAGTCGGTCGAAGTGCGCAAGGCCACCGGCAACAACCTCAAGGAGGTCACCGCCGAGTTTCCGTTGGGCAAGTTCGTCTGCGTCACCGGCGTATCCGGCGGCGGCAAGTCGACCCTGACCATCGAGACCCTGTTCAAGACCGCCTCGATGGCCCTGAACGGCGCGCGCCAGACCCCTGCGCCGTGCGAGACGGTGCGCGGGCTCGAGCATCTCGACAAGGTGATCGACATCGACCAGCGCCCGATCGGCCGCACGCCGCGCTCCAACCCCGCCACCTACACCGGTGCCTTCACCCCGATCCGCGACTGGTTCGCGGGTCTGCCGGAATCCAAGGCCCGCGGCTACAAGCCGGGGCGGTTTTCCTTCAACGTCAAGGGCGGGCGCTGCGAGGCCTGCCAGGGCGACGGCGTCATCAAGATCGAGATGCATTTCCTGCCCGATGTCTATGTCGAATGCGAGACCTGCCGGGGTCAGCGCTATAACCGCGAAACGCTGGAAATCCGCTTCAAAGGCAAGTCGATAGCCGACGTTCTTGATATGACGGTCGAAGATGCGCAGACGTTTTTCCAGGCGGTGCCGTCGATCCGTGAAAAGATGGATGCGCTGATGCGGGTGGGGCTGGGCTATATCAAGGTGGGCCAGCAGGCGACGACGCTGTCGGGCGGTGAGGCGCAGCGCGTCAAGCTGTCGAAGGAATTGTCCAAACGCGCCACCGGGCGGACGCTCTATATTCTCGACGAGCCGACCACGGGCCTGCATTTCGAGGATGTGAAGAAACTTCTTGAAGTGCTGCATGAACTTGTCGACGCAGGCAATTCGGTGGTGGTGATCGAGCACAATCTCGACGTGATCAAGACCGCCGACTGGATCATCGACATCGGCCCCGAGGGCGGCGATGGCGGCGGGCGGATCGTGGCCACCGGCACCCCCGAAGACGTGGCGGCGGTCGAGACCAGCCACACCGGGCGCTACCTCAAACATATGCTCGACCCCCGGCGCGCGGCGGCGGAATGACCCGCCCGGTCCTGGGCGTTCTGGCGGTGGTGGTCGAGGGCACGCGGGTGCTGCTGGTGCAGCGCGGCAAGGAACCCGACAAGGGGCTTTGGGGCTATCCCGGCGGGCATGTCGAGAACGGCGAGACGCTGGAAGAGGCGGCGCTGCGGGAGTTGGATGAGGAAACCGGGATCGTTGCGCGCGCGGACGGCCAGTTGGCGACCTTCGACTTGATCCGGCGCGACGAGGCGGGCGCGGTCACGCGCCACTATGTGCTGGTCGCGGTGCGCTGCCGCCATGTCTCGGGCGACCCCGTGGCCGCCGACGATGCCGCCGACGCGCGCTGGGTCGCAACCGCGGACGTGTTCGCCCATCGCCTGCCGATGAGCGCCAATGTCGACACGCTGCTCGCGCGCGCCCTTGACCATGATGGCAAAGCCGGATCACGATAGGCGGGGATCAGCCGCTTCACGGAGGCCAGACATGCGAAAACGCCCGACCATCGGACTTGCCCTGGGGTCCGGGGGTGCGCGGGGGTGGTGCCATATCGGGGTGATCCGGGGGCTTGAGGAAATCGGCGTGCGCCCGGACGTGGTGGCCGGCACCTCGATGGGCGCGCTGGTGGGTGCGGCCTATGCCGGCGGCAGGCTCGACGCGCTTGAAGACTGGGTGAAAAACCTGACGCCGCCGGGATTTCTCAAACTGATGGATGTCTCGCTGCGCTCGGGTGGGCTGGTCGAGGCGCGCCAGATCGAGGTGATGCTGAAGGATATCGGACTGCCCGACCAGATCGAGGAACTGAAGCGTCCCTTCACCGCCGTCGCCACCGACATGCAGACCGGGCGGGAAATCTGGCTGGACCGGGGGCCGACCTATCCGGCGGTGCGCGGCTCGGTCGGAATACCGGGGGTGATGAGCCCACTGAAATACGAGGGACGATGGCTGCTGGATGGCGGGCTGACCAACCCGGTGCCGGTGTCGCCCTTGCGCGCGATGGGGGCCGAGGTTCTGATCGCGGTCAACCCGAATGCCAAGGCCCGCGGCCGGATCTGGCGCCCGAAAGAGCCCAAGCCGCGCAGCGACAACTGGATCACCTCGGTGATGCCGGACGGGCTGCGCGAGACCCTCGGGATCGGCTCGGAGTCCGACCCGCCAGAGGCCAAACCGGGCTATTTCGATGTTCTGAGCGCCGCCATAGACGTGATGACCGAAACCATCGCCCGCGCCCGCATGGCGGGCGAGCCGCCGGATGTTCTGCTCAATGCAGGCTTTACCGATCTGACGGTGCTGGAGCTTTACCGCGGCGCCGAGGCGATCGCAGAAGGCAAGCGTATCGTCAAGGCGCAGGCGGACCGGATTCGCGAGATCTGCGAAGTCTGAACCGCGATCCGGGGACTGGGACGCTGCCCCCGGACCGCATGCCCTGATCGCCCCGGCCAGGTGGCCGGGGCACGGGACCTCAGCCGTCGAAATCGACTTCCTGGGTCAGCCGCAGCGCCTCGGGGCGCAGGTGCGACAGGTCCATCAGGTCGATATTGTCGGGCGTGAAGCTGCCCCAGCCGGCGACCAGGTCGGACGGCTCGACCTCGGCCGAGACCGGGTATTCGTGGTTGGCCGCCGCATAGATCGCCTGTGCCGCGGGCGAGGTCAGGTATTCCATGAAGGCCAGCGCCTCGTCGGGGTTGGGCGCATGCGCGGTCATCGCCACGCCCGAGATGTTCACATGCGTGCCGCCGCCTTCGAACGTCGGGAACACGATGCGCACGCTTTCGGCCCAGGCGCGCTGTTCCTCGTCCTCGAGCATCTTGCCCATGTAATAGGTGTTGCCCAGCGCGATATCGCATTCCCCGGCCCAGACCGACTTGATCTGCGCCCGGTCATTGCCCTGCGGCTTCTTGGCCAGGTTGGCCTTCACGCCGGCCAGCCAATCGCGGGTGAATTCCTCGTCGTGATGCGCCAGCATCGCCGCAGTCAGGGTGGTGTTGTAGGCATGCGTCCCCGGGCGGGTGCAGATGCGGCCCTTCCATTTGGGGTCGGCGAGGTCTTCGTAGGTGGTGACTTCCCCATCCGCGACGCGCTCGTTGGAGGCGTAGACGATGCGCGCGCGCGAGGTCAGGCCGAACCAGTGATTGTCGGGATCGCGGAACTCGGCCGGCACGTTGGCCTCGAGCACGTCGCTCTCGACCGGCTGGGTGACGCCGGCGGCGACGGCATCGGCCAGGTGCTGCACGTCCGCGGTCAGGATGACATCGGCGGGCGTGCGCTTGCCCTCGGCCAGCAGACGCTCGGTCAGGCCCTGGTTCAGAAAGGCGATATTGACCGCGATGCCGGTTTCTTCGGTGAAGGCATCGACCAGCGGCTGGATCAGCTCGGGCTGGCGGTAGGAATAGACGTTCACATCGGCCAGCGCGGGCAGGGCGGTGGATGCTGCCAGCAGAACGGCGAGCGGGAAGGTCTTGGTCATGATGACTCCTGTTCGGTTGCGTGAGGCGTTTTAAATCTGAGTGTTTTACTCAGGTCAAGCCCCATGATGCGGCAACTTCTTTCGAATCCGTCGATTTCAGACATTTGCCAAGCGCCCCCGGTCCTGTAAGTTGCCCGAAATGCAGATGGTTCAGGCGGGCAGGCGGGCAGGGGCAGCATGGGCGCAACAATTCTCGGGTTCTGCCGATTCTCGTTCTTCGGGCCGAGCGATACCAAGATCGACTATTCCGACCGCGACGAGGCTCACCGCACGCTCTATGCGCCCGAGCGTATGGAGACACGCTTTGAGTTATTCGAGAACCTGATGCTGCCCGGCGTCGCGGCCCAGACCGACAAGGATTTCCGCCTGGTCGTGGTGACCTCGTCGACCATGCCTGCACCTTACCGCGCAAGGCTGGCAGACGTCGTCGCGGGCATTCCCCAGATCGAACTGGTGGTGTCCGAGGAAACCCGGCTGGCGCATGTGCTGCGCCCCTACGTGTCGGACCCGGAGGTTGCGGGGCAGGGGTTGTTGCAGTTTCGCTGCGACGACGACGATGGCATGTCGCGCCACTACATCGCGCGGCTGCGCCGCTGGCTTCCGGCGCTGCGCGACCGGATGATCGTGACCTTCCCGCGCGGGCTGATGCTCTATCGTGACGGCAAGGGGCCGCAACTGCACCCGATGTATCGCAACCTGACCGGGGCGGGCTATGCCCATTACACCGCCGGACCCACGACGAAAAACGTGTTCGGCTATTCCCATATCAACTCGGGACGGCGCTTTCCCTTCATTTCGGACCCCGGGTTTTCGTCCTACATCCAGTCCTTCACCGCGACCTCCGACACCGCGTTTCGGGCCGAGCGCAAGATCCGCCAGTTCCAGAAGGCCACCGGCATCGAGACCGGGCCAAGGGCCGCGAAATTCGTCGAAGAAGCCCTGGCGGACGATTTCAATTACCTGTCCGAAGACGGGCTGAAGCAGCTTTTGTTGCGCGCCGAAGGGGCGTCCGTCGGGGCCTGACCGCGCCTAGCCCGCGCGTTCCGCCGCCTTCTCGGCCTCCCAAAGCGCATCCATTTCGGCCAGGTCGGAGTCCTCTGGCCGCTTGCCCATCGCCGCCAGCCGCCGCTCGATCCCCTCGAAACGGCGGGTGAACTTGGCGTTGGCACGGCGCAGGGCCGCCTCGGGGTCGACATCGAGATGGCGCGCGACATTGGCCAGCACGAACAACAGATCGCCGATTTCCTCGCTCAGCGCCTCGGGAGAGAGCCGATCGCGCGCCTCGACCACCTCGCGCGCCTCCTCGGCCACCTTGTCGAGCACCTGGCCCACGTCCGGCCAGTCGAACCCGACCCGTGCGGCGCGCTTTTGCAGCTTCACCGCGCGCATCAGCGCGGGCAACCCCACCGCGACGCCGTCAAGCACGCCGTCCTGCAGCTTGTCGGCACGCTCGGCCGCCTTGATCGTCTCCCAATCCGCGACCTGCTGATCGGCAGACTTTTCGCGGGATTCGTCGCCGAACACGTGCGGATGGCGGGCGACCATCTTGTCGGACATGGTGTCGGCCACCTCGTCGAAGGTGAACAGCCCCGCCTCCTCGGCCATCTGTGCGTGAAAGACCGACTGGAACAGAAGATCGCCCAATTCGCCCTTCAGCTCGTCCCAGGCCTCGCGCTCGATCGCGTCGGCGACCTCGTAGGCCTCCTCGATCGTGTAGGGCGCGATGGTGGCGAAGGTCTGTTCAACATCCCAGGGGCAGCCGGTTTCGGGATCGCGCAGGCGACGCATGATCTCGACCAGGCGCGGCATCCCGCCGTTGGGGTCGTGCACCGGGTCATTGGGAGTATTCGCCATTGCACTCGCCTTTGGTTTGGGAAACTCTCACCGGGATAGAAAAACCGCGCGAAAGTCACAACCCCATGCCCGTCATCAACCGCATCGCCGATTACGCCGCCGACATGAAGACCTGGCGGCGCTGGCTGCACGCCCACCCGGAACTCAAGCTCGATTGCCATGAAACGGCGGCCTTCGTCGCCGCGCGCCTGCGCGAATTCGGGGTGGACGAGGTGCACGAGGGCATCGCGACCAGCGGCATCGTCGCGATCATCGAGGGGCAGGGCGAGGGGCCGACCATCGGGCTGCGCGCCGACATGGACGCGCTGCCGATGGACGAGACCACGGGGCTGGAGCATGCTTCGACTGTGCCGGGGCGGATGCACGCCTGCGGCCATGACGGCCACACCACGATGCTGCTGGGTGCGGCGCGCTACCTGGCCGAGACGCGGCGATTTTCGGGCCGGGTCGCGCTGATCTTCCAGCCCGCCGAAGAGGATATGGGCGGTGCGCGCATCATGGTCGAGGAAGGCATCATGGACCGGTTCGGGATTTCCGAGGTCTATGCGCTGCACAACGGCCCTGACCGCGATCCGGGCGCGTTTTTCACCCAGACCGGCCCGATCATGGCCGCGGTCGACACCTTTCGCATCCAGATCAAGGGCAAGGGCGGGCATGGCGCCTATCCGCACGATACCGTCGATCCGGTGGTGGCCGCGGTGGGAATTGCCCAGACGATCCAGACCATTGTCAGCCGCAACCACGACGCGCGCCGCGACCTGGTGGTTTCGGTCACGCAGATCCACACCGGCAGCGCCGACAACGTGATTCCCGACACCGCGTTCGTCGGCGGCACCGTGCGCACCTTCGAGCCCGAGGTGCGCGACATGGTCGAGCGGCGCATGGCCGAGATCGTGGCCGGGCAGGCGGCAAGCTACGGGGTCGAGGCAGTGCTCGACTACGATCGCGGCTACCCGGCGACGGTGAACCACCCGGCCCAGGTCGAAAAGGCCGCCCGCGTCGCGCGCGAGGTGGCGGGCGAGGCGAACGTGACCACCGAGCAGGGGCGCGAGATGGGGGCCGAGGATTTCTCGTACATGCTCGAGGCCCGGCCCGGCGCCTACCTGTTCATCGGCCAGGGCGAAAGCGCCGGGCTGCACCACCCCGACTACGATTTCAACGACGACATCGCCCCGGTCGGGGCGAGTTTCTTTGCCCGGCTGGTCGAGACCAACCAGCCGCTGTAGGCACGGCTTTTCCGAAAGCTCCTGGCCTTTGAAGGAGAACACATGGCGCTCGAAGACGCGAAAACCCAGGTCGACACCGCGATCACGCGAAAGGGGCTGAAAGGCCCGAGTTTCGAGAACACCTTTGGCGGCGTCGCCAGCTTTCTGCGTCGGACCCTGACCAAGGATCTGACGGATGCCGATATCGCGGTCACCGGCGTGCCGTTCGACCAGTCGGTGACCAACCGCCCCGGCACACGCCTCGGCCCGCGCGCGATCCGCGAAGCCTCGGCGCTGCAAAGCCCCGATGCGCCCTATGGCTGGGGCTATGATGTGATGAGCGACTTTGCCATCGCGGACTACGGCGATCTGGCTTTTGATTATGCCGATGTGGCGGCGTTTCCGGCAGTGCTGGAGGCGCATATCGCGGGCATCCTCGCGCAGGATTGCGCGGCTGTGACGCTGGGGGGCGATCATTCGATCACGCTGCCGATCCTGCGCGCTCACGTGGCGAAACACGGACCCCTTGGCCTGATCCAGTTCGACGCCCACACCGACAGCTGGCCCGACGACGACCCGGCCAGGATCGACCACGGCACCTTTGTCTACAAGGCGGTCAAGGAGGGGTTGATCGACCCGGCGCGTTCGATCCAGATCGGCATCCGCACCACCAACGACGACCCCTTGGGCATCGCCATTATCGACGCGCCCGAGGTGCACCGGCTTGGCCCCGACCTGGTGGCGGCCCGCATCAAGGAGGTTGTCGGCACCGGACCAGCTTACCTGACCTTCGACATCGACGCGCTCGACCCGGCCTTTGCCCCCGGCACCGGCACGCCGGTCTGGGGCGGGCTGACCTCGGCGCAGGCCGCGGCAATCCTGCGCGGCATCGCCGGCGTCAACCTGGTGGGCGGCGACGTGGTCGAAGTGTCGCCGCCGTTCGACACCTCGGGGGCCACGGCCATCGCCGGGGCGCATGTGGCGGTCGAGATCCTGTGCCTGTGGGGCTGGACGCGGCGCTGACGCGTCTACTCACACCTCAGCCAATCGGACACGAACCCGTCGCGGATCACGTAGATGCCGTAGTCATGCGCCATCAACATCAGCCGTTCGCGCGCCGTCTCGCCCTCGCCGCTGCATTCGGCATCGTAGAGCGTGGCGTTCATGTCGCGCACCTCGACCGGATCGGTCAGGGTGCAGGTGTTCTCGACCCCGATCAGCTTGTCGCCCTGAACCGCGACCGCGCCGCCGTCCATGCCCAACGAGGTGCAATCCCAGCTTGCCGCGAAGTCGTAGTTGGGCCTGAACATCCCGTCATAGGGCGTGGCGCTGGCCGTGGCGGGCAGGGCACAGGTCAGGGCAAGAGCAATGATTCGGCGCATGGGATTGATCCTCGTGGGCGTTTTCGGTGTATCGGAAGTATAGGGATGCCGAGGAAAGGGCCAAGATGCTTGCAAAAATCCTGATCATTCTCGTGGTTCTGTTCGTCCTGGCGCAGGCCTATATCCGCCTCGCGCCGCTTCCTGCCGACCGCCTGAGCGACAAGCCCGGCCCGATGCAGCCCGGCACCCACAAGCTTGCCGGCGGGGTAAAGGTGGTGCGCCCGCTGGCCGAATTGCCACCCGATGCCCTGGGTCGGCTCATCACCATCGCCGAGGCGACACCGCGCACCCGGCGGATTGGCACAGGCGCCGACCCGGCCGTGTTCGTCACGCGCACCCGGTTCTGGGGGTTTCCCGATATCAACGTAATCTGGACCGAGGGCGACACCCTGCACATCCACGCGCATCTGGTGATCGGCGGCTCAGATCTCGGCGTCAACGCCGCCCGTGTCACCGGCTGGCTGGAGCAACTCGGGGACGGCGCTTGAGATGCATGAACGCCCGGTGTCGCGCCAGATCGGGACGTTGAGGCTCATCTCGCAGCGCGCGATGAACGCGCGTCCGTCGACGAACAGGCAGATTTCCTGGTTCAGGTCCACCCGGCCGCCGGTGCTGTCGGTGCAATAGCAGTCGATCACCTTGCCGCCGGGGCCGATGACATCGGCCAGCACCGGCGTGGCAAGACAGGTCAGGATCAACAGCAGTCCACGCATGGGGCCAGTATACACCCTCTGCGGGACTTGACCAAATCCCGGCGATGGGCGACGAGACTGCATGGTTCCTTTGGACAAACTCAACGCGATCACCGAACGCTTTCAGTATCTGGAAGCGAAGATGGCGCAGGGGCTATCGGGCGACGAGATCGCGCGAATTGGCCGTGAATATGCCGCGCTCAAACCCGTGGTCGACGAGATCGAGAGCTACCGCGACCTGATCCGCGACCTGGACGAGGCCGAGGCGATGCTGGACGACCCCGAGATGCGCGCGCTGGCCGAAGACGAGGTGTCGCGGCTGCGCGCCCGACTGCCCGAGGCGGAACGGGCGATGCGGCTGGTTCTTCTGCCCAAGGACGAGGCCGATGCGCGCCCGGCGATCATGGAAATCCGCCCCGGCACCGGCGGCGAGGAGGCGGCGCTCTTCGCGGGCGATCTCTTGCGCATGTATCAACGCTACTCCGAGGCACGCGGCTGGAGCTTCGAGATCGTCGAAGAGCAGTTGACCGAGCTTGGCGGGGTCAAGGAACTGGTCGCCCATATCAAGGGCGAGAACGTCTTTGCCCGGCTGAAATACGAAAGCGGCGTCCACCGTGTGCAGCGTGTGCCAGAGACCGAATCGGGCGGGCGCATCCATACCTCGGCGGCAACCGTCGCGGTGCTGCCCGAGGCCGAGGACGTCGATATCCAGATCGACCCCGGCGACATCCGCATCGACACGATGCGCGCCTCAGGTGCCGGGGGGCAGCACGTCAACACCACCGATTCCGCGGTGCGGATCACGCATTTGCCGTCGGGCATCGTGGTGACCAGCTCCGAGAAAAGC
This sequence comes from Maritimibacter fusiformis, assembly GCF_008086115.1. Classification (GTDB taxonomy): domain Bacteria; phylum Pseudomonadota; class Alphaproteobacteria; order Rhodobacterales; family Rhodobacteraceae; genus Muriiphilus; species Muriiphilus fusiformis. Next base: position 34,681 of record NZ_VSIY01000005.1, on the reverse strand, counting down.
CAGCACCGAAATCGCGAGATCGCGATGCAGGTGCTCAAGACCCGGCTTTACGATCTCGAACGCCAGCGCGCCCATGACGAACGCGCCGCCAGCCGCAAAAGCCAGGTCGGATCGGGCGACAGGTCCGAGCGCATCCGAACCTACAACTTTCCGCAGGGCCGCCTGACCGATCACCGGATCGGGCTGACGCTCTACAAGCTCGACCAGGTCATGACGGGCGATCTGGACGACATCGTCGATGCGCTGACCGAACACGACCAGGCGCAGATGCTGGCGGAGATCGAGGCGTGACCATCGCCACGGCACTGGCGCGGGCCACCGAGCGGCTGGAGGCGGCGGGGATCGTGGCGGCCGGGCACGATGCACGCATCCTTCTGGCCGAGGCGCTGCGGGTGGAGCGGATGCGGCTGGCGCTGGAGCCCGAGCGCAACCTGTCGGGGGCGGAACAGGCGATGTTCGACGTGCTCGTCGCCCGCCGCCTGGCCCGCGAACCGGTGTCGCGTATCGTCGGGCGGCGGCTGTTCTGGGATCGGATGTTCACCATCACCGCCGATGTGCTCGACCCGCGCCCCGAGACCGAGGTCCTGATCACCACGGCGCTGGAGGGGGCTGCGCCCGAGCGGTTCCTCGATCTCGGCACCGGGTCGGGCATCATCGCCGTGTCGCTGCTGGCCGAATGGCCCGGGGCCAGTGCCGTCGCGACTGATCTGTCGCCCTCGGCTCTCAAGGTGGCGCGGGCCAACGCCGAGGCGCATGGCGTCGCCGACCGGCTGACGCTGCTCGAAAGCGACTGGTTCGCGGCGGTCGACGGGCGGTTCGACCTTATCGTGTCGAACCCGCCCTATATCGCGGCCAAGGAACTGGCGCTCTTGGCGCCCGAAGTGCGCGACCACGATCCGGCGATGGCGCTGACCCCGGGCGGCGACGGCTTTTCCGCCTACCACGCGATCACCGAGGGCGCGGCCGAGCACCTGACACCGGGCGGACGGCTGATCGTCGAGATCGGCGCGCGGCAGGGCAACAAGGTCGCGGCGATCTTCAAACGCGCCGGGTTTGAGCGGGTGCGGGTGCGCCAGGACTTCGACCGGCGCGACCGCGTCGTTTCTGGGATTCGGCCCTGACACGCCCTTGCGCGCCCGGAAAGGCAGAAAGTCGCCGCTTTGGCGCGGATTTTGCACCACGCCTGCGCAGAAAATGGCAGAATCGCGCGAATTTGGCTTGTCACCCGCCCGGCTGCGTGGTTAGTCAGGGCAGCGACAGAGTGCAGTCTCTGATTGCCTGTCGCACCAAGCCATAAAGACGGACCGTTACAATCAGATCGCGCAGAGCGCGCGCCGGTCCGTAGAAGCCAGAAGCAAGGCTGGAACCAAAAGCTTATGAGATCACCCAAATCACGTTCGCGCGGCAAGTCGAACCGTGGTCGTTCGCCGGCCAACAACGTCAACCGGGTCTTCGACTCGTCCGGTCCGGAGGGCAAAGTGCGCGGCACGCCGCAGCAGATCATCGACAAGTATCTGCAGCTCTCGCGCGATGCGACGCTCGGCAACGACCGCGTGGCGGCCGAGAACTTCATGCAGCATGCCGAACACTACGTTCGGCTTCTGGCCGAGGCGCAGCGCGACGCCGACGAAAAGCGCCTGCAGTCCGAACAGCAGAACCGCGACCGCCAGCAACAGCAGCAAAAGCAGCGCGACTCTCAGGAACAGCCCGACGCACCGCGCGAGGACAAGCGCGCCAATGACGCGGCAGGCGATGACAGCCGGTCCGCCCAGGACACATCAGGCAGTGCCGACGTTGTCGGCGACGCGCCCGAGAACGCCGACAGCGGCCTTGTCGAGACCCCCGAGATGAAGCCGAAGAAAACCCGCCGCCCGCGCAAGCCCAAGGCCACGCCCGAGGACGCGCCGCAGGATGCCACTAGCGAAGCCGGCGAGTAATCCGCGGAATCCCCGCTGTGAAAATGAAAAGGCCGCCCCGAACGGGCGGCCTTTGTCGTTGCGGATCTGGCGAGATGCTCAGGCCGCTTTCGACTTGAGGTATTCCAGCACGGTCTCCGGCGAGCTTTCGCCATAGGGGTCTTCTGGGTGGTTGTCGCAGCGCCCCGGCTCTTCGAACCAGGCCTCGATCACGCCGTCGTCGATCACCGCCGCATAGCGCCAGGAGCGCGGGCCGAACCCGAGGTTGGCCTTGTCGACCAGCATCCCCACGCGCCGGGTGAACTCGCCCGAACCGTCCGGGATCACCTTGACGTTTTCGAGGTTCTGCCCCTGCGCCCATTTGTTCATCACGAAGCTGTCGTTGACCGACATGCAGTAGATCTCGTCGATGCCGAGCTTGCGAAACGCGTCGGCGTTCTTCTCGAACCCCGGAAGCTGGTAGGTCGAGCAGGTCGGCGTAAACGCGCCCGGCAGCGAGAACAGCACCACGCGCTTGCCCTTGAAATAGTCGTCGCTGGTCATGTCCTGCCAGCGATACGGGTTGTCGCCGCCGATGCTTTCATCGCGGACACGGGTCTTGAAGGTCACTTCGGGGACGCGGACACCTACATGCATGGAATACCCCCTTTTGGTGGTTCTGGTTAACGTCGCCGGGCAGCCCCGGCACATGAGGTCGTTTAGAACAATTCCAGACAGGACACAATGCCACAGAACCCGGCTGCGCGGCATGCAGCAGGTGCAAGGCGGCGCGGCCCGAATGGCGATGACAGGCCTGTCGGAAAAGGATAATACAGGCGCCAACGGAGGATATCCATGCGCGATCTCAAATTGCCCGACCAGCGCCATCCCGAAAAGGCGCACCGCCCCGACAACGCACAGCCGAATAAGCCGTCCTGGATTCGCGTCAAGGCGCCGGGCGGCAAGGGGTATAACGACACGCACAAGATCCTGCGCGACAACAAGCTGTCGACGGTCTGCGAAGAGGCCGGCTGCCCCAACGTGGGCGAATGCTGGAGCGCGGGCCACGCCACCATGATGATCATGGGCGAGATCTGCACCCGTGGCTGCACCTTCTGCAACGTCGCCACCGGCCGGCCAAACGCGCTCGACGCGTTCGAGCCCGGGCGGGTGGCGGACGCGGTGAAGAAACTGGGACTGAAACACGTGGTGATCACTTCGGTCGACCGTGACGACCTCGAGGACGGCGGGGCCGAGCATTTCGCCATGACCATCCGCGCCATCCGCCGGCACGCGCCCGACACCACGATCGAGATCCTGACGCCGGATTTCCTGAAATGCACCGATGACGCGCTGGAAGTGGTGGTCGCGGCCCGGCCCGATGTGTTCAACCACAACCTCGAAACCGTGCCCGGCCTCTATCCGTCGGTGCGCCCCGGCGCGCGTTATTTCCACTCGCTGCGCCTGTTGCAGCGGGTCAAGGAGATCGACCCGGCGATGTTCACCAAGTCGGGCATCATGGTCGGGCTGGGCGAGGACCGGCAGGGCGTCATGCAGGTGATGGACGACATGCGCGCGGCGGATGTCGATTTCCTGACCATCGGCCAATATCTGCAGCCCACGCCCAAACACCACGCCGTCGACCGCTTCGTGACACCTGAGGAGTTCAAGGCCTACGAGGGCGCGGCCTACGGCAAGGGCTTTCTGATGGTTTCGGCCACGCCGCTGACGCGTTCGTCCTACCACGCCGGCGACGATTTCGCCCGACTCAGGCAGGCGCGGCTGGACAAGCTGGGGCATGGCACCTGAGCCGCCAATCGCCCGCTTGACGCCGCGACATTTCGCCGCAACACTCTCCCCTCGCGCGAAACATCACCGCAAGGAGAGACATGACCGACGCAACCCAGATTGCGCCTTCGCCGCCGCCCAAGATCGGACGCGTGGGCTTTGACGATATTGCCGCCGCGCTCAGGGCCGGATGGCGTGACTTCACCCGCGCGCCGGCCTTCGGGCTGTTCTTCGCGACCTTCTTTGTGGCCGGCGGCATCGTGATCTACCTGCAACTCGGCTTCATCGACCAAAGCTACTGGATCATCCCGGCGGCCCTCGGGTTTCCGCTGCTGGCGCCGTTCCTGGCGGTCGGGCTCTACGAGGTCAGCCGGCGTATCGAGATGGGCGAGGCGCTGGACTGGGGCGGGGTGCTGGGGGTGATCCTGCGCCAGAAGGACCGGCAGTTTCCGTCGATGGCGGTGGTCATCATCATGATCTTCCTGTTCTGGCTGTTCATCGCGCACATGATCTTTGCCCTGTTCCTCGGGTTGATGCCGATGACCAACATCCTGTCGAACTGGCAGGACACGATCCTGACGCCGAACGGGCTGACGATGCTGGCGGTCGGATCGGTGGTCGGGGCGATCCTGGCCTTCCTGCTGTTCGCGCTGACCGTCGCCAGCCTGCCGCTGCTGTTGGATCGCGAGCTGGATTTCATCACCGCGATGATCGCCTCGTTCCAACTGGTGCTTGCCAACCCGGTGCCGATGGTCACCTGGGGCCTTATCATCGCGGTTCTGATGCTGGGCGCGCTGCTGCCCTTCTTCATGGGGTTGTTCATTGTCCTGCCGGTGCTGGGGCACGCGACCTGGCATCTCTACCGCCGCAGCATGAGTTTCGAGGACTGAGCGACGGCTGTGAAACGAAAAAGGCCGCCCGAGGGGCGGCCTTGTCGTCTGCTCGCCCGGTGGCGATCAGGCGTTCGGCTTGGAGGCCGGTGCGGGCTGCTGGGGGCGGGGCTGTTGCCCCTGGCCAGTCGGGACCGGCTTTTTCGAGGTCGAGTTCAGCGGATCTTCCTGACGCTGCACCGAACCTTCGAAATGGGCGCCGCTTTCGATCGCGATGGTCTTGTGGACGATGTCGCCCTCGACCCGTGCCGACGAGGTCAGGCGCACCTTGAGGCCACGCAGGCGGCCGATGATGCGGCCGTTGACCACCACGTCGTCGGCGACGATCTCGCCCTTGACGGTAGCGGATTCACCGACCGTCAGCATGTGGGCGCGGATGTCCCCTTCGACGGTGCCTTCAATGACGATGTCACCCGTCGACTTCAGGTTGCCCTTGAGCACGAGGTCGGCGGACAGGGTCGATGCCGGCGGCTTGGGCTTCGTCGCCCCTGAGGACGGGGCGGGAACGGAATTGGACATGGAGGGTTTCGGCGCCTCTGCTGCGGGGTTCGTGTCGCGGTCACCGGCTTGTTTCGGCCCCGGTTCGTTGATCCTGCTTTTAGAAAACATTTCTTGCTGCCTTGATATATGTCATTGGGTTCGTGGGGTTTCCGTTCACCCGCACCTCATAGTGCAGGTGAGGCCCGGTGGACCTGCCGGAATTCCCCATATCACCAATCCGATCCCCGCGCGAGACCCTTTGCCCCACTTTGACTTTAATGGCTGAAAGGTGCCCATAGCGGGTTTCGATCCCGAACTCGTGCTGGATCTTGATCAGCCGGCCATAGCCCGACAACCAGCCGGCGTGGGTGACCACCCCGTCGGCGGTCGAATAGATCGGGGTGCCGACCGGCCCTGCCATGTCGGTGCCCGCGTGCAGCCGCCCCCAGCGGGTGCCAAAGCCCGAGGTATAGCGGAACGAACTTTTCACCGGCATCCCGAAGGGCAGCTTCTCGGCGGCGATCCGGTACAGGTTCATCCGGTCGAGCTCGCCCAGGATCTCGTTGGCGCGCAGCGTGTCGGGGTCGGTCTCGGCACCCTTGGTCGACAGGACCAGCGGCATCAGCGGCCCGCCCTGGCCGGAATAGCCGCGCCGCACGGTGTCGAGCAGGCTTTCCGATGACAGCCCGACCGCGTCGAACATCTGGTCGAGCGGCTCCAGCGACACCGCCACAGCGTCCTCGAGTTGGCGGAAGATCTGGTCGTTGCGCTCATCCCGCAGGCGTTGGTCGAACACGAGGTTTTCCGCAAAATCCCTGGTTTCCGCCGCTGCCGTCAGCGCTTGATCGCGCTCGGTCGCGGTCTCGTCGAGCGCGGCCAGAAGGAAGGCGACGGTCTTGCCCAGGTCGGCAGGGCGGGTGGAGGAGCCGTCGCCGCTCTCGCCGCCGGCCTCGGCGAGCATGGTCTCGACCACGCCGCGGGCCTCGTCGCGTTCCTTCATGGTGCGCCGCAGCGTCGCCTGGATCACGTCGATGCCGGTCTCAAGCTCCTTGCGGCGATCCTCGGACGACAGCAGTTCCGACTGCATTTCCGAGATCTGCGCCAGCGCGAGGTTGAAGCGTTCCTGTGCGGCCACCGCCTCGGCGGCCCGCGCGTCGCGTTCGTCGGCCAGCACCTGCAAGCGGTGTTCGTAAAGCTGCTGTTCGCGCATCGCTCGGTCGCGCACGTTGCCGGACCCGATCGAGTCCATCAAGAGCACCGCGGTGGCGATGATCGCCCAGGAAATGAACGCGGCACTTCCGAGCCAGCCGACCAGTTGGGTCACCGGGCTGAGAATGATGAAGCGCGTTCCGTCCTCGGAGCGGAGAAACAGCCGCTGTTCCGGAAAGCGGCGTTCTAGCTTGTGATTAAGCTGGTAAGCGAGTTTTCGTACCAAAACGTTGTCCCGATGTCCCATCCCGTCGCACACGCGCTCCCCAGCACCGCGCACGTTCAAGGGTGATTAACCGCTGCCTGTTCTCAAGGCAATGTTTTTGGCCGGATTTCTCCGGGCCGGAATGCCGCAGGCGGCGAGTTTCCGCCGATCCGCCCCGGCCCGCATCCACCCGGACGCAGGGCCGGGGCGGCCCTCCGTCCCGGTGTTTTCAACGACAAATATGCGGACAATCGGCATGCATTGCCCGAATTGTTGCCGGTTTTGCCGTCACAACGCCCGCACCGCGTCTAGCACCTCTTCGGCGTGGCCGGCGACTTTGACCTTCTCCCAGACCCGCGCGATGCGCCCCTCGGCGTCGATCAGAACGGTGGTGCGCTGGATTCCCATGAAGGTCTTGCCATACATCTTCTTTTCCGCCCAGACGCCGTAGGTTTCGCACACCTCGCCCTCGGCATCCGACAGGATCGGCATTCCAAGGTCTTGTTTCGAAACGAAGTTTTCCTGCTTCTTCACACTGTCCTTGGAAATCCCCAGGACCGTCGCACCGGCGGACTCGAATTCGGGCAGCAGGGCGGTGAAATCGCGCGCTTCGGTGGTGCAGCCGGGGGTGTTGGCCTTGGGATAGAAGAACAGGACCACCGGACCAGCGCGCAGGTCCGACAGGGTGACGCTGCCGCCGCCATCGCGGGGCAGGGTGAAATCCGGCGCTTTGGTGCCGAGTTGGAGGGCGGCGTCAGTCATTGCTTCACTTCCATTTTGCGATCCCGTAAACGCATGTTTCTATGGGTCCATCCTGCGAATGTGAACCCACCTCGAAGCACCGGATCGATGACCGAGACCACCCCGACCGAAACACAGCTGCCGTCGCGCCCCGAAACCGGCATGACCCGGCGGCCGCGCATTCGCCGGCTGCACTGGCATCTCGGGGTGTGGACGCTGGTGTTGATCCTGTTCACCTCGGTGTTTCTCGTGCTGGCCTCGATGTCGCTGACCGGCCGGGTGATCGCCTTGCCCGACTGGGTTGCGGTCAAGGTGCTTGAGCGGATGAACGCCGCGGTCGACCGGGGCAGCTTCTCGCTCAGGCAGGTGCAGTTCGGTGTCACCCCGCGCGGTCGGCCGCAACTGCGCCTGATCGACGTGGGCATCAAGGATGCCACCGGGCTGGACCTCGCGCAATTGAACCGGGTCGAGGGCGGCTTTCGCCTGATCCCGGCGTTGCGCGGCGAAATGCAGCCGACCGTGGTCAATTTGCGCGGTGCGCAGATGACGCTGAGGCGGTTCTCGGACGGGTCTTTGGCGCTCAGTCTCGGCCAGGAGAGCGGCATGACCGGCGATCTGGCGACGGTGCTGGATGCCATCGACCAGGTGTTCATCGACGGGCTGCTCGCGGGGTCCGAACGGGTCGAGGCATCGAACCTGACGATCACGCTGGAAGATGCGCGCTCGGGGCGGCTTTGGCAGGTCACCGACGGACGCATGATCGTCACCCAGACCGACAAGCTGGTCGAAATGGTGGTGAATTTCGATGTCTTCAACCAGACCGAAGAACTGGCATCGACCGAATTCTCGATCCGCTCGGCCAAGGCCGGGTCGGAGGCGTCGATCTCGGCCCGGTTCGAAAACGCCGCAGCGCCCGATATCGCGGCGCAATCGCCGGCGCTGGCCTTCCTGTCGGTGATCGACGCGCCGATCGCCGGCGCGTTGCGCACCGCGATCTCGGATGAGGGCGATATCTCCGAACTGGTCGGCACGCTCGAGATCGGCGAGGGCGCGTTGTCGCCGGGGGCGGGGGCCCAACCCGCGGTGTTCGACGGCGCCAAGGTCTATATCGACTACGACCCGGCCAGCCAGCGGATCGACTTTCTCGGGGCGTCCGTCGCCTCCGAGGTCGGCACCGCCGATGCGCAGGGCCATGTCTACCTGTCGGATTTCCGCGGCGGCTGGCCCGGCAGCATGATCGGCCAGGTCGAACTCAACCAGGCACGCCTGAACCCGCCGGGCATGTTTGCCGCGCCGCTGGTCATCGAACGGGGAATGGCCGATGTGAGGCTTCGGCTCGACCCGTTCCGCATCGACATCGGCCAGGCGGTGGCCTTTCGCGGCGACTCGAAATTCGAGACGTCGGGGACGGTGGAGGCGACGGGCGAGGGGTGGCGCATCGCGCTGGACAGCGAGGTGGACCATGCCAGCCGCGCCGATGTGCTGGCGTTGTGGCCGCTGGAGGAAAGCCCCTATACCCGCAGTTGGGTCGCCGAAAACGTGCTGGCGGGCGAGGTGTTCGACGCACGGATCGCCTGGCGAAAGGAGCCGACCGAGGAGATCGCGATGAACGGGGTCTACACCGTGCGCGACGCGGTGGTGCGCCCGCTCGAAAGCCTGCCGGATGTCGAGATCGAACTGGGCTATCTGGTGCAGGAACCCCGCGGCATGACCGCGGTGGTCGAGGCCGGGACCATGCAGGCCCCCGACGGGCGCGTCATGGATGTGTCGGGCTCGAGCTTCCTGTCGCTGGTCGAGACCGGAGACAGCGGCTACGACGTGCTCAACCTCGAGATGGCCGGCCCGATCCGGGGGGCGTTGTCGATCCTGGCGCTGGAACCCTTCACGATCTTCGAAGGCACCGACTACGGACCCGATGTGGCGCGCGGCCGGGCGCGGATCGGCGGGCGCGTGACCTTCCCCTGGAACCAGGATTCGCTGGACGAGATCGACCCGGGCTATGCGATCACCGGCGAACTGACCGATGTGCGCAGCGACATGCTGATCCCCGACAAGCTGATCCTGGCCGACCGGCTCGAGCTTGTGGCCAGCAACGAGGCGATCGAGATCACCGGCCCGGTGTCGATTGGACAGGCCGAGGCCTCGGGCACATGGACCTTGCCGCTGGCCGAAAGCGATGGCGCCGGCAGCATCGCCGGCACGGTGGCCATCAATCCGCGCTCGCTGGCCGAGTTCGGGATCGGCCTGTCGGACGGGATGATCGCGGGCGAGGGGCGCGGCCAGTTCGAAATCGACTTTTCCGACTCCGATCCGCGCCTGACGCTGCGCTCGGACCTGGCCGGCCTGGCGCTGGCGGTGCCGGAGCTCGGCTGGTCGAAGACGCCGCCGCGCACCGGATCGCTCGAGGTCGAGGCGACGTTGGGCGAGCGCACCGTGGTCGAGGTGCTCAAGCTCAGCGCGCCCGGGCTCGACGCCAGCGGACGGATCACGACCGCCGAGGGTGGCGGCATCGGCGAGGCGCGGTTCGAACGGGTGCGGGTCGGCAACTGGCTCAACGCGCCGATCGTGCTTGAAGGGCGCGGCGATGCCCCCTTCGCGATCCGCATGACCGGCGGCACGATCGACCTGCGCGAGGCCGATTTCGGCGGCGGCGGGGGCGGTGGCGCGCCCGGCCCGCGCCAACCGCTGATCATCCAGGGGCTTGACCGGATGATCGTCTCCGAGGGCATCCAGTTGCTCGGGGTCAACGCCGATCTCGACCTGTCGGACGGAATGCGCGGCACCTTCACCGGCCAGGTCGAGGGCGGTGCGGCCCTGCGCGGCAGCGTCGCCCCCACCGCAGAGGGGCTGGCGTTCCGCATCCTGTCGGCGGACGCGGGCGGCGTGTTGCGCGGGGCCGGGGTGTTCGACACTGCCCGCGGCGGCAACCTGGAACTGGTGCTTGCCCCGGTCGCTGGCGAGGGCACCTATGAGGGCGAGTTCACCATCACCGACACCCGCATCGTCGAGGCCCCGACCATGGCGACGCTGCTCTCGGCGGTCTCGGTGGTCGGCCTGCTCGACCAGTTGAGCGGCGAGGGCATCGGTTTTTCCACGGTCGACGGACGCTTTCGCCTGACCCCGGAGGCGGTCACGCTCTACCGCGCCTCGGCGGTGGGTGTGTCGATGGGGATCTCGCTCGACGGCTATTACGACCTCGTGAACGAGCGCATCGACATGCAGGGCGTGTTGTCGCCGTTCTATTTCGTCAACGCGCTCGGGCGCCTGTTCTCGCCGCGCGACGGCGAAGGGCTGATCGGCTTCAACTTCACGCTGAAGGGGCCCTACGACGGCCCGGACGTGACACTGAACCCGTTGTCGATCCTGACCCCCGGGGCCTTTCGCGAGATCTTCCGCCGCCCGCCGCCGAAGGTGCCCGAAGAATGAGCGATGACCTGCCCGAAGGCGCCCGGCTGTCGGATTACGATTTCGACCTGCCCGACGAGTTGATCGCCACCCGCCCGGCGCGACCGCGCTCGTCGGCGCGGCTTCTGGTGGCGACGCCGGGGCGGACCGCCGACCGGATCGTCACCGATCTGCCCGAAATCCTGTCCCCCGGTGACCGGCTGGTCCTGAACGACACCCGCGTGATTCCCGCCCGCCTGCGCGGCAAGAGGCACCGGGGCGAGGCTGTCGCGGGCATCGAGGTCACACTGCTCGAGCCTGCGCCCGAGGGCCGTTGGCGCGCGCTGATCAAACCGCTGCGCAAAGTCGCCGAGGGCGAGCGCATCGTGTTCTCCGACCGCCTGTCCGCGACCCTGATCGGGCGGGATGACGGCCAGGCGCTGATCGCCTTCAACCTGACCGGCGCCGATTTCGATGCGGCACTGGCAGAGGCCGGGCAGATGCCGCTGCCGCCCTATATCGAGGCCAAGCGCCGCGCCGATGAGCGTGACCGCGTCGATTACCAGACGATCTGGGCCGAGACGCCGGGGGCGGTGGCCGCCCCGACCGCCTCGCTCCATTTCGATGCGGACCTGCTGGCGGCGCTCAGGGCGCGCGGCGTGACCATGACCCACGTGACCTTGCATGTCGGTGCCGGCACCTTCCTGCCGGTCAAGACCGACGATCTGTCGGGCCACAAGATGCACGCCGAATGGGGCGAGGTCACCCAGACTGCCGCCGACGAGATCAACGCGACCAAGGCCGCCGGGCACCGGGTCATCCCGGTCGGCACCACCGCGCTGCGCCTGATCGAAAGCGCGGCCACCGGGCGGGGCCGGATCGCGCCGTGGCGCGGCCCGACCGACATCTTCATCCGGCCCGGTTTCACCTTTCAGATCGCCGATGCGCTGATGACGAATTTTCACCTGCCCAAGTCGACCCTGATGATGCTGGTGTCTGCGCTGATGGGGCTGGAGCGGATGCGCGCTGTCTATGCCCATGCCATCGAACAGCGCTACCGGTTCTTCAGCTACGGCGACGCTTCGCTGCTGTTGCCCAAGGGCGACTGAGCGACCAGTTGGGGGTCTTCGTTCCCGACGGATCGGGCGGGCCGGGGGCACCCGGCGTGGCGCGTCAGCCCCGCCGCGCGTTGGCAACCACCATCAACTCGCCCACGTTTTCGCGGGTGATATAGCCGATCATCCGGTCGCCCTCGCTCAGGATCGCGACCGCGGCGGTGCCGGGCTGCATCCGGGCCAGCACGGTGTCGAGCCCCTCCATCAGGCTGGCGCGGGGCACCTCGTGCAGCATGATATCGGCCACCCGGCGCGGGCGTTCGGGCGCGGCCAGCGCCTTGAACAGGGCGTCGCGTGTCAGGAACCCCTCGAACCGGCCGCTGCCGGGGTCGATCACCGGGAACTCGTGCTGGGTGGTGCGGATCAGCGCCGCCGAGGCGGTGTCCAGCCCGTCGTCGGGGGCCAGTGCGTCGAAACTGGTGATCATCGCATCGCGGGCCATCATCCGGCGCGCGACCTCGCGCATCTGCTCGTCCGAGCTTTCCGACCCGGCGGCGATGAAGATGAAAAACGCGATCAGCAGAAGCATCGGGTTGCCGTAGATCAGGCCGAACAGGCCCATGCCGAAGGCCAGCACCTGCCCGGCGGTCGCCGCGATCCGGGTGGCGCGCACCCGGTCGGTGGTCAGCGAAAGTAGCGCGCGCAACACCCGGCCGCCATCCATCGGGAAGGCGGGCAGCAGGTTGAAGATCGCAAGGATCAGGTTCAGGATCGCGATCTGCGAGGGCAGGGTGGCCAGCGAGATCTCGGTCAGGGGCGTCGCCGCGGCCTCGAGGCCGAAGATCAGCGCCAGGACTGCGAAGATCACCACGTTCACCGCAGGGCCGGCCAGCGCCACCAGGATTTCCTCGGAGGGCTTTTCCGGCATCCGCTCAAGCCGCGCCAACCCGCCGATCGGCAGAAGGGTCACGTCCGGGGTGCGGATGCCAAAGCGCCGCGCCACCAGCGCGTGACCGAATTCATGCGCGACCACGCAGGCGAACAGGATCAGGATGTAAAGGACATAAAGCGCCGCGCCCGCGACCCCGCCGGCGAAATAGCCGGAAACGCCGATCCAGGCGATCAGCAGGAAAAAGGTCGCGTGAACCCTGAGTTCGCTGCCGAACAGACGTCCGATTGGAAATGACCAGGCCATGACGCCCCCGCGTTTGAGACGCGCCCGACGCGGCGCGCCTTCTTCAGATGTGGTCGGGCGCAGGCTGTCTCAAGCCCCGCGACAAAGGGCCGGGGGGCGGCTCAGAATGGGATCTCGTCGTCGAATCCGCCGCCGCCGGCCGGGGCCGGGCCGCGATCGCCACCGCCACCACCGTATCCGCCGCCGCCGTAGTCGTCACCACTGCCGCCGCCGCCAAAATCGTCGCCGCCACCGCCACCGCTGCGCCCGTCAAGCATCGTCAGCTCGCTGCGATAGGGCCGCAATGCGACCTCGGTGGTATAGCGGTCCTGCCCCGATTGGTCCTGCCACTTGCGGGTTTCGAGCTGACCCTCGATGTAGACTTTCGAGCCTTTGCGCAGATATTGCTCGGCCACGCGGACCAGCGGTTCGGAGTAGATCGAGACCCGGTGCCATTCGGTGCGTTCGCGCCGTTCGCCGGTGTTGCGGTCTTTCCACGTCTCCGACGTTGCCAGCCTGAGGTTGCAGACCTTGCCGCCTGAGGGGAAATTGCGCACTTCCGGGTCGGCGCCCAGGTTGCCGATGAGAATGACCTTGTTGACCGACCCAGCCATGACGAAGCTCCCGAATCCGTTGAAATCGTTTCCATGCTTACAACACCCGATCACGGTGAAGGAAAGGTTAAATTCCCGCGCGCGGGTCTGCATTTCCCGTGCGCGCACCCGCCTCTGGAAGCGTCGCGCGAATTGCGCTAGACTGTCCCGGTCGACTTGGCGGGACGAATGGGCCGCGACGGAACCGGGGGAATGTGATGCGACAGGCGATGCTGCTCTCAACGGCACTGATGCTGGCTGGCGCCCTGCCCGGATCGGCCGAAACGCTGTTTTCGTCCTCCGGCGGCGCGGGCTTTGCGGCGGCACTCAAGGTTCTGGACGGACGCGCGGCGGATCAATACCGCGGATCGGTGCGCCTGACGCCGACCTATGCGCCCGAAGCCGGGGGCGCGATCCCGCCGTTCACCGGGTCTTACCGGGGCCAGTACCTCGAGCCCGCACGGGCCGCTGCGCGCAAGCACGGCATCCCCGAGAACCTGTTCTTGCGCCTCGTGCAGCAGGAATCGGGTTGGAACCCGTCGGCGGTCAGCCACAAGGGTGCGCTCGGGCTTGCGCAGCTCATGCCCGACACGGCGGCGCGGCTGGGGGTGGACGCGACCGATCCGCTCGACAACCTCGACGGCGGCGCACGCTATCTCAGGCAGCAATACGACCGGTTCAAATCCTGGCGACTGGCGCTTGCCGCCTATAACGCCGGGCCGGAAGCGGTGGCGAAACACGAGGGCGTGCCGCCCTATGCCGAGACCCAGGGCTATGTCGTGGCGATCCTCGGAAGCTGAGGTACCCCGGGGGTAAGCCCCTGTTTCCAATAATTTTTCTGACTGAGACCCGAGGCGCCGGGTTTTTGCCGAGTGTGCGCGATGCGCCCCCGCTCAGCTGCCGCGGCGGAAGGCCGAGGGCGTGCGGCCGGTGTGCTGGGTGAACGCGCGGGTGAAATAGGCCGGCGAGGCGAAGCCCAACGCGCGGGCGATATCCTTCACCGGCATATGGGTTTCGGTCAGCAGGCGGCGGGCTTCGTAATGCACCCGGTCTGCCAGGATCGCGCTGGCCGGACGGCCGCAGGCCTTGTTGCAGACCCGGCTGAGATGGGTCGGCGTCACGCCCAGCGTCTTGGCATAGTCGCGCACCGTCTTGGGCGAGTGGAAATCCTGCTCGACCAGCGAGGTGAAGGCGGCGGCGAGACGCACCGAGGCATCCTCGCGCGGTTCTTCCACTTCATGGCCGCGCATCTGGCGCTCGATCCACACCGACAGCAGGCCGGCATGCGAAAGGAGCGCGCGGTCGGACGCGGTGGCGCCGTTTTCAAGCTCGGTCTGGATCGCGTCGATCAGGCGGTTGAGCTCGATATGCTGCTCGGCATCGGTGAGGCGCAGGTGCACCGGATCGTCGGGCAGCGACAACTGCTCCTCGACCCCGGCGGGAAACACCACGATCATGCCGTGCACCGTCGAATTCATCTCGAACCCGTGCATGGTGCCGGCGGGGATGAACACCGCGTTATGCGCGGTATAGCCCGAAGTGCGGCCGTTCATCGTGATTCGGCCCTGGCCACGGGTGAACCACAACAGCACCGGCGCGCCGTAACTGCGCATCGCTTCGGTCCGCCAGCGCCCGCCTTTCGCCAGTCGCGCAAGAGGAAGGACACGGAATGGAGAAACGAGCGATTTTTGTTGTTGCATGGCGCGGCAGCTGTCCCTGAAAGTCGTTTGCGTCTAGGCGCACGACTTCGTGATTAGCCGATTTCGACCATTCTGTCGCCCCCGGTTATCCACAAGCTGCGGGCTTTCCTGTGGATAACGCGAATCGGATGGCAACTGTCGCAGAAGTGTCACGCCTCGCTGGCAGCGGAGCGGGGCAGACATGGCCATGCGCAGGAATTCGCAAGGGTCGGGGAGGGGCTTTGGCCGGGGTCGAGCATGCGGTTGGTGCACATGCAGCAAGCCGCCGTAACCATTGAGATTTCTACGGAATCCGGCTCTCTCGCCTTGGCGTCATCGGCCTTGGACGTGGTCGATTCCGGTGCCAACTGCAGTCACGCGGCGCGAAATCTGCCGCCGGCGAGCGCGTATCGCCGGCGGCGACGGATTGGGGTGGTGGTTTGATTCGGTCAATTCGCCGGTTTTCGCAATCGCCGGTTCGGGCGGATTCAGCCCGCGTCCGGCCCCTGCGGCAGCCGGGTCCAACCGCCCATCCGGGCGCGAAACCAGGTGCGCTGACGCTTGGCGTATTGCCGCGACGCGACAATCGCGCGCGCGCGGGCTTCGGCCAGGGAGATCTCGCCTTTGACATGCGCCACGAGCTCCTGCGCGCCGATCGCCTTGGCCGAGGGCAGGGTGTCCGACCAGCCGTCGAGGTTGGCGCGCGCCTCGTCCAGCGCCCCGGCGGCCAGCATCGCGTCGAACCGCCGTTCGATCCGGGCAATCAGCCAGTCGCGCGGCGCGTCCAGCACCAGCCTTGTCGCCCGATCCGGCGCGAGCAGCGGCGGCGGCGTGTCGTCCTGCCAGTCCGCCAACCCACGCCCGGTGGTGCGCATCACCTCCCAGGCGCGCTGCACCCGCATCGGGTTTTGCGTGTCGATCCGGGCCAGGGTGGCCGGGTCGAGATCGGCCAGAAGCGCCTCGGCGCCGTGCGCGGCCACGCGGGCGTCGGCCTCGGCGCGCAGATCGGGCGGGGTCGGGGGAATATCCGCCAGCCCCTCGGTCAAGGCGCTGAAATAGAGCCCTGTGCCGCCGACGATGATCGGGCGCTGCGGCCCGTCGAGGATCGGGGCAAGCTCGCGCAGCCATTGGCCCACGGAATACGGCATATCCCCCGGCACATGGCCGTAGAGCAGATGCGGCGCGACCGCTACTTCGTCGGGCGAGGGGCGCGCGGTCAGGATGCGCCAGTTGGAAAACACCTGGAGCGCATCGGCGTTCACGATCACCCCGCCGTGGCGCTGCGCGATGCGAAGCGCCAGCGCCGACTTGCCCGAGGCGGTCGGCCCGGCGATCAGCACCGGTCGGTCGGCGGGAAAGGTCTCGGTCGCCAGGTCCAAGGCGCGTTCCTTCGTGCAATTGTGCCGTCCGGGCATTCGCGCATTGAACCGCCCCGGCTTTTCCGACATTTTGCCGCCAGCGAACCACGACCGGCACAACAGGGCAAGACGATGAACGACACCGAGACCGGGGCGGCGCACCCGCAACCGAAATACAAGCGCGTGATGCTGAAAATCTCGGGCGAGGCGCTGATGGGCGACCAGGGCTATGGTCTCAATCCGCCGACGGTTCAGCGCATCGCCAACGAAGTCAAATCGGTGCACGACATGGGCGTCGAGATCTGCATGGTGATCGGCGGCGGCAACATCTTTCGCGGCCTGCAGGGCTCGGCCCAGGGGATGGAGCGCACCACTGCGGACTACATGGGGATGCTGGCCACCGTGATGAACGCGCTGGCGATGCAGTCGGCGCTGGAGGATCTGGGCGTCTTCACCCGCGTGGTCAGCGCCATTCCGATGGACCAGGTTTGCGAGCCCTACATTCGCCGCCGCGCCGTCCGGCACCTTGAAAAGGGCCGGGTCGTGATCTTCGCCGCCGGCACCGGCAACCCCTATTTCACCACCGACACGGCGGCGACCCTGCGCGCCAACGAGATGACCTGCGAGGCGATTTTCAAGGGCACCAAGGTTGACGGCGTCTATGACAAGGACCCCAACAAGTTCCCCGATGCCAAGCGCTACGACCATGTGAGCTATGACGAGGCGCTGGCGAAACGCCTCGGCGTGATGGACGCCTCGGCGATCGCGCTGGCGCGCGACAACAAGATGCCGATCATCGTCTTCAGCCTGGATGAGCCGGGCGGCTTTCGCGGCATCCTCGCGGGCGAGGGCACCTATACCACGGTTTCGGGCTGAACCGGCGCGGGTGGCTTCAGCCGGGGCCGGATCACGGATTTGACCGCGCCGGGGCACCGGCGTCTATACATCGGCGCGCAACTGGCTGTATACCCGGCCCGGAACGCGTGCCGCAACGAGAAGGGCAAACCCATGGCTGACGAGTTTGAGATTGATCTCGACGACCTTGAACGACGCATGAAGGGGGCGCTGGACGCGCTCAAACAGGAATTCGCGAGCCTGCGCACCGGCCGGGCCTCGGCGACGATGGTCGAGCCGATCCAGGTCGACGCCTACGGTGCGATGACGCCGATCAACCAGGTCGGCACGGTGAACGTGCCGGAGCCGCGCATGGTCACCATCAACGTCTGGGACCGGAGCCTCGTGCAGAAGGTGGAAAAGGCGATCATGGAATCGGGTCTGGGGATCAACCCGCAGACCAACGGCACAATCATCATGCTGCCGATCCCCGAGTTGAACGAGGAACGCCGGCGCGAGTTGACCAAGGTCGCGGCGCAATACGCCGAGAGCGCCCGTGTGGCGGTGCGCAACGTGCGCCATCACGGCATGGATGCGCTGAAAAAGGCCAAGGACGGCATGAGCGAGGACGACCAGAAGTTCTGGCATGACGAGATTCAGGGGCTGACCGACAAACACGTCGGCCACATCGACCGGATGCTGGAGAACAAGCAGGAAGAGATCATGCAGGTCTGATCCTGTCTGGTGCCCGGAACGGAGAGCATATGACCCCCCCTGAAGGCCCCGACACCACCGCCGTCGCCGCTGCGCGTGCCGACGGCGCCCATGCGGGGCCGCGCCATGTGGCGGTGATCATGGACGGCAACGGCCGCTGGGCACAAAGCCGGGGGCGGCCGCGGCTGTTCGGTCATCACGCAGGCGCGCGCAGGGTCCGCGAGATTGTCGAGGCCTGCCCCGAGCTTGGGGTCAAGTATCTTACAATCTTCGCCTTTTCGACCGAGAACTGGAAGCGCACCCAGTCCGAGGTGGCCGGGCTGATGAGCCTGTTTCGCCGCTACATTACGAAAGAGGCGCGTACCCTTGTCGAGAACGGCATCCGGGTGCGCTTCATCGGCGACCGGCTCCGGCTCGACCGCAAGCTGCAGGAGCTGATGGACGAGCTCGAGGCGGTGACCGCGGGCAACGACCTGGTGCATCTGACGGTCGCGCTGAACTACGGCGGGCGCGACGAGGTGGCCCGCGCCACCAGGCGGCTGGCGCAGGACGTGGCGGCGGGCCGGCTCGACCCCGAAACGGTGAACGAGGAAACCCTGCCGCGCTATCTCGACACCCATGTGCTGCCCGACCCCGATCTGGTGATCCGCACCTCCGGCGAGGCGCGGATTTCCAATTTCCTGCTGTGGCAGTCGGCCTATTCGGAATACGAGTTCGTCGACACGCTCTGGCCTGATTTCAGTGCCGAGATCTTCGCCGGGATCATCAAGGGTTTTTGCGGGCGCGAGCGCCGGTTCGGCGCGGTCAGGGAACAAACGAATGTCTGAGACCTCGGCAAAATGGGGCGACCTCGGCCCGCGTGTGATCTCGGCCATCGTGCTCTTGGCCGTCGGCGGCGGTGCGGTATGGCTGGGCGGTGTGGTGTTTCTCTATGTCGCCGCCATCGCCGCCGGGCTGATCGGCTGGGAAATCGCGCGGATATGCAATCTCGGCGGCGGGCTGATGCCGGTTGCGACCGGCTTTGTCACGGGCACCGCGATCCTGTTTTCCGGCTATGCCCCCGACTGGGTGCTGATCGTGCTTCTGGTCGGCGTGCCGGTGGTGGCCGCCGCCGCCATAGCGCCCGGCGGCGACCGGCTGCGGATGTTCAACTACCTTGCCTGGATCATGGTCGCGACCTGGGGGCTGATCGATCTGCGCGGCCTGGGCCTGGTGCCGGTGATCTGGCTGGCGGCCCTGGTGGTGGCGTGTGACGTTGCGGGCTATTTCGTCGGGCGCACCGTTGGCGGGCCGAAGTTCTGGCCCCGCATCAGCCCGAAAAAGACCTGGTCGGGCACCGCCGGCGGCTGGGTCGCGGCGGGGCTGGTGGGGGCGATATTCGCGCCCTATCTCGGAACCGGGGTGATCTGGCTGTCGGTGCTGGTCGCCTTTGCCTCGCAGATGGGCGACATCGCGGCCAGTGCGCTGAAACGCTCCAAGGGCGTCAAGGATTTCTCGGCGCTGATCCCCGGCCACGGCGGCGTGTTCGACCGGTTCGACGCGCTGATGGGGGCGGCCCTGGTGGTGACGCTGGCCCGGCTTCTCGGCCTGATCGGGGGCTAGGATGACACGTCGCATCTCGATCTTCGGGGCGACCGGGTCCATCGGCACGTCCACCATCGACCTGATTGCCCGCGATCCCGGCGCCTTCGACGTGGTGGCGCTGACCGGCGGCGGCAACGTGGCGCTGCTGGCTGAGCAGGCGAAGGCGCTCAACGCCGATATCGCCGTCACCGCACACGAGAGCCACCTTGCCGACCTGCGCGCGGCGCTGGCTGGAACCGGCATCGAGGCCGCGGCGGGCACCATCGCAATCGAAGAGGCCGCGCGCCGACCCGCCGATTGGGTGATGTCCGCCATCGTCGGGGCCGCCGGGCTGGCCCCGGGGCTGGCCGCGCTTGAGACCGGCGCGACGCTGGCGCTGGCCAACAAGGAAAGCCTCGTCACCGCCGGGCCGCTAGTATTGGCGACCGCGAAGCAGCACGGCGCGCGGCTTCTGCCGGTCGACAGCGAGCATTCGGCGGTGTTCCAGGCGCTGACGGGCGAGGATATCGCGGCGGTCGAACGGGTCATCATCACCGCCTCGGGCGGGGCATTTCGCGACTGGCCGCTGGAGCGACTTGCAAACGCCACGCTGGCCGAGGCGTCGTGCCACCCGAACTGGGACATGGGTCAGCGCATCACCATCGATTCCGCCTCGATGTTCAACAAGGCGCTGGAATTGATAGAGACGCGCGAGTTTTTCGGCGTGGACCCGGACAAGATCGAGGTGCTGGTGCACCCGCAATCGCTGGTGCATGCGCTGGTTGGCTTTCACGACGGCGCGCTGATGGCGCATGTCGGCCCCGCCGATATGCGCCACGCCATCGGCTATGCGCTGAACTGGCCCGCGCGCCGCGCGCTGCCGGTCGAACGGCTGGATCTGGCGCGGATCGGCCAGTTGGAGTTTCGCGCCCCGGACGAGGCGCGCTATCCGGCGCTGGCGCTGGCGCGCGCGGTGATGGATGAGGGCGGTCTGTCTGGAGCGGTGTTCAACGCCGCCAAGGAAGAAGCGCTCGACGCCTTCATCGAGGGGCGGATCGGCTTCATGGCCATGGCGGGCGTGGTCGAGGCGGTTCTGGACCGGATGTCGGGCGACCGAAGCCTCATCCACGCCGCAATCACACTTGATAACGTGCGCGCGGCCGACCAGATGTCACGTCTGGCCGCACGCGAGATCATCACGACCGGGCTTTGAACCCGGCAAGGAGGCAGATTTGGACCTGGCAGGGCTGATCCCGTCGTTCGGCAACCTCGCGCTGACCATCGTCGCGTTCATCGTGGCGCTGAGCATCATCGTCTTCATTCACGAGATGGGGCACTACCTGGTCGGACGCTGGTCCGGCATCAAGGCGGACGTGTTCTCGATCGGCATGGGGCCGGTGCTGGCCAGCCGGATGGACCGGCACGGCACCCGCTGGCAGATCGCGGCCTTTCCGGTCGGCGGCTACGTGCGCTTTCACGGCGATGCCAACGCCGCCTCGGGGTCCGCCGACGAGGATGCATTGAAGGACATGAGCGAGGCCGAACGCCGCTCGACCCTGCACGGCGCCCCGCTCTGGGCGCGCGCGGCGACGGTGGTGGCGGGGCCGGTGTCGAATTTCGTCCTGTCGGCGGTGATCTTTGCCGGTATGGCGATGTGGGCCGGCGTCGCCACCGACCCGCTGACCGTGGCCGACCTCAAGCCGGTGCCGGGTATCGCGGGTACGCTGGAGCCGGGCGACGAGATCCTGGCCATCGCGGGGCAGGAGACCCCGAAACTCGAAGACTTCGCGGGCTATGTCGACAGCCTGCCGGACGAAAGCCCGCTGGACTGGACGGTGCGCCGCGACAGCACCGAGGTGACGCTGAGCGCACTCCATCCCTATCCACCGTTCGTCGATGCCGTGTCGCCGCAATCGGCGGCCGAGGATGCCGGGCTGAAGCTGGGCGATCTGATCGAGACCGTGGACGGTCAGCCCATCGCCACCTTCGAGGATCTGCGCCGCATCGTGACCGAGGGCGACGGAGCCGAAATGACCCTTGGCATCAACCGGGCAGGCGACAGGATCGAGGTCGCCTTGACGCCGCGCCGGGTCGATCTGCCGCTTGACGACGGCGGGTTCGAAACCCGCTGGCTGATCGGCATCTCGGGCGGTCTGATCTTCGAACCCGCGACCCGGATGCCGGGCGTGGGCGAAGGCATCAAGGCCGGCGTGGGGCAGGTGGTCTATATCATCAACGCCTCGATCTCGGGGCTCTACCACATGGTCACCGGCGCGATTTCCTCGTGCAACCTGCGCGGCCCGATCGGCATCGCCGAAGTCTCGGGCTCGGCGGCCTCACAAGGCACGGCCAGTTTCATCTGGTTCATCGCGGTGCTGTCGACGGCGGTGGGGCTTCTGAACCTGTTTCCGATCCCGGTGCTCGATGGCGGTCATCTGATGTTCCATCTTTTCGAAGCGATCGCCGGGCGCCCGCCCAGCCCGCGCGCCTTGTCGATCCTGACCACGTTCGGGCTGATGGTGGTGCTGGCGATCATGGCGCTCGGGATCACCAACGATCTGTTCTGTCCATAGCCGGACCCGTGGCGGGGGCATGCCCCGAAAATGCCGCATTTCCGTAAATTTGCCGCCAGAATCGCGCGTCATGGTTGGCCGGAATACGCAGGCAAAACGGGGCTCGGCTCGTCATGGACACGATTCAACATTCCTATCGCGGCATTTCGCTTCTGATGAACCTGAACTGGGACCGGCTGCTCTATGTCGCGACCATCGCCTTCGCGCTTTGCGCAGGGGCCTGGCTGGGCACTCTCCTGGGCTGATCGCGCGCGCCCCACGGGGCACTGCGCGGGCCGATCGGGCAGGCGGGGCCGCCACCGATTGAAACCACTATGGGCGCGGGGCCACAGGTCTCGCGCCTTCGTCGTCTGACGCTTTGACAAGACACCGCTTTCCCGGTATCGACACAAGGGACTGGGATGTCTGAGCGGATGATAACAATATGACGTATAACGAGCGGCGCAACTCGGCTGGACACAGGCTGCAAACTTCCTTCACGAAATCGGCGGCAACGGCGGTTTTTCTTGGCGTATCAAGCCTTTCGATTGGCCTTCCAACGGTGGCAACGGCGCAGAGCTACGCCTTCAGTTCGGTGCAGATCGAGGGGCTGAACCGGATCGAGGCCGCGACGGTGATGTCGTACCTGGGATTCGCACGCGGCGAAACGGTGTCGAGCGGGGCCCTGAACGACGCCTACCAGCGACTCAACGGCAGCGGATTGTTCCAGAGCGTCGAACTTGTTCCACGTGGATCGACGCTGGTGGTCAAGGTCACCGAATTCGCCACCATCAACCGCATCAACGTCGAGGGCAACAAGCGGCTCAAGGATGACGAACTGCTCGAGCTCATCACCTCGCGCCCGCGCTACGTGTTCGATCCGGCCAAGGCCGAGCGTGACGCACAGCTGATCGCCGAGGCCTACCAGGCCGAGGGCCGGCTGGCCGCGACCGTGACGCCGCGGATCATCCGCCGGCCGCAGAACCGCGTCGATCTGGTGTTCGAGGTGGTAGAAGGCAAGAACACCGAGGTCGAGCGCATCAGCTTCACCGGCAACCGGGCCTATTCCGACGCCCGCCTTCGCCGGGTGATCCAGAGCAAGCAGGCCGGCCTGTTGCGCTTCATCATCTCAGCCGACACCTTCGACCCGGACCGTGTCGAATTCGACAAACAGCTTCTGCGCGACTTCTACATGTCGCGCGGCTATGTCGATTTTCAGGTGGTCGCGACCGCGTCCGAGGTCTCGGGCCAGCAGGATGCCTATTTCGTCACCTACGAGGTGCGCGAGGGCCAGCAGTTCAAATACGGCCAGATCACCACGGTGTCCGAGGTCGAGGGGATCGATGCGGCGGCTTTCGACAGGCTGCCGGTGGTGCGCACCGGCTCGACCTACGATCCCGCGACGATCGAACGGTCGATCGCCCGGATGGAAAACGAAGCCGCCAAGATGGGCTATGGCTTTGTCCGCGTCGATCCGCGCATCACCCGCAACGAGCGCGACGGCACGCTGGACATCGAGTTCGCGATCATCCGCGGCCCGCGTGTGGTGGTCGAACGGATCGACATCGAAGGCAACGCCACCACGCTTGACCGGGTGGTGCGCAGCCAGTTCACCGTGGTCGAGGGCGACCCGTTCAATCCGCGCGCCATCCGCGCCGCGGCCGAACGCATCCGCGCGCTTGGCTATTTCTCGGATGTCGAGGTGCAGGCGCGCGAAGGCTCCTCGCCCGACAGCGTCGTGGTCGATGTCGACGTGGAAGAGCAGGGCACCGGCAGTTTCTCGATCGGCGCGACCTACAGCACGGCCACG
Source organism: Maritimibacter fusiformis (assembly GCF_008086115.1). Lineage (GTDB taxonomy): Bacteria > Pseudomonadota > Alphaproteobacteria > Rhodobacterales > Rhodobacteraceae > Muriiphilus > Muriiphilus fusiformis. The sequence continues at coordinate 10,757 of NZ_VSIY01000005.1, read as the reverse complement.
GGGCTGGGGTTCAACCTGTCGTTCACTGAAACCAACTTCCTCGGGCGCGGCCAGTATCTGCGGCTGGAATACGCGGGTTCGCTGAGCTTCGACAACCAGAACTACATCTTCTCCTTCGCCGAACCGAACTTGTTCGGCCGCGACCTGCGGCTGGGCGTTGACGCCTTTTATGGCAGCACCGCCCAGGTGGGCTCGGCGCTCTACAGCACCACGAAGGTGAGTGGCGAGCTGTCGCTCGAGTTCCCGCTGAGCGAACTGAGCCGGCTGCGGGTGCGCGGCGGCGGCAACGGCGCGAACATCTTCGGGTATACCGGCACCTCCGCGGTGGTGGCGGCAGAAGCCGCGCGCGGCTGGCAGATCGGCGCCCAGGCCGGCCTGACCTATACCTTCGACACCCGGCGCAACAACCTGCAAAGCCCGACGAATTTCTATGCCCGCTTTGCGGCGGACGCCGGCGGGTTCGGGACGGACAACCAGTTCATCAAGGCAACCGCACTGGCCAACGTCACCTCGATGGTGATGAATGACGAGGTCGAGTTGAGCGCCACGGTCGAAGGCGGCGCGATCTACAGCTTTGGCGCCGGCGCCCGGATCACCGACCGTTTCTTCCTCGGTCCCAACCAGTTCTACGGTTTCGGATACAACGGCGTCGGGCCGCGCGACACCGGGGTTGCCTCCAACGACGCGCTTGGCGGCAACTACTTCGCGCTCGGCAAGATCGAGGCCAAGTTCCCGCTGGGCCTGCCCGAGGAATACGGCATCAAGGGCGGCCTGTTCGCGCATGGCGGCACGGTCTTCGGGCTGGACAACCCGGGCGGCGTGGATGACGGCATCTACTGGCGCGCGACGGTCGGGGCGGCGATCTACTGGCAAACGCCGGTCGGGCCGATCCGCTTCTCCTATGCCTACCCGGTGTTGAGCGAGGCCTACGACCAGGAACAGCGCTTCGGCATCGGCTTCGAAACCGGTTTCTGATCCGACCTGCAATGGGTTCAACGCTTTCCTTCTTGCTGCGGCTGGCCCTGGTGCTGGCCGCACTTGCCACACCCGCACAGGCACAGCAACTGGGCGAGGTGGTCTCGCCGATCTTGACACTCGACCGCGAGGCGCTGTTTTCCGGCACGCTCTATGGCAAGCGGGTCAACGCCGAACTTGAGGCGGCTTCCAATCTGCTTGCCGCCGAGACCCGCCGGATCGAGGCCGAACTCGAAGCCGAGGAACGCGCCTTGACCGAGCAGCGCGCCACCCTTCCGGCGGCAGAGTTCCGGGCGCTGGCGGATGCCTTCGACGACAAGGTCCAGGCACTTCGCGAGGAGCGTGAGCGCACCCAGGATGCGGCGGTGCGCCAGATCGAGGCCGCGCAGGCGGACTTTTTCAACCGTATCGGCCCGATCCTCGGGCAGTTGGTGCGCGAACGCGGCGCGGTCATGATTCTCGACCGGCGCGCAATCCTGCTGACTGCGGCGGATGTCGATATCACCCGCGCCGCGATCGCGCGAATCGATGCCGAACTGGGGGACGGCGATGGCAATCTGCCCGGCGACGATCCGGCGCCGGTGCCCGCGGTGCCCGGTGCGCCGGTCGACACCATCCCCGCGCCCGATGCGCCGCTCGACACCGGCACCGAGCCTGACGCCGACGAGGGCAGCGGCACAACACCCGGGACGGAAGTCGCGCCGGACGGCGAGTAATCCGTTGTTTCGGCCGTGTGGGCTTGTTAGATCGTCCCGACATACAGATGAATCGCGACACCATTTCGAGACGCGCAAGGCATTCCGGTCTGCCCGGGTCACGAGTTCGGGTTGCGTTTCGAGATGAATTCGAACCACTATCGGCTCAGCCGCATGCGCCCTTGGGGCGCACGACCGCAGAAGGACGATTTCATGAGTGACGTTCCGTTGACGGCCGACCTCGCGCTGATCAAGCGCTGTATCCCGCACCGCTATCCGTTCCTGTTCATCGACCGGGTCGAGGATATCGTGCCGGGGAAAAGCGCCGTCGGGGTCAAGAACGTCACCGTCAACGAGCCGCATTTCCAGGGCCATTTTCCGGACGCGCCGATCATGCCCGGCGTGACCATCGTCGAGGCGATGGCACAGACCTCGGGCGTCATGGTGGCCCTCAGCCTCGACCTGATCGACAAGGGCGTGCTGGTCTATTTCATGGGGCTCGACAAGGTCAAGTTCCGCCGCAAGGTGGTGCCGGGCGACATCCTCAGGATGGAGGTCACGACCTTGCGCGGTGGTCAGAAGATCTGGAAATTCGCGGGCAAGGGCACGGTCAACGGCGAGGTCGCCTGCCAGGCCGAGTTCTCCGCGATGATCGACCTGGGCGGCAAGGGCTGAGGGCGGCGCGGACGGGCGCGGCCCCGGATCAGGTCCGGGGCCTCAGGTGACGACGAGCCTCAGCGTGGCGACCAGATCCAGCCGCCGCCGAACACCCGGCTGCCTTCGGATGCGTAGAACACGCAGGCCTGGCCCGGGCTTACACCCTCTTCGGGCGACAGCAATTCCACCTCGGCCTCGGTCTCGGACACCGGGCGCAGGATCGCCTCGCGCGGCGGCCGGGTCGAGCGGACCTTGACCGCCAGCGGCCATTCGGCCCGCGAGGTCAGCGGCGCATCGCCCAGCCAGTTGATCTCGCGCACCGGCACGATCCTGGTTGCCAGCATCTCTTTCGGGCCGACGATGACCTGCCGCGCCTCGACATCGAGGCGCACGACATAAAGCGGCTCGTCCAGCCCGCCGATCCCCAGCCCGCGGCGCTGGCCGATGGTATAGTGGATCACCCCGTGATGCGCCCCCAGCACCCGGCCATCGGCATGGACGATCTCGCCCGGCTCGGCAGCACCCGGACGCAGCTTCTCGATCACCCCGGCATAGTTTCCATCGGGCACGAAACAGATGTCCTGGCTGTCGGGCTTGTCGGCCACCATCAGCCCGTAGCGCCGCGCAAGCGCCCGGGTTTCGTCCTTGGTCTTGAGGTGGCCGAGCGGGAAGCGCAGGAAATCAAGTTGTTCGCGTGTCGTCGAGAACAGGAAATAGCTCTGATCGCGGGCCGGATCGGCGGCGCGGTGCAATTCGGCCCCGTGGGTGCCAGCGAATCGCTGGATGTAGTGCCCGGTTGCCATGCAATCGGCATCGAGGTCGCGGGCCGTGGCCAGCAGATCCTTGAACTTCACCCGCTCGTTGCAGCGGATGCAGGGCACCGGCGTTGCCCCGGCCAGGTAGCTGTCGGCAAACTCCTCGATCACCGCCTCGCGAAAGATGTTCTCGTAATCCAGCACGTAATGGGCAAAACCCATGTCCTCGGCGACCCGGCGGGCATCGTGAATGTCGATGCCGGCACAGCATGCGCCCTTCTTGGCCAGCGCCGCGCCATGGTCGTAAAGCTGCAACGTGACGCCGACCACGTCATAGCCTTCGTCCTTCAACATCGCCGCCACGACCGACGAATCGACCCCGCCGGACATCGCGACGACCACGCGGGTTTCGGCCGGTGACTTGGGAAAGCCCAGCGAATTCAAGCGGGTATTGGTATCTGTCATCACAGTCATAGGGGTTCGCGCTCCAAGGGCCGCAATATAGGAAAATTCGACATAACAACAAGGGCGGGCTTCACCACTCCTTAAGGCACAGCCGTCAATCTGCCCCGACAGACCACGAGGGGCTGCCGATGTATCTGAAAAAAGTCGATGGACCGCGCATGGTGCGCCTTCCCGACGGAACGACGATGACCCGTGCCGACCTGCCCGCACCGGACACCCGCCGCTGGGTGGCCAGCCGCAAGGCCGCGGTGGTGCGCGCGGTGATCTATGGCCTGTTGCCCGAGGGCGAGGCGCTCGAGATCTACGGGTTGTCGGAAGATGAATTCAACGAATGGAAAACTGCCGTCCTGCGCCACGGAGAAGCCGCCCTGAAGGCCACCGCGCTGCAAAAATATAGACAACCCTAGGATGAATTCGCTAAAAGTTCCGCACTGGTAACGTGCCGTTAACCATTTCATTCCAAGGTCGGTGCCAAAGGAACGGATACTAGCGGAGATTACCTGATGCGCATTCTTCTCGTCGAGGACGATCCGACCACCTCCCGGTCGATCGAACTGATGCTCACCCACGCCAATCTGAACGTCTATTCCACGGACCTCGGCGAAGAAGGCATCGACCTGGCCAAGCTCTATGACAACGACCTGATCCTGCTCGACCTCAACCTGCCGGACATGGACGGGCTCGACGTGCTGCGCCAGTTGCGAAGCTCGCGGATCGACACGCCGATCCTGATCCTGACCGGGTCGGACGACACCGAGATGAAGCTCCGCGGGTTCGGGTTCGGTGCCGACGACTACATGACCAAGCCGTTCCACCGCGACGAACTGGTGGCGCGCATCCACGCCATCATCCGCCGCTCCAAGGGGCATTCGCAGTCGATCATTCATACGGGCAAGATCGCGGTCAATCTCGATGCCAAAAGCGTCGAGTCCGGCGGGCAGACGGTGCATCTGACCGGCAAGGAGTACCAGATGCTCGAGCTGCTCAGCCTGCGCAAGGGCACCACCCTGACCAAGGAGATGTTCCTCAACCATCTCTACGGCGGCATGGATGAACCCGAACTCAAGATCATCGACGTGTTCATCTGCAAGCTGCGCAAGAAGCTGGCCCAGGCCACCGGCGGCGAAACCTATATCGAAACCGTCTGGGGCCGCGGCTATGTGCTGCGCGACCCGGAACCGGAGATGCTGGACAGCCCGATCGCGCTTGGCGCCTGATCCCGACCGAGATGTCCCCCGGCCCCGGTGTCTGCGCAAGCGGCGCCGGGGCATTGGGTGTCGTCTTCGGGCTGGACGAGCCTTGCGTCGCCGCCCTATCAAGAAGGGCACAGACAGGGGGCGCGCGTGGCCGAAACCGGGTTGGAACATGTCGATGTGAACGCGCTGGACCGGGCGCAGGCCAGGGCCGAGCTGGCCCGGTTGACGGCGTTGATCGCCCGCGCGAACCGCGCCTACCACGCCGAGGACGCGCCCGAAATCAGCGATGCCGAGTACGACGCGGCGAAACGGCGCAATGCGGCGATCGAGGCGCGCTTTCCCGACCTCAAGCGCGACGACAGCCCGTCCGAGCAGGTCGGCGCCGCCCCCGCCGAGGGCTTTTCCGAGGTCCGCCACCGCGTGCGGATGCTGTCGCTGAAGAACGCCTTCGACGACGACGAACTGGCCGAATTCGACGCCGGCGTGCGCTCGTTTCTCGGCCTCTCCGCTGATGCGCCGCTGGCCTATATCGCCGAGCCGAAGATCGACGGGCTGTCGCTCAGCCTGCGCTATGAAGGCGGCACGCTGGTCGAGGCCGCCACCCGGGGCGACGGCACGGTCGGGGAAAACGTCACCGCCAACGCCCGCAGCATCAAGGACATCCCGCAGCAGATCGACGGCGCGCCCGACGTGCTGGAGGTGCGCGGCGAGGTCTACATGAGCCATGCCGATTTCGCGGCGCTGAACGAACGCCAGTCCGCGAACGGCGGCAAGACCTTCGCCAACCCGCGCAACGCCGCCGCCGGCTCTCTGCGCCAGATCGACCCCGCTGTCACCGCGGCGCGGCCTTTGCGATTCTTCGCCTATGCCTGGGGCGAGGTGTCGGCGCCGTTGGCCGAAACCCAATCCGGCGCGCTTGACCGGCTCGAACGCCTCGGGTTCGCCACCAACCCGCTGACCCGCGTCTGCACCGATCTCGACGCGATGCGCGCGCATTATGCCGAGATCGAGGCGCAGCGCGCCACCTTGCCCTATGACATCGACGGCGTGGTCTTCAAGGTCGACGACCTGGCGCTGCAGGCGCGGCTGGGGTTCCGCTCGACCACGCCCCGCTGGGCCATCGCGCGCAAATTCCCCGCCGAGCTCGCCTGGACCCGGCTCCAGGCGATCGACATCCAGGTCGGGCGCACCGGCGCGCTCAGCCCCGTGGCGCGTCTTGCGCCGGTGACGGTCGGCGGCGTCGTGGTTTCGAACGCGACGTTGCACAACGAGGACTACATCGCCGGGCGTTCGTCATCGGGTGAGGAGATTCGCGGCGGCAAGGACATCCGCATCGGCGACTGGGTGCAGGTCTACCGCGCCGGCGACGTGATCCCCAAGGTGGCCGATGTCGACCTGTCCAAGCGCCCCGACGATGCGGTGCCGTATGTCTTTCCCACCACCTGCCCGGACTGCGGGTCGGAGGCTGTGCGCGAAGAGGGCGACGCGGTGCGCCGCTGCACCGGCGGCATGGCCTGCCCGGCGCAAGCGGTTGAGAAACTGAAACATTTCGTCAGCCGCGGCGCCTTCGACATCGACGGGCTGGGGGCCAAGCAGGTCGAGATGTTCTACCACGACGAGACCCTGCCGATCCGCGAACCGGCGGATATCTTCACGCTGGCCGCGCGCGACGCCGAAAACCTCGCAAAGCTGAAGAACCGCGACGGCTGGGGCGAGAAATCCGCGACCAACCTGTTCGCGGCCATCGAGGCGCGGCGCACGATCCCGCTCAACCGGGTCATTTTCGCACTTGGCATCCGCCATGTCGGAGAGAACGCGGCCAACCTGCTGGCCCGCCACTTCGGCACGTGGGAGGCCTTCGAGACGGCGTTGACCGGGGCCGAGGTCGGGCAGGGCGCGGCCTGGGACGAGTTGATGAACGTCGACGGGGTCGGCAAGACCATGGCGACATCGCTGGTCACGGCCTTTCACCAGCCCGCCGAGCGCGCGTCGATCGACCGGCTTGTGGCCCAGTTGGAGATCGAGCCGGTCACCGCACCCGCCACCGAAGGCAGCCCGGTCGCGGGCAAGACGCTGGTGTTCACCGGCACGCTGGAAAAGATGACCCGCGCCGAGGCCAAGGCGCGGGCCGAGGCGTTGGGGGCCAAGGTGGCAGGCTCGGTCAGCGCCAAGACCGACCTTCTGATCGCGGGGCCGGGGGCAGGGTCGAAGTTGAAGAAGGCGGCCGATCTGGGGGTCGAGGCCATCGACGAGGATGCTTGGCTGGCCCTGATCGGCGCGACATGAGCGGGCGTCCGGAAATCCTGTTTCCGCTGTTCGCGGGGCTGGAGACATTGGGCGGCGTGGGCGAAAAGACCGCCAAGGCGTTCGCCGCGCTGGATATCGCCACGCCGCGCGACCTGTTGTTTTCACTGCCATATTCCGGCATCGACCGGCGATTTCGCGCCTCGGTGCAGGAGGTGGTGCCGCCCGCCACGGTGACAGTCGAGGTCGAGGTTGGCCGCCACATGGCCCCGCGCACCAAGTCCGCGCCCTACCGCGTCGAGGTGCGTGACGCGCTGACCACGTTCCAGCTCGTGTTCTTTCACGCCAACGGGCCGTGGCTCGACAAGCAGTTGCCGACCGGGCAGCGCCGGGTGGTTTCGGGCAGGGTCGAACTGTTCGACGGCATCGCCCAGATGGTGCATCCAGACTACATCCTGCGCCCCGGTCAGGCCGACCAGATCCCGGAGTTCGAGCCGGTCTATCACCTGACCGCCGGGATCACGCAAAAGCTGATGCTGCGGGCGGTGGGCGAGGTTCTGACGCGGGTCACACCGCTGGTCGAGTGGATCGACCCGGCGCTGAAAGAGCGTGAGCGTTGGCCGGACTGGCAGGACGCGGTCAGCGCCGCGCATGCACCCGAGGGGCCGGACGATCTGTCGCCGCAGGCCCCGGCGCGTCGGCGGCTGGCCTATGACGAGTTTTTTGCCCACCAGTTGACGCTGGCACTGGCGCGCGCCCGGGTCAGGCGCGGCAAGGGGCGGGTCAGCCAGGGCACCGGCGCGGTGCAGGAGCGGGTGCTGGCGGCCTTGCCCTATGCGTTGACCGGCGCGCAGACGCGCGCGATCGCCGAGATCGCCGCCGACATGGCCGCGGGGCTGCGGATGAACCGGCTGCTGCAGGGCGATGTCGGGTCGGGCAAGACGCTGGTGGCCTTCATGGCGCTGGTGATCGCGGTCGAGGCGGGCGGGCAGGGCGTGATGATGGCACCGACCGAGATCCTCGCCCGCCAGCACATGGCCAGCCTCAAACCTCTGGCCGAGGCGGGCGGCGTGGTGGTCGAGCTTCTTACCGGGCGCGACAAGGGTGCCGAGCGGCAGGCCAAGCTGGCCGCGTTGGCGCGTGGCGATATCCAGGTTCTGGTCGGCACCCACGCGGTGTTCCAGGACGATGTGATCTATCACGACCTGCGCGTTGCGGTGGTCGATGAACAGCATCGCTTCGGGGTCGGCGAGCGGATGCGGCTGGGCGCCAAGGGCACCGTCACCGACGTGCTGGTGATGACCGCGACACCGATCCCGCGCTCGCTGGCGCTGGCGCAATACGGTGACATGGATGTGAGCGTGCTTGACGAGAAACCACCGGGGCGCAAGCCGATCAAGACCGCCACGGTCTCGGATGCGCGCATCGGCGAAGTCATCGACCATCTGCGCCGGGCGATCGCCGAGGGGCGGCAGGCCTATTGGGTCTGCCCGCTGGTCGAGGAAAGCGAGGTTCTGGAACTGACGGCCGCCGAGGAACGCTTCAAGCACCTGCGCGCAGCACTTGGCGAGGGCAACGTGGGGCTGGTGCACGGCCAGATGCCCCCCGGCGAGCGTGATACGGCAATGGCGGCGTTTCAGGCCGGCGAGACCAAGGTTCTGGTGGCCACGACGGTGATCGAGGTCGGGGTGGACGTGCCCAACGCCTCGATCATGGTGATCGAGCGGGCCGAGCATTTCGGGCTGGCGCAACTGCACCAGCTTCGCGGCCGGGTCGGGCGCGGTGAGGCGCAATCGACCTGCCTGCTGGTCTACCAGACGCCGCTGACCGAGGGGGGCGAGCGGCGTTTGCGTATCCTGCGCGAGACCGAGGACGGCTTTCGCATCGCCGAGGAGGATCTGGCGATGCGCGGCGCCGGCGACCTGATCGGCACGGCGCAATCGGGGCTGCCCCGCTTCATGGTGGGCGATCTCGAGACTCAGGCGGCCCTGATGGCCGTGGCGCAGACCGACGCGCGCAACCTGCTGCGCGAAGACCCCGACCTGTCATCGGCACGGGGAGAGGCGGCGCGGGTGCTGCTGTGGCTGATGCGCCAGGACGAAGCGATCCGTTTGATTTCAGTGGGTTAACGCGTCGGGAACAAAAAGTTCACTTTTGTTCTCAAAAAGTTCTTTACAGATGGTTAACGAATATGAGAACAAAGGGGCAACCAAGAACACAGCCGGAACGTCCGGTGCGAGAGCAGGAGCCCCAGACATGCTGACCGATATCAAACAGGTTCTCAGCCGGTCCACCGCGACCATCTGGCAGGACATCGTCGGCGCCACGTCGCTGGTCGTGGTTCTGCTTGCCGCGCTGCATCTGCCCGGGGCGTTCTGACCCAGAGATTCTGCCTGCGGATACACACGGTTCCTTGCATCCTGTCCCCACGGTCGGCCTTGCCCGACCCCGATGCCGGCGGTGCCCAACCGCCCCTGTCCCTCCTGGCCACCTGTCCCGGCCGGGCTCTGGAACCGACAGACCGCACAACTGCCGCCGCCTCTTCGGAGTGCGGCGGCTTTTTTTTCTGCAAGGGCTTGGGGGTCAGTCGGCGGCGCCGGTGATCTCGTCGAACGCGGCCAGGGTCGCGTCCCAGGCCAGTAGGATCGAGGCATGGCGGTTCTTGTAGTCCTGCGCCGGGCGCAGCACTTCAAGCCCCTCGAAGGGTTCGGGCGGCGTCGGCCCGTCCGACTTCAGCATCGCCTCCAGCGCATCGCGTGCCGCCTGGATGGTGGCGCGATCCTGTCCGATCACGTGGCGCCCAAGCACCGAGGCCGAGGATTGCCCCAGCGCACAGGCCTTCACGTTCTGGGCGAACTCCGCGATCCGCCCGTCGCGCACCACGAGGTCGACGGTCACCGTCGAGCCGCACAGGGGCGAGCGTTTCTTGACGCTGGCCATCGGCGCGTCGAGCTTGCCGGAATGCGGGATATCGGCGGCCAGGGCGAGGATGCGCCTGGAATAGAGCTGGACGAGATCGGTATCGCTCATGGCGTATCCCCGTGGCTTGGTCGCGGCGCTTTCCCTTGCGGGCGCTCAGGTCTAGATAGAACGCGCGCCTGCAAATGGAAAGGGATCGCCATGAACTTCGACGCCGCACAACTTCGTTACAACGAGGCAGGCCTGGTGCCGGTGGTGGCGCAGGATCATCGCTCGGGCGAGGTTCTGATGCTGGCCTGGATGAACCGGGGTGCGGTCGAGCGCACGCTGGCCTCGGGCCGGGTGACCTATTGGAGCCGCTCGCGCCAGGCCTACTGGGTGAAGGGCGAGACTTCGGGCCATGTGCAAAAGCTGGTGGAGCTGCGGGTCGACTGCGACGCCGACGCGCTGCTGGTGCTGGTCGAGCAGGAGGGACCGGCCTGCCACACCAACCGGCGGTCGTGTTTCTATTCGGCGGTGCAGGGTGGCGAGGTGGTCGAGATCATGGCGCCGATGGCGTGAACGGCCCATGATCTGAATGGCCCAGGGGCCGTGCCTGCTGCGCGACTATTTTTGCGAGGGTCTATTCCAGCTCAGCGCCTGAGCGGTTTCATTCTGCAGGATCTGAGCAGGATCTTGTAGAGGTTGTTTTCGCGGTTGTTGAAGCGGAATTCGGTTTCCTTGAGGAAGGTCGGAAAGCTGGTTCTGCGCAGTCCGTTGAACTTGGCGTGGCGGCGTTTTGCGTAGCTCCTGAAGCTTTCGATGCCGTTGATGTGGACGCCGTTCTCGGAGAAGATCGCGCGGTCGCGGTT
>NZ_VSIY01000004.1 GCF_008086115.1 Maritimibacter fusiformis | reverse complement strand
GTGCTTTGTGCGGCAGCGGACCCAGTTGATCAACGCGTTGCGCGGCCATTTGGCGGAGTTCGGCCCGGTGGCTCCCAAGGGTCCGGCCAGCTTGAAGATTCTGCAGCAGGCGCTCGCGCAGCCTGATGTGGATTTGCCCGCCCCGGTGCGCGCGATGGGCGTGCTCTATCTTGACCAGATCAGCCGCTCGACCGAGCTTATCGAGCAATTGGCTGACGAGCTTGAGCGCGCCTCGAAGACTGACAACGAGTTGCGGCGGCTCTGCACGATGCCGGGTATCGGGCCTGTCACTGCCGGTGCCATTGCCGCCTTCGCACCGGATCTCTCGACCTTCGACAGCGGGCGCAATTTTGCTGCATGGCTGGGATTGGTGCCGCGACAGCGATCAACAGGTGGCAAAGCCCGACTTGGCGCTGCCAGCAAGATGGGGCAATGCGACATCCGCAAACTCCTGATTGTCGGCGCCATGAGCGTGATCCGCTGGGTCGTGCGCAAGGGCGGCAGCGCCAATCGCTGGCTGGCTAACCTGGTTGCGCGCAAACCTCGGATGGTGGCGGCGGTGGCGCTGGCAAACAAGATGGCCCGCATGATTTGGGCGATGACAACGAAACAGGAGAATTACAGAATGGCGTGACCCTGATCCGACACGACAGGGACGCGGCATGGCCGCAAGGCCTGGGCAAGGTGATCGACCGACGGAGTAAGCGACACGGACTTCAAAGTTCAAGGTGGGGACACCCAGTCCCGGGGCACGAGCGTCATAGCTCTCTGAACCGATGTGGGCCTCGCCTTCCGAACAGCATACCGGCCCGTGGCGTCGTATAGCCACATTGAGAGGCCTGACACACGACCGATTGAAGCCCAGCCCAACCGTCGAAAAATCAGCTTGCAAAACCGGGGGCATCCACACACGCCCCGGGTTTGCCGGAGGCTCCAACTCCTGAGTAGGATGGAGCATCATGAGCAAGACAACGAACAAGTATTCCCCCGAAGTGCGCGAGCGTGCCGTTCGCCTGGTTCTGGACAATCAAGGGCAGCATGAGAGCCGCTGGTCGGCAATCCTGCCGATTTCGTCGAAGATCGGCTGTGCGCCGCAGACGCTGAACGAATGGGTCAAGAAGGCCGAGGTGGATCGTGGCGATCGAACCGGCATCACGACCGAGATGGCACGGCGCCGATGCGGACGCTTTCACGCTGACTAACACAGAGCATCAGACACCAACATCGAAAGGACCATCTGATGCCCTTCAGCCCCACTGCAATCAAGCTCGCCAAGGCCATCGTAGCGTCCGAACTCACCCAGCGCGAGATCGCCGACCGGGTCGGGTTTCGCCAGGCCAATATCATTTCGATGCTCAAGACCGGAGAAACCCGCGTCCCGCTCGACAGAATTCCGGCGCTCGCACAAACGCTCGGGATGGACGAGCGCGACTTCCTGCTGACCGCGATCGCGGAATACCACCCCGGTATTCACGAAGTGCTGGTCTATCACCGTGTCCTGCCCTAGGCCGCGCGACAACGGAACAAAAGCGCAAGCCGGGGTGATCAGCGCCAGGCTTCGAAAAACGCCAGTTCGATGCCGACGAGGCCCAACATCCACTCTCCCTCCTCCGCAACGGTGGCAAGGGCTGGCGTGCTAACTGTTGCCGCGAGAAAAGCAACGGCGGCGCACAGGGCTGGCTGCGGCGTCACGGGTAATGAACTCCGCCTTCGGCGCGCCGGATCTTGGGATTGCCTTCGGGCAGCGGAATGAAGTCCTGCTCGTCGCCCGGCACGGTTTCGAACCGCCCGCGCCGCCATTCCTCGCGGGCCTGTTCGATGCGTTCGCGCCGCGAGGAGACAAAGTTCCACCAGATATAGCGCGGCCCCTCCATCGGCGCGCCGCCAAAGAGCATGAAGCGTGCGTGATCGCCGGTGCCGTCAGCCAGCGCCTCGACGGTGATCTCGTCGCCCGGACGCAGGACAAGCAGCTGGCCGGGCTCGAAGGTAGACCCCGCGATCTCGATCTTGCCGCGGATGGTATAGAGCGCCCGCTCCTCGGAATTGGCCGCGATGGGGGCCTTGGCACCCGGGGCCAGTGTCACATCGGCATAGAGCGTGTCGGAGGCGGTCTTCAGCTGCGAGGTGGCGCCAAAGGCGGAGCCTGCGATCAGCCGCGCGGTCAGGCCTTCGGCCTCGACTTCGGGCAGGTCCGACTTGCCATGGTGCATGAAGGCGGGATCGGATTCCTCTTCGTCCACGGGCAGCGCCATCCAGGTCTGCAGCCCGAAAAGCCGCTGGCCGGTTGCCTTGCGCTCGGGCGATGTGCGTTCGGAATGCACGATGCCCCTGCCCGCCTTCATCCAGTTCGCCGCGCCCGGCTCGATCGCCAGTTCGGAGCCGAGACTGTCGCGGTGCAGGATCTGACCCTCGAAGAGATAGGTCAGCGTGGCGAGGTTGATATGAGGGTGCGGCCGCACGTCGATGCCCTGGTCGGTCAGGAACTCGGCCGGGCCCATCTGGTCGAAGAAGATGAACGGCCCGACCATCTGGCGTTTGTGGGAGGGCAGAGCTCGACGCACTTCCATCTCGCCCAGATCGACGGCGCGCGGCACGATCAGGGTCTCCACCGCATCGACGCTCCCGGCGTCTCCGGGCACGGGGTCGGGGCAAGGGCTCCAGCTCATGATATCTCTCCTTCTTCCAATTCGGTTTCGCAGGTCTCAGCCCTGCAAAACATCCTGCCATTCGGGGTGCCGCTGGATCTGGGCCTTGGTAAAGGGGCATAGCGGCACGATCTTGCGGCCTTCGGCGCGGGCGTCCTCGACACCGCGGCGCAACAGGGCCTGGCCGACACCGCGTCCGCGCAGCGCATCCGGCACGCCGGTATGATCGATGATGATGGTGCTGGCGCCGGCTCGGGAATAGGTCATCTCGGCCTCATGGCCGTCCACCACGGTCAGGTAGCGGCCCTTGCTGTCGGTTTCTTCACGGGTAATCTCGAACTCAGTGCTCATTGGTGTCTCGCTTGTCGTTCAAATGCCTGCGCAGCCAGGCCGCCTCGTCGGCGACAATGCCATGACCGGCGCCGGGAATGACGATGGTGTCGACCTGCGCGCCCATGCCTCCCAGCACCCTTGCGCTTTCGCGCACCCGCGCCAGCGGGATATGCGGGTCCTGTTCGTGACAGCCGAGCAGCAGCGGCACATTGTCGAGCCGGCCTTCGTAGTCGAACCGCTTGGCCGTGCGATTGTAAAGCTCTGCGAGCTGCGGCCCGCCTGCTTCGCCGGTTCCGATCAGTCCACCCGAAAGAGCCGCCACGGCGCGGAACGGACAAGCAAGGCGTGCTGCTGCCTCGACAGCGAGACAGGCCCCTTGCGAGAACCCCACAAGGGCGATCCGTTCCGGGCCGAAGCCTTGCTCTGCCAGGTCGTCCATCAACGCGGCGACGACGCTCAGCCCGCTGCTCAAACCCGGCTCGTTTGCCTTGAGCGGCGCCAGAAAGCTGTCGGGCCACCAGGAGCGGCCCGCCGCCGTTGGCGCGAGGACCGCAAGTTCCGGCAGGGCGAGATGGTCGGCGAGACCGATCATGTCCTCAGGTGCTCCTCCACGACCGTGGATCATCACGACAGCCAGCCGCGCCCGGTGCAGCAGAGCCCCGGCCGTGACCAGCCGTTGCCCCGCATGCGAACCGGTGCCGCGGGTTATTGCCTCCGGCAAGCGGCTCATGACGGAACCCGGATTTCGGGCAGAACCTGCTCGATACGCGCGCGATGCGCTTCGAATTTCTCGGGCAGTTTCAGCGTCTCACCCAGATGGGCCGCATCTTCGTCCACGGCGAATCCCGGCGGATCGGTCGCGATCTCGAACAGCACACCGCTGGGGGTGCGGAAATAGATCGCGTCGAAATACTGCCGGTCGATCACCGGTGTAACGTCCAGGCCGATCTCGGAGAGACGCTTGCGCCATTCCTGCTGTTCCTCCGCGGTGCGTGCGCGGAACGCCACATGGTGGATGGTGCCCGCACCCGAACGTCCGATGGAGCGGGCATCCGAGGTCATCAGGTCAACCGCCGAGCCCCGCCCAGGGTCAGTGGAGCGATAGCGAACGCGCGTCTCCGTGCCCCCCGTGCCGCCCGTGGCCGTGGCGTCTTCCGCCTCACGCACATAGCCCATCGCCTCCAGCACCCTGGCAGTGGGCTCGACCTCATCAAGCCAGAGCGTCACCGAATGAAAGCCTTCATCCCGCGCGCCGCCTTCAGTCATCTCAACCCGCAGGCCATCCGGGTCCTTCAAGGCAATCGCGCGTTCGCCGATGCGCTCGAACGGGCCTTCGAAATCAATGGCAGCTTCGGCGAGGTCAATCATGCGCTGATCAAGGTCCGACACGGTATAGGCAACGGCAGAAGCCATGCCCGCACCGGCCCGACCCGGACCTGCGCCCACGAAGGGAAAGAAGGTCATGATCGACCCCGGCGCCGCATCGTCGTCGCCGTAGTAAAGGTGATAGGTGCCCGGATCGTCGAAGTTCACCGTGCGTTTGACCAGCCTCTGGCCAAGCGTTCCGATCCAGAAATCGAGATTGGTTTGCGGCGGGCCGGAAATGGCGGTGACATGGTGCAGGCCGGGGATGGCTTGGGATGTGGATCGAGACATGTCGCTTTCTCCTTTGGAACACCGCTCCGGCGTGAATACGGCCGAAACGGATGTTGCGTTCAACGGTTGGAGGCATATGTAGTTCGCAAGTTACCAACCGAAAGTCGTTACCGAATGGAAACTACCCAAAAGACCGACCTGGCAGAACCTGCCGACGCAGTAGCCGGCCTGCCCTGTGGCGCCGACAGACTGCTGCGTAAGCTCTGGGGCCAGTGGAAAACCCATGTGATCTACGTGCTGGGCGAACAGCAGGCCTGCCGCTTTGGCGTTCTGCGGCGCACGATCACAGGTATCTCGCCAAAGGTCCTGACCCAGCGCCTGCGCGAGTTGGAGGCGGATGGCCTGGTCTGGCGCGAACAGGAAAACACGATTCCGCCGAAGGTGACCTACGGGCTGACCGAGACCGGCCGCGCAGTGCATGCGGTCTTGAAAGGAATTGAGACGATCGAGATTTGAGTGCGGAGGGCGTCAAAAGTCGCGCGCGTCTGCCTTTCTTGCAGACATATCCAGAGGACTGGGTGCGGGCGCTCCGTTTCGATGCCAGCGACATGCAGACCGGGGCGGCGACAATCCTCGACTGGTTGAGCGCCGAACAGGACAGCGCAAGCTATGGCAGCGATCCGGTTTTCGGCTGGAGGGAAGGCGAGGCGATTGCGTTGTCATCGCTGTCGCCGACACCGGCGGGCGAGGGCTCTATGCAGGCCTCGGCAAGGCGCTCGGTGTATTTGATCGACAGATATTGAGATCCGCGACCGCTGTGGTGCACGAGGCCCGCGCCTGGTTGCCGCTGGTGAACGGCTTGTTCCAGAGCGTCGAGGACGAAGCCGGCGTGGGCCGTCCGGTTCACCCGCCAACCGACAATGCGGCGGGCAACGGCGTCGATCACGAAGGCGACGAAGCCCGACCAGGTAGCGACGTAGGTGAAGTCACTGACCTGTCACCCGGCAGGCGATGCTCGCATAGCGGTAAGGACAGAGCCTGTCAGGCGCTGGCACACGGAACTGCCGGTTCACCTTGTCCAAGGGACACAGCAGCGTCTTGTCCGGAACCGTGGTTCCCCCATGGATCCGACAACACGACACGCACGTTTTTTAGCACGGTGAATTCAGCCTTTAGCCAAAGCGAACGATAATCCGACAATTCGGACATTCATGGATGCGCGCGATGAACGTTGTGTTATTTCAACATCATGGACATCGTCATGGTCACAACGGTCATCGCGTCGCTCTTCCTCGTCATAGGGGCGTCGGAGCCTTTGGCGGCGCGTTTGCGGCTGCCCTTCACGGTGATCCTGGCGGTTGTCGGCATTCTGATCGGGGTTGCCGCGCTGTTTTTCCTGCGCACCGACCTGACCGATGCGCTCAACCCGGTGGCCGAGGCCATCCTCGGACTGCCGATCAAGTCCAACGTGTTCCTCTATGTATTCCTGCCGACGCTGCTGTTTCAGGCGACGCTGGGAATGAACCTGCGGCGCATGATCGACGACTGGGTGCCGATCCTGACGCTGGCAGTCGTGGCGGTTGTGGTGGCCACATTGTCGGTCGGCTATGCGCTGTCCTGGGCAAGCTCACTGCCACTGGCGGCCTGCCTGTTGATCGGCGCCATCGTCTCCACCACCGACCCATCGGCGGTGGTCTCGATCTTCCGGTCGATCTCGGCCCCGCGCCGGCTTGCGCGGATCATCGAGGGTGAGAGCCTGTTGAACGACGCCGCCGCCATCGCGCTGTTCGGGCTCTTCATGGGATTCGTCATGCTCGGCGCGCCGAACCCCACGTTGAGCGATGCACTGGCCCAGTTCCCGTTGTTGATCATCGGCGGCGCGCTCATCGGCTGGCTGGCGACGCGAAGTGCCGTCTGGGTGATGGCCGCCTTTGCCCGCTACGAGCTTGCCCAGATCTCGATCTCGGTCGCACTGCCCTATCTGGCCTATATCATCGCCGAACAGAGCGTCGGGGCCTCTGGTGTCATCGCGGTCGTGGTTGCGGGCCTTACCCTGAACCTGACGGGTCCGGGGCGGCTGCCGCCACAGGTCTGGGTCAACCTGCGCGAGGTCTGGGATCTGCTGGCGCATTGGGCGGGGGCACTGATCTTTATCCTGGCCGCACTTCTGATCCCCCGCATCCTGGAAGAAGTCAGAATAGGCGATATCGTCCTGATCGGCGTCGTGATCCTGGCCGCCATCGTGGCGCGGCTGTTGATCCTATACGGGCTGTTTCCGCTGCTCACACTCATGCGCCTCTCGCCGGTTGTCGATCGGCGTTATCGGGTCGCGATCCTGTGGGGCGGCCTGCGCGGCGCAGTCACGCTGGCGCTGGCACTTGCCGTTACCGAAAGCGTCCGCGTCCCGCTCGAGACGAAACGCGTCGTCGGCATCCTGGCCACGGGATTCACGCTGTTCACTCTGATCGTGCAGGGCATGACGCTCAGGTCGGTGATCGCCTGGCTGGGCCTGGACCGGTTGTCACCAATCGACGAAGCACTGTCGCGGCAGGTCGTGGCGGTGGCGTTGCAGACGGTGCGCGAGGACGTGGCGCGCACCGCTGAGAACTATGACCTGACCCATGACATCGTGCGGTCCGAGGCAATTCGGTTCGGAGAGCGGCTGGATGTTGCGGTGAAATCGGCCGAGGACAGCGCCGATATTCTTGATCGTGACCGGATCACGCTTGGCCTGATCTCGCTGGCCGGGTTCGAGCGCGACACGATCCTCGAGCGGGTCCGCGAACGCACGATCTCGGCCCGCATGGCCGAACAGGCGCTATCCCGCGCCGACCGGCTGATAGAGGCGGCCCGGACCGGCGGGCGCAGCGGTTATCAACGCGCGGCCCGCCAGTCGGTCGCCTATGGCTACGGCTTTCGTGCCGCCGTGATGCTGCACAGCAGCCTGGGCATTTCCGCCCCGCTGGTGCGGATGACCGCCGACCGGTTCGAGGAGCTTTTGTCCCAGCGACTGATCATGAAGGATCTGGGGGCCTTCATAGATGGCCGCATCCGCCGCATTCATGGCCGCCGTCTGGCCGACCTTCTGCACGAGATGCTGGCCCGGCGCATCGAGGTCGTGGAAACCGCGCTGGAAGGATTGCGGCTGCAATACCCGGGGTATGCCGAAGAACTGCAGCGCCGGTTCATCCGGCGCACCGCCCTGCGCCTGGAAGAACGCGAATACACTGCCATGCGCGAAGACGGCGTGATCGGCTCGGAGGTCTACACAACGCTGATGCAGGACGTGACGGCCCGGCGCGCTGCCGCGGAGAGCCGCCCGCGCCTCGACATCGCGCTCCAGCGGACCGAGCTATTGCGGCGATATCCGCTGTTCGCGGATCTTGACGGCGCCGCGTTGAAGCGGCTGGGTCGCGCGTTCAAGGCGCGCTACGTGAATGCGGGCGATGTCATCATCCGCAAGGACAGCACCATCAAACGCGTGTTCTTCATCGCCTCGGGTGCCGTCGAACTGACAAGCGCGGGCCAATCCTGGCGGCTGGGCCGCGGCGAGATGTTCGGGCAGATGGCGATCCTGATGCGAAACAGGCTTCGGACGGAAGTGCGCGCCATCGCCCCGTCGCTTCTTCTGGTTCTCGACGAGGACCGCTTTCGCCGCTTGCTGTCGCGCAGCGAGGCGTTGCAGACGGCTGTGCGCGACAGCGCCGAGAAACGCGGGATCGCGCCGGAGGCGTTCCTGCCGGACATGCAGGATGCGCCATAGGGCGTTCACCCGGCGCTGCGGCGCGAGTTCGCGGGCGCGCGATACCGGGCGCCTTTTCATCGGGTGCTCCGTGAAATAGCGTGGCGGGTGCAGCCCGACGATGGTGGACAGCGCCCGGCGGGTTGCAACGCCATCTTGTCGGACCGCTCGGCCGCGCCCTGGAGGGGTATGATCCAATGAAGAAAATCATGGTTGCCACGGACTTCTCCGAGCGTTCGGACAGGGCCCTGATGCGCGCAAAGCTGCTTGCCCGGCAGTTCAACGCGACGATCACGCTGGTCCATGTGGTCGACGACGACCAGCCACGCCGCATCGTCGATGTCGAGCGCGACGAGTCCGCCTTGCTGCTGCGCCAGAGCGCTGAAACGCTTGCGAACGACGACGGCGTGACCTGCGAAACACGGGTAATTCTGGCCTCGCCGTTTGCCGGGATCATCCAGGGCGTCGAAGAGATCGGCCCTGACCTGCTGGTGATCGGCCCGCATCGCCGGCGCATGCTGAAGGATGTGTTCATCGGCACCACCGCCGAGCGCACGATCCGGCTGGTCGACTGCCCCGTTCTCATGGTCAACGCGCCGCCCAGGGGAAACTACCGCCACGTGATGCAGACGACTGACCTGTCGGAAGGCTCTCGCGACGCGCTGCAAAGCATCCTGCCGCTCGAGATCGGCAGCGAGGCGCGCAATTCGATGCTGTTCGTCTTCGAAGCGCCGGCGCTGCGGCTTGCGATGTCGCACACGATGTCCAAGGACGACCGGGAGCATTACCTGGCGGCTGCACAAAAGAACGCATCCCGCGAACTGACCGAGTTTCTCTCGGCGGCAAAGCTCGGAAACGTCATGCCGATGGTGCGTCACCGGACAACGGCGGCGCATCACGAGATCCTGAAATCGGCGGTTACGGAGCGCGCGGACCTGATCGTGCTATCGACCCATGGCAAGACCGGTCTCGCGAAACTGCTGATTGGCAGCGTGACGGAACACGTCCTGAGGTCTTCCACGATCGACGTGCTCGCGATCCCGGCGGGGAGCCGGAAGTAGGCGTTTGCGCTTGGAGGCAAGTCGCCTCGCCGGTGGCGACGATGATGGCCGCACTCTGCATGGCGCTCCGCGCCCGCAACTGGCGTGGTTTTGCGCCGCCACGTGGTCGGTTTTTACGCCGCCGTTTACACTCCCGGCCCCGCCCAACCGGGCGTAGCCGCATCTCACGCCGAATCCACTCCGGCCACCGTGTTCGACCCGATCCAATCCACCACCGTGCGCACGCCCGCTAGCCACCAGCTCAATTTGTTTGCCTCTTGAAGCGAAATGTCCTGAAGCGAAGCCTCCGGCCAAAGGTCACAGAAGGCTGCGATGTGACCGCGCGCCGCGTCCGCTTGGTTGCCGACAAGGCCGATGGCGCGATGCAAATCCCGTGGCCTGTCGAGCGCGAGATCGGACGGCTGGCCGGTTTCGAGTTTCGACAAGGTGGGTTTTTGGGTTGTGGTTGTCGTCGTCAAAACCCCCTCCCCAAGCTCCCTATCCTCCCCAGGTGCCGAAAGTTGCCCGGCGGGCCTTGCGGTTTCCGGCCTGGGGTTTCGATCCTGGCGCGCGGGTGGCGGGGAGGTTCGGCCTGGCCCGATCCGGCGGGGTCCGGGGGATAGCGGGCTACCTGGCGCTTTGCATGGCCGCCTGCCTGCCGCAGGACATCATCGAAAGCATCGTCAGACAGGCTGTCGTCTCCCCGCAACCATGCAAACAGGAGCTGCGCCGCGACCCAATCCACCAACGACCGCCGCCGATCGTTACCTTCAACAGCAGCGGCGATCAGCGATGGGCGAACATATGCGAAGAAGTCTATTGGCAGTGCTCTGTGCCAACGACTGAGCCCCGCGAGCAAAACAGCGCGGCGTGGGCCCTCAAGATGTGGGAAGAGATGAGTTTCGACCCAGTTCGAGTCGTGGGCGTGCAGATATGGCGCTTGGCCAGAGAATATTGTTAAAGCGTGGTCGCCGTGGGGCGGAGGCAGATTGACTAAGGCCTCCGCCCGCGCCCTCCATGTGTCGGGGAGGCCGGTGCGCTGATCGGCATCGGGCAGGCGTGGGTCTGCCATCATAGTCTCGGCGACGTGCCCTGCGGGCGCGTTGATCGCGCGGAAGACGTAATCTGGGTCCTCCTCCACGTCTGTGGCATCTGACCTTTCCATCATCGGGAGGATTTCGACGAGCCGGTCGAGCAAGGCATCGAGGGCGGGAACGACGTCGCGGTCCCCGGAACTCCTCTCGATCCAATGGCCGATGGCCCACCCTGCTTCCACCAAGACGCCGTCGGAACAGTCCTCCAGGAGTGCCAACAGCTCCGCCATCGGGTGTCGATCCGCCGTGTCTGCAGCATCGGTTATGGCCGTCACACCCCGGGCAGCCCAGCGGCGTGCGGCGTCCACTCCGGGCTGAAAAGCGTAGGCTCGCGCGGTCGGCGCGCCGATCCGCTTCAGTCCTTCGAGGAGATACTGCATTGGCGGGTCGTCCGCCGCGTAGCCCAAGAACACGACGGTATGGCGTTCGAGCAACGCGCGCATTGTCCGTGCAGCCCAGCCGTCCGCCACGTAAGCTCCGCCGAACGCGGCACCAGACAGCACGAAGCCGTCGCCGTCCGGACCTTCGCTCATTGCATCAACCGAGCCATGCAACTTGATAATTCCGCGAGTCTCTGGGTCGAGCTTGGGCGGGAGATGGACAGGAAGGTTCGGGTCGGTCACCTCAAAAAGCCGGTCAAAATTGGTCGTCACCAGTCGGGGCAACTTATATGACCCGCAAGCAAGGCGTAAAACTGTCCGGTGAGCCGAGAGATCTGAGTGTTCCTTGGATTTCAAAATGTTGGCGACCGTCCGCTCAACGGCCTCTCTACCGAACTCCTGTTCCAGTAATCCGAAGACCCTGTCGGGCGTGGCGATGCCGGAAAAGCCCGGCGGCAGTTCAATCGGCGGGTCCGCCGAGCGTAGCTGCGCCTCCGTGGCCAGTGCATGTGCTGCGAGGCCGTCGGGGGCCGGCCGGAGATGTCTCACCACGTCGTCGAGCAGGCCCTGGAATGTCGGCAGCCCCGCACGAGCAAGCGATACGCCCGCACCGCAGACGAAAACGACATCGCCCGCATCCGCGGCGGCGAGGAGGGGGCCGGGTATTGCGGGACCATTAGAAATGAAGCGCATCGCTGCTACATACCACCGGGCCGCCCAGATGTCAGGTCATAGGGTTCTAACGGGCATAGAAAAGCCGTGGCACAAGCCCGGTTCGGCCCGTATTTCCGACCGGCAAGGCCGCGTCCATGCTGCAAGCTGGGAGGACCCTCCACTTTGGAGATGCTTCGCCTCAATGGTCTGCCGCGAGTCAGATGTCGGCTGGGGACACAGCGCTGTTCTCAAGCGCAAACGGCCGCTCTGGGGAAGCGCCACTGCGGCGCGAGACGCCTCGACGCACGACAGGAGAGGGCCGTCTTTGAAAGGCGTCCGTTGCTGCACTTGCGAACGACAGCTCTGGCGCGGCGGTCAGTAAGGGCTCGAAGCGGACATTGCGTTCCGAGCCCTTGGCGCTCACGCGCACCACGAAATGCAAAGGGCTGGGCCAAGTGAGCGCCATTCTCTTTGCCGAGGAAAGCTCGTTCGCCGTAGCGTTTCCTGTAGCAAATTCTGTAGCAATTCCGATCGGTGGGAGGTCGGTGACTTGCGGTCAGCCCTTGTTTTATTGGGCTTATCTTGAGTCTTGAAGGAGTATGATGGTGCCCGGGGGCGGAATCGAACCACCGACACGAGGATTTTCAATCCACTGCTCTACCCCTGAGCTACCCGGGCACGGGTGAACGGGCGGGCCGTTCGGGTCGCGGCTTTCTAGTCGTGGCGGGCGGTGGTGTCCAGAGGGAAAATCGGGGAAATCGGGAGGGGGTCTGGGTCGGTTCGGCGCGGTGGGCCGGGGGGTGAAAACCCTCTGGTCGCGGGCGGTTTCGGGGGTGGTGCCGGCCCGAGGATGCCCGTCCGGCGGCCTCGCCTGCCTCACCCCGATCACGAAACGAAAAACGCGCGCGGGAATGATTTCAGCGCGTTGTTCTCGGCAATGGCCCGGCCCCTGCCCTATGACGCCTCGCGATACCAGGCGGCGATCAGGCGGCGCTCTTCGGGCTCCATGAAGGTCACGTTGGCCGGTGGCATCGCGTCGGATACGCCCGCATGCAGGTAGATCAGCTGGGCGGCGCGGGCGACGTCGGCTTCGGTTTCCAGCAGGATGCCCTTGGGCGCACGGTGGATGCCGTCATAGTAAGGCTCGCGCGCATGGCACATGGAACAACGCCCCGGCACCACGCTCATCACGTCCTCGAAGCTTTCGGCGCTGGCGAAGCGCTGTTCCTTCGCGGTCAGTTCGCGGACCTCGGAGTCCTCGTAGCTGTCCTGCATCAGGGGCGCGGTCGACAGCCACATCACGCCGAGAAACAGGATCGCGGTCGCCGCCCAGGTCCACCATTTCATGCCGCCGCCGGCGTGCATGGTGTTGAAGAAATGCCGGATGGTCACGCCCATCAGGAACACCAGCGCCGCGATCAGCCAGTTGTATTCAGTGGCGAACGCCAGCGGATAGTGGTTGGACAGCATCAGGAACACCACCGGCAGCGTCAGGTAGTTGTTGTGGGTCGAGCGCAGCTTGGCGATCTTGCCGTATTTGGCGTCCGGCGTGCGACCCTCCTGCAGGTCCTTCACAACGATGCGCTGGTTGGGCATGATGATGAAAAAGACGTTGGCGGTCATGATCGTGGCGGTGAAGGCGCCGAGATGCAAAAGCGTGGCGCGGCCGGTGAAGACCTCGTTGTAGCCCCAGCCCATCGCCACCAGCAGGATGAACAAGAGCAGCATCAGCACGGTCGGCTTTTCGCCCAGCCCCGATTTGCACAGCCGGTCGTAGACCAGCCAGCCGATGGTGAGCGACAGGGCCGAAATCACGATCCCCAGCCACAGCGGGATGTCGGCCTTGTTCGCGTCGATCAGGTAAAGCTCGCCACCCATCCAGTAGACCAGGATCAGAAGCGCCGCGCCCGACAGCCAGGTCGTGTAGCTCTCCCATTTGAACCAGATCAGGTGGTCGGGCATGTTGTCGGGGGCCACCAGGTATTTTTGGATGTGGTAGAACCCGCCGCCGTGAACCTGCCATTCCTCGCCATGCGCGCCGGCCGGAAGGTGCGGCACCTTGCGCAGACCCAGGTCCAGCGCGATGAAATAGAACGACGACCCGATCCAGGCCATGGCGGTGATGACGTGCAACCAGCGGGTGGCGAAGGCCACCCAGTCCCACATGAGGGCAACGTCGAACATCTGTCTCTCCCTATTCGTCCTTGGCGGCAGGCTATTACAGGCCGATAATCCGGTGTATGGAGAAAAAGACCTAGCTGCTTCAAAAAAAGCGGAAGAATGCGCGATGGCCTATCTCGACAATATCCTGACCTTCGTGCGGGTGTATGAGCTTGGCAACATGTCCGCCGCGGCGCGCGATCTGCGGATCTCGGCGGCGGTGGCCTCGTCGCGGATCTCGCAGCTGGAGGAACACCTGAACGCGCGGCTGTTCCAGCGCACCACCCGGCAACTCAACCCGACCGAGCAGGGCAACCTGTTCTATCGCGGCGCGGTCACGATCCTCGAGGCGATCACCGAGGCCGAGGCCGAGGTCAGCAGCGTCACCCAGTCGCCGCGCGGCACGCTCTACGTGGCCGCACCGCTCGGGCTGGGCCAGCGCATCATCGCCCCGGCGGTGCCGGAGTTTTGCGATGCCTATCCCTTGATCAACGTCCGGGTGCGGCTGTCGGATCGCAAGCTGGACCTGGCCGCCGAAGGGCTGGATGCGGGGTTTTTCCTGGGCGTGCCCGAGGATTCCAACCTCAAGATCCGCAAGATCACCGATTGCCCCCGGGTGCTCTGCGCCTCGCCCGACTACATCGCGCGGCGCGGCCTGCCTGCCGGTTCGGACGAGTTGCGCACCGACAAGCACGACTGCCTGAACCTGCGCTATCCTGGCGCGCCCGAGTTCCAGTGGCCGCTGCAATCGGGCGGCACCACCAAGCGGGTGACGGTCAGCGGCCCGTTCGAATGCGACCATGGCGAGGTTCTGACCGCCTGGGCGCTCGAGGGGCGTGGCATCGTGCTGAAACCGGTGTTCGAGATTTCCGAGCATCTTGCATCCGGGCGGCTGGTGCCGGTGCTCGAGGACGAACCGCCGGTGCCGATCCAGTTGGCCTGCCTTTACGTCCACCGCCGCCGCCAGGACCCCAAGGCGCGTCTGTTCATCGATTTCATGATCGACGTGATCAAGCGCGAGATGCCCGATCAGCTGCCGCGATAGGTGGAATAGCCGAACGGCGACAACAAGAGCGGCACATGGTAATGCGCCTCTTCCGACATGCCGAAACGCAGCGGCACGATGTCGAGAAAACGCGGGCTTTCCGGCGCGACCCCCGAGGCAGTCAGGTAGTCGCCGGCGTGAAACACCAGCTCATAGGTGCCCGTGGCGAACTTGGACGCGGGCAGGATCTGCTCATCGGTGCGCCCGTCATCATTGGTGACCAGGCGGCGCAGCAGGGTGCGGGTGTCGCCCTCGATCCGGTAAAGCTCGATCGCCAGCCCCTCGGCGGGGCAGCCCCGGGCGGTGTCCAGAACATGGGTGGTCAGGTATCCGGTCATGCGGCTGTCTCCCTCGCGGCGCTGTGCGGTGATGGCAGGATACTGCGAAACCGGCCCGGGAAAGTAGAGGGGGAACGGCCAAACAAATCCTTTAGGGAAAAACTGAAAGTGCCGGTAATTTTATTGCGATACAACCACCCAAAGCAGGAGATCAGTTTTGACACGCTATCCTCGCGACATGCGCGGTTACGGAGAGACGCCGCCCAACCCCCGCTGGCCCAACGACGCCAAGGTCGCGGTTCAGTTCGTGCTGAATTACGAGGAGGGCGGCGAGAACTGCGTGTTGCATGGCGACGCGGCGTCCGAGGCCTTTCTGTCCGACATTCCGGGGGCCGCGCAATGGCCGGGCCAGCGTCACTGGAACATGGAATCGATCTATGAATACGGCGCGCGCGCCGGGTTCTGGCGGCTGCACCGGCTGTTCACCGGGGCCGGTATCCCTGTCACCGTCTACGGCGTCGCCACCGCGCTGGCACGCTCGCCCGAGCAGGTGCGCGCGATGAAGGCGGCCGGTTGGGAGATCGCCAGCCACGGCCTCAAGTGGGTCGAGCACAAGGACATGCCCGAGGCCGAGGAGCGCGCCGCCATCGCCGAGGCGATCCGGCTGCACACCGAGGTTGTCGGCGCGCCGCCGCGCGGCTGGTATACCGGGCGGTGCAGCGACAACACCGCGCGCCTGGCCGCCGAAACCGGCCAGTTCGACTATGTGTCGGATGTCTACGACGACGACCTGCCGCACTGGGTCGAGTTCGGCGAACGCGACCAGTTGGTCATCCCCTATACGCTGGAATCCAACGACATGCGCTTTGCCACCTCGCCCGGCTGGATCACCGGCGAGCATTTCTTCCAGTATCTCAAGGACGCCTTCGACGTGCTCTATTCCGAGGGCGAGGCGGGCGCGCCCAAGATGATGTCGGTCGGGCTGCATTGCCGCCTGGTCGGGCGTCCGGGCAAGATCGCCGGGCTCATGCGGTTCATCGACCATATCCGGGGCTTCGACGGGGTCTGGACGCCGCGCCGCATCGAGATCGCCGAGCATTGGGCCAAACACCACCCGCACCGGCGCATCGAGCGGCCCAGCCAGATGGACAAGGCCCGTTTCGTCACGCTCTACGGCGGCATCTTCGAGCATTCGCCCTGGATCGCGGAACGTGCGCACGGGCTGGAGCTTGGCCCGGCCCACGATTGCGCCGCCGGGGTTCACAACGCGCTCTGCCGGGTGTTCCGCACCGCCTCCGAGGCCGAGCGTCTGGGCGTGCTGACCGCCCACCCCGATCTGGCCGGGAAACTGGCCCAGGCCGGACAACTGACCGCCGAAAGCATGTCGGAACAGGCCGCCGCCGGGCTGGACTACCTGACCGACGCGGAACGCGAAACCTTCACCGCGCTCAATGACGCCTATGTCGCCAAGCACGGTTTTCCCTTCATCATCGCGGTGCGCGACCACGACAAGGCCTCGATCATGGCCGCCTTCAAGCGCCGCATCGACAATTCCCGCGACACCGAGTTTGCCGAGGCCTGCCGCCAGGTCGAACGCATCGCCGAGTTTCGCCTGATGGACTTGTTGCCGTGAGCCGCACGCTCACCGCCGCGCCGCTGACCGCCGCGGCCTTCGCGCCCTACGGCGAGGTGATCGAACTGTCGGGCGCGCCCGACAAGATGATCAACCAGGGGCTTTGCGGGCGTCACCACGACCTTGCCCGCCTCGACTTCGCCGATGGCCGCGCCGGGATCAGCCTGTTCGACGCCAAGGCGCGTCACTTCCCCTGCCCCGTCGAGATGGTCGAGCGTCACCCCGAGGGCAGCCAGGCCTTCATCCCGGTCAACAACGTGCCGATGCTGGTGGTGGTGGCCGAGGACGCCAACGGCACGCCGGTCAACCTGCGCGCCTTTCTCAGTGCGCCGGGGCAGTCGATCAACCTGCATCGCAACACCTGGCACGGGGTGCTGACGCCGATCGGCGCGCCCGGGCTTTACGCCGTCGTCGACCGCATCGGGGACGGCGCAAATCTGGAGGAATTCTGGTTCGACGAACCCTTCGTCGTGACGGAACCCTAGGCAACCCGCCGCAAGAAGCGGGCTGGAAACAACAGTCAATCAGGGAGAAACACGATGGCTGATCACTCACTCGGAACGCCGGAACAACTGCGCGATCCGGACTTTACACCGCCCCTCTGGAAGGCGGTTCCGCTGGGCATCCAGCACGTATTGGCCATGTTCGTGTCGAACGTGACCCCGGCGATCATCGTCGCGGGGGCCGCGGGCTTCGGCTTCGGGTCCAATTCCCCCGACTTCCCCGAGCTTCTTTATCTGATCCAGATGTCGATGCTGTTCGCGGGTGTCGCGACGCTGCTTCAGACCATCACCATCGGCCCGATCGGGGCGCGGCTGCCGATCGTGCAGGGCACGTCTTTCGCGTTCCTGCCTATCATGATCCCGCTGGTCGCGGGCAAAGGCGTCGACGCACTCGCCGCGCTTTTTGGCGGCGTCATCATCGGCGGGATTTTCCACGCCCTTCTCGGCACCTTCATCGGCAAGATCCGCTTTGCCCTGCCGCCGCTGGTCACCGGCCTCGTGGTCACGATGATCGGGCTGGCGCTGGTCAAGACCGGCATCCAGTATGCCGCCGGCGGCGTTCCGGCCATCGGCACGCCGGAATACGGCTCGCTGCTGAACTGGTCGGCCGCGGCGCTGGTGGTGATCGTCACCCTCGGGCTCAAGTTCTTCGCCCGCGGCATGTTGTCGGTCTCGGCGGTGCTGATCGGGCTGGTGGTCGGCTATGTCTATTCGATCATGATCGGCATGCTGTCGGTCGAGCAGATCGCCGGGTCGTGGTCCAACGCCGCCACCTTCGCGTTGCCGCAGCCGTTTAAGTATGGCTTCGAGTTCTCGGCCGCCGCGATCATCGGCTTCTGCCTCATGGCCTTTGTCTCGGCGGTGGAAACCGTGGGCGACGTGTCGGGCATCACCAAGGGCGGTGCGGACCGCGAAGCGACCGACAAGGAAATCCAGGGCGCGACCTATGCCGACGGTCTGGGCACCGCGATTGCCGGGTTCTTCGGCGGTTTCCCCAATACCTCGTTCTCGCAGAACGTGGGCCTCATCGCCATGACCGGCGTGATGAGCCGCCATGTCGTGACCATCGGCGCGATCTTCCTGATCATCTGCGGGTTCATCCCCAAGGTCGGTGGCGTCATCCGCACCGTGCC
Source organism: Maritimibacter fusiformis (assembly GCF_008086115.1). Taxonomy (GTDB): domain Bacteria; phylum Pseudomonadota; class Alphaproteobacteria; order Rhodobacterales; family Rhodobacteraceae; genus Muriiphilus; species Muriiphilus fusiformis. Next base: position 705,110 of record NZ_VSIY01000004.1, on the reverse strand, counting down.
CATCGAAGTGCTGGGCGGCGGCGTGATCGTGATGTTCGGCATGGTCGTCGCTTCGGGCATCTCGATGCTGTCGGACGTGGCCTGGAACCGCCGCAACATGGTGATCTTCGCCATCTCGCTGTCGATCGGCCTCGGCCTGCAACTGGAGCCGGGCGCGCTGCAATACCTCTCGGACACACCGCGCATCCTGATGACCTCGGGGCTTCTGCCGGCGGCGTTCATCGCCATCGTCCTGAACCTGATCCTGCCCGAGGAACTGGCGGATGAGGCGACGGACGAGGTCTCGGGCGGTCTGGCCGGGCAAGGCAAGGGCTCGCTGCCCCGAAGCGACCGCGTCTGAGCAATCCCGACCCCGGCGCGCGTTGCCGGGTCGGGCCCCGCGCACCCCAGAACGCCGCGTCCCTCGACGCGGCGTTCCTTCTGGCACGTTCCGCCGAGGCGGCAAGGTGATCCGGCGGCTGAAAGATGCTATCAGCGCCGCACAACCACGTCGGATTCGCAACCGCCATGGCCGAGGCCAACACGATCCTCCGCTCCATCAACCTCGATGGCGAGACCGTTTGCGTCGACATCTTCGCGCGCCCGGACGGAAGCTTCGGGTTCGACGAATACCGGCGCGATCCCGAGGACGGGCGCGGCTGGTTCAGCATCGGCCATCATGGCACACAGGCGTTCGACAGCGCCGACGCCGCCCTGCGCGCGGCCCGTCAGGCCGTTGCCTGGCTCGACGATGCCTTGCCCGACTGAGACACGCGCAGGCCGCGTGCCTAGAAGCTGACCCCCGGCAGCGCGCTGGCCTGCCTGATCCAACCCGCGATCAGCGCCTCGTCCAGCCCGTCGCCCTCGCGGATCTCGAAATAGCGCGTTCCCTCGACCTTCGAGGCTTTCGGCGGCATCGGCGTCAGCGCGGTGCCGCGCATGAAGGTGAGTTGGATGTGGTCCCTGAAGCAATACATCGCAAAGAACCAGCCATCGTCCTTGCCATACAGCGGCGTGTTCCATTTGACGGCCTTGCGAACTTCGGGACACACCTCGACGACAATCGCATCCAGCCGCCGCCCGACGTCGCTTTTCCACCCGGGCATGGCGCTGATGTAGGCCTGAACCGGGCCATCCCCCTTGCCCTTGGGGATCTGCGGGTTTCCGCTGGACAACAGCCTGGGAGTGTCCGGTGGCGCCATGGGATGACCCTAGCCGCTACACCGGCACGGGCAAAGCAGAACCCGGCCACGAAGGACCGGGCTGATCACCGGCTCGACAGCGCACGCCACCACGGCATCGGCCACCGCCAGATCCTGCAAGCCGACGCAGGTGCCGTCGAACAGCGTGACCTCATCCGCCGAAGTGCGGCCCGGATGAGCGCCGTTGGTGACCGAACCCACCTCGGCGATATCGGCCTCGGCCAGCGTGGCCTCGGCTATCGCGTGCCGGGCTTCGCCCACGGCGAGGCGGTGGCGGGCATCTCGGTGTCCGGGCCGACCGGCCGGATGCCCGACGACCGTATCGAGGCGATCGCGGGTCTTGTCGTGGACGCCGCCGCCACCGTGTCACGCGGCCTTGGCGCGAGGTTGCGGTCGTGACTATTCCGCCGCAGATTTCAGCCCGGCATGTGCCCGGCCCGCCAGCGCACCGGCCCGGCCCATCGGCATGTGCCGGTTGACATCCTTGTAGAGCAGGTAGCGGAACTTGCCCGGCCCGCCGGCATAGCAGGCCTGCGGGCAGAAGGCGCGCAGCCACATGTAGTCGCCGGCCTCGACCTCGACCCAATCCTGGTTCAGCCGATACACCGCCTTGCCCTCGAGCACGTAAAGCCCGTGTTCCATCACATGCGTCTCGGCGAACGGGATCACCCCGCCCGGCTCGAAGGTGACGATGGTGACGTGCATGTCGTGGCGCAGATCGGCGGGGTCGACAAACCGCGTCGTCGCCCATGCGCCGTTCGTGTCGGGCATCGGCGTGGGGGCAACGTCATGGTCGCTGCTGATCAGCACCTCCGGCTCGTCCAACCCTTCAACATACTGATAGGCCTTGCGAATCCAGTGAAACCGCACCGGCGCGCCGGAATTGTTGCGCAGGGACCACTCCGCGCTGGGCGGCAGATAGGCAAAGCCGCCCGCCGCCATCTCGTGCACCGCGCCGTCGACCGTCAGGCTCATCGTGCCTTCGACCACGAACAGCACCGCCTCGACACCGGCTTCGGTCTCGGGCCGGTCGCTGCCGCCGCCGGGCTGCACCTCGGCGATATATTGCGAAAAGGTCTCGGCAAAGCCCGACAAGGGCCGCGCCAGAATCCAGAAGCGGGCGTCGTCCCAGAACGGCAGCAGGCTGGTCACGATGTCGCTGAACGTGCCCTTGGGAATGACCGCATAGGCCTCGGTGAACATCGCCCGGTCGGTCAGAAGCTGGGTCTGGGGCGCAAGCCCGCCCTTGGGCGCGTAATAGGTCCTGTCGGTCATGCGGCAATCCTTCGATCCGGGGTCGGGTCCATTCAATCCCCAGACGGGCCGCATTCCAACTTGTTTCCCTGCCTGAATAGATTGAAGGATTATCCCGGAAATCCTGATAATCCCGCCGGATCGCGCCTCAATGCAGCGCGCGCGGCGTGTCGTCGGGGTCGTCCTCGGTATCGTCCGCCACCGGCTCCGCCGGCACCCGGTAGCGTTCGTCCAGCCAGCGCCCGAGGTCCACGTTGGCACAGCGGCGCGAACAGAACGGGCGATAGTCGGGGTGGCTCGGTTTGGCGCAGATCGGGCAGGTCATCACAGCTCCAGCGGCAGGCGTTCGCGTTTGCGTTGCAGCTCAAAATGCCCAAGCGGCGTCCAGCCGGCAAGCACGGTGTCCACCGGGTCGGCGCGGAACGCGGCGCGCAGGCTCTGCTCGAAGGTGCGGCGGTCCTTCTTGGGCATCGGTGCCAGGTCGAGCGTGACTTGCCCGCCCAGCCCCCGGCACCGCAACTGGCGCGGCAGAACCCGGGCCAGCGCCAGGTTGGCCTTCAGCCCGGCCGCCGGCGACGTGTCCGCGCCGGTGTTCACGTCCACCGCCACCAGTGCCCGCGTAGGTTCGATAAAGGCAAATGAACCGCCTGAAAGCGGCAGTTCAGCCCGCTGCAATGTTGTAATCATCTCATCCACGCCATGCGCCGCGAAACTCCCCGGCGCCTCGGCCAGCGCCTCGGGCGTGTCCCAGTCGCGCCAGGCCAGTTCGTGCGGGTCCGGCCCCTCGACCATCAGTTCCGGCTCGCCCGCGGCATCGGCCAGCACCGCCGTGGCAAGGTCGCGCATCGCCGCGATGTCGTCGGCAACCGCGTAGTCATCGGCCCCGGCGGCGACCGAGCGCAGGATCAGCCCGGCGCCCTCGACCCCCGCCATCGCCTCATGCGCGATTTCCATCAGGCCGACGCGGACCTCCTCGTCGCGGATCTTGCGCGAGATGTTGATCCCCGGCGCACCCGGCGTGACGATGGCATAGCGGCTCTTGAACAGCACCCGGTCGGTCACCGGCGTGGCCTTGCCGTCCTCGGCCCAGCCCGTCACCTGCACCAGCATCGCCTGCCCCGGTCTCAGCCCCCTGGCCCCGCGCAGGAACCCGCTGCCGCCTCCGGGCAGCTTGACGAACATGCCGCCCTGCCCCTTGACGAGCCGGTCGCAGACCGCGCGGCAGATCGCGCCCGGCACCATCCGATCCGCATCCTTGGGCGCGATCAGCAGATCGTCCAACTGGCCATCGACGATGCGTGCCGCGGCCTTGCGCCCGGCAATCTCGTCCAGCACGATCACCGTGCCCTTCATGCCCAACCCTCGAACACCGGATAGCCCGCCGCAGCCAACAGCGCGGCGGCCTCCGCCACCGGCAGGCCCATCACCGCCGAATGGCTGCCCTGTATCCACGGGATGAACGCGCCTGCCGGCCCCTGGATGGCATAGCCGCCGGCCTTGCCCTGCCAGTCGCCGCTGGCGAGATAGGCGTTCACTTCCTGATCCGACAGCCGTTTCATCTTCACATCCGTCACCACGTCGCGCTGCCAGGTCCGGGCATGGTTGCGCACCACCACCGAGGTGATGACCTTGTGCCGCCGGCCCGAGAGCTTGTAAAGGAACGCCGCCGCCTCGCCGGCATCGGCGGGCTTGCCCAGGATGCGCCGGCCCAGCGCCACCGTGGTATCGGCACACAGCACCACCTCATCCGCCGCCACCTGCATCGCGGCGGCCTTGGCGGCGGCGATGCGGCGGCAGTAGGCCAGCGGAAGCTCGCCCGGGATAGGGGTTTCGTCGATATCGGGCGGGCGCACCGCGTCGGCGGTGATCCCGAGGCTCGCCAGCAGTTCGGCCCGGCGTGGAGACCCCGAGCCCAGTATCAGCCGGGGCCTAGCGGAAGCGGTAATTGATCCTGCCCTTGGTCAGATCATAGGGGGTCATTTCCACCTGCACCCGGTCTCCCGCGAGCACGCGGATGCGGTTCTTGCGAAGTTTTCCCGCCGTATGTGCGATGATCTCATGGCCGTTTTCCAGCTCGACCCGAAATGTCGCGTTAGGCAGGAGCTCCTTCACGACACCGGGAAATTCGAGCATTTCTTCCTTGGCCATGGTCACTCCGTAACTTATCACCCGCCAACCTGCGGGCGCCTCCTAAATGGTCCGAAACCCCGGGGTTTTCAAGCTGAATTCAGCGCATTTGCACGCATCTGGCCGATTTCGGGCGCGCGGGCTGTTCCGTCCAATGGGTCATCGTCAGCACGTTGCCGTTGCGCCGGACCCGGGCGATGGCATCCAGCGAGACTTCGGCATAGGTCCAGCCGGGGGCGTTCATCGCGCCCTGGGCCAGGATGCCCGAGGGTGGAAAGCCCCGGTCGGGCGGGCCATAGATGCCCGCGGCGCCGCTGTTCTCGTCGACCAGCGGCGACCACGGCGCGGCCCCCTGGGTGGGGGCGTGGACGGTGACGCATTGCCCTTCCAGCGCGCGCGCCATCGCGCCGATCCTGACCCGGTGGAAGCCCTCTTCGGCCTCGGTCGCGGAGGGCACCAGCAGGATCTCGGCCCCCGCCTCGACCAGGGAGCGGGCCAGCAGGGGAAACTCCGCGTCATAGCAGATCAGAACCCCGATGCGGCCCAGCGCGGTCTCAATCACCACCGGGGCCGCACCGGGCACCGCGTTCATCGGATCGCGTTCCCACCGCGTCATGATCTGCTTGTCATGGGCCTGCCGGTCGCCGCCCGGGGCCAGGAACATGGCGCGGTTGACCGGACGGTCGCCCTCGAACACCGGCCCCGAGGCGGCGAGGATGTGGACCCCGTGACGCGCCGCAAGCTCGGCATGCAAGTCCCAGGCCCGGGGCAGCAGATCACTGACGACGTGCAGCGAGGCCTCGAGATCGCCCGCCATCTCGCGCCCGGCCGTCGCGGCCAGTTCCATCGCGCCATATTCGGGAAACACCAGCAGGTCGGCCCCCGCGCCCGCCGCCTCGGCCACCCAGCGCGACAGCTTGTCGGCGTAGCACTCGAAGCCCTCGATCCAGTCGATCGGGTAACAGGCGGCGGCGATCTTCATCTTGCGATACCTCGTCTGAATCGAACAATGTGTGACCTAAAACCGGCGTGCCGGGCTATTTTCTTGCAATTATCCGACATCACGTCACCGGGTCCGGCAACGGCTCGCCGAACCGCGCGATCATCCGGTCGCGGATCATGTTGCGGGCCTGGCGGTAGGCGACCAGCTTTTCCTCGCGCTTGGTGCCCAGCCCGGTCGGGTCCAGCACCGGCCAGTATTCGACATCGAGATGATGAAACCGGGTCAGTTCCAGCACCCGGCGCTGGCTGGCCGGGCTCAGCGCGATAACCAGGTCATAGGACGAGATATCGTCGCCCCATTCCTCCATGTCGTCGAACGACCGCGCCTTGTGGCGCGACAGTTCGACCCCGATCTCGTGACAGGCGGCAACGGCAAAGCCATCCACCTCCTGTTCGCTCTTGACCCCGGCGGATTGCACATAGACGCGGTCGCCGTAGAACTTCTTCATCATGCCCTCGGCCATCGGCGAGCGCACCGCGTTGTGATCGCAGCAGAACAGCACCGATTGCGGCAGCGTCGCGGGCATCAGTCCCGGTTCCTCCCCAAGCCCATCGCGCTAGCCCCAGTGCAGCACGCAGATCAGCGTGAACAGCCGCCGAGCGGTGTCGATATCGACCTCTGCCTTGCCTTCAAGGCGTTCCTGCAAGACCCGAGCGCCCTCGTTGTGGATGCCGCGCCTGGCCATGTCGATGGTCTCGATCTGGCTGGGCGGCAGGGTTTTCACGGCGTCGAAATAGCTCTCGCAGATCTGGAAGTAGTCCTTCACCACCTGCCGGAACGGCCCGAGGCTGAGGTGAAAGGCGCCGGCGGCCTCGCCGGACTCGGTGGAGAGATCGAACACCAGCCGCTTGTCGCGGATCGACAGGGCCAGGTGATAGGGGCCGTCGGGCGGCACCGCTTCGCCGCGCGCGACCGGCGCAAAGCTGTTGTCCTCAAGCAGGTCGAACACCGCGACCCTGCGCTCCTGCTCGATCGCGGGGGTGGGCGCGGCAAGTCCGGCGTCGTCTATCTCGATCTGGCTGATGCGATTCATGTCGGGCCCGGAAATTGTGTCGGCAAAGACCTAGCCGATGCGCGGGCCCGGCACAATCGCACCTCGGTCAGCGCGCGCAGGCGGCGGGCTGGGCGGCATATCCCGGCGCCACCTCGCGCAGGAAGGCTTCTGCCGACCCGGCCTCGCCGCTGGCCCCGCGCGGCGCGATATCGACCCAGTAGCCGCGCGTCGTCAGCCGCATCTTCATCGCGATCCAGCCCGCCCGGTGCACCACCAACCCGGCGCCGCCGTCGCAGACATCGACCAGCGCCATCGCTTCGTAGGCCGAGGGCGCATAGCGCGGGGTCGAGATGAAATTGCCGGTGGAATAGACCACCAGCGCCTGCCCGCCCTCCGCGCGCGGCAGGGCGGCGAAGGGCTGCACGACGTGCGGGTGCGTGCCGATCACCGCCAGCGCACCGGCGTCAACCAGCGCCCGCGCCAGGTCTTCCTGCCCGGAATTCTGCCGGGTGACATACTGCATGCCCCAATGCGGCAGCACGATCACGCCGGCAACGCTCGGGTCCGCCGCCTCGCGCCGCACCAGGGACAGCAGGCGGTCGGTTTCGGAGAAGCACTGAAGCACCTGGTCGTCGCCGTCGCGGATGCTGTTGGTGCCGTAGGTGCAGGCGATGAACGAGATCGTGCCCAGCGCGGTCTGGCGCCGGTGGACGAAATCTCGCGGCCCTTGACGCGGCAGCGATCCCACGGCGGGCAGACCGGCGCGGGCCAGTTCCGCCAGCGTCATCTCGGCCCCCTCGCGGCCCCGGTCGAGGACGTGATTGTTGGCGGTGGTCACAAGGTCGACACCGGCAGCCACCAGATCGCGCAGCACCAACGGGTGATAGTTGAACAGCGGAAAGCCCGTATAGACGAGGTTGTCCATCACCGGGCCGGGATCCGCCACCTTTTCGCGCGCCTCGGTCATGCCGGGCGCCACCGGGCCTTCGAGGTTGGCCACCGCCAGATCGGCCCCGCGCAGGTATTGCGCCGGCTGCGACCAGACCGCGTCAAAGCCGTATTTGTAGCCGAAATCCTGAAGCTGCTCGTGGATCAGCACATCGCCCACGAAGGCCAGCCGCAATGTCTTGCCGCCAGCGCAGGCATTCATCGGCGGGGCTTCGAATACCGGCTCGGCGGTGCAGATCGCATCGGCCGGGCCAAGCACCGTGCCCGCGGTCGCGGCGGGCTGTTCCTCGGGCAAGCAGGCGGCAAGCGTGACAAGGGCAAGGCAGAGGGTGAAAAAAAGGCGCATGTGTCTTCCTGTCGGGTCGCGCCCACGTTAACCGCCCCGGCGCGCGGATCAACCACCCGTTTCGCGAAGGCGCCTGCTCAGTCCGCCGTCACCAGCGCCGCGTTGCGCCGGAACCGGATCACCAGGAACACCGCCGCCGTGCCCAGCCCGGCCACCAGCCCCAGCCAGACCCCGACCGCGCCGACGCCCGCGACGATGCCGATCAGATAGCTCATGCTGGCCCCGACCAGCCAGTAGCTTGCCGCCGCGATCCACATCGGCACCCGCGTATCCTGCATCCCGCGCAACAGCGCCACCGCGATCACCTGGGTGGAATCCGCCAGTTGGAACAGCGCCGCCATCGCCAGCAGCAGCCGGCCCATCGCGAGGATCTCGTCGCGCAGCGGCTCGTCCGGGTCGATGAAGCCGCCGATCAGCAACTCCGGCAGCGTCAAAAACAGCACCATCGCAATCAGCGCCCAGCCCACCCCCATCAGAAAGGCCGCCTTGCCGCCCTGGCGCAGGCTTTCCCCGTCGCGCCGCCCGAAGGCCCGCCCGGCGCGCACCGTGGCCGCGTTCGACAGGCCCAGCGGCACCATGAATGTGAACGACGTGATCTGAAGCGCGATCCCGTGCGCCGCCAGCGGCACCGTGCCGAGCAGGCCGACCAGCAACGACGTGGCGGAAAACAGCCCCACCTCGGCCAGCGTGGTGACGCCGACATGCCAGCCCATCCGCGCGACCTCGCCGAAGGCCTCCCAGTCGGGCCGCCAGATCCGCACCCACAGGGTGTGTTCGGGGAAACTGCGCAGCGCATAGATCGCCAGCACCGTCACCGAGATCAGCTGAACCCCCAGCGAGGCGATCGCGGCACCCCGGATGCCCAGTTCCGGCAGGCCGAGATTGCCGAAGATCAGCGCGTAGTCGAAGCCGACATTGGCCAGCGCCGCGCCGACCGTCACGAACAGCTGCACCCGCGTGCGCTCCAGCGCCGAGAGATAGCTTTTCAGCACCATCACTGTCAGCGCCGGGATGATCGACCAGCCCTGGATGCGCAGGTAGGTCTGGGCATTGGCGGCCAGGTCGGGGTTCTGTCCGGCAGCCTCCAGCAACGGCCCCGAGAACCAGAAGATCGGCACCACCGCCAACGCGAAACCGGCCGAGATCCACAGCCCCATCCGGGTGACGCGGCGCACCCGCGTCTGATCATCGGCCTCGGCGGCGGCGGCCACCAGAGGCATCACCGCAAAGGCAAAGCCCGAACCGAACAGAAACAGCACGATGAACATCGAATTGGCCAGCACCAGCCCCGCCAGCGCCTCGACATCGTACCAGCCCAGCATCACCGTATCGGTCAGCCCGATCGCCATCTGCGCGACGTGGCTGCCGATCAGCGGCAGGCCCAGCACCAGGTGGGCGCGCACATGCGCGCCCAGCGTGGTCGGCTGGGTCGGGATCGCTGGCTGGTTCATGCCACCCCTTAAGCACGCGGGACACGGGCGGGCAAGATCGGTGTCGCGGGCTCAGAGCGGCTTGCGCGCCACCAGGTCGATCAGCGCCGAGCGGCCGGAATGGCCGGTGCCCTCGCGGATCACGCGCTCGTGCCGGCGCAACTCGACGATGTCGAGATCCGCGAAAGCCTCGCGCAGCAGATCCTCGGTATACAGAAGTTCGGCCCTGGGCGGCCCGCCGGTGCCGAAGGCAAGCTGCTCTGGCGTGTAGCCGTGCAACAAGAGATGCCCGCCCGGCGCCAGCGCCTCGATCATGCCGGCAAACACCCGCGCGCGCACTTCGGGGACCATGAACTGGATGAAGATCCCGACCACCAGGTCGTATTGCACCGCCGACCAGGGCCAGTCGTCGATGTCACCGATGCGCCAGTCCACCGTGACGCCGCGTTCGCGCGCCAGCAGGATCGCCTTTTCCACCGCCACGGCGCTCGCGTCCATCGCCATGACCTCGACGCCCTGTTCGGCCATGAAGACCGAATTGCGCCCCTCGCCATCGGCCACCGCCAGCGCCCGCAGGCCCGGCTTGAGGTAGTCCGCATGGTCGACGAGAAAATCGGCCGGTTCGGTCCCGAACAGATAGCCCGGTTGCGAAAATCGCTCATCCCACATCGTCATCTCCTGATCCGCCGGACCTATATGGCCCCGCGCCCGGAGGCGGACAAGTGAGCCTGTTTGCATGATCGAAATGCCGACCGCGCCCGCGCGCCGTTCCGGGCCGATTGGGGGCTGCCCTTGCCGGTTTCGAACCTGGCCCGCTTCACCCCCTGAGATGACCCAGAAGCGATTGCGAGGCGATGCCGGTCACCGCAAGCCCCCGGGCCTGCTCGTAGGCGCGGATCGCCGCCGTGGTCTTGTCGCCGATCACCCCGTCGGCGCCGTCGGTGTCGAACCCGGCTCGCGTCAGGCGCTCCTGCATCTCCTTGCGCTCGGCCAGTGTCAGCCCCTGCGCATCCGTCCCGAACGAGCCGACCAGCGGCTTGCCGCCGCCCAGCCGATCCGACAGATGCCCCACCGCCAGCGCGTATTTCATCGAGTCGTTGTATTTGCGGAACACCCAGTAGTTGCGGAACAAAAGGAACGCCGGGCCGCCCGCGCCGCCGGGCAGGATCAGTTGCGCCGGGCCGTGATCGGGCAGGCTGCCGCCATCGGCGCGGGTCACGCCCTTGGCCCGCCACTGGGCCACCGGCAGAACCTCCAGCGCGGCACCGCCCGGCGGCAGCCGCACCTCCAGCCCCCAAAGCTGACCCCGGGTCCAGCCGGACGATTTCAGGTAATTCGCCGCCGAGGCCAGCGCGTCGGTCGGATCGTCGGCCCAGATATCCCGCCGCCCGTCGCCACGGAAATCGACCGCATGGCTTTCAAAGGTCGTGGGGATGAACTGGGTGTGGCCCATCGCGCCGGCCCAGCTTCCGGTCATCTTCGCGGGCGCGATATCGCCGCGCTGAAGGATGCGCAGGGCCGACACCAACTGCCCCTCGAAGAACCCCGCCCGCCGGCTGGCATAGCCCAGCGTCGACAGGGCCGAGACCACGGGCGTCGAGCCGCGCCGCGCGCCGTAGGAGCTTTCCATGCCCCAGATCGCCAGCAGCACTTCGGCCTCGACGCCGAAATGCCCCTCGATATCGGACAAGAGCCGCCGGTGTTTGGACGACATCTTGGCACCGGTCGAAAGCCGCCCGTCAGTGGCGGCGATGGCGATGTAGTCCTCCAGCGTGCGCCGGTCCTGAAACTGCTTGCGGTCGTTCTCGATCACGCTTGGCAGATAGCCCGCATCGCGGAATGCGGCCTTCAGCGTGGCCTCGGAAATCCCCTTGGACGAAACACGCGCGCGAAACCCGTCAACCCAGGCGTCATAGCCGCCGTCGGCCGCCGGGGTCGGCGCGGCCCCGGGCGCAGGAGTTGCGGCGGGCGCAGGGGTTGCGGCCTCGGCCACCGGCAATGGCATCCGCGCGCCGCAGGCCGAAAGCGCGGTCGCGACAAGGCCGAAAGCTGCCGTCCGTCTGGTGATCCGCAAAGGTATTCCTCCCGCTTTCGGTCCGGGCCAAGGATGCCGCGCGGGCGGCGGCCCGGCAAGGGGCACGCTCTGCCCTTGGCCGGTTGCCGCCGAGCGCGCCCTAGCCCTCGCGCCCGCCGCGGCGGTGGTCGGGATGCAGGCTCGCGCCCAGGATGTGGTCGGCGCCGTGGATCACCTGGCTGGCATGGCCGATGATCAGCGGATCGGGCGCGGTGACCAGGTCGTGATCCTTGCCCGGATAGTCGAGCGTGTAGAGGAAATGGCGCATCGTCTCGAGCCGGGCGCGTTTCTTGTCGTTCGACTTCACGATCGTCCAGGGCGCATCGGCGGTGTCGGTGTAGAAGAACATCGCCTCTTTCGCCTCGGTGTAGTCGTCCCATTTCGACAAGGACGCCTTGTCCACCGGGCTGAGTTTCCAGCGTTTCAGCGGGTCGGTCTCCCGCGAGGCAAAACGCCGGGCCTGTTCGTCGCGGGTGACGGAAAACCAGTATTTATAAAGCTGGATGCCGGACCGCACCAACATGCGCTCCAGTTCCGGCGTCTGGCGCATGAATTCGAGGTATTCGTTCGGGGTGGAAAAGCCCATCACCCGCTCGACCCCGGCGCGGTTATACCAGGAGCGGTCGTAGAACACCATTTCGCCCGCCGTGGGCAGGTGCTGGATATAGCGTTGATAGAACCACTGGCCGCGCTCGCGGTCGGTCGGCTTGTTCAGCGCCACCACGCGGGCTTCGCGCGGGTTGAGGTGTTCCATGAAGCGCTTGATGGTGCCGCCCTTGCCGGCGGCGTCACGTCCCTCGAACAGCAGAACGAATTTCTGCCCGGTCTCGCCCACCCATTTCTGGACCTTCAAAAGCTCGGCCTGCAGGCAGGCTTTCTCGCGCTCGTAGCTCTTGCGGTCGAGCTTGTCCTCGTAGGGATAGGCGCCGTTCTCGAATGTTTGCCGGATCAGATCCTTCGTGACGTTCGGGAAATCCCCCGCCACGGCCGCTTGCCCGGTTTGCGCCGCGCGCACCTTGGCACGCGGCGCGGTCTTGTCCCTTTGCGCCGACCCCTCGGTCCGCGCACCATCCTTGCCGGTGGCAGTCGTCATCCAAATTCCTCCTGATCTCACATGAGAACAATTATAGTTGGATTTCGGACCGACTGCCTTGATCCGGGTCAAGGTCGTTCGCGGTTCAGAACGGTTTGTCGACCCTCGCGGTGACATGCACGGTGCCGTGGCAGGGTTCCGGCCAGACCAGTTGCACGAGGCCGTAGCCCGCGCCCTGGTTGGCTTTCGTATAGGGCTGGGCAAAGACCAGATCGCCCGACCCGTTGCGCACCCCGTCCTCGGTGACCACCGAAGTAACGGTGCGCGCGTTGCCGGCAAACGGCAGATAGCCCGAGACATCGAGGCTCCAGGTGGTCTGGTCGGTGTTCTGCTGGAACTCCAGCGCCACCGGGCTGATGGTGGATTGCCCGACCCCGTGAAAGGTGTTGCGCTCGAAGGTCAGGTTGCGGCAGCGCCAGTTGTCCAGCGTGGCATGGCTGGTGTCGACCCCGTCGACCCGGTCCATGATCGTCTTGGAGACGCGAAACACGTTCTGGTTCACGTGCATGCCCGAGATGTAGTGCCCGGTGCCGTAGGGTTTGACCACGATGAACCGCGTATGGCTGGCGCAGTCGCTGGCCAGGAAGATATTGCCGGTGATGGTCAGCCCGCCGAAGGAATACTCGCTGCCGTGGTCGGGCTTGGCGTCGTGTTCGTTGGTCCACTCGATATAGCAGTTGTCGATGTAGTTGCCGGTGACCACGGATTCGCAGGGCTCGTAGGTGAACACCATGCCCGGCACCCGCGGCCCGGCCGGCACCTCGTCGCCCTGGAACCAGTGGTTGCCGACGATCAGGTGGTTTGCGCCCGACAGGATGCCGGTCAGCCCGAGGCGCTGAAAACGGCTGTCGCGGATCTTGGCGTCGTTGGCGTTGACGTTGAACCCGACCGTCTGGCGCGCGGTCGCGGCCATGTTTTCCTCGGACGAGATGAACTGGCAGCGGTCGATATGCAGATCCTGGCAGCCGCGCCCGGTGGACGACACGCCGCGATGGCTGGCCTTGATGAAGAAGCAGTCCTTGATCTGGAAATTGCCGCCGTCGCGCGGCAACAAGATGCCGCTGGCAAAGCCGTTCATCTGGAACTCGATGTCCTGCAGCGTCATCTTGCGCATCTTGGCGAAGCCGTGGAAATCAAGCAGGTACTTGAACCGGGTGAAGGTATAGGTCTGCGACGAGTTCGGGGCATAGAGCGGCTGGCTCAGCGTCAGGCTGCCGGCGCCGACGTTGACCTCCTTGACATAGACCTCGCGCCCGACCCCCTGCCCGGTCACCAGCGATCCCGGCTGGATCTGGGCGGCGTTGGACAGCCCGGTGATGGTGAACGGGTTGTTGGGGTTGTAGCTGCCTTGCCGGGTCACCACGTCGGGCTGCCAGGCGGGGCCGTCGATCACGTAGAACTGGCCGTCGCGGATCACCCGCCGGATCTCGAAGGTGGTCACGTCGGCCACCGCGTCCTGCATGTCGATCGGTTCGGTCACGTCGATGCGCCGCCCGCCAAGGTCGAAAGCGTCATGGTCGGCATAGTTCAGGAGCGCCTGAAAGCCCTTCTTGAAGGCCAGCATCTCGTCGCCGAAGGCGTCGATATAGGTCGGCAGGTCGAAGTTGCGCATCAGGATCAGCCGGGTGGCGTTGGCCATCGTCACCGTGCCTTCGAAGCGGACCTTGGAGGTCAGGGTCAGGTGCGAGCCGATCCGGAAAACACCGTCCGGCACCACCAGGGTGCGCCCGTCGGCGGCATCGTCGGCGGCGAGAAAGGCGGCGCGGTCATCGGTCACGCCATCGCCCACGGCGCCGAAATCGCGCACGTCGACCATGTCCATCATGTCGCGCAGAAAGGCCTCGGTGATGTCCTCGATCACCATGTCGTCGATCCGCACGATGCCGCCCGACCCGCCGGTCAGGTCCAGCCCGAAATGGCCGTATGCCGCGCCCGCGCCCCAGACCATGTCGACGCCCGGGCGGTTGCCGGTGCCGACGATGGCGTCGATCTCTATAATCTCGCCATACGCGGTGAGCGAGGTCGTCGCCCCGACCTGCACCAGCCCGCCCAGGGGGTTGCCGCCCGCATCGGCGGCAAAGCCCGCGACGCGCACATCGGGCAGGATGCCGCTGATCGCCTTGACGCGCGCGCGGATGCGCAGATAGGTGCCGGGCCGGATCGGGGTCTGCCCCTTCCAGCGCAGTTTCTGCACCGACTGGTTCTTGAGAAGCTCCAGACAGCCGCCGAAATCCTGGTCCGCCGGCACGATCGCGGCATTGGCCGCGCCGTCATAGCTGGCCGATCCGGGCGTTCCGTTCTCGCTGGACCATACGTCCAGACCGTCCTGGAAACGCGGCGGCATGAGGTCGAGCCCCTCGGTGATCGCGATATTCATTCCTACCCCTTTCAGGTCATCTTGGCCGGGGGAAATGTCTATCAACAAAGGGTTAAGACGCCCTGAGACCAGCGTTCGCTGGGTGTTGCGTCCGGGGCGATCACGACCGCGAAGGCGCGGTTTCGTAACCGCAGGGCCGGGGCTTGCGAGGGGCAGTCGCGGGTTGTGGTCAGGCACCAACTTCGGGCTGGCGCAGGTATTGAACCGCGCCGATCCGCCAGTCGCCGCCGTGCTCGATCATTTCATAATCAAGCACATGCAGCGCCCCGGCGCGGTCACGCACCATCACCTTCTGCCACAGCCGGCCATCCACCTCGCGCAGTTCCAGGAACCGGACCTCGGCGTTGCGGTGCACCATAGGGTAGCCGTTGCGCACCATCGCCGCAAAGCTCTCGGGCGTCTGAAAGACCCGCTGGATGCCGGGTGACGCCAGCCCGAAGGCGGCGGCGAAATCGTCGGCCTCGAAGGCGGCGAACTGGTCGGTGATGACGGCGCGAATGCCGCCCGCCTCGCCTTCGTCCGCGTTGATCGGAAAGGCCAGCGCGATGGCCATGGCGCATATCAGGATGATCTGTTTCATGTCTGTCCTCCCTGTGCAAAGTATACGCGCCGGGCGCGGCACGGATCAGTCACGGTGGCGCGACCGGAATTTGATGCAGGTCAAGGCAGCGCCGGCGGGATCGCCGCCAAGTGCGGACAAGGAGAAATCACACCATGAAAATCGCACTATACCTCGTCGGCTTCGCGGTCGTCGCCCTGATCCTGGCGGGCGCGCTTGGCCATATCCGCTACCGCAACAACATGGCCAGCGCCGATGCCGCCTGGGGCGCGATCAGCGACCGGGCAGGTCCGGCGGACCTGACGTTCGACCCCGAGGCGCTGGAGGATCAGCCCGAGATCGCGCGCCGCTATCTGACCCATGCCATCGCGCCGGGCACACCGTTGCGCCCGACCGTGATCCTGACCATGGACGGCACCTTCCGGCTGGGGACACAGGATGATCCGCGCGAATTCGAGATGCACGCGCGCCAGCTTCTGTCGGCGCCGGACGAGTTCGTCTGGGTGGCGCGGATGGACGGCGGCGGCATGAAGATCAGCGGCACCGACGGGCTCGAGGGCGGGCATGGCTGGACGCGGTTCTGGGCGTTCGGGGTGAAATCACTGGTCAACGTGGCCGCGACCGAGGACATCGACCGCGCCGCCCGCGCCCGCCCCGCGCTCGAGGCGATCTGGGCGCCTGCCGCGCTGCACCCGGCGCTCGGCGCACGCTGGCAGCCGATCGGGCCGAACCGGGCGGATGTGACCTTTGGCGAGGGCGCCGACGCGGTGACGATCACACTGACGCTCGATGCGTCGGGCGCGGTGAAAAGCGTGGTCACCCAGCGCTGGAGCAACGAGAACCCCGAAGGCACCTACCGGTTGCAGCCGTTCGGCGCCGACGTGCTGGACGAGCATACCTTCGCGGGATTCACCATCCCGTCGAAGGTTTCGGCCGGCAACCACTGGGGCACGCCCGATTTCTTCCCGTTCTTCGAGGTCACGATCCGCGATGCGTTCTACGCGGTGCCCGAACCCGAGGAAGCGCCCGAGGACTGAACCAGTTCGCCCGCCAGCCCCTTGTCGATCAGGGCCACCGTCTCGGCCACGCCATAAAGCGCGATGAACGAGCCGAAGCGCGGCCCCTGATCGGCACCCAG
This sequence comes from Maritimibacter fusiformis, assembly GCF_008086115.1. GTDB lineage: Bacteria > Pseudomonadota > Alphaproteobacteria > Rhodobacterales > Rhodobacteraceae > Muriiphilus > Muriiphilus fusiformis. Next base: position 688,586 of record NZ_VSIY01000004.1, on the reverse strand, counting down.
AAGCACCTGGTAGAGCGCCTTGAACCAGTCGCGCAGCGGCTCGAACCGCTCGCGCCCGCAGGCGAACACCTCGGCTTGCAGCGCCTCGCCATCGGCGGGGCCGTCCCAGGCGGCCAGACGGTCGCGCAGATCGGTCAGCGCCTCGCGCTCAAGTTCGGTCGGCAGGCGGAACACCCGGTTGGGGGCCACGAAATCCTCGAAATAGCGCAGCGCGAAACCGGCGGCGGCGTCGAGGTCCGGGTGCGTCTCGGGCGAGGCGTCGGGGGCGTAGTTCCGGATGAAGCCCCACAGCACGTCCTTGTCGCGGGTCGAGGCGACCGAGGCGAGGTTGAGCAGCATCGAGTAGCTCACCACCATCCGGCTTTCGGGCACGTCGCCGGAATGGATGTGATAGACCGGGTTGGCCAGCCGCTGCGCCATGTCCTGCCCCGGGTAGGCGGCAAGCTGCTGGTGGTATTCGTCCATCGCGCGCGGGATCACGTCGAAGAACATGCGCTTGGCGGTCTTGGGTTTCTGATACATGAAATAGGCAAGGCTCTCGGTCGAGGCATAGGTGAGCCATTCGTCGATCGTCAGCCCGTTGCCCTTGGACTTCGAGATCTTCTCGCCCTTCTCGTCGAGAAACAGCTCATAGACGAAATGCTCCGGCGGACGGGCGCCCAACGCGCGGCAAATGCCGTCGTAGATCGGGGTGTTGGTGGAATGGTCCTTGCCATACATCTCGAAATCGACCCCGAGGGCGGCCCAGCGCGCGCCGAAATCGGGCTTCCACTGCAGCTTGACGTTGCCGCCGGTGACCGGCAGCGTCCATTCGCGCCCGTCCTCATCGTCGAAGGTGATCGTGGCCTCGGCGGCGTTCACCTCCTTGATCGGCACGTAGAGCACGCGGCCGGTTTCCGGGTGGATCGGCAGGAAGATCGAATAGGTCTGCTGGCGTTCCTCGCGCAGGCTTTTAAGCATGATCGCCATCAGCTCGTCATAACGCTCGGCGGCGCGGCGCAGGATCTCGTCGAACTGGCCGGAGCGGTAGAACTCGGTGGCCGAGTAGAATTCGTATTCGAACCCGAAGGTATCGAGGAACCGGCGTAGCATGGCGTTATTGTGGTCCCCGAAGCTCGGGTATTCGCCGAACGGGTCGGGCACGCTGGTCAGCGGGCGTTGCAGATGCTCGCGCAGCATCTCGGGGTTGGGCACGTTGTCGGGCACCTTGCGCATCCCGTCCAGATCGTCGGAAAAACAGATCAGGCGGGTCGGGATGTCGGAAATCATCTCGAAGGCGTGGCGGATCATGGTGGTGCGCATGACCTCGCCGAAGGTGCCGATATGCGGCAGGCCCGAGGGGCCATAGCCGGTCTCGAACAGCACATGGCCTTTCTCGGGCGGCGCTTTCTCATAGCGTTTGGCCAGCCGGCGCGCCTCTTCGAAGGGCCAGGCTTTCGACGTCATCGCGAATTCGCGCAGATCGGACATGGTATCGGCTTTCGTAGCTGCGGCGCCCCGTGCGCCCTGCAAGCCCTGTCTCCTATTGCGACTGGGGGCCGGGGTCAATATTCTGCACCGCAACATCAGAACCCCAAGGAGGCCCATGTGCCCGACCTTCCCCACTCGCTCACCCCCGAAGACAGTCTGATCGCGGTGATGGTTGCCGTCTCGGTCTCGGACGAACAGATCGGCACCGCCGAGCTGTTGCGCATCGAGGCCAGCGTAAACCACCTGCCGGTGTTCGCGACCTATGACATGGACCGGCTGAAGACCGTCAGCCGGGTGGTGTTCGACCTCTTGACCGAAGAGGACGGGCTGGATGCGCTGTTCGGGCTGGTGCGGGAGAACCTGCCGGAGCGGCTGTGGGAAACCGCCTATGCGCTGGCCTGCGACGTGGCGGCGGCAGACGGGATGCTGGCGGCCTCGGAGTTGCGGCTGCTCGAGGAAATCCGCCACGAGCTGAACATCGACCGGCTGCATGCGGCGGCCATCGAGCGCGGCGCGCGGGCGCGGCACATGACCGTGGCGGATTGATCCGCGATTTCAGAAAACGAACATTTTCAAGGCTGTTCCGGCCGGAAAGGCGTGTCCATGTTGGACAATTTCAATATCACCAGACGTTGGGCCCCGAAAAACCCGGGGATCATCCAGCTCTATTCCCTGCCCACGCCGAACGGCATCAAGGTCTCGGCGATGCTGGAGGAAACCGGGCTGGCCTATGAGCCGCACCTGGTCGATTTCGGGGAGAGCGACCAGTTCACGCCGGAGTTCCTGTCGCTCAACCCCAACAACAAGATCCCCGCGATCATCGACCCGGACGGGCCCGGCGGCGCGCCGATGGGCCTGTTTGAATCGGGGGCGATCCTGATCTACCTGGCCGAAAAGACCGGGCAGTTCCTGCCCTCGGACGCCGCCCGGCGCTATGAGACGATCCAGTGGCTGATGTGGCAGATGGGCGGGGTCGGCCCGATGTTCGGGCAGTTCGGGTTCTTTCACGCCTTCGCCGGCAAGGAGATCGAGGACCGCCGCCCGTTCAACCGCTACAAGGAAGAAGTGCAGCGCCTGCTCGACGTGCTGGACGACCGGCTGGAGGGGCGCGACTTCGTGATGGGCGCGGATTACACCATCGCCGATATCGCGATCTGGCCCTGGGTGCGGGTCCTGTCAGGCCATTACGATGCCTTCGACCTGCTGGAAATGGGCGAGCTTGGCAACGTGAACCGCTGGTTTGAGGCCTGCGCGAACCGACCGGCCAGCCTCAAGGCGGTGGACATTCCGGCGCGGGACTGATGCCTCAGACGCTGTAGACTGCCGCCCAGCGGCGGATCAGCTTTTGTTGCAACAGCCGGGCGCGACCAGCCCAGGCGCTGGCGCCGTCGGGGCGTTCCATTTCCTCGGGGGCGAGGGCTTCGCGGCGGGGAACGTCGGCGGTGAAGATCGCGAAGGCCAGCGGCGGGCCGACTTCGGGCGTGATGTAGCCGGCCAGCGCCGAGACGAAATTCAGCGTCCCGGTCTTGGCCTGGATCGTGTAATGCGCGCCGGTGACCGGCCGGCTGTCATCGTCCCAGACCGGGATGTCCTTGAGATGCGTGTGCAACGCCTGCCCCGGCCCGACCTTGACCATCATGCTGACCATGTCGCGGGCCGAGACGCGCGACTCGCCCGACAGGCCGGAATGATCCAGGAAACTGGCATCCTTCGCGCCCATGCTGACCCGCATCCAATCGCTCATCGCGCGGGCCGAGGCGCGCAGATCGTCGACCGGGGCGCCACCCTTGCGGCTGGCGGTCAGGCCCAGCACCTCGGCGGTGATGTTGGTCGAGTAGCGCAGCATCAGGCGCGTCACCGCCGACAGGCTGGCGCTGTCATGGGTCACGATGGCGGTGCCGGCGGGGCGGGTGGTTGTGATCTCGGCATTGGGCAGGCGGATGCCCTGCGCGCCGGCCAGCACCTGCAGCACTTCGCCGGCATAAAGGTCGGGCCGGCGCACCGGCAGCCAGCGCGAACCGCCGTTGCCAAGCGCCTGCGACGCCACGGTCCATTCGTCCACCCCCTTGGCATCGCGGTAGGTATAGACCGGCAGGTCGCGGTTCACGACCGCCATCTTGGCCACCGACACCGCCGGGCGCAGCGTGTCCGAGCGCGCGTCGAGGCTGACCGCCCAGCCGCTATCGGCGCGCGTCCACTGGAAATGCACCCGGTTGAAATTCAGGTTCACCCCCGAGATGGACGGGTTGTAGCCGACGTGGTCCGGCTGTTCGGGGTCGATCGAGTGGATATAGGGCAGCGCGCCGGAATAGATGCGGAACCGCCCGGTGATCTCGCGCACCCCCGTGGCCTTGAGCTGCGCCACGATCTCGGCCAGGTCGTCGGTGTCGAGCACCGGGTCGCCCGAGCCTTCCAGCACCAGGTCGCCGTCCAGGCGCCCTTCGGTCACCGGGCCGGTGGCGATCAGGCGGGTGCGGAAGCGGAAATCCTCGCCCAGCCGGGTCAGGGCATAGAGCGCGGTCACCGACTTGGCGACCGAGGCGGGCGGCTGCGGGTCGTCGGGCAGGCGGCTTTCGAGCACGTCGCCGGTGCGCGCATCCGCCACCAGAAAGCCGACGGTGCCGCCCAGGCGGGCCTCGTCGATCAGGTCGGAGACGGCGGGGGCGGACTGGCGCCGCAGTTCGCGCACCACCGCCGCGATCTTTTCGGGGTCGCGCGGCCGCGGCCGGATCGAGCGCGCGGGCGCGTCGGCGAACACCGCACCGGCCACAGCCGACACCGCGCCTCCTAGAAAGAAACGTCTGGAAATCCCCCCACGCATGGCGCGAGTTAACCAATCCCCCCGAGTCGCCACAAGCCCGTATCTGGAAACAATTCCGTGCTGTCGTGTCTCAGCCCGGGTTGTCGCGCCAACCACCCGCCGCGCGGATCGCGCTGGACGAGGTGTCGACCATCGGCACGTTGATCAGACACCAGGCCGGCGGCTCGGCCAGGGCCAGCCGCCCGGCCCCCGACCCCGGCAGGCGTGCCGCGCGGTAGCGCCGCGCCGCCGGTGACATCCGCGCCGCCACCCGGTCGCCGGGCCGCGCGATGACACCGATCGGCAGCGCCTCGAAAATGTCCTGCCAGTTCTCCCAGAGGTGAAAGCCGGCCAGGTTGTCGGCCCCCATCAGCCAGACAAAGCGCGCTTGCGGATACAGGCAGAACAGCCGTTCCAGCGTCTCGGCGGTGTAGCGGGTGCCCAGCCGCTCCTCGATGTCGGTGATCACGACGCGCGGATCGTCGATCACCGCCCGCGCCCGCGCCAGCCGCCGTTCCATTGGCGCCGGACCATGCGCCTTCAACGGATTGCCCGGGCTGACCAGCCACCATACCCGGTCGAGGCGAAACCGTTTCAGCGCCTCGCGGGTGATATGGGCATGGCCATCATGCGCCGGGTCGAACGACCCGCCGAGCAACCCGATCACCTCGCCGGGTCGGGCATGGGGAATGGCATGTCTCATCGCGCCTGCTTGGCCTGCCTGTTGGCGTGAAGTCAATGGCTTGGGGCAACCGCCGGGCCCTGCCCCATACCGCTAGCGGGTATCCGTGCGCCCGCGCCGGTCGGCGCGCAGGTTGGCGTAGAGCACGTGGTTGCGCCAGCGCCCGTTGATCTGAAGATAGCTCTGCGCCACGCCCTCGTATTTGAAGCCGGTCTTTTCCAGCACCCCGCGCGAGGCGGTGTTTTCCGGCAGGCACCCGGCCTCGAGCCGGCTGAGGTCAAGCTCGGTGAAGGCGTAATGCACCAGCGCCGCCAGCGCCTCGCGCATGTATCCCGACCGCGCATAGGGCGCGCCGACCCAGTATCCGGTGGTTCCCGCCTGCGCCGGGCCGCGCCGGATGTTGTCAAGCGTCAGCGCCCCAACCAGCACCCCGTCACGCCGCCGGATCAGGAACAGCGGCAGCGCCGTGCCCTGCGCGACCGAGCGGTTGGACCAGTAGACGCGGTTGGTGAAGCTTTTGCGGCTGAGGTGGTCGGATGCCCAGGTCGGCTCCCACGGGGTCAGGAATTCGCGGCTCTGGTCGCGCAGCCTGGCCCAGCCGGTATAGTCGCCATGTTGCGGCGGGCGCAGGGTCAGGCGCTCGGTCTCGATCCTGACTTTCGGGCTGCGCCCGAACATCACGCGACAAGCCTTTCGCGCAGTTCCTCGTATCCCGGCGCGGTTTCGGCGAGACCATAGAGCGCCAGCGCCACGCGCGCCTCGCCCGCGGTTCGGCCGGCGAAATCGCGCACCGCGGCCAGATCGACCGCGTCGATGCGCTCCACGGTCTCTTCCAGCGGGATCACCCGGTTCCAGATCGACACCTGCCGCGCCAGCCGTTCGGCGCGCGACGAGGCCGATTCCAGCCCCATCAGCATCCCCGCCTTCATCTGCGCGCGCGCCCGGTCGACCTCGACCGCCGTCATGTCGTCGGCGGCGCGCTTGATCTCGTCCACCGTCAGGCGCGCCAGCGCCGCGATCTCGCCCGGCGAGGTGCCGGCATAGATGGTCAGCATCCCGGTGTCGGAATAGGCCCCGGCCTGCGCGAAGATGGTGTAGCACAGCCCGCGCTTCTCGCGCAGTTCCTGAAACAGCCTCGACGACATGCCGCCACCGAGGGCACCGGCAAAGGTCTGCGCGGTATAGATCGCGGCGTCGCCGTAGCCCGGCCCTTCCAGCCCCAGCGTGAAATGCACCTGCTCCAGCGTCTTCATCTCGCGCCGCTCGCCACCGATGAAACCGGCGGGCTCGATCAGCGCCTCGCTGCCGCGTTCGAGATGGCCGAAAGTCTCTTCGGCCAGCCGCATGATCTGGTCGTGATCGACTGCGCCCGCCGCCGACAGGATCATCCGTTCGGGCCGGTAGTGGCGGGCGACGAAGGCGGCCAGATCCTCGCGGTCAAAGGCGCGCACCCGCTCGCTCGGGCCAAGGATGGTGCGCCCGATAGGCTGGTCGGGATAGGCCACCTCCTGCAACCAGTCGAAGATCACGTCGTCGGGCGTGTCGAGGGCCTGGCCGATCTCCTGCAGGATCACGCCGCGCTCGACCTCGATCTCGCGCGCGTCGAACACCGGGTTCAGCACGATATCCGAGATCACGTCGAAGGCCAGCGGCACGTCCTCTTTCAGCACGCGGGCATAATAGGCCGTGACCTCGCGCGAGGTGTAGGCGTTGAGATAGCCGCCGACATCCTCGATTTCCTCGGCGATCTGCAGCGCGCTGCGCCGCTTGGTGCCCTTGAACGCCATGTGTTCGAGGAAATGCGCGATGCCGTTCTGGGCGGCAAGCTCATGCCGCCCGCCCGCCGTCACCCAGACGCCGAGGGCGGCGCTCTCCACGCCGGGCATGTGCTCGGTCACGACGCGAAAGCCGTTGGCCAGGGTGTCGAAGCGGATACTCATCGCCCGGTGCGCTCGCGGATCAGTGCCTCGATCGCGGCGAGGTCATTGGGCACGCGGGTCACGCGCTCGTCCCGGTCAAACAGGTCGGCCATGCGCGGCGGCAGCGGCACGTCCTGGCCCGAGGCTTCGCGCACCGCGTCGGGGAACTTGGCCGGATGCGCGGTGGCCAGCGTGATCATCGGGGTGGCGCCCAGGTGTTCCCCGGCCACCTTCACGCCGACGGCGGTGTGCGGGCAGATGACCTGGCCGGTGGTTTCCCAGATCGCCTTGATGGTGGCGCGGGTCTCGTCCTCCGACGCGGTGCCGGAGGCGAACTCGGCGCGCAGAAAGTCGATGGCGCCCTGGCTGATGGTGAAGCCGCCGCTTGCAAGGTCGGCCATCTGCTCGGCCACCACCGCGCCGTCGCGCCCATAGGCGTCGAACAGCACGCGCTCGAAGTTGGACGAGACCTGGATATCCATCGACGGGCTGATCGAGGGCGTGACTTCGGCCTTGGTATAGCTGCCGGTTTCCAGCGTGCGGTGCAGGATGTCGTTCTGGTTGGTGGCGATCACCAGCTTTTCAATCGGCAGGCCCAGCTTGCGCGCGATGTAGCCGGCGAAGATGTCGCCGAAATTGCCGGTGGGCACGGTGAAACTGACCGGGCGCAAGGGCGCGCCGAGGCTCGAGGCGGCGGTAAAGTAATAGACCACCTGCGCCAGCACCCGTGCCCAGTTGATCGAGTTGACGCCGGCGAGACCCACGGCGTCACGAAACTCGAAATGGTTGAACATGTCCTTGAGCCGCGCCTGGCAGTCGTCGAAATCGCCATCCACCGCCAGCGCGTGGACGTTGGACTCGGTCGGCGTGGTCATCTGGCGGCGCTGCACCTCCGAGACCCGGCCATGCGGGAACAGGATGAAGACATCGACGTTGTCCAGCCCGCGAAACGCCTCGATCGCCGCCGATCCGGTGTCGCCCGAGGTCGCGCCGACGATGGTGATGCGCTCGCCGCGCTTGGCCAGCGCGGTCTGGAACATCTGGCCGATAAGCTGCATGGCGAAGTCCTTGAACGCCAGCGTCGGGCCGTGAAACAGCTCCAGCAGAAAGTGGTTGGGGCCAAGCTGCACCAAAGGTGCGCGCGCTGCATGTCCGAAGCCCGCGTAGGCGCGTTCGATGATGGTGCGCAGTTCCTCGGCCGAAAAGCTTTCGCCGATGAACGGGCGCATCAGCCAATAGGCGACTTCCTCATAGCTCATTCCGGGCAGCGCCGCGATCTCGTCGTGGCGGCGTTCGGACACGTTTTTCGGAACGTAAAGCCCGCCATCGCGCGCCAGCCCCGCCAGCATCGCCTCTTCGAAACTCAAGGCCGGTGCGTTGCCCCGGGTGGAAATGTATTTCATGTGCTCTCGCCTCTGCCTTCGGGCCGCAATCCGCCCGCGCCCGCCTGCGCCCGGCGCCGTATACGCCAAAGCGCAAAGCCTGTCATCACCGCCCATGTGGCCGCAAGCAGAAACCAGGTGATCGCATAGCCCAGATGGTCGTTCGGGATGTCCTCTGCGCTGACCGGCATCGGCAGGATCTGCGGATCGGTGGGGGTGCGGGCGACCACCAGCACCGGCTCGGTGCCAAGGGCTGCGGCCATTTTCGTCACGTCGCGGGCATACCACCAGTTGCCGTCCGGGTCATCCTCGGGCGTGTAGGCGTCGCGTTCCTGCGGCCAATGCAGGTTGCCGGTGACGGTCATCGGGCCGGTCGCGCGTGGCGCCTCCTTCAACTCGGTGGGCACATAGCCTCGGTCGACCATGATGCGGCGGCCATCCGCCAGCGTGAAGGGGGCGATCAGGCGAAACCCGGCGCCGTAGTCGCGCGACGACACCAGGACATGCAGCGCGCCGTCGCCCATCGCGCCGGTCACGGCAACCGGCAGATAGCGGTCGGCGTCCGGGTCCGGCACGGCGGGCAGCGGGGCGGGCGCGTCGCCGATGCGCGCCTCGATCCCCGCGATCACCGATTGCTTCCACATCAGCCGCTCGACCTGCCACAGGCCAAGGCCGATGAACAGGGCCAGCCCGGCAACCAGAAACACGCCTGTCACGATCTGACGGGCCATGACACCTCCGATAAGAAAAGCGCGGGGGTTGTCCCCCGCGCCCCAGATGTTTCGCAATTCGCCCGGAAGGGCAAGCCGGCGTCAGCTGCCCCAGACGTAGATCGAGGCGAACAGGAACAGCCAGACCACGTCGACGAAGTGCCAGTACCAAGCCGCCGCCTCGAAGCCGACATGCGCCTCGGGGGTGAAATGGCCCTTGAGCGCGCGCATCAGGCAGACGAACAGGAAGATCGTGCCGATGATCACGTGAAAGCCGTGAAACCCCGTCGCCATGTAGAACGACGCGCCGTAGATGTTGCCGGCAAGGCCGAAGGCGGCGTGGCTGTATTCATAGGCCTGGAAGAAGGTGAACAGAACGCCCAGGATGATCGCGATGGCCAGGCCGTTCACGAGATCGCGGCGGTTGTTTTCATGCACCAGCGCGTGGTGCGCCCAGGTTGCCGCCGCACCCGACAGCAGCAGGATCAGCGTGTTGATCAGCGGCAGGTGCCAGGGGTCGAAGGTCTCGATCCCCGCCGGCGGCCAGACGCCGTCGACCGCAGGGCTTTGCGGGCCCATCGGGTAGAGCGCGTGCTTGAAGAAGTTCCAGAACCAGGCGAAGAAGAACATCACCTCGGAGATGATGAACAGGATGAAGCCATAGCGAAGGCCGATCCGCACCACCGGGGTGTGGTCGCCGGTCTGCGCCTCGTCCACCACGTCCGACCACCAGGCGAACATCGTGTAGAGCACCAGGATCAGCCCGACCCCGAAGATCCAGGGGCCCTGGTCGTGCATCCAGCGCACCGCGCCGTAGAGCATGATGAAAGCGCCGACCGAAGCCACCAGCGGGTGTATCGACGGCTTGAGGATGTGATAATCGTGGTTTTTTGCGTGAGCCATTCTTTGTTCGTCCCTCACCCTTGTCGGTTAGTTCTGTGGCGCCGGAGCATCGGCATCGAGATGCGCGTATTCCTCCGGCAATGCGGTTTCGTGAAACGTATAGGACAAGGTGATGGCCTTGGCGAACTTGGCGTCCCTGTCCTCGGTGATCTCGGGATCGACGTAGAAGGTCACGGGCATCGACACGCGTTCGCCCGGTTGCAGCACCTGCTCGGTAAAGCAGAAACAGTCGATCTTGATGAAATAGGGGCCGGCGGTGAACGGTGCGACGTTGTAGCTGGCGGTGCCGGCGATGGGCCGGTCGGTGGGGTTGTAGGCCTCGTAGAAGGCCAGCCCGGTCTCGCCCAGCCTGATCTCCATCTCGCGCTGCGCCGGTTTGAACTCCCACGGCATGTCCCGCTCGATCGAGCCGTCGAAACGCACCTTGATGGTCTTTTCCAGCACCGTGTCGGAGGCCGAGGCGGCCACGCCGGTGGTGCCGGCATAGCCGGTGACGCGGCAGAACCAGTCATAGAACGGCACCGCCGCCCAGCCCAGCGCGCCCATGGTGATGACCACCAGCGACAGCGCGGCAAGGGTCTTTTGCACCGGGGACCAGTGGCTCATTGCCCGCCCTCCCCGTCGGTGGCGGCAGGCGGCGGGGTGATGCCGAGCGCGTCGGTCGGGTCGGTGCCGAGCTTGGCGATGGTCAGCCCGTAGACCAGCACCACGAACAGCACCAGCGTCACCCCCAGCCCGACATTGCGGCTGAGGCGGCGGCGGTGAAGCTCATGTTCGGCACGAATACGGGTCGCCATCACCAGCCCCCCAGCCCGTAGGGCGCCAGCCCGGCCTCGAGCATCAGGGCGCCGAAATGCAGGAACAGGTAGTAGAGCGAGAGCTTGAAGAACTTGCGCTCGGCCAGGTGCTTGTCGGCGTGAGAGGCCGCGTCGTCGCGCCTGAGGATGCGGATCGCGCCGAGGATGAACCAGCCGTTCATCACCACCGCCACCGCCATGTAGATCGGCCCGCCGACCGAGGTCAGCCCAAGCGCCAGCGCCACCACGGCCAGCGCCAGCGTGTAGACCAGGATATGCTTGCGGGTGGCGTCGCGGCCATGGGTGACGGTCAGCATCGGCACGTGCGCGTTGGCGTAGTCGTCCTTGACAAAGAGCGCCAGCGCCCAGAAATGCGGCGGCGTCCAGGCGAAGGTCAGCGCGAACATCAGCACCGCCTCGACGCTGATGCCGCCGGTCGCGGCGGCCCAGCCGATCATCGGCGGAAACGCCCCGGCGGCGCCGCCGATCACGATGTTCTGCGGCGTCGTGCGCTTGAGCCACATGGTGTAGATCACCACGTAAAAGAAGATCGTGAAGGCCAGAAGCCCCGCCGCCACCAGGTTGGTGGCCAGAAACAGCATCACCACGGCGAAGAAGGACAGCGCCACGCCCAGCGCCAGCGCATCGCCCTCGGTCAGCTTGCCCGAGGGGATCGGGCGTTTCTGGGTGCGCCGCATCAGCCGGTCGATATCGGCATCCCACCACATGTTCAAAGCACCCGAGGCGCCGCCGCCCAGCGCGATGAACAGGATCGCGGCAAAGGCGATGATCGGGTTCATGCTGCCCGGCGCGACCACCAGGCCGGCCACGGCGGTGAACACCACCAGCGCCATCACGCGCGGCTTCAGTAGGGCGACGTAATCGCCGAAGCCCGCTTCCCTGTCGCTGTCGAAGACGCTCGTGGTCTCGGTCATTCAGATCACCCACATTTGCCGGCCGTCCCCGCGACCGTGCGGATGCGCGCAGGCGTGAACCCCGCGCGCCGCGGCTTGTTCACTCGGCCATGGCCACGTCGATCGGGCGCGGCGTGCCGGCGTATTCCTCAATCGCTTCGTCCAGCCAGGCCTCGTATTCCGCCTCGGTCACCGCCTTGACGGTGATCGGCATATAGGCGTGGTCCTTGCCGCACAATTCCGAGCACTGGCCGAAATAGATGCCTTCCTTGCCCGGATCGACGGTGAACCACAGTTCCGCCAGACGGCCCGGCACCGCGTCCTGCTTCACGCCGAAGGCCGGGATCGTCCAGGAATGGATCACGTCCGACCCGGTGACCTGCATCACGACCTTCTTGCCGGTCGGCACCACCACGGCGGTGTCGGTGGCCAGAAGGTAAAGCTCGTCGGCATAGCCGTGGTCGGCCAGTTCATCGCGCGACAGCATGAAACTGTCGAAGCCGAATTCGTTGTCGACATATTCATAGGACCAGAACCACTGGTTGCCGGTGACCTTGATGACCACGTCGCCTTCCGGGATCTCCTGCTGTTTGAACAGGACCGGCATCGAGTTGGCGCCGATGAACACCAGGATCAGGATCGGGACCAGCGTCCAGATGATCTCGATCGGTGTGTTGTGGGTAAAGCGGCGCGGATTGGCGTTGGCGCGGCGGTTGTAGCGCACGATCACCCAGAGCACCAGCACCAGCACCAGCACCGCGATGCCCACGGCGATGTAATGCACCAGATCGTCGAGGAAATAGGTCGCCGCGGCGACATCGGTTGCCGCCGGTTGCAGCGACATGCCGCCGGGCACGGGTGCACCGCGCACCTCGAGGTCCTGCGCCCAGGCGGCACTGGCTCCAAGGGTTGCGGCAACAGTGGCCAGGGGCCACAGGGTCTTTTTCATCGCTTGCATCGGTATCTTCCTGATCTTCCTGGCCTGGCGCGTTTTTGTCGCGCCTCAATCGTCGGTTCTCCGCTTGACATGCGGGTTTGCCGTTGTCTCCCGTCCTTGGTGAAACCATATTACCGCGTAAGGAACAAGTGAAATTCGGCCATTTGCGTGGCCACATATGCAGCTCCCTGCAGTTTAGAGGAATTCCATGTCGAATAACAGCGACCCCTTCCGCCCGTTCGAAACCCATCTCGACGAATCGCGCGCGCTGGCGGTGCTGCGCGGCGCGACAACAGGTGCCGACGATGGCGAGTTGTTCCTGGAACGCCGCCGCTCGGAGGCGCTGGTGTTCGACGATGGACGCCTGCGCAACGCAAGCTATGACGCCTCCGAGGGGTTCGGGCTGCGCGCGGTGAACGCCGAAACGGCGGGTTATGCCCATTCCACCGAGATCTCCGAGGCCGCCCTGACCCGCGCCGCCGAGACCGCGCGCCTTGCGGTGGGCGCGGGCGGCGGGCGGCTTGCCGACAGCCCGACGCGCACCAACCAGAAGCTCTATACCGACAACGACCCGATGACCGACGCGGCCTTTCCCGTGAAGGTCGAGACCCTGCGCGAGATCGACGCCTTCGCCCGCGATCTCGACCCGCGCGTGGTGCAGGTGTCAGCGACCATCGCGGCCAGCCTGCAGGAGGTTCACATCCTGCGCCCGGATGGCACGCTGGTGTCGGACACAAGGCCGATGACGCGGCTCAACGTCTCGGTCATCGTCGAGGAAAACGGGCGGCGCGAAAGCGGTGGGCATGGCGGCGGCGGGCGCACCGGGCTGACCGGGCTGATCGCGGCGGAAAGCTGGCAGGCCACGACGCGCGAGGCGCTGCGCATCGCGCTGGTGAACCTCGCCGCCGAACCGGCGCCTGCGGGCGAGATGGACGTGGTGCTGGGCGCCGGATGGCCCGGCATCCTGCTGCACGAGGCGGTCGGCCACGGGCTCGAGGGCGATTTCAACCGCAAGGGCACCTCGGCGTTTTCCGGGCTGATCGGCCAGCAGGTCGCGGCCCGGGGCGTCACCGTGGTCGATGACGGCACCCTGCCCGACCGGCGCGGCTCGCTCTCCGTCGATGACGAGGGCACGCCGACCAACCGGACCGTGCTGATCGAGGACGGGGTGCTGGTGGGCTACATGCAGGACCGGCAGAACGCGCGGCTGATGGGGGTCGCCCCCACCGGCAACGGGCGGCGCGAGAGTTTTGCCCACGCGCCGATGCCGCGCATGACCAACACCATCATGGAGGGCGGCCAGGCCACCCGCGACGAGGTGGTGGCCGAGCTCAAGGACGGCATCTATGCGGTCGGCTTCGGCGGCGGGCAGGTCGACATCACCAACGGCAAGTTCGTGTTCTCCTGCACCGAGGCCTACCGCGTGAAGGACGGCAAGATCGGCGCACCGGTCAAGGGCGCCACCCTGATCGGAGACGGCCCCGACGCGATGAAGCGGATCAGGGCCATCGGCAACGACGTGGCGCTCGACCCCGGCATCGGCAACTGCGGCAAGGCGGGCCAGTGGGTGCCGGTGGGGGTGGGCCAGCCGACGCTGCTGATCGGCGGGCTGACAGTGGGCGGATCGGCGGCGTGACGGGTTGGCCCCTACTGCGCAACGACAGCGCCGCCGCCGCCGGGCTTCGGGCGACCAATGCGCTGGTCAGTGCGCTGATCGCCTGGGCCTTGCCGATTGCCGTGGGCGGGGTGTTGATGGTGTTCGACGTGCTTTTCCTGCGCTCGGGCGAGACCGCGACGGCCCTGACGGGCGTGTCGGTGGTGCTGCTGTATTCGCCGGTCCTGACCTGGATCGGGCTGATCCCCGGCGCGCTCATGCTGGTCGTGCTGCTGCGGCTGGGCTGGGGCGGGCTGGGGCCTGCGCTCGCGGTCGGGCTGGTGCTGGGCTGGATCGCGACGCTGCTGTTCGGCGGGCCGGGGCCGGTGTCGCTGTTCACCGCCTTCGGCATCGTCCTGTCCGGCGTCACCTGGATGGTGCTGCGCCTGCGCCGCCCCGGAGCCTTCGTCGCCGCCTGATCGCGGGATTTTCGGGGTCGATCGGCGTTTCACCGGTTTTTCGCGGTTCCGTTCACCTTGCATTAACCATTTCGGCCGCATGGTCGGGGGGCAAGAGACGGAATCAGGCAGGCCAGTGGATCACATCCCCTTCCCCCACCCCCTCACCCCACCCCGAAGCGAGGAAGACGCGCTCGCCTGGCTTCGTCTCTTGCGATCGCGCCGCGTCGGCGTGGCGACCTTTTTCCGGCTGATGCGCGAACACGGGACCGCCCAGGCGGCGCTCGCGGCCCTGCCGGAGGTGGCGAAAGCGGCGGGTGTCGAGGATTACCGCGCCTGCTCGCCCGAGGCCGCCCGGCGCGAGGCGCAGGCGGCCCGGCATGCGGGCGCCGAGTTCATCGCCTTTGGCGACCCCCGCTATCCCCGCCACCTGGCCGAAATTTCCGACCCGCCGCCGTTCTTCTGGGCAATCGGCGATCTTTCCCTGCTGACCCGGCCCACCGTCGCCATGGTCGGCGCGCGCAATGCCTCGTCGCTTGGCACCCGCATGGCCCGGCGACTGGCGCAGGAACTGGGCGCGGCGGGCAACGTGATCGTCTCGGGGCTGGCGCGCGGCATCGACACCGCCGCGCACAAGGCCGCGCTGGAAACCGGCACCATCGCGGTGATGGCGGGCGGGGTCGACGTGATATATCCGACCGAGAACACCGTGCTGGGCGAAGAGATCGGACGCGGCGGGCTGCGCCTGTCGGAGGCGCCGATGGGCCACCAGCCGCAGGCGCGCAACTTTCCGCAGCGCAACCGCATCATTTCGGGGCTGGCGCGCGCCGTCGTGGTGGTCGAGGCCGCCGCGCGCTCGGGCTCGCTGATCACCGCGCGCGCCGCTCTGGACCAGGGGCGCGAGGTGCTGGCGGTGCCGGGCCACCCGTTCGACGCCCGCGCCTCGGGCTGCAACATGCTGATCCGCGACGGGGCCACGCTGGTGCGCGGCGCCCAGGACGTGATCGAGATGCTCGACACGATGCGAGAGCCGGAGCTTGCCCTCGACACCGCGCCCGAGATCGTCGAGATCCCCGCGCCGCCGCCCGAAACCCGCACACCGGCAGAGACCCGGGCGCTCCACCAGCAGATCCTGAACCGCCTCGGCCCCAGCCCGGTGGCCGAGGATCAGTTGATCCGCGATCTTGCCGTCACCGCCGCCGAGGCGGCACCGGAGCTTGTCACGCTCGAGCTTGACGGCCGCATCCAGCGCCAGCCCGGCGGCTTGATCAACCGGCTGAACTGACCGGCGAACCGGCCAGCGACATCGCCGAATTCGGCGCTCCGGCCGCCGCGCGACCGGGTGCCATTGACATTGGCCCGCTTCCCAACCCATCTAACGCCCCCAGAGCCGCGAGGCCGAGTCGAAAGGAAGCCCATGCCTGTTGTCGTTGTCGAAAGTCCGGCTAAAGCCAAGACAATCAACAAGTATCTGGGCGACGGCTACACCGTTCTCGCCTCGTATGGCCATGTCCGCGACCTGCCGCCGAAAGACGGATCGGTCGAGCCGGACAACGATTTCGAGATGCATTGGCAGGTCGGGGCCGACAGTCGCAAGCACGTCAAGGCCATCGCCGACGCGCTCGCCGAAGACAACGAGTTGATCCTCGCCACCGACCCCGACCGCGAGGGAGAGGCGATTTCCTGGCACCTCGAGGAGACCCTGCGCAAGCGCAAGGCGATAAAGAAGGACACGCCGGTGTCGCGCGTGGTTTTCAACGCGATCACCAAGGCCGCCGTGACCGAGGCGATGAAGAACCCTCGCCAGGTCGACACGCCGCTGGTCGACGCCTATCTCGCGCGCCGGGCGCTGGATTACCTCGTCGGTTTCAACCTCAGCCCGGTGCTGTGGCGCAAACTGCCCGGCGCGCGGTCGGCGGGCCGGGTGCAATCGGTCTGCCTGCGGCTGATCGTCGAGCGCGAGATGGAGATCGAGGCGTTTACGGCGCGCGAATACTGGTCCGTCGCCGCCACGCTGGCCACACCGCGCGGCCAGACCTTCGAGGCGCGGCTGGTGTCGCTGGGCGGAAAAAAGCTCGACCGTTTCGACATTCCGAACCAGACCGAGGCCGAACTGGCGGTGCAGGCGATCGAAAGCCGCGACCTGAGTGTCGTCTCGGTCGAGGCCAAACCCGGCAGCCGCAACCCCTCGGCGCCCTTCATGACCTCGACCCTGCAACAGGAGGCCAGCCGCAAGTTCGGCTTTGGCGCGCGCCAGACCATGTCGACGGCACAGCGGCTTTATGAGGCCGGATACATCACCTACATGCGGACCGACGGGATCGACATGGCCCCCGAGGCTGTGACCGCGGCGCGCGAAGAGATCGCGGCGCGTTACGGCAAGGATTACGTGCCCGCCGAACCGGTGATCTACAAGAACAAGGCCAAGAACGCGCAGGAAGCGCACGAGTGCATCCGGCCCACCGACATGAGCCTCGACGCCGGCAAGCTGGGGCGGCTGGAGGCCGACCAGCGCAAGCTCTACGACCTGATCTGGAAACGCACGCTGGCCTGCCAGATGGCGGCCGCGCGGCTGGAACGCACGGCGGTCGAGATCGCCTCGCCCGATGGCCAGGTCGGCCTGCGCGCCACCGGCCAGGTGGTGCTGTTCGACGGGTTTTTGCGGGTCTATGAGGAAGGCCGCGACGATGTGGTTGTCGATG
Organism: Maritimibacter fusiformis; assembly: GCF_008086115.1. Taxonomy (GTDB): domain Bacteria; phylum Pseudomonadota; class Alphaproteobacteria; order Rhodobacterales; family Rhodobacteraceae; genus Muriiphilus; species Muriiphilus fusiformis. The sequence goes on along the minus strand of NZ_VSIY01000004.1, from coordinate 671,318 downwards.
ACGACGACAAACGCCTGCCGCAGATCGCCGAGGGTGAGCCGACCGACAAGCGCGCGGTCACGCCCGAGCAGCATTTCACCCAACCGCCGCCGCGCTATACCGAGGCGTCGCTGGTCAAGCGGATGGAAGAACTGGGCATCGGGCGGCCCTCGACCTATGCCTCGATCGTCACCACGATCCAGGATCGGGAATATGTCCGCAAGGACAAGAACCGCCTGGTCCCCGAGGACAAGGGCCGGATCGTGACGATCTTCCTGCTCAACTTTTTCCGGCAATACGTCGGCTACGAATTCACCGCCAATCTCGAAGAAGAACTCGACGAGATCTCGGCCGGTGACCTGAACTACAAGGACGTTCTGGCGCGGTTCTGGCGGGACTTTTCGGCGGCGATTGCGGAAACCTCCGAGCTTCGGATTTCCGAAGTGCTCGACAAGCTCGACGCCGCGCTGGCGCCGCAGCTTTACCCCGAGCGCGAAGACGGGTCCGACCCGCGCGCCTGCCCGCTGTGCGGCACCGGCAGCCTGCATCTGAAAACCTCGCGCACCGGCGGCTTTGTCGGCTGCTCGAACTACCCCGAATGCCGCTATACCCGCCCGATCGGGGGCGGTGAGGATGGCAACGGCGGCGACCGTGTGCTGGGCGAGGACGGCGGCGACGAGATCAGCCTGCGTTCGGGCCGGTTCGGCCCCTATGTGCAGCGCGGCGAGGCGACCGAAGACAACAAGAAGCCGCCGCGCGCCAGCCTGCCGAAAGGCTGGTCGCCCGACGACATGGACCTCGAGAAGGCGCTGCAACTGCTGAGCCTGCCGCGCAAAATCGGCCCGCATCCCGAAGACGGCGAGCCGGTCGAGGCGGGCATCGGGCGCTATGGCCCGTTCGTGAAACACGGCAAGACCTACGCCAACCTGCCTTCGGTCGACGAGGTCTGGGAGATCGGGATGAACCGCGCGGTCGAGCTGATCGCGCAGAAACGCGCCAAGGGGCCGGGGCGCGGATCGACGGCCAAGCCGTTGAAAGAGCTTGGGGAACATCCCGAGAAGGGCGGCGCGCTCAACGTCATGGATGGGCGCTACGGGCCCTACGTGAAATGGGAAAAGGTGAACGCCACCCTGCCCAAGGAGATGGAGCCCGAAAGCGTGACGCTGGCCCAGGCGGTCGAACTGGTCGACGCCAAGGCCGCGAAAGGCGGCAAGGGCAAGGCCAAGCCGAAAGCCAAGGCCAAACCCAAGGCCGCGCCGAAGGCCAAACCCAAGGCCAAGGCCGCGCCGAAGGCCAAAGGGGAAAGCTGAGGCGCGCCGCGCTCAGAAGAACTGTTCCAGCCAGGGGATCGCCTCGAACATCCCGATGGCCAGGGCACGATCGTCCGGATCGTCTTCGGTCCCGCCCATGGCCCAGAAGAGTTCGGCCTCGGCGTGCAGCGCGCGGGCCACCTTGCGGTCGAGGAACACCAGACCGTTCTCGGTGTCATGGATGTAGCTGCGCCGGTTCAGGTTGGTCGAGGCGACCACGCCGAGGCGGCCGTCAATGACGATGATCTTGGCATGAAGCAGCCGCGCGCCGCCGCCGAAATACCTGAAACGGAACTTGTCCTGCCCAGTTTTACCGTAGCGTGTGTTGAGGGCGCGGGTGAAACTGGAGGGCGGCTCGTCGCCGCCCCGGCGCGTGACGATGCGCACGTCGACGCCGCGCGCCGCCGCGCGCACCAGCGCCTCGTGGATCGCGGGCGTGGGGTAGTTGAACGGCGAGACAATGAAAATCTCGGAGCGCGCAGCGTCGAACAGGTCGACATAGTAGGCTTCGTGCGCCCGGCCATCGGCCCAGGGTAGCGAGATGAAATGGCGCACCAGCCCGGTGCCCGATGCCGGCGGGGGCGGGCGGCGCGGACCGGCCGCGACCGGCTGCATGGCCTGCACACGCGTGTCGCGCAGATAGTAGCGATCGAACTGGCGCGCGAGCTCTTCGACGCGGTCACGGTCGGTCAGAGCCATCTCGAAATCGTCATAGAGCGAGTAGAACACCACCCCGAACCCGCGCTTGGTATCGTCGTAGGAGCGCAGGAAGGGATGGTCGGGCTGGTCGATGGCGCCATCGAAGAAATAGCCATCGGCAAGGTTGCGGCCCCCGATCAGGGCGAAGGACCGGCCCGGCTCGGGCGAAAGACCTAAAAACAGCTTCACATGGTTGGCGCGCTGCACGTTGTCGATGATCGAGCCCGGACCCCGCGAGGGGTATTTGAAGTATTGCAGGCTGACCCCGGGATAGGCGGCCGCGAGCGCCTCGAGCGGGGCGCGGTCGAACTGCGGCATCAGCGCGTCGGAGGTCAGCACCCGGATGCGGGTGCCACGCGCGGCGTGATAGGCCAGCGTGCGTGTCGTCAGCCAGCCGGACAGGTCGGAGCGGATCAGGAGATACGAGATCACGATCTCGTCGAAATGCGGCGCCTTGGAGAAATCGAGCGCCATGTCGGGATCGCCCGCCTCCAGCGCGGCACGCGAGACGTTGCCGCCGGTCAGACGGTCGATCCGCCACTTGAGCCCGTCAATCTCGTCCGGCACCATGACGATATTGCCGGTCGGCGCGGCGCAGGTCAGATCAAGCGCACGCTCGGAAAAGAAGACCTGCGCAAGCGCGTCGGTGGGGGCCGGGTTGGGGGTCGGGCAGGTGTGCGGCGTGGTGCCGGCGGGTTCGGGCGCCGCGTCGCTTCGCAACGAAAGGCGGTTGTCCGCGCCCCAGGTTATTTCGCAGGCTTCGGTGCCGGGGGGCAGCAGCAGTTCGGGCAACAGGTTGGCCCCGGCGGCGGGCACCGATACCGCGCGCACCCCGCCGGGGCGCATGAATTCACCCGGGCCGCTGTCGTCCGTTGTCTGCAACCGCGCCGGGCCGTCACAGCTCAGCCGCGCGGCCATCGGCCGGCTTGCGGTCGAGGCCAGGGCGACGCGGGTTTCCCCATTGGCGACAGCGGGAAAGTGAAACACCGCGTCGTCCCGATCCGGCCCGGATTGCGACAGAAAGACCGTGGCGGCAAGGCTCGTGCCGCCCGCCGGGACGGCGATCGGCGGTGTTGCCTGTGGCTCGCTGCAACCGGAAACAAGCGCAAACGCCGCGAAAAGCACCGCCAGTGCGCGGCCTGTTCGAACCTGTCTCACGTCACCCCCATCGGCAAACCGACACCTCCAGCTGCGTGCTGCCCTGCGCTCAGGATACACCGAAACCGCACCCGCCCAACACCCCTATTCCGCCGCGCCGATGCTCAGCGCGATGGGCGCAAGCCCCTCGATCCCGCCGGTGATCTCGTCGCCGGCCACCACCGGCCCGACGCCCGCCGGCGTGCCGGTCATGATCATGTCGCCCGGCGCAAGGTGATAGAACCCCGACAGGTGCGCGACGATCGCGGCGGGCGAATGGATCAGCTCGGACAGGTTTGCGTCCTGCCGGACCTCGCCGTTGACCGCGAGGTGGATGCGCTGCGATGCGACCGCGCCGAAATCCCCGGCCCGGGTCAGCGGGGCGAAGACCGCGCCGCCCTCGACATCCTTGCCCAGATCCCAGGGCCGCTGCTGTTCGCGCGCCTGGATCTGCACATCGCGCCGGGTCATGTCGAGCGCGCAGCAATACCCCAGGATGGCATCCGCCGCGTCCTCGGGCGCGGCGCGAAACACCGGCTTGCCGATCGCCAGCGCCAGCTCCATTTCGTAGTGGAAGTTCCCGGTGCCCGGCGGATAGGGCAGCACCGCGCCCGACAGCAGCATGTGGGCCGGTGTCACGGTGAAATAGAACGGCGCATCTGTGGCAGCCTCGGTGCCCATTTCGGCGGCATGGGCGGCATAGTTGCGGCCGACGCAGAAAATACGGTTCACCGGATACAGCCCGCCGCCCTCGACCGGGATTGCGGGGGTGGCGGAGGGCGGGAACAGAAAATCGTTCATCGGGTCGTGTCCTTGCGGTTTGCCATGTGTATCGCGAACACCTATCCACTTGCCCCGGCCAGCGCCACCTGTTCGGCCCTGACCGCCTCGATCCAGGCATACCAGGTGTCGAGCCCCTCGCCGGTCAGCGCCGACACCGTCAACACGCCGATCTGCGGGTTCACCCGGCGGGCGTATTCGATGCATTTGTCGACATCGAAGGGCACATAGGGCAGAAGGTCTGACTTGTTCAGCACCATCAGCCGGGCGGCGCGGAACATGTCGGGGTATTTCAACGGCTTGTCCTCACCCTCGGTCACCGACAGGATCACCACCTTGGCCGCTTCGCCCAGGTCGAACCCGGCCGGGCAGACCAGGTTGCCGACGTTCTCGATGAACAGAAGGCTGCCCTTTTCGGGGGCAAGCTTGTGGATCGCGCGCCCGACCATGTCGGCGTCGAGGTGACAGCCCTTGCCGGTGTTGACCTGAATGGCCCGCGCGCCGGTCTCGCGGATGCGGTCGGCATCCAGCGTCGTCTGCTGGTCGCCCTCGATCACCGCGATCGGGTGTTTTTTCGCCATGTCCCGCGCCGTGCGGGCAAGCAGCGTGGTCTTGCCGGACCCCGGCGACGACACGAGGTTCAGCGCCAGCACACCGGCGCGCGCCAGATCCTCGCGGTTGTGCGCGGCCAGGTGGTCGTTCTTGGACAGGATGTCCTGTTCGATTTGGACGATGCGCGTCTGGCTCATCCCCGGCGTGTGACTGCCGCCAAGCCCGGTGCCGAAGTGCATGTCTCCGTTTTCCGCCTCGTGGTGGTGGTGGTGATGGTCGTGGCCGTGGTGGTGATGGTGATGGTGGGCGTGCCCGCCAGCCCCGCCCTCGCTCGCGCCTTCGATCCTGACTTCGCCTTCACCGCATCCGCATGTCGTGCACATCAGGACACCTCCATTTCCTTGACCCGCATGTCATCGCCGCCCGAGACCTGCAACTTGTAGCCGCCGCAGGACGGGCATTCGGCGCCAAGCCGGGGGATCGCCACCTCGGCACCGCAATCGTGGCACCAGGCCTTGCCCGGCACCCTGTCAATTTCCAGCCGCGCGCCGGCGGCGGGTGTGCCTGCCGCCACCGCGTCGAAGCAAAACCGCATCGCGTCCGGTTCGACATGGCTGAGTTGGCCGATTTCCAGCCAGACCGCAACGATCCTGTCGGCCCCGGCGGCGCGGGCCTGATCCACGGCGATCTGGACGACGCTTTCGGCCAGGGCCATTTCATGCATCCTGCACCTCCACCGAACAGGCGACGCAGGGGTCGATGGCGAAGACGTGAAGCTCGGCGGCGACCGGGTCGAGCGCCTGTCCTGTCAGCCCGGTGACGACCGGGCCGCCGGGGGCAAAATTCGCCTCGGTCGGGGCGTCGGTTTCGCAGTCGGTGACGATGCCGTCATCCACGCGGACCCGGTGGGTCAGCGGGCCGCGCGCGGTCTCGACGGTGGCCGCGCCGTCACCGCTGCTGCGCGGCGGGATGCGGGCCTCGGTCGGGGTGACCTTCGCCAGGGCGTCGGCGATCTGGCCGGGAAGACCGGCAAGCGTTTCGGCGCTGGCCGCCAACCGGGCGGACAGGCCCATGCCGGTGCCGAAATCCTCCAGCCCGCGCGCGGCGAGCGCGCCTTGCAGATCGGCCACCAGCGGATCGCCCGCGAACATCGCGTAGGGCGTGCCGAACTCCGGCCGCGCCGCGACCCCTGCCCCGGGCAAGGCCCAGCCCTCGCCCGCGAAACGCGCCAGCGCCGCCTCGGCGGCCAGTGCCGCGCGCACGAGGTCGGCGCGGATCGGCAGGTCCAGCGCCCGCGTCCAGTGCAGCCCCAGGCGCATCGCGGTCTGGGTCATCATCTCGGCCAGGCGCAGCGCCTCGCGCAGGGCCTCGACCCCGGGCGCGGGCGGCAGGCCAAGGGCGGCCTCGGAAGCCCGCAGCGCCGCCACCGTCTGCGCCTTGCCGCAGAGCGAGAACACCCGGCCGATGCTGGCCGTCATGTCCCCGACCGGCTTGCCCACGAAGAGGCGCGCGGCCCCGGCGGGGCGGGTCGAGGCGATTTCAACCGCCCCGATCCGCCCTCCGTCAGGCCGCAGCACCACGCGGATCGCGCCGCCGATGTCTGCGGATATCCCGGCCATTCTTCCCTCAGCTTACCTTGATCTGCATGGTTTCCTTGCCATCCTCGCCGACCATGTGCACGGCGCAGGCCAGACAGGGATCGAACGAATGGATGGTGCGCAGAATCTCCAGAGGCTGCTCGGGGTTGGCGAGCGTGTGGCCCTTCAGCGCCGCCTCGTAGGGGCCTTCCTGACCGCCCGCATCACGCGGCCCGGCGTTCCAGGTCGTGGGCACAACCGCCTGATAATTGGCGATTTTCTGATCCTCGATCACCAGCCAATGGCCCAGCGCGCCGCGCGGTGCCTCCATGTAGCCCGCGCCCTGCGCGGTCTTGGGCCAGGTTTTCGGCTCCCAGCGTTCCTGGTTGTGGGTCTTGAGATCGCCGGTGCGGATGTTGGCGAGAAGATCGTCATACCAGCCGCGCATCCAGTCGACGAACATCTTGGTCTCCAGCGTGCGCGCCGCGGTGCGCCCCAGCGTCGAGAACAGCGCCTCGACCGGGACATCCAGCGTGGACAGCGTCGAATCGACCAGTTCCCTGGCGTGATCGTTGCCCGAGGCATAGAGCATCAGCACCCGCGCAAGCGGCCCGACCTCCATCGCCTTGCCGTTCCAGCGCGGCGACTTGATCCAGCTATAGCCGCCCTCGACATCAAGCTGGTCATAGGGTGGGTTCGGGCCGGTGAAATCGAACTCGGTCTCGCCCTTGTAGGGGTGCAGGCCGGTGCCCTCGCCGCCTTCGTATTGATACCAGGCGTGATCGACGAACTCCTGGATCTGGCTGTCCGCGTGCAGATCGACCTCGTGCACGGTGGACAGGTCGCGGCCCAGGATCGCGCCGCGCGGCACCAGGAAGGACGCGGCATCGCTGGTCGCGCCGGTCGGGAAATCGCCGTAGGTCAGGAAGTTGCCGACGCCTTCGCCGATCGCGCCCCAGTCCTTGTAGAAGGATGCGATCGCCAACGTGTCGGGCAGATAGACCTGGTTGACGAAATCCTCCATCTTGGTGATCACGCGCGAGACTTCCGACAGGTCCTCCATCGTCAGCCCGCCATCGGCGTTGGGCGAGATCGGGCTGGGCACGCCGCCGACCAGGAAGTTCGGGTGCGGGTTCTTGCCGCCGAAGATCGCCTGCAGCTTGACCACGTCGCGCTGCCATTCCAGCGCGTCGAGGTAATGCGCCACCGCCATCAGGTTGGCCTCGGGCGGCAGCTTGTAGGCCGAATGCCCCCAGTAGCCGTTGGCGAAGATGCCAAGCTGGCCCTGATCGACGAAGGTCTTGAGCTTTTTCTTCACGTCCGCGAAGTAGCCCGGGCTCGATTTCGGATAGGACGACAGCGACGAGGCCAGCTCGGCGGTGGCCGCCGGGTCGGCGTCGAGCGCCGAGACCACGTCGACCCAGTCGAGCGCATGCAGGTGATAGAAGTGCATCACGTGGTCATGCACGAATTGCGCCGCGATCATCAGGTTGCGGATCAGTTGCGCGTTCTTGGGCACCTCGATCTTCAGCGCATCCTCGACGGCGCGCACGCTTGCGATGCCGTGGACAAGGGTGCAGACGCCGCAGATGCGCTGGGCAAAGGCCCAGGCGTCGCGCGGGTCGCGGCCCTTGAGGATGATCTCGATGCCGCGCACCATGGTTCCCGAGGAATAGGCCTCGGCGATGGTGTTGCCGTCCATCTGTGCCTCGATGCGAAGGTGGCCCTCGATCCGTGTGATCGGGTCAACGACGAGTCTCTTGTTCATTCTGTTTTCCCTCTCATGCGTCTTCGAGATATTCGGCCATCAACTCGGTCAGGCCCTGAACCTCGATATCCATGTCGTAATGTTCGAGGCTCTCCTCGAGGATGTGGTGGCAATAGGCGCACATCGTCACGATCTTTTCGGGCGCGACGGCCTCGAATTGCCGTTTCTTGCGCTGGAACGCCTGCAGGCGTAGTTCGGTCGCGCTTTCGTTCGAGCCGACACCGCCACCGCCGCCGCAGCACCAGTTCATCGTGCCGGCGTCCTCGGTCTCGGTGAAATTGTCCGCGACCATGTTCAGCAGCCGCCGCGGTTCGTGGTTGATGCCGCCGCGCCGGTTGATCTGGCAGGGGTCGTGGAAGGTCAGCTTGGCGTGGTCCATGCCCTTGGTCTTGAGCCGCCCGTCGGCGCGCAACCGGTCGAGCAGTTCGATCACATGCACCACCTCGAACGGATAGGTGCGCCCGATCAGGTTCGGCCCCTCCCAGCGCAGCGCCTGGTAGGCGTGGCCGCATTCGGGGCTGATCACGCCCTTGACCTTCAGCTTTTCGGCCGCGTTCACGGTGCGGCTGACGAACTCGCGCGCCAGGTCCTTCGATCCGATCTGGATGCCGACGTTGGTGCCCTCGAACGCCTCGGACGAGAACGTCCACGACACACCGGCCTTGTCGAGGATACGTGCCAGCGCCTCGATCACCTCGTTGTAGACCGCGACCTCCTGGGCCGACAGGATGACGAGGTAATCGACGCCTTTCTTGTCGACGTTGACCTGGATGCCGGTCGATTTCTCGACGTTTTTCACATGCGCGGTCAGCGCCGGCAGCAGGTCGCCCATCGGGCTGCCCTTTTCCCAGTGCCGCTTGGCGCCGGCCACCAGTTCCTCGGGGGCGTTGCCCGAGGCGGACATGCCTTCGCGCATCTTGCGGATCATCATGGTGATGTCGTTGCCGACCGGGCAGACCAGGGTGCAGCGTCCGCACATTGTGCAGCTGTCATAGACCAGCTCTTCCCAGTCCGCGAGGTCCTGTTCGGTCACCTTCCTGCCCATGCCCAGCATCGATTTGGCGCGGCCCAGAAGGGTGAATTCGTTGGACCAGATGCGGCGCATCGGTTCGAGCTTGTGGATCGGCGTGTATTTCGGATCGCCGGTCTCCTGGTAGAACAGGCAGGCCTCGGCGCAGATGCCGCAGGACACGCAGGAGGTGAAGAAGCTGGCCACCGGCGCGTCGATCTGTTCGCGCAGGGCGTTCAGACCCTTTTCAAGCGAAGCACTCATGATTCGGCTCCTTTCCGGCCCTGGATCGAACCGTTGTAGTAGCGCGACACCGCGAAGGTGACGGCGTGCATCAGTTTGGTGAACGGGAACGCGATCATCAGCGCCTCGGCCGAGAGCATGTGGATCGCCATCATCAGGGTGCTGTCACCGAACATCGTGTTGACCGCGGCATAGCCTGTCACAAGCGGCAGGATCGACAGCACCCAGACAAGGTAGTCATCGAAGGTCGACAGTGCCCGGCGCACCGGGTCCTTGAACCGCGTCCACAAGAGCGCGATCAGCGCGACGACCGCGATAGCCGTGGCGATCTCGATCAATGCCTTGTTGGCGGCAGGCCACTGGATGCCGATGAGGTCGCCGATCAGCGCGATATGCGCGCCGAGAAACAGGAAGGCGACGAAAAAGCCGATATGAAACAGGTAGCCCGCGATATAGGTCACCGGCGCCTCTTTCATCGCGCCCTTGCGCGGCACCGACCGGGTAAAGACGGTGCGCAGCCCTTGCAGCACGCCGTTGCCCTTGGGCGCGGCCAGGTCCTTCTTGCGGCCAAGCACGAAGATCTCGACCAGGCGCAGCAGGATACCCCCCACCATGATCGTCAGGGCGATGTCGAAACCGGGTCCGCGGGCCCACATCAGAAGATCGAAATACGGATTGTTCATGACTTCTTCTCCAGATCGTCCGGCGTGACCGGCTCATGTTTCGCGGCTGCCGACGACTTGACGGAACGGGCGATCGCACCCCCGGCGACACCGAGAACGGCGCCACCCGCGACGGCGGCGAGGCCCAGCTTGCGATAGTCGCCCGCAGGCACCGACAGCGGCTTGTAGAAGCCGCCGTTGTCCCAGAAATCGGGCTCGGTGCAGCCCAGGCAGGGGTGGCCGGCCTGGATCGGGAAACTGGTTCCGTCGTTCCATTTCACCGTGGCGCAGACCGACTTGGTGGTCGGCCCCTTGCAGCCCAGCTTGTAAAGGCACCAGCCCTCGCGCGCGCCTTCGTCGTCGAAGCTCTCGGCGAACAGGCCCTTGTCGTAGAACGGGCGGCGATAGCAGCGGTCGTGGATGGTCTCGCTGTAGAATGCCTTGGGCCGGCCAAGGTCATCCACCTCGATGCTGTCCAGCCCGAAGGCGAGGAATTGCGCCAGCACCGAGGTCATCACCACCGGGATCGGCGGGCAGCCGGGCACGTTGATGATCGGCTTGTCGGTGATGATATCGGCCACCGACACCGCGCCGGTCGGGTTCGGGTCGGCATGGGGAATGCCGCCGAAGGCCGCGCAGCTTCCGACCGCGACGATGGCGGCGGCGCCCTCGGCGGTCTGTTTCAGCATCTCGAGGTTCGAGATGCCCGCGATGGTGGAAAACCCGGGGTTGGCGAGCGGGATCGAGCCATCGACGATCACCAGGTAATTACCCCAGTTCTCTTCCATCGCGGCCTCGCGCGCCGCCTCGGCGGCCTCGCCGGACGCGGCCTGCAGCGTGTGGTGATAATCAAGCGAGATCGCGTTGAAGATCAGGTCTTCGATGGTCGGGGCATAGCTGCGGGTGATCGCCTCGGTGCAGCCGGTGCATTCCTGGAAACTCAGCCAGATCACCGAGGGCCGCGACGCGCCCTCCAGCGCCATCGCAACCTTGGGTGCCAGGATCGGCGGCAGGGCCATCATGCTGGTCAGCGTGGCACAGTATTTGAGAAAGCCGCGCCGACTTATCCCATGTGCTTTCATCAATTCAGGTAGCAAAGGTTTGTCGGCCATGTTGAGGCTCCTCTCTAATGGGTGGGCGCGTCCGGCCGGGCCAGCCGGGCGGCAAGCGTGTCGAGGGCCTGCTCGGCATCGGCACGCTGCGTTCTGAGTATTTCGGGCATGAAGGTGATTTCGACGAAACGCGACAGCGTCTCGCCGTCCTCGTCGAAGTGATCGACCCGCCAGACCCCGGCGATGCCGGTTTCCTGCACCCGGGTTTCACCGAGCGCGCGGATCGTCGCGACAACCTCGCCGGGGCCAAGCACGCTGTCGAGCAGGCGCTCGTCGCCAGCGGCGAACGGGATCGCGCCAAGGTCGATGATGGTCTCGGTGCCGGTCGCCAACAGCGCTTCGAGTGCTGCGCGGATTTCGTGCAGCACCGGACGGGCGTTGCCGGTGGAGATGTGCGAGCGAAGCTCGGCCACGGCATCTCTGCCTCGTGGGGCTGATCCGTCGGCCGTCATGTCCTGTCCCCCTGAAGGGCGCGTAGCGGGCGCCACGCACCGTCAGGAGAAAAATGCCGCGCTTTTCGCGCGCGCTGCCTTGATGTGCATCAATTAGATGCGATTATCGAAATGTGTTGCGCCGTGGCCATCGGCGGGTATCAGCTCGCCGGCTGCGCCACCCAGCCGCGCACCAGGGCCAAGACCACCTCGGCGGCGCGCGGCACCGCCTCGGCCACCGCTGGCGTCATGTGCTCGCCCACCGTCAGCGCCGCGGGCTGCACCCCAACCAGCGCGCGCCGGTCGGGCACCGCGCCCCGCAGGCGCAGACCGTCGAGCATGTCGTCAAGCCCGATGTCATGCGGATTGCGCCCCCGGGTGCGCAGGAAATGATCCATGCGCTCGCCCTCGAACAGCTCGACGGTTCCCGGCGGTTTTTGCAGATAGGCCGCGTCGATCACCACCATGGCGTCGGCGTCCTCCATCTCGACCAGCAGCGTCAGGCCCATTGTGCCGCCATCGAGCGCCCGGATGCCCAGTTTTGCCGCCTCGGGCAGGTCCGCGATGTGTTCGGCGACACGCACGCCGACCGCCTCGTCGGTCAACAGGGTGTTGCCGAGGCCGAGGACCAGGATTGTCGCATTGTCTTGGCTCATGTCCGCGACCATAGTGGCAGGCGAGTGGCGAACAAGGCGGAAAGTGACGCAGATGTGCCTGACGGTTCCGATGCGCATCGAGGAAATCGACGGCCCCCGCGCGCGATGTGCGGCGCTGGGCCATGAACGTTGGGCCGAGCTGATGCTGGTGGCGGACGATCCGCCCAAGGTCGGCGACTACGTGGTGATCCACCTGGGCTTCGTGCAGCGAACGGTGCCCGAGGCCGAGGCGCGGGAAAGCCATGCCCTGTTCGGCGAGATCGCCGAGGCGCTGGCGCGCGAGGGCCGGGGCGGCTGAACCCTCAACCGACGGCGGGCGGCAATGACCGGGCCGCGCGCGAGATGCCGAACGCCATGATCGCCGTGGTCGTCAGGAAATAACCCGCAATGGCGACGTATTGGCGTTCCAGCCCGAAGCCGAGGTCGATCAGCACCCCGGTCAGCCCCGGCCCGATCGCCGATCCCAGCACCATCGCCGCCGCCGCCATCGCCTTGATCGCGCCGATATGTGCGGTGCCGTAGAACTCGGCCCAGAAGGCGTTGGGCAGCGTCGCGTTGGCCCCGGTCGACAGGGCGAGAAAGACGAACCCCAGGAACATCATCAGCGGCCCCGTGGCGAAGGCGAAACACAGAAAACCGATGGCGAAGGGCACCTGGTAGAACGGCATCAGCCGCGCCGTGCCCAGCCGGTCGAGCAGCCAGCCCGACGACACCATCGCCACCACCGCCATCAGCGTATAGAGCGGAAACATCGCCACCAGATCGACATGCGCCCAGCCCTTGATCTCGGCGAAATGCACCTGGTGGAAAAAGAACGCGGTGTTGAAGGCCGATGGCCCGAGGATGGCCGGGAACATCAGCCAGAACAGCGGGTTGCCCAGCGCCTGCCCGCGCGTCCAGTGGCGCCCGGACATGCCCGTCGAGCTGTCGGTCTCGGCAAAGGCGGCTGGCGTGCGCTCCTTGCCCAGGAGCCAGGCCAGCACCGGCACGCCCATCAGGCAGATCACCGCCGCCGCGATCCAGAGATTGCGCCAGGCCACCACGGTCATCAGCGCCACGAACAGGATCGGCAGCAGCGCCTCGCCCAGCGCAAAACCCAGCGTGGCGATCGACAGCGCCCGGCCGCGCGCGCGCACGAACCAGCGCGCCATGGCCACCACCGCGATATGGCTGGTCATGCCCTGCCCGAAAAAGCGCAATGAGAAGATCACCACCGGCAACAGCCACGCCACCCGGTTGAGCGCCATCGCCAGCGCCGCCGTGGCCAGCCCGACCAGCACGATCGGACCCAGCGTGCGCACCCGGAACCTGTCGGTCAGCCCGCCGGCCCAGACCATCACGATCGCCGACGCGCCGGTGCCAATCATGTAGATGCCGCCCCATTCGCCATGGGACAAATCGAACGCCACCCGGATCTCGCCCGCAAAGACCGAGATGAAGAACGTCTGCCCGAAACTGGACATGAACGTCAGCAACACCCCGGCGGCGAGAAACGGCGCGTTCTCGAACAGAAAGGCCAAGCGTCTCATCCGCCCGGCTTGCCCGTGGCGGCGCGGGGACGCAAGGGCAATTTCGCGGGGGCTGTGGCGGGGTGCATCGAAATACCGGCGCGCCCCCGAAACTTCCTCCCTTCCGACAGAAAGCCGCCGTTTTTTTGCCCGACAGGTCGGACAGGTTTCGCAAATGACCATTCTCGATCCAGAGGCCGACAGACCGGCCCAGACCCGCACCTTCGACACGGACCGCGCCATCATCGCCGGTAGTGCGGCGGTTTTCCTGACGCTTTGTGCCCTGTTCTGGCCGTTCGTCGCGGACGACGCCTATATTGTCGGGCGCTACGCGCAGAATGCGGCGGCGGGCAACGGCCTCGTCTACAACCTCGGCGAACAGGTCTCCGCGCTGACCTCGCCGCTGCATGCGCTTCTGGAAACCGGATTGGCCTTGTTCGGGCTTGATCCGGTGACGGGGTATCGCCTGCTCGCCCCCGTTCTGGTGCTCGCAGGCTGGTTCGTGGCGATCCGTGAGACCGGGTTGCGTGGCTCCGCGCTGGTTCTTTTCACGGCGGCGTCGCTGTTTTCGCCGTTCCTGGCGCTCTGGACGATCGGCGGGTTGGAGACGGCGCTCCTGGCGTGTCTCGCCACCCTGTTCGTTTCACGGCTGATCGTGCTGAAACGGGCCGGTGCGGCCGGCACCCGGGATTTCCTCTGGCTCGGGCTGTTGGCCGCGCTGATGTTTCTGACCCGTCATGACAGCGCTCTTGTCACCGCGCCGATCCTGCTGGCCATTCTCGTGGTCGAATACCGCCGCCCCGCGCTCTGGGTCGGCGCGGCGCTGTGCGCGGCAGTCGCGTCAAGCTGGCTGCTGTTTGCGGCCACCTACTATGGCGACATCTTTCCGACCTCCTACTATCTCAAGTTTGCGCTTGGCGGACGCGCCCCGATCGACAGCGTTTCCGCGCTGCTGAACTTCGCCGTGGTGTCGGGCCTGGTGCTGCTCGCCCTGCTTGCACGCCCGGCATCGCCGAACAGGAACGCGCCGCTGTCGAAGGCCATTCTGCGCGGCGCGGCGTTCAGTCTTGTTCTGTTCCTGCTCTATGCCAGCCGCGCCTCCGGCCAGCACATGATGTTCGGCTTTAGGCTGTTCGTGCCCTACCTGATGGGCGCGGCGCTCGTGCTGTCGCTGGCGCTGGCCAATCCACGCCCCACCCTGTCCGTCCTGTTCGTCGGATGGCAGGCGTTCATGGTGGCGCTCGTCACCTTCGTCGGCGTGAACCCGGCGCCGCTGGCACGGCTGCCGGGGCTTGACCGGGCCTATACAGAATACCAGTTCCTAACACCCACAACCCAAGGTCGTATGATGGACATGCTGCGCGCCGATGCCGAGGAGATCGCCGCACATTGGCGCGAGACCGGCAGTAGCGAACAACCCCGCATCTATCTGCGGAGCGGCGGCACCGGCTACTGGCTGCCGGAGTTCTACGTCTACGAGGCACTTGTCACTTACCGGCATGGCTGCGGCGTTCAGGTGGCCAACTCCATTCTCGCGAGTCATTACATGCAGCAACTGGGCTTCAGCGTGACGGGAACATTTGTGGAGGACCTCGGACGCACGCGCGCCGATGTGGCGGATGATGCAGCGCTTCTGTTCGCGACGGAACTGGACTGGATGGGCCCGCAAGTGACCGGCTACCTGTTCGGACCTGACCCGATCCCCCTGCCCCTCGGCACAAGGATCGGCGCGGGTTGCCCCTCCGGGGTGCGCATAGCCGCCAGGGACGATTGACGCGAGTCGCCCCGCGGCGTCCCTGACCCAGCCTTGATGAATGGTGCCCCCAGACGGATTCGAACCGCCGACCTACTGATTACAAATCAGTTGCTCTACCAGCTGAGCTATAGGGGCGCCGGGCTTCGTTTAGTCCCTCCGCGCGCGCCGTTCAAGCGCTTCGATCAGCGGCTGGCGCGGGCCATCAGGGCAACGGCGGCGAGGCCGACGAGGATCACCAGCATCGCCGCGGGCGCCGCTTCGCCGATCTGCTCGAGCGAGGCCTTCTCGTAGACCCGCGTGGACAGCGTGTTGTAGTTGAACGGGCGCAGCAGCAGCGTGGCCGGCAATTCCTTGACGCAATCGACGAAGACCAAAAGCAGCGCGGTGCCGACCGAGCCGCGGATGAGCGGCAGGTAGACGGACCGCAACGCCCCCCCGGCCGAGCGGCCGAGCGAGCGGGCCGCCATCGGCAGCGACGGCGACACCCGGTCGAGCGCCGCATCGGCCGCGCCCTGCGCGATGGCGAAGAAACGCACCACATAGGCGTAGATCACGGCAAAGGCGGTGCCGGTCAGGATCAGCCCCGGGTCCCACCCGGTCAGTGCCAGCACCCCGTCCGCGAGCGTATTGTCGAGTGCTGCCAGCGGGATCAGGATGCCGACGCCCAGAACCGCGCCCGGCGCGGCATAGCCGATGGTCGAGATCGGCAGCACGCGTTTGGGTAGTTTCCTGGAGGTCAGCTTGACGCCGTAGACCAGAAACAGCGCCGCCGCCACCGTGACCACCGCCGCGATGCCGCCGACCGTCAGCGTGTTGATCAGCGCTCCGACCAGACCCGGGGCCAGCCAGCCCTCGGCATTGGCGACGGCATGGGCGAAGATCACCCCGACCGGCAGCACGAAACCCACCGCGAACGGCACCAGGCACAGCGCGGTGGCGATCCAGGCCACGGGACCGGTCAGGCGGATCGGCATCACCGGGCGCTGGTGGCGGGCGGCCTGGTAAAAGCGGCTCTTGGAGCGGCTGGCCTTCTCGATCCCGACCAGCGCCAGCACCACAGCCAGGATCACCAGCGAGATCTGCGCCGCCCCGCCGGCATTTCCCATCTCGAGCCAGGTGGTGAAGATGCCGGTGGTCAGGGTCTGCACGGCAAAGAAATCGACCACGCCGAAATCCGATACCGTCTCCATCATCACGATGGCCGAGCCTGCGGCGATGGCGGGGCGGGCCAGCGGCAGGCCGACGCGCCAGAACCGCGCGAAGGGGCCAGCGCCCAGCGCGCGGGCCACCTCGTAGATGCCGCCGGATTGCTCGCGAAACGCGGTGCGCGCCAGAAGGTAGACATAGGGGCTGAGGGCCGCGGCCAGCACCACCACCGCGGCCCAGCGCGACCGGATTTGCGGAAACCAGTAGTCCTGCGCGCTGTCCCAGCCGAACAGGCCGCGCAACCCGGTCTGGACCGGGCCGGAATACTCGAGGAAATCGACCAGCGCATAGGCACCGACATAGGCCGGGATCGCCAGCGGAAACAAAAGCAGCCACTCCAGCCAGCGCGACCCCGGAAAGCGATACATCGCCACCAGCCAGCCCGCCCCCGTGCCCACCATTGCGGCCAGAAGCGCGACCGACCCCGCGATCACCGCGGTGTTGCCCAGGTAGCGCGGCAGCGTGGTCTCGATCAGGTGCGGCCAGACGTTTTCCACCGGCGTCAGCGCGATCCAGACCACGGCAAGGATCGGCAGCACCACCGCCGCCCCGATCACCAGCGCACCCGCCGACCACGGGCCGGGCAGGCCCATGCGGCGGCGTGAGGGAATAAGTTGAGTGTTTTGCTCGACCATGACCGCACAGCTTTACCGCGAAACCGGTTTCACTGTCCAGAAAACACGCTATAAATGAGGGCGGTAACCCGGTGTCATTGGCCTTATGCATATCTCGTATCATATCGGCGCCCATTGCACGGACGAAGATCAGCTTATCAAGTCGCTGCTCAAGAACCCCGATGTCATGGTCAACGAGGGCATCGCGGTGCCGGCGCCCAGCCGCTATCGACAACTGGTCAGCAACGCGGTGAACACGCTGGGCGGCCAGAAGGCCAGCCCCGACACCCAGGACGTGCTGCTGGAGGCGATGCTCGACACCGACAGCGCCGAGCGAATCGTTCTGAGCCACGAGAATTTCATGGGCGCACCCCGGGCCGCGGTCGACGGCGATGTGCTCTATCCCAAGGCGCGCGACAAGACCTTCGCGCTGCGCAACCTGTTTCCCGACGCCAAGGTCGAGTTCTTCATGGCGGTGCGTGACCCGGCAACCTGGGTGCCGGCGCTGCATGCCAAGCTGACCGACACGCCGTTCCCGCATTTCCGCGCCTCGATCGAACCCGAGGCGTTCCTGTGGTCCGAAGTGGTGCGTGACATCCGCGAGGCCAACCCCGACAGCCCGATCACCGTCTGGTGCAACGAAGACACCGCGATGATCTGGCCCGAGGTGATGCACGAGGTCGCCGGCATCGACCCGCAGGTGCAGCTTATGGGCGGCTTCGACGTGCTGGCGCGGATCATGGCGCGCGAGGGGGTGAAGCGGCTGCGCACCTATCTCGGCACCCACCCGCCCGCCAACGAGATTCAGCGCCGGCGGGTGCTGGCGGCCTTTCTGGACAAATACGCGATCGACGAACAGATCGAGGAAGAGATCGACCTGCCCGGCTGGCCGCCGGAACTGGTCGAGTCGCTGACCGCGGCCTACGAGGACGACATGCTCGAGGTGGCGCGGATACCGGGGGTCACGCTCTTGACCGCCTGACGCTGCGGGCGCCGGGGGGCGCACCGCGCTTGTCGAAATCGAACAACAGTTCCGCGTTCAGGGCTACATGCCCAGCGCCTCCTTATACATTTCCAACACCGCCTCTTCCTCGGCGATATCGTCGCGGTCGCGCTTGCGCAGCGCGATCACCTTGCGCATGACCTTGGTGTCATAGCCGCGCCCCTTGGCCTCGGCCATCACCTCTTTCTGCTGGTCGGCGATGTCCTTCTTTTCCACTTCGAGCCGCTCGAAGCGCTCGATGAACTGGCGCAGCTCGTCGGCTGTGACGCGGTAGCTGGATTGGGTCTGGCTGTCTTCGATCGGTGCGTCCATTTTCGTCCTCCGGGGGGTTGGGCCCCCTTGCTAGCGGCCCGACCGGCGCCCCGCAAGTGGCCAAAACCGCCAGTGCGGGCGTTGCGCGGGGCGGCGTTTTTCGCTAACAGGTTCGGGCGGACCGACGGCCCCGGCATGACCGGGTGCACGCCGGGTCGCGCCCTAGCCGGGGCATTTCGCCCGGTGCCGGCACCCCGAAAAATTGACCTTCCGGCCGCCTGACGGCGTCGCGACCGACCGTGGACAGATCCGTCCACACTGCGCGCGCTGTCACCCGAGCGGCCGGACCAGCTCGGAGCGCCCGATGTCGAGATATGAACAGGAACTGAAGTGGCTGGCCTTTGCGCTGGGGATGGGATCGACCATCGCGCTGGTGCAGGACTGGGGGCCGTGGCCGATGTTCCTGGGCCTGCCGTTCTGTCTGTTGTGGATCTATTTTGCCTGGCTGCACGGCGAGCGGCAGTTGAAATACATCAACATCCTGTTCTCCGGCCTTTACGTCTACGGCATCGCCCGGTATCTGCTCGGCACCTGACACTGGGCGGAACCGGGGGCGCGAATGGGCTGGCTCATCATCATCGGCGTGATCGTTTCGGTCGCGGGGCTGACCGGGCTTGTCGCCTCGGCGCTCAAGGTGCTCAAGGCGAAACGCGCGGGCCTGGACGACGAGGCGCTGCGCGCCGCGGTGCGCGGGGCGATGACGCTCAATTTCGGCTCGCTGATGCTGTCGGCCTTCGGGCTGATCATGGTGATCGTGGGCGTGATCGTTACCTGACGCCTGCGTGCCTTCAGACCGGCATGTTGTCGAACAGATCGGCGGCCTCGTCCGAGGCGTCGGTATCGTCGTTGTCACAAGAGATCTGCACCGCCAGGTCAGCCAGATCGGCGGGCACCGCCAGGCCCTGACGGCGCATTTCGGCCAGCCGGGCGCACAATTGCCGGTGCAGGCGGGCACGGTCTTCGGGGTGGCGGGCGATCTGATCGGTGATCAGGTCGATCGCCGCGCGGATGTCTTCATATGCCATTGTCGCCTCCTTGTCCCGTGGCCGGGTCGGGTTTCGCTCTAGTCGTGCTTGGCGGCACAGACGCGGCAGAACGGGGTGTAGGGCACCACGTCCAGACGCTCGGTCGAAATCTCGTCGCCGCAACTGACGCAATAGCCGAATTCGTCCGCGTCCATCCGCGCCAGCGCGGCCTGGATCTTGGCGATTTCCACCTGCCCCGAACTGCCCATGCGTTCGAGCACCTCGTCATGCTCGCGTTCGATCGCAAGCTCTTCCCAATCCTTCGACTGGTGGCTGTCCAGAGTCTCGTCAAGCTCATGCAGGCGCTCGGTCAACTCGGCGCGCCGCGCCTCGAGGATCGCGCGGTATTTCGATGTGTCGATCATAGCGTTTCTCCCGCTGGTGCAGCGCATCGTCTCTGGTTGAGGTGGCTTCGGCCTTGATGCAAGTCAAGCCCGTGCCGGTTGCCGGCGGGAGGTGTCATAACGCCACATCCGGCGGTTGCGGCGGGTCCGGCGGCTCTGGTGGTGCGGACGGGGGCGGATCGGGCGGCGCCGGGTCGAGCGTCAGGCGCACCGCGCGGTGGCCGTTCGACTGGCCCAGCCGCCCGCGCCCGACCATCGCGCCGCCGAGGTCTTCGATCGCGATCTCGGACAGGGCACGGGCCGGGATCGTGAGGATCTGCCCGGGGGCCAGCGCGGTCAGTTTGGCCAGCGTCATCTCGATCCGGCACAGCGTCGCCGACAGCGCCACGCCGCTGGACATGACCTGCGCTGCCATGGCCGCGGCGAACCCGGCGTCGCCGCCCCCGGCGTGCGCGGGCCGGGGCGGCTCTGCCGGCAGGACAAGGTCGATCCGGCCCGACTTGGCGCCGCCGCCGAGGTCGACCGGCACCGAGAACCGGCGATAGGGCTGATCGGCCAGGGTGAGGCCGACTGTGCGCGGCTCGCCCAGCGCCAGGGCGAAACGGTAGCCCGACAGTTGCGGCGCATCGGGCAGGCCGGCGGCGGCCGCCTTGTCCTCGACGATCTCGAACACCCGGTCGATCATGTCGGCGCACATCACCGCGTCGGTGCGGGTCGGCACGCGCGGCTCGGCCCGGCGCGGCACCACCCGGCCGGTGGTCTGCACCTCGATCAGCGCGGCCACCAGATCGCCGTCCAGCACCGCCAGCCCGAAACGGCTGTCCGGCCCCTCGAGCAGCGCCATCAGCGTGGTCTCGGACAGGGTTTCGGTCAATGCCGCCAGCGTGGTGCGCACGTCTTCGACCGGGCCGGCGATCAGCGCCAGCCCCGCCACACCCTCGGCCGCCTGGGCGAGCGCGAGCCTCAGCACCCGGTCCAGGCTGGGCTGTCCGGTCTCGGGCGGTGCGCGTCCCGCGCCCGCCTTGCGCCTCAGCGCGCTTGGCCGATCATCATCGCTCATCCGGTCCGGCTCATGGCTGCGTTCACCCCGAGGTGTCGCAGAACAAGGTTTACAAAGCGTTGAAATCCTGACGGAACTCGGCGCCGCGCCCTCAGGCAGCCGCGTCCGCCTGCTGCGCCGGCATGGTGACCCGGAACGCGGCGCCGCCCTGCCCCGGCAGATAGGTCAGCTCGCCGCCCAGCTTGTCCATGATCTCGCGGCAAATCGCCAGCCCCAGCCCCGCGCCGCCGGCCTTCTGATGATCGGTCAGGCGCGAGAATTTCTCGAAGATCATCACCTGGCTTTCGGATGGAATGCCCGATCCGTTGTCGATGAAATCAATAACCAGAAGCCCGTCGCGGCGGTTCACGCGGATGGTCAGGCGCGGCGCGTCCGCATCGCAGTATTTGCGCGCATTGGCGATCAGGTTGATGAACACCTGCGCCAGGCGGTCGGTGTCGGTCTCGATCGTCACGTCCTCGCTGGCCGGATCGCGGCGCAGATCGAGCGGGGCGCCGCGCCCGCGCGACCCGGCCGCGGCCACCGCCCGGTCGATCACGTCGCGCAGGCTGGCGCGCTGGATGTTCAGCGTGACCTGCCCGGCCTCGAGCACCGCGAGGTCGAGCAGATCGTCCAGAAGCCGCGTCAGCCGGATCGCCTCGTCCTGGATGATGCCGGAATACTTGCGCTGATCGGTGGGGGCCAATGATCCGTCCTGCAGGATCTCGGAGAACGACCGGATCGAGGTCATCGGCGTGCGCAATTCGTGGCTGATCTGGCTGAGAAAGGCGTCTTTCTGGATCGACAGCTTGGTCAGTTTCTCGTTGGCTTCCGACAGCTTGCGCGCGGTGCGGCTGAGCTCCTCGGACTGGATCTCGAGCTGGCTGGAGTATTCCAGCATCTGCTGGGTCTCGTCTGCCACAGCCATCAGGTCCTCGACGGAAATCGACGCACCGCCGACGATCTGGCCGATCATCGCATGCGCCGTGGCCGCCCCGACCGAGCCGGACAACTCGCGCTCCAGCGTTGCCAGGAAATCGGGCGTGGTGTCAGGCAGATAGCCGGTCTTGCCCTGGTCGGCGGCGATGGATTGAAACAGTGCCTGGGCCTCGGACGGGCCCATGATGCGCTGCGCCATGACCAGCAGATCCTCGGCCTCGGCGGCGCTCTGGGTCCAACCCCGGGCCGAGCGCGAATGCTCGAACACGTCGACGAACTGCGCGCCCTGAAGCCGTTCCAGCGGGGTCGGGAAGGACATGATCGAGAAGCCGAAGAAACACAGCGTGTTGAGCACCATCGACCAGAACACCGCATGCACCACCGGGTCCATGCCCTCGATGCCGAAAAACGCCTGCGGGCGCAGCCAGCCGATGCCGAACGGGCCTTGTGCCATCATCTCGGGCGAGAACACGTTGCCGAAGGACGGCAGAAACAGCGCGTAAATCCAGATCGCAAAGCCGACCAGCAGACCGGCGGTCGCCCCCACCCGGGTCGCGCCGCGCCAGAAGATGCCGCCCAGCATCGCCGGCAGCACCTGCGACACGCCGGTGAACGAGATCAACCCGATCGCCGCCAGCGCGGTGCCGCCGCCCGACAGGTTGTAGTAAAAGTAGCCCAGCGCCAGAACGCCCGCGATGGAAAAGCGCCGCGCCATCAGGACGACATGGCGCACGTCGCCCGCCATCGTGGCGCTGTCGGCGCGCAAAGACAGCCACAGCGGCATCACGATGTGGTTGGACACCATCGTCGACAGGGCAATGGCGGCGACGATCACCATCGAGGTGGCCGAGGAGAAGCCCCCGAGAAAGGTCAGCATCGCCAGCGTGTTCTTGTCGAAATGCAGGGGCACGGTCAGCACGAACAGGTCGGGGTTGGACCCCGCCGGCAGCACGTTCAACCCGACCACCGCGATCGGCACCACGAAAAGGCTCATGCAGAACATGTAGAGCGGAAAGGCCCAGGCGGCGGTGGCAAGCTGGTTCTCGTCGACGTTCTCGACCACCAGCACCTGAAACATCCGTGGCAGGGTCAGGACCGCAGCCGCCGACAGGAAGGTCAGCATCGCCCAGCGCCCGCCGTTCAGGTTCCAGTCCGCGATCGGCGAGGCGTCGATGGTGCGCGCGATATCGGCCGGGCCGCCCGAAACGCCCCAGACCACGAAGATCCCGACCGCAAGCAGCGCCACCAGCTTGACCACCGCCTCGACCGCGATGGCGGTGACGACGCCGTGGTGGCGTTCGTTCACGTCGAGGTTGCGGGTGCCGAACATCACCGTGAACACCGCCAGCCCCGCCGCGACCCAAAGCGAAATCGTGTGCTCGCCGGGGGGCGATCCCCCTCCGATCACCCGGTCGGGGGCGAAAACGCCGAACGACAGCGTCACCGACTGCAGTTGCAATGCGATGTATGGGGTGGTTCCGACCACAGCCAGAAGCGTGACGAGAACGCCGAGCAGGGTCGACTTGCCGTAACGCGACGAAATCAGGTCGGCGACCGAGGTGACGCGCTGCGCCCGCCCGATCCTGACCAGCTTGCGCAACACCCACCACCAGCCCGCCATCACGATGGTCGGGCCGAGATAGATGGTGACGAATTCAAGCCCCGAACGCGCCGCGTAGCCGACCGCGCCGTAAAACGTCCAGGCGGTGCAATAGACCGACAGCGACAGGGTATAGACGATCGGCGCGCGCAGCCATTTGCCGCGTCCCGCCCGCGAGGACTTGTCGGCGGCGAAGGCGACGCCGAACAGGAAGGCGACATAGGCAAGCGAGACGAAGACCAGCAGGTTGAAGCTGACCATCAGAGCGGCTCCCCGCCGCCGGGTTCACGCGGGTCCGAGCCGACGCCCTGGGTGCCGCGCGACAAAAGCCGGGTCAGCACCGCCGAGACCACGATCAACACCAGCCAGACCGAGAACAGGTAGATACCGCCCGACGAGGTTGCCCGGGTCTCGCCGCCCGATCCCAGGATCGGCAGGAGGAAAAACAACAGCCCGATCACCGGCACCATGCGCACCGCGTCGATCAGCCGGCGGCGACGGTATGTGCTCTGGGCTAGAAAGACCCTGTCACGCCGTCCCGCCATCGGCCTAGTCCAGATCCCCGGCGATTTCGCGCAGGGCTTTCAGCATCTCGGCGTTGGAAAACGGCTTGGTCATGAACCGGGTCGCGCCCAGCCGGTCGGCCAGGTCGCGATCCTTTTTCTGGCCGCGCGCGGTCAGCATCAGGACCGGCAGCGCGGCGAACTCCGGGTCGGCGCGCAGATCCTGGAGGATCTCGTAGCCCGAGCGCCCCGGCAACATCACGTCGAGCACCACCGCATCGGGTGCGGCGGCGCGCACCGCCTCGGCCGCGGTCTCACCATTGGCGTGGGTCGAAACCTCCCAGCCGTCGCGGCTCAGGATGAAACTGATCGCCTCGGTGATGTTGGGCTCGTCTTCGACCACAACGATCTTTTTCGGCATGTGCTCCCCTTCCGGCCGCTCCCGAACGACCGTTGGCGCCGACTATCCCCAAAGCATGGCCGCGTGTCAAAACCTTGTGTTCAGGGTTCGCCCCGCCGACCAAGCGACACGCCGTCGCGCGCGATCACCAGCCCGACCGCAAGGAACTGCGCGCCGAACAGGATCAGACCGGCCAGGTCGCTCTCGAGCGCCGGGAACAGCCAGTGCGACAGGTTGAACATGGCATGCAGCACCAGGACCGCGGTGATCGAGCGTCCGGTGCGGTTCCAGACCCAGGTGAACAGAACCGAAATCGACATGAGCGTGACCAGCAGGCCCCAGAAGGGCTTGCCGTAATAGGGTGCGGCGTCGTTCGGAAACAAGAAAAGCGGCACATGCCAAAGCGACCAGACCGCCCCCACCGCGAGGCTCGCGCCAAGCCCGCCGAGCCGGTCCTGCAAGGGGTCGAGCAGCGTGCCGCGCCAGCCGAATTCTTCCTGCAACGGGCCGCCGAGCAACAGGATGTAGAAAAACGCAACCGGGATGGCGATCGGCTGGGTCCAGACCTCGCCGCCGAATGCCGGCACCCCGGCCAGGCTCGCGATCACCGCCGATCCGCCGACCAGAACCGGAAAGGTCAGGAACACCACCGCATACCAGCGCCAGCCGATCCGCAGACGCCCGGCACGGCGGGCCAGCGACCAGACGCCGGAAAAACCGCCGCGCACGCTGGCCACGACCAGGGCCCCGACCAGCGGTCCCCAGGCGGCGGGTGTTCCGCCGCGGGTCAGGCGGATCAACGTGTCGGACAAGTGCACGCCGCGGTGATCAAGCATCGGGATGGACCAGAACCCCCAGCTCCAGCCGAACGTGACAAGGAGGAACAGGGCGATATGGCGCGTCGGCATGGCGGTCCTTTCTGCCCGAATTCTGCGCGAAAACCGGCTTCAAGTCATCCCTGGTCGCCCATGATCGACGGTTCGCGCCGGGCCGCGCAGCCTTCGCGCGGGCAGATCCGGCAGGTGCTTCCGACCGGGTCGGCGGGGCCGCCCGCGTCGGGGGCGGGCAGGATCAGCATCGTCGCCTCGAACACCATCGGCGCGGAAAACCCGGTGGTGGCGCGCGGCATGCAGATCGCGTGACACAGAAACCGCCGCCCGACCCGCCCCGGCATCTCGACCAGCGCGCTGACCGGCTGCGACGGGCGCACCAGCGCGCGGTAGAGCGGCCACAGCGGGCAGGCCGCGCCGAAACGCGGCAGCGAAAACCCGGCGATGGGCTTGCGCAGGGTGAGCGTCCCCGAACCATCGCAGGCCACAAGCCCGCTGTCGGCCCCGGTCAGCGAGGCGATCCGGCGCAAAACCGCGTCCGGCCCGACCCCGAACGCCTCGGCCAGACGGCCCGGATCGTCGGTGGCGGTGCGCGAAGTGGCGAACGGCCCGGCCTGCATCGCGCGCGCGTCCGCCAGGTACCGCCCCAGCATGTCGCGCGCCATCGCGATGGCGCCGGGGTCGCGCAGGGTGTCGGCGGTCTCCAGCAGCGCCTCGATCTCGGCCTCGCCGCCCCGGGGCTCTTCGAGCGGCGCGAAGTGATAGCCGGCGGCCTCGATGAAGGCGGCCAGTTCGTCGGCGGGCGACAGGGGCCGTTCGGTCATGTCGCCGCCGGTATCGAGATAGGCCACCAGCCCCTCGGCGCTGTCGGACAGACGCTGGCTTTCCTCGCGCACGTTGCGCAGGAACCGGGCCTGCCAGTCGGGGTCGATGTCGCGGGTCTCGGTCAGGATCGAGGCGGCCGAGCGGATCGCGGTGACCGACGACAGCATCTCGTGCAGCGAGGCGGCCAGTTGCGGGTCATGGGTCAGGCGGTCGGACAGGGTTTCGACCAGGCGTTCAAGCTCGGATATCCGGCGCGCCTGGGCGTTGACCAGCCCGGCCCAGCCCGGCAGCCGCCCGACCAGTTCTTCGGCCCGGTCAAGCTCGGGCGCGGCCTGCCCGGCGGCTGCACCCGACAGGCGCGCGGCGGCGTCGCGCAACTGGCTGAGAACGGCGGCTTCGGCCCCCTCGGACAGTTGCGTCGGCTCGACCGACAGTTCGCGGGCCAGGTCGACCAGCAGCTTGCCGCCGATTCTGCGTCGATTGTGTTCGATCAGGTTGAGATAGGCCGGCGAGATGCCGACGGCGCGCGCCAGATCGGCCTGGCGCAGGCCAATGGCGCTGCGCCTCTCGCGGATACGACTGCCGGTTAGTCCCGAGACCGCCATCGCGATTCCCTTTGTTTTCCATGCGGTTTCTGCATGTGCGCGAAAATTTCTTTACAAGAATAGCACATTACTTGTTCATTTGTTTACAAAAAAATCGTTTATCCCGAAGGAGTTGTTGCGGGATTTTCTGTCTGCCCGCAATATTGCGCCAGCTCTGTAAAGAGCCCGGGGCGCGTGCGAGGAGGGCCGCGTCCGGATCACAAAACGGGAGGATTTCCATGTCCAAGACCAATTTCACCCGTCGTGGGCTGATCAAGACGGGTGCCGCCACCGGCGCCGGCCTTGCTCTGCCGACGATCTTCACGTCTGGCGCCATGGGCTTCACCAACGAGCCCACCGGCTCGACCGTGAAGCTTGGTTTCAACGTGCCCCAGACCGGCCCCTATGCCGAAGAAGGGCTGGACGAGCTGCGCGCCCAGGAGCTTGCGGTCGAGCACATCAACGGGATCGGTGACGGCGGGATGCTGAACACCTTCTCGTCGAAGGTTCTCGATGGCACCGGCATCCTCGGCAAGAAGGTCGAGTTCGTGACCGGCGACACCCAGACCAAGTCGGACGCGGCGCGCGCCTCGGCCAAGTCGATGATCGAAAAGGACGGGGTCCTGATGATCAACGGCGGCTCGTCCTCGGGCGTGGCCGTCGCGGTGCAGAGCCTGTGCCAGGACGCCGGCATCATGTTCATGGCGGGTCTGACCCACTCGAACGACACCACCGGCAAGGACCGCAAGGCCAACGGCTTCCGCCACTTCTTCAACGCCTACATGTCGGCCGCGGCCCTCGGCCCGGTGCTCAAGAACGTCTACGGCACCGACCGTCGCGCCTATCACCTGACCGCCGACTACACCTGGGGCTGGACGCAGCAGGAATCGATCCAGGCCTCGACCGAGGCGATCGGCTGGGAGACCGTCAACAACGTGCTGACCCCGGTCGGCGCGGGCGACTTCTCGTCCTACATCACGCCGGTGCTTCAGTCGGGCGCGGACGTGCTGATCCTGAACCACTACGGCGGCGACATGGTCAACTCGCTGTCGCAGGCGGTGCAGTTCGGCCTGCGCGACGCGATGGCCAACGGCAAGCAGTTCGAGATCGTCGTGCCGCTCTACTCCGAGCTGATGGCCGCCGGTGCCGGCGACAACATCAAGGGCGTCTACGGGTCGATGAACTGGAACTGGCAGCTGACCGACGAGGGCACCCAGGCCTTCGTGAAGTCGTTCGGCGAAAAGTTCGGCCGTCCGCCGTCGGGTTCGGCGCACACCTGCTATGTGCAGACCATCCTCTATGCCGACGCCGTGACCCGCGCCGGCGCCTTCAACCCCTGCGCCGTGGTCGAGGCCCTCGAAGGCTTCGAGTTCGACGGGCTGGGCAACGGTCCGACGCTGTATCGCGCCGAGGACCACCAGTGCTTCAAGGACGTGCTGGTCATGAAGGGGGCCGAGAACCCGACCACCGAGTATGACAACCTCGAGATCGTCGAAGTCACCCCGGTCGACCAGGTCATCTACCCGCCGAACCACCCGATGTTCGGTGGCGACGAGGCCTCGCTGGGCGAGTGCAACGACGGCGCATGATCGGCGAATGACACGCCGTGGCCGGGCGGGGGTCTTCCCCGCCCGGCCATCATCGAAACCGGGCAACAGACCCGGCTTTTCCTGAACACGCACGGGTGGGGACCATGGACGCCATCATTCTTCAAATCCTGAACGGGCTCGACAAGGGATCGGCCTATGCGCTGATCGCGCTGGGCCTGACGCTCATTTTCGGCACGCTCGGGGTCGTGAACTTCGCCCATGGCGCCTTGTTCATGATCGGGGCCTTTGTCGCGGTCAGCTTGCAGCGCCTGTTCGGCATGTCGTTCGAACAGATCGACGAGACCAAGACCGACTTTCTCGGCAACCCGCTCAAGGTGAACGTCCCCTATGTCGACAGCTGGTTCGGCCCCGATGTGGGCGAATGGCTGATCGACTGGTCGGTGCCGCTGGCGATCCTGGTGGCGATCCCGGTGATGCTGCTGGTCGGGTTCGTGATGGAGCGCGGGCTGATCAAGCATTTCTACAAGCGCCCGCACGCCGACCAGATCCTCGTGACCTTCGGCCTGGCCATCGTGCTTCAGGAACTGATCAAGTATTTCTTCGGCGCCAACCCGATCCAGACCGGTGCGCCGGATGCCTTCACCGGCTCGTTCGATTTCGGACGGCTGATCGGCTTCGACCCGAACGTGATCATCTACCCCTACTGGCGGCTGGTCTACTTCGCCTTCGCCGCCGTGGTGATCGGCGCGGTGTTCTCCTTCCTGCGTTTCACCACCTTCGGCATGGTGGTGCGCGCGGGCATGGCGGATCGCGAGACGGTTGAGCTGCTGGGGATCAACATCGACCGCCGCTTTACCATCATGTTCGGGATCGCCGCCGCGGTCGCGGGGATCGCCGGGGTGATGTACACCCCGATCCTGGCGCCGAACTATCACATGGGGATGGACTTCCTCGTGCTGAGCTTCGTCGTCGTCGTGGTCGGCGGCATGGGCTCGCTGCCCGGCGCGGTCGCTGCCGGCTTCCTGCTCGGCATCCTGCAAAGCTTCGCCTCGATGAACGAGATCAAGGCGATCGTCCCCGGTATCGACCAGGTCATCATCTACCTCGTCGCAATCATCATTCTGCTGACCCGTCCGCGGGGCCTGTTGGGCCGTGCCGGCGTGATGGAGGACTAAGTCAATGCGTCTGCTTGGCCTTTCCAGAAAAGACACCCGCTTTCTCCTGATCGTCATCTTCCTGACGATGGCGACACCGATCCTGCTGCAGCCCTTCCCCGAAGGCTCGGGGCTGGCGACCTTCAACGCGGGCTATCCCGACCTGATGCAGCGCTTCGCGATCTTCGGCATCTTCGCGATCGGCTTCAACATCCTCTTCGGCCTCACCGGCTATCTCTCGTTCGGCCACGCGGCCTTCCTCGGCGTCGGTTCCTACACCGTGGTGTGGATGTACAAACTGCTCGACTACAACGTGGTCTACGGGCTGCCGCTGGCGGTCGCGGTGTCGGCGGTGTTCGCGGTGGTGATCGGATACGTCTCGCTCCGGCGCTCGGGCATCTACTTCTCGATCCTGACGCTGGCCTTCGCGCAGATGTCCTATAACCTGGCCTATTCGGTGCTGACGCCGCTGACCAACGGCGAAACCGGCCTTCAGGTCTATGGCAACGACCCGCAGGTTCTCCTCGGGGCGACCGAGGCCAACAGCCCGCATTTCTTCGGCTGGGTGATGAACGACAACTTCTGGGAGCCGGTGATCGGCGGCTGGAAGTTCACCTTCAACAACGGCTACTACTTCACCGCGATCATCGCGATCATCGCCTTCTATGTCTCGCTGCGCATCTTCCGCTCGCCGTTCGGCCTGATGCTGCGGGCGATCAAGACCAACCAGACGCGCCTGAACTACACCGGCATCAACACGCGCCCCTACACGCTGGCGGCCTTCGTGATCTCGGGCATGTATGCCGGTCTGGCCGGTGGCCTGATGGCGGCGATGGACCCGCTGGCGGGCGCCGAGCGGATGCAGTGGACCGCCTCGGGCGAGGTTGTCCTGATGACCATCCTCGGCGGCGCGGGCACCCTGATGGGGCCGATCCTCGGCGCCGGGTTCATCAAGTATTTCGAGAACATCTTCTCGAAGATCAACGACAGCGTGCTGCACGGCTGGTTCGGCTTCCTGCCCGACGGGCTCGAGGATTTCCTGATCGGCGTCAGCCACTTCTTCGTCGGCAAGTCCTGGCACCTGACGCTTGGCCTGCTGTTCATGCTGGTGGTGGTGTTCCTGCCGGGCGGCCTCGTCGAAGGCGGTCAGCGCATCGCGGCCATGTTCCGCAAGAAGTCCGGTGGCAAGGACGACGCCGCCCATCAACCCAAACCCGCGCCCCACGTGGCCGAGTAGGAGGAACCTGAGAAATGGGAATCCTTGAAGTCAAAGGCGTGGGCAAGCGCTTCGGTGGCCTGCAGGCGCTGTCGGACGTGAACCTCTCGGTCGCGGAACACAGCGTGCACGCCATCATCGGCCCGAACGGCGCCGGCAAGTCGACGCTACTGAACGTGTTCGTCGGCAAGCTGATCCCGGACACCGGCAGCGTGATGTTCAACGGCCAGTCGGTGCTGGGGCGCAAGCCGCACGAGATCAACCAGATGGGCATCAGCCGGGTGTTCCAGACGCCCGAGATCTTCGGCGACCTGACAGTGATGGAAAACGTGATGATCTCATGTTTCGCCAAGCGCGACGGGGCGTTCCGGCTGCACGCCTTCCGCACCGTGGCGCATGAGGCCGACATCGTCGAACATGCCGAGCAGGTGCTGGAAGACGTGAACATGCTGGACAAGCGCAACATGCATGCGGCCTCGATGTCGCGCGGCGACAAGCGGCGGCTGGAAATGGCGATGTGCCTGTCGCAGGACCCCCAGCTTCTGCTGCTGGACGAGCCGACCGCGGGCATGGCGCGGGCCGACACCAACAACACCATCGCGCTGCTGAAAGAGATCAACCAGAAGCGCGACATCACCATGGTGATCATCGAACACGACATGCACGTCGTGTTCTCGCTGGCCGACCGGATCACCGTGCTGGCCCAGGGCACGCCGCTGGTCGAGGATACGCCCGAAAGGATCAAGGGCCATCCGAAGGTGAAAGAAGCCTATCTCGGCGAATCGGCGTAAGGGACAAAGCAATGACCGACAACAACCTCATCGGCGAGACCAAGCCCCGCGAGCCGCGCGATTTCTCGAAATTCGCCAACCACGCGGCGACCGCGCCGGCGTTCTTCTCGGCCTGGGACGTGCACGCCTATTACGGCGAAAGCTATATCGTGCAGGGCGTCACCTTCAACATCCACGAAGGCGAGATCCTGGCGCTTCTGGGCCGCAACGGGGCGGGCAAGACCTCGACCCTGCGCGCGATCGCGCGCACCGGATCGCCGCTGGTCACGCATGGCGAGATCTGGCTCGACCACAAGCCGCTGCACAAGATGAAAAGCTACGAGGCCGCGCAGAACGGGCTGGCGCTGGTGCCCGAGGACCGGCGCATCATCCAGGGCCTGACGGTCGAGGAAAACCTGCAACTCGCCCAGATCGCCGAGCCAATCGGCTGGACGCTGGAACGGGTCTATGAGCTGTTCCCGCGCCTTGGCGAGCGGCGCAAGCAGGAGGGCACGACACTGTCGGGCGGCGAACAGCAGATGCTGGCCATCGCCCGCGCGCTGGTGCGTGACATCAAGCTGTTGCTGCTCGACGAGCCTTACGAGGGCCTCGCCCCGGTGATCGTCGACGAAATCGAGAAAACGCTCAACATCATCAAGGAACAGGGCATCACCACCGTGCTGGTGGAACAGAACGCCCTGCGCGCGCTGGAACTTGCGGATCGGTCGGTGATCCTCGATACCGGGACCGTCGTCTTCGACGGCGCCGCGAAAGAGGTTCTCGACAACGAGGAGCTACGGCAGGAATATCTGGCGATCTGAGCCGACCGGCCCGCGACCGCGCGGGCCCCCGACCCGGCCAGGCAGGAGGAAGACCCACATGACGGAAATCAAGACCTATCCGCCCTCAGCGGATTTCGTGAAGAACGCCCATGTCGATGCCGCGAAATACCGCGAGATGTATGACCGCTCGATCAACGACCCCGAGGGGTTCTGGACCGAAGAGGCCAAGCGGCTCGACTGGATCAAGGCGCCGACCAAGATCAAGAACGTCGATTTCAGCTATCCCGACGTGTCGATCAAGTGGTTCGAGGACGGCGAACTGAACGTCTCGGTCAACTGCGTCGACCGTCACCTCGCCACCCGCGGCGACCAGACCGCGATCATCTGGGAGTCGGACGATCCCGAGGTCGACCGGCACATCACCTATAACGAGGTGTCGCGCCAGGTGAACAAGATGGCCAACGTCATGAAGAGCCTGGGCATCGCCAAGGGCGACCGCGTCGTGCTCTACATGCCGATGATCCCCGAGGCGGCCTATGCGATGCTGGCCTGCACGCGGATCGGCGCGATCCACTCGATCGTGTTCGCCGGGTTCTCGCCCGAGGCGCTGGCCGCGCGGGTGTCGGGCAGCGACGCCAAGCTGATCGTGACCGCCGACCAGGCGCCTCGCGGCGGTCGCAACACGCCGCTCAAGGCCAATGTCGACAAGGCGCGCGCCATTTGCGGCGACGTGCAGGCGCTGGTGGTCGAACGCACCGGCGAGGATGTGGGCATGAAGGAGGGCCTGGACCATTCCTTCACCGCGCTGATGGCCGAGGCCGCCGAGGACTGCCCGCCCGAGCCGATGAACGCCGAAGATCCGCTGTTCATCCTCTACACCTCCGGTTCGACTGGCCAGCCCAAGGGCGTGCTGCACACCACCGGCGGCTATCTGCTGTGGGCCGCGATGACGCATGAAATCGTGTTCGACTATCACGATGGCGACATCTTCTGGTGCACCGCCGATGTCGGCTGGGTGACTGGCCACAGCTACATCGTCTATGGCCCGCTGGCCAACGGCGCCACCACCCTGATGTTCGAGGGCGTGCCGACCTACCCGGACGTGGGCCGGTTCTGGGCGGTTTGCGAAAAGCACAAGGTCAACCAGTTCTACACCGCCCCCACCGCGATCCGCGCGCTGATGGCGCATGGCACCGAGCCGGTGAACAAGCACGACCTGTCGTCGCTCAAGGTGCTCGGCACGGTCGGCGAGCCGATCAACCCCGAGGCCTGGAACTGGTATAACGAAACCGTCGGCAAGGGCACGCGCCCGATCGTCGACACCTGGTGGCAGACCGAGACCGGCGGCCACATCCTGACCCCGATTCCCGGCGCGATCCCGACCAAGCCGGGCTCGGCCACGCTGCCGTTCTACGGCATCGTCCCGGCGATCCTCGACCCGCAGACCGGGGCCGAGATCACCGATACCGTGGCCGAAGGCGTGCTCTGCCTCAAGGACAGCTGGCCCGGACAGATGCGCACGGTCTATGGCGACCATGAGCGTTTCGTGAAGACCTACTTCTCGGACTTCAAGGGTTACTACTTCTCGGGCGACGGCTGCCGGCGCGACGAGGATGGCTACTACTGGATCACCGGGCGAGTGGATGACGTGATCAACGTCTCGGGTCACCGGATGGGCACCGCCGAGGTCGAAAGCGCACTGGTCGCCCACCCGGCCGTGTCCGAGGCCGCCGTCGTCGGCTTCCCGCACGACATCAAGGGGCAAGGGATCTACTGCTATGTCACGCTGATGGACGGCGAGGAATACACGGACGAGTTGAAGACCGAGCTGCGCAACTGGGTGCGCAAGGAAATCGGCCCGATCGCCAGCCCGGACCACATCCAGTGGGCGCCCGGCCTGCCCAAGACCCGTTCCGGCAAGATCATGCGCCGCATCCTGCGCAAGATCGCGGAAAACGACTACGGCGCGCTGGGCGACACCTCGACGCTGGCCGATCCGTCCGTGGTCGAGGACCTGATCGAGAACCGGATGAACAAATAACTGCCCGGCCCTTCGGGGCCGATGGCGGGGCGCGGCCGGGGCTTGTCCCCGGCCGTTCGCGTATCCGCCGGCCGGGTCACTCCCCCCGGCGCGTCGCCAGGATCAACTCGACGCGCTTGAGTTCACGCAGGATGCGGTCGGCCTGCATCTGCGGCATCAAGCTGAATTTCAGGCTGGCGCCGATGATCCAGGCCACCGCCATCGAGATGCCCCATTTCACCGCACCCAGCACCTCGGTCGCCTGGTAGAAATGCACGGCACACCAGACGCCGACGACAAACAGCGCGGTCTGGGTGACCATGATCACCCATGTGACCCAGCCCAGCTTGCCGCGAAACTGCTTGAGGCCCAGCGCGAACCAGCCGTATTCCTGTGTTTCCTCGAAGATTTCCCGATCCTCGCCTTCCAGCGCCTCACGGATCAGTTGATCGAGCTTACTCATCGTCCATTCCTTTCAATTGCGCATAAAGCTTCCGGCGCGCGTGCATCAGGCGGGTCTTGACCGTGCCGACCGGCACGTCGAGCGCGGTGGCGACCTCGGCAACGCCAAGGTCTTCGAGATAGAACAGCGCCACCGTGGCGGCCTGTTCGCGCGGCAGCGTGGCGATGGCGGCGCGCACCTGGGCCGCGTCGACCCCGGCGGGGCCGGCCTCGGCGGTGACCGGGTCCATCTCGGCGGCGACCTCGTCGGCCAGCTGCCTGCCGCGCTGGCGCCGGGTGATTTCCCTGGCCACCCGACGGCTGACGATGCGCAGCGCCCAGGGCAGAAACGCCGCATCGTCGCGCAGCCCGTGCAGGCCGCGCAGGATCTCGACCCAGGCCTCCTGCACGACATCGCGCGCCGCCTCGCGTTCGCCCAGCAGCCGCGCCGCATGGGCAAACAGGCGCGGCCCGCGCAGCCGCACCAGTTGCGACAGCGCCCGCCGGTCGCCCAGCCGGGCCGAGGCCACAAGATAGGCTTCAAGCGCCCGTTCCGCCGCGTTCATCGCCCGCCTTTCGCTGCCGATACCACAAGGTGCGCGGCAGGGCCGATCCGGTTCAATCCCCTATTGCGCGGTCCAGCCGCCATCGACCGGAATGGTGGTGCCGGTGACGTTATGGGCGATGGGCGAGGACAGCCACAGCGCCAGCGCGCCGATTTCTGCGGGGTCCGAGGTGCGGTGCGAGGGCTGTTTTTCCGCCAGCAGATCGGCGGTGCCCTTGTCGCGGTCGCCGCCGTATTTCTCGGCCCGGGCCGCGATCTGCGGCTGGATCAGCGCGGTCTCGGTCCAGCCCGGCGCGATGCAGTTGACGGTGACGCCGCCCGAGGCCTTGCTGCCCGCGTCGGCGTATTCCAGCGCGGCGACCTTCGACATGCCCACCAGCCCGTGCTTGGCCGCGACATAGGGCGCCTTGTCCTTCGATCCGACCAGCCCGTGCACCGAGGCGATGTTGATCACTCGGCCAAAACCGCGTTCGGCCATCCGGGGCAGCGCCGCGCGCATGGTGTGGAACGCCGCCGACAGGTTCACCGCGATGATCGCGTCCCAGGTCTCGACCGGCATGTCGGCGATCGACGCGGTGTGCTGGATACCGGCGTTGTTGACCAGGATGTCCGCGCCGCCCCAGGCCTCGACCGCGTCCATCAGGGCGGCGATGCGGTCGGGGTTGCGCAGGTCGCCGTGAAAGAACTCGGCCTCCGGCGCCCCGGCGGCCTCGAAGGCCTCGCAGGCTTCGCGGATCTCCATGTCGCCGGAGATGCCATGCACCGCGATGCGTGCACCGGCGCCCGCCAGCGCCTTGGCCACGCCAAAGCCGATGCCCTGCACCGAGCCTGTCACAAGGGCGGTCTTTCCGCTCAGATCGGTCATTCCTTCATCTCCTTCAGACGTTTGCGCAGGTCCGTTTTCAGAACCTTGCCATAGTTGTTCTTGGGCAATTCATCGAGCCAGAAATAGGCTTTCGGCCGCTTGAAACGCGCGATTTGTGCAAGGCAGTGCGCGTCGAGCGCAGTTTCGTCAACCTCGGCATCGCGCACCACGAAGGCCACGACTTCCTCCCCCCATTCCGGGTTTGCGCGCCCGATCACCGAAACCTCGCGCACGCCGGGATGGGTCAGGAGCGCCTCTTCGACCTCGCGCGGATAGATGTTGGTGCCGCCCGAGATGATCACGTCCTTGGAGCGGTCCATCAGCGTCACGTAGCCGTCCGAGTCCATCGCGCCGATATCGCCGGTCATCAGCCAGCCGTTCACCAGCGTTTTCGCCGTGGCTTCGAGGTTCTGCCAATAGCCCGGCATCACCGGCAACCCCCGCACCATGATCTCGCCGGTCTCGCCCGGCGTCAGCGGCTTGCCCTCGGCATCGCCGATGCGCACCTCGACAACGCTCTGCGCCCGCCCGACCGAGCCGAGGCGTTCGCGCCAGCGCGGGTGGTCGCGGTCGGCAACCTCGGCACGGGTCAGGACGGTGATCGACATCGGGCATTCGCCCTGGCCGTAGATCTGCACGAATTTCGGCCCGAACCAGTCCACAGCCTCGGTGATGTCGGCCAGGTACATCGGGCCGCCGCCATAGACGATGGTCTTGATCCCCGCCGCCCGGTCGCCCGCCGCGCGGGCCGCATCGGTGAACCGGCGCACCATGGTCGGCGCCATGAAAATCGACAGCGGCCCCTGGTCGCGGGCCGCTTCGATCAGTTCGGCCGCGTCGAACCCGCCCGACGCCGGGCAGATATGGCGCGCGCCCTTTGCGACGTGGATCGGCGCGTAAAGTCCCGCACCGTGGCTCATCGGCGCCATGTAGAAGGCGGCGTCCCGTGCCCCGACCTGATCGACATCGAGGTGATAGGACAGCGACATCGCCATCAGCATGCCGTGGCTGATGAACACCCCCTTGGGCCGCCCGGTGGTGCCCGAGGTGTAGAACAGCCACGCCAGATCGCCCGGCGACCGGTCCACGACCGGGGCGGGGTCGGTCCGGCACATGGTGGCAAAGCCGTTCCCCGCCACGTCGATCAGGTCGACCCGCGTTTTCGCCCCCAACCCGGCGCACAGGTCAGGCGTGACCACGCAGAGCCGGGCGCCGGAATCCTCGAGGATGAAGGCCGCTTCTTTCGGGTGGAGCTTGGCGTTGACCGGCACCGCCGCCGCCCCGGCGATCCAGGTGCCGAACAGCGCCACAAGGTAGTCGGGGCAGTTCTTCATGAACAGCGCCACCCGGTCGCCCGGCGCGATTCCCCTTGCCGCAAGTCCGGCGGCGAACCCCGCGGCGGCCCGGTGAAACTGGGCGTAGTCCGCCACCATCTCGCGCCCTGAGAACAACGCCGGGGCCGCGCCGTTCACCTGTGCGACCCGCTCAAGCCAATGGGCGATGTTCACCGCGCCGCCCCCGCGCCCTGCGCGCCGGTTCCGGCCACGCGCGGCCCGTGCTCTCGTCTGGCGATGCGATCCATGATGCCCCCTTTCGCGCGCGCAGTATTCATCCCCGGGCGCGCGGCTGCAACGTGGTAGAAATACGGATGCCTCCGGGGCACGTCCGGAAAGGTCAGGGCCCATGACCTTCGCGCGGTTGCATTGTGCCCGATGTCTGGGCAAGTTGAACACTCAGTCAAAAATCCGAACGACGTTTCGGGGGAGAGACGCGCGCATGGCGGACAGCCGCCCGAAGACCAGAATACAGGCCCGCAACCGCGCCGCGATCCTCGAGGCCGCGCTGGAGGTGTTTTCGCAGGCCGGGTTTCGCGGCGCGACGCTGGACCAGATCGCGACGACCGCCGGGCTGTCCAAGCCGAACGTGCTCTATTACTACCCGTCGAAAGAGGCGATCCATGTCGCGCTTCTGTCTGATCTGATGGACGACTGGCTGGAGCCCCTGCGCGCGCTCGACCCCGAGGGCGACGCGGTGGACGAGATTCTCGCCTATGTGCTGCGCAAGCTCGACATGGCGCGCGAGATGCCGCGCGAAAGCCGCCTGTTTGCCAACGAGATCGTGCAGGGCGCACCCCGGATCATGCCGATGATCACCGGCGAGCTGAAAACGCTGGTCGACGACAAGGCGCGCATCATCCGGGGCTGGGCCGAAACCGGGATGATCGCACCGGTCGACCCCCATCACCTGATCTTCTCGATCTGGGCGACGACGCAGCACTACGCCGATTTCGACACCCAGGTGCGCGGCATCCTCGCGCCCGAGGGCGACGAACATTTCGACGGGGCCGCGGCCTTTCTCGATCACCTCTACCGCGCCGCGCTCACGCCGCTGGGCAGCGCCGTCGAACGCGCGGCGGACGCCTGAATGATCCTGCCCGCGGGCAAAGTCCATACTTTCAACTCGCCGCCCAACTGCATATAAGCGGACAAACCCGCAGGTGCGCCGCGCCGGGGGCGAGCAAAGGCAGATGTCGAGGACGCCATGACCGAAAACACCCGAGAAACCGACGTGGCCTTCATCAAGGCCCTGGCCGAACTCCTGCGCGAAAGCGACCTCAACGAAATCCAGGTCAAACGGACCTACAGCGAAGACGACAAGATGAACGTCTACATCAGCCGCGGCGTCCCGGTGCAGCAGGCCCCGGCGATGCCCGCGCCCGTAGCCAGCGCGCCCGCGGCCCCGGTCGCGCCCGCCGCCGCAACCGCAGCGCCCGCCGCGCCCGCCGGCGACGGTGATCCGGCCAGCCATCCCGGCGCGGTGACCTCGCCGATGGTCGGCACCGTCTACATGCAGGCCGAACCCGGCTCGCCCCCCTTCGTCAAGGTCGGGGACACCGTGGCCGAGGGCGATACCGTCCTGATCGTCGAAGCGATGAAGACGATGAACCAGATCCCCGCCCCGCGCGCCGGCACCGTCAAGCGCATCCTGGTCGAAGACGGCGCACCGGTCGAGTTCGGCGCGCCCCTGATGATCATCGAATAGGCCCGGAGGCTGGCCATGTTTGACAAGATCCTGATCGCCAACCGGGGAGAGATCGCGCTGCGCGTCATCCGTGCGGCGCGTGAGATGGGGATCAGGACGGTCGCCGTCCACTCCACCGCCGACACCGACGCGATGCATGTGCGCATGGCCGACGAAAGCGTCTGCATCGGCCCGCCGCCGAGCACCGACAGCTATCTGTCGATCCCCGCCATCATCGCGGCCTGCGAGATCACCGGCGCGCAGGCGATCCATCCGGGTTACGGGTTTCTGTCGGAAAACGCCAAGTTCGTGCAGATCGTCGAGGATCACGACCTGACCTTCATCGGCCCCTCGGCCGAGCACATCCGCATGATGGGCGACAAGATCACCGCCAAGGAAACCGCCAAGGCGCTGGGCATCCCGGTGGTGCCGGGGTCCGACGGTGGCGTGCCGGATTACGAGACCGCCAGGACGGTCGCGGCCGAGATGGGCTATCCGGTGATCATCAAGGCCACCGCCGGCGGCGGCGGGCGCGGCATGAAGGTCGCCAAGACCGAGGCCGAGTTGAAACACGCCTTCTCGACCGCGCGCAGCGAATCCAAGGCGGCCTTCGGCAATGACGAGGTCTATATGGAGAAATATCTCCAGACGCCGCGTCATATCGAGGTGCAGGTGTTCGGCGACGGCAAGGGCGGCGGTGTGCACCTGGGCGAGCGGGATTGCTCGCTGCAACGCCGCCACCAGAAGGTGTTCGAAGAGGCGCCCGGCCCGTCGATCAGCCCCGAGGAACGCGCCGAGATCGGCGGCATTTGCGCCCGGGCGATCGCCGAAATGGGCTATTCCGGCGCAGGCACGATCGAGTTTCTCTATGAGAACGGCGAATTCTATTTCATCGAGATGAACACCCGCCTGCAGGTCGAGCACCCGGTGACCGAGGCGATCTTCGGCGTCGACCTGGTGCGCGAACAGATCCGCGTGGCCGAGGGCCTGCCGCTGTCCTTCACCCAGGACGATCTGGAGGTTCAGGGCCACGCCATCGAGATCCGCATCAACGCCGAGAAACTGCCGAACTTCGCGCCCTGCCCCGGCAAGATCACGCAGTATCACGTGCCCGGCGGGCTCGGGGTCAGGATGGATTCGGCGCTGTATGACGGCTATACGATCCCGCCCTACTACGACAGCCTGATCGGCAAACTGATCGTGCATGGCCGCGACCGGCCCGAGGCGCTGTCACGGCTGGGTCGTGCGCTGGGCGAACTGATCGTCGACGGTGTCGAGACCACCGTGCCATTGTTCCACGCGCTGCTGCAGGACCCCGACATCATCGCG
Source organism: Maritimibacter fusiformis (assembly GCF_008086115.1). Lineage (GTDB taxonomy): Bacteria > Pseudomonadota > Alphaproteobacteria > Rhodobacterales > Rhodobacteraceae > Muriiphilus > Muriiphilus fusiformis. Next base: position 631,202 of record NZ_VSIY01000004.1, on the reverse strand, counting down.
GGCGACTACAACATCCATTGGCTGGAACGTTGGCTGGAAAAGAACATGGGCTAGGCGTGCAGGAGACGCGGCTCACCCCCGATCTCCTGCTGCGCGCCTATGCCGCCGGGGTGTTCCCGATGTCGGAGGGGCGCGACGACCCGAAGGTGTTCTGGGTCGATCCGAACCACCGGGGCATCCTGCCGCTGGACGGCTTTCACCTGTCACGCTCGCTGCGCCGCACGATCCTGCGCAAGCCGTTCGACCTGTCGCTGGACATGGCGTTCGAGGACGTGGTGCGCGGCTGTGCCGACCGCGACGAGACCTGGATCAACGACACGATCTTTCGCGGCTATTTCGCGCTGCACCGGCTGGGCCACGCCCATTCGATCGAGGCCTGGGAGGGGGACGAGCTGGTCGGCGGCGTCTATGGCGTGTCGCTGGGGCGGGCGTTTTTCGGCGAAAGCATGTTCTCGACCCGCACCGACGCGTCGAAGGTCGCGCTGGCCACTCTGGTGGCGCACCTGCGCGCGACCGGGTACCGGCTGTTTGATACCCAGTTCCTGACCGATCACCTGGTCCGGCTGGGGGCCGACGAGGTGTCGCGCGCGCGCTATCACCAATTGCTGGACGCGGCGCTCGAGGGGGGCAATGCCGAGATCCTGTCGCGCCCGCTACCGGATGCTCAGTCGGTGGTGCAGCTCTTGACCCAAACGTCGAACCGCGAGTGATCCAGCGCCGACAGCGCCGGTGACGAAGCGATCATCCAGCCTTCGAAGATCGGCACTTCGGCGTTGTTTTCGCGGATCACCAGCCACGCATAGGCGTCGCCCGCCGGGTTGTCGACCGGATAGCGGCACTCGCCCAGCGTGATCTGGAGCCAGCCCAGACCGCCGGTTTCACCCTTGGCAAGCGGGATGTCCACGGTGGTGCCGGCCAGCTTGTCCAGCCCACGCAGCATGGCGCCGGTGCCCTGGGTGACCTCGTCTTCCTCGGTGGTGGTCACCTCTCCGCCAACCACCGAGCCGGGGTCGCGGGGCTCGAGCGGGGTGAGGGTGAAGTCGTCGGGGTCGTCCTGCGGTTCGTCGGGGGTGACAACCTCGCCGGGGTCGACCGGGTCGAGCGGGATCACGACGATCTGCGCCGTGACCGGCAGGGCCAAGGCGGCCAGCAAGGTGACGGGTCCGGCCAGTCTGGAAGTGACGATGCGCATCGCGGGCCTATTCCGGCTGCCACGCCTCATAGTCCGAGCGCTCCACCGGGTGCGGGCGGCGCAGGGAGCCGGCCGGGACATAGGCCGCGGGCGTTCCGGTCAGGTTGACCTGATGCGGCTTTTCCCAGCTCTTGTGGGTCAGCGGGTTTTCTGCCGGGTTCTGGTCGAAGGTATGGTGCAGCCAGCCGTGCCAGTCCGGGCCGACATGGCTGCCTTCGGGCTCGCCGGCATAGACCACCCAGCGGCGCTTGTCGTCGCGGGTGCGGTAGAACGTGTTGCCCGCCTCGTCCTCGCCGACCCGCACGCCGCGGCGCCAGGTGAACAGGCGCGTGCCCAGCGTTTCGGCATGCCACCAGGTGATCAGCGAGAGAATGAACCGCATGAAAGCCTCCGCAATGTTCTGCCCCCATATGGCGCAAGCGCGCGCCGAGGTCCAGTGCCAAACCTGTCGCGGCAGGCTCAGGGATCGGTGCCGGCGGGAAGCCGCGCGGTGACTTCGATCTCGATCTTCATCTCGGGCGTCATCAGGCCCGCGACCATCATCGTCGACGCCGGGCGCACATCGCCGAAGGCGGCGCGCAGGACCGGCCAGCAGGGTTCGAAATCGCCCCCGTCGGGCAGGATGTAGCGCACGCGGACCACGTCGGCGAGGCTGGCGCCGGCCTCGGACAGGGCCGCCTCGATGGTGGCCAGCGCGTTGCGGCACTGGTCGGCCACATCCTCGGGCATCGTCATGGTGGCATAGTCATAGCCGGTGGTTCCGGCCACGAAGACCCAGCCCCCATCGACCACGGCGCGGGAATAGCCGACCTGTTCCTCGAACGGCGAGCCGGATGAGATCAGCTTGCGGGTCATGGCGTTCCGGGTGCGCCCGGCCTCAGCCGGCCGAGGCGCCTTCCTTGCTGGATGCGGAATCGCTGTAGATGATCAGCGGCCTGGCGTCCGAGGTCACGGCCTCTTCGTTCACCACCACCTCGTCGACGTTCTCAAGCCCGGGCAGTTCGAACATGGTGTCGAGCAGAATGTCCTCCATGATCGACCGCAGCCCGCGCGCGCCGGTCTTGCGCGCGATGGCGCGTTTGGCGATGGCGACAAGCGCGTCGTCGGTGAAGGTCAGTTGCGCATTCTCGATGTCGAACAGGCGCTGGTATTGCTTGACCAGCGCGTTCTTGGGCTGGGTCAGGATCGTGACCAGCGCAGCCTCGTCGAGGTCGGTCAGGGTGGCGATCACCGGCAGGCGGCCGACGAATTCGGGAATCAGGCCGAATTTCAGCAGGTCTTCCGGCTCAAGCTCGCCGAACATCTCGCCCACGCCGCGGCTGTCCTCGTCCTTGACGTCGGCGCCGAAGCCGATCGCCGAGCCCTTGCCGCGCTGGGCGATGATCTTTTCCAGCCCGGCGAAGGCGCCGCCGCAGATGAACAGGATGTTTGTGGTGTCGACCTGCAGGAATTCCTGCTGCGGATGCTTGCGCCCGCCCTGCGGCGGCACGGAGGCGACGGTGCCTTCCATGATCTTGAGCAGCGCCTGCTGCACGCCCTCGCCCGAAACGTCGCGGGTGATCGAGGGGTTGTCGGACTTGCGCGTGATCTTGTCGACCTCGTCGATGTAGACGATGCCGCGCTGGGCGCGTTCGACGTTGTATTCGGACGCCTGAAGCAGCTTAAGAATGATGTTTTCCACATCCTCGCCGACATAGCCGGCCTCGGTCAGCGTGGTCGCGTCCGCCATCGTGAAGGGCACATCCAGGATGCGCGCCAGCGTCTGGGCCAGCAGCGTCTTGCCGCAGCCGGTCGGGCCGATCAGCAGGATGTTCGATTTCGACAACTCGATGTCGTCGCCTGCCTTCGCGGCATGGTTCAGACGCTTGTAATGGTTGTGCACCGCGACAGACAGCACCCGCTTGGCGTGATACTGGCCGATCACGTAGTCGTCGAGCACCTCGCAGATTTCCTGCGGGGTCGGCACGCCATCGGTGGATTTCAGGCCCGAGCCCTTGGTTTCCTCGCGGATGATGTCCATGCACAACTCGACGCATTCGTCGCAGATGAACACGGTCGGCCCCGCGATCAGCTTGCGCACCTCATGCTGGCTCTTGCCGCAGAACGAGCAATAGAGGGTGTTCTTGCTGTCACCGCCCGAGGAGGAATTGTTCGCCATAGTGTCGTTTCCCTGGGGCGCGCGCCCCATTTCTGTTCGACCTCGCAAGGCCCGTTTCGTGCCCGTCGCCTCAGACTAGGCGACGGGTATGGTCGGCACAACGTGAAATTGCCACCCTGCGGCAGGGCGGCAACAGATCACTTGCCGTCGTCTGCGCCGGCTTCGCGGCGATCGAAGATCTCGTCGATCAGGCCCCAGTTCTTGGCCTCTTCCGGGCTCATGAAATTGTCGCGCTCCAGCGCGTCGACCACCGCCTTGAGCTTTTGCCCGGTGTGGCGGACGTAGATTTCGTTCAGCCGGTCCTTGAGCTTCTGCGTCTCCTGCGCGTGGATCATGATGTCGGTGGCCTGGCCCTGATAGCCGCCCGAGGGCTGGTGCACCATGATGCGCGAATTGGGCAGGCTGAAACGCATCCCCTTCTCGCCGCCGGTCAGCAGCAGCGACCCCATCGAGGCCGCCTGCCCGATCACCAGCGTCGAGACCTTGGGCCGGATATACTGCATCGTGTCGTAGATCGACAGCCCCGAGGTCACAACGCCGCCGGGCGAGTTGATATACATCGAGATTTCCTTGGACGGATTCTCGGCTTCGAGAAACAGAAGCTGGGCGCAGATCAGGCTGGACATGCCGTCATGCACCGGGCCGTTCAGGAAGATGATGCGCTCCTTGAGAAGGCGCGAAAAGATGTCATAGGCACGCTCGCCCCGGCTGGTCTGTTCCACCACCATCGGGACGAGGGTGTTCATGTAGGTCTCGAAGGGATCGCGCATCTGGCCTGCCTTTGTATTTGTGTGGCGGGCCGCGGCCCGCGTTTGCATACCGGGCCGGGCCCGCTGGGATGGATTCTAATGGTGCCACCGGGGGGCTGCAAGGGGACGGCCTGCCTTTCGACCCTCCTGATGCACCGGAATGATTGACATTGTCTTGAGGGCACGCGCGCCTCAGCCGCGCAGGGCCGCGTCGATGGCCCGCCACAGGTCCTGCACCGGCTCGCAGCCGACCGACAGGCGCACGAACCCCGGCGCCACCGCATCGCCCCAGCGCGCCCGGCGCTCGGCAGAGCTGTGCACGCCGCCGAACGAGGTCGCGGGCGTGATCAGCCGGCACTCGGCGATGAACCGCTCGGCGCTGGCTTCGTCGGCCAGCGTCAGGCCGATCAGGAACCCCATCCGGGTCATCTGTGACCGGGCGAGGTTGTGGCCGGGATCGTCCGGCAGACCGGGAAAGCGCAGCGCGGTCAGTGCCGGGTGGCCCCGCAGCCGCTCGGCGATGATCTGGGCGTTGTCGCACATCCGGGCAAAGCGCAACTCCAGCGTGGCAAGGCTGCGATGCAGCATCCAGGCCTCGAACGGGCCGGGAATCGCGCCGGTCAGCTTGCGCCAGTCGGCCACCCGCGCCATGACCTGCCCGTCGCGGCTGGCGACATGGCCCATAAGGATATCGGAATGCCCGCCCGGCGCCTTGGTGTCGGAGGCCACCACGATATCGGCGCCAAGCTCGAGCGGGCGCTGGCCGAACGGCGTCATGGTGGTGTTGTCGACGATCGAAACACCCGCCGCCGCCCGCACCGCACCGGTCACGGCGGCAAGGTCGCACAGGTCAAGGCCGGGGTTGGACGGCGACTCGATCAGCACCGCGCGATAACCGTCAAAGCCGCCCTCCGTGAAGCGGGCGGTTGGCCGGGTCTCGACCACGATGCCGAGGCCGGACAGGAAGTTCTCGGCCAGCACGCGCGGGGTATAGTAGCCATCGGACGGCATCAGCAGCCGGTCGCCCGCCCCGAGCGTGGCAAACAGCGCCGCCGCGATCGCCGCCATGCCCGACGGGAAGACCAGTGCCGGGGCGTCCTCGAGATGGCCCAGGGCGGCCTCCAGCGCCTCCCATGTCGGGTTGTCGCTCCGACCATAGGCCGCGACGCCGCCCGGATCGCCCGGCAGGTGATACATCGACGCCAGCGTGAGCGGCAGCGCCACGGGGTCGCCCTTGGCAAGGGTCTCGCCCCTCAGATGCAGCAGGCGGGCGGCGTCGGGCCGGTCGGTCATCGCTCTCTCCTAGTCACGCCAGAACCGCAGGGTGAACAGCACGTAGACCGACAGAACTTCCAGCCGCCCGATCAGCATCGCCGCGGTCAGCAGCCACTTGGCGGTATCGTTCAGCGCCGCGAAATTGCCCGAAGGCCCGATGGTATCGCCAAGGCCGGGGCCGACATTGGCCAGCGCCGTGGCCGCGCCCGACAGCGCCGTGACGGTATCGAGCCCGGTCATCGCCAGCGCCACCGACAACACCCCCAGCGACACCACGAACATCACGAAAAACGCCATCACCGAGGACAGGATATCCTCGCCCACCGGCCGCCCGCCATAGCGCGGCACGAACACCCCGTGCGGCGAATGGATCGCGCGGATCTGCGCCTTCACCGAGGCAAAAAGCAACTGGTAGCGGAAAATCTTGACCGAACAGGCGGTCGACCCGGCGCAGCCGCCGACCAGCCCGAGGAAAAAGAACGCCACGAACGGAAAAGCGCCCCAGAGCTGATAATCGACGCTGGCATAGCCGGTGCCGGATATGATCGAGACGGCGTTGAACAGCCCCTCGCGGACGCCGTGTTCGAAATGGTCGCCATTGGCGATCAGCCGGTAAAGCGCCAGCACCAGCGTGATCGACGCGATGAAGGTCAGATAGCCGCGCACCTGCGGGTCGGTGAACAGCGGCCGCGCGGTGCCGGCGGCAAGCTGGATGAACCGCACGAACGGCAGACTGGCCAGGATCATGAACACCGAGGCGACGTATTCCGGCGCGCCCTGGTAGACCCCCATGCTGGCGTCGTGGGTCGAGAACCCGCCGGTCGAGATGGTGGTGAAGGCATGGTTGATGGCGTCGAACGGCGTCATGCCGACGGCGAGGTATGCCAGCACGTTGGCGACGGTCAGCCCGATGTAGATCCAGAAGATGCGCCCGGCGATCTCGACCGCGCGGGGCAGCACCTTGCCCATCGTGTCGAACGCCTCGGAGCGGAAGATCTGCATCCCGCCGACGCGCAGTTCCGGCATGAACACCATCGCGACCACGATGATCCCGATGCCGCCGAACCATTGCAGCATCGAGCGCCAGAGCAGGATACCCGCCGGCAGATCGTCCAGCCCCGAGAACACGGTGGAGCCGGTGGTGGTCATGCCCGACATCGCCTCGAACATCGCGTCGACGACCCGGGCATCGACCACGCTCATCATGAACGGCAGCGCCCCGAACAGCGGCAGCGCGATCCAGACCAGCGTGGTCAGAAGAAAGATCTGCTGGATCGACAGCCCCTGCCCGGCGGTGTTGGCGGTGGCCAGTGCAAGGGTGCCGCCGAACACGATGGAAATCATCGCGCTTTGCAGGAACACCGCCCAATCCGGGCTGCCATAGTAAAGGTCGACCAGCATCGGCACGAACATCGTCACGCCCAGCACGGCGACAACGAGACCGATCACATAGGCGATGGGGCGCGGATCGAACATGGGCGGAAGGGTTGGCCCTGCGCGCGCGCGCTGTCAATCCGCCTTGCGCCTGCGGCCCGGCAGTTTCGGGGGCCGTGCTTGACAAGTTGTCGCAGCCCCGGCGAGGGTCGGGTTAACCGATTGTTCGCGGGTCTGTGCTTGTCTGTGCCTGTCTGTGGCGGTCGGGCGACCGGAGCTTGCCGATGCTGAAAATGCGCTACCTGCCCTATTACGCGTTCCTCGCGGCGATCCCCGCCGGGGTGGTGCTGGGCATGGCGGCCCCGTTCTGGGGCGGCGCGCTGCTGGGCCTTGGCATTGTCGGCGGGCTGATCGGCAGTTTCGACATCTGGCAGCGCAAGCGCGCGGTGCTGCGCAATTACCCGGTGCTGGCCCGCGCGCGGTTCCTGCTCGAAGGCATCCGGCCCGAGATTCGGCAGTATTTCCTGGAAAGCGACCATGACGAGGTTCCCTATTCGCGCGAACAACGCGCGTTGGTCTATCGCCGTTCGAAGGATATCGAGGGGTTGCGCCCCTTCGGCACGCTCAGGAACCAGTCCGAGGTCGGCCATGAATGGATCAACCATTCGGTTCAGCCGCGCCACAACGACAACCCCGATTTCCGGGTTTCATTTGGCGAAGGGACCTGTGCGCAGCCCTATTCGGCCTCGGTGCTCAACATTTCCGCCATGTCCTTCGGCGCGCTCTCGCCCAACGCGATCGAGGCGTTGAACATCGGCGCGAAACGGGGCGGGTTCGCCCATACCACCGGCGAAGGCTCGATCTCGCGCTTTCACCGAATGCACGGGGGCGACCTGATCTGGCAGGTCGGCTCGGGCTATTTCGGCTGCCGCGATGTCGAGGGGCGGTTCGACCCGGGCGCCTTCGCCGAGAAAGCCGCCGCCGACCAGGTCAGGATGATCGAGATCAAGCTGTCGCAAGGGGCCAAGCCCGGCCACGGCGGCATCCTGCCCGGCGCCAAGGTCAGCGAGACGATCGCCGAGGCGCGCGGCATCCTCAGGGGCGTCGACTGCATCAGCCCCGCCGCCCACAACGCCTTTTCCACCCCGGTCGAAATGCTCGATTTCATCGCCCGGCTGCGCGAGTTGTCGGGTGGCAAGCCGGTCGGCATCAAGCTCTGCGTCGGCCACCCGTGGGAGGTGTTCGCGATGGCCAAGGCGATGGTGGAAACCGGCACCCAGCCCGATTTCATCACCGTCGACGGCTCCGAGGGCGGCACCGGCGCGGCCCCGGCGGAGTTCGCCGACCACATCGGCGCGCCGCTGCGCGAAGGGCTGATGCTGGTGCACAACGTGCTGGTCGGACTGGGCCTGCGCGACAAGACCCGGATCGTGGTCGCCGGCAAGCTGATCTCGGCCTTCGACATGTCCCGGGTCTTTGCGCTGGGGGCCGATACCTGCAACATGGCGCGCGGCTTCATGTTCTCGCTGGGCTGCATCCAGGCGCAGACCTGCCACACCGGCAATTGCCCGACCGGGGTGACCTCGCAGGACCCCGGCCGCTACCGGGCGCTCGATGTCGCCGACAAGGCCACGCGGGTGGCAAACTTTCACGCCAACACCCTGCGCGCACTGGGCGAAACCATCGGCGCGGCGGGGCTGGCGCACCCGTCGCACCTGCGCCCCGACCACCTGATGATTCGCATCAACAGCCGCGAAGTGCGCTCGGCGCGCAGCCAATACGACTGGGTGGCGCCGGGCGAGCTGCTCGATCACAACGTCGCGCACCCGGCGTTCGCGAAATTCTGGGACATGGCGCGCACCGACAGCTTTGCCCCGGTCTGAACGGGACGCCCCGGGCCTTCCCATCAGGCGCATTCGCGACTAGAGCATGGGGCGTTGAATTGAAGTCACCTGTCGCCGTGAATACATTCGCTTTGAAAACGCCGCGGTGTAACGACGGTTGACCGCGTGCGGCCCTGTCGGCGCACCACGCGTGAGGTGAAGGGCAAGACCGGAGGCCCCATGTCGTTTTTCAAGAAGCTCAAGAACCGCCTGACCCGATCCTCGTCGAAGCTCGAACAGGGGCTGGAGGCGATCGTCGAAGAGGGCGGCGTCGAGGAAGCGGCAGAGCCGGACGCGGCCCCGGACCCGGAACCGACGCCGGAGCCGTCCCCCGATCCTGTGCCGACGCCAGGGCCGGAGCCGACGCCCGAACCCGACCCGGTGCCACAGCCCGACCCGGTGCCGCAACCCGAACCGGACCCCGTCCCCACGCCGGAACCGGTCCCGGTGCCGCAACCCGATCCGGCGCCTGCACCGACTCCTGACCGCCCCCCCGATCCCGGCCCCGACCTGCCCGGCCCTTCCCCGACCGAGGTGCCCGCCCCCGCGCCCGAAATTCCCGACACCCCGCCCAGCGAGGTTCCGGGAATTTCAGACCCGATGCCGAACACCCCGCCGCTGGAAATTCCGCCGTCCGAAACCGCCGCCAGGCCCGGTGTGCTGGGCCGACTTCTGGGCCGCGGCGACAAGCGCACCGTCACCCGACGGGCGCTGGACGACGACATGCTGGAAAGCCTCGAAGAGCTGATGATCGCCTCGGACATGGGCGTCGATACCGCCCTGCGCGTCACCGCCAACATCGCCCAAGGGCGGATGGGCAAGCGCATGTCGGTGGACGAGATCAAGGCGCTGATGGCCGCCGAGATCGCGCGGGTGATGGAGCCGGTCGCCACCCCCCTGCCGCTCTATGCGAAAAAACCCCAAGTGGTGCTGGTGGTCGGCGTCAACGGCTCGGGCAAGACCACCACCATCGGCAAATTGGCCAGCCAGTTCCGCGCCGCCGGCAAGTCGGTGATCATCGCCGCCGGCGACACCTTTCGCGCCGCCGCGGTCGAACAGCTTCAGGTCTGGGGCGAGCGCGCGGGCGTGCCGGTGATGACCGCGCCCGAAGGCTCCGACCCCGCCAGCCTCGCCTTCGACGCGATGACGCGGGCCGAGGCCGAGGGGGCCGACCTTCTGATGATCGACACCGCCGGGCGGCTGCAGAACCGCGCCGACCTGATGGAGGAACTGGCCAAGATCGTGCGGGTGATCCGCAAGAAGGACGCGACCGCGCCGCACAACACGCTCCTCGTGCTGGACGCCACCACCGGCCAGAACGCGCTGAGCCAGGTCGAGGCGTTTCGCAAGATGGCGGATGTCACCGGGCTGGTGATGACCAAGCTCGACGGCACCGCCAAGGGCGGCGTGCTGGTGGCGCTGGCCGACCGCTTCGGCCTGCCGATCCACGCCATCGGGGTGGGCGAGCAGATCGACGACCTGGCGCCTTTCGACCCCGGCGAATTCGCCCGTGCGCTGACCGGCGCCCACGCCTAGCCCTGATTTCGTCAGGATTCGCGGCTATGATACGGACTGATGCCGGGGGCGGCAGGATGAAAGACCAGATGACCGAGACGCGGATAGGGCCGCATCTGCTTTTGAAAGGCACCCGCACGGCGATGTCCTTCGTCGCCGAGGCGCGTGCGCTGGCGTGCCGTCATCCCTATCCCGCGGCAGGTCAGCCGCCCTATTCACGCATGGCCGACGTGCTGTCGCGGGCGGTGTTGTTTGCCGACTGGCAGGTGGTCGGGGCGGCCGCGCTGATCCGCGCGGGCGAGGTCACGCGCATCGCCGAGATGGCGCTAAGCCCCGGGTTTCGCGACGACGAGTATGCCCGCCGCCTGACCTGGCGCCTGCTGGCCGATGCCGCGCATGAACTGGCCGAGACACCACAGATCGAGGACGCCTACGGCCAGCCCTTCGGAATCGAACGCTTTGTCGCGCGCCGCCGCGCCAACCGGGTCGAGGACAAGGCGAGCCGACCCATCCCGATCGGCCGCATCCGCATCGACGCCGCCACCGGGCCGCGCGGACGAAAGGATCTGCCGCAGACCGGCGCCCGCATCCCGCGCGCGCCCAAAGCCACCGTGCTGTGAGCGACTGGATCACCGCCATCGAGGGCACCGAGGCCGGGCATACCGCGGCCCTGGTGCTGGCCGTGCTGGCGGCGGTCCTGCACGCGCTGTTCGGCGCGCTGCAAAAGGGGCGGCACGACCCGTGGCTGTCACGCGGCGCGATAGATGCCGCATATGGGCTGATGGCCGCGCCGATTGCCCTGTTCGTGGTGCCCTGGCCCGACCCGTCGCTGATCCCGCTGTTCGTGCTGATCATGGTGGTGCACATCGTCTACAAGCTGGCACAGGGCTATACCTACACGCTGGGCAGCTACACCGTTGTCTATCCGGTGGTGCGCGGCACCGGCCCGCTGTTCACGGTGATCGGCGCGGGGCTGTTGTTCGGCGAGCATTTCACCGCGGTGCAATGGCTGGGCGTCGGGGTGCTGATGGCCGGCATCTACGGGCTTGCGCTCTATAATCTCAGGCATTGGCAGGTCGGGCGCGACAAGCTGAAGCCGGCGCTGGCAATGGCGGTGGTGACCGGCGGCTTCGTCGCGCTCTATACCACGGTCGACGCCTACGGCATTCGCGCCACGCCCGATCCGTTCACCTTCCTGGCCTGGTTCTTCATGCTCGACGGGCTGGGCTTTCCGCTGATCGCGCTGGCCCATTACCGCCGCCTGGCCGTGCGCCCGAAACTCGGGCCGCTGGCGCTGCGCGGGATGATCGGCGGCGTCGTCGCGTTCTTCTCGTTCGGTTCGATCATGCTGGCGACCCGGCTCGACAAGGTCGGCGAGGCCGCGGTGCTGCGCGAAACCTCGACGGTGTTCGCGGCCCTGATCGGCTGGCTGGTGCTCAAGGAGTCGACCGGGCCGCGCCGGGTGATGCTGATGGCTTTGATCGCCGCCGGCGCCGTGATAGTGGAGCTTGGCAGCTAGGAGACTCGGATGTCTGGACAAGGGATGAAACCCGGATTGAAACTGGCCCTCGAATACGGGCCGATCATCGCCTTTTTCGCGGGCTACATGCTGTTGCGCGACCGGACCTTCCTGATCGGCGGCACAGAATATTCCGGTTTCGTCGCCGTCACCGCGCTGTTCATCCCGCTTCTGGCCATCGCCACCTTCGTGCAATGGCGGCTGTCCGGTCACATCTCGAAGATGCAGATCGCGACGCTGGTGCTGGTTGCGGTGTTCGGCGGGTTGTCGATCTGGTTCAACGACGAACGCTTCTTCAAGATGAAGCCGACGATCATCTACCTGTTGTTCGCCGGCATCCTCGGGTTCGGCCTGCTGCGCGGGCGCAGCTATCTCGAGGCGGTGATGGACCAGGCCGTGCCGCTGCGCCCCGAGGGATGGATGATCCTGACCAAGCGTCTGGCGCTGTTCTTCCTGTTTCTCGCGGTGGCCAACGAAGTGATCTGGCGCACCATGTCGACGGATGTCTGGGTCAACTTCAAGACCTTCGGGCTGACGCTTGGCATCTTCGCGTTCTTCATGGCGCAGTCGCGGCTGTTTTCGCGCTACGGCACCGGCGAGGCGGACTGACCAGGGGCCTACCGCCGGAACAGCACTTTCTGCGCCTCCTTGTCGTCGGTGATGTTGCCGCGCGCGTCGCTCGCGACCGCCATGCCGCGCATCACCGCCGGGCGCGCGCCAAGCTCATCGAGCCATCGGGCGAGGTTGGGCTTGTCGTCGAGCGTCTGCTCCTGCCGTTCCCACAGGGATGCCCAGCCGTAGCAGGCAATATCCGCGATGGAGTAGAAATCCCCCGCAAGATAACGCGCCTCGCCCAGCCGCTTGTCCATCACGCCATAGAGCCGGGCGACCTCGGTACGGTAGCGGTCCTTAGCATAGGGCAGATCCTGCGGCGGATCGAGCGCCGGGGCGTAGCTGAGGAAATGGTGCGCCTGCCCGGCCATCGGACCAAGCCCGCCCATCTGCCAGAACAGCCATTCCTCGACCGCCACCCGGTCGCGTTCGCCGCTGCCGTAAAGCTGGCCGGTCTTGCGCGCGAGGTATTGCAGGATCGCGCCCGACTCGAACACCGAGATCGGCGCGCCGTCCGGCCCGTCGGGGTCGACGATGGCGGGCATCCGGTTGTTCGGCGCGATTTTCAGGAACTCCGGCGCAAACTGCTCGCCCTTGCCGATGTTCACCAGCTTGACCTCGTAGGGCAGGTCCATCTCTTCCAGTGCGATGGAAATCTTCCAGCCGTTCGGGGTCGGCCAGTAGTAAAGCTCGATCAGTGCCATGCGGTCCTCCTGGTTTCGGTCGCCGGGCGCAGCATGACGCATCACACGGCGGGGGCAAGGGGCGGCGCGATCACGCTTCGCGGCGCGCGCCGTGCGCGCCCTGCGGCGCCTTGACGCGGGTTCGGGCGCGCGCTACGAGCGATTCGTGGCGAGTTGTTCACCCGATTGCGGGCCACGTTAAACAAACCGCTAAAGAGGTCAGGGACGATTGCCCCCGGCGCTCATGCGGTGGGGGCTTTTTTGTGCTTGGGAGCGCGCGATGACCGATTGGAACCCGAAAACCCTGGCCGTCCACGGCGGCACCCGTCGCAGCCAGTACGGCGAGGTCAGCGAGGCGATTTTCCTCACCCAGGGGTTCGTCTACGACAGCGCCGAACAGGCCGAGGCGCGGTTTCAGGAGGCCGGGCCGGACGAGTTCATCTATGCCCGCTACGGCAACCCTACCGTGCGCATGTTCGAGGACCGTATCGCCGCGCTCGACGGCACCGAGGACGCCTTTGCCACCGCCAGCGGCATGGCCGCGGTCAATGGAGCGTTGATGGCGATCGCCGGTTCGGGCGATCACATCGTCGCGGCGCGCGCGCTGTTCGGTTCGTCGCTTACGATCCTTCTGGACATCATGGGCCGCTTCGGTGTCGAGGTGACGCTGGTCGACGGCACCGACCTTGGCGCCTGGCGGCAGGCGGTGCGGCCGGGCACCAGGGCGGTGTTTTTCGAGACCGTCTCGAACCCGACGCTCGAGGTGATCGACATCGCCGCCGTGGCCGAGATCGCCCATGCCCAGGGCGCGCTGGTGATCGTCGACAACGTGTTCGGCACGCCGGTCGGACCGAATGTCGCCGACATGGGCGCCGACGTGGTGATCTATTCCTCGACCAAGCATATCGACGGCCAGGGCCGCTGCCTTGGCGGCGTGGTGCTGGGCAGCCGCGAGTTCATCCGCCAGACGCTCGAGCCCTACATGAAACACACCGGCGGCGCGCTCAGCCCGTTCAACGCCTGGGTGATGCTGAAGGGGCTGGAGACGCTCGACCTGCGCGTGCAGGCGGCGGCGGCTTCGGCGCAGAAGATCGCCGAGGCGCTGGAGGGGCATCCGAAACTTTCCCGCACGCTGTTTCCGGGGCTGGCCAACCACCCCGACCGCGCCATCGTCGACCGGCAGATGGCGCATGGCGGCACGGTGATCGCGCTCGACCTCGCGGGCGGCAAACCCGCCGCCTTCGCCTTTCTGAACGCGCTGACGATTCCGGTGATCTCGAACAACCTGGGCGACGCGAAATCCATCGTGACGCACCCGGCCACCACCACGCACCAGCGCCTGCCCGATGACCAGAAAGCCATTCTGGGAATCACGCCGGGGCTGGTGCGGGTGTCGGTGGGGCTGGAAGATACCGACGACCTGATCACGGATTTCCGCGCCGCTCTCGACGCCGTGCCGGCCGGCTGATCTTTCGCGCCGGGAACCTTTGGCGGATGATCCGCATCCGACCTGTGAGCGTATTGCTTGGTAAATCACCCCACGAGGCCTTATATTCGGGCCTTGGACAGGATCGAAAGGCCTCGCCATGACCCACGTAAGCCCGAATTTGACCGCCGTGCATCCCGACGAGGACGAGGCGCGGCGCGCACTCGATACGCTGCGCGCCTGGGCCAGCAGTGCCGACCCGGTCGAGGTGGCGCGGCTCGATCCGGCCATCGCGCGGCTGCTGCCGGCGCACGAGGTGGCGAACTATCCCGACCTCAGCCGCAGCTATCCGGCGGATTTCGTGCCCGATGACGCCTACAAGGCGACGATGCCCGACCTGCAGAACGGCCCCGCCAGCCTGATCCAGGGCGCGCGCCAGCTGATCCAGCATGTCGGCATCTCGAACTTCCGCCTGCCGATCCGCTACCACACCCGCGACAATGGTGACCTGACGCTCGAAACCTCGGTGACCGGCACGGTCAGCCTCGAGGCCGAGAAGAAAGGTATCAACATGTCGCGGATCATGCGCAGCTTCTACGCGCACGCCGAAAAGGTGTTTTCCTTCGAGGTGATCGAGGCGGCGCTGGACGACTACAAAACCGATCTCGACAGCCTCGATGCCCGCATCGAGATGTCATTTTCCTTCCCGATGAAGGTGCAATCCCTGCGCTCCGGCCTTGAGGGCTATCAGTATTACAACATTGCGCTGGAGCTGGTCGAACAGGGCGGCACGCGGCGCAAGTTCATCCATCTCGATTACGTCTACAGCTCGACCTGCCCCTGCTCGCTGGAACTGTCCGAACACGCCCGCCAGGTGCGCGGCCAGTTGGCGACGCCGCACAGCCAGCGCTCGGTCGCGCGGATCTCGGTCGAGGTGATGTGCGACCGGTCCTGCCTGTGGTTCGAAGACCTGATCGACCTGTGCCGCGACGCGGTGCCGACCGAGACCCAGGTGATGGTGAAACGCGAAGACGAACAGGCCTTCGCCGAGTTGAACGCGGCCAACCCGATCTTTGTCGAGGACGCCGCCCGGCTGTTCTGCGAGCGCCTCAAGGACGACGCCCGGGTCGGCGATTTCCGTGTCGTGGCCAGCCACCAGGAAAGCCTGCACAGCCATGACGCGGTGTCGATCCTGACCGAGGGCGAGACGTTCCGGTCGCAAAGCCTCGATCCGCGCCTGTTCTCGACCCTGATCCACGCCGGCTGAGGCGTCAGGCGGCCTCGAGCCCGTCGATCACCTGATCGACCACGTCGGCAACGGCCCCGGCCTTGCCGGTGGGGGGCGCACGCCAGGGCCAGTTGGTGCGGATGATAATCGCGCCGAGGGCCAGCATGAGCAGCATCGGGATGGCTCCGGCGGCGACGCGGTCGGTGGAAATCCCGGTGGCAAGCGCGGCCACGAACAGGGCGACCCCGATCACCGCCGACACCACGCCCACCAGGAACATCGCGAACCGCGCCTTGCCCACCTCGCCCAGCGTGACCTCAAGATCGGGCCGGGTCTCGGCCAACGCCCCAAGCACGTCGCGCACCAGCCTGAGAAAGTCACGCGCGTCGGGGTCGATGCGCCATGCCGCCTCGGCCGCGTTGTAGCCGATGCTGTGCTTTTCCGCGCCGACCCACAGGTCGAGCCGCATGATCCGGTTGCGGCTGACCGAATGGTTGACGAAGCCCGCGCCGGTGATCGCGGCAAGGTCGACGGGGGTGTCGTCGCGCAGGAAAAGTGTCGTGTCATCAAGGCGGTAGGTGCGCCTGGCGCGCAGCAGCGCCGGTTTGAAAGCGTAGCTGCGCACCTCGCTCATCCCAGCGCCCGCCAGCCGATGTCGGAGCGGCAGAACCCGCCCGGCCAGTCGATTGCCTCGACCATCTCATAGGCCGCATCGCGCGCCTCGCGCAGGCTGTCGCCGCGCGCGGTCACGTTCAGAACCCGCCCGCCGCTGGCAATCAGCTTGCCGTCCTTCTCGGCGGTGCCGGCATGAAACACCATGTGGCGGCTGTCTTCGGGCAATGCCTCGAGCCCCTCGATCACCGAGCCTTTCTCGTAGGCCCCGGGGTAGCCCTTGGCCGCCATCACCACGGTGATCGCGTGATCCTCGGCCCAGTTCACCTTCATCTCGGACAGCCGCCCCTCGGCGGTGGCCAGCATCAGGTCGAGCGCCTGCGCTCCCAGCCGCATCATCAGAACCTGGCATTCGGGATCGCCGAACCGCACGTTGTATTCCACCAGCCGCGGCTCGCCATCTTCGATCATCAGCCCGGCATAGAGCACCCCGCGGTAAGGTGTGCCGCGCTCGGCCATGACGCGCATGGTCGGGGCGATGATCCGCTCCATTGCCTTTTTCGCGATCTCGTCGGTCAGCACCGGGGCGGGGGAATAGGCGCCCATGCCGCCGGTGTTGAGGCCGGTATCGCCCTCGCCGACCCGCTTGTGATCCTGCGCGGTGCCGATGGGCAGAAGCGTCTCGCCATCGCAGAGCACGAAGAACGAGGCTTCTTCGCCCTGCATGAATTCCTCGATCACCACCTCGGCGCCAGCCTCTCCGAAGGTGCCCGAGAACATGTCGTCGATGGCTGCCAGCGCCTCGGCCTCGTCCATCGCCACGACCACACCCTTGCCGGCGGCCAGCCCGTCGGCCTTGATCACGATCGGTGCGCCCTTGGCGCGGACATGGGCGCGCGCCGGTTCGGCCTCGGTGAAACGGGCGTAGGCGGCGGTAGGGGCGCCTGCGGCGTCACAAATCTCTTTTGTGAAACTTTTTGACGATTCCAGCATCGATGCAGCCGCGGAAGGTCCGAAAACTGCAAGCCCGGCGTCTTCCAGCCGATCCGCGATGCCCGCCGCCAGGGGCGCTTCGGGGCCGATGATGACCAGGTCGATGGCGTTTTCCTCGGCGAAGGTGGCGATCAGCCCGCCGTTCAGGATGTCGATCCTGGCGCATTCCGCGATCTCGGCGATGCCGGCATTTCCGGGGGCCACGATCAGCCGGTCGCACTTCGGGTTCTGCTTGACCGCCCAGGCCAGCGCGTGTTCGCGCCCGCCGCCGCCCAGGATCAGGATGTTCATCGCCGCGCCCTCATTTCGCCAGATTTGTCGGGCAGGGTCTAAGTCCATGACCGCGATCAGGCAAGAGGCACAGATGTCAGCCGCCGCCCCCTCATCCGGGTTCTCGGACCCCGACCTCTGGCTCAGGGTGCGCACCGCGCCCCTGCCGGTGACGCGCGACGGGCTGGATTTCGCGGCAACGTTGGCCGCGGTTCGCGACATGCCCCTGCGCGATGCCCACGACCTGGTGACGGAATATCGCCGCTTTCTCTACCTCGCCGCGCTGGACCAAACGATGTCGGTGCCGCCCGCTTCGGTCGAAATGGCCTGGGACCTGCACCGGCAAAGCCCGGACTACACCCGGTTCTGCACCGAGACGCTGGGGGCCAGTGCCGTTCCCGGTGACGGGGCGCGCAACCTCGGGTCATCGGCGGCCTACCGCGCCACCCGCGCGGCCTACCGCCGCGAATTCGGCGAGGCGCCCCCGTCCCTGATCTGGCCCGGACGGATCACGCCGCGCCTGCCGCGATGGCTGGTCCTGCACGGGCTGATCCTTGGGGCCAGCGTGGTGGTGGCCTGGCTCACCGCCCTCCCGGCGGCACTGGCGTTCGGGGTCGGGCTCAGCCTCGCGCTCTATGGGTTCGACCTCTGGATGAGCGCGCACAAACGCCGCCGCCGTCTTGACATCGGCGCGGCGGTGACCGGCGATCTGACCCACTTCCTGAGCGCCATGGACCGAAGCTGAAACCGGCTGGCCCATGATGGATGGCCGCGCTAGTGTCGCGCCATGGACCTGATCGACGACCCCGCCCCCGGCCAGAACGCCCCCGAATTTTCCGTCTCGGAACTGTCCGGCGCGGTCAAGCGCATGATCGAGGGCGAGTTCAGCCACGTCCGGGTGCGCGCCGAGGTCGGGCGGGTCAGCAGGCCGCGTTCCGGCCATGTCTATCTTGACCTCAAGGATGACCGGGCGGTGCTGTCGGGGGTGATCTGGAAAGGCGTTGCGTCCCGCCTCGCAACCCAACCCGAAGAAGGCATGGAAGTGGTCGCCACCGGGCGGCTCACGACCTTTCCGGGCCAGTCGAAATACCAGATCGTGATCGAGGACATCGCGCCCGCCGGGGCCGGCGCGCTGATGGCGATGCTGGAGAAACGCAAGGTGCAGCTGGCCGCCGAAGGGCTGTTCGCAGCCGAGCGCAAGCGCCCGATCCCGTTCCTGCCCGAGGTGATCGGTGTCGTGACCTCGCCCTCGGGCGCGGTGATCCGCGACATCCTGCACCGGCTGCGCGACCGGTTCCCGCGCAAGGTTCTGATCTGGCCGGTGGCGGTGCAGGGCGCGAAATGCGCGCCGGAAGTGGCCCGCGCCATCGAGGGCTTCAACAGGCTGGCGCCCGGCGGTGCCCTGCCCCGGCCCGACCTGCTGATCATCGCGCGCGGCGGTGGCTCGATCGAAGACCTCTGGGGCTTCAACGAGGAGATCGTGGTGCGCGCGGCCGCGGCATCCAAGATCCCGCTGATCTCGGCGGTGGGGCACGAGACCGACACGACGCTGATCGACCATGCCGCCGACCGGCGCGCGCCGACACCGACGGCGGCGGCGGAAATGGCGGTGCCAGTGCGCCGCGACCTTCTGGCCTGGGCAGCCGAGCAGGACGCGCGCATGACCCAGGCGCTGACCCAGGCGATCGGGCGGCGCGGCCAGCGGCTGGTGGACCTGTCGCGCGCGCTGCCGCGCCCCGACACCCTGCTGGACGGGCCGCGCCTACGGCTGGACCGGGCCGGCGACCGCCTGCCGGCGGCGCTGCGCGCGACCACGCAGCACGGCCACGTGCGCCTCAGCCGGGCGGCGGCGGGGTTGCGCCCCGGCCTTCTGACCGGGCGGATCGAGCGGCGGCGCGACCGGCTGGATGCCATGGCCATGCGCCTCGCCCCGGCGCTGACCCGCGCCACCCTGGCCGGGCGGCGCGAGCTTGACCGGATCGCCGCCCGTCTCGACCCCACCCGGATCGAGGAGGCGCGCGCGCGCAAGGCCCGCGACCTCGACCTGTTGGCGGCACGGTTGTCGCGCGCCGGTTCGACCCGGACCGAGGCCCTGCGCAAGCGTCTCGACGCACTGGACCGGATGCGTCAGACGCTGGGCTACCGCGAGACGCTCAAGCGCGGCTATGCCGTGGTGCGCGGCGATGGCGCGGTGGTCACAACGACCGCCGCTGCGCGGGCGGCGGAGCGGCTCGAAGTTGAATTCATGGATGGAACGCTGGAGATCAGCGGCGAAAACCCGCCGCAGAAGTCGAAAAAGTCCAAGCCCAAGCCGCCCCCGCCGGACCAGGGATCTCTGTTCTGACGGGCCTGCGTCAGACCCCGATTTCGGGGCCGAGGCAATGCAGCGGCCCATCCGCCTCGCCGGTTTCATAGAGCACCTGCGAGCCTTCGCCACTGGTCAGTTCGGCCATCAGGCCCGAAGGCGTCTCAAAGAACAGCCAGCAGACCGGATCGGGGTGGTCGTCATAGACAAAGCAGATTTCGCCGTCGTCCTCATACCAGACCCCATCCTGGCATTGGCCATCGAGAAACGACCAGCGCACGCGACGGTTCGGCAGGTAATCCTCGCCGCCATAGACCTCGCCCAACACCCCGTAGAGCAGCGTCTTGCCGGTGGTATAGGCCTCGAATTCCGCCGCCGACATCGCCTCCTGCGCCGTCGCCGGAGCGGCCAGCAGCATGAACAGCGCCAGCACCCTCATGCCGTCACCCCACCGTTCCAGCGTTTCAGCGCCCGGCCCATCACGCGTCGCCAGGGCCCCGGAAACAGCGCCAGCGTAGCCATCGCCGGCAGCGATGACGGCAGGATCGGCGCCACCGCGCGCGGGTGCAGCTCAAGCTGCGGATAGGGCCGGGCCGGATGTGCGTGGTGGTCGGAATGGCGCGGCGCGTTCAGCATCATGTGCGAGGTGAACCAGTGGCGCGCGTTCCAACTGTGGGCCGGGCCGATCGGCTCGAGCTTGCCATCGGGCCGCCGCGCCCGGCGCAGCCCGTAGTGCTGCACGTAGTCCGACAGCAAAAGCTGGGTCTGCGCATAGAACGCCAGCAACAGGTGAACCCCGGCCCCGGCCCAACCGAACGCCAGCCCCGACAGGCCAAGCGCCGCCAGACCGCCGCCGACATAGACCCGGTAGGGGTTCAGCCCGCCGCGCCCGCGCCGGGCGATGTCGGCCTGTTCCATCTGGTAGCCCTTGACGAAACTGCCGACCCAGGCGCGCGGCGCGAAGCGATAGAAACTCTCGCCGGGCCGGGCGGTGTTGGGGTCGTCGTCGGAGGCCGCGAAGCGGTGGTGCACCTTGTTGTGGGCCGAGGTGTGATGGCCGAACAGGAGCGAGATATAGACCCATTTGCCCAGGTTGAAGAGCCGCCGGTCGCGCCGGTGGATCAACTCATGCGCGTTCGAGTTCGAGATCTGCCCGAAGAACAGAGACGCCGCGACATAGAACGCGATCCAGCCCGCCACCCCCTGCCCACCGGTCGCCAGCGCCCGGATCACGAGGGCCAACAGGGCGAAATGGCTGACCGCCAGCACCGCCGACAGCGCGTCGGCAGAGGGCAGTTCGCGTGTGGGGTCGGCCGGGGGTGCGGCCTGGGCAATGATTTGGTCCATGAAAAAGGCGAACAACGTCATGTAGATGAGCGCGGCCCAGATCCAGACCCCGCCCCAGACGGCTCCCGCCCCGATCAGCCCGACCGGGACGAGCGATGCGATCGCGAAAGCACGAACCGGATGCACGGCGCCCTTCCTTTTCTGGTTCGCCCCAAGTCTGGCAGGCGCCGGCGCCGGCATCAAGCCGTCATACGTTCAACGCGGTCTGGTCCCCAGAACCCACTGCCAAAGGGTGCCGCCGCCATAGCGGCCAAGACCCACGAAATAGGCGATCATCAAGGCAAACAGCGCCAGCGCCGGTGCGCCGGTCAGGTCAAAGCCGCCCTCCGTCAACCCGCCGGTCAGTGCCGCGATCAGATAGCCGAACACGGCAAAGCTGGTGATCAAATCGAGCAGGAAGGCCATCACGACCATCCATGCAGGAGCCTGCCTGGTTTCTGTGGTCATGGCATCCTCCATCAGCGTTGCCAATTCCCTGAAATTATACCACAATTACCGCCGAGGGGCAGATGATCTACTGCCGCAGGAAAAGGAGTCGCGATGACCCCCGGCGTGGCGTTCTGGATCGGTCTGGCCGTGGCCGTGACCTATTTCCCGATGTCGGACGGGCGCACCTCCTGGCCGCGCTCGGTGGTCAAGACGGTGCCGCTCCTGGCCTTTGCGGCAGCGGCCTACGGGGGCGGGGCGCCGCTCTGGCTGGTGGCGGGGTTGCTGTTGTCGGCGGCGGGCGATTTCGCGCTGTCGCGGCGCGGCGATCTGGCGTTCCTGTCGGGGCTGGGCGCCTTCGCGCTGGCCCATGTCGCCTATCTCGGGGTGTTTCTCGACCTATCCGGGCGTCCGATCTGGGATGCGTTCGTGCTGGCCCCGGCGCTGGCGGTGTTTCTGGTCGGCGTCACCCTGTCGACCGAGTTCTGGCTCATACCCCACACCAACGGGCTGCGCTGGCCGGTCCGGGCTTATGCCGTCATCATCACCCTGATGGGCCTCGCGCAACTGACCTTGCCGATCGGGCAGGCGACGCTGGGCATGACACTGTTCTACACCTCGGACGTGGTGCTTGCGATGCAGCTGTTTCGCATGGGCGCGGACAACCCGCTGGTCGGGCGCACAAGCTGGGTGATCTGGGGGCTTTATATCGCGGGGCAGTCGCTGATCCTGACCGGCATCATGACGCTCTGAGCGCCGGACCGCTCAGAGGATGCGAAGCGCGCCAGTGAGGAACGGGCAGCGCGCGACGCCGGGGGCGACCACTAGTTCATCGAGCAGCACGCGCAGACGCGCTGCAACGGACGCCGGGATCTCGCCCAGCACACCGTGGCGGGCCGAGAGCGTGATTCGCCGGGACAGCGGCGCGATGGGCAGCGGGCGGATATCGACATCCTCGATGAACCGCCGGGCGCGGGCGATGCCAAGTGGCGTCAGGATGGCCCAGCCGGCGCCGCTGGCAACCATGGCGAGGATCGCGTGATAGCTGTCCAGTTCGAACCGATGCGCCAGCCTGAGATCCTGCCGGGCCAGGTGTTCAGCCAGTTGCCGACCCATGTGGTGACGCTTGGTATAAAGGATCAGGGGGATGTCGCGCAGGTCCGCAAGCTCGGCGCCCGCGCCTTTCGGGGTGACCGCGACGAAGGGTTCCTCGATCAGCGGGTGCACCTCCATCCAGTCGGCCGGCGGCCCCATGTCGGCAGCCACGATCAGGTCGAGCGCGCGGGCGTCAAGCTGGTCATAGAGCCGGTGCGACGCCCCGGTTTCCAGCAAGAACCGCGTGGCGGTCAACTCGCCCGCGAGGTCGGCCAGCAGGCGCGGCGTCACGTCGGCGTCGAAATCCTCGATCAGGCCCAGCCGCAAACGGGTCAGACGCGACAGATCCGACATCGCCAGTTCGGCGCGCGCCTGTTCGGCCTCGTTCAGAATCGCCTCGGCGCGGCGGCGAAACAGCTCGCCCGCCGGGGTCAGGGTCAAGGGGCGCGCGCCACGCTCGACCAGCGTTGCCGACAGCGCCGCCTCGGTGTTGGAAAGCTGCTGGCTGACCGCGGACGGGCTGGCCCCGAGCCGGCGCGCAGCGACCGAGATCGAGCGTTCCTCGGCGATCGCGAGGAAGACCTCGATCCCCCACAGCGTCACCCGCCCTGCCGTCTCGACCATCGCTCCGGTCTCCCGGGTTGCCCTGCCGGGCCGAACTGCACCGGATCAGAGACCCGACAGTTTCTTCTGCAATTCGGCCAGTTGCTTCTTGATCGCCTCGAGGTCTTCGCCGCGCGCGGACTTCTGCGGCGCCTCGGGCGCATCGGGGGACTCGTCGTCGTCCTGCCCCCAGCCGGCCATCATCGTCTTGAGGAATGCCTGCTGCTGTGCCTGGATCACGTCGAACCCCGGCATCTTCGCCATCGGGTTGGGGATGGTGCCCATGTTTTCCATCAGCTTCGACTGGCCGTCGCGCAGCATCTCGAAGCTGGCGGCCAGGAATTGCGGCACCACGCTTTGCGCCTGGGTGGTATAGCTGCGCACGAGATCGGTCAGCACGTCCACCGGCAACACGTTCTCACCCCGGCTTTCGTGTTCGGCGATGATCTGGAGCAGGTATTGCCGGGTCAGATCGTCGCCCGACTTGAGGTCGATGATCTGCACCTCGCGCCCGTCGCGGATGAACCCGGCGATGTCGTCGAGGGTGACGTAGTCGGAGGTCTCGGTGTTATAGAGCCGGCGGCTCGCATAGCGCTTGATCAGAAGCGGATCCTTGTCGCTGGCCACGTGCCGTCCTCCCATGCCATTGCGCTGCCCTGCGGCAGTGCAGAAAACCTACGCCAGTGCAGAAACAAAAGGCAAGCGTCGTGACACCAAACAAAAAAGGGCGGACCCGAAGGTCCGCCCGAGCGTCATGCCGACAGGGAGGAGGATGCCGGCAATGAAAACGCTTATTTCGCGGCGGCGGTCGCTTTCTTCGCGGCCTTGGCAACGTCGTCGGTGGCCTTCTTCACGGCGGCAGAGGCTTCTTCGCCCATGTTCTTGCCGGAAGCGAGCATCAGTTCGACGGTTTCCATCTGCACCTTCTTGGCGATTTCGGCGAAGGCGGCCATGTTCTCGGCGGCAACTTCGGCCTGGGCCGACGCGAAGTCGGTCATCGCTTTGGTGTAGTCGGTGGCGTCTTCCTTGACGGTGGTGATCGCGCCGATCTTGTTCAGCGTGTCCTTGGTCCAGGCGGTCGAGATCTCGGTGGATTTCTCGGCAGCTTCCAGCGCAACCTTCGACAGCTTCTCGCCCAGCGCGGCCTGGGTCTTGAAGGCACCGTTGAAGGCGGACATGTCAACCGGGAACGCGCCCATCATGTCTTGAAAGGTCTTGGTGAAGTCTTGGGTCTTGGCCATGTTTATCTCCAGTTCTGGTCCGGCACCGTGCCGGGATGAATTCTGCGACTGCGAGATAGATACATGCTGCACCGCAGCAATTCAAGAGCTTTCTGCGCTGCAGCATGAATTTTTTTGACGCTAGGTCAGCCGGGCCTAGCCGGTGCGTTTCCAGGCCTCGGGCACGGCGGTGACGTAGGTGCCGGGTGCGGGCGCAAGGGGCGGGTGGTCGGGGCCGCCGGGGTTGCGCGCCGGGACCATCTTGCCCGAGCGCTTCGCCAGCCATTCGCCCCAGCGCATCCACCAGGTGCCGGGATGGAATTCGGCCGTTTCCCGCCACGCATCAGGGTCGGCAGACCAGTCTTCATTGGTGTAATGGCCGTATTTCTTCTTGGACGGCGGGTTCACGATGCCGGCGATATGGCCCGATTCCGACAGGATGAAGGTCTTGTCCTTCGCCCCCATCTGCTGGATGCCGCGATAGCTCGACCGCCAGGCGGCGATGTGGTCGGTTTCGCAGGCCACGGCACAAAGCGGCACGTCGACATCTCCGATCCTGACCTTCTCGCCCAGAACCTCGAAACCCTCGGGCGAGCCTGCGAACCGGTCCTGCTGGCACAGGCCGCGCAGGTATTCCACCGCCATCGGCCCGGGCAGGTTGGTCGAATCGCCGTTCCAGTAAAGCAGATCGAAGGCCGGGGGCGCCTTGCCCAGCATGTAGCTGCGGATCGCCGGGCGATAGATCAGGTCGTTGGCGCGCAGATACGAGAAGGTGCGCGCCATGTAGAGCGACGGCAGAATGCCCTTTTCCGCGCACTCGGCCTCGATCCCGTCGACGAAATCGTTGTCGAGGAATACCCCCACCTCGCCCTGGTCCGAGAAATCGGTGAGCGCGGTGAAGAAGGTGGCCGACTTGACCGAGGTATCCTTGCGCTTGTTCATCAGCGCCAGCGTGAGCGCCAGCGTGGTGCCCGCGATGCAATAGCCGACCACATTGATCTTCTTCTTGCCGGTGATCTTCTTGACCTCGTCGATCGCGGTCAGAAACCCCTCTTCGACATATCCGTCCATGCCGACATCGGCATGCTGGGTGTCGGGGTTGACCCAGGACACGACGAACAGGGTGAAGCCCTGGTCGACGATCCAGCGGATCAGGCTGTTTTCCGGCTTGAGGTCGAGGATGTAGAACTTGTTGATCCAGGGCGGAAAGATGATCAGCGGGGTGTCGTGCACCGTCTTGGTGGTGGGCGCATACTGGATCAGCTCGAACATCCGGTTGCGATAGACCACCTCGCCCTCGGTGGTGGCGAGGTTCTCGCCCACCTTGAAGGCATCCGGGTCCGACAGCGTCACCACCAACTCGCCATCGTTCTTTTCCAGATCGCGGATCATGTTCTCGAGCCCGTCGATCAGCGACTGGCCCTCGGTCTCGACCGCCGCCTCCAGCGCATCGGGGTTGGTGGCGAGAAAGTTGGTCGGTGACATCATGTCGATCATCTGGCGGGTGAAATACTGCATCCGCCAGCGGTCCTTGTCGTCGATCCCCTCGAGGTCTTCGACCGCCTTCTCCAGCGCCTGCGATGTCAGCAGGTATTGCTGCTTGAGGTAGTTGAAATAGGGGTGCGATTTCCACATCGGGTTGGCAAAGCGCGGATCGTCCGGGGTCGGGTCGTCGGGCACCAGCCCGTCGCCGGTGGCCAGCGCGTGCTGCGCCTCGACCGCGTGTTTGAGGGTCTTGCCCCAGTATTCGATCTGCTGCTCCAGCACCTTGCCGGGGTTCTGCATCATCTCGGCCCAATAGGCCCCGGCGGTCTTGACATAGAGTTCCTGCCCCGGGCCTTGCAGGCTGGGTCGGGTCACGTGCTTGTGCGACATCGCCGCCATCAATCTGCCGGTCAACTCCTCGATCCGCGCCAGATTGGCCTTCAGCTTTTCGCTTTCGCCGTGGGGGTCGATTTGATCAGTTGTCATGATAATAAATCCACCCTATCTTGTTTGCACCCGCAGCATTTTTTGGCTGGGGCCGTTCTAGTTCAACGGTATCTGACCGGGCGGCATGAACGCAACAGAAAGGCAGAAAATGCGCTATATGGCGACATACGACCTGATGGAGACGATGCGCAACACCAACGAGTGGTTGGGCGCGACGGCTTCGGCGCTGGCCAATTACCCGGCGGTTGCGGCCCTGCCGAACCCGATGGTGCAGTGGATGGCGGCCTGGGGCGACGTGACCGAACGCAGCTTTGCCCGGATGGTGGCCAAGCCCGACTGGGGCATCTACTCGGTGGTTGGCGCGGACGGGCAGGATCACGTCATCTCGGTCGAGACGGTGGTGGAGCGTCCGTTCGGAGACCTGGTGCATTTCGCGGTGCAGGGCCGCCCGCAAAAGGCCCGCCGCATCCTTCTGGTCGCGCCGATGTCGGGCCATTACGCCACGCTTCTGCGCTCGACCGTCGCCTCGCTCTTGCCCGATGCCGAGGTCTATATCACCGACTGGCACAATGCCCGCGACATTCCTGTCAGCAAGGGCAAGTTCGATGTCGAGGATTACACCCTCTACCTGGTCGATTTCATGCGCGCGCTCGGCCCCGATATCAACGTGATCGCGGTCTGCCAGCCGGCGCCTCTGACGCTGGCGGCCACCGCCTACCTGGCCGAGCTGGACCCGGACGCCCAGCCGCAGACCCTGACCTTGGTCGGCGGCCCGATCGACCCTGACGCGGCCCCGACCGAAGTGACCGATTTCGGCAACCGCATCACCATGGGCCACCTCGAGGAACTGGCAATCCAGCGTGTCGGCTTCAAATATCCCGGCGTCGGGCGCATGGTCTATCCGGGCCTGCTGCAACTGAGCTCGTTCATGTCGATGAACGCCGACAAGCATGCCAAGGCCTTTACCAACCAGATCAGCCGTGTCGCCCGAGGCGAGGCCAAGGATCACGACAAGCACAACAAGTTCTATGACGAATACCTCGCCGTGATGGACATGCCGGCCGAGTTCTACCTGTCGACCGTCGAGCGGGTGTTCAAGAACCGCGAGATCGCGCTGAACGAGTTTACCGTCGGCGGCCACAAGGTCGACATCGGCAAGATCACCAACGTCGCGGTCAAGACCGTCGAAGGCTCCAAGGACGACATTTCAGCACCCGGCCAATGCGCCGCCGCCTTGCCGCTGTGCACCGGGCTGCCGGACGAGAAGAAGGCGGGCTATATCGAGATCGGCGCGGGGCATTACGGCATCTTCGCCGGCAAGTCCTGGCGCAAACGCATCCGCCCGCTGGTGCTCGACTTCATCGACCAGAACGCCGGAAGCCACGCCGAACAGGCGAAACGCAAGCGTGCCAAGAAGGCCGCGCCCCGGCTCAAGGCCGTCGGCAACTAACGTAGCATCATCGGCAGGTCCAGCCAGGCCCGGAGCGCCAGGTTCACCTTTTCGGGCGTCTCCAGCGTCGGGATATGGCCGGCGTCGTCCAGCACCACCAGTTCGGCATAGGGGATCAGTTCCGCCATGAAGCTGTGGCGGCGCACCGGTGTCATCTTGTCGTGCTCGCCGCACATCACCAGCGCGGGCGCCTTGGTCATGCGCAGGGTCTTCTGCGCGTCCGGGCGTCGCTGAAGTGCGCGCGACTGGCGGATGAAGGTCGCGACCCCGATGTCATAGGCCATCTCGTCCAGCCGTTCGAGCACGCGCGCCCGACCGGCGCCGGGGGCCAGGTTGTCCGGGCTCATTGCGCCGCGCAGGGCCTCTTCGAAACGCCCGGTCTGCGCCTGGATGATCTGCGGTTCGCGCCATGACGCCTGCTCCGGCGTCTCGGGCAGCGGCGAGGTCGAGATCAGCGCGATTCGTGTCACCCGTTCCGGCACCCGGCGCAGGATTTCCATCGCCACGATCCCGCCCATCGACAACCCCGCCAGCGCAAAGCGCCCAGGCGCCTGGTGGATCACGTTGGCGGCCATTTCGCGGATCGACTCGCCCTGGGTGACACTGGCGACATGCACCGTGTGATCGCGCGACAGGTGTTCGATCTGCGGCGTGAACACCCGCGCGTCGCACATCATGCCGGGCACGAACAGGACTGCCTCTTTCATCGCGTGACCTCGTCGATCGCGGCGATCACCAGCGCCAGGCATTCCGGCGTCGAGAACCGGTGGTCCGCCCCCTTGACCAGCGTGAGCCGCAGGTCCGGGGCGTCGATATGATCGAGCAGCGCCAACGCCACCTCGCGCGCGACATCCTCATCCGCCGTGCCTTGCAACAGCCGCACTGGCACGTCCATCGCCAAGGGCGCGCGCAGCACCAGATTCTGCCGCCCGTCCTCGATCAGCCGCCGGGTGATCGGATAGGGGTCGCCGTAGTCAGAGGGCAGATACACCACGCCATCGGCTTCCAGCCGGGCGCGGTCCTCGGCCGAGAACCCGGCCCACATCGAATCCTCGGTGAAATCCGGCGCTGCGGCGATTCCGACAAAACCGGCGAGTTTTTCGGGGATATCCCGGGCCAGGATTGCAGAAATCCAACCTCCCATCGACGAGCCGACCAGGATCTGCGGCCCCTCGGTCAGCCCCTCGATGACCGCGCGCGCATCCGCCGCCCAGTCGCCGATGCAGCCCTCGGTAAAGGCGCCGTCGCTTTGCCCGTGCCCGGAATAGTCGAAGCGCAGAAAGGCCCGGCCCGCCTCACGCGCCCAATCCTCCAGCGCCAGCGCCTTGGTGCCCTCCATGTCCGACATGAAGCCGCCGAGGAAGACCACGCCCGGCCCCGCACCGTCGGTCCTGTGATAGGCCAGCCGCCGCCCGGCGCCGGTTTCGAAATAGGATGGCCCTGCCACGCCGCACCTCCCTCGTCCCTGTTGCCGCGATCCTGCATGATCGCGGAGCCAAGCGAAAGGGGTCAGCCGCCCCCGACCTCGGGCAGACCGGCGGCAATCGCCGCCCCGGTCACTGCAAGGCCGGCAAACCCGATCAGCGTCGCCTCGGGGCCCAGCATCGACAACAGTCCGCCGCCCGCGCCCGCCACCAGCAAAAGCACGCCGATCACGGTGTTTGCGGCGGCAGCATAGCTGCCCCGCCGGCCCTCCGGCGCCATGTCGACGATGAAGATCGACCGGCCCTGCCGCACGCCGTGATGCGCGATCATCAGCAGAAACAGCGCTGCCGGCATTGCCCAGACCGACTCGGCCAGCCCCAGCCATGACAGCGTCACCGCACCGACCATCGCCGCAGCCCCCAGAAGGCCGGACAGGATCAGCACCCGGCGGCTCGAGCGATCCGCCATGCGGCCCCAGGCATAGGTCGACAGGAACGCCGCCGCCGACGAGGCGATCACGAGAAAGCCGAGATCGCCGATACTGCTCTCACCCTCGCCCGCGATCAGGACGATATAGGGCGGCGACAGGGCCGTCGCGACCAGAAAGCCGCGCGCGACGACGAAGCGCGCGAGGCGTTTGTCGTCGCGCAGAAGCAGCAGCACCGCGCCGATGCGCCCGCTGCGGTCGGGTTTGCTCGGGGACTCCTGCAGCGTCACGAAAATCAGCGCCGACACCAGCCACAGCGCCGCCGCGAGCGCCACCGCCCCGGCCAGCGCCACCTGGCCTTTCAGCACGCCGCCAACCAGCAAGAGCGCAAAGACAACCACCCCGGCGGCCGACAACGACCCCGCCATCCCGGTGACGGCGCCGCGCCGGCTCTCGCCCACGCTCTTGCCCAGCAGTTCCTTGTAGGACACCGAGGCTGCCGCGCGCGACACCGCCAAGACCGCAAGCGCCACCACGATAACCCAGCCCGCCGCCGCGCCTTCGAGCCTCAGCGCGGCGAAGGCGATCGCGGCGGCGGCAATCCCCTGCCCGACGCTGCCGACGACCCACATCCATTTTCGCTGGGTCATCGCCTCGAGCCGCGTCGCCAGCCACAACTGCGGCAACAGCGCCCCCGCCTCGCGGATCGGCACCAGCGCCGAGATAAAGCCGGTCGGCACCGCCAGCGCGGTGAACAGCCAGGCCAGCACCAGCTTGGGGTCGATCAGCCCGTCCGCCAGCTTGGTCATGGTCAGCGCGGCGACATGGCGCAGCCCGTTCGGGGCTTCGTGTTCAAGTTCGGGTTTGCCCGCGATCCGGGTGAACAATGCGTCAATCATTGCGTCAGCATAGGCAAAACATCGTGCTCGGAAAGGCGCATCGGGCAAAAACCGGCCCCGCATGGTTGACAGTGTGGCCCGCCGGGGGCAAATCAGCCGCACCATAACCCGCAACCGGGCGTTCCGTGGGCGCCAAACCGACGAGGAGACGAGCCGCATGGCCGAGATTTCCCTGACATTCCCCGATGGCAATTCGCGCAAGTTCCCCTCCGGCGTCACCGCCGGCGAAGTTGCCGCAGGCATTTCCAATTCACTGGCGAAAAAGGCGATATCCGCCACCGTGAACGGCCAGCATTACGATCTGCAATGGCCGATCACCGGGGACGCCGAGATTGCCATCCACACGATGAAGGATGAGGCCCAGGCGCTGGAGCTTGTGCGTCACGACGCCGCCCACGTGATGGCGCGCGCGGTGCAGGAGCTTTGGCCCGGCGTCAAGGTCACCATCGGCCCGGTGATCGAGAACGGATGGTATTACGATTTCGACCGCGAAGAGCCGTTCACGCCCGAAGACCTCGGCGCGATCGAGGCCAAGATGAAAGAGATCATCAACCGCCGCGACCCGGTGACCACCGAGGTCTGGGACCGCGACCGCGCGGTGGCCTATTACGAGGCCAACAACGAGCCCTACAAGGTCGAGCTGGTCAACGCGATCCCCGACGACGGCCAACCGATCCGCATGTATTGGCACGGCCATTGGCAGGACCTGTGCCGCGGCCCGCATCTGCAGCACACCGGCCAGATCCCCGCCGACGCCTTCAAGCTGATGAAGGTGGCCGGGGCCTATTGGCGCGGCGACAGCAACCGCCCGATGCTGCAACGCATCTATGGCGTCGGGTTTCTGAACCGCGACGCGTTGAAGAAATACCTAACCTTCCTCGAAGAGGCCGAAAAGCGCGACCATCGCCGCCTTGGCCGCGAGATGGACCTGTTTCACATGCAGGAAGAGGCACCCGGGCAGGTGTTCTGGCACCCCAACGGCTGGACCATCTACACCACGCTTCAGGACTACATGCGCCGCAAGCAGCGCGCGGGCGGCTATGACGAGATCAACACGCCGCAAGTCGTGGACCGCAAGCTGTGGGAAGCCTCCGGCCACTGGGAGAAATACCAGCACCACATGTTCATCGTCGAAGTGGACGAAAGCCGCGACGGCGAGAACGACGATGCCACGGCGAAGAACCGCGACCAGACCCGGATCAATGCGCTCAAACCGATGAACTGCCCCTGCCATGTGCAGGTGTTCAACCAGGGTCTGAAAAGCTACCGCGATCTGCCGCTGCGGCTGGCCGAATTCGGCTCCTGCGCCCGGTTCGAGCCGTCCGGCGCGCTGCACGGCATCATGCGGGTGCGCGGCTTTACCCAGGACGACGCGCATATCTTCTGCACCGAAGACCAGATCCAATCCGAATGCGCGCGGTTCAT
This sequence comes from Maritimibacter fusiformis, assembly GCF_008086115.1. Classification (GTDB taxonomy): domain Bacteria; phylum Pseudomonadota; class Alphaproteobacteria; order Rhodobacterales; family Rhodobacteraceae; genus Muriiphilus; species Muriiphilus fusiformis. The sequence continues at coordinate 599,159 of NZ_VSIY01000004.1, read as the reverse complement.
CGACTTCCTCGCGAATGTCTATGCCGAGCTTGGCTTTCCCGAGTTCGAGATCCGCTTTGCCACCCGCCCCGAAAAGCGGGTGGGCAGCGACGAAAGCTGGGATTACGTCGAAGGCGCGCTTGAAAAGGCGATCAAGGCGGTCGGGCGCGACTATACGCTGGAACCCGGCGACGGCGCGTTTTACGGCCCCAAACTTGACTTCTACCTCACCGACGCGATCGGCCGGGTCTGGCAATGCGGCACCTTCCAGGTCGACCCGAACCTGCCCGAACGGCTGGACGCGAGCTACATCGGCGAGGACGGCGTCAAGCACCGGCCCTTCATGCTTCATCGCGCCTGCCTCGGGTCGTTCGAACGCTTCATCGGTATCCTGATCGAGAACTGGGAAGGCAAACTGCCGTTCTGGATCGCGCCGCGTCAGGTGGTGGTCGCCTCGATCGTCTCGGATGCCGACGATTTCGTGCGCGAAGTCACCGAGAAACTGCGTGCCGCCGGGGTGCGGGCCGAGGCCGACACCCGCAACGAAAAGATCAACTACAAGGTCCGCGAACATTCCGTGGGCAAGGTGCCGGTGATCCTGGCCGTCGGCATGAAAGAGGTCGAGGACCGCACCGTGAGCCTGCGCCGGCTGGGCGAAAAACACAGCCGGGTTGTTGCACTCGACGAGGCGGTCGCTGAACTGGCGCGGGAAGCCACGCCGCCCGATCTCGCCTGATCACGCGGGCAAACATTTGAAAACGCGGGAAAGGCGGCCTTCGGGTCGCCTTTTTCAATCGGTCAATTCACAACCCCGTATGTTTCATCTCGTCACAGCCCGGTCATGCACGCGCCTGTGACTGGCAGGTGAGCGCATGCCGCGGATAGCCCTGTTTCATCGCCGATACGTGCGATGCCGATTTTCGGATCAACAGTGGAGGAACCCGATGTCCAATCAACTCAAGTCCCTTGCGGTGGCCAGCGCCGTCGCAACCGCCGTGGCCGGTCTGGCCACCAGCGCCCATGCCCAGGACATGGCGCAGGAAAAATGCTTCGGCATTGCGCTCGCCGGTCAGAACGATTGCGCCGCCGGGCCGGGCACGACCTGCGCGGGCACATCCAAGGTCGACTACCAGGGCAACGCCTGGACGCTGGTGCCCGAAGGCGCCTGCGAGAACGTCGCCTGGGACAAGATCCTGCCCGAGGGCCGCAAAGGCTCGCTCGAGGCGCTGGAGCGCGACATCCCCGCATGACCAGAGCGCCCCCGACCTGCGGGTCGGGGGCAGTTTGCATCAGGGAGGGCGCGATGTTCGACACCTCGGCAGACCGTTTGCCGCCAGCCGCCGGCACCGGCTACAAGCCGCAGCATTTCGCCGCCATCATGCACGATCCCGGCCCGGTCGCCTGGCTGGAAATCCACGCCGAGAACTACATGGGCGATGGTGGACGCCCGCTGGCGCAGCTTCGCGCGCTGGCCGAGCGCTTTGCCATTTCGGTGCACGGCGTGGGCCTGTCGATCGGCGGCGACGAACCGCTGGACACCGCCCACCTGGCCCGGTTGCGCCACCTCGTCGACTGGCTGAAACCCGCGAGCTTTTCCGAACACCTCGCCTGGTCGAGCCACGGCGGCGCATTTTTCAACGACCTTCTGCCGCTGCCCTACACCGACGCGACGCTTGCGCGGGTGGCGGATCACATCGACCAGGTGCAACAGGCGCTCGGCCGCCGCATGCTTCTGGAAAACCCCGCCACCTACCTCGCCTTCGCCGAGAGCACATGGTCCGAGACCGATTTCCTGGCCGAGCTTGTCCGGCGCACCGGCTGCCGCTTGCTGCTGGACGTCAACAACGTCTTCGTCGCCGCGACCAACCAGCAGACCGACCCGCGCGCCTATATCGGCGCCTTTCCGATGGACGCGGTGGGCGAATTGCATCTGGGCGGGCATGACGAACAGGCCGACGATCACGGCGCGCCGCTCCTGATCGACAACCACGCCGCCCCGGTGGTCGATCCGGTCTGGCACCTCTATGCCGATGTGATCGCGCGCCTTGGCCCCGCGCCGACACTGATCGAATGGGACAACGACGTGCCCGACTGGCCGGTGCTGGCCGCCGAGGCGGCGCGCGCGACCGAGATACTCGAAGCGGCGCGACCCCGATGAGCACCGCCGATTTCGCCCCCGCGCTGACCGACCCCGAGACCACCCCGCCGCGAGGGCTGGTCGACCCCGAGGGCCGCCCGGCCGGGGCGCGGTTCGACGTTTACCGCAACAACGTGGTGGTCGGGCTGACCGAGGCGCTGGTCACCGGCTTTCCCGCCATCCGCGGGCTGGTGGGTGCCGAGTTCTTCACCGCGATGGCCAGCACCTTCGTGCGCGCCCATCCGCCGACCTCGCCGGTTCTGACCCTCTATGGCGCTGATTTCCCGGCGTTTCTGGAAGGGTTTCCGCCGGTCGCGCATCTGCCCTACCTGGCGGATGTCGCCAGGCTGGAACTGGCGCTGCGCGCCGCCTACCACGCGGCGGACGCGCGCCCCATCGACCCAGCGCGGCTGGAAACGCCCGATCTGGAACAGGCGGTGGTGACACTGGCCCCGGCGCTGGGGCTTTTGCGCTCTGCCTACCCGGTGCATGCGATCTGGCGCGCGGGCCTCGACCCCGCCGCCCCCAAGGCCCGGGGCGGGGCGCAGGACGTGTTGATCACGCGCCCCGGTTTCGACCCCGTCGCCACCCCGATCCCGCCCGCCGCAGCACATTTTGTCGCGGCGATCGTCGACGGTGCGCGCATCGAGGCTGCACTCGCCCGGGCCGGTGACGACCTCGACCTTGCCGCCATCCTCACGCTCCTGATGCAGGGCGGCGCCATCACCGGATTGGAGATCTGACATGATCCGCGCCACCCTCGCCCGCCTCGACACCGCAGGCGACGCCGTGCTTCCCAGCCTCGCGCGCCTGACCTTCGCGGCCTCGCTGGCGGGCTATTTCTGGGCCTCGGCCCTGACCAAGCTGGGCGACGGGCCGTTCTCGCCCTCGCTCGGCGCCTATGCCCAGATCTTCCCCCGCGCGATGGAGGCGGTCAGCTATGACGCCGGGCAGCTTGGCCTCTGGCACCGGCTGGTGGTGCTGGCGGGCACCTATGCCGAGTTCGTCCTGCCCGCGCTGATCCTCGTCGGGCTTCTGACCCGGCTGGCCGCATTGGGGATGATCGGGTTCGTCGTGGTGCAAAGCCTGACCGACATCATCGGTCACAATGCCGACGCCACCGCCATCGGCGCGTGGTTCGACCGTATCCCCGACAGCGCGATCCTCGATCAGCGGCTGTTCTGGGTGATGCTTCTGGCGGTTTTGATCTTCAAGGGCGCGGGGCCGATCTCGCTCGACCGGCTGGTGGCCTCAAAAATGTGATTTCGGCTCGTCCGGCCGGCCTGCCGCGATCGCCAGGATGCCGCCCAGCCCGGCCATGACGATGGGAAACATCGTGGCCGCGTTGAAGGCGAAGGCCTGCTGCATCAGGATCGCCGAGATGATCAGCAGCACCCCGCCCCAGAGCGCCCGGATCTTGGCCATCGCGCCGCCGGCAATGGCCAGCGTCGGGGCGGCGATCGAGACGAACTTGATGAAACCGGGGTTGTCGAAGGCGCCGAAGATGGTGCCGACATCCGGCTCACGCTCGACCAGCGAGGTCCAGCCATAGCCGAACAGCCCGACAAACATGCCCATCACGCCCGCGATGATCCCAAGAACTGCTGCTGCATTGCGCATGATCGCCCTCCGTTTGGTCCCAGCGATGTAGGCATGTCAGGCCGGATTGCCAAGCCATTTGGCGCGGGTTTCCTTGTCCCACCCCAGGGTAATACTGCCATCCGCCTCGATCACGGGACGTTTCATCAGGGTCGGATGGGCCGCGATCAGCGCCGCCGGATCGCCCGCGCGCGCAGCCTCGTCAAGCCCGCGCCAGGTGGTCGAGCGGCGGTTCACCAAGGCTTCGCCGAAGGTCTCGGCAAACCGCGCCAGGTCAGCCGCCTGCAACGGGGTTTCGCGGACATCGACAAGCTCGGGCGCATGGCCGGCGGCGGTCAGCTCGCGCAGCGCCCGGCGCACCGTGTCACATGATTTGATGCCATAAACCTTCATGTCGCCCCACCCTGACCGCGTCTGCGCCGATGTCTTGCACAGGCCCGCGGCTCCGGCAAGTCCGGTCAGGCTCAGCCGAAGGCGCGCACCACCATCACGCCCGCCCAGGCCGACACCCCGGTCAGGACCGTGCCCCAGGCCACGTCGACCGCCACCATCTGCGGCGCCCACAGCTTGAGCGTGGCATAATTGGTGAACTCGTAGGTGCCATAGGCCATCGCACCCAGAAGCGCGCCCGACAACAGCGCCTGCACCGGCACACCGGATTTCAGCGCCGGAAGCGAGGCGAACCAGACCACCCCGCCGACGTAGAAGGCGTAGAACAGGATTGCCGGTCCCAGCCGGAGACCATCGATCAGCCAGTCGCCGATGTGCTGCGCGAACAGCGGGCGCATCACGTTTTTCAGCATCACAGCGTCGAGGCCGAGAAAGACCACGACGGTCACGAGGTAGAGAGCGAATATCTGCATGGCCATGTCCGTTTCTGGTTGTCTGCAAGGGCTACGTCCGGGCGGCACGGTTGGATGTATCCGTCTTGCAGATTTCCGCCGATCATGCCGCATACACGCGATTTTTCTTGCAAAAGCGCCCGCAAAGCGCCATGTGGGGCGTGTACGACAGATCTATTCTTCCCGCCTTCTATCACTAGCAGTCGGACCAAGACCTGACTGCGCTACCGGGCCGCCGCATCGTGTGGGCGGCAGATGATAGGAGATACGGGAATGGCCACTGGCACCGTAAAATGGTTCAACGCAACCAAAGGCTTCGGCTTCATTGCGCCCGATGACGGCGGCAAGGACATCTTCGTCCACATCTCGGCCGTCGAACGCGCCGGGCTGACCGGCCTGAAGGACGACCAGAAGGTCGAGTTCGAATTGGAAAGCGGCCGTGACGGCCGTCAATCCGCGGGCGACCTGAAACTGCTCTGAGCGGTTTTCGGACGACAAGTTCGAGAAACCCCCGCGCAGCGACGGCTGCGCGGGGGTTTTCCGTTGTGTGCATAGTTGGTGCTTGTAGGGTGGGCTTTCAGCCCACCACTACGGCGCTGATTGTGGGCGGGATGGGTGTGAACAGCCGTCCTGCTCTTGTCCGCTATTCTCGCTCTCCCGGCGCGTCTTAATACCAAATCGCCATTCTCCATCTGGCAATCGCCAACAGAATACCGTCACTCGATGCCAAGGATTTCCGAGACCTTTCTGGAGCTCACAATGTTGAAAAAAATCGACTTCTTCCTGCGGACCGTTCGGAACACCTTGCCAATACGTTGGAGGGTACCCGAAATCAGTCTCGTCGATCGCGCGCGCTTGAGAATCCTCGTTTCCCGTCAGATGATGCCACGACCGAACCGAGTCCTCACCGCTTGCCTGGAATTGCGCGCCGTCGGACGAGGTGAAACCAGGATTGTTCGGGAACCGCTCGAACTGATTGGTGACGGCACGTTTTGTGCCACTGTTCCGGTCGCGGCACTATTGGTCGATAGCGCCCTGATAATCACCTTCGACCTCTACCTTGTTCTGGATGGGCAATGCACAAGACTGGCCGCAAGCCAGTCAGGTCACCCAAAATCCCTACCGGTAGACGGGTTTGAAATCTTGCCATGGACACGAGAGGATCAAAGCTGTTCCCTGATCATTTCTCGGGCACGTTCGCAACCGAAAGCGGGTTTCGACGTTGCGGTAGTTCTAAATCAGATCAACTACACCGGCGGCAAGACCAAAGCCATGATCACATTGGCCGGCCAGCTGAAATCACAGGGGCTAAAGGTCAAGATTGTTGCGATGAACCTTTCCAAGGAGCCCCCGAACTTTCCCTTGCCAAACGATGTTCCAATTGAATTCGCGACCAGCGTCACCTAGCGCAAACGAAACGAAGGGCGGTGGTCGATCCAATCGAAGAAATTTTCAGCGTCAAGCAGTGCCCGATCCGATGCAAGACAATTCCTGGCAAAGCTTGGGGCCCGCGCGATGATTATCCCGGATCATCCGACGATCGGATTCGTTGAATTCATTCGCGCGTCCGCACCTCGCGATACGATCACCATTTTGAGCGACCATAATCCTCACCGGGCCACCTTCGTCGCCAAGCAAGAAGAACTTCCCACCCGGACAGCCCAGGATCGAGCTTTTTTGAGAACGATAAGTCAGTTTGATGCAGTTCACATCATCAATCCCCTGTTGATACAGGCGTTCGAGAAGAGTACGGAAAAGAAGATCGTTTTTATTCCAAACGGCTCTAGACGGTGGGCATCATGCCGCCCGGTTGACAGCATTTTTTCGTCCAGATCGGTTGTGGCGCTGAGCCGGCTGACCAAGTCAAAAAGAGTGGATCACCTGATCGATGCCTTCGATATGGTTTCAAACCGCCGGCCAGATTGGAAACTTCAAATTCTCGGACGAGGGCCAGACGAATCCGAACTGAAGAAGCGGGTCCAATCTCTCGGTCTGAACGGAAAGGTTGTCTTGGAAGGGTTTGACCCAGACATAGACAAGCGCTTTCTGTCAGCTGCCTTCATGGTCAGCGCATCCCGACTCGAAAACCTGAGTCTCGCCTATCTGGAGGCTGCGGGGACGGGTACGCCGATTGTCGCATATGATGGAAACGCGACGGCGCGATATTTCAATTCCGAAGGAGTCGATTTCTTTTCCGCCGTGCCGGATGGTAATGTCGAAGCCTTGGCCAAGGCAATGGATCGAATGATGCAAATGGTTGAAGATCGAGATCTCACCGTTGCCCGGATGTCGGCCGACGCATACGAGTTTTCTCAACGTTTCTGTCCCGAAGTGATCGCAAAGCACTGGAAGCAGGCACTGTTGTCCCTCCGCGAGCAGGAAACGATCGGAACATGAGTCTTTAGGACGAAGAATTGACCAGGAACCTGACTTTCTTCCAACCCCCTACCCCCTCAAAACCCCCTCGAACTCCCGCCACTCCCCCTTGGACATGCCGGAGGTTTCCTGCGTGACCGTCTCGCCCTTCAGCATGCGCCGCACGCATTCCATCGCCGTTGCCGACAGGGTCGCCCCGCCCATGCGGTAGTCCTCGAACGCCTTGTAGGCGAACGGCACCCAGTCGGCGACCACGGCCGCGATCGCCTCGGCATAGACGCGGATCTCATATTGGGCGTGGGCATCGGCGCGCAGGCGCAGGAAGTGAAAGAGGTTGTGCAGGTCCACCTTCCAGTACCACTGCGTGTAGATATTTGCCGGCAGGTTCATCCGCGCCAGTTCGCGCGCCAGGCCCTGCTGGCCGTCCTGCGAGATCATCGCCTCGTAGTTGTCATAGGCGCGGCCCGAGTCCGTCTTGAGGATTTCCAGCACCCGCGCCGCCTCTTCGCCCTCCAGAACCTCGCCCCTTCCCTGGTTGTTCACCACCGATTGCGCGGCGATGTTTTCCGGCGCGGGGATGTAGAACTCGCGGTCCATGATCGAGTAGCGGGCCGAGTATTCGTTCACGTTGGCGGTGCGGTGGCGGATCCACTGGCGGGCGACGAACACCGGCAGCTTCACATGCAGCTTGATCTCGCACATCTCGAACGGGGTCGAGTGCCAATGCCGCATCAGATAGCGGATCAGCCCCTCGTCGTTCTGCACGCTCTTGGTGCCCTTGCCATAGCTCACCCGCGCCGCCTGGCATATGGCGCTGTCGTCGCCCATGTAGTCGATCACCCGCACGAACCCGTGGTCCAGCACCTCGTGCGCGGTGTAGAGATGCGCCTCCATGCCGGGGCTGACGACGCGCAATGTCTGGGCGGTCTGGCCGCGCGAGGCTTCGATTTCGGCCTTCTGTTCAGGGCTGAGGGGCATGGCGAATCTGTCTCCAATTGGTGTTCGGCAACTATATATTGCAGTGGGCCACATCGCACCCGCCATATGCCGTAGGAACATGGAAAGCACAGTTGTTCGAAAAGTATAATCGGGACTGCCCAAACCTTGACACAAACCCGTTGTAATGTGCTGATAAGAAAAAACTAAAACGAGCAGTTCCAATGATCAGGCAAACCGCAACCCTTCTGGCGGCGCTTTCGCTTGCCGCCTGTCTCGACGGTAAGAACCCTTTGGTCGACACGGGTCCTGCGCCCGACGACCCGAATGCACTCGATTTGCCGCCCGGGACGGAACGCCCGACAAGCCGCACGACAATCGAGCGACATGAAGGGAAGGAAGACGGCACCGGCAATGGCTATGCTGAATCAATCACCTATGACCCCGTCAATGATACCTTTACCGTCGACAACCTCGCGTTTGACGGGGGCAATACCTATTCCCGCGACACTCTCGTGCCGAACCTGGGTGCCTTTCGCGTTTACGAAAACGACGGAGTATATTTTGACGATGTTACGGGTAACCCTATTTTGCAGTTCATGCACCGCGCGATCATCGACGAAGGCGCTTCCGGCAAGACCCATGTCGCGATCGTGCGCACCGGCGCCTATGTCGGCTATGGTTTTGGCGGTTTTTTGTATTCTCGAGATGGAGGAGTAGATATCCCGGCAACCGGCCAAGCTATCTTCGCAGGTGATTATTCCGGGATCCGCGATTTCAATGGTAAAGGCGGATTGGAATATGTCACTGGCAATGCAACGGCCCAAATTGACTTTGAGGACTTCAACGATGGGGATGGCGTTCTCTTCATGATTCGTAACCGCAAAGTGTTTAATGCGGCTGGAGTCGACATAACGGCATCGCTTTCCCCGGATATGGTTGCGGATCTGACCAACAAAGTTGGGCCCCAGATGGCGAATGAAGCCGGTGAAATCAGCTTGAGGCTGATTGCCCACGATGGCGCCGGCACTGTCTTTGGTGATGCCGGCGTTTTCTATGGGTTGTTGGCTGGACAAGGGGCCGACATGGAATTGGTAGGCGTTGTTGTTGTGGGCGGCACAGATTCACGCGACGGTTTTGAGTATCGCGAAACCGGCGGCGTCATACTAGAGCGCTGATATACAAACAGAAGCAATCACAAGCGCAACAGGGGGCAGGCGGTGCAACTTACAGGCAAGGCGATCACGGTCGCGCTGGCAATCGCCTGCGCCACGCCTGCTTTGTCCGAGCCGCTGAACCTGACCCGTGACGAGATGCTGGCGACCGCGCACAACGCGCTCGAGGCGGGTGCCGCGCGTCAGGCGCTCGCCTTTGTCGACGCGGTGCTGAAGGTCGACCCCGAGGACATCGCGGCCCTCGTGCTCAAGTCCCGCGCCCTGCGCGATCTTGGCCGCTTTGACGAGGCGCAGGTGGCGGCGCAAACGGCCTGGGCGCTGTCGGACGACGATGGCGCGCGCTATGCCTCGGCGATGGCCCTGGCGCAGGCGTTGTCGTCGGACGGGTCGCGCACCATGGCGCAGGTCTGGCTGCGCCGGGCGCATGAGGTTGCCCGCAGCGATGCCGAACGCGCGTTGGCGGTGCGTGGCCATCAATACGTCAAGGCGCGAAACCCCTGGAGCTATACCTTCAGTTTCGGGGCCTCGCCCAACTCCAACCTCAACAACGGCTCATCGGCGGACGTGCTCTGGATCGGCAACCTGCCGTTCACGCCGGTGGTCTATTCCGGCTATACCGCGCAGGTTTCGGCCGGGGTGAGCTATCGCTTTTCCGGCGCAAACGGCACCGAAACGCATCTGGGCGCGCAGCTTTTCGCCCGCATCAACTGGTTCGACGCCGACAGCCTCGCGGTGCTCGAAGGCAATTCCAACCCCAACGACAGCCAGCACGATTACGACTATGTGCAGGCGCTGGCGACGCTGCGCCACGTCCGGCCCATCGGAGCCACGACGCTGGAACTCTCGGCCAACGCCGGGCGCACCTGGTATGGCTGGGAGTATTTCGCGGACGTGGTGAACCTGGGCGCGGAATGGCGGATGCCGTTTGGCGAGGGCGACCAGATCGCGCTGTTCGCCAAGGGGCGCGGCCAGTTCTTTGCGGACCCCGGCGATGCGCCGGTCTATTCCGGCGAGGCGGGCGCGCGGCTGCGGCACGATTTTTCCTGGGGCGACCGGATCGAGGTGACGCTGGCCGCGACCGGCGCAATGTCGGACGACGCGCAGCGCGAATATCTCGGCGGGCGGGGGCGGGTCGACTATGATCTCGGCCAACCCTTGCTGGGCGCCGATCTCAGCTTTGGACTGGGGGCTGCCTACCGCGATTACCCGGTGTCGGCCTTCGACCCCGCCGGGCGGCAGGACTGGCTGTTGACGGCCTCGGTCGAGGCGGCCTTGCCGGACGCGGCCTACATGGGCTTTATGCCGTTGATTTCCGCCGAATTTGAGCGGAACCTGTCGAATGTCCCGGCCTTCCAATCGCAGGCGCTGCGGTTCGGCCTCGGGATCAAGTCGCAGTTCTGACCGCCCCTGGGCGGCGAAGGAGCCCGATGTTCAGCCGGACCGTATCCGCCGCCCTGATCGCGCTTGGCCTTGCCGCGCCGGGCCATGCCCTGCCGTGCCGGCAGGCGTTGGCGCTGGCGCTCGACGTGTCCGGCTCGGTCGATGCCGAGGAATACCGGCTGCAACTCGACGGGCTGGCCGCCGCGCTGACCGATCCGCAGGTGGTCGAGGCCTTCGTGGCGGGCGCGGCCGCGCCGGTGCGGCTGATGGTCTATGAATGGAGCGGTCCGGCGCATCAGCGCGTCATCCTCGGCTGGACCGAAGTGGCCGACGCCCCTGCCCTGTCGGCAATCGCCACCACGCTGCGCAGCACCGTTCGGGTGCCCGCCGCGCCTTCGACCGCGCTGGGAACCGCGATGGCGGTCGGGGCCGGGTTCCTGTCGGGCCAGCCGGATTGCTGGACGCGCACGCTGGACATTTCCGGCGATGGCACGTCGAACACCGGGCCAAGGCCACAGGACATCGGCCATCTTGCCAGCCTCGCCGAAATCACCGTCAACGCGCTGGCCATCGGGGTCGGCGAGCGTCAGACGCTGTCGACCACCGGCGATCTGGTCGAGTATTTCCGCCAGAACGTGATCCGGGGGCCGGGCGCCTTTGTCGAACACGCCGCCGGGTTTGCCGACTTCGAAGCCGCGATGGTGCGCAAGCTGCTTCGCGAAACCCGGGGGCTGGCGATCGGCGCGTCGGAGTGAGCGGCGCTCAGACCAGCTTGCGCCCCAGCCCCTCGAGCATGTCGAGACAGGCCGCCAACTGGTCCTTTGCCACGAACTCGTCGGGCTTGTGCGCCTGCCGGATCGAGCCGGGGCCGCAGACCACCGCGCTCATCCCCATGCCCTGAAACAACCCCGCCTCGGTCCCGAACGACACCACGTCGGCACCATTCGCGCCGGTCAGTTCCGCCACCAGGTCGCGCGCCGCGTTCTCGTCCATCGGCGTGAGGCCGACGACCTCGCCGATCACCTCGGTCTCGATGCTTGCATCGGGGGCGACGGCGCGCATCGCGGGCAGGAGCACATCGCGCGCATAGGCGGCGATGCCACCCAGCACGAAATCGGCGTCCGATGGCTGCACCGGGCGCATTTCCCATTCCACCTCGGCCTTGCCGACGATCACGTTATGCGCCACTCCGCCATGGATGCCGCCGATGTTGATGGTCGACCAGGGCGGATCGAACCGGCTGGCCGCAGGCGCGCGCGGCTTCAGCGCCTCGCGCAATTCGAGCAGCCGCCCGACATAGCGTGCCGCGTATTCCGCCGCGTTGACGCCCAGATCGGGGGTCGAGCCGTGGCCCTCGGCGCCGGTAAATCGTGTGGTATATTCGTGGCAGCCCTTGTGGCCCTCGACCAGCCGCATCTCGGTCGGCTCTCCGATGATCGCCATCGCCGGTTTCAGCCCGCGCGCGGTCAGTAGCCCGACCAGATCCTGCGCGCCGAGACAGCCGGTTTCCTCGTCATGGGTAAAGGCGAAATGCAGCGGGCGGCGCAACTCGGCCCCGGCATAGTCGCGCGCCGCCACCAGCGTGGCCGCGATGAAGCCCTTCATGTCGCAGGTGCCCCGGCCATAGAGCAGCCCGTCGTCCTCGCGCAAAACGAAGGGGTCCGAAGTCCAGTCCTGATCCTCCACCGGCACCACGTCGGTGTGGCCCGACAGTACGATGCCGCCATCGCCCTCTGGCCCCAGCGTGGCGAAAAGGTTGGCCTTGGTGCCGCCCGCGTCCGGCAACACCTCGACCCGCGCGCCCAGGCCCTCGAGATAGCCCGCCACCCAGTCGATCAGCGCCCGGTTCGGGTCGGCGGAAATCGTGGGAAAGGCGACCAGGTCGCGCAGGATGTCGGTGGTGTCGTCAAGTCGGCTCATGTCAGTCCTTTACCCAGATCCGGCGCGGGCGGTCGCAGAGGCATTCGGCCGGGCCGTCCTCGCGGATCAGGATCGGCTCGGTGATCTCGATGCCCCAATCCTCCATCCACAGCCCCGGCATGAAGTGAAAGGTCATGCCCGGCTCCAGCACGGTTTCATCCTCGGCGCGCAGCGAGATCGTGCGCTCGCCCCAGTCGGGCGGATAACTCAGGCCGATGGGATAGCCCGCCCGCGCCCCGCGCCGTATGCCCGCGCTTTCAAGCACATCGCCCAGCGCATTGGCAATATCGCAGGCGCGGTTGCCGGCACGCGCGACTTCCAGCCCGGCCTCGAGCCCCTCGATCAACGCCGCCTCGGCCAAGCGCATCTCGTAAGGCGGCTTGCCGATATAGATCGTGCGGCAGAACGGCGTGTGATAGCGCCGGTAACAGCCCGCGATCTCGAAGAACGTCGCCTCGTCGCGCTTGAGGTCGGCCCCGTCCCAGGTCAGGTGCGGCGCCGAGGCGTCGGCGCCCGAGGGCACCATCGGCATGATTGCCGGATAGTCGCCCCAGTCGTCCCCGATCCCGGACACCGCGTCCGACAGAACCCCCGCCACGATGTCGTTCTTGCGCACTCCGGGTTCGGCGCGAAGAAAAACACCATCGACGATCTTCTCGGCGATCCGCGCGGCCTTGCGCATGAAGGCGATCTCCTCGTCGGACTTCACCGCGCGCTGCCAGTTCACCAGCCCGGTGGCGTCGAGGATTTCCGCCTCCGGCAGTTCCTCGAGCATCGTCACATAGGCCCGGGCCGAGAAATAGTAATTCTCCATCTCGACCCCGATCCGGCCCTCGCCCAGCCCCAGTTCGCGGATCAGGGTGGCGAGGTGCTGCATCGGGTGGCGGCGGTCGGACATCACGAAACTGTCGTCATAGGGCCAGAGGTCGTCCTCGCCCAGCCAGGCGGTGCGGCGCGCTCCATTGGCATCCATCTCGCGGCCCCACCAGATCGGGTTGCGGTCATGGGTGACGACGACCCCCTGGTGCACGTAGAACGACCAGCCGTCATAGCCGGTCAGCCAGGCCATGTTGGACGGGTCTTCGACAAAGATCGCGTCCAGCCCCTGCTCGGCCATTTCGGCGCGCACCTTGGCCAGCCGCCGCACATATTCCCGTTGCGAGAACGGGGCCCTGTCAAAGCCCATACTACCCCCGATGTCGATTTGGCATGACGACCAACCCCCTGAAAAAGGGCGCGGGCCTCCAACCCAAGCGTCGCAGCCCGATGCCGCCGTCGCCTAGCGCATCAGCGTCATACGGTGGGCCGAAAACGACAGATCGGCTATTCGAGCGCGCTGCGGTCGACCACCAGCACCCCTTCGGCGACCTTGTCGGAGGGATGGGTGATGACCAGGTCGCCCGGCTCCAGCCCGCCCCGGACCTCGGCGAACTCGGTGTTGCGACGGCCCACTTCGACCTTGCGCACATGCGCCGTGCCGTCCTCGACCGCGAACACCGCCCAGTCGCCATCCTCGCGAAACAGCGCGCTGATCGGCAGGCGCAGCACGTCCTCGCCGCGCCATTCGACGATGCGCAGATAGACGCGGAAGTTATGGCCCAGTGCCGGACGCTCATCCGCCGGTGTCACGAAATCCAGCAGCACCCTGACCCGCTGCTCCTCGATCCCCAGCGCCGAGATCTTGGTGAAGGCGGCCGGCTCGATCTCGCGCACCTCTGCTGCCAGCGCGTGATCGCCGCCCCAGCGTTCGACATAGGCCGGCGCGCCCGCGGCGATCCGGACCGCATCCGACGACAACAGATCGACGCTGATCTCCAGGTCGTCCCTGCGCCCCATGGTCAGAAGCGGCGTGCCTGCACTGACCATCCGCGCGCTTTCGTTGACCACCGACAGCACCTCGCCGGTGATCGGCGCGGTCAGTTCGATGCAGCAGTTGGTCGCCTCGGTGGCCTCCGGGGTGTCGTGGCCCGGTTCGATCAGCACCGCCTGCGCCGCCGCCAATTCGCTGCGCCGCATCTCCTGTGTCGCATGGGCGCTGTCAAGCTGGGCCGCGGCGATGTCGAGCGCCACTTCGGCCTGTTCAAGCTGCGCCTCGGAGGCGCTGCCGCGCTCGTTCAGGCTGAACACCCGGTTGAGCTGACGCTGGGCATTGTTCAGGTCGGCCTCGGCGGCGCGCACATTGGCATCGGCCAGCGCCACCGCCGCCTTGGCCTGCGCCACCGCCGCCTCCGCCTGACGGCGGGCGCGTTCATCGAGGAAGGCGGGCTCGCCGGGCTGGATCCGGGCGACGACGGTTTCATCCGCCACGACCGGACTGCCGATCGTCACCGGGCTGCGCAACACCTGCCCCGAAACCGGCGCCGAAACCTCGAAGACGTTGCGGATACGGGTCTGGCCATCGGCGTCCACCGTCACCTCGAGCACCCCGCGCCCCAGCGTGGCGATATCGACCGGCACGTGTTCGGGTTTGCTGAGTTCATAGGCCGCGGCCCCCGCCGCCGCCAGCACCACCGCACCGAAGATCACCTTGCGAACACTGAGCGCCATTGCTTATTCCCTTGTTTTCATGACCGAAACCAAATCCATCCGGTCGATCCGGCGACGCACAAGCAAGGCCGAGGCAATCGAGGCCCCGGCCACGACCAGCGCCGCGCGGATATAGGTTTCCCGTGTAACGATCAGCGGGATCGAATACAGGTCGGTGTCGAAACTCGCGACCATCGCCCCCGCCATGCCATAGCCCATCCACAGCCCCAGCGGGATCGCCGCCGCGACGAGGATGAAAAGTTCGCCCAGAAGGATATAGCTGACCTCGCCCTTGGTGAAACCGAGGATACGCAGGCTCGCCAGTTCGCGGGCGCGTTCGGAAAGCTGGATGCGGGCCGAGTTGTAGACCACGCCGATGGTGATCAGCGAGGCGACGAAGGAAAAGATCACCACCGAGATGTTGGCGCTTTCGGCCATGGTCTCGTCGAACGAGCTGCGCACCTGCGACATCAGCGTGATGCCCGCGATGGCCGGCGTGTTCTTGACGGCTTCATAAAGCGCGTCCTGCTCGGCAGGGTCGATCATCACGTTGGCCAGCGTCGCCTGCGGCACCTGCCCCAGCATCGCCGACAGCCGGTCCTGATCCATGTAGGCGCCGAGACCGAAGAAGGTCGAGACCGTGCCGGTCACCACCACCGGGCGGCGCAGGTCGTCATGCTGGAGGAACTCGACCTCGATCACGTCGCCGACCCGGGCATCGAGGTGATCGGCCAGCCGGCGTTCCAGCACGATGCCATCCCCGGGCGGCACTTCGGTGCGGCTGTCGCCGTCAAAGACCCGCGCCAGCGTGTTGCTCTCGCGCCGCCCCTCGATGGCGATGGTCCGGGTCCGCGGCCCGTGATACAGCCGCGCCGGGGTGGCAAACGCCCCCTCGGCGCGCATCACGCCGGGCAGGTTCTCGACATCGTCCAGCACCGCCTCGGAGCGCGGGATCGCGAACTCGAGCATCGCGTCCTGCCGGTTCACCTGCACGAAGGCCACGTCCAGCAATTCGTCGAAACTGTCCAGCATGAACAGCCCCGCCACGATCATCGCCGCCGACATCGAGATCCCCAGCGAGGTCAGCGCCGAGCGCACCGGCCAGCGCCCGATGGCGCGCAGGATCATCATGGTCGGCTGACCGGGGCGGAAGAACACGATGATCCGGTCCAGAAGGCCGCGCCGGAACCGGGTGGGCGCCGGCGGGCTCATCGCCACGGCGGGCGACAGCATCACCACCTTGCGCACCGCCAGCGCCGCGCCGACCATCGCCGCCCCCAGCCCGATCACCGCCGACAGCGCATAGACCGCCGGATATTGCACGAACACCAGGTAGGGGAAGTGGAAGAACTCGCCATAGACCCGCGCGATCGCCATCGAGGACCAATACCCGGTGCCCCAGCCGATCGCCACGCCGATCGCCCCGATGCCCATCGCCAGCTTGAGGTAGTGCCACGAGATGTCCCAGCGGCCATAGCCCAGCGCCTTGAGCAGCCCGATCTGCTCGCGCTCCAGCTTGATCAGCCGGCCCAGCACCATGTTGACGAGGAATGCGGTGATCACCAGGAAGATCGGCGGCAACACCTGCACCATGACCGCCAGCTGCTCCAGTTCGCCGTCAAGAAAGGCGTTCGAGGTCTGCGCTTCGCGGTCGTAGGGCCCGCTGCCGCCATAGGGTTTCAACAGGGTTTCAAGCGTGTCCTTGACCTCCTCCAGGTCGGTGCCCCGGGTCACGCTCAGCGTGACCGAGTTGAAGGCACCCGACAGGTTGAAGGCCGCCGCCAGCACCTCTTCGGGCATCCACAGGATGCCGAAGCGCTTGTCGTCGGGAAAGATCGAGCCCGGGCCGATGGTATAGATGAACTCGGGCGACAGCACGATGCCGGTGATCGTGACCTCGCGTTTCTGACCGTTGAGGGTGACGCCGAACGAGTCGCCGGCGCGAAACCCGTGGGCGTTTGCAAAGGCTTCGGCGATCACCACCTCGCGGTCATGCCCCGGCTCGGGCAGACGCCCCGCGCGCAGGATCAACCGGCTCATCTCGGGTGCCCCCGAGGCGGGGATCGAGATGATCTGCCCCATCGCCGGGCTGTCGAGACCCTCGATATCGAGCACGGCATTTTCGGTGATCCGCGCCTCGACCTGCGACACGCCCTCGATCGCGGCGATCTCGGGCACTAGGCTTTTCGGCGCGCGCGCCGCGTTTGACCAGATATCGGGAAAGCGGGTGCGTTCGTAATAGGTGTCGCGCGTCCCGGTCAGCGAGCGTTCGGCGCCATACATCATCACCATGGCCAGAACACCGCAGGCCAGCACCAGCGCAATCGCCAGCGACTGCGCCCAGAGGCGTCTGATGTCGCGGACCAGTTTCTTGTCGAGCGCGCGCATCAGATCACCACTCGATGTCCCGGGGTTCGATCCGGGTGTCGTTGACGACCACGTCGGCAATCGTGCCGTCCGCGAAGAACAGCACCCGGTGCGCCATCTTCTGGATGCCGGCGTTGTGGGTGATGACAACGGTGGTGGTGCCGAGGTCGTCGTTGATCTTCTCCAACGCCTCCAGCACCTGCACCCCGGTCTTGGAGTCCAGCGCCCCGGTCGGCTCGTCGCACAGCAGCACTTCGGGCCGTTTGGCGATGGCGCGCGCAATCGCCACCCGCTGTTGTTCGCCGCCCGACATTTCGGCGGGGAAGTGATCCATGCGGTGATCCAGCCCGACCCGTTCCAGCGCCTCTTCCGGCGGCATCGGGTTCTTCGCCACCTCGGTGACCAGCGAGACATTCTCGCGCGCCGTCAGGCTGGGCACGAGGTTGTAGAACTGAAAGACGAACCCGACATGGTCGCGCCGGTAGCGCGTCAACTCGCGGTCGCGCATCGCGGTCAGCTCGAGCTTCTTGAACCAGGCCCGCCCCGACGTGGCGCTGTCCAGCCCGCCGAGAATGTTCAAGAGCGTCGACTTGCCCGATCCCGACGCGCCCAGGAGCACCGTGAACTCGTTTGCGAACAGCTCGATGTTGACGCCACGCAGCGCGTGCACCTCGACCTCGCCTGTCCGATAGACCTTGGTGATGTCCTCGGTATGAAAGATGCACTCGGCC
The DNA here is from genome assembly GCF_008086115.1 of Maritimibacter fusiformis. GTDB lineage: Bacteria > Pseudomonadota > Alphaproteobacteria > Rhodobacterales > Rhodobacteraceae > Muriiphilus > Muriiphilus fusiformis. The sequence goes on along the minus strand of NZ_VSIY01000004.1, from coordinate 581,191 downwards.
ATCCGGCCCCCTTTTTGCGGGACTTATCACCCCTAGGTGTCCCGATGACCTTGATCTGGTTCAAACCGGGTTGCGGTTTCACCAATCGCGCTGCTGGTGCCCGCGCCCGGACTCGAACCGGGACGCCCTGAGGCTGGGGATTTTGGGTCCACCGAGGGTTGGTGCGGGTGACGGGAATCGAACCCGTAAGTCATTGAAGACGCGAGATTTTAAGTCTCGTGCGTTTACCATTTTCGCCACACCCGCTTGGCACAATGGCATACTATGGCACCGCGCCACTTAGAAGCCGAAACTCAACCCTAAGGAACGGTCAGAGGGTGACAATCAAGCCACCGCCAAAATCCGACCAAGCTTGCCCGAGAAGATCATACCAAATCCATCGGTACCATTCTCAGTGCCCACCTTGGGGGTATGCAATGCGTGTTGAATTGTTGTCGTGCTGTGAGCTCCATCAGGACTGTATTACTGCTTTTCGATAGAGACAACAGCCCCAAGGATGATGACACCAGCCACCTCTTCCCACGTAGTCTAGCCATATAACACCTCTTCCAGTTGACGCACGAACGCCTCACCGCGAGGGGTCAGCGTGAGCAACCTGCGGCGACGATCCTTTGTATCAATCGTCTGAGTGACCAGCCCATAGCCAGCGTTAGGCATGTCCGGGGTTCCTTCGCCCCAATAGTAGCCGTTACGCGAGGCTGCGCCTTGGGTTAGCCCTAGGTTCCGCGTTAGGTCCATCGTGGTCACACCTTCGGGTCGGTTCTGATGTTGCGCAATGTAGAGCAGGGTCAAAGCCGTGCTCAGTTGCATATTCAGGTCGTATTGGGCCAATCGCTGCAAGAAGCGTATGCCACGCCCCAAATCTACTTCCACTCTCGACGTTCTGGTCATTTTGGTTACTCCCGTGTTTGGTGTTTCGTGTCCACTCGATACCTCATAAATAGTTTCTGGGATTAGCGGAACGCTCCGCGAGGGGGAAGCACCGCATCGCGGCTTGACGCCCCGATCCGCTTGGTGTGACATCCTCCGATGTTCCCGATCCGTGATCACAACCCGTCCGACCGAACGCCCTTCGTCACCTATGCGCTGGTCGCGGTGAATGTAGGTGTGTTCCTGGCGATGCTGCCCCTGATGGCGGACGAGCGCGCGCTTTACGAAGTCTACTGGCAGTATGGCCTGGTGCCGGTCAAGGTGATCCACGGCGAGGGTCTGCACGGCATCTTCACCTCGATGTTCCTGCACGGCGGCTTCATGCATCTCGCGGGCAACATGCTGTTTTTGTGGATCTTCGGCGACAACCTCGAAGACCGGATGGGGCATGGCCGGTTCTTGCTGTTCTACTTGCTGGCGGGCGCCGGGGCGGGGCTGCTGCAGATGTTGCCGGCTCCGGCCACGCCGGTGCCGCTGATCGGGGCATCGGGCGCGATCGCCGGGGTGATGGGCGGGTATCTGTTGCTGTTCCCGCGCGCCCGGGTCGACGTGATCGTGATTTTCGTCGTGTTCTACCGGATCTTCGCCCTGCCCGCCTGGATGATGCTGGGGCTGTGGTTCGGGCTTCAGATCTTCAACGGCGTCGGCGCGCCGGTGGGTGAGGGTGGCGTGGCCTACTGGGCCCATGCCGGCGGTTTCGTGGTCGGAGTGATCGGGGCGCTTCCGGTGTGGCGCAGCCTGGGCGGGCCGGAATTCTGGGCGCGCACGCACGGCCACCCCGACAATCCGCCCGCCGACCCCAGGCTGCGGCCAAGCTCGGTGCCCAAGGTGCGCCGCCGCTAGACCCGCGAACGGGGCACGGCGGGGATCACTCGGGGACCACCTCGATATTGACCATGTAGGTGCTGATGTTGTTGGCCACTTCGGGCGCGCTGGACGAGACGTAGAACGCCGCCGAGATGCCCATGAACACGAGCGCGGCAGTCAGCACGACCCAATCGACCGTCACCGCGCCATCTTCGTCCGTGGCAAAAATCAGTCTCTGCATTCCGGTCCACTCGCAATCGGCATCCAAGGCCCCACGCTCACGAGCAGTATCGCCGCAAAACGCGGCAGGAATGCGGCCAGTCTCTGGCGCCGATGTGAGGATTTCGCCCCCGGGCGGTGTCTATCCGCGGATGATCGGGGCGAACTTGTCGAAAATCGCCTCATTGGCGGCAACGATCTCACCCGACGACAGGATGTCCTCGCCCGGCGTGATGGCTTCGACCAGGCCCCCGGCTTCGCGCAGGATCACCAGGCCGGCGGCAACGTCCCAGGCATGCAGCCGGCGTTCCCAGAACCCGTCATAGCGCCCGGCGGCCACATAGGCGAGGTCGAGCGCCGCCGCCCCCCAGCGCCGCACCCCGGCGCAGGCCGGCAACAGGCGGGCGAGATCCTGCAAGGTCTCGGGCAGGTCCGAACGCCCGCCGAACGGCAGGCCGGTGGCGAAGATCGCCTCGATCATCTTGGTGCGTGCCGACACCCTGAGCCGGGTTTCGTTCATGAAGGCGCCCTGCCCCTTCTCGGCCACGAACATCTCGTCCTTGGCCGGGTCATAGATCACGCCCGCGACGATCTCGCCCTTGTGTTCCAGCCCGATCGACACCGCCCAATGCGGCAGCCCGTGCAGGAAATTGGTGGTGCCATCGAGCGGATCGACGATCCAGCGCCGGGTCGGGTCCTTGCCCGGCTCGCCGCCGCCCTCCTCGCCCAGCCAGCCGTAATTCGGCCGTCCGTTCATGAGCTCCTCGCGAATGATCCCCTCGGCGGCGATATCGGCCTTGGAGACGAAATCCCCCGCCCCCTTCATCGACACCTGGAGGTTCTCGACCTCGCGGAAATCCTTGACGAGGCTGCGCCCGGCCTTGCGCGCGGCCTTGATCATCAGGTTGAGGTTGGCACTGCCCTGCATCTGGCGCTCCTTTGGTTCGCGTGGGCTATACGCGCGGCGCGCGGCTTTGCCAAGGGTGGGCGGGAATCGGTGGCCCGTGGCTCCGGGGCGGGCACCGCCGGGGCGCGGCGATCATTTCCGAAACCCGGACAGATTGGATGCCGGACGGATGATTGGCGCCGCCGCGGATACAATAACCGTTGAAAATCAGCAGCTTGATTGACTTTCACGCGCCTTGCGGCGAACGTTCGCACGGGGCACGCAAGGGGACGAACGCGCAAATGGTCATCCATGACCCGGTGCACCGCCGGGCTATTCCCGATTGCAATCGCCTTGCCCGCCTGACCCGGCAAGGTGCCGGCCCGGGCATGCCGCGATGACCATCGAGATCATCGCACCGCATGAGCTGGACGCGGGGCTTGTGGCCACATGGACCCGGCTCCAGGCCGCCGACGGCGATCTGCGCAGCCCGTTCTTTTCACCCGAGTTCTGCCGCATCATCGGCGAGGTGCGCCCGGACGTGCGCATCGCGGTGATCCAGGGCGCGGGCGAGGTCTCTGGGCTGTTCGCCTTTCACCGCCAGCGCTTTGGCCGCCTTGCGCCACTGGCCGGGCAGATCTCGGACTATCACGGCATCGTCGGGGTGCCGGGGCCGGGTGACGGGATCGGCGCGATCCTGCGGGCCGCGAGCGCGCAGGCCTATGATTTCAACCACATGCCGGTCTCGCAACGCGGTTTCGCGGCGCAGTCTTTCCGCCGCACCACCTCGCCCCTGATCGACCTGTCGGGCGGGTTCGACGCCTGGCACGCGGGCCGCCGCGCAGAGACCCGCGCGATCCGCGATGTCGAGCGCCGGGCGCGCAAGCTGGCGCGCGAAGTCGGGCCGCTCAGGTTCGTGGCCAACGACACCTCGCCCGAGGTCTGGAACCGGCTGATCGACTGGAAGCGCGCCGCGCTGGCCGCGATCGGGGTGGATTTCATCCTCGACCGGCCCTGGGCGCGTGCGGCAGCCGAAGCCATCCGCAACCACGACAGCCCCGCCTTCGCCGGCATGACCTCGACGCTCTGGGCGGGCGACACGCTGGCGGCGGTGCATTTCGGGATGCGCAACGCGCGCACCTGGCATTGGTGGTTCCCGGCCTACAACGCCGAGCTTGGGCGCTATTCGCCCGGGCTCGCGCTGATCATGGACGCGCTGCGCCACGCCGAGGCGACCGGGATCGACGAGCTTGATTTCGGGCGCGGCGACCAACGCTACAAGTCCGAATTCTCCAATGCTCACCGGGCGCTCTGCGAAGGCTCGGTCGAGCGCAGCCTCAGCCCGCTGGGGGTGCCCCGGCGGCTGCGCAAGGCGGTGCAGAAACCGCTGACGCAGGGCGCATCGGTGGCGGTGTCGGAGTTCGCTCGCAAGGTCGGCGACCGTCTGCTGGTCGCAGGTCGCCTCACCTGACCGGGCCCCGCCCGCATGCAATGACCACAAGAAGGGGTCGCAAGATGATGAAATCCGAATCCGTCCCGGCGCAATCCGCCAGTTCCGCCAAGGTCGACACCATGCTGGGCGCCGCCCAGACCACCAACAAGCCCAAATCGTCCGACATCTCGCCCGGCCCCGGCTTTCGCGTGCGCTGCACGGTCGACCGCCCGCCAGAGTCGCTGATCGCCGGGTTCGACGCCTTTGAATCCACCGATATCTCGGACGCGCTGAACCGCCTCTACACGATGGGTGCGACCATCCATAACGTCGTCTCGGACGCGCCCCTGCTGGGTCCGGCCTGCACCGTCAAGGTCTATCCCGGCGACAACCTGATGGTTCACAAGGCGCTCGACGTTGCCCGCCCCGGTGATGTCATCGTGGTCGATGGCAGCGGCAGCCTGAACGCGGCGGTGATCGGCGACCTTGTCGCCAACAAGGCCCGCCACCGGGGCATCGCCGGGTTCGTGATCGACGGGCTGGTGCGCGATCTGCCGGGGCTGCGCGAATGCGGGATGCCGGTCTATGCGCGCGGCGTGACCCCGTTCGGCCCGCTGCACCGCGGGCCGGGCGAGATCAACCATGCGGTCAGTTGCGGCGGCATCGTGGTCAACCCTGGCGACATCATCCGCGCCGATCCCAGCGGCGTGACCGTGGTGCCGCGCCTCTGGGCGGGCGAGATCCTGAAACGCCTGACCGCCGGGCGCGAACGCCAGGCCGCCTATGTCGCCAACGTCAAGCGCGGCCAGTTCTCCAACGCCTGGGTCGACGACCTGCTGGAGGCCGCGGGCTGCATCTTCGATGACTGAAGTTGCCCCTCCTCACGCTGGCTGGCGCCGGCCGGCGGGGCTGTCGTCGCTGCCCGGCCTGGGCAAGCTGCACCGGCTGCCGGATGCGCGCGACATCCTGCGCCGCCGGCAGTTCGAGCCGCTGCGCGCGGCCTTTCACGACCGGCTGTGGCGCGAGGCGGCGGCGGCGGTCGGGGCGACGCATTCGCATCATTCGCAAGGTCTGCACCGCATCGCGCGGGGGCGGCTGGTGACCTTCACCCGCGGCTCGGACCTGATGCTGGACAACGCCATCACGCTGACGCTGGTGACCGACAAGCAGGAATGCTACCGGGTTTTCGCCGCGCGTGGCCTGCCGGTGCCGCCGCACCGCGCCTTCGACAAGTCCGACCTGACCAGCGCCGAGACCTTTCTGCGCGAAAGCGCCGGGCCGGTGGTGGTCAAGCCCAACCTGGGCACCGGCGGCGGGCGCGGCGTGACCACCGGCATCACCACCCGGGCGGCGCTGCGCAAGGCGATCCGGCGGGCCGCGCGGTTCGGCCCCGACCTGCTGATCGAGGCGCAGATCCCCGGTGCCTCCTTCCGGCTCTACTACCTCGACGGGCGCCTGATCGACGCGGTGCGCCGCGACCCGCCGGAACTGACCGGCGACGGGCGCCGCAGCATCCGCCAGCTTGTCGCCGCCGAGAACCACAACCGCCTGACCAGCACGCCGCCGACCGCGCTCAGCCCGCTGGTGGTCGATGCCGACATGCGCAACTGGCTGACACGCTCCGGCCTCGGGCCATCGTCGGTGCCTTCGGCGGGTGCGCGCATCATCGTCAAGGCGGTGGTCAACGAGAACGCCAGCCCGCAAAACCACAGCGTGCGCGCCGAGGTTCATCCCGACATCGTCGACCGCCTTGGCCGGCTGGTCACGGACATGGGCGTGCGCGCCGCCGGGGTCGATCTGATCGCCCCCGACATCGCCCGCCCGCTGGACGCCGGTGACATTTTCGTCAGCGAAATCAACGCCAACCCCGGGCTGCACCATCACGTCCTGGTTGCCGATCCGGCCAATGCCGTGCCGGTGGCGCGGCTCGCGCTCGACCACATCTTCGAGACCCGCACCGGAGTGATGCTGCTATGAAGACCGCGCGCCTCGCAGAGGGCATCGACACCACCTGCCCGGTCCTGCTGCTGGGTGGCGAGGAAAACTCGCTGGAAATCGTGCGCCATTTTTCCCGGCTGGGCATCACCGTCCGGGTCGCGGGCGCGCCCGGCTGCTGGGCGCTGGAAAGCCGCGATTGCGCCGAGGCCCTGCGCATCCCGCCCGGGGTCGCGACCCATGACTACTGGAAAACGCTGCTGTTGTCCGGCGGGCCAACCCGGTTCGACGGGCATATCATCTGCGCCATGGACGACGACGCGATCAGCTTTGTCATCGCCCATGAGCCCGCGTTGCGCGCCCGCTTCCGGCTGGAGCGGTTCGACGGCGGTTTGCGCGCCGCGATGCTCGACAAGCGCCGCACGCTGGAGCTTGCCGCCGACATTGGCGTGCCCGCGCCGCAGTTCTGGCCGATCGAAACCATCGAGGATGTCCAGGCGCTGCGCGGACAACTCACCTTTCCGGTAATGGTCAAGCCAGTGCATTCGCACCTGTTCGTGCGCGCCTTTGGCCGGAAACTGTTCATCATCGAGCGGGATTTCGATGACCTCATCGCCAAGGCCCGCCGGGCGCTCGAGCGGGGGCTGGCGATCTCGGTGGTCGAGATGATCCCGGGCCCGGACAGCCTGTTGTCGAGCTACTACACCTATATCGACGCGCGCGGCACGCCGCTGTTTCACTACACCAAACGGATCGTGCGCCGCTATCCGACCAATTCCGGCGGCGCCGTCTACCACGTCACCGAATGGCTGCCCGAAACCGCCGAGATAGGCCTGCGCTATCTGCGCGGCATCGGCTGGCGCGGGCTGGCCAATATCGAGTTCAAGCGCGACACCCGCGACGGCAAGCTCAAGGTGATCGAGGTCAACGCCCGCTATACCGCCGCGCACCGGCTGTTGGTGCGCTCCGGCGCGCCGGTCGACCTGGTGGCCTATTGCGACCTCACCGACCAGCCCGCGCCGGTCTTTACCGGCTACCGGCAGGACATGCGGCTGTGGATGCCGGTCCGCGATTTCCGCGCCTTTCTGGAACTGCGGCGGCAATGCAAGCTGAGCCTGCGCGGCTGGCTGGCCAGCCTGCCGTGGCGCTCCACCATCAGCCCGATGCTCAGCCTGCGCGACCCGATGCCCTCGGTCGAGCATCTGCGCTTTTCCCTGGTCGCCAACTGGCGAAGGCTGCGCGCCCGTGTCCGCTGAAGCCCCGCCCATCCCGCGGTTTCCGGCAGCCGTGCTGGAGGCGTTCGCCTCGCGGCTTCTGGCGGCGGCGGGTGTCGCGCCGGACCAGGCGGCCTCGGTCACCGAGAACCTGATCTGGAACGACGCCGCCGGGCGGCACAACCACGGCTTTGACCGCCTGCCCGCGATGCTGGAGCGGCTGCGCGACGGCACCATCGCGGGGGGTGCGGCGATGCGGTTTTCAGACATCGCGCCGACGCTCGCCCGGCTCGACGCAGCGGGCGGTTTCGGCCAGCACGCCGGGCGGCTGGCCATCGACCGCGCGGTCGGCCTGGCGCGAGCCGAGGGCGTGGGGATCGTCGGGGTGGCGAACAGCCATTTCTTCGGCACCGGCGCGTTTTTCGTGGCCCGCGCGGCGGCGGCGGGGATGATCGCCTTTGCCTTTTCCAACTCCTACGCCAAGGTCGCGGCCCACGGCGGCTCGCACCCGGTGCTTGGCACCAATCCCCTGGCCTTCGCCGCCCCGCGCGGCGCGGCCGATCCGCTGATCGTGGATTTCTCGACCGCGTCCCTCGCCGGATCGACCCAGCGCGCCGGGGGCGAGATGCCCGAGGGCGCGGTGGACGAGGCCACCGGCGCGCTCAAACCCGCCGCCGGGGCCAAGGGCTTCGGCCTTGCGCTGATGGTCGAGGTTCTGGCCGGCGTTCTGACCGGCGCAGGGATCGGGCGCGAGGTCGGATCGCTCTATTCGCCCGGCACGAGACCGGCGGACAGCGGGCATCTGTTCATGGTGCTCGACCCCGCGCGCTGGCTTGGGCCCGAGGCTTTTGTTGCCAGAATGGAAACACTGGTCGACATGGTGGCCAGCAGCGGCCCCGATGGCGCGGTGCGTCTGCCCGGCGCGGCCCGGGCAGAGGCCCTGCGGATGAGCGCGGCCCAGGGCATCGGGCTGACCCCCGCGACACTTGCCGCGCTGGGGCATCTGGCCGGGGCCTACGGCATCGACCCCTTGCCCGCCTGACGGTTCAGCCTATTTCTGCCCCGGCGGCCCGGGCGCCCGTTTGCGCGCCTTGACCCAGGCCAGGAACCGCCGCGTCGAGGTCTCGTCACGGATCGACCCCGCACCGCCCGGGCTGGCGTCGAGATAGATCCGGCCCGCCGGACTGCCCCCGTCATAACTGGTTGAACCGGTTCGCGTCTTTGACCGGACAAGCTGGAAATGCCTGTCCATATCATACCGATACGGCATGTCTTTCCCCCCCACTCCGCTCAGAAATGGCACGAATGCCACATTCGGCCCCCCGGCCGGTCAAGCGGTTCGCGGTGACGGGCTGCCTCCCGACCGTCTGGCATCGCCCTTCTCACAGGCCCGCCCGGCAGCGCGGTTGCAGCACCGCGTGGCCGGCGGGAAAAGGTCGATCCGGTCAGGAGTTTCCACGCCACCAGAGGCGATTATCGCATGTCGCAGGGATTCGCGGAAACGAAAAGTCAATCATTTCATTGGCTTGCCGAGCGAGATCGTTGCGGATCTGGAAACACTGAACGAGGCTTCGCCGGTCATATTGATGCCCGACTTGCGGGTTAGAGCCTGACGGGCGAGCAGAAACGAGACAGGTGCGTGCGATGACCCTGCGGCTATGCGTGATCCTCGATCGCGACCGCGCCCCGGACCCCGGTGCGCGCCGCCTCTTGGCGGCCATAGCAGACGACGCGCGGTTCGAGCTTGCCGCCGTCACCCGCGCGCCCACCCACGCGTCCGAGACCGCCGCATCCCTGCCGCGCGCCGTTCGCCTGGCGCTTGCGCTCGAGGCCCGCGCCTTTCCCGCCCCCGACAGCGCCCCCGCGACCATCCCCCCGGTGACCGGGTTCGCACAGCTGGCGCAGGGCCATTTCGACGTGGTGATCGACCTTGCCCACACCGCCCCCGCGCTGACCGTCGCGGCGCGTCACGGGGTGTGGCGCCTGTCGGTGTCGACCCCCGACGCCGGGCTGGCCGAGGCGCGCGACCGGGCGCCGGTCACAAGCGTCACGCTCTGGTGTCACCGGGGCGACGCGCCACCCGTGGCCATCGCAACCGCCCACTACGACACCAAGTTCCTGGCCACCCGCAACGCCGCCTTCGCGCGCGAGAAATCGGTGCAGTTGATCCTGCGCGAACTGGCGCGGCTCGATCTCGCCGGGCAGATGCCCGCGACGGTCGACGCGCCCGCGCCGCCGCGCCCCTTCGCCAGCCGCGACCTGCCGGGCTACCTCTGGCGCAGCGTGACCAAGCTGGGGGCGCTCGCCCTGAACGCAGTTTTGGCCCGGCTCGGCCGCCGCCCCGGCGCGTTCTTCCTGCGTCTGAGCGACGCCGATCCGCTCACCTTCGACCCGGCGCAGGGCACCGACCTGATCGCGCCCGGCAATGCCTATTGGGCCGATCCGTTCCTGTTCGAGCACGGCGGCGCGCTATTCCTTTTCTACGAGGAATTCGACTACTGCACCGGGCTTGGGCACCTCGCGGTCGGGCGGCTGGAGGGTGCGGCGCTGATCCCCCTGGGCCGCATTCTGGACAGCCCGGACCACCTGTCCTACCCCTTCGTGTTCCGCTGGCAGGACGATATCCTGATGATCCCTGAAACCAGCGCACGGGCGGGCATCGAGGTCTGGCGCGCGACCGATTTTCCGACCGGGTGGGAACTGGCCGCGACCGCACTCAACGGGGTGCAAGCCTCCGACACCGTGGTGTTCGAGCATCAGGGCCGCTGGTGGCTTCTGACCAATCTCTGCCACGACAGCTTTGGCGATTTCGGCGCGGAACTGCACCTCTTTGCCATCGACGGCCCGATGCTGAACAGCGTCACGCCGCACCCGCTGAACCCGGTGGTGATCGACACCACCCGTGCGCGCGGCGGCGGGCGGGTGTTTGCCCGCGACGGGCGGCTTTTCCGCACCACCCAGGACAATTCGCACGGCATCTACGGCTTCGGCCTGAACCTGACCGAGATCACCGAGATCAGCGACACCGCCTTTCACGAGCGCCGCATCCGCCACATCCGGCCCGATTTCGAACCCGGCATCATGGGCTGTCACCACATGGACGCCGCCGCCGGGCGCGTGGTGATCGACATCCGCCGCCGCCAGATCGGCGCGCGCCGGTTACGGCCTGGGCAGAACCAGCACCCGGCGCCGTAGAAACAGCACCATCACCGCCAGCCAGGCCACGGCCACCGCCGCAAGGCTGGCCAGCAGCCCGGCGCCGGTTCCAAGGGCTGCGCGCGGCACTTCGGTGCCGAGGATCGCGGCACAGATCAGGACCGTCGCCCCGACACCGGGCACGAAGGTGGCGACCAGTTGCTCCGGCCGCAGTTTCAGCGCCCGCATCATCGCCCCCAGCGACAGGACCGCGACGAGCACCGAGCTTGCCACATGCGTCCAGGCCGCCGCTTCGGCACCGTAGCGCGCAAAGATGAACAAAAGGACAAGCAGCGTGCCGGCGCCATAAAGCCGGATGGCGAATTGCTGGCGTCCGCGCCCGGTGGTCATCAGCGTCGGTTCCAGCAGCGCGCCGAGAAAGCCGATGGCGCGCGAGATCGACAGGATCACCACCACCCCGGTCGCCGGCAGCCAGGTCTCGTCCAGGATGGTCACGACCAGCGCTGGGGCCAGCAGCGCCACCGTCGCCGTCATCGGCCACAGGATCGCCGCGGCGATGGACATGCTGGCGATCCAGGCGGCGCGCAACTCGGCCAGCCCGGCGCGGTCCTTCTCGATCCGGGTGAAGCGCGACCAGGTCAGCAGGCCCAGCGGTTGCAACACCAGGTCCGAGGCCGTCACCGCGATCCGCGCGCCGCCGCGATAGGCCCCGATCACCGCCGCCGAGGCGAAGGCGCCGAGGATGATGTCGGTGCCGTAATTGGTGAACAGATGCACCGTGGTGGTGCCCCAGAGCGGCACGGCGGTCTTTTGCGCCTCCTGCACCGAGGTGCGGCGGAAACGAAACCGCGGCAGGTTGCGCACCATCGCCGCCGTCAGCACGAACCCCACCGCCAGCGAGACATAGCGCGAGGCGATCAGCGCCCCGATCTGCCAGCCCTGCGTGAGCAGCCAGATCGCCGCCGCCAGCCCCGCCGCCTCGGCCACCAGCACGTAGAGGCTGGCCGCGCGCACCCGCTTGGCGCGCACCAGTTGGGCCTCCCACCAGGCGGTCGGGACGATCAGGAACGGGATCGGCGCCAGCGCGATCATCGCCGCGCCGCTGGGCGAGGACAGCCCGCCGAACATCAGCGCGGCCAGCAGGATCGCGACCATGCTGGTGCCGCCGACACCGGCCTTGAGCCAGAACACCGTATCGCGGTCGCGGGCGAAATCCGGCGCGCGCAGCAGCGCCTGGTAGTAGCCGGTGAACACGAAGGTGTTGCCGATCACCACCGCCGCCCAGGCCAGCGCATAGGTGCCGAAGGCGTCGAGGTCGAGATAACGCGAGGCGACCGCGACCGCGGCGAAGGAAATGGCCTGCCCGATAACCCGGGAGGCCACCCCGACGACATAGGGTTCGCTCAGCTTTCTCAGCATCGGCTCTGCCTGCTCCCGTCCCGTCCCGCACGGGGATGCAGTCTGACGCCGAACTGCGGCGAAAGCGTGACCGGGCGTGGGAGCTGCCTTCGCCCGACGGGTGAAACAACCTGTTTTTGTTCCGGATGGGCGCAGGATTTGCCGTGCAAGGGCGCGTCAATGACGTTATTCGGGGCGCTGTGGAACACCCTGGACAGACTGCCATGCCGCCCCCGGCCCTCGCACTTCGTGTCATCAGCCTTGACGACAGCGCCGAGCGGCGGGCGTTGGTGCGGGCCAATCTTGAGACCTGCGCCCTGCCCTGGGCCTTTCTCGACGGCAGCCGTCCGGGCGATGCCAGCGACCTGACCGACGATGCCGCCGGACAACGCGCCCGCTTCGGACGCGAGCTGACGCCGGGCGAGGTCGGCTGTTTTCGCAGCCACATGCGCGCACTGGACGCCTTCGACGCCGACCCGGAGCTTGCGTGGCTGTTGGTGATGGAGGACGATGTCTGGCTTGATCCGGCCTTTCCCTACGGCGAGCTTGCCGGTTGGCTGGAGGCGCGCGGCATCGGCTTTCTGCGTCTGTTCGCGCGCGAATGGCGCCGCGCCTGGCCGCGTTACCGCTTTGGCGAGCGGCAGATCCTCTATCTCGCGACCGACCCGTTCGGGGCACAGGGCTATCTGATTTCGCGCGCCGCCGCAGAGGGGTTTCGCAGCCGTGTGCGCCGGGTGGTCAGGCCGATCGACGACGAGTTCGGGCGGTTCTGGGAAAACAGCCTCGACAATCACCTGCTGTTTCCGTTCCCGATGGTCGAACGCCACGGCGCCTCGACGCTGAACGAGGCCCGCAGCGGCGCGGCGCTGGAACCGGCCACGCCGGGCCTGCGGCGCAAGCTGGCACGGGCGCGCGATTTCCTGGCCAAACGCGCCTACCTCGCCTGGCGGCTGTCGCCGCTGGCGCGCGATCGCATCCGGCCGGTCAAGCGCTAGGGTCACGTCAGACGCTTTGCGCCTGCAAGGTCGGAAGCCTGAGGCCATGCTCGCGCAGCACGCTTTCCATGCCGCGCCGAAAGGCGCTTTCGTCGAACTGGGCCGCATGGCGCCCCAGCGCCTGCGGGTCCAGATGCTCCAGCCCCTCGCGCTCGAACGCCTCGACCGCAGCGACCAGCCCGTCGACGCTGGGATCGTCGAACAGCAGCCCGGTCTGGCGGTCGATCACGGTATCCAGCGCCCCGCCCCGTCCCAGCGCGATCACCGGGCGGCCCGAGGCCATGACCTCGACCGGAACGATGCCGAAATCCTCCTCGCCCGGGAAGATCAGCGCCTTGCAACTGGCCATGTAGGCCTTGAGCTTGGCGAACGGCAGCTTGCCCAGGAACCGGATGTTGTCGTTCGCCTCGGCGGCCAGCGCGCGCTCGGCCCCGATGGGCCCGCCGATCACGAACAGCGGCTTGTCCAGGCGGTTGAACGCCTCGATGGCAAGGTCCGGGCGCTTGTAGGCGGCCAGCTCGCCCACCCAAAGGTAGAACCCGCCGCGGTCCTCCGGCGCGATCGGCGCGAATTCCTCGACCGCCACCGGCGGATGCACCACGGTGGCCTCGCGGCGCCAGTATTTGTTGATCCGCGCCTCGACATGGTTGGAATTGGCGACGAAGCGATCCACCCGCGCGGCGCTGGAGACATCCCATTGACGCAGGCTGTGGGCCAGGCGGGGCATCATCGTGCGGGTCACCATGCCGGCGCCGTCGCGGTAGACATGATACTGGTCCCAGAGATAGCGCATCGGCGAGTGGCAATAGCAGATATGCGGCGCATCCGGCGGGGCGATGACCCCCTTTGCCGGGCCGGATTCGCTCGACAGGACGAGGTCGTAGCCGGTCAGGTCGATCTCCTCCAGCGCGCGCGGCATCAGGGGCAGGTATTTCTGGTAGAGCTTGGAGGCAAACGGCAGCTTGCCGACCGAGGTGGTCTGCACGTTCTTCGAGCGGATCAGCGGGCTGACCGCGTCCGGGTCGTAGGCATGGGTAAAGATGTCGGCCTCGGGGAACATGCGAAGCAGGGCTTCCAGCACGCGCTCGCCGCCGCGCATCCCGACCAGCCAGTAATGGATGATCGCAACCCGTGGTTTGGCGCGGCCGCGCTGCACCCGAGCCGGCACCTGCGTCCGGTCGCCACGTAGCCGGTCGTCCAGCGAAACCAGGGCGCGGCTGTCAAGCATGTGCTGCATAACCTTCTCCATAAGCTTTCTCGGCGGTTTTCGGGTCGACCTGGTTGAGCACGATCCCGGTGACGCCCCGGCCCACCCCGGCCAGCGCGTCGAGGCCTTCGGCCACCGCGGCGCGCGGCGTCGCGTCCCAGCGCACCACGTAGACGATGCTGTCCGCGACCTGCGCCAGCACCAGCCCGTCCGACACCTTCAGAAGCGGCGGCGAGTCGACGATCACCACGTCATAGACCCGCTTCAACTCGTCCATCATCGGGGCGAGCCAGTCGGTCGCGAGGTCGTCAGCCGCCTCGGGGCAAGGGTGCGCGGCGGCCAGCACGTTGATGCCCAGGTCCTCGTCGGTCATGATCGACTCGGCCAGGTCGGCACGTTCGAGGATGAAATCGGCCAGGTCGTATTCCGGCGCCCAGCCGAAATCCCGTGCCAGCCGCGACCGGCGCAGATCGGCATCGACCAGAAGCACCGATTTGCCGGCCAGCGCCGCCATTTCTGCCAGCGCCATCGCGGTCATCGACTTGCCTTCGTCGGGATAGGACGAGGTGACGAGGATCACGCGATTGCCGCCGCCCCGCCCCTGCATCAAGAGGAAGGTGCGCAACTGCCGGATGCGTTCCCCGAACATGCTGTTGGGGTTCCAGCGCAGCCCGGCGATGACCTCCTGCAGGTTGCTGCCCACGACTTTCGGCAGGGTCGCCAGCACCTTGACGCCGGTTTCGGCCTCGATCTCGCGCCGCGTGCGGAACGTGGTGCGGGTCATCTCGAAGAACAGCGCCAGCCCGATACCGACAGTGCCGCCCAGCATCAGCCCGAATGCCGCCATCAGCTTTGGGCGCGGCGCCGAGGGCACTTCGGGGTAGGTCGCGCGCTCGATGATGCGCGCGTCGGGGCGTTGCAGCCGGTCCTGCCCGCTGGCCGCCGAGAACCGGGCCAGCAGGGTCTCGTAGTTCTGCCGCGCCGCCGAGGCTTCGCGTTCGAGCTGTCGCAGGCCCAGCGAGTTTTCAGAAATGCCGGCGATCCGGTTCTCAAGTTCATGGATGCCCTCGACCATCGACGCCTCGCGCAGCCGCGCCACGTCGACCGCGTTGCGCCGCAGGTCGATCACCCGCTGCGCCTCGGTCGCCAACTGCGCCTCGACCCGCTCGATCTCGCCCCGGATGCGCTGGCGCTGAGGGTGTTCGGTGCCGAACGAGCCGGCCCATTCGCCGTCCTCGCGCTGCAGGTCCAGACGGTCCTGCGCCAGTCGCTCCAGCACCGGCGAGGTCACCGCCTTGGCCAGCCCGGCCGCACCCTGTTCGACCAGGATCGTCTTGAGCTGGTCGAACTCGGCCTCCGCCGCCACCCGCTCGGCGCGCGCGGTGACAAGCTGGCCGGTCAGGTTGGCAAGCTGCTGGTTGGCGGTCTCGACGCTGCCGCCGTCGCGCGCCAGACGCTCGGTCTTGTAGGCCGCGACCGCCGCCTCGGCGCGCTCGACCGCGATGCGCGCATCCTCGACCTGTTCCTCGATCCAGGTCGTCGCCTGGCGCACGCTTTCTCGCCGGTTGGCAAGCTGCATCTCGAGGTAGGTGTCGGCGATGCCGTTGGCGATGGCGGCGACCAGCCCGGGGTCGCGGCCCTTGAAGTCGATCGCCACGACATAGCTCTCGCCCTCGCGGCGCACGTTCAGGTCGCGCCGGATCGCCCAGGTCAGGCTCGACATCCGGCTTTCCATCGTGTCCTCGGGCCGCGGCCCGTCGAACAGCGCGGTTTCCAGCAGCTCGACCCCGATCTTGTCGATCAGGTTGCCGATCAGGATGTTCGAACGCATCACCGCCATTTCCGACAGGATCACCGGCTCGGACAGATCGAGGCTCTGCATCACCTCTTCGGACGGCACCACCGAGACGTGGCGCGCATCCAGCATCACCTTGGCATCCGCCGACCAGGTCGAGGGCAGAAGCCCGGTGACGACGTAGAGCAGCGCCGCGGTGCCGATGGCAATCGCGCCGATGAACAGGTGCCGCCCGGCCAGCGCGCCGAGCAGACCGCGCACATCGACCCGGTCGGCATCTTCCAGCCGCGCCGTGGCGCGTTTCGTCATCGGCGATTGAACGTCGAGCGTTGTCAAACCCTACTCCTCGTGCCCGAAACAATGGGAGGGATGCAACGGGACCGGACACCGGCAGAGAAGGCGCAAGGGCACGATCGGCCCCGCCCTGGCTGGCTTGGGTCATGGATGGGTCCGGGCGCGCCACTCATCGCGCCCGGGCCACTCCCCTCGCTCGTCAACGCCGGCCTTTCAGGCCGACGCCCCTGCCACCTTACAAACCCACACATCGCCCCCCTTCGGGCGAAAAACAGTCGTCCCCCACGGGCATCTCCGCCCCGATCTGTTGGCAAGTCAAGGGTTTGGCGGAATTGGGCAGGATTGTGGCGCCGGGCTGGCAACAATGCGAAACAGGCGGGCGGACTGGCCCAAACCCGGCAACATTGTGGCAAGGTCGTGGCCCTGCAGTGGCAGGCGAGTCAGTTAACCGATTCTAAAACCAGAGCGCGAGAAAGCCCGGTCGCGACACCCGCGAGCGCGAAGAAGAACAGGCCCAGATCGGGGGTCGAATGGGTCAGGATCGCCGCCGACATCATCGCCAGGCACCCCGCCTTCAGCCCCCGGATCACCCCGGCGCGCGGATCGTGGCGCGGCCCCGACGGCGCCGCCGCGACCGAGGCGAGGAACGCGATGAACAGCCCGGTTCCCACCACGCCGATGCTGCCCAGACAGGCGATCACCCAGTTCGAGGCACGCACCGCCCCCAGCCCCGCCCCAAGCCCCCAGGTGTCGCGGAAATTGATCAGCGCCTGGGTGTTCCAGCTCAGCCGCTCGACGCCGCTATCGGTCGCGAGTTTCTGAAACAGCGCCCGGT
Source organism: Maritimibacter fusiformis (assembly GCF_008086115.1). Lineage (GTDB taxonomy): Bacteria > Pseudomonadota > Alphaproteobacteria > Rhodobacterales > Rhodobacteraceae > Muriiphilus > Muriiphilus fusiformis. The sequence goes on along the minus strand of NZ_VSIY01000004.1, from coordinate 564,088 downwards.
CGAGGAAGGTGGTCACGGGCTCGACCAGCTGGTAACTCGCCACCGCCGCAACCAGCGTGGCCATAAGCAGCATCGCGCCCCCCGCCGTCAGCACCACCGACCGGCGTTCGGCCTCGGGGCGCAGGTTGCGAAACACCGTGTAGAGCGCGAACACCACCACGAACACCGCCAGCGCCAGGTAGGCCGCCGACGAGGTCGAGCGCAGCACCGCAACGGTGGACAGCACCAGCATCCACGGCGCGGCGCGCGAGCCCGGCGTCGAGATCCAGTATTGCAGCCAGAACCCGAACAGCCCGAGCGAGAAGTAGCCAAAGCTCGACGCTTCGGGAAAGCCGCCGACCATGCGCTTGATCCCGGCCATCGTGTCGGTGATGTGCATCGAGTAGTTCGCGGTGCGGATCGGGTCGAGGATCTGCGCGGTGCCGGTCGCGAAGGTGGCCACGTCGATCCAGCCCAGCGCGACATGCACCAGCGTCGCCACGATCAGCGCGGTCAGCGCCGGGCCGGTGTCCGACACCCGCCGGAACGCGGTCGCCAGCCCGACAAAGACGCAGAAATCCAGCCCCAGCCTGAAAAGCTGCGTGATGTTGCCGGTCGAGGGGCCGAGCGGATAGCGCACGATGCCGGTGCCCTGGGCGGTGCGCGCGATGCCGAACACCTCGGTCTCGCCGGCAAAGATGCGCGGCAGGAAGATCGCCGAGAACGCGGCCACGATCATCACCAGCGTCAACAGGAACCCCGGCTGCCACGGCCTGAGCGTGCCGATCACGCTGGCCCCCGCGCCGCGCCGCAAAAGGACCAGCCCGAACACCACCACCGCCGCCAGGTCCGCCACCCCGATGGTCGCCCCGCCAAGCGCCGGCAGGTTGAAGGCCGCCGCCGCGCCGAACGGAAGCAGCGCGAAGAACGCCCAGGCCCCCCGGCGCGGGCCGAGCGTTGCCAGCGCCACGATGGCGGCAAGTGCAAGAAGGCTCGAAGGGACGAATTCCATGCCGGGCGCGGGCCTCTGGTGTCGGGTCCGCCCCTACCTGCACCAATCGCGCGCGCCTGTGAAGGCCGCTTGCCGGGCGCACGCCGCTGGGGCAGGGTCGGACGGATGATCGTGTCCCGCCTTCTTTCGCTTGCCGGCCTCGTGCTGGCCACCGCGGCCGCCGCCGAAGACCTGCGCGCGCCCCGACTTGCCGCCGCGTCGAGCTTTGGCCAGACTTGGGCGCCGGACCTGCTTGACGCGGCGGTGGCGCTTGGCGTCACCGATCTGCGCGACGAGGTGTTCTGGAAACACGTCACGCGCGACGGGCAGGACCGTTTTGACTGGCCGATCAACCGCTACCCGGCGCTTTTGCCCGCGCGCGGCATCGCGCTATCGGTGATCGTCAACAACGGCCACCCGGATATCGACGGCGGCGTGACGCCGACCTCGCCCGACGCGGTCGCCGCCTTCGCCCGCTATGCCGCGCGTCTGGCCGCCCGGTTCCCGGCCATCACCTCGGTCGAGGTCGGCAACGAGATGAACTCCGACGACTTCACCTCCGGCCCGATGCGCGAGGCCGGGCTGGCCGGGCGCGCGCGCCTCTACACCACGCTTCTGGCCGCCACCCATGAGGCGGTGAAGGCCGCAAACCCCGATCTGCGCATCATCGGCGGCGCGGCGCTGGCGATGCCGCTGGCGTGGTTCGCGGCGCTGTCCGACGCGGGCGCGCCCGCCCATGTGGACAGCCTTGCGCTGCACCCCTACACCACCCCGCCCGAGCAGTTCCGCCGCCAGGTCGCCCTTCTGCGTGAGATCCCGGGGTATGAGGCGATGGCGCTGGAGGTCACCGAGTTCGGCACCCCGGACCCGGACGAGGCCCCCGCCTACCTGGTGAAATACCATTGCCAGATGGCGCTGGCGGGGGTGACGCGGGCGGTCTGGTATCCGCTCAACCCGCGCGGCGACGGCATGGCGCCGCTTGTCACGCCCGCGGGCGGCGTTACCGATGTGGGCCGAACCTTTCAGCTTCTTCAAGGACTTACCGGCCTGCCGGCCCAGGATGCCGCGCCCGATCCTTTCACCTATGCCTGCCAGTTCGGCCCCCGCGCGCTGGTGATCTGGGGCGCGCCGCGCGCCGTCACGCTGACCGACCCGGCGCTGAGCGCGCGCGACCCTACCGGCCAGCCCGTCGCCGCCCCGCGCCTGTCACGCGAGGTGCCGCTTGTGATCACCTCCGAGGGGCCGGATGTGCGGCTGGGCGAGACCGTGCGCCTTGGTCCGCAGACCGTCATCGCCGACACGTTCGACCAGTTCGCCTATCCCGGCCAGCACGGCGACAGCTTCCAGCGGTTCGCGCGCGCCGGTGGCGAAGTGATCCCCTTCACCCTCGGCCCCGGGCAAGAGACGGGCGGCGTGCCCTGGACGCCCTACCTCGGCACCGCGGGCGACGGGATGCTGCGCATGGACGCCACCTTCCTGATGCCCTCGATGCACGCCGTTGGCCCGGCCGAGATCGTCCACCGCTTCACCGCGCCCGAGGCGATGCGGGTCAGCCTCGACGCCATGCTCGACCCGGCCGCAGGCAGCCGCGACGGTGTGCGCCTGTCGGTCGAGGTGAACGGCGCGGAACTGGCCGCGCGTCATGTCACCGGGCGCGAGGTGCTGGTGCTCGACGGCGTGGCGCTCGAGGCGGGCGACAGGCTCGACATCATCACCGGCCCCGGCGCGACACCGGACGGTGACGACGCGCTTTACCGCTTCACCCTTCGGCGCGCGCCATGACCGCCACCGAATGCCCTGATCGAGCCGCGACTTGCACGATTTCCACAATCCACTGTCGATCTTGCCGGAAAAATGCCGCAAACTCGGGGCAATTCACTCCGGCGAACAGTCCAGATCCAACCTTGCCGCGCGACAGTCTTTGACGGACCCGAACCCATGACCGACAGCCGGATAGTCATCGTGAACGACGAGAGCCGGGCGCGCGGCGGGGCCACGGTGCTGGCCCTGACGGCGGCACGCGACCTTGTCGCGCGCGGGCACGAGGTGATCTGGCTGACCGGCGATGCCGGCGACAGCCCCGAGCTTGCCCGCCTCGGCGTCGAGGTGGTGGCGCTGGGCGAGCGGGCGCTTCTGGAAACCCCGCGCGGGCGCGCCGCGATCAGCGGCATCCACAACGCCGCCGCCCATCGCATGATCGCCGATTTCGTGGCCCGGCGCGACACGCCCGGCACCGTCTATCACGTCCACGCCTGGTCGCAGATCCTGTCTCCGGCGGTATTTGCCGCGCTGGCCCCGGTCGCCGAGCGCACGCTGATCCATGCCCATGACATGTTCCTGGCCTGCCCCAACGGCGTGTTCATGGACTACCGCCGCGACGAGGTCTGCACCCGCGTGCCGCTGTCGGCCTCCTGCATCGTCACCAATTGCGACAAGCGCAGCTTCCTGCACAAGCTCTGGCGGGTGGCGCGGCAAAAGGCGCTGTGGCGGGCTATGGCTCCGTTCGAGGCCTGGGCCGGCATCCTGGTGCTGCACCCGGCGATGAAGCCGCGCCTGGCGCGGGCCGGGTTCTGCGAGGCCGGCATGACCACCCTGCGCAACCCGGTGCAGCCCTACACCACCCGCCGGATCGAGGCCGAGGCCAACCGCGGCGTGGTCTATGTCGGGCGGCTGGAGGCGGACAAGGGTGTCGGTGAACTGGCGGCGGCAGCGGCGCATGCCGGCGTCGCGTTGACGCTGGTGGGCGACGGGGCGATGCGCGCGGAACTGGCCGCGCGCTACCCCCGGATGCGCATCACCGGCTGGGTCGACAGCGGCCAGATCGGCGCGCATGTGGCGGACGCACGGGCGCTGGTGATGCCCTCGCGTCACCCCGAGCCGTTCGCGCTGGTGATCGCCGAGGCGGCGGCCAGCGGGTTGCCGGTTCTGGTTTCCGATACCGCCCTGATGGCGGGCGAAGTGGTCGAGGCCGGGCTTGGCCTCAGCTTCGACATTCTCAGCCCCGGCAGCCTCGAGGCGGCGCTTGAACGCATCACCTCCCTGCCCGATGACGAGGTCCGCGCCATGAGCGAGCGCGGCTTTTCCGGCGAGGTCGCACTAGGCCACAGCCCCGACGGCTGGATCGACGCGCTCGAGGCGCAATACGCCCGCGTGCGCGCCGGGGTCAGGGCGTAAGCTCGAGAATCCGTTCGGGCGAAACGCGGCCGCGCAGAAGATCACGCAGCGCCAGCAGGTTCCCCCTGAGCCGCCCGCGATAATCCGCCCAACGCGGCGGGTTGAGCGACCGCACCAGGTTGGCCGCGCTGTTGCGCGCCATCATCTCATAGGCATGGCGGCGGCTGATCGAGCCCTTTTTCAGCAGGTAGACCGGGTTGGCGATCTGCGAATAGCCCAGGAAAACCCCCGGCGTGCGCCCGGTCTTGGTGCCCAGGTGAACGCCGCGCATCCGGCCCGACTTGACCAGCTTGCCGAACGGCGCCAGCCGGCGCGAGAAATCGACATCCTCAAGCCAGCTGTAGAGCGGCAGCGCCTCGTCGAAGCTGATGTTCCGTTCCAGCACCACACTGGCGCGGAACGCCATGTTGCAGCCATAGGCGGCATAGGTCGGCACCACCCGGTCGCGCGCCGGGGTGCCGTTCAGGCGTTCCAGCATCCGCGCGCCGCGGGCGTGGTCGAAGCCCGGCCCGCCGATCCCGTCCGCAAGCACCGTGCCGGTGGCCATCACCACCTCGGGGTCGGCCCCGAACACCTCGAGCGTGCGGCTGAGGTAATCCGGCGCCATCAGGAAATCATCGTCCAGAAACAACACGATATCGTTGGGCCGAAGCAGGTCGAGCGCGCCGTTGCGCTGGCGCGTGGCGCCCTTTTGCCCGACCACGATCTCGACCGGGAACGGCAGGTGCTCGGGCGCCAGGTCGCCGATGTCGTCGAGCGCGGCGAGGCTGAGGATCAGCAGATCGGGCCGCCGGTCCTGCTGGGCGATGCTGCGCACCGTCTCGGGCAGGATGCCGGGGCGGTTGGCCGAGGCGATCGCCACCACCATGCGCGGGCGGGCATTCACCAACCTGCGGCCCGGCGCGCGTTTGGGCGTGTCGCGCGACGCGGGCCTCGGCAGCGAAATCTCGGCCTCGGCGGCGGGCCGGGCAAAGCTTTGCCGGCGCAATCGGTTCAGCTTGTCCTGCAAATCAGGGTGCCTGTTGGGGTCGTGCATGCAATGATCAACCTAATATGCGCCACGTTGTTTCAGCACCACGCCAACCGTCCTGAACACGATCGAGAGGTCGTCGCGGAACCGCGCGGTGCGGACGTAGTCCACATCCAGCGCGACGCGCGCCTCGTAATCCGTATCGGTGCGCCCGCCGACCTGCCAGGCGCCGGTGATGCCCGGGCGCACGGCGCAGTAGTCGGCGAAATGGCGGCCGTATTTCTCGATCTCGTCATCGACGATCGGGCGCGGCCCGACGATCGACATGTCGCCCTTCAGCACGTTCCAGAATTGCGGCAGTTCATCGAGGCTGGTGCGCCGCAGAAAGCCGCCGAACGGATGCACGCGCGGGTCGCGCTCGAGCTTCTGGGCGGCCTGCCAGTCGGCGCGCGCAATCGGGTCGATGGCGAAAACCCAGGCCAGCCGGGCGTCGCCGTCGGCGCGCATGGTGCGGAACTTGTAGCATTTGAACCGCCTGCCATCCTTGCCGATCCGGGTATGGGCGAACAGCACCGGCCCCGGATCGCGCAGCTTGAGGATTAGCGCGATCAGCCCCATCGTCGGTGCCAGCGCCATCAGCGCCAGCGCGGCGAACGCCTTGTCGAACAGCCACTTGCCAAGCGGGATCTCAAGCAGGCCGCGGCCGCGCGCAGCCTCGCGCCACGCGGCCAGAAATCCCGGCCGCTCGGTTCCGGCGTCATAGGCCATCTGCTGTCCTCCGTGTGTCGTCTGCCTCGGCAGCCCCGCATGATGTCGGGTTTTCGCCCGAACATTGCCACAGGTTTGCCACATTTCAGGCCGGTCACAGAGGAAACAGACTGTTTACGTTGACGATCCAAAGACGTTGACGCCGGGCGCGGCACAGTGTTGCCGGGGCGGATACACCACGCGCCTCAGGGTTGTTCCAGGTGAGTGCCTGAATGCCGCGCGCGGCGCTGGCCGCGCGAATCGTCAGGCCTTTTTCGCGACGCGGTGCCGCAGCACCAGCGGGCCATAGATCAGCGCGAAACCGCCGAACGCCCCGATCCAGCCGGTCCCCGAGATATGGTGCAACATGTCCGCAGCCCCGATCCAGATGCCCGCCGCCAGCCGCGCCAGCACCGAGATCAGCAGCAGGACATAGATCGCCACCGTGCCCGGCCCCGCGGTCAGCGTCTGGCCGGTGTGCCCCAGCGTCGCGCGCGTCATCACCGCCAGCGTCATCAGCCCCAGCGCGCCGGCCATCCACAGATGCTGCGCCGCCGCCGATCCGAACACGCCGGGCCAGAGGATCTCGGCGCCCAGCGCCAGTGCGCCCAGCGGCACGAAGGCATAGGCTAGGTGCAGGATCCACAGCAGCGGCTCGGCCAGCGTGCGCTCGCCCGCCCAGCGCGTCAGCCGCACGGCGTGCATCAGCCCCGCCACGATCAGCGCCACCGCCGTCAGCCGCGCCTCGGGCAGCGCCACCCACAGCAGCACCGCCGCCACCAGCGCCGCCAGCGCCAGCTTGTCGAACCGCTGCATCGGCGGGATCGGCAGCCGCCCCGGTTCGCGCCGGACCAGCCAGTTGCGGGTGAACGACGGCACGATGCGCCCGCCGATCAGCCCGATCAGCGCGATCGCCGCCCCCAACCCGATCCGCAAACCATAGCCTTGCGCCGCCGCCGCGCCCTGCGCCGCCTCGAGGTGAAACACAGCGTTGCCCAGCGTGAACACCGCCAGCATCGCCAGCGGCATCAGGTTGCGCCAGTTCTTGCCGGTCACGATCTCGCGCCCGATCACCAGCGTCAGCACCACCGGCATCGACAGGTCGACCAGCGCCACCACCAGCGGCGGCAGCCAGTCCGAGATGCCGACCGCGACCCGCCCGGCCAGCCACAACAGCACGATCACCAAAAGCGGCCAACCCACGATGGGCAGGCGCCCGGTCCAGTTCGGCACCGCCGTCATCAGGAACCCGGCGATCACCGCGATCACATAGCCATAGAGAAACTCGTGCGAATGCCAGGCCACCGGGTCGAGCCGGATGGGAAGGTCGCCCAGCCCTGTCAGCATCATCAGCCACAGCACCATCGCGATGGCGGCCCAGACCGCCGCGCCCAGGAAAAACGGGCGGAACCCGAAGGTCAGGATGGCCGGGCCACGCCAGTCGCGCATCTGTTGGGCGGTTGTGCTCATGTCGTCTCTCTCAGGCTCTGTCGCCCGCCCGGCTCAGACCGGGTTGGCGTGTGTCGGGTTGGGCATGGGTTCGGGCATCACCCCAGGCGCGGCACGGCATGGGGGTTGGCGGCGGCCTCGGCGGCGTCGGTCACGGCGATGTTGAGCGAGCGCGCGATGCGTTCGGCCCGCTCGATCACATGCGCCGCGCCCTCGGGGGTGCAGGTCTCATGCGCGGTTTCGCGAAACAGCGCAAGCCAGCGCTCGAAATGCGACCAGTCGACGGGCAGGCCGACGTGTTTGGGCACCGGCGCGCCGTGATAGCGCCCGGTCATCAGGGCGACCGAGGACCAGAATTCGACCATCCGCGCCAGGTGCGGTTCCCAGTCGGCGATGCGTTCGTCGAAGATCGGGCCAAGCACGGCATCCTTGCGGATCTTGCCATAGAATGCATGCACGAGCGTGGTCAGCCGCCCGTCGTCAAGCCCGGTGCGTTCCATCAGCGCCGCGGTCATCGCGGGGCGGGCGGAATTCAGCGTCGGATGCTCTTTCTGGTTGACCGGCATCGCCTGTTCCTCAAGTCATGGGGCTTGCAATGCGATGTAATCCTGTTAATAGGCATTGTAAATACCTATTCAAAAAACACCAAGGATGTGGCCCGGATGCGCCTCACCTCGTTCACCGACTACGGCCTCAGGATGCTGATGCGCATGGCCAGCGCGCCGGAGCGGGCCTTTTCAACCGCCGAACTGGCCGAGGAATTCGGGCTGTCGCGCAACCACCTGACCAAGATCATGCAAAGCCTTGCGCGGGCCGACATCGTCGAGACGCGCCGCGGCGGCGGTGGCGGCGCGCGGCTGACCCGGCCCGCCGATCAGATCCGGCTGGGCCAGGTGATCCGCACGCTGGAAGAGGGCCAGTCGCTGGTCGAATGCTTCGCCCCCGGCCGCGCCGCCTGTTCCATCGACGGCCATTGCCGGCTCAAGGCGCGGCTGCGCGGGGCCGAGGCGGCGTTTCTTGCCCACCTCGACAGCGCGACGCTGGCCGACGTGGCCCTGCCCGCCCCGGCCTGACCCTCAGACCACGCCCAGCGCCCGCATCGCCTCGGCGACGCGCACGAAGCCGGTGATGTTGGCGCCCAGCACGTAATCGCCCGGTGCGCCATATTCATCCGCGGTCTCGGCGCAGGCGTCGTGGATGCTGTGGATGATCTGCGCCAGGCGCTCCTCGGTCTTGGCAAAGGACCAGCTGTCGCGGCTGGCGTTCTGCTGCATCTCGAGCGCCGAGGTCGCAACGCCCCCGGCGTTCGCGGCCTTGCCCGGCGCGAACAGCACCTTGGCCTTCTGAAAGACATGCACCGCGTCGGGGGTCGAGGGCATGTTGGCCCCCTCGCCCACCGCGATCACGCCGTTCTCGACCAGCGTTTTCGCGTCGGCTCCGGTCAGCTCGTTCTGGGTGGCGCAGGGCAGCGCGACCTCGCACGGCACGTCCCAGATCGAGCCGCCCTTGACGTAATGCACCCCGTCGCCCTTGAGCTCGGCGTATTCGCTGATGCGCCCGCGCCGGACCTCCTTGATCTCCTTGACCAGCGCGAGGTCGATACCGTTCTCGTCGACGATGTAGCCATCCGAGTCCGAGCACGCCACCACGGTGCCGCCAAACGACATCACCTTCTGCATCGCATAGATCGCGACGTTGCCCGACCCCGACACGACACAGCGCTTGCCCTCAAAGCTGGTGCCGGTTGTGGCCAGCATGCGCTCCACGAAATAGACGGTGCCGAAGCCCGTCGCCTCGGTGCGCGCGCGCGAACCGCCGTAGGACAGGCCCTTGCCGGTCAGAACGCCGGCCTCGTAGCGATTGGTCAGACGTTTGTACATGCCGAACATATAGCCGATCTCGCGCCCGCCGACGCCGATATCGCCCGCCGGAACGTCGGTGTATTCGCCGACATGGCGGTGCAACTCGACCATGAACGACTGGCAGAAACGCATGATCTCGCGGTCCGACCGGCCGCGCGGGTTGAAGTCGGACCCGCCCTTGCCGCCGCCGATGGGCATGCCCGTCAGCGCGTTCTTGAAGGTCTGCTCGAAGCCCAGGAACTTGATGATCCCCACATTCACCGAGGGGTGAAACCGCAGGCCGCCCTTGTAGGGACCGAGCGCCGAGTTGAATTGCACACGAAAGCCGCGGTTGATCTGCACATCGTTGTTGTCATCGACCCAGGGCACCCGGAAGATGATCTGGCGTTCGGGTTCGCAGATCCGTTCGATCAGCGCCTCCTCGGCATATTCGGGGTGTTTCGAGATCACCCGCCCGAGGCTCTCCAGAACCTCCTGCACGGCCTGGTGGAACTCGGTCTCGCCGGCGTTGCGGTGCAGCACGGTGCTGAGGATCGGTTGCAGCTTTTCATCAATCGCGTTCATCTGTCTCTCTCGTCTCGGTTTTTCTGTGTCGTTGAAATCCGTCGAGCCGGGCGGCAGTCAGGCCCGGTCGGGCGGCGTGGTCGCGCGGACCCGACACGGGGCGCCCGGGCAAGTCATCACTTGTTTGGGTTATGCGCGCATGAAAATACCGCCGCGCGGCGGTTTTCAAGCACGAAACGCAAGATTCTTCGCAACTGCGGAAATAAGTCGCGGTTCGGGCTCCGTTTTCACGCGCTTTCGGCCGGATTGTGGATGCCGGTTTCCGTCACCACCGCCTGCATCGGGATGTCATGCGGCTGCGGATAGATGGTGGCGATCCGTGCCGCCTCCAGCCCGACGCCGATGGCCAGCGGCGCGGGCCGGATCGCGGCCAGCGTCCGGTCGAAATAGCCGCCGCCATAGCCCAGCCGGAAACATTCAGCATCCCAGCCCACCACCGGCGACAGGGTGATATCGGGGATGATCTCGTCCCCCTCGGCAGGCACCGGGATATTCCAGAAACCGCGTTCCATCCGGGTCGCGGGCGTCCATTCGCGAAACACCAGCGGCTGCGCCTTGACCGCCACCAGCGGCAGCGCAGCCCGCGCCCCGCGGTCCGCCAGTCCGGCCAGCCAGTGCCGCAGGTCGATCTCGGCCTTGATCGGCCACCAGGCGGAAATCGTCAGCCCGGCCAGGCTGCCGACCCGCTCGGCCAGGAAGCTGTCGAGCCGGTCGGCAATCGCCTCGCCCGCAGCCTTGCGCGCCGCCACCGACAGGCCCGCGCGCTGGTCCAGCAGGCGCACCCGCTCGGCCTTGCGCCAGCGGGCCACGTCGCGGGCCTGTTCGGGGTCTACCGCGAGCGGGTCGAAATAGGTCGGGTCGATCTCATGCGCCAGGCAGGGCGGCGAGGCATAGCCGCGCGGGGTGTCGTCATCGCTCATCTTGCGGCCTTTCCGCGTCACGCATCGCGTTTTTCCCCGAGATAATCACGCAGCACAACCGCCTGATTGTGCTCGTCGTCCTTGGCGCCATAGATCAGCGTGACCGCCCCCTTGCGCACCCATTTCAGCGCCTCCTCGACCGCGTCCGAGGCATCGTCCAACTCGGCGCGATAGCGTTTCTGGAACTCATCCCACTTGTCGGGGTCGTGGTCGAACCATTTGCGCAGGTCGTCCGAAGGCGCGATGTCCTTCAGCCAGTCGTCCAGGTCCAGATCCTCCTTGGCTACGCCGCGCGGCCAGATCCGATCGACCAGCAGATGCGCGCCCGGCGCCTTGGCCCCGTCGCGCAGGTCATAGGCGCGGCACAGATGTATCTTGCCGCTCATGACGTGCCCTCCCCGGTCTCGATCAGGTCGAGCGCCTTGACGGAATGGGCGAAGGACGCGCCCGCCCGCATTTCGGCGGCCACCCAGATCGCCTCCATGATCGCCTCGCCGCTGGCGCCTTCGCGCCGGGCGGCCTTCACGTGCCCCTCGATGCACCACGGGCATTGCGTGACATGTGCCACCGCCACCGCGATCAGCTGCTTGGTGCGGGCATCCAGCGCGCCCGGCTCGAACACCGCCTTCGAGAAGGCGCGGAACGCCTCGTCCGGGCCGGGGGCCAGCGCGCGGCGTTTCTCGGCATGGGCGCGGGTGGCCCTTGGCATGGATATGTCGGTCATCGGGGCTCCTTTCGGGTTGCGGATGCCCCGGCCGGTCAGGCGCTCGCCGGTTCGAATTGCGGAAACAGCACGTCGTTTTCCAGCCGGATATGCGCATCCAGTTCGTTCAGGAAATGCTCCAGACCCCGGTAGAGTTCCGTCCAGCTCCGGCAGGCGCCCTCGGGCAGGGTCAGGTCGTCGGTCAGCGCGCGGATGCGGGAGACCTCTTCTTCGTGGTCGTCATGGTCGGCGCGCATCACCGCGATCGGGTTCTCGATCCCCGGCATCCCGCCCTTGCGGATCGCGGGAAACAGGATCAGCTCCTCTTTCTTCATATGCACCTCGAGCGCGCCGATCATGTGGCCGAGCACCTCGGCCAGCCCGGCGGGCACCCCCGGCGCGCCGGCATGGACGCGCTCGACCTTGGCCGACAACTCGGCCAGTTCCGGCAGTTGGGCGCGGTGGGCGGCGTGATACTGCGTCTCGATGAAGGTGGTCATTTCGGCGGGGTCGGCAGGCGGTTGCGGCGTGGTCATTGCTTCTGTCCTCGATTGCGTCGATCCTCGGCCCGGCACGGCCGGGCGCGGGACTTGCGCGAGGTTAGGTCGTATAATAGGTATTGTAAATACCAATTCAAACCGGATCAAACCGACCGACAGGAGAACGACATGGACAACTGGCTTCCCACCCTGATCACCGCCACCCCGACCGAAGGCTACGAGCTTGCCGTCAAGATGTCGCGGGTGGCCGTCAAGATGACTCAAGGCGACGCGGCGATGCGCGACAAGCTGCGCCCGGACTACGCCGAAAACGCCGATTCGCTGATCGCGGTCAGCGACGTGGTGGCGCATCACTTCGCCACCGTCGCCGCCGCCAACAACTACTGGAGAGACTGACATGGCCCAGGTGGTCCCCACACCCGAGGGGTTCGAGGTCGAGGCGGGTCTTCTCGCCTCGGCCTTCGGGATCGACGAGGCCCGGGTGCGCGACGAGATGCGCGCCGGCGCTATCACCAGCCTGTGCGAAACCGGCGTCGACGAGGATGCCGGGCGCAGCCGCGTCACCTTCCGCTATGGCACGCGGGTGCTGCGGCTGATCGTGGACGACGCGGGCAAGGTGGTGTCGAACGGGCGCTTCGACGTGCGGCCCCGGCCCTGAGCTATCCGCCGAGCCGCGCCGTCCAGTCCTCGACCTCGCGCCGCGCCAGCCGTTTCTCGGCCAGCGCGCGCCACGAGGGTGACAGCCCCTCCAGCGCGGCAAAGGCGACAAGCGCCGTGTCGTCCGCCCCGCTGCGGTAGAGAAGCCGCCACACCCGGTCGAGCGGCCAGTCGGGATTGGGCCGCGCCACCAGCCGCAAGGCGTCGCCCAAGCGGACCGCGCCGGGGTCCAGCACCCGGAAATACCAGCCGGTGCGCCCGCTGTCCTGCACCAGCCGGGCCATGTCGCGCCGCTCGAACCGAAGGTTGAGCCGGCTGCACGGCTGGCGCGCCTGGCTGACCTGAACCCGCGCCGCGCCCAGCGTGAAACTGTCCCCGATGCAGATATCGGCCTCGGTCAGACCTTCCACCGTCAGGTTCTCGCCGAAAGACCCCTCCGTGAACGCCGCCGCCATGTCGGGCAGATCGCCGCGCCACGCCGCGTAATGCGCCAGCGGATAGGCATGCGCCGCCTTCTCGACCCCGCCGTGGTGCCTGGTGTCGCCCACCCGATCGCCCTCGAATCCGGTCGCTTTCAGCATCACCGGGCCGGGCACGGGCTGGCGGCGAAAACTGCTCATCACCCCGTCCGGCCCCAACGGGCGCGGCGTGCCGATCTGAAGCCGTGCCACCCGGCCAGAAACCTCCTGCATCACTCGCTCTCCCGTTTTTGCCCGGCCTCGCTCAGCCCGTAGATACCGACCTCGATCCGGGCAAACCAGCCCAGATGGTTGTCTGCCATCATCCGCGTGGCGTGCTCCACGCCGGTCGCCTTGGCCACCACCGCGCCCTTGCTCGGCCCGTGTTCATCGAGATAGGCGGCGATGCGCGCCGCGTCCTGCTTGTAGGCGGTGACGATCTTGCCGTTCGTGCCGCCCGCGTTTGGGTCGCCCGCGCGCCGGGCGAACTCATCCATCAGCCGGGCGCGGCGGGGCTTGGACTTGCGCGGGCGAAACGGGGTCGGGTCGGCATGGACTTGCACGAATCCGTCCTTGAGGCGCACCGACAGTACCCCAAGCCCCAATCGCTTGCACAAACCCGTGTTTCCCTTGAACGTCCGCCAGCCTGCCTTGCCAGCCCAGCGCGGCACCGCGACATAGACCTGATCGGTGATCGCCTGCCGCGCCACCGCCTGTTGCAAGAGCGTCAGCGAGAACCCGGTCTTGAGCTCCACCACCACCAGGTCGTCGCCCCGCAGGCCCACCACGTCCGCCGGGCCGACCTCGGATTTCACCTCGAAGCCCAGCTCTTCCAGAAAGGCCTTCACCGGCGGATAGAGATCGGTTTCGCGCAGTCGCTCCATGGCCCCGTATACCCCGATTGCCGCACCTGCGAACACCCCGTGACATCGCCGGACGCGTTCCGTATAACCCGCGCGAAATTCACATAACGGAAAGACCCTCATGACCACACTCGTTTTCGGCCACAAATCGCCCGATACCGACAGCACCGGATCGCCGATCATCTGGGCCTGGTATCTGAACGAGGTCAAAGGCATCCCCGCCGAGGCGATGCTCTTGGGCGAACCGAATACCGAGGCCGAGTTCGTCCTGATGCGCTGGGCCGTGCCGACGCCGCGCATCATCGGGGATGTTGCGCCGGGCCAGCCCTGCGTCATCGTCGACACCAACAACCCGGCCGAGCTGCCCGCCGGCATCCACGCCGCCGACATCCGCCAGATCATCGACCATCACAAGCTGGCCGGCGGGCTGGAAACCCGCGCCCCGATCGACATCACCATGCGCCCGCTGGCCTGCACCGCGACCATCCTCTACGACCTGATGGGCGACGATACCGCGAAGATGCCCGACCATATCCGCGCGCTGATGCTGTCGTGCATCCTGTCGGACACGCTGGAATTCCGCTCGCCTACCACCACCGCGCATGACCGCGACGTGGCCACCGACCTGGCGCATGAACTGGGCATTTCGATCCCCGACTATGCCGCCGAGATGTTCGCGGCCAAGTCCGATGTGTCGGCCTATTCGGACGCCGAATTGCTGCGCATGGATTCCAAGGCCTACGACGTTGCCGGCAAGTCCATGCGCATCTCGGTGCTGGAAACCACCTCGCCCGAGGTTCTGCTGGAGCGCAAGCCGGGCCTGATGGCGGCGATGGAGGAGGTTGCGCGCGAGGACGGCGTCGACCAGGTGCTGCTGTTCGTGATCGACATCCTGAACGAAGAGGCCACCCTTCTGGTGCCCAACGACCTGGTGCGCGAGCTTGCCGAAAAGAGCTTCGCGGTGCGGGTCGAGGGCGACACGGTGCTGCTGCCGGGCGTTGTCAGCCGCAAGAAACAGATCATCCCGAACCTGCCGCTCTGAGCAGCAAAGGTTCCAATCCGACAACGAAACGCCCCGCCGGATCGCTCTGGCGGGGCGTTTTCGTCGGAAAAATCCTATTCCGGCGCGACCGGCTGATAGCCTTGGCGGGCCACGATCTCGATCATCCCGCCAGCGGCGGAAATCACCTTGTTTGGGATCATCCGCGACAGATACATGCCCGCCGCCTGGGTGCGCGAGCCTGAGCGGCAGACCAGCACCACGTCGCGTCCGTCGGCGATGTCGCCCTCGATCTCGCGGACGAAGGCGTTGGGGTCGTGGAACGGGATCAGCCGCGCGCCCTCGATCACCCCGGTCTGATACCATTCCGGCGGTGTGCGGATATCGACCACCAGCGCCCCCGAGGCGCGCATCTCGTCGACCGACATGATCTTGTGTTCGTAACCGCCGCTCATCGCGCCGCCCCCTTTTTCGCCCACGCTATCGCCGCCGCGCCCCGCGTCAACCCGGCGTCACCGGCTGGTAGCCCGCCGCCAGCACCCGCCGCATCCCGCCCTCGACCGAGATGATGCGGTTCGGGATGCGCCCGGCCAGCGCCTCGGCCGCCGCCCGCGTGCGGTTGCCCGAGCGGCAGATCAAGACCAGGTCGCGGCCATCGGCGATCTCTGGCCCGACCCGGGCGAGAAAGCTGTCCACCCCTGCAAAGGTTTCCAACACGGCACCGTCGATCACCCCGGTCTCGGCCCATTCCGGCGGCGTGCGGATATCGACCACCAGCGCCCCCGAGGCGCGCATGTCCTCGACGCTCATCGCCAGGTGCTCGTATCCCTCCGGCCCCGGCCCGGTCGTCGCCACCGCGATCCCGGCCACCGCCAGCGCCCCGATGCCGGCCATCATGAAGCCGCGTCTGTTCAGCATGTTCATCGACTCACTCCGCCAGTCATATTCATTTTTCCTGATATGATACCCGGTGACGCGCTGCCAAGCCCCAAACCGCTTGCACCGCGCGCGCGGGCGGGGGACAACCCTGCGACACGTTTGCACACAGGAGCCGCCATGCCCCGGATCATCGAAAGCCTCGCCGAGATTTCCCAAGGTTACGACGCGCTGTTCTGCGATCTCTGGGGCTGCGTGCATGACGGCGTGCGCCCCTTCCCCGCCGCCATCGAGGCGCTGCGGGCGTTTCGCGCCCAGGGCGGCGCGGTCGTGCTGATGACCAACGCGCCGCGCCTCCGCGCCAGCGTCGCGCGCCATCTCGACAAGATGGGCCTGCCCACGGACACCTGGGACACCATCGCCAGCTCCGGCGATTCCGCGCGCGCGGCGATGTTTCAGGGCGTGGTCGGGCAAAAGGTCTTTTTCATGGGCGAGGGCCACGACCGCAGTTTCTTCGACCCGATGCACCTGATCGACGACCCGGTCGAGATCGAGGTCGTCCCGCTGGACGAGGCCGAGGGCATCGTCTGCTGCGGCCCGTTCGACCCCCATGCCGACCCCGCCGTTCTGCGGCCCGAACTGCTCTATGCCAAGACCAAGGGGATGAAACTGCTCTGCGCCAACCCCGATATCGTGGTCGACCGTGGCGACACCCGCGAATGGTGCGCCGGGGCGATCGCGCGGCTATACACCGAGATGGGCGGCGTGAGCCTCTATTTCGGCAAGCCGCACCCGCCGATCTACGACCTGGGGCGGCGTCGTCTGGCAGAGCTTGGCAAGCCGGTGGAGGCGTCGCGCATCCTTGCGGTCGGTGACGGCATCCACACCGACATCCAGGGCGCGCAGGGCGAGGATATCGATTCGCTGTTCATCACCGGCGGGCTGGCGGCGGCGGAAACGCGGACCGACACCCAGCCCGACCCGGAGGCGCTGGAGGCCTTCGTCACGCGCGAGATGATCACGCCGACCTATGCGATGGGCTTTCTGCGCTGAGGCGCAATCCGAAAACCGGGGCCGGTTTCCGATGTGGATCGCGCGCTTGAACCGGACGATTTCCGGGGTTGATTTCTGCACCTGCAAAGTAATATTGTTGCTTTGAAAGCGCCTTTGACGCGCGGATATTACACAGACACCCTCAGGAGGATCTGATGTTGGACAACCTGCCCCGCGGCACGATCGTCATCGAGGATCTCGAGATCGGCATGATGCGGCATCTGACGAAACAGATCACCGACCGCGATATCGAGCTGTTCGCCGAGGTCTCGACCGACCGCAACCCGGTGCATCTGGACGATGCCTATGCGCAGGACACGATCTTCGAGGGCCGCATCGCCCACGGCATGCTGACGGCGGGCCTGATCTCGGCGGTGATCGGCGAGCAACTGCCGGGCCACGGCACGGTCTACCTCGGCCAGAGCCTCAAGTTCCTCGCCCCGGTGCGCCCCGGCGACGTGGTGCGCGCCGAGGTCACGGTGATGGAAATCGACTATTCGCGCCGCCGGGTGCAGCTCAAGACCGAGTGCCTGATCGAGGGCAAGCCGGTGTTGAAGGGCGAGGCCACCGTGCTGGCGCCTTCGGCCAAGTTCGACTGAGGTTTCCCGCGCTTCGCGCCCGACCCATGCGAGGGGCCAGCCCCTCGCGCTCCCTGAGTGACCGGGCCAAAGGCCCGGTTGCGAACCCGGCAGGCGGTCCCGCACGGGACCGCCGAGAGGGCAGAGTATTTTTCCAAGATGAAGGGCAGCGCGCGCTGCCTTTCGCCGCCGTTAACCGTTTCGTGGCAATCTGCCCCCTCGGATCCGTGCGGGACCTGACACCCCCCGCGACACAGCACGAGGTTTCACGGGGCCCCGCGAGGGGCGGCGATGAACCTGCGCAGACAGGCCGGGAAACCGGCCGCAGTCCGGGGCCTTCACCCCCGCCTGGCACGACCGATGTGCGCCCTGGCGGCGCCGCCATTCTCATAGATCGCCCGGCACGGGCGGCCCCTTCCCCCGCCACCGGACCGGTGCCAGCGGGGCGTTCGGGCTTGCACGCGCGCAGGCGGGCGGATAACTCCCGCACATGAGGATCATTCGGGATTTCCAGTTCATTGATGAGGGCGACCGGGGGGCCTCGGTCGCGATCGGCAATTTCGACGGGGTGCATCTCGGCCACCAATACGTGATCGACATCGCTAGGGCCGAGGCCGTCAAGATCGCAGCCCCCCTGGGCGTGGTGACCTTCGAGCCGCATCCGCGCGAATACTTCGCCCCCAAGGCGCCGCCGTTCCGGCTGATGAACGCCGAAGGCCGGGCGCACCGGCTGGACTGGCTGGGGGTCGAGAAGCTTTATGAACTCAGCTTCAACGACACCCTGTCGGCCAAGACGCCCGAGGCCTTTGCGCGCGACGTGATCGTGGAGGGGCTGGGGCTGAAGCACGTCGTGGTGGGCGAGGATTTCCATTTCGGCAAGGACCGCGCGGGCAATCCCGGCACGCTCACCGACCTGGGCGAGAAACTGGGTTTCGGGGTCACGGTCGCGCCCTTGATGCACCACACCGGCGAAGAGGTCAGCTCGACCGCGATCCGCGCCGCGTTGTCAGAGGGACGCCCGCGCGATGCCGCCCGGATGCTGGGGCATTGGCACCGGATCGACGGCAAGGTGATCCGCGGCGACCAGCGCGGCCGCGACCTGGGCTATCCCACCGCCAACATGTCGATCCGCGGCCTGCATCCGCCGAAATTCGGCGTCTATGCGGTGCGCGTCGACGTGCTGACCGGGCCGCATGCCGGCACCTATGGCGGCGCGGCCTCGATGGGGGTGCGCCCGATGTTCGGCGAGAACCTTCCCAACCTCGAAAGCTACCTGTTCGATTTCACCGGCGACATCTACGACGCGCATGTTTCGGTGGCGCTGATCGAGTATCTGCGCCCGGAAGAGGTGTTTTCCAGCGTTGACGCGCTGATCGCCCAGATGGGCGCCGATTGCGCGCGGGCGCGGGACATCCTGGCGGCGTTGTGATGGGGGCGCACGGCAAACCCCGACTTCGCAGCCGGTTCTGGACCCTGCCGCTGCCCGACCTCAACCCCGAGGAATGGGAGGCGCTGTGCGACGGCTGCGGCAAGTGCTGTCTCAACAAGCTCGAGGACGAGGAGACCGGCGCGGTCGCCTTCACCCGCATCGCCTGCCGGCTGTTCGACGACGCCACCTGCCGCTGCGCGCAATACGACATCCGCCTGCAATTCGTCCCCGAATGCATCGTGCTGACCCCCGAGAGCATCGGTGAGGTTGCCTATTTCATGCCCGCGACCTGCGCCTACCGGCTGCGTCACGAAGGCAAGCCGCTGCCCGACTGGCACCCGCTCATCACCGGCGATCCTGACAGCACGCACAAGGCGGGCATGTCGATGAAGGGCCGAACCCTGCCCGAGTTCGAGGTGCCGGAAGAGGAATGGGAAGATCACGTGATCGAAGAGGAGTTCTAGATGTTTTTCGCCTCGGACAATTCCGGCCCGGTTCATCCCAGGGTGATGGCCGCGCTGGCCCGCGCCAACGAAGGCTATGCCATGCCCTACGGGGCCGACGCGATCATGGACGCGGTGCGCGCGCAGATCCGCGAGATCTTCGAGGCGCCCGAGGCTGCGGTCTATCTGGTGGCGACCGGCACGGCGGCCAATTCGCTGGCGCTGGCCACGCTGGCGCAGCCCTACCAGACGATTTTCTGCACCCCCGAGGCGCATATCAACCAGGACGAATGCAACGCGCCCGAGTTCTACACCGGCGGCGCCAAGCTGACGCTGGTGCCGTCGCAGGCGGGGCGGATGACGCCCGAGACCCTGCGCGCCCGGATCGCGGGCGAGGAAAGCCGTGGCGTGCACGGGCCGCAGCGCGGGCCGGTCTCGATCACCAACGTGACCGAGCTGGGCACGGTCTATGCGGTCGACGAGATCGCGGCCCTTGCCGGTGTGGCGCGCGATTTCGGCCTGCCGGTGCATCTGGACGGGGCGCGGTTCGCCAACGCGGTCGCCGCCACCGGGGCGACGCCCGCCGAGATGACGTGGAAGGCGGGCGTCGAGGCGCTCAGCTTCGGCGGCACCAAGAACGGGCTGATGGGGGTCGAGGCGGTGGTGCTGTTCGACCCCGCCCGCGCCTGGGAATTCGAGCTTCGGCGCAAGCGCGGCGCGCATCTGTTCTCCAAGCACCGCTATCTTTCGGCGCAGATGCTGGCCTATCTCGAGGACGGGCTGTGGCTGGAGCTTGCCGCCGCCGCCAATGCCGCCAACGCGCGCCTCGCGCATGGGCTGAACCGGGGCGGTGCGGTGCGCTATCTCTACGACCCCGCCGCCAACATGAGCTTTGCCGCCTTCCCGCGCGCCGCCCACCAGCGGCTGCACGAGGCGGGGGCGCAGTATTACGTCTGGGAGGGCAGCCTCGAGGGCGACGACCCCGACGAACCCCTGACCGCGCGCATGGTCTGCGACTGGTCGGCCGCCGACGAGGCGATCGACCGTTTTACCGACATCGTGCAGGGCTGACGGCGCGCGGTCAGGACGCGCGCCGGGACATCAGCAACTCGGCCTCGCGGTAATGCTCGACAAGGCGCAGGTCTTTGGCCGCGCCCTCGTCGAGGATTACGCTCACGTCGCGGTGGTATTGCAGCGCGCTGCCCGGGCAGAAGGCGGTCACCGGCCCTTCGACGACCTCGGCCACCGCCTCGGCCTTGGCCGCGCCCAGCGCCAGCAGAACGATGGAACGCGCCCGCATGATCGTGGCGATGCCCATCGTGATGGCCGATTGCGGCGGCACCTCGCCGGGGCGGAAGAACCGCGCGTTGGCGTCGCGGGTGCGCCGCGTCAGGGTCTTTTCCCGGGTCAGCGACCCCAGCGACGAGCCGGGTTCGTTGAAGCCGATATGGCCGTTGTGGCCAAGCCCGAGAAGCTGAAGATCGACCGGGCCGTGTTGTTCGAGCCGGGCCTCGAAGATCGCGGCCGCCTCGGCCGGGTCGCAATCGCCGCAGGGCAGAAAGCGGCGATCTGCCGGGATGTCCACGTGGTCGAAGAAATGCCGGCGCATGTAGCTGTGGTAGCTCTGCGGATGGGCGGGGTCGAGGCCGACGTATTCATCGAGGTTGAAGCTGGTCACACCGGCAAAGCCAAGCCCGGCGCGATGCGCCTCGATCAGGCCGCGGTAAACCGGCTCCATGGTGCCGCCGGTGGCCAGGCCCAGCACCGCGCGGGGGTTCTCGCGCACCGTCCGGGCAATGCGCGCCACCACGCGCGCCGTCGCCTGTTCCGGGGTGGCGCAGACACAGACGCGCATGAAGGCTCAGGCCAGCCGGTCGAGGCGCGACAGGTCGAAGTTGCGCGCGAAGGCGGCGCCATCCTTGCCGAACAGATGCGCGTCGGCGGGGGCGAAGCTGGCCGCGACCTGCTGGCCCGGGCGCACCTCGGCAAAGCCGTCGCCGACCACGCAAAGCGGGGTGCCGTCCGGGGCGATGGCATAGATCACCGTCTGGTTGCCCAGCCGCTCGACCACTTCGGGCACCAGTTTCAGCCCGGCGGCATCGTCGCCGCCGATGCGCAGGGCATCGGGACGGATGCCCAGTTCCAGCTTGTCGCCGGGGCGCGCATCGCCGCAATCGACCGCGACCACCGCCTCGGAACCGTCCGCGAAGGTCACGCGGACCCCCTCGGGGTCGGCGGATTTGCAGGTGACGGGCAGGAAATTCATGTTCGGGTTGCCGATGAAGCCCGCGACGAACCGGTTGTTGGGCTTGTGATACAGTTCCAGCGGCGAGCCGACCTGCTCGATCCGCCCGTCGCGCAGCACCACGATCTTGTCGGCCATGGTCATGGCCTCGATCTGGTCGTGGGTGACGTAGATCATGGTGTTGCCCAGCTTTGAGTGCAGGCGCGAAAGCTCGACCCGCATCTCGGCCCGCAGCGCCGCGTCGAGGTTCGAGAGCGGCTCGTCGAACAGGAACACCGAGGGTTCGCGCACGATGGCACGCCCGATGGCGACGCGCTGGCGCTGGCCGCCGGACAACTCGCCGGGGCGATGCTTGAGCCGGTCGGTCAGCTTCAGCACCTCGGCGGCGCGGTTGACCAGCCGGTCGACTTCGGGCTGCTTTTCGCGCGCGACCCGCAGCGGAAAGGCGATGTTCTCGTAGACCGACATATGCGGATAGAGCGCATAGGACTGGAACACCATCGAGATGCCGCGCTTGACCGGGGCCAGGTTGTTGACCACCTTGCCGTCGATCTCGATCGTGCCCGAGGTGATTTCCTCCAGCCCCGCGATCATCCGCAGCATGGTGGATTTGCCGCAGCCCGACGGGCCGACGAACACGGTGAACTCGCCGTCCACGATCTCGAGGTCGGTCGGCTTGATGACCTCGGCGGAGCCGAAGCTCTTGCTGACGCCGCTCAGAATAAGATGGCCCATCTGTCTGCCTATCGGTTCGGGAGTGTCCCCCGGCCCGAAGGCCGGGGGCTGTCAGACCTCACTCTTCCGCGAGATCGGTGATTTCCTCGTCGGCCTTGGCCGCCGCTTCGGCAGGCGTCGCCTCGCCGAGGATCACGCTCTGGATCGCCTCGTTGATGGCGTCCTGCATCGCGACGTAGTCGATCACCGACGGCTCGGGCCCGCCCGAGGGGATGGCGTCGATGAACACCGCCCAGGTCGGATCGGCCGCGACCAGTTCGTCCGATTTCGCGGTCTTGCGGATCGGGGTCCAGCCGCCGGCTTCGTCGAACAGCGCCTGGCGCTCAACCGCGGTCAGGTAGGTGACCAGGTCGGCCGCCGCGTCCTCGACGCCGGAGCCTTCGAACACCACCAGGCTGTCGGTGATCAGCAGCGTCGAGTTCTTGCCCGACGGGCCGGCCGGGATCGGCACCAGGCCGTAATCGACCTCGCCCACCGTCTCGCGGCCCCAACCACCGTTCACATACATCGCCACCCGACCCTCGCCAAACAGCGGCTCGAGCTCGGCGCGGTCATAGGCGACCGGGCCTTCTTCCATGTAGGGCACGAGATCCTTGTAGAATTGCAGGGTCTCGATCACCTCGGGGCTGTCGAACACGACCTCGCCGTCATCGGTGATGACCTGGCCGTTGTTGGAATACATCCAGTTGAGGAAGCCGTGCATGGTGTTGTCGAAGCTGGCCGCCGGAATGCCGATGCCGCGGGCATCGGTGTTTTCCGTCACCGCCTTGGCCGCCATCATCACATCGTCCCAGGTCTGCGGCCCGTTGGGCAGATCGACGCCGGCCTCGGCGAACAGGCCCTTGTTGTAGAACAGCGCCTTGGTCGAGAAGGCCCGCGGCAGGCCCCAGACCTTGCCGTCGAAGCGCACCGTGCCCAGCACCGATTCCTCGTAGCTGGCAAGCTCATCCTCGCTGAGGTCGAAGGGGCGGATCATCTCGGAATCGGCCAGTTGCTTGAGCACCCGGCTGCCCATGTAGGAGATCGCCGGCGGGTTGCCCGCGGCGGCAAGGGTGATCGCCTTTTCCTGGCACTGGCCCCAGCCGACATATTCCTGCTCGACCGTGAAGCCGGGATTTTCGGCCAGCCATGCGTCGATGTGCTCTTTCTGGACCGCGGCCTCGCCGCCGCCGCCATCGCCGCAGTTGATGATCTGGATCGTCTCTTGCGCCGACGCGGCGCCCGCCAGCGCAAATACTGCGGCGGTAGAGGCGAGGATGGACTTGATCGTCATGGATCTCTCCCTGAAATTGGACCGTTTCATTCTTTCACCGCGCCGGCGGTCAACCCGGCGACGATGTATCTTTGCAGGAACACGTAGACCATGAGCACCGGCAGGATGCCGACAAGGCTCGCGGCCATCAGTTCGTTCCAGAGCACCCGTTCGCGTCCGAAGAACTGGTAGAGGCCGACCGGCAGCGGGTGATAATCGGTCACCGAGTTGAAGGTCAGCGCGAACAGGAACTGCTGGGCATAGGCAGCGATGAATGTGGCGATGGTCACCACCATGATTCCCGGCAGCGCCACCGGCAGGATCACCCGGCGCAGCGTGTAGAGCCGCGAGGCGCCGTCGACATAGGCGGCATCCTCAAGCTCGCGCGGGATGCGCAGGAAATAGCTGCGCATCAGGAAAATGCCGGTCGGCACCGAGAAGGCCGCGCCCGGGATGATCATCGCCCAGTAGGTGTTGAGGATGCCGAGCGAGAACATCAGCTTGTAGAGCGGGATGATCAGCACCGCCGCGCCGACCATGTTGACGGCAAGGAAGGCGACCAGAAAGCCGTCGCGGAACCGGTAGTTGAACCGCGCGAAGGAATAGGCCGCCGGGATGATGCACGCCAGCGCCAGCGCCGTCACCGCGCAGGAGATGAAGAACGAGTTGAGGATGTAGCGCCCGAGTTTCGGCACCGAGGTCCACATGTCGATATAGGGCTGGATCGTCATGTTGTCGGTGAAGAACCGGTAGGGCACGCGGAACACCGAGTCGATCGGGCGGAGCGAGACCATCAGCGCCTCGGCGAAGGGCGCGAGGATGAAGGTCAGGAACAACGCCATGCCGGTGTAGGTGATCACCAGCTCCCACCATTTGTATTTGCTGATCATTGTGCGCCTCCCCGCCGGCCGGTCCGCGACAGAAGCGCCAGGTAGGCGCCGGCGAAGGCCGTCAGGCAGACCAGGATCATCACCGCCCTGGCCGCGCCCTCGCCAAAGCGAAAGCGGGTGATGGCGGTCTTGTAGGTGTCGATGATCATCGTGGTGGTCGCGCCGCGCGGCCCGCCCTCGGTCAGGATCCAGATGATGTCGAAGCTGTTGAAGGTCCAGATCGCCGACAACAGCGCCATGGTGAAGATCGACGGCGCGATCAGCGGCAGGGTGATGCGGCGGAACCGGTAGGCGCGCGAGGCGCCGTCGGTCCAGGCGGCTTCGTAAAGCTCGGTCGGGATCGACTGCATCGAGGCCAGCAGGTAGAGCGCCACCAGCGGCGTTCCGATCCACACGTCGGTCACGATGGTCGCCATGAAGGCGGCGTTGGGATAGGCGAGAAACTCGAACGGGCCGTCGAGCAGGCCGATGCTCTGCGCGACCCCCGAGATCATGCCGAACTGGCCGTTGTAGAGCCACGACCACATGAACACGCCGATGGCGATCGGCACGATCCAGGGCGGCATTACCAGCACGCGAAACAGCGCGCGCCCCGGCACGGCGGCATTCAGAAGCACCGCGCCGATGGTGCCCATCACGATCTTCAGCGTCACGCCCAGGAACATCCACAGGAAGGTGCGCTGGATCACCTCCCAGAAGTCGTCCTCAAAGATCTCGACGAAGTTTTCGAAGCCGACGTATTTCTCGACCGGACGCAGCGAAGCGTTGGTGAAGGACAGCCGGAAGGTCTCGATCAGCGGCCAGGCGACGATCGCCAGTGTCAGGAACGCCGCCGGAAGCAGCAGCAGATACGGGAACGGATCGCCGCGACGGTTCATCCGCGCCCCTCCAGGCAGGCGTCGAATTCCTCCCAGACCGGGCCGAGGTCGACGACCTGCCGGGTCTCGCGGGCCTGGTCCATCGCCATCGCCGTCACCCCCGCCTCGAGCGCGTCGCGCACCGACAGGGGCAGGTTGGGCAGATCGCCGCGCAGATGCGCCATCACGTCGGCGGCCATCTGGGCATCGGCGCCGTAATGGCCCTTGTTGGCCCCGGTGCCGATGGCGTCGGTATCGACCGGGCGCGAGCTGTCGTCGGACAGGGTGACGCGGAAGGTGTTGCGGATGAAATCGCCTTCGGCCATGCCGTCGGTTCCGATCACGCAGAAGCGGCGATACTCGTCGGGGACGTTGAGGTTGGTGTGAAACGCCATCGTCGCGCCGTTGGCGTATTCGACCAGCGCGGTCTGAAAGTCGACGATGTCCCCCGCGCCGGAAAAGGCGTCGTCGATGCCGTTCCAGCGCGGGGCCATGATGGAGAGATAGCCGGGCCGCTTGGCCGGCCGCCGCTCCGGGAGGAACTTCTTGCGCCCGCCGAAACTGGCGACGCGCATCGGGCGCGCACCGACCACGCCCTGGTAGAGGTCGATGTCATGGCAGCATTTCTCAAGCATGAAGCCCCCCGACAACGCCGAATCGCGGCGCCAGTCGCGCACGAAGAAACTGCCGTGGTACGGGCCGATATGCTCGCTCGCCTCGATCGACATGATCTCGCCGATCTGGCCGTCGGCCTGGGCCTTGCGCAGCGCGCGGTAAAGCGGCGAGTAGCGCAGGACCAGCCCCACGGTCATCCGCCGCTCGCCGTCGTGGCGGGCCATCAGCCGGGCCAGCTCCATGGTCTGCTCGATCGAGATCACCACCGGCTTTTCGGTGAAGATATGTGGCACCGGGCTTTGCAGCGCCAGCCGCAGGTGGTCGAGATGCAGGTAGTTGGGCGAGCCGATCATCAGGAGGTCGAAGTCATGCGCCGCCAGCATCTCGGCCGGGTCTTCGTAAAACGCGGGGGCGGCGCCGAGGTCGGACAACACTTCCATACGGTCCCGGCTGGTGTCGGCGACCGCGACGAATTCGGCCTCCGGCTCGGCGGCCAGGAAATCCTTGGCGATGGATGCGATGCGGGCCCCGAGGCCGATGATGCCGATCTTCATGTGTCCTGTGCCTCCAGTTTCGCGGCCTGTGTCGCGGCGCGTCCGAGCGCGGCAACACGGTCTGAATCGGTCCGGCGGCTGGCGCCGAATTGAAAGGGGTCGTCCGCCGCCTCGACCGTGCCGCAGGAGGCATGCAGCGCATCCACCCCTGCCGCGATCAGCCCGGCGGCGTTGCCGGCATTGACGCCGCTGCCGGCCATGATCTCGATCCGTCCGGCGGCGGCCTCACAAAGCCGGGCGATCATCCCGGCGCCTTCGGGCGCGGTGGGCTTGCCGCCCGAGGTCAGGATGCGGCCGATGCCCAGTTCCACGGCGGTCTCGAGGGCGGCCAGCGGATCGGGGGTCAGGTCGAAGACCCGGTGCAGGGTGACGTGAAGCGGCCCCGAGGCCTCGACCAGCCGGGCCAGCGCATCGGTGTCGAGCCTGCCATCGGCCCCGGCCACGCCGATCACAACGCCCGCCAGCCCGGCCTCGCGCACCGCGCGGATATCGGCCAGCATGGCGCGCAGATCCGCGGCATCGGCCCGGAAATCGCCGGCCCGCGGGCGGATCATCGCATGTGAGGGAATGGTGGCCTGTGCCGCCGCTTCGATCAGCCCCGGCCCCGGGGTCAGACCGCCAAGACCGAGGCCCGCGCAAAGTTCGATCCGGTCGGCCCCGCCCTGCCGTGCAGCGGCGATTCCGTCCGGCGTGTCCACGCAGATTTCGATCTGAATCCGGTCCATCAAATCTTTCAGCTTGCTCAAATCAGGACATCAAAACAGCGAATTTCTAAGCTCACGTCAACAATTTTCTTTGCTGGGCTAAATTATCGGCTGGTAATGATTTTGTTTGACAAAGAAGTGCTGCTTCGGTTGTTTACTTGGGAATCACTCGTTTCGGGAAGGTCCTCATGCCCCATTCCGCGCAAGAGACAGACCTGATGCTGGCGATCGAACAGGAGCGGCCGGGCCTGTCGCGCAAGATGCAGGCGATCGCCGGCTATGCGCTGGAGAACACCGAAAGCTTCGTGCGCAACACCAGCCGCGAGATCTGCGCCGAGCTTGGCACCTCCGAGCCGACCCTGATCAAGTTCTGCCAGCATTTCGGCTTTGCCGGTCTGTCGGATTTCCGCATCGCGCTGGCGCTGAGCTATGCCAATGTCGCACGCGGCAGCCTGGTCGAGCCGCTGGCCCATGACCGTCGCAACGTCAACATGCGGCAAAAACAGATCATCGCGGAGCGTGCGGTCAAGCTGGTCGCCGACTCGCGCAGTCTTCTGATCGACAACGGCTCGACCGCCGAGTTGTTCGCGGCGGCGCTCAGGGATGCGCCGCCCAAGACGATCATGACGACCGGCCTCAACACCGCCCAGATCGCGCTGTCGCATGGCCAGCACGAGGTTTTGCTGACAGGCGGGCGCATCCGGCCCAACGCGCTGGCGCTGACCGGGCGCGTGGTCGAGACGGTGCTGGCTTCGCTTCGGTTCGACACCTTCGTGATGGGCGCCGACTGCGTCGATCCCGACCTCGGCCTGTCGACCTTCCGCGAGGACGAGGCGCATATCACCCGCGCCATGCTCGACGCCGCCAACCGGGTGATCGTGCTGGCCGATTGCAGCAAGCTGATGAAACCCAGCCTGCACCAGATCTGCGGCCTCGACCGCGTCGACTACCTGGTCACCGACCTGGAGCCGGACGACCCGTTGATCGCCCGGTTCGAGGCGCATGGTGTGCGGGTGCTGACCGCGGAAGCCGAAAAGGAACTGACCTGATGCCGCCGACCGGCACCGCCACCTGGCGCGAGATCATGGCACAGCCCGGGATATGGGAAGACTGGGCGCCGGTGTTGCTGGATCTGTCGGCCGACATTCGCAGCTGGATCGCCGCGCGCGGCCCCGGCGAGGTCTGGCTGTCGGGCGCGGGCACCTCGGCCTTCATCGGCGAGACACTAGCCGCGGGCACCCGGCTCAGGCCGGTGGCGACCACCGATATCGTGGCCTGCCCGCAGGACCATCTGGGCACCGAGGGGCATGTGCTGTCGGTGCAGTTCGGCCGCTCGGGCAACAGCTCGGAATCGGTCGGCCTGATCGACCTGCTCGACACGCACCGGCCCGATTTCGACCGGCTGCACATCACCTGCAACCCCGAGGGCACGCTGGCCGCACGCGGCCATCCCGGGCCGGGCGCGCAACGGGTGATCGCCCTGCCCGAAGCGACCCACGACCGCGGGTTCGCGATGACCTCGTCCTACAGCACGATGCTTCTGACCGCCGCCGCCTGCCTGACCGACTTCGACGCCGCCGCGCTGCCGGCGCTGGCCGCCGAGGCGCGCGGCTTTCTCGGGCGCTTTCCCGCCGCCGCCCCGCCCCGCCCGGCGCGGGCGGTGTTTCTCGGCTCGGGCGCGCTCAAGGCGGTGGCGCGCGAATCGGCGCTCAAGGTGCTGGAGCTGACCGCCGGGCAGACGGTGACGCAATGGGACAGCCCGCTGGGCTATCGCCACGGCCCCAAGGCGGCGGTGGACGAGACCACGCATGTCTTCGTGCTGTTGCATCCCGACGCCCACACCCGGCGCTATGACCTCGACGTGGCCGCCGAGATCGCCCGGCAGTTCCCGAGCATCCCGGTCACCACCATCGGACGCGGCGGCGATATCGCCTTTGAGGGCAGCGGCAACGCCCATGCCGACGCGGTGCTGCATGTGCTTCCGGCGCAGATCTGCGCGGCGATGTGGTCGGACGAGCTGGGGCTCACGGTCGACGACCCGTTCCAGGGCCGGAACCTGAGCCGCGTGGTCTCGGGTGTCACGCTTTACGATTATGCGGGGTGATTGATGGGCAGTGAACCCATGCTGTGCGGTGGCATCGACATCGGCGGCACCAAGATCGAGGCCCGGCTGTTTCGCGGCGCGGCTGCCGAAACCGTCGAGGTCCGGCGCATCGCGACCCCGAAACTGGCCTTCGTGGCGCTGCTCGAGGCGATCGTGGAGCAGGTGCGCTGGCTGGAATCGCTCGACCCGGCACCGTTCCCGATCGGGCTGTCGCTGGCCGGGGTGATCGACCCCGAAACCGGCATCGGCTATGCCGCCAACATTCCCGTGACCGGCTATGCGCTGGGCCGCGAACTGGGCCAGGCCACCGGGCGCGATCTGCCGATCGTAAACGACTGCATGGCCTTTGCCTTTTCCGAGGCCAACGGCGGCGCCGGTGACGGGG
Organism: Maritimibacter fusiformis; assembly: GCF_008086115.1. GTDB lineage: Bacteria > Pseudomonadota > Alphaproteobacteria > Rhodobacterales > Rhodobacteraceae > Muriiphilus > Muriiphilus fusiformis. The sequence goes on along the minus strand of NZ_VSIY01000004.1, from coordinate 534,531 downwards.
CGCGCAGCGTGATGGGGCTGATCCTTGGCACCGGGGTGGGCGGCGGCATCTGCATTGACGGCCAGTTGCCGCACCGTCACGGCGGGCTGGCGGTCGAGATCGGGCACCTTGGCCTGCCCGCACAGGCGCTGGCGCGCCATGACCTGCCGCTGTTCAAATGCGGCTGCGGGCGCGAGGGCTGCATGGAAACCTGTGTGTCCGGCACCGGCATCGCCAACCTTGCCGAATGGCGGCTGGGCAATCGGATGCGGGCCGAGGATCTTGTCGCCGCCGGCACCGACGAGGCGGCGGCGGTGCTGGATCTGTGGCAGGATCTGGCAGGCGATTGCCTTTACGCGATCCAGATCATGCTCGACCCCGACCGGATCGTGCTGGGGGGCGGGCTGTCCAAGCTGCCCGACGTGATCGGGCGCCTGACCCGCAGCCTCGAAGCCAAACGCATGGGCAGCGTGCGCCTGCCCGAAATTACCCTGGCCCGCCACGGCGACAGCTCCGGCGCCCGCGGCGCGGCCCTGACCGCGAGGACCGAATGGCCGACCTGACCGACATCATCCACAAGAACCGCAACGGCGGACCGGCGATCCCCTCGGTCTGTTCGGCCCATCCCGACGTGTTGAGCGCGGCGCTCTTGCTGGCCCATGAGCTTGACCGCCCGGTGCTGATCGAGGCGACCTCGAACCAGGTCAACCACAAGGGTGGCTATACCGGCATGACGCCCGCCGATTTCATCGCCGATGTGCGCGCCCGCGCCGAGGGGCTGGGCGTCGATCCGGGTCGGGTGATCTTCGGCGGCGACCACCTTGGCCCGCAGGCGTGGAAATCCGAGCCGCCCGAGGCCGCGATGGCCGAGGCGCGGCAGATGATCGAGGCCTATGTGCAGGCCGGGTTCACCAAGATCCACCTGGATTGCTCCGAGGGCTGCAAAGGCGAACCGGCGCAGTTGGCCGACGGGCCTGCGGCGGCACGGGCTGCGGAACTGGCCGAGGTCGCGGAGGCCGCCGCGCCCGACCCGGCGGCGATCCACTACATCATCGGCACCGAGGTGCCGCCGCCCGGCGGCGCGCGCAGCGATGGCGAGACCATCGCGCCCACGCCGCCCGACCGCGCCGAGGCGACGCTGGAGGCCCACCGCGCGGCCTTTGCCGAGCGCGGGCTTGAGGCGGGCTGGGCGCGGGTCCGCGGGCTGGTGCTGCAACCGGGGCTGGAATTTGCCCCGGCGCATGTGGACCGGTTCGACATGGGCCAGCCCGACCTTTTGTCGCCCCTGCTGGCGGACCGGCCCGACCTGTGTTTCGAGGCGCATTCCACCGACTACCAGGACCCGGCGGTCTATCCCGACCTGGCGCGGCGGCATTTCGCCATCCTCAAGGTCGGCCCGGCGCTGACCTTCGCCTGGCGCGAGGCGCTTTATGCCCTGTCGCATGTGCGCCAATGGGTCGACGGCGGCGCGCATGTGTCGGAGGCGATGGAGGCGTTGATGCTGGCCAACCCCGGTTCCTGGCAGGGGCATTACGCCGGGGACGCGGCACGCCAGAAGCTCTTGCGCCATTTCGGCTATGCCGACCGCATCCGCTATTACTGGACCGCGCCCGAGGCGCAGGCGGCGGTGGCCGGGGTGCTCGACGGCTGGCCAGAGGTGCCGGAGCCCTTGCTGGTGCAATACCTGCCGGCGGCGACCCGTGCGCGGGCCGCGACGCTCGATTCCCCGCTCGCCCGCGCGCTTCTGATCGCGCATGTGCAGGAGGCGCTGTTGCCCTATTTCGCAGCCCCGGAGGACCGCGGATGCTGATCGCACCGGAAGCCTTGTGGACCGCGGGGCGGCTGCGCCGGGGCATGGCGCTGGAGGCGCGGGACGGCATCGTCACCGGGGTGCGCGCGCTTGGCGCCGACACGCCCGATGCGCGGCCCGCGCTGGTCATGCCGATGGCGGTCGATCTGCAGGTCAACGGCGGCGGCGGCGTCATGGTGAACTCGGACCCGACGCCCGACGGGCTGCGCGTGATCGCCGCCGCGCACCGGGGCCTTGGCACCGGGGCGATCCTGCCGACCGTGATCACCGACACCGCCGAGGTCATGCACGAGGCGGTGAGCGCGGCCATCGAGGTGGCGGGCGAGCCGGGGCAACTGGGCCTGCATATCGAGGGGCCGCATCTCGCGCCGTCCCGGCGCGGCACGCACAAACCCGAATACATCCGCCCGCTGGACGAGACCACCGTGGCCGAGGTCGAACGCCTGCGCGCCGCCGGGGTCGCGGTGATGATCACGCTGGCGCCCGAGCGCGCCCAGCCCGACCTGCTGGCCCGGCTGGTGGCCTCGGGTGCCGTGGTCTCGGCCGGGCACAGCGCCGCCGATGCCGCCGAGGCGCAGGCCGGGTTCGACGCCGGGGTGTCCTGCGTGACTCATCTTTACAACGCGATGGAGCCGATGACCTCGCGCGCGCCGGGGCTTCTGGGCCGGGCGCTGGTCTCGCCGGTGCATGTCGGGATCATCGCCGACGGCATCCATGTCGCCTGGGACATGATCCGCGTGGCGCTCCGCGCCCGGCCCGCGCCGGGGCTGACATTCGCGGTGTCGGACGCGATGGCGACGGTCGGCGGGCCGGACAGCTTCATCCTTTACGGGCAGGAAATCCGGGTGCGCGACGGCGCGCTGGTCAATGCCGAGGGTTCATTGGCCGGGGCGCATATCGACATGCTGACCAGCCTCGCCAACCTGGTGCGCGAGGTCGGGGTCGATCTGTCCGAGGCGGTGGCGATGTGCACCGACACGCCGCGCGCGGTGCTGGGCCTTGCCCCCGAGGCGGTGACGGCGGGCACCCGGCTCGATGACATCCTGATCCTGAACGACCGGTTTGAGCGCGAGCGGCCCGAATGAGCTTTCGGCTTGAGCAATTCTGGCGTCCCGAGGGGGACGCCAACGGCACGCTGACGCTGGTCCTCATCAATGCCGGGGCCGACACGCCGGGCCCGGCCCGGCTGTGTTTCGGCTCGACCACCATGCCGCGCGCCGATGCCATGCTGACCGGCGGCAGGCTTGGGCGCAGCATCGCCACGCATCAGGAGATCGCGCTCGACACCACGCCCGGGCCGGGGCAGCGCCACGAGATCACCATCCGGGGTCTGAGCCACCGGCCCTCGAACCGCACCCACGGCGCGCTGGCGGCCTGGCTGGAACTGGAGGACGGGTCGGTGCGCGCGGTCGACTGCGGCGACCTTCAGCCGCCCGAGGGCACGGCGCGCGGCCCGGTCAGGGACTGGCCCGAGGGGCGCGTGGAAGTGCCGGTCTCGATCCTGCCCTGGCCCGCCGAGGTGCGGCTCGAGGGTTTCGGCCCGGCGCCGCTTCTGGTGCCGGGGCCGGGCTGCGATGCCGCCCCCTTCATCGAGGTCATGCGCCTGCACCGCCGCCTGTTTCCCGCCGCGCCCGCGCCCTTCGCGCTGACGGGGGACGCAGGGGCGAGCGCGGTGACGCCGCGTCTGGATGACACGCTGTCCGCCGAGGGCTACCGGCTGGTTTTCGGAGATGGCATCACGCTGGTCCATGCCGACGCGGCGGGGCTGCGCCACGGCCTGATCGTGCTGGCCCAGATCGCCCACGCCGCGCGCAATGATGCGCGTTTCGCCTTCCCCGCCGGGGGCGAGATCGCCGATGCGCCGCGGTTTGAATGGCGCGGCTGCCACTTCGACGTGGCGCGCAATTTTCACGGGGTCGAGGTGGTCACGCGGCTGCTCGATATCCTGGCCTGGCTTCGGATGAACCGGCTGCACTGGCACCTGACCGACGACGAAGGCTGGCGCCTGCCCTCGCGCGCCTTCCCCGACCTTGGCACCACCGGCGCGGCGCGCGCGCGGGGCGGTCACCAGCCGCCGCAATACGCCGACGGACCAGCGGGGCAGTCGGGGCATTACACCGAGGCCGACATCGCGGCGGTTCTGGCCCATGCCGGCAAGCTCGGCATCGCGGTGATGCCCGAGATCGACATCCCCGGTCATTGCACCGCGCTGATGGCGGCGGTGCCGGGCCTGCGCGATCCGGGCGAGCCGGAGGAGAGCTACCGCTCGATCCAGCAGTTCCCGAACAACGCGCTCAACCCCGGACTGGCGCGGACTTACGTGGTGGTCGAGACCCTTCTGGCCGAGGCGGCGCGGTTGTTTCCCGGCGCGCGGCTGCATATCGGCGGCGACGAGGTCGATGCCCGCACCTGGGCCGGGTCGCCCGCCGCGCAAGCGCTGGCGCAGGCCGAGGGGCTGGCGGGCACGCCCGAGTTGCAGGCGCATTTCATGCGCCGGGCGCAGGCGATGGTGGCAGGGCTTGGCCGCGACCTGGGGGCCTGGGACGAGGCCGCAGACGGCGGTGGTATTGTCCCCGAAAACACGCTCCTGTTCGCCTGGCGCTCGGTCGGGAAAACCGCCGAGTTGATCGCGGCGGGATATGACGTGGTGGCGACGCCGGGGCAGGCCTATTACCTCGACATGGTGCAGGGCGCGGGCTGGGACAGCCCCGGCGCGGCCTGGGCCGGCATCGCCACGCCCGAGAGCACTTATCGCTTTGATCCGGCAGAGGGTTTGCCCGATGGTCCGGGCCGCCTGATCGGCGTGCAGGCGGGCATCTGGACCGAACACCTGAACACGGTGGCCCGGCTGAACGACATGCTGTTTCCGCGCCTCGCCGCCGTGGCCGAGGCGGGCTGGACGCCGCAAGCAGGCCGCGACTGGCCGCGCTTTGCCGCGCTTTCAAAAGGACTTCCGACATTATGAAGCGGGTTGCCATCTGCGGGCTGCATACCGAGTGTTCGAGCTATTCGCCCCTTCTGCAACAGGCCGGCGATTTCACCCGGAGCGAGGGCCAGGCGCTGCTGGACCGCATCCCGGTGGATTTCGCGGCACTTGGCATCGAGGCGCTGCCGTTGTTCCAGGACCGGTCGGTTCCCGGCGGGCCGGTGGCGCCCGAGCTGTTCGCGGCGCAGACCGGCGAGTTGCTCGACCGGCTGGCCAAGCTTGGCCCGCTCGATGGGGTGCTCTTGGTGATGCACGGGGCGATGTTCGTGCCCGGCATCGACGACCCCGAGGGCGAATTCATCGCCGCCGTGCGCGCGCTGGCCGGGCCGGATGCCATCATCGCGGGGTCGTTCGACCTGCACGGGCAGGTGACGCAGCAGATCGTCGACAACCTCGACATTTTCGCAGGCTACCGCACCGCGCCGCATGTGGACGTGCCCGAGACCCACGCCCGCGCCGCCCGGATGCTGGCCCGTGCGCTAGCGGGCGGGCCGCGCCCGGTGATCCGCCGGGCGCCGGTGCCGCTTCTGGTGTCGGGCGAGATGTCGTCGACCTTCGTGGAGCCGTGCCGGAACCTTTACGCCGCCCTGCCCGGCCATGACGAAAAACCCGGCGTCTGGGACGCGAACCTGATGATCGGCTACGTCTGGGCCGACAGCCCGCGCGCCACCGCGGCGGCGGTGGTTACCGGCACCGACCTCGAAGCGGCGCAGGCGGTGGCCGACGAGATCGGCGCGGCCTATTGGGCGGCGCGGGGTGATCTCTTGTTCGACATGGAGACGATGCTGCTCGGCCCGGCGCTCGACGCGCTGGCGGGTGAGGCTGCGGCGATCCTCGCCGACAGCGGCGACAACCCCACGGCGGGGGGCGTCGGGGATCGGGCCGATGTGCTCGAAGCCCTGATCGCGCGCGGCACGACCGGCGCGGTAGTGGCGGGCATCGCCGACCCCGAGGCCCATGCGGCGCTGGCGAACGGGGCGGCCGAGGTCACGCTGGGCGGATCGCTGGGCGGCGGCGGGCCACGGCTGACGCTGAGCGCCGAGGCGGTCGACATGCGCGGCGAATGTGCCGTGATCACGAGCCACGGGTTGCGCGTCGTGGTGACCGCGCGCCGCCGTCCGTTCCATGACCTTGCGGATTTCGAGCGGCTGGGCATCGACCTTGGCGACGTGCCGCTGCTGGTGGTGAAGTCGGGCTATCTCTCGACCGACCTGCGCGCGCTGCCGCGACGGCAGGTGATGGCGCTGACCGATGGCGCGGTCAGCCAGGACACGACCCGGCTGGAAAACCGGCATCGCCCGGCGGGGACGGTGCTGGGCACCGGGCGGCGCGGCTAGGCCGCGGCGAAGAACTGGTGCGCGGCCATGCTGGCCGCCGAGATCGACCAGAACCCCTCGGGCGCGACTGTGAAGCGCAAGTCGAAGCTGCGCGACATCTCGGGCAGCACATGGGTGGCGACGGTCTGGCGAATGATGGCCCGGGCCATGTGCCCCATCGCCCCGACCGTGTCGACCACGATCACCGACTTGGGGTCGTGGATGTGGACGATCTGCATGATCACCATGCCCAGCGCCGAGGCCGCGTTGTGGATCAGTTCGAGCGCCTGCGGATCGCGGCGCGCGGCGAGCTGTTCGATCTGGCCCAACTCGGTGATGGTCAGCCCGGCCTCCTGCGCCGCCGTCAGCATCGCCCCGCGCGAGGCGACGGTGTCGAGGCAGCCGCGCTTGCCGCAGCGGCAGGGGCGGCCGTTGGGATCGACGGTGATATGGGCGATCTCGCCGGCGCCGCCGTTGTGGCCGGTATAGAGCTTGCCGCCGAGAAAGCTGGCGCAGCCGATGCCGTCGCCCACCGTGATCACCGCGAAATCGTCCTCTTCGCGGGCCGAGCCGAACAGCTTTTCGCCGGTCGCCGCGGTGTTGGCGTCGTTGGCGATGATCGCGGGCACGCCGGCACGGGCACTGACCAGGTCGGCCAGCGGCACGTCATGCCAATCAAGCAGCGCCGAATGGCGGCAGATGCGGTTGCCCGGATCGACCAGCCCCGAGACCGAGACGCCGATGCCCAGAAGCTGCCCGGCCCCCGCGCCCAGTTCGGCGGACATGCCGGGCAGCGCCCCGGCGATCCGGTCCGCGACACCCTCGGGGGTGGCCGGAAGGGACAGGGGCTTGCGCATCAGCACCCGTCCGGCGAAATCGACCAGCGCGATGTCGTTCTTTTCGCGCGCCGTCGAAACACCGGCGAAATAGCCGAATCGGGGGTTGGCGCACAGCCCGATCGAGGGCCTGCCCTGCCGGGGTCCGGTCCGTGTCAGCGGGGCTTCGAGGATGATTCCCGACTGCAGGAGCGTCTTGGCCAGCCCGGTCACCGCAGGCTTGGACAGCTCGAGCGTCTGGGCCAGGTCGGTTCGGCTGATCGGACCGTGGGTGGCGATCGCCTGCACCATGGCCCGCTGTGTATCGTTGAGCATCGCCCCTCCCTCGCCGCACAACCCTGTCGCATCAAAGAGTTGGCCCGGCCCGTTGCGCGTCGGCTTGTGCCGGGCGCCGGTCATCCTCCGATACCGAAACTGCGCGCCGCTGGCTACCGTATCGACCGTGTGTTTTTTAATTCACTAAAATAACTTAAGAAGGGTTATTTTGTTTGACAAGTGAATAATCGGAATGTCATCGTTTCACAACCCTCCGGTCCGGGCGCCCCTGTCCGCCGGAGCCGCCAGAAAGGGAGAGAGACATGCATAACCAAAGCTCCAGGGGGCCGCGCGCGCTGACCCTGGCCCTGGGCCTCGCGGCCGTGATCGCCGTGCCCGCCAATGCCCAGCAGCTCAAGCTGTGGGAAATTTCGTCCACCAACGAGGGTGTCAACCAGAACTGGGAGAACGTCATCGCCCAGTTCGAGGCCGAGCATCCGGGCGTCGAGGTGGTGATGGAAACCTTCGACACCGAAGCGTTCAAGCAGGGGCTGGCGGTGGCGCTGACCTCGACCAGCGGGCCGGACATCTTCTTCAACTGGGGGTCCGAGGACTCCGCAGTGCTGGCCCGCAACGGCCTGGCCGCGGATGTCACCGACATGGGCGAAGGCCGCTGGCTCGACAAGATCAACGCCGGCCTGCTGGCGCCGTTCAGCGTTGAGGGCCGCGCCTATGGCGTGCCGTCGCACTCGATCGCCAAATACATGTATTACAACACCGCCTTCTACGAAGAGAACGGCCTGACCTTCCCGACCACCACCGACGAATTGCTCGCGATGTGCAAGACGGTGCGCGAGATCGATCCCGAGGTCGCCTTCACCTCGCTGGGCAACCGCGACCAGTGGAAGGGCATTCACTATGTCTCGATGCTGACGGCGGAATACGTGGGTGTCGACGCGATGCTGGCCGACATGCGGCTTCAAAACTCCGACGACGCGATGTTCACCGATCCCGGCTATACCAAGGCGCTGGCGATGATGCGGACGATGGAGGAAGAAGGCTGCTTCCAGCAGGGCGTCAACGTGACCACCGCCGACATGTCGCGCACGATCTTCGCCAGCGGGCTGGCCACCTCGATCTACTGCGGCACCTGGTGCCCCGGCACCTTCGACAGCGAAGGGCTCGAGGGCGGCTATTCGATGGCACCGTTCCCGGCGGTCTCGGATGCGCCCGAGGAAAACCACGGCTATATCCTGGGCCTGACCGAGGGCTTCCAGATCAGCGCCCAGTCGCAGCACAAGGAACTGGCGGCCGATTTCATCGACCTGATCCTGTCGGACGCGGTGCAGGCCGAACGCCTGGTGCTGGCCGGCCGCATCCCGGTGAACGGTGCCGGTGTCGGCGCGGTATCTGACGAGGTGCATCCGGCGATCCAGCATGTCGTCGCCGACCTGCCCAACTACAAGGGCTTCGCGCCGATCCTCGATGTCGACCTCGATGGCCGCATCGTCGAGGTCTACAAGCGCGGCATCCAGGACGTGATCGACGGGCGCGTGACCCCGGAAGAGCTGATGGCCAAGGTCCGCGCCGAGGCGCTGGCGGTCAAGTCCGAACGCTGACCGACGGGCGGGGGCGCCGACCGCGCGCCTCCGCACCCGACGGCCCTGCCGCGCCCGGCCCTCCCACGGGCGCGCGCACCCCCTCCCGATGCCCCAGACCGGAAGGACCGAGCGGATGGCCCAGCCCCCGACCCATCACCGGCGCGACACGATCTCGGCGCTGACGCTGTTGGCCCCGGCGATGATCCTGTTCGGGGCCTTCATCCTTCTGCCCCTGATGCAGACCTTCGCCTGGTCGCTCTATCGCTACGAGGTGTTCGGGGGCGTCAAGGAATTCGTCGGGCTGGACAATTTCGCCAAGCTGGCGGGCGACGAGGTGTTCGGCATCGCGCTGATCAACAACCTGAAATTCGCGGTTCTGTCGGTCGTCCTGCAAGTCGGGATGGGGCTGGTGCTGGCCGCATTGCTCGACCGTGGCGTGCGCCGCTTCAAGGTCGTCTACCGCACCATCATCTTCGCCCCGATCCTGGTCTCGACCGCCGCCGTCGGCCTGCTCTGGAGCCTGATCCTCAACCCGAGCATCGGCCCGGTCGACGACTGGCTGGGGCTGATCGGGCTGTCGGCACCGCGCAACGGGCTGCTGGGCGAACCGGCCTTCGCGATTTACGGCGTGATCTTCGTCGGGGCCTGGCAATACACCGGCTTCATGATGGTGATCCTGCTGGCCGGGATGCAGAACGTGCCCGAGGAAACCTACGAGGCGGCGCGGATGGACGGCTGCAAGGGGCTTCGGGCGTTCTTCCACATCACCCTGCCGACGATCCGCAATGTGATCATCACTTGCTGCCTGCTGACCGTGATCGGCGCCTTCAAGGTGTTCGACCTTGTCTATGTGCTGACCAACGGCGGCCCCGGCAACGCCACCGAGGTGCTGGCCTCGTATATCTTCCGCAACGCCTTCGAATTCGGGCAGATCGGCTATGCCAATGCGCTGAGCGTGGTGTTCCTGGCCATCGCCTTCGTGTTCGGGCTGATCCAGTTCCGGATGATCCGGAGGTAGCCATGAAAAGCCTTGCCTTCTTCCCGCGCACCCGCCGCATGGCGATCATCATGCACCTGTTCCTCCTGGGCTACGTCGCGGTGATCCTGTTTCCGCTGAGCTGGGTGGTGATCGGCGCGCTCAAGACCAACCGCGAGATGTTCCTCGACCCGACCGGGCTGCCGGCCGATCCCAACTGGGGCAAGTTCATCGAGGCCTGGAACGCGGGCGTGCGCGACTTCTTCATCAACTCGGTGGTGGTGTCGGGCGTCTCGGTGGCGCTGATCGTGATCGCCTCGGCGCTGGCGGCCTATGCGCTGACGCGGATGAATTTCCGCTATTCCGGCTGGGTCTACCTGCTGACGGTCCTGTGCTTTGCGATCCCGGTTCACGCGGTGCTGGTGCCGATCTACGGGCTTCTGAGCGATCTGCACCTGCTCAACACCCATCTCGGGCTGATCCTGCCCTATGCGGCCTTCGGGCTGCCGTTCTCGATCATCCTGATGTATTCCTTCTTCTACGAGTTCCCGGCCGAGCTTGAGGAGGCCGGCAAGCTGGACGGCTGCGGCCCGTGGCGGCGGCTGTGGTTCGTGGTGCTGCCCCTGTCGCGCCCGGTCCTGATCTCGGTCGCGATCTTCAACCTGGTGGGCGTGTGGAACGAGTTCCTGCTGGCCACCATCATCATGACCTCGAAACACATGCAGACCCTGCCGCTGGGGCTGGTGTCGTTCCGCGATCAATACGGCACCGACTGGCCGGGCACGCTGGCGGCGATCAGCATCGGCTCGCTGCCGCTGCTGGTGCTGTTCGTGATTTTCCAGAAATACTTTGTCCGCTCGATGGCGGGGATGGGGAAATAGCCATGTCTGAACTGTCCATCAACGGCCTGCGCAAAAGCTATGGCGCGACCGAGGTGCTGCACGGGCTCGACCTCGAGGTATCGGGCAACGAGTTCGTGGTGTTCGTCGGCCCCTCGGGCTGCGGCAAGTCGACGTTCCTGCGCTCGATCGCGGGGCTGGAGACCATATCCGGCGGCAGCATGACGATCGACGGCGCCGACATCAGCGGGCTGGAACCCGACCGACGCGGCGTGGCGATGGTGTTTCAGAACTACGCGCTTTACCCGCACATGACGGTGGCGCAGAACATGGGCTTTGCGCTGCGCATGGCGCATGTGCCCAAGGCCGAGATCGCGCGCAAGGTGCGCGAGGTGGCCGAGATCCTGCAACTGGAGCCTTACCTCGACCGGCGGCCGATGGACCTGTCGGGCGGCCAGCGCCAGCGCGTCGCCATCGGGCGCGCCATCGTGCGCGAACCCAAGGTGTTCCTGTTCGACGAGCCGCTGTCAAACCTCGACGCCGACCTGCGCGCCCATATGCGGCTGGAGATCATCAAGCTGCACCGGCACCAGAAGGGCATCAGCATCTACGTGACCCACGACCAGGTCGAGGCGATGACCATGGCCGACAAGATCGTGGTGATGCGCGACGGAAATATCGAGCAGGTCGGATCCCCCCTCGACCTCTACAACGAGCCGGTCAACCGCTTCGTCGCGGGCTTTCTGGGCACGCCACGGATGAACTTTCTCGACGCCACCAGCACCGGCGTCGCCAACTGGCGGCTGGGGCTGAAGGTGGGCGGGATGACCTTGTCGCCGCCGATCCGGCCCGACGCGGACGCCCTGCCCGAGGCGGGCGCGCCGCTGTCGCTCGGCGTGCGCCCGGATGGCTGGCGCATCGTGGCCGAGGGCGACGGGCTGGCGGGCCGGGTGGTTCATGCCGAGCAACTGGGCCGCGAAACCGTGGTCTTCATCGAGCTTGAACACGGGCCGCAGGTGGCGATGATCCAGCCGGGCCAATACCGCCTGCACAGCGACGACGCGATCTGGCTGGCGCCCGCGCCCGATGAGCTGCACCTGTTCGACGCCAGCGACGCCGCCCTGCCGGTCGCGCGCATCCCGCGCACCAACAGCCACAACTGAGGCCGTGCCATGAGCATTCCGTTTCGCCAGATCCACCTGGATTTTCACACCAGCGAACATATCCCCGAAGTCGGCCAGGCCTTCGATGCCGAGGATTTCGCGGGCACCTTCAAGCGCGCCCATGTCGACTCGGTCACGCTGTTCGCGCGCTGCCACCACGGCTGGACCTATTTCGACAGCGAGGTGGGCCAGCGTCACCCGTCGCTGGAGTTCGACCTTCTGCGCGCGCAGTTCGACGCGCTGAAGGCCGCCGGCATCCGCGCGCCGATCTACATCACCGGCGCCTGGGACGAGCTGAGCTGCCGCGAGCACCCGGAATGGCGGGTCGTCACCGAGGACGGCAAGTTCCTGTTCGCGGGCGGCAACACCGGCGAGCGCAACGTGGTGCGCTGGGGGCTGCTGGATTTCTCGACCCCTGCGATGGATTTCCTCGAGGCGATGATCCGCGAGGTTGCCGCGAAATTTCCCGATGCCGATGGCATCTTCGTCGATATCTGCCACCAATACCCGTCATGCAGCCCCTCGGCGCTGGCGCAGATGGAGCGCATGGGCCTGGACTGGACCCGCGAGGCCGACCGGCTGGCCCACGCCGCCCACGTCAAGGCCGAGTTCATGCGCCGCACCACCGAGGCCGCGAAAAGCACCCGCGCCGACATGCCGGTGTTTCACAACCACGGCAACCTGACGCTGGGCGACCGCGCCATCCTGGATTTCGACAGCCACCTCGAGATCGAGTCGCTGCCGACCGGCGGCTGGGGCTATGACCACTTCCCGATCGGCGCCAAGTATGCCGAGAGCATCGGCGCGGATTACTCCGGCATGACCGGCAAGTTCCACACGCTCTGGGGCGAGTTCGGGGCCTACAAGCATCCTGACGCGCTGCGCTACGAATGCGGCTTCATGCTGGCGCACGGGGCGAAATGCTCGATCGGCGACCACCTGCATCCCTCGGGGCGGCAGGCGCAAACAACCTACAACGTGATCGCCCCGGCCTATGCCGAGGTGGCGGCGAAAGAGCCGTGGTGCGAGGCCAGCCGCAACGTCGCCGAGATCGCGATGCTGTCGGTGCGCGCGGTCAACAGCCCGGACCTGCACAGTTGGGACCCGGCGGCGGTCAACAACGCCGCCGAAGAGGGGTGTTCGCGGGTTCTGCTGGAAGAACGCCTGCTGTTCGACGTGATCGACACCCAGGCCGACCTTGCGCCCTACCGGCTGGTGATCGTGCCCGACGAGGCGCGGTTGCCGGCGGACATGGTGGCGCGGCTGCAAGACTACGTCGAGGCCGGCGGCGCGCTGCTGTTGACCGGCACATCGGGGATCGGCGCGGATGGCCAGCCGCAATTCGATTTCGGCGGGCGGGTCGAGGGGCCATCGCCCTTTGCCGGCGATTATGCGGTGTTCGACCCCGCCATCGCGCCCGCCTTTGTCGAGGACCCGGTGTTTCTGTATGAACCGTCGCAACGCCTGAGCCGGACCGACGGCGAAAGCCTCGGCCTGGTCCACGATCCCTATTTCGACCGGACGCAAAAGCACTTCAACGGCCACATGAACACGCCCTACGACCTTGCCCCCAGCGGCTATCACGCGATCCTGCGCAAGGGGCGCATCTGCCAGACGGCGCATCCGCTGTTCTCGATCCATTTCCGCAATGGCCCGGCGGTCCTGCGCGAGGTTCTGGGGCGGCTGGTGCGCGAGATGCTGGGGGCTGCCCCGAAGGTCGAGGCCGAGCTGCCGATCGGTGGCCGCCTGACCCTGCGCGAACAGGCGGACCCTGGCCGCCTCGTGCTGCACCTGCTCTATGCCACGCCGCAGTTGCGCGGCCAGTTCAAGGGCAGCCCGATCGAGATCATCCAGGACCTGCCAAGACTGCGCGACGTGCCGGTGCGCCTTCGTGAAACCCGGCCCGTCGCGCGGGTGACGGCGGTGCCTTCGGGCGTGGCGCTCGACTTTTCGCAGGAGGGCGGGCTGGTCCGCTTCGACGTGCCCGAGATGGTCGGGCACCAGATGATCGGCGTCGATTTCGCGGGCTGACGCGCTCAGAGCTTGAGAAAGGTGGCGATTTCGGCGGCGACGCTGTCGGGGTGGGTGAGCGGCGCCATATGCCCGGCGCCCGCCACCACCACCCGGGTGGCATTGGGCAGACGCGCGGCCAGCACCGCGTTGACACCGCTGAGCAACCGGGGCGACAGGCTGCCCTCGATCAGCAGCACCGGCTGCGTCACCGCCTCGATCCGGCCCGGGGCGAGCAGCCCGGCCACGTCATCGGTCACCGCATCGGATTCCTCGGCGATCAGGTGAATCTGACTGGCCAGAACGGCCCGGGCGCGCGGCGACAGGGCGGCCCAGGGCGCTTCGGGGCTGACCATGTCGTTGAAACGCGCCGCCGCCGCCTCGCGGTCGCCCGCCTCCAGTGCCGCCCGTGCATCCGCGATCGCCCGCAGGTAGCTGTCGTAGTCGGCGCTGCCGCGCATCGCGGCCAGCAGCACCGGCTCGATCAGCACCAGCGAGCGCACCTTGTCGGGCCGCTCCATCGCCAGCCGCAGCGCCACCGTGCCGCCATAGCTGTGGCCGATCACGTCGGCGCGGCGTTCGATCAGGCTGGCCGCGATCTGGGTGGTGATGTCGTGCAGGCCGCGCGCGCCACCGTCGCCGCGATAGGGCGCGCTTTGCCCGTGGCCGGGGCGGTCGAAGGCGGTCATCGACAGCTTGTCGAGCAGGGCCGCCTGCACCCCGGCCCAGGTTTCCGCCCGGCCCATGCTGCAATGGATGAACAGCGCCCGGCGCACGCCCGCGCCCATCCGCGTGACATGGGTAGGCAGGCCCGAGATGCGGGGCGGGTGCGCGCTCACACGGCCTCCGCCAGATGCGCGTCGAGGTCATCGAGCCGGTCCTGACCCCAGAACACCGCGCCGTCGGGCGCAACCCAGCTTGGCGCGCCGAAGACCCCGGCGGTCACCGCCGCCTCGAGGTTGCGGGTGTAGGTGTCTGCGGCGGTGAACAGCCCCTTGTCGGCCAGCGCCGGATCGAACCCGGCGGCCTCGAGCGCCGCCCGGATCACCGCGTCGTCGGCGACGTTCTTGTCCTCGGCCCAGCAGGCCGCAAGCAGCCCCTGGACCAGCGCGGCGATGTCGCCGCCGCCGGCCTCCTGCGCCGCGATGATGGCATAGGACGCGGGGGCGGCATTGGTGGGGAAGAACGCCGGTTCAAGGGTGATCGGCATCCCGGCGCGCCGGGCCTGCCGCGCCAGATCGGCCAGCCGGTAGGCCTGGCGGGACGGGTGGCGCTGACCCAGCGGCACGCCGCCGGTGCGCCCGAACAGCGCGGTGATATCGAGCGGACGGTAGACGACCGAAAGCCCGTGGCGCGCGGCAAGCGCGGTGAAACGCGGACCTGCCAGGTAGGTCCAGGGCGAGATCACGCTGAAAAAATACTCGATATCGGCCATTTTGCCCTCCGTCCTGCCCGTCCAATGTGGCCTTGACCCTATCCCGGTGCTAATCGAAGTCAACGCGGCATCCGCCGCGATTCTCAAGCGCAACCACGCCCGGACCCTGCTTCATGCCCTCACTCCACGAACCGAAACTGATCTCTGGCAACGCCAACCTGAAACTCTCCAGCGCCGTCGCCAAGCGGATGTCGATCCACCGCGGCACCCCGGTCAAGCTGGTCAGCGCGCGGGTCGAGCGGTTCAACGACCAGGAGATCTTCGTCGAGATCCACGAAAACGTGCGTGGCGAGGACATGTTCATCATCCAGTCGACCTCGCGCCCGGCCAACGACAACCTGATGGAACTGCTGATCATCGCCGACACCCTGCGCCGGTCGTCGGCGGGGCGGATCACCGCGGTCATTCCCTATTTCGGCTATGCCCGGCAGGACCGGCGCTCGAAGGCGCGCACGCCGATCTCGGCCAAGCTGGTGGCCAACATGGTGGCCCAGTCGGGGATCGAGCGGGTGTTGACGATGGACCTGCACGCGGCGCAGATCCAGGGCTTTTTCGACATGCCGGTGGACAACCTCTATGCCAGCCCGATCTTCGCGCTGGACGTGAAGCACCATTTCCGCGACTGCATGGACGAGGTGATGGTGATCTCGCCCGACGTGGGCGGCGTGGCGCGGGCGCGCGAACTGGCCAAGCGCATCGACGCGCCGCTGGCGATCGTCGACAAGCGGCGCGAGAAGGCCGGTGAAGTGGCCGAGATGACGGTGATCGGGGACGTGACCGGCAAGCGCTGCATCATCGTCGACGATATCTGCGACACCGCCGGAACGCTGGTGAAGGCCGCCGAAGTGCTGATCGACAAGGGCGCCGCCGAGGTCCATGCCTACATCACCCACGGCGTGATGTCCGGCCCGGCGGTCGAACGGATTTCCAACTCGGTGATGAAAACCCTGGTGCTGTCGGACACCATCGCGCCGACGCCCGAAGTGCTGGCCGCGCCCAACATCCGCATCGTGCCGACCGCGCCGATCTTTGCCCAGGCGATCCTGAACATCTGGGGCGGCACCTCGGTGTCGTCGCTGTTCGACCACGAAACGCTCGAGCCGCTGTATGAGACGGCCTATTCCTGAGGGATGCGGGTCTTGCGCCGGGCGGCACGCGTCTTTCTCCTGTCGGTGGCGCTTGTCGCCGCAGCGTCGGTGGCCAAGGCGCAGGATCTGGACGGGCTGACCTGGCCGGAGAAGAAATGCGTTCTCTACCAATTGGCCTGGGATGCGGCCCTGGACAGCGTCGGGCCGGAGGGCATCAGCGATGACTTCATCGACGGCAGCGCCGAGTTCGTCGCATCCGGCTGCACGATACGCGGCAACGTCTGCCCCCGCAGCGAACAGGAATACAAGCTGGCCGATCTGCTCACGTTGATGACGATGAACGAGGGGATGGCCAGCACCTTCGCGCCGTTTCGCTGCGGACCCGCGAACTGAGGGCCGCCCCCTACTCCACGTCCCAGTCGTCCTCGTCGCTGAGCGCCCCGATGGCCATCCAGTCGGCGCGGATGCGCGCGACGCGGGTGTCTTCCCAGGTGCGGAACACGATGTCGAAGCCTTCTGCGGTGATCGTGTCGGCGGTCAGGTCGATGCGGTGGTTCGAACTGTTGGCCACGTCCCACAGCGATATGCCGATCTGCACCGAGGGCGGGTGCAGGAACGGTTCGGAAAAGCGGATGCCATGGCGCAACTCGCGCTCGCCCTCGCCCGACCACATCACGCCGTCGTGCTGGTAATCGGCGAACAGCATCCTCGTGCCGGTCTCGACCCCGACACAATGTGATTTCAACCGCTGCATCGTCCCTCCCGCGCCCCTCGCGCAACCTTGCCCAAAACCCCCGGCGCGATCAAGCCCGGGGGGTCAGGAGCGCGCGCGCCCCGGTGACAGCGCCAGGAAAAACGGCAGCACCGCCAGCAGCAAAATGCCCGCCGCCAGGAACGGCGCGCCGGGCAGGTAGAGGCGGGCATCCGGCGCGGCGAAGACCTCGAACAGCGGCGTCACGATCAGCGGCGCGATCACCGCCGAGATCGAGCCAAGCGCCGCGATCACCCCTTGCAGCAGCCCCTGCCGGTCGTCGGGCACGAGGTTGGACATCATCGCGGTGATGGTCGGCGGCACGATGTCCGAGATGCAGGCAATCGGCAGAAGCGTCAGCACCAGCCAGGCCGGCGGCCCCAGCCCCAGCCAGACCATCGCCACGATCCCGGCGATGAGGCCGATCATCAGGGTGCGAAACTCGCCCCCGGCGCGGATCATCGCGGGCAGCGCCACGGCCTGCGCCAGCGCCACGCCGATGCCGAAATAGGCAAACGAAAAGCCGATCATCGCCGCCGACCAGCCGAACACCTCGCGCGTCCAGAAGGCCCAGAGCGTCGGGTAGACCATGTTGGCGAACTCGAACACGAACAGGCAGAACAGGGGCAGCGCCAGCCCTGGCAGGCGAAACGCCGCCCGGATCGCGCCGAACGGGTTGAGGTCGGTGCCCGAAAAGGCGCGGCGGCGGGCGGGCGGCAGGCTCTCGGGCAGGGCGACGAGGCCCAAGACCACGTTGGCCGCCGCGAACGCGCCCGCCACCCAGAACGGCGCGGTGACATGCCAGGCGGCAAGCAGCCCGCCCAGCGCCGGCCCCATGACGAAGCCGATGCCGTAGGTCGCGCCCACCAGCCCGAAATTGGTGGCGCGTTTCTCGGGCGGCGAGATGTCGGCCAGATAGGCGGTCGCGGTGGTGTGCGTGGCCCCCGCGATCCCGGCCAGAAGGCGCCCGAGCAACAGCAGCCCGAAGGTGCCCGCCAGCGCCATGATCACGTAGTCCACCGCCAGCGTGGCCATCGCGGTCAACAGGACCGGCTTGCGCCCGAAGGCGTCCGACAGCCCGCCGACGATCGGGGCAAAGACGAACTGCATCAGGGCATAGGCGGCCATCAGGATACCGCCCCAGACCGCGCCCGCCCCGTTATCGGCGGCCCCGACCCGCGCCATCAGGTCGGGCAGAAGCGGAAAGATCAGCCCGACTCCGATTGCGTCGATCAGGATCGTCGCTAGGATGAAGGCAAGCGCGTTTCTCGGCGTTTCCATGTCTCGATCTATCCCGGCCCCCGCCATGCGGCAAGGCCGCGGGGCTTGATCTGACGCAAGGTTGCCGGCGTCGCGGGGCGCTAGGTCTTGTAGGCACGCCAAGGAGGAAACGCAGATGAAAGTCTTTACCGTTCTGGGACCGTCGCATGCCGGCAAATCGACCCTGGTCGAGGCGCTGGTCGGGCTCGAGGACAGCCCGGGCAAGCGGCTCGATATTCCCGGCGTCGCCTCGGTGCAGGGGTTCGGCTTCATGGGCGAGGACTGGGCGGCGATCGACATCGCCGGCGGGTCAGAAAACCTGTCGCCGGTCGGCGCGGCGCTCGCGGCCTCGGATGCCGCGGTGCTGTGCGTGCCCGCCGATGCCGACGACGCGGTGCTGGCCGCGCCCTACCTGCGGGTGATCGAAGAGGCGGGCATCCCGGCGATCGTGTTCATCAACCGGATCGACGCGGCGCAAAGCCGGATGAGCGAGATCGTGGCGGCGCTGCAAACCTATTCGCGCCACCACATCGTGCTGCGCGAGGTGCCGATCCGCGACGGCGACAGCATCGTGGGCATGGTCGACCTGGTCTCGGAACGGGCCTGGCAATTCCGCGAGGGCAAGCCCTCGGTTCTGATCGAGATGCCCGAGACGGTGCGCGGACGCGAGGAAGAGGCCCGCGCCGAGCTTCTGGAAAGCTACGCCGATTTCGACGACGCGCTGCTGGAAGAGCTGATCGAGGACAAGGCGGTGATGCCCGAGGAGGTCTACGAGGTCGCCACCCGCACGCTGCAGGAACACGCGCTGGTGCCGGCCTTCATGGGCTCGGCGCTGAACCGCAACGGCATCAACCGGCTGATGAAATCCCTGCGCCACGAGGCCCCCGGCGTCGAGGTCGCGCGCGCGCGGCTGAACGACGCCCCGGTGGCGGTCGGCGTGCTGGCGGACGTGGTCAAGCACCTGGGCAAGACGGTGCTGGTGCGCGCGCTCAACAAACCCATCGCGGCCTCCGGGCCGCTGGGGGGCGGCAATGTCGGCTCGATCACCGATCTGGACAGCAAGACCGCGCTCAACACGCTGAAACCCGGCATGATCGGGCTGACGGTGAAATCCGACCACCTCGCCGCCGGGCGCGGCTTTACCGCCAGCGCCGCGGCGGTTCTGCCGGGCTGGGCGCGGCCGCACACCTCGGCGTATCGGCGCATCGTGACCCCGGTGCATGAAAAGGACGACACCCGGCTGTCGGGCGCGCTGGAACGGCTGACCGAGATCGACCCGGGCCTGAGCGTGACGCCCGACGAAAAGTCCGGCCACCCGATCCTCGCCACCCAGGGCCCGCTGCACCTGCGCCGACTGATGCAGAAACTGGCCCAGGATTTCTCGATCGAGGTGAACGAGGCGCCGGTGCCCCCTGCCCTGCGCGAGACCATCCGGCGCGGCACCGAGGTGCACCACCGCCACCGCAAGCAATCGGGCGGCGCGGGCCAGTTCGCCGATGTGGTGATCGAAGTCAGGCCCGAGGCGCGCGGCTCGGGGTTCGCCTTTTCCAGCAGCGTCAAGGGCGGCGCGGTGCCGCGCAACTACATCCCGGCGGTCGAGAACGGCGCCATCGAGGCGCTGGCCGAGGGGCCGCAGGGCTTTGCCGTGGTCGATGTCTCGGTCGAGTTGAAGGACGGCAAGAGCCATTCGGTCGACAGCTCCGATTTCGCCTTCCGCACCGCCGGCAAGAACGCGGTGCGCGAGGCGCTGGCCGAGCTTGGCACCGTGGTGCTGCAACCGATCATGAAGGTCGACATCCACGTGCCCTCGGTGTCCTCGGGCAGCCTCGTGCCGCTGGTCTCGGGCCTCAAGGGGCAGGTGCTGGGCTTCGAGGCGCATGAACGCGCCGCCGGTTGGGACGTGTTCCAGACGTTGCTTCCGATGGCCGCCGAGGACGAGTTGTTCAACGCGCTGGCGGCGGCGACACGCGGCACCGCCTGGTTCACCTCGGCCTTCGACCACTACCAGGAGGCGCGCAAGGACGAGGTGGCGGACCTGGTGTCGGGGCAGGCCTAGCCGAACACCCCGGCATGGGCGGCGCGCAACGCCGCCTTCTGCACCTTGCCCATGGTGTTGCGCGGCAAGGCGTCCGCCAGGATCACCCGGCCCGGCTGCTTGAACCGCGCCAGGTGCGGCGCGATGGCGGCCCGGATGCCGTCCGGCGTCAGCCCGGCCCCGGGTTCGGCCACCACCACGGCCACCACGCCCTCGCCGAAATCCGGGTGCGGCGCGCCGATCACGGCGCTCTCGACCACCCCGTCGAGCGCGTCGATCACCGCCTCGACCTCCTTGGGATAGACGTTGAAGCCGCCCGAGATGACCAGATCCTTCGAACGCCCGACGATGGTGACATAGCCATCGGCATCGACCGTCCCGAGATCGCCAGTGATGAACCAGCCGTCGTCGCGCAACTCCTCGCGGGTCTTGTCGGGCATGTTCCAGTAGCCGTAAAAGACATTCGGCCCACGCACCTCGATCACCCCGATCTCGCCCCGGGCCACCTCCACCCCGGTCTCGGGGTCGGTGATGCGCAACTCGACCCCCGGCAGCGGAAAACCCACCGTGCCGGGCCGCCGCGCGCCGTCATAGGGGTTCGAGGTGTTCATGTTGGTCTCGGTCATGCCGTAGCGCTCAAGGATCGCATGGCCGGTGACTTCGCGCCAGCGTTCATGGGTTTCGGCCAGCAAGGGCGCGGAGCCAGAGATGAACAGCCGCATCCCGGCGCTCGCCCCGGCCAGACCCGGCGCCGCCAGAAGCCGCGTGTAGAAGGTCGGCACCCCCATCAGCGCGGTTGCCCGCGGCATCAGGCGCAGGATCGCATCCGCGTCGAACCCTGGCAGGAACAGACAGGACGCGCCCGCCATCATCGCCACGTTGGTCGCCACGAACAGCCCGTGGGTGTGAAAGATCGGCAGCGCATGGATCAGGACATCCTCGTGCGAAAACCGCCAGATGTCGCACAGCGTCGCCGAGTTCGAGGCCAGCGCCCGGTGCGTCAGCATCGCCCCCTTCGACCGCCCGGTGGTGCCCGAGGTGTAAAGGATCGCGGCCAGGTCCTCCGGCCCGCGCCTGACCGGCTGAAAGCCCGCATCGACGCCGGCCTGCGCCGTCACCAGCGTGCCGGTCTCGTCGCCTGCCAGCGTGAACAGCCGCGCCACCCCCGCCGCCGCGGCGACCGGGCCAAGCTCGTCCTCGCGCTCGGGTGCCAGCACGAAAACGCGCGGTGCCGCGTCGTTCAGGAAATACGCCACCTCGCCCGCGGTATAGGCCGGGTTCAGCGGCAGCAGCACGCCGCCCGCCAGCACGCAGCCGACATAAAGCTCCAGCATCGCCACGCTTTTCGCCGCCTGCACCGCCACCCGGTCGCCGGGCGCGACCCCGGCCCCCACCAGCACCGCCGCCATGCGCTCGGCTGCTTGCCAGAACGCGCCGTAGCTCACCTGCGCGCCGGTCACGCCATGTTCGAGAAACAGATCCTCGCCGCGCCCGTCCGAGGCCGATGAAATCGCATGGGCAAGGTGGTTCACGTCATACATCGCAGCCTCGCCACACGGGTTTCATCTTGGCAAAAATACTCTGGGGGGATCGTCCGGTTTGCCCGCAAACCGGGCGTGGGGGGGCAACGCCCCCCTGAAAGAACTGACGCGGCCCGCCGGGCCGCGCCATTTTCACGACAGCCGCCTATTTCGCGGCGATGCGCCCATCCACAAAGGGCGTGTAAGGCGTGCGTTCGGCCAGGTATTCGGCCACCACATCGGCCAGGTCCGGGCCGAAATCGTAGACGTTCGAGGCGTTGACGAACATCTTGTAGCCGTCGCCGCCGTTGCGCACGAAGTTGTTCGACACCACGCCATACTCAGCTGCTGGGTCGATCGGTTTCCAGTCCATCCCGTCAGCAACCATCACGTCCGAAATCCGGCTGCCGACCTCGGCCGAAACGTCATAGGCGAACTTCAGCCCCGCCACCTGCGGGAAGCGCCCGGCGACATCCTCGTACTGGCTGACGCCATTCTCCAGCGCATCGACGATCGCCTGTCCCGACACGAAGAAGGTCGACAGCGTGTTCTGGAACGGCAGCACCGTCAGGACCTCGCCCATCGTCACCTCGCCTGCGTCGATCGAGGCGCGGATACCGCCGCCATTGGTGATGGCGATGGTGATGCCCTGGTCCGCCACCCGGGCCAGCATCGCGTCGGCGATCAGGTTGCCCATCTGGCATTCCATCTGGCGGCACGACGACCGCTCGCCGTCGATCGCCTCGGTCGTCTCGGCCACCACCTTCTGGCGGATCTCCTCGAGCGGCTGGGCGGCCTCGGTGATGCGCGCCTTGGTGCCCTCGTCCTCGGTCACCGCCGCATCCATCGAGATCGGTTCGCCCACCGCCTCGAGGATCACGCCGGCATCGTCGAAGGTCACGTTGAGCTCGCCAAGGAACTTGCCGTAAGCATAGGCCTGCACGATGGCGGTATCGCCGACCATGGTCGGATAGGGGCCACGCGCGCCTTCGATGGTGTTGGACAACAGGCTGTTGTCATGCCCGCCGACGATCACGTCGACGCCCGTGGTCTCGGCCGCGACGCGCTGATCGACGTTGTAACCTGAGTGGCTCAGCACGATGATCTTGTTCACGCCCTCGGCGGTCAGAAGGTCAACCTCGGCCTGCACCGCGCCGACCGGATCGGTAAAGATCACGTTGGGCCCGGGCGAGGACAGTTCGTCGGTGTCGATCGGCGTCAGCCCGATCAGGCCCAGCTTCTCGCCGCCGCGTTCGATGATCACCGACTTGGCCAGCTTGTCCTTGAGCAGCGGCTCGCCGGAATAATCGGCGTTCGACATCAAGACCGGGAAATCCACCGCGTCCATGAAGCCGCGCAGCACCTCGGGGCCGTCGTCAAACTCGTGGTTGCCCACGGTCATCGCGTCATAGCCCATCTTGTTCATCATCTCGGCCGCCAGCGCGCCCTTGTAGTAGGTATAGAACAGCGTGCCCTGGAACTGGTCGCCGCCATCGACGAGAATCCAGTTGTTCGACCGCGCCTTGGCCTCGTTGATCGCCGTCACCAGCCGCGCCGAGCCGCCAAAGCATTCGCCGGCCTGGTTGTCCTCTTCCGAGCAGGGCGAGTCGTATTTCGAGATCGGCTCGAACCGGGCATGGAAATCGTTGGTGTGAAGGATGGTCAGCGAATATTCCGCCTGCGCCATCCCGGCAGAAAACACGAGCGCCGCTGCCGGCGCGAGGATACGATAGGTCATGGGAACCCCCTGGTTGAACACTTCCTCCAGAGTGCGGCGAGTCCATCGCTCATGTCAAAGCCTCGTTTGCCCGGCCCGGTTCACGGGCCCCGACGACGCTTGACGCCACTGGCAGGCGGGGGCACATCAGGGCCATGCTGATCTACAAGATCCTGCGCGCCGCCGAATGGCAGGCGTTCGACAGCGCCGGCGAAACACCGGGCGCGCCGGTCGACCTGGCCGATGGCTTCATCCATTTCTCGACCGCCGAACAGGCCCCGGGCACGGCGGCCAAACACTTCGCGGGCGAGGACGGTCTGATGCTGGTCGCGGTCGAGGCCGCAGCGCTGGGCGATGCGCTGAAATGGGAGGTGTCGCGCGGCGGCGCGCGCTTTCCGCACCTCTACCGCCACCTGGCCATGACCGACGTGGCCTGGACCGCGCCCTTGCCGCTCGGCCCCGATGGTCACGTCTTTCCGGAAACCATGACATGAACCTGATCGAGAAGGCCGGGCTGGTCGGGCTGCACCGGCTGGCGCCTGAACCCGCCCACCGCCTGTCCCTGATGGCGATGAAGGCGGGCATGGTGGCCCTGCCCGGCCCGATCACCACCGACCGGCTGGCCACCACCATCGCGGGGATGAGCCTGATGAACCCGCTGGGCCTCGCCGCCGGCTACGACAAGGACGCCGAGGCGGTCGATGCGCTCAGCCGGGCGGGCTTCGGCTTTGTCGAGGTCGGCGCGGTCACGCCCCTGCCGCAGCCGGGCAACCCGCGCCCGCGCGTCTTTCGCCTGACCGAGGATCGCGCGGTGATCAACCGCTACGGCTTCAACAATGCCGGAATGGAGGCCGCGGCGGCCCGCCTGCGGCGGCGCACCAGGAACCACCCGGTGCCGGTCGGCCTGAACCTCGGCGCCAACAAGGACAGCACCGACCGCCCCGGCGACTTCGCGCGTGTGCTGACCTGCTGCGGCCCGCTCATCGACTTCGCCACCGTCAACGTCTCCTCGCCCAACACCGAAAAACTCCGCGACCTGCAAGGCGCCGCGGCGCTGCGCGCCCTGCTCGACCGGGTGCTGGAGGCGCGCGAGGCACTCGACAAATACACCCCGGTCTTTCTCAAGATCGCCCCCGATCTCGAGGGCGAGGAAATCGAGGCTATCGTCGAGGTGGCACGCGCCGTGCGGCTCGACGGGATCATCGCAACCAACACGACGCTGGACCGCGAAGGTCTGAAAAGTCCTCACAAAGCCGAAAAGGGCGGCCTTTCCGGCCCGCCATTGTTCGAAAAATCCACCCGCGTGCTGGCCCGTCTGTCGTCGCTCACGGCGGGCAACCTGCCGCTGATCGGGGTCGGCGGCGTGACCACGGCGGATGACGCCTATGCCAAGATCCGCGCCGGCGCCTCGGCGGTGCAGCTCTATACCGCGCTGGTCTATGGCGGCATGAGCCTGGTCGGCGAAATCCTGACCGGGCTCGACGCGGCCCTGGCGCGCGACGGATACGACCACATCTCCGACGCCGTCGGAACCAAACGAGGAGACTGGCTATGACCGAGGTCACCATCTGGCACAACCCGCGCTGCTCGAAAAGCCGCCAGACACTGGCGCTGATCGAAGAGCGCGGCCTCACCCCCACCGTGCGCCCCTATCTCACCGACCCGCCCTCCGAGGCCGAGATCCGCGCGGCGCTCGCGGCCCTCGATATCGCGCCGATCGAGCTGATGCGCACCAATGAGGCCGAGTTCAAGGCGCTGGGCCTCAGCCGCGACAGCGACCCGGCCAGCCTGATCCGCGCCATGGCCACGACGCCGAAACTGATCGAACGCCCGGTGGTGTTCGCCAACGGCAAGGCCCGCCTCGGACGCCCGCCGGAACAGGTGCTCGACATCCTCTGACGCCCTGCTGCTTCATCTTGGTGGCAAATACTCATCCCCGAGGGACCGGCCGCAGGCCGGGACCGAGGCAAACTGCGCGCCGCAGGCGCACATGATTGCGACGGATCAACGCGCGGCGGCCTCGTCGGCTTCGGTCTCCAGCCGGGCCACGCGCCGGGCAAGGCGGAAGATGTCGTCGAGGATCTCGATCAGCTCGACCTCGCGGGTATAGGTCTTGACCCGCCGGGGGGCGCGCGCCGTCAGCCGCTCGATCCCGTGCAGCGCCATCTCGTGGCTGAGTTCGCGCATCGTGCCCTTCATCGCCCGAACCTCGCGCGCCCGGCCCGCATCGCGGCCCTCGAAGGCGTCCACCGCCCCCCGCAGCGCCGCCACCACCTCGGCGTGAAAGCGCGCGATGATTCGACGGGTTGCCGGGCTGACGACCACGCCGTCATCCAGCCGCTTGAGCGAGGACACCACCAGGTCGCGCGCCACCAGGTCGGCGATCTGCTCGAAATCGTTGGCCGCCGAGACCAGCCGCACCAGTTCGTCGGATTGCGCAAGGCTCAGGCGGCGCAGGCTGATCTGGCCGAGATAGGCGATGATCGCCTGGTGCAACTGGTTGATCGCCCGGTCGCGCTCGGCCAGTTGTTCGAGCCGCAGGCGCGGCCCGTCCAGCGCCACCGGCAGCGCCACCTCGACCATCGAGGTGGCATGACGCCCCAGCCGCACCACCTCGCGGTGCGCCGCCTCCAGCGCGATCTGCGGCGTGTCGAGCAGCGCCGATTCCAGGAATTTCGGCGTCCCCTCCGGTTCGGCGCGCGCCGGGCGGTCGGGCACCAGCCATTCGGCCAGCCGGGCGATCTGCCCGGTCGCCCCGATCATCAGGACGGCATTGACCACGTTGAACACCGTATGCGCCCAGGCCAGGTGACGGGCGGTGCCGCCGCCGGGCGACAGCAGCCGCGCCAGGTCGGCAAGTTCGGGGATGAACCACAGCCACAGCGCGACGCCCGCGAGGTTGAAGATGGTGTGCACCACGGCGGCGCGGACCGCCTCGCGCGGCTTGCCGATCCCGGCCAGCATCGCGGTCACGCAGGTGCCGACATTGGCCCCCAGCGCCACCCCGATGGCGGCATCGAGCGTCACCATCCCCTGCCCGGCCAGCACGATAAGGATGCCGGTGGTGGCCGAGCTTGACTGCACCAGCGCGGTAAACCCGGCCCCGACCAGGATCGCCAGCGCCGGGTTCGAAAGCGACGCCATCAACTCGATGAACGGCGCCGAGTCGCGCAGCGGCGCCATCGCCCCCGACATCACCGACATGCCGTAGAAGATCAGCCCCAGCCCGATCAGCGCGCCACCGTATTCGCGCCACATCCGGTTTTCCGTCACCAGCGTCAGCGTTACTCCCAGTGTCACCAGCGGCAGCGCCAGGGCGGTGATCTGAAAGGCCAGGATCTGCGCCGTGATGGTGGTGCCGATATTGGCGCCCATGATGACCGCCACCGACTGCCCCAGGCTCATCACCCCGGCCGAGATGAACCCGACCACCAGCACCGTCGTCACCGACGAGCTTTGCACCACCGAGGTCACGCCCGCCCCCAGCAACAGCCCCTTGATCCGGTTGTCGGTCAGCCGGGCCAGGATCGCCTTCAATTGGTCGCCGGTCACACGCTTGAGCGCCCGGGTCAGAAGGTCCATGCCGAACAGAAACAGCGCCAGCCCGCCGAACAGGCCGGTCCAGAGGTCGAAACTGGCAAAGTCCTGCGGCATCCGTGTGTTACGCCTCAAGGCCCGTTGCGGCCACCATAGGAAGGCGCGGGGCGTTTGTCATATGCGATGCCGAAGCCGCGTTCTCAGCCATCCACCGACGCCTCGAGCGCCGGGTAGCGCAGCCCCAGCGTCACCCCGCGCGAGGCGAACGAGATCAGCAGCGCCGCCCAGAGCCCGTGGTTGCCGAAGGTCGGCAAGAGGGCATAGAGCGCCGCGACATAGACCAACGCCGAGACCATCATCATGTTGCGCATGTCCGCGGTGCGGGTGGCGCCGATGAAGATGCCGTCCAGCATCCACGGCGCCCAGCCGATCAGCGGCATCAGGATCAGCCAGGGCAGATACACGCGGGCCTCGATGCGCACGTCCGGCGCGGTGGTCATCAGGTCGATGATCGCGCCGCCGCCGATCAGGAAGATCAGCATCATCGCGCCCACCGTGATCGCGCCCCAGATGCTCGAGACGATGGCGGCACGGCGCAGGCGCGGGCGGTCGCGCGCGCCCATCGCCTGCCCCACCAGCGCCTCGGCCCCGAAGGCGAAACCGTCCATCGCGTAGGCCGTGATGTGCAGGAACTGGAACAGCACCTGGTTGGCCGCCAGCGTCACGTCGCCGAACCCGGCACCGAGGAACATCATCGCCACGACCATCGATTCAAGCAGCAGCGAGCGGATCAGGATGTCGGAATTGACCCGCATCATGCGGATCAGCTGCACCCGGTCGAACACCCGCGCCCAGTCGCGCCAGGCCGGCACACGGAAGGCCGCGCGGCAGAACCACAGCCCAAGGGCAAAGCCCGACCATTCCGCGATCACGGTGGCGATGGCCACGCCCTCGACCCCCCAGCCCAGCCCCAGCACGAACAGGAAATCCAGCCCGACATTGGCGCCGTTCATCAGCAGTTGCACCGCCAGCATCGCCCGCGTGCGCTCCTGCGCCAGAAGCCAGCCGAGAATGCCGTAAAGCGCGATCATCGCGGGCGCGGACCAGACCCGGATCGCCATGTAGCTGTGCGCCATCGCCTCGACTTCGGGGGTGGCGGGCGAGGCCTTGAAGGCCGCCCAGAACAGCGGCCCCTGGAACAGGATCAGAAGCGATCCGGCGGTCAGCCCGATCATCAGCACGCGGGTCAGAAGCGCCGCCACCTCGCCCGTGCGCCCGGCGCCCAGGGCTTGTGCGGCAAGCCCGGCGGTGCCCATGCGCAGGAAGTTGAACACCCAGTAGATCGCGGTCAGCACGATCGCCCCGATCCCGACCGCGCCGATCGGCGCGGCCTCGCCCAACTGCCCGATCACGGCGGTATCGACCGCGCCGAGGATCGGCACGGTTATGTTGGCCAGCACCACCGGCACGGCGATGTTCAGAACCCGTCTGTGGGTGATCGCCGCCGGGCCGTCCCGGGGCGCCTGGTGCTGGGATGTGGGCATCGTCAGCCTCCGTGCGCCGGCATCAGGAAATGCCCGGTCGCCTGGGCGAACAGACGGCTGCGGTTGTCCTGCCAGGCCTCGACATGCACGCTGGCATAGCGTCGGCCCGAGCGGTTGACCTCGGCGCGCGCATAGGCGTCGCGCGGCAGGCCCGAGCGCAGGTAATCGACGGTGAAGTCGATGGTCTTGGGCAGGCGCGGCGGGTTTTCCGGGGTCAGGCTTTCGGGCGCGATGCTGCCGTCCTCGATCCCGGTCCAGATCATCGACCAGCCCAGTTCGATCACCGCCGCAACCTCGAGAAACGCCGCCGTGACGCCGCCGTGGATGGCGGGCAGAAGCGGGTTGCCGATCAGCTTGTCGGAGAACGGCAGCACCGCGGTCAGTTCATCGCCGCGCCGGTCGAACTCGATCCCGAGAAAGCCGGCATAGGGCACGCCGCCGACCAGCGCGCGCAGGGCCGCGTCGCGCCGCTCCTTGATGACCTGGACGGGTTCGGGCCGCTTCATGACGCCGCCTCGGACGATTTGCGCCCGGAATCCGGGGCCACCGTGAAGGCCCCCGAGGCGCTGGCCACGGGGTTTTCGCGGTCATCGTCGAAGGCTTCGGCGCGCACGAAGGCGACCGAGCGGGTCAGGTGATAGCAGGTGGCGCGCGCCCCGATGCGCTGGCCCGGGGTGGCCGGGCGCATGTAGTCGATGCGCAGATCGAGCGTCGCGGTCGCCCCGGGGGCCGCGGGGTGGCTCATCACGGCCGCGCCGCCGCAGGTGTCCATCAGCGCCGAGACCACGCCGCCATGCAGAACCCCCGAGCGCGGGTCGCCGACGAAACGGGCGTCATAAGGCATCGAGATTTCCGCGACTCCCGGCCCGATCTCGTCAAGGCGCATCCCCAGCGCCCGCGAATGCGGGATCGCTTCGATGAACTGGCGGGCGATTTCGGTGTTTCGGTCGGTGTCCGGGGTGCTCACATTTCCCTCCTGCCGCGGTTTGGCCGAATATTCGTGTTTGGTCCGCCGGGGGCAAGGTGAATCTCCCGACCCGCCAGAAAAGCCGGGATCGCGGGATACCGGCTTTACCTCACCCGCCGAACAGGCGATCTTTGCGCCATGACAAGAGACGACCGGCTGTCTTTCAAGGAAATGTGCGCGAAGTTCGAGGTGACGCCGCGCACCTTGCGCTATTACGAATACATCGAACTGCTTGCGCCCGAGCGCGATGGGCGCACGCGCTGGTATGGCCCGCGCGAAGTGGCG
Organism: Maritimibacter fusiformis; assembly: GCF_008086115.1. Classification (GTDB taxonomy): domain Bacteria; phylum Pseudomonadota; class Alphaproteobacteria; order Rhodobacterales; family Rhodobacteraceae; genus Muriiphilus; species Muriiphilus fusiformis. The sequence goes on along the minus strand of NZ_VSIY01000004.1, from coordinate 504,621 downwards.
CGGATGAAGCTGATCCTGCGCGGCCGCCGCTTCGGCTTTTCGCTGGAAGAGGTGCGCCAGTGGCTTCTGATCTATGACGAACAGGGCACCGAGGCGCAGATGCACGCCTGGATCGGGATGGCCGACCGCCAGCTTGTCGTGCTCGACACCCAGATCGCGGACATGACCGCGGCGCGCGCCGATCTGCAAAAGCTGCGCGACGACGTGGCCAAGGCGCTGGAATAGGCCCAGCCCGGGTTTCACATCCGCGCGAGACGTTGCGTCGCGCGGCGCCGCACCCCTTGCTTGACGTTGACGTAAAGGTCATGTTGTGCATGATCGCGCCACACCGCCCTCCCGGGCCGGCCCGTCACATAACGCACCGAGGACCTCATGACCGAAGACACCATGACAATCCGCGCCATGTGCGACACCTTCGGTGTCACCGCACGGACCCTGCGCTTTTACGAATCGAAAGAACTGCTGTCCCCGATCCGAGACGGTCAGAAACGGCTGTTCACCCGGCGCGACCGCGCGCGGCTCAAGCTGATCCTGCGCGGCAAGCGCTTCGGCTTTCCGCTCGAGGAGATCCGCCAGCTGCTCGACCTCTACGATGTCGGCGACCAGCAGTTGACCCAATACCGCAAGACCATGGAGCGCGCCCGCGCCCACCTGGCGACGCTGAAGAAACAGCGCGAGGAACTGGACGAGGCGATCGCCGATCTGTCCGCCCAGATCGACTGGGGCGCCAAGATGGTCGCCTCGATGGAACAGGACGAAGCGGCCCAGTAGGCCCGCGCCACGACAGACCGGAGACCCGCACAGATGCCGATCTACACCCCGCCCACCCGCGACATGGCCTTTCTGCTGCACGACCTGATGCAGGTCGAGACCAGCGACATTCCGGGCTATGACGAGCTGGACCCGGCCTTCACCTCGGCGGTTCTTGCCGAGGCCGGCAAACTGGCCGCCGAAGTGCTGCAACCGCTGAACGCGGTGGGCGACCGCGAGGGCTGCACGCTCGAAAACGGTGTGGTGCGCACGCCCGCGGGCTTCAAGGACGCGTTCGACCAGTTGCGCGAGGGCGGCTGGACCGGGCTCGACTGCGACCCCGAGTTCGGCGGCCAGGGAATGCCGCACCTTCTGGGCAGCGCCACCGGCGAGATGTTCGTCGCCGCCAACATGGCCTTCAACATGTATCAGGGCCTGACCCACGGCGCCTATTCCGCGATCTTCGCGCATGGCACCGAGGCGCAGAAGGCGAAATGGCTGCCCAGGCTGGTCACCTGCGAATGGACCGGCACCATGAACCTGACCGAGCCGCACAGCGGCACAGACCTGGGCCTGATGCGCACGAAAGCCGAGCCGCAGGACGATGGCAGCTACAAGATCACCGGCACCAAGATCTTCATCTCGGCGGGCGATCACGACATGGCCGACAACATCGTCCACCTCGTGCTGGCGAAGATCCCCGGCGGCCCCGAGGGCGTGAAGGGCATTTCGCTGTTCATCGTGCCCAAGATCATGGTGGACGACGACGGCAAGCTGGGGGCGGCCAACGCGGTTTCGGTCGGCGCGCTGGAGCACAAGATGGGCATCCACGGCAACGCCACCTGCGTGATGAACTACGACGGCGCCACCGGCTATCTGCTGGGCGAGAAACACAAGGGCATGCGGGCGATGTTCACGATGATGAACGAGGCCCGGCTCGGCGTCGGCGTGCAGGGGCTGGGCATCGCGGAAGTCGCCTACCAGAACGCCGTGGCCTATGCCCGCGAACGGCTTCAGGGTCGCGCCGTGACCGGAGCGGAAAACCCCGACGGGCCGGCCGACCCGCTGATCGTGCACCCCGACATCCGCCGCAGCCTGATGCGCCAGAAAAGCTTTGTCGAAGGCGCCCGCGCGCTGACCTTCTGGGCGGCGCAACTGATCGACCGCGCCCAGCGCATGGGCGACGACGACGCCGAGGGCATGGTGTCGCTCTTGATCCCCGTCATCAAGGGCGTGCAGACCGACCGCGGTTTCGACGTGACGGTCGAGGCGCAACAGGTGTTCGGCGGCCACGGCTATATCGAGGACAACGGCATGAGCCAGTTCGCCCGCGACGCACGGATCGCGATGATCTACGAGGGCGCGAACGGCATCCAGGCGCTCGACCTCGTGGGGCGCAAGCTGGCGCAGGACGGCGGCAAGCACGTGATGGCGTTCTTCGACATGGTCAAGGATTTCATCAAGGACAACGAGGGCAACGAAGACCTCAAGGCCGGATTCCTCGAGCCGCTGAAATCGGCGTCGAAAGACCTTCAGGCGGCGGCGATGTATTTCATGCAATCCGCCGCGAAACGGCCCAACGACGCGCTGGCCGGGGCCTATGACTTCATGCACCTGTTCGGCCATGTGGCGATCGGGCTGATGTGGGCGAGGATGGCCAGGGCGGCGATGGACAAGCTCGCCGCCGGCCCCGATGACGCCGCGTTCTACGAGACCAAGATCGCCACGGGGCGCTATTACATGGCGCGGGAAATCCCCGCCACGGCGATGCTGCGCGCGCGCATCGAAAGCGGGGCGGACCCGGTCATGGCGCTGGACGCGGCGGCCTTCTGAGGGTCGGAAAAGGAGAGGACAGATGCCGAAACGCTTTCGCCTCACCCGCCGGTTTCCGGTTGCGATGACCGAGGACGGCTATCGACGGCTGAAACGCTTCGCCAGCGAGGCGGGGCTGGACGAGGGCGAGGCGCTGTCGTTCCTGTTCGAGCATTTCGACAGCGTGACCGATGCCGAGGCACTGGGGCATCGGCTGCGCCTGTTCAACTCGGAGCTTGATGCACGAAAACGCTGACGGTGGCACGGTTTGAGAGGACGGGATTTGAGTATTTGGACCAAGATGAAGCACAAGAGGTCACCCCGCCCCCTCGGGCCGGTTGACGCTGGCAGCGGAGGGCGGGGCTTCACCTTGGGCGGTCATCGGCTCTCCAGCCTGTACCGCGATGCCAGCATAGGCGCATTAACCTTAACGGCGCGTTACCGGCGCCCTTCATCTTGGTGAAATACTCCACGGGGGTGTGGGGGTGTGAAACCCCCACCGGCGCGGCGGTGACAGTCAGGAGGACGGCATGACGATCAGGCTCCATTGCTTCGGTGAAAGCGGCAACGCCTACAAGGCGGCGCTGGCGCTGGAACTGGCCGGGATGGACTGGCAGCCGGTGTTCGTCGATTTCTTCAACGGCGGCACCCGCACGCCGGAGTTTCGCGCATTGAACCCGATGGGCGAAGTGCCGGTGATGGTGGACGGCGAGGTGGTGCTGACCCAGTCGGGCGTGATCCAGCAGTATGTGGCCGAAAAGACCGGGCGTTTCGGCGGTCAGGATGCCGGTGAGGCGCGCGAGGTTCTGCGCTGGCAGTTCTGGGACAATCACAAGATGTCCTCGGTCGCCGGGCAGGTGCGGTTCCTGTCGAATTTCCTGCCCGAGGACAAGCGCCCGGCGGAGGTGATCGCCTTCCTGAAAGGCCGGCTTGCGACCGCTTACAAGGTGCTCGACGCCGAGTTGTCCGCCCGCGACTGGCTGGTCGGCGACGGGCCGACGCTGGCCGATCTGTCTTGTTGCGGTTATCTCTATTACCCCGAGCCGTTCGGGTTTTCCCGCGCCGACTGGCCGGCGATCGACGCCTGGCTGACTCGTATTTCCGACTTGCCGGGGTGGAAGCACCCCTATGACCTGATGCCCGGATCGCCCGCCGACCGGGCCTGAGAGACGACGAAAGGACGATGACATGACCGATGCCTATATCTTCGACGCCCTGCGCACACCGCGCGGCAAGGGAAAGCCCGACGGCACCCTGCACGAGGTGCCCGCGGTGCGCCTGTCGGCCGAAGTGCTGAACGCGCTCAAGGCCCGCAACAACCTCGAGGGCCATGCCGTCGAGGACGTGATCTGGGGAAACGTCACCCAGATCGGCGAGCAGGGCGGCTGCCTTGCGCGTTCGGCGGTGCTCTATTCCGACCTGGATGAGCGTATTCCCGGCGTCAGCGTCAACCGCTTCTGCGCATCGGGACTGGAAGCCGTCAACATGGCCGCCAACCAGGTGCGCGGCGGGGCCGGGCAGGCCTTCATCGCCGGGGGCGTGGAGAGCATGAGCCGGGTGCCGATGGGCACGGACGGTGGCGCGATTGCCGCCGATCCCTACCTGGCGATGAAGACCTATTTCGTGCCGCAGGGGATTTCCTCGGACATCATCGCCACCAAGTTCGGCTTCAGCCGCGACGATGTCGACGCCTATGCCGTCGAGAGCCAGAAGCGCGCCGCCGCCGCGCGGGATGCGGGGCGGTTCAAGTCCATCGTGCCGGTCAGGGACATCAACGGCCTGGAGATCCTGGCCAATGACGAGATGATCCGCCCGACCGACATGCAGGCGCTGGCCGCGCTCAACCCCAGCTTCAAGGCAATGGGCGAGCAGATGCCGGGTTTCGATGCGGTGGCGCTGATGAAATACCCCGAGCTTGAGCGGATCGAGCATGTGCACCACGCCGGCAATTCCTCGGGCATCGCGGACGGCGCCGCCGCCGTTCTGATCGGCACCAAGGAATTCGGCGAGGCGCATGGGCTGACGCCGCGCGCCCGGGTGCGTGCGACCAGCCGTGTCGGCACCGACCCGACCATCATGCTGACCGGCCCGGTTCCCGCGACCGAGCGCGTGCTGGCCGCCGCCGGGATGCAGATCGGCGATATTGATCTCTTTGAGGTCAACGAGGCCTTCGCCTCGGTGGTGCTGCGGTTCCTGACCTATTTCAACGCCGACCACGACAAGACCAACGTGAACGGCGGCGCGATTGCCATGGGGCATCCGCTTGGTGCGACCGGGGCGATCATCCTGTCGACGCTGCTCGACGAGCTTGAGCGCACGGGCAAGGAAGTGGGGCTGGCGACGCTCTGCATCGGCTCGGGCATGGGTGCCGCCACGATCATCGAACGGGTGTGAGGAGAGACGACATGACCGATTTTACCCTGAAAACCGACAAGGACGGCGTGGCCGTCATCACCTGGGATTGCCCGGACAAGTCGATGAACGTGATGACCTTCGAGGCGCTGGGCGAGCTTGAGGCTTGTGTCGATCAGGCCTTGGGCGACGACAAGGTCAAGGGCATCGTGATCACCGCGGGCAAGGACAGCTTTGCCGGCGGGATGGATCTGAACGTGCTGGCCAAGCTGCGCGACGAGGCGGGGGATGATCCGGCCAAGGGCGTGTTCGACGGTGTGATGGACATGCACCGGCTGCTCAGAAAGATCGAACTGGCGGGGATGGACTTCAAGACCAAGAAGGGGGCGAAGCCCGTGGCCGCCGCCCTGCCCGGCACCGCGATGGGCATCGGCTATGAACTGGCGCTGGCGACACACCGGATCTTCATGGCCGACAATCCAAAGGGCAAGGTCGGGCTGCCCGAGATCATGGTTGGCCTGTTCCCCGGTGCGGGCGGCACGACGCGGCTGGTGCGCAAGATGGGCGCGATGGCGGCGGCGCCCTACCTGCTCGAGGGCAAGACGCTGGCGCCCGGCAAGGCGAAATCGGCCGGGCTGATCGACGAGGTGGTGGCGCCGGAGGCGCTGCTGGAGGCTGCGAAGGCCTGGGTGCTGCAAGCGAATGAGGCCGATCTGGTCAAGCCGTGGGACGCCAAGGGCTACAAGATGCCCGGCGGCACGCCCTATCACCCGGCGGGGTTCCAGACCTTCATCGGGGCCGCCGCGATGATCCACTCCAAGACGCAAGGGGTGTATCCGGCGGCAAAGGCGCTGCTCTCGGCGGTTTACGAGGGGGCACAGGTGCCGTTCGATACCGCGCTCAGGGTCGAGGCGCGGTGGTTCACCTCCGTCGTTTTGAACCCGGTTTCGGGCGCGATGATCCGGTCGCTGTTCATCAACAAGGGCGCGCTGGAAAAGGGGGCCGTGCGGCCCGAAGGCGTGGACGATCAGCGGGTCAGGAAGGTCGGCGTTCTCGGCGCGGGCATGATGGGTGCCGGCATCGCGCTGGTCTCGGCGATGGCCGGGATCGAGGTGGTGCTGCTGGATCAGGATCAGGCGGCTGCCGAGCGCGGCAAGTCCTATACCGAGAGCTACATGGACAAGGGCATCTCGCGCGGCAAGGCAACGCCGGAGAAGAAAGAGGCGGCGCTGGCACTGATCACCGCGACGACGGATTACGCCGCCCTCAAGGGCTGCGATCTGATCGTCGAGGCGGTGTTCGAGGACCCCAAGGTCAAGGCCGAGGTGACTGAGGCCGTGGAGAAGGTCATCGGCGACGATTGCATCTTCGCCACCAACACCTCGACCCTGCCGATCACCGAGTTGGCGAAAGCCTCGAAACGTCCCGAGCAGTTCATCGGCATCCACTTCTTCTCGCCGGTCGAACGCATGGCGCTGGTCGAGATCATCAAGGGTAAGAAAACCGGCGACCGGGCCGTGGCCAAGGCGCTCGACTACGTGCGCCAGATCCGCAAGACGCCCATCGTGGTGAACGATGCGCGCTTCTTCTATGCCAACCGCTGCATCATTCCCTACATCAACGAGGGTGTGCGCATGGTCGGTGAAGGGGTCGCACCGGCGCTGGTCGATCACGCGGCGAAACTCCTGGGCTTTCCGGTGGGGCCGCTGCAACTGATCGACGAGACCTCGATCGACCTCGGCGTCAAGATCGCCAAGGCGACCAAGGCGGCGATGGGCGATGCCTACCCCGACGACGCGGTGGACGAGGTGATCTTCTGGATGGCCGGTCAGGGCCGGATGGGGCGCAAGGCCAAGGCGGGGTTCTACGACTACGACGACAAGGGCAAGCGCCTGGGCTATTGGGACGGTCTGGCGGAGAAATATCCCGTGCGCGAGGAGCAGCCCGACCTGACAGAAGTGCAGCTCCGGCTGATGATGGCGCAGGTGCTGGAGGCGGTGCGGGCGCTGGAGGACGGCGTGCTGACCGACATCCGCGAAGGCGATGTCGGCGCGATCCTCGGCTGGGGCTTTGCGCCGTGGTCAGGCGGGCCCTTCTCGTGGCTCGACATGATCGGGGCAGGCAAGGCGGTGGAAATTTGCGATTACTTGACCGAGACCTTCGGTGCCCGCTTCACCACGCCGGACCTGCTGCGCGACATGGCTGGGAAGGGCGAGACCTTCTATGGCCGCTTCGGGGCCGAGGCCAAGGCGGCCTGAGACAAGGCGACAGGATGATGGGAAGGGGCGCTCCGGCGCCCCTTTTCGTTGGCGTTCACCGTCCCAGCCAGCCGAACGCCCGGGCCAGAACCTCACCCCCGCCCCTCTCTACCGGGGCGCCATGCGCCATCACCAGCCGTTCGGCGGGCCAGTCAAGGACGCGCGCGACCGCGACGCGCGCCGCGCGGCGATCGGTGAAGGCCAGCCTGAACTTGCGCGGCACCGAAGGCTCCGGCGCGACCATCAGGTCGAGCCGCGCCACGACCGCCCGCCAGCCCTTGTGCCAGCCCTTCGGGAAATGCTGGATCAGGTCGGTGACAAGCACCGTCGCGCTGGGGCGGTGAAAGAACAGAACCTCGGTGGTGATGCGGTTGCCGGGAATGACGACCTGATCGACCACCCCCGCCCAGCCCGGATCGGGTGTGTCGCCAAGCTCGGCATGAAAGGCGATATCCGGGCGCTTGCCCCGCAGCCCCGGCGCGGCATGGATCAGCGCGTCGGGCCAGGCGGCGGCCCAGTCCGGCACGAACAGGTGATGCAGGGAATTGGGCGCGACGATGTGGCAGACCTTGCCGAGCATATCGACCTCGGCGCGCAAGGCGCCGGTCAGCGCAACCGGCGACCAGATCAACAGGCCTGCGTCCGGCGGCCGGATCACGGCCATGCGGGTCGGGTAGCGAAAGCCAGCGACCGAGACCGTCGCCCCGTCGGCAAGCCAGATGTCGGGGCCAAAGGATTTCAACATGTCTCGACCCCGGCGGTGACCCTTTCGGCCCGAAGCTAGGGCGACCCTGATCCCGCCGCAAGCCAGCCGCGACGCCGGATCAACATGATCGTATCCATCCGAGGGATTTTCTGACATCAAGCCCGAGACACTCGAAAGGACCCCGCCATGTTCGCCAAGACCCGACACCTGACAGCCCTTGCCGTCGCGCTGACGCTGCTGGCGCCTGCCGCCACGGCCCAGATGATGCGCCCCGGCGGCATGTTCGGCGCGCATCACGGCGCCGACGGGACCGGGCATGACGAGGTGATCATGCCGGGCCTGCGCGGGCTGAATGCAACGCCCGAGGAAAGTGCTGAGCTTGCCACGCTGTTTCGGCACTTCGAGACTCTCACCCGCGAGGTCGAAAATCTTCCCGACGGCATCCGCACCGTCACGCGCTCGTCCGATGAGGCGGTGATGGAGGTGTTGGTCAGCCATGTCGTCGGCATGATCGGCCGGGTCGAGACCGGCGACGATCCGCAGATCTTCATCCAGAGCCCGACGCTCGACATCTTCTTTGTCCGGGCCGACGGCATCGAGACCGAGATCGACATCACTGACGCAGGCATCGTGGTGGTGCAGACCAGCGACGACCCGGAACTGGTCGAGGCGCTGCACCTTCACGCCGCGGAGGTGTCGGACATGGCCGACCGTGGCATGGCCGCGGTTCATGACATGATGATGCAGCGGGCGGGGAACTGAGGCCTGCCCTACCCCTCGTTCAGCCGGTCCAGCCTTGCGCGCACCGACAGCCCGTGCGCCTCGAGGCTTTCGGATTTGGCCAGCACCTCCGCCGCCGGGCCGATGGCCTTGAGCGCCTCGGGCGACATCTTCGCGATGGTGGTCCGCTTGAGGAAATCGAGCACAGACAGGCCCGACGAGAACCGTGCCGAGCGCGCGGTAGGCAGGACATGGTTTGGGCCGCCGACATAGTCGCCGATCGCCTCGGGGGTGAAGCCGCCGAGGAAGATGGCACCGGCATGGTTGATCCTGCCCGCCAGCGCCTCGGGGTCGGCGGTGCAGATTTCCAGGTGCTCGGGGGCGATCCGGTCGGCCAACGCGGCCGCCTCGTTCATGTCGCGCACCGTGATGATGGCGCCGAAGTCGCGCCAGCTTGCCCCCGCGATGGCGCGCCGCTCCAGCGTTTCGAGGCGCTTGGCGACCGCATCGGCCACCGCCTGCCCGAAGGCGGCGTCGTCGGTGATCAGGATGGCTTGGGCGCTTTCATCGTGCTCGGCCTGGCTCATCAGGTCGAGGGCGAGGAAATCGGGGTCATTGTCGCGGTCCGCGATCACCAGAATCTCGGACGGCCCGGCGATCATGTCGATGCCGACCTTGCCGAACACCCGGCGCTTGGCGGCGGCGACGAAGGCGTTGCCCGGGCCGGTGATCTTGTCGACCGGCGCGATGGTCTCGGTGCCGTAGGCGAGCGCGGCAATCGCCTGCGCGCCGCCGATGCGGTAGACCTCATCGACCCCGGCGATCCTTGCGGCCAAGAGCACCAAAGGGTTTACCACGCCATCCGGCGTCGGCACCGTCACCGCCAGCCGCCCGACGCCCGCGACCTTGGCCGGCACCGCGTTCATCAAGACGCTTGACGGGTAGGACGCCAACCCGCCCGGCACGTAAAGCCCCGCGGCCGACACCGGCGTCCAGCGCCAGCCTAGGGTGGCGCCATCGGGATCGGTCCAAAGCTCGTCCTCGGGCATCTGGCGGACGTGATAGGCGCGGATGCGCTCGGCGGCCAGTTCCAGCGCGTCGCGTTCGGCGGCGGGCACGCGGGCGCATTCGGCCTCGATCTCGTCCGGGGTGAAGGCGAGGGTCTGCGGCGTCAGATCGAGCCGGTCGAATTTCGCGGTCAGCTCGATCAGCGCCGCATCGCCGCGCACGCGCACATCGGCGATGATCTCGGCCACGATGTCGTCAACCTCGGGGCTGTCCTCGCGTTTCATGCCGAGAAGCGCGGCGAAGGCGGCCTCGAAGCCTGCATCCGTGGTGGCAAGGAACTGGGGCATCGGGGCCTCCGTGAACGTCGGTGAGGGTCAGTCCGAGACACCGGGCGGCGGGATGCGGTCCGGGTCGGTTTCGAGGTAGGGCAGCGCGATGCGCAACGCCAGCACCGCGCAGGCGGCCAGAAGCGCGGTGACGACGATATTGCGCCAGGTCGCGTTCATTCGGGATGCCGGGGGGCCTGTCTGGACGGCGCGACATAGGGGCGGGTCACGTCCTGAAGCGCGACCTCCAGCGTCTCGACCTCGAGCGCGATGGCCCCGTCGCCCGCCAGCGTCAGCACAAGGCGCCCGGTGCCATCCTCACCCGGCTCGAACGAAATGGACAAAAGCGATAATATCACGTCCTTGTCGCCGCGATCGACGCCCTGGCTTTGCACTTTCAGCACATCCGACACGGCCAGCACCGATTGCACGCGTTCCACCGGGCGCTTGCGGCGCGCTGCCGTTTCGGCGTCTTCCCAGCGGAACCGGTTCAGCAGGATGGCGAACTGGCGGCGGGCCGGGCGCCATTGCATCTCGGTGATCGGGAACACAGCGTCCTGGGCCAGCGCCGAGACGACGCTGAGATCCTCGGCATCCATCGCGATCAGCTTGAGCGGCCTGTCGCCGCCATCCTCGAAACGTGCATCTTCGGTCATTGCGCCCTCACCCGTTCGATCTTTGCGCCAACGCCCGACAGTTTGCGCACCACGTGTTCATAGCCCCGGTCGAGGTGATAGACCCGGCTGACAACGGTTTCACCTTCGGCCGCCAGCCCCGCAAGGATCAAGCTGACCGATGCGCGCAGGTCGGTGGCCATCACCGGCGCGCCTTTCAGCCGTTCGACCCCGGTGACGCGGGCGGTGCCGCCGTGCACCTCGATATCCGCCCCCATCCGTACCAGTTCGGGCGCGTGCATGAAACGGTTCTCGAAGATCGTCTCGTGCAATTCGCTGACCCCGTCGGCGGTGGCCAGCATCGCCATCATCTGCGCCTGCAGGTCGGTGGGAAAGCCCGGATAGGGCGCGGTGGTCACGTCGACGGCGGAGAGCCGGCCATTGGTGCGCGACACCTTCAGACCGCGCGGGGTTTCCTCGACGCTCACCCCGGCCTCTTCCAGCTTGTCGATGAAGCTCGCCACCAGATCGCGCCGCCCGCCGAGACATTCGACCTCGCCGCCGGCGATGGCGGGGGCCAGCATGTAGGTGCCCAGTTCGATCCGGTCGGTCACCACCGGGTGGGTCGCGCCGTGCAGCCGGTCGACGCCCTGCACCTCGATGCGGCTCGTGCCCTCGCCCTCGATCTGCGCCCCCATCGCGCGCAGGCAACGGGCGAGGTCGACGATCTCGGGCTCGCGCGCGGCGTTGTCGATCACCGTGGTGCCCCTGGCCAGCGTCGCGGCCATCAGGATGTTCTCGGTCGCCCCGACCGAAGGAAAGCGCAGCGCGATCATTGCGCCTTTCAGCCCGCGCGGCGCCTTGGCGTGCAGATAGCCGTCGCGCAGCTCGATCTCGGCGCCCAGCGCCTCGAGCCCGTCCTGGTGCAGGTCCATCGGCCGCGCGCCGATGGCGCAGCCGCCGGGCAGCGACACCTCGGCATGGCCGAACCGCGCCAGCAGCGGGCCGAGCACCAGGTTGGAGGCACGCATCTTGCGCACGATTTCATAATCCGCGCGGCTCGAGGTCAAATCGTGGCTGGACAGCGCCAGCACCTGCCCGTCCTGCAGGCTGCTCACCTCGGCCCCGAGCGAGGCCAGGAGCGTCGACATGGTCTTGATGTCGGACAGACGCGGCGCGTTGGTCAGCGTCAGCGGCTCCTCCGACAGGAGCGTCGCCGGCATCAGCGCGAGGCAGGCGTTCTTGGCCCCGGCAATGGGGATTTCGCCCCTGAGCGGGCCATTGCCCGTCACCATGATCGAATCCATGCTCGCCTCACTCGCCTTCGTGTTTCTCGTCCGCGTCAGCGGGCTTTGCGGCCCGTGCCCTAACCTGCCCCTTGCGCCGCGCCATGTTGGCCTTGAGCGCCGCCTTGAGGCGGTCCTCGCGCGCGGCATCGCGCGGCGGCGGGGCGGGTTTTTTCGGGCTGTCGGAGGCGGGGTCGCGGCTCATGTCGCCCTCTCTACCCCAGCCCGGATTGGGCGTCCAGATTGCGCTTGCGCCCCCGGCGGATTCCGTCTAATCAGCCGCCCACACAGGCCGCAGTAGCTCAGTGGTAGAGCGCACCCTTGGTAAGGGTGAGGTCGGGAGTTCAATCCTCCCCTGCGGCACCAGTTTTCATCCCGACATGACGACACTGAACCCGGCGCGCATTCAGGCGAGGTTTCCGCGCGGTCGTTGGCCTCGTCCGGCACGGGTGTGACCGGCGTCGTGAGGGTCTGCGGCGCCTGGTCGGGCGCAATGCGGTCAGTCGGCGACGGGCCACTCGCCGGGCGCAAAGGTCTGGATTTCGCGGCGCACGGCAAGCTGGATGCGCACGGTCGAGCCATCGGCGCGGCGGGCCAGCACGCTGAGGCGGTCGTCGGGGTGCAGCATCAGGGCGGTCACGGGTTCGGACAGGAAGATGCGCTGGCGCGCGAACAGGCCGACCTCGAAGGCGAGGCTTTCCTCCATCCCGGTGAGATAGCTGTGCACGAACCCCTGGTGAAAGGGGCCGGCCTCTTCGAACAGCGCCACCTCCCACAACTCCGCCTTCGGCGCCAGGGCGATCAGGATGCTCTGGCGGTCGGGCACGGCGATCATCGCCACGGCCCTCTGGGGCGAGCCATCGCGGGCGTCGAGGGCGCGGCGGTGCAGCACCTCGCCACTGGTGGCATCGGCCACCACCAGCGTGGCGCCATCGTCGTCCAGCGTGGCGACGAAACGGCCATCGGCGCTGGTCACGCCATCCCCGGCCAGCGCCGGGGCGAAGGGGATCAGGATCGACAGAAGCAGAACGCGCAGAAGGTGTGTCACATCGGGTCTCCGCAAACGCAGCCGGCCACGGGGATCACCCGTGGCCGGTCAGGTTGGCCGGGCGGGACAAGCCCACCCGGCCGCTTCAGCAAGACATCAGTAGATGTCGTTCTGGGTGTTGTAGACGTTGAACTTGCCGGTCGGGGTGATCAGGCGTTCGTCCTTGATCACTTCAACCAGTTCCAGCGTCTTGTCGTCCACGACCACGATGGCACTGACCTTGTCCTTGGCGTTCCAGACCGAGAACCAGACCTGGGTGCCTTCCTTGTTGAACTCGGGGTGCACGACACGCGGTTGACCGTCGTCGATGCCCGCCCATTCGCCGATCGGCAGGGTCACGAACTCGGGGTCTTCACCGGCCTTCATGTCGGAGATGGTGAACACACCGATCGAGGCCGAGGTCTCGGCGTCCGGGTTCAGCGGCGCGTCGACATAGAGGTGGTTCGAGTTCGGGTGGGTCTTGATGAACAGCGAGCCGCCGCCAAGAGCCGTGAAGTTCTGAACCATCTTCCACGCGTTGTCCGGGTTGCCTTCCGGGTCGGTGCCGATCATCGAGATCGTGTCGTCACCAAGGTGCGAGGTCGCCCAGACCGGGCCGAAATCGGGGTGCACGAAGTTGGCACCGCGGCCCGGGTGGGGCGTGTTGCCCTCGGTCTCGACTAGCGCGATCAGCTTGTCTTCCTTGGTGTCGATCACCGCGATCTTGCCGCGGGCGTTGGCCGCCACGAGGAAGTAGCGCAGCGATGCATCGAAACCACCGTCATGCAGGAAGCGTTCGGCGTCGATCGTCACCGTCTTGAGGTTCTTCAGGTCGGTGTAGTCGACCAGCATGATCTTGCCGGTTTCCTTGACGTTGACGATGAACTCGGGCCGGTAATGCGAGGCCACGATGGCCGCGACGCGCGGTTCCGGGTGGTAGGTCTGGTCGTCGTAGACCATGCCGCGGGTCGACACGATCTTCTTCGGCTCCAGCGTCTCACCGTCCATGATCACGAATTGCGGCGGCCAGTAGGCGCCGGCAATCGCGTACTTGTCTTCCCAGCCCTCGTATTTCGAGGTCTCGACCGAACGCGCCTCGATGCCGATCTTGATTTCGGCGACGTTGGCGGGCTCTTCCATCCAGAGGTCGATCATGTTGACGCGGGCGTCGCGGCCGATCACGAACAGATAGCGGCCCGAGGCCGAGATCCGCGAGATGTGCACGGCATAGCCGGTCTTGATGATGGCCTGGATTTCGTAGGTGCCGCCATCGATCAGGGCGATCTCGCCCGAGTCGCGCAGCGTGACCGACATCAGGTTCTCGATGTCGATATCGTTCATCTTCTCGGTCGGACGATCTTCCGGCGCGACCGTGACCTTCCAGCTGTCCAGCATCTCCGGCATGCCCCACTCGGGCGGAGTCGGCGGATCGAGCAGCAGGTAGCGGGCCATCAGGTCGATCTCTTCTTCGGTGAGTTCGCCCGAGGTTCCCCAGTTCGGCATGCCCGCGGGCGAGCCGTAGGTGATGAAGCTGTGCAGGTAGTCGTATTCGAGATCGCGGGTCAGGTCCGTGGTCAGGGCCTTGCCGGTGGCACCACCGCGCAGAACGCCGTGGCAGCCGGCGCAACGCTCGAAATAGATTTCGCGGGCTTGCTCGAATTCTTCTGCGGTCATCACCACGTCTTCGGCGGAGCGGCCTTCGATTTCGAGGTTCAGCTCGCCAAGGGTCACGTCGTGACCCTCACCTTGCGCAAAGGCCGGCGCGGCGGCGAGGAATAGCCCCGCAGCGGCCCCGACCAGCGCGGTCTTGGCAAGCGTAAAGTTTTGTCCCATGAGTCTCTCCTTGGTTGGAAACTGGACGGACAATCCCATTTCGGGTCAGGGGGTATCCTTGACTTTTATCAAGTCGGTCATTGCGTCGCAGGGGCATGACCGCAGGCACCGGAAGCGGTTGGAATCGCGTAATTCCGTGTCGGGCAGGAGAGAACGAACATGCTGTCACGCCTGTTTTCCGAGGGGTATCGCGTCTTTTTTCTGGCCGCCGGGCTGTCGGCGGTTGCGGTCGTGCTGGTGTGGGAGTTCTACCTGGGCGTCCATGCCACCGGCGGCATGATGACCGGCCTGCCCTTCGCGATGGCGCCGCATCTGTGGCACGCACATGAACTGGTGTTCGGCTACGGCGCGGCGGCGCTGACCGGGTTTCTGTTCACCGCCGTGCCAAGCTGGACCGGGCGCCCGCCGGTGGGTCGGGCGGTCATCGTCCTGGCGGCGGCGCTGTGGCTGGCGGGGCGGCTGGCTGTGTGGATGTCGGGCGCCCTGCCCGGCTGGCTTGTCGCCGTGCTGGACCTCGCGCATGTGCCGGTGGTGCTGGCGGTGGTCGCGGCGATGCTGTGGCATCGGCCCAAGGCGAAAAACGTTGTTTTCCCAGTGCTTCTGGCGCTGTTCTGGCTGGCGAATTTGGCCACCCACCTGGGCTGGGCCGGGCTTTGGGACAACGGCGAGATCATCGGGCTGCGCGGCGGGATGATGGCGCTGGCGGGGATGATCCTGGTGATCGGGCGGGTGACACCGGCGTTTACCCGCAACGCGATGATGCGCGAGGCGAGCCGCGCGCCCCGCCCGCGCGACTGGGCGCGCGCCGGGCCGGTGATGATCGGCTTTGCCGCCCTGCTGCCGGTGGCGGCGCTGGCTGCGCCCGACAGCGGGGGCACGGCGGCGCTGATGATCGCCGCAGGGGTCGCGCAACTGGTCCGCCAGAGCCGCTGGGGATGGCGATTCGCGGCGACACGCCCGATTCTCGCCAGCCTGCACCTGTCGGTCGCGATGCTGGCGCTGGGGCTGATCCTGACCGGGCTGTCGCGCTTCACCGGGTTGTCGGAGGTCGCCGGGCTGCACGTTCTCGGCATCGGCGGAATCGGCGGCATGACCCTTGCGGTGATGTCACGTGCAACGCTGGGTCACAGCGGCATGCCCCTGGTCGCGCCCGGGGCGATTGCGCTTGCCCATGTCGCGCTGCCGCTCGCGGCCCTGATGCGCTGGATCGCCTCGGAGGTCGGCGGGAGCGCCTATTTCCCGGCCTCGCTGGCCGCCGGCGCGCTGTGGATCGGGGCCTTCACGGCGTTCACCGCCAGCCTGTGGCCGGCGTTCTGGGGATCAGGCGAGGGCGACGACGATCAGCCCTGAGGCCAGATCGTGCGCGAGCCGCTGTCGTCGGCATAGGCGCGCAGCGCCTCCACGTCGCGGATATCGGCGGAATTGCGTTTGATCCTGACGCCATGTTCGCGCAGCCGCGAGAACGCGCGGCTGAGGCTTTCGGGTTTCATCCCCAACCGCCCCGCGATCAGCACCTTGTCATAGGGCAGCATCACCGAGCACGGCCCCACCTTGCACTTGGTCAGGTCGAGCAGAAACTCCGCCACCCGCTGCGGCGCGGTGCGGGCCTTCAATTGTTCGATCTGCGCGATCAGCCCATGCAGGTGGGCGAAGGTCGCCGTCAGCATGGCGATCGATACTTCGGGCTGCGAGCGCAGCAGGTCGAGCAGGTCGCGCGCGTCGATACGCAGCAGCATCGTGTCGGTCACCGTCTCGGCATAGACCGGATAGCGCCCGCCGCGCAGCGCCGCCGCCTCGCCGAAGGAGTGGCGCTTGGTAAAGACGCCGACCACCGCCTCGGTGCCGCTTTGTGCGATGCGGTAGAGCTTTACCCAGCCCTCGATCACCACGAAGATCGCGTCGGCGGGATCGTCCTGGGCAAAGATCGTGGTGCCGTGCGGATGCGAGGTCAGGACCGCCCGGCGCAGCAGAAGATCGGACACCTCTTTCGGCGCGCTGGAAAACAGCAGCGATTCGCGGGCGACCGCGACGATCTCGTCTGTGAACTGGACGGTTTGCATGACATCCGGCACCGGTTTTCCGAAATCACATCATATCCCGGCAACGCCGCGCAAGCCAGCCGCCCCAGGGTGTTTTCTGCCCCGGCATACAGGGCCCTCAGAACTGGCTGACGCCCCGGTCGCGCACGCTTTGCATCGACACGAAGGTCGAGGTCGCGGCGACGTGTGGCAGGCGCGAAATGCTCTCGCCCAGAACCCGGCGATAGTCGCCGATATCGCGGGTGCGCACCTTGACGAGATAGTCGAAACCGCCGGCGATCATGTGGCATTCCTCGACCTCCGGCACCTTGCGGATCGCGGCGTTGAAAGCCGTGAGCGCGGCTTCGCGGGTGTCGGCCAGCCGCACTTCGAGATAGGCGACATGGTCGAGGCCGAGCCGCCGGGCCGACAATTCGGCGCGGTAGCCGAGGATCACGCCCTCGGCCTCAAGCCGCCGGACACGGGCCGCAACCGGGGTTTTCGACAGCCCGACCTTGCGGCCGAGATCGACCATCGAGATGCGCGCATTGGTGGCCAGTTCGTTCAGGATGGCCCGGTCGATCCGGTCGAGGCTGGGAACGGTCGC
Organism: Maritimibacter fusiformis; assembly: GCF_008086115.1. Lineage (GTDB taxonomy): Bacteria > Pseudomonadota > Alphaproteobacteria > Rhodobacterales > Rhodobacteraceae > Muriiphilus > Muriiphilus fusiformis. The sequence goes on along the minus strand of NZ_VSIY01000004.1, from coordinate 487,304 downwards.
GTCGCTCATCCTTTTTCCTCTATGGTGGGTCTCATTTGGTCCTTTATCCCGTGGTTTCCCGAAAATCAGCCATTCGGCACGATCTGAATCGCATATTCTGGGCCGGAATGACAGCGGGAGCGGTGCAATGATTGATCTCGATCCGAAATGGGATGCCGGCAAGCGGCGTGACGAGGCGGCGCTTTTGGCCGAGTTGGAGGCGCTGGCCGACCTGTCGCCCGCCGCGCGCGAAAGGATCGTCGCGCGCGCCGTCGGGCTGGTGACGCGCATCCGCACGGACGCCCGCCCCGGCCTGATGGACGTGTTCCTGGCCGAGTATGGCCTGTCGACGGATGAGGGCGTGGCGCTGATGTGCCTGGCCGAAGCGCTGCTGAGGGTGCCGGACGCGGTGACAATCGACGCGCTGATCGAGGACAAGATCGCCGCCTCGGACTGGTCGAAACACATCGGCCAATCGTCGTCGCCGCTGGTCAATGCCTCGACCTGGGGGCTGCTTCTGACCGGCAAGGTGCTGGACGAGGGCGAACCAGGCATCGCGGGCACGCTGCGCGGCATGGTCCGGCGCATGGGCGAGCCGGTGATCCGCACCGCCGTGGGCCGCGCGATGCGCGAGATGGGGCGGCAATTCGTGCTGGGACAGGACATTTCGGCGGCGATGAAGCGCGCCGAGGGCCAAGAGGCCAAGGGCTTCACCTATTCCTACGACATGCTGGGCGAAGCCGCGATGACGGCGGCGGACGCGGCGCGCTATGCCCGCGCCTACGCGGGCGCCATCGCGGCGATCGCCAAGGCCTGCACCTCGGACGAGATCGCATCGAACCCCGGCATCTCGGTCAAGCTGTCGGCGCTGCATCCGCGCTACGAGGTGGCCAAGACCGACCGGGTGATGGCCGAGCTTGTGCCGGTTCTGGCGGATCTGGCGCGGCAGGCGGCCCAGGCGGGCATGGGCCTCAACATCGACGCCGAGGAAGCCGACCGGCTGGGCCTGTCGATGGCGGTGATCGAGGCGGTGCTGGCCGACCCCGAGCTTGCCGGATGGGACGGGTTCGGCGTGGTGGTGCAGGCCTACGGACGGCGCGCAGGCGACGTGATCGACGGGCTTCACGCACTGGCCACGCGGCTTGACCGGCGGATCATGGTGCGGCTGGTCAAGGGCGCCTACTGGGACACCGAGATCAAGCACGCCCAGGTCGAGGGGCTGGCGGATTTCCCGGTCTTCACCCGCAAGGCGGCGACGGATGTCAGCTACCTCGCCCATACCCGCAAGCTCCTGGGCATGACCGACCGGATCTATCCGCAGTTCGCCACCCACAACGCCCATACCGTTGCCGCCGTTCTGGACATGGCCGGGGATTTGCCGAAATCGGCCTATGAATTCCAGCGCCTGCACGGCATGGGCGAGGCGCTGCATGACATCGTGCACCGCGAACACGGCACCCGCTGCCGCATCTACGCCCCGGTCGGGGCGCACCGCGATCTGCTGGCCTACCTGGTGCGGCGGCTGCTCGAGAACGGGGCGAATTCGTCCTTCGTGAACCAGATCGTCGACGAGGATGTGCCGCCCGAAGAGGTCGCGGCCTGCCCGTTCAAAACGCTGGCCGAGGCCCCCGGCCGGTTCGAGCCGACGCTCGCCACCGGGCCGGAGCTGTTTTTGCCCGAGCGGCCCAATTCCGTGGGGTTCGACCTGTTCGACGTAACCGAACTGGCCCGGATCGAGGTCGCGCGCACCAGGCCCGAGCCCTGGCGCGTCGCCCCGATCATCGCGGGTGAGGCATCGGGGGGCGAGGTCGAGACCGCGCGAAACCCCGCCACCGGGGACGAGATCGGCAAGGTGGTGCTGGCCAGCCAGGCGGACGTGGAAACCGCGCTTGCCGCTGCCCGGCCCTGGGCGGCGGTTGTCGGGGAACGTGCGAAGATCCTGAACCGCGCCGCCGACCTCTACGAGGAGAATTTCGGCAGCCTGTTTGCGCTGATCGCGACCGAGGCGGGCAAGACCCTGCCCGACGCGGTGGCGGAGTTGCGCGAGGCGGTGGATTTCCTGCGCTACTACGCGGCGCGGGCCGGCGAACTGGTTGACGGTCCGCGCGGCATCTTCACCTGCATCTCGCCCTGGAACTTTCCGCTGGCGATTTTCTCGGGCCAGATCGCGGCGGCGCTGGCGGCGGGCAACGGCGTGCTGGCGAAACCCGCCGAAACAACGCCTGCCATCGCCGCCTGGGGCGTCCGGCTGATGCACCAGGCGGGCGTGCCACGCACGGCCCTGCAACTCCTGCCCGGTCCTGGCCGCGTCGTGGGGGCGGCGCTGACCTCGGACGCGCGTATCTCGGGCGTCGCCTTCACCGGCTCGACCGCGACCGCGCGCCATATCCAGCGCGCGATGGCCGACAACCTCGCCCCCGGCACGCCCTTGATCGCCGAGACCGGCGGGCTGAACGCGATGATCGTGGATTCCACCGCGCTGCCGGAACAGGCGATCCGCGATATCGTCGCCTCGTCGTTCCAATCGGCCGGGCAACGCTGCTCGGCGCTGCGCTGTCTCTATGTGCAGGAGGATATCGCGGACACCATCCGCGAGATGCTGATCGGCGCGATGGACGAATTGGCGCTGGGCGATCCGTGGCACCTGTCGACCGATGTCGGCCCGGTGATCACCGCCCAGGCGCGTGACGAGATCACGGCCTATGTCGATGCCGCCGAAGCGGACGGGCGGTTGATCCACCGCCTGACCGTTCCCCAAACCGGCACCTTCGTGGCGCCCGCGCTGATAGCGGTCGGCGGCATCGCCGATCTGGAGCGCGAGGTGTTCGGGCCGGTGCTGCATCTGGCGACCTTCAAGGCGCGCGATCTCGACCGGGTCGTGGCCGATGTGAACGCCACCGGCTACGGGCTGACCTTCGGGCTGCACACGCGGATCGACGACCGGGTGCAAAAGATCGCAGACGCGGTTCATGCGGGCAACATCTATGCCAACCGCAACCAGATCGGGGCCATCGTCGGCTCGCAACCGTTCGGCGGAGAGGGGCTGTCGGGCACCGGGCCGAAGGCGGGCGGGCCGCACTACCTGGCGCGGTTCACGCGGCGTCCCGCACAGGTGCAGGACGCTGCGCCCGAGGGCGAGGCCGACCCCGGCCAGATCGCCACGGCGCTGCGCGACCTCGACGCCATGCCCGCCATGCCGGTGACGCGGCTTTTGCCTGGTCCGACCGGCGAGTTGAACCGGCTGTCCACCCTGCCCCGCGCGCCAGTGCTGTGTCTCGGCCCCGGCGATGCGGCGGCCGAGGCGCAGGTTTCGGCGGTCGAGGCATTCGGCGGGCGGGCGCTGGCGGTGGCGGGCGGGCTCGACCCTGCCGCGCTGGCCACGCTGCCGGATTTCGGTGCGGTCGTCTGGTGGGGCGATGCCGACACCGCCCGGGCGCTGGCCAGGGCGCTGACGGAACGCGATGGGCCGATCCTGCCGCTGATCACCGATGTGCCCGATCCGGCGCATGTGCTGGCCGAGCGTCACCTCTGCGTCGACACCACCGCCGCCGGCGGCAACGCGAGCCTGCTGGCCGGCAACTGAGGCACACCCGCGATGACGAAAAAGGGGGACGCTGCGGCATCCCCCTTTTTTTGCTGTGCCTGATTCCCGTTATGATAGGATTGTTGCGCGATCGACACAAAAGAAATCCCGTGCAGGGATATTATTTCCGAAGTGTCGGCAATTATGGGTTGTAAGCGGACTAGGGGCGTTCATACCTTCGGATCATGGGGCGGAATCAGATCATAGACTCGTTGCTGGTAGAGTTGGATGGACAGGCGCCATCCGGCTATTTCCTGGCGCTTCATATCCGTTTCGCGGCCCCGCTGATGATGTTCCAAACCTACGATCCGGTCTGGAGCGATCATTACACCCGGAATGCCTATGCCCTTCGAGACCCGATCGTTGCCTGGGGAATTTCGCGCACCGGTCCGACCCGCTGGAGCGAGATCGACCTGCCCGATCCGTTCGGGATCATGGCCGAAGCGCGCGAATACGGCCTGGTTTTCGGCGTCTGCGTCTCGTGCGGGCCGATGACCTCGCGCACCATCGCAAGCCTGGCACGGTCCGACCGTGAGTTCACCGATCAGGAAATCGCAGAGATTTCCGGCGTGGTCCTCAAACTGCACAATGAGTCCAAGCCCCCCGACCACATGACCGACGCCGAGATCGAGGCGTTGAAGGTGGTCGCGTCGGGAGAGCGCTATGCGGCCGGCGCCGCGCGCCTCGGGATATCCGAGAGCGCGCTCAAGGCGCGGCTGGCCGCGGCGCGCCGCAAGCTATTCGCCCGAACCTCCGCCGAAGCCATCCAGCGCGCAAAGGACTACCGGTTGCTCTGAACGAGGGCCGGGACCACCTGTTGCAGGCGCGGCTTGACGCATGGGTCGGGCGGATAGCTGCTGTTCAACCCTGACTTGGAGAATACCATGCAAACCACGACACTCTCTTTCGCCAACATCCACAACCATGGCGAGCTTTTCGCGAATCTGCTTCGCGCGCGCCGCCAGTCCTTCATCGTCAAGAACAACTGGGACCTGCCCGAAGCCATGGGAATGGAGTTCGATCAATACGACACCCCGGCCAGCCGCTGGGTGGCGGTGCACCAGATGGGGCAGGTCTATGCCGGCATCCGGCTGACGCCCACCACGGCGCGGGTCGGGATCTATTCCTACATGATCCGCGACGCCCAGCGGGGGCTGCTCGACTCGATCCCGTCGGACCTGCTGTTCGAAGAGGCGCCGGTGGCCGAGAACATCTGGGAAAGCTCGCGCGTGTTCGTGGCCCACGACACGCCGCAAAAGCTGCGCCGAGTGGTGCACCTGCACCTGATCAGCGAGATGACCAAATCCGCCCGCCAGCTTGGCGCGTCGCGGGTTCTGGGGCTGATACCGGCCAACTGGCCGCGCTGGGCGCGTCGACGCGGGCTCGATGCCGAGGCCGCCGGGCGGGTGATGAACATCGACGGCGTCGACAATCAGTGCGTGTCGATCAACCTTGCCGAAAAGATGCACTGACCGGCCCTGCCCCCGGCCTTCGGGCCGGGGGTTTACCCCCAGAATGGCTGTGAGCCTGCGCGCCGCTTACCCGGTCGACCAGGCGCGCGGTTGGCGCATTCCGGCGATCTTGGTCACCTGCCGGACATAGCCATAGGGAAACAGCGTGAACAATTCCTCGCGCCCGGCCTGCTTGCCCTTGTCGCCGCCCAGGAATTTCATCGCGAAACGCGCATCAGGCATCACGCCGTGGTCCGCCTCTTCCTCGCGAACCCAGCGGATCAGCTCCCAATGGCGCGGCGTAAGCTCGATGCCTTCGTTCGCGGCGGTGTATTCGGCAAAGCTTTCGGTCCATAGCTCGGGATCGGTCAGATAGCCGTGTCCGTCGACAGAGAACACCTCGCCGGTCGCAAGCCGAACATCAGTCAGAACTTCGGGAACAGCGCGCATCTTGTCACCTATTGCCTGCTACGTTCATCAATGGTCCACGCGGCGGGAACGCGGCCCGCCCGGTGGGTCATATTACGTATCCTGCATCTGATGCGTGGCCCAAATCAAATTCAATCTTTCAATCGACCCATTCGAAAGGCCGCGTGAACTCGCCGAGAACATGCGCGACCCGGTCGCGATCGACCTCGCCGGTGGCACGCACACGCGCCGTCAGGCCGGTGCGTTTGCTCTCGACCACGTCGACCACCTCGGCGTTGAGGCCGTCCTTGGCCAGGGCTGCGTTGTAGACCCGGGTGATCGCCAGCTTGCGCAACTCGGGTTTGAACACCTTGCCCACGGCGGTCTTGGGCAGTTCATCGACGATCTCGATATGTTTCGGATAGGCGGCGCGCTCGGCGATGGTCTTGCGGGCAAAGGCCAGCAGTTCTTCGACCGTGGTCTCCGCCCCGTCCACCAGTTCGACATAGGCGCAGGGGATTTCGCCGGCGAAGGCGTCGGGCTGGCCGATCGCGCCGACGACGGCCACCGCCTCGTGGCCGGCCAGCGCCTCTTCGATCTCGGCGGGGTCGATGTTGTGGCCGCCGCGGATGATCAGATCCTTGGCGCGGCCGGTGATCCAGAGATAGCCATCCTCGTCGATCCGGCCCAGATCGCCGGTGCGCAGGAAGCGTTCGGCGGCGAACAGTCCGTGGTTCTTGGCCTCTTCGGTATAGGTCCGGCCGACCAGCACACCGGGGTTGGAGACGCAGATCTCGCCGACCTCGTCGGTGCCGCATTCCTTGAGCACATTGCCGTCGCCGTCACATTGCAAGATCCTGACCTCGGTATAGGGGAACGGCACCCCGACCGAGCCGATCTTCTTGTTGCCCTCGCCAATCGGGTTGCAGGACACGAGGCAGGTCGCCTCGGTCAGCCCGTAGCCCTCGACCACGGTGACGCCGGTGGCCTTCTCGAAACGATTGAACAGTTCGACCGGCAGCGGCGCCGAGCCGGAAAACGCGATCTTGAGCGACGAGACATCGGCATTCACCTTGCGCTGCATCAGCGCCGCGATCGCGGTCGGCACGGTGATGACGAAGGAGACATTCCAACGCTCGACCAGCTTCCAGAAGTTGTCGAACACCCCGTCGCCGCGATAGCCGGCGGGCGTCGGGAACACCACGTGCGCGCCGGCATTCAGCACCGCCATGAACACCACGTGCACGGCAAAGACGTGAAACAGCGGCAGCGGGCAGATGATGGTATCGTCGCTGTCGAACAGCAGGTTCGACCCCAGCCAGCCGTTGTAGACGATGCCGGCAAAGCTGTGCTGCGCCACCTTGGGCATCCCGGTGGTGCCGCCGGTGTGGAAATAGGCCGCCACCCGGTCCTTGCCGCTATCGGCGAAGTCCAGCGTGGTGTTCTGGCGCGCCACCGCGGCGTTGAAATCCTTGACCGGCTTGCCGTGGGTCGGTTTCACGCGGGGCCGGATCAGCGGCACGATCAGGTTTTTCGGAAACGTCAGATAGCGGTTGAGGTCGACCTCGAACACGTGCTGGACATTGGGCGCCAGCGCCACCGCCTCATGCGCCTTCTGGGCGACATCGGTTTTCGGGAAACCCTTGAGCGTGACCACCACCTTGGCGCCGGTCTCGCGCAGGATCGCGGCGATCTGTTCGGGCTCCATCAGCGGGTTGATCGGGTTGACGATGCCCGCGATCATGCCGCCGACCAGCGCGAAAAGGGTCTCGTTCGCGTTGGGCAGGATATAGGCGACCACGTCCTTCTCGCCGATCCCGAGCGAGCGAAACAGGTTGGCGGTCTGCACGCTCTTGTCGTGAAACTGCTTCCACGTCAGGGTTTCGGCCTTGTCCTCGGGGCCGGACAGGATCTGGAACGACACCGCGCGCCCGGACCCGTTGGTCTCGGCGCTGTTCTTCAGCATCTCGTAGACCGTGGCGGGCAGCTTGCGCGCGTCCCAGGGCTTTTCCGCCTCGACCTGATGCCGGTCTTCTATCGAGTCATAGCTGTAACGTGCCAATGTTCCGTCCTCCCGTCTGCCGCCTCGGGCCGAGAGTGATGGGTTTCGCCCAAGGCTGCAAGCCTGACGTGGCCACCGGGGCGGCTACTCGGCCGCGAGGCCTTCGGTAAACTGAAGCCGCGCCAGCCGGGCATAAAGCCCGTCCTCGCTGACCAGCTCGTCATGGCTGCCCTGGGCCACGATGCGGCCCTCGTCGAACACCACGATGCGGTCGGCCTTCTTCACGGTCGCCAGCCGGTGCGCGATGATCAGCGTGGTGCGACCCCGGGCCATCTTCTCGACCGCCTCCTGCACCAGCCGCTCGCTCTCGGCATCCAGCGCCGAGGTGGCCTCGTCCAGAAGCAGGATCGGCGCGTCGCGCAGGATCGCGCGGGCGATGGCGATGCGCTGTTTCTGCCCACCCGACAGCATCACGCCACGCTCGCCGACATAGCTGTCATAGCCCTCGGGCAATTTCGACAGGAACTCATGCGCGGCGGCGGCCCTGGCGGCGGCCTCGACCTCGGCATCGGTGGCGTCGAGCCTGCCGAAGCGGATGTTTTCGCGCGCCGTGGTGGCGAAGATCACGGCATCCTGCGGCACCAGAGCGATCTGGCGGCGGAACGCGGTGCGCTCAAGTTCGCGCAGGTCGATGCCGTCGATCTTGACCGCGCCCTCGTCGGGGTCGAAGAACCGCTGCAAGAGCTGGATGATGGTCGACTTGCCCGCGCCCGAGGGTCCGACCAGCGCCACCGTCTCGCCGGGTCTGACGTTGAGCGTGACGTGATCGAGCGCCAAGTGCTCGGGCCGCGCCGGATAGCGGAAACTGACATCGTCAAAAGTGATCTCGCCCCTGATGCGTTCAGGCAGCGCGCGGGGCCGGGCCGGATCGTTGACGTCATCTTCGGCGGTCAGAAGCTCGACCAGCCGTTCGGTCGCGCCGGCGGCGCGTTGCAGTTCCGACCAGATTTCGCTGAGCGCCCCGACCGCGCCCGCGACCATGATGGCATAGATCAGGAACTGCACCAGCGCACCCACGCTCATCGCGTCGGCCCGCACGTCGCGCGCGCCGATCCACAAGACCCCGACCACGCCCGAGAAGATCAGCGTGATCACGATCATCGTCAGCACCGCGCGGGTGCCGATGCGTTTTTTCGCTGAGATGTAGCTTTGCTCGGTCACCTCGTGGAAGCTCTGGCGCGAGGGTTCCTCGTGGCTGAACGCCTGCACCGTCTGCACCGACAGGAGCGCCTCGGAGGCATTGCCGGACGAACGCGCGATCCAGTCCTGGTTCTCGCGCGACAAGACCCGCATCCGCCGCCCAAGCACGATGATCGGCACCACCACGGCGGGCACCAGCAGAAGCACCAGCCCGGTCAGCTTGGGCGAGGTCAGCAGCATCATCGCCAGCCCGCCCGCGAAGATCAGCACGTTTCTGAGCGCCACCGAGACCGACGAGCCGATCACCGACAGGATCAGCGTGGTGTCGGTGGTGATCCGGCTGAGCACCTCGCCGGTCATGATCTTTTCATAGAACGCCGGGCTCATGCCGATCACGCGGGCAAAAACCGCCTCGCGGATGTCGGCCACCACGCGCTCGCCCAGCCGGGTGACGAGGTAGTAGCGCAGCCCGGTGCCCAGCGCGAGCAGGACCGCAACGGCGAGGGCGGCAAGGAAATAGCTGTCGAGCAGCGCGTCGGCGGAGTTCTCGAACCCGTCGACCACGCGGCGCACCGCCAGCGGCAGCACCAGCGACACGCCCGCGGTCAGCATCAGGGCGAGGATGGCGGCGGCGAGGATCGGCTTGTAGGGGCGCAGGAACGGCCACAGCCCTTTCAGCGCACCGATCTCGCGCGACTTCGGTCGCTCCTGGTTTTCGGGGTCGCCCGGCTCGGCCATGGTGCGCTTCCTCAGCTTGCGTGGGGGTCAGATAACGCCGGTGGCGGGTCGGGGCAAGGCTCGCGGAAGAAATGCCGCATTGGGGGCGCCGCGCGGCGGGCGTGGCGAGGCCGGTGCAGGAAAAGCGGCCGCGCCCGGGGGCGCGGCCGTGATCCGAGCATTCGGACCGGGATGAAACGGTCAGTCCTGTCCCGGCAGCATCCTGACCGCGCCCTTCGAGGCGGAAGAGGCGAGCAGCGCGTAGGCCTTCAGCGCGGTCGACACCTCGCGGCTGCGCTTTTCGGCCGGGAGCCAGGGCAGCGGGCCCTTGGCGGCGCGGCGCTTGTCCAACGTGGCCTGGTCGACGGCGAGGTTGATCGAGCGGCCCGGGATGTCGATCTCGATGATGTCGCCGGTCTCGACCAGCCCGATCGGCCCGCCCTCGGCGGCTTCGGGCGAGACGTGGCCGATGGAAAGCCCCGAGGTGCCGCCCGAGAACCGCCCGTCGGTCAGCAGCGCGCAGGCCGCCCCCAGCCCCTTGGATTTCAGGTAGGAGGTGGGATAGAGCATTTCCTGCATCCCCGGCCCGCCCTGCGGGCCTTCGTAGCGGATCACCACCACCTCGCCCGCCGAGACCTTGCCGGTCAGGATGCCGTTCACCGCGCTGTCCTGGCTTTCGAACACCCGCGCCGGGCCCGAGAAGGTCAGGATCGAGTCGTCGACGCCCGCGGTTTTCACGATGCAGCCAAGCTCGGCGATGTTGCCGAACAGAACCGCCAGCCCACCGTCCTGCGAATAGGCATGGTCGGCGGACCGGATCACGCCGGTCTTGCGGTCGCGGTCAAGCTCCTTGTAGCGGTTCTCGGTCGAAAACGCCTGAGTGGTGCGCACGCCGCCGGGCGCGGCGCGGTAGAATTCCTCGACCTTGGGATCGTTGGCCGTCATCACGTCCCACTTGGCGATGGCGGCGGCCATGGTTTCGGAATGCACCGTCGGCACGTCGGGGTGGATCAGCCCGGCGCGCATCATCTCGCCCAGGATCGCCATGATGCCGCCGGCGCGGTGGACATCCTCCATGTGCACGTCGTCCTTGGCGGGCGCGACCTTGCACAGAACCGGCACCTTGCGGCTGAGCCGGTCGATATCGTCCATGGTGAAGTTCACTTTTCCCTCATGGGCGATGGCCAGGAGGTGCAGCACCGTGTTGGTCGATCCGCCCATCGCGATGTCGAGCGACATGGCGTTCTCGAAGGCCTGGAAGCTCGCGATCTCGCGCGGCAGCATCCCGGGCTTTTCGTCCTCGTAATGCGCCTTGGTGATCTCGACGATGCGCCGGCCGGCCTGCTTGAACAGCCGCTCGCGGTCGGCGTGGGTCGCCAGCATCGAGCCGTTGCCGGGCAGCGCCAGCCCCAGCGCCTCGGCCAGGCAGTTCATCGAGTTGGCGGTGAACATGCCCGAACACGAGCCACAGGTCGGACAGGCGGCGGCCTCGATCGCGGCGACATCCTCGTCGGAATAGCTGTCGTCGGCGGCGGCGACCATCGCGTCGACCAGGTCGAGCGATTGCTCGATGTCATTGATCGTGACCTTGCCCGCCTCCATCGGCCCGCCCGACACGAACACCACCGGGATATTCAGGCGCATCGCCGCCATCATCATGCCCGGCGTGATCTTGTCGCAATTCGAGATGCAGACCATCGCGTCGGCGGCGTGGCCGTTGACCATATATTCGACGCTGTCGGCGATGACCTCGCGCGAAGGCAGCGAATAGAGCATGCCGTCATGGCCCATCGCGATGCCGTCATCGACCGCGATGGTGTTGAATTCCTTGGCGACGCCGCCGGCGGCCTCGATCTCGCGCGCGACGAGCTGGCCGAGATCCTTGAGGTGGACATGGCCCGGCACGAACTGGGTGAAGCTGTTCACCACGGCGATGATCGGCTTGCCGAAATCGCTTTCGGTCATGCCGGTGGCACGCCAGAGGCCACGGGCTCCGGCCATGTTGCGGCCGTGGGTCGATCTGCGCGAGCGGTAATGGGGCATGTCTGTCTCCTCGGATTGCCGGTGAGGTCTAGCGCAGGTCGGGGGACAAGGGCAATGCAATGCCGTTCACGGGGTTGGCAATAGGAGGGCGCAGGGGACCGTGATAATCTGGCGCAATGCGCAACGGGAGGAGGTGCGATGGACAAGGGCGTGACGGTGCTGGTCGGCACCACCAAGGGAGCGTTCGTGATCGAGGGCGACGGGGCGCGGCAGGGCTGGCGGCTGCGCGGGCCGTTCTGCGAGGGCTGGCCGATCAATCACGTGATCGGCGATGGCGACAGCGGCATGATCTGGGCGGCGGGCGGCGGCGAATTCAACGGTGCCGGGGTCTGGCGGTCTGCCGATGGCGGCGAAAGCTGGGATCTGTGCCTGCTGGCCAACGGCTCGTTCGACGACTTTCTGCGCAATGACCCGGATTTCGCCGCGATGATCGGGGCCGAGCCCAGCCCGGATGCCCCCTACAAGGGACAGATCAACACGATCTGGTCGCTCAACCATGCCCACGGCACGCTTTATGCCGGGGCCAAGCCCGCCTATCTGCTGGCCTCGACGGACGGGGGCGAGAGCTTCGGGGTGGTCGAGGGGCTGACCAAAGACCCGACCAAGGAGGACTGGCAGGCGGGCGGCGCCGGGCTGGTGCTGCATTCCATCGTGCCCCATCCGGATGATGCGAAAAAGATGTGGGTCGGCATCTCTGCCGCCGGGGTGTTTGCCACCGAGGATGGCGGGGCGAGTTGGGAGCGGCGCAACCGGCGCTCGAACACCGGCGCGGGGGCCGCCCATGTTCACGCCGACGGCACAAGGCACGAGCCGGGGCCGGACGTGGGGTTTTGCGTGCACAACATCATGCGCGCCGGGGGCGATGGCGACCGGCTGTATCAGCAGAACCACGAGGGTGTGTGGACCAGCCCCGATGGCGGGCGAAGCTGGCAGGAGATCACCGAGGGGTTGCCCACGAATTTCGGCTTTCCCATCGCCGTGCATCCTGATGACCCCGCAACGCTCTGGGTGATCCCGCTGACGAGCGATTTCGGCCGCTTCCCGCCCGGTGGCTCGGCGGCGGTGTGGAAATCGGACGATGGCGGCGAGACCTGGGTTGCGAAACAGGCGGGACTGCCGGTCGAGAACTGCTTTTTCACGGTGCTTCGCCAAGCGATGGCGACCGACCGGGGCGACCCTGCGGGCGTTTATTTCGGCACCAATTCCGGCTCGGTCTTCGCCAGCCGGGACGCGGGCGAAAGCTGGGACGAGATCGCCCGCCACCTGCCGACGGTGCTGTCGGTCGAGGTGATGTGACCACGCACGGGGCGCGCGAATTTGTCCACTTGAGCCAGATCAAGGTCGGGGTGTATTCCCGACCGTATCACTCAGGAACACATCGCAGCGAATCGCGGACAGGTCATCGACATGCAACACACCGCCCCTGACGGCACCACCCGGGTGCTGGGCACCGAACGCAAGGGCTTTCGCGGCAGGCTGGCGCGGATCGAAACCACCGAGGGCATCGGCCGCCTGCCCGCCGAGGAACAGGAGCGGCGGCTGATCGAGCTTGGTTTCGTCGAGGGCGCGGTGCTCGAGGTGTTGCACGAAGGCCCGATCGGGCGCGACCCGATCGCGGTGCGCGTCGGCAGCGCCATGGTGGCGCTGAGGCGCAGCGACGCGATGGCCATTCTGGCGCGGCCCGACTGAGATGAAGGACGCCATCACCGAGGCCGCGGCGCGGCAGATCGAGGTCGCGCTGGTCGGCGCGCCCAATTGCGGCAAGACGGCGCTGTTCAACGCGCTGACCGGCTCGTCGCAGCGGGTCGGGAACTTTTCGGGCGTCACGGTCGAGCGCAAGGCCGGCATCGCGACCACGCCCGAGGGGCGGCGGATGACGGTGATCGACCTGCCCGGCACGCATTCGCTGCGCGCCCGCTCGCTTGATGAGGAAGTCACCCGCGACGTGGTGCTGGGCCAGCGCGACGGCGAGGCGCGGCCGGATTTCCTGCTGGTGGTGGCCGATGCCACCAACCTGCGCGGGGCGCTAAGGCTGGTCACGGAGTTGAAACGCGCCGGGCTGCCGCTGATGCTGGTGCTCAACATGATCGACATCGCCCGCCACCGCGGGATCGAGATCGACGAGGACGCGATGGCCAAGGCGTTGGGCGTGCCGGTGGTGTCCGCCACGGCGGTGCGCCGGGCGGGAATGGAGGCGTTGTGGGCGCGGCTGGACGAGATCCTCGCCGCCGGTGTGGCAGCGCCCGGCCCGATGCAATGGACGCCGCCGACCACGGGCGAATTGCGCCGCGCGCTTCATGCCGCCGACGACGTGATCGCGCAAACCGTGCGCCTGCCCGAGTTGCCGCATACCTTCAGCACCCGGGTCGACCGGGTGCTTCTGAACCCGGTGGCCGGGCCGATCGTGCTGCTCATGCTGTTGTTCGCGATGTTTCAGGCGGTGTTCGCGGGCGCCGCCCCGGCGATGGACCTGATCTCGGAGGGCTTCGGCTGGCTGGGCGCGGTGTTCGCCGCGATCCTGCCCGCCGGGCTGATCGAGAGCTTCGTGGTCGACGGGGTGATCGGCGGGGTGGGCAGCGTGTTGGTGTTCCTGCCGCAGATCCTGATCCTGTTCACCTTCATCCTGATCCTCGAAGACCTCGGCTACATGGCCCGCGCCGCCTTTCTGATGGACCGGCTGATGGGCGGGGCGGGGCTGCATGGCCGGGCTTTCATCCCGCTGCTGTCGAGCTTCGCCTGCGCCATTCCCGGCATCATGGCGACACGGGTGATCGACGACCGGCGCGACCGGCTGACGACGATCCTGGTCGCGCCCTTGATGACCTGCTCGGCGCGCATTCCGGTCTATACGCTGATCATCGCGGCCTTCGTGCCCAAGACCACGGTTCTGGGCGGGATCGGGCTGCAGGGGTTGGTGATGTTCGGGCTTTATGCCGCCGGGATCACCAGCGCGCTGGCGGTATCCGCCGTCACCCGCCTGCTGTTTCGCCGGGGCGAGCTTGCCGCGCCGCTGATGATGGACCTGCCCGACTACAAGATGCCGCAAGCGCGCTCGATCCTCCTGGGCATCTGGCAGCGGGCGCGGATGTTCCTCAAGCGCGCGGGCACCACGATCTTTCTGGCGATGGTGGCGATCTGGCTGCTTGCCACTTTCCCGATGCCGCCCGATGGCGCGACCGGACCGGCGATCGAATACAGTTTCGCCGCAAGGCTCGGCCACCTGATCGAGCCCTTGATGGCGCCGGTCGGGTTCGGCTGGGAGATCTGCATGGCGCTGATCACCGGCATGGCGGCGCGCGAGGTTGCGGTGGCGGGGCTGGCGACGGTCTATGCCGTCGGCGGCACCGAGACCACCGGCCACATCGCCAGCGCCCTGTCGCAGCAATGGAGCCTCGCGACCGCGCTGGCCTTCCTCGCCTGGTATGTATTCGCGCCGCAATGCATCTCGACTCTCGCGGTGATCCGGCGCGAGGCGGGCGGGCCGCGGTATATGTGGATCGCGCTGGGCTACATGATGGCGCTGGCCTGGATCGCGGCCTTCATCACCTACAACGTCACCGCGTTCCTGATGGGCGCAGGCTGAGCCTTACCGGCAATAGGCCCCGCCGCGATAGCGCGCGGTGTCGACATGCAGGTGGTCGACGTGGAACCGGTCCGAGTTCGGACCCAGCACCGTGCCGAACGTGCCGCAGGCGGTGCGGTGCATCGCCTGGATGATGCGCGCCTGCGCCCCGCCGCCGCGCCAGTTGTCCAGCACCGTCAGGGTCTTTCCGTTGGCCAGCGTGATGCCGGCGATGTCGATGGCGTGGCCCTTGCCGTGCTCCGAGATCTTCGCGCCGGGCTGGTTGTTGCGGCTGCGGCAGGAATAGTGCGCGATCACGTTGATCCGCGCGACGCCGCCGCCGGTGCGCCCGACCGCCGGAATCACGCCCTCGCGCACCCAGGTGTTGAGCGCCTTGGCGGTGGTGCAGTCGATGGTCGGCGATTGCGCCAGCGCCACGCCCGACACCGAGGTTACGCGCACCGGGTTGTCGACGCCGCAACCGGCGATGCGGCCGGGAATGTCGGCGATGGCCTCGCCCTTGATCTCGGGCACGCCACAGACCGAGCCGCGCGCGCTGGCGGCGCGTGGGGCTGCGACGGCCGCGGCCGGCACGACAAAGCCCGCCGGGCGCGGCTCGGGCCTCAGCGAACGCGCGACCGCCAGCACCGTCGCGTCGATCAGAACGGCGGTGGTGGCGACAGCGGGGCTGAGCGCCTGGATCAAGGCGTTGATCGGATCGCGCGGCACACTTGCGGTCGGGACGAGAGCGGCGGGAACGAGCGCGGGCGCGATGGCGGCGCGAACCGGGGCAACCGGCGCAGCGGCGGCCAGCACACTCGGGCGCGGCATCGGTCGCAGCGACATGATCGGCGCCCATCTGCTGGCCCCGGCCGACGAACTGGCAACCACCACCGCCCCTGGTCGCGGCGCGGGTCGCGGCGAGGTCATGGGGGCTTCGGCCAATGCCGCACCGCCCAGCATCAGCGTCACAACCGCGCCTATGACCTGTCCCAGCCTCACTTGTCTTCGATCTTCGTCCGTCCGAAATCAGGGGCCGCCGTGTCCTGGCCCGCCTCGATGATACCACGTCTGATTGCCCGCGTCCGGGTGAAATAATCGTAGAGCTTCTGCCCGTCGCCCTGGCGGATCGCGCGTTGCAGCACGAACAGTTCTTCGGTGAAGCGCCCGAGGATATCCAGCGTCGCCTCCTTGTTGGTCAGGAACACGTCGCGCCACATCGTCGGGTCCGAAGCCGCGATCCGGGTGAAGTCGCGAAAGCCCGCGGCGGAATACTTGATGACCTCGCTGTCGGTCACGCGGCGAAGATGATCGGCGACGCCGACCATCGTATAGGCGATGAGGTGCGGCGTGTGGCTGGTGACGGCCAGAACGAGGTCATGGTGGTCCGCGTCCATCTCTTCGGTATTGGCGCCCATCGCCTGCCACAGCGCGCAGAGCCGCGCCACCGCCTCGGGGTCGGCGCCTTCGGGCGGCACGATCAGGCACCAGCGGTTGTCGAACAGCGAGGCAAAGCCCGACCTCGGGCCGGAATGCTCGGTGCCCGCCAGCGGGTGGGCCGGGATGAAATGCACGCCCTCGGGGACATGCGGGGCGACGGTGTCGATGACGTGGCGCTTGACCGATCCGACATCGGTGAGGGTGGCGCCGGGCATGAGGTGCGGCGCGATTTCCTCGGCCACGGCACCCATCGCGCCGACCGGCACGGCGAGCACGATCAGGTCGGCGTCCGCCACCGCCTCGACCGCGCTGTCGACCACCCGGTCGCACAACCCGATCTCGCGCGCGATGTCGCGGGTCTCGGGCGAGCGCGCGGTGCCGACGATCTCGCCCACCAGCCCGCCGCGACGCATCGCATGCGCCATCGAGCCCGCGATCAGCCCCAGCCCGATCAGCGCGACGCGGTCGTAGATCGGCCTATCCGTCATTGGCACCCGCGCCCTTGAACTGGCCGATCAGATGCGCGACGCGGCGGCACGAGGCCTCATCGCCCACGGTGATGCGCAGGCAGTTGGGCAGCTTGTAACCCGCCACCCGGCGCACGATCACGCCTTCGCTGCGCAGGAACTCGTCGCAGGCCTCGGCCTCGTCCCGGTCGGCGAACCGGGCCAGCACGAAATTGGCGCAGGAGGTGTCGGAGGGCACGCCACGTTCGGCCAGCGCCTCGGCCAGCCAGGCGCGCAGGCGGGTGTTGTCGGCGCGGCAGCGGTCGACATGGGCGCGGTCACGCACCGCGGCTTCGGCGGCGGCCAACTGGGTGTTGGACAGGTTGAACGGCCCGCGCACGCGGTTCAGCACCTCGATCACCTCGGGCCTGGCATGGCCCCAGCCGATCCGAAGCCCGCCCAGCCCGTAGATCTTCGAGAATGTCCGCGTCATCACCACGTTGGGGAAGCGCTTGACCAGCGACGCGCCGCCGTCGAAATCCTCGACATATTCGGCATAGGCGCCGTCGAGCACCAGGATCACGTGTTCCGGCAGCGATTTCGCTAGCCGCGTCACCTCGGCCTTGCCGACCATCGTGCCGGTGGGATTGGCGGGGTTGGCGATGAACACCAGCCGGGTGTTGTCCGTCACCCCCTCGAGGATCGCGTTGGCCGACACCTTGCGGTCGCGCTCGGGCACCTCGACCGGGGTGGCGCCGGCGGCCAGCGCCGAGATGCGATACATCGAAAAGCCGTGCTCGGTGTGAATCACCTCGTCGCCCGGCCCGGCATAGGCCTGGCACAGGAACGAGATGATCTCGTCCGAGCCGGCGCCGCAGATGATCGTGTCGGGGTCCAGCCCGTGAACCTCGCCGATGGCGTTGCGCAGCGCGGCATGGTCGGTCGGCGGATAGCGGTGCAGCTGATGCTGGGCGCGCTGATAGGCCTCGATCACCTTGTCGGACGGGCCGAAAGGGTTTTCGTTCGAACTGAGCTTGATCGCGTTTTCCACGCCTTCGATCTTCGAGGCGCCGCCCTGATAGGGCTCGATCTCCATGATGCCGGGCTGTGGCGTCGGTGCCTTTGACATGTCTTCCCCCGCGGTTCGGCCCTGTCATACCGAGGCAATTGGGCAAGGACCAGTGCTAAGGGCGCGGCGAAAAAGAAACCCCGCGCGAGGCGGGGTTTCCTGCAACACTCGGGTATCGCTGCCGATCAGGCCGCCAGCGCCGGGCTCTTGGACATGCGCTCGGGCGCGCCGGTGCCCATGTTGGTGCCCAGGTAGGTCTGGCCCGAAGCCTTCCAGTTGGCAAATCCACCCTCGAGATGCGCGATCCGTTCATAGCCCGCGTTGAGGCACAGTTCGGCGGCCTTCTTCGAGCGGATACCGGAGCCGCAATAGAGCACGACCGACTTGCCAAGCCCCGCCGGCAGGCTCGCCGTGGGCAGATAGGACAGGGGCGCAAGCAGCGTGCCCTCGATATGCTCGAACATGTATTCCGCCGGGGTGCGAACGTCGATCAGCACGATCTGTTTCTTCGCCAGCCCTTCGCGGACCTCGTCGGGGGTCCAGGTTTCCAGGGTCTTGCCGGTTTCGATGGTCTCGGTCTGCATGTCTTTCTCCTGTTCATGGGGCCGCGCGCCCGGGGTCGGTGTCGCCCGATGTAGAGGCGCGCGCGCGGGGAGAAAAGACGTATTCGATAAATTGAATGTGATTTGACAGGGCGGCACCGATCTGACCGCCGGCATGAAAAAGGCCGCCCCGGCGGGCGGCCTTTCCCCTGTTCGAAACAGGCGCAGAAATCAGTTCTGCGCGTAGTATTCGATGACCAGGTTCGGCTCCATCTGCACCGCGTAGGGCACGTCGCCAAGCGTCGGGGTGCGCACGAAGGTCGCCTTCATCTTGGAGTGGTCCGCGTCGATGTAGTCGGGCACGTCCCGCTCGGGCAGGCCAACGGCCTCGAGCACGGTGGCGAGTTGCTTGGACTTCTCGCGCACTTCGATCACGTCGCCCTCCTGGACCCGGTAGGACGGGATGTTCACGCGCTGGCCGTTCACCGTGACGTGGCCGTGGTTCACGAACTGGCGCGCGGCGAACACGGTCGGCACGAACTTGGCGCGGTAGACCACGGCGTCGAGGCGACGCTCGAGCAGGCCGATCAGGTTCTCGCCGGTGTCGCCCCGGATCCGCTCGGCCTCGGCATAGATGCGGCGGAACTGCTTTTCGGTCAGGTCGCCGTAGTAGCCCTTGAGCTTCTGCTTGGCGCGCAATTGCAGGCCGAAGTCCGACAGCTTGCCCTTGCGGCGCTGGCCGTGCTGGCCGGGGCCGTATTCGCGGCGGTTGACCGGGGATTTCGCGCGGCCCCAGATGTTTTCGCCCATCCGGCGGTCGATCTTGTACTTGGCAGACGTGCGTTTGGTCACGGCTGATCTCCTTCTGTGTTGTCGAAGGGCGTTGTCCTCTTGGCCGAAGCCATGACAGGGATCCCCTTGCGGGGGCCACCAACACCAATGAAGCGGCGCTTATACCGCCGTGGGCGAAGGAGTCAACGCCATAAGGCGCATCCGACCGTCAGGCGGCGTGCGACGACAGGATCGCCGCTTCGGCCCGGCTGAGGGCGCGGCGTGCATAGGCGCCGTATCGCGCGGGATCGCTGCCCAGATCGGGGATCATCGACATCAGCCGCGCGCGTTCCTCCGGGTCGACCGTGTCGAGGGCCGATCCGGCGGGATGAAAGCTCTCGGTCGCCAGCCCGTTGGCGATCACCACCTGGTGACGCTCAAGCAGCAGGTGCACATAGGTCACCTCGCGCAACGAATGGTCACGCACCACGCGCACATCGTCCACCAGGTCGCGGGCGCGCACGAACACCTCGTCGGTGTTGAACAGCGCCTGCGCCCGGGCACCCGTCACCAGCATCCGGTGGTTGGGCGAGACCAGCAGATCCTCGTCCGGCCGGTCGACCCCCAGAGCGCCCTGGCGCAGCCGGATCGGGCGCAACTCGGGCATGGCATAGAGCCGCGCGCCGGTCAGGCGTTTCCGTCCGATCCACAGCACCTCCTGCATCCCGTCGTCCTTGGTCTGCACGCGGTCGCCCTCGCGGATATCCTCGATCGCGATATCGCCGACATCTGTGCGGATGCGGGTGCCGGGGGTGAAACAGATCATGCCGGTCGGCCGCTCGGTGACGCGGTTGACCTCGGCGGCCTCCATCTGGGTGCGCACCACCCAAAGATCGGTGTCCGATGGCGGCACCCCGTCCAGCGCCATCAACAGCGGCGCGTGCCCGGCGCCGACCTCGATCAGCGTGAGACTATAGCTGCGATAGCCGTCGGTGACCTCGAAGCCGTATTCGAACAGCGGCGTGTCGTCCTCGGTGCGGGGCGCGCGCGCGCCCGGCCCGGCCATCGCCAACCCCACCAGGCGCCCCACCTTGCGCGCCGCCCGTCTGCGAAAGTCTGCCTCTCCCTCGGCACCGTCGAGCCGAAGCACATCCTGCGGGCCGTCGACCCGCACCGCCGTGCCGCTCCAGCGCCAGCTTGCGCCGACCCCGATCGCGGCGCGTGGCGGAATCGCCAGCCCATCAACCTCGGTCTGCGCCCATGAGATGACAAACGTGCCCTGAAAGCCCGTCATCTTGCCTGTCTGCCTGCCATTTTCTTTTTTATTGGCAGGAGCCTAGCACAGCCGAATCACCCTGTTAAGGGCTTGTCACGTCGATGCGGGCATCAGGGTTGCGCGCCGGTCACAGGGCCGGTCGGGCGCCGGGTTCAGAAATCCAGCCGGATTTGCAGCGATCCCACGACCTGGCTTTCGGGCTGCGCGCTGAATTCGCGGCCCAGCCATGTCGCGCCGTAGAAAATGCCGAAGTGCTCGCCCTGGTATTGCACCCCTGCCCGCACCCGGTGGCGCAGGGGCGTCAGGTCAAAGCCCGCCGAGGCCGGCAGGTAGACGCTGCGCCCGACCAGCGCGCTGTCGGCCCCCACCAGGAACCCCCAGCCCGGCAGCCGCGCGCTGTCGAACGTCTGGTAGGTGATGCCCGTGGTCTCGTCGCGCGCCAGAACGCCACGGTCGAACCCGGCGCCGATCAGGATGTCGCCGCCGATGCGGATATAGGTCTCGTCCCCCAGCCGCCCCTGCACGAAGGGCCGGAAGGTGACGTTTTCGGTGATCCGCGCGGGCCATGCGATCTCGCCTGCCAGCGTCGGGTGGAAGGCGTTGGGAAACTGCCCGTTCAGCACCGCCGCGGACGGCCGGGTCATCCCCATCATATCATGCGACCAGTCGTGGAAGGCGCCCACGCCGGTCATCGGACCGACCGCGACAAGCTCGGCCCCGAGGCTGAAGTCGAAGCCCCGGTCGGTGAAATGGGTATAGACGCCCAGCGCGCTGACCCCGGCATAGCGCCGGTCGCCCGGTGCCGGCGTCACGCCATTGGCGGGCGCCAGGATGCGGGTCGAAAAGCGGTATTCGATCAGCTCGCCAGCCCGCCCCGGCAGGCCGGTCAGGCCCTCGGGCCCGCGCATCCAGCTCATCTGGTAGGCGCCGCTGCGCCAGCGGTCCTGCCCGTCGCCCAGCGCATCGTTGGTGAACAACCGTCCGAAGCCGAGGCTCACGGTCTCACCGGCCCGCGCCGGGAGGGTTTGAAAAGACAAAAGAAGAATCAACGCTAGAAAGGGCGTTCGCATCGTAATTCCACAATTTGAGCGCCCCCACGCCGCGCCACTCTAGGCCGATTGTTCGATTTGGACTAGTGCAAAGTCGCAACGAATTCCGCCGCCGCGCCGGTCCGGTGCGCAGCGGATCGCCTTCACCCGCAACATGTAGCGGTGCGCGCAGCGGTCGTTTCCATCCGCGCATCAGTCCTTTTCGCGCCGGGACACGCCGGGCCGCGATTCGGCCCGGACGCCACCGGCTGCGAGTGGCAGCGCCGGGCGGCACGGTATTCGGGCCCGGCGCAAGCCCTGTGGTTTTCGGCCAAACGCCGCCTCAGCGGCGCGGGGTCAGCGGGATCGGGCGCTGTTCCTCGATCGTCTCCATCGCGAAGAACGAGGTCACGGTTTCCAGTTCGATCCGCGAGATCAGGCGGCGATAGACGGAATCATAACTCGCCATGTCCTGCGTCACGATCTTGAGCAGGTAGTCGTATTCGCCGCCGATCCGGTAGAAGTCGATCACCTCGGGGATCGACGAGACGTGGTTGCGGAACACGCTGAGCCAGTCGGCGGAATGGTGGCGCGTCTTGACCATCGCGAACACCACCAGACCAACGCCCAGCATCTCGCGCCGCAACAGCAGCGACCGGCCCTTGATGATGCCGTCGCGCTCAAGCCTCTGCAGACGCCGCCAGCAGGCGTTCTGCGACAGTCCGACGCGCTCGCCCAGTTCGCGCTGCGACAAGGATGAGTCGCGCTGGAGGGCTTCGAGGATCGACACGTCAATATGATCTAATTTATACGGCATCCTTCGATCATATGATCTAAAATTTCTGATGCAACCATGTTTTTTGGTGAAAATCCACACGATCCGGGCGCTATCATGACGGTCACCGCGACAGGATGACACAGGACGGCGCGCGACGGCGCCCCGGGCCACGCCTGACGCCAACAGACGGCACCTTGTGCATGGTAGAAATGGAGTCCCTCTTGAACCCTCTTGAGCAATTTCGGCAAGACCTCGAAGGCAACGACTGCGTGGCGCGTCTGCAGGGCGGGCTGATCGGCGATGGCATCACCATCGACGGCCCGTTCGGGAAGAAACCGCTGGTCTATGCCGATTACGTCGCCTCCGGGCGCGCGCTCAGGCAGGTCGAGGATTTCGTCGCCACCCATGTCCTGCCCTACTATGCCAACACCCACACCGAGGAATCCTATTGCGGCGCCTACAGCACGCAACTGCGCGAGGACGCCCGCAACACCATCGCGCGGCTGGTCGGGGCCGGGCCGGACTGCAACGTGATCTTCACCGGCTCGGGCGCGACCGCCGGGCTGAACCGGATCGTCAACCTGCTGGACATCGCGGCCCAGGTGCGCGCCGGCAAGTCGGTGCGCATCCTCGTCGGTCCCTATGAGCATCATTCCAACCTTCTGCCCTGGCGCGAAAGCGGGGCCGAGGTGATCGAGGTGCCCGAGGCCGCGACCGGCGGCCCCGACATGGCGATCCTCGAGCAGCACCTGGTCGACGCCAAGGCTTACGACATGGTGGTCGGGTCGTTCTCGGCCGCCTCCAACGTCACCGGCATCGTCACCGACACCGATGCGGTCACCGCGCTGTTGAAACGTCACGGCGCGCTGGCGATCTGGGATTATGCCGGCGGCGCGCCCTATCTGCCGATGGCGATGGAGCCGCGCGAGGATTGCCGCAAGGACGCCATCGTGTTCTCGGGCCACAAGTTCCCGGGCGGCCCCGGCGCCTCGGGCGTCACGGTGCTGCGCGACACGGTGGTGCGGCGCGCCACGCCGACCCTGCCGGGCGGCGGTTCGGTCAGCTATGTCACGCCCTGGTCGCACGCCTACAGCGCCAATGTCAGCGAGCGTGAAGAGGCCGGCACGCCGAACGTGATCGGCGACATCCGCGCGGTGCTGGCGATGCTGGTCAAGGACGCGATCGGCGACGACTTCGTGGCCAGCCGCGGCGAGGAACTGCGCCAGCGCGCGCTTGCGGTCTGGAGCAAGAACCCGGCCATCGAGATCCTCGGAAATCCCAGGGCCAACGACCGACTGCCGATCTTTTCCTTCCGCATCCGCGACAAGGACGGGGTGGTTCTGCATCACCAGCTGTTCACCCGGATGCTCAGCGATGTCTACGGCATCCAGGCGCGCGGCGGCTGCGCCTGCGCCGGGCCCTATGGCCACACGCTTCTGGGTATCGGCCGCGCCGCCTCGGACGCGATCCTCGAACGGCTGAAAGATGCCCACGAGATCGAGAAGCCGGGCTGGGTGCGCTTGAATTTCAGCTACCTGCTGAGCGACGAAAAGGCCGACTACATCGTCCGTTCGGTCGATGACCTGGCGCGCCGGGCGTCGGACTATGCCCGTGACTATGCCTCCGACGGTATCTCGGCGAGGTTCGAGCCGATGGCCGGCGGCGCCGACGACTCCGACCGGGCGGCGCAACGGGAGAAAGCCGCCATATGAAAGGCGCCCTCGGGAATCGCGATTTTCGCCACCTGTTCGCCTCGCAGCTGATGTCGCTGATCGGGGTCGGGCTGATGACGGTGGCGCTCGCGCTTCTGGCCTATGATATCGGCGGGCCGGCGCAGGCCGGGCTGGTGCTGTCGGGCGTTTTCACGATCAAGATGATCGCCTATGTCGGCTTTGCCCCGATCGCCAATTCGCTGGTCGGCAAACTTCCGGTCAAGCCGCTGCTGATCGGGCTCGACGCGGCCCGGCTCGGGCTGGCGCTCATGCTGCCGCTGGCCGGGTCGATCTGGCAGATCTACCTGTTGATGCTGTTGTTCCAGATGTGTTCGGCCGCCTTCACCCCGGCCTATCAGAGCACCATTCCCGAGGTTCTCGAGGACGAGGCGCAGTATACCGCGGCGCTGTCGCTGTCGCGGGTGGCCTACAACCTGGAGACCATGCTCAGCCCGATCATGGCGGGCGTGCTCTTGTTGCTGGTGGCACCGCCGGCGCTGTTTCTGGGCACGGCGCTGGCCTTTGCATTGTCGGCGATGCTGCTGGTCAGCACCTCGCTGCCCGCCCGCGTCGTCACCGGCGTGTCCGAGTCGTTCGGCAAGCGGCTGAGCAAGGGGTTCAAGATCTATCTGCACACCACCCGGCTGCGCGGGCTTCTGGCGATCAACTTCGCGATGTCGCTGACGATGGCCTGGGTGCTGGTCAATACGGTGGCCTATGCCGGGCTGCGTTTCGACGGCAACGCCAATGCCTACACCAACCTGATGGCCGCCTACGGGGCCGGGTCGATCACTGCCGCGGTGCTGGTGCCGCGCCTGTTGCGCCACCTGACCGAGCGCCGGGTGATGATCTTCGGCGCCTTCGGCATGGGCGCGCTGGCCACGACCATCCTGTTCGAGCCGGGGTTCGGCGCGCTGCTGGCGCTCTGGGCCGGGATGGGCATGATGTCGTCGCTGGTCCTGACCCCCGGGGCGCTGTTGATCGTGCGCTCGTCGGCGCGGGAAAACCGACCGGCGCTGTTCGCCGCGCAGTTCTCGCTGTCGCACGCCGCCTGGCTGATCGCCTACCCGCTGTCGGGCTGGCTGGGCACCGTGCTGGGGCTGGAAACCGCGCTGGTGGTGCTGGGTCTGTCGACAGTGATCATCGCGCTTGTGACCGTCCGGGTCTGGCCGGCGCATGACCCGCTGGAACGCGAGCATCTGCACGAAGGACTGCCGCTGTCGCATCCGCATGTGCAGGCCGGCCCCTACCGTCAGCTTGAAGGCGGGCGCGGCATCGTGCATTCACACAAGTTTCACATCGACGACCTGCATCCAAGATGGCCAAGAGGGGCAACCCATGTGTAGCATGGGCCTCCCCGGGGCGGGTGTGCAGAGACGAGGACCGGACAGACAAGGCATGACGGACTGAAATGACGGACGACAACAACCTCATCGTCGGAATCGCCGGAGCCGGATCGGTGGCCTTCGCCACCGCGGCGCGGCTGGCCGAACGCGGATTTCAGGCCATGTTGTGGTCGCCCTCGGGCAGCCGCACCAAGGCACTGGCGGCGGGCGCCGAACTGGTCGCCACCGGCGCTGTCGAAGGCCGCTCGCGCCCGCTGGTCGCGGACAGTGCCGAGGCGCTGGCCGAAAAAAGCGACGTGCTGATGATCGTGGTGCCGGGTTACGGCCACAAGGCGGTGATGGACGCGCTGTCGCCGCATGTCCGCGCGGGCCAACCGGTAATCATCAATTCGCATTCCTCGCTGGGCGCGCTCTACCTGTCGGATAAACTGGCCCGGCGCGGCGTCGAGGCGCCGATCGTGGCCTGGGGCACCACGATGGTGGGCGGACGCCAGCAGCCGGACCTGACCCATGTGCATGTCTCGACGGTGCGCAAGAGCGTCGATATCTGCACCGTGCCCGCACATCTGTCCGACGACGGGCTGGCGATCTGCCAGCGCCTGTTCGGCGACCGGTTTGCGGTGCGCGACGGGCTGATGGCGATCTCGCTCTCGAACCTCAATCCGCAGAACCACATGGGCATCGCGCTGGGCAACATGACCCGGATGGAGCGTGGCGAGACATGGAGCCAGGGCCAGAACGTCACCCCCAATGTCGGCCGCCTGCTCGAGGCGCTGGACCGCGAGCGGCTGGCCATTGCCGAGGCGCTGGGCCTGTCGGTGCGCACGATATTCGAGCATTTCCACTGGTCCTTCCACGTCCCGATCGCCAGTATTTCCGAGATGAATCAGCAGATGCACGCGAACGGCAACGGCGGCACCGGCCCGGCCACCGCCGACAGCCGCTATGTCACCGAGGACGTGCCCTTCGGGCTGGTGGTGACCGCGAAGCTCGGCCAGATGACCGGCCGGCCCGCGACGCTGCACCAGGCCGGGGTGGATGTGTTCTCGGCCATGTATGGGCGCGATTTCGCCCGCGAGAACACGCTGCTCGACGCCATCGGGCTCGATGGCATGACCCTTGACGAATTGCAGGAGGCCGCGCGCAGCGGTGTCCTGCCGGACGACCCAACGCGAACCGGCCATGGCGGCAGCCGCGTTTCGGGGCCGTCGACCTAGCCCGCCAGAGACCACCAATGTCAACTCAGGGAGAGAGACACATGACCAAACTGATCCAATCCAGGCGCCGTTTTCTGGGCACCGCCATGGGTGCAGGCGCATTGCTTGCTTCGCCCGCCTACCTGCGGTCTTCGGCCGCGCAGACCGGCGGCGTGGTGAACATCTGGACCTATGACGAGTTCATTCCCGACGACGTCAAGAAGGACTTCGAGAAGGAAACCGGCATCGAGGTCCGCATCCGCCTGGTCGACGACCAGGGCAAGCAGTTCAACCTGCTGGTGGCCGAACAGCCGAACCCGTCGGTCGATATCCTGACCGTCGCCGGCCACCGCTTCCTGCAGTTCATCGACTCGGGCCTGATCGCCCCGATGGACACCGAACGCCTGGCCAACTGGGGCGCGATCAACCCGGTCTATTCGGAAAGCGACTGGGCCACGATCAACGGCGAGAAGTGGGGCGTTCCGATCCTGTCGGGGGCCGAAATCATGGCCTACAACACCGACTACGTGCCGGAAGACCGCCGCAACACCTGGGACACGCTGTTCTCGGAAGACTACAAGCAGCAGACCGCCTATATCCCGTCCGACCTGATGTCGATCGTCATGCTCTACCTTGGCTATGACGGCAACATGATCGAATACATGGACGACCCGGACGAGGCCGCCCGGATCGTGGCGGAAGCGCGCGATTTCCTGATCGAGAAGAAGCCGCTGGTGCGCAAGTACTACGACTCGGGCGCCGAGATTCAGCAGATGCTGGTGAACCAGGACGTCGTGCTGTGCCACGCCTGGAACGGCCCGATCTCCAAGCTGATCATGGACGGTCTGCCGATGGGGATGAGCATTCCGAAGGAAGGTTCCTACGGCTTTGTCTACACGCTGAACGTCGCCAACAACGCGCCGAACGCGGACAACGCCTACAAGTTCCTCGACGCGATGATGGCCAGCTCCGAGATCGGTGCGGCGATGACCCAGTCGACCGGGTTCATCTCGACCTACAAGGGTTCGGCCGAGCACCTGTCGGATCTCGAGAAGGCCGCGGCCTCGTTCCCCGAGGAGCAGCTGGAGAACCTGCAGTTCTTCCGCGCCGAAGCCAACGACATGAAATATGCGCTGGTCGATCCGGCGGTCGAAGAAATCAAAGCCTCCTGACCGGACGGCGCCCCCCTCATCACGGTGGGGGGCGCCACACCTGCTTTCGCTGCGGACAACCCTGCGCCACGGAATGGTCGTGGCTGACAAGGAACTCAGATGTCTACAACACCCAAACCAGATGCCGCCGACGGCATTGCCCCCGGCGGGGCGACGCGCGGCAGCGACCGGCCGACCTTCTGGGGCCGACTGACACACGCCGGGCCTTACCGCGCGGTCACTGATTTCGTTTTCGCGTCGACCCGGCGGCAATTCATCCTGCTGGCGGCGTTGCCGATCGTGTGGGTGCTGTTCGCCCACCTCGGCCCGATCCTGCAAATGATCCGCGTCAGTTTTCTGGATTCCTATCCGCCCGCGGTCGGCTATACGCCGCAGTTCACGCTGGACAACTGGGCAAGCTTTTTCAAGGAAAGCATCTTTATCAAACCGTTCTTCCGCACCCTGATGTTCTCGCTGTCGCTGACCTTCGCGACGCTGGTGCTGATCTATCCGGTGGCCTATTTCCTGGCGCGCCACGTCAAGCGCGACAATCAGATGCTGCTGCTCCTGATGCTGCTGATCCCGTTCTGGGTCGGTGAGATCGTGCGCACCTATGCGATCATGATCCTTCTGGGCAACACCGGCGCGGTCAACCTGATCCTCAAGACGCTGGGTCTGATCGACCGGCCGATCCCGTTCATGTTCACCGGCTTTTCGCTCAGCTTCGGCATCGTCTACCTGACGTCGCTCTACATGCTCATGCCGCTCTATTCGGCGCTCGAAAAGATCCCGCCCACCTATACCGAGGCGGCCGCCGATCTGGGTGCCGGCGCCTGGACCCGGTTCCGGCGCGTGACGCTGCCGCTGTCGCTCGAGGGGATCTCGTCGGGCTGCACGCTGGTGTTCCTGATCTCGACCGGGCTTTACGCCACGCCGATCCTTCTGGGCGGACCCAGCACGACGCTGTTTTCCCAGACCATTGCCGGCTTCTTCCATGTCGCGGGCGACAAGTGGCCCACCGGGGCCGCGTTCTCGACGATCATGCTGCTGACGGCGCTCATCCTTTCCGGAACCTTCATGAAGCTGATCGGCTCACTCACCAGGGGGCCCCAGAAATGACCCGCAATACCCGCATCCTGATGTCGATCGTCTACTGGGCGTTCGTCGTCTACCTGTTCGTGCCGCTGCTTCTGATGGTCCTGATGGGGTTCAAGGACTCGAACTTCATCGGCTTCCCGATCAAGTCCTGGACGCTGGACTGGTATATCGGCGTGTTCAAGGACTCCGAGGTGGTCAGCGTGTTCCTCTACTCGACGGTGATCGCCGTCACCAGCACGCTGATCTCGCTGACCATCGGCACCTGGATCTCGGTCCTGCTGGCGGGGCGGTCGTTCTTCGGGCGCATCATCATCTTCGGGCTCACCATCCTGCCGGCGGTCATTCCCGGCATCATCTCGGCGATTTCCTTTCGCATCTTCGCCAACCTTCTCGGCATCCAGACCGGGATGTTCGCGATCATCTGGGCGCACGCGGTGCACAACGTGCCGTTCGTCGTCCTGGTGGTGATGGCCCGGCTGGCGACCCTGCCGAAAAGCCACACCGAGGCGGCGATGGACCTGGGTGCCGACAAGATCGTGAGCTTCTTTCGCGTCACGCTTCCGTATCTCAAGCCGGCGCTGATCGGCGCCGGTGTGTTCTGCATGCTTCTGAGCTTCGACGATTTCGTCCGGTCGTTCTTCCTGGGTGGCTACAAGCCGACCCTGCCGGTCCTGATCTTCTCGAAACTCCGCTCCGGCATGTCGCCCGAGATCAACGCAATTGCCACCGTCGTCCTCGTGATGACTGCCGTGATGGGCATCTGGGCCGAGCGCTCGATGCGCCGCATGGGAAAGGGAACCTGAACCATGTCAAACACTGACAACACAATCGTCCACATCGACGGGATCTCGAAATCCTTCGGCAAGACCGTCGCGCTGCAAAAGCTGGACATGAAGATCAACGCGGGCGAGTTCGTCACCTTCCTCGGCCCCTCAGGCTGCGGCAAGTCGACGACCCTGCGCATCCTCGGCGGGTTCGAACGGCCCGACGGCGGGCGCGTGCTGCTGAGCGGCAAGGACGTGACGCACCTGCCGCCGAACAAGCGCAAGGTCAACATGGTGTTCCAGGACTATGCGCTGTTCCCGCACATGACGGTGATGCGCAACGTGTCGTTCGGGCTGGAACTCAAGCGCATGACCAAGGATCAGATCGCGGCCCGGGTCGACGAGCTTCTGTCGTTCCTGGAGCTCGATGCCTTCCGCGACCGCTTCCCCGACCAGCTTTCGGGCGGTCAGCGGCAGCGCGTCGCACTGGCCCGCGCGCTGGCCCCGGACCCGGAGCTTCTGCTGCTGGACGAGCCGCTGGGCGCCCTCGATGCCCGGCTGCGTGCCCAGGTTCAGGTTGAACTGAAAGACATCCAGCGGCGCACCGGCAAGACCTTCTTTTTCGTCACCCACGACCAGGACGAGGCGCTGACCATGTCCGACCGGATCGTGGTGATGAACCAGGGCCGGGTCGAACAGGACGGCACGCCCGAAGACCTCTATCTGCGCCCGAAAAGCCGCTTTGTGGCCGAGTTCATCGGCGACACCAACCTGATCAGCGGCGAGGTCAAGCACGCCAAGGACGGCAAGGTCGATATCGACTGGTTCGGGATGAACGTGCAGGGGCGGTCGTTCGACTACACGCCGCGCACGGGCGAGCTGGTGACGGCGGCGCTCAGGCTCGAGAAGGTCGGGTTCTACGACAAGAAGCCCGAGACCGGCAACGCCGTGCAGGGCAAGATCGTCAACCGGGTGTTCAAGGGCAGCCGGACGGCCGTCGATGTGCGCGTCGGCGACGTGAATACCGCAATCCTCAAGGCCTACGTCGACGGCGACGTGCCCGACGATGTCTGGCTGGGCTGGGATTCCGCGAACATGGCGGTGCTTCAGGACTGACACCGCCTGCCGCCGCCGGGTCCGTCCCGGCGGCCCCTCAACCCTATCGGAGTAGTAGAAAATGAACAAACGCGAACGCTTTTACGCGGCCGTGGCGGGCGAGCCGGTCGACCGCCCGCCCCTGTCCGTCTGGATGCATTTCGTCACCCCCTACATGGACGGGCAACAGGCCGCCGAGAGGCATTGCGAGTTTTTCCGGCAATACGACTGGGATCTCGCCAAGGCGGTCAGCGACTATCGCCACCCCATGCCCGACGGGATGGAAACGATCGAGACCGCCGCCGACATGGGCCGGATCACGGTGCAGTCGATGGACCACCCGACCTATGCCAACCAGATCGCGCTGCTCAATGGCATCCGCGCCGAGCTTGGCGAAGACTGGCCGGTGATCGACACCACCTTCGACCCGATCCAGCAGATCCTGCGCCATGCCGGGTTCTCGACCATGCAGATCATCCTCGACAACCCCGAAGCCGCCAAGCCGATGCTCGAGGCCGCGACCGAGACGGTCATCCTCTACATGCGCGAACTGGAAAAGAACGGCGTGGACGGTGTGTTCTACTCGACCCGCGCGGCGGCCCAGGAAGACTGCGTGCAGGGCTTCACCCAGGACGCCTTCGAGGAGCTGATGCGGCCCTACGACCTGGCCATTCTCGAGGAAACCAAGGGCGTGGTGCGGATGCTGCATGCCTGCAAATCGCATCTCGATCTCGAACGGGTGGCGGATTATCCGCACGAGGTTCTGAGCTGGGCGGCGCACGACAAAACCTGCCCGACCATCGCCGAGATGCGCCCGCGCACCGACAAGTGCATCATGGCCGGCATCGACCAGGCCCGCGTGATCGAACAGTCGCGCCCGGAAATCCGCCACGACATCGACGAGGCGCTGGCGGTGACCGGCGGGCAGAACTTCATTCTCGCACCGGGCTGCACCTTCGGGTCGAACGCCCCGGCGCATGTGCTCGACACCATCGCGGAATATGGCCGCGACTGGAAAGCGGCCTGACACCGGAGGACGCATGACGCAGTCGGGGCCGGTCGGGTTCATCGGGTTGGGCGTGATGGGCGGCGCCATGGCGCGCCGCCTGATCGGCGCCGGGTATGAGGTTCATATCCACGCCCGCAACCCCGACCGCGCCGCGCCGGTCCTTGCGCTCGGCGCGCATTGGGCCGGCGATATCGCCGCCCTCGCCCGGACCTGCCGCACGATCTTTACCATCGTCGGCGGGCCGGATGACGTGGCCGCGCTCTATCTCGGCGAGGCCGGGCTGATCGCAAACGCCGCACCGGGAACGGTGCTTGTCGACATGACCACCTCGACCCCCGATCTCGCCCGCCGGATCGCGTCCGAGGCCGCGTCCCGTGGGGTGTCGGCGCTTGACGCACCCGTGACCGGCGGCGCACCCGGGGCCGAGGTCGGCACGCTGACCTTCATGGTCGGGGGTGACACCGGGGCGCTCGACGCCGTGCGGCCGATGCTCTGGACGATGGGCGCCACCATCTTCGCCATGGGTCCGGCGGGTTCGGGGCAGATCACCAAGGCCAGCAACCAGGTGGCCGTCGCGGGCATCCTGATGGGTCTGGCCGAGGCGCTGCACCATGCCGAGACCGCGGGCATCGCGCCCGAAAAGGTGCTCGAAGTCCTGATGACCGGCACCGCGGGCGGGCCGCTGATGCAGCGTCTGGGGCCAAAAATGGTCGCGGGCGACAGCACGGCGAGCTTTGCCATAGATCATTTCATCAAGGATCTTGGCATCGCGCTCGACACCGCGCCGCTGCCCGGCGCCGCACTATGCCGCGACCTCTACCGCGACCTCGCGGCGGAAGGCGGCGGCGCCAAGGGCATCCAGGCGCTGATCGAGCATTACCGGCGGTCCTGAACCGCCCTAGCCGATGATGCCGCCCGTTTGCATCGCGTCGATCTCGTCCGATGAAAACTTCAGACTTTCCATGGTCTTGCGCGTGGCCTCCGACCCGCCAGGGGGCGGATCGCCCCGGTCCGCAACGCCGCCGAACGGCGCCAGTTGCGCGACCTCGCCCCGTTCGGGATGAGCATAGCCGGAGAACACGCCCCGCGCGCCCCAATGCGGGTCCGAGGCCAGTTCGTCGATGCCCAGAACCGGCGTGACGCAGGCATCCACATCGGCAAACAGCGCCGTCCATTCGTCACGCGACCGGCGCGCGAACGCCGCCGCGATATCGGCGCGCAGGTCGTCCTGCGCCTCTGGGTCATACTGGCGTTGCGGGCCGCTTTCGATGCCAAGCACCTCGCACAGATTGGCGAAGAACTTCGGCTCCACCGCGCCCACCGCCATCGCGCCGCCGCCAGCGGTGGCGTAGATCGAGTAGCAGGCAAACCCGCCGTTCACCACGGTCGGGCGCGACTGCCCGGTGACCAGCGCCCGGTCGATGTCGAGCGACAACAGGTGCAGCACCCCCTCGGCGGCGGACACGTCGAGGTATTGCCCCTTGCCGGTGGCCTGACGCGCCACCAGCGCGGCCATGATGCGCAGCGCAGCCTGCCAGCCGCCGCCGGCACTGTCGGCCAGCGTCATGCCGGGCATCGCGGGCTTGCCCTCGGCGTCCCGGCCCGCCAGCGCCAGCCCGCCGCTGACCGCCTGGTAGTTCAGATCATGCCCCGCCCGCGTCGCCATCGGCCCGGTCTGGCCATAGCCGGTCGTCGAGCAATAGACGACGGCGGGATTGGCGGCGCTGACCGGGCCATAGTCAATGCCCAGCCGCTTAGCGACACCGGGGCGAAACCCCTCGACCACCACATCGGCAGCCTTGACCATGCGCCGGAACGCCTCGGCCGCACCGGGCGCTTTCAGGTCAAACGTCACCTTCTCGGCCCCGCGCATCGCGCCATAGGCGTGCCATTCCAGCGTCGCCCGCCCCGAGGCCGCAGGAGGCTCCAGCCTGATCCAGCGCGCGCCGAGGTCGGCCAGCAGCCGCACGCAGCGCGCCGAAGGCCCTGCCCCGGCCAGGTCGATCACCGTGATGCCCGAAAGGTCTTGTGTCATGTCCGCATCCCTGCCCCGCTCGCGCGTTACGTGCGCGCCTCATCGAACGGCTCCAGCTCGGCCAGCAGCCAGCGGTCGGCCTTGCGGTTCCACGGGTTCTCGCCGCCCTGTTCGGACGGCAGCGCCACCGTCACCATCGTCGCGGTGGCGAGCCTGTCGCCCGCCTTGGCCTCGACGTTCACATCCACCCAACTGCACCCGGCGCTGTCCGTGGTGATGCGCTTCACCTCGCCCGAGATTTCCAGCACGTCGCCGGGACAGATCGAACTGCGCATCCGAAATTTCATCCGTCCCAGCCGCGCCATCGGCCCGGCCCAGTCGGTGATGTAACGGCTCATCCACCCGGCTTGGTTGGGGGTGTTCATCACGATCCCCGGCAGGCCGACACGGATGCACCATTCGTGGTCGTGGTGCTGCGGCTGATAATCGCGCGAGGCCGAGGCGCCCATCACGATGGTCGTGGGCGTCACCGGCACCGTGAGCACCGGCAGCCTGTCCCCCACCGAAATCTGATCGGCGCTGAGGTTCTTCATTGTCTGGCCCATCATGCCGCCTCCCGGTTGTAGCAATAGAAGTTGAAGCGGTCGATCGACACCATGTCGCCGTTCTGGTTGCGGAACTCGACCTGCGCGGTCCAGTCGCGCCCGGTGCCCAGCCGGTTGGTGCGAAGCTCGCCGCATTTCGAGATGAACGAGGTCACGGTGATGCGGTCGCCCAGCCGGAGCGGTTCGTAATATTCCGCCTCGATCGAGCCGACGATGCCCTGTTTCAGCCCGGTGAACTCCTTGAACGAGAAATGCGCCTCGACCGGCAGGCGCGGCCAGACGCGCGGCGCGTCCGGCTCGACGCCGTGGATGTCCCAGACCTGTTCGGGCCGGCGCGGCGACCAGCGGTAGGAGGTGGCGAAGGTCGACGCCATCGGCGCGGGGGCAATGATTCCGCCGGTGATATCCTCGGCCACCGCGTCATCCCAATAGACAGGGTTGGCGTCGCGCACGGCCTCGAGCCAGTGCATGATCGCGCCGCGTTCCACCACCAGCTCGGCCTCGTGCTCAAAGCGAAAACCGATCCAGTCTTCCAGTTTTTCCGGCAGTTTCAATGTCATGCCCTCCCCCTATACCGGCAGCCCAAGGCCGCGCCGCGCGATGATGTTGCGCTGAATCTCGTTCGAGCCTGCGCCGATGATCCAGATCACCACCGCGATCTGGGCCCGGGCATAAAGCCCGCCGGCCGGTGCGTCCGGGTCGCTGTCGCTCAGCCACGCCCCCGGCCCCATCATCTCGAGCGCCTCGTCGGCCAGGGCGCGGCCGAATTCGCTCATCGCGATCTTGTTCATCGACGAGCGGATGGTGGCGACCTTGGGGTCATCGGCGGCCAGAACGCTCAGCCCCTGCAGGCGGCACACCTCCAGCCCGCGCGCGATCTTGCCGGCAAGGCGTTTCGCCTCGGGCCGGTCGCGCACCGGTTCGCCGTCGATGGTGGCGGTGTTGAGCCATTCGAGGAAGATCTCCGACAGCCGCTGGATCGGGCCGAGCGGAAACAGCACGTGGCGTTCGAAATCGAGCGCCTCGGCCACGTAGTAGAACGCCTGCCCCGGCTCTCCGACCACCTGGCTGTCGGGAACCCAGACATCGTCGAGGAACACCTCGTTGGTGCGGTGGCCGTCGATCGTCCACATCGGGTTCACCTGGATGCCGGGATGATCCATCTCGACCATGAACAGCGTGATGCCCTTGTGTTTCGGCCGGTCGGGGTGGGTGCGGGCCATGAGGAAATACCATTCGGCGAAGTGCGCCGAGCTGGAAAACCGCTTTTGCCCGTTGAGCCGCCAGCCATCGCCATCGCGCACCGCCTTGAGCTTGAGCGACCCGAGGTCGGAGCCCGCATCCGGCTCGGAATAGCCGATGGCCCAGTCGATCTCGGCATTCAGGATCTGCGGCAGGAAGCGTTCCTGCTGCTCTTTCGAGCCTCGGCGCAAGAGCGTCTTGCCGATGATGCCGACGCCCTTGCCGCTTCCGGGCATCCCCTGATAGGCCAGTTCCTCGGTCAACAGGTAGTCATAGACCGGGTCCATGCCCTTGCCGCCGTATTCCTCGGGCCAGGACAGGCCGAGATAGCCGCCCTTGGCCAGATCCTTCATGAACTGCTTGCGGTCGGGCGTGTCGGCATAGCCCGAGTTGAAGGTGGGTTTGTAGGCCACGCCGGGCTTGGCGATCTTGGCGATGTATTCACCGGCCTTCTTGCGGAACGCGTGTTCTTCTTCGGAAAAATCGAAATCCATCATCTGTCTCCTTGTCGCCCCTGGGGGCTTTCGTCAGGCCAGTTCGCTCAGCACCTCGGTGCCGACTTCCTCGTTCAGCGCGTCCGGGTTGCCCCAGGACAGCTCGTGCTGCCGGGCGCGGCGGAAGTAGAGCTGGATGTCGATGTCCCTGGTGAACCCGATGCCGCCAAAGGCGTTTTGCGAAACCTTGGTCGCGGTGCGGCTGGCGTCGCAGGCTTCAAGCCAGGCCATCGTTGCCAGACGGGTATGCGGCCTGCCCGTGTCCTTGGCCCAGGCCGCCTCGAGCGTGATCATGCGGGCACCGGCCAGCAGGGTGGCAGCATCGGCAAAGGGATGCGCGATGGCCTGGAAGCTGCCGATCGGAACGCCGAACTGCTCGCGCTCCTTGGCGTAATCCGTGCCCAGCGTCATGGCGCCCTCGCCACAGCCGATGCCCCAGGCCGCCAGCGCGATCATCCCGGTCCTGAGCACGTGATGCCAATGCGCCCAGCCTTCGCCAGCCGCACCCAGCCGGTCGGCGGCGGGCACCTCGACATTGTCGAAGGCAACCTCGAACTGGGCGTCGCCCACCATGGTCTTGTGGCGTTTCAGGGTGATGCCCTTGGCCTTGGGGTCGACCATCACGAGGTCGATATCGGTCGGGTTCGGTCCGGACCGCACCAGCACGATCAGCCGGTCGGCGGCAGCGGCGAATTGCACCATGAACTTCTTGCCGTTCAGCCGGTAGCCGTCGCCGGTCGCACCCGCGCTCATCTGCACGCCTTTTTCCGAAAAGCTGTTGCCGGGTTCCAGCCAGGCAATCGACAGCACCGCCTCGCCCGACGCAATCGCGGGCAGCCATTCGCCCTTCTGCGCTTCGCTCCCGGCGCGCTCCAGAAGCCCTGCGGCCAGCACCGACGACACGAACAGCGGCACTGGCGCCAGCGCGCGGCCCAGTTCCTCGAACGCGATGACCTGTTCCAGCGCGCCAAGACCCAGCCCGCCGTATTGTTCGGAAATCGTCAGCCCGGGCAGCCCCATCTCGGCAACCTCGCGCCACAGATCGTCGGGATAGCCCTTTTCATCGCCCTCCATCCGCCGCACCACGTCGGCGCCGCATTTGTCGCCGAGCATTCGGCGCAGGGATTGCGTCAACTGCTTTTGTTCTTCGGTGAAATCGAGATCCATTGTCGTCCTCCTGAAATTCGTCCTGTGCGTCAGTTCCGGGTGTCGGTTTCAGTTGTCGGGGCCGGGCGCGGCCACGATCAGCGCGTCCACCGCAACCGCCCGGTCGGGCCGCACGATCACCGGGTTGAGATCAAGCTCCGCGATGGCGCCGCCCGCCGATTGCGCCAGCGCCGCCACCTTCAGCACCAGATCGACAAACGCCTTTCTGTCCGCCGGTTCGGCACCGCGCGCGCCCTCGAGCAGCCGCGCCACCTTGAGCGTGTCGATCATCTCGTCGATATCGGCGGCGTCGACCGGCAGCGGGCGCACGCTGACATCGGCCATGATCTCGGCATAGATGCCGCCCGCACCGATGGTCAGGCTGGGGCCGAGGATCGGGTCTTCGGTCAGGCCGACGATCATCTCGACCCCCTCGCCGACCTGTTCCTGCACCAGCACCCCGTCGATTTTCGCCTTCGGGTCCAAGGCCTTGGCCCGCGCGATCAGTTCATCATAGACCGCCCCCGCGCCCCCCTCGTCCTCGATGTCGAGCATCAGGAGGCCGACGTCGGATTTGTGCGGGAAAGCCTGCGACATGAGTTTCATCGCCACCGGCCAGCCCAGCGCCGCCGCCGCCGCGACCGCCTCGTCGCGCGTCGCCGCCAGGCGCTCGCCCGCCATGTCGATCCCGGCCCCGGTGAGCAGCCGCGCCGCATCCCCGGCGGGCATCACGCCGGGACGGCCCAGCGCGGCGCGTGCTTCGGCATCGATCGGGGCGGACAGGTCGGGGCGGTCGCGGAAGGTCTTGCGCGCCGCCTGGTAGCGTTCATAGGCGCCAAGCGCCTGGAAACACCCGCGAAACGACCGAAACACCGCCACGCCAGAGCGCACCGCGTTTTTCAGCGACTGCGCCTCGGATTGCGGCGAGGAATAGACCGCCAGCACCGGCTTGTCCGCCGTCGGCGCCCAGGCCAGCAATTCCTCGGAAAACACGTTGCCCGGCGTCGGCCCGGCGGCGCTGATCCCGAAGATCATCAGGTCGGCGACCGGATCGGCCATCGCGATGTCGAGCAGCCGGGTGCGCACCTCCATCGGCTCCAGCATCGAGAACTGGCCGCCGTTGTCGATCGGGTTGGACAGGCGCAGGTTGGGCGGCATCAACTCGGCCAGCTTGGCCTGCGTTTCCGCGCCGAGCACCGGGATGTCGATGCCGGCGGCGTCCGCGGCCTCGGACATGATCGCGACATTGGCCCCGGAATAGGAATAGATCACCGACCGCGTGCCGCTGGTTTTGGGCATGTGGGCGAACAGGTTGGCGACCTCGACCAGCTCGTCGATGTCCTGCACCCGGGCCACGCCGTGCTGGGCGAAAAGCCCGTTGACCGGCGCGTCGGCCCCCGACAGGTGCCCGGTATGCGACGCGGCCATTTCCGCGCCCTTCTTGCTGGCCCCGATCTTGAGCATCACCACCGGCTTGTCGGCCTTGTTCGCCGCCGCCAGCGCGGCGCGCAGCTTGGGTCCGTTCTTGATGCCCTCGACATAGGCGGCGATCACCGCGGTGTCGGGGTCATGGGCGAAATAGTTGATCATGTCGGCCAGATCGACGCCGACCTCGTTGCCCAGCGCCACCCAGCGGCTGAACCCGGCCCCGATGGCGGTGCCCTCGATGATCGCCCGGCCCTGGCCGCCGCTGTGGGTGATCAGCCCGATCTTGCCGCCGCGATGCCCCTCGGGCAGCGGGATCGGCTCGAGCGCGTTCTCGGCGGTGTTCGGCCCGATCAGCGCGACGCCGGTGCGGCGCACCACCTCGTCTAGCCCGGCCTCCAGCGCGCGACCCTCTTCGCCCGCCTCGCTGAAGCCGCTGGAGAACACGATCATCTTGTCGATGCCGCCGCGCGCACAGTCCTCGACCGCCGCCGCCACCCGTGGCGCGGCCACCCGGATGATGGCAAGGTCATAGCCCTCGGGCACTTCGGCGAGGCTCGCAAAGACCGGATCGCCCGAAGGCGCCGGGCGCGGCTTGGGGTTGACGTAGCAGATCGGCAGACCGAAACGGTGCGCCCGCTTGATCTGGTCTGGATGCTCGTCGATCTTGCCGACGAAGATGATGCCCCTGGGGTTGAACAGGCCGTTCAAATCCGCCACGTCGACAAACCCGGGCCTGCTGTCCTTATTCATTTCCCATATTCCCCCTACCGGCGTTTTCGCAAAACCTGAACAGCATTCATTTATTCAAGAAATCTCTGAAAGGTATTCAGAAATATAACCTGTTTCCGATTTTCTGAATGGTGTTCAGATATTTGACCCTGTTTTACAATTCTTGATTCCTTTTCGATATATCGCATGAAGTTTTATTTGTCTTGGGTTAAACTGTCCCCAAACAAAGGAGAGGAAAGAATGGAGAATAAGGATATCGTGATTCCCGCCACCGACGACCCGGACACCGCCGGGTTCTGGGCGGCGGCGCGCGAGCGCAGGCTGGTGGTGCAGCGCTGCGGCGATTGCGGCAAGATGCGCTTTCCGCCGCGCCCGGCCTGCACCTGCGGCAGTTTTGCGATGGGCTGGCACGAAGTGTCCGGGCGCGGGCGCGTCTGGTCGTATGGCGTGGCGCATGCGCCGACGCTGCCGGCCTTTGCCGACCTGGTGCCGTATGTCTTCGCGGTGATCGAACTTGCCGATGCCCCGCATCTGCGCATGGTCGGCAACCTCGCCACCTCGGCCAAGGCCGCGATCAACTCGGTGCCGCAGGATGCGGTGGCCATCGGCGATGAAGTCACCGTCGCGTTTCGCCCGGTGACCGACGAGGTCACGCTGCCGGTCTGGATACCCGCCACGCAATCGGAGGTGGTGCAATGAGCACGCTCACCATCAAGGACCGCGTCGCCATCGTCGGCATGGGTGAGACCGAGTTCGGCAAGGGTCTTGCCGGCAGCGAGATGGAACTGGCCTGCCGCGCCATCCGCACCGCGCTGGACGAGGCCGGCATCGCGGCCCACGAGGTTGACGGGCTGTCGTGCTCGAACATGGAGGCGACGCATGAGGAAGACCTTGCCGACACCATGGGTTTCGGCGACATCACCTTCTTTTCGCGCATCCCGGCGGGCGGCGGCGGCGGCTGCGGCACGGTCGGTCAAGCGGCGATGGCGATTGCCACCGGGCAGGCCAAGGTGGTGGTGGTCTGGCGGTCGCGCAAACGCAGCGGCCGGGCCAGCCGGGTCTGGGGCAAGACCGCGCAGGAGGTCACCGATTACGAGGCCTGGCTGCGGCCCTTCGGCATGATCCGCCCGGTCGACGACATCGCACCGATGGCGCGGCGCTACATGCACGATTTCGGCGCCACCCGCGAAGACCTGGGCCGGATCGCGCTGACCTTCCGGGCCAATGCCAACCAGAACCCGCGCGCCATGATGCAGGCCAAGACCCTGACGATGGAACAATATCTGGGCGCGCGCTGGATCTCGGAGCCCTTGTGCCTGTTCGACTGCTGCCTTGAAACCGACGGCGCGGTGGCCTTCGTGCTGGTCTCGGCAGAGCGGGCGAAGGACTGCCCGACCAAGCCGGCCTATGTGCACGCCTTCGCGCAAGGCATCACGCCGGGCTCGTCGCTGATGGCGAACTACAACCTCGACGACCCCTACCGGCTGCAAACCTACGCGGCGGCCACGCGGCTGTGGCGCGACAGCGATATCCAGCCCGGCGACGTGAAGGTCGCGCAGATCTACGACGCCTTCACGCCGGAGGTGCTGTGGTCGCTGGAGGGGTTCGGGTTCTGCGAGCGCGGCGAGGCGGCGGATTTCGTGCGCCGGGGCGAGATCGGTCCGAGCGGGAAACTGCCGCTGAACACCGCCGGGGGAAGTCTGTCGGAGGCCTATATCCATGGCTTCAACCTCATCTCCGAAGCGGTTCGCCAGGTGCGGGGCACCTCGACGGCGCAGGTGGACGACGTGGACAGCGCGTTCGTGTGTTCAAGCGAAGGCGTGCCGACCAGCGCAATCGTCCTTCGGTGATCACCGGGCTTTGAGAGGGTCTGCCCGAAGCGTCCTGTTTAGGGCAGGCCAGCGGGGTGATCGGTGATCCGTGGCCGTTTCCGGCCACGGATTTTTCATGTGCGCAGAGCGCGCGGCGCCCTACTGGCTCACGTCGACCTTGGAATAGACCTCGTCGGCCAGGAGTTGTGCGAACTCTTCCTGGGTCTCGATGTCCTTCACCTTTTCTTCCCACTCGGCGTAGATCTCCAGGAAGCGGTCGGCGATGGCGGCGGCGTTGGCGACACCGCTGCCCTCGGCACGGGCGACCGCATCGTCACGCACGGTGGTGGTGGCGGCGGCGACGGCCTCGGTCAGCCAGTCCTGCGGCTCGTTGTAGATCGCGCCGTTCTCGACCGCGCTGGCAATCGCCTCTTTCGCGCCGCTGTCATAGTTGAAGGTCACCCGCGCAACCGCCGCCGGGGTCGCATCGAACAGGATCTGGCGGTCTTCTTCGGACAGCTTGTTCCAGGTGTCCTTGTTGATCCCGACCCAAAGCTGGGCCGGCACGACACCGGCGTTCGGGGTCAGCAGGAATTTCGCCTGCTCGGCCAGCGAGTAGTCGTCGAGCCAAACGAACTGACCGAAGGTGCAATCGACCAGACCGCGTTGTAGCGATTCATAGACCTCGGTCAGCGAGATATTGACCGGCGTTGCGCCCAGGCCGGTCGCGATTCCGGTCAGGTGGCCGGTGGTGCGGATGCGCTTGCCGGCGAAATCGTCCGCCGATTCGATCGGCGTGGCGCAAAGCAGCTGATACGGCGGCGTGGCCCAGGAGCTGATCAGCTTGGTGTTCCAGCTGTCATATTCGGCAACGCAGTCGGGGCATTCGAAATGCTGAAGCTGCGCCAACGCGCCCGCCGCCGCCTTGTCGTTGTTCATCAGCGCGCTGAGATCGCCCAGAAGCGTGGCGACCGGCAGTTCCTTGGGGTTGGCAGGAGTGTAGACGTTGGTCAGGTCGACCATGCCGTCGCGCAGCGCGAACAGCGAGGTCGAGGTCTTGACGATGGCTCCGCCGCCGACGAACTCGGTCTCGATGCGGCCTTCGCTCATCTCTTCGACGCTTTCCAGCCACGGGATGAAGCCCTCGGCCGCGTTGGCCGCGGTCGACGAGGAGTAATACCCCATCAACAGCTTGGTTTGGGCCTGCGCCGGTCCGGCAATCGCGGCACCGACCGCAAGGGCGGCGGCAAGGGTGGCACCCTGCCTGACCCGTTTGGCCATATTCGAAAATCTCGGTTCTTGCATCTTGGTCTCCTCCTCGTTGGGACACGTCTTGTGTCGGGCAGATTCAACTGACAAAAACCCGGCTCACGCCTCCTCGCCTCCGGGTGAACAGCGCCAAAAGCCTGTCCAATTCACGCCGCGCGAATCATACGACTTGATTCGCGCGCAGTTTTTCAATCGAGGCATCGTTCATTCCGAGTATGTCGCGCAAAACATATTCTGAATGCTCGCCCAGCAGGGGCGGGTGGGAATAGGCCTCGACCGGCGTTTCCGACAAGCGCACCGGAAAGGCGATGCCGGGCACCGTGCCGCTGGCCGCCAGCGGATGTTCCATCTCGACCCGGATGCCGCGATGCACCACCTGCGGGTCGGAAAACACGTCATCGTAGTCCATCACCAGCGAGGCAGGCACCCGCGCCTCGACCAAGGCGGCCAGCAGGTCGTCGCCGTTCCAGGTGGCGATCCGGGCGGCCAGACGCTCGGTCAGTTCGGCGCGGTTCTCCCAGCGGTCGCGCAGGGTCAGGAACTTGGGGTCGGTGCCCATGTCCGGCACCCCCAGCACCTTGCACAGATCGACGTAATTGTAGTCGTTCCCCGCCGAGATATAGATCAGCCGGTCGGCGCAGGCGAAAACCTCGGCCGGCCCGCCGCCATTGCCGGCATTGCCGCGCCGCATCGGGACCTTGCCGCTCATCAGGTATTCCGCCACCGCGTGCGACTGGCAGGCGATCGCGGTGTCCAGCATCGCCACATCGACGAACTGCCCTTCGCCCGACACCCGGTCGCGGTAGCTCAGCGCGCCAAGGATGCCGACCGCCGCGTTCATGCCCGCCATCACGTCCATCAGGCTCGGCCCGGTCTTCATCGGCCCGGCGCCGGGCTTGCCGTCCTCGATGCCGGTGATGTTCATCAGCCCGCTCTGCGCCTGGAACACCGCGTCGTAGCCGCCGCGCGAAGCATAGGGCCCGTCCTGCCCATAGCCGGTGAGCGAGCAATAGACGAGGCGCGGGTTGATCTTGCGCAAGGTCTCGTAGTCGATGCCCATCCGCCGGGTGGTTCCGGCGATGAAGTTCTCCATCAGCACATCGCATTCGGCGGCCAGATCGCGGATCAGCGCCTGGCCCTCGGGTTTCGACAGGTCGACGGTGATCGACTTCTTGTTTCGGTTGGCGCAGACCCAGAACGAGGTTTCGCGCGTCCGATTGCCCTCGGCGTCCGTCACGGCCACCGTGCCGTAACTGCGCGACAGATCGCCGGTGCCGGGGCGTTCGACCTTGATCACCTCGGCGCCCATGTCGGCCAGAAGCTGCGTCGCCCAGGGCGCGGCCAGCACCCGGCCAAGGTCGAGAACGCGGATACCGGCGAGTGCGCCGCCCTGCCTGTCTGCCATCGTCACCCCCCCGTGAACCGTGGTTTGCGTTTCTCGCGGAAGGCCGCGATGCCCTCGCGGAAATCGGCGCTGGCGGCCAGCACCGGCACGAGGTCAAGCTCGGTTCCGATCATCGCCTCGACGCCGCGCCGGTCCGAGGCGAGCACCGCCTTGATCATCGCCACCGACAGCGGCGCGCTGTCCTCGATGCGGGCCGCCAGCGCCAGCGCATCGGTCAGCGCAGCACCGGTCTCGGCCAGTCTGTCGGCGATCCCGATCCCGGCCGCCTCCGCCCCGTCCACGACCTCGCCCAGCATCATCATCTGGCGCGCGCGCACCCGTCCGACGCGTTCGGACAGCGAATGCATCATGCCCATGTCGGGCAGCAGGCCCATCCTGGCAAAGGTCAGCCCAAAGCGCGCGCCGCGCGCCGCCACCACGAAGTCGCAGGCCAGCGCAAACGAACATCCCGCGCCGAAGGCGTCCCCCTCGACCGCCGCGATCACCGGCTTGCTGCCGGTGGCGATGGCGCGAAAGGCCTGCAGCGATTCCTTCATCAGTTCGCGGGTCTGCAAGGTGGTCGGCGGGGTGGCGGAAGGCTTGATGCGCGACAGATCGGCGCCGGTGCAGAAATGCCCCCCGGCCCCGGTCAGCACCACCGCGCGGACCTCGGGATCGGCATGGGCCGCGCCCAGCCGCGCCACCATGCGCCGCCGCATCTCGGGATAGAAGGCATTGCGCCGCTCCGGGTTGGTCAGCGTCAGTATCACCGTCGCGCCGTCGCGCCGCTCGCCCAGACCGTCGACGATCTCATCCGGTGCGGTGTCAGTCATCGCGTCCTCCCATCACGTCGCCCCCAAGTGCCGCCGCCAGCAGATCGACCTGCGCGCCCGCCAGAAGATCGGGGGCAAAGCGCCGGTAGGGGTTGGGTTCATCCAGATACAGCCCCGCCGCCGGTCCCAGCCGCTCGATCGCCGCCACCGCCACCGCGATGCGGCCGCTTCGCACCTCGATTTCCCCGTCCCCGTCGGCAGGTCGCAGGGCCAGGGCAGCATCCAGAAGGATGTCGATCATCGCGTG
The DNA here is from genome assembly GCF_008086115.1 of Maritimibacter fusiformis. GTDB lineage: Bacteria > Pseudomonadota > Alphaproteobacteria > Rhodobacterales > Rhodobacteraceae > Muriiphilus > Muriiphilus fusiformis. The sequence continues at coordinate 442,475 of NZ_VSIY01000004.1, read as the reverse complement.
GAAAAAGCTGCGGCGCAGAAGCTGGAAGGCGATGTTGCCGCGCTCGGCCTCCATGTTGCGCACCGACAGGACCGGGCGAAAGCGGCTCCAATGGGCGCTGTAGGCGGCGACGAAACGGCCCGCGATGGCGCGGGGATCATCTCCGTCGCGCGGCGCGATGGCGTCGCGGATCGGCCCGGTCTCGGCCCCGGCCTCGAGGCACAGGGCATGGATGATCGCCTCGACGTTGACGAAGTAGTTGTAGAAACTCGCCGCCGACACGCCCGCGCCCTGCGCGATGGCCGCCGAGGTCAGCCCGATGGCCGAGCGTTCGGTCAAGAGCCGCCGCGCCGCCTCCATCAGCCTGCCGCGCGTCGTCGCGCCCTTCTGGCCAAGGCCGTCCTGCGGCAGGTCATCGCCCAGTGCCTCGGCCTCTTTCGTCGGTTGATAGGGTTTCATCGCCCGCCCCCGTCTAGTCGTAGAACGCGACGATCTGGGTTGCGACCAGCGCCGGCTTGTCCTGACCCTCGACCTCGATCACGCAATCCAGCGTCACGCGCTGCCCACCCTCGACCGGTTCGACCGCCTTGACGCCCTGTTTCAGCCTGATCCGCGACCCCGCCGGCACCGCGCCGGTGAACCGCAGCCGGTCCAGCCCGTAGTTCAGCGCCCGGCTTTTCTTCTCGACCTGAAACAGCGGCCCGAGGCGGGGCATCATCGACAGCGTCAGATAGCCATGCGCGATGGTCTTGCCGCCGGGCATTTCGGTCCTGGCGCGCTCGGGATCGACGTGAATCCACTGCTTGTCGCCGGTCAGTTCGGCAAAGGCGTCGATCCGCGCCTGGTCGATCACCATCCAGTCGCTGACCCCCAGCTCCTTGCCGACGTAATCCGCGAAATCGCCCGGTGTCTCGATGATCGTCACCATAACAGCCTCCTTTTTTCAGTCATGCCCGGCGGGGCGGAACATCGGCACCGGCGGCCCGCCCTCGGTCGGTTCGAACACGACCTCGACCGCCGCGCCGATCTCGATGGCGTCCGGGGCGAAGCCGACAAGGTTGGTCAGCATCCGCGGCCCCTCGTCCAGCTCGACATACGCCAGCGTATAGGGCTGGGGCGCGCGGCGCATGATGGTCCAGGAATAGACCGTCCCGCGCCCGCTGGCCTGCCGCCACATGGTCCGGTCGGAAAAGCAATGCGGACAGCGCGCGCGGGGGTAGTGATGCGCCCGCCCGCAGGCCTCGCAATGCTTGAGCATCAACTCGCCGCGCGCCGCCCCTTCCCAGAAATCGCGGGAATCCTCGAGCGGCGTCGGCGCGGGGATCTTGCGTGTGGTCTTGGTCATGGTCATTCGCGCTCCAGGATCAGCGTGGCGCTGGAATGGCGCGACCCGAGGAAACCGCCGGTGCCATGCACCAGCGCCAGGTCGCAGCCGGGAACCTGCACCGCCGGATGGGCCTCGCCGCGCAACTGGCGCACCGCCTCGATGGTCTTGGGCATCCCGCCCTTGCCGCCGGGGTGGTTGTTACACAACCCGCCGCCATCGGTGTTGAACGGCAGCTTGCCGACGCCCGAGATCAGGTTGCCATCCATCACGAAGGCCCCGCCCTTGCCCTTGGCGCAGAACCCCAGATCCTCCAGCGTCATGACCACGGTGATGGTGAAACTGTCGTAGATCGAGGCGTATTTGATATCGGCATGGCGCACGCCCGCCTCGTCGAACGCCGCAGCCCCCGACTTGACCGCGCCGGTGGTCGTCAGGTCGACATCGCCGCCCGCCTGCCCCTTGATCGCCATGCCGCTGCCCCGCACCCTGACCAGCGGCTTGCCCAGCGACCGTGCAATCTCGGGCCGGGTCACGATCATCGCGCCGCCGCCGTCGCTGATCACGCAGCAATCGAGCTTGTGCAGCGGATCGGCGATCATCGGCGAGGCCAGAACATCTTCGACCGTGACCACGTCGCGCAGCATCGCCTGTGGATTGTGTTGCGCGTGATGCGAGGCGGCCACCTTGACCCAGGCCAGTTGCTCGGAGGTGGTGCCGAACTCGTGCATATGCCGCTGCGCCGCCAGCGCATAGAGCGCCACGGTCGCCGGGCCATAGGGCTGTTCGAACCCAAGGTCGGGCACATCGGGGGACTGCGGCAGCCAGTAGGTCGCGGCCCCGGCGCGCGGGCGCCCCGCGCCGGTGATCAGCGCGACGTTGCACTTGCTGTCCGCGATGGCCTGCTGGGCCTGGGTGATGTGGTGCAGATACGAGGCGCCGCCGATCTCGGTCGCATCGACGTGGCGCACGTCCAGCCCGAGATAGTCGACCATGTTGAGCGGCCCGATCCCCGGTGCGTCCGATGCGCAGAAATAGCCGTCGACATCGCCTTTCTTCAACCCCGCATCGGCCAGTGCACCCGCCGCGCAATCGGCGTGAAGCTGGGCCAGCGACAGCCCTTCGGCCTTGCGGGTCGGATGTTCGAACACCCCGGATATGTAGGCTTGCGCTCCCATGATCTAGATACTGATATAGGCGCCGCCACTGGCGCCCAGCGTCTGCCCGGTGACGTAGGAGGCCGCGTCCGACAACATGAAACAGACCGGCAGCGCGACCTCGTCGGTCGTTGCCACCCGGCCCAGCGCGACCGTGGCCATGACCCGCTGCTTGCGGGTCTCGTCGCTGAGCAGATGTTCGGTCATCGGGGTTTCCACCACCCCGAACGACACCGCGTTGACGCGGATGCCATAGCGCGCCAGTTCGCGCGCGCTGCTGGCTGTCATGCCGATGAGGCCGGCCTTGGCGGCGCTGTAGTTGACCTGCCCGATCACCCCGGAACGCCCGGCCTCGGAGGCGATGTTGACGATGGCGCCGCCCTGCCCCTTGCCGTCCTTGTCCAGCGCGATCCAGTGTTTCGACACGGCCTGAAGGCAGACAAATACCCCGGTCAGGTCAACGTCGATCACGTCGCGCCACTGGTCCATGGTCATCTTGTGGATCATCGCGGGCTTGACGATGGCGGCGTTGTTGACGAGCCCCGCGACCGCGCCGAACCGGTCGGCAGAGGCGGCGACCATGGTGTCCACGGCGTCCGGGTCGGTGATATCCAGGGTGACGGTCATCAGCTCGGCATCGGGGTTTTCAGCCGCCAGCGCCTCAAGCCCCTCCGGCCTTATATCGACTGCCGTCACGGCGCCGCCAAGTTCGAGTATACATTCCGCGATCCTGCGCCCGATCCCCTGCCCCGCGCCGGTCACGATGATGTTTTTCCCGGTCAGAGAATACCGGTCCTTCATTCTGGCCTCCTCTCCCTATGTATTCGCAATTCCGTTGCCGTTTTATTCACTCATCCTATTCAACATCACACCGACTACCGGCCCGCCGACCTCTAGCCGATCATCAACGACGGCAGCCAGGTCGAGACCTTCGGGAAGAACAGCAGGATCGCCATGATCACCACCTCGGCCATCAGGAACCACGAGGTTCCCTTGAAGATCGTGCCGAGCGACACCCGGTCGCCCACGGCGCCTTTCATGACAAAGGCATTCAGGCCGATCGGCGGCGTCAAGAGGCCGATCTCGAGCATCTTGACGAAGATGACACCGGCCCAGATCTCGTCGATCTGCGCGTCCTTGATCACCGGCAGCAGGATCGGCAGCGTCAGCAGCATTACTCCCAGCGGGTCCAGAAAGCAGCCCAGCACCAGGTAAAGCAGGCAGGCCATCGCCATGATCGTCAGGGGGTTCGAGGTGAACTCGGTCACCATGCCGGACAGGTAGAACGGCATTCCGGTATAGGCCAGGAACTGCGTCATCAGCGACGCGCCGATGGCGATCAGCAGAACCGAGGCGGTGGTCGACACCGTCTGTTTCAGGCTCAGGGTCAGGGTGGCGAGGTTGAGGCGCCGCTGGATCATTACCAGGATCAGCGTCATCACCGCCCCGGCGGCGGCGGCTTCGGTCACGGTGGCATAACCGGCATAGATCGCGCCGATCATGCCCATCGCCAGCACCGGGATCGGCCAGACCGGGCCGAGGGCGGCCAGTTTCTCGGTCATCCTGACCGACGCGATGTCCTTGGGCGTCGGGGCCAGGTCCGGGTTGATCTTGCAGCGCACCAGCACCAGCGCCGCATAGGCCGCAGCGGTCAGCACCCCCGGCACGAGACCCGCCATCAGCATCCGGCCCACCGAGACTTCGGCGAAGGTGGCGTAGAAGATCATGATCAGGCTGGGCGGGATCAAGGCACCCACCGTGCCCACGGCCGTCGCCACGCCCGTGGCCAGCCCCGGGTTGTAGCCGGCGCGCAGCATTTCCGGCACCGCGATACGCCCCATCGCGGCGGTGGTCGCAACGCTCGACCCGGACACGGCGGCAAAGCCGGCGCCCGCGAAACTGGTGGCGATCGCCAGGCCGCCGGGCAATTTGCCGACCCATAGCTTGATCGCCTTGAACAGCAGCCCGACCATGCCGGCATTCGAGGCGATCGCGCCCATGAACAGGAACATCGGAATCGCCGACAACGTCCAGTGCGCGATGAATTCGTAGGGCACGATCCGCGCCGAGCCCATCATCACGTTGGTCCCGCGCATGATATAGAGCCCGACCAGCGACACCGCCATCAGGGCCAGTCCGATGGGCATCCGCAATGTCAGCAGGAACAGCATGACACCGATCGAAATGAAGCCGAGTTGAACGTCCACGGGGCTACCTCTGCTGACAGGAATGGGGGGCGGGCATGAAGGTCAAAGGTCGGGCTGCGGTTCGTGCCGGCTCGGCATCGCCTTGGGAATGAACATTTGGGCGAGCATCACCAGAACCATCGACAACAGGCCCAGCGGCACCAGCCAGCGCGTCCACCAGACCGGAATGTCGAAATAGGACGATTGCACCGCCTCACCCAGCCGGGTCTGCTGGATCGCCATCTCCGTCGTCGCCCAGAGCAGCACCAGGCACACGATCACCGACAGCGCCTTGCCCAGCCAGTCGGTATAGGGCCGCAGACGGCGGGGAATGACCGAGACGAAGGCATCGGCGCTGACATGTTCGTTCGCCGCCTGGGCATAGCCGAGCGGCAGAAACGACACAGCGACCATGTAGAAATACGAGACGATTTCGATGGTGCCGGGAATCGGGTAGTGGAAAAAGCGACGCGCGATGATCTCGGCCGAGACATGCAGCGCCATCAGAAACGCGAGGAACATCGCCAGATACAGCCCGGATCTCTCGACCAGAGTTACGATTCTAACCATGTTTCGCTGCACCCCAATGCCTCCCCGCATCCGTCCGCATGCCGCACCGCCCGAGTCCGCCCGGTCGGGCCGCGCCGGGCGCGCGTGAGCTGACCTCACGCTACGCCACTCGGTTGGCCGCACTTCGTCCGAACGGACTACAACACCGTCATTCCCGCCGCCTCGCAGCGCGCATCAATCCAGCATGCGTTCTCGATACGGGGTCGGGCGCAATGTCCGGGCCCGGAAAATTCCGTGCGTGACACGCATAACATCAGGCTCGCAACGCCAGGATCGCGCGCCGGAGACACGCCGACCATGATGAGATCGACGGTTATTCGTCGGAAGAACTCAAAGACCGGACCTCAAGGACCTCCCGTCGCGGAACGGTCCCGCTCCGGCTGGCCCACAGGGGTGTCAGGCGCTGACGGCATAGATGAAAAGTATAGGTGGCGGAGACGAAGTCCGCATAACAGGTGTTTCTCTGCGTCCATAGAGTTCCAACAGGCACATCGTAAGCAACTGATATATATCATTTCTTCAAAACACTGTCTCACCGCGTCCTAGAACATCCATTGACAGCCACCTCATTTTTAGTGCTGAATTAGTGCTGGGATTTCTTCGATCTCCCCCAACTTCAGAAAGCCAATTCGTCATGGGTACGCAACCCGATCAACTCACATCGCCGGCAGGGGGCGGGCCCACTGCCGATCCCGCTCCTTCCTCCACCCCAGTAGCGCCGTTGCCCTGCTTGGCGTCTGACGCTGGTGCGGCACTCGTCGGTAAATTGGACGAGCCGGATTGCACCGCGGCGATACGGCTTGACGAAACCATCGGCGGCTTCAAATTGAACATCGCTGCCCGGCCTTCCAAACGGCGCAGCCAGCACTAAAGGAACAGTGCAATGGCAAATACCCTGCATCGCCTGACCGCGACCGAGATCAAGGCCGCCCGTCCCGGCGCGAACCTCAACGATGGCGGCGGGCTGTTCTACCGGGCCGACAAGACCCCCGGCAGCGGGCAATGGAAACTGCGTTTCACCTCGCACGACGCCGACTTCATTGCGCGCCAGGCGGCCAAGGGCAGCGCCACCAGGCAGCGGGACATGGGCTTGGGAACGTTCCCGGCAATAACACTGGCCGCGGCCCGAGCGAAGGCGGCTCCTTTGCGCGCGTCCGTGGACGCCGGACGCGATCCGATTGAGGACGCACGTCGGGAAGCGGAGGCGGCCGCGCAGAAAGCGGCGGACGCGGCCCAGGTGCGGACGGCGCAGGAAATGACATTCGGACGCTACGCGGACGAGCACTTCCTACCCGCTATGCTGCCCCGCTTTTCCAACGCCGCCCATATCCAGCAATGGAGGACCACCTTTGCCACACATGCGGTGAAGCTGCGCGATATTCCCCTTGCCGAGATAACCCGTGAAGATGTCTTGTCGGTACTTCGGCCGATCTGGGAGACAAAGAACGTCACCGCGTCACGGAGCAGGGAGCGTATCGAACGGCTGTTCAGTCACGCGATCCAGAATGGACAGTTTCGTGGCGACAACCCGGTCGCATGGTCGCAATTTGATCACACGCTCGCGCCGCCGAAAAAGCTGACGCACGGACACCACACGTCGATCCCGCACGAGAAACTGGCCGATTTGATGGCGGTGATCCGGGCCCGGCAAGGGGGTGGCGTGACCGCGCTCATGCTTGAATGGATCACACTCGCAGCGTGCCGGACGGGCGAGGCCCGGTTTGCGGTCTGGGACGAGATCGACCTTGATCAGCGGGTGTGGTCGATCCCGGCCGCCCGGATGAAGATGCGCCGCGACCATGTCGTGCCGATCACCGAACGAATGGTGGCGATATTGGACGAGGCCAAGCGGCACGGGTCGGCACGGGTCGGGTCAGGAGGCTATGTGTTTCTCAACGACAAGGGACGTCACCTGTCGGAAATGGCGGCCTTGATGTTCATGCGCCGCCTTGCGGGCTACGAGGAATTCACCGTCCACGGGCTGCGGGCAACATTCAAGGGCTGGGCGGCGACCGCGACGGAATTCCCACGGGAATTGATCGAGGAGCAGCTTGCGCACCAATTGCCGGCCGTCGAACGCGCTTACATGCGCGGGTCCGCCGTCGAGCGCCGCCGCCCGATGATGGAGGCCTGGGCGTCCTATTGCGCCGGAGAGAACGCGTCGATTGATACGTTAAACGTGGTCTCGATGTCTTCCGGCAGGGGGCGCTAGCATGGCAGACGACATGACGGACGACGGACAGGACGTGCTGGCCGATATTCTCGTGGGGAAACGCGGCTCAAGCCGCCAGGACTTGCACGATGCGCTGGACGTGCTTCTGGACGACGCGCAAGCGCATGGCGGACAGTTGGACGAGCCTGCCTTTTGGAGCTTTGTTTCTTCGCTTGCCGCCGAAGGGGGCATAGCGGAGGCGCTCGAAGAAGCGGCAGCGCTTAGCCTGGTCACAGCGGACTTGCCCAAGAACGCCGATGCGGTGGACCTCTGGCGACGCTGGCAGGGGGCTCTGTTGAACGCGCTGTTGGTCCGATTGGGCGCGCACCCGGGGGAGCTCCTGCCAGTGAGCTTCATCGCTGCGGCATGGCGCGCTGTCGCCTTGAATGTCGCTTCGGGCGGCAAAGGCACCGATATCGATCTGCTGGACTTGGGAACCTCGGCCCGCGGCGTGGACCATGCGATGGTCCGTGCGGCCAAGAGGATGCTTGTGACTGCGGTTATGGTCCGTGCCGCCGTCGAAGGGCGCTCTGAAGACGCGGTCAGGCGGGAGCTGTTCCCCGACGACCTTGAAGCCCGGACCTGGGAAGACTGGAAGACCGATGTTGCCGGCATGAAGAGGGCAACCGTTCGCGAAATGCGCGCTGAACTCAAGGAAGCCGCACGCACCGGCAGGGGGGTGGATACCTACCTGTTGACGCGCGAGAAAGTCGAAGAACTGTGGCGGGTGGCCTACCGTCCCCGATAACGCTTATGCGGTGAAATTGTGCTTTCCCCCGCATAAAACGCTCGTCCCTCAACGTGCAAGATGAGCCCAGAAAATCAAGCTCTGGGAAATCATCAAATGTACACTGCCCCAACAGCATCCACCGACCCGCTCATGCGCCTTCCCGCCGTTCTCGCGGTCACGGGGTATTCCCGGTCCGGTCTCTATCTGGCGATGCAAGAGTGCAGCTTTCCGCGGCCGGTAAAAATTGGTCGTCTGTCCGCCTGGCCCGAAAGCGAAGTCCGGCAATGGATCGAGGGGCGCAAGGCAGCGCGCGCCGCCACCTGACAACCCATCCCGACACATGAAAAGAGCCGCCCGCGGTGCAACGCGAAACGGCTCTGAAAGGCAAAGTAATGTTGAATTACCATACCAACAGCGCTGTGCTGGCGCAACCTGACAATGCCGACAACGAGTTTCTCAATCTTGTCGAGGCAGCGGCGGAGGCGGGGCTGATCGCCCTCGACCTCGCCAATTCTGTGCAAGCCCGCACCGCAGTGGGGTACCTTTCGGGGGATGCACTTCAGGTGGAGGTATGTGCGGCGCTGGCGTCCGGCACGGCACCTGACAAGGCGTTGGACGCCATCGCGCCGCTGTTTGAGCCCGATGATGTGATTGAGCTTCGTGCGCTTGACCCTGCCGGGGGTGGCGCAACCGCCTATTGCGGGCGTCTCGACGTGCCGGGCGAACGCCAAGCGTTGGCCGACTTCATCCGCTCCCACATCGGACAGCGCAACCTCTATTTCGGCGCCAATCCGCGCCGTGCTGATCTGGCAGGGGGGTGCCGCGCCGGAAAGACCGAGGATGTGGTCGCGCGTCGTGCAGTGGTTCTGGATTTCGACCGGCACAGCGCCCCGGAAACGGACCCTGACTGGTCGCTGACCTTGGACAGGCTGAGAGACCTCGACCCGCGCCTGATCGTCGCCAGCGGCAACGGGTTCCACGTCTGGTTGGCCGTGGAGCCGGTCACGGACGAAGCCCTGTCCGCGTCCGTCGCCTCGCTTGCGGCCGCTATGGCACGTATCGGTGCCGACAACATGGCGGACCTGCCTCGTATCGCCAGGCTTCCCTGGACGGTGAACCTACCGACCCCCATCAAACGCAAGCGCGGAGCAATCGCGGCGCTGGCCCTCCCTGTTCCCGGCACGGGAGGCGCCCCGCTCGTGGAGGGGCCAGCGCCCAAGGTCCAAGCTCTTTGCGAGGCGCTGTGGGTCGTCGCCGAAGACTTGGCGCTACCGGGCAGGAGGTCTGGCGCTACGTCGCAAGGTGGCCCCCGTGCCTCTGGCTCGCCGAGCCACTACGGTAGTGGCGGAGAGCGCAAATCCGGGGCCGCCGCGCCCAGCGCGGAGCTTTTGCACCTGGCGCTCGCGCAGATGCCAAACGACGGCCCGTTTGATGATCGTGACGATTGGATGCGCCTCGCATTCGCTATCAAGGGCGCATGTTCGGCAGGGGGCATTGAAGCCGAAGGGCGCGCTGAATGGCTGGACTGGTGCGCCCGTTGGGGCGGCGGCGACCCTGACAAGGACGCGGCGGCTTGGGATGGGATTACCGATCCGGGCACCGGCTGGGGCACCGTTATGCAGATCCTGAACCGCGTAAACCCGGGTGGGCACGCTCTCGTCAGGGACGCGGCGGCCACGGCCGCCTTTGCCCAGCAAGCGGCGGTCAACATCCAGGCCATGTCGTCGACACCCCTTCTCCCGGTGCGGCCCTTCAAGTCGGGCACGCTCCCGCCCCGTCAGTGGCTCTATGGCCGGAGTGTGATCCGGGGGTTTCTTTCCCTTCTCGTAGCGCCCGGCGGCGCGGGGAAATCGGCGCTGGCGATGCTGGAAGCACTTGCCATGGCGACGGGGCGCGAATTGCTGCCCGGGGAAAAACCTGTTCGGCCGCTCAAGGTTCTTTTCCACAATGCCGAAGATGGAGCCGAAGAACAGCAGCGGCGCCTCGCAGCGGCTATGGAACACCATAGTGTCTCGCACGCCGACCTTGGTGGCCGGCTTTTCCTGACCTCGGGTCGCGAAATGCCGCTGCAACTTGCCCGGCAGGGGCATGAGGGGCCGGAAATCGTGCCGGGGGTGGTGGATTGGCTCGTCACGGAAGCCCAGCGTCTCAGGATTGACGTGCTCGTGCTCGACCCGCTCGGTGCGATGCACACGCTCCCCGAAAACTCGAACGAGGCGATCAACCTCTTGGCCAATGCGTTGCGCGAGATTGCCGAACGCGCGGACGTGGCCATCGTTCTGTTGCATCACACCTCCAAGTCCGCAGCGATGGACATGGATATGGCCGGAGCGGGTGCTTCGCGTGGCGCGTCCGCGCTGGTGGACGCGGTGCGCCTGCAAAGGCACATCGTCCGCATGAGCGCCAAAGAGGCCGGGACGTTCGGCGTCCCGCAGGAGCGGCGGCGGAGTTACTTCCGGGTGGAGACGGGCAAGGCCAACCTCTCTCCGGCGGAGGATGCGCGCTGGTTCCAAATGGTGTCAGTCAACCTCGGCAATGCCACGCTGGCCTATCCGCAGGGGGACGACGTGCAGACCGTCGAACGGTGGACGCCGCCCACCGCTGCCGGAGCAACGGTTTGCGACCTCGCGGTGGTCCAGGTCGCGGTGAAGGCCGCTATCGACGCTGGAATGCCGCCGCGCGCCGATCCGCAGTCCAAAGATTGGATCGGTTACTTGATTGCGGACAAGCTCGGGCTTTCCATTGGTGCGCCGGAGGCAAAGGACGCCGACCTGGCTGACGACGAACGGGCCGAACGCGCCCGCGTCAAGGCGATGCTTCGGAGTTGGCTGCGAGACGGGGGCCTGGAACGGTTCACGGCGCAGGACAAGCACCGGCAGGGGCGCACGTGCATTCGGGTTGGCACCGCCGCGGTGCTTTTGGAACCTGACTTCTCTTCGGCCGCGGACAACGCGCCGGAGGCAACATGAGCATCGAGCGCCGGGTTATCCCCGGCCTGCCTCAGCATATGCCCGGATGCGGTTTTAGTGTGCCCGGACGTGGTTGCGGACGCCACCCTGGGCGCGGACTCGGACCTGGATGTATCTCCGGCACGGGGGCGCGCTGTTCCAGTGGATTGCATCACCTTGATCTCAAACGTGATGCAAAGGTGCTGCAAGGTGCTTGTGGCAAGGTCGGGAGAAAGCCGCATGGGGGGGCGCCCCTAGAAGGGCGGCCCCCCTGCTGCACCACCACGGTTTACCCTAGGGGGGTGGTGGTGGTGGTGCAGAAAAATAGGCCATTGCCCCCCGTGCCGGGCGACCGCAGCAACAACCCGCAACATCCGCTCACATCGCTCGCGCTGCGCCCGTCAAGGTGCTGCAAGGTGGTGCACGCCAAAGTCTCACCAAGGAGGGAGAACGTCATGCTCACGCATTGCGAGACCTTAGACTTCAAGGTCGCGCAGGGATCACAGAGTAACATGGAGCTGAAAGTGAACTTACTTTACCCTGACACCCCCGCTGCAATTATTTGCCACACCTTCCCCCGCCTCCCCGCAGGGTGGAGGAAATTGCCCTTCAGCCAGCCTGCGTATAGCGACATGCGCACGAACGCGATTTGCGCAGATTACGGCATCCACGTTGGTGACGTGCGCGATTACCTGGAGCAGAACCCGTCATTCTTTGCCTGGCGCAAGGTCTTGCGGCGGGCTGTCGATTCCCCGCACCGGCACCCGACCCTGATCCTGGGGGTGCGCGCCTTTGTGCCGGGTTCGTTCTATGAGTGGCACGTCGCCTTGGTTGTCGTCATGCCGATCACCGGTCAGCGCAACCCCTTCGCCAAGGAACTGGCGTGGGCAACCCTGGACGGGAAATGGCCGCTGGTCGGGAACGCGGATCAGGTGGCCTGCGACGGGTGCGCAGCCAGGGCACTCGCTTGGGCCGGTGGGCACGACCCTTACATCGAGCTGATGGCCCGCCGGGCGTTTGTCTTCAACCCATACACGACCTGGGCCCGCGGCGGCTGTGGGCACATACCCCACGCGTTCCATTGCAAGTCCATGAGGACCATCGCGCGGCTCATTATGGCGCGGGCCTCGTGATCCTGCGCCCGCGCGCATCATAGCGAGCACAAGGCGTTGGGCGACCGAACCCCACCCAACGCCAACCGTGGCGCCGCCAATCTGCGCGGTTTTTGTCTGAGTGTTTTAGTCGCCTTTGATCTTGTCACCTGAGGTTCTACAGGTTTTGGAGGACTGCAACGCCAATCCTCCTTTTCGCGGAGTCCCTGCCTCGACAGCCCGATAGGTCACCAATTCGGATTTCAACAATGCCGCCCGGTGCACTCTGTCACAGGTGACTGCTCGTGGTATAATAGTCTCGGAAATTGGGTTTAACGCGGTACGTCAGTGTGGGGAAGCGAAACGAGGCGCGACATCTTTCAGAACTCTTAATTGTGACCGCATCATGTGACAGCAGGACCGGGACGTTCGCCACGCCCCGATCCAATTTATACCTAGGTAACGGTTTTAGAACGTCATCTCCAAGCCGACGCGGAACGAGTGACGCCGATAGTCATTGCTGAACAGCGCACCTCGATACTCGACACCGACATTTGCAAAGTCGCCAAGGTTCGCCTTTACGCCAGCGCCGACGTCGAAATATCCGAACGACGCACCGTCGGCATAGGTTGTTCCGGTCAGGACCGGCCCAAAGCCGAACGGCACGGCGAGGTCGCCGCTGCTCATAACGGCATAACCCGCATGACCGTAGAGCTCGATGCCGCCATTGCTGGTCGGTATATCGTAGCTGCCCTTGATCGTCAGGCTTCCGTTGAACACGTCGCTCGTAAACCCGTCCATCGTCACATTGTAGATGCCGGCACCGGTTTCGGTGAAACCACCCGTCGTGATGTGGTGGTACTCTCCCGAGGCGGCCGGCCCGATCGACAGCGCGCCAAGATCCATCATCCATTCGACCGAGGCAGCGGCGAAGAGGTCCGAGACTGAGTTGCTGCCGAAAGCGGTCGAGTTGATCGACACAGCAGCAATGTTTCGAGTGCTATCGATGTCGCCAAACTGGTATCCGGCCACACCGCTCAGGCGAAGGCCATTGTCGAACTCGCCCCGACCGAAGATCGCACCACCGAAGTTTTGCGCGGCCAAGCTGCCCCGACCATCGTCGATCGTCGCGTCAGCCGCGCCATAGCTTATGGCGACCCCAGCTTCGAAATCAGGCCAAAGATTTGCACTGACGCCCGCAACTGCGTTGAAGCCTTGGAACGAATACCCAATCGAGTTGGGTGATGTGGCAACTGAACCCGTGAAGCCGGAAAGGCTCGCAAAGCCTTCCAGGCCGCCTGCCAGTGACCACCGGGCAGCCCCATTAGGCGGGATATCTGCACCGTTCTTTGTCGACAAGTTCTCCGCTGCTGCACCGCCATACGCTTCTCCGTTTGCAAGCGAAGAGCCGAAGAGCACGTTGCCGATGGTCTGGGTGCCCATCTCGTATTCCAGATTACGTTGGGCGCCCAGGAAGCTGTATCCGATGCGTTCCAGCGCCTGGTGTTGCTCCGCCGCGGTTGGCAGAGCCAGAATTTCGCCAATCGTTGTCAGGTAACCCGCATCCGCTCCGAGATAAGGGATGTTCGCGGCATCGAGCGTGGCGGCCACCCCGAATTGATAATCGGTCCCGGCCGCCGCTACGATCGGGAAGAAGAGCGGGCTGACCCGAACGGTAAACTCGCCAAAGGCAATGTCGCCGACATCAAGCGAATAGTTCAGGTTGAGGTTTGAAATGTCCTCGATCCCCTCGAACTCGAACGCGTCTTTGGATTCCATCAGGGCCACGATGGCATCGGGCACTGGAGCGCCCTGTGTGCCGGTGTGAGCCAGTTCGGGAACGGTGACGCCCAGAGCGGCCGCCAGTGAGTCAAGGAAATCCTGCTCTTCGTCTTCCGGTGTCGCCGGATCGTCAAGAAGGTTGCCATACCTCCATTCGCCTGCCCCGGTATGGTACCAGGCGATGACAGCCCCTTCGGTATCCGGATTCCCGTCATCGTCCCAGAACACGCCTTCCGGCAACCGGCTGCGGTCCAGAAGGCCCTCCCCGAACAGTGCTATGTGATCAGCGTTAAAGAATACCCCTGTATCGAGCCGGTTCAGGTCCGCGTTCGGGATCACGTCGAAACCAGCGCTGTCTGCGCTGAAGAACCCGACGATGCCTTCCTGCCCGCCAGTCCCGAACAGCCCGCCGGGAAAAAAGAACCGCTGCAGCGGGTTCTGTTCCAGATCGCCAGATGTAACAGTCGGCCACTCCCCCGCTTTGGTCGACGCAGCCACCAGATTGTCGAAGGACACACCGTCGGCCCCGCCCGCAGCAACCAGAGTGAAGTCGGCGCCGACACCCGTCCCCAGCAGGAAGCTGAAGCCGGCAACGCGGGCACCACTATAGTTGGTCAGTTTGCCGTAATTGAAATACTCGGTCACGCCGCCCGTAGAGCTGGTCAGAAACTGCATGTCGAAGCCGCCCGGCCCTTCGAGCCACGACTTCCAGCGCTTTCCCGTACCGGGAGGCGAAGCGCACGTGTTGTCATTGTTCGCCATCAGGCAGTTGACCACGCCTGATGGCGAGAACCCATTGCCCGAGGTAAAATCGTCGTTGTTCAGGCTGCCCGTGACCGGCTTCATCCCGGGTGCGACTACGTTTTCGCTTTCATCAATGTAGATGATCCCGTCGCCAAACGCTCCTCCAAAGCTTGTGATTTCGCCAGCTATGGCTGGACTAACGCCAAGGCCCACCGAAACAGTCAGCGCAGTCGAAGCGAGAAGATTACATCTTGATTTCATATCCGTTCCCCATCCAGGAAGGGCCATCACGTGACCCCCGTTGCCCTTACGCCTAACAGTTTGCTTTGGAGAACAAAAGTTGCGCCGCACGAATTCAGCAATCGCAATGTTTAATAAGAGACGAAGTGACAACTTGGCAACAGAGTCGGAACGCCGCAACCCGTGATGCCAGAGGGACACCGCCTTAGATGGCTCTGCGTCCTCGTTTGGTTATCGATGGAAGATTCTGGATGCACCGAAAGCTGCCTTTGGGGTATCGGCGCCATCGTCTCATTTGACAGAATGGAGAAAAGGCTGGGGAAATCTGCTCTTTGTGTGGCCTAGGGATAACGAGAAACCCAGCGTGCTCGGGTTAGGCCGGGGGGGCGGGGTCCGATGTGGAGTCGAACGCCGGTTCCACGTCCGCGGGTGAACTCCGGCCACCATTGCTGTCGTCACGCTGGACCATCGCCATTCGGACAGCCACTGCCGGGCATCGTGCACGCTCCAAACGAACCGCGCACCGGACCAACGAGCAAACAAAAATTTAGTGCTGAATTAGTGCTCCTATGGAGCAAGATCCAAATTTCTCAACGAAATCAATGTTGAGTGGCGGAGACGAAGGGATTCGAACCCTCGAGACGGTTTCCCGCCTACTCCCTTAGCAGGGGAGCGCCTTCGACCACTCGGCCACGTCTCCGTCGACCCGTTTACTGTCCCCGGGATCGGGGGACAAGGGCAAATGCCTGTCGGGTGCGGATTGCCGTGTGGCCTTTGGGGGATGCCAGCATTTCGCGCAGGCCATCGGCGAGCGGCACCGTCACGGCCCAGTCCAGCGCCTCGCGGGCGCGGGTGAGGTCGGGGCGGCGTTGTTTCGGGTCGTCGACCGGCAGGTCGGCGGGCGCGATCTTCAGCTCAACGCCGGCGATGCGGGCCACCATCCGGGCCAGGTCGAGGATGCTGATCTCGTCGTCCGAGCCGAGGTTCACCACCAGTCCCCCCAGCCCGTCGCGCATGCCCAGCGCGACCAGCCCGCGCACCATGTCGGTGACGTGGCAGAAGCTGCGGGTCTGCCGACCGTCGCCGAACACGCTGAGCGGCTGGCCCGTCTGTGCCTGCCCGACAAAGGTCGCCACGGCCCGCCCGTCATCGGCCCGCATCCCCGGCCCGTAGGTGTTGAAGATGCGCGCGGTGCGGGCGTCGAGACCATGCACCCGGATCATGTCGTGGATCAGCGCCTCGGCGGCGCGCTTGCCCTCGTCATAGCAGGCGCGCGGCCCGGCGACATTCACCCGGCCGGGATAGCTCTCGGGCTGCGGGCTGATGTCGGGGTCGCCGTAGACCTCGCTGGTCGAGGCCTGCACGAAACGCGCCCCGCCCGGCGCGCAAACGCCAGCAGGTTGTCGGTGCCATAGACCGAGCTGCGCCAGGTGTGCAGCGGATCGGCCTGGTATTGCACCGGCGAGGCCGGGCAGGCGAGGTTATAGACCAGATCGGCCGGGCCGAGGCTCTCGGGCAGGGGCCGGATCACGTCATGTTCGACCACATCCAGGCGGTTGGACCGGGCCAGCCCATCCCGCCGCCCGGTCACGAAGCTGTCGACGATCGTGACCCGGTCATCTCCCCGCACCGCGCGCAACAGGCTCGCGGCGGGCGTGATCACGCAGGATCGTCCCGCCTCAGCGCGGTCGATGGCGGTCGGGCGTCGTGGCGGGTTGCGCCTGCGCGCCTCAGCCGCCCAGTGCGGCGATGACGCGGGCCGGATCGTCGGAGATCAGGCGGAGCAGGCGAAACGCCGGCCCGCCGGGGCGGCGGGCGCCGTTTTCCCAGGCCTCGTAGCCATTGCGGCTCATCCCCATCAGCCCGGCCATCTCCTCGGATGTCAGCCCGGCCTTCTCGCGCACCGGTTTCGGGTCGGTCGGAAGCACCGGGCCGGTATCGGGGTCGGCACCGGTCGCACTGTCGTTGTCGGGGGCTACCCGGGCGGTGGCGTTGGTCATGTCTGCTCCTGTCGGCTCTGACGGCCTGTGTTGGAGCCTGCGCACGCCGAAGGGTGCAGCCCTGGCCGCGTCACGCCGAAACCCCGTTGAGGAAAGCCGCAGAACAGCCCGGCGCGACGCACCCTGAACGGGCGCGAGGCGGGGTCTTGCGGGGTCATGTCCTGCCGGTCATGGCCAGAGGCTAGCACGAACCGCCGAATCCGGCAAATCCGCCCCGGTCAGGCGTTGAACAGGAAGTGCAGCACGTCGCCATCCTTGACGACATAGCTCTTGCCCTCGGCGCGCATCTTGCCCGCCTCCTTGGCCGCCTGCTCACCGCCCAGGCTGACGAAATCGTCATAGGCGATGGTCTCGGCGCGGATGAAGCCGCGTTCGAAATCGCCGTGGATCACCCCCGCCGCCGCCGGCGCCAGCGTGCCCTTGCGGATCGTCCAGGCGCGCGCTTCCTTGGGGCCGACGGTGAAATAGGTCTCGAGGTGCAAAAGCTCGTAGCCCGCCTTGATCATCCGGTCGAGTCCCGCCTCCTTCAGCCCCAGCTCCTCAAGGAACACCGCCTGCTCCTCGGGGTCGAGCTGGCTGATCTCCTCCTCGATCTTCGCCGAGATCACCACCACGCCCGCGCCCTGCTCCGCCGCCATCTTCTCGACCGCGCGCGAATGGTCGTTGCCGGTGGCGGCGTCGTCCTCGCTGACGTTGCAGACGTAAAGCACTTTTTTCGAGGTCAGCAATTGCAACCCGCGCCAGGCCTTGCGGTCCTCGTCGGCCACCTCGACCGTGCGCGCCGGTCGCCCGGCCTCCAGCGCCGCCAGCGCCAGCTTCAAGAGCCGCTCCTGCGCCACCGCCTCCTTGTCGCCGCCGCGCACCTTGCGCACCAGGTTCTGCAAGCGCCGCTCGATCGATTCCATGTCGGCGATCATCAACTCGGTCTCGATGGTCTCGGCATCGGCCACCGGGTCGACCCGGCCCTCGACATGGGTGACATCGCCGTCCTCGAAACAGCGCAGCACATGCGCGATGGCGTCAACCTCGCGGATGTTGGCCAGGAACTGGTTGCCCAGCCCCTCGCCCTTGGACGCGCCTTTGACCAGCCCGGCAATGTCTACAAAGGTCATCCGCGTCGGGATGATCTCCTTCGACCCGGCAATCGCCGCCAGCTTGTCCAGCCGCGGATCGGGCATCGCCACCTCGCCCACGTTGGGCTCGATGGTGCAGAACGGAAAGTTCGCCGCCTGCGCCGCGGCGGTGCGCGTCAGCGCGTTGAACAGCGTCGATTTGCCGACATTGGGCAGCCCCACGATCCCGACCTTGAAACCCATCCTGACCTCCTGATCCGGTTCCGGCGCCTTCTATGGGGTTGGGCGGTGGCGCGCAAGCGTGGTAGCTTTGAGCGGCAACAGGAGAGACGCAATGCAACCGATCATCTACCTTTTCTTCAAGGACACCTGCCGCGAGGCGATAACCCATTACGGCAAGGTCTTCGCCACCACCCCCGAGATCATGAGCTTTGCCGACATGCCCGACGAGGCCCGCGCCGAAATGCCCGGCGTGCCTGCCGACATGGTCATGCACGCGGCGTTGCAGGTCGGCGAAGGCTGGATCTACGCCAGCGACGATCCCTCCGGCGACACCCCAAGGATGGATGGCTGCAACGTCAGCGTGACGCTTCCGACCGACGCCGAGACCCGCCGGGTCTTTGACGCCCTGTCCGAGGGCGGCGAGGTGCGCCAGCCGCTGGAGCCTGCGTTCTTCGCGTCGCTGTTCAGCGCCTTCACCGACCGCTTCGGCATCCGCTGGATGGTGATGAGCGACGGCAAGGACGCCTGAGCCATTGATTTTCCCCGCCCCATGTCGCACACCCGGCGCGACCGAGAAAGGGAACCGGGATGACTCGCATCGACGCCAAATTCGCCGCGCTGAAGGACCAGGGCAAAAAGGCCTTCGTCTCCTACATCATGGCCGGAGACCCGGATTACGACACCTCGCTTGCGATCATGCAGGGCCTGCCTGCCGCAGGCGTCGACGTGATCGAGCTTGGCCTGCCCTTCACCGACCCGATGGCGGACGGCCCGACCATCCAGCTTGCCGGTCAGCGCGCGCTGGCCGCCGGGCAGACGCTGCAAAAGACCCTCGACATGGCGGCGGCGTTTCGCAAGACCGACGACACCACGCCGATCGTGCTGATGGGCTATTACAACCCGATCTACAATCGCGGCGTGGACAAGTTCCTGACCGACGCCAGCGCCGCCGGGATCGACGGGCTGATCGTGGTCGACCTGCCGCCCGAGGAAGACGACGAATTGTGCATCCCGGCGCAGAAGGCGGGGCTGAACTTCATCCGCCTCGCCACGCCGACGACCGACGACAAGCGCCTGCCCAAGGTGCTGACCAACACCTCGGGGTTCGTCTATTACGTCTCGATCACCGGCATCACCGGGGCGGCGGCCGCCGAGGCGGGCGACGTTGCCCCCGAGGTCGCGCGGATCAAGGCGAAAACCGACCTTCCGGTGATCGTCGGCTTCGGCATCCGAACCCCCGAGACCAGCGAGGCGATTGCCCGCGTGGCGGACGGTGCCGTGGTCGGCTCGGCCATCGTCGATCTGATCGGCAAGGGCAAATCGGTGCCCGAAGTGCTCGACTTCGTGCGCGGCCTGGCCGACGGCGCGCACCGCGCCTGACCCGATGCAGGCGACCACCCGCGCGCTCTGGGACAAGCAGGACCAGCACAAGGGCGACCGCGCGCGTCTGTTCGCGGCGGTGGCGGGTGCGGTCGCGGCCCGGCGGGTGCTCTATCCCGGCTGCTTCGTCGATATCGCCGCCTCGTTCGCCTTTCCCGACGTGACCTATGCCGACATCGACAAGCGCGCCGCCGCGTTCTTCGCGGACACCGAAGGAACTGCCGGGATCATCGCCGAGAACGGCATCGACCCGGCGACGCGGCGGGTTCGGTTCATCCACGCGGACTACAACGCGCTCGACCTGCCCGAACAGGGCTTCGACCTCTTGATCTCGCTCTATGCCGGGTTCGTTTCAGAGGCCTGCACGCGGTTTCTGAAACCCGGCGGCACGCTGCTGGTCAATCCCAGCCACGGCGACGCGGCGATGGCCGCGCTCGATGCGCGCTATCGGCTGTCGGGCGCGGTGCTGTCCGGCGGTGGCGGCTACCGGGTGCCCCACGACCGGCTCGACCGCTTCCTTGTGCCGAAAAAGCCGACCCCGATCAGCCGCGAAAGCCTGCATGCCAGCAACCGGGGCGTCGCCTACACGGTTCCGGCCTTCGCCTATCTGTTCGAGCGGATCGCCTAGGCCCGTGCCGCGATCAGGTGGTTGCCGATATAGCTCGCCACGACTTCGCCCGACTGGTTCACCACCTCGTGCCGGATGCGCACCCGGCCCCGGTCGGGGCGCGAGGCCGAGCGTTCGGCGGCAAGCACTTCCGCCTCGACATGCAGCCGGTCGCCGGGAAACACCGGCCTGAGCCAGCGCACCTCGTCGAGGCCCGACGCGCCCATCGAGGCTTCGTCCCAGACCCCGGCCCGCAGCGACAGGTTGAAGGCAATCAGCAGCGTCTGCCAGCCCGAGGCGATCAGCCCGCCGAAATGCGATGCCGCCGCCGCATCGTCGTCAAGGTGGAACGACTGCGGGTCCCAGTCCCGCGCGAAGGCGACGATCGCGTCACGATCCACCACCGCCGCGCCGGTCGAAAAGCGAAAGCCGACCGGCAGATCCTCGAAATACCGCTGCGTGGTCATTGGACCGGCACGGTCGGTTCGGCGGGTTGCGCGGTCGGGGGTTTGGCCGGCGGCACCTGGACCGGCGCAGGGCGGGACAGGTTGGCATAGAGGATCAGCCCCACGATCGCCGCCACCAGAAGCCCGAACACCAGCGCCGGCGCCCGGCTCAGCCGGCGCGGCCACGTGCCCTTGTCCAGCCCGTTGCCGACCACCCAGAGCACGATCCCGATCAGCCCCGCCGCGACCTGCCAGCCCAGAAACGTCGTCACGCGGTTCAGCCCGCGGGTAAAGCCGTCGCCGGTCGGATCGGTCAGGCCGGTGACGATGAACGAGGCGGCGAACGCCAACGCCCAAAGGCCCAATCCGATCCACAAAACCCGCCGTGTCATGGCCGCAGCTTGTCAGACACCGGACCATGCGCCAAGCGTTTTCCCTCAGCCCAGGATCACGTCGAGCAGCATCATCAGGATCAATCCGAAGATCAGCCCCGCCGTCGCCCGGTTCTGGTGCCCGTGGCGGTGGGTTTCGGGAATGATCTCGTGCGAGATGATATAGAGCATCGCGCCCGCCGCGAATGCCAGCCCCCAGGGCAGCATGACCTCGGCCAGCGTCACCGCCGCCGCCCCGATCAGCCCGCCCAGCGGCTCGATCAGCCCGGTCAGCATGGCGATGAGGAAACTGCGCCCCTTGGAATAGCCCAGCCCGCGCAGCGCCACCGCCACCGCCAGCCCCTCGGGCGCGTT
Source organism: Maritimibacter fusiformis (assembly GCF_008086115.1). Classification (GTDB taxonomy): domain Bacteria; phylum Pseudomonadota; class Alphaproteobacteria; order Rhodobacterales; family Rhodobacteraceae; genus Muriiphilus; species Muriiphilus fusiformis. The sequence continues at coordinate 421,038 of NZ_VSIY01000004.1, read as the reverse complement.
CTGCAAGCCGATGCCGATGGCCAGCGACAGCCCGTTGGTGACATTGCCGCCGCCGAACCCGACACCCACCGCCATGCCCTCGGGAAAGTTGTGGATGGTGATGGCGATCACGAACAGCCAGATCTTCGACAGCGCACCGGGGTCGGCGCCTTCCGGCCCCTCGACGAAATGTTCATGCGGCAGGGTCTCGTTCATCAAGGCCACCGCGATGGCCCCCAGCGCGATGCCCCCCGCCGCCACGAAGGCCGCCGCGACGATCGAGCCGTAATGCGCCTCTGCCGCCTCGATCCCAGGTATGATCAGCGAGAAGAACGAGGCCGAGATCATCACCCCGGCGGCAAAGCCCAACAGCGTGTCCGACGCCCGGCGCGAGATCGACCGCCCGAACAGCACGGGCAATGCCCCCACGGCGGTCATCAGACCGGCGCCGAGGCTTGCCAGGAATCCCATCAGGACGATGCTCATGGCGGCTGTTTGAACCCGGCGCGCGGCAAGTGCAAGACCCGGCAAACGAGGCTTATGGACACGCCCGCCAGCCCTTGCTAGCTATCTCGCGCCAGCCGGAGAGCCTTGATGCCCGTGATCACCAATATCGACGACCTCTACCGCATCTACCGCCGCCGCGTCCCAAGGATGTTCCACGACTATTGCGAAAGCGGCAGCTGGACGGAACAGACCTTTCGCGAGAACTCGTCTGACTTCGACCTGATCCGCCTGCGCCAGCGCGTCGCGGTCGACATGACGAACCGCACCACGGCGACGAAAATGATCGGCGAGGACGTGGCGATGCCGGTGGCGCTGGCGCCGGTCGGGATGACCGGGATGCAGCACGCCGACGGCGAGATCAAGGCAGCCCGCGCCGCCGAGAAATTCGGCGTGCCCTTCACCCTCACCACCATGTCGATCTGTTCGATCGAGGACGTGGCCGAACACACCTCCAAGCCGTTCTGGTTCCAGCTTTACGTGATGCGCGATCAGGATTTCCTGGCCCGCATCATCCAGCGCGCCAAGGATGCGGGGGTGTCGGCACTGGTGGTGACGCTCGACCTTCAGATCCTCGGCCAGCGCCACAAGGACATCAAGAACGGCCTGTCGGCGCCGCCGAAACCGACGCTGGCCAACATGATCAACCTGTCGACCAAATGGCGCTGGGGTCTGGGGATGCTGGGCACCAGGCGGCGCCAGTTCGGCAATATCGTCGGCCACGCCAAGGGGGTCAGCGACCCCTCCGACCTGATGGCCTGGACCGCCGAGCAGTTCGACCCCAAGCTCGACTGGAAACAGATCGAGCAGATCCGCGACATGTGGGGCGGCAAGCTGATCCTCAAGGGCGTGATGGAGCCCGAAGACGCGCGCATGGCCGCGAAAATCGGCGCCGACGCCATCATCGTGTCGAACCACGGCGGCCGCCAGCTTGACGGCGCAATCAGCTCGATCCGCGCGCTGGAGCCGATCCTCGAGGCCGTCGGCGACAAGGTCGAGGTGCATCTCGACAGCGGCATCCGCTCGGGTCAGGACGTGCTCAAGGCGGTGGCGATGGGGGCCAGGGGCACCTTCATCGGGCGCGCCTATATCTACGGCCTCGGCGCGATGGGCGAGGCCGGCGTGACCCGCGCGCTCGAGGTCATCCACCGCGAGCTTGACCTGTCGATGGCCTTCTGCGGGCATCGCGACATCAAGAACGTCAGCCGCGACATCCTGCGGGTGCCGCGCGGCTTTTCCGGCGACTGGGACTAGACAGCGAGGAAACCGAGGCCAGGGTGCTCTATTTTCACCGCGAAAGACTGGTGTTCCTCGAAGTGCCCAAGACGGGATCATCGGCGGTGGCGCATGCCCTGCGCGGCTTTGCCACCATCGAGGTTCACGATCCGCCGCACCTGCGCCACATGAACATCGGCACTTTCAACGCCCGCGCCCGCAACCACCTGAAAACCGCCTTTCCCTGGCAGGTCGAGACCGCAGCGGTGATGCGCGAGCCGGTGGACCGGCTGGTCAGCTGGTATCGCTACCTGCAACGCCCCCCGGTGCCGGGCGCCCCCGACAGCACCACCGGAATGGAGTTCGCCGATTTCGTCGCGGCGGTGCTGGCCGACGATCCCCGTTTCGAGGGCATCGGGCGGCAGGACCGTTTCCTGATGGACCATCACGACCGCCCGCAGGTTACGCATGTCTTTCAATACGACCGGCAGGACATCCTGGCCGCCTTCCTGACCGACCGTTTCGCGATGCCGATCTCGTTTTCGCGGGTCAATGTCTCCAGGGCCGCGCCGGTTGAAGTGCCCGACGAACTGCGCGACAAGGTGGCGCGCGCGCGCCCGCGCGAGGCGGCGCTGTGGCGGCAGGTCAGCGCCCGCGGTCATCTACATTCGCCGGGCGTCTGATCCCCGCCCCGCCACCAGCCGGAAAGGCCCCGTCATGGCACAGGACAAGCATCTGAACCTATCCGCCGGGCTGGCCTCGGTCAGCGTCGCGCTGGTGCTGGTCGGGTTGAAGCTCTGGGCACTGGGCGAAACCGGCGCACTGTCGGTGGCGGCCAGCCTGGCCGACAGCGCGCTTGACCTGATGATGTCGCTGGGCGGGCTGATCGCCATCGTCTACGCCGCGCGCCCCGCCGACGAAGACCACGCTTTCGGCCATTCCTCTGCCGAAGACCTCGCCGCCCTCGGCCAGTCGCTGTTCATCCTGGTATCGTCAGGCGTGATCGGCTGGGCGGCGGTGGCGCGGCTGGTGGCCGACGACCCCGTCGCCATCGCCAACCAGGGCCGGGGCATGGGGGTGATGCTGGCCTCGATCGCACTGACCGGCGCGCTGGTTCTGTGGCAGCGCCGGGTGGCGCGGCGCACCGGATCGAAGGTGGTGCGTGCCGACAGCCTGCATTACGTGGGCGATCTGATCCCGGCGCTGGGGGCGATCCTGTCGCTCTGGGCCTCGGCGGCGTTCGGGCTGGAACAGATCGACAGCGTGGTGGCGCTGGGGGCCGCGGCGATGCTGGCGTTCGGGGCGCTCAGGATCTTCAAGGGCGCCTGGGACGCGCTGATGGACCGCACCGCCGACCCGGAGCTTGTCGCCGGGATCGAGAAGATCGCCGCCAGTTGGCCCGGGGTCGAGGGCTATCACGACCTCAAGACGCGCACCGCCGGGTCGATCACCTTCGTCAACCTGCATGTCGAGCTTGACGGCAGCCAGACCCTCGACGCCGCCCACGCCACCGGCGCGGCCCTGCGCCGTGCGATCCTGCGCGCCTATCCCAACACCGACGTGATCATCCACAAGGACCCGGTCGGGGTGAAGCCGCACCCGGACGATCCGTCCCGCAAGTAGCCCTGTGGGCCATGCAGCGCACGCATGGTTTCGCAGGCGTTAACCTTTTCCTGCGATAACGCTTCCCGTGCACGAAAGTGGTATCCGTGCCTCGACTCCGGCCTAGCAAACCGGACAAGAGGCAGCCGGGACACCTAAGACCACCTGATGAAGGTGCAGGCGAGGCTCTGCGCCCGGCGAAGGAACACTTGCCCCAAGGCGGGCCCGCCACTTTACCCCTTGTGAGTATGTGAGCGATGAGAACGCAGACACTCTGCCGGGAGACACCCCGCGCGGGGCCGAAGCCCTGTTCAGGCCGGGTCCTCCACCAACCCCCGTCCCTTCAACAGTGCCTCGACCCCGGGCAGGCCGCCGCGAAAATCGACATAGGCCCGGGCCTCGTCCTGACGGCTGCCGGCCGACAGGATGAAGCGTTCCAGCCGCGCCGCCGTCGCCGCGTCGAAGGCATCGCCCGCCTCGTCGAAGGCGGCGAAGGCGTCGGCGTCCATCACCTCGGACCACATGTAGCTGTAATAGCCCGCGGCATAGCCGTCACCGGCAAAGACATGCGCGAAATGCGGCGTGGCGTGGCGCATCCTGATGGCGCGCGGCATGTCGATGTCTTCCAGCACCTCGGCCTGTTTCTGCATCGGGTCGGCGGGCGGCGGGCCGTCGTGAAAGCCCAGGTCGACCAGCGCCGAGGCGAGGTATTCGACCGTCTGGAACCCCATGTCGTAGGTCGCCGCCCCGATCAGCTTGTCGACCATGTCGGCGGGCATCGGCGCGCCGGTCTCGGCGTGGGTGGCGAAGGTGCCCAGCACCTCGGGCACCTCCAGCCAGTGCTCGAACAGCTGGCTTGGCAGTTCCACGAAATCGCGCGCCACCGAGGTGCCCGCGATCGAGGCATAGGTGACATCGGACAGGATGTTGTGCAGCGCATGTCCGAACTCGTGAAACAGCGTGCGCGCGTCGTCCCAGCCCAGAAGCGCCGGTTGCCCGCTGCGCGGCCGCGAGAAGTTGCAGACGTTCACGACAATGGGCCGCACCTCGCCGCCCAGCTTTTTCTGCGGCCGCATCGTGGTGCACCAGGCGCCCGAGCGTTTCGAGCCGCGCGCGAAATAGTCGCCCAGAAACACCGCCATGTGCTGCCCGTCGCGGGTCACCTCCCAGGCGCGCACATCGGGGTGGTAGAGCGGCACGTCGAGCGGGCGGAACTCCAGCCCGAACAGCCGGTGCGCCACGTCGAAAGCCGCCAGGATCATCCGGTCGAGTTGCAGGTAGGGCTTGATTTCGCCCTCGTCGAGATCGTGCAGCGCGGCGCGGCGCCTCTCGGCGTAGTAGTGCCAGTCCCATGGCTCCAGCGGCCCGTCGATGCCATCGGCGTGCAGCATGTCCTCCAGCGCCCTGGCGTCGGCCCGGGCCGCCGTGCGCGCCGGGCTCCAGACCCGCATCAGAAGGTCGCGCACCGCCTCGGGCGTCTTGGCCATCTCGGTTTCCAGCTTGTAGGCCGCGAAGTTCTCATACCCCAGCAGCCGCGCACGGTCATGGCGCAGTTTCAGAACCTCGGCCGCGATGGCGCGGTTGTCGGTCGCGCCGCCATTGGCACCCCGCGCGGTGTAGGCCTCATAGGCTTTTCGGCGCAGCGCGCGGTCGGGGCAGAAGGTCAGGAACGGCGTGATCAGCGCGCGCGCCAGCGTCACCACCGGCCCCGTGCCGCGCTCGTCCCCGGCTGCGCGGGCGGCCTCGGCGACGAACGCGGGCAATTCGGCAATATCGGAATCCGACAAGGGCAGCGCCCATTCTCGCTCATCCGACAGCAGGTTTTGCGTGAATTCTGTTCCCAGCACCGACAACCGCTCGAGGATCTGCCGCAGCCGGTCACGGTCACCGCCCTCCAGTTGCGCCCCCGCCCGGACAAAGCCGCGCCGGGTCAGCATCAGCACCCGCGCCTGTTCCTCGGTCAAGTCGAGCGCCTCGCGGTCCTGCCACAACGCCTCGATCCGGGCGAAAAGCTGCGGGTTCATGGTGACCTCGGCTGAGAACGCGGCCAGCCGAGGGGCATAGTCGCGCCGCAGCGCCTCGCGCACCGGGTTGGCATCCGCCCCGGCCACGGCGAAGAACACCCCCAGTACCTTCGACAGCGTCGCGTCGGCCTGTTCCAGCGCCTCGACGGTGTTGGCGAATGTCGGCGGTTCGGGGTCGTCGGCAATCGCCGCGATGGCATCGCGCGCCGCCGCCAGCCCGGCGTCGATGGCCGGGGCGAAATCGGCGTCGGTAATGGCCTCGAAGGGCGGCAGGGCAAAGGGCGTGTCCCACTCGGCCAGCAGGGGGTTGGTCATGGGGCTGTCCTTTCCTCGTCCCCGCCGCAGACCGGGCAATCGGCGCGGGGGGACACCTTGATGATCCGCGTATCGGCATAGAGCGCGTCGTAGAGCATCAGCCGCCCGCGCAGCCCCTGCCCCGCGCCGGAGATCTCCTTGACCGCCTCGACGGCCATGATCGCGCCCATCACGCCGGGCAAGGGTCCGATCACGCCCGCCTCGGCGCAGGAGGGCGCGAGCCCCGGCGCGGGCGCCTCGGGAAACACGCATTGATAGCAGGGCGCGCCGTTCGCCGGGTCCCAGATCGACACCTGCCCCTCCCATTGCGTGAGGGCAGCCCCGATCACCGGCTTGCCGAGCTTGGCCGCGGCCCGGTTGACCAGGTAGCGGGTGGCGAGATTGTCGGTGCCGTCCAGCACCAGGTCATAATCGGCAAACAGGTCCGCCGCGATCTCGTCGTCCAGCCGCCGGTGATAGGGGCGCACCGTGACATTGGGGTTCTGCGCCAGCATCGCGGCCCGGGCCGAGAACACCTTGGGCATCCCGATATCGGCGTCGCGATGGATCACCTGGCGTTGCAGGTTCGAGTTGTCGACCACGTCGTCGTCGATCACCCCGATGGTGCCGACCCCGGCGGCGGCCAGATAAAGCAGCACCGGCGCCCCCAGCCCGCCGGCCCCGACGACCAGCACCCGCGCCTCCTTCAGCGCCTTCTGCCCCGGCCCGCCGATCTCGCGCAGCACGATGTGGCGGGCGTAGCGGTCAAGCTCGGTGTCGGTGAACGGGCCGTCCGGTGCGGTTTCCGGCGCCTTGGCGCGTGCCTTCAGCGCCACCAGCCCGCGCGAATAGGCCGCGACCAGCGCCAGCGCGCCGAAGAAACTGGCCCAGCCTGCGAACGAACCGCCCAGCGCCGCGGGCAGGGCATGGCCCGGCGGCAATACCGCGTGGGCCAGCAGGACCGCCGCCATCAGGATGCCCATCAGCACCCAGCGCCGGCCTTGCGGCACCTCGAGCCACCAGCCGATGCCCCAGATCAGCCCCAGCGACAGAAACACCCAGATCATCTGCGCCCCACCATCACCTGCCCGTGGACCCGAACCCGCCCGCGCCGCGCGCGGTTTCGCCCAGACGCTCGGCGGTCTCGAACCGCGCCTGCACGACCGGCGAGACCACCGCCTGCGCGATCCGGTCGCCGTGGTGGATGACGTAGGAGACACGCGAGAGGTTGACCAGAAGCACCCCCAGCGGCCCGCGATAGTCCGAGTCGATGGTGCCCGGCGTGTTGAGCAGGGTGATGCCGTATTTCAGCGCCAGGCCCGAGCGCGGGCGGATCTGCATCTCGAAGCCCTCGGGTATCTCGACGCTGAGGCCGGTGGGCACCGCCCGGCGCTCGGACGGGCCGAGGATGATGCCCAGCACCCGGTTTTCCTCGGGCAGGTTGGCGCGTAGGTCGGCCCCCGCCGCGCCCGCGGTCTCGTAGACCGGCAGCGGCACATCGGCATCCGAGCCGGGCAGCCGCAGCACCTTCACCACCGGGCGCGCAGCCGTCATGCCAACGCCTCGGCGATGCGCGCGGCCAGCCGGGTCGCGACCTCGGCCTTGGACAGGCGCGGCCAGGCCTCGGCGCCGGTCTCGTCGATCAGGGTGATGGCGTTCTCGGCCCCGCCCATGATGCCGGTGGCGGGGCTGACGTCGTTGGCGACGATCCAGTCGCAGCCCTTGCGCGCGCGCTTGGCGGTGGCGTTTTCCACCACGTCATCGGTTTCCGCGGCAAAACCCACCACCAGACCGGGGCGGCCCTTTTTCATTTGGGCGACCGTGGCCAGGATGTCGGGGTTCTCGGCGAACTCCAGCACCGGCAGGCTGCCCGACCCGTCCTTCTTGATCTTCCGGTCCGAGGCCGAGGCGACCCGCCAGTCGGCCACGGCGGCGGCGAACACGGCGGCGTCGGCGGGAAGTGCTGCCTCGACCGCCGCCAGCATGTCGCGCGCGCTTTCGACCTCGACCACGCGCACGCCCTGCGGCGGCGCAACATCGGCCGGGCCGGTCACGAAGGTCACATCCGCCCCCAGCCCCGCCAGCGCGCGCGCGATCGCCGTGCCTTGCGCGCCCGAGGAGCGGTTGGCGATATAGCGCACCGGGTCAATCGGCTCATGCGTCGGGCCGGAGGTCACCAGGACATGCTTGCCCGCCAGCGGCCCGCCCGCCAGTGCGGCCTCGATGGCGCCGACGATCCCGTCCGGCTCGACCATGCGCCCCGGCCCGAACTCGCCGCAGGCCATCGCGCCCTCGACCGGCCCGGCGAAGATCACGCCGTCGCCCGTCAGGGTGGCGACATTGCGCTGCGTCGCCGGATGCTCCCACATGCGCACGTTCATCGCGGGCGCGACCAGCACGCGCTTGTCGGTGGCCATCAGGATGGTCGAGGCCAGATCGTTGGCCAGCCCCGCCGCCATCTTGCCCAACAGGTCCGCCGTGGCCGGCGCGACCACCACGAGGTCGGCGTCACGCGACAGCTCGATATGGCCCATCTCGGCCTCGTCGGTCAGGTTGAAAAGGTCGGTATAGACCTTCTCGGCGGCCAGCGCCGCGGCCGACAGGGGGGTCACGAACTCGGCCCCCGCCCGTGTCACCACCGGCACCACGCTGGCGCCGCGTTCGCGCAGCAGCCGGATCAGGCTGAGCGATTTGAACGCGGCGACCCCGCCGCCGATGATCAGGAGTATCCGTTTGCCCGCCAGCATTGCGCCCTCCGCCTGTGCTGCCCAAGTGTTACGGGGGTGGTCCGGTGATGACAATGCCCTGCGACGTCGCCCCGCAATCCCGCCGCGCTGCCCGCTTGAACACAGGCTGCGGCATCCGCCACACTCGCGGTCAGGAAAGGAGACCACGATGCAGGATCAGGACATCTGGCAACGCGAAGAAAGCTTCTGGCTGGATGGTGTCGCGTTCTACCGCGACAACATGGCGGCAGAGGCGCAGATGGTATTTGCCGACCCTGTCGGCATTCTGAAAGGCGACGAGATCCTCGACGGTCTGAAAGCGGCGCCTCGATGGGCGGCGGTCGAATTTGCGGATCAGACCGAACAGGCACTCGGCGACACGCGGGTGCTGGCCTATCGGGCCACAGGATCACGCGACGGGGCAGAGCCGTATTCGGCGCTTTGCTCCACCACCTATGTGCGGCGGGACGGCAAATGGATCTTGCTGTCGCATCAGCAGACGCCGGTTGGCTGAACGTCCGGCCTACTCGAACCCGCCGCAGGGGTCTTCGCGCGCCACCGGGTCGGCATCCAGCACCAGATCGAAGCCCCCGTCCGGCGCAAGCCCGGCCTCGGACTGGCCCAGCGCGAACACCGTGACATCCGGCGCCACCAGCGCCAGGTAGGATGGCACCCCCCAGTCGCGCCGGGCATGGCCGTTGCCGGTGATCACCACCACCGGCCCGCCGGTCTCGGCCAAGGCCCTCAGCGCCACCCGCGCCAGCACCGCGTCGCGCAGGCGCTGCACGTCGACCATGCCGGGCAGAACCTCGACCGGGATCGCGCCGCAATGCGCCTCCAGTTGCAGGTTGAGCCGGTCGGCCAGTTCCTCGACCTCGAGCGCGTCCGCCAGCCCGTAGCGCTCGGCCTCGGCGCCAAAGGCGCGCGCGATGCCGATCTGCATCGCGGTGCGGGTGCGTTCGCGGGGCACCGCGGCGCCATAGACCGGGGCCGCACCCGCCGCCTGAAACACCGGGTAATAGATGGCGAAATCCGGCCAGCCCCCGGCCCGCCATTCCAGCGCCTCGGCCAGGGCCTCGGGGTCGGCGCGCAACTCGTCGGTGATGCGCGCCGCCTGTTCCTCGGTCAGCATCTCGAACACCACCGCAGCGGGATCGATGGCCGCAATCGCCTCGGCCTGAACCAGGTGATGCGCCGGGTTGTCGTGAACTTCGCCCAGAACGACCACATCCGCCGAGATCCCGTCGAACGGCCCGGCGCGGGCGACCGAGGCCGCGAACAGAAAGAGGATCAGCCAGCGCATACCCCTATGTGGCCCGTCATCCCCGCCACCGCAAGCGGCTTCCCAACTGCGCGCCTTGGTGCTACCTGCACTGGAAATGTCGATTAAACTGCCAGAATTCACCCTGGTCCTGGGCGGGGCCGCCTCGGGCAAGTCCGAGGCCGCCGAGCGGCTGGTGGCCGGCTCCGGGCGCGCCATGACCTATATCGCCACCGCCACGGCGGGCGACGACGAGATGCGCGCCAAGATCGACGCCCACAGGGCTCGGCGCGGCGCGCGCTGGTCCACCGTCGAGGCGCCTTTCGACCTGACCGAGGCGCTCGCCGGCGTGCCCGCCGCGGGCGCGGTTCTGGTCGATTGCGCCTCGCTCTGGCTCAGCAATCACCTGCTGTCGGGCCACGACCTCGCCCGCGAACAGGCCCGCCTGCTCGACGCCATCGCCGCCTGCCCGGCCCCGGTCGTGATGGTCTCGAACGAGGTCGGATCGGGCGGCGTGTCCGACAACGCACTGGCCCGGCAGTTTCAGACCGCACAAGGCCGGTTGAACCAGACCCTCGCGGCCCGCGCCGGGCTGGTGGTGCTGGTGGTGGCGGGGCTGGTTCAGGTATTGAAGGGACGAATGCCGGAGGGGACCCTATGAAGACGCTATGGTGGGTGCGCCACGGGCCGACCAACCTCAAGTCGATCGTCGGTTGGAGCGATGTGCCCGCCGACCTCTCGGACCAGGCCGCGATTGCCCGGCTCGACGCCTTTCTGCCGCCCGCCCCGGTGGTCTCGTCCGACCTGATCCGCGCGGTCCATACCGCCGACGCGATCCAGCGCGACCGCCCGCGCCTGCCGCACGACCCGGACCTGCGCGAGTTGAATTTCGGCGCCTGGGAACTGCGCGCGCCCGAGGACATCTATGCCGAGAACCCCGACCTGGCGATGGCCTACTGGAACGACCCCGAGACCGGCCAGCCGCCCGGCGGCGAAAGCTGGCATGACCTCGCAACCCGGGTGAACGGCGCGGTCGACCGGCTGCTGATCCAGCCGGCGGACGAGCTGATCGTGGTGGCGCATTTCGGCGCGATCCTCAGCCAGTTGCGCCGCGCCCTGGGGGTCAGCGTCAAGGAGGTGATGGCGCACCGCATCGAGAACCTGTCGGTGACCGAAATCCGGCTGGCCGGCGACCGCTGGCAGCCCGGCCAGATCAATCACCTGCCGTGACCTACGATCTTTTCATCGGCGACAGAGCATATTCCAGTTGGTCATTGCGCGGCTGGCTGATGTTTGCAGCGTTCGACATCCCGGTGCGCACGCACATGGTCGGGTTGTATTCCGGCACGATGGCCAAGGACTTGGCCCCACTCGCTCCGGCGCGGCTGGTGCCGGTGATGCGCACCCCCGGTGGGATGGTGGTGGGCGACACACTGGCGATTGCCGAAACGCTGGCCGAACGCCATCCCGACGCCGGATTGTGGCCCGCCGACCCCGCGTCACGCACCTTTGCGCGGTGGCTGGTGGCCGAGATGCACGCCGGTTTCACCGCGTTGCGTGCCGCCTGCCCGATGCAGTTGCTGCGCTGATATGAGAGGTTTGAAATGTCCGACGCGGTGCGCGGCGACCTCGACCGGCTGGAGACGTTGTGGAACACCGCCCGGACCCGCTTTGGTGGCGAAGCGCCGTGGCTGTTCGGCGCGTATTCGCTGGCAGACGTGTTCTTCGCCCCGGTCGCGGCGCGAATCGCGGGCTATGACCTGCCGGTTTCACCCCCCGCGCGGGCCTATGTGGACGCACATATGGCGGAGCCGAACTTTCGGACCTGGCGCGCCGAGGCGCTCAAGGTCTCGTATGACCCCGAACCCTATGCGATTGACCTGCCGTCCGGGCCTTGGCCCGCCCCGCGTTAACCATTTCGAAACCATCGCCGCGTTAACCATGATCCCGCAACAGGCAGGGACGAGGTCATGGTCGCGCGCGCCTACACGGTCGCCTTCGAGGGCATAGAGGCGCGCATCGTCGAGGTGCAATGCGCGCTGGCGCCCGGGATGCCGGGCTTTTCCATCGTGGGGCTGCCGGACAAGGCGGTCAGCGAGGCCCGCGAGAGGCTGCGCGCGGCGCTGAACGCGATGTCCATCGCGCTGCCGTCCAAGAAGATCACTGTCAACCTGTCGCCCGCCGATCTGCCCAAGTTCGGCTCGCATTTCGACCTGCCGATCGCGCTGGCGCTGCTGGCGGCGATCGAGGTGATCCCGCCCGACGAGGTCGAGGGCACGCTGTCGCTGGGAGAATTGTCGCTCGACGGCTCGCTGGTGCCAGTAATCGGGGCGCTGCCCGCGGCGATGACGGCGGCGGCGGACAATCGCGCGCTGGTCTGCCCGAGGGCCTGCGGCGCCGAGGCCGCCTGGGTCGGGGCCGCCCGCGTCATCGCCGCCCCCAGCCTTGCCGCCGTGATCCGGCATTTCACCGGCCAGGCACCGCTCGACCCGGCCGAGCCGGGCGAGGTGTCCGACAACCCGGCCGGGCGCGACCTGCGCGACGTCAAGGGCCAGGAGCGCGCCAAGCGCGCGCTCGAGATCGCGGCGGCCGGGCGGCATCACCTGATGATGGTCGGCAGCCCCGGTTCGGGCAAGTCGATGCTGGCGGCGCGCCTGCCCTCGATCCTGCCGCCGCTGACGCCCGCCGAGGCGCTCGAGACCTCGATGGTGCATTCGCTGGCGGGCCTGCTCGACGAAGGCGGGATTTCCCGCACAAGGCCGTTTCGCGAACCGCACCACACCGCCTCGATGGCCGCCATCGTCGGCGGCGGGCGCGGCGCCAAGCCGGGCGAAGTGAGCCTGGCGCATAACGGCGTGCTGTTCCTCGACGAGTTTCCCGAGTTCCCGCGACCCGTGCTCGAAACCCTGCGCCAGCCGATCGAGACCGGCGAGGTGGTGGTGGCGCGGGCCAATGCGCATGTGCGCTACCCTTGCCGGTTCATGCTGGTGGCCGCCGCCAACCCCTGCAAATGCGGCTATCTGGCGGATGCAACCCGCGCCTGCTCGCGCGCGCCGGTCTGCGGCGAGGAATACCTGGGCCGGGTGTCGGGGCCGTTGATGGACCGGTTCGATTTGCGCATCGAGGTGCCGCCGGTGTCCTTCACCGACCTCGACCTTCCCGACGCCGGCGAAGGCTCGGCCGAGATCGCCGCCCGCGTCGCCGCCGCGCGCGCGGTGCAGGCGGCGCGGTTCAAGGGCACCCCGGCGCGGGTCAATGCCGATGCCGAGGGCGAGTTGCTCGAAGCGGTGGCGCGGCCCGACGCGGAGGGGCGCGACCTCTTGATCCGCGCCGCCGAACGCTTCGGGCTGTCGGCGCGCGGCTATCACCGGGTGCTCCGGGTGGCGCGCACCATCGCGGACCTCGGCGGCAGCGAGACGGTGCGCAAACCGCATGTCGCCGAGGCGCTGGGCTACCGGCTGTCGGTCGCGGCGCTGGTCTAGCCGCGCCCGGCGGCCCTCGGCGTCACTGTTCGCGGAAGGCGCGGTTCATGCTGTCTGTGATCGGCTTCATGAGGTATTGAAAGAAGGTGCGTTCTTCCGTCTGGATCATGATCTGGGCCGGCATCCCCGGCGTCGGGGTAAAGCCGCGCACCCGGGCCAGTTGATCGGGCGGCACCGACACGCGCGCGACGTAGACCTCGCGCGGCAATTCCTGGCTGCGGTCGAGAACGGCGTCGGCGGAGACATAGATCACCTCCCCCGTCAGCACCGGCGTGGTGCGCGCGTTGAGACCGGTCAGCCGGACCGTCGCCTCCTGCCCCTTCTGCACCACGTCCACCTCCGTGCGCGCGATGCTGACCTCGATGATCAGCGGCTCGCCGGTGGGCAGGATCTCGGCGATGGGCTTGCCGCTTTCGATCACGCCACCGGGCGTATGATAGTGCAGGGTGACGATGGTGCCGGACACCGGCGCGACGACCTCGGAGCGGCGCAGGATGCTTTCGGCGCGGCGGGCCTGCTCGCGCACGCTTTCGAGTTCGGACTGCACGCGCTGAAGCTCATCCAGCGCCGCCCCCTGCCGTTCGCTCACGGTCTGTTCGATCTGGGCGACATAGCGTTTCGTCACCTCGGTGATCTCGTCGATCTCGGAGGTCAGGCGTCCGATCTGGCCTTCGGCCTCGGCAATCGCGCGCCTGAGGGTGTTGACCTCGGGGCGGCGAACCAGGCCGCGATCCAGCAATTGCTGTTTGGCGTCCATGTCCTCGCGCAGGATTTCAAGCTGCGTGCGCGTCGAGTCCAGTTGCAGTTCATAGCCCTTGGAACGAACCGCGAGCGCGTCGATGCTCAGGTTGAGAAGCGCGATGTCGTTGCGCAACTGCTTCGAGGCGGCGACGAAGGTGACGGTTTGCGCGTCGAGCATCGAGGCCACGTCGAAATCGGTGCGCAGGGCTTCCAGATGGGCCGGAAAGACCAGCGTGTCCGCGCCGGAGGTTTCGGCCAGGATGCGCGCTTCCATCGCTTCCAGACGCGCCTGCCGCAGGAACAGTTCGCGTTCGTTTGCCAGCGCCGCGGTCTCGTCGAGCACGAGAATCGCTTGCCCCTTGGTAACGGTGTCGCCTTCGGCCACAAGGATTTCGCGGATGATGCCGCCTTCGAGGTGCTGCACGATCTTGTTGCGGCCGGTGGCCACGAAACTGCCCTGCGCGATCACGGCGGCGGCCAGCGGCGCGCGAAAGGCCCAGACGCCGAACCCGCCGAACGCCACGACGAACAGCAGGAGTCCGAAGACGATATGCTTGCGGACCGAGCGCGGGACATCCGCATACCATTCCGCAGGTTCGACATAGACTGTCACATCGGTCATGCCCGTGGCCCTCCCGGCCCGCCTTGTGCGGGCGGCAGATTGCCCCCGCCCTGACTGCGTTGCGCAAGCTGTTCCAGCACCTGCTGGCGGTGGCCGAACATCGCGATATTGCCGTCGGCCATCAGCATGATCTTGTCCACCACGCTCAGCAGCGACGGTTTTTGCGTGATGACGACCACGGTGATGCCGTTTTCGCCCGCGTGCCGGATCGCATTGGCAAGGGCGCGGTCGCCGGCGGTGTCGAGGTTCGAGTTCGGCTCGTCCAGCACCAGGAACCGCGGATTGCCATAGAAGGCGCGGGCCAGCGCGATGCGCTGCTTCTGGCCGCCCGACAGGGGCGAGCCATCGGCCTGCACCATCGTCTCGTAGCCGTGCGGCAGCATCGCGATCATGTCGTGCACATCTGCGAGCACCGCGGCGCGGTGGATGTCCTCGTCGCGGGCATCGGCGCGCATCCGCGCGATGTTGGCCTTGATCGAGCCGGGAAACAGCTGCACATCCTGCGGCAGGTAGCCGATGTTCTCGCCCAACTGGCGCGTGTCCCAGTTGCGCAGGTCCATCAGGTCGAGCCGGACGTTGCCCGAGGTCGGCAGGATCGAACCCACCAGCATCTTGCCCAGCGTCGTCTTGCCGGCGCCGGAATTGCCGATGACGCCCAGCGACTCGCCGGGGTTCAGCCCGAAGGTCAGCCCGTTCAGCACCACCTGCTTGGTGCCGGCGGGGACATAGAGAAGGCGCTCGACGTTCAGGCGGCCCTCGGGGTTGGGCAGCAGCAGTTTCTCGAACCGCTGCACCGAGTTCTGCATCAGGGACCGCACCCGGTCATAGGCGCCGCGCGACAGGATGAAGCCGTTCCAGCCTTCGATCGAGCCTTCGATCGGCGCCAGCGCACGGCCCGCGATGATCGAGGCCGCGATGACCATGCCGCCGGTGATTTCGCCCTCGATCGCCAGATAGGCACCCCAGCCCAGCATGGCGATCTGGGTCAGCAGCCGGGCGGCGCGCGACACCGCCGCCCAGGCGATGTTGCGGTCCTGCGCCAGCACCTGCGCGCGCAGCGAATTCGCCGTGTCACGGCCCCAGAGCGCGACCGCTTCGGGCACCATCGCCAGCGCGTTGATGATCTGGCTGTTGCGGGTCATGGAATCGAGGTGCATGTTGGCCCGGCTCTGGGCCACGTTCGCCTCGGCAAAGGGCTTGGCGGTGGCCCTCTGGTTGATCATCGCGATGACCATCAGGATCACCGAGGTCAGCACGACGATCATCCCCAGATGCGGGTGCACGAGGAAGATCGCCAGGATGAACAGCGGCGCGAACGGCACGTCGAGGAACGCGATCAGCGTGCCGGAGGTCAGGAAACCGCGCAATTGCTGCAGATCGCCCAGCGTCTGATACTGCCGCCCGTTGTCCTGCAGCGACGCATGGGCGGCGGCACTCAGGACCGGCGCACCAAGGCGCACGGCGACCTCGACCGCGGTGCGCATCAGGATGAAGCGGCGCACCGCGTCGAAGATCGCCTGCAACACCACCGCGCCCACGATCACCACCGTCAGCATCACCAGCGTATCCAGCGACCGGCTGGTCAGCACCCGGTCGGAGATCTGGAACAGGTAGATCGGGATCGCCAGCACGAGCATGTTGGTCGCGAAGGTCAGCAGCATCACGAAGCTCAGGTTGCGTTTGACGACGCGGGTGCCGTCGGTGAGCTGCTGCATGAACTGGTCGGGTGCGGCGCGTTTGTGAAACCCCGACGAGCCGCCACCGCCGCCGCCACCGCCCTTGCCGCCGCCGGTGGTCTTTGGCGGCTTGCCGCCGCCCTCGGATTTCAGAATCGGACCGGTGTTGCCCTCGATCTGCTCGCCGCCCAGACCCCGGGCCGGCGCCTGCTTGGTTTCGACGGTCGGTTGGTCGTCGGGCTTGACCCGGTCCTCGTGCCTGAGATGCAGGGGTTCGGGACGCGGTGCCTCGGGCTGTGCCCGCGCAACCTCCGGGCTTTTCGCGTCATCCGCCCGCAGATGCGGCGTGGCCTGCGCGAAGCTCTTGGTGTCGTTCACAGTCATTCTTGAATATCCCGTCAGGCAAGCATCGTTTGCATCATGTCAGGCGACGTGGTGCTTTCAGGTGCGGTGGGCGCGATCGGTCCCTCGAGGGGGCCGGTATCGGTCGTCATCATGTCGTCGGCCAGGAACACAACGGCCTCGGACGCAAGCGATGGCATGTTGACGCCCAACGGATCGGCATCGGTGTCGATCAGCTCGGCCTGATAGAGAAGCGCGTCGTCATAGACCTCGCCGCCCACCATGACCTTGGAATCGACGCCGTATTCGTTGATCGAGGCCATGTTGACCACGGCGTTGGAGCCGGCGGTCACGTTGACCACGCCGCCGGTCGCCGCCTGGAAGTCGTCCAGCGCCAGATGCACCTGGTCGGAATCGCCCAGGATGTTGGTCTGTTCGATCCAGTTGATCGTGGTGAAATCGCCGTCGATATAGAGCACCCGCAGGATGTCGACGCCTTCGAACACGCTGTCATGGGCGACGCTGCGGTCGATGTTCTCGCCCCCCTCGGCCAGATCGTCGGCGGCCTTGGCGAAATTGTCCTGCATCGCGGCGTAGCCGTCGACGCCGACGCCGCTGATCATGGCCGCGTTGAACAGCAGGTTGTCATCGCCGCTGATGCTGGTCGGGGCAATGCCGGTATAGGTCACGTTGTCGTTGTCGATCAGCACGTTGATCTGGTTGATCCAGTTGACGGAAATCATGTTGCCGCCGACCATGATCAAATCGAAGCCGAAGCCGATCTCGAGCAGGTTCGTCAGGTTGACGACCGAGTTGTCGCCCAGCCCGATATAGGTGTTGGTGCTGCCGAAGCTGATCTCGGCGAAGTCGTTGTCGGTCTGGAAGGTATACTGGACGACCTTGTTTACATTGATCAGGTCGCCGCTGATCCGGGTGACGGCCCAGTTCGCCGGCAGTCCCGTATCGGCGCGACCGCCATGCTTTTCCTCGCCCTCGGTGTCATCGGGTTCCGGGCTGGTGCTGGTGAAGGAAAACGACGCGGCATTGAGCGCCACCGATCCGGTCACCTGGCCGATGCTGCCGACATCGTGATCCACGAGCACGTTGACCTGCGAAATGACATCGAGGTTGACGACATCGCCCATGACCGAGATCACCGGCGCATCGAGCCATGCCGAGATGATCGAGGCCTGGTTGACCAGCAGGTTGGCGCCCGCGACGACGGCATGCCCGTCGTCGATCTCGAACGGGCCGCCGCCACCGCCGATGTCGTCGAGCCCCTCGAACGGGTCGGGCCATTCGTGGTCATCGGCCTCCTCGGCGCCCTCGCCTTCGCCCTCACCCTCGCCCTCGGCGGGCGCGGCGCTGTCGGTGTCTTCGTCGTCGTCCCTCATGTAGGCAGGCAGGACATCGTCGAGGTCCGGCATTTCGTCGGCGACCTCGCCGTTGACATGCATCCCCGCCGCGTCGGCGCCGTGCAGGACCGTCGCGGAAACGCCGGTCAGGGCAACCGGCTCGACCGTTCCGATATGGTCGTGCAGCGCGATGGCATCCGCACCCGCGGTCTCGCCCGGCATGATCATGTCGACATCGAGCGGGCTGGCGATCGCGGCGGCGATCATCTCGTAGGTCTGAAGCTCGGCCAGGTAAATCGCGGGATCGGTGAAGGCCATGTCGCCCTCGCCGGTCCGAAGAACATCGTTATCCGACAGGAACGAACTTTGATGGGTGATGACCACGACGCTTGACGGTGGCTCGAGCACCATCAGCGATTGGCCATGGCCCCACAGCGGAAAGAACGGCGGGTGAATATTCTGGACGATGATGTGAATCGGGGAAAACCAGGGGAAGAACACGTCGAAGAAGTTGGGAACGTCATTCACCACGGGCGGGTTCGGCGGCGTATCGGAATACCGAAGCTCAGGGTAATAATCGCCCAGCGTGTATTTCGCCTCGAACTTGATATCGACCCCGTCGGGGGATTTCAGGTCCTGCTCTTTTGCCTTCAACGTCTTGAACTTGTCATAGACGTCCCGCATCCGTTCTTCTTCCAGTGTAATATGGAAGATCCCGATCATGTGGGCAATTATCTCGGTAACTCGATCCATTTACGTCGCAGCCTCGCTTTGAATTCCAAAGGTAATATTTCTTGGTCTTCGTTCGCCAAAATCTGCGGTTCTATCTAAAACCCGTCCTGGAAACCTGATGCCCGGGCCCGGAATGGTCCGGGCCCGGGCGATATCGTCTAGCGCTTACGCGCCATCGCCATCGTCGCCGATGTAGCTGGAGCTGAACGAGCCGCCGACAACGGTCATGTCGACCGTGTTACCCAGCACGTTGGCGCCCAGCACGATGGTCTGGTTGAACGCATCGGTACCGATCTGCGACGCGGCCGAGGCGAAGGATTCGCCGGTCACGAAGCCGTCGTCACCGTTGCCCGAACCCCACTGGCCGGCATTGCCACCGGCACCGCCACCACCAATGGTCGCTGCGCCGCCTGCGCCGCCCATGCCGCCACCGGCCTGGACACTGCCACCCCAGGCGTGACCGCCGTAGCCGTCACCGGTGTCGCCGCCCCAGGCGTGTCCGCCGTAGCCGTCGCCGCCGTCACCGCCAGCGGCCAGGTTCATGCCGCCGTAGCCCGCGGTGCTGTTCATGGCACCCGAAGCCGCACCGGCATCGCCGCCGGCACCGCCGTGGGCATTCCCGGCCCCGGCGAGCCCGGCACCCATGCCGGTTGCACCGGAGATTGCGCCGGCATCGCCGCCGTCACCGCTGGCGCCAAGCCCGGCACCCATTCCGGCACCCAGGGCGTCCGCATCGGCCATTCCGGTGCCGCCGCTACCGGCGCCTGCAAGGCCAAGACCCAGCATGCCACCAAGTCCGACACCGAGCGCACCGGCATCGCCCGCGCTGCTGTCAGCAACGGCACCCGCCGCGCCGACGCCAGCGCCAATGCCACCGGCGTTGCCCGTGTTGCCACCGGTCGCGTTTGCGTCCGAATCGGCCCCACCGGCCCCGATGCCAGCCGCCAGCGAAGCGGCATTGCCGCCCGCGCCGCCGGTCGCACCGGCCGTCGAGGACGCGCCGCCAAGGCCAAGGCCGACACCGACCGCGGTTGCACTCGCACCGCCTGCGCCGGTTCCGCCTTGTGCAGAGGCTTGGCCACCGGCGCCGCTCTGGCCGCCGGCCGCACCGGCGAAGCCGCCGACGCCGAATCCGCCAAGCGCCGCGCCGCCACCCGTGTTGGCCGTGCCGCTGCCGTCGCCGCCATCGGCTTCGGCATCGATGCCTTCTTCAGCATTGGCCGTGCCACCGCGAGAGTCGTTGTCCTGACGCAGGATACCGTCATTGCGCACGTTCTCGAGCGTGTCGTTGTCGACCAGCTTGTTGGACTGCGCGTTGACCGTGGCGGAATCGTTGCCCGCACCGTTGAGGGCATCATTGAGGATGTCCTCGAGGTTCATGTCATCGCCGGGGCTGTAGTTCAGATCGCCCTTGGCCATGATGAAATCGCCGGCACTTGCGTGATCCCTCAGGTCAATATCGGCAAAGTCGTCGTCCGAAGGCTCCCACCCGTCAGGCCACCCATTCGGGAGGACATCAACGTCTACGTTGATCCTCGGGTCGTTGTTGATGGTGTTGGTGTCTCTGTTGTCGTTGTCGTTATTGGCTTCGGCCTTCTGTTTCTGTTGCTGTTGCTGTTGCTGCTGCGGGTTATTCGCGGGGTGAGCATCGTGATCATGGTCATGATCGACGTGCGTGCCGTTGCCGACGTTGCCGCCAGCGCCGCCAGCGCCGCCGCCACCGCCACCACCGCCGCCGCTGCCGCCGCTGCCGCCGCTGCCGCTATCGCCGCCATTGCCGGCTTCGTAGGTGTTAGCACGACCGTTAATGATCACGCTACCGCCAGCCAGTGTGTTGTTCTTGATATCAGCCATTTCGGTATCTCCGAGTTGGACACCTGCGGGATCGCGAGTCTGTATAAAGCGATCAACTTGCAGATGAGTTTTTGTTTGAAGTCTGGTTCGGGTTCGTCAGACGATGACTCGATCCGAGGTTCACCCGTATATCACTGTGCGATTCTCGTGCGTTCACCCCCTCCCCTTGGTGCGATCCGGAGGGAGGGTCAGGCGCGAGTGATTCGATGAAAACTCGCCTTTTTTTCCTCCCCGCAGCAGCCCTTCGGGCTTTTGCCATCACGCACATACTTGTGACTCGAATATCATCCGCCGATCGAAGGCATCCGTTAACCTAGACATAGGGTTAGGCATTGCGGAGTATGGCAAGGTATTGTTTTTGTTAGATATTTAAGCGCACCCGGACAAAGGGACTAGGGGCGAAGGCCAGTCCTTTCGATCGGTCAGCAAACGGGAATTTGTTTTCCGGCGCGACGGTGCGCCGGTCAGCCACAAAAAAACAAGCGGACATCAGCCGAAAGAAGTGCTATACAACTTAATGCTAGTCATTGTTGACTGGCCGACCTGATTTCGCTTGCAAGGGTCAGGTGGGGAGCGCGAAGTCCTGGTATGAATTAGGTAGTATGAACATGTCGTTCGTCGCGGATTTTCGGCGGCGGTGTTGGTTATCCGGGGACGTTTAATATCCCCTCGCATCGAGACCCGGTTGGTTGGGCGACAGATGCACATATCCACATCAGTCTTTTGAATATCCGCATCTGCCCCTGGGGTGGGGGCATCCGGATCGTTTCATCAGGCCGCAGTCTGCGCGGCACTGTTCGGTTCGGGTTAGTAAGGGGGGTAAATAAAGTGCCGAATGATGCACGGAAGACTGCGATCACAAGCAGTGGGTTGGTTGTTGGCAATTCGCTGAGTTTCTCGGATACATTTCTGAAACTGGCAGATGCGGAGATTGCCTGTTTGCAATTCCTGCGCGCGGCATCGCTGGCCGAGCCGCTTTTCATGACCGACGAGAAGGCGCAGGCGGTGCGGATCATCATCGTCGACGAATCCTTGCTGGATGACCTGATCAGGGCGATGCCGCAACTGCGTGCGAAGTTTCCGCATGCGCATGTGGCGTTGGGGTTTCGCAAGCTCGACATCGCGGCCCGCCTGATCGACATGGTCCGGGCGGACCCGTCGATTGGCCAGGTCGGCTTTCTGCCGATGAACGTCGAGGTCGATTGCTGGCTGTCCGTGCTGCGGCTTCTGGTGTGGGGCGAATACTACATTCCCGCCAGCCTGATGGCGCAGGTGCAGCAGGCGCCGATGCTCAGCCCGGAAATCCCGGCGCCCTACCCGGCGGTCGCGCGCGAACCGGACGAAGGGGACGAGGCCAAGGTGGAGAAGATCCATTTGACCGAGCGTGAGTTGCAGGTCCTGGGCTCGGCCGCCGAGGGCAAGCAGAACAAAATCATCGCCGATGAGCTGAACCTGTCGCAGCATACCGTCAAGCTGCACATGCACCACGTGATCGCCAAGCTTGGCGTCCACAACCGGACCGAGGCGGCGATATGGTATCTGAATCAATACGCGCAGGCACAGGGACGGTGAACATGCACAAGGCAGCGGAACCCGTCCAGTTCGACGATTTCCTGCTGTTGATCGGCAAGCTCAACTACACCTGGACCAATACCGAAAGCCTGCTGATCCATCTGATCGCCGGGCTTTCGGGCATGGACAAGGAAGTCGCAACCGTCGTTTTCCTGACCCTCAACACCACGCGCGCGCGCATCGACATGGTGGAGCGTCTGTCCAAGCTCGACCGGATCGACAAGGTCGAGCGTGACCGGATGCTGGCCCTGACCAGGCGCATCCAGAGCCAGTCGGCGCTGCGCAATCGCTACAATCACTGCATCTACGCCTTCGACAGCGAGGGCGGCAACCCGCGCTCGATCCTGATGCGGATCGCGGACCGCAAGGACAGGCTGATGATGGGGCAGGTCAACGACCTCGATGCCGCCGCCGCCAGCGACGTGGAGGCCGCGATCGCCGAGCTGGCCGCGATCAACCGCGACATCTGGAAGGCGATCGGCGATTTCGGCTATCCGCACTAAATCCTTTTTCGCATTTCCGGCGCCTCGGAAGGCCGTGACGCCGCGCGCCGATTGACCGTTTCGGGCAAATCGCGGCCGAAGGCCCGGCCGATCAAACCCCGCCGCGTCAGACACTTACGGGAAGTGCTATCCCTATTGTTAGGTTCCCCCACTTTGCCGAGGTTCGTATCGTGCAAGTAGTATGTAGTACGATCCGGTTCCGTCCGACTGGTCCCGGGTGAAGTGGCGGCCAAAGGATCGCCGCGTCATTCCATGACCGGGCACACCGCCAAGTCTGACCGAAGGCATCGGATCGAACGTTTCGGGGGGAACGTGGTGGGTAGGTATATGACTGAACTCGAAGGACGTGCGGGCCACAGGCGCCGGCGCGTTCTCGTGGCCGGCGGGGCCGGATTTCTTGGCAGCCACCTGTGCGCCAGGCTGATCGCGGACGGGCACCGCGTCGTGTGCATGGACAACTTCCTTACCGGGCGCAGGTCGAACATCGCCCGCCTTCTGGGGCACCCGCGCTTCACGCTCGTCAGCCATGACATCGTCAGGCCGCTGCCCGATGTCGGCCCGGTGGATCAGATCTACAACCTCGCCTGCGCCGCCTCGCCGCCCAGGTATCAGGCCGACCCGCTGCACACCTTCAAGACCAACGTGATCGGCGCCCTGAACCTGCTGGAACTGGCCGAGCGCATCGATGCGCGCATCCTTCAATCCTCGACCTCCGAGGTCTATGGCGACCCCGAGATCAGCCCGCAGCCGGAAGGCTACCGCGGCAACGTCAACACGGTCGGCCCGCGCGCCTGCTATGACGAGGGCAAGCGCGCGGTCGAGACGCTGTTTCACGAATTCCGCCAGCAGCGCGGCGTGCGCACGCGGATCGCGCGCATCTTCAACACATACGGGCCGGGCATGTCGCCGGGCGACGGGCGCGTGGTGTCGAGCTTTGTCGTGCAGGCGCTGGCGGGTGCCGATGTGACCGTTTTCGGCGACGGCAGCCAGACGCGGTCGTTCTGCTATGTCAGCGACATGCTTGGCGGGCTGATGGCGCTGATGGACGCGCCGGACGAGGTGTGCGACCCCGTCAACCTGGGCAACCCGACCGAGTTCACCATCCTCGAGCTTGCGCGGATCGTGATCGCGGCGCTGACGTCGCCGTCGCGGGTGTGCTTTGTCGATCTGCCGGTGGACGACCCGAAGCAACGCAAGCCCGACATCAGCCGCGCCATGCAGGTGCTGGGCTGGTCGCCCAAGGTGTCGCTCGCCGAAGGGCTGGGGCGCACGATCCCTTATTTCGCCGCCTGCGCACGGCAGGACGGCCAGCCGCTGCTGGCGGCGCAATGACACGCGCGGCCGGCATATGCGTGACCGGCGGCGCGGGCTATATCGGCAGCCATGCCTGTCTGGCCCTGGCGGCGCGCGGTCTCGAACCCGTGGTGGTCGACAACCTCTCGACCGGATCGCGGGAAGCCGTCAGGTGGGGGCCGCTGGTCAAGCTCGACCTGCGCCAGACCGACGCGCTGACCGAAACGCTGCTCCGCCATTCCGTCGACACGGTCCTGCATTTCGCGGCCTCGGCCTATGTCGGGGAATCGGTGACCGACCCGCGCAAATACTATGAGAACAATGTCGGCGGGATGCTGTCGCTGCTGACCGCCTGCGCGCGGGCGGGGGTCACGACGTTCATCCTGTCGAGCAGTTGCGCGACCTACGGCGTGCCCGACACGATCCCGGTGAACGAGGCCACGGTGCAGCACCCGATCAATCCCTATGGCATGACCAAGCTGATGTGCGAACAGATGCTGCGGGATATCGCGGCGCAGTCCGGCATGTCCTACGGCATCCTGCGTTACTTCAACGTGGCCGGGGCCGATGCCAGCGGCATCCTGCGCGAGCGGCACGACCCGGAAACCCACCTGATCCCGCTGGCGCTGTTCGCCGCCGCGGGCTGGACCCCTGCCCTGCGGCTGTTCGGCGACGACTATGACACGCCCGACGGAAGCTGCATCCGCGACTATGTGCACGTCTCCGATCTGGTGCACGGGCATATGCTGGCGCTTGAACATCTGCAACAAAACGGCGGCGACCTGACCGTCAACCTGGGCAGCGGGCAGCAGACTTCGAACTTCGACATCGTCGCGATGGTCGAACACATCACCGACCGCAGGGTGCCGGTCGAGATCGGCCCGCGCCGCGCCGGTGATCCGCCCGTGCTGGTGGCCGACACCGGGCATGCGCGCGCGCTCTTGGGCTTCAGGCCGCAGCGGTCGGACCTGGCGACGATCGTGTCCGATGCCGCGCGCAGTTTCGGGCTGGAGGCGCCGAATGTCCGGTTTGCCTGACATCGCCCCGGTTGGCGCGGGCACCGCGCGGCCATTCCGTGAACCCGTGCTGCGGGGCAGGGCCCGGCGCAAGTATGCCGCGCTTGTCGCCGTCTGGGCGATGTGCGCGGCGTTCTTCTGGGTCTGGTGGCTGCAACCCTCACACAACATCGGCTGGGGGCGATACCTGCTGGTCAGCGCCTGCCTGTTCTGGATCTTCTTTCTTCAAGCCTACTTCATCGCCATGTTCATGCGCGCCCAGCGCGCCGTGGTCGGGACCGATGACCTGCCGCCCGCCCGTGTCGCAATGGTCGTGACCAAGGCCCCGGCAGAGCCGTTTTCGCTGGTGCAGGAGACGCTGCGCGCGATGCTGGCGCAGGACGTTGGGCATGACACCTGGCTCGCCGACGAAGACCCGCAGCCCGAGACAATCGCATGGTGCGACGCGCATGGCGTGAAGATATCGACACGCAAGTGGGTCGATGCCTACCACCGGCCCACATGGCCGCGACGGACGCGCTGCAAGGAAGGCAATCTGGCCTATTTCTACGACCATTTCGGCTATGACGGTTACGATTTCGTCGCGCAGCTCGATGCCGACCACGTGCCGCAACCGGGCTATCTGCGCGAGATGCTGCGCCCCTTTGCCGACCCTGCCGTGGGCTATGTCAGCGCGCCCAGCATCTGCTCGAAGAACGCCGCGCAAAGCTGGGCCGCGCGCACCCGCCTTCATGCCGAGGCGATGTTTCACGGGGTCTTGCAGGCGGGTTACTCGAACGGCTGGGCGCCGATGTGCATCGGGTCGCATTATGCGGTGCGCACCGTGGCGCTCAAGGAAATCGGCGGGCTCGGGCCGGAGTTGGCCGAGGATCATTCGACCTCGATGATCATGAACGCGGGCGGATGGAAGGGTGTGCACGCGATGGACGCCATCGCCATCGGTCAGGGGCCGGCATGCCTGAACGATCTGGTCACGCAGGAGTTTCAGTGGTCGCGAAGCCTCGTCACGCTGCTCTTGTCGCACACGCCGCGATATTTCCGCGCCCTGTCGCCGCGGCAGAGGTTCCAGTTCGTGTTCTCGCAGCTCTGGTATCCGCTGTTCGCCGCCTTCATGGCGATCATGTTCGCGATGCCCATCGCGGCGCTGATGTTCGACATGCGTTTCGTCGGCGTGACCTATCCCGCGTTTCTGGGTCATATCCTGCCCTCGATTGCCGTGCTGATCGCGCTGGCCTATCTGATCCGCGCCGACGGCTATTTCCGGCCGCGCGACGCCAAGGTGCTTGGCTGGGAAAAGGCGTTCTTTGCCGCGCTGCAATGGCCCTGGGTGTTGTGGGGCTGCGTCATGGCGGTGCGCGACCGGCTGACCGGGCGGTTCGTCGATTTCCGCGTCACGCCGAAGGGTGACAAGGCGTCGTCGCTGGTGCCGTGGCCGGTGCTGCTGCCCTATTTCGGGCTTGCGATGCTGTCGCTGCTGCCGGTGCTGGTGGCAGACGGGGTCGCCGATGCCGCCGGGTTCTACATCTTCGCGCTGGTCAATGCGGCGATCTACAGCGGGTTGTTTTTGATCATCGTGGCCAACCACCTGCGCGAAAACCCCGGCAGCCGGCAAAGCCTGCGGGGTCAGGCGGCGTTCCAGTTCGGCTGCGTGGCGGTTCTGGGCGCGGCCATCGGCTATGGCGTCATGCAGCGCGGTCACGATGCCGCGATTGCGCTCGCCACGACCCAGGGAAAGGTGAGTTTCCTCAGATCCGACTATGTCGTGGCCGGTGCGGGGCAAGGGGCATCCGGCAACGTGCATGTATCCTACAACGCGAGATGGGTGTATGATTTGATTGACAGTTTGACAGAAAGAGAGGGACGCCATGGGTCACCCTGATCGCAAGAGAGCGCTGAGCGCGGCGGCGCTGCTGTCGGCATTCATCGCCGCAACGCCTGTCCTGTCCCAATCCATTCCGCCGGGCGACCTGCCGTTCGGCGTCTATGACCCGGGCGGCGACTACGGCGACGTGCAGGGCATCGCGATCGAGCATCTGTTCCTGCCGTGGGAGGACGTGTTCCTGCCCAGCCTGGCCGAGGCCGAGTCCTACGCCGCCGAACGCGGCCGCACCCTACTGGTCACGATCGAGCCCTGGACCTGGACCCGGGACGAAAGAAACTCGCCCATCGTGTTGCAGGCCGGCATAACCTCGGGTGGCTATGACGAGACCATGCGCACGGTCTGCAGCGCGCTCGGATCGCTCGAGCGGCCGGTGACGATCCGCTGGGCACAGGAGATGGACGACGATACCGGCCAGTTCATCTGGGCGGGGTGGGAGCCGGACCTCTATATCGCCGCCTATCGTCGGATGATGGATGTCTGCCGCCAGGCCGCGCCCGACGCGCGCTTCATGTGGTCGCCGCTCGGGTTCGAGAACATGGCCGAGTATTATCCCGGCGATGCATATGTCGATGTCGTCGGCCTGTCGGTCTTCAGCTATGGTCCGTGGGAAAAGCAGGTGCTGGGTCGGGAACAGACCTTCGATGACATCTTCGCGCCGCGCTACGAGCGTGCGCTGCAATTCGGCAAGCCGATCGTGGTGGCCGAGCTTGGCTATGTCGGGGACGCCGATCACGTCGCGATGTGGGAGGCCGACGTGCGCACCAAGGGCGCAGAATATCCCGAGCTCGATGCGGTGGTATATTTCAACCAGCAGGAAGTCTATCCCTGGCCGGACGATTTCGGATTTCCCGACTGGCGCCGTTCGAGGAACGTGATCGACTGAGGCCGCGGGCGGGTTTCTCGTGACCGGACCGCACGGGCGGTGCGTGTTGCCGCGTGTCGTCACGATCGGCGGCAATTCGCCATCCTCGGCTGCGCCAGACCAGGTCTGACAAGCGGTTGAGTTTCCTTTCCTTCCGGGTCGAAACACCGGGTCCGGCCCAGCGGTGCGGTGGTTATCGTGTCACATCTCTCGCCGCCGTTGCCGCGTCGGCTTGACCGTTCACCTGATCTTAAGGCATTTTCTCCACCATCAACGAGGGTCGCCTTCTCAAACGGCGGTTCCGCAGTGAGGAGAGAGCAGTGTTTCATCCGATTCAACGGCGTCTCGGCCGCGCGATGGTCTATGGCCTGGCCGCGCTGACGTTCGCGTCCTTTGCCGTATTCTCGACCGAAGCCGCCGCCGAGGCCACCGGCACGTCCACCACGACCGGCAGCGGGTCCTACATTTGCACGCCGGCCGGGTTCGGCAGCAAATCACGGTGCTTCCCGCGCTGACATCGTCTGCCTGGCGCGTCGCGGATCGGCCCGCGAGGGTCGGCGCGATGTGACTGACAGGACGGGCGTTCGAGCGGGGCGAACCGGCAATCATGGCTGGTTTTCAATGGCTTGGTCGTGATAGAGCCATGCGCCGAAAAGGTGTCGCGAGTCAGGGCGTCACGAGCGGGCCGTCGGCATCATGCTGGGCGGGATATCCGAAACGTCCTGTCCGGTCGGCGCACCGCCTGAGGCAGGCCCGGATCGAAGTCGTGCCGGGCCCGTGCCCGGCGCGGTCACGGCGCCGCCGGAACGAATGTCTCTCACCCCCTCGAAATCCGCGCGCGACCCACTCCGGCTCAACCGGGCTTGCGGCGCCGCGCCTCGATCGCCTGCCAGATCTTTTCGGCCACGTTGGTCCCGTCGAAGCGCTCAAGCTCCTGGATGCCGGTCGGTGAGGTCAGGTTGATCTCGGTCAGCCAGTCGCCGATCACGTCGATGCCGACGAAGATCTGCCCCTTTTCGCGCAGAAGCGGGCCGATCGCCGCGCAGATCTCGCGGTCACGCTCGCTCAGCCCGATCTTTTCCGGTCGTCCGCCCACATGCATGTTCGAGCGCGTCTCGCCCGCCGCCGGCACCCGGTTGATCGCGCCCACCGGCTCGCCGTCGACCAGGATGATGCGCTTGTCGCCCTTGGCCACCGCCGGCAGGAACTTCTGCGCGATCAGCGGCTCACGGTTCATGCCGGTGAACAGCTCGTGCAAGCTGGCCAGGTTGCGGTCATTGGGGTCGAGGCGGAACACCCCGGCGCCGCCGTTGCCATAGAGCGGCTTGAGGATGATGTCGCCGTGTTCATGCTTGAAGGCACGCAGCGAGGACAGATCGCGCGCGATCATCGTCGGCGGCGTCAGGTCGGGGAGTCGCAGCACCAGCAGTTTTTCGGGGTAGTTGCGCACCCAGAACGGATCGTTCACCACCATGGTCTGCGGGTGGATCATGTCGAGCAGGTGGGTGGTGGTGATATAGCCCATGTCGAACGGCGGGTCCTGGCGCAGCCAGACCACGTCGAAATCGGCCAGGTCGACCTCCTGCTCATCCCCCAGCGTGAAGTGATCGCCACGCACCCGCCGCACCGTCAGCGGCCAGCCGCGCGCGCACACGCGGCCCTCGCGGTATGACAGCCGGTCGGGCGTATAATAAAACAGCTCATGCCCGCGCGCCTGCGCCTCTTCGGCGATGCGAAAGCTCGAATCGGCGTCGATGTCGATCGGCCCGATCGGGTCCATCTGGATGGCGACTTTGAGGCTCATGGGTGTCTCCCGGCTGATGTCGCCTCTACATGGCGCGGGATCGCGGCAAGGGCAATGGTCAGGCCCAGGCGTTTTCGAGGATTTCCAGCCGCCCGGCCCCGTCCACCAGTGCCACGTCAAAGCGCAGATCGGTGAGTTGGCCCTTTGGCGCGGTGGCGGCGAACTCCGAGGCCGCGCCGTAGATGCGGGCAAGCTGCGCCCGGGTCAGCCGGGCCGCAGCCCGCGCGAAATCGCGCGCCTTCTTGACCTCGACCACGATGAACCCGTCGCCATCCTCGAGCACCAGATCAAGCTCACCGCGCGAGCCGCGCCAGCGCCGGGCCGCAACCCGGTGGCCGCGCCGCGCGTAATCCGCCGCGACACTGTCCTCGGCCGCCATCCCGGCCAGATACGAGGTCTTTCCGCTCATCCATCCTTCTCCATTTCCAGCGCCGCCTGGTAGACCTTGCGGCGCGGCAATCCGTAAGCCTCGGCAACCGTTGCCGCGGCATCCTTCAGGCTCATCCCCGCCATCGCGCGGCGCAACGCGGCCTCCATCGTTTCATCCGTCGTGACCGCCTTGGCCCGGTCGATCAGCACCACGACCTCGCCCTTCAAATCGCGCCCGGCCAGGTCATCGTGAAGCGCGCCGATGGTCCCGCGCAAGACCTCTTCGAACTTCTTGGTTAGCTCGCGGCACACCGCCGCCTGTCTGTCACCTGCGCCAATCTCGCACAAATCAGCAAATAATTCCCTAACGCGCCGCGGGCTTTCGTAGATCACCAGCGTCGCCGGCACCTCCAGCAGCTCCTGCAGCCAGCTTCGCCTTGCCGATTTCGCCGCCGGCGCGAAGCCCGCGAACAGGAACCGGTCCGAGGGCAGTCCCGACAGGCTGAGCGCGGTCAGGACCGCCGAAGCCCCCGGCGCCGCCGTCACCATGTGCCCGGCCGCGCCGATCTCGCGCGCCAGCGCAAAGCCCGGGTCGGCCACCAGCGGCGTTCCGGCTTCGCTGACATAGGCGACGGATTTGCCCTCTCCGATCAGCTTGGCGATACCGGCCCGGCCATTCGGCCCGGAGTGATCGTGATAGGCGATGAGCGGGCGTTTGCCGAGTGCGACGCCGTGGATCTCCATCAGCTTGCGCGCGGTGCGGGTGTCTTCCGCCGCGATCACGTCGGCTTTTGCCAGGATATCCAGCGCGCGCAAGGTGATGTCGCGGGCGTT
Source organism: Maritimibacter fusiformis (assembly GCF_008086115.1). GTDB lineage: Bacteria > Pseudomonadota > Alphaproteobacteria > Rhodobacterales > Rhodobacteraceae > Muriiphilus > Muriiphilus fusiformis. The sequence continues at coordinate 390,494 of NZ_VSIY01000004.1, read as the reverse complement.
GCCGATCGGGGTGGCGACGAGGTAGAGACCTGCGGCCAGGTCGGATGGATCGGGCATCTGGGGTAGACCTGTTCAGCGTGGCGTTTATAGTGCAACCCTCTTTACAGGGGCGAGTCTCGCCCCCTGTCCGGCGTGGAACAAAAGGATTTTGGTATGTTTGCGTTTTTCAGCTCTGCCCGCAAGCGCGCAGGGGCGATCGTCGCCCTTCTGTCGGTGTTGTGGCTCGCGGCCTGCGGTGGCGGGCTTGGCGGGATGAACGCGAGCGGACCGCGCATCGACACCTCGCGGCCGGTGCCGGTGGCGCTTCTGGTGCCCGGCGGGTCGGGCAATGCGGCCGACGATTCGCTGGCGATCGCGCTGGAAAACGCCGCCCGGCTGGCGATGGCCGAACTGGACGGGGTCAGCATCGACCTGCGCGTCTACAACACCGCCGGCAACGCCACCCAGGCAGGCACCATTGCGCGCGAAGCGGTGGGCGACGGCGCCAAGGTGATCCTCGGCCCGGTCTACAGCCAGAGCGCCGCGACCGCCGGCATCGCCGCCGCCGCGCGCGGTGTGAACGTGCTGGCCTTTTCCAACAACCCGGGCGTCGCGGGCAACAACGTGTTCATCCTGGGCAACACCTTCCAGAGCACCGCCGATCGGCTGACGCGGTTTGCCGCGCTGCAGGGCAAGGGCAAGATCCTCGTTGTCCACGGCGAAAACGCCGCGGAATCGCTGGGGCGCGATTCGATCCTGCGCGCCATCCAGTCGACGCCTGGGGCGGAACTGGCCGGGGTCGTCGGCTTCGAGGTGTCGCAGACCGGCGTGATCAACAAGGTGCGCGACATCGCGGATGCCGTGCGCTCGTCCGGGGCGCAGACGATCTTTCTGACCTCGGGCACCGACGGCGCGCTGCCCTACCTGGCCGGGCTGTTGCCGGAGAACGGTGTCGATCCGGCCAAGATCCAGTTCGCCGGGCTGCAACGCTGGGACGTGCCCTTGTCGGCACGCACCCTGCCCGGCCTGCAAGGCGGCTGGTTCGCGCTGCCCGATCCGGGGCTGGCGGAACAGTTCCGCACCCGCTACCTCGCCGCTTACGGCGAAAGCCCGCACCCGATCGCGGGGCTGGCCTATGACGGCATCGCGGCGATCGGCGCGCTGGTCAAGGCCGGCAAGGCCGATGCGCTGACCGGCGCCGCCCTGACCCAGAGCCAAGGCTTCATCGGGGTGAACGGGGTGTTCCGCCTGCTCGCGGACGGCACCAACGAGCGCGGCCTTGCGGTGGCGGAGATCCAGAACAAGGAAGTGGTCGTGGTCGACCCCGCGCCCAGAAGTTTCGCCGGTGCCGGATTCTGATCCGGGGCCACGAGACCCCGCCGCGCCCGACGGGCTGATCTGCCCGCCCGAGGCGATTTTCGACCGAAACGCGGTGCGCGCCGAGATCGAGGCGCGCACCGGCGACGACAGCGACGCCGCCGCCCTGCGCGCGGCCACGGTCGCGGTGCTGCGCGACGCGCTCGACCGGGGCCGGGATGCGATTGCCGCGGCGCTGGCCGAGGCCCCGCTCAGGGCGCATCCGGCGATCCGGTCCTATGCCTTTCTGACCGATTGCGTGGTGCAGAGCGTCTTCGAGGTCGCCACCACCCGCCTGCACCGCGCCGGCAACCCGACCGCCAGCGAGCGCCTGGCACTGCTTGCGGTCGGCGGCTATGGCCGCTTCGAGATGGCGCCGCACTCGGATGTCGATCTGCTGTTCCTGGTGCCCTACAAGGTGCCCGCCTGGGCCGAGAGCGTGATCGAGTCGATGCTCTACATGTTGTGGGATCTGCGCCTCAAGGTCGGGCATTCGGCGCGCTCGACCGAGGATTGCCTGCGGCTGGGGCGTGACGACATCACCATCCGCACCGCGCTTCTGGAACAGCGCTTCATCTGCGGCGACGAGGGCCTGGCCGACGAGTTGAACGCGCGGCTGTGGACCGAGCTGTTCAGGGGCACGGGGGGCGAGTTCCTCGAGGCCAAGCTGGCCGAACGCGCCGCCCGCCACGAGCGGCAGGGGGGCCAGCGCTACGTGGTCGAACCCAACGTGAAAGAGGGCAAGGGGGGGCTTCGCGACCTGCAGACGCTGTTCTGGGTCGGCAAATACCTGCACCGGGTCGAACGCGCCGCCGACCTTGCCCGGCTAAGGATGTTCCGGCCCGAGGAATACGAGACCTTTCGCACCGCCGACGAGTTCCTGTGGGCGGTGCGCTGCCAGCTTCACCTGATCACCGGGCGGGCGATGGACCAGTTGACCTTCGACCTTCAGGTCGAGGTGGCGGACCGGTTGGGCTATGCCGACAAGGGCGGGCGGCGCGGGGTCGAGCATTTCATGCAAGACTATTTCCGCGAGGCCACGGCCGTGGGGGAACTCACGCGGATCTTCCTCAGCCAGCTCGAGGCCGCGCATATGCGCACCGCGCCGCGCCTTGCGGGCCTGTTCAAGCGCCGGCGCAAGCTGCGCGACGGCTTCAAGGTGGTTCAGGGCCGCATGACCTACACCAGCCAAAGGAAATTCCTGTCCGACAAGCTGAACCTGTTGCGCATCTTCGAGGAGGGCCTGCGCACCGGGCTGCTGATCCACCCGGACGCGATGCGGCTGGTGGTGGCGAATATCGACCTGATCGACGACGAGATGCGCGCCGACAAGGAGGCGACGCGGATCTTCCTCGACCTCTTGTTGAAACACGGCAACCCGGAACGCGCGCTGCGGCGGATGAACGAGCTGGGCGTGCTGGCCGCCTTCATCCCCGAGTTCGAGCCGATCGTGGCGATGATGCAGTTCAACATGTATCACAGCTACACGGTCGACGAGCACACCATCCAGTGCATCGCCGCCCTGGCCGAGATCGAGCGCGGCGAGCGGGTCGAAGACCTGCCGTTCTCCTCGCGCATCCTCAAGGAGGGTGTGAACCGCAAGGTGCTGTATGTCGCGCTGCTGTGCCATGACATCGGCAAGGGCCGGAACGAGGATCATTCCATCCTCGGCGCGCGGCTGGCGCGCGGCGTGGCCCGGCGGCTGGGGCTGTCGAAGGCCGATGTCGAAACCGTCGAATGGCTGGTGCGCTATCACCTGCTCATGTCCGACGTGGCGCAGAAACGCGACCTGTCGGACCCGCGCACGGTGCGCGGCTTTGCCAAGGCGGTAGGGTCGAAAAAGCGGCTGGACCTGCTGTTGGTGCTGACGGTCTGCGATATTCGCGGGGTCGGGCCGAACACCTGGAACAACTGGAAAGCGATGCTGCTGCGCGAGCTTTACGCGCAGACCAAGATCGCGCTGGAGGACGGGATCGAGGCGCTGTCGACGGGCGCGCGGGCCGACAAGGCGCGCCAGGCCCTGCGCGCGGCGCTGGAAGACTGGGACCGCAAGGCGCTGCGGCGCGAGACCGCGCGCCATTACGACCCCTATTGGCAGGGCATGTCGCTGGCCGAACACGTGGTTTTCGCCAACCTCCTGCGCGGCATCGCCGACGACGAGGTGCGCATCGACCTGACCCAGGACCCCGACCGCGACGCCACCCGCGCGGCGTTCGCGCTGGCCGATCACCCCGGCATCTTCTCGCGCCTCGCGGGCGCGCTGGCGCTGGTGGGCGCCAACGTGGTCGACGCGCGCACCTATACCTCGAAGGACGGCTATGCCACGGCGGTGTTCTGGGTGCAGGACCACCATGGCCACCCCTACGAGGAGGCGCGGCTGGGCCGGTTGCGCAACATGATCGAGCGCACCCTCAAGGGCGAGGTGATCGCGCGCGAGGCGATCCAGAGCCGGGACCGCGACAGCATCAGGAAACGCGAACGCGCCTTCAGGGTGGCGACCAACATCACCTTCGACAACGAAGGCTCGGAGATCTACACGATCATCGAGGTCGACACCCGCGACCGCCCCGGCCTGCTGTATGACCTGACCCGGACGCTGGCCAATGCCAACGTCTATATTGCCTCGGCGGTGATCGCGACCTATGGCGAACAGGTGGTCGATACCTTCTACGTCAAGGACATGTTCGGGTTGAAGTTTCACAGCGAGGCCAAGCAGAAGACGCTGGAGCGCAAGCTGCGCGAAGCGATCGAGACCGGCGTCGAACGGGCGACCGCCTGATGGCCGGGGTTCGCCTGGTGCGCGGTTTTCTGACGGTGGGCGGCTGGACGATGGCGTCGCGGCTGCTGGGCTTCGTGCGCGACATCGCGATCGCGGCCACCCTGGGGGCGGGCCCGGTGGCCGAGGCGTTCCTGATCGCGTTCTCATTGCCCAACATGTTCCGCCGCTTTTTCGCCGAGGGCGCGTTCAACATGGCGTTCATCCCGATGTTCGCCAAACGGGTCGAGGCGGGCACCGGCGCGCACGAATTCGCCCGCGACGCCTTTACCGGGCTGACCACGATCCTGATCGTCTTTACCCTCGTTGCGCAGGTGTTCATGCCGGTGCTGGTCCTGGCGATGGCCTCGGGGTTTCTGGAGGATGAGCGCTTCGGGCTGGCGGTGCTCTATGGCCGGATCGCGTTTCCCTACATTCTGTTCATCTCGCTGGCGGCCCTTCTGTCGGGCGTGCTGAACGCCACCGGGCGCTTTACCGCCGCCGCCGCCGCGCCGGTGCTCTTGAACGTGATCTTCATCACGGCGCTGACGGCAGGGGCCTGGCTGGGCTGGGACATGGGGCTGACGCTGGCCTGGTCGGTGCCCATCGCGGGGGTGGCGCAGATGGCGCTGGTGTGGGTTGCGGCCTCGCGCGCCGGGTATCGCCTGATCCCGCGCCGCCCGCGCATGACGCCGGAGTTGAAACGGCTGGCGATCATCGCCCTGCCGGCTGCGCTGGCCGGTGGCGTGGTGCAGGTCAACCTGTTGATCGGGCGGCAGGTGGCGAGCTTCTTCGACGGCGCGATCGCCTGGCTGAGCTATGCCGACCGCCTGTATCAACTGCCGCTGGGCGTGGTCGGCATCGCCATCGGCGTGGTGCTTCTGCCCGACCTGTCACGCCGCCTGCGGGCGGGCGACGAAGGCGGCGGGCGGCATTCGCTGTCGCGCGCCGGGGAAATGGCGCTGGCGCTGACGGTGCCCGCCTCGGTGGCGCTGATCGTCATTCCGATGCCGCTGGTGACGGTGCTGTTCCAGCGCGGCGCCTTCACCGCCGACGACGCCGCCGCCACCGCGCTGGCGGTGCAGATCTATGGCCTGGGCCTGCCCGCCTTCGTGCTGCAAAAGGTGCTGCAACCGGCCTATTTCGCGCGCGAAAACACCCGCACGCCGTTCTATTTCGCGCTGGGGTCGCTGGCGATCAACGCCGGCGTGGCGGTGGGGCTGGCGCCGCTCATCGGCTATATCGCCGCGGCCTTCGGCACCACGCTGGCGGGCTGGGGGATGGTGGCGATGCTGTGGATCGGCACCTGGCGGATGGGCGAGACCACGCGCTTCGACGCCCGCTTCTGGAAGCGGTTCTGGCGCATCGGGCTGGCGTCCTGGCTGATGGGCGGGGTGATCTGGGGGCTGGCGCTGCCCTTGGGCACGCTCTTTGGCACGGCGGGCGGCAATGCGCTGGCGCTGCTGATCCTGGTGGTTGCGGGCATGGCCAGCTACTTCGGGCTTGGCCATGCCCTTCACGCCTTCCGGATGTCGGATTTCCGCGACGCGTTTCGGCGTTAGTCGCCCTTGGCCGCGACCACGATCACCTCGAAGGTATAGCCCGGCGTCGCCAGCCGCGATTCGCCACAGGCGCGCGCGGGCGGGTTTTCCGGGTCGATCCAGGCATCGTAGACCGCGTTCATCGCCGCGAAATCGGCCATGTCGGCCAGCCAGATGGTGACCTGCAGGATGTGCGACTTGCTGCTGCCCAGATCGGCCAGGATGCGGTCGACCTTGGCCAGCGCGCTGCGGGTCTGCTCGGCGATGTCCGCACCTTCGGTGCCGACCTGGCCGGCGAGGTAGATGGTGTCGCCGTGGACAACGGCCTGGCTCATCCGGGCGCCGGGTTCGAAACGTGTGATGGTCATTTTCAGGTCTCCTTTTCAATCGGACGCAAGCCGCACCATTCGGAGATGAACAGCGCGATGGTCCTGGTGGTGTCCCGCATCGAGGCGAGATCGGTTCGTTCCTGCGGGGAATGGCTGCCTTCGCCGTGGCCGCCATAGCACAAGGTCGGGATGCCGTAATAGAGGTCGTATTGCCGTGTGTCCGAGGTGGCGGTCTGGCTGAAGGTCTCGAGCGGGGTGCCATGCACCGCCTCGTGGGCCGCCGCCAGCACCGCCTCGGCATCGCTGCCCGGTTCGAACACGTGGCCATCGGCCTGAAAGCCGATCCAGCTGATCACCGGCTCGATGGGCGCACCGCTGCGCCGGGCGGTCTGCATGATACACGCGGTCACTTCCGCACGCATCTCGGGCAGGGGCGTGCCGGGCAAAACGGAAATCCGGCACTCGATCTCGCACCAGGACGGCACCGAGCCCAGCCAGTCGCCGCCCCGGATCTTGCCCAGGCTGAACTTCACCGGGTTGTCGATATGGCCGAACCAGGGATGATCGCGCGCGCCTTCGTTGATCTCGGCGGTCAGCGCGCGCAGGTCGGTGACGTATTCATAGGCGGCAAGGTTCGCGTTGGCGTTGTCGTCGACCGTGGCCAGCACATGGCCGGGCCGCCCGAACACCCGCGCGCGCACCCAGACCGAACCAAGCTCGGCGCGCAGGAGCTTGCCGTCCATGCTTTCGGGGATCAGGCAGGCCTCGGCGTGGTAGCCGCGTTCCAGCGTCGCCAGCGCGCCGTTGCCGGTGCATTCCTCCTCGCAGACCGTCTGCACATGCACCCGCGCATCCGGCACGAAGCCGAGATCCCGCAGCGCATCCAGCGCGAATACCATCTCGGCCACGCCGACCTTCATGTCGTTGGTGCCGCGCCCGGACATCCAGCCGTCGCGGACCTGCGGCTCGAACGGCGGATGCGCCCACAGTTCGGGCGCGCCGGGCGGCACCACGTCGATATGGCCCTGCAAGATCAGGCTGCGCCCGCCGGGGTTTTCAACGTCATGGGTGGCGACGACGATCTTTGCCTTGGCGTAGTCCACATCCACCACCGGCGAAGCGCCGGGTTTTCCGTCGATATCGACCTCGGCGATGGTGAAGGCGTCGACCGACCAGCCGCGCCGGGCGAACTCGTCTGCCAGCCAATCCTGGCACGGGCCCTCGTTGCCGCGCGTGCTGTCGAACGAAACCAGTTTCGCCAGCCAGTCGATCTGTTCGCCGTGCAGTTCACCCAGCCGCGCGTCAAGCTGCGCGGCCAGGTCGTCGCGGCCCGGTATGCTCACCGCAGCTCTCCGGGCAGCAGCGCATCGGGGAAGTTCTGGTAGCTGACCGGGCGCAGGAAACGCCGGATCGCCATGGTCCCGACCGAGGTGCCGGCGAAGGTGGTGGCCGGGTATGGCCCGCCATGCACCATCGCGTCACAGACCTCGACCCCGGTGGGAAAGCCGTTGACCAGAAGCCGCCCGGCCTTGCGCTCCAGCACCGGCACCAGTGCGCGGGCATGGTCGGTGTCGGTCTCGTCCATGTGCAGGGTGGCGGTAAGCTGACCGGCCAGTGCGGCGGCGATGCGCCTCATCTCGTCCATGTCGGCGGCGCGCACGATGATGCCGAGGGGGCCGAACACCTCGTGGCTGAGGTCGGGGTGCGCCAGCCATTCGGCGCCGGTGGTCACGAACAGCGACGGCGCGGCGCTGCGGCCCTGGCAGGTTTTCGACAGCACCTCGTTGACCGCGCCATGCGACACCACCGCATCACGGCCCGCGCGGTAGGCATCGGCGATGCCGTCGGTCAGCATGGTCTGCGCGTCGATCCCCGCCAGCGCGGCGGCGGTGGCCTCGGTGAAGGCGTCGGCCCCTGCCCCATCGAGCACGATGGCGACGCCGGGATTGGTGCAGAACTGCCCCGCGCCCATCGTCAGCGACCCGGCCCAGCCCTCGCCCAGCGCGGCGGCGCGGGCCTCGGTGGCGGCGGGCAGAAGGAACATCGGGTTGATCGAGCCAAGCTCGCCGAAGAACGGGATCGGCTCGGGCCGGGCGGCGCAGAGATCGAACAGCGCCCGCCCGCCGCGCAGCGAGCCGGTAAAGCCCACCGCCCGGATCAGCGGGTGTTCGACCAGCGCCTTGCCGACCGCAAGCGATCCGCCATGCACCAGCGAGAACACGCCCGGGTGCAGGTCGCACTTGGCCGCTGCCGCCGTGATCGCCTCGGCCACCAGTTCGGCGGTGCCGGGATGGGCCTCGTGGCCCTTGACCACCACCGGGCAACCAGCGGCCAGCGCCGAGGCGGTGTCGCCGCCGGCGGTCGAGAAGGCCAGCGGGAAGTTCGATGCGCCGAACACCGCCACCGGCCCCAAGGGGCGCTGCACCAGCTTGAGGTCGGGGCGCGGCGCGGGCTGACGGTCGGGCTGGGCCGGATCGTGGCGCCGGTCGAGGTAGTCGCCCTTGCGGATGTGGCCCGCGAACATGCGAAGCTGTCCGGTGGTGCGCCCGCGCTCGCCCTCGAGCCTTGCGGCGGGCAGGCCGGTCTCGGCGCTGCCGATGGCGGTCAGGTCGGCGCCGCGCGCCTCGATCTCGTCGGCGATGGCCTCGAGAAAGCTGGCGCGGGTTTCGGTGTCGGTGTGGCCGTAGCTGGCGAAGGCGTCTTCCGCCGCCTTCACGGCGCGGTCGACCAGCGCCGGCGAGCCTGCGCTGAAGCGCTGCGCCGCGCCGTCGACCGGGGCCGAGGTGAAGTGGTCGTCGCCAGCCACGCGGGCGCCGGCGATGAGGTGTTTGCCGTGGGGAGTGTAGGTCATTGTCGCCTCCTGTTCGGGGGGTGTGTCATGTCACCGCCCGCCGCGGGGCTGCGGCGGGCGGGTCTGTCATCGGGTTGCGCCGGATCAGGCGTCGTAGCCATAGACCTCGCGCGCGCGCTCCGGCGTGAGATAGCCGTCGCGGATGTCGCGGGCGATGTCCTCGGGCGCGCGCTTGGCCGGGTCGCCGAAGCCGCCGCCGTTGGCGGTGACGACGCGGATCACGTCGCCGGTGTTGACCTCGACATTGGTGGCGAAGGAATAGCGTTCGCGGTTTCCATCGGTGCGGATCACCTCGACATAGTTGGTCGAGCCGTCAAGCCCGCCGTCGACGCCCCAGGGCGGGATGCGCGAACGGGTGTAGCCCAGCGACAGGAAGTTGTTGTCGGCGCGCACCCGGTAATGCACGTCGATGCCCTTGCCGCCGCGCCACTGGCCTTCGCCGCCGGGCTCGGCATTCAGCGCCACCTGGTCGACGGCCAGGCCATAGCGGGCTTCGGCCACCTCGGCGGGGCAGTTGAAGGTTTCGCCGTGAAAGCCCGAGAACTGGCCCGAGGGTCCGTCATTGCCCTGCCATGCGCCCCAGCCGCCCACCTGCGGTTCCACGATGGTGTAGTGGCGTCCGGTCTCGGGGTGCGGGCCGCCGACCACGGTGCCGCAGATCGAGGCGAAGTTGCCGGCCGGAACGACTCCGGGGAAATGATGCGCAAAGGCGCGCAGCAAAAGGTCGAACAGGCGGATTTCCACCTCGGAGTAATAGCCCAGCGCGCCCGGCTCCTCGACGTGGAAGATGGTGCCGGGCCTGGTCTTGACGGTCAGGGGGCGGAAAAAGCCGCCGTTGCCCGGCGCGTCCTGGTCGGTGAAGGACTTGAAGGCAAGCTGTGCCGCGATCTCGGTGCCCTCGCGCGACGAGTTGGACGATCCGGCCTGGGCCGGGTTGTCGCACAGATCGACGATGAACTCGTCCGGCGTGATGGTCAGCGCGACCTTGTGGATCTGGCCGGTGTCCTGTTCTTCCTCATAGGTATAGGTGCCCTTGGGCATCGCCTTGAGCGCGGCCCGCGCCCGGCGTTCGCCATGCTCCATGAAGGCCGTTACGGCGGCCTCGAAGGTGTCGGTGCCGTATTTCTTCACCAGCTCGAGGATGCGCCGCTCGCCGATCCGAAGCCCGGCGATGCCGGCCCAGAGGTCGCCGCGCAGAAAGTCGGGCAGGCGCGTGTTGACATAGAGGATATCGAACACCGCCTTGTTCTCGCGCCCTTCCTCGAACAGCTTGACCGCCGGGATGCGCACGCCTTCCTGGAAGATCTCGGTGGCATCCGACGACATCGAGCCGGGCACCATGCCGCCCACGTCGTTCCAGTGGGCGATGTTGGAGACCCAGGCGATCAGCCGCCCCTCGGAAAACACCGGCGCGGCCAGCACCATGTCGTTGAGATGGGTGACGCCGCCGTAATAGGGATCGTTGGTGGCATATAGGTCGCCGGGGCGGATCGTGTCGAGCGGGAATTTCTCGAGGATGCCGTGGATCGCCTTGTCGAGCACGCCGATGAAGGCAGGGATGCCCGCGCCCACCGCGGCGATCTCGCCGTTGGGGTCGAGGATCGAGGTCGACAGGTCGAGCACCTCGTAGATGATCGCGCTCATCGAGGTCTTGCGCTGCGCCACGAACATCTCGTCCGCCACCGCCTGAAGCGCGTTCTGGATGATGTCGAAGGTGACGGGATCGTATGTGATCTGGTCTTGCGTGGTCATGGTTCAGCCCCGGATTTCGATGTGGATGTTGCCGAAGTCGTCAATGCTGACGTGATTGCCCGGATGCACGACGACGGTGGTGCCCGCGTCCTCGATGATCGCCGGGCCGTCGAAGGTCATGCCGGGCTCCAGCCGGTCGCCGTCATAGACGTCGGCCTCGTGGCTGCCCTCGGTGGCATAGTCGACCATGCGCCTGCCCTTGGTGGCATCGGCCAGCGTCGCGCCGGTTTTCGGCAGCGGCACGATCTCGAGCTTGCCGACCTCGCTGGAGGCGATCAGGTGGATGCCGGTGACCTCGACCGCGGCATCCAGCGTGTAGGTGTATTCGCGCTCATAGTTGACGTGGAACTGGGCGATCATGTCGCGCACCGTGTCCTCGGTCACGGGACCGGCGGGGATCTGCACCTCGACGCCGAATTCCTGGTTCTGGTAGCGGCAGCGGATCTGCGGCACTAGGGTCACCGCGTCGCGCGCGATGCCCTCGCGGGCGAACTCGTCGCGCGCCAGTTCCATGGTGTGGTTGAGCAGGTCGTCGAGGCTTTTTGCATCGTCGGCATCCTGCAGGCGGGTGACGAAGTAGTCGCGGCGCAGGTCCGACATCATCATGCCCCAGGCCGAGAACACCGGCGCGCCGCGCGGCACCACCACCTTCTTGACGCCCAGTTCGCGGCCCAGCGCGACGCCGTGCATCGGGCCGCCGCCGCCGAACACCACCAGGGTGAAGTCGCGCGGGTCATAGCCGCGGTTGACCGACACCAGCTTGAGCGCGTTGACCATGTTGGAGTTGGCGATGCGCACGATGCCGCGGGCGGCCTCGACGGGCGACACCTCCAGCTTGTCGGCCAGTTTGGCCAGCGCGGAGTCGAGCGCCTCGGTGTCGGCCTCGACGGTGCCGCCGCAGAAGTAGTCCTTGTTGATCCGGCCCAGCGCCAGGTTGGCGTCGGTGGTCGTGACCTCGGTGCCGCCGCGCCCATAGGCGACAGGGCCGGGCATGGCGCCCGCCGATTGCGGGCCGACGTGCATCTTGCCGAAATCGTCAACCCAGGCGATCGAGCCGCCGCCGTTGCCGATCTCGACCAGGTCGATCACCGGCACCATGATCGGATAGCCCGCCGAGCGCGCGTTGCGCTCGATCCAGTAGTCGGTCTTGACTGCCGCCTGCCCGTTCTCGATCAGCGAGCATTTCGCGGTGGTGCCGCCGATGTCCAGCGCCAGGATGTTCGGCTCGCCGATGATCCGGCCCAGTTCCGCCGCCCCCCAGAAACCCGAGGCGGGGCCGCTTTCGACCATGGTGATCGGCACCGCCTTGGTCGCCTCCAGCGAGTCGACGCCGCAGTTGGACTGCATGATGAAGAGCTGGCCCTTGTAGCCCTTCTCGGTCATACCCGCTTCGAGCTTTTCGAGGTAACGCTGCGCCTTGGGCTGCACGTAGGCCGACAGGATGGTGGTGTTGGTGCGCTCGTATTCGCGCCATTCGCGGGTGATCTGGTGCGAGGCGACCACGGTGACCTCGGGCCAGCGCGCCTTGACCGCCTCGGCCAGCGCGACCTCGTGGTCGGTGTTGGCATAGGCGTGCAAGAGGCAGATCGCCACCGCCTCGACCCCTTCTTCGCGAAACAGCGCCAGGGTTTCGTCCAGCGTGGAAAGGTCCAGCGGCGCAACCTCGTTGCCCTGGTAATCCATCCGGCCCCCGACCTCGTGGCGCAGGTAGCGCGGCACGAAGGGGGGCGGCTTCTTATACATCAGGTTGAAGAAATCGGGGCGGTTGCCGCGCCCGATCTCGATCGAGTCGCGAAAGCCACGGGTGGTGATCAGCCCGACCTTGGCGCCCTTGCGCTCGGTCAGGGCGTTGATCACGACGGTGGTGCCATGGGCGAACATATCGACCTTGCCGACATCGACCTTGCCGACATCGAGCACGTTCAGCACGCCTTTCTCGAAATCCGGCGGGGTGGTGTCGGACTTGGCAGTGCGCACGGTCTGGATGCCGGTGGCGGCATCGGTTTCGAAATAGACGAGGTCGGTGAAGGTGCCGCCGACATCGGTCGACACCCGGGTGATGGTTTCAGCCATGACAAGCCTTTCGCAGGTCGGGGCCAGCGGGCGATGCCGCCGGTTGTGGGTGAGAGGGCGCGCGGGCACCAGGACCCGCGCGGATGTTCAGGTGCCGGTCAGCGGCGCGAGGCCGAGGCGGCAAGCGCCACCGCGATCACGATGATCACGCCGGTGGTCAGATCCTTGAAGAACGGGTTGACGTTGAGGATGTTGAAGCCGTTGCCGATCAGCGCGATCAGCAACACGCCGGACACCGACCGCCACACCGCGCCCGAGCCGCCCATGATCGAGGTGCCGCCCAGGATCACCGCCGCGATCGCCTCAAGCTCCATGCCGGCGCCGGCCTGCGGTTCGGCCATCGAGATGCGCGACACCGCGATCACCCCCGCCAGACCGGCCGCGCCGCCGGTCAGGCAGAAGGTCATGATCTTGACCAGGTTGGTGCGGACGCCCGACAGAAGCGCCGCCTCTTCGTTGCCGCCGACGGCAAAGACCTTGCGCCCGAAGGTGGTGCGGTTGAGCAGGAACATCATCAGCAGCATGAACAGCAGGAACACGATCACCGCGACGTTGACCATGCCGATCCGCTCGCGCCCCAGCCACGAGAACTCGGCAATGCGCACCGGGATCAGCGCGCCGCCGGTGATCAGGATGGCGATGCCGCGATAGACCAGGCTGGTGGCCAGCGTCACGAGGAACGAATGCACCCCGAAGCCGGTGATGATGATGCCGTTGATCGCGCCCAGGACGAGGCCGATCATCGGCCCCGCGATGATCGCCAGATAAGGGTCGACGTTGACCGCGAGCCAGCCCGCCGAGACCGAGGCGACCCCGAAGATCGCGCCGGTCGACAGATCGAACCCGCCGCCGATGATCACCAGCGTCAGCGCACAGGCGATGATCGCCAGCGGGGCCGACTGGTTGAGGATGTTGAGCAGGTTGCGGGCGGTGAAGAAGCTGTCGGAGGCAAAACTCAGCCCGATCAGCAAGGCGACGATGATGATCAGAACGCCGTATTGCTGGGCGAAATGGCCTATTCTCGCGCCGGTGATGCGGGGCGCGATCTTGCCGGGCATATTCATATCGGTCATGCGTTGACCCCTTTTTCGCTGGTCTCGTTTGCGCTTTGCTGGTGGAAGATGCGGTTCAGCGCCTGTTCCACGCCCAGATCGGCGCTGTTCTCTTCGGCAAAGATGCGGCCCTCGCTCATCAGGTAGCCGCGATGCGACAGGTTGATGACTTCCTCGATCTCGGACGAAATCAGCAGGATGCCGACGCCGGAGGCGGCCATCTCGACGATGAACTCGTGAATGCGCTGGCGCGCGCCGATGTCGACGCCGCGGCTGGGCTCGTCGAGGATCAGGAGTTTCGGGCGCTCCACCGCCCATTTCGACAACAGCACCTTTTGCTGGTTGCCGCCGGAGTAATAGGCGACCTCGCCGTCGACGCGGCCCGGGGTGATGCCGAAATGCTCGACCATCCGGCGCACCCGCTGGCGTTCGGCGCGGGGCTTGAGGATGCCAAGGCCCGCGATGTTGTCGAGGGTGGCGAGGCTGACGTTGGGCCGGGTGGTCTGGGTCAGGACAAGCCCCTGCTTGCGCCGGTCCTCGGGCACCAGCGCCACGCCGCGTTTCACCGCCTTGTGGATGGTCAACCCGGTCTGCACCTCGCCTTCGAGCAGGTAGCTGCCCGACAGGATGCGGTCGGCGCCGAACAGGGCATGGCCGATCTCGGTGCGCCCGGACCCGACCAGGCCGATCAGCCCGACCACCTCTCCGGGTCGGATGGTGAGCGAAATGTCCTTCAGCCCGGTCTGGGTGTAGACATTGCGCAACTCGGCAACCGGCGGCGTGTCGGCGGGCGGCGGCGGTGGAAGCTCGGGCCAGATGATCTCGGAGGCCTTGCCCAGCATCGAATCGACCAGCGATTGCTTGGTCTCGCCGGCGATCGGGTCGGTGCGGATCACCTGCCCGTCGCGCATCACCGTCACCCGGTCGCAGTTGGCGATGATATGGTCGAGGAAGTGGCTGACGTAGATGATCGTGGTGCCCTGGGCCTTGAGCCGGGCGATCAGGGCGTGCAGCCGGTCGGCCTCGTCCTCGGTCAGCGACGATGTCGGCTCGTCCATGATGATGATGCGCGCCTCGCGGGCCACGGCGCGCATGATTTCGACTTTCTGGCGCTCCGCGATCCGCAGCCGTGCCACCCTGGCGTTCGGATCGAGACCGAACTGGCAGGTTTTCTCAAGCTCATAGAACCGGGTCAGGTCGCCCTTGAGCAGGACGCCCGCGCGCTGCGTTTCCAGCCCGAGAAAGACGTTCTGCAGCACGGTGAGTTCGGGGACGAGCTGAAGCTCCTGGTGGATCATCGCCACCCCGCGCATGAGCGCGTCGCGCGGCGAAAACTTGGTCACCCGGTCGCCGAATATTTCGACCGTGCCCTCGTCGGCGGAATAATAGCCGCCGATGATCTTGCCGACGCTCGACTTGCCGGCGCCGTTTTCGCCGACCAGCGCGTGCACCGAGCCTGCATGAAAATCAATCGTGATGTCGTTCAGGATGCGGGTGTTGCCGAAGCTCTTGGCAACGCCTTCAACGCGAACAGCGATGTCGGTCGGGGTCATGGCCGTCCTTTCGCCTGATTGGGTCGGGGGTGCCGGCGCGCGGACGCGCCGGCCAGAGGGGTCTGATCAGCCCTGCCACTCGGCTTCGAAGTCGGGGTTCTCGACCAGCCAGTCGGTGGTGACGATGGCCGGCGAGCTGCCGAGCTTGGATTCGTCGATCCAGGGTTCGACCTCTTCACCGTTCAGCGCGGCGACCATCGCGTGCAGCGCGGCCTCGCCCATCGAGCGGGGTGCGGCGGCCAGGGTGGCATCCCAGGCACCGGAACGGATCGCGTCGACCGCGATCTGGTTGAGGCCACCGCCCATCAGGTAGATCTCGTCAAGGTCCAGCCCGGCGTCAGTCAGCGCGATTTCCACACCCATCAGGTGCTGGTCGGCATTCGACAGCACCACGTCGATATCCGGGTTGGCTTGCAGGATGTCCTGCATCGCGGTCAGCGAGGTGTCGGGGCTGTAGTTGCCTTCGCCGGTGGCCACCACCTTGATATTGGCATGGGTGTCGAGCACTTCGCGGTAGGCGTCGTAGCGGACATTGTCGAACGGGAACACAAGCTGGCCGATCATGATGACCACGTTGCAGGGGTCCTTGTCGGCGCAGAAATCGACGACCGCTTCGGCCTGAAGCCGCGCGCCGATCGCGGGGGCGGTGGCGACGGTCGTGACAAGACCTTCGATCTGCGGCTGCATGTCACCGAGGTCGGGACCGATCGGGAACAGAGTCGCGGCGACCTTGACGCCGGCGGCGGTGGCATCCTCGAGCGCGGTGGCGATGCCCACGGTGTCGTTGGGCGTCACGATCATCGCGTCGAAACGGCCGCCGGCCACGAGGTCTTCGACCTGCGTGAACTGCACGGGGGCCGAAAACTCGCCGTCGAAGATCTCGACCTTGACGTTGTCGTATTCCGCCGCGGCACGCTGGATGCCGTCGAAGATCGACTGGTTGAAGCCGTTCTGGCTGGAGGACGCCAGGTAGGCAATGTTGATCGTGTCATCCTGTGCGAGCGCGCCGAGCGGGGTCAGCAGCGTCGCCATCGCGGCGAGTTTCAGTGTCTTTTTCATCGTCGTTTCTCCTCGTTGGACGAATGCGGTTGGGTGGTTCCTGGCGCCTGGGCTGTCCTGTCCTATGCGCCTTCCATGACCGGGCCGGCGGCGGGTGCCGCGACCTGACCGATGAAACTGTCGGTTTCGGGGTTGCCGCGCAGAAGCAGCAGGAAACAAAGCGTGGCGACCGGCTGCCAGGCCAGCGCGGCGGCGATGCGCGCGGCGGTGTAGTGCCCCGTGGGCGCCAGAAGGTTGACGGTGCCGATCACCTGACCGTCGGCGATGGCCGGCAGGTTGAGGTTCGAGCCAAAGCCGAGGCCCTGGATCTTTTCCCAGTCGAAAAATACCTCGGCGATCTCCTCGATCCGGGTGGTGGCAAAGACCTGACCGCTCTCGATCACCGTGTCGTAAAAGCGGTTGCGGTCGAGGCGCTTGAAATTGCCGACCGGGTAGGCGGCGGCGTTGTCGGTGAACACGCGCCTGCCCCGCATCGCACCGAGGTCAAAGACCGAAGCCGTGGTCAGGTCGGACCCCACGTCGCGTTTCAGCCCCTCGCGCAGATAGGCGAACAGGTGGACGGCGCTGTCGGGGGCGGCGAGGATCGCGGTGATCCGGGCCATGTCGAAGGGCTGGTCGGTGTTCATCTGGTCCGCTCTTCCGTGCATGGGTCAGGTGACGACGAAGCCGTGGGCATAGGGGTCACGGTCGTCGATGAAGATGGTGTTGAAGCCGGTCTGCCGCGCCCAACCACCAACCGAGGGGATGATGGCATCGCGGTCGCCGACGCGGGCGGCAGCCTCGACGCGGCCGTGAAACAGGCTGCCGATGATGCTCTCGTGGACAAAGTCGTCGCCCACGTTCAGGCGGCCCTGCGCCGCCCATTGGGCCATGCGCGCCGAGGTGCCGGTGCCGCAGGGCGAGCGGTCGATGGCCTTGTCGCCGTAGAACACGGCGTTGCGGGCGGTGGCCTCGGGGTGGCGCGGCGCGCCGGTCCACAGGATGTGGCTGAGACCGTTGATCGCCGGGGTCTCGGGATGGATGAAATCATACTTGGCGTTGAGGGCGGCGCGCAGTTTCGGGCTGAAGCCGACCAGCTCGCCAGCGGTGAAATCGGCCATGTCGGCAAAGGCGGCCTGCGGCTCGACGATGGCATAGAAATTGCCGCCATAGGCCACGTCGACGGTGATCTCGCCAAGGCCGGGCACCTCGGCGCTCAGCCCCTCGGAATGCAGGAACGCGGGCACGTTGGTGAGGCGGACCTCCTCGACGAAGCGCCCCTCCTGCCGATACGCCACCGTCACCACGCCGGCGGGGGTGTCGAGCTTCAACTGGCCCGGCGTGCGCGGCGTGACGAGGCCGTTCTCGATCGCCATCGTGACGGTGCCGATGGTGCCGTGGCCGCACATCGGCAGGCAGCCAGAGGTTTCGATGAACAGCACCGCAACATCGCAATCGTCGCGCGTCGGCGGATAGAGGATCGAGCCCGACATCATGTCATGGCCGCGCGGTTCGAACATCAGGCCGGTGCGCACCCAGTCGAATTCGGCCAGGAAATGCGCCCGCTTCTCGATCATGTTGCCGCCCTCAAGGCGCGGGCCGCCGCCGGCGACCAGCCGGACCGGGTTGCCGCAGGTGTGGCCGTCGATGCAGGTGAAGGTGTGGTTGGTCATGGCTGTCCTCGCAGGAACCGGCCGGGCCGGTAGGGGGCGGGGTCGATGGACGGGGTGCGGCCCGCGATCAGGTCGGCGGCCAGTTCGGCGGTGCCGGCGGATTGGGTCAGGCCCAGGTGCCCATGCCCGAAGGCCAGCATCAGGCCGGGGTGGCCGGGGGCCGCGCCGATCACCGGCAGGCTGTCGGGCATCGAGGGGCGAAAGCCCATCCATTGCGTGCCGCCTTCGGTGTCGAGGTCCGGCAGGAAGTCCTTGGCCTTGGCCAGCAGCGCCTCGGCCCGCTTCATGTTGGGCGGCAGGTTCAGCCCGCCCAGTTCGACCGCGCCGCCGACGCGCACGCCGTCGCCGATCCGGGTGACCACGAAGCCATGCGCGGCAAAGCTGACATGGGTGCGGATGTCGAACGCGCCGGCGGGAAGGGTGGTGTTGTAGCCGCGCTCGGTCTCGAGCGGCAGCTTGACGCCGAGGGGGCCGAGCAGCGCGCCGCACTGCGCACCGGCGGCCAGCACCACGCGGTCGAACCGCGCCGGGCCATCGTCGGTCTCGAGGATCATCGCGCCCTCGTCCGGGCGGATACGGCGCACCGCGGCGCGCTGCACCTCGCCGCCGTGACGGGTCAGGTCGGCGGCGATGTGTTCGACCCAGAGCTTCGGGTCGGTGGTGTTGATCCAGTCGGGGGTGAACACGGCCTGGGTGAACCGCTCGGACAGGCCGGGCTGGATCTCGCAGATCGCATCGTGCGAGGTCAGCCGGTCGAAACGGATGCCTGCGGCCTCACGCTCACGCCAGCCGGGTTGGCTGGCCCGGAACTGGGCGACGGTGTCATAGATCTGCAACTGGCCTTCGCGGCGGATCAGGTGTTCGCCGTCGACGCCCGCCAGCAACCGGTCCAGCGCCGCCTGCGACAGGCGCATCAGCGCGGCCTGCGCGTCGCGGGCCGCTGCGTAGCGGTCGGGCATCGAGGCG
Organism: Maritimibacter fusiformis; assembly: GCF_008086115.1. Taxonomy (GTDB): domain Bacteria; phylum Pseudomonadota; class Alphaproteobacteria; order Rhodobacterales; family Rhodobacteraceae; genus Muriiphilus; species Muriiphilus fusiformis. The sequence goes on along the minus strand of NZ_VSIY01000004.1, from coordinate 371,576 downwards.
CGGGCAAAGCGCATCAACCAGGGCAGGATCTGCGCGGCGTAACCGGGGCGGATCGACAGCGGACCCAGCGGATCGAACAGCCATTTCGGGGCCTGGCGCAGGATGCCCGGGGTGGCCAGCGGGATGATGTCGGAGAACGCGAATGCGCCGGCATTGCCGCCCGACGCGCCGCTGGCGATGCCGCCCTCGTCGAAGATACGAACCTCATGCCCATCGCGCACGAGAGCATGTGCGACGGTCACGCCGATCACCCCTGCCCCTACGATGCCGATGCGCATATGCCACCCTCCCACGCGAGATAGAGTCGTTGCATACCAACTTGCATTTGTTGTGTCGACAATAAAAATACGTTTTGAACCTTCGTCGGGATTGCGCGATACTCCACACGACTTCGTGAAACGGATCGGACGGAAATATGAAAAACGGGGCTGAGACCGAGGCGGGCGGGCGCAAGCGCGGGTCGGGGGTGACGCTGGTCTACGACACCCTGCGGCGCGAGATCATCGACCTCAAGCTGGCGCCGGGCACGCCGATCGACGAGGCGCAGCTGGCCGAACGCTTCTCGCTGTCGCGCACGCCGATTCGCGAGGCGCTGGTGCGGCTGGCGGCCGAGAACCTCATCACCACGCTGACCAACCGCGCGACGATCGTGTCGCAGATCGATTTTCTCAACCTGTCGTCCTTTTTCGACGCGCTGACGCTGATGTACCGGGTGACGACCCGCGAGGCGGCGTTGAACCGGAGCGCCGAGGATATTGAGAAAATCCGCAAACTTCAGGCCGAATTCGCCCGCAGCGTCGCGGCGCGCGCGCCGCTCGACATGATCGCGACCAACCGCGAGTTCCACGTCGCCATCGCCAGGGCGGGCGGCAACAAGTACTTCACCGACCTGTTCACCCGGCTGCTGGACGAGGGCCAGCGCATCCTGCGGCTGTACTATTCCTCGTTCAACGACGCGCTGCCCCGGCAATACGTGACCGAGCACGAAGACATGATCGCGGCGATCGAGGCCGGTGACGTGGCGCGGGCCGATGCGCTGGCGGTGGCGCATGCCGACCAGATCGTCGGGCAGATCCGATCCTACATTTCCGCCGACCGAAGACCCAACCTCGACCTCGAGCTCTGAGGCCCGGCGCGTCACCGCCTTGCGGCCGCGATCGACCTCAGCGCGAGCGGTGTTCGTGCGAAAATATTTTATGTCGACAGAGCGTCGACACAATGGTATCCACCCATCACCCAATGATTGTGCCAGCCGGGCCGGGCCGTCTGCGCCCGTATCCGGCGATTGAAAGGACTGACGATGACCAGCGATATCTTCAAAGGCTGCATTCCCGCGCTGATGACCCCGTGCACGGACGAGCGCAAACCGGACTTCGACGCGCTCGTGAAGAAGGGCAAGGAATTGATCGAGGCCGGCATGAGCGCGGTGGTCTATTGCGGGTCGATGGGCGACTGGCCGCTCCTGACCGATGACGAGCGCATGGAGGGCGTGCGCCGCCTGGTCGAGGCGGGCGTGCCCACGGTGGTCGGCACCGGCGCGGTCAACACCCGCGTCGCGGTGGCCCATGCCGCCCATGCCGCCGAGGTCGGAGCCGATGGCCTCATGGTCATTCCACGCGTGTTGTCGCGGGGCAGCTCCCCCGCCGCGCAGAAGGCGCATTTCATGGCGATCCTCGACGCGGGCAAGGGTCTGCCGGCCGTGATCTACAACAGCCCGCATTACGGGTTCAGAACCCGCGCCGACCTGTTCTTCGAACTGCACGCCGCCTATCCCAACCTGATCGGCTTCAAGGAGTTCGGCGGGGCCGAGGACCAGAGCTATGCCGGCGAGCACATCACCTCGGGCAACGACAAGCTGACCCTGATGGTCGGGGTCGACACGCAGGTCTATCACAGCTTTGTCAACTGCGGCGCGGGCGGGGCGATCACCGGCATCGGCAACGCGCTGCCGGGGCCGGTGCTGCACCTGGTCGAGCTGTCGCGCAAGGCCGCCGCAGGCGATGTCGAGGCTCGCCGCCGTGCGCGCGAGCTGGAAGAGGCGATGATGGTGCTGTCCAAGTTCGACGAGGGCGTCGACCTGGTGCTGTTTTACAAGTACCTGATGGTGCTGAACGGCGACGAGGAATACCGGCTGCACTTCAACGAGACCGACATGCTGAGCGACGCGCAGCGCGCCCATGTCGAAGAGCAGTATGACCAGTTCAAACGCTGGTATGCCGACTGGGCGGCCTGACCCGGCCATTGCAACACGACACGTCCGGCGCTCCGAGGTTTCGGGGCGCCGGTTTTTCATGTCAGGGGCGCGGCGCATGCCGGCGCGGGGGCCGGGATGGCCCGCCGATTTGCCGATATGCGCGCGCCCGTGCCTCATCCGAAGGTCTGCGCCTCGCGCGGCAGCGAGGTGAGCGAGCGATGCCCGTCCTCGGTCACCAGCACGTCATCCTCGATGCGCACGCCGATCACGTCGGGCTTGTAGAGGCCCGGCTCGATGGTGATGACCATGCCGGGCTCGAGCGGCTGGTGGTTGCCGATCATCACCGCGGGGGCTTCGTGGATGTCGAGGCCGAGGCCGTGGCCGACCTTGTGGCGGATGCAGTCGGCAAAGCCCGCGTCGCGCAGCACGCCCTGCACCGCGCTGTCGAGATCGTGCGGCGTGACGCCCGGCGCGACCATCTCGCAGCCGATGCGGTTGGCCTTGAGCACGGTGTCATAGAGTGCGCGGTGCGCATCGGGGATTTCCTCACAGAAATAGGTGCGGGTGATGTCGGCAGAGTAGCCGTCGAGCGTGGCGCCGAAATCGAACAGCAGCACATCGCCGCGCCCGACCCGGCGCGCGGACGAAGGCACGCCGTGGCAATCGGCGGCGGCACCGCCGGCCAGCACGATCAGGTCGAAGGCCGGGCCGTCGGCGCCGCGCTCCAGCATCTCGATCAGCAGGCGCGAACGGATCTCGGTCTCGGTCATGCCCGCGCCGATGGCGGCGAGCGTGGCGGTCAGGGCGGCCTCGCTGATGCCCACGGCCTTCTCGATCGCGGCCACTTCGCCCGCGTCCTTGAGGATGCGCAGCGGCGCCAGCATCGCGGTCGCGTCCTCGGGCGTGGTGTCGAAGGCGCGGGCCAGGGCCGCGGCCTCGAACTGGCGCATCCGGTTGCCCTCGACGGCAAGGGTGGTCAGGCCGGTCTGGTGGGCCAGCGTCGAAAGCGCATCGGCATAGCCATCGGAATCCTGCCAGAACACGGTTTCGGCCTGGGGAACCTCGGCGCTCCAGCGATCACGCTCCAGCGCCGGGATGGCGGCGTGCATCCGGCCTTCGGCGGTGACGATCAGGATCGTGGGCCGCTCCATAAGCGCCAGCGTCACGCCGGTCAGGTAGTAGAAATTCGGGCCGGGCACGAAGGCGACGGCGGGGCAATCGGCGGCCTGCATCAGGCCGGTGAGTTTCTTGAGGCGGGCGTCGTAGTTCATGTTCATGCGCTTTCGCAAGGGGTTGGTCAGGCCAGCGGAGCGGTCGACAGGTCGACCTGGTTCGCGGCGGTGGGTTCGAGAGAGGCGCGGATCACCTTGAGGATCGCGGCGATCATGTCGCCGGCGATGGTGTTGCAGGCCGCAACGTCGTCACGGTCGATGGCGTCGATCAGGGCGGCGTGGAATCGGGCCTGAAGCTCAAGCTTGCTGCTGCTCGCGTAGGGGAAGTAGTGCAACAGCAGCGTGCGCCGGCCGGCGTCGAGGCAGTCGGGGTAATAGCGGCTGAGAAAGAAGTTGCGCGCCACCTCGGCATAGCCGCGCTGCAGTTCGAGCATCGCCAGCGCCGTGGCCAGCATGTCGCCGCCGCCGATGGTGGCCCCGAAGGCCGCTAGGCGCGCGCGCAGGTCGGCGATGCCTTCGGGGGTGCGCCGGTGCGCGGCATGGACACAGACCGACCGGGTCAGGATCAGCCAGGTGTCGAGCAGGTCGTTCAGCCGGTGCATCGACAGCGGCGTGACGATGGAGGTGCGGTTGGGCAGAACCTTCACCAGCCCCTCGCCCGAGAGCATGAAGATCGCCTCGCGCACCGGGGTGCGCGACAGGTTGAAGGTCTTGGCGATGGAAACCTCGTCCAGCCCGCTGCCCGGTTCGCGCACCAGCGTGAGAATCTCTTCGCGCAGCGCCTGATGCACGGTGATCGCACCGCGTTCGCGCCGGGGGGTGTCGTCTTTTTCGGGTTTCCCGTCGCTTTCCATGGTGTCCCCTTTTTTCCTGGCGCTGGCCGGAACGCACGCCGGGGTGCGCGGCCTTTTCGAGACTCAGCGTAGCATAAAGTTTGCATAATTGTCTTGCATAAAATTTGTATACACCCTAGCGTTTGCGATGGAGGCCATGAGATTTCCCTTGCAAACAAGGGGTATTTCGGATTCGGCGGCCACGTCCGACCCGGTCGTCGCCACGCCGATCCTTACGATCAGGGCGCGTTTCCCAAGGCTGGGAACGGGCGAGCGAACACACAGGGAGGTGATCCAATGGCATCAACCGGATACCGCGTTTCGGCCGATATCGGCGGGACATTCACGGATGTGGTTTTCCAGAATTCCGAGAACGGCGACATGCGCGCGCTCAAGGTGCTGTCGACCCCGCAGAACCCGGCGCTCGCCGTTCTCGAAGGCGTGAAAAAGGGGCTGGGCGCGGGTGAGCACATAGACTTTTTCGTGCATGGCACGACGGTCGGGCTGAACTCGGTTCTGACCCGCAGGGGCGCCAAGGTGGCGCTTTTGACCACCGAGAATTTCCGCGATGTCTATACCATCCAGGGCAATGACCGGGGCGAGATCTTTTCGATCCGCTGGCAAAAGCCCGAACCGCTGGTCACGGTCGAGGACACCTTCACGGTGCGCGAACGCATCGCCGCCGATGGCACCATCGAGACACCGATCGTGCTGGAAGAGCTTGATCGGCTGGTCGAGGCGGTCAAAATCCGGGGCTACGAGGCGATCGCCATCTGCTTCCTGTTCGGCTTTCGCAACCCCGCGCATGAACTGGCCGCCGAAGCTTATTTGCGCGAACGGCTGCCGGAAATCGACATTGCCCTGTCGCACCAGGTTTCGCCGGAATGGCGCGAGTTCGACCGGATCTCGACCACCGCGATGGACGCCTTCACCGCCCCGGTGGTCCGGCGCTACCTCGCGACGCTGGTCGACGAGATGCGCGACACCCTGCCCGAAGGCGGGCGGGTCTACGTGATGGAATCGAACGGCGGCGCGATGACCGCGACCGCGGCCTCGAACACGCCGCTTCAGACGCTCTTGTCGGGGCCGGTCGGGGGCACCATCGGCGGGCGCTCGCTGGCCGAGCAGACCGGGCGCAAGAACCTGATCTGCGTCGATATGGGCGGCACCTCGTTCGATGCCAGCCTGATCATCGACGGGCTGCCGTCGATCTCGAACGAGACCTCGCTGGAGGGGCTGCCGGTGCAGATGTCGGTGGTCGATATCCACGTGATCGGCGCCGGCGGCGGCTCGATCGCCTGGGAAGAGGCCGATGCGCTGCGCGTCGGGCCGCAGTCTGCGGGCTCGGTGCCCGGACCGGCCTGCTACGGGCGCGGCGGCACCGAACCCACGGTGTCGGACGCCAACCTGGTGCTGGGGCGGCTCGATTCGTCGAACTTCTCCGGCGGCGAGATGACGCTGGACACCGAGGCGGCGCGGGGCGTGGTGGCCAAGCTGGGCGACAAGTTCGGGCTGAAACCCGAGGCCTTCGCGCAGGGCATCATCGACATCATCAACGCCAAGATGGCCGACGCGATCCGCACCATCACAGTGCAACGCGGCATCGACCCGCGCGACTTCGCTCTGCTGGCCTATGGCGGCGCCGGGCCGTCGCAGGCGGCGGCACTGGCCCGGCAGCTCGACATCGAAGAAGTGATCGTGCCGATCCATCCGGGCGCCTTTTCGGCGGTCGGAATGTTGCAAACCGACATGCGCCACGATTTCAAGATGACCTATTACGGCGACTGGGATCATGTCGACGTGGACGAGGTGACCGCCGCCTTCGAGGCGCTGGAGGCGCAGGGTCTCGCCCACCTCAAGCAGGAGGGGATGAAGGACAACGACATCTCGTTCGAGCGGTCGGTCGATCTGCGCTACGAGGGGCAGGAATACGTGCTGACGGTGCCGGCGGGGACCGGCGTGGTCGATCCCGCCGCCGTCAGGGCGCTATTCAACGCGGCCTATCAAAAGCAATACGGCCATTCCAGCACCACCGCCGGGGCCGAGGTGGCCAACCTGCGGGTTGCCGCCCTTGGCCGGCTGAAACGCCCCGGCCTGCCCAGCCCGGTGGACCGCGCGGCGCGCGAGGCCCGCAGCCGCAAGGTTTATTTCGACGGGGCCGAGCACGACACCGCCGTGGTGCGGCGCGAGGCCTATGCGCTGGGCGACACCGTCGACGGCCCGGCCATCATCGAAGAGGAAACCGCCACCACGCTGGTGCCGCCAGGCTGGCGGGCAGAGGTCATCACCGGCGGCCACCTCTCCATGAAACCCAGCAATGCGGAGTGATCCCATGAGCAAGACAACAAGCGATCCGATCACCACCGAAGTGGTCCGCAACTTCGTCATGTCCTGCGCCCAGGACATGAACGCCGCCCTCTGGCGCTCGGCCTATTCGCCGGTGATCTACGAGGGGCGCGACAGTGCCGTCGCCATCCTCGACGCCGAGGGCACCATGCTGGGCCAGTCGACCGGCGTGCCGCTGTTCGTCGGTGCCATCGACGCCTGCGTTCATCTGGTGATCGAGAAATACGGCGACGACATCGGGCCGGGCGACATCTTTTTGATGAACGACAGCTATCTTCAGGGCACGCACCTGAATGACTTCACCGCCGTCGGGCCGCTGTTTCACGACGGCAAGCTTGTCGGCTTTGGTGCCGCCCGGGCACATTGGTCGGACGTGGGCGCGATGGACCCGGGGTTGCCGATGGGCTCCAGCTCGATCTTTCAGGAGGGCTGGCGGCTTGGGCCGACGCGGGTGGTTCAGAACTACGAGGAACTGCCGGACTGGATGGACCTGATCCAGCGCAACACCCGGATGCCGTCGGCGATCCTGGGCGATTTCCGCGCCCAGGTCAGCGCGATCCGCACCGGCGAGCGGCGGCTGGGCCAGTTGCTCGACCGGATCGGGCAGGACACCTACCGGGCAAGCTGCCTGAACATCTTTGAACAGTCTCGCGCACTCGACCGCGCCGCGATTGGCGAACTGAAGGACGGCACCTGGTCGCGCGAGGGCTATCTCGACAATGACGGGCAGTCGGACGATCCGATCAAGGTCGCGCTGACGCTGACCATCGACGGCGAGAACATGATCATCGACCTCGAAGGCTCGTCGCCGCCGGTGGCGGGCTCGGTCAACTGCGGCGCGGTGCAGACGCAATCGCTCTTGCGGCTCGCCTACAAGACCATGATCAGCCCGGACCGGGCGATCACCGGCGGGTCGTTCTCGACGATGAGCGTCAAGATCCCCGACGACTGCATGTTCAATGCCCGCGAACCCTATGCCTGCGCGTGGTATTTCACCGGCCTCGGCCTGTTGGCCGACCTGATGATCGCCTGCCTGTCCGAGGCCATGCCCGAACACGCCACCGCCGCGCATTACGGCGATTCGATGGTCGCGACCTTCTTCGAGGTCGACCCGAGGAAGAAACAGTGGCTGTCGGTCGAGGCGACCGCGGGCGGCTGGGGCGGATCGAACGGCGCGGACGGGGAAAGCGCGCTGATCAACCTGGTCAACGGCGGCTTTCGCAACATGCCCGCCGAGGTCTATGAGACCAAGTTCCCGGTGCGCATCGAAGAGTTCTCGATCCGCCCGGATTCGGGCGGGGCCGGGCGCTGGCGTGGCGGCAACGGCGTGGTGCGCAGCTACCGGATGCTGGACGATGCCGGGGGCGCCTTGTGGTTCGAACGCTCCAAGACGCCCGCATGGGGGCTGGCGGGCGGCAAACCGGCCAAGGGGCCGGTGAACACCCTGCGCCTGCCGGACGGGAGCGAGGAAAACCCGCTCAAGATGCGCGCGCGGGTGCTGCCCAAGGGCACGCTTCTGATCACCCGCACCGGTGGCGGCGGCGGCTATGGCGACCCGATGGCCCGGCCGTTTGACGAGATCCAGCGCGATCTCGACCGGGGTTGGCTGTCGCCGGAAGTGGCCGCCGAGGACTACGGCGTGGTGATCCGCGATGGCCGGGTCGACACCGAGGCCAGCACGCCGCGCACGAGCCTCTGACCCCCGGGGAAACCCGCATCCTGTTCAAGGGGCCGGCGCCCGGCGCTGGCCCTCTTCCCACACCTGAGGATACCAGATGACCGACACCACCGCCCTGCCCGCCGAGGTTCTGCGCGCCACCGCCGACGCCCTTGCCGCCCCCGACGCCACGCCCGAGCAGCACCTGGCGCCGGTCGCGGACCACCTGATCGGTGCTTACGGGCTGAAGCTCGTCACCGTCACCGCCCGTGACCCCGCGGACGGAAGTTTCCTGCGGCTCTATTCCTCGCAGCCCGGCGCCTATGCCGCGCAGGGGCGCAAACCGGCAAACGAGACCGACTGGAGCCGCCACGTCATCGACGAGCACAAGACCTTCGTGGCCAATGATTACGAGAGCCTGGCCAAGGCGATGTTCGATCACGAACAGATCCGCGCGCTGGGCATGGAATCCATCGTCAACATTCCGGTGGTGGTGGCGGGCGAGGTGATCGGGACGCTGAACTGCCTCGCGGCATCAGGGCATTTCGACGACGCGATCATCGCCGGGTGCGAAGCCATGCGCCTGCCGGTGGCGGCGGCGCTGCTGGCAGGGGCAAACGTGGACTGACGCCCGGCTCAGGTGATCGATTCAAGCCGTTCCTTGGACATTTCGCCCGGCACAATGGTGATCGGCACCGGCAGGGTGCCGGCGTTGCGCACCAGTTCGGTGATGATCGGCCCCGGCCCGCCCCGGCCCGAGGAAGCGCCCAGAACCAGAACGCCGATCTCGTTGGCTTCCTCGACGCGCTTGAGGATCTGCTCGACCACGTTGCCCTCGCGGATCACCAGGCGCGGGTCGATGTCGTGGCGGTCGCGCATCCACTTGGCGAACACCTCGTAATGGGCATGGATGCGTTCCTTGGCCTCGTCACGCATCAACGTGCCGACACCCAGCCAGTGGTTGAACTCCTCCGGCGGGATCACCGAGAGGATCTCGACCTCACCGCCGGTGTGCTGCGCCCGCATCGCGGCAAAGCGCATCGCGTTCAGGCATTCGCGGCTGTCGTCCAGCACGACGAGGAATTTGCGCATGGTTGGCCTCCTGTCAGGCGCGCATGATGACGGAGCGATCTGCGCTAATCAAGCGGTCTTGGCTGCGTCAGAATGCGCCCAGTCCCAGTAGAGTTCGCGCGCCCGCCGGGTGATCGGCCCATGCTGATACTGGCGGTCGTCGAAGGCGGTGACGGGGGTGACCTTGTTGAAGTTGCCCGACAGGAACACCTCGTCGGCGGCGCGGAAGTCGTCGAAGGACAGCACGGCCTCGTGCACCTTGACGCCGTCGGCGCGCAGGTTCGCGATGTGGCGCGCGCGGGTGATGCCGGCCAGGAAAGTGCCATTGGCGATGGGGGTGAAGACCTCGCCGTCGCGCACCATGAAGACATTGGCGCTGGCGGTCTCAGCCACGTTGCCCAGCGCGTCGGCCACCAGCGCGTTGCCGAAGCCCTTGGCGCGGGCCTCGGCCAGCATGCGCGCATTGTTGGGGTAGAGGCAGCCCGCCTTGGCGTTGACCACCGCATCCTCCAGCACCGGGCGGCGAAACCGGGTGGTGGTCAGGGTGGTCGAGTCGGTTGCTGCGGCCATCGGGATTTCCTCGAGGCTGACGGCAAAGCCGGTCGAGTTGGGCTCGGGCACGATGCCCATATGACCGCCCTCGATCGCCCAATACATCGGCCGGATATAGACGGGTGCTCCGGCGGGGTAGAGCGCCAGCCCCTCGCGCACGATCGCCACCATGTCGTCGGCCGAGACCGTCGGCGTGATCATCAGCGCCTCGGCGGAGCGGTTCACGCGGGCACAATGGGCGGCGAGGTCGGGCGTCACGCCCTCGAACATGCGCGCGCCGTCGAATACCGTGGTGCCCAGCCATGCGCCGTGATCGGCGGCGCGCATGATCGGGGTGTCGCCCTGGTGCCATGTGCCTTCGAAATAGGTGCGCAGATTGGTGCCGGTCGCCATCAGGTCCTCCTGTCATCGCGCGGATCGTAGGTCCGGAGGCCGGGAAGGTCCAGACGCGACGTGGCGTTGGGTTGCACGGATCGAACCGGGTTGGATTCAGGCAATGTATGCGCGTTCCGGGTCGGGCATCTCGCCCCGGAACGCGGGTTTTCTGCAAGTCAGCGGCGCGAGCGCACGAAGCCCATCAGATCGAAGGTGCGTTCGAGGATCGGGTTGGCGATGGCCTCGGCGCGCTCTGCCCCTTTGGCCAGAATCGCGTCGATCTCGTCCGGGGCGGCCATCAGGCGCTTCATCTCGTCCGAGATCGGGGCGAGTTTCTCGACCGCCAGTTCGGCCAGCGCCGGTTTGAAGGTGCCCCAGCCCGCGCCGGCATGGTCGCGCAGCACCGCCTCGGCGGTGGTGTCGGACAGGGCGGCGTAGATGTCGACGAGGTTCTTTGCCTCGGGCCGGTCAGCCAGCCCCGCGACCTCGCCCGGCAGCGGTTCGGGGTCGGTGCGGGCCTTCTTGAACTTCTTTGCGATGGTGTCGGCATCGTCGGTCATGTTGATGCGCTCCATGTCGCTGTCGCCGGACTTGGACATCTTTTTCGAGCCGTCGCGCAGGTTCATCACCCGCATTGCCGGGCCTTCGATCACCGGCTCGGTCAGCGGAAAGAACGCCTCGCCATAGTCGTGGTTGAACTTGGCGGCGATGTCGCGGGTCAGTTCGACATGCTGTTTCTGGTCCTCGCCCACCGGCACGTGCGTCGCGTGATAGACGAGGATGTCGGCGGCCATCAGCGACGGGTAGGCATAAAGGCCAAGCGAGGCCTTTTCGGCGTTCTTGCCGGCCTTGTCCTTGAACTGGGTCATCCGGTTCATCCAGCCCAGCCGCGCGACGCAGTTGAACAGCCACGCCAGTTCGGCATGGGCCGGCACCTGGGCCTGGTTGAACAGGATGGATTTCGCGGGGTCGATGCCCGAGGCCAGCATTCCGGCGGCCACCTCGCGGGTGGCGTCGGCCAGCGTGGCGGGGTCCTGCCAGACGGTGATCGCGTGCAGGTCGACGACGCAATAGATGGTCTCGAACGCCGGGCCCTGCATGTCGACCCAACGCTTGATCGCGCCGAGGTAGTTGCCAAGCGTCAAGCCGCCCGAGGGCTTGATGCCGGAAAAGACGCGCGGGGTGAACTGGGTCTCGGCCATGACAGGCTCCGTCTGGATTTATCTGCCCGGCTCGCTTACCTAGGCGGGTGCCCAGCGTCAAGGAAACCCGATGCGCCCCCCTTTCGAACTGCCCACCGACCAGGACCACAACGCCCCGCCGGTGAACCCGCTTCCGCCCGCCGTGGTGGTGCTGGCGCTGGCGATCTTCGGCATCGAACTTGTGCTGACGGCGGCGAATGCCGGCATCCTCGGCGGGCCTGCGGGCACCGGCTGGCGGCTGGCGGCGATGGAGCGGTTCGGGTTCTACGAGCCGATGTTCGACTGGATGATCCAGAACGGCACGATCCGCTGGGAGTTCATGGCGCGCTTCGTGACCTATCCGTTCATCCACGGCACCTTCACGCATGCGCTGTTCGTGCTGGTGTTCCTGTTGGCGCTCGGCAAGCTGGTGGGCGAGGTGCTGTCGAACTGGGCGGTGCTGGTGGTGTTCTTCGGGGCATCGGTGCTGGGCGCGCTGGTCTACGGGCTGGTGTGGGATACGCGCGTGGTGCTGTTCGGCGGCTTCCCGGGGGCTTACGGGATGGTGGGGGCCTATACCTTCATCCTGTGGGCCGGGCTGGCCGGGCGGGCGACGGGCCTGCAGGCGTTCACGCTGATCGCGTTCCTTCTGGGCATCCAGCTTGTGTTCGGGCTGCTGTTCGGTGGCGGGCTGAACTGGGTGGCAGAGATCGCGGGCTTTGCCTCCGGCTTCGGCCTTGCGTTCCTTGTCAGCCCGGGCGGCTGGGCGGCGATCGTGGGCAAGATCAGGCGGCGCTAGGGGGGCGGTCCCTCATCCCCCTCGACCACCACATGCGCCTCGAGCCGGTCCGAGATCGCGCCCGGGTGGCGGCGGCGGCGGGCCAGCGCCACGAGGTTCGAGACCGCGAGCGCACCGATCACGACGCTGCCCCCGACGATGGCCCAGCGGCCCGGATCTTCGTCCACCACCACCCAGGCCAGGATCGGGGCCAGAACGCTTTCCAGCAGGATCAGCAAGGACACCTCCGCCGAGGGCAGGTAGCGCGGGCCCATCGAGATGAAGGCGGTCGAGGCGGCAATGAACACACCGCCGTGCAGGATGACGAAGATCCAATCGTCTGATGGCACCGACATCGGTGTCGCGAAGGGCGCGAGCACAATCGTGCCGATCAAAAACGACACCGGGATCGCGGGCAGGAGGCTGATGGATTTCATGCTGCGCGCGGCAGTGAGCGCGATGGCGAAGAAGGCCGGCACCAGCAGCGCGACCAGATCGCCCTCGATGGTGGCCCGTTCGCTGTCGCCCGACCCGAAGGCGATGATGGCGATTCCAACTGCCACGGCGGCGATGGTCAGGGCGGTGCGGCGGCTGAGGCGCTCGCCGAGAAAGACGAAGCTGAACAGCGCCGCGAAGGCCGGCATCGCGGCGATGATGAAGACCACGTTGGCGACCGAGGTCATCGACACCGCGACCACGAACAGGTTGCTCGAGACCGCCAGCGTCAGGATGTAGATCAGCATCGGGCGGCCGTGGCGGGTCAGCCCGCGAAACGCGCCCGGCCCCTGAAAGATCAGCACGCCGCACCCGATGGTCAGACCGGCGAACAGCGCCCGCCAGAAGGCGATGGTGTAGGCGTCCGCCCCGATCAGCCGCACGAACAGCGAATCCGGCACGATCATCATCACGCCCAGCGCGGTTATCAGAAGGCCCTTGAGGTGATCCGACATGGCCTGCAGCAAGCGACAAACCGGCGCAGAAGGCAACCCTCCGGCCCGCGCGGCTTGACAGGGGGGCGCCCGGACCTCATATCAAATCCGACAGAAAAGGTGCGCGACATGTTCATCCAGACCGAATCCACGCCGAACCCGGCGACCCTGAAATTCCTTCCCGGCCAGGCCGTGCTCGATGCCGGAACCGCCGATTTCCCCTCGCCCGACACCGCCGGCCCCTCGCCGCTGGCCAAGCGGGTGTTCGCGGTCAAGGGCGTGGCCGGGGTGTTCTTCGGCACCGATTTCGTGACCGTGACCAAGGCCGAGGGCGTCGAGTGGGACCATATCAAGCCCGGTGTTCTGGGCGCGATCATGGAGCATTACCAGTCGGGCGAGCCGGTGATGGAAGGCGAACAAGCCGCCGCCCATGCCGCACATGACGGCCCGGACGGCGAGATCGTGGTGCAGATCAAGGAATTGCTCGACACCCGCGTGCGCCCGGCGGTGGCGCAGGACGGCGGAGACATCACGTTCCACGGCTTTGACCGGGGCGTGGTCTATCTGCACATGCAGGGCGCTTGCGCCGGTTGCCCGTCCTCGACCCTGACGCTGAAGATGGGCATCGAGAACCTGCTCAAGCACTACATCCCCGAGGTCACCGAGGTGCGGGCGGTTGCCGTCTGACCCGACCATCCTGGCGTTTGACACATCGGCCGCGCATTGCGCGGCCGCTTTGCTGTCGGGCGGACGGATCGTGGCCGCGACCGCCGAGGAGATGGGGCGCGGGCAGGCCGAACGGCTGATGCCGATGATCGAGGAAATGCTGGCGGGCGCGGGCTTTGCCTGGCGCGATCTCGACGCGGTGGCGGTGGGGATCGGCCCCGGCAACTTCACCGGCATCCGCATATCGGTGGCCGCCGCGCGCGGCCTGGCGCTGGGGCTGGGGGTGCCGGCCATCGGGGTTTCGACGCTGGAGGCGCAGGCCGAGGGCATGGCGCGGCCCTGCCTGTCGCTGGCCGATGCGCGACGTGGGATGACATACGCGCTGGTGCTGGGCGAGGACGGGCCGCCGGTGATGACAGATGCGCCCGACGCGCTGCGACCCGAGATGCCGCGTGCGCCGATGGCCGACCCGGCAACGCTCGCCCCGGCGATGGCGCGGATCGCCGCCGCGCGGCTGGCCCTGGGCGCCCCCCTGCCCCGCCCGGCGCCGCTGTATTTCCGCAGCGCCGATGCGGCCCCGCCGAAAGACCCGGCGCCGGTGATCCTGCCATGACACTGGACGAGATGGCCGCGCTTCATGCCCGCGCCTTTCCCGGCGGGCGGGCCTGGGCGGCGGGCGAGATCGAGGCGCTGACCGGCGCGCCGGGCGGCTTTGCGGTCACGCGGGAGGCCGGTTTCGCGATCGGGCGGGCGACGGCGGGCGAGGCGGAACTGATCACCATCGCGGTCGCGCCCGAGGCGCGGCGCGGCGGGGTCGGGCGGGACTTGCTGGCAGCGTTCGAGGCCGAGGCACGGGCGCGCGGAGCCGAGGCCGGGTTTCTCGAGGTCGCCGCCGACAACGCGGGCGCGCTGGCGCTCTACCGCGCGGCGGGATGGGCCGAGTCGGGGCGGCGGCGCGGCTATTACCGGCGCGCGGATGCGGCGGTGGACGCGGTCGTGATGACGAAATCGCTTGTCGGGGCCTGATCTCACGAAAACGTGAAGGCAGGCGCGCAGACACCCGGCGCCCCCTGTTCGCAGGGCTTGCGGACCAGCGCAGCCCGGGTCGCGCCCGGCGCGCAGAACCTCCGTCGCGCGGGCGCGGGCCTCCGGCGTGATCGGTCCGGCCCCGGCGCCGGCCGGCGGTTGCGGCACCAGTACGTTTACATTTCCGCGCTGCAGGAATAAGGCGCGAGGCGGAACAAGGCTTGGCACGCGGCGGGACGCCGATACGCTGCCAGTCTTGCCGGCCGGGCCGGTGGGCGTGATCGCCGCCAGATCCGCGCCGGTCCCGGCACTTGAAACAGCAGGACCGAATTCGGTCACGGAGGGCTGAGGGATGCGACGACGAACACCCGGACGCTCCGATTTGTCGCAGGAGCCGTGAGCCGCCCCTGCAACTGACCCCTAGACATATTCAACATCTTGCAGCAATACCTGCCCATGCAAATCTACCTGCCCATCGCCGAAGTCTCCGTCAACGCGTTCCTGCTGCTTGGGTTGGGCGGGATGGTCGGCATTCTGTCCGGCATGTTCGGGGTCGGTGGCGGGTTTCTGATGACGCCGCTTCTGTTCTTCATCGGCATCCCGCCCGCCGTGGCGGTCGCCACCGAGGCCAACCAGATCGTCGCCTCGTCGTTCTCGGGCGTTCTGGCGCATCTGAAGCGCAAGACCGTCGACATAAAGATGGGCGTGGTGTTGCAGATCGGCGGCCTGATCGGGGCCGCGCTGGGTATCCAGTTGTTCAACTACCTCAAGTCGATCGGCCAGGTCGATCTGCTGGTCAAGCTGGCCTATGTCGTGTTCCTGGGCGTGGTCGGCGGGCTGATGTTCATCGAATCGCTGCGTGCCTTTCTGAAGTCGCGCGGCAGCACGGCGGCGCCGGCCCGGCGCAGGCACTTCTGGGTGCACAACCTGCCGTTCAAGATGAAATTCCGCACCTCGGGTCTCTATATCTCGGTGATCCCGCCGATCCTGGTGGGCGTGCTGGTCGGCGTGCTGGCGGCGATCATGGGCGTCGGAGGCGGCTTCATCATGGTGCCGGCGATGATCTACCTGCTGGGGATGCCGACCAAGGTGGTGGTGGGCACGTCGCTGTTCCAGATCATCCTGACCACGGCATTCACCACGATGATGCACGCCACCACCAACTACACGGTCGACGTGGCGCTGGCGGTGCTGCTGCTGGTTGGCGGCGTGATCGGGGCGCAGGTCGGCACCCGGATCGGCGTCAAGATGAAGGCCGAACAACTGCGGGTGCTGCTGTCGCTGCTGGTGCTGGCGGTCTGCCTCAAGCTGGGGCTGGACCTGCTGCTGGAACCGTCCGAGCTTTATTCCATCGGCGCGGAGGGGCACTGACATGGCACGCCTCCTCGCATTCCTCGCCGCCGCCTGGCTGACGCTCACGCCCGTCGCGGCTCAGGCCGAGACCATCGTCGCCGGGCTGAGCCAGAACCGGGTGTCGATCACCGCCACCTTCGTCGGCTCCGAGATCCTGATCTTCGGCGCGATCAAGCGCGACGCGCCCACGCCCGACGAGATGCTGGGCATCACCGTGGTGATCGAGGGGCCGTCGCACCCGATCACCGTCCGGCGCAAGGAAAAGCGGCTGGGGATCTGGGTGAACACCGACTCGGTCGACGTGAACTATGCCCCCTCGTTCTATGCCATTGCCACCTCGGGCCCGTTCGACCAGTTGATCACTCCGGAAATCGACGAGGTCCGGCGCATCTCGATCCCCTCCTCGATCAGCGTGCTGCAGACCGAGGGCGGGCCGGATGCCGCCGACTTCGCCGAGGCGGTGATCCGCATCCGTTCGAAAAACGGCCTCTATCGGATGCAGGAAGGCGCGGTGAACATCGCGCAGGATACCCTGTTCGACACCCGCATCGAACTGCCGGCCAACCTGACCGAAGGCGTCTACAGCGCGCGCATCTACCTGACCCGCGACGGCGAAGTCGTCGCCACCCACACGGCGCATATCGACGTGCAGAAGGTCGGGCTGGAACGCTGGATCTACAATCTCGCGCATGAACAGGCGTTCCTTTACGGGCTGATGTCGCTGTTCATCGCCGTCGCGGCGGGCTGGGGTGCCTCGGCCGCGTTCCGCCTGATCCTGCGCAGCTAGGGTCAGCCGCGCCCGATATAGGGCATCGTCGTCGCCATCAGCGTCATGAACTGCACGTTCGCCTCGGGCGGCAGGCTGGCCATCTGCACGACCGCGCGCGCCACCTCGGCCACGTCCATGCTTGGCGGTGGCGCCTCGCCCGCCGCCACGGCCTGTTCCACCACGCCTGCCAGAAGATCGGTGCGGGCGTTGCCGATGTCGATCTGGCCGCAGGCGATGCCGAAGTTGCGCCCGTCAAGGCTGAGGGTCTTGGTCAGCCCGGTGATGGCGTGCTTGGTGGTGGTGTAGGTGACCGATCCGGGCCGGGGCGCATGTGCCGAGATCGAGCCGTTGTTGATGATCCGCCCGCCCTGCGGCACCTGCCGTCGCATCTGGCCGAAGGCGGCGCGGGCCATCAGGAACATGCCGGTCAGGTTCACATCGAGCGCGCGCTGCCAGTCGTCCAGCGGCACCTCGTCGATCGGGGCGGCGGGGGTGAAGATGCCGGCGTTGTTGAAGAGCACGTCAAGCCGCCCTGCGGCCGCAACCAGCCCGGATACAGCGCGCGCCGCATCCTCGGGCCGGGTCACGTCGCCTTGCAGGACGATGGCGTTGTCGCGCCCCTTCGCCACCTCGTCCAGCGCCGCCTGGCGGCGGGCGAAAAGGCCGACCTGCCAGCCGGCGTCGAGAAACGCCTCGGCACAGGCGCGGCCGATGCCGGAGCTTGGGCCGGTGACCAGGATGCTAGGCGACATCGTCTTCGGCCTCGAGTTTCAGGGGCGCGGGCGCGGCGGCCAGGTCGTCGGTGCGAAGTTCGCGGGTCGGCCGCGCCAGGGCATAGCGCGTGACCCAGTGCAGCCGCGTTTCGGCGCGGGTGATCGCCACATAGGCCAGCCGCTTCCACAGCGGCAGGCCGGCCTCGATGCGCCCGGCGCGCGCGGCGGCCCAGAGGTCGGGCGCGAAGACCTGCACCTCGGGCCACTGGCTGCCCTGCGCCTTGTGGATCGTCACCGCCGCCCCGTGCAGGAACGCAGCCCCCATCTTGGCGGCGAAGGGGATGAAGGGTTCTTCCTCGCCCGGCAGTTCGATCTTGATGATCGAGGCGACGGAGACTTGCGGATCGTCCGCGCCAAAGACATGCAGGCGCGAGAAGCCGGGCTTCTTGCCGTCGCCCAGAAACACCACCTGCGCGCCCTTGATCAGCCCCTTGGCCTCAAGCTCGATCCGGCGCTTGCGGTGTTTCAGGGGCAGCTCGATCCCGTCGCAGATCAGCGGCTCGCCCGGCACCAGCCGGTCGGGCGGCGCAGCATGCGAGGCGCGGAAGGCCTGGATCAGGCGGATGCGGGTCTTGTTGCGCCAGACCAGCACCGGCGAGCGTGCCATCAGGTCGGCGTTCACCCGTGGCGCCACCACCACGCGGTCATCGCGCCGGGCGGCGTCCTCGATCATCCGCTCGAACGCCTCGAAGGTCAGCGCCTCGTCGCCCAGCGCATGCGCCAGGTCGAGGATCGGGTTGTCGGTTTCCTGCCGGTGGACGCGGTGCAGCACGCATTTCTTGGCATCGCCGAACCGGTCGAACACCATTTCGCCGGACTGGCCGACCGGGGCAAGTTGCGCCGGGTCGCCGAACAGCACGAGGGTGTCGAAGATCTCGGCCAGGTCCTCGAACTGCTTTTCGTCGAGCATCGAGCTTTCATCGACAAAGCCGATATCAAGCGGGTCGTCGCGCCGCTTCCAGCCGGTGATGAAATCCGACCCGCGCAAGCCCGCCGCGGCCAGCGCGCCGGGGATGGATTTCTGCGCCTGGTAGAAGGCATGGGCCCGGTCGAGCGCGATGTCGGTCAGCCCCTCGACCTCGGGCCGCTCGCCCTGCCCGGCCAGCCATTCGGCGATGGCCTCGTATTCCGGGGCATAGACCGGGGTGTAGAGGATGCGGTGGATGGTGGTCGCCGGCACGCCGCGCGCGCGCAGCACGGACGCGGCCTTGTTGGTGGGCGCCAGCACCGACAGCGTGCGCCGGTCGCGCCGCCGCTTGCCCTCCCAATCGCCCGAGACGATATCGACCCCGGCCTCCTCGACCGCGCGGGTCAACTCGGCCAGCAGCAGCGTCTTGCCCGACCCGGCCTTGCCGATCACCGCCATGACGCGCGATTTGCCCTTGGCGCGGGGCGTGGTGGTGGCCGCGTCGATATCGACGCCGGCCCCGCGCAGGAGCTCGGCCAGGCGGTCGTGGGCCTCGGCCTGGTCGTCGGAAAAGGTCAGCTTGGGCAGGGACATGGGCCAAGACTACCCCAGCCGCCGGGCAGCGGCCAGACGGATCAGGCGGGGATCGCCAGATCATGCAGGGGCGACAGCGAGGCGGCCAGCCAGCGGCGCGAGGTGGCGCGGCTGATGCCGACACGGGCCAGCGTCGGGGCGAAGGCGGCGGCGTCCATCGACCAGAGGCCGACGCCGATGGCGGCGCTGCCGGTGCCCCGGCGGCCGAGGACTTCGGGGGTCAGGCCCATGCGGCGGTAGATGCGTTCCATCCGGGCGTCGAACACGGCGACGAACTGGGTGAGGCTGTGGGCCTCCATCAATTCGCCCGCCGCCAGGGCCAGCGCCGGGGCGGCGCGGTGGTCGGCGCGGGGCGAGATGCAAAAGCGGGTGCATTCCCAGATGAACGGGCTTTCGATCGGGTGGCCGTCGTTGAGAAAGGCGAAATGATCGTTGACCATGGTGCGCCCGGTGGTCGGCAGGAAACGCATCGAGCCGCCGTGCCTGCCGTCGGGCAGTTCCCAGATCGCATAGAGCGGGTTTTGCGCGTCGTAGGCGTCGCGCTCCTCGCCGCTGTCGCTGACCGACACGTCCCAGCCGAGGCGCCGGGCAAACTGGTCGGCGCGATCGGTGAACATGCTGTGGGCAAGGCGCGGGTGGCGGGCAAGGTCGGCGGCGTGGAGATAGCGGAGCATGGGGTCTCATCCTGTCTGGGTCTTGCCGGGCAGGATGGGGGAAAGGGGTTAACAAGCCCGCGCCGGGGCGCGCGGTGGGGTTAACGAAGGGTGAAGATCACACGATGATGAGGCCGCTCGACAGCGCGCGGGCGACCGCGTGTGTGGTGTTGAGCGCGCCCAGCTTGTGGCGCGCGCTTTCGATATAGACCCGCAAGGTATGTTCGGAGATCGACAGGTCGGCGGCGGCCTGGGCGCGGCTTTTGCCCATCGCCAGCGCGCGCATCGCGGCCAGTTCGCGGGGGCTGAGGCTGGGCACCGTCTGCGCCGCCTCGCCCAGTTCAAATTCCAGCGCCTTGCGGTTGAACTCATGCGCCAGGATCATCAGGTCGCGGCCGTTTCTGGCGATGAACCCGGCCCAGACGTCATCCTCGGCCTCGTGGTTCAGGGTGAACAGCGCGAATTGGCCGTTGGGGCCGCGCACCGGCACCGAATAGCCCTGGTTGCCAAGCCCGTGGTCCAGCGCGTCGTGCAGCATCACGCGGGCGGGTTTCGAGGACCAGTCGAGGTCTTTCCAGTTGGCCGGGGTGAACCGCTGGAAGCAGCCGAAGATGACCGGGTCCATGCGCAGGTAGTCCTGCGCCAGGTAGCGGTCGACCCAGGCGTCGGGATAGGTGCCGGCGCCGAAACGCTCGCCCTCGGAATTGACCCAGTGATAGACGACATGGCGCACGCGATAGAGCGCGCGGGTTTTCTCGGTGGCGGTCTGGAAATCCTCAAGCGTGGTTGCGGCCTGCACGGAGTCGAGTAAGCGTTCCAGTCTGTTGCCCATGCCCGCCCGCCATCAGATCCCCGCCGCCCAGGCGATGCGAGGGGGTCGAGGACAATTCGGCCAGCGCGACGAGACTTGCGTCTTCGATCTGCGCCGCCGTCGCCTCCATCCCGTTCAGGGTCGCAAACGCCTTGAGGTCGGCAAGCACATCAATGATCCAATCGTTCGGCATGTAAAGTTCCCTGTTTCCGAGGCTGCTCACAACCCTAGCATGTGTGTCATTTTCCCGACATTCGCGCATATGAACTCCCCATTTCCGGCGGGATGTGGGGATTCAACCCCCTGAAACCGCAGTATTCAACGCTGGCCATCCCGGCGGCCGTCGACAGTGATTCGCGCATCGGAACGATGCAGGAACAACCTACGGGTGAACGCGTTAAAAATGCGTCAAGACCGTGAACAAAAAGAGACCCTTCGCGTTGGCGAAGGGTCTCGGTCGCGGCCATTCAGGCGCTCAGCGGGCTTCGAGCGCGTCCTCGAGGGTGCGCAGCCCGGTGGTGGGCGCCTGCACCAGCACCGCCATGTTGCCGGGCTTGTGCTCGTTGCGCAGCATCTTCATGTGCGCCAGCGGGATCTCGTCCCAGGGAAAGACCTCGGACATCGACGGGTCCAGCCGGCGCTCCAGCATCAGCTTGTTGGCGGCGGCGGCCTGTTTCAGATGCGCGAAATGCGAGCCCTGGATGCGTTTCTGGTGCATCCAGACATAGCGCGCGTCCATCGTCAGGTTGAAGCCCGAGGTGCCGGCGCAGAACACCACCATGCCGCCTTTCTTGACCACGAAGCTCGAGACCGGGAAGGTCGCCTCGCCGGGATGTTCGAACACCATGTCGACGTTGACGCCCTTGCCGGTGATGTCCCAGATCGCCTTGCCGAACTTGCGTGCCTCGGTGAACCAGGCCTTGTATTCGGGCGTATTGACGGTGGGCAGTTGGCCCCAGCAGTCGAAGTCCTTTCGGTTGATGACCCCCTTGGCGCCGAGGCTCATCACGAAGTCGCGTTTGCCCTCGTCGGAGATCACCCCGATGGCATTGGCGCCTGCTGTGTTGATAAGCTGGATGGCGAAACTGCCAAGCCCGCCGGAGGCGCCCCAGACAAGCACATTCTGGCCGGGCTTGAGCTCATGCGGGTGATGGCCGAACAGCATCCGGTAGGCGGTGGCCAGCGTCAGGGTGTAGCAGGCCGATTCCTCCCAGGTCAGGTGCCTGGGGCGCGGCATGAGTTGCTGGGCCTGCACGTTGGTGAACTGCGCGAACGAGCCGTTCGGCGTCTCGTAGCCCCAGATGCGCTGGCTGGGCGAGAACATCGGGTCGCCGCCGTTGCATTCCTCGTCGTCGCCGTCGTCCTGGTTGCAGTGGATCACCACCTCGTCGCCGACCTTCCAGCGCTTGACCCGGTCGCCGACCGCCCAGATGATGCCCGACGCGTCCGATCCGGCGATGTGGTAGTCGGCCTTGTGCACGTCGAACGGGCTGATCGGGATGCCGAGGCCGGCCCATACACCGTTGTAGTTCACCCCTGCCGCCATCACCAGCACCAGCACCTCGTGGCTGTCGAGCTTCGGCGTGTCGACGATCTCGGTTTCGAAGGACTTGTCCGGCTCGCCGTGCCGTTCGCGGCGGATGGTCCAGGCATACATCTGTTTCGGGACATGGCCCATCGGGGGCATTTCGCCGACCTCGTAGAGGTCTTTCTTGGGGGCGTCGTAGCTTGCAATGCCTGCGCTTTCGTCGAGAGCCATGCTGGCCTCCTTGATCGTCGGTGGTGTTTGTGCCGCAATGCAGAACCGCGGCTGCTAATGCAGCATTAAGGACGCGCCCGCAAGATTGCAACCACGTTTGGGGGTATAATTGTAATATTATGTCGCAGTTGATGATGCGTCAGGCGCGATATGTCCCTCAAGCTCGGGAATCGCCGGCGACAGGTGGCCGATGGAATTGGCATAGTAGGTCAAAAGCGGCCGGTCGGGCGGGTTCACACGGTAGCGGCCATTCTGGTCGATGAGGATGCCGCGCAACGCAAGCAGGCGCAGACCGACCTCGACGGCATAATCGAGATCGCCGCGCGGCATGTGAACATGCGCGCCGCGCGCTGTCATGTCCTCGACCAGGGCGACGAATCGCTCGCGAACCGCAGCGCGGCTCTGATCGTCGCCTTCCAGCATGATCGCGGCCACCACCGGCACCGGAAGCACCGGCACCACGGCACGCACCCGCGCCATCAGGGTCTCGGCAAGCTGATGGGTCGGGGTTTCTTCGGCGTCCGGGTGGTCGGCAAGAAAGGCGGCCAGCGACAGCGGCTTGCCGAAACTGACGCTGGCATAGCCGAAGCGGTAGAAGCGGCCGGTGATGCGCTGCCACAGGTGCCTGCCGACGTGGCGGGCGGCGTCGCTGGCACGCAGGCGGAACTTGCGCTCGCCCGAGATGTCGGCGGCGACCAGCACGCGGTCCTCGATCACCCGGTCGTAGTTCAGCGCGACCGGCACGAACACCACGTCGCGGGTGCGCTCGGGGTCATAGCCCTCGACCATGTAGTTCAGAAGACCCATGCGCGGCGGCCCGACCGCGCCGTTGAGCGACAGCCCGCCCTCGGGAAACATCGCCTGGGTCACGCCCCCCGCCGTCGCCATCTGGACATAGCGCGCCAGAACCCGGCGATAGAGCGCGTTGCGGCTGCGGCGGCGGATGAAATAGGCGCCCATCGCCCGGATCAGCCCCCGAAGCGGCCAGCGCCGCGCCCATTCCCCCACCGCATAGGACAGGTGCGAGCGTTCGGCGGCCAGCCATGTGACCAGCACGTAATCCATGTTCGAGCGGTGGTTCATCACGAACACCACGGTGGCGTCGGGGTCGATCGCCTCAAGCCCGGCCTCGTCGAAGGCACCAAGGCGCACGCGATAGAACGCCTTGGAGATCAGCCGCGCCACCCGGATCGCAAAGCCGAAATAGGCAAAGGCCGAAAAGCGCGGCACGATCTCGCGGGCGTAACGGCGGGCGGTCTCGAAGGCGACCTGTTCGGGCACGCCTTCGTCGCGGGCATGCTCTGCGATGGCCTCGGCGACCTTGGGGTCGTAGATCAGCCGCTGGATCATGTCGTGGCGGCGGGCCAGCTTGAACGGCTCGATCGGGCGGGTCAGGCGGGCGTTGAGCCGGACCACCGCGCGCTCCAGCCGCTTGCGGAAAAACCAGCGCACCGAGGGAAACAGGAAGTGCGACGCAAACGTCACAGCCGCGAAGGCGAGGATGAGCAAAAGCGCCCAGAGAGGCAGTTCCACCGTGCGGGTCATGCCCGCAGTTAGCCGCAGCAAGGCCCCTCCGTCCAGAAAAAGCGCGCATTTTCTGCGGTTTGCCTGAAATTCAGATTGAAGGCCGACCGGTTCTCGCTAATCTGCGCGCTATTGTTTTCTAGTCAGGAGAGGAAAATGGGATTTCATTTCGCTAAGGGATTTGCCACGGCGGCGGTGGTCGCCGCCGGGCTACTGGCCAGCACAACCAGCGCCATGGCGTTGGAACGGTGGGTCAAGGTTGTCAACAACACCGGCTACACGATGGTGGCATTCTATGCCTCGCATCGCGATGCATCGACCTGGCAAGAGGATATCCTGGGCAACAACGTGCTGCCCTCTGGATATTCGATCAATATCAACATGAACGATGGCACCGGCTATTGCATCTTCGACTTCAAGGCGGTGTTCGACGACGGTGACGAGGTTGAAGTCTGGGGCCGCAATATCTGCGAACTCGACACGTTCACCTTCAACCCGTAAGACCGAAATTCCGACGTCACACGGCAATGCCGCCCGGCTCCACCACGTTGGCGCCGGGCGGTTTTCGGTTTTTTGTACCGTCGGTTTTCTGCCCAAAAACCCCCGATTTGCGCTATACTCGGCGAATTATCGAACAAAAGGGGGGGTGGTATGGAACGTCGTTTCTCAACGGGGCTGGCGTCTTTGGCGCGCGTGTCGGTGGCCTCATTCCTGGGCGTGGTTTTCCTTGGCGCCATGACCGCGACTGCGGCCGACAAGGATTATGATATCCACAACAACACCGGCGTGACGATGCAGTATTTCTATGCGTCGCCCGTCGCCAGCGATGACTGGGGCGATGATCGCCTGGGCAACCGGGTGATCCAGTCGGGGTATTACGAGACGATCAGGTTCAGCGACGGCAGCGCATTTTGCTTTTACGATCTGCGGGCCGAATTCGAAGACGGATCCTATGCCGAACAACGCAGCGTCGACGTCTGCCAGGCCGATGGGTTCAACTTCCGCTACACCACGCCCGGCGACGCGGCAGCCGCACCGCCGGTTTCGCCCGGCCCGGACCGGGTGGTGAATATCTACAACGACACCGGCCTGACGATGATCTATTTCTATAGCTCGAGCCAGGACATGACGACCTGGGGTGCGGATATTCTGGGCGACCAGGTGCTGAACTCGGACAATTACCTGACCGTCGATTTCAACGACGGCAGCGGCGCCTGTCTTTACGATTTCAAGGCGGTGTTCGAGGACAACATCGCCGAGATCGAGCGGTTCGGTCTCGATGTCTGCGCGATGGAAAGCTACACGTTCCGCCAACTCGATCTGCTGATCGACTGAGTCCTTGGCATCGGGGGACGTGGAACGGATCATTGCGCGATTTTGCCGCGCAATGATCTTCCTTCAAATTCTGGGGTTGAGTAACTTTATTGCTTGAGGCATCAATGCTGCAGCGCAACATGAACCGCGAGTCAGCGATGCAAACGACCGAGACCCCGCCCCCCGACCGCCAGCCGGACAGGCCCTGGCTGTTTCGCACCTATGCCGGGCATTCGACTGCCAGCGCGTCGAATGCGCTCTATCGCGGCAACCTCGCCAAGGGGCAGACCGGGCTGTCGGTGGCATTCGATCTGCCGACCCAGACGGGATATGACAGCGACCACAAGCTGGCGCGCGGCGAGGTCGGCAAGGTGGGCGTGCCGGTGGCGCATCTGGGCGACATGCGGATGCTGTTCGACCAGATTCCGCTAGACCAGATGAACACCTCGATGACGATCAACGCGACCGCGCCGTGGCTCTTGGCGCTTTATATCGCGGTGGCCGAGGAACAGGGCGCGGATGTCGCCGCGCTGCAAGGCACGGTGCAGAACGACCTGATCAAGGAATACCTGTCGCGCGGCACCTATGTGTGTCCGCCCAAGCCCAGCCTGCGGATGATCACGGATGTCGCCGCCTATACCCGCGAGCATCTGCCGAAGTGGAACCCGATGAATATCTGTTCCTACCATTTGCAGGAGGCGGGGGCGACGCCCGAGGAGGAACTGGCCTTTGCGCTGGCAACGGCGACGGCGGTGCTGGACGATCTGCGCGGCAAGGTGCCAGAGGCGCAGTTTCCGGAAATGGTCGGGCGGATTTCATTCTTCGTGAATGCCGGTATCCGTTTCGTCACCGAAATGTGCAAGATGCGCGCCTTCGTCGAGTTGTGGGACGAGATCACGCGCGACCGCTATGGCGTCGAGGAAGAGAAATTCCGCCGTTTCCGCTATGGCGTTCAGGTCAATTCGCTGGGGCTGACCGAGCAGCAGCCGGAAAACAACGTCTATCGCATTTTGCTGGAAACGCTGGCGGTGACGCTGTCGAAAAACGCCCGCGCCCGGGCGGTGCAGCTGCCCGCCTGGAACGAGGCGCTGGGCCTGCCGCGTCCCTGGGATCAGCAATGGTCGCTGCGGATGCAGCAGATCCTGGCCTATGAGACCGACCTTCTGGAATACGGCGACCTGTTCGACGGCAACCCGGTGGTGACCCGGAAAGTCGAGGAATTGAAGGACGGCGCGCGTGCCGAACTGGCCCAGATCGACGCGATGGGCGGGGCGATGGAGGCGATCGACTACATGAAGGCGCGGCTGGTCGAAAGCAACGCCGAACGGATCGCGCGCATCGAGGCGGGCGAGACCGTGGTGGTCGGCGTGAACCGCTGGACCGAACACGCGCCCTCGCCGCTGACCTCGGGGCCGGAGGCGATCATGCTGGCCGACCCGGAAGCCGAGGCCGACCAGATCGCGCGCTTGCAGGCGTGGCGCGCTGCCCGTGACAGTGCAGCGGTGGAAAAGGCGCTGACCGAATTGCGCGCGGCGGCGAAATCGGGGGCGAATATCATGCCCGCGTCTATTGCCGCGGCAAAGGCGGGCGCGACGACAGGGGAATGGGGCGACGCGGTGCGCGCGGTATTCGGGCAATATCGCGGCCCCACCGGCGTTTCGAAAAACCCCTCGAACCGGACCGAGGGGCTTGACGAAATTCGCGCGCGTGTCGATGCGGTGTCCGATGCCCTGGGGCGGCGTTTGAAATTCGTGGTGGGAAAACCAGGATTGGACGGGCATTCCAACGGGGCCGAACAGATCGCCGCAAGGGCGCGCGATTGCGGCATGGATATTACCTACGAGGGTATTCGGCTGACACCCGAGGAAATCGTCGCCTCGGCGCTAAAGGATGGTGCGCATGTGGTCGGGCTTTCGATCCTGTCGGGCAGCCATGTTCCCTTGATCGAGGAATTGATGGAGCGGATGCGCGCCGCAGGGCTTGGCGATGTGCCGGTCGTGGCGGGCGGGATTATTCCCGAAGACGACGCCAAGCGGCTCCGCGCGATGGGCGTGGCCAAGGTCTATACGCCTAAGGATTTCCAATTGAACACCATCATGGATGATATCGTATCGCTTGCCGACCCGAGGGTGCGCGCGGCGCAATAGGTGTATAACCTTTCGCGAGCCGGTCATCAATTCAATGAATAACTCCGAATTAATGCTTTTCCTGACCGGATTTGTTTTGTAACAGGCGACAAGTTCGGATTTCCGTCGGATTTGCGCATTTCGCGATCATCGGACGTTTCCGGGTTTGCCCGACAGGCAATCTGCCTGTCGGTGGATTTGTATCGAGGAATGAAATGAAAAAGATTAATCTTCGGGGCATGACCCGAAAGGAGCTGGAAAAACTCCGCCGCGACGTCGACAAGGCGCTGGAAAAGGTCGAAGAGACCGAAAAGAAGGCCGCTCTTGCCGCCGCCGAAAAGGCCGCGCGGGAGTTCGGCTTTTCACTGGCGCAACTGAAAGAGGTGGCGCAGCCCAAGACCGCCGCCGCCAAGCCGGCCAAGCCGGACGCGCGCAAGAAGGTCGCACCGAAATACCGCAACCCGGCCGATGCCGCGCAGACCTGGACCGGGCGCGGGCGCAAACCGAAATGGGTCGAGGCGCATCTGGCCAGCGGCGGATCGCTGAGCGATATCGAAATCTAGGCGGTCACGGGTTCCCTCTCGGCCCACGGCGGTTAAGATCGCCGAAACCGAGAGGGGGTTACCATGACGATTCACATAGGTGCAGCCGCCGGCGAGATCGCCGAAACCGTGCTCATGCCGGGCGACCCGTATCGCGCGAAATGGGCCGCCGAGACCTTCCTGACCGATGCGAAACTGGTCAACGAGGTCCGGGGGATGCTGGGCTTTACCGGCACCTGGCAGGGCCACCGGGTGACGATACAAGGCTCGGGCATGGGTATGCCCAGCCTGTCGATCTATGCCAACGAACTGATCCGCGAC
This sequence comes from Maritimibacter fusiformis, assembly GCF_008086115.1. GTDB lineage: Bacteria > Pseudomonadota > Alphaproteobacteria > Rhodobacterales > Rhodobacteraceae > Muriiphilus > Muriiphilus fusiformis. The sequence goes on along the minus strand of NZ_VSIY01000004.1, from coordinate 343,350 downwards.
TACGGCGCGAAAACGCTGATCCGGGTCGGCTCCTGTGGGGCGATGCAGGAGGGGATGGCGATCCGCGACGTGGTGCTGGCGATGAGCGCCAGTTCGATCGCAACCCCGTCCTCGGGCATCTTCCGCGAGTTCAACTTTGCCCCACCCGCCGATTTCGGCCTGCTTACGGCGGCGCACCGGGCGGCCAGGGCCAAGGGCATCGCGACCCATGTCGGCACGATCTATTCCTCGGACGTGTTCTATGACGAACGCCCCGACCTCAACGAGCAGATGACGCGCCACGGGGTGCTGGCGGTCGAGATGGAAGCCGCCGAGCTTTACAACCTCGCCGCGCGCCACAAGGTGCGCGCGCTGGCGGTGCTGACGGTGTCCGACCACCTGATCACGCATGAGGCGCTTCCATCGGATCAGCGCGAGAAAAGCTTTGGCGACATGATCGAGATCGCGCTGGCCGCCGCTTTCGACGGGGGTGAAGGATGAGCTTTGACGACAATCTCGACCGGTTGGCGCGGCTGTGCGTGGGCTTTGGCCTGCAAGTCAAACCGGGGCAGGAACTGCTGATCACCGCCGATATCGGCGCGGCGGACCTGGTGCGGCGGATCACCCGCGAGGCCTACGGCGCGGGGGCATCGAATGTGCAGGTCTTTTTCGCCGACGACGCGATCACGCTGGCGCGGTTCACGCACGGATCGGAGGACGCCATCGAGACCGCGCCGGGCTGGCTGTTCGAGGCGATGGCGGGCGCGATGCGCAACGGGTCCGCGCGTCTGGCGATTGCCGGGGGCACGCCGGGGCTGTTGGCCGAGCAGGACCCCGGCAAGGTCGCCCGCGCCAACGCCGCCCAGAGCGTCGCGGCCAAGCCGTTCATGGAGGTGGTGACCTCGGGCCTGACCAACTGGAACATCGTGCCCTTCGTCACCGAGGGCTGGGCGAAACAGGTCTATCCCGATCTGCCGGTGGCCGAGGCGGTCGAGACGTTGTGGGGCCATGTGTTCCGGGCGCTCCGGCTCGACCACGACGACCCGGTCGCGGCCTGGCAGACGGTGTTCGACACGCTGGCCAAGCGGCGCGAATACCTGACCGAGCGCGCCTTTTCGGCGCTGCATTTCGAGGGCGGCGGCACCGATCTGACGCTGGGGCTGGCCAAGGGGCATGTCTGGGCCGGGGGCGGGCTGCGGCTTGCGGATGGCACCGGCTATGCGCCGAACCTGCCGACCGAGGAAGTCTTCACCATGCCCGACAGGGGCCGCGCCGAGGGCCGGGCGGTGTTCACCAAGCCCGCCGTGATCAACGGCACCATCGTCGAGGGGCTGGTGGTCGAGTTCGCGGGCGGCAAGGCAGTCAAGATCACCGCCGACAAGGGCGAGGCGGTGGCGCAGACCTATTTCACCTCGGACGAGGGGGCATCGCGGCTGGGCGAAGTGGCGCTGGTGCCGGAAAGCTCGCCCATCGCGCGCTCGGACGTGCTGTATTTCAACACGCTGTTTGACGAAAACGCCGCCTGCCACATCGCGTTCGGCAATTCCTATTCGATGAACCTGGCCCCGGGCGCCGACCGCGAGGCCGCGGGCGCCAACGAAAGCACGATCCACATGGATTGCATGATCGGCGGGCCGGAGTTGTCGGTGACCGGTATCGCCAGCGATGGCAACCGCCATCCGATCATGGAAAAGGGCGAATTCGTGATCTGAGCGCCGCGCGTCAGAAAAACGCCTGCAACCCGGTCTGCGCGCGGCCCAGGATCAGGGCGTGCACGTCATGCGTGCCCTCGTAGGTGTTCACCGTTTCGAGGTTGACCATGTGGCGCATCACCTGGAATTCGGCGGATATTCCGTTGCCGCCATGCATGTCGCGCGCCGCGCGCGCCGTGTCGAGCGCCTTGCCGCAGTTGTTGCGCTTGATGAGCGAGATCATCTCGGGCGCGGCGCGGCCTTCGTCCATCAGCCGCCCGACCCGAAGCGAGGCCTGAAGCCCCAGCGAAATCTCGGTCTGCATATCGGCCAGCTTCTTCTGGAAAAGCTGGGTCTGGGCCAGCGGCCTGCCGAACTGATGCCGGTCGAGCCCGTATTGCCGGGCCGCGTGCCAGCAGGCTTCGGCAGCACCCATGACGCCCCAGGAAATGCCGTAGCGTGCGCGGTTGAGGCAGCCGAACGGACCTTTCAGCCCTTCGACATTCGGCAGAAGGGCATCCTCGCCCACTTCGACCCCGTCCATGACGATCTCGCCGGTGATCGAGGCGCGCAGGCTGAGCTTATGGCGGATTTTCGGCGCCGAGAGGCCGGGCAGGCCCTTGTCCAGCACGAAGCCCCGGATCTTGCCGCCGTGGGCGGCGGATTTGGCCCAGACGACGAAAACATCGGCAATCGGGGCGTTCGAGATCCACATCTTCGAGCCGGTCAGGCGATAGCCCGCGTCGGTCTTTTCCGCCCGGGTCTTCATCGCGCCGGGGTCAGAGCCCGCATCGGGTTCGGTCAGGCCGAAACAGCCGATCAATTCACCCGAAGCCAGCCCCGGCAGATACTTGCGGCGCTGTTCTTCGGAGCCGTAGGCGTAGATCGGATACATCACCAGCGAGCTTTGCACCGACATCATCGAGCGATAGCCACTGTCCACCCGCTCGACCTCGCGCGCCACCAGGCCATAGCTGACATAACCACCCCCCAGGCCGCCGTATTCCTCGGGAATGGTGATGCCCAGAAGCCCCATTTCGCCCATCTCGCGAAAGATCGCAGGGTCGGTCTGTTCGGTCTCGTAGGCTTCGGTCACGCGGGGGGCCAGGTTTTCCTGCGCGTAGGCGCGAGCGGAGGCGCGGATCATGCGCTCATCCTCGGTCAACTGCTCGTCGAGGCGCAGCGCGTCCTCCCAGTCGAAGGCGGAAAGCTCGGGGCGGCTTTGTGCGGGCAGGTCTGAGGTCATCGTGCAACTCCGAAAAATATCCCGCCCGTTTTGCGACGCCACCGCACGCGGCGCAACCCCAACCTTCGGGCCGGTGGCGCCGGGCGATTGCGCGCCGGCAGGCCGGATGCTAGCGAGGGTCAAAACAGGAGACGCGCATGACCCCGCTTGCAGGGCTGAAGGTGGTAGAGTTGGCCCGTATCCTGGCCGGGCCGTGGGCCGGTCAGGCGCTGGCCGATCTGGGGGCCGAGGTGATCAAGGTCGAAAGCCCCGAGGGCGACGACACGCGCCGCTGGGGCCCGCCGTTCATCGAACGTGACGGTGATCGCTCGGCGGCCTATTTCTATGCCACCAACCGTGGCAAGACCTCGATCATCGCCGACTTCCGCACGCCCGAGGGGCAACAGGTGGTGCGCGACCTGGTGGCCGAAGCCGATGTGGTGATCGAGAATTTCAAGGTCGGGGGGCTTGCGAAATACAGGCTGGACTATCCGAACCTTGCCGCGCTGAACCCGCGCCTGATCTATTGCTCGATCACCGGGTTCGGGCAGGACGGACCGCGCGCCGGACAGGCGGGCTATGACTTCATGATCCAGGGTCTGTCCGGGCTGATGTCGATCACCGGCACGCCCGACGGCGACCCGATGAAGGTGGGCGTGGCGGTGTCGGACGTGGTGACGGGGCTTTACGCCGCCATCGGTATCCTTGCCGCGGTCGAGCAGCGCCACAAGACCGGGCGCGGGCAGATGATCGACATGTCGCTGTTCGACTGCGCCACGGCGATGCTGGCCAACCAGGCGATGAACTACCTCGTGTCGGGGCAAAATCCGGGGCGGCTGGGCAATGCGCATCCGAACCTCGTGCCCTACGACACGCTGCCGGTGGCGGACGGATACGTGATCGTGGCGGTTGGCAACGACCGGCAGTTTCGCGCGCTGTGCCGGGTGCTGGGGCTGGAATCGCTGGCCGATACCGAACGCTTCGCCACCAACGCGGCGCGGATCGGCAACCGCGAACTGCTCAAGGACATCCTGTCGGAGGCCAGCGCCGAGTGGGACCGCGACGCGCTGCTGGATGCGCTCGAGGCCGAGACCGTGCCGGCGGGGCCGATCAACGAGATCGCCGATACCTTCGCCGATCCACAGGCGATGGCGCGGGGATTGCGGATCGAGCCCGAGGGGGTGCCGGGGGTGCGCGGGCCGTGGCGGTTCTCGGACGCCGATCTGGCGCTGGAGCGGACCGCGCCGGTGTTGCCGAAGAAGGGCTGAGGCGCCCTGCCTCGGCCCGTTTCACGCCGGATTGAATTGCAACTAACTGACCGGTCAGTTAGTTTGGAGGCATGACCGATGCCGACTCGCCCACCCCCAAGTTCCGCCGCCGCGCCGATGCCCGGCCCGACGAGGTGCTGGACGCGGCGCTGACGCTGTTTGGCCAGAAGGGCTATGCCGCCACCTCGGTGGCCGAGATCGCGCGTGAGGCGGGGATCTCCAAGGGCGCGGTCTATCTCTATTTCCCGTCGAAACAGGCCATCCTCGAAGGGCTGGTGAAGCGCGCGGTCACACCGATCAGCGCGCGCGCACTGGAACAGGCCGCGCTGGCACATGGCGATCTGCGCACCGCGCTTCCGGCGATCCTGGGCGTGATTGCCGAGGCGATGAACGACCCCAAGGTCTTTGCCGTGCCCCGGATCGTGCTGCACGAGGCCGTCGTCGCCCCTGAGATCGCCGCCTTCTACCGCGACGCCGTGCTCAACATGGCAATGCCCGCGGTCGAGGGGCTGATCGCGCAGGGCGTGGCGCGCGGCGAATTGCGCCCGGTCGACCCGGAAATGACCATCCGATCGCTGATGGGGCCGGTGGTCATACACATCATTCTGTCCGAGGTTTTCGGGGTTACCCCGAAGGGTGGGCTCGACCTGAAACGACTGGTCGATAATCACCTCGACATCCTGTTGAACGGGCTGTTCACACCCCCCGGAGGCGACAATGCTTGACGATATCGTTGGCTGGTTTTCCGCCCTGCTCACCGCGATCCTGCCCGGCCTCGGGGACGGGGGCGCGCCGGTCTACAACGGCTATGTCGAGGCCGATTTCGTCTATGTCGCGGCCTCGGTGACGGGGCGGATCGCGACGATGGCGGCGGTCGAGGGGGCGGAACTGGGCGCGGATGCGGTGCTGTTCGACATGGACGCCACCAAGCAGGAGGCCAGCCTGCGCGCCGCCGAGGCCCGCACGGCGCAGGCGGAAGCCAATCTGCGCAACCTCGAGACCGGCGGGCGCGAGGCGGAGATCGACGTGATCCGGGCGTCTCTGGAAGAAGCGCAGGCGAAACAGGCGCTGGCCCGCTCGACCCTGGCGCGCACCCAGAGCCTTTACGAGCGTGAGATCGTCACGCAAGCCCGCGTCGACGCCGACCGGGCCGCGCTGGAGTCTGCCAACGCCCATGTCGCACAGTTGCGCGCGCAGCTTGACGTGGCCGAACTGCCGGCGCGCGAAGAACAGTTGATCGCGGCCCGCGCCACCCTGACGGCGGCCCGGGCCGAGGCCGACCTTGCGCGCTCGCAGCTTGCCGACATGGCGGTCACCGCGCCGGTCGCGGGTCGGGTCGAGAAGGTCTATTTCGTGGCCGGTGAAGTGGCGGCAGCGGGCACGCCGGTGGTGTCGATCCTGCCGCCGGGCGCCTTCAAGGTTCTGTTTTTCCTGCCCGAGGCCGACCGCGCCGAGTTCGAGATTGGTGACCGTCTGGCGCTGGAATGCAGCGGCTGCCCCGAGGGGGCGAGCGCCATACTGACGCGTATGGCAAGCGATCCGCAGCACACGCCACCGATGATCTATTCGCGCGAGGAACGCGCCCGGCTGGTGTTTCGCGCCGAAGCCCGGCCCGAGGGTGCGCCGGACCTCATGCCGGGCCAGCCGGTCAGCCTGACGAGGCCGCAATGACCGACACCCCGGCCATTTCGGTGCGCGGGCTGACCAAGGTGTTCGGCGACAAGACCGTGGTCGACGCGGTCGACATGGATGTGCCGCCGGGCGCGATCTATGGCTTTCTGGGGCCGAACGGCTCGGGCAAGACCACCACGATCCGGATGATGTGCGGGCTTCTGACGCCGGATGGCGGCGCGGGCGAATGCCTGGGCTACGACATCCTGACCGAAGCGCCGAAGATCAAGGAAAACGTCGGCTACATGACGCAGAAATTCTCGCTCTACGGCGATCTGACGATCCGCGAGAACCTCGATTTCATGGCCCGGATGTACCGGCTGAAAAACCGGCGCAAGGTGGTGGACAAGACGTTGACCGACCTGGGGTTGGAGGGGCGCGGCGACCAGTTGGCGGGCACGCTGTCGGGCGGCTGGAAACAGCGGCTGGCGCTGGCGGCCTGCATGCAGCACCAGCCGCGGCTTTTGCTGCTCGATGAGCCCACGGCGGGCGTCGATCCCAAGGCGCGGCGCGATTTCTGGGACGAGATCCGGCGGCTGTCAAAGCGCGGCGTCACCGTGCTGGTCTCGACGCACTACATGGACGAGGCGATCCAGTGCGATTTCATCGCCTATATCGCCTATGGCCGCAAACTGATCGACGGGCCTGCGGCGGAGATCCCGGCCAAGGTCGGGCTGCACACCTGGCGCGTGGATGGCCCCGACCTGACGGAGTTGGAGGATGCGCTGGCCAGCCGCCCCGGTGTCGAGCAGGTGGCCCGCTTCGGCGCGCAACTGCATGTCTCGGGCACAGACGAGGCGGCGCTGGCTGCGGTGATTGCGGAGGAAAAGAAGAAGAACGGCACGCATCGCTGGCAGAAGAAGGACACCGAGCTGGAAGAGGCGTTCATCTACCTGATGGCGACCGCCGCCGATAATTTCGGCGCACCCGGGGGGCCGGGGGAATGATGCATCTGTCGCTGGCGCGGTTCGGGGCGGTTCTGGTCAAGGAATTCGTCCAGATGCGGCGCGACCGGATGACCTTCGCGATGATGATCATGATCCCGATCGTGCAGTTGTTCCTGTTCGGCTTCGCGATCAACTCGGACCCGCACAACCTGCCGACACTGGTAGAGATGGCCGACGAAAGTCCGACCGCGCGTGCCGTGCTGGCGGGGATGGAGACGAGCGACTATTTCGACTTCATCGGTGTCGTGACCGGGCAGGAAGACGGCGACCGGGCGCTGCGCGACGGCAGCGCCAATTTCGTCGTGGTGATCCCGCCGGGGTTCGAGCGTGACGTGATCCGGGGGCTGTCGCCCGACATCCTGGTGGCCGCCGACGCCTCGGACCCGACCGCCGTTGGCTCGGCGGTGTCGGCGCTGGGGGGCATCGTCGAGGTGGCGATCAAGCAGACGCTGGAGGGGCCGCTGGCCTTTGCCGCTGGCCGCCCGCCGCCGTTCTCGGTCTCGGTGCACCGGCAATTCAATCCCGAGGCCGAAACCTCGATCAACATCGTGCCGGGCCTCTTGGCGATCATCCTCGCGATGACGATGGTGATGATCACCGCCGTCGCCATCGTGCGCGAGGTCGAGCGCGGCACGATGGAGACTCTGCTGGCCACCCCGGTGCGCCCGTTCGAGGTGATGGTGGGTAAGGTGCTGCCCTATGTGCTGGTGGGCTATGTCCAGACCATCGTGTTCCTGGCCGGCGCGGGGCTGGTGTTCGGGGTGCCCTTCATCGGCTCGCCGCTGGCGTTCTTCGTCGGCTTCAACATCTATATCGTGGTCAACCTGGCGCTGGGGTTCCTGATCTCGACGGTGGTGAAAACCCAGATGCAGGCGATGCAGGCGAGTTTCTTTCTGATCCTGCCGACGATCCTGCTGTCGGGCTTCATGTTCCCCTTTGCCGGGATGCCGGGCTGGGCGCAGGCAATCGGTGCCGCGATGCCCGCGACGCATTTCCTGCGGCTGGTGCGCAAGGTGATGCTGAAGGGGGCGGACCTGGCCGATATTGCGGTGGACCTGCGGGCGATGGCGATCATCGGCGCGGTGATCGTGGTGGTGTCGATGCTGCGCTATCGGCAGACGCTGGACTAGATAGCATACGGCAGCGTATGGTTTGGCTCAGATCGCCGTCAGGCCACCATCGACCGACACCGCCTGCCCGGTCATGAAGCTGTTTTCGTCCGACACGATCCACAGCATCGCCTGCACCACCTCGGCCGGATCGGCGACGCGGTGCATCGGCACGCGGGCGGCGATGCGAGCGCGGGCTTCATCCGGTGGGATGGCGTGGCGGGCGGTGATCTCGTCGCTCATCGCCGCCACCATAGCGGTGTCGGCGAAACTGGGGCAGTTCGCGTTGACGCGGATGTTGTGGCGGGCAAGCTCGTCCGCCGCCGACCGGGTCATGCCGACCACAGCGTGTTTCGAGGCGGCATAGGCGGCCAGTTGCCCGGCCCCGACCAGCCCTGCCGCCGAGGCGGTGTTGAGGATCGAACCGCCGCCCGCCGCCAGCATCGCGGGGATCTGGTGGCGCATCCCGACAAAGACGCCCCTGGCGTTGACCTCCATGATCCGGTCGTAGTCCCCCAGCGGGATGTCGGGCAGACGGTTCAGCCCGGCGGCGATGCCCGCGTTGTTCAGGGCGATATCGAGCCGCCCGAACCGCGCCACTCCCGCCGCGACATGGGCGGCCATCGCGCTGTCGTCGCTGACGGAAAACGCCTCGGCCAGCACCTCGGCTCCCCTGGCCGCAAGCGCGCGGGTGATTTCGTCCAGCCCGCCCGCGTTCACGTCCGACAACATCAGCCGCGCGCCTTTCGCGGCAAACTCCTGCGCCGCAAGCGCGCCGAGGCCCGAGGCCGCACCGGTGATCTGGACGACCTTTCCGGCGAAATCAGCCATGCGCGGCCTCAAGCCCCTTGGCGGCGAATTGCGGCACGGCGTCGCCCAGCCGGATCGCAAGCGTCGGGTTCGAGGCGTTGCCGTCAAGCGCGCGTTTCAACACGCCTTGCAGGATCGCGCCCATGCGGAAAAAGGCAAAGGCGAGGTAGAAGTTCATGTTGTCGATGCCGGGCAGCCCGCGCGCGGCGCAGTATTGCGCGGTGAACGCCTCGTCGCTCGGGATGCCCAGCGCGGCGCGGTCGAGCCCGGCCAGCCCCCGCCCCTCGCCGCCCGGCGGCATCGCCCATTGCATGATCAGCGCGGCAAGGTCGGCATAGGGGTGGCCGATGGTGGACAGCTCCCAATCGAGCACCGCGACGCAGGCCGGGCCATCCTCGGCAAACATCAGGTTGTCGATGCGGTAGTCGCCATGCACCAGCCGCCGCTGGCCGTCATCCGCGGGCATGTTGGCATCGAGCCAGCCGATCAGCGCGTCCATGTCGGCGATCTGACGCGTCTCGGAGGCGCGGTATTGCTTGGTCCAGCGGTCGGTCTGGCGGTGGAAATAATTGCCGGGCGGGCCGAAGTCGGAGAGACCCACGGCGTCGATATCGACCTCGTGGATCGCCGCCAGAACCCGGCCCATCTCGGCAAAGACGGCGGCGCGTTCCTCGGGCGTTGCGCCGGGCATGTCGGGGGTTGGAATCGCCCGGCCCCGCACCGCCTGCATGACGTAGAAGACCGAGCCGATCACGCTCTCATCCTCGCAAAGCAGATGCATCCGCGCGACCGGCACATCGGTGCCCGCCAGCGCCTTTTGCACGCGAAACTCGCGATCGACCGCATGGGCAGATTTCAGAAGCTGGCCGGGGGGCTTGCGCCGGAGCACGTAGTCGCCCGAGGCGGCATGCAGAAGGAAGGTGGGGTTCGATTGCCCGGCGGCGAATTTCTCGGCGGTGAGCGGGCCGCGATAGCCGGGCAGATGCGCGGTCAGCCAGCGGTCGACGGCCTCGGTGTCAAGCTGGGCGGCGGCATGAGGCATCGGCTCAGATCTTTTCGTTGGTGTATTTGCGCAGTTCGGCGCGCGCGACCTGGCGGCGATGGACGGCGTCCGGGCCATCGGCAAAGCGCAGCGTGCGCACATGGGTCCACATCCGGGTGAGGTCGAAATCCTGGCTGATGCCCGCCGCGCCGTGCAGTTGCATGGCCTCGTCGATGACCTTGCCGGCCATGAGCGGCGCGACCACCTTGATCTGGGAAATCCACGGCTGCGCCTCGCGCACGCCGGCGGTGTCCATCATCCAGGCCGCCTTGAGGCAGAGAAGCCGCGCCATCTCGATCTCCATGCGGGCGTTGGCGATGATGTCGTAATTCGCGCCAAGTTCGATCAGCCGCTTGCCGAAGGCGGTGCGCGACAGACCGCGCCGGCACATCATCTCCAGCGCCTTTTCGGCCTGGCCGATGGCGCGCATGGTGTGGTGGATGCGGCCCGGGCCAAGCCGGCCCTGCGCCACCTCGAAGCCGCGCCCCTGGCCCAGGATCATGGCCTCGGCGGGGATGCGCACGTCGGTAAAGCGGATGTGCATGTGGCCGTGCGGCGCGTCGTCCTCGCCGAACACCTCCATCGGGCGCAAGACCTCGACGCCTGGGGTGTCGGCGGGCATCACGAACATCGAGTGGCGGCTGTGCTTGTGGGCGTCGGGATCGGTCGCGGCCATCACGATGTAGACCGCACAACGCGGGTCGCCTGCGCCGGAAATCCACCATTTCTCGCCGTTGAGCACCCAGTCGTCGCCATCGCGCACGGCGCGGAAATCAAGCTGGGCGGCATCGGACGAGGCGACGCCGGGTTCGGTCATCACATAGGCCGAGCGGATCTCGCCCTCGAGCAGCGGGCCAAGCCAGCGGGCCTTCTGCGCCTCGGTGCCGTAGCGTTCCAGCACCTCCATGTTGCCGGTATCCGGCGCCGAGCAGTTGAACACCTCGGCGGCGATCGGAACCTTGCCCATTTCCTCGGCCAGATAGGCGTATTCCACCGTGGTCAGGCCATAGCCCTCGTCGCTGCCGGTCAGCCAGAAGTTCCACAGGCCCCGCTTGCGCGCCTTCGCCTTCAACTCGTCGAGGATTTCAAGCTGCCGGGCGGTGTGCTTGAAGCGGTCGCCGGAGGGGTGCTTGCCAACCTCCGCAAAGAACACCTCGTTCAGCGGCTCGATCTCTTCGGCGATCATCTTGCGCACCTGCTCGATCAGCGGTCGCACCTTGTCGGTCACGCCAAGATCCATCTGGCCTTCTCCTTGTTTCGGTGGTTGCCCGTTGTCAGGCTAGCGGGCGGGGCCGCGCCCGACAACGGGTGGGGTTGCCTCAGAGCACCTCGAACAGGCCCGCCGCACCCATGCCGCCGCCGACGCACATGGTGCAGACGACATAGCGCGCGCCGCGCCGCTTGCCCTCGATCAGGGCGTGGCCGACCATGCGCGCGCCCGACATGCCGTAGGGGTGGCCGATGGAAATCGCGCCGCCGTTGACGTTGAGCAGATCGTTCGGGATGCCAAGCGTGTCGCGGCTGTAGATGACCTGCACGGCGAAGGCTTCGTTCAGTTCCCACAAGCCGATGTCGTCCATCGTCAGGCCATTGAGCTTGAGCAGTTTCGGCACCGCGTGGACCGGGCCGATGCCCATTTCGGCAGGGTCCAGCCCCGCCACCGCCATGCCGACATAGCGGCCAAGGGGGGTCAGCCCGCGACGCTCGGCCTCGCGCGCCTCCATCACCACGGCGGCGGAGGCGCCATCGGAAAGCTGCGAGGCGTTGCCGGCGGTGATGAAACCGCCCTCTGCGATCTGCTGGCCGCCGGAATGCACGGGTTTGAGCGAGGACAGTCCTTCGAGCGTGGTCGAGGGGCGGTTGCCCTCGTCCTTCTCGAGCGTCACCTCGACATCGGAGACCACACCGGTTTCCTTGTCCTTCACCTTCATCACGGACGCCATCGGCACGATCTCGTCGTCGAACTTGCCCGCGGCCTGCGCCGCTGCGGTGCGTTGCTGCGATTGCAGGGCGTATTCGTCCTGCGCCTCGCGGCTGACGCCGTAGCGCTGGGCGACCACCTCGGCGGTTTCCAGCATGGCCATGTAGAGCGCCGGCTTGTGCTCGACGATCCACGGGTCGAGCGCGCGGTCCATGCGCATGTCGCCGGTCTGCACCAGGCTGATCGATTCGACGCCGCCGCCGATAGCGATGTCCATGCCGTCATGGATCACCTGTTTCGCCGCAGTGGCGATGGCCATCATGCCCGAGGCGCATTGCCGGTCCAGCGACATGCCCGACACGGTGTCGGGAAACCCGGCGCGGATCGCGGCCTGGCGGCCGATGTTGGTGCCGGTCGAGCCCTGTTGCAGCGCCGCGCCGACGATCACGTCCTCGATTTCGGCGCCCTCCAGCCCGGCACGGCTGGCGGCGTGTTTCACCGCATGGCCGATCAGGGCCTGGGCCTGGGTGTCGTTGAAGGCACCGCGATAGGCCTTGCCGATCGGGGTGCGGGCGGTAGAGACGATGAGCGCGTCGCGCATGGGATGGTCCTTTCTGTCTTTCGCCGAGGGTTCGGCCACGGGCTTACCATCGCATCCCCGGCGGGGTCAGGACACGTCCGGATGGGTGTAATCGGCCAGGTCGTGCCGCAACGTCATTTTCGAGACCTTGCCGGTGGCGGTGAGCGGCAGCGCCTCGACCCAGATCAGATCGTCCGGCAACTGCCACTTGGCGAAATGCGCGGCCATATGCGCGTGCATCTCGTCCAGCGTCGGGCGCTCCTCGCCCGCCGCCACCGCGATCAGCACCGGGCGTTCGTCCCATTTCGGATGGGCCACCCCGATGGCGGCGCAATTGGCGATGGCCGGGTGCGACATCGCCGCGTTCTCGAGGTCGATCGAGGAAATCCACTCGCCGCCCGACTTGATCAGATCCTTGGCGCGGTCCTGGATGGTCAGATAGCCGGCCGGGTCGATCGAGGCGACATCGCCGGTGCCGAACCAGCCATCGGCGTCGATGGCCGCCGCACTGGCCTCGGGGTTGTTGTAGTAGCCACAGATCACCGAATTGCCACGCACGAAAAGCTCGCCCGCTGCCTTGCCGTCATGCGGCAGACGATGGCCGGCCTCGTCCACGATCTTCATTTCGACGCCGAACACCCGGCGGCCCTGCGGCACCTGGTAGTCGACGCGCTTTTCCAGCGGCAGGTCGCGGATCTTGGGCGGAATGATGCCGTGGGTTCCGATCGGGCTCATCTCGGTCATGCCCCAGGCGTGGTTGACCTTGACGCCGAGTTTCTCGAACGCCTCGATCATCGCGCGGGGCGGGGCCGAGCCGCCGATCACCACGTCGCCGAAACCCTCGGGCAGACGGCCCTGGGCACGGATCTCGGCCAGAAGCCCCATCCAGACGGTCGGCACGCCCCAGGCGGAATAGACGCCTTCGGACTCCATCAGCTTGAACAGGCTGGGCCCGTCCAGCCCCGGCCCCGGCATTACCAGGTTCACCCCCATCATCGGCCCGGCATAGGGCAGGCCCCAGGCGTTGACGTGAAACAGCGGCACCACCGGCAGCACGTTGGTGCCCTGCGGCAGCGCCGGCCCCATCACCAGCGAAACCGTCAGCCCGTGCAGCACGGTCGAGCGGTGGGTGTAGAGCGCGCCCTTGGGATTGCCGGTGGTGCCGGAGCTGTAGCACAGGCCCGCGGCGGTGTCCTCATCCAGCTCGGGCCAGTCGTAGGTGTCGGGCTGACCGTCGATCAGACCCTCGTAGCACAGCACCTCGATCGGTGTGTCTGGCATGTGGTCGTGATCCGTCATCACCACGATGCGCAGATCGGGCGGCAGGTGGTCGCGCAGACCGGCAAGGATCGGGACGAAGGTGGTATCGACGAAGATCACCCGGTCCTCGGCGTGGTTGACGATATAAATCATCTGTTCGGCCGACAGCCGCGGGTTGATCGTGTGACAGACCGCGCCGATCCCCGACACGGCATAGTAAAGCTCGAAATGCCGGTAGCCGTTCCAGGCCAGTGTCGCCACCCGGTCGCCCTCACCGATTCCCAGCGCGCGCAGGGCATGGGCCAGTTGCCCGACCCGGGCCAGCGTTTCAACGTAGCTTTGGCGGTGGATGTCGCCTTCGGTCCGGGCCGACACGATACCGGCATCGGCATGCGCCTCGGCGGCATAGGTCAGGATGTCGATGATCGACAGCGGGCGGTTCATCATCAGGCCCTGCATCAATTCCTCCGCTGGTGGGTCTGCCCTTGCTTTTCCCGGCGGGTTCTGTTCGCGTCACGAGAGCCCGCAAGGATTGACAGAAGGAAAGCACAGATGCCGAAGGATGCGCAACGAATTGTCCTCGCCAGCCGGCCACAGGGCGCGGTGACGCTGGGGAACTTCCGGCTGGAGGATTTCGACCTGCCCGAGCCGGGCGATGGCGAGGTCGCGGTCAGGGTCACGCATTTCTCGCTCGATCCATACATGCGGGGACGCATGGATGCGGCGAAAAGCTATTCTGCGCCCATCGAGGTCGGCGCGCCGATGGAAGGTGCGGGTGTGGGCGTGGTGATCGCCTCCAAGGCCAGGGGGCTTGCCGAGGGCGATCTGGTCACCGGCGATCTCGGTTGGGCCAGCCATGCGGTCAGGTCGGGCAAGGGGTTGATCAAGCTCGACCCGGCGCTGCCGCCGACCACGGCGCTGGGAGTTCTGGGGATGCCCGGGTTCACCGGCTGGCATGGGCTGAATGCCTACGGCCAGCCCAAGGCGGGCGAAACGCTGGTGGTGGCGGCGGCGACCGGGCCGGTCGGCTCGATGGTGGGGCAGTTGGCGAAGAAATACGGGCTGCGCACGGTCGGGATCGCGGGCGGGGCCGAGAAATGCAGGCTGGCGACCGAGATGTTCGGCTTTGACGCCTGCCTTGATCACCGGGCCCATGCCGACGGGCGCGAGATGCGCGCGGCGATTGCCGAGGCCGCGCCCGATGGCGTCGACATCTATTTCGAGAACGTCGCGGGCAAGGTGCTGGACGGCGTGCTGCCGCTGATGAACACAGGCGGGCGCATTCCGCTGTGCGGCATGGTCGCCTACTACGACCTCGACGCGCCGCCGGACGGGCCGGACCAGTTGCCCCGCCTGTGGCGGACCGTGCTGGTGAAACGGCTGGCGATCAGGGGCTTCATCATCTCGGACCACTGGGACCGGTTTCCGACGTTCCTGGGCGAAGTCGCGCCGCTGGTGGCGGATGGCACCGTCAAGTATCTCGAAGACGTGGCCGAAGGGCTGGAAAACGCGCCGGCGGCCTTCATGGCGATGTTGAAGGGCGGCAACCGGGGCAAGCAGATCGTCAAACTCTAGGAAAGAGTGCCCGCGTCAGCGGAAATGGCAGGCGACCAGTTGCCCCTCGCCCTTGTCCTCGAGCGGCGGCTTGACCTCGGCGCAGACCGGCTGGGCCAGCGGGCAGCGGGTGCGAAAGACGCAGCCCGACGGCGGGTCGAGCGGTGACGGAAGGTCCATGTCCAGCAGCATGACCTCCTTGGCCTTCTCAAGCTTGGGGTCGGGGATCGGCACCGCTGAAATCAGCGCCTCGGTATAGGGGTGCTTGGGGTTGGCGTAGAGCTGTTTCGAGGTCGCAATTTCCATCACGTTACCGAGGTAGAGCACCATCACCCGGTCCGAGATATGCTTCACAACGCTCAGGTCATGGGCGATGAAGATCAGCGAAACGCCGGTGTCTTTCTGCAGTTTCATCAACAGGTTGACCACCTGCGCCTGGATCGACACGTCGAGCGCCGACACCGGCTCGTCGCAGATGATGAGCTGCGGGTTGACCACCAGCGCGCGGGCGATGCCGATGCGCTGGCACTGACCGCCGGAAAACTCGTGCGGATAGCGGTTGACGAGGTTGGGCAGGATGCCGACCCGGTCGAGCACTTCGCGCACCTTTGCCTTGATCTCGCTTGCGGAAAGGTTGGGGAAATGCGTCTTGAGCGGCTCGGCCACGATCTGCCCGATGGTCATGCGCGGGTTGAGCGAGGCCAGCGGGTCCTGAAAGATCATCTGCATCTGGCTGCGGTGCTTGCGCATCTGGCGCGTGTCCAGCCCGGTCAGGTCGTCGCCCAGCCAGACCACGCGGCCATCCTCGATCGGAACCATCTGCATCACGGCGCGCGCCAGGGTGGACTTGCCGCAGCCGGACTCGCCGACGATGCCCAGCGTCTCGCCCGCCGACAACTCGAAGCTGACGCCATCGACGGCCTTGAGGCTGCGCGGTTTGACCCAGGGCATGGCGCCGGGTTTCCTGACATCGAACCAGACCTTGAGGTCGGTTACCGTGAGGATCGGGGCGGTCATACTTCCAGTTCCTCCAGCGTGCGGTGGCAAGCGCGTCTGCGGGTCTCGAATCCGGGTGCGATTTCAAGCGGCGGGCGCACCTTCCAGCAGGTCTCGTCGGCGAAATCGCAGCGCGGCACGAAGGGGCAGCCCTTGGGCATGTCCATCATGTTGGGCGGATTGCCGGGGATAGTCTCCAGCATCTCGGTTTCCTTGTCGAGACGCGGCACCGCCTTCATCAGGCCCATCGTGTAGGGGTGGGTCGGGCGCTCGAAGATCGCCTCGGTATTGCCGTTCTCCATCACCTGCCCGCCATACATCACCAGCGTTTCCTCGCAGGTGCCGGCGACGACGCCGAGGTCATGGGTGATCAGGATGATGGCCATGCCGAACTCGTCCTGCAGATCGGCCAACACCCGCATGATCTGCGCCTGCACCGTCACGTCGAGCGCGGTGGTGGGCTCGTCCGCGATCAGGATGTCGGGCTGGCACAAGAGGCTCATCGCGATCATCACCCGCTGGCGCATCCCGCCAGAAAACTCGTGCGGATACATCGTCACCCGGCTTTTCGCCTCGGGAATGCGCACGGCGTCGAGCAGGCGCACGCTCTCGGCCACGGCGGCGCGCTTGGAGATGCCACGGTGATGCACCAGCACCTCGGCCATCTGGTCGGAGACGCGAAGGTAGGGGTTGAGCGAGGTCATCGGGTCCTGGAAGATCATCGCGATCTTCTCGGCCCGGATACGGTTGAGTTTCGAGGTGGGCAGGTTCACGATCTCCTGCCCCTCGAGCTTGGCGGAGCCGGTCGCGCGCCCGTTGCTGGCCAGAAGCCCGGTGATGCCGAACACGAGCTGGCTTTTGCCCGAGCCGCTTTCGCCGACGATGCCCAGGGTCTCGCCCCGGTTGAGGTCGAAATTGATGCCGTCCACCGCCGTGACGGTGCCGTCGGGCGTGTCGAAGGTGACGGTCAGGTCGCGGACTTCCAAAAGCGCCATCATGCTCTCCTAGCGGTCCTTCGGATCGAGCGCGTCGCGCAGCCCGTCACCGATGAAGAAAAAGGCGAAAATCGTGACCACGAAGAAGGCCAGCGGGAAGAACAACTGCCACAGGGTGCCATAGTTCATCGTGCTGGTGCCCTGCGAGATCAGCGCCCCCCACGAGGTCAGCGGTTCCTGCACGCCGAGGCCGAGGAAGGAAATGAAACTTTCCGTCAGGATCATCTGCGGCACCAGCAGCGTGGCATAGACCACGACGACGCCCAGCAGGTTGGGCACGATGTGGCGGCGGATGATGGTGGGCGTGCGCACGCCGGTGGCGACGGCGGCCTCGATGAATTCCTTGTTCTTGATCGACAGGGTCTGGCCGCGCACGATCCGGCTCATGTCGAGCCAGGCGGTCAGCCCGATGCCGACGAACAGCATCCCGATCGAGCGGCCGAACACCACCAGAAGCAGGATCAACACGAACATGTAGGGGATCGACATGGCGATATCGACAAAGCGCATCATCGCGTTGTCGATCCGCCCGCCCACGAACCCGGCCACCGCGCCGTAGATGGTGCCGACGATCACCGCGATCATGGCACCGACGATGCCGACCATCAGGCTGATCTGGGTGCCCTGCACGACACGCGAATAGAGATCGCGGCCGCTGTCGTCGAAGCCGAAATAATGCCGGTTCTCGAACGACGGCTGGCCGACCTTGGCGACGTTGCCAAGCACGTTCCAGTCGATCGTCTCGTTGTCGTAGGGCGTCAGAAGGTGGCCGAAGAAGGCGAACAGAAACACCAGGATCAGCACCACGAGGCTGACCATGGCCGCCTTGTTGCGCACGAACCGCACCCGGGCGTCGGCCCAGAGCGAACGGCCCTTCACCTCGGCCATGTGCTCAGCCATCTCGGCGGTCTTGGGCTGCTGCGGGTTCAGGTTGGCAAGTGACATGCGCGTGCCCCCTCAGAGCCGGATCTTGGGGTCGATCCACGCATAGAGGATATCGACCACCATGTTGAACAGGATCGTCATCGACCCGAGCAGGATCGTCAGCCCCATCATCACCGCGTAGTCGCGGTTGAAGGCGGCGTTGACGTAGAAATAGCCGACGCCCCCGGTCGAGAAGATCGTGTCGATGATGAACGACCCCGTGACCATGCCGACGAAGGCCGGGCCGAGGTAGGACACCACCGGCAACAGCGTCGGCTTGAGCGCGTGGCGCCAGATGATGGTGCGGTCGGGCAGGCCCTTGGCGCGGGCGGTGCGGATGAAATTCGAGCGCAGCACCTCGAGCATCGACGAGCGCGTGAGGCGCGCGATCGAGGCCATGTAGGAGGTCGACAGCGCGATCACCGGCATGATGACATGATCCCACTGGCCGCCGTTCCAGCCGCCGCCAGGCAGCCAGCCCAGCCACAGCGAGAACACCAGGATCAGGATCGGGGCCATCACGAAGTTCGGCAGCACCTGCGCGCCGATGGTGATGCCGACCGCGAAATAGTCGAGCCACGAGTTCTGCCGGATCGCCGCCGCGATGCCCAGCGCGCCGCCGACGAGGATGGCCAGAACGAAGGAGATCGTGCCGTAGGTCAGTGTCACCGGAAAGCCCTGGGCGATGATGTCGTTGACGGTCCGGTCCTTGTATTTATAGGACGGGCCGAAATCGAACTGGGTGACGATGCCGCCGACATAATCCAGAAGCTGCTTCCAGGTCGGCTGGTCGAGGCCGTATTTCGCCTCGATGTTGTCCAGCACCTGCTGCGGCAGCGGGCGTTCGGAGGTGAACGGCCCACCCGGCGCGAATTGCATCAGGTAGAACGACGCGACCACCAGCACCAGAAGCGTTGGGATGGCCACCGCCATGCGTCGGATGATGAAGCTGAGCATGGGCGAACCCCGACAAGACAATCGGGACGCCGCGAGCCTTGCCCGCGGCGTCCCTCGTTTGCGTCAAAACGTCATTCGGCGACTTTGTAAAGGTCTTTCGAATACCAGTTCTGTTCGACGTTCTGCACCGGCCAGGAGCCCGAGATTTCCGGCACCATCATGTAGACGCCGGCATAGTGATAGATCGGGATGACCGGCATTTCCTCGGACAGGATCTCTTCCACCCGGGTGTAGTTGGGCTGCGGATCGTCCATCGCCTTGGCTTCTTTCAGAAGCTGGTCGACTTCGGCGTTGGAATAGGCCGCGTCGTTGTAGCCCGACTCGGTCTGCACGAGGTCGAGGAAGGTCGACGCCTCGTTGTAGTCGCCGCACCAGGCGCCGCGCGCGATCTCGAAGTCGTGGTTGCCGCGGGTCTCGAGGAAGGTCTTCCACTCCTGGTTTTCCAGCGTCACGTTCACGCCGAGGGTCTGCTTCCACATCTGCGACACCGCGATGGCGATCTTCTTGTGCGCCTCGGAGGTGTTGTAGAGGTAGGTCAGCTCCAGCGGGTTGTCCGGGCCATAGCCGGCCTCGGCCAGCAGTTCCTTGGCCCGGGCATCACGCTCGGCCTGGGTCCAGTTGGCGTATTCGATCTCCGGCACCTCGAAGTTGGCCGTTGCCGCCGGGGTGAAGGTGTAGGCCGGGAACTGGCCGCCCTGAAGCACGTTCTCGACGATGATGTCGCGGTTCACCGCAAGCGACAGCGCCTGACGGACGCGCACATCCTGCGTCGCTTCCGGCCCCATGTCGGACAGGTTGAAGTTGAAGTAGTAGTTGCACAGGCGCGGGAAGCTCAGCGCCTGGTCCGGGTATTGCTCTTTCAGCGAGGGATACTGGCCGGCCGGCACTTCGGTGCGGTCAAGCTCACCGGCGAGGTAGCGGGTCAGCGCCACGTTCTCGTCGTTGATGACCAGCGCCGTCACCTTGTCGATGATGGTGCCTTCGTTGTCCCAATACATCTCGTTGCGCTCGCGCACCGAGCGTTCCTGCGGCACGTGTTCGGTCAGGATGTAGGCGCCGTTCACCACGATATTCTCGGGCTTGGTCCAGTCCGCACCATGCTCGTCGATCACCCATTTCGGGCTGGGGAAGGTCGAGGCGTGGGTGGTGGTCAGCGGGAAGTAGGTCATCGGGCTTTCCAGCGTGACCTCGAGCGTGTGATCGTCGATCGCCTTCACGCCCAGTTCCTCGACGCCCATCTCGCCGGCCGTGATCGCCTCGGCGTTCTTCAGATTCATCACCGAAACGAACCACTGGTAGGGCGAAGCGGTTTCCGGGTCGGCCAGACGCTGCCAGCCATAGACGAAATCGCCCGCCGTCACCGGGGTGCCATCGGACCACTTGGCCTCGGGGCGCAGCTTGAAGGTATAGGTCATCCGGTCTTCGGAAAGCTCGTGCGACAGGGCCACGCCCGGCACGAGGTTGCCATCGGCATCCTGGTTGTAGAGACCTTCGAACAGGTCACGCACGATTTCGGAGCCGGACACGTCCTCGACGATCTGCGGGTCGACCGAGCTGTGCTCGTCGAGCACGCGGTAGGTGAAGGTCTGATCGTCGGCCAGCGGCTCGCCGTTCGGGCCGGTGCCGGCGGCAAGGGCCGGGCTGGCAAAGGCGACAGCCGAGGCCAGCAGGGCCGCTCTCATGGTGATTTTCATTATTGTGACTCCTCTCTGTTCAACGTCACGCGCGCGTTGGACATACCTATTTCGGGCCGAAAGACTCACCCGGCCCGCGCACGCGGATAGGTTTAGTCTAGCCTTAAGGTCAGATTCTCCACAACTCCTTCCCCAACGGAAAGCCGGCCCAACGCGGCACCCGTTCAAAGCGGTTTTGTTTCAACGAATTAGGGAGTTTGGAGGCGGCCCTGACCAACCACGCCGACCGGCCCTCCGCGAAAATTGACCGGTCGCGCATCATCGTTGCGCAACCCCCCAGATCTTGGCCCGCGCCGCGCGCCGTGGCGATTCTCCGCGCGGATCGCCCGGCGCATCCGGGGGCCGGTTTTGACCGCCCGGTAAATCTTGCCATTCCACCCGGCCCGTGCGACTTTCTTCCCGACCGCAAAGGCCCTGGGAGGACGAGGTGCAGACCGAACGCGAGGCGACGGCGCAGACCGGCACGGGGACGGCGCAACTGCCGCAGACGACCGAGGCGCGCAACCCCGGTATGGCGCTGGACATGGATTGGGTGCGCGCGGCGCAGGCCAACACCTCGGCGATCGAACGCCGGGCGGCGACGATCGGCACGCGGCGGTCGCTCAAGAAAGAGCATCAGGCGGCGTGGCTCTTGAAGGCGATCACCATGATCGACCTGACCACGCTGGCGGGCGACGATACGCCGGGCCGGGTGCGGCGGCTGTGTGCCAAGGCCCGCCAACCGGTGCGCGAGGATATCCTGGCCGCCCTCGGGGTCGAAGGCATCACAACCGGCGCGGTCTGCGTCTATCACGAAATGGTGCCGACCGCGGTGGCGGCGCTGAAAGGCACCGGCATCCCGGTGGCCGCGGTTTCGACCGGGTTTCCGGCGGGCCTCAGCCCCTACAAGCTGCGGCTGGCCGAGATCGGCGAAAGCGTGCGCGCCGGGGCCAGCGAGATCGACATCGTGATTTCCCGCCGCCACGTGCTGACCGGCGACTGGCAGGCGCTCTTCGACGAGGTGCGCGAGATGCGGGCCGAATGCGGCGACGCGCATATGAAGGCGATCCTGGCCACGGGCGAGCTAGGTTCCTTGCGCAACGTCGCGCGCGCCTCGCTGGTGGCGATGATGGCGGGGGCGGATTTCATCAAGACCTCGACCGGCAAGGAAAGCGTGAACGCCACCCTGCCCGTCAGCCTCGTGATGATGCGCGCGATCCGCGACTATCACGAGCGCACGGGGTATCGCGTCGGCTACAAACCCGCGGGCGGGATCTCGAAGGCCAAGGATTCGCTGATCTACCTGTCGCTGCTCAAGGACGAGTTGGGCGACGCCTGGCTGTCGCCGCACCTGTTCCGCTTCGGCGCGTCGAGCCTTCTGGGCGACATCGAGCGCCAGTTGGAACACCATGTGACCGGGCATTACTCGGCCAGCTACCGCCACGCGATGGGGTGAAAGAATGACCGTCAAGGAAATCTTCGACAGCATGGACTACGGACCCGCCCCGGAAAGCGCCGCCGAGGCGATGGCCTGGATCGCGGCGCGGGGCGGCATCGCGGGCAACTACGTGGGCGGCAAATGGGGGCCGCTGCGCGAGGACATGGTGCTGTCCAACCCGGCCACCGGCGAGCGGCTGGCGGGGCTGACGCGCTCGACCCCGGACGAGGTGAACGTCGCCGTCGCCGCTGCGCGCAAGGCGCAGCCGAGCTGGGCGAAACTCACCGGGCATCAGCGCGCGCGCTATCTCTATGCCATCGCCCGGCTGGTGCAGAAACACAGCCGCTTGCTGGCGGTGATCGAGACGCTGGACAACGGCAAGCCGATCCGCGAAAGCCGCGACATCGACGTGCCGCTGGTGGCGCGGCATTTCTACTATCACGCCGGCATGGCGCAACTGATGGGCTCCGAATTGCCGGACCGCGAGGCGCTGGGCGTCTGCGGCCAGATCATCCCGTGGAACTTCCCGCTGCTCATGCTGTCGTGGAAGATCGCACCCGCCATCGCGATGGGCAACACGGTGGTCCTGAAACCGGCGGAATACACCTCGCTGTCGGCCATGGTGTTTGCCGAGATCTGCTCCGAGGCGGGGCTGCCGCCGGGGGTGGTCAATTTCGTCACCGGCGAAGGTTCGACCGGCGCGGCGCTGGTCGCCTCCGAGGTCGACAAGATCGCCTTCACGGGGTCCACCGAAGTCGGCCGGATCATCCGCCGCGCGACCGCCGGGTCGGGCAAGTCACTGACGTTGGAGTTGGGCGGCAAGTCGCCCTACATCGTGTTCGACGACGCTGATATCGACAGCGCCATCGAGGGGCTGGTGGACGCGATCTGGTTCAATCAGGGGCAGGTCTGCTGCGCCGGGTCGCGCCTGATCGTGCAGGAAAGCATCGCCGACCGGTTCCACACCAAGCTCAAGGCGCGCATGGCGACGCTGCGGATGGGCGATCCCTTGGACAAGTCCATCGACATCGGCGCCATCGTCGATCCGGTGCAGCTTGAGACGATCACCCGCATGGTGGCCGAGGGCGGCAAGGACGGTGAGGTCTATCACGCGCCCTGCAAACTGCCCGACCAGGGCAGCTACTACCCGCCGACGCTGATCACCGGGCTCGACCCGGCGGCGCGGCTGATGCAGGAGGAGATTTTCGGGCCCGTGCTGGTCTCGACCACCTTCCGCACCCCCGCCGAGGCGGTCGAACTGGCCAACAACACCCGCTATGGCCTCGCGGCGAGCGTCTGGAGCGAAAACATCAACCTTGCGCTGGATGTGGCGCCAAAACTGGCGGCGGGCGTGGTCTGGGTGAACGGCACCAACATGTTCGACGCGGCGGCCGGTTTCGGCGGCGTGCGCGAGAGCGGCTTCGGGCGCGAAGGCGGGTGGGAGGGGCTGCTGGCCTACACCCGGCCCGTGCGCAAGGCCAGGGCGCTGAAGCCCATCGCCCCCTTCCCGGCCCCGGCCAGCGCCACCGGCCCCGACCTCGACCGCACCGCCAAGCTGTTCATCGGCGGCAAGCAGGCGCGGCCCGACGGCGGCTATTCCCGCGCGGTCTGGGCGAAGTCCGGCAAGCTTCTGGGCCACGCCGGGATCGCCAACCGCAAGGACGTGAGGAACGCGGTCGAGGCGGCGCGGGCGGCTTCCGGTTGGGCGCGCGCCACGGCTCATCTGCGCGCGCAGATCCTGTTCTATATCGGCGAAAACCTTTCGGCGCGGGCGGATGAATTCGCCGCCCGGATCGACGCGATGATGGGCGGGCGGCACGGCGCGCGCGAGGTCGCGGCCAGCATCGACCGGCTGTTCACCTACGCCGCCTGGGCCGACAAATACGACGGCGCGGCCAAGCCCGTGCCGCTGCGCGGAACCGCGCTGGCGATGAACGAACCGGTCGGCGTGATCGGCGCGTTCTGCCCGGACGAGGCGCCGCTGCTGGGCCTCGTGTCGCTGATGGCACCGGCAATCGCGATGGGCAACCGCGTGGTGCTGGCCGCCTCGCACCCCTTCCCGCTGGCCGCCACGGACTTCTACCAGGTGCTCGAGACCTCGGACGTGCCGGCGGGCGTGGTCAACATCCTGACCGGCCCGCATGACGACTTCGCCAAGGCACTGGCCGGCCACCTCGACGTCGACGCGATCTGGAGCCAGTCGGGCGCGGACCTGTCCGCGATGATCGAGGCCGAGAGCGCGGGCAACCTGAAACGAACCTGGGTGAATAATGGGCTGGCGCGGGACTGGTTTGGTGCGGAGAGTGAAGGGCGGGAGTTCCTGCAGCACGCGACCGAGGTCAAGACGACTTGGATACCGTTCGGGGAGTAGGGAGGATATTCTCGCATTTCAATTTTTTGCGGGTTCGACCTGATCAAGCTACTACTATCCTTGATGCGGAAGATTGACAGAAACTCTCGGCGCTCTTGTGTCGTCATTTCTGTGTTAGCAGTTTGACCCATAAGCGCGCCAGATTGGAATATTGGTTGTCCAAAATGATTGACGTTGTGCCGAGCAACCTTAAGCGCCTCTGGGCCGCGGAAGATGAACTGAGAACGTGGGCCACGGAAGTCATAGCATCGGAACCTTATCTGCGGGATCACCTTCAACTGATCGAAGCATATATGGATTGCGTTGAGACAGCTCGACGAGCTGGACCTTCTGGTGACCGGCATGTTGCGCTTATGGGGTTGTTCCTACGAACCTTCGATGCTTCATCCTACTGCGTGCGCAGCGCGATGTCCGGCAACTATACTGGATGCGCGATGTATGCCCGCGACCTCCTCGAAACTCAATTTCTATTAGGCTATCTAATGGATGAGCCCGGACGCCCCGAGGAATGGCTGTCGACGGACCCCAAAAACACCCCGGTTAAATACCGCCCCATTGAGATTCGCAAATACTTAGATAATCGGGATGGTTTTGAGATGCGAAGAAGAGAGCAAAATTACAAAGCGCTTTCCACACTGGGAAGCCATCCGTCGCCCGGTGGTTTTGAACTGAAACGTGATGGCAGCAAAGCAATACGCAGTGGACCATTCAAACAACGGAACACTCTGGAGCTTTGCATACAGGAAGCAGCGAGAGTTATTCTTCCCCTTTGCGGGTTGTTGCGCGAGTACTGTAAGGCGGAAGTGGAAAATGGGCAAAAGATTTCAAGCAGGCTCGGACTGCTTTTACAGCGCACCCGGGAGAAATACTTCACAGACTAAAACGAAGTGTTGCCAAAAAAACCTATACGACTTTCCACCAAACCGACCCCAACCAACCACCGCCACGCAAAAGGGCGCCGGACCCGCCGGCGCCCCCATTCTTTCACAAAACCCCGATCACTCAGCCCAGTAAACCCCCGTCAGGTCATTCGCCTGGGTCGGCGCGTTTTCCCAAAGCCCCATGATCTTGGCGTTGGCCACGCCGGTCTTGGCGAGCTGGAACAGGTAGCCGTTGACGTAGTCGGCGGCGATCGTTTCCTGCGCCTCCTTGTTCAGTTCGGCGCGCCTGGCCGGGTCGGAGGTCACCGACAGCTCCTCGATCAGGGCCTGGAAGTCCGGGTTGTCATACTGGAAGTAGTAGTCCGGCCTTGCATAGATGTTGATGTCGGCGGGCTCGGTATGGCTGACGATGGTCAGGTCGAAATCCTTGCCGCCGAACACCTGTTCCAGCCACTGCGCCCATTCCATGTTGGTGATCTCGGTCTCGATCCCGACCTCTCGCAGTTGCGCCGCAATGATCTCGCCGCCGCGCCGGGCGTAGGACGGAGGTGGCAGCATCAGCCGCAGGGTCAGGTCCTCGACCCCCGCTTCGGCCAGCAGCGCGCGGGATTTCTCGGGGTCGTAGTCCGACATGCCGGTCAGATCGACGTAATCGGGGTTATGAGGCGCGAAATGGGTGCCGATGGGGGTGCCAAAGCCGAACATGGCGCCGTCGATCAGTTCCTGGCGGTTGATCGCGTGGGCAATCGCCTCACGCACCAGGACGTTGTCGAGCGGCGGCTGCTTGTTGTTCATCGCAAGGATCGTCTCGCCCTCGGTCGAGCCGACAATGACGCGAAAGCGCGGGTCGCCCTCGAACTGGCTGAGGGTTTCGGGCGCGGGGAAGTTCGGGAAGGCGTCGACATCGCCGGCCATCATCGCGGCGAAAGCGGCGTTGGGGTCGGAGATGAACTTGAAGGTCGCGCTGGCCAGTGCCGGCGCCTCGCCCCAGTAGTCCGGGTTGCGGGTGATCGTCACATGATCGCCCTGCACCCATTCGGTGAAGGTGAAAGGACCGGTGCCGACCGGCGCTGTGGCGGCGTTGTCGATGGATTCCGGCGCCACGATCACCGCGTCGCCCCAGGCCATGTTGAAGGGGAAATTGCCGTTGGGCGCGGCGAGCGTCACCTTGACGGTGGTTGCGTCCACCGCCTCGACGCTATCGATCCCGGCAAACAGCGCCTTTTGCGCGTTGGTCGAATCTTCGGCCCGCGCCCGGTCGAGGGTGAACACCACGTCCTCGGCGGTCATGTCGGTGCCGTCGTGGAACTTCACGCCGTCATGCAGGTGGAAGGTGTAGACGGTTCCATCCTCGCTCACCTCCCAGCTTTCGGCCAGTGCGGGCTTGACCGCGCCATCGGGGCCGAAACGGGTGAGGCCTTCGAAGATGTTGGCATAGACCACCTCGTCGATGGCGGCCGCGGCGCCGCCGGTCGGATCGAGGTTGGGCGGCTCGAGCACCATTCCGAGGGTGAGGGTGTCCTGCTGGGCAAAGGCCGTGCCGGCGGAAAGGGCCAGAATGGCGGCTGCGTTGAGCAGATGTTTCATGGGTCGTCCTCCTGTCGTCCCGGGTTTCGGGTTGGCGCAATCAAACGCGGCTTGGGTCTGGGGTGCAAGTTTTTTCACCCGCCGGGGCGGCGGGCGATCGTGGCGAGGGGGCGCTGCCCCCTCCGTTCAGATTGCCGTGCAATCTGAACGTCACCCCCGGAGTATTTGGCCAAGGTGAAGAACGAAACCGGCACCGGGCCGGCTATTTCCCGCGCCAGGTGCCGAACCAGCGCGACAGGCGACCGCGTTTTTCGTCGGCATAGGCATCGACCTTTTCCCAGGCGTCGCGGGTGTCTTCCAGCGCCGGGTCGACGGTGCGTTCGCGAAACTGCAGCCACATCGCCCGGACGAACAGCACCGCGACGCCCAGGAAGACGAAGAAGAAGATGTTGAACCACGGGATGACGGTCACGTCCGGCCCCGCGACCGGCCGGATCGCCACCGCGTTGGGGTAGATGGTGAAGAAGCGGTTGCGCCAGCCGTAGTGGGTGATGACCACCCATTGTTCGTTATCCGGGCTTGAGAGATTGGCCAGCGCCTCGGCCTGGAGGTCGGCGGAGTCGAACTTGAAATAGGGCGGCCAGATCCAGCCGGTATCCTCGTTGCGGTAGACCATCACGCCTTCCTTTTTGCGCTGGATGAAGCCCAGCAGGAAGGTCTTTTTTCGCACCGTGTTGATCAGGCGCACGTCGCGGGTGGTCAGTTCGACGTTGCCTGAATCCTTCTGCGCGAAAAACAGGCGGTTCACGCGGCTGAAATCCATGCGGATGATCTCGGTCCCGGTGATCCGGGCGACATCGTGTTGCGGCAGGACGTAGTGGAACAGGGCCAGAATGACGAAGGCGACAAGACCGAGGATGACGTTTTTCGCGGTGCGCATGAGGCCCTCAATTGGCGTTGGTCAGATACAGGATGAGACCGACCGCGATGGTCGGTATGATATAGACGAGCAGGACCAGTTTCGGGCGGATCGAGTTCTGGTATTCGGTCATGCCTGTTTCGATATAGGCATCGCGCTCTGGGCTTTCCATGTCGCCGGGGTGTTCCTCGGCCCAGCGGTCCTCGAGCTTTTCGCGCCGGATCGAGCGGGAATAGATCGAGATCGCGACGTAGATCACGCTGAGCAGCAAAAAGCCGAAAATGATCAGACGAATGAAACCCATGCCTATCTCCGAACCGCGCCCCAGGGGCCGACAAGGGCGATGATATCATCGCCGGGCGGCCTGGGGCTATCCTTCACCGCCGTTTCACGCCCGCCGAACAGCGCCTCGCGGGCGCCGGCCTTGTTGGCCATGTAGTCGTGTTGCAGGAAATCGGCGACGTAGTCCTTCTTGGCCTCGGGCCAACCCATGTAGGCGGCGTAGAAGGCGGGTTTGTGGCAGATGAAGAGCTGGCGCACGTCCAAAGGGGCCAGTTCCGCGAGCAACTGGTTGATCAGGTCGCGGTCGGGATGATCGGGACGGGCGCGCAGGGTGTAGAAATAGGCCGGCGAATCCGAGGCGATGCGCGGCCACTTGCCGCCGTTCAGCGCCCAGCGCACCAGTTCGTTGAGCTTGAGAAACTCCTCGGGCAGCTTCGCGCCCATCGTCTGCGCCAGCCGGTGCAGACTGCGCGGATCGAACCCGGCGACCGGCAGGCCCTGGGTGGTGGCGGCGTCGACCAGGATGAAATCCATCTTCTGACGCAGGATCGCGGCCCCGTCGACGCCGCGCGCCTTGATGATCGGCTCGACCAACTTGTTTTGCTCGAGAAAGCTCGCGATGCGGTTGCGCTGGGACAGATCGAAGGTCGCGACCGGCATCTCGCCCACCTCGGACCTGGGCCGGGCCGTGATCGCCGCCGGGTGCTCGGCATCGCGGAACACGTATATGCCGCCGAAATGCGCCGTCCAGAAATTGTCCTGGGTATAGCTGGGCCGGTCGAGGTCGATCGGATTGCGGGTGACATCGCCGGTTTCACGCGCCAGTTCGATCATCTCGGCGATCAGCACATCGTCGAACCAGGCGTCGGGCTCGGTCTGGAACCGCTCGATCCTGTCGGCCAGCTTGCGGGCGTTGGCGACATGGCTGTGCGTCGTGTCCGCGATCACGGTGATCTTGCGAATATCGAACAGCCTGTCCGGGGTCGTCACCTGGAACACCGAATTGTCCAGTTCGCCCGCCACCGCGTCCTGCGCGGTGAGGGCAAAGAGCTTGGCCTCGTTGTCCTCGATGAACTGCTTGAGAATGCCGCGCGAAGTCGAGAACTGCGCGTTCAGCAGCGGCGCCTTGCGCTGCTCGGTGGTCAGGATGATGAACTGCCGGTTGACACCGTTGGGGTTGAGATAGAGGTGATCGCCCAACTCCTCGCCGATCTCGTAGGAATAGCCGGAAATGTCGATGTGGAAATCGTCAAGCCCGGTGCGCTTGCCGATCAGCCGCTCCAGCGCGCGGTTGTAACGCTCGACCAGCGCCGGGCTGTCGACGCGGATCAGATTGCCGAACATCAGGCCACGTTGGATGAGGCGTTTCATGGTTGGGTCTCCCTCGTGACACGCGCCATATCCTCGCCCCGCCGCTTCTCGACCCCCTGCGCGCGCGCCAGCCAGGCCAGCGCCAGCAGCGGCCCCCAGGCAAGCGCCGACATCGCCGCCGGGCGCAGCACCGTGCCGGGCCTCAGCGCATTGCCCGCCTGCGCGTGAAGTGCTGCGAATAGGCCCAGCGCCGCCACGAAGGTCAGCCCCGCGGCCAGCCCGACCCCGACCGCCAGCCGCCCCTGCGAGCGTGTCGCGCGCGGCACCGTAAAGATGGGCAGGATCAGCGCCAGCGCCACCAGACCCGCCAGCGGCAGG
The DNA here is from genome assembly GCF_008086115.1 of Maritimibacter fusiformis. GTDB lineage: Bacteria > Pseudomonadota > Alphaproteobacteria > Rhodobacterales > Rhodobacteraceae > Muriiphilus > Muriiphilus fusiformis. Next base: position 313,641 of record NZ_VSIY01000004.1, on the reverse strand, counting down.
AAGGTGTTGGCCAGGCCGATCCCCGCGAAATTCATCACGCGCCCTTCCCCTCCAGATACCGCCGCTTGGCCTCCTCGGTCAGCCCGAATTCGCGCACCATGCGCGCAATCGCCGCCTCGTCGGACTTTTCGGCATAGCGGAACTCGCTGTCGGCGTAGCGGTTGATTTCCTGCATCACCATCTCGACGGTGATCGGCTGGCGCAACTCCTCGATCATCGCCTTTTTCTCGTCATAGGGCTTGAACAGGAACAGGTCCGGTTCCTCCATCCACTCGTCCGGCAGTTCGAAATCCATCGCCCGCACCTTCACCGCATCGGTGATGTTCTTGATCGCGCGGCCGGTGAATTTCGGGTCCGCCTCCTGGATGGCCTTGAGGTAGGTGCCCAGCTTGGCGATGGTGTCGAGCTTGCCGATGTCCTTCGCGATCCGCTCATAAACCCGGATCAGCCCGTCTTCCTGCGGGCGCGAATGGCTCTCGAAGCTCTCGGCCACGGCGCGCTTGATCTCCTGCGCGGCGTAGAGGTCGTGATCGCCCAGCGGGATCGCATGGTTCTTGCCCATCAAGAGCGCAAGGATGTCGATGTAGTCGTCGCGCGTCTTCGGCCCGTCGACCAGAAACCGCGCCCCCGCCCGCTGGCGCAGCGCGTCGTCGACGTTCTCGGGGTAGTTCGAGAACATCCCGAAGGTGCAGTTGCCGCGCACCACGGTATTGGCGCCGGCGAAGCTCTCCATCAGCACGGCGGTGATCTCAAGCTGGCCCGCCGAGGATTGCCGGTCGCCACGCTTGCCCGCCAACTGGTCGATATCGTCGATGGTGCCGAACCCGATCACGTTGGGGTCGATCACGTTGTTGATGAAGGCCTTGGCGTTCTGCGCCGACTTGCCCTGATAGCTGTCGATGCTCTCGGTCGACAGGTTCTGAAACCGGAACGGATAGCCCGCGTTCTCGCAATAGCCCGAGATCAGCCCGGCCATCATCTGGATCAGCGTGGTCTTGCCGGTGCCCGGCATGCCGTCGCCCATGAAGGTGAATATGAAGCCGCCAAGCTCGGCAAACGGGTTCAGCCGGCGCTCGAAATCATAGGCCATCAGCATTTTCGACAGCTTCATCGCCTGATATTTGGCGATGTGGTTGCCGACCACCTCGTGCGGCTTCTTGAACGTCATCGTCAGCTTGGTGCCGCGCGACTTGCGGCTGGGCGAGAAGCCCGAGATCACGAAATCGTCGGCCTCGATGCGGTAATGCGCGCCAGTGAACCCGGCCAGGCGCGGCGCACCCTGCGCGCGCAGCGCCACCTTCTCCATCAACTGCTCGGCATAGGCCATCACGGTCGCCACCAGCCGGGGCTCGTCCTCGGCAAAGGCGGCGATCTCCTGGTCCAGTTCCCACAGCGCGCCATGCAGCGCCAGCCCGGCATTGTCGGTCAGGATCTCCTCGACATGGCCGACCTCGACACTGACCCCGCTCAGGTGCGGCGCCAGCAGGAACGCGGTGGCATTGGCAAAGACCGACAGCGCGACCAGGCTTTCGCCCGCCAGAAGTTCCGAGAACTCCGCGGACCGGTCCCTGGGCAAGGCCGCTTTGAGGTTCTGCTTCTTCAGCGCCACCAGCCCGGTCTGCTCGGCGTAGCCCTTGGCCACGGCCAGCGCGATCGCCAATGCCCGCCGCAGGGAATGCAGAACCGTCGCCTGGATGGGCGAAATGATCGGATCGCCACCATCCGCCGCCTCGATCCGCTCGATCAGCCGAACCCCTTCGGGGCGCGCCGTCGAGCGTGTCACCAGCCCCGGCGTTGTCGATCGAAACCGCCGCCCGCGCGATATCCCCGGCGAGCGCTCCACCGGCGTCTCCGCCACCTTGGGCCGCGCGATCCGGGGGGTATGATCGAACCCCTCCAGCATCCCGGCGGCCACGTCATACTGCGCCCGGATCTCCTCTTCGCGAAGCTCCATCTGATCGGCCGGCAACGACATCACTTAACCTCTTCATCTTGGCTGAAATACTCCGGGGGGTCCGGGGGGCCGCGCCCCCGGCGGGTCGCGCCGGCGCCAGCCGGTGCGAAACCTCACCGATACGACAACACCCGCCCCCCGTCGCTGACCACGAACTTGCGCACATCGCCGAACCCCGGCGGGTTCCGCTCGGCCAATACCTGGAACGGGCGCTGCGGCAGGATGATCGCCCGCTCCATCCGCGTCGCGCCCAGATCGGCACCCCTCCCACCGAACGGGTCGAGCGCAAAAATCTCGCGCTCGACGCTGGAAAACCACCCGGCCTTTTCCGTCTCCACCCGCTCGCTGACCAGATCCTCCACCGTCCAGGCCAGCGCCCAGTCCTGCCCCGGCGGCGCCTTGGCGTCTTCGAGCACTTCGCGCAGCGGTCCGGTCTGGCGGGTGTAGGAATGCGAATACATCGGCCCGACATGAAACCGGCGCAGCCGTTTCGGGTGCAGGTCGTCGAAGTCGCGGTCGAACCCGGTGGCGATGGTCACCAGCTTCAGCCCGGCCACCGCCTGCGCGCTCAGATGCGCCTGCACCTCGGGCCAGCGTTCCTGGTCCTTGGGCAGGGCGGTGCGCCCCGTGTCCTCGACATCCATCAGGTAGATCGTCGGGATGTTCTGCAGCGAATCGTAGACCGCCCAATGCAGAAGATAGCGCCGCCTCGGCTCGCGCCCCTCGGCAAGGTTGCCCAGCCAGACCGCGTCCGGGTGCATCTGCGGCCAGAACAGATCGCCCCGCACCAACTCCTCGTAGTAGAGCCGTTGGCTCATGGCGAATTGCAGCCGGGTCGGGATCGTGAGGTTGCCGACGATCTCGCGCACCATCTGCGCCTTCAACTCGTCCGGCCCGGGCATGTTCTTCAGGTGCTTGCCCGCCTGCGCCGCGTCCGACGCCATCTGCATCAGTTCGGCATGCACCGGAAAGCCGCTTTCGGTGTGGTCGAAGGTCAGTTTTCCCGGCAGCGGCCCGTCGATGCGCCCGGCCATGTGATACTTGTTGGCCAGCGCCCGAAAGGTCAGGCCCAGCCCGATCAGGTGGCGCCCCAGCACCTCGACCTCGGTCCGGGTAAGGCTGCCCTCGGCCTCGAACTGCGCCGCCACCCGGCCCAGGTGTCCGATGATCGCCTGAAACGTCGCGAAATAGCGACGCGTGACCTGGGTATCCTCGAGGTCGACGTGGTCACGGGTGAGGTCGGGGGTATCGGCCACTTACGCCCCGTAAAGGTTCTTGTCGTGCTTCTCGACGATCTCGGCAAAGCGGCGCGCGAAGCGTTCGTCGGCGCGGGCCTTGGCCTCGAGCACTTCGCGGGCGAACACCATGTGGTCTTCGTGCGCTTCCATCATGTCGGCCATCTTCTGGTTGGTCGCGGTGCCGATCGAGGCCATCGCGGCCTGGGCTTCCTTGTCGGTCTCGACGCCGATCTCGTTGATCCGGTGCGCCACGTCCTGCTGCTGCGCGGTCTTGAGCGACTTGGACAGCGCGTCATAGAGCACCACGCGCTGCTTGGTGTCGGTTTGCAGCTTGTTGATCAGGACCATCTGCGTCGCGGCCTGGTTCTGCAGGCTGTCGACCCAGGTCTTGCCCTTCTCGATATAGCGCTCGAGCGTCTGCGAGCGGGCCAGATCGACCTGTTCCTGCTGCACCAGTTCGTTGTATTTGGCGTTCATCGCGGCCAGTTCGGTTTCCAGCTTGGTGCGCGCGGCGGCGTCCTGTTCGACCGAAATCTTGTTCTCGAGCTCGATGATCTTCGGGTCCATTGCCCGGATCTCGGCGCGCACGGCCTCGAGCCCGCCCACCGTCGCCTCGCGGTCGTCCAGCGTCTCGGTCAGGTTCGCCTCGACCCGGGTTTTCTGCTCGTTCAGCATGTCGAGCTGACCCTGCAGAAGCTTCACGATCACGTCGGACTTGGCGATCAGGTCCTGCAACTTGTCGTCGATCGAGGCGGTGCGCATCCGCTCCTGGCGCATGCTTTCCGACTTGGCGCGCGAGAACACGCCGACGAAGCTTTCCCACCCCGTCTTGGTGCGCATCTCGTCGAAATCCTTGGAAAACGCCGCCGTCACGTCATCCAGCCCCATGATCAACTCGGCGATATTGGCGTTCATCACCTTGGTATGGGCGTGCACGTCATCCAGCGTGGCGTTCTCTATGTCGATGGCGATGTCGTCGCCGGCCTCCATCTTGCTGCGCGCGGTCTCGATCCTGCTGGTCAGTTCGGCGATCTTGGATTGCGCCTCGGTCACCTGGGCTTGGCTTTCCTTGATCTGGGCATCGAGTGTCGCGGCCATCGGTCATCCTCAAAGTAAATGGTAATAACATTGATCTGGTCGAGGGTAGCGCGATTTTCAAGCGATGGGGAGATGCAATTCTGCGCCGTTGGGGGTTTTTGCACGCACATATTCGCACGCGTCAATGTTTCCCTTGGTGCCACGAGAATCGCACTCCATACTGCACCGCAATTGCCCGCACTTGGGGTGTGCAACGGAAAGTCCGACCGGGTGGAAGCCGTAACACTGACAGTTGAGATGATGGTGGTGCTGGGCATTCTTGCCTTCACCGTGTTCCTGTTCGTGAGCGAGGTCGTGCGGGTCGACCTCGCCGCGGTTCTGGTGATGGTTCTGATCGGCGTTCTCAGCTACATGCCCGGCCTCGAGAACCTGGCGGACATCAACCACCTGTTTTCCGGTTTCAGTTCAAATGCCGTGATCTCGATCATCGCCGTGATGATCATCGGCGCGGGGCTGGACCGGACCGGGATCATGAACAAGGTCGCGGCCTGGATTCTGCAGATCGGCGGCACCAGCGAGAAACGGATCGTGCCGATCATCTCGGGCACCGTCGGTTTCATCTCGTCTTTCATGCAGAACGTCGGGGCGGCGGCGCTGTTCCTGCCGGTGGTTTCGAGAATCTCGGCGCGCACGGGCCTGCCGCTGTCGCGGCTGCTGATGCCGATGGGCTTCACCGCCATCCTGGGTGGCACCATGACGATGGTCGGATCGTCGCCGATGATCCTGCTCAACGATCTGATCGCAGGCGCCAACGAGGATCTGGCCCCGGACGAGCGGATCAAGGCCTTCGGCCTGTTCGCGCCGATGCCGATCGGGCTGGCGCTGATCACCTCGGGCATCCTCTATTTCGTGATCTTCGGGCGTTGGGTGTTGCCGTCGCGCTCGAAGGGAGAAGACGCGACGACCGGCCAGACGATGGGCGAGTATCTCAAGAGCACCTATGGCCTGAAGGCCGATCTGGTCGAGGTCGACGTGCCCGCGGGCAACATCCTGCTGGGGCACAAGATCGACGACATCATGAACGCGCACCACCTTTACATCATCGGCGCGAAACACGGACGCGACAAGGAATTGAACCCGTCCACCACCAAGTCGATCCAGACCCCCTGCCGGTTGGCGATCCTGGGCCGGCACAAGGTGATCAAGGAAATCTGCGATATCTACGACATCAACGTGCTGCCGCGGCTCGACGAGTTCGCCGAGGATTTCGCCACCACCAAGGCCGGGGTTGCCGAGATCGTGGTGAGACCGGGCGCCTCGATCATCGGCAAGACGCCTTCGGAGCTGCGCTTTCGCCTGACCTACGGCATGAGCCTGCTGGCGATCCACCGCGGCGAAGAGACGATGAGCCTGGTCGAGACCGCCGAGCGAAAGCCGGTGGTCCTAGGCGCCCAGAAGCTTCAGGCGGGCGACACGCTGGTGGTGCATACCCCGTGGGAAATGCTGTCGTTGATGAAATCGAACCGCGATTTCGTCGTGATCACCACCGACTTCCCCGAAGAAGACCTGCGCCCGCGCAAGATGGGCTGGGCGCTTCTGTTCTTCCTCGTGGCGCTCGGGCTGATCCTGTTCTCGGACCTGCGCCTGTCGCTGGCGCTGCTTGTCGGCGCGGTGGGCATGATCGCAACGCGCGTGCTGTCGATGGACGAGGCCTATCGCGCGGTGAGTTGGAACACCGTGTTTCTGCTGGCCTCGCTGATCCCGCTGGGCCTAGCGGTGCAGCACACCGGCACCGCCGACTGGATCGCGCACCAGGTCCTGTCGCTCTTGAATGGCTGGCCGATCTGGGCGTTGCAGGTGGGCGTAGCGGTGCTGGCAACAGGCTTCACGCTTGTGATGTCCAACGTCGGCGCCACGGTTCTGCTGGTGCCGCTTGCCATCTCGATCGCGCGCGAGGCCGGGGGCGATCCGGCGATCTTCGCGCTGACGGTGGCGATCTCGACGTCGAACTCGTTCCTGATCCCCACGCACCAGGTCAACGCACTGCTGATGGCGCCCGCCGGCTACCGGGTGGCCGATTTCCTGCGGTCGGGCGGCATCATGACGGTGATCTTTCTGGTCGTGTCGCAAGGGGTCATGGCGCTGTTCTACTGACGTTGTGCGCGGACGCGTTCGGACCTAACTTGGGTTCATGACCAGACACACCAAGCCAATCCTCGCCGAAGTCGCCGCCCGGCGCGACGACCTGATCGCGCTGACGCAAGGCCTGATCCGCATTCCCACGCTGAACCCGCCCGGGCAGAACTATCGCGCGCTGGTCGAGTGGCTGGGCGCGCGTCTCGAGGCGTCGGGGTTCACCGTCGAGTTGATCCGTGCGACCGGCGCGATCGGCGACAGCGACCGTTATCCGCGCTGGAACCTCGTGGCCCGGCGCGAGGGGGCGCGGCCCGGCGACTGCGTGCATTTCAACTCGCATCACGACGTGGTCGAGGTCGGCCACGGCTGGACCCGCGATCCATTCGGCGGCGAGGTCGAGGGTGGGCGCATCTATGGCCGCGGCGCCTGCGACATGAAAGGCGGTTTGGCGACGTCGGTGATCGCCGCCGAGGCGTTCATTGCCGCCCGCCCCGATTTCAAGGGCGCCATCGAGATCAGCGCCACGGCGGACGAGGAATCGGGCGGCTATGGCGGGGTGGCCTATCTGGCCGAACAGGGCCGGTTCGACCCCGACCGGGTGCAGCATGTCATCATCCCCGAGCCGCTCAACAAGGATCGCATCTGCCTTGGCCATCGCGGCGTCTGGTGGGCCGAGATCGAGACCCAGGGCCGCATCGCGCATGGCTCGATGCCGTTCCTTGGCGACAGCGCGATCCGGCACATGGGCGCGGTGCTGGAGGAAATGGAGCGCACGCTCTACCCGCTCTTGGCATCGAAACGCACCGAGATGCCGGTGGTGCCGGAGGGCGCGAAGCAATCGACGCTCAACATCAACTCGATCCACGGCGGCGAGCGTGAGCCGGACGAGGACTACACCGGCTTTCCCGCACCCTGCGTTGCCGACCGCTGCCGCATCGTGATCGACCGCCGCTTTCTGATCGAAGAGGACATCTCCGAGGTCAAGGCCGAGGTCGCCGCGCTGATGGAGCGGGTCAAGGCCGAGCGACCGGGTTTCGTCTATGAAATCCGCGACATGCACGAGGTGATCCCGACCATGACCGCCGAGGATGCGCCGGTCGTGACCTCGACCGCGGCGGCCATCGAGAAGGTGCTGGGGCAGCGGCCCGAATACGTGGTGTCGCCGGGCACCTATGACCAGAAGCATATCGACCGGATCGGGCGGCTGAAGAACTGCATCGCCTACGGGCCGGGCATCCTCGACCTCGCACACCAGCCCGACGAGTGGATCGGGATCGACGACATGATCGACAGCGCCGGGGTCATGGCGCTGGTGCTGGACGAGCTTCTCTAGCCTCAGCCGTGGCGCGCGGCGACGGTCTTGAGGGTCGAGAAGCCGTAAAGCGCCTCGAACCCCTTTTCGCGGCCGTGGCCTGACTTGCCGACGCCGCCGAACGGCAATTCAACGCCGCCGCCCGCGCCGTAATTGTTGATGAACACCTGTCCGGCCTTGATGCGTTTCGCCAGCCGCATCTGGCGCGCGCCGTTCTCGGTCCAGATACTGGCGACAAGGCCGAAGCCGGTGCCGTTGGCGATGGCGACGGCCTCATCCTCGGTATCGAAGGGGATGGCGACCTGAACCGGGCCGAAAATCTCTTGCTGCGCCAGCGGGTGGTCGGGCGGCACATCGGCGAACAGCGTCGCCGGGACGTAGTGGCCACCGGCGGGCGCGTCCGGGGCAATGCTGCCCTGCCCGGCGATGCGCAGGTCCGCGCCCTTGGCGAGATACCCCTCGACAATCGCCTTCTGCCTGGCCGAGATCAGCGGGCCGAGGTTGGCATCGGCGCTGGCGGGGGCGGAGACCATGCCGTTGTAACTGTCGGCCATGCGCGCAATCAGCCCGTCATAGACGCCGCGCTGGATCAACACCCGCGAGGCCGCCGAACAGGTCTGGCCCGCGTTCTGGATGCAGGCGCCGACGAGGAACGGCAGCGCCGCGTCAAGGTCGGCGTCCTCGAACACGATCTGCGGCGACTTGCCGCCAAGCTCCAGCGTCACCGGCACCACGTTGTCGGCGGCGGCCTTCTGCACCAGCGCGCCGACCCCGACCGAGCCGGTAAAGCTGATGTGATTGACGCCGGGATGCGCCGACAGCGCCGCCCCGGCCTCCTCGCCCAACCCCGGCACGACATTGAGCGCGCCGGGCGGCAAGCCCGCCTCCTCGGCCAAGGCGACAAAGGCAAGCGCGGTGAGGCAGGCTTCCTCCGCCGGTTTCAACACGCAGGCATTGCCCATCGCCAGTGCCGCCCCGACCGAACGCCCGATGATCTGCATCGGGTAGTTCCACGGGACGATATGGCCGGTCACGCCATGCGGCTCGCGCAGCGTATAGACGGTGTAACCTTCGAGATAGGGAATGGTCTCGCCCATCACCTTGTCGGCGGCGCCACCGTAGAACTCCATGTAGCGCGCCAGCGCCACCGCGTCGGCGCGGGCTTGTGTCAGCGGCTTGCCCACGTCCATCGCCTCGATCCGCGCAAGGTCGTCGATCCGGGTCAGGACCAACTGGCCGATGCGGGTCAGGATGCGGCCCCGCTCCAGCGCGCTCATCCGGCCCCAGTCGCCTGTCAGCGCGCCTTGCGCGGCGGTGACGGCGGCGTCGATGTCGGTGGCGGTGCCGCGCGCGATGCTGCCGATCACCTCGCCGGTCGAGGGGTTTTCGATCGGCAATTGCCCACCACCCGCAGGGTCGCGCCATGCGCCGTTCACGAACCCCTTGGTCGGGTCATACCAGAGGTCAATCATCGCTCTCTCCTTGCCAGGCCGCCGGGATCACCGGCGTCGCGGCGATCAGGGTGCGGGTGTAGTCATGTTGCGGATCGGTGAACACCTTGTCGGTTGCACCTTCCTCGACGATCCTGCCCGCCTGCATCACCATCACCCGGTCGGTGATCGCGCGCACCACAGACAGGTCGTGCGAGATGAACAGATAGGCCAGCCCGTGCTCACGTTGCAGCTTTGCCAGCAGGTCGAGGATCTGCGCCCGGATCGACACGTCGAGCGCCGAGACCGCCTCGTCGAGGATGATCAGGTCGGGGTTGGTGATCAGGGCCCGGGCGATGGCGATGCGCTGGCGCTGGCCGCCTGAGAATTCGTGGATATAGCGCTCCATCGCCTCGGGAGGCAGGCCGACATCGCCCAGCGCCGTCGCGACCCGGTCGCGCGTGTCAGGTGGGCGGGTGTCCATCAGGTGGAACGGTTCCGCCACCAGCCGCTCGACCCGCCAGCGCGGGTTGAAGCTGCCGTAGGGGTCCTGAAACACCACCTGCATACGGCGTCGTATGGCGCCATCGGGATGCGGACCGGCGTGGATCTCCTGCCCGTCCAGACGGATCGACCCGCCCTGCAGCGCATCCAGCCCCAGGATCGCGCGCGTCAGGGTGGACTTGCCACAGCCGGACTCCCCCACCAGCCCCAGGCTTTCGCCGCGATTGACCGAAAAGCTCACATCGTCCACCGCGCGAAAGCTGCCCGGACGACCGAACACGCCCTTGCGCGCGGTCGGATAGTCGCGCACCGCACCCTCGACCGACAAAAGCGGCACATCCTCGGCCTGCGCCACGCGAGCGGGCTGATGCGACGAGGCGGCGAACAGCTTGCGTGTGTAGGGATGCGCCATGGTGCGAAACAGCACCTCGGTCGGCCCCTGCTCGACGATCTCGCCCTCCTGCATGACCGCGACGTGGTCGGCCATGTCCGCGACCACGGCTAGGTCATGGGTGATCAGAAGCAGGCTCATCCCCTCTTCCTCAACCAACCCTTTCAGAAGGTCGAGAATCTGCGCCTGCGTTGTCACGTCGAGCGCCGTGGTCGGCTCATCCGCGATCAGAAGCTTGGGGTTCAGGGCGACCGCCATGGCGATGCAGACCCGTTGCCGCTGACCGCCAGACAGCTCGTGCGGATAGCGGGTGAGCGGGAAGCGGTCATCGGGAAGGCCGACGCGGTCGAGCCGTTGGCGGGCGATGTCCATCGCGTCGGCACGGTTGGCCTTGCCGTGAATGATGAGCGTTTCCGCCACCTGATCGCCGATGCAGCGCACCGGGTTCAGCGCCGTCATCGGCTCCTGGAAGATCATGCCGACGCGGTTGCCGCGCAGTCGGCACATCTCGCGCTCAGGCAGGGTCGTGAGGTCGCGATCGTCCAGCCAGGCATGGCCATTGGTCACGAAGCCCTGCGGCAACAGTCCCATCATCGCCAGCGCTGTCATCGACTTGCCAGAGCCGCTTTCGCCCACCAGCCCGGTGACCTTGCCCGGTGCGATCTCGAGCGTGACATCGCGCAGGATCGGCAGGCCATGCACACTGACAGAAAGGCGGTCGAGCCGGATCATCCCCGCGCCCTCCTGACCCTCGGGTCGAGCACGTCGCGCAAACCGTCGCCCATCAGGTTCAGTCCCAGCACCATCGCCACGATAGCCAGCCCCGGCAGGATCGCGAGGCGCGCGTCGGTGTAGATCATGGTCTGCGCATCGGCCAGCATCCGGCCCCAGCTAGGCAGCGGCGGTTGCGCGCCAAGGCCGATATAGCTCAGCGCCGCTTCGGCCAGAATCCCCAGCGAAAACTGGATGGTGCCCTGCACGATCAGCAGGTTCAGGATGTTGGGCAGGATGTGTTCATAGCTGATGCGAAACCGCCCCTTGCCCGCGACCCGCGCCGCCAGAACATAATCGAGCGTCCACAGGCTCAGCGCGCCGCCGCGCGTCACGCGGGCAAAGACCGGGATGTTGAAGATGCCGATGGCAAGGATCGCGTTCAGCGCCGAGGGGCCGAACACGGCGGTGATCAGGATCGCGATGACCAGCGCCGGAAAGGCGAAGATAAGGTCGTTGCCGCGCATCACCACCTCGTCCAGCAGGCTGCCGCGATATGCCGCCGCCAACAGGCCCAGCGGCACGCCGAGGCCGATGCCGATCCCGACCGCCACCAGCGCGACGGCAATCGAGGTGCGCGCGCCCACCATCAGCATCGACAGCGTGTCGCGCCCGAAATGGTCGGTGCCCAGCCAGTAGGTTGCGGAAGGATCTTGCAGCTTGTCGGGGATCGACAGGCTGGCGACGTCATGCGGCGTCCAGACGAAGCTGATGAGGGCTGCGGCCAGAAACAGCGCCGTCAGCACGCCGCCGAGGATCAGTTGCGCAGGCAGCCTCATGCGCGCCGCCTCAGGCGCGGATCGACGGCGGCATAGGCGATGTCGACCAAGAAGGTCACGAGGATCACGGCGAAGACCAGGATCATCACCAGGCTTTCGACCACGATCAGGTCACGCTGGGTGATGCCCTGAAAGATCAGCCGCCCGAGGCCGGGCAGATAGAACACGTTCTCGATGATGATCGCGCCGGCCAGCAGGAACGAGAACTGAAGCCCGATGATCGTCAGCACCGGGATCATCGCGTTTCTCAGCGCATGGCGGGTGGTCGCCTGGCGCCGCGTCAGCCCCTTGGCGCGCGCGGTGCGGATGTAATCCTGCCCCAGCGTCTCGATCAGGGCCGAGCGCATCACGCGCGCAAGGATCGAGGCTTGCGGCAGCGCCAGCGCGACGGCGGGCAGGGTCAGCGCCTTGAGCGCCGGGCCGATGCCCGCATCCCAGCCCGGAAACCCACCCGCCGAGAACCAGCGCAGGTTGACCGCGAAGACCAGCACCAGAAGCATGGCGAACCAGAAGTTCGGCACCGCGATGCCAAGTTGCGTCGCCCCCATGATGCCGTAATCGGTGGCGCTTCCGCGTCGCGCCGCGGCGATCAGGCCGACCGGGAACGCGATGAGGGTGGAGAGGATCAGTGCATAGAGCGCCAGCGGCAGCGACACCCAGAGCCGTTGCAGGATCAGCTCGCTCACCGGCACCTTGTAGGTGTAGGACACGCCGAAATCGCCGGTCAGCATCCCGCCGAGCCACCCGAGATAACGACTGATTAATGATCCGTTCAGCCCAAGCTGATCGCGCAGCGCCTCGACAGCCTCGGGCTGGGCATTCAGCCCCAGCATGAAGGCCGCAGGATCGCCGGGGATCACCTCGATCACCGCGAAAATCACGACCGAGGCGACCAGAAGGCTCAGGCCGAGCGACAGGGCGCGGTTGAGGGCGAAACGCAGCATGGGGCGAGCCTATGACGGCGGCAACGCCGGGGAAAGAGGGATTGCGTACCTTCCCCCGCGCCGGGTGACATGGCAAGGTCTGCGCATGGCCCGGCTCAGGATCAGAAACCGCGACGCGCGCCGGCTGTGGCTGGCGCAGATGTTGCTCACGGACGGGCCGCGCGACCCCGCCGAGATCATCCGCGCGCTGGGGTTTTTGCAGATCGACACCATCCGTAACGTCGCCCGCGCGCAGGACCATATCCTGTGGAGCCGGGCGACGGGCTACCGCGAGGAGCGGGTCTGGCGACTGCTGAAATCGCGCGATCTGTTCGAGCATTTTACCCACGACGCCTCGCTGATCCCCGCCGAGGTGCTGCCCTTCTGGTCGCGCCGGTTCCGGGTGCTGGGCGAGCGGGTGGCGCGCGGCAGTTGGTATCATTCCGGTCTGGCGCAGGACGAGATCCACCGCATCCGCGACCGGATCGAGGCCGAAGGCCCGCTCTCGACCCACGCGTTCGACACCAGGATCGAGGGCGCGCGCGACATGTGGGCGCGCCCGCCGCACAAGAAGGCGCTCGATCAGATGTGGTATGCGGGCACGCTGGCGACGTCGCACCGCGAGAAGTTCGTGAAGTTCTACGACCTTGGCACGCGTGTCTTTGCGGACGGCATCGACCACGGCAAAACCGAGGGCGAGCAGGTGGATTGGCTGTGCGGGCGCGCGATCGACCGGCTGGGCGTGGCGACGCGCTCGGAAATCATGCAGTTCTGGCAGGCCGCCACCCCCGCCGAGGTCAGGCGCTGGAGCGAGGCCGCCGATCTGCGGCCGGTCGAGGTCGAGGCGGCGGGCGGCGGCACGACCGAGGCGCTGGCACCGCCTGACATCGCGGCGCGGATCGCGGCCGCGCCCTCGCCCGGCACACGGATGCGGCTGATCAACCCGTTCGACCCGGCAGTCCGCGACCGGACGCGGTTGGAGCGGCTGTTCGGCTTTGCCTATCGCAACGAGATGTTCGTGCCGAAGGCAAAGCGGGTGTTCGGCTACTACGTCTATCCGCTCTTGGAAGGCGACCGCTTTGTCGGGCGGATCGAGTTGCGCGCCGAGCGGCAGGCGGGTGTGCTCGTCGTGGCCGGGTTCTGGCAGGAGCCGGGGGTGGCGTGGCCCGCTGCGCGCGGCGACAGGCTGACGGCGGAACTGCAGCGGTTTCGCCGCTTTGCCGGGCTCGAGGCGATCCGCTGGGATGCCCCTTGCCCCCGGCCGTGAATGCCCGCAATCTTGCGCCGGAACCGGAGGACAGGATGAGACTAGAGGGCAAGACGGCGATCGTGACCGGCGCCGGCTCGGGCTTTGGCGCAGGCATCGCGCGAAAGTTCGCCGCCGAGCGCGCGCGCGTGATGGTGGCCGATATCAACCGCGACGCCGCCGAAGAGGTCGCGCGCGAGATCGGCGGCATGGCGCAGGCGGTCGACGTTGGTGACGGCGCGTCGGTCGGCACGATGGCCGAAGCGGCGCTGGCGGCCTTCGGGCGGGTCGATATCCTGGTGAACAACGCTGGCATCACCCACAAGCCGATGCCGATGGAGGAGGTGGCAGAAGACCTGTTCGACCGGGTGTTTCGGGTGAACGCCAAGTCGGTTTACCTGACGGCCCGCGCGCTGGTGCCTGCGATGAAGGCCGCGAAGGGGGGTGCGATCCTCAACGTTGCCTCGACCGCCGGGCTGAGCCCGCGCGCAAACCTCAGTTGGTACAATGCCTCGAAAGGCTGGATGATCACCGCGACAAAATCCATGGCGGTGGAACTGGCGCCCTTCGGCATCCGGGTGAACGCGATTGCGCCGGTGGCGGGCGAGACGCCTTTGCTGGCAAGTTTCATGGGCGAGGACACGCCTCAGATGCGCGCGAAATTCCTGTCGACGATCCCGCTGGGGCGGTTTTCCACGCCCGAGGACATGGGCAACGCGGCCGGTTTCCTGTGCTCGGACGAGGCCTCGATGGTGACGGGCGTGGTGATGGAAGTCGACGGCGGGCGCTGTATCTGAGGGCAGTGGCGAGGGGGCCAGCCCCCTCGCACTCCCCCGGAGTATTTCAGCCAAGATGAAGGGGCGGTCAGCATGAAACCGGGCAAGCGAAACCTGATCACCGACGTGGCCGGCCTGCGGGTCGGCAACGCGTCGGACGCGGCGGTGAAGACCGGGGCGACGGTTCTGTTGGGCGATGCGCCGTTCGTCGCGGCGGTGCATGTGATGGGCGGTGCGCCGGGGACGCGCGAGACCGACCTCCTGGCGCCCGACAAGACCGTGCAGCAGGTCGACGCGCTGGTGCTGGCGGGCGGTTCGGCCTTCGGGCTGGATGCCGCGTCGGGTGTTGCCGACGGGTTGCGCGCCATGGGCCGGGGCTTTGACGTGGGTGGGCAGAAGGTGCCGATCGTGCCGGGGGCGATCGTGTTCGATCTGATCAACGGCGGCGACAAGGACTGGGACGAGAACCCCTACAAGGCGCTGGGCCGCACGGCGCTGGCGGATGCGGGCGAGGAATTCGCGCTGGGATCGGTCGGCGCGGGCACCGGCGCGACCACGGCGGGGTTGAAGGGCGGGCTGGGCTCGGCCTCGCTGGTGCTTGACTGTGGCATCACGGTCGGTGCGCTGGTGGTGGTCAACGCGGTCGGGCATGTGACCGGGCCGGACGGGCGGTTCTGGGCCGCGCCCTGGGAGTTCGGCGGCGAGTTCGGCGGGCGCGGGCCGGTCACCGGATTCGATCCGGGCGAAGAGCCGCGCACCAAGGCCAACATGGGCGAGAACACCACCATCGCCATCGTTGCGACCGACGCGAAACTGACCCAGGCCGAGGCCACGCGTCTGGCCACCGCCGCGCATGACGGCATGGCGCGGGCCATTCATCCCAGCCATACGCCGATGGATGGAGACCTGGTCTTTGCCGCCGCGACCAGCGCACGCGAGATCGCCGACCCGGTGGTCGATCCGCTGATGATCGGGCATGCCGCCGCGACCTGTCTTGCGCGCGCCATCGCGCGGGGCGTCCATGCCGCACGTCCGGCGCCGGGGGATCTGTTGCCGACCTGGCAGGCGCGTTTTGGCGAGGCCTGAGCGACGCCATAGCCAGCCTGATGGTTCCTTGCTAGGGTGCCGCGAGTCACAATCGGAGGTATCCCATGTTTCGCGCGACACTGTTTTCCCTGGCGTTGGTTTCCATGTCGAATCCGGCTCTTGCCGACGAGGTGACCGACACGCTGACCTCGGCGATGGACGCCTATGAAGAAGGCGACATCGACTATGCCATCGAGGAGCTGGACTACGCCAAGCAACTGCTTCAGGCGATGAAAACCGCGGAATTGACCGCCTTTCTGCCCGAAGCGCCCGCAGGCTGGACCCGCGAGGTCAGCGAAGAGATGAACACCGGGCTGGCGATGCTGGGCGGTGGCATGGGGGCCGAGGCCGAGTATTCCGACGGCGCGGACAGCTTCACGATCACCATCATGGCAAACAATCCGATGGTCACCGCGATGGGCGCGATGGTGTCGAACGCCGCCATGCTGGGGATGAAGCTCGAACGCGTCGGGCGGCAGAAATTCGTCAACGACGATGGCGAACTGACCGGGCTGGTCGACAATCGCATCCTGATCCAGGCCAGTGGCGCCGATGTCGATCTGATGGTCGGCGTGCTCGAGAACATCGACTACGAGGCGCTCGAGGATTTCGCGCGCTGAGGCTCAGGCCGATTTCGGCAGCATCGCTTTCATCAGCGCGCTGTCGGGGTCTTCCAGGTCTTCTATGACGTCGAAATGATGCCGACCCGGGGCGACCTGGCGGGTCGCCTCGTCCCAGGCTTCGTCGAGCCATTTCGCCTGGTCGAGAAAGGCCGGGCGTTCCTCGGCCCCGACCCAGACCAACGTCTCGATCTTGCGCCGGGATTTGTTCAGGGTCGGGCTTTCGGCCTCTGCTTCGGCCTCGTCGAGCCGCAGGTCTTCGTTCATCCGGGTCTTGAGAAGCGGGCGCAGGTCACCCACCGGCGAGATCGGAACGATCCGGCGGATGCGCGCGACCAGCGGATCGGGCAGAGGCACGTCGGTGCAATTCATCCGGGCCACCAGGTGCCCGCCGGCGGAATGGCCCGCCAGCACGATCGGCCCGTCCACCTGGCGCGCGGCCAGGCGCAGCGCCGCCGAGATCTGGCGGGTGATGTCGGAAATGCGCGCCTCGGGCGCCAGCGTGTAGGAGGGTACCGCCACCGCCTGCCCCCGCTGCAACGCGCCGGCGGCCATGTGCGACCAGTCGGACCGGTGGAACTGCCGCCAGTAGCCGCCGTGGACGAACATCACCAGACCTTCGGGCGCGGTTTTCGGAAGGAAAAGATCGAGCTTCTGGCGCGGTCCGGGGCCGTAGGCGATGGCAAGCCGTGCGCGTGGTCCCTGCCGCAGGCGGAATGCCTCTGCCGATTTGGCCCAGCGCGGCGGATAGGCCATGGCATCCGGTATGAAATCGGCGTTAGCATAGGCCAGATCGTTATCCACAGGGCACGTCCTTTGCGCAGAACCAGGGGGCGGCTCGCGGTTTGACCTAGGTGGTCCACCGCAGAACACAAGGGAGACCAAAATGGCGCGCGACGCAACCGATCTTGCATCCATCCTCAAAGACCCGTCACTTCTTGCCACCCGCGCCTATGTTGCGGGTGAATGGATCGCGGCCGACAGCGGCAAGTCCTTTGCCGTCACCAACCCGGCGCGTGGTGACGTGATCTGCGAGGTGCCCGACCTTGGCCGCGACGAGACCGCGCGCGCCATCGCGGGCGCCGAGGCCGCGCAGAAGGGCTGGCGGGCGAAAACCGCGAAGGAGCGCGCCAACATCCTGCGCGCCTGGTTCGATCTGATGATGGAAAACCAGTCCGACCTGGCCGCGATCCTGACCGCCGAGATGGGCAAGCCGCTGGCCGAGGCGATGGGCGAAATCGCCTATGGTGCCAGTTTCATCGAGTGGTTCGCCGAAGAGGGCAAGCGCATCTATGGCGAGACCATTCCGGGCCATCAGCCGGACAAGCGGTTGATGGTCATTCGCCAGCCGATCGGGGTTGCCGCCTCGATCACGCCGTGGAATTTCCCCAACGCGATGATCACGCGGAAGGCCGGGCCGGCGCTGGCGGCGGGCTGCGGCTTTGTCGCCAAACCGGCGGGCGAGACGCCGCTGTCGGCGCTGGCGCTGGCGGTGCTGGCCGAGCGGGCCGGGCTGCCGGCGGGGCTGTTCAGCGTCGTCACCTCGTCGCGGTCCTCCGAGATCGGCAAGGAGTTTTCCGAGAACCCGACGGTGCGCAAGATCACCTTTACCGGCTCGACCGAGGTGGGGCGCATCCTGCTCAGGCAGGCCGCCGACCAGGTCAAGAAATGCTCGATGGAGCTGGGCGGCAACGCACCCTTCATCGTGTTCGACGATGCCGACCTGGATGCCGCCGTCGAGGGCGCGATCGCCTGCAAGTTCCGCAACAACGGCCAGACCTGTGTCTGCGCCAACCGGATCTATGTGCAGGACGGCGTCTATGATGCCTTCGCCGAGAAGCTCAAGGTGGCGGTGGCCAAGCTGAAGGTCGGCGACGGGCTGGACGAAGGCACGGCGCTGGGTCCGCTGGTCTCGGCCGATGCGGTCAGGAAGGTCGAGGAGCATCTGGCCGACGCCAAGGCGAAGGGGGCCGAGGTCATTCTGGGTGGCCGGCCGCACGATCTGGGCGGGCTGTTCTATGAGCCCACGATCGTCACCGGCGCGACCTGCGACATGGAGTTCGCCACAGACGAGACCTTCGGACCCCTGGCCCCCCTGTTCCGGTTCACCGACGAGGATGATGTCATCGCGCAGGCCAACGACACGATCTTCGGGCTGGCGTCGTATTTCTATGCCAACAACCTCAGCCGGGTCTACAAGGTGGCCGAGGCGCTGGAGTATGGCATCGTCGGGGTCAACACCGGCATCATCTCGACCGAGGTGGCGCCGTTCGGTGGGGTCAAGCAATCGGGACTGGGCCGCGAGGGCAGCCGCCACGGCATCGAGGAATTCCTCGAGATGAAATACATCTGCATGTCGGTCTGACGGCTTTCCTAGTCCTCGATTGGGGCCGGCGCCTTGCTTGGACCGCGGCTTTTTCCGCCGTGGTTTCCGGCCCGATTCGGACAGGTGGGCGGGTTTGACCGCCGCTTGGGATCGGGCCGGAACAGCGGCGCATCGGGGGTGGTGTTTCGCATCCCGGCGATCACGCCGGTGGAGATGCGCGCAAATGTCGGCGTCCAGGCGCGTTCCAGAACCTCCGCATGCCGGTGCGGCAGAAACTCGACCATCGTGTCGATGAATGCCTGCCCGAAGATGGGAAACATTTCTTCGCGCACCCCGACACGCGCATGTCGGCGGCCGAATTGGCCGAGTTCCCCCGACACATCCTTGCCCGAGCGCATGCAACGGACCACCATGGCCATGACGGCGTAGAGCATAAGGCTCTGACGGGTTCTGTCCTTGGTAAACAGCTTTTCGATTTCCGGCGCGCGGCGGAACAGACGCTCATAAAACCGGCGCGGGAATTCCAGGCGTGACAGAGACAGATCCTCCATGCAGTGCTGAATCAGTTCATATTCAATGTCTTCCATTGGCATCCGATCCGAGGCGTCGCGCGTCCCCAGCCCCAATCAAGCAGGGAACTCTTAAGAAGCCGTAACGATTCGCGTGAAAACCGGGGGTCGGGCCTCGGCGCATAGCCGGGCTTTCGGATTTTTTCGCAAGATCACGCCGCCGTGAAATTTTATATTCGTTTATTCGAATAACTGTGATAGAGAATCACGATGGACCAACGGAATCCCCCTCGGCTCCGGCCTTTTTCGCGCCCCGTTTCGCGCCTTGCGACGCGCCCGGACGTGATTACGGCGCTGCGCAGCCTGATCGGGGGGTTCGTCGGGATCGGGCTTGTCGCCGGGCTGGCGCAGCATGGGCTGGCCGACACCGACCTGACCCTGATGATCGGGGCGTTCGGGGCCACGGCGGTGCTGCTCTACGGCACGCCGACCAGCCCGTTCGCGCAACCCTACAACGTCCTTGTCGGGCATGTGCTGTCGGCCCTGATCGGGGTTTCGGTCTATCTGGTGCTTGGCCAGGCCGACTGGCTGGCCGCCGCGCTGGCGGTGTCTTTGGCGATCTTCGCGATGCAGATCACCCGCAGCGTGCACCCGCCGGGCGGCGCCTCGGCGCTGATCGCCGTGGCCGGGTCGCCGGAAATTCACGCGATGGGCTACAGCTATGCGGTGCTGCCGGTCGGACTGGGGGCGCTGGCGCTGCTTCTGGTCGCGCTGGTGGTGAACAACATCGGCGTCGGCCAGCACTGGCCCCGGATGCGGCCCTGACGGCCGAACAGGCCAAACCCCGCCATCGCCAGGCATGCGCGTTACCAGATCGGACGGGCCGCCCGCATACTTCCCGACAGGTCGGACACGCCGCCCGTGCCTGTATCAGGGAGTTTTCGCATGAGTGTCTTCAAGCCCATCATCGCCGCCGCCGCGCTTTGGGGCGCATTGCCAGGTGCGGCCCAGGCCGCGTCGCAGAACGCGACCGGCCGCCCGAACGGGGCCTGGACCGACTGGTCCACAGGATCAGGTGTCTCGATCAGCTGGTCGTTTCAGGGCATCGGCGCGGTCATCGCCTTTCATCCCGACCGCATCGTCTATGGCGGCGGCATCGCGCCGCTGAGCCCGGGGCAGGTCAACCGCTACGCCCCGACGCTCGACAACCTGCGCGCCGCCGCAACGGCCCGGCGCGCGGTGACGATCTATTGGGACGACGCGACCAACACGGTGGGCACCATCATCGTGCGCTGGAACCAGCCATGTTGAGGCGATCCGAACGCAAAAGGCGCGCCCCCGGCTGAGAGCGCGCCCCGGTCATGCAGCTACAAGACCTGCGGTCAGGCCGCGGTCTCGGCTTCGATCGCCTTCGTCTCGACATCGCGCGACGATGCGATCTCGATCCGGCGCGGTTTCAGCGCCTCGGGCACTTCGCGCACAAGGTCGATGTGCAGCATGCCGTTCTCATGCGCCGCACCGGTCACGCGGACGTGCTCGGCCAGGTGGAACCGACGCTCGAAGGCGCGGGTGGCGATGCCGCGATAAAGATAGGTCCGCTCCTGGTCGTCCTCGGCCTTGCGGGCCGAAATGAACAGGGCGTTTTCCTTCACCTCGACATTCAACTCGTCGTCGGTGAAGCCCGCCACGGCCACCGAGATGCGCCAGGCATCATCGCCGGTTTTCTCGATGTTGTAGGGCGGATAGGTCTCGCGGCTCACATCGTTGGTGAACACCCGGTCCATCATTTCGGCAAGCTGGTCAAAGCCGACCGTGGCCCGGTAGAGCGGCGAAAGGTCAAAGTTGCGCATGGTCATCCTCCATTGAGCGACAACAGGTTGTGCCCTCCCTCTGGGACGGGCGAAAACGGACCCGCTCGGCGGCGTCCGCATGATTGAATTAGGAAGCTGTCGGGCGGTTTCAAGAGGTCGGAAACCGCCTGCCCGCTCAGGTTTCGTGCTTGAGCAGCATCGCCAGCGCCAGCATCGTCAGCCCCACGCCCGGCAGCACCATCGCCCCCGGCAAGCCGTTCCCGAACGCCAGCTCCCACAGGATCACCCAGCCCGGCGTGAGGTAGGTATAGGCCAGCACCTTGGCCCCATCCAGCCGCATCGACGCATAGGCGACCAGCACGAATGTCACCGCCGTCGTGCCGATCACCAGATAGCCCAGCGCGACCCAGACCATCGGGCGCAACGCGCCGTAATCGGTCGCACGGATCTCGGTCCAGCCATAGGCAAACACCAGCATCGTCGCAGCCAACAGCACCAGAAACGAGGTCGTCACCGCCGCCTCGCCCCGGTTCGACCAGCGCGTCAACGGCACGTAAAGCGCATGCGCGATGCAGCCGACAAAGAAGATCAACTCGCCCCGGCCGACATCGAAGGTCATCAGCGCGGCCCGGTCGCCGCGGAAAATCACCCAGAGCGCCCCCGCCGCCCCGACCGCCAGCGCCGCCACCATCCGCCGCGTCGTTGTCTGCCGCAGGATCAGGAAGGAAAACACCGCCGTCATGATCGGCATCAACGTCATCACCGCCGAGGTCGACACCGGCGTCGCCGTCTTCAGCGCCTCGAACATCATCACGAAGTAGATCGCCATCATGGCGCCCAGCATCAGGTAGCGCCAGGGCGCCGCCAGATCGGCACGGCGCAACTGCCCGGTCGCCAGGGCGGCGATGCCAAGGACCACGGCCGCCATGGCAAAGCGCAGCGCCTGCGACACCACCGGCGCGATGTCGTTGGCGATCAGCCCACCGAACGAAAACGATCCCCCGATCAGCGCCGAAAAGGCCAGCATCGCAAGATGCCCCTTGACCGCCTCGGCCCCGCCATACCGGATCACGGCGCACCATCCGCCATCGCCGCCTTGAGAAACCGCGTCAGCGCCTGAACCTTGGCGGTGCGGTGCAGATCCATGTGCGTGACCAGCCACAGGGTCGAAGACCACTCCGCGCGCGGCGGCATCACCTCGATCAGATCGCGGTCCTCGCCCGGTGAGGCGAATCCGAGGCCAAGCCCGGCCAGCAACGCGACGGTCAGGCTGGTTTCGTCATTGGCGCGGAACACGATCCGGTCGGCGGGCACATTCGCGACCAGCCATTTCAGCGCCGGCGGGCCCGGATTGTCGCTGTCCGGCCCGATGAAATCATGTGTCGCAAGGTCCGCCTCGGTCGGCATCCCCCGGCGCGCGACATAGGCGGGGGCGGCAAACAGCGCCGGGCGGACGGTCGTCAACTCCTGCACCACGTTGTCGGGTTCGCGCGGCGGGCTGCCGGCACGGATCGCCACATGCGCCTCGCCATATTCCAGCCGGAACAGCCTGCGCCCGGTGCGGCAGGTGATCCGGACCTCCGGGTGCGCGGCGCGAAACTGCGCCAGCACTGGCAACAGACGGGGCACGGAACTCGCCAACGTGGTCACCACCAGCTCGCCCGACACCGCCGCGCCCTGCCCCGTCAGACGCGCGCCAAGCTGGGCGAACTGATCGTCGGTGGCCTGCGCGACCCGGGCCAGATCGGCCCCCGCCTCGGTCGGGGTATAGCCGCGGGCATGGCGCTGAAACAGTTTCACCCCCAACCGCGCCTCGAGCGCGTCGACATGGCGGATTACCGTGGCATGATGCACCCCGAGCGCCGCCGCCGCCCCGCTGACAGTTCCGTGGCGCACGACTTCGTAGGCGGTGCGGTATTCGTCCCAGTCCTGCATGGCCCGTCCTGTGCGTGAGTGAACATTTCCTTCGACGTTAGGCTGATCCTGTTCGCGGTTGCAAGCGGGCGATGTCCCTTCCCCAACCAAGTCCCCCGGGCTACTTTCCGAAAAACCGCCGGGGCCGCAGATGAAAATCACCACCGACACGCCCGACCTTCTGATCGTCGAGGACCGCCCGATCCTTCTGGGCCTCGGGCTGATCGTCTTCATCATGATCTTCGTCGGGGTCGGCATCGGGCTGATGCTGGCCGGTGAGGGCTGGGGCATCGTGTTCGCCCTTCTGGGCGGCGGCCTTGGCCTTTTGGCCTTCTGGGCGTTCGTGCGCCGGGTGCAGGTGGTGTTCCACCGCCCCGACGACTGGGTCGAGTTTCGGCGCAAGAACCTCTTCGGCGGCGCCCGGGTCCGGCACAAGCTCAGTGACATCGGCCGTGCCGAGATCGAGACCAGCCACGGCTCCGAGGGCGGTGTGACCTACCGCGTGGTGCTGGTCTTCGACCGCGGCAAGAGCGTCGGACGCCACCCGGTCACGCTGGCCTATTCCAGCGGCTCGTCGCACCACCTGGTCGAAGCCAAGATCAACGACTGGCTCGGCAAGACGCGCTAGGTTTTGCCCCTGAAAAACCGCCGCACCGGGTCGGGGTCGCGCCCGCCGACAGCCTCCCACTCCGCCGCCAGCGCCGCGCGCTCGGCCTCGACCAGCGCCGGCGCATCGGTAATCCGCGCCCCCGTCCCCCGCATGTGATCCATCAGCCGATGCGAATGCAGGATGGTCGGACGCGCATCCAGAGGTTCCCAGGCATCCAGCACCGTCACCCGGCGCAGGTTGAACTCGGGCGGCAGCACGTAGAAGCGCAGGTCGCTCCGCCACAGCATGTCCTTCAACACCACCTGGTCGCGCGCCTGCCCGCTGGCCGCAAAACGCCGCGCCCATTCGGCCAGGAAATCCATCACCCCGGGCGACCGGCGGTAGAGAACCACGCCCGAGTTCATCTGCGGAAAGGCATAGGGCGTCACCTCCTCCAGCCCGGCCCGGATCAGATCGGAAGCGCGCCGCACATCATGCGCCAGCGCCATCTCGAACCGCTCCAGCAGGTCGAACAGATCGCCTAGCGGCGCCACCACCAGCGTATCGGCATCCAGAAACAGCGTGCGCGCAAATCGTGTCTGCGCCATGCAATCGAGTTTGGACCGTGGGTGCGGATCGTCGATCCGGTGCACCTGATCAAACAGCCCCGGCGCCGCCGAGCCGGGGTCGTCGGTGAATAGATCGACCGGCAAATCCGGCTCCACCGCGCGCAGCGACCGGGCCGATACCTCGGCCAGATCGCGATACTCCGGCCCCGTGGCCACGTAGATGACGCCCTTGTCCATCCGCCGATCTCAGACGCAAATCCCGCGCAGGCACAAGCCCTTGCCAATTCATCTTGGCAAATACACTCCAGGGGGAGGTCAATTCGCAACGCGAATTGGCCGTGGGGGACAGCGTCCCCCGCTTGACTCGCCGCCCGCACCCGCCTAAACGCCTCGCGACCCCGGAAGTATCACAGCTTCCGGTCCCTTGGCCCATGGCCGGGATCGCCCCCCGTCAGCGCGTTGCGCCCACGGGGGCGCACCTGCATTCACGGTGCCCAAGGCGGCGCCGGCCATTTGGACCATCGCGCACCCGCCCCTATCTTGGGGGCACAGGCCAAAACGGCAAAGGAGCCGATGACATGTTCGAGAGCCTTTCAGACCGCCTGTCAGGTGTCTTCGAGCGCCTGACCAAGCAGGGCGCGCTGTCAGCCGACGACGTCAAGACGGCGCTGCGCGAGGTGCGGGTGGCGCTGCTCGAGGCCGACGTGTCGCTGCCGGTGGCGCGCGATTTCGTCAAGCGGGTGCAGGACAAGGCCACCGGTCAGGCGGTCACCAAGTCGGTGACGCCGGGCCAGCAGGTCGTCAAGATCGTGCATGACGAACTGGTCGCGGTCCTCACCGGCGACGAAGACCCCGGCAAGCTCAAGATCGACAACCCACCCGCCCCGATCCTGATGGTCGGGCTTCAGGGCGGTGGCAAGACCACCTCGACGGCGAAACTGGCCAAGCGGCTCAAGGAGCGCGACGGCAAGCGCGTGCTGATGGCCTCGCTCGACGTCTACCGCCCCGCCGCCATGCAACAGCTCGAAGTGCTGGGCGCGCAGATCGGCGTCGACACGCTGCCGATCGTTGCCGGGCAGAAACCCGTCGACATCGCCAAGCGGGCCAAACAGCAGGCGACGCTGGGCGGTTATGACGTCTACATGCTCGACACCGCCGGGCGGCTGCATATCGACGAAGTGCTGATGAGCGAGGTCGAGCAGGTCTCGGCCGCCGTCAACCCGCGCGAAACCCTTCTGGTGGTCGACGGGCTGACCGGCCAGGTCGCGGTCGAGGTGGCGCAGGAGTTCGACGACAAGATCGGCATCTCCGGCGTCGTACTGACCCGGATGGACGGCGACGGGCGCGGCGGTGCGGCCTTGTCGATGCGTGCCGTCACCGGCAAGCCGATCCGGTTCGTCGGCGTCGGCGAGAAGATGGACGCGCTGGAGACCTTCGAACCGGAGCGCATCGCGGGCCGCATCCTCGGCATGGGCGACATCGTGGCGCTGGTCGAGAAGGCGCAGGAAACGCTCGAGGCCGAACAGGCCGAGCGCATGATGCGCCGCTTCCAGAAGGGTCAGTTCAACATGAACGACCTCAAGGGCCAGCTTGAGCAGATGCAGAAGATGGGCGGCATGGAAAGCGTCATGGGCATGATGCCCGGCATGGGCAAGATGGCCAAGCAGGTGCAGGAGGCGGGATTTGACGACAAGGTCATCACCCGCCAGATCGCGCTGATCCAGTCGATGACCAAGCGCGAGCGCGCCAACCCGCAACTGTTGCAGGCCAGCCGCAAGAAGCGCATCGCCAAGGGCGCCGGGCAGGAGGTGTCGGATCTCAACAAACTGCTCAAGATGCAGCGCCAGATGGCCGACATGATGAAGAAGATGGGCAAGATGGGCAAAGGCGGGATGCTGAAACAGGCCATGAAAAGCCTGGGCGGCAAAGGCGGTATGCCCGACATGAACGACCCCAAGGCGATGGAAGAAGCCGCCAGGATGCTGGGTGGCAAGGGCGGGATGCCCGGCCTCGGCGGCGGCATGGGCCTGCCCTCGGGCCTGTCGGGCTTCGGCAAGAAGAAGTGATGACGCCCGCCGCATATCCCCACGAAGTGCCGTCGACCGGCGAGGCCGCCGTGCAGGCGGCGGCGCTGCAGACCAGCCTGCCTCGGCTCGAGACCGCGCGGCTGATCCTCCGCGCGCCCCGGATCGAGGATTTCGCCCTTTTCGGCGCCATCCTGATGAGCGACCGCGCGGTGCATATGGGCGGCCCGCTGGATCGCCGCGCAGCCTGGCTCGACTTCTGCCAATGCGTTGCCGGCTGGCACCTGCGCGGCCACGGCCTCTGGACGATCGAGGCGCGCGACGGCGGCGCGGTGCTGGGCTTCATTCCGACCTGTTTCGAAGAGGGCGACCGCGAACCGGAACTGGGCTGGTTCATCGACCAGGCCGCCGAGGGCCGGGGCATCGCCTTCGAGGCGGCACAGGCGGTCAAGGCCTGGGCGCTCGACACGCTCGCCCTGCCCGCGCTGGTCTCCTACATCGACCCGCCCAACGGTCGCTCGATCCGGCTGGCCGAGCGTCTTGGCGCATGGCGCGACGATGTGGCGGCGGCGGAAATCGACGACGACATCCTGGTCTATCGCCATGCGCCCGACGATGCCGATGGCGGCATGGAGGCCTACGCATGAGCCCGACCCTCGACATCCCCACCCTGACCACCGAGCGGCTGGTCCTGCGCGCGCCGGAAGAACGCGACTTCGACGCCGTGGCGCAGTTCTATTCCGAACCGCGCTCCGAAGGTTTCGGCGGCGTCATCTCGCGCGATCAGGCCTGGCGCTGGTTCGCCTCCAACCTTGGCCATTTTGCCCTGCGCGGCTATGGCTTCTGGACCGTCGAGACCAAAGGCGGCGACGGTGTCGGCATGGTCGGCCTCTGGGCGCCCGAAGGCTGGCCGGAGCCGGAAATCGGCTGGTTCGTGCATTCCACCGGGATCGAGGGCAAAGGCTATGCCCGCGAGGCCGCCGAGGCGATGCGCGCCCATGCCTACGGGCCGCTGGGGATGAGCACGCTGATCTCGCTGATCGTGCACGGCAACGACCGCTCCGCCGGTCTCGCCACCCGTCTGGGGGCCTGGTATGAGCGTGACTGGACCTCGTCCGGCGGCCAGGTCACGCGGGTTTTCCGTCACCCCTCGCCGGAGGATCTGGCACGGTGAGCGCGCTGGCCCCCACCACCTTTTCGATCCCGACGCTCGAGACCGAGCGGCTAATCCTGCGCGCCCCCAAGCCGTGCGACTTCGAGGATGAGGCCGCGTTTTTCGACAGCGAGCGGTCGCGTTTCGTCGGCGGGCCGCTGCCGCGCGATCAGGTCTGGCGGGCGTTTGCCGGGTTTCTCGGCCACTGGGGCCTGCGCGGTTTCGGTTTCTGGGCGCTCGAGGACAAGGCGACCGGGCGCTACATGGGCCGCGCCGGCATGTGGTATCCTGACGGCTGGCCCGAGCCGGAACTGGGCTGGACCCTGATGGCCCATGCCGAGGGCAAGGGGCTGGCATTCGAGGCCACCAGAGCGGCACGGCGCTATGCCTATGCCAAACTGGGCTGGATCACCGCGATCTCGCTGATCCTGCCGGACAACGCCCGGTCCGTGGCGCTGGCAACGCGTCTCGGGGCGGTGCGCGAATCGAGCTTTGAGCACCCGAAACACGGCACCTGCGAAATCTGGCGCCATCCCTCGCCCGACGAGGTGGCCGCATGACCCCGCGCAACGAGGCAGACATGACCGACGACGACACCGCCCGCGCCGCCGCGCTGCTCAAGGAGCATCGCGCCTCGATCGACCGGCTCGACGCGATCCTCGTCTACACGCTGGGCGAGCGGTTCAAGCACACCCAGGCGGTGGGCCGGCTCAAGGCCGAACACGACCTTCCCGCATCCGATCCGGCCCGCGAAGCGGCCCAGATCGAGCGGCTCGAAGACCTGGCGAAACGGGCCGATCTGGACCCGGAATTCGCCAAGGCTTTCCTGAATTTCATCATTCGGGAAGTCATCCACCACCACGAGAAATTCCAGGATGAAGGGGCATAGGCCCTTCAGATAGCTAGCAAACAGGAGAAACTGACCATGGCTATGAAAATTCGTCTCGCCCGCGGCGGCTCGAAAAAGCGCCCGTTCTATCGCATCGTTGCCGCCGACTCGCGGATGCCCCGCGATGGCCGCTTCATCGAAAAGCTGGGCACCTACAACCCGTTGCTGCCCAAGGATTCGGAAGACCGGGTGAAAATGGACCTCGACGCGATCAAGGCGTGGCTCGACAAGGGCGCGCAGCCGACCGACCGGGTCGCCCGGATGCTGGAAGCCGCCGGTGTGCTCGAGAAGAAAGAGCGTGCCAACCTGAAAAAGGGCCAGCCCGGCACCAAGGCCCAGGAGCGCGCCGCCGAGAAGGCCGAAAAGGCCGCTGCCGCAAACGCCCCGGCCGCAGCGCCCGCCGAAGAAGCTGCCGAAGAGGCTGCCGCCGAGGAATCGGCCGAGTAATCGGCGGAACCCGAGCGGCTTCATGGGCGCGGGGCCGGCAGGGTCCGCGCCCGTTTGCATCAGGAGGAGGCGATGAGCCAGGATCGCATTTGCGTTGGCGCGTTTGCCGGGGCGTTCGGCGTGCATGGCGAGGTGCGGCTGAAAAGCTTTTGCACCGCCCCCGAGGCGATCGCCACCTACGGCCCGCTCTGGACCGAGGATGGCGCGCGCTCGTTCACCCTCGAAATCTCGCGCCCGATCGCCAACGGCTTCGCCGCGCGGGTGTCCGGGATTTCGACCAGGGAACAGGCCGACGCGCTGCGGGGCACGCGGCTTTTCGTCGACCGCAGCGCCCTGCCCTCGCTGCCCGACGATGAGTTCTACCATGCCGATCTGATCGGGCTGTCGGTGTATGACACCGGTGGCAGGAAACTTGGCTCCGTGGCCGCGGTGCATAACCACGGCGCGGGCGACATCCTCGAGATCACCGGCCCCGGACTGGATGCGCCGGTGCTTCTGCCCTTCACGCTGGCCGCCGTTCCGACTGTCGACCTTGGGGCCGGACGGATCGTGGCCGACCCGCCGGAAGGTGTGTTCGGGGAATGATTGCTGCTGTGCGGCCCCGGCACGTTCTGGTCCATTTCGGCCTGCACAAGACCGGCACCTCGACCGCCGAACGCACGCTGTTCGACAACCGCGCGCTGCTTGCCCCGTTCGCGGAATTCGTCGGGCGCAAAAGCTGGCCCGAGGTCAGCGAAGCGGCCAAACGCTACAGCCAGACCCCGACCCCCGGCGCGCTGGATCGGCTTGGCGCGGCACTGGCGGCACGGCTGTCGGATACGCAAACCTCCGGTCCGACGCTGTGCATCGTCAATGTCGATCTGTCGGGGCACATTCCGGGGCTGGGGCCGGTGCGGGACTATGGTGCCTTGCCGGTCTTGATCGGCGAGGTTCGCCGCCGGATCGAGGCCCGCTTCGGCAATCCCGACCTTCGGTTTCTGGTCTCGACCCGCGCGTCGCGGGACTGGCTGGCGAGCCTCTATTGGCAAAACCTCAAGGTGTCGCGCCTGGACCTCGACCGTGAGGTGTTTTCCACGCGCCTTGCCCCGGTTGCCGAAACCGGCCCGCTTCTCGCTGCGGTCGAAGCCACACTTGGCGACCGCCCGTTGATCCGCGCACCTCTGGAAGGCAGCCGCGACCACCGGCTTGGCCCCGCTTGGCCGATCCTGCGCGCACTGGACGTGCCCGACGACGTGGTCGCCGCCATGATCCCGCATCGCCGCCTCAAGGTCACACCCGACGAAGAGACCGTCGCGGCGGTGCTGGAATTGAACCGCTCGGCGCTGGACGACGAGGAATGCGCCGACGCCAAGGCGATGCTGATCGCGCTGGCGGGGATCGACGAGGGGTGAATTTCGGGTGGCATTGTCCCCCGGTTTCGCCTTTTCTTGGCCCAGGGCGCGGGGTTTGAGGGAGGCAAGGCAATGATCGGCCGTTACAGCCGCACCGGGCTTGCCCTGTTGTCCGCCGCGCTCTACGGCGGCGTGCTGCTGGCCGGCATCGCCACGCATCCGCTTCGCGTGCTGCCGGTTTTTGCGGCGCTGTTCCTGCTGCATGTCGCCGCGACGCGAAAGCCCGACCTCGCGACCGGCGCGGGCTGGGCCGGGCTGGCGTTCATGGCCGCGGTGCAGGTGGTGCTGGTCGCCCTGTGCTATGGCCTCGGGTTGCTGGTGGCGCGGGTCGTTGGCGTCGTGGCGCTGCCGATCTGGTTGCCGTTGGCGATCACTGGGGCGGCGGCTTTCTACGGCGCATGGGCGTTTCGCGATGCCGCCGAGATGGAGGTGTTTCTCGACTCCGCTCTGAAGGACATCGCGGTGATGGGCGCGGACCAACCGGCGCCGGAGGCCGACCCCTGGCCGGACCCTGACCCGAAGGCCGCCGCGGCGCTGGACCGCGCGCTGGAGGCTCTGTACGCGGTCGAGCGCATCGATGTCGGGCTTGTCGACCCCATCGTGCAGCGGCTGGAGGCCGAGGTGAAGGCCACGGCCTTCGATCCCTTCTATGACGCGGCGGGCGGCGTTGGCGAAGCGGGCGCGGTGATCGACTTCGCCCTGTTGCGATACGTCGCCAGCCCGGCGATCCAGGCTGAGTTGATCACGCGGGGCGAGGCCGGGCTTACCCCCACGCTGCTTTTGAACGCACCGCATCCCTCCGTCCGCTTCGAGGCCCGCGCCCGCGTCATCGACCTTGTCGATGCCCAAGCGCCGCGCGATCAGTTGCCGGACCCGGTCTGGCTGGACGAACTTGAGGCCACCTTTCCGGGCGAGGGATATGCCAAGCTGAAGGACCTGAGCGAGAGCGTGGCGCAAGACCGTTGAAGAAAGCCGTTCACGCCAAGGCGTGGGCATTGTAGGACAGCGCCATGAGCGAAAACCCCGAACCCCAGGACCAGACCGACGTGGCGCCCGACCGGCCCTGCTCGGCCTGGGTGGCCAAGGTCATCACGCTGGTCCCCGGCGCCTTTCCCGGCGTGCTGGGCGAAAGCCTGACCGGCAAGGCGCTGGACGAAGGGCGCTGGCGGCTCGATGTGACCGATCTGCGCCCCTTCGGCGTGGGCCGGCACAAGAACGTCGACGACACCCCGGCGGGCGGCGGCGCGGGCATGGTGCTGCGCGCCGACGTGCTGGCCGATGCGCTCGATCATGTGGGCGCGGATATGCCGACGGACCGGGCGCGCTGGCCGCTGGTCTACCTGTCGCCGCGCGGGGCACGGTTCGATCAGGCGACGGCGCAGCGCTTCGCCGCGTGCGAGGGCGTGACGCTTCTGTGCGGGCGGTTCGAGGGCGTCGACGAGCGGGTGCTTGAGGAATACGGCATCGAAGAGGTCTCGCTGGGCGATTTCGTGATGACCGGCGGCGAGATCGCGGCGATGGCGGTGATCGACGCCGCGGTGCGCCTGCGCCCCGGCGTGCTGGGCAACCTGGCCTCGACCGAGGACGAGAGCTTTTCGCACGGGCTGCTGGAGCATCCGCACTACACCCGCCCGGCCGAGTGGCGCGGACGGACGATCCCCGATGTGCTGCTGTCAGGCCATCATGGCGAGATCGGCAAGTTGCGGCAGGCCGAAGCCGAACGGATCACCCGCGAGCGACGGCCGGACCTGTGGGCGGCGCATGTGGAAAAGAAACGGGGCGGCCCCTAAGGACCGCCCCGCGGAGATCGAGGTATTTCGAGATCAGAACTTGATACCGGCCCGAACCGAGAAGGTGTGGAACTGCGCATCCCAAGCCGGTGTGGCATTCAACGAGTCGGTAATATCACGGTAGACATACTCGGCCCCGACGAACATGCTGTCGGTCACGAGGTAGTCGACACCGGCGCCGAGGTTCCAACCGGTACCCTCTCCGGAATAGGGACTACCAGGGGAGGTATTGACAACCTCACCGGTTCCCATAGTGTAGCCGCCCGAGGCGTAGACCAAGGCCCGGTCGGCCTCGAACCCGACGCGCAGCTTGGCATCGAACAGGGTCATGTTCAGTTCGTTGACGGCGGCGGCGTCTTCGAGGCTGAAGCGCCCCCCAGCCAGTTCGGCACCGACCATGAAGCCGCCATCCATCACGAAGTTGTAGCCTACGAAACCGCCGTAGGAGAAGCCATCGCCCGGCGTCACAGTTGCAGGAGTGTTGCCATAGTTTGTATATTCTCCAGTCGCCCAGCCGAGGGCAGCACCGGCATAGAAGCCATCCCAATACGACATGACCGGCGCCGGGGTCGGCATGATCACCGGGTCGGGCGTGGGCGCAACGATGGTGCCGGCCGAGGCCGCAGTGGCAACGAACGAGGCGACGACGGTGGAGATGATTGCAGTCTTCATAATTGCTGCTCCTTCAGAACAATTGGTTACTCGCGATTTGGGTAATACAGTTTTGCGCTGGGGGCAATGTGACCGCGCAACATTCCGGCAAGTCGAAAAACGAAAGTCTCATTTTTGCAACAAAAGTCACGCCGACTCTGCAAGGACGCTCGGACAGAACCTGTTCCCGCAAGGTCTGGATCGGGTGATCACGATCCAGCCCCCTGATCGACCACACCCTGTCGGTGCCCCGGAGGTCGAGACTCAGGACATGGGGCGGCTCTGCCCCTCGTTCGTCGCCGGCGCGCGCAGGGAATGCGAGCTGCGCACCGCCCATCTTGCCAACCCCCTTGCCCCCTCGCCCCGATCGCCCTATACCCCCGCTCGTCCGGGGGCTCATGCGAGTCGCGCGGGCCTTTGCTTGTTCGGGTTCCCGTGTTCTTCCGCGGGGCATGACCGGTCGGGCGAAGCACAACAGCAAAGACGACCTGAACTCTGGCGGGCGACCCCCTTTTTGGGGCAGTCGGACCCGGACGAAGACCGAGAGCTCTGAGGCGGCACACCTTCGCGGACAGAACCGCGAGCGAACATAGGAGTGATCGGATGGACCTGATCGCAGAACTGGAAGCCGAGCAGATCGCCGCGCTGGGCAAGGATATTCCGGATTTCAAGGCGGGCGACACCGTGCGTGTCGGCTTCAAGGTGACCGAAGGGTCGCGCACCCGGGTGCAGAACTACGAAGGCGTCTGCATCGGCCGCAACAACGGCAAGGGCATTGCCGGCTCGTTCACCGTGCGCAAGATTTCCTTCGGCGAGGGTGTGGAACGCGTGTTCCCGCTCTATTCGACCAACATCGACTCGATCGAGGTCGTGCGCCGTGGCCGTGTGCGCCGCGCCAAGCTCTACTACCTGCGGTCGCGCCGTGGCAAATCGGCCCGGATCGCGGAAGACAGCCACTACAAAGCCCCGAAAAGCTGAGGACCGACGCGATGAAAAAGGACACTCATCCCGACTACCACATCATCGACGTCAAGATGACCGATGGCACCGTGGTGCAGATGAAATCGACCTGGGGCAGCGAGGGCGACACCCTGTCGCTCGACATCGACCCCTCGGTTCACCCGGCCTGGACCGGCGGCAGCTCGCGCCTGATGGACACCGGCGGCCGCGTGTCGAAGTTCAAGAACAAGTACGCAGGCCTCGGCTTCTGAGCCGTCCCGCCTTGCGAGACCACGAGAACCCGTTGCCCCGGCAGCGGGTTTTTCGTTTGATGGCGGCATGAAGCATCTCGCCCTCGTCCTCGCGCTTCTCGTCGCTCCGCTGCCTGCGCTGTCCGGGCCGGTGATCGGCATCGCCTTTCCACCGGCCGGGGACGACGCGGCGCGGGCCTTTACCGTCACCGCGCTGGACGAGCTTGGGGTGCGTCATGTTCGGATCGGGGAAACCTGGGCGCGAAGGCCGCTTCACGCAACGCCCGAAGATTTCGCGCCGCTCCAGCGCCGGATCGGCGCCCTGCGCGCGGGTGGGCTGCGGGTGCTTCTGACCGTCTCGGCGGATGGGCCGGACGCGGCCTGCCTCAGACGCAACGATAAAGCCTGCGCCATTGCCCCCGATGCCCCGTTCGAGGCGTTCCTCGGCGCGCTGCTGGCGGCGGTCGGCGACGATCTGGAGGCGATCCAGTTCGCCAATGAATGGGACAGCCGCTTTCCCGGCAGCACGGCGGAGTTCCTTGCGCTGCACGCCCGGTTCGCCGCAACCGTGCGCCGGCTGCGCCCGGACCTGACGCTGGTGCTGGGCGGCGTCACCGGGCGCGCGCCCTACTCGGTGGTTTTCTGCGAGGGCGGGCTGGTGCCGGACCTTGGCCCGGAGGTCGATGCGACCCCGATCATGCAGAATCTGTGCGAGAAAGACCCGGAGCGCAACCGCGCCGCGCGCGACATGGTATCGGCGGCGCTGGCGCAGGCAGATTACGACGTGGCCGACCTGCACCTCTACGACGCTGTAAACGCCTGGCCCGACGCGGTCGCCTGGGTTCGGGCCCGCACCGGGGGACGCCCGGTCTGGCTGACCGAATTCGGCGGCCCCAACCCCGAGGTCGAGCCGACATCGCCGGAGTATCACGCCTCCCGTCTTGGCCTCTACCTCGATACGGTCGCCCGATTGCCGGTCGCGCGGGCCTATTACTTCAAGCTGACGGACGATCCGGGGTCGTATCATTCCCTCTCAGGCCTCTATGACCGGCACGGTCGTCCCAAGCCGGCGCTGGAGGTGTTCCGCGCGGCCATGCGATAGAACGCGGGCGCGATGGTGCGTCGCACCTTTCCTCAGGCTGCGGACCACGTTATCCTGTGGCCAAGCGCGACAAACGCGCGACATTTGGTAGGGTGACAGCGTGGCGCATATCATCGTCGTGGGAAATGAAAAGGGCGGCGCGGGCAAGTCCACGGTCTCGATGCACGTGGCCACGGCGCTGGCGCGGATGGGGCACCGGACCGGGATGCTCGACCTCGACCTGCGCCAGAAGACCGTCGCGCGTTTCATCGCCAACCGCCTGACCACGATCAAGCGCCACGATCTTGCCCTGCCAACGCCCGTCTATCACGACCTGCCCGAGGTCGATCAGGCCAGCCTCGGCCCCGGCGAGAACGCCTATGACCGGCGGCTGAGCCAGGCCGTCGCGGCGATGGAGCGTGACTGCGACTTCATCGTGATCGACTGCCCCGGCTCGCACACACGGCTGAGCCAGGTGGCGCATACGCTGGCCGACACGCTGATCACGCCGCTCAACGACAGTTTCGTCGATTTCGACCTTCTGGCCCATATCGACGGCGAGACCGGCAAGATCCTCTCACCCTCGGTCTATTCCGAGATGGTGTGGAACGCGCGCCAGTTGCGGGCGCAGGCCGGGCTGAAGCCGATCGACTGGGTGGTGGTGCGCAACCGGCTGGGGGCGCAGGCGATGCACAACAAGGAAAAGATGGGCCATGCGCTCGACGACCTGTCGCGGCGGATCGGGTTTCGCACCGCGCCGGGCTTCAACGAGCGGGTGATCTTCCGCGAGCTGTTTCCGCGCGGGCTGACGCTGCTCGATCTGCGCGACGTGGGGGTGGTCGGGCAGATGAACATCTCGAATGTCGCCGCCCGGCAGGAATTGCGCGACCTGATCAAGGCCCTGAACCTGCCCGGCGTGACGGCGGATTTCTAGGCGTCAGTCCTCGTCCGCCAGATCGCGATCCGGGTTCCACCCAGCATCCCGCGCCCGCGCCACCGCCTCGGACTGTATCGCGAGATACCTGTCGCGGATCGGCGCGGGCAGGTCCGCGACGCGAAACCCGTGGCTCTCCCAGCGGTCCTGCACCTGCTGCCACAGCGCCTCGATCCGGGGGACGGTCCAGCCGGCGCAGGTCTCGGTTTCGGGGATCAGCCCGAACGCCCAGGCATCGCGGATGATCTTGCCGGTGTCGGTCATGCCGCCATTCAGGTCCTGGTCGATCCCGACATAGGTTCGTTCGGTTGTCATCTTCGGCGATCCTAACTGGTCAGGCTGGCGAACAGGGTCGGCAGCTTTTCGGGCAGACGCTCGACATGATCCACGATGGTATAGTTGTTCTCGCCAAAAATCCGTTTGACGTAACGGTCGGCCTCGGGGTCGAGCGTCAGGCAATAGGTCAGCACACCCTTGGACTGCAACTCCTCGACCGCCTTGCGCGTGTCGTGGCGCAAATGCTGCGGGTCGCGTTCATCGACATCGGCAGGCGCGCCATCGGTCACCAGAAGGATCAGCTTGCGCCGCTCGGGCTGGCGCATCAGGTGGGTTCCGGCGTGGCGCAGGGCGGTGCCCATCCGGGTCGACAACCCGCCGCGCATCCCGTCAAGCCGGGCCTTGGCGTCGTCGTCAAAGCGCTGGCCGAAGTCCTTGAAGCGGAAATACTGCACGTCATGGCGCCCGTCCGAGGCAAAGCCGTGCAGCGCGTAGGGGTCGCCGATACCGTCAATCGCGGTCGCCACCAGCGTCGCGGCCTCGCGCGTCAACTCCAGCACCGTCTTGTCGGACCCCTCCATCGTGTCGTTGGTGCTTTCCGACAGGTCCAGCAGCACCGTCACGGCCAGATCGCGGCGCTTGATCACGTTGCGCATGGTAATGCGCGGGTCGGGCTGCTGGCCCATGCGGATCGATAC
Organism: Maritimibacter fusiformis; assembly: GCF_008086115.1. Classification (GTDB taxonomy): domain Bacteria; phylum Pseudomonadota; class Alphaproteobacteria; order Rhodobacterales; family Rhodobacteraceae; genus Muriiphilus; species Muriiphilus fusiformis. The sequence continues at coordinate 277,195 of NZ_VSIY01000004.1, read as the reverse complement.
CATGGCGTCGACGGCGGCATTGAGGTCGATCTCGTCGCCGTCCTCCAAACCCCGCACCCGCTGGACGCCAACCGGCGACAGCATGTCAATGATCCGGCGGATGCGTTGCGCGACGGGCTTGTGGTCCAGCAGTATGTCCTCGACCGCGCCGGGATCGCCCCGGGTGGCCCGGCGTTCGTGCAGCGTGGCCCAATCGGGGCGGTATAGCTGCACCCGGTAGTCCCACTCCGGGTAGTGATAGGGCGGCGAAATCGGCTCTTTGCCCCACATCTCGTTGAACGAGGTGGTGGCCTCGCCTGCATCCTCATAGGGCCGGAACTCGTCCTTGCAGACCCAGATTTCCTGCGCGTCGTCACCGGCCAACTCGGCATCGACCTCATGCGCCATTTCCAGCACTGACACGTATTTGCGCACCTGCCGCTGGCTGGCCGGGGTATAAGCGGTGCCGTCGCGGCTCCAGTCGAACTCCTCGAAGGCCCAGACGAAGCGATTGTCGTCGCGGTACGGGATGCGGATGGCGTTGAGGATGCGCAGGCTCGGCACGTCGCGGCGCGCGGCGAAGATGTGGAAAAGCTCAAGCCCCAGGTCCCAGGCAAGCTGGTTGTCGTCACCGCGGGTCGTGATCGCGTCATGGAACCTGTCGCCCAGCGCGTCCAGCGCTTCGTCCCCGGCCGGGACCGCCGGATCGTTCAGGCGCCGCGCGACGCGTTCCAGCGCGGCAAGGGTCGGATGCTCCGGCGCGGCCTCTTGGTCAACCGCCAGAAGCCGGCCCCAGAGCTTGCCCAGCCCCGGAAAATCGCGCGCCGCCAGGGCCTCGATACGGGCATCCTCGACCAGCCCGATAAAGAACATCTGCGCCGGGCTGAGCTGCTCGGCCGAGATCGCCGCCGAGGTGTATTGCAGGTGCGCGGCCATATGCGTGGCCATGGCGCGGTAGAGGTCGGAGCCTGAAACCCCCGCGATATCGTCCAGCGCGTCCGGCAGGTGTAGCGCGAACTGGTCGAGATAGGGGCGGAACCCCTCGTGGTCGGCGGCCGTCGGGCGCAGGAAAAAATCGCGGCCCCAGAGCGCACGCAGGTAGAAGTTCAGTTTGCGCTGGCTGTCGATGAACAGCGTGCCGCGACGCTCCTGCTGCAGCATCTTGCGGGAATCGGCGGTTTCCAGCGCGAAATAGCGGGCCAGGTTCGGCAGGTCGCGGCGGTGGGCTTCGGCCCCGAACATCGCCCAGCGGCGCAGGCCCGAGAGCGTGAGCTTGGACAAAAGCTCGTCGATCCGGCCCAGCATCGGGCGCAGACCGCGCGCCGCGTTGGCCGACAGCTTGTGGATCAGGGCGAGGTAGCCGGTCAGAAGCTCGGGATCGCCCAGGCGCCGCGCGGCGGTGGGCAGCGACGAGAACATCAGCGCGATCACGTCGCCCGAGGTCATCGAGGCGAGTTTCAGGGCCGCGTTCACGCTGTCGCGGATCACCTCCTCGCCGCATTCGCGCACCACGGCGGGCATGTTCTCGAGGTAGGCGAACACCAGGTCATGGCCGCGCCCGAGATTGCACAGCGCCCTGGCGCCTTCGAGATAGACCTCGAGACCGGCGGGCGACATCACCCGCGCGGCTTCGTGAAAGGTGGGTTCGATGGTGGCGACAAGGTCGGGCGGCGCCTTGGCGACGCAGGCACGAAAATCATCAAGGTCGATGGTCATGTCCGGGCCTTTCGGTCTGGCGGCACCGGCGCCGGGCGGCGCCGGGATACGCGCCCGCACGGGGCGCGCTGCATCACACGAAAAACGTCTCGACCGCCGCCTGCAGGGTCTGGCGCATGTCGGGATCGTCGGTCAGCGGCGTCACCAGCGTCATCCGGCAGGCGGCGACCGGATCGACGCCCTCGGCGATCATCTGGCCGGCATAGACCAGGAGCCGCGTCGAAATCCCCTCGTCCAGCCCGTGCCCCTTGAGGTTGCGGCTGCGCCCGGCGATCTGCACCAGTTTCATCGCGGTCTCATCGTCGACGCCGGTTTCGCGCGCCACGATCTCGGCTTCCAGCGCCGCCTCGGGATAGTCGAAATCGAGCGCGCCGAAGCGTTGCTTGGTCGACTGCTTGAGGTCTTTCATCAAGGACTGGTAGCCGGGGTTGTAGGAGATAACGAGCTGGAAATCGGGATGCGCCTCAAGCAACTCGCCCTTCTTGTCGAGCGGCAATTGCCGGCGGTGGTCGGTCAGCGGATGGATCACCACGGTGGTGTCCTGCCGTGCCTCGACGATCTCGTCGAGGTAACAGATCGCCCCGATCCGCGCCGCCGTGGTCAGGGGGCCGTCCTGCCAGCGGGTGCCATCCTTGTCGAGCAGGAAGCGCCCGACCAGGTCGGAGGCGGTCATGTCCTCGTTGCAGGCCACGGTGATCAGGGGGCGGTTCAGCTTCCAGGCCATGTATTCCACGAACCGCGACTTGCCGCAGCCGGTCGGCCCTTTCAGCATCATCGGCATCCGGCGGGCATAGGCGGCTTCATACAGCGCATCCTCACCGTCGGTGACGCGGTAATAGGGTTCCGCCGCGACCCGGTATTCCTCGGCGCTTTGCACGTTCATCTCCCGCCCCCTTCGGTTCAGACCGGATTGCCGCGAAACACCACCATCTCGGCACCCTTGGACTGGGCGTAGTTGTCGAAACCGACCAGGCGGACGTGATTGTCCGGGTGCGCCTTGTGGCAGGCTTCGGCCTCGGCCAGGATACGGTCGACATCGGTTTCCCCGAACATCGGCAGCTTCCACATGTACCAGTAGTGGTCGAAGGCGTTTTCCGGCTCGGTGTGCTCGATTGCCGGGTTCCAGCCCTTGGACACGATGTATTCCACCTGCTTGCGGATACGCGCGGCGTCCATTTCCGGCAGGTAGGAGAAGGTTTCGAACTTGCGGCTGGTGGCGTCGGAAAGGCTCGACGAATAGTCCTGCATGTCGCTCATGGCTCTGTCCTTTGTCTGTTGTGGTCGGGCGAAGATCAGCGGTGCTGCACGTCGAGCTTGTCGACGGTGTCGAACTCGAACTTGATCTCTTTCCAGGTCTCCATCGCGATGGCCAGTTCCGGGCTGGCCTTGGCCGCCTCGGTCAGGATCTCCTTCCCCTCGGTCTCGAGCGCGCGACCCTGGTTGCGCGCCTCGACGCAGGCTTCCAGCGCCACCCGGTTGGCCGCGGCCCCCGCCGCGTTGCCCCAGGGGTGGCCCAGCGTGCCGCCGCCGAACTGAAGCACCGCGTCGTCGCCGAAGATCGTGACCAGCGCCGGCATGTGCCAGACGTGAATGCCGCCCGAGGCGACCGCGAAAGCACCCGGCATCGCGCCCCAGTCCTGGTCGAAGAAGATCCCGCGCGAGCGGTCTTCCTTGACGTAGCGTTCGCGCAAGAGGTCGATCCAGCCCAGGGTCGACGCTCGGTCGCCCTCGAGCTTGCCGACCACGGTGCCGGTATGCAGGTGATCGCCACCCGACAGCCGCAGCATCTTGGTCAGCACCCGGAAATGGATGCCGTGGTTCGGGTTGCGGTCCAGAACCGCGTGCATGGCGCGGTGGATGTGCAGAAGCATGCCGTTGTCGCGGCACCAGTTGGCCAGCCCCGTGTTGGCGGTGAACCCGCCGGTCAGGTAGTCGTGCATGATGATCGGCGCGCCAAGCTCCTTGGCGTATTCGGCGCGCTTGTACATCTCTTCGGGCGTCGGCGCGGTGACGTTCAGGTAATGCCCCTTGCGCTCGCCGGTCTCGGCCTCGGCCTTGTCGATGGCCTCCATCACGAAGTCGAAGCGCTGCCGCCAGCGCATGAACGGCTGCGAGTTGACGTTCTCGTCGTCCTTGGTGAAATCGAGCCCCCCGCGCAGGCATTCATAGACCGCGCGGCCATAGTTCTTGGCCGACAGCCCCAGCTTGGGCTTGATCGTGCAACCCAAGAGCGGGCGGCCATACTTGTTCATCACGTCCCGCTCGACCTGGATGCCGTGCGGCGGGCCGCCACAGGTCATCACGTAGGCCAGCGGGATGCGGACATCCTCAAGACGAAGCGCGCGCACCGCCTTGAAGCCGAAGACGTTGCCGACCAGCGAGGTCAGGATGTTGACCACCGAGCCTTCCTCGAACAGGTCGATCGGGTAGGCGATGAAGGCATAGAACGCCTCGTCGTTGCCCGGCACGTCCTCGATCGCATAGGCGCGGCCCTTGTAGTAATCGAGGTCGGTCAGAAGGTCGGTCCAGACCGTCGTCCAGGTGCCGGTCGAGCTTTCGGCGGCAACCGCGGCGGCGGCTTCTTCGCGCGGCACGCCGTCCTGTGGGATGACCTTGAAGCAGGCCAGAAAATCGGTGTCCTTGGGGGTGTATTCGGGCATCCAGTAGGTTTCCCGATAGTCCTTCACCCCGGCGCTGTAGGTCTTGACTTGATCCTTCGGCATTTCGGTCATGCTCCTCCCAATCCGTCGCCATGGCCCGGATGGGCCGCTGCGTCAGGGATAGTTGACCGGTGGCATAAAAAATAGTAAATAGTTTTTATCATCATCATAGATAAAACTGTATGCCAAAATACATCGCCCCGACCCTGCAGCAACTGCGTCTGTTCGAAGCCGTGGCGCGGCACGGGTCCGTCACCCGCGCGGCCGAGGAGGTTCACCTGACGCAGCCCTCGGTGTCGATGCAGGTGCGCGCGCTCGAGGACAAGATCGGGCTGCCCCTGACCGAACAGATCGGCAAGACGCTGCACCTGACGCGGGCGGGCAAAGCGGTGGCCGAAGCCAGCCGCGACATTCTCGGGCGCATGGCAGAGCTTGAACAGGCCCTGCGCGATCTCGAGGGCGAGGTGGCAGGGCCGCTGTCCGTCGCGGTGGTGTCCTCGGCGAAATACGTGGTGCCGCAGCTTCTGGGTGCATTCAAACGCCGGTTTCCCAAGGTCGAGCCGCATCTCGAGATCGCCAACCGCCAGACCGTGCTGGCGCGGCTGGCGACCAATTCCGACGATCTGTGCATCATGGGGCAGCCGCCCGAGGGGCTGTCGGTGGTGGAACGGCCATTCCTGGAAAACGTGATCGTGCCGGTGGCGCGCGCCGATCATCCGCTGACATCCGAGACCGGCATCGCGCTGGCGCGGCTGGCACGCGAACCGCTGATCCGGCGCGAACCCGGCTCGGGCACACGCAAGGCGGTGCAGGCGCTGTTCGCGGAGGCGGGCATCGAGGCGGGCGCGCATCTGGAGCTTGACGATGTCGAGGCGATCAAGCAGGCGGTCGCCGCCGGTCTGGGGGTGGCGTTCCTGTCGCTGCACGCGCTTCGGCTGGAGCTTCTGGCGGGCGAGGTCGCGGTGCTGGATGTGGCCGGGTTTCCGCTGCACCGGCAATGGTATGCGGTGCACCGCGAGGGCAAGCACCTGTCGAACGCGGCGCGCGGGTTTCTGGATTTCCTGATGGCCGAGGGCGCGGACGAGGTGGCGAATACCTGAGGCGCGGCGTCCGGGTCCGGCCATCGCCGGACCCGGAGGGGTCACATCACGCTCACATGCGCTGGGTGAAGGTCGGCACCTTGACCGCCATCGCATAGTCACGCGCCAGCGCCAGGTAGGCGTCATAGCTTTCCTTGACGGCGGCAAAGTCAGCGTTGGCGGCGGCGTTCTCGTCGAGCACCTCGGCAGACGCGGTCTTCAGCGCCGCGACCACGTCGTCGGGGAAGGCGCGGAATTCGACGCCCTGCTCCATAAGCTGCTGCATCGCGACGGTGTTGAAATAATCGAACTGGGCCAGCGATTCAGCGGCGGCGGCGTCGGCGGCGTTTTCGATCACCGCTTGCAGATGCGCGGGCAGCGTGTCCCAGGCATCCTTGTTGACCACGACCTCGAGGCCGGCCGACGGCTCGTGGAAGGCCGGCACATAGCAGTAGTTCGCCACCTTCTGCAGACCGAACGCCTGGTCGAGCATCGGGCCGACCCATTCGGCGGCGTCGATCGCGCCCGACTGGAATGACGGAAAAATTTCCTGTGCCGGCAGCAGCACGGCGTTGACGCCGACCTTGCGCATGGCCTCGCCACCCAGTCCGGCGATACGCATGTTGAGACCCGAGAGGTCTTCGAGCTTTTCGATCGGCGACTTGAACCAGCCCGCCGCCTGCACCCCCGAGTTGCCCGAATAGAACGGCACGAGGTTGCGCTGGGCATAAAGGTCGTTCCACAACTCCTGCCCGCCGCCATAGCGAATCCAGGCCGAGGTTTCGACCGCCGTCATGCCGAACGGCACCGCCGAGAAATAGTGCACGGCGGTATTCTTCGAGGCGGCATAGTAGGGCGTCGAATGGCCGATCTCGGCCGTGCCCTGTTCCACGGCATCCTCGACACCGAAGGGCGGGACAAGTTCACCCGCCGAGAACACCTTGAGCGTCAACTGCCCGTCCGTCATCGCCGCGACCCGGGCTGCAAAGGTGGTGGCGTTGGTGCCCACGCCCGGCGCCTGCGCCGGAAACGAGGTCGGCATCTTCCACTCGATCTTGCCCTGCGCCACGGCGGGGGCAGCCAGTGCGGCGGCGGGGGCGGCAAAGGCCCCGGTCTTCAGGAATTGGCGACGTTTCATATGGTCCTCCGGTTTTGGTCGTTCTCGTCAGAAAACAACGGATGGCAGCCACGTCGCCAGTGCCGGAAACATGGCCAGAATTCCGATCGCCACGATCTGGATCGCGACGAAGGGGATGATGGAGCGGTAAATCGTGCCTGTCGAGAGGCCCGGTGGCGCGACCGAGCGGAAATAGAACAGCGCAAAGCCGAACGGCGGGGTCAGAAACGAGGTTTGCAGGTTCATCGCAAACAGGACCGCGAACCAGACCGGGCTGATGTCGCCTTGCAGGATCACCGGGCCGACAATGGGAATGATGATGAAGATGATCTCGACGAATTCGAGGATGAAGCCCAGGAGGAACACCACCAGCATCGTCGCCACCAGCATCCCGTAGGCCCCGCCGGGGACCGTGTGCATCAGGTCGGCGACCATCTCGTCGCCGCCATAGCCGCGAAACACCAAGGACAGCACGCTGGCGGCGATGATGATGCCGAAGATCATGCCCGAGACATAGATCGTCTCGGCAATCGCCCCGATCAGCACGCCGTTTCGCACCAGCGCGATGGCGGCGGTCAGAAGCCCGGCCCCGAGCGCCACCAGCAGCCCCACGGTCACCAGCGTGCCGAGCGAGAAATCGAGCTGGCCGGAGGTGAAATCGACCCGCAAAAACCCCGCCGCCGAGGCCCCGAGCAACGCCAGCGCGAATGCCGCCGTGGCCAGCGCGATCCGCTTGTGCCGACGCGAACTCTGGGCCGCGGCCACCAGGATCGCCCCGGCCACGCCTACGCCTGCCGCCTCGGTCGGGGTGGCGAAGCCCATCAGGATCGACCCCAGCACCGCCACGATCAGCGCAAGGGTGGGCAGGATGCCGGCCACAACCTCGCCGATGCGGATCGGATCGTTGGCCGGCTTGGGCACCGCCCCGCCCGCGCCCGGACGCAGCCTGACCAGCACGTAGAGCGCATAAAGCCCCACCAGCAACAGCCCCGGCAGCATCGCCCCGGCGAAAAGATCGCCCACCGTCACCGGGTCGGGGGCGAAATTGCCGGCGTTCTGCTGCGCCTCGATATAGGCGTTGGACACCTGGTCGCCCAGGAGGATCAGGATGATCGACGGCGGGATGATCTGGCCCAGCGTGCCGCAGGCGCAGATCAGGCCCGACGAGGTTTTCTCGTCCACCCCGGCGCGCAGCAGCGTCGGCAGGCTGATCGTGCCCAGCATCACGATGGTCGCGCCGATGATGCCGGTCGAGGCCGCGATGAGCGTTGAAACCACGATCACCGACAGGGCCAGCCCGCTTTGCGTGCCGCCGAGCAGCCGGTTGATCGAGGTCAGCATCCGTTCGGCCTGTTTCGATCGGTCAAGCAGCACGCCGACCAGCACGAACAGCGGCACAGCGATCAGCAGCCGGTTTTCCATCACCCCGAACACGCGCTGCGGCACGGCCTGGAAATACACCAGGTCGAAATGGCCAAACAGGCTCGAGGCGAGGGCGATAAGGGTCGGCACCCCGGCGATCACCAACATCATCGGCAGGCCCGACAGGATGCCCGCCAGCAGGCCCACGCCCAGCACGACGATCCAGAACAGCTCAATCGTCATCGCGCGGCCCCTCGCGGTCGGCCAGGTCGGCCAGCGCGATGATCAAGACCAGCACGCACATCACGATGACGGTCGATTTCACCACGAACAGACCGCCAAGCCCGCCGGTCTCCATCGACCCTTCGCGGATTTTCCACGATGCCGACACCAGCGGCGCCGCGTTCCACAGCATCAGGCCGAACACCGGCAAGGTAAAGATGAGATGCCCGATCCGGTCGATCCTGCGGTTTCGCCCGGGTGCGAATTTCGCCCGCAGCACGTCGACGCGCACATGCCGGTCAAGGTGCATCGCCAGCGGCACCGACAGCACCACCAGCGACGAGAAGGAATAGGTCACCACGTCCTGAAATTCGAGGAACCCGACGCCCATCACGTAGCGCATGAGCACGATCACCACCTGAACCGCGAACATCGCCGCGAACAGTGCGAGGGCAACGCCCAGCGTGACCCGGTGGAGCCGGTCGACGATGCGTTTCACCTCTCGCGCCCCTCCGCGTCCCTTGTGCATTCCGCCCCGCGGGAATGCGCCGATCCGGTGCCGGCTCCGGCTTCATATGCCGTGACAACGATGCGTGGCGCAAGCCGCCCGGGCCGGTTTTCGCGCCTTCAGGCCAGTTTGTCGCCACCGCCGGCACGGGCCGGGCGCGTCGCCTCGCGCCAATGCTTGCGGCACACCGGCACGTAGCGTTCGTTGCCTCCGATCTCGACCTGATCGCCATCGAACACCGCCACGCCACCCGCCCCGGTGCGGTAAACCATCGTGGCCTTGCGACCGCATTTGCAGATCGTGCGCGCCTCGCGGAACTCGTCGGCCAGCGCCAGCAGCGCGGCGGAGCCTTCGAAGAGCTGCCCCCGGAAATCGGTGCGCAGCCCGTAGCACATCACCGGAAGGTTGAAGTCGTCGACCGCAACGGCCAGTTCCTCGACCTGGGGGCGGGTCAGGAATTGCGCCTCGTCGACCAGCACGCAGTTGATGCCGTCATCCGCCGCCTTGCGCAGGTGGGTTTCCATCAGGCTCTGGCCCGGCTCGAAGGTCTCGGCATCGACTTTCAGCCCGATCCGCGACGAGATCTTGCGGTGCCCGTCGCGGTGATCGAAAGCCGCCGTCAGCAAGAGGCAGCGCATGTCGCGCTCGCGGTAGTTCCATTCGGTCTGGATCAACAGGCTGCTCTTGCCCGCGCCCATGGTGGCATAGATGAAATGCAGTTTCGCCATCGCTGTCCCTTGCCGGTCGTCCCCTGGTGCGCAGCGGGTAAGACATTCCCCGGATATGCGTCAACCGCCCCGGCGGTTTCAGACCGGGCTGACCAACGGTTTTCCATCGAACAGGGCAAGGATGTTCTCGACCGCCTTCAGCCCCATCGCCACCCGCGTCTCCAGCGTGGCCGAGCCGAGATGCGGCAGCAGGGTGACGTTCTCCATCCGCCTCAGCGCCTCGGGCACCGCAGGCTCATGTTCATAGACATCCAGCCCCGCCCCGGCGATCTGCCCGGCCTCGAGCGCCGCGATCAGCGCGGCCTCGTCCACCACGTCGCCGCGCGCGATGTTCACGAGGATGGCGTGCGGCCCCATCGCGGCCAGGGTCCCGGCGCCGACCAGGTGGTGCGTCTCGGCCCCCCCCGGCACCGCGACGACGACGATATCGGCGGCCCGGGCGACCGCCTCGATGCTGTCCAGTTGCCGCGCAGGGACATCCGGCGACTTGGCCGAGCGGTTGTAGAACACCACCTCCATGCCGAACCCGAAATGACAGCGCCGCGCAATCGCCTCACCGATCCGGCCCATGCCGATGATGCCGACGGTCCTGCCGGTGACCTGCATCCCCAAAAGCTCCGTCGGGTGCCAGCCCTGCCAGTTCCCGGCCCGCACCAACCGCTCGCCCTCGCCCGCGCGCCGTGCGGTGGCGAGGATCAGGGTCAGCGCCAGATCGGCGGTGGCATCGGTCAACACGCCGGGCGTGTTGGTGACGGCCAGCCCATGCGCGCGGGCGGCGGCCACGTCGATGTGGTTGTAGCCGACCCCGAAATTCGCCAAGAGCCGCGCCCGGATCGGCCCGGCGGCTTTGAGAAGGTCGGCGGGGAACATGTCGCCCAGCGTCGGCAGGATCGCGTCGTGGTCGCGCAGCGCCGCGATCAGCGTGTCACGCGAGGCGGGCGTGGTCTTGTCGCGCAGCACCACCTCATGGGCGGACAGCGCGTCGAGCACTTCGGCGGGGTAGGTGCGGGTGACGAAAACGCGGGCCATCAATACATCCTTGCGCCGTTGGGCACCGATTTGTCGGGCGTAATCAGCACCACCTCGCCATCCGCATCCGGCAGGCCGAGCACCAGCGCCTCGGACATGAACTTGCCGATCTGGCGCGGCGGGAAGTTGACGACCGCCAGCACCTCCTTTCCGATCAGCGCCTCGGGCGAATAGTGCACCGTGATCTGCGCGGAGCTTTTGCGCACGCCGATCTCGTCACCATAATCCACCCAGAGCTTGATCGCGGGCTTTCGCGCCTCGGGAAAGGGCTGCGCGTCGATCACCGTGCCCTTGCGGATATCGACCTTTAGGAAGTCGTCGAAACTGATCTCGCTCATGCCCCCAACTCCCGCGAGCGGTCGGCGGCGGCGGCAACCGCGCGGCGCAGAAGGGCGGGAAAGCCGTTTTCCTCGTCCATCAGCACGTTGAGCGCGGCCTGCGTGGTGCCGCCCGGGCTGGTGACGTTCACCCGCAATTGCGCCGGATCGTCCTGCGCGGCCTCGGCCAGCGCGCCCGCGCCCCCGACCGTCGCCTTGGCCAGCTGCATCGCCAGGTCGGGGGCCAGCCCCTGCGCCGCGCCAGCCGCCGCCAGCGTCTCGATCAGGTGAAAGACATAGGCCGGGCCGGAACCGGACACCGCCGTGACCCCGTCCATCTGGTCTTCGCTGTCCAGCCGCACCACCTGCCCGACCGCCGCCAGCAGGCGCTCGGCCAGGTCGAGGTCGGCGGGCGTCGCATGGGTATTGCCGACAATGGCGCTGATGCCGCGCCCGATCGCGGCGGGCGTGTTCGGCATCGCCCGCACGATCCGGCGGTCTTCGCCCAATGCGGCCTCGTAGGCGCGGATCGGGGTGCCGGCGGCCACTGACATGAACAGGGTGTCGCCCTTGACGGCGGCAAGCGTCGGCAGCGCCTCGCCCATCATCTGCGGCTTGACCGCGATCAGCACGATGGCCGGATCGGGCGGCAGATCGGCGTTCAGGTTCAGCCCGTCGAGGCCCTTGAGCCAGTCGCTCGGATTGGGGTCGATTACCCAGACCGACCCCGCCGCCAGCCCGCGCCCAAGCCAGCCCTCGAGCATCGCCGACCCCATCTTGCCGCAGCCCAGAAGCACCAGCCCGCGCGCGTTCAGATCGTCCATGTCCATCACACTTCCGTCCCGTCCCGTTCAGATCAGGGCGGCAGGGTAGAGCGTGTTTTCGAGATGTAAAGCCGGGGTGGCGGAAACCTTCGCGCCCTCCCGAAGGAGGGCGCACGAGGTGCCGGCGCCAAGGGAACAACGCCAGCCTGGTATCTTCAAACGCGCGGTCTAGGCGCGCCCGTATGCCTCGGCGATGGCGACCTGCATGGCGCTTTCGACGCTGCGGTCGCCCCATGTGACCAGTTGGAAGGCCGGGTAGAAGCGTTCGGCATTCATCACCGCGGTGGAAATCAGCCGGTTGATCTGCGCCTGCCCGGCGATCTGGCCGCCCGCCAGCACCAGCCCGTAGCGATAGACCATCAGCCGCTGTTCGTGCCAATAGGTGAAGGCACCGGCCCAGCACATGTCGTTGGTCGAATTCAGCGCCTCGTAGAGCGCCGGCAGTTTGTCCTCCGGCGGCTCCATTTCGAAGGTGCAGATCAGGCGTAGGGTTTCGTCCACCGCCGACCAGGCCAGCGTGATCGAATAGGTGCGCCACTGACCCTCGACCGCCATGGCGATCTGGTCGTCGGCCACCCGGTCGAAATCCCAAGCGTGATGCTCGGCGAGGTGTTCGACGATATCAATCGGATGAATCTCTTCGGAGTCGAGATAGTACTCGGTCGCCGTCATGGCTGTCCCCTTCTGCTCGCAGAGCCCTTGTGGATGCAGCCACACAAGAACTCGGTGCCTCTACCGGGTCTGGCGTCTCCCGCGCCTGGTCCCTACGAGATATGGTGGGTTATTCGTTGACTCCTGTAAAGGAAAAATCGGAAAATTCACGATTTCCAAACGAATCGAGTCGCTTGGGGACTCGCCGCTTGCATTTTTCGCGCATTACTCCGGCCGGATCTGCCGCTCGGACGGGGCGCGATCCGGCTCGAACCTGACGCGGCGCAGGAAAAGCGCGGCGATGAACGAGGCGAAGGCCAGGCCCGCGGCGGTCAGGAACATCGGCCGCAGCGCCGAGGCGAAGCCTGCCTCGACGGCGTCGCGCACGGCCGGGTCGAGATCGGGCAGAGCCAGGGGCGACAACCCGTCGATCGCCGCGACACCGGGGACCGAAACCGTGGCGAGCCCGGACGAGACGATCGCGCTGTAGACCGACATCGCCAACGAGGCGCCGCCAATGCGCGCCAGCGTCATCGCGCCTGTGGCCGCGCCGATATGGCCGCGCGACACTTCGTATTGCGCGCCGATGATCGGCGCCTGTTGCGACAGCCCGCTGGCGAACCCGTGCACCAGCAGGACCGCACCCAATACCCAGACCGGACCACCCACCGGAAAGCCGGCCAGCCCGGCCAGCGCGACGCCGGTGAGGATGGCGCCGGCGACAAGCAGGGGTTTGTAAAGCCCGGTGGCCGAAATCACCCGCCCCGCCGCCAGTGCCCCCACCGCGAGACCGCCGGTGATGACGATGAAGAACAGCCCGGCGATGGTCGGCGCGAAGCCCAGCGCCATCTGGAGGTAGAGGGCGACGAAATTCAAAAGCCCGATGGTCACCGCCCCGCTGACGGCGGCGACGATCAGCAGCAGCGAGAAGTTTCGGCTGCGAAACAGCGACAGGGGGATCACGGGTTCTTGCGCGCGCCGTTCGATGCGAACCCAGACGACCAGGGCGGCGGCGATCAGGGCGAACAGGCCGACGCTCTGCCAGGTCGCGAAACTGCCGAAGATCTGGTGGCTGTCGGCAACCAGCACCAGCCCGATGATCGCGACCGCCAGCGTCAGCGCCCCGCCATAGTCGATCTGCACCGCGCGGCCGGGGCGGGCACGCGGCAGAAGCGCGACGATCCCGGCCAGCGCGATCAGGCCCAGCGGCAGCGTCACCAGAAAGATCGACCGCCAGCCCAGCGTGGCGCTCAGAACCCCGCCCGCCGTCGGCCCGATCGAGGCCGAGGCGACCAGCAGCAGGCTGTTGTAGCTTTGATAGCGGGCGCGCTCACGCGGCTGGAAGATATCCGCGGTCACGCCGAAAGCACTGACGATGATGCCGCCACCCCCGAGGCCCTGGAACGCCCGGGCGGCGATCAGGCTTTCCATCGACCAGGCCAGCGCGCAACTGGCCGACCCGAGCAGGAAGATCGACAGCGCGAAGATCAGGACCGCCTTGCGCCCGATCAGGTCACCAATCTTGCCGTAGATCGGCATCACCGTCGCCTGCGCCAGCAGATAGGCCGAGCCGACCCAGCCGAACCGCTCCATCCCGTCGAAGCTCGACACGATCGAGGGCAGTGCCGTGGCGACGATCTGGTTGGACAGCATCGCGGTGAAAATGCACAGCATGATGATGCCGAGCACCAGCATCCGCTGCCGGTGCGGCAATGGCAGGGCGACTGGGTAATCACCCGAATCTGCGGCGGGGCTGTGGGTCAATTCGGGTCGGTCCGTCTGGGTAAGGCGAAATCTGCCCCTGCCATAGCCCAGCCGGGGCCGATTTGCACGACGATGTCGGATCGAAGCGGCGCGGGAAAACCACATTCGATTCAATCCCTTCCGCCAGAGACCGCCACGCCATGCGCCGGGGTTGGAGCAGCCATGCGTTTTGCGCATGGGCATTTCCCGGTCTATCCTTGATTGGTGCAGGTGGATCGCCTAACTGGGGCTTTAAGCACGAGTGATTCGTATGGCCCAGACACAGGAGGCTGCCATGCTGACACGAGACGATCTGATCCGTGAATACCGGGCGCGCGGCGCGACTTTTCCTGCGCTGCTTGTCGTCTATGGACTCCTGCTTGTCACCATGGGCGCGACGGCCCTGGCCATCGTCTGAGCATCCGCATCTGACGCCGTATCCGTGACCCCGACATCATCGTCGCCGGGGCCGCGGGCGTGCGTCTGTGGCATTCCCGATCTGCCGCATCAGGTCGAGGGCGCCGCATCTCCCTTGGAGGTGGCGGCCTCTCCGATGTTGTCCAGCCCGCGCTCTTCCAGAAGCTCGGTCAGCCAGTTCGGGTCCATCTCGGGAACCGAAGACAGCAGCAGGTCGGTATAGGGGTGGTGCGGCGGCCTGAACATCTCGTCCTTCGGCCCCTGCTCCACCACCTTGCCGTTCTGCATCACCACCACCTCGTCGGCAATCGAACGCACCGTGGCAAGGTCGTGGGTGATGAACATGTAGGCAAGGCCAAGCTCTCTCTGGAGCCGGTCCAGCAGCCTCAGGATGCCCTCGGCGACCAGTTGGTCGAGCGCCGATGTCACCTCGTCGCAGATGATGAACTCAGGCTCGGCGGCCAGCGCGCGGGCGATGCCGATGCGCTGCTTCTGCCCCCCTGACAGTTCCGGCGGATAGCGGTTGTAATACTGCGACGGCTCCAGTTCGATCAGGTCGAGCAACTCGTCGACCCGCTGTTTCAGCGCGGTCCCCTTGAGACCGGAATAGAACTGCGCCGGGCGGCCGATGATCTCGTGGATCTTGACCTTGGGGTTGAGCGCGGTATCGGCCATCTGGTAGATCATCTGCGCCTGGCGCAACTGATCCCGCGTCCGGTCGGTGTATTTCGGCGGCAACGGCTCGCCCTTGAACAACACCTGCCCCTCCATCGGCGGCAGCAGTCCGGTGATGACCCGCGCCGTGGTCGACTTGCCCGACCCGGATTCGCCCACCACCGCCACGGTCATGCCGGGATAGATATCGAACGACACGTCATCCAGCACCTTGACCCCGCCGGTATAGGCCGCGTGCACGTTCTGCACCGAGATCAACGGTTCGGTGCCATCGGTCGGGCGCGATTTCTGTTTGCGTTTGAAACTGCGCACCGCCCAGAGGCTCTTGGTGTAATCCTCCTGCGGGTTGTCCAGCATCTCCTCGGTCGAGGCCTGTTCGACCTCTTCGCCTTTGAGCAGCACCTTGATCGTATCGGCCATCTGCGCCACCACCGCGAGATCGTGGGTGATGTAGATCGCGGCGGTGTTGAACTGGTCCACGATGTCGCGGATCGCCGCCAGCACCTCGATCTGGGTGGTCACATCCAGCGCCGTTGTCGGCTCGTCGAAGATGATCAGGTCGGGGCGGCAGGACATCGCCATCGCCGTCATCGCCCGTTGCAACTGCCCGCCGGACACCTGGTGCGGATAGCGAAAGCCGATTTCCTGCGGGTTGGGAAGGCGCAGGCGCTCGTAAAGCTCCATCGCGTCTTCCTGCGCTTCGAGGCGTTTCTTGATCCGGTAATGCACCGGCGCCTCGGTGTGCTGGTCGATGATCCGGTGCGCCGGGTTGAACGAGGCCGCCGCCGACTGCGCCACATAGGCGATGCGCGAGCCGCGCAGCGCGCGGCGTTCGCTCTCGGTGGCCGTGGTCAACTCCATCCCGTCGAACTCGATCGAGGAGCCCTCGCAGATCCGCGTGCCATCGCGGGCATAGCCCATCGCGGCCGCACCGATGGTGGATTTGCCGGCACCGGATTCGCCGATCAGCCCCATCACCTCGCCGCGGTGCAGTGTCAGGTCGACCCCCTTGATGATGTCGACCCAGGTTTCGTCGGAATAGCCCTGGATGCGGAGATCCTTGATCTCCAGCAGGATGTCCTTGTCGGAAAACTTGGTCATCTTATCAATGCTCCTTCAGGCCGGAGGACCGGAACAGCATCCAGTCGACCACGAAGTTGACGGCCACGGTCAACAGCGCGATCGCCGCCGCCGGGATCAGAGGCGTGATGTCGCCGAACGAGATCAGTGTCGCGTTTTCGCGCACCATCGACCCCCAGTCGGCGGTCGGTGGCTGGATGCCAAGACCGAGGAAGCTGAGACCGGCGATCAAGAGGAAGACGAAGCAGAACTCGAGCCCGAATTCCGCGATCAGCGGCGACATCGAGTTCGGCAGGATTTCACGCCGGATCAGATACCAGTCGCCTTCGCCGCGCAGCTTGGCGGCTTCGATATAGTCCATCACCACGATGTTGCCGGCAACCGCGCGCGTCAGGCGGAACACCCGGGGCGAGTAGATCACCGCCACGACGATCACGATCACGACAAGGCTGGTGCCGAAGATCGACAGCATCAGAAGCGCGAAGATCAGCGACGGCACCGACATGATGACATCGGCGGCCCGGCCCATGATCTGATCGAACCAGCCGCCCTTGACCGCGGCCAGAAGCCCGGCCAGCGCCCCCATCAGGAAGGCGAGGATGGTCGCGGTCAACGCCAGCCCGACGGTGTTTCGCGCGCCATAGATGATGCGGCTGAACACGTCGCGGCCAAGCTGGTCGGCCCCAAGAAGCATGTTGGCATCCGGCGGCGCGAAGGCCGACGCGATCACCTCGGCCTCGCCATGCGGTGCGATCACCGGCGCGAAGATGCCGGCGATGGCGTAGGTGAAGATCACGAACATCCCGAACGACGCGGTCAGGGGGGCGGTGCGCAACTCCTTGGCCAGGTTCGGCCGGGCGATCTGCACCAGGAACTCCTTGAACGCGTAGGAGGTGCCGACCGCCAGCGCCAGCGCGCCGGCGAAGATCGTGACGACCCTGAGCGCCGGGGTGCCGCCGATGATGCCCAGCACGAAGGACACCAGCGTCAGCGAGAACAGGAGCATGAAGGTCCGGCGGTAGTTGAAATAGGCCGCCAGGCAGGACGCGGCGATCAGGGCCGCGTAATATCCAATGACGAATACACTCATTTTGCCGCCCTCACTTCGGATGCCGCAAACGCGGGTTTGTCAGAATCGCGCCGACGTCGGCGGCGAGGTTCAGCAGGATGAAGGTGGCCGCGAAGATCAGACAGCAGGCCTGCACGATCGGGAAATCCCGTTTCGCCACCGCATCGACCAGCGCCTGCCCGATGCCCGGATAGACGAACACGACCTCGACCAGCACGACGCCGGTGATGAGATAGGCCAGGTTCAGCGCGATCACGTTGATGATCGGCGCCCAGGCGTTCGGCAGTGCATGCTTGACGATGACCTTCCACGGCGGCGTGCCCTTGAGCCGCGCCATCTCGATATAGGGCGAGGCCAGCAGGTTGATGATCGCCGCCCGGGTCATGCGCATCATGTGCGCCGTGACGACCAGCACGAGGGTCAGCGCCGGCAGGAAGGTGCGGTTCAGAAGCTCGCTCAGGCTCATGTCGCTGGACAGGCTCGCGATGGCCGGGAACATGTTGGTCTTGACCGCGAGAAACAGGATCAGGATGTAGCCGAGAAAGAACTCGGGCGACGAGATCGACGTCAGGGTCAGCACGTTGGCGACCCGGTCGAACAGCGTGTTGCGCAGCAGCGCGACCGTCACGCCCAGGATGATCGAGATCGGCACCGCGATGACCGCCGCATAGGCCGCGAGGAACAGGGTGTTGACGAACCGGTCGCCGATGGCCTCGCTCACGGGTTCGCCGGACACCAGGGAGACGCCGAAGTCGCCCTGCACCGCGCCACCCAGCCATTGCAGGTATCGCCAGACGGCCGGCTGATCCAGACCGAGTTGCCGCCGCATCTCGGCCACGGTTTCCGGCGTTGCGCTCTGGCCAAGCACCGCCTCGGCGATATCGCCGGGCAGCAGTTCGACCGCGAAGAAGATCAGGATCGATACGACCAGAAGAGTCAGTAATCCCAGACCCAGCCGTTTGAGCACGAGCCGTGTCAAATCGCCCATCGTTCACTCCCCATTGGACCCGGCGTTTTCGCCGGTCATTATTGCCGTCACCTTGTCCCCTCGCCACCGATGTCGGGATCGGCCGGCGCGGCCGGTCTTGTCTTGCCGGCTTGTCGGGGTGCGACCGGAGCAGGCCCGGCACGCGAAACGCGCCGGGCCCTGTCTTTTCAGGCGGCTCAGGAGGTGAACCACCAGCGGCTTGCGGCGCGGGCCCCGTCGCTTTCCCAGCTTGCCGCCAGTTGGTCGGGGGTGCCCACGTTGGCGCGGGCCGCGTAGACGAAGTTGTTGAAGAACGGGATGACGGTGCCGCCATCGTCACGCGCCAGCATCGCCATTTCGCGATACATTTCGGCGCGCAGCGTGTCGTCCAGTTCGGCCTTGGCCTGAAGCAGCAGTTCGTTGAACCGCTCGTTCTGCCAGCGGCTCTCGTTCCAGGCCGCGTCCGACTTGTAGGCCAGCGTATACATCACGTCCGGCGTCGGGCGTGCGCCCCAGGACACGAGGCACCACGGCTTTTTCAGCCACACATCGGAATAGTAGCCATCGTTCGGCTCGCGCACCACGTCGATGTTGATGCCCGAGGCCTTGGCCTGTTCGGCATAGAGCACGGCCATGTCGACGGCGCCGGCATAGACGCTGTCGGCGGTCGAGATGCTGACCGAAAGTCCCTCGGCACCCGCCTTCTTCAAGAGCGACTTGGCCTGATCCGGGTCATACTCGCGCTGCGGAATGTCGTCGGGCCAGTAGGGCTGGGCCGGCGAGTGGTGGAAGTCGTTGGCCTTGGTCGCGGCGCCGAACGCGATCTTCTCGATGATCTCGTCGCGGTTCATCGACAGCTTCAGCGCGTTGCGAACATCGACATTGTCGAACGGTGGCGTGTCGCACAGCATCGGCAATGTGATCGCGCCCGCCGAGGGGATGTTGAAGATGTTGATGTTCGGATCACGCTGCAACAGCGCCATCGTCTTGAGCTCGATCAGCGAGACCGAGTCCACATCGCCCGTGACCAGCGCGGTCTGACGCGCGTTCGGGTCGTTCAGGGTGATGATGTCGACCTTGTCGAACCACGCGCCCTCGCCGTGCCAGCCATCGTGGCGGCTGAGGCTGAATTGCACGCCGAATTCGCCCGAATCGATCTTGTAGGGGCCCGAGCCGTCGCCCGATTTCCAGTCGATCGTGCCGTCGTCATTGGCGGGGCAGATCGCGAAATGGTAGTCGGTCATCAGCCACGGAAGGTCGGCATTGCCACCGGTCAGCTTGACCTTGACGGTATGGTCGCCGTCCTTGGTGATCTCGACCACATCGGTCAGCAGCGCCTTGGCCGCCGAGGTGGTCTCGTCGCCGCGGTGATGGTTGAGCGATGCAATGACGTCGTCGGCGGTCACCTTCCTGCCGCTGTGGAAGCTGGCATTCTGGTTCAGGTTGAAGGTCCATTCCGACGCGTCGGCGGACGCTTCCCAGCTGTCGGCCAGATCGGGGCCGAGCGAGCCGTCGCCGTTGATCATCGTCAGATAGCTGCGGTGGGTATGGGCAAGGAAGATCATCGTCCGGGTGACATAAGTGCCCGGATCGTGGGTATCGCCGGTGTTGCCGTCATGCAGACCCCAGCGGAAGGTGCCGCCGCGCTGCGGGGCCGCCGCGGCACTCTTGGTCCAGAGCCCGGTGGCCGTGGTCGCGGTCAGGCCGGCCGCGGTCGAATAATACATGAAGTCCCGACGCGAGATCCGGCCCTTGCGGGCGCCCTCGGCGATCCGGTCAATCAGTTCCTGGTCTTTTTTTGTCATGTTGTCTCCCTGTAGATTTTGGCCATCCGCACACGCGGCAACCATGGTCAAGCATCTTCCTCCGAATAGGCGAAAGAAAGCTCAAATGCGACATGCGCCAAGCAAAACACGAAACGACCCCCCTTATCCACCCCGGAAATCACGATTTTTTTCCTTGCCTCGCGAAGCAGTGATGTCGCAAACAGACAAGTCGGTTTGATCATTCCTTGCCGGAACGGCGGAGGCTGTCCGGATCGGAGGGTGTCGCAGATCCTCGACTCGCGGCGAAGTCCCTGAAACGGCGCCAGAAATTGCACGCCTGCTGTCGCTGTCGCTCAAACAACGAAGCTACGCTCGAACGGGGCAAAAAGCAACTTTCTTGCGTGTCGGAGGTCAGTCCGCCGGCCCGCCATGCCGCAGCATGTCCTCATGCGCCACGATCACACCGCCCGCGCCGGTTTGCGTGGTCTTGAGCACCCGCATGATGCCGACCAGGTTGTCATCACGCAGCCGCTCGAGCTCGCGGACCGACATATGCCCGGATTGCGCGTCGGACTGGCCGGCGATCAGGTCGACAAGCTCATCGGTAAAGGCGGGCACGTCCATGAGCTTGGTCCAGGGCCATGACAAGGCCGGGCCGAATTGCGCCATGAAGTGCTTCATCCCCGCCTCGCCACCGGCGATCCGGTAGGTCTCGAACAGCCCCATCTGTGCCCAGCGCAGGCCGAACCCCATGCGAATGGCCTCGTCGATCTCTTCGGTGGTGGCGATGCCGTCCTTGACCAGCCACAGGCTTTCGCGCCAGACCGCCTCGAGCAGCCGGTCCGCGATATGCGCGGCAATCTCACGACGCAATGTCAGGGGATACATGCCGATGGCGCGCAGGATGTCGGCGGCGCGGGCGGTGCTGTCGGGCGCGCCGACCAGTTCCACCAGCGGCAGCAGATAGACCGGGTTGAACGGATGCGCGACGATCGCCCGCGCGCCCTGTGAATTCAACTCGGACGGCTTGAAGCCCGAGGTGGACGACCCGATCACCGCATCCGCCGGCGCATGGTCGCAGATCGTGCCCAGCACCCGGTGCTTGAGGTCGAGCCGCTCCGGCACGCTTTCCTGCACCCAATCCGCCCCGGCGACCGCGCTGGCCAGGTCGTCGTGCCAGTCAAGCCGCCCCTCGCCCGGCAGGTCGGTGTCGTAGAGGGCGGGCAGACTGCGGCGGGCATTGTCGAGAACCTCGGTGACCTTGCGCCCGGCTTCGGGATCGGGGTCGAACAGGGCCACGTCCCAGCCCGCCAGCAGGAACCGCGCGGCCCAGCCGCCGCCGATCACGCCGCCTCCGACGATGGCCGCCCGGCTCATCGCGGCGCCCTCTTGACCAGACCGAGCCGCTCGCGCACGGCCTCGGGGCCGATCACCCGCGCGCCCAGCCGCTCGACGATCCCGACCGCGCGGTCGACCAGTTGCGCGTTGGTCGCCAGCACGCCCTTGTCGAGAAACAGGTTGTCCTCCAGCCCGACCCGAACGTTGCCACCCGCCAGCACCGAGGCGGCGACGAACGGCATCTGGTCGCGCCCCAGGCTGAAGGCCGACCAGGTCCAGTCGTCGGGCACCGCATTGACCATCGCCAGAAAGGTGTTCAGGTCATTGGGCGCCCCCCACGGCACCCCCATGCAAAGCTGCACCAGTGCGGGCGGGGCCAGCGTGCCCTCGCGCACCAGTTCGCGCGCGAACCACAAATGCCCGGTGTCGAACGCCTCGATCTCGGGCCTGATACCAAGCTCGGTCATCGCCTGCCCCATCGCGCGCAACATGCCCGGCGTGTTGGTCATGACATAGTCGGCCTCGGCGAAATTCATCGTGCCGCAGTCCAGCGTGCAGATCTCCGGCAGGCACTCGGCGACATGCACCAGGCGATCCTGCGCGCCGATCATGTCGGTGCCCTCGGGGTTCAGCGGCAGGGGCGCGTCGGGCGGACCGAACACGATGTCGCCGCCCATCCCCGCGGTCAGGTTCAGGACCACGTCGACATCGGCGTCACGGATGCGCTCGGTCACTTCGCGGTAAAGATCGGGGCGGCGTGACGGTGCGCCGGTGTCAGGGTCGCGGACATGGCAATGCACCACCGCCGCCCCCGCCCGTGCCGCCGCGATGGCGCTGTCGGCAATCTCGCGCGGCGTGCGCGGCACATGCGGCGAGCGGTCCTGCGTCGCCCCCGAGCCGGTCACGGCACAGGTGATGAAAACGTCGCGGTTCATGGCAAGGGGCATCGGCGGTCTCCTCTGGTTGCGGCAGGACCGACCCGACCCTGCCCCAGACGCGACCGACCCCACAACCGGATTCCCGCCGCTTGACTTGGCGGGAAGCGTCGTGGTGGTGTGACTGCCATTGCCGAAATCAGCCCAAACCATGCAAAAGGACCGGACATGAGCGTGACCCTTGCCGATATTCTGGCCGCGCAACGGGTGATCCGGGGCCAGGCGGATATGACACCGCTGGTGCCCTCGCCCTTCCTGACCCAACGCGCCGGGCATGAAGTTCTTCTCAAGCTCGAAATCGCCCAGCCGATCGGGGCCTTCAAGCTGCGCGGCGCGCTCAACGCGGTCATGGCGCTGCCCAAGGGCACTGCCGGCGTAACCTGCTGTTCCACCGGCAATCACGGGCGCGGCGTGGCCTATTCCGCCCGGCTGCGCGGGTTGCGCGCGGTGATTTGCATGTCCGAGCTTGTGCCCCAGGCCAAGATCGACGGCATCCGCGCGCTGGGGGCCGAGGTGCTGATCCACGGCCGCTCGCAGGACGAAGCACAAGAGGCGGCGACGCGGCTGGTCGCCGAGGAAGGGCTGGTCGAGATCCCGCCCTTCGACGACCCGAAGGTGATCGCCGGGCAAGGCATCATCGGGCTGGAACTGCTCGAGGCGCGGCCCGATCTCAACAGCATCCTCGTGCCGCTCTCGGGGGGCGGGCTGGCGGCAGGCATCGCGGTCGCGGTCAAGGCGATGGACCCCGATATCCGGGTGATCGGCGTGTCGATGGACCGGGGGGCGGCCATGCACGCGGCGCTGGCCGCCGGACATCCGGTCGCCGTCGACGAGGTGGCCAGCCTTGCCGACAGCCTCGGCGGCGGGCTGGGGACCGACAACCGGCACACTTTCGCGCTGTGCCGCGAGTTTCTCGACGAGACCGTGCTGGTCAGCGAGGACGACATCCGCGACGCGATGCAGGTGCTCTACTACGAAGACCGGATGGTGGCCGAAGGCGGCGCGGTGGTCGGAATCGCGGCGCTTCTGACCGGCAAGGTCACGGCGCGCGGGCCGGTGGCGACGGTGATCACCGGGCGCAACCCCGACATGAAGATGTTCACCCGGATCGTCACCGGGCAGGACGTGGCGCTGGGCGATCTGGTGGTGAAGGGCAAAGCCTATGGCGCATGACATCCGCATCGTGACCGAGGCCGAATTGCGCAAGGCCGTGCCCCTCGACCATGCGGCCGTCGACGTGGTGGAGCGCGCCTTTGCCGCGCTTGGCGCGGGCAACGTGGTGATGCCGCCGATCCTGTCGATGGACCTGCCCGAGGCCAATGGCGAGGTTGATGTGAAAACCGCCTATATCCCCGGCTTCGACGGGTTCGCGATCAAGGTCAGCCCCGGTTTCTTCGACAACCCCAAGCTGGGCTTGCCCAGCCTCAACGGGCTGATGATCCTGTTCTCATCGACCACCGGGCTGGTTCAGGCGGTGTTTCTCGACAACGGATATCTCACCGACATCCGCACCGCCGCCGCCGGCGCGGTGGCCGCGCGCCACCTTGCCCCCGAGGTGGTAACGACCGCCGGGGTAATCGGCACCGGCGTTCAGGCGCGTTTGCAGATCAAAGCGGCGCATCTGGTCAGGCCGTTTGGGCGGGTGCTGGTGCATGGCCGCGACCCCGACAAGGCCCAAGCCTGCGCCGCCGATCTGGCCCGCGATCTGGGGATCGAGGCCGATGTGACCGATGCCGAGGCGCTGGTGCGCAACGCGCAGCTTGTCGTCACCTCGACGCCGTCGCGCGGGCCGCTGGTCAGGGCCGAGTGGCTGCATTTGGGCCTGCACATCACCGCGATGGGGGCGGATCAGGCCGGCAAGACTGAAATTGACCCTGCGGCGCTGGCGGCGGCGGACCTTTATGTCTGCGACCGGGTCAGCCAATGCGCGGTGTCGGGCGAACTTGAGGCCGCGCGCGCCGCCGGATTGATGGCCGACACGCCGCCCGAACTTGGCGAGGTCATCACCGGCACGCACCCCGGACGCACCGCGCAGGACCAGATTACCATCTGCGACCTGACCGGCACCGGCGCGCAGGACACCGCGATCGCCAGCCATGCCGCCGGTGTGCTGGGCGATGCCGGCACGGTGATCCGGGCATGATGCGGCTCGACGCCCGCGACATCGCCATCCTGCGGGTTCTGGCGGTCGAGGGGCGCATTTCCAAGACCGACCTGGCCGCGCGCGTCGGGCTGTCGGCCACGCCGTGCTGGAACCGCCTCAAGCGGCTGGAGAAGGCCGGGCTGATCGAAGGCTACGGCGCGCGCATCAACCTCAAGAAGATCGCGCCGCATGTGACCGTGTTCGTCGCGGTCGAGCTTGCGGACCATACCGCCGCCAGCTTCCAGACCTTCGAGGCGGCGCTTGGCCGCTATGAAGAGGTGACGGCCTGCTGGGCGCTGGGGGGCGGGTTCGACTACCTGATGAAGATCGTGACCCGCGACATCGACGCCTATCAAAGACTGATCGACGACATGCTGCAGGCGCGGATCGGGCTGGCGCGGTATTTCACCTACGTGGTGACCAAGCCGGTCAAGGAGGGCGGCCCGCCGCCCTTTGGCGACCTGCTGGACAGCTGATCGCAGGGCAATTTCGAAACCTGTTCGCCCGGCAAGAGAGGAATCCTCTCCGATCCGCCACCGATTCAGCCCCGATTGCCGCCCCTGACATGCCAGAGTCTCTCCAGCAATAAGGAGGGACCATGCAGGACACAGCCATTTCCGCCCGGCGCGACATCGCCGACATGCGATTGGTGCGGGGGTTTTCCTACGTCGGCGGCAAGTGGGTCGCGGCATCGGACGGCGCGACGCTTGCGGTCACCGACCCCGCCACCGGCGACACGCTGGGCGACGTGGCCAGCCTGACGGCAGAGGATTCCGCCGCCGCCGTCGACGCCGCCCAGGCCGCCTTTGCCGCCTGGTCCTACCTGTTGCCACAGGAGCGGTCCGCGATCCTGCGGCGTTGGTTCGACCTGATGATGGCGCACAGGGACGACCTCGCCCTGATCATGACGCTGGAACAGGGCAAGCCCTTGTCCGAGGCCAGGGGCGAGATCGACTATGCCGCCAGTTTCGTCGAGTTCTACGCCGAGGAGGCCAAGCGCCCGAACATCGAGGGCGTGACCAGCCACCTGCACGATGCCGAGGTCGAGTTGTGGCTGGAGCCGGTGGGCGTGGCCGCGCTGATCACGCCGTGGAATTTCCCCGCCGCGATGCTGACGCGCAAGGCCGCCGCCGCGCTTGCCGCCGGTTGCACCGTCGTCGCCCACCCGGCGCATGAAACGCCCTACTGCGCGCTGGCGCTGGCGGAACTGGCCGAGCGCGCGGGCTTTCCGCCCGGCGTGTTCAACGTGGTGACCGGGCGGGCCACCACCGTTGTGCCGCCCTGGACCGATGACGCCCGGGTGCGCGCGCTGTCCTTCACCGGCTCGACCGAGGTGGGGCGCCTGCTCTACCGCGCGTCCGCCGACACGGTGAAGCGGCTGGTGATGGAGCTGGGCGGCCACGCCCCGGTGATCGTGTTCAAGAACAGCGATCTCGATCATGCGGTGGCCGAGACCATCAAGGCCAAGTTCGCCACCTCCGGGCAGGATTGCCTGGGCGCAAACCGGATCTACGTGGAACGCCCGGTCTATGACGCGTTCTGCGAGAAGTTCATCGCCGCCACGAAGGCGCTCACCATCGGCCACGGCATCGACGACCCCGACATCGGGCCGTTGATGAACCAGAAGGCCGTGGCCAAGCAGGCCGAGCATGTGGCCGATGCGCTGGAGAAAGGCGCGACGCTCGCCTGTGGCGGCAAGGTCGACGCGCTTGGCCCCTTGTTCTACCAGCCCACAGTCCTGACCGACGTGCCCGACAGCGCCGCGATCATGCGCGAGGAAACCTTCGGCCCGGTCGCGCCGATCACGCCGTTCGACACCGAGGACGAGGTGATCGCGCGGGCAAATGCCACCGAATACGGGCTGGTGGCCTATGTCCATTCGCACGACCCGCGCCGCATCTACCGGGTCAGCCGGGCGTTGCAATTCGGCATGGTCGCGGTCAACCGCACCAAGGTCACCGGCGCGCCGATCCCGTTCGGCGGCACCAAGCAATCGGGCCTGGGCCGCGAAGGCGCGCGGCGGGGCATGGAAGAATTCATGGAAATCAAATACGTCTGCCGCGACTGGGCCTGACGCAAGAAGGAAAAGACATGCTGAAGAACGACCAACTCGAAGCCTGGGACCGCGACAACTTTTTCCATCCCTCGACCCACCTGGCCGAGTTCGCCCGCGGCGATGCCCCGCAGCGCGTCATCACCGGCGGCGAGGGCTGCTATATCCAGGACCGCGAGGGCAACCGGCTGCTCGATGCCTTCGCCGGGCTTTACTGCGTCAACGTCGGCTATGGCCGCTCCGAGATCACCGAGGCGATTGCCGAGCAGGCGCGCGAACTGGCCTATTACCACGCCTATGTCGGGCATGGCACCGAGGCCTCGATCACGCTGGCCAAGATGATCCTCGACCGCGCGCCGGATCATATGTCCAAGGTCTATTTCGGCCTGTCCGGCTCGGACGCGAACGAGACCAACATCAAGCTGATCTGGTATTACAACAACATCCTGGGCCGCCCCGAGAAGAAGAAGATCATCTCGCGCTGGCGCGGCTATCACGGCTCTGGCCTGATGACCGGCTCGCTGACCGGGCTGGAGCTGTTTCACAAGAAGTTCGACCTGCCGCTGAGCCAGGTGATCCACACCGAAGCGCCCTACTATTTCCGCCGCGACGACCTGTCGATGAGCGAGGACGCCTTCACCGAGCATTGCGCCCATGAGCTTGAAGCCCTGATCGCGCGCGAGGGCGCCGACACCATCGCCGCGATGATCGGCGAGCCGGTTCTGGGCACCGGCGGCATCGTGCCGCCGCCTGCGGGATATTGGGACGCGATCCAGGCGGTGCTGGAGAAACACGACATCCTGTTGATCGCCGACGAGGTGGTGACGGGCTTTGGCCGGCTGGGCACGATGTTCGGGTCGGAACACTACGGATTGCGGCCCGACCTGATCACCATCGCCAAGGGGCTGACCTCGGCCTATGCGCCGCTGTCAGGGTCTATTGTTTCGGACAAGATGTGGGCGGTGCTGGAGCAGGGCACGGATGAGAACGGCCCGATCGGCCACGGCTGGACCTATTCCGCCCACCCGATCGGGGCGGCGGCAGGGGTGGCCAACCTGCGGCTGATCGACGAGTTGGGGCTGGTGAAGAACGCCGCTGTCGTCGGCGAGTATTTCCGCGATGCGATGGCGGACGCGCTGGGCGATCACGCCCATGTCGGCGACATTCGCGGCG
This sequence comes from Maritimibacter fusiformis, assembly GCF_008086115.1. GTDB lineage: Bacteria > Pseudomonadota > Alphaproteobacteria > Rhodobacterales > Rhodobacteraceae > Muriiphilus > Muriiphilus fusiformis. Next base: position 249,644 of record NZ_VSIY01000004.1, on the reverse strand, counting down.
AGGGGATGCTGTGTGCGGTCGAGTTCGTCAAGGACCGCGACAACCGGGAATTCTTCGAGGCCGGGGACAAGGTCGGCTACCGGATCGCGGCGGCGCTGGTCGCCGAGGGCGTGATCGGGCGGGCGATGCCGCAGGGCGATATCCTGGGCTTTGCCCCCCCGATGTGCCTGACGCGGGACGAGGCCGACATCATCGTCGCGGCCACGAAAAAGGCAGTCACGGCCGTGTTCGGCTAGAACGCCGCGCCATCGACACGCGCGAGGCGAAAAGGCCCCGCGCGCCGTCAGGTCAGGCGAAGGACCAACGCTCCATCCAGCGTTCGCCGTCCATGTCCCAATGCGACGAGAACTCGTCGCCGGTGACCACGTCCGGTCCGGTCGCGAAGACGTAGTTGGCGAACATCGGGATGATGGCGCCGCCATCGTCGTTCAGGATCGCCTGCATCTCGTAATACATCTCGCGCCGCTTGGGCTCGTCCAGTTCGGCGCGCGCCGCCACGAGAAGCTCGTTGAAGCGGGCGTTTTCCCAGTGGGTGTCGTTCCACGCCGCGCCCGAGGCATAGGCGGTGGAGAGCATCGCGTCCTCGACCGGACGGCCGCCCCAATAGACCGCCGAGAACGGGTCGTTCATCCACACATCCGACCAGTAACCGTCGTTGGGCACCCGGTTGACGTTGATGTCGATTCCCGCCGAGCTGGCCGAGTTCTGGAACAAGACCGCCGCATCGACCGCCCCGGCAAAGGCCGCGTCCGCCGCCGAGAGGGTGACGTTCAGGCTGTCGAGCCCGGCCTCCTTGAGGTAGAATTTCGCCTTGTCGGGGTCATAGGTGGTCTGCTCCAGCTCGTCGTTGTAGAACCGCTGGCCCCGTCCGATCGGGTGGTCGTTGCCGACCGAGCCATAGCCGAACAGGATTTTCTCGACCAGTTCCTCGCGGTTGATCGCGTGTTTCAGCGCCCGGCGCACGTTCACATCGGTGAACGGGTCCTTGTCGCACAGCATCGCAAAGGTGTAGTGCTGGTTGCCAGCGACCGAGTTGACCGTCAGGCCGGGATTGCGGCCCAGCAAGCCGACCGTCTTGAGGTCGAGCTTGTCGATGGCATGCACATCACCCGAGATCAGCGCCGTGGTGCGGGCGTTCAGGTCGATCACCGCCAGCATCTCGACCGCGTCGAAGAAGCCCCGGTTGTCGTCCCAGTCATCGGAAAAGCGTTCGAACCGGGCGATCACGCCGGCATCGAATTCGACCAGCTTGTAGGGGCCGCAACCGATCCCCGCGCGCCAGTCGACGCCGCGATCATCCCCCGGCGGCAGGATCGCCAGGTGATAGTCGGTGAAGGTCGCCGGGAAGTCTGCATTGCCCGCCTCGAGCGTGAAGATCACGGTCTCGCCCTCGGTGGTGATATCGGTGATCGCCTCGACCAGCGGCTTGGCGGCGGATGTCGATTGCTCGCCCCGGTGATAGTTGATCGAGGTCGCCACGTCCTCGGCAGTCACCGATTTCCCGTTGTGGAAGGTAACGCCGGGCCGGATCTTGAACCGCCATGTGGCGGCGTCGGCGGAGGCCTCCCAGCTTTCCGCCACCTGCGGCTCGATCGAGCCGTCGCGGGCGAACCCGGTCAGAAAGCCGTGGTAGCCGTGCGACGCGGCGATCATGAAGCCGTTTTCATAGGTTGCCGGGTTCAGCGTGTCGGTGGTCTGTCCGTGGCCCTTTGCGACGCGGAAGGTGCCGCCCCGCGTCTGCGCCCGGGCGGGCCGCAGGCCGGCGGCCGCCAACCCGGTGAACGCCGCCCCGGCGGTCAGCAAGGTTCGGCGGTTGAGGTTCGGTTGTGCGATCGAAATCGGCGTCCTGGTCATGGAGATCCCCTGGGTTTTTTCTTGGCGGTCAGGGCGTCGCGCAGCCCGGGCGACCGGCTGTCAATGGTTCAGGCGCGACAGTATATGTCGCTTTTAGACCGTATTGCGGCGATTTGGAACGGCTGTCGGGGATTTGCCCGAACACCCCGCCTGCCGGGGCTTCAAATCCAGGCCCCAGGCACGGTGCGGACGACAGGGGCCGAGCGGGTCGCGCAAGCCCCGAATGATGCGCCGGGGCGGGCCGCGCCAGCAGCAGCATGGCCGGTTGCCGCGCCCGCCATCCCCGGGCCGAAACCCGGCCCGTCGTCGGCGGCGCGACGTCAGGCGGCGTAGATGTTCATGTATTTCATGCAGATCACCCGCAGGCAGGACGAGATGTTCTTGTCGTTGGCGACAAGGCACTGGTCGTGGATCTGCCCGACAAGCTGCGGCAGGGTGATTCCCATCCGGTCCGACATGTCCTCGAGCACCGTCCAGAACACGCGCTCCAGCCGAATCGTCGTGCTGTGGCCGTGGATTCGAAAGCCGCGTTTCTCAGGAATGAACTCGTTGGCCTGGTCGAGCGTGCAGGATTTGAACATGTGGCCAAGAAAATCATCGGCCTCGATTTCAACGTAAATGGACATATCGTCTACATCCCGCCCGGATTCCACCTGGTTCCATGCCCGGCCGGCAGTTCGCGCGGCCCGAAACGCTATTTCGTCCTGCGCTTCGCATGTTTCCAATAATTACTACCACCTCGCCCGCCGCTGGTCCTAGGCTTTTCTCAAGGCTGCGACATTTGACGTCAGAACGGGGAGGACACTTTGCCAACCGAATTTTTCAAGAAAACCCTGGATCCGGTGATCGCACTGACCGCCATCGCCATTCTGGACATCTTCATGTTCCTCCTGATCGGCGCCTGGACGGTCGGCGGGGGCGAGACCATGATGACCGGCCTGATCGCGCAGGTCTTCATGGGCGATGAACTTGAGCGCCTGCCGTTCTGGACGCTCGTGTTCGATCCCGACCCGACCTACTGGAAGATCTACATCAGCCTCGGGATGCTGTTCGGCGCTTTCGTCAGCGCGGTTCTGTCCAAGGAATTCTACATCCGCGTGCCGCGCCGCCTGTCGGAATGGGTGATGATCACCATCGGCGGCCTGCTCATGGGCATCGGCATCCGGCTGGCCTTCGTCTGCAACGTCTCGACGTTCTTCGGCATGGGTCCGGAAATGAACATGGGCGGCTATCTGGCGATCTCCGGCATCCTGGCCGGCGCCTGGGTCGGGTCGCTGATCTACAAGAAAATCCTGGAGGGCTGAGACATGAGCGCCATCGGACAATGCCTTGTCGCTTTCGTGTTCGGATCGGTCGTCGGTCTGCTGGTTCAGCGCTCGCGGTTCTGCAACACCGCCGCCCTGCGTGACGCGATCCTGTTCAAGACCTATCGCAACACCAAGGCGCTGCTGGTCGCGATGATCATCCTGACCATCGGCTTCACCGGGTTCCTGACCATCGGCGAGGGCAACCCGATGTATTTCGACGTCGGCCTCAACACCTTCGCCGGGCTGTTCATCTTCGGCGTCGGCATGGTGCTGGCCGGGGCCTGCACGGTCTCGACCTGGGTCAAGACCGGCGAGGGCAATGTCGGCGCGCTCTGGGCGCTTCTGTTCACCTTCGTCGGGATGTTCCTGTTCTCGCTGGTCTGGTCGGTGAACTACTGGCCGCCCGCACCCGCGTCGATGACCGGCGAGCCGAACCTCGAAGCCCTCCAGCTTGGCTATGCCAACGCCGCCACGCTGCAAGAAAAACTGGGCGTCCCGGCGATCGTCTTCGGCATCGTCCAGGCCGCCGTGCTGTTCTGGATCTACCGCGCGATCCGGCGCAAGGAAGAGGCGCAGGCCGAGCGCCATCGCGAGTCACAGGCCGGCGCGGTCGCGCTCGCGCAACCCGCAGAATAAGTCACACCGACAAAAAGGGAGGACAGCATGGGACTGTTCGGAGGAAAGAAGAAAGAAGCCGCCGTCGAGACCGGCACCGCCACACTCAGCGACGGCACCGTCGTCACGCTGGCGCGCAGCATCGACTGCCTGGGCGACAGCTGCCCGAGACCGCAGTTGATGACCAAGAAGGCGGTCGGACAGATCGGCTCGGGCGAAGTCGTCGAGGTGCTGGTCGACAACCCGTCCTCGGTCGAGGCGCTGCCGCCGATGTGCGACGAGATGGGGGCGGTGCATCTGGAGACCATCCAGGCGCCGCGCTGCTGGAAAGTCTACATCCGCAAGGACTGAGGTCATGACCCCCGCAAAAATCTTCATGAATGTCTATGGCTGGGGCGCGCTGGCGATCACCGTCGTGGGCATAGGCTGGACGCTGATATCACCACCCCCCTCGATGCGGGTGGACCGGGACGGGGTGCCGCATTTCACCCCGCAGGTCATGCACCCGATCACCGACGAACCGGTCAGCATCAACGAACTGATCCGCCACTATCGCGGCGACTAGGAGACGCAGATGGATTTCGAAACCACCGCACAAATCATCCTGGGCGTTCTGGCCTTCGGGGTCATGTATGTGGCGTTCCTGCGGGATTCGCTCTGAGAGGAGGATGGGATGGACCGAACCAGCATCATATTCTGCACATCCAGCGTCCTGGCGTCGCTTGCCGTCGCCTGGATCGCCTTCCCCTTCGCCGCGCTCGACCGTGCGACGATCGAGGCGGCACGGACCCCGCAACCGGCGGAACTGATGGACGATGTGGATGTCGGCCAGGGCTTCGGCAAGCTACCCGTGATCGAGCTTATGGGCTACTATGTCGAGAACCCGCCGGTGGTCGAGGCTGGTGCCGCGGCTGCGCCGGAACTCAAGTTCGGAGGCTGCTGAGGTGAGGGTCGGCCGGATCGCAGGTCTTGCTTTGGGCGCGCTGACCCTCGCGCCGGCCCTGCCGCTCGCGGCTGGTCCCTTGGCGACGGTCAGCGATCTGCCGGATGGCGCGCGTATCGTCGACATTCGCGCCGAAGCCACCTGCGGCAAGGCCGCGCCGGACGGCGCCCGCTGCCTGCCGGCGGAGGAACTGTTCGCAGACGACACCGCGTCGCCGGTCAGTTTTCACGCCTTGCGCTGGCTTCTGGGCACGATCGGCCTTGGCGGCGACGAAACCGTCGCGATCTATCCCGCATCCGACCCGCGTGCCGAGGCGGTTGCCGCGCTGATCTACCTTGCCGGACAACGCGAGGTGGTGCTGCTGGCCGGGGCGCCTGAGCACACGGATCGCGGTGAAAGCCGCAGTTTCAGCCGCGAAGTGATCTTCACCGCCCCGATGCGCACCCAGGCGATGCGGCTGGACGCCGACGCGCCGCCGCCCCTGCAACAACTGACCGCCTTCGCGCGCGCAAGCAGCGACACCGTCGCCTTCGCGCCGGACACCTGAGCATTCGAAAGGACCGATCCGACATGGACGTGCTTTTACACATCACCACCCCCGACGCCGCCCCGGTCGCTGCAGCCCTTGGCCGCGCGCTGTCGGCGGAAGGCGCGAATTGGGGATGTTTTCTTACCAATGACGGGGTCACGGTCCTGAATGACGCCGGGTTCGTCGACGCCGCGAAGGATGCCGAGCGGATCGCGGTCTGCGAACACTCGTGGGATCTGCACATGGCGGGCCAGGACTGCCCCGCCGAACGCGGCAGCCAGACGGTCAATTCCGCCCTGATGGCCGAGGCCGGCCAGGTCGTCAGCCTGTAGGAGAGCGACATGAACGAGAAAAGCATCCTTGTCCTTGGCCGCCGCGATCACACCGAGGCGATGCGCGTGGCCGCCGGGCTGACCATCTTCGGACACGAGGTCCGGCTGGTCTTCATGACCGAACCGGTCGCCGAGAGCGACGAGAACGCGGCCCAGGCGGAACTGCTGGAGCTGAGCGACATCGAGCCGGAAACCACCGTCAAGGCAATGGCGAACGACCTGCCGTATCTCGACGCCGCGGCGCTGGGGCAGGCCATCGCCGCAGCCGACCGCGTGGTCAATATCTGAGGGGCACGGGCATGACGACGATACTGGAACTCAAGACTGGACTGTTTCCCGACGCCGAGCGCGTCGCGGAAGCGGTCGAGACGCTAGGGGGCACGCTGACCGTCGCGCGTGCCGATACGACCGGGCTTGCACCGGACGACACAGACGGCTGGGCGGCGGTGGCGCGGGCAATCCTGTCCGCCGATCTCATCGTGACGCTGTAAGGGGCGCGCTGCCCCGATCCGATACCAAGGGAGGACCAAAATGAAACACCTACAACACTCACTGCGGGCGCTGGTGGCAACGCTGGCCATGCTGATTGCGCTGGTTGCCACTCCGGCACTGGCCGCCGATCCGCTGGTCGATGTCGACTGGGTCAAGGCCAACATCGGCGCCGAGGGCGTCGTGTTCCTCGATTCGCGCGGCTCGACCGACTATCTGCGCGGGCATATTCCGGGCGCGGTCAACACCAACTACGGCAAGGACGGCTGGCGTGTCGGCGCGGATGGCGTGCCGGGCATGTTCCCGGCCGACCCCTCGGCGCTGGCGGCCCATATCGGCGCGCTCGGCATCGGCAACGACACCCACGTGGTGCTGGTTCCGGCCGGTGCGGACTCGTCGGAGATGGGCACCGCGACGCGGATGTACTGGACCTTCAAGGTTCTGGGCCATGACAACGTCTCGATCCTGAACGGCGGCATGGGGGCCTACCTGGCCGAGGTGGATGCCGACAAGAACCCGGTCAACCCGCTCGACAAGGGTGCGGTCGAGGCCACGCCGGCGACCTTCACCGTGGCGCTGCGCGAGGAAATGCTGCTCGACGAGGCCGAAGTGCAGGCCGCGATCGACGCCGGCGCCCTGCCGGTCGATAACCGCACCGCCGACCAGTTCCTCGGCGTCAACCGCCACGGCGCCTCGAAGGCCTCCGGCACCATCCCCGGCGCGGTCAACCTGCCGCAAAGCTGGATGACGGAAAACGGCGGCGGCACCTTCCGCGACGCCGCGACGCTGGCCAAGCTCTACGAGGCGGCGGGCGTGCCGACCACCGGCGACCAGGTCACCTTCTGCAACACCGGGCACTGGGCCTCGATCGGTTGGTTCGTGTCGTCCGAGATCCTGGGCAACAAGCAGGCGCAGATGTATGACGGGTCGATGACGGCCTGGACCGCTGCCGGAATGCCGGTGGAACAAGCCATCGCCGCGCAATAAGGGCGGAGGACCGGCCCATGACGCGCAAGCGTCACGGCATTGCAAGAACACGGGTGGCCGCAGCGCTTGATCGCGTTGCGGCCACGCTCCTGTTGGTCGGGCTGACGGGGCCCGCCGCGGCCGATCCCGGCCTTGACTGGTCGGCGACGCAGATCCTGCCGGCCGAGTTGCGGGTGGCGCTGGGCGACGTTGTGCGCCTTGACGACAGAACCCTGCCCCCGCGCCATGCCGAGGGTCTGACCGCCCGCATCGAGGGTGCCCTGGGCCTCCTGCCCTGGCTGCTATTGAAGGCCGGTGACGAGGACGGGGCCGCCGCGCTGACCGTCTGGACCGACCGGTCCTTCGACACCGCCGCCGACCGCGCCGCACTAGCCGGGCTGTTGCAAACGCTGTCCTCGGACCACCCGCTCGCGCTGGCCGCACGCTTGAACATTCCCCCGCCCGGCGCCGACCTGGCCGAGGCGGAGGCGATCCACCAGGCCTATTGCATGGGCTGCCACGACGGTTTCGGCAACGGCGACCCCGACATGCCCCTGCCGGGCCGCGACCTGCGCCTGATGGCCCGCGAGGAGGCGGACGAGGTCTTTCTGTCGCGGCTCATCAACGGGGTCAAAGGCGACGCGAGCATTGCATTCGTGAACCCCCTGACCGAGCGTCAGGTGGTGGCGCTGTGGGCCTACTACCGCACCGCGGAAATCCACGGAGACGACGGGTAATCGCTAGCCTTCGGGCAGGCGCCGGGCGACGATCGCGGCCAGCAGGCGGGCGCCGTGGATCAGGGCGTCGTCATTGAAGTCATAGGCCGGGCTGTGCAGCGGGGCCGACGCCTCGCCATTGCCGATAAAGGCGAAACAGCCGGGAACATGGGCCAGAAACCGCGCGAAATCCTCCGACGCGGTCATCGGCGCGGCCTCTACATCGACCGCCGCCGAGACCGGGCGCGCCGCCTCGGCGACGGCGGCGGTCAAGTCCGCATCGTTGAGCAGCGGCACGAATTCCCGGCGATAGCTGACATCGGCCTCGATTCCGTGCTGCGCCGCCACGCCAGCCGCGATGCGCCGCATCTGCTCTTCGATCCGCGCCGAAACTTCGGACCGGAAACTGCGCACATCGCCCCGGATGACCGCCCGGCCCGGCAGCACATTGCGCGCGCCGTCCGTGGTCAATTCGGTCACCGACAACACCGCCACATCGGCGGGGTCGAGGCGGCGTGACACGATGGAATGCAGCGCCTGCACCAGCCCTGCTGCGGGCAGCATGACCTCGCGCGCCCGGTGTGGCTGCGCCGCATGGCCGCCCTGCCCATTCAGCGTGATCTCGAAGATATCCTCGGCCGACATGATCGCACCGGCGCGGGTCTCGACATGCCCCACCGGCAGGCCGGGCAGGTTGTGCAGCCCATAGATCTCGTCGAACGGAAACCGCGACAACAGGCCGTCGTCCAGCATCGCCTGCGCGCCGCAGCCCCATTCCTCGGCAGGCTGAAAGACAAGGCGCAGGGTGCCGTCGAACCCGCCCTCTTGCGCCAGCAGGCCGGCCGCGCCGAGCAGCATCGCGGTGTGGCCGTCATGGCCGCAGGCGTGCATCGTGCCGGGGGTGGCCGAGGCCCAGTCCGCCCCGGTCGCCTCGTCGATGCGCAGCGCGTCCATGTCGGCACGCAGGGCAATGGCCCGGTTCGAGCCGCCGCGCGCCAGTGTGCCGACCACGCCGGTTCCGCCGATGCCCTCGGCCACATCGAAACCAAGGTCGCGCAACGTCCGGGCAACGAAGGCCGCGGTGCGGTGTTCCTCGAAACCGAACTCGGGATGGCGGTGCAGATCACGGCGCCAGCCGGTCATGGTTCGGTGAAGGTCTGACCGGTCGTTCATCTCTGCCCCATCTGGCGCTACCTGCCCGACCCGAGCGTTCCACGACCGCTCGCACCGGGTCAAGCGTCGCCAAGGCGGAGTCATGGCCGATGACCGGCGGTGCCGCGATCGCTTTTCACAGGAACGGAGTTTTGGTGGAGCCTAGGGGGGTCGAACCCCTGACCTCTTGCATGCCATGCAAGCGCTCTCCCAACTGAGCTAAGGCCCCATCCTTGGACGGGCATGCGCCCGTCGCTCGCGGTATGTAGGCGAGGCGCAAATGCAGTTCAAGGGGAAAAATCCGAATCCGCCGCAAGGGGGATTTCGACAGCGAGACCCCGGGCGGAACCAGCTGGAATCAAAACGGGCCGGCGCATGCGATGCGGCCCGGCCCGGTTCATTTGCGATCCGAGAGGCTCAGTCGTCGTCCGGCGCCGCCACGTCGGCGATATCGTCGAGCGAGACATCGTCATCCTCGTCGTCGTCGAGCACATCGTCCTCGAGATCGACGTCGTCGTCGTCCTCGATGATGACCTCGTCGTCGACCAGGTCGTCTTTTTCTTTTTCCTTGGCCTTCGTCGCCTTGTCGGCCTTGTCGGCAACCATGGTCCGCGAGGTCTTGCCGGTGTCGATTTCCACGACCTTGCCGGTATACGGGCTGACCACCGGGTTGGCGTTCAGGTCATAGAACCGCTTGCCGGTTTCCGGGCACACGCGCTTGGTGCCCCATTCTTCCTTGGGCATCGAATACCCCTTTCCGTCTTCAGGTCGTTCTGAGAGATTTGGTGCGATTGCCACATGTGCGAAAGGGTGTCAAAGGCTTTTCGGCGCAATGGTGAAACCATGCCGAGCCAAAGGCACGGGGAGACGGAATGGCTGAGCAGGTGGTGCTTCCCGGCGATCCGCCGATCGAGTTGACGCTGAGGCCGTCGGCGCGGGCGCGGCGGCTGTCGCTTCGGGTATCGTCGCTCGATGGCCGCGTCACCCTTACGGTCCCGCGCGGCATCGGTCAGCGCGCGGCGCTGGCCTTCGCCCGCGACAAGGCCGAGTGGATTCGCGGCCATCTGGAGGCGCGTGCCGTCGATGTGCGCCCGATGCCCGGCGAGATGCTGCCGCTGCATGGCACACCGCACCGGATCGTCGCCGGCAGCGGTCGGGCGGTGCGGTTGGGCGCGGGCGTGATCCATGTGCCCGAGACCGGGGCCGAGGCGACGCCGGCCCGGCTGGCGGCGTTCCTCAAGCTCAGGGCGCGCGACGCGCTGGTCGAGGCATCCGCGCGCCACGCCGATGCCCTTGGCCGCCCGCATGGCCGGATCACCCTGCGCGACACCCGGTCGCGCTGGGGCTCATGCAGCGCCCAGGGCAACCTGATGTTCTCGTGGCGGCTGGTGATGGCGCCGCCCGAGGTGCTGGACTACGTCGCCGCGCACGAAGTGGCGCATCTGGCCGAGATGAACCATTCCCCCGCCTTCTGGCGCGTGGTCGAGAGGCTGACCCCGGATCACCAGGCGCCGCGCCGCTGGTTGCGGCGCAAAGGCGCGGAGTTGCACCGGTATCGCTTCCGCGATTGACGCGGGCGGATTTTGTGATCACATTTGCCGCATGTTGACGCCGCAGAATCCGCAACTGCCCACCGGCGATGCCGGATTGTCCGCGCATGAACGCGTCTATCGCGCGCTGCGCAGCCGGATCATGTTCGGCGAGATCGAGCCGGGCGTCGCGCTGACCCTGCGCGGCATCGGGCGGGAGTTCGACGTCTCGATGACCCCGGCGCGCGAGGCGGTGCGCCGGCTGGCCGCCGAGGGGGCGCTGACGCTGTCAAGCTCGGGCCGCGTCACCACACCGGACCTTGGCCCCGAGCGGATCGAGGAACTGGCCGCCCTGCGCGCGTTGTTGGAGCCCGAATTGGCGGCACGCGCCCTGCCGCGTGCGCACCTGGCGCTGATCGAGCGGCTGCGCAGCATCAACGCGCGGGTGGCCGAGCAGGTCGCCAAGCACGAGGTGGTCGGCTACATCCGCTCGAACCTCGAGTTTCACCGCACGCTGTATCTGCGCGCCCAGGCCCCCGCGATGCTGGCACTGGCGGAAACCGTGTGGCTGCAACTCGGCCCGACCATGCGCGCGCTTTACATGTCGCGTGAACGCACGGACATGCACCGCCATCACCGGATGATCCTGGCCGCGCTGGCGGCGGGCGATGAACCGGCGCTGCGCCTTGCGGTGCGCGCCGATGTCACCCAGGGGTTGCGGATGCTGGTGGGGCTGTAGCCCCTCAGCTGTGGATCGGCCCGTCGCCGCAGGCCAACGCGGCCTCGCGCACCGCCTCCGAGAAAGTCGGATGCGCGTGGCAGGTGCGGGCGAGGTCTTCGGCGGAGGCGCCGAACTCCATCGCGACGCAGGCCTCGTGGATCAACTCGCCCGCCGACGGCCCCATGATGTGCACGCCCAGGATGCGGTCGGTGTCCTTGTCGGCAAGGATCTTGACGAAGCCGTCGCCCTGGAACACCGCCTTGGCCCGGCCGTTGCCCATGAAGCTGAACTTGCCGACCTTGTAGGCGCGGCCCTCGTCCTTCAGTTGCTCCTCGGTCTTGCCCACCGCGGCCACCTCGGGGGTGGTGTAGATCACGCTGGGGATCACGCCGTAATTCACATGGCCCGCTTGCCCCGCGATGCTCTCGGCCACCGCCATGCCCTCGTCCTCGGCCTTGTGGGCCAGCATCGGGCCTTCGATCGCGTCGCCGATGGCCCAGATCCCCTCCACCGAGGTCTTCCGGTCCTTCGTGGCGATCTGCCCGCGCTCGGTCAGCTTGACGCCCAGCGCGTCCAGCCCCAGCCCCTCGGTAAAGGGTTTGCGCCCGGTCGCCACCAGCACCACGTCGGCATCGAGGCTGGCCTCGCTGTCGTCCTTGCGCAGCTTGTAGTGCACCGTCGCCTTGGTCTTCTTGGCATCGACCGACTGCACGGCGGCGCCCATCACGAAGGTAAGGCCCTGTTTCTTCAGCGTGCGCTGGAAGGTCTTTTGAATCTCGCCATCCATCCCCGGCGTGATCGCGTCGAGGTATTCCACCACCGTCACCTCGGTGCCGAGGCGGGCATAGACCGACCCCATCTCGAGCCCGATCACACCGGCCCCGATCACCACCATCTTCTTCGGGATCTTCGGCAGCTCCAGCGCCCCGGTCGAGGTCACGACGACCTTTTCGTCAACCTCGGCCCCCGGCAGGCTCGACGGCTCGGACCCCGTGGCGATGACAATGTGTTTGGCCTTGTGGGTCTCGTCGCCGACCTTGACCTCGCCCTTGGCCGGGACCGTCGCCCAGCCCTTGATCCAGTCGATCTTGTTCTTCTTGAACAGGAACTCGATGCCCTTGGTGTTCTGGCCGATCACGTCGTCCTTGTAGGCCAGCATCTGCTTGAAATCGACCGAGGGCGACTTGCCCTTCAGCCCCATCGCCGCGAAATTGGTCTCGGCCTCGTGCAGCATGTGGCTGGCGTGCAAGAGCGCCTTGGACGGGATGCAGCCGACGTTGAGGCAGGTGCCGCCCAGCGTCTCGCGGCCCTCGACGCAGGCGGTTTTCAGGCCCAGTTGGGCGCAGCGGATGGCACAGACATAGCCACCCGGGCCGCCACCGATCACGATCACATCATATTCTGCCATTGCCGCCTCCTTGGGCCGTTAAACGGGGTGCGCGCGGACGATGCCCCGCGCCTTTGAAATTCTCGCCGCCACGCCTCATAGCAGCGCCGCCAAGATCATCAACATGGTCGCGGCGAACCCGACCATCCAGATCAGCGACCGCCACGGCGACCAGCCGAAATAATAGGCCGGGACATAGACCACCCGCACCCCGAGATAGACCCAGGCACAGGCGGCGGTAAAGGGGGTGGACTGGCCCGAGAGCGTCACGACCACCACCGCGACCGTGAACAGGATCAGCCCCTCGAAGTGATTGTTGAAGGCGCGGTAGAGCCGCGCGGGGCCGCGCGACAACTGATCGGCCAGCGGCCTGCCCATCCGGTCGAGATCGCGCGGCGAGGTGGTCTTGGCCGGGCCGACATCGAGGTTGGCAGCGACGCTCATGAGCGTGAACTGGACGCCTTGCAGAAGGCCCGCGAGGGCGAGGACGGTAAGCTCGGGGGTCATCGGCATCGGCCCGCCCCCGACCGGCACGACCCGGCCGCCGCTCGGCCTTGCGCGCGCTGCCGTGTCGTCCCGTCTTGCTCTGTCATCGCGTCCATTCTGGCATAACTCTAGCCGGGAAACTCGATCACCGCATCCGGATAGGCGTAGACATCCTGCGATGCGTCGCGGCCGGACGCCTGCGCCGCGGCGACCGCGCCGCCGACCAGAACGCCGACGATCCCCGCCCCCGCGCCGATCGACATCGCGCCCGAGTTGATCTCGGCCAGCGTCTGGTTGAACGGCATCAGCACGCGGGTCTTGCTCTGACCGTTGTAGTTGCAGGTCACCGACGCCGCCGGCGTGCGCATGTGCATGTTGGGCGCGATCACCACTGCGGGCGTGGTGAAGGACGACTTGAAGCCGTCGCCCTGGAATGTGCAGGACACGCCCGAAACCTCGGCCCGCTTGCCGTCGACCCGGGTGAAGGTGCGGGTGGTGAAGGTGGTGGTGCTGATCTCGTTCAGCGGCTTGGTTGCGGTGTATTGCACCGGCGGCTGGTTGATCTCGGCCCCGGCACAGGCGGCAAGCGCAAGAAGGGCGGTGAAAGAAACAGCTTTCGCAATCGTCATGGGTCTATCCCTTGTAGTTTATTGATTTTTTCCCGATGGCCCGAGGCCGCCGCATCGCGGAGGGAGGGGCGGCCCCGCCCTGCGGCAGGCGTGGGCGCGCCCCGCGTCCCTCGTGATTTCCGGGTGGGGCAAATACCCCGCCCCCTTACAAATCCATCAGCAACCGCCGCGGATCTTCCAACGCCTCTTTCACCCGCACGAGGAAGGTGACCGCGCCCTTGCCGTCGACGACGCGGTGGTCGTAGCTCAGTGCCAGATACATCATCGGGCGGATCACGATCTCGCCGTTCACCACCACCGGGCGCTCCTGGATCTTGTGCATCCCGAGGATGCCCGACTGCGGCGGGTTCAGGATCGGCGAGGACATCAGCGAGCCGTAGACGCCGCCATTCGAGATGGTGAAGCTGCCGCCCTGCATCTCGGCCATCGACAGCTTGCCGTCGCGGGCCTTGACCCCGAGTTCGGCGATCTTCTGCTCGATGGCGTGGAAGCTCATCGAGTCGGCATCGCGCACCACCGGCACGACAAGGCCCGAGGGCGTGCCGACGGCGACGCCCATGTGCACGTAGTTCTTGTAGACCACGTCGGTCCCGTCGATCTCGGCGTTGACCTCGGGCACCTCGTGCAGCGCGTGGACGCAGGCTTTCACGAAGAACGACATGAAGCCCATCTTGACGCCGTGCTTCTTGAGGAACTGGTCCTTGTAGAGATCGCGGATCGTCATCACCTCGGACATGTCCGCCTCGTTGTAGGTGGTCAGCATCGCGGCGGTGTTCTGGGCATCCTTCAGCCGGCGCGCGATGGTCTGGCGCAGGCGCGTCATCTTCACCCGTTCCTCGCGGGCCTCGTCCTCGGCGGGAACCGCCTGGCGCGGCGCCGCGCTGGTCTCGGCCTTCGGCTGGGGGGCGGCGGTGCTGGCGGCGGCGACGGCCTTTTGCACGTCTTCCTTCATGATCCGCCCGTCACGCCCGGTGCCTTCGACCTGATCGCGCGACAGCCCGGCCTCGGCCATGGCCTTCTTGGCGGAGGGCGCGTCCTCGACATCCTTGCCGGAGGGCGCGGCGGCGGGTTTGTCGCCAGCGTCCTTCGGTTTGGCCACGGCCCCGCCCGACCCCGAAATCACCGCCAGCTTGCCGCCGGCCGCGACGGTCTCGCCTTCGTCCGCCAGCACTTTTGACAGCACACCGGCCGCCGGAGACGGCACTTCGACCGAAACCTTGTCGGTTTCGAGTTCGCACAGCATCTCGTCCGCCGCGACCTTGTCGCCGGGCTTCTTGAACCACGAGGAAACGGTCGCTTCGGTCACGCTCTCGCCCAGCGCGGGCACCATCACGTCGATATCCTCGGCGGGCTCGTCCTGCTGATCCGCATCAGCCTCGGGGGCATCGTCTGCCGGCGCCTTGGCCTTGGCCTCCGCCTTCGGCGCCGGGGCATCGCCCGCGCCATCACCCTCGGAAATCGTCGCCAGCAGCGCGTCGACGCCGACGGTTTCGCCCTCGGCGGCGACGATATCGCCCAGCACGCCGGCAGCGGGCGCCGGAACCTCGACCGTCACCTTGTCGGTCTCGAGTTCGCAGAGCATTTCATCGGCGGCGACCTTGTCGCCGGGTTTCTTGAACCAGGTCGCGACGGTCGCCTCGGTCACGCTTTCGCCCAGGGTCGGAACCCGAACTTCGATGCTCATGGTCAATTTCCTTCAATCGTCAGCGCTTCGTTCACGAGCGCTTCTTGTTGTGCTTTGTGCTGGCTTGCAAGGCCCGTCGCGGGCGAGGCCGAAGCCGGACGCCCGACATAGATCGGGCGCGATCCGTCATCGCGAATACGGCCCAGGACCCATTCGATATTCGGCTCCATGAAGGTCCAGCCGCCCTGGTTCTTGGGTTCTTCCTGGCACCAGACAACGTCGGCATTGGCAAAGCGTTCCAGCTCCTTGACCAGCGACAGCGCCGGGAAGGGATAGAACTGCTCGACCCGGAGGATATAGATGTCCTCCAGCCCCTGTTCATCGCGCGCGGCCAGAAGGTCGTAATAGACCTTGCCGGAGCACAGCACGACGCGCCTGATCTTGTCGTCGGGAACCAGTTTCGCGTCCGACCGCCCGGTGCCGTTGTCACGGTCGGCATCGTCCCAGAGCACGCGGTGGAAGGACGAACCTTCGACGAAATCCTTGGTATCGGACACCGCGAGCTTGTGGCGCAGCAAGGATTTCGGCGTCATCAGGATCAGCGGCTTGCGGTAGGTGCGGTGCAACTGCCGGCGCAGGATGTGGAAATAGTTGGCCGGGGTCGTGCAGTTGGCGACGATCCAGTTGTCGGCGCCGCACATCTGCAGGAAACGTTCCAGCCGCGCCGAGGAGTGTTCCGGCCCTTGCCCTTCGTAGCCATGCGGCAACAGGCAGACCAGCCCCGACATGCGCAGCCATTTGGATTCGCCCGACGAGATGAACTGGTCGAACATGATCTGCGCGCCGTTGGCGAAATCGCCGAACTGCGCCTCCCACAGCGTCAGCGCGTTCGGCTCGGCCAGCGAATAGCCGTATTCGAAGCCCAGCACCGCGTATTCCGACAGCATCGAGTCGATGACCTCGTAATGCGCCTGCCCCTCGCGGATGTGGTTGAGGGGATAGTGGCGGTCCTCGGTGGTCTGGTCGATGAAGGCGGAATGGCGCTGCGAGAAGGTGCCGCGGGTCGAGTCCTGCCCCGACAGACGCACCGGGTAGCCTTCGAGCAGGAGCGAGCCGAAGGCCAGCGCCTCGGCGGTGGCCCAGTCAAAGCCCGTGCCGCTCTCGAACATCTGTGTCTTGGCCTCGAGCAGGCGGCCCACCGTCTTGTGCAGGTCGAACCCTTCGGGCACCCGCGTCAGCGCCTCGCCGATCTCGTCGAAGGTCGCCTCGGGAATGGCGGTCTGGCCGCGCTGGTATTCCTCGCCCTGGCGGTTCAGATGCGACCAGCGGCCATCCAGCCAGTCGGCCTTGTTCGGCTTGTAGTCGTTGGAGGCCTCGAATTCCTCGTTCAGATGCGCCTGGAACGCGGTCTTCATGTCCTCGATCTCGCCCTCGGGCATCAGCCCGTCGCGGATCAGCCGTTCGGTGTAGAGTTGCAGCGTCGTCTTGTGGGTCTTGATGTTCTTGTACATCAGGGGGTTGGTGAACATCGGTTCATCCCCCTCGTTGTGACCGAAGCGCCGATAGCAGAAGATGTCGATCACCACGTCCTTGTGGAACTTCTGCCGGAACTCGATCGCCACGCGGGCGGCGTGCACCACGGCTTCGGGATCGTCGCCGTTGACGTGGAAGATCGGCGCCTCGACCATCAGCGCGATGTCGGTCGGATAGGGCGACGAGCGCGAGAAGCTGGGCGCGGTGGTAAAGCCGATCTGGTTGTTCACCACGATATGGATGGTGCCGCCGGTGCGGTGCCCGACAAGGCCCGACAGCCCGAACCCCTCGGCCACCACGCCCTGCCCGGCAAAGGCGGCGTCGCCATGCAGCAGGATCGGCAGCACCCGGGTGCGCGTGGTGTCGTTCAACTGCGCCTGCTTGGCGCGCACCTTGCCCAGCACCACCGGGTTCACCGCCTCGAGGTGCGAGGGGTTGGCGGTCAGCGACAGGTGGACGTTGTTGCCGTCGAACTCGCGATCCTCCGACGCGCCGAGGTGGTATTTCACGTCACCGGAACCATCGACATCCTCGGGCTTGAAGCTGCCGCCCTGGAACTCGTTGAAGATCGCGCGGTAGGGCTTGTTCATCACGTTGGCGAGCACCGACAGGCGGCCGCGGTGCGGCATGCCGATGACGATCTCCTTGAGGCCCAACTGGCCACCACGCTTGATGATCTGCTCCATCGCCGGCACCAGCGCCTCGCCGCCATCGAGGCCGAACCGCTTGGTGCCCATGTATTTGACGTGCAGGAATTTCTCGAAGCCCTCGGCCTCGACCAGCTTGTTCAGGATCGCCCGGCGGCCCTTGCGGGTGAAGTGGATTTCCTTGCCAAGCCCCTCGATCCGTTCTTTCAGCCAGCCGGCCTGTTCCGGGTCGGAAATATGCATGTATTGCAGCGCGAAGGTGCCGCAATAGGTGCGCCGGACCAGATCGACGATCTGGCGCATGGTCGCCGTTTCCATCCCCAGCACCTGATCGAGAAAGATCGGCCGGTCCATGTCGGCCTCCTTGAAGCCGTAGGAGGCCGGCTCCAGCTCGGGGTGGTTGGTCTCGTCGCGCATGTTCAGCGGGTCGAGGTCGGCGGCCAGGTGGCCACGGATACGATAGGCCCGGATCAGCATCAGCGCGCGCACCGAGTCGAGCACGGCACGTCGGATCTCGCCGTCGGACACCTTGACGCCAACCTCCTCGGCCTTGGCGCGGATCTTTTCGGCCACCTTCTCGGGCTTGGCCTCGTCCGGCCATTGCCCGTCCAGGGCATGAACAAGATCGCCACCGGGAACCGGCGGCCAGTCGGCGCGCGCCCAGCTTGGCCCGCTGGCCTCGGCGCGGGCGTCCTGGTCGGCATCGCCCAGCGCGCGGAAGAACGCCTGCCACGAGGCATCGACCGCATCCGGGTCATCGGCGTAGCGCGCCTGGAGCTGTTCCAGATAGGCCGCGTTGTGGCCCTGCATGAACGAGCTGGCCTTGAACTGGTCGTTGGGGGATTGGTCCGTCATGTCTCCAACCTCGGCTGTTGCGGCGGTTGCCGGCGATCGTCCGGCACCTCCGGGGAATAACCTGCGTGCCCGAACGCCCACGCAAGGCGCTGGTGCACGATCTCAGTGATCTCGTCGTTTCGGTCCGCGCGCGGCACCCGCCGGCTGTCCGGGTCCGAGGCGCGGGTCTTCATGGTCATATGCGGGCGGGTGCGGCGTGTATCCAGCCCCAATTGCCGCGCCGCACCGGCAGGACCGGCGGCCCGCGGATGGATGAAATCCCGGGCGACGCTGACAAGAGTCATGCGGTCCTCCCGCCAACCGGGGAAACGGCGCCGACCCGAAAGATGCCGCCGCCCGAACACGGGTCTAGGTCCCGTCGGCGCCCGGCGCGGCGGGCGAGTTGCGGGTGGGGATGTGGTCGGTCATGGCAAAACCTCCGTGGGGCAATGCGGCGGGTCACTGGGCCGGCGAGCGGTCCAGCCGGGCGGCGAAGGGCAAGGGGCCGGCGCGGTCGGACGCCTCGATGAAAGCATAGGTCTCGATCCGCCGGTAATCCGTGCCCGCGACCTCGACGATCTGCGTCTTTGCACCCGTCACGGTGCCGTCCGCGGCAGGAAACCCGCCAACGGCCGCGATACGGGCCGCGAGGGCATCGCTGTCGGGTCCGGCCCAGATGCACGACAGGTTGCCCCCGTCGGCAAGGACCATCGCAACCTCGTCGCCCAGGGCATAGATCGGCCCGAGCATGTCGTTGCCGAGCGAGGCATAGAAGGCATCGGTGTAGTCCTTGGTCAGGGCAAGTTGCTGTTCGGTCGAGGCCCCGGATTCCATATGCCACATCTGCGAGGCCACAAGATTGGCCACGGCGGCGCCTGCATCGGGCTTGGCCAACTCGGCCCAGCCTGCGTCGCGCAATCCGGCGCGCACAGACGCGCCGGACGCCGCGATGGGGGTGCACAGCTCCATCAGCATGTCGATTCCAGCGGCATCCTGTGCCGCGGCGGGCATCGCAAGCAGCCCGCACAACGTCGCCGAAAGAGCCATGCGCCGAGCCATCAGCCGATCGCCTTCAACACCGCCTCGCCCAGCGTGGCCGGGCTGTCGGCGACGATGATGCCGGCGGCGCGCATCGCTTCGATCTTGTCCTCGGCGCCGCCCTTGCCGCCGGCGACGATGGCGCCCGCGTGGCCCATGCGCCGGCCCGGAGGGGCGGTGCGCCCGGCGATGAAGCCTGCGACCGGCTTCCAGCGGCCCTTTTTCTTCTGCTCGGCGAGGAACGCGGCGGCTTCTTCCTCGGCGGAGCCGCCGATTTCGCCGATCATGATGATCGAATGGGTTTCGTCATCGTCGAGGAACATGTCGAGCACGTCGATATGCTCGGTGCCCTTGATCGGGTCGCCGCCGATGCCCACGGCGGTCGACTGGCCAAGGCCGATGTCGGAGGTCTGCTTGACCGCCTCATAGGTCAGCGTGCCGGAGCGCGACACGACGCCGACCGACCCGCGCTTGTGGATATGGCCGGGCATGATGCCGATCTTGCAGGCGTCGGGCGTGATGACGCCGGGGCAGTTCGGGCCGATCAGCCGCGATTTGGACCCGTCCAGCGCGCGCTTCACCTTCATCATGTCGAGCACCGGAATGCCCTCGGTGATGCAGACGATCAATTCCATCTCGGCGTCGATCGCCTCAAGGATCGAGTCCGCCGCGAAGGGCGGCGGCACGTAGATGACGCTGGCGTTGGCCTCGGTCACGGCCTTGGCCTCGTGCACCGAGTTGAACACGGGCAGGTCGAGGTGCTTTTGCCCGCCCTTGCCGGGGGTCACGCCGCCGACCATCTTGGTGCCATAGGCAATCGCCTGTTCGGAGTGGAAAGTGCCCTGCGAGCCGGTGAAGCCCTGGCAGATCACCTTGGTGTTTTCGTCTACGAGAATGGCCATTGTCCTACCCCTTCACCGCTTTCACGATCTTCTCGGCGCCGTCCGACAGGTTGTCGGCGGCGATCACGTTGAGGCCGGAGTTTGCGATGATCTCCTTGCCCTTCTCGACATTGGTGCCCTCGAGCCGCACGACCAGCGGCACTTGCAGGCCGACCTCCTTGACCGCGGCGATCACACCCTCGGCGATCACGTCGCAGCGCATGATGCCGCCGAAGATGTTGACGAGGATGCCTTTGACCTGCGGGTCCGAGGTGATGATCTTGAAGGCTTCGGTCACCTTCTCCTTGGTCGCGCCGCCGCCAACATCGAGGAAGTTGGCCGGTTCCGCGCCGTAGAGCTTGATGATGTCCATCGTCGCCATCGCGAGGCCCGCGCCGTTCACCATGCAGCCGATCTCGCCATCAAGCGCGATGTAGTTGAGGTCGTATTTCGATGCCTCAAGCTCCTTGGGGTCTTCCTCGGTGGTGTCGCGCAGTTCGGCGATGTCGGGGTGGCGATAGATCGCGTTGCCGTCGAAGCTGAACTTGGCGTCCAGCACCTTGAGGTCGCCGGCATCCGAGACGATCAGCGGGTTGATCTCGAGCATCTCCATGTCTTTTTCGGTGAAGAGCTTGTAGAGCGTGCCCATCAGCGCCACGCACTGTTTGACCTGCGCGCCTTCGAGGCCGAGGTTGAAGGCGATGCGGCGGCCGTGGAAACCCTGGTAGCCGGTGGCCGGATCGACCGAGAACGACAGGATCTTCTCGGGCGTCTTGGCGGCGACCTCCTCGATGTCCATGCCGCCTTCGGTCGAACAGACGAAGGAAATCCGGCTGGTCACGCGGTCGACCAGAAGCGCCAGGTAAAGCTCGCGCTCGATGCCCGAACCGGCCTCGATGTAGATGCGGTTGACCTGCTTGCCCGCCGGGCCGGTCTGGTGCGTCACCAGCGTGCGGCCCAGCATCTTCCTGGCCTCCTCGGCGGCTTCCTCGACCGACTTGGCCAGCCTCACGCCGCCCTTTTCGCCCGCCTCGGCCTCCTTGAAGCTGCCCTTGCCGCGTCCGCCGGCATGGATCTGCGCCTTGACCACCCAGAGCGGGCCGTCAAGCTCGCTCGCCTTGGTCTTGGCCTCGTCGGCCTTGGTCACGACCCGGCCATCGGAGACCGGGGCGCCGTAGCTGCGAAGAAGGGCCTTCGCCTGGTATTCATGGATGTTCATGAACTCGTCCCATCTGCTTTCGGTTGCCGGGACCATGCACATCTTGCAGGCGGGAATAAACGGCTATCTGGGTCTGACGGGGTTTTCGGCGTGAAATGATCGGTTTTGTGATCACACGTCTGAAATATGTGATCACATCGTTGTCAGAGGCGCTTCCCGCAACCACGATTCTTCCGCGAGTCGGGACCGGTCGCGCGGCGTGGCAGGCATTGGGGACACGTCGCTGCGCGGGCTGTAACAAAGCGTGTGACAAGCGGAGGATCGGCCATCATGATTTGCCGCTCAGGCGTATTTTCGGATGCGCGCGACAACATCGGTGGTGGAAATGCCTTGGGTTCGGGGCAGATAATGCACGTCGCATAGCTGCTTGAAGCTGTCGAAATGGCCTCGCCAGTCATCACCCATGACGAGGATATCGGCACTGAACTGCAGTATGTAGTCACGCTTTCTTTCCAGGCTTTCCTCAATGAAGACCTCGTCCACACAGTCTAGGGCGGCGATAATCATCATCCGTTCCTGCGTGCAATAGACCGGCGCTCGGCCCTTCTTCGCTAAGTTCAACTCGTCGGTCGACACCCCAACGACAAGCCGATCGCCCAGCTCGGCCGAGCGCCTCAGGATATTCAGATGCCCAACGTGAAACAGATCGAAAGTGCCAAAAGTAATGACAGTCTTCATTGGCATCACCAGCGTTTGAGGAGAAAATGTAGTCGTAGCCTCATCATGGCCTTTCTGCGATTGCGGCGATGATCGGCCATGTAGATATCTAGAAACCGAGAAAAATTCTCGCGCGCCTCAAGCCACGGGAACACGAACCGCGAGTTCGGCGTGCGCCAATCATCGCCATAATTCAGTGCGAGCGTCTTCTCGGCGTCTCGCGGAGCCGGAAAGTTGATGCCGCCGATCGACTGCTTGCCAAGTGGCAGAACGTCGGACTCATCCAAGATCCCGCTGGTATATGGCCAGATATGGAACTTACCCTCCATCAACCATGCCGGAAAAACGTCGAAATGCGGATCGTGTTTCTTGCTGTCAGGCAGAAGGATCTTAAGGATCGGACTGTTGGCTCTCTCCAGCGGCCGGATCACGAAGCGGCCCGACCGCTTCAGATCCTCATGGAGACGATAGAACGCGGAGATTGCTTGTTCGGGGTCTTCGATTTTGAGAACGACGGCGATGTCGAAGTCGTCGTCATGTTCCAGAAATCGATTTTCCCGCACCGCACCCAGCAACGTGCCCGAATTAATGAACGCCTCGTAGCCTAGATCCGACAAAACCGTGAGAAAAGAACTAACTGTCTGCGCGTCTTTTGCTGTGTCGCGGTTGCGGAACGGGAGCTTGACTCCGTGCTGGCACAGATCGAATGGGTGGAGAGCCTGCGATAGGCGCTGCCGGAAGGCGACATCGTCGACCTCTCGTCCTTCGGCCTGACGCTTTTCCGACAAAGCCTTGCACAATCTCGCGGCGCGCGCGCGGCGTTTGCCTTTCAGATAATAGAGAAGGATTAGTCGTTCGGTCCAGCTCTCGTCTCGCTCCCGCGTTGGGACGCTTGACAGAAGCCGTCGGAGGTGACGGTAACTGATCATTTCGGAGACGCGCCGGTCGCGCACGCATTTGTCGAACTCAGTGAACAGGACGTTTGTACGTGGGCTCACCTCTCGCGTTGGTTCTGATGCGTGTCGTGCAGTGGCAACATCGGGCATACATCTGTTCCTTGCGAACCTAAGCGTTTTGGGCTCGTACGAATGAGGATCTCATACTCGTCGGCAGGGCGAAGGATTCCGTGTCGCCGCGCGCGGCCCTTTGCAGTTTCTGCACTTGCATCAGTAGCGGGAAAACAGATCAGAACCAATCCATTTCGGCAAGCTATTGGGCCGATTTGCTGTCGGCCCAATAGCCATATCGCCGGAAATCGCCTAGCCCAGGCTTTCGTCGATACCCTTGCAGGCCTTGACCAGACCCTTCACGGCCTCGACCGAAGTGTCGAACATCGCCTGCTCGTCCTTCGACAGCTTGATATCGACGATACGCTCGATGCCGCCGGCGCCGATGATCGTGGGCACGCCGACATACATGCCTTCAAGCCCGAACGCGCCATCGACCCAGGCCGCGCAGGGCAGCAGGCGTTTCTGGTCCTTGAGATAGGCTTCGGCCATCTCGATCGCCGAGGTCGCGGGGGCGTAGAAGGCCGAGCCGGTCTTGAGCAGGCCGACGATCTCGGCACCGCCGTCGCGGGTGCGCTGCACGATGGCGTCAAGGTTTTCCTGCGTGGTCCAGCCCATTTTCACGAGGTCAGGCAGCGGGATGCCGGCGACCGTGGAATAGCGGGTGAGCGGCACCATGGTGTCGCCGTGGCCGCCCAGAACGAAGGCGGTCACGTCCTTCATGGACACGTCGAATTCGAGCGACAGGAAGTGGCGGAAGCGGGCGGCGTCGAGCACGCCGGCCATGCCGACGACCTTTTCGGCGGGCAGGCCGGAATACTGCTGCAGCGCCCAGACCATCGCATCCAGCGGGTTGGTGATGCAGATCACGAAGGCGTCGGGCGCGTTGTCGCGGATGCCTTCACCGACCGACTTCATCACCTTGAGGTTGATGCCCAGAAGGTCGTCGCGGCTCATCCCCGGCTTGCGCGGGACACCGGCGGTGACGATGCAGACATCGGCACCGGCGATGTCGGAATAGTCCGTGGTACCTTTCAGCGCCGCGTCGAAACCCTCGACCGGGCCGGATTCGGCGATGTCCAGCGCCTTGCCCTGGGGGGTGCCGTCCGCGATGTCGAACAGAACGACATCACCGAGTTCCTTGAGCGCGGCGAGGTGGGCAAGGGTGCCGCCGATCTGGCCAGCGCCGATGAGGGCAATCTTGGGTCGAGCCATGATTTCGATCTCCGATCAGGTTGGTTCGGCGCGATGCCTAGCCCCGTTGCGCCCGTGGCGCAAGGGTGCCGCGCTGCGGCATGATGGGTGAAGTCACCCCCGCGCAATCGCCTGATGCCGCTAACCCAACTGAAAAACCACGGCTTCGCGTGGTCTCGGGGCGACGCGGCGGCAGCCTGCATTCTCTGCCGTCAGCCTGTCGGCGGCGTTCTGGTCCGGGATGGCCGAGGGCGGCATCGGAACGGGGGCGCCCTGGCCTCGGCATTGATTCTCGATCCGGGCTTTGATGCCTACGCCGGATCTCCGGCGACCGGCGGCGGCACGGCCTCATAGTCCGTTCCCGCAGCAATCATGCAGGTGACGCCGCTGGCGGTGGTCACGAGGATCGTCCAGGTGCCGGTCGTGTCGGAGGCGAACATCTCGACCATCTGCGCCGCGCCTGCCAGCCCCGCCGCCTGCCGCCGTTCGCCAAAGGTGGTGGCGAGGTGGTCCAGCACCCTGTCGCGGATACCGCAGACCGCATCCTCGGCGCGCAGCGATTGCGTGGCGAGAAGGATGATCCCGGCTCCAAGCGCGAGGGTCAGGGCGAAATGATGGCGGTGCATGGCGTGTCCCTTCGAAAGATCGGATTGCCAACAGCCTGCCAGAGGCGGGGTAAAGATCGGTTAACCATGCGTTCGGTGCGGGGGCGCGCGGGTTTCTCTGCGTCGCGGCAAATTCGCTCTTGCGGTTTCGTGCGCACCTGTGGTCGGTTCCGCAACAAAATTGCGGAGTGACAGAATCATGACCCAGTCGATGCGCCCCTACCGTTCGGTTCTCTATATTCCCGGCTCGAAGGAACGCGCGCTCGACAAGGCACGGGGGCTGCCGGCGGACGCGATCATCTTCGATCTCGAGGACGCGGTGGCGCCCGACGCAAAGGACGCCGCCCGCGCGACTCTGCGCGCCGAGATCGACAAGGGCGGCTATGGCGACCGGGCGAAACTGGTGCGCATAAACGGCTTTGACACGATGTGGGGCAATGCCGATATCCACGCCTTTCGCGGTGCCGATATCGACGGGCTGCTCCTGCCCAAGGTCAACTCGGCGCTGGATATCGAGACGCTGGCCGAGATGATCGCGGACGTGCCGATCTGGGCGATGATGGAAACCGCCTCGGGGGTTCTGAACGCGCGCACCATCGCGGCGCATCCGCGTCTGGCGGGCATCGTGATGGGCACCAACGACCTGGTCAAGGAACTGGGCTGCCGCCCCGGACCGGACCGCGCCGAGATCCAGACCGCCCTGCAAATGAGCCTGATCGCGGCCCGCGCCGATGGCATTCCGATTGTCGATGGCGTCTATAACGCCTTCAAGGACGAGGCCGGTCTGCGCGCCGAATGCGAGCAAGGGCGCGACCTGGGCTTTGACGGAAAGACGCTGATCCACCCCGACCAGATCGCCATCGCAAACGAGGTTTTCGCCCCCTCCGAGGCCGATCTCGACCTGGCCCGCCGCCAGATCGCCGCCTTCGAAGAGGTCGAGGCGCGCGGCGAGGGCGTTGCGGTGGTGGATGGCAAGATCGTCGAAAATCTGCATATCGTGACGGCGAAGGCCTTGATCGCCAAGGCCGAGGCAATCGAGCAACGCGAAGGATAACACATGACACTTCTCATCATCGGCCTCATCCTCTGGGTGCTGTCGCATACCCTGAAACGCATAGCGCCCGGGCCGCGGGCGGCGATGGGCGACCAGGCCGGCAAGGGCATTGTCGCGCTGATGGCGCTGGCCGGGATCGTGTTGATGGTGATCGGCTATCGCGGGGCCGAGGTGGTGCCGGTCTATGCGCCGCTGCCGGGGATGGGGCATCTCAACAACCTCCTGATGCTGATCGCGCTGTTTTTCTTCGCGGCAGGCAGCGTCAAGGGTGTGGTGGCGTCGAAGGTGCGCCACAACATGCTGACGGGTCTGGTGATCTGGGCGCTGTCGCATCTCCTGGTGAACGGCGATCTGGCCTCGATCGTGCTGTTTGGCGGTCTGGCGCTTTATGCGGTTGCGTCGATGTACCTGATCAGCCGGGCGGTGCCGTGGGACCGGCCTGCGCCGGGGCCGCTAAAGAACGACATGAAGGCGGTGGTGGCCGCGGTCGTGCTTTATGCCGTGATCGCGGCAATTCACTGGTGGCTCGGGTACAATCCGTTCCTCGGCACCTATTCCTGAGCCGGAGGGCGCGCGCATGGCCAAGACCAACCCGGGCCGGTTTTTCGAGGACTACCGCATCGGCGAGGTGATCCGCCACGCCGTGCCGCGCACCGTCTCGGGCGGTGAACGCGCGCTGTATCAGGCGCTCTACCCGGCGCGTCATGCGCTGGCGTCATCCGACGAGTTCGCGCGCGACTGCGGGTTGGACCGCGCGCCGATTGACGATCTCGCGGCGTTTCACATCGTGTTCGGCAAGACCGTGCCGGACATCTCGCTGAATGCCGTCGCCAACCTTGGCTATGCCGAAGGCCGGTGGCTCAGGCCGGTGTGGCCGGGCGATACGCTGACCTCCACCAGCCAGGTGATCGGGCTCAAGCAGAATTCAAACGGCAAGACCGGGGTGGTCTGGGTGCGCACCAAGGGTGTGAACCAGTGGGACGAGACGGTGCTCGACTTTGTCCGCTGGGTGATGGTGCGCAAACGCGACCTCGGCGTCCCCGCCCCAGATACGCTGGTGCCGGAGCTGAAACCGGCGCTGGCGGCGGGCGATCTGGCGATCCCCGAGGGGCTGGATTTCGGACGTTACGATTTCACGCTGGCGGGTGAGCGGCACCGCCTTGGCGACTACGAGATCGGCGAGAAGATCGATCATGTCGATGGCGTGACGATCTCCGAGGCCGAGCACATGATGGCCACTAGGCTCTGGCAGAACACCGCCAAGGTGCATTTCGACGCCACCAACCGCAACGACGGCAAGCGGCTGATCTACGGCGGCCATGTCATCAGCCTGGCCCGGGCGCTGAGCTTCAATGGGCTGGCCAACGCCCAGATGATCGTCGGGCTGAACGCGGGCGCCCATGCCAACCCCTGCTTTGCCGGTGATACGGTGCGGGCCTGGTCCGAGGTGCTGGACCGGGCCGAGACCACGCATCCCGGCGTCGGCGCGATCCGGCTGCGGCTGGTGGCGGTGAAGCATGGCGCCGCGCCCTTCGCGCTGAAGGACGATGGCGGGAAATACCTGCCCGAGGTGCTGCTGGATCTCGACTACTGGGCGCTGATGCCGCTCTGACTGCTGTTCGGACTTGACAGAACGTGGCGCTTATCGACTGATTTGATCATGCGTATTCTTGCGATCCTGCTGTGCCTTTCGATGTCCGCCCCGGTCTTTGCCGGGGGAACCAAGACCGATTACGTCACCACCCGCGACGGTGGCAGCATGGTCGGGCCGGGGCGATCCACGGGAACCGGGCGGCGGCAGGACCCGGTTGAGCGGTTCGTGGAATCCAACCTGGCCGAGACCTTCTATCACGAGTTGGGGCATGCCCTGATCGACGTGCTCGACCTGCCGGTGTTCGGGCCCGAGGAGTTCGCCGTCGACCTGTTCGCCATCGTGATGATCAACCGGATGCATGACGAGGAAACGGCGGTGCAGATGGCTTTCGACATCGCCGCCGCCTATGACGCGGGCGCGATGAAGGAAAGCACCGCAGGATCGGGTCCGGCGATGTGGGACGTGCACGGGTCGGACCGGCAACGCTATTTCAACCTCGCCTGCCACATGTATGGCGCCAACCCCTACGCGCGTGACCGGGTCGCCTATGAGCTTGGGCTGCCCGACGCCCGTGCCGAGACCTGCCAGGAAGAATACGAGCTGACCAGCCGGGCCTGGGGCGACGTGATCGACCGGCTGATCGCCAACGGGCCGGGGCGCTCGCTGGTGCTGGACGCCACCGTCACCGGACGCAGCCACCTGGAAGTGTTCGTGGCCGCCGAGGTCGCGCGGGTCAACGACCGGATGTCGCTGCCGGCACGTCTGCGTGTCACCGTCGAGGCCTGCGACCAGGTCAATGCCTTCTATGACCCCGGCGAATTGCAGATCATCATCTGCACCGAGTTGGGGCCGCACCTGGCCGGGCTGGTGCGCTGATCGGCCGTGCCGCGTGGGCAGGTCCGGCCTGAAGGATTTGAATCGCCTATCGGGGAATTGCGTGATCACAGCCCGGATTTTCGTGATCACAAATCCCAAAAAGTGCCGCCAAAGTCAGGATATTGCCGATTAATAGTCCGCTTGGGGCGTGACTTGCCGGCAATATGGGATATTGGTATGGGCAAATTGCCGACAGTTCGAAAGGACGTTTCATGGCTGACGTGAACCGGGGCGACCGCCCGCTTTCCCCCCATCTGCAAATCTATAAATGGCCGCTCAACATGGCGATGTCGATCCTGCACCGCATCACCGGGGCAGGGCTTGGCGTGACCGGCGTGCTGGTCACCTGGTGGTTTCTCGCGCTGGCGACCTCGCCCGAGTATTTCGAAACCGCGAACGCGGTCATGACCTCGTGGTTCGGCGACCTCGCGCTGTTTCTGTCGCTGATCGCGATCTGGTTTCACTACGTCAACGGCATCCGCCACCTGGTCTGGGACACCGGATCGTCGTTCGGCAAGAAGCGGGTGCGGCAGTCGGGCATCATCGGCCTGATCTCGGCGGCGATCCTTGTAGTTATCACCATCGTCGTCGCGTGAGGGAGGACAGCATGAGCTACATCACCAACCGCAAGCGCGCTGAAGGTCTCGGGTCGGCCAAGGCCGGCACCCAGCATTTCTGGCATCAGCGCGTCACCGCGATCGCGCTTCTGTTCCTCGTTCCGATGTTCATCTTTCCGTTCGCCTACAATCTCGGTGACGGCTACGACGCGGTGCGCGCGGCCTATGCCCATCCGATCAACGCCATCGTCGCGATCGCCTTTCTGGCGACCGCCTGGCTGCACTTCTTCCAGGGCATCCAGGTGGTGATCGAGGATTACGTGCATGGCCGGATGGAACTGGTGCTGATCATCGCGATGCGGCTTCTGGCCGCCCTGTTCGCGCTGGTCGGCGTCTTTGCCATCCTGAAGATCGCGCTTGGCGCCTGAGGAAAGATACATGGCTGAATATCAATACGAGACGCATGAATATGACGTGGTGGTTGTGGGCGCCGGCGGTGCCGGGCTGCGCGCCACGCTGGGGATGGCCGAACAGGGGCTGAAAACGGCCTGTGTGACCAAGGTGTTCCCGACCCGCTCGCACACCGTGGCGGCGCAGGGCGGCATTGCGGCCAGTCTGTCCAACATGGGGCAGGACCACTGGCAATGGCACATGTACGACACCGTCAAGGGGTCCGACTGGCTGGGCGATACCGACGCGATGGAATACCTCGCACGCGAGGCGCCCAAGGCGGTTTACGAGCTTGAGCATTACGGCGTGCCGTTCTCACGCACCGAAGAGGGCAAGATCTATCAGCGCCCGTTCGGCGGCCACACCACCGAGTTCGGTGAAGGCCCGCCGGTGCAGCGCACCTGCGCCGCCGCCGACCGCACCGGCCACGCGATCCTGCACACGCTTTACGGCCAGTCGCTGAAGCATAACGCGGAATTCTACATCGAATATTTCGCCATCGACCTGATCATGTCCGACGACGGCGTCTGCCAGGGCGTGGTGTGCTGGAAGCTCGACGATGGCACCATCCACGTGTTCTCCGCCAAGATGGTGGTGCTGGCGACCGGCGGCTATGGCCGGGCCTATTTCTCGGCCACCTCGGCGCATACCTGCACCGGCGACGGTGGCGGCATGGTGGCGCGGGCTGGGTTGCCGCTGCAGGACATGGAGTTCGTGCAGTTCCACCCCACTGGCATCTACGGCGCCGGCTGCCTGATCACCGAGGGCGCGCGCGGCGAGGGCGGATACCTGACCAACTCCGAGGGCGAGCGGTTCATGGAGCGCTATGCGCCCACCTACAAGGATCTGGCGCCGCGCGACTATGTCAGCCGCTCGATGACGATGGAAATCCGCGAAGGCCGCGGTGTCGGGGCCGAGGGCGACCATATCCACCTGAACCTCAGCCACTTGCCCGCCGAGGCGCTGGCCGAGCGTCTGCCGGGGATCTCGGAAAGCGCCAAGATCTTCGCTGGCGTCGACGTGACCAAGGAGCCGATCCCGGTGCTGCCGACCGTGCATTACAACATGGGCGGCATCCCCACGAACTACTGGGGCGAGGCACTGAACCCGACCAAGGACGACCCGAACGCCACGGTGCCGGGCCTGATGGCGGTGGGCGAAGCGGGCTGCGCCAGCGTGCACGGCGCCAACCGCCTGGGGTCGAACAGCCTGATCGACCTGGTGGTGTTCGGCCGGGCAGCGGCGATCCGCGCCAGCGAAGTGGTCGATCCGGCCACGGCCAACCCCGAACCCAACAAGGCCTCCATCGACAAGGCGCTGGACCGTTTCGACGGGCTGCGCCACGCGCAGGGGGGTGTGCCGACCGCCGAGTTGCGGCTGGAGATGCAAAAGACCATGCAGGCCGACGCCGCCGTGTTCCGCACCTCCAAGACGCTGGCCGAAGGGGTCGAGAAGATGACGAAGATCGCCGCCAAGCTGGGCGATCTGCATGTCACCGACCGGTCGATGATCTGGAACACCGACCTGATGGAGACGCTGGAGCTGACCAACCTGATGCCCAACGCGCTGGCCACCATCGTCGGCGCCGAGGCGCGCAAGGAGAGCCGCGGGGCGCATGCCCACGAGGACTTCACCGAGCGTGACGACAAGAAATGGCGCAAGCACACCATCGCCCGGGTCGACGGCACCAAGGTCAAGCTCGACTACCGCCCGGTGGTTGTCGACCCGCTGACCACCGAAGCCGAAGGCGGCATATCCCTCAAGAAAATCGCGCCGAAAGCGCGGACGTTCTAAGGAGGACGACATGGTTCAACTCAGGCTCCCCAAGAACTCGCGCATCCGCACCGGCAAGACATGGCCCAAGCCCACGGGTGCCACCAATGTGCGCAAGTTCCTGATCTACCGTTACAATCCCGATGACGGGCAGAACCCGCGTGTCGATACCTATTTCGTCGACATGGACACCTGCGGGCCGATGGTTCTGGACGCGCTGATCAAGATCAAGACCGAGATCGACCCGACCCTGACCTTCCGCCGGTCCTGCCGCGAGGGCATCTGCGGTTCGTGCTCGATGAACATAGACGGGCAGAACCACCTCGCCTGCATCTACGGCATGGACGAGATCAAGGGCGACGTGAAGATCTATCCGCTGCCGCACATGCCCGTGGTCAAGGACCTGGTGCCGGATCTGACGCATTTCTATGCCCAGCACGCCTCGATCAAGCCGTGGCTTCAGACTGAGACCAACGCGCCGGCGAAGGAATGGCGGCAGTCGATCGCGGATCGCAAGAAGCTCGACGGGCTTTATGAATGCGTGATGTGCGCCTGCTGCTCGGCCTCCTGCCCAAGCTACTGGTGGAACCCCGACCGTTACCTGGGCCCGGCGGCGCTGCTGCATGCCAACCGCTGGATCGTGGACTCGCGCGACGAGGCGACCGGCGAACGGTTGGACGATCTGGAAGATCCGTTCAAGCTCTATCGCTGCCACACCATCATGAACTGCACCCAGACCTGCCCCAAGGGCCTGAACCCGGCGCGCGCGATTGCGGAGATCAAGAAGATGATGGTCGAGCGGACGATCTGATCCGATGGCGGCGGAAAGCCTCGGCCATGCCCTGCTGCTCGCCACGATCGCCGGTGCGACGATCCCGCTGGGCGGCTGGCTGGCCGGTTTTCCACGCCTCGTCCCGCGCTGGATAGAGGCCGAGTTTCGCCACAGCGTGATCGCCTTCGGCGGCGGCGCGCTGTTGGCCGCCGTGGCCTTGGTGCTGATCCCGGAAGGTGCCGAACGGGTGCATCCGGGCGTCGCGCTGGCGTTGTTCGCCGCAGGCGGCATTGTCTTCCTGCTGATCGACCGCGCGATTGCACAGAGGGGAGGGCACGGCGCGCAATTCATGGCGATGATGCTGGATTTCCTGCCCGAAAGCCTCGCGCTGGGGGCGCTCCTGGCGGGTGCGCCGCATGTCGCGGTGCTGCTGGCGATCCTGATCGGGCTGCAGAACCTGCCCGAGGGCTTCAATGCGTTTCGCGAGATTTCCGAAAGCGGCACGATGTCCCGCCGCCGCATCCTGGCGCTGTTCGTGGCAACCGCCGCGCTTGGCCCGGTGATGGCGGTCGTCGGGCTGGTCGCGCTGCAGGACGGGCAGGCCGTCTTGGGCGGCATCATGCTGTTTGCCGCCGGGGGCATCCTCTACCTGATCTTCCAGGACATCGCCCCGCAAGTGCCACTCGAACGCCATTGGGGGCCGCCACTGGGCGCGGTCGCGGGGTTTCTGCTGGGGTTCGCGGGCGATCTGGCGGTGGGATGAGGCGGGGCTATTCCCGCGCCCGAAGCACCTGCGCCGGGCGGGCCGCCAGCGGCCGCCACGCGAAGGCCAGCCCGGCGATCAGCGTCGCCAGCACGCCGCCGGTCACGATCATCAGGGCCGAGGGCAGGTTGAAGACGAAATCGGTCTCCATCACGAAATGCGACACCGCCCAGCCAGCCAGACCGCCGGCAAAGACCGCGACAACCCCCGCCGCCGCACCGAGGATGGCCGAGCGCAGGGCGAAGTTGGCCAGCACGGTGCGCCGCGCCGCACCCAGCGTTTTCAGCACTGCCGCCTCATAGGTGCGCGCGCGTTCGCCCGCTGCCGCCGCCCCGATCAGGACCACGCCGCCGGTCACCAGCGTCACCAGCGCGCCGTAGGTGATGGCGGCGACGACCTGGCCCATCAGGTCGGTCACCTGCCCGATGGCATCACGCACCGAGATGACCGTGATATTGGGGTTGGCGCGCGACAGGTCGCGCAGCAGCGCCGGTTCGGCCTCGGGTTCTGCGTAAACGGTGGCGATCCAGCTATGCGGCGCACCGGCAAGTGCGGCGGGGTCCATCGCGATGGTGAACCCCATGCCGGCGGTGGTGAAATCGACCTCGCGGAAACTGGCGATCGTGCCGGTGATCTCGCGCCCGAGGATGTTGACTGCCATCGTGTCGCCGAGCTTCAAGCCGATCTCATGTGCCTCATTGGCGGAAAAGCTGATGAGCGGGTCGCCGGTGTAGTCAACGGGCCACCATTCGCCTTCGGTCAGTTTGGTACGTTCCGGCAGGCTGTCGGAATAGGTCACGCCCCGGTCGCCGCGCAGCGCCCAGTGATTGCCGCCGACCTCGGATGCCGGGCGGCCGTTGATCTTGGTGATGACGCCGCGCAGCATTGGCGCCGCATCCATCCGGGTCACGCCGGGGTCGGTGGTGACACGTTCGCGCACCGCGTCGATCTGGTCGGACTGGATGTCGAGCACGAAAAAACTTGGCGCGATGGCGGGAAGTTCGCGGGCGATGGCACCGCGCAGGTTGGTGTCGATCTGCCCGACGGCGGCCAGGACCGACAGGCCAAGGCCCAGCGACAGCACCACCGAAGCGGCCTCGTTGCCCGGCCCGCCGACCGAGGCCAGCGCCATGCGCAGCGTTGGCCGCCCGCGCAACACCCTGGCGCGGGCAAGGCGGCGCGACAACCGGCGCACGGCGATGCCGGCCACGACCAGCATGAGGAAGGCCGCGAAGATGCCCGCCGCCGCCCAGAGCGCCAGCGCCGCGACCGCCGCGAACCACGCCGCAAGACCGACCAGCGCGGCCAGCAGGACGGCGGTGGCGGTCAGGTAGCGCGGCGCGGGCCAGGGGCGGGTGGCGGTGACACCATCGCGAAACAGGGCCGCAGCGCGCACGTCCTCGGTGCGGGCCAGCGGCCAGAGCGTGAAGAGTGCTGCGGCGATCAGGCCATAGAGCGCGGCCTGGGCCAGCGGTGCGGGATAGAGCCCGATCCGGGCGGGAACAGGCAGGGCGTTCGCGATCAACGGGCCGAATGCGATGGGCAGCGCCGCGCCCAGCGCGAGGCCGAGGACGATGCCGAGCAGCGTCAGCGCGCCGATCTGCATCGCGTAGCTGAGGAATATGGTGCGCGAGGTCGCGCCGAGGGTCTTGAGCGTGGCGATTGTCGCGGTTTTCTCGTCGAGATAGGCGCGCACCGCCGCCGAGATGCCGACGCCACCGACCGCCAGCCCGGCAAGCCCGACCAGCACCAGAAAGCTGCCCAACCGCTCGACCGCCTGACTGATCCCCGGAGCACCCTTGCGCGAATCGCGCCAGCGCGGGCCGGAACCTTCCAGCCGGGTTTTCACCGCCTGTTCGGTCGCATCCAGATCGGTGCCGGGCGGCAGGCGCAGGCGGTACTCGGCATCAAACAAGGTGCCTTCGCGGATCAGTCCCGAGGCCGCCAGCGCCTCGGTGCGCACCAGCGTGCGCGGGCCAAAGCCGAAACCGGCGGTGGCGTTGTCGGGTTCGTGTTCCAGTGCCGCGGTCAGGATGAAGCTCTGATCGCCCAGCGTGAAAATGTCGCCGATGGTCAGGTCCAGCCGGGCGATCAGCAGCGGGTCCATCACCGCGCCGGGCGTGCCCCCCTGCCCGTCCAGCGCCCGATCCAGCGGCATGTCTGGCGACAGAACCGGCGCGCCGTAGAGCGGCCAGTTGTCATCCACCGCCTTGACCTGCGTCAGCGCCCGGTCGGAGCCATCCGGCAGTTGCGCCATCGAGCGAAAGTCGATCACTTCGGACACCGCATCGGCCAGCCCGTCGAAGAAGGCGCGCTCGTCGTCGCTGGCGCGCCGATAGGTCAGTTCGATCGCCGCATCGCCGCCCAGAATCTCGGCCCCCTGCGCTGCCAGACCGGCCTCGATCGCGGTGCGCACGCTGCCGACCGCCGCGATGGCCGCGACGCCCAGCGCGAGGCAGGCGAGGAAGATGCGAAAGCCCTTGAGGCCACCGCGCAATTCGCGCCGGGCGATGCGGGCTGCGACGGACAAGCTCATGCGTCCAGCCGCCCGTCGGTCAGGTGCAGGATGCGGTCGCAGCGCTCGGCCAGTTCCGGCGCATGGGTGACCAGCACCAGGGTCGCGCCGTGTCGGTCGCGCAGCCCGAAAAGCAGGTCCATGATCGCCTGTCCGGTGGTGCCGTCGAGGTTGCCGGTGGGCTCATCCGCCAGCAGGATCTCGGGCCGGGTGACGGCGGCACGCGCCAGTGCCACGCGCTGCTGTTCGCCGCCGGACAGTTGCGCCGGATAGTGATCCTTGCGGGTGCCCAGCCCCATCGCGTCCAGTTCTTCCGCCGCGCGTTCGAAGGCGTCGCTTGCGCCCGCCAGTTCCAGCGGGGTTGCAACGTTTTCCAGCGCCGTCATGGTGGGGATGAGGTGGAAAGACTGGAACACGACCCCCATATGATCGCGGCGGAAGCGGGCAAGATCGTCCTCGCCCATCGCACCCAGATCGCGGCCCAGCGCGGTGACACTGCCACCGGTGGCGCGTTCCAGCCCGCCCATGAGCATGAGGAGGCTTGACTTGCCCGACCCCGACGGCCCCGTAAGCCCCAGCGTCTCACCGCGTTCAACGTCCAGCGAGATGCCGCGCAGGATCTCGACCGGCCCGGCATTGCCCATGAGCGACAGGCGGACATCGTCGAGCGCGAGGATCGTATCGGTCATGGGCGGGGCTTTCTTTTCGATTGTGTCATCAGCATCTAGGCGGTTTGGGCGTCTATCCAAGACGGCTGCGGCAATCAGTTTGCTGGCGTTGCCGGTGATGGCCGAGCCGGTGACGCTGCTGGCCTTTGGCGACAGCCTTACCCAAGGCTACGGGCTGGACCCCGAGGATGGATTTGTTTCGCAACTGGAAAGCTGGCTCGAGGCGGAAGGGGCGGAGGTCGAGGTGATCAACGGCGGCGTCTCGGGCGACACCACGGCGGGCGGTGCGGCGCGGATCGCGTGGTCGCTGACCGACGACATCGACGCGGTGATCGTGGCGCTTGGCGGCAATGACCTGTTGCGCGGCATCGACCCGGCCGAGACGCACGCCAACCTCGACACCATCCTGACGGTGATCGGTGAGGCCGGGTTGCCGGCGCTTCTGGTCGGGATGGAGGCGACGGGAAATTTCGGCACCAGCTACAAGGACGAGTTCGACCGGCTCTATGGGGAATTGGCCGAGGCGCATGGCGTCGGCTACTTTCCGCAATTCCTGCAAGGGCTGGTGGAACTCGACGATCGGGCGCAGGCGTTGCGCGACTATCTGCAAGACGACGGAATTCATCCGAATGCCGAGGGCGTAACGCTGATCGTGGACCGGATGGGGCCGGCGGTGCTGGACCTCATCAACCGGGCGTCCGGAATGTGAGCGAGGCCCAGGCCGAATGCCACACCGGTCCGGCTTTCGGGTCATCATTGCCGGTGTCTTCCATCACCACCGCATCGACAAGGTAGTCCGTCGCCGGGGCGACCGGCAGGATCACCTCGCCGGTGTCGTCGGTGCGGTGATAGGTGATCGTGACCGCGCCTGCAGCATCGCGGGCGAAGAGTTCCACCTGCGCGTCGCCGCGCGGCGCGCCCTGATAGAGCACACGCACCGGAAAGCCGCCTGACGGATCATCAGTATAGGGATTGGCCAGCGCCACGATCTCGGTCAGCAACCCGACCTCGGCATCCGCCCCCTGCCCGTCACCCACCGCCACCAGCGCCTTGGCATAGCGCGTGTAGGCCTCGCGGAACTCAAGCTCCGGCAGCCCGCGCGCGGCATGGCGTGCCAGAACGTCGCCCAGATCCTTGTGGGCCACGAAGCCCTCGAACAGGGCGCGAGTTGCGTATTGCAGGGTCAGGGGGGCGGTCTGGTGCACGATCACTGCCAGCCCTTCGCCCGCCAGCGCCATGTCCATCGCGGGAATGTCACCCAGGCGGCCCTCGACAGGGATCGTGGTTTCCCCCATCCTGACCTCGAAGCGTTCAAAACGTTGGGGAAAATAGCTCTGCGCCGTGCCCACGAACTCCGACCCGACGCGCAGATCGGCGATGACGGGGCCGCCGGGGGCGACCTGAAATGCCTTCGGCGCGATCCAGAATTCATGCGCGGCGGCGGGCGCGGCAAGGCCAAGGCTGGCGGCGAGGGCAAGGAGAAGACGCATGGGCCATCCTGAAGCTGCGGGCGGCGCGAGCCTGTCACAGGTGCGCCGCCTGTCAAGGCTGGCCCGGAGGGTTGCCGCCTTTGTGATCCTGCTGGGCGCCTTCGCACGGGGTGCACTGGCGCACGAGGTGAACCCGGCGATTGCCGATGTGACGGTCACGCCGGAGCGGGTCGAAATCGTCG
The DNA here is from genome assembly GCF_008086115.1 of Maritimibacter fusiformis. GTDB lineage: Bacteria > Pseudomonadota > Alphaproteobacteria > Rhodobacterales > Rhodobacteraceae > Muriiphilus > Muriiphilus fusiformis. The sequence goes on along the minus strand of NZ_VSIY01000004.1, from coordinate 212,056 downwards.
CCACCGTGCCTGCGGAGGCGTGGCTGGCCGGGGTCGATCTGTCGTCGGTCACCGACACCAACGCCTCGCCGCGCGCAGAGGACTACGACAAGTTGCGGGCGCTGCCGCCGGATGAGGTTGAGGCGCTGGTTCAGGCGGAATGGAACCGGCTGGCGACGGGGTTTCGTATTGCGGTCGGCGACACCGCGCTTGTCCCGGCGCTCGTCACGGCAAGCGTGGCCGACGCAGAGGACGCCAGCCTGCCGCGCCAGACCCGGCTTGTCGTGGTGGCTGACCTTCCACCCGATGACACGCCGGTCACGGTCGGCTGGGTGGCGCATTACGGCCCGCTGATCCTGCGCCAGCAAGGGGCGGTGCTGGCCGAGGGGGAAGACCCCTATTCGGCCTTTCTCGATGGCGGCGCGATCTCGGCGCCGATGCCCCGGACAGGTGCGGCGCAGGAAACCGCGCTGGCGAGTTTCGCGAAGTATGTCTGGACCGGGTTTCAGCACATCCTGCCCAAGGGGCTCGACCATATCCTGTTCGTGCTGGGGCTGTTCTTCTTTTCGCTCAAGCTGCGCCCGCTGCTCTATCAGGTCACCGCCTTTACCGCCGCGCATACGCTGACACTGGCGCTGGCGACGTTGGGCATCGTCTCGGTGCCCGCCGGCATCGTCGAACCGCTGATCGCCTTGTCGATTGCCTATGTCGCGGTCGAGAACATCTTTCACCGAAGGATCAGCCGCTTGCGGGTGGCGGTGGTGTTCGGTTTCGGGCTGCTGCACGGGCTGGGGTTTGCCTCGGTGCTGGGCGATATCGGCCTAAGCCCCGGTCATTTCCTGGCCAGCCTGATCGCCTTCAACATCGGCGTGGAACTTGGGCAACTCACCATCATCCTCGTGGCCTTCCTGTCGGTCGGCCTATGGTTCGGGCAAAAGCCCTGGTATCGCGCGCGCATCGCGGTGCCCGCCTCGGCGGGCATCGCGGTGATGGGGGTGTGGTGGTTTGTCGAGCGGACGTTTCTCTGACGCTCAGTCCTCGGGCGGCGCGTCGTCGTAACGGTCGGTCAGGATGCGGCGGGCATCGCCCTCGGGGTCGTCATACTGGCTGGATTTCAGCGTCCAGAAAAAGAACGCCAGCCCCAGACCGCCCAAGAGCAGCGACACCGGGATGAGATAGACCAAGACGTTCATGTCCGCCCCCTCAGCCGCAGCGCATTGAGTGACACCGTGATCGACGAGAACGACATCGCCAGTGCTGCGGCCAGCGGCGTGGCGAAGCCCAGAAGTGCCACCGGAATCGCCACCGCGTTATAGGCGGCGGCGATGCCGAAGTTTTCCTTGATCCGGCGCGTGGCCGCGCGCGCCAGCTTGACCGATCCGCCAAGCGGCGCCAGTGTCTGGCCCAGCAGCACGATGTCGGACACCACCCGCGTTGCCTCGAGCGCCGAGGCGGGCGAGATCGAGACGTGAGCGGCGGCAAGGGCGGCGGTGTCGTTCAATCCGTCACCGACCATCAGCACCTTGTGGCCCGCGTCGCGCAGCCCCTCGATCACCGCCACCTTGTCCTCGGGCAGCATCCCGGCGCGGGCGTCCTCGATGCCCAGCCGGTCGGCAATGTCAGCCACGGCGGCGGGCACGTCGCCGGAGATCAGCGTCACCGGCAGACCCTGCGCCTTCAATGCGGCGACCGCTTCGGCGGCGCCGTCGCGCAGGGCGTCGTGGAAGGTGAACGCCTGCGCCGGGGCATCACCGATCCTGAGCCAGGTAGCGGTCTTGTCCAGCGGGGTCGCCCCCAGCCACTCGGCGCGGCCAAGACGCACGGTCTGGCCCTGCCAATCCGCCTCGATCCCGTGGCCCGGCACTTCGCGGACCTTGCCGATCCGGGCGGCCCGAATGCCGGCCTCGGCCCCGGTCTGGGCGATCGCCTGGGCCAGAGGATGCGACGAGCCTTGGGCCAGCGCCTGCGCCACCTCAAGCTCGCGCTTGCCGAAATCGCCCCGGTTCTCGACTTCCGGCTTGCCCTCGGTCAGCGTGCCGGTCTTGTCGAACACAACGTGATCGACCTCGGCCAGCCGCTCCATCGCGGTGGCGGACTTGAGCAGCATCCCCTGCCGGAACATCCGCCCCGACGCGGCGGTGGTGACGGCGGGCACGGCGAGGCCCAGCGCGCAGGGGCAGGTGATGATCAGGACCGCCACGGCGATGTTGAGCGAAAGGCGCACATCGCCGCCGGAAATCCAGAGCCAGACCAGGAAGGCCACCGCCGCCAGCAGGTGCACGGCGGGGGCATAGATCCGCGCCGCCCGGTCGGCCAGCGAGGTGTAGCGGTTGCGCGAGGTCTCGGCGATGGCGACAAGGTCGGCCATGCGGTGCAGCGCGGTGTCCTGACCCGCCGCCGAGACGCGCAGCGTCAGCGGGCCGGTCAGGTTGACCTCACCGGCAGAGACCATCGCGCCGGGACCGGCAAAGGCGGGCAGGCTTTCGCCGGTCAGGAGCGAGCGGTCGATCTCGCTCTCGCCCTCCTCGACCATGCCGTCGACCGGCACCCGCGCGCCGGGCACGACGCGCACCAGGTCACCGACCGCAATCTTGCTGACCGCCACGACCTCTTCGCCTCCGTCCACAGTCAGGCGATGGGCGCGCGGCACCTCGAGCGCGGTCAGTTCCTCGGCGGCAGAGCGCGCCACGGCACGGGTGCGGTGATCGAGAAAGCGGCCCGCGAGCAGGAAGAAGGTGAGCGACAGCGCGGCGTCGAAATAGGCGTGTTCCCCGGAATGCGCGGTCTCGTAAACCGACATGCCGGCGGCCAGCAGGATCGCCAGCGAGATCGGCACATCCATGTTGAGCCGCCCGACGCGCAGCGCGGCCCATGCGTTCTTGAAAAAGGGCTGGGCCGAGAACGCGATGATCGGAAGGGCGATACCGGCAGACACCCAGTGGAACAGGTCGCGGGTGGCGTCCGACGCCCCCGACCAGACCGCGACCGACAGGAGCATGACGTTCATCATGCCAAACCCTGCCACACCCATGCGCATCATCAGGTCGCGCGAGCGCCGCTCGGTGGTGGTCGAGGACAGCGCACCGGCGTCGAGTTCATAGGCTTCGAACCCGATGCTGCCGAGGTAGTCGGCGAGTGCCTTGGGCTCGATGTCGGCGTCGGCTTCGACGGTGGCGCGTTTCAGGGTCAGGTTGACCCGCGCCGAGCGCACGCCGGGCCGGGTCGCCAGCCCCTGCTCGACCGCGACGATGCAGGCGGCGCAGTGCGCCGTGGGCAGCGACAGCATGATCTTGCGCGCCTCCCGCCCGTTGCCGCGATACCCCGCGCCGGACTGAAGTTCAGCCAGCGGTGCGGCGGCACAGGCCGGGCAGGCGGACATCGACGTGGTCACGGCTCATCCCTCGGTCAGGCGCAGGATCAGTCGTTGCCGGAACAGGGTGCCGTCGGTGGCCCTGGCCTCGAGCCGGACTTCCCATTTGCCCGGCGCGAGCGGTTCGATCTCGGCGACATGGGCACCGCTGGGGGCGCGGGTGAAGGTCAGGGGCTGATCGTGCTGGCGTTCGGTGGTCCGGCCGACCAGGCCGCCGATTTCGGCAACGGCGGCGGGCAGACCGTCCGCGTCCGTGATCTCGACGCGCAGCGTGTCGCCACTGGCCGAGGCCAGCGCGTTCCAGCCCAACGCCTCCTGCGCGGCGCGATCCTCGTCGAAGGTCTGGCTAGCGACGTAGGAATTGGCAACCTCCAGACCCGGAAAGGTGCTGATCGAGGAATAGGCCATGAACAGGTTGACGCCGATGATCACCGAGAACGCGGAGACCGCGATGATCAAGACCTTGCGTCCGGTCAGTTCCTTGCCCGGTGCGGTGCCCTCAGTCATTGTCATTGTCCCCTGCCGTTAAAGACGGTGTCGCGCGCGGCGCGGTCGCCGGAGGCTTCATCCTCGACCCAGATGCGAATGTCGGTGCGATCCGACGTCGCCGCCTCGGAGCCGGCGGGCGCGGTCACATAGACGCGCACCTTGGCCTCGGCATCTGCCGGAGCCAGTAGCACAAGATCGTCCCGTCCTTCCAGCGCGATCGACAGCGGGCTGTCCTCGGGCAACGAGAACGTGAACGCGCGCTCATCGCCGTGCATGTTGCGCACGCCGACCTCGTAGGTGTTGCGGATGGCCCCGTCCGACAGCGTGACATAGGTGGGATTGCGCACCGGGTGCAGGGTGACCTGCATGTCGGGCCGCACGAACAGCGCCACCGTCAGGCCGACGCCCACCGCCGCCCAGAGCACGGTATAGAGAATGGTGCGGGGGCGCAGGATGTGCTTGCTGACGTGGGTCACCGTCTGGCCGGCGCGTTCGCTGGCCTCATCCTTCAGCGCCATGTAGTCGATCAGCCCGCGCGGCTTGCCGACCTTGTCCATCATCTCGTTGCAGGCGTCGATGCACAGGCCGCAGGTGATGCAGGCCATCTGCTGGCCATCGCGGATGTCGATGCCCATCGGGCAGACGTTGACGCAGGCCATGCAGTCGATGCAATCGCCCAGCTTGTCGGCATCGGGGCCCTTGCGGTGCTTGCCGCGCGGCTCGCCGCGCCATTCGCGATAGCCGATGGTGATGGTGTCCTCGTCCATCATCGCGGCCTGGATACGCGGCCAGGGACAGGCATAGATGCAGATCTGTTCGCGGGCGAAGCCGCCGAAAAAGAAGGTGGTGAAGGTCAGGATCGCGATGGTGGTATAAGCGATCGGATGCGCCTGGAAGCGCACCAGATCGGCCAGCAGCGACGGCGCGTCGGTGAAGTAGAACACCCAGGCCCCGCCTGTCGCCAGCGCGATCAGCAGCCAGATCGCCCATTTGGTGAGCCGCAGCCGCACCTTGCGCGCGTCCCACTTGGCCTTCCACAGGCGCACACGGGCGTTGCGGTCGCCCTCGATCCAGCGTTCGACGATGACGAACAGGTCGGTCCAGACCGTCTGTGGGCAGGCATAGCCGCACCATACCCGGCCCAGCGCCGAGGTGAACAGGAACAGCCCCAGCCCGGCCATGATCAGCAGGCCGGCGATGAAATAGAATTCGTGCGGCCAGATCTCGATCCAGAAAAAGAAAAAGCGCCGGTTGGCGAGGTCGACCAGCACCGCCTGATCGGGCAGGTTCGGCCCCCGGTCCCAGCGGATCCAAGGAGTCAGGTAGTAGATACCCAGCGTGATGCCCATGATCCACCACTTGAGCGAGCGAAACAGGCCTTTCACCTGTTTGGGAAAGACGGGTTCGCGCGCCGCGTAGAGCTTGTCCGGGGCGTGGGGGGAATCGGCTGGCATTACGGAATCCAATCCTGGCCTTCTCGTTGAACTTCCTTTTAAGATTCGCCTTTTACGCCAGCATTGACATGGATCAATGGGTCGCACCCCGGCCCGCGGGCCGCATCCGGAAAAATTTTTTCCTGTATCTCAGATACAAGTTTCCCTTGTTTTCTTGACCTTCCGAGCACCCGCGCGCGTCTCGCACGACGGCCAATGTCCTTGTGCCACTTGCGTCTGCGACATTCTGACACGACACTAAGGCACCGACCCCGGAGAAACGCGCGAACAGGACAGGCGGTCGGTGGTCCCCAAGACGTCCTGTGTTTCACCGCCCGCCCCCATATCGGCGGGCGGTTCTTTTTTCCGAGTCCGGGATTCAGGAAAAAGGCCGGGGTTTCCCCCGGCCCTGAATTAGGTGGCACCGACCCCGGAGAAACGCGCGAACAGGATCTGGGATCGGTGCCTTGTCCGGGGAGTGAGGCCCCGGAACCTCGGTCGCTGGCCGGCTACTCGCCGCCGCCCAGCTGGTGAACATAGGCCGCCACGGCCTTGACTTCCGCTTCGTCCAGTCGCGAACCCCATGCCGGCATCACACCGAAAGGGCCGTTGCGGACGCTGGCTTCGATCTCTGCCTGGTCCGAGCCGTAAAGCCAGATGGCGTCGGTCAGGTTGGGTGCGCCCTGCGCCCGGTCGCCCGTGCCGTCTTCCATGTGGCAGGACGCGCAGTTGTCAGCAAACACCGTCTCGCCCTCCGCTGCAAGGGTCATGTCGGCGGCATCCCTGGTGACCGGCGAAAGCGACATCACATAGGCGACCACCTGCGAGATTTCCTCGTCGCTGAGATAGTCGTCGCCAAAGGCGGGCATCTCGGAATAGCGGGCGTCGTCGTCTTCGAGGTTCCGGATGCCGTGGCGAATCGAATAGGCGATGTCCTCGATCTCGCCACCCCAGATCCAGTCGTTGTCGAGCAGGTTGGGATAGCCCTTGGCCCCCGCGGCGCCCGAGCCGTGACATTGCGAACAGAAGGTCGCGAAGGTGGCGCGGCCGGACTGGATCGCGAAGTTGTAGACCTCGGTGTCGTCGGCCAGCGTCGTCAGGTCGGCAGAGGCAAGCTGGGCGCGCACTTCGGCGTTCATCTCGGCGAAGCGGTCGATCTCTTCCTGAACGTTGGCACGCGTGGAAAAGCCGATCAGACCGGGCGTCGCCTTGGTGATCATCGGCCACGCCGGGTAGGCGATGAAATAGCCGATCCCCCAGACGATCGTGGCGTAGAAGACCCAGAGCCACCAGCGCGGCAGGGGATTGTTGAACTCCTGGATGCCGTCCCACTCGTGGCCGGTGGTCTGCACCTCGTCCTTTTCTTTATCTTTGCTCATTGCCGGGCCTCCTTCAGATGAGCGCCGGGGGTGTCCCCGTCACCGGCAGGTTTGTCTTCGTGGCGGAACGGGATGTCGGCGGTGTCCTGGTGGATCTTGCGGCTGCCGGGACGAAACACCCAGGCCACGACCGCAAGGAAGAACAGGAACATGGCCAGGAGCACCCAGCTATCCGCGATTTCGCGAAAGACCGAATAGGTGTCCGTCATCTTCGCCTCCTTTACCGGCTCTCGTCGGGCGTGAAGGTCGAGAAATCGACCAGCGTTCCGAGCATCTGCATGTAGGCGATCAGCGCGTCCATCTCGGTCAGTTCGGGCTGACCGTCGAAGTTGCGGACCTGCGCGCCGGGATAACGCTCGACCACGCCGTCGGGGTCCGAATCTCCGTAGACGACGCCATCGGGATCGGCCTGCGAGCGGAAGTCCTGCACCGCCAGTTCGACCTGTTCATCGGTGTATGGCACTCCCACAAACCGGTTGGTGCGCACCATGTCCTCGATATACTTGCCGTCGATCACATTGTTCATCAGGAAGGCGTATTTCGGCATCACCGATTCCGGCACCACGCTTTGCGGGTCCATCATGTGGTCGACATGCCATTCGTCCGAATAGCGGCCGCCGACGCGGGCCAGGTCCGGCCCGGTCCGCTTGGAGCCCCATTGGAACGGATGGTCATACATCGACTCGGCCGCCAGCGAGTAGTGCCCGTATCGTTCCACCTCGTCGCGCATCGGCCGGATCATCTGGCTGTGGCAGACATAGCAGCCCTCGCGGACATAGATGTTGCGTCCCTCCAGCTCGAGCGGAGAGTAGGGGCGCATGCCGTCGACTTCCTCGATCGTGTTCTCGAGATAGAACAGCGGCGCGATCTCGACGATGCCACCGATGCTCACCACCAGCAGCGAGAAGATCAGGAGCAGCGTCGCGTTGCGCTCGAGGATGGCGTGTTTTTCGATAAGTGCCATTGGTCCGGCCCTCCTTATTCAGCCGGAGCCGCGGCAGCGGTGGGTTGCGCCAGGGGCGCCCGCTTGACGGTCATCCAAAGGTTGTAAGCCATGATCAGCGAACCGGTGAGGAACAGAAGTCCACCCGTGCCGCGAACCACATACATCGGGAACTTGGCAGCCACGGTGTCGGCGAACGAGTTCACAAGGAAGCCCTGGGCGTCGACTTCACGCCACATCAGACCTTCCATGATGCCCGTCACCCACATCGACGCGGCGTAGAGCACGATGCCGATGGTGGCGAGCCAGAAGTGCCAGCTGACCAGCCGGAGCGAATAGAGCCCGGCCTTGCCCCAGAGTTTGGGGAACAGGAAGTAGAGCATCCCGAAGGTGATCATGCCGTTCCAGCCCAGCGCACCGGAGTGCACGTGGCCGATGGTCCAGTCGGTGTAGTGGCTGAGCGAGTTGACCGCGCGGATCGACATCATCGGCCCTTCGAAGGTCGACATGCCGTAAAAGCCGACCGAGACCACCATCATGCGAATCACCGGGTCGGTGCGCAGCTTGTCCCAGGCGCCCGACAGGGTCATCAGGCCGTTGATCATGCCGCCCCACGAGGGCATCCACAGGATCACCGAGAACACCATGCCCAGCGTCGAGGCCCAGTCGGGCAGCGCGGTGTAGTGCAAGTGGTGCGGACCGGCCCAGATATAGAGGAAGATCAGCGCCCAGAAGTGGATGATCGACAGCTTGTAGCTGAACACCGGGCGTTCGGCCTGTTTCGGCACGAAGTAATACATCATGCCCAGGAAACCCGCGGTGAGGAAGAAGCCGACGGCGTTATGGCCATACCACCACTGCGTCATCGCATCCTGCACACCGGCAAAGACCTGCACCGACTTGGAGCCGAAGATCGAGACCGGGACCGACAGGTTGTTGACCACGTGCAGCATGGCGATGGTGATGATGAAGGACAGGAAAAACCAGTTGGCCACGTAGATGTGCGGCTCTTTGCGCTTCATCAGCGTGCCCATGTAGAGGATCAGGTAGCCGACCCAGACGATGGTCAGCCAGATGTCCACATACCACTCGGGCTCGGCGTATTCCTTGGACTGGGTCGAGCCGAACAGGTAGCCGGTCGCGGCCAGCAGGATCACGATCTGGTAGCCCCAGAACACGAACCAGGCCAGCCCGTCGTTCCACAGACGCGCGCCCGAGGTGCGTTGCACCACGTAGAAGGACGAGGTGATCAGCGCGGTGCCGCCGAAGGCGAAGATCACCGCGGAGGTGTGCAGGGGACGCAGGCGCCCGAAGTTCATGTAGCCCTGGGCCCACTCGTAGTTGAGCTCGGGAAAGGCGAGGACAAAGGCGATCCAGGTTCCGACGAGGAACCCGGTCACACCCCAGACGACTGTCAGGATCACCCCGACCCGGATCGGTCCATCCAGATAGCCCGCTCTATCGGCGGTGCCGCCGCCCATCCGCCGAAGCGTGAAGATGAACAGGCCGGCGGCTATCAGCGCCACCAGCACCGCGTGCAACAGGTAGGCGAGATCGCGGGCTTCGCCGGCGGCATACAATGCCAGCACCGCGATCAGCCCGTAAATCACCAGTTTGAGGTAATCCCACATTTTGCGTCCCTTTGTCTTGCTCGGTCGTTCCCGGCGCCGATTACATGACGAACGTCATTTTGGCACGGAGACTCTCTTTGACTGGACGGGAAATGGCGCTTTCGCAACGACAAAACCTTGATCCATGTCAATTTGACGCTGGCCTTGCGAACAACTGGGGCGATTGACCCAAATCAAAGCGAAAGGGTCGGGGAAGCGGCAGTCTCGGCGATACGCCCGGCGAACGGGCGCGACCGAAAAAGCGAGGAATCACGATGGCTTTTAGGACGATCACGACTGTCCTGACGGATCCTAAAATCAATGCCGCTTCGATGAAGGCGGCGATCGAGATCGCCCGGCGTGAAGAGGCACATCTCGAAGTCCTCTGCCTTGGGCTCGACCGGACACAGCCCGGTTTCTACTATGCCGGCGCCAACGCGATGGTGGTGCAGGACAATCTGACGCAGGCCCGCAATGATTCCGAACAGCTCGAGGCCACGGCGCGCGACATGCTGGCCGGGTCCGACTTCAACTGGTCCGCGACAGGGTTGGCGGCGCAGATGGTGGCGCTGAACGGGCTGATCGCGCATCGGACCAGGTTTTCCGACCTCGTCGTGCTGCCCCGCCCCTACGGCCCCGGGCGCGGCCACGATACCGAGGCGATCGTCGAGGCGGCGATGTTCAACGGCGACGTGCCGGTTCTGATCCAGCCCGACGACACCGAGTATCCCGACACCGTTCGCAACGTGCTGGTGGCCTGGAACGAAAGCGCCGAGGCCCTGCGCGCGGTCAAGATGGCGCTGCCGATCCTGCGGCGTGCCGAGAACGTCAACATCACCATCGTCGACCCGCCGCAGCATGGCCCCGAACGCTCGGACCCCGGCGGCGGGCTAAGCCAGATGCTCAGCCGGCACGGGGTGCGGGCCGAGGTTTCGGTGCTGTCCAAGACCATGCCGCGGATTTGCGACATCCTGACCCGCCACGCCCGCGACATCGACGCCGATCTTTTGGTGATGGGCGCCTACGGGCATTCGCGCTTTCGCGAATCGATCCTGGGCGGGGCGACGCGCAACATGCTGGAACTCGCGGAAATACCGGTGTTCATGGCGCATTGACGCTGGTCGGGGAAAACACGGTTCGGCCGGGGCCCGGCGCTCCGGCCGGGTCGGTTCAGGCCCTCACGCTTTCGTCGAAATCGTCGCCGGTTTCGGCCAGCAAGGCGTCGAGCGACGGCACGACGACCCGCCGCTTGCCATCAAGCTCGATGATCCCGCCCTTGCGCAGGGCCGATATCTGCCGACTCACGGTTTCGAGTGTCAGGCCGAGGTAGTCCGCCATCGATTCGCGCGTCAGCGGCAGTTCGAACACCATGCCGTCCCTGGCCGAGAGCTGTTTCAACGCGGCATCGCGCCGGGCGATGATCGCCAGCAGGCTCGCGATCTTTTCCCGCGCGGTCTTGCGACCCAGCACCAGCATCCACTCACGCGCCGAATCAAGCTCGTCCAGCGTCATTTCCAGAAGCCGCGCGGCAATGCGCGGCGTCGTGGTCATCAGCCCCTCGAACGGGCGCTTGCGAAAACAGCAGATCGTGAGGTCCGACACGGCCACGACATCGAACGGCGCCGAATCACGACCCGGCCGCCCGATGAAGTCCGCCGGCAGCAAAAGGCCCACCATCTGGGTGCGCCCATCCTCCATCGTCTGGCTTAGCGAGGCGATCCCGGTCACCACCGAGGCTACGAATTCCATGTGGTCGCCAGCCCAGATAACCGGCTGCCCGGCCTCGTAACTGCGGTAATACTTGATATCTTCAAGCTGCGTCAGTTCGTCGGGTTCACATCGCGAACAAACCGCCTGATGCTTGATCGGGCAGTTCCAACACGTCTTGGCGTCGAGAGGCATATCCATGCTGTGTCGGATTTTCTTTGATCCTGATCAATGTTAAGCGCGTCTTCCACGCTAGAGGGTAGTCGAATGAAATCACTCGCGCAACTTCGCGGTCTCGGGCTCTTTGACGCACGAGTGCCGCGCTATACCAGTTACCCGACCGCGCCGCACTTCAAAACCGAGGTGGGAAACGACACGGTAACCCCCTGGATCAAGGCGATTCCGGCGGGCGGGTCGGTGTCGGTCTATGTGCATGTGCCGTTCTGCCGCCGTCTGTGCTGGTTCTGCGCCTGCCGCACCCAGGGCACCGCCACCGCCGAGCCGGTCGCGGCCTATGTCGAAACGCTGAAGCAGGAGCTTGCGCTGGTGAAGCCGCTGCTCGCGCCCGGCGTGGAAATCGAGCACCTGCATTTCGGCGGAGGAACGCCGACGCTCTTGCAGCCTGAGATGATTTCGGACCTCACGGCGGCGATCTTCGACATGGCGCCGCTGGCCGAGGACGCTCAGTTTTCCGTCGAGATCGACCCGACCGAGGTCGACGAGGCGCGCATCGCCGCCTTTGCCGATGCCGGGCTGACCCGCGCCTCGATCGGGGTGCAGGACTTCGACCCGATGATCCAGGAGACCATCGGGCGGCCGCAAAGCTATGAAATCACCCGCGACGCGGTCGAGGCGCTGCGCGCGCGCGGCATCCGGTCGCTGAACGTCGATCTGCTTTATGGCCTGCCGCACCAGACCAAGGCGCGAATCACCGATTCGGTGAATAAGGTCATCTCGCTCGGCCCTGACCGAATCGCGCTGTTCGGTTATGCCCATGTGCCCTGGGTATCGAAGCGGCAGAAGCTGATCCCGACCGACGCCCTGCCCTCGCCGGAAGATCGGCTGGACCTGTTCAACACCGCCACCGAGCTTTTCACCGGCGCAGGCTATGCGGTGATCGGCATCGACCATTTCGCCAAGCCCGAGGACGGGCTGGAGATCGCACACCAGGCGGGCACGATGCAGCGCAACTTCCAGGGCTACACCGAGGACAAGTCCAAGGTGCTGATCGGTTTCGGCGCCTCGTCGATCTCGCGCTATCCGCAGGGTTTTGCGCAAAACGAACCGGCCACGGCGAAATACCAGGGCCGGGTGCGCGCGGGCGAACTGGCAATTGCCAAGGGTCACGCCTATGCCGGCGAAGACACCCTGCGCGCGCGGATCATCGAGAAACTGCTGTGCGATTTTCGCGCCGACCTGAACGCCATCGCCGCCGAACACGGCGTCGCGGCGGACACGGCCATCGCCATGGTCGACGGGCTGGACGCCGCCTTGCCCGGCACCACGACGCTGGAAGGCGGGGTTCTGACCATCCGCGACGATTCGCACGTGCTCGCCCGCCTCATCGCCCGGCATTTCGACGCCTACGAGATGTCGGCGGCCGGCCACAGCCAGGCGGTTTGAGCCGGGCCATGGGGTTCATAGACACGGCGCGCGGCATTCTGGGTGAGGCGCATGTCCTGACCGGGCCTGACGCATCCGGCTATGGCCGCGATTTCATGGGCAAGTATGTCGCGGCACCGCTCTGCGTGCTGCGGCCCGGTTCGACCGCCGAGGTCTCGACGCTGCTGGCCGCCGCCAATGACAGCCGCACGCCCATCGTGCCGATCTCCGGCAACACCGGCCTATCCGGCGGCACCTATGCCGAGGGGGCCGCGATGCTTTCGCTGGCGCGGATGAACCAGATCCGCGACATCCGCGAAGACGCGCGGATTGCCATTGTCGAGGCGGGCGTGGTTCTGTCGGTGCTGCATGAGGCGGTGCAGGCAAAGGGGCTGAATTTCCCGCTGACCTTCGGTGCGCGCGGCTCGGCGATGATCGGGGGCGCGCTGTCCACCAATGCCGGCGGTTCCAACGTGCTGCGCTATGGCAATGCCCGCGCGCTGTGTCTCGGGCTTGAGGTCGTGCTGGCCTCGGGCGAGGTGGTCGACCTGATGTCGGAACTGCACAAGGACAATTCCGGCTATGACCTGCGCGACCTGATGATCGGGGCCGAAGGCACATTGGGCGTGATCACCGCGGCTGTCCTCAAGCTCGTTCCCCTGCCCCGCGCCTATGCCACCGCGATGGTGGCGGTGCCGGCGTTGGGCGATGCGCTGGGTCTGCTCAATCGGCTTCAGGAGGCCACCGGGGGCATGGTCGAGGCCTTTGAATTCATGCCGGGCAGCTACATCGACGCCCATCTGGCCCATTTCCCCGATGCCCGCCCGCCCTTCGACGCGCGCCACGATATCAACCTGATGATCGAGATCGGCGCCACCGCGCCGCGCGACACGACGCCGGGGCCGGATGGCCGTGTGCCACTCGCCAGCCACCTCGAGGCGGTGCTGGAAGAAGAGCTTGCGGCCGGGCGCGTCCTAGATGCCGTGATCGCGCAGAACCAGGCGCAGCGGGCCGAGATGTGGGCGCGGCGCGAGGCGACCGCCGAGGTCTCGCTGGCGCGCGCGCCGCAGATCAACAACGACATCGCGGTGCCGCTGGACAAGGTCGAGACCTTCCTGGAGCGGATGCGGCAAATCCTGCCAACGGTCGACCCCGGCGCCGACGATACCTGCGTGGCCCACCTGGGCGATGGCAACATCCACTACATCGTCTATCCGTCGTCGGACGAGGCCGCATTGCAGGACCGGCTGATGGAGCGGGTTGAGGATGTGGTGGCCGAACTGGGCGGCTCGTTTTCAGCCGAACACGGGATCGGGCTGACGAAACTGCCGTCGATGCGGCGGCGCAAGAATGCCGCCGCGCTTCGGGCGATGCAGGCGATCAAGGCCGCGCTCGACCCCAACGGGATCATGAACCCGGGCAAGACGCTGCCCTGAACGCGGCGGGCCTATTTCCAGTCGAAGAATCCGTCCCCGGCCCGGGCAAGCAGGCGCGCGGCCATCGCGCGGCCCATCTCGGGGCCGTCCGCGACCGGGCCGCTGACATCGTCGGCCAATGCCTCGGAGCCATCGGTGCGCAGGATCTCGCCGCGCAGTCGCAGGGTGGTGCCATCCAGTTCGGCCAGCGCGGCAATCGGCGTTTCGCACGACCCGTCCAGCGCCGCGAGGAAGGCGCGTTCCGCCGCCAGCCGCTCGCCGGTCGGCACGTCATGGATCGCGGCCAGCAGTTTCGCGGTCGTCGCATCGTCCGCGCGGCGTTCAATCCCGATGGCGCCTTGTGCAACCGCCGACAGCATGTCCTCCGCCGCAACCGGCACCCGCGGCACCTCGGCCATCGCCAGCCGGTTGAGGCCCGCCATCGCCAGGAACGTCGCCTCGGCCACGCCATCGGCAAGTTTCCTCAACCGGGTCTGCACGTTGCCGCGAAACTCGACGACCTGGAGGTCGGGCCTGCGGTTCAGAAGCTGCGCCTTGCGGCGCAACGACGAGGTGCCGACCGTGGCGCCCTCGGGCAGGTCGTCGATCGAGCGGTATTTCAGCGACACGAAGGCATCCGCCGGGTCTTCGCGCGGCAGGTAGCAATCGAGCACCAGACCATCGGGTTGCTCGACCGGCATGTCCTTCATCGAATGCACCGCGATGTCGATTGCACCGGACAGCAGCGCATCCTCGATTTCCTTGGTGAACAGCCCCTTGTTGCCGATCTCCTTCAAGGGTCGGTCGGCAGCGATCAGCGCCGCGTCGTCGCCTGTGGTCTTGATCACCACCACCTCGAAGGCGGCCTCGGGCAGATCGAACGCGGCCATCAGCCGGGCGCGGGTTTCATGCGCCTGGGCTAGCGCCAGCGGAGAGCCGCGCGTGCCGATCTTGAGGGTCTTGGCGGGGGTGGGGAAATCCTGTGTCATGCCCCCCGTTTAATCGCGGCATAGTGACGTGACAACGCCCCTTCGCTTGACATCGTGACGCGCATTGCCGAACCAGCGGTCAAAGCGAAAGGACCCCCGGATGACCAAGACACTTCTCAGCGCGCTCGCGGGCGAAACCCTGCCCACCCCGCCGATCTGGATGATGCGTCAGGCCGGACGCTACCTGCCCGAATACCGCGCCACCCGCGGTGAGGCGGGCGATTTCCTCAGCCTGTGCTACAATCCCGATCTGGCCGCCGAGGTGACATTGCAGCCGATCCGCCGGTTCGGGTTCGACGCGGCGATCCTGTTTGCCGACATCCTCTTGGTGCCGCAGGCGCTGGGGGCCGATCTGTGGTTCGTCACCGGCGAGGGGCCGCGCCTGTCGACCATCACGACAAAGGCGGAATTCGAGGCGCTGAAGCCGGCTGACGCGATCCACAACACCCTGTCACCGGTCTACGAGACGGTGCACATCCTGTCGCGCGAACTGCCCGCCGAGACAACGCTGATCGGCTTTGCCGGGGCGCCGTGGACGGTCGCGACCTACATGATCGCCGGGCGCGGCACGCCGGACCAGGGCCCGGCGCACAGGCTCAAGGACGAGAACCCCGATGTGTTCGACCGCCTGATCGACCGGATCACCGAGGCGACCATCGACTACCTGTCGATGCAGGTCGACGCCGGGGCCGAAGTAGTCAAGCTGTTCGATTCGTGGGCCGGATCGCTCAAGGGCGCGGATTTCGACCGCTATGCGTTGGAGCCGGCGAAAAAAATCATCGCTGCGCTGAAGGCGCGCCATCCGGACCTGCCGATCATCGCCTTCCCGCGCGAAGCGGGAGAGCGCTATATCGGCTTCGGCAAGGCGACCGGCGCGGATTGCGTCGCGTTGGACAATTCGGTCGATGCGGATTGGGCGGCGGCCAATGTCCAGGTTGACGGTTGCGTGCAGGGCAACCTTGCGCCCTCGCACATGGTGACCGGCGGGCAGGCCTTGGTGGACGAGACACGTCGGATCGTCGAGGCCTTCCGGGGCGGGCCGCACATCTTCAACCTCGGCCACGGCATCACGCCCGACGCGAACCCGGACAACGTGCAACTGATGATCGACACCGTTCGCGGCGCCTGAGCGCGCGTCAGCTGGCCGGGCCGATCACGGTACATCCGGCGCTGCGGGCCGCAAGACGGCGGCAGGCCAGTTCGGCACCCTCCTGGGTCAGGCCGACGAAGTTCGCATCGAACCCGCGCGGCCCGCGCACCACTTTGCGCAGCGCCTCGCCCAGCGTGGCAAGCTCGGCCAGCGCGGTTTTCAGAAGCACGCGTTCGGCCTCGTATTCGCTGCTGTAGCGCCCGATGGTGATGCCCCAGTGCCGCCCGCCCGATGTGGACAGTCGCGTGACGATCTCGGGCCGCGCCGGTGGCGGGGCGATTTCCGGCTGCAACTCGGCCAGGATGATCTCGGCCTGCGGTTCCGGGCTGGGTGCGGGTGTCGGGGCCGGGTCCGGGGTCGGGGCTGGCACCGTGACCGCCGCAACCGCTTCGGCTGGCACTTCGGGGCGGGGCGGCGGCGTCACCGCGGGCACCGCCGCGTCGACGGCTGCGGTCACGATTTCTTCGACGACCTCGTCGATACCGCTCTCGATTGCCAGCAAAAGCTCCTCTGGCGGCGCCTCCGGGCCCGGCCGCGGCATCGGTCGAATCGAACGGACAGGCGCCATGACCATGCGAATGGTCTTGCCCGCCCCGCCCGGTTCGTCACCCGACGCGACCACGATACCGGCCACGCCTTCGGGATTGCCGCGATACGGCGGCTTGGCCGGTTTGCGCAGAGCTGTCCGGGTGGGCGCCTTGCGGAATCCCAGATCCAGAAGTTCGGCCACCTTGTTGTTGCGCGATGCGGTCGACTGGCCGCCGAACACCGTCGCGATGATCCGCTCGCTGCCACGCTGGGCCGAGGCGACAAGGTTGAAACCGGCGGCGCGGGTGTAGCCGGTCTTGATTCCGTCGGCGCCGGCATAGTCGTTCAGAAAGCGGCGGTTGGTGTTATAGACGGTGTGCCCGCCGGCGTCGGCGGAACGGCGGGAAAACAGGTTGTAATAGGCCGGGTAGTCGAAAAACACGTGCCGCCCGAGGATCGTCATGTCGCGAGCCGTCGACATGTGTCCGACTTCGGTCAGCCCGTTGGCGTTCTTGAAATGCGTCCGGGTCATGCCCATCGCCTGCGCGGTCCGGTTCATCCGCCGGGCAAAGGCGGCCTCGGACCCCGAGATCGCTTCACCGATCGCGGTGGCTGCATCGTTGGCCGACTTTACCGCGGCTGCGCGGATCAGGTAGCGCAGGGCGATCTTCTGGCCCGCGCGCAGGCCCAGCCGCGAGGGCGGCTCGGCGGCGGCATTGGCGGAAATCGTGACCATGGTATCGAGCGTGATTTCGCCATGCTCGATGGCCTCGAAGGCGATGTAGAGCGTCATCATCTTGGTCAGCGAGGCCGGGTGAAGCTGGGTGTCGGCATTGGCGGAATGCAGCACTTCGCCGGTGCGCATATCCATCACCATCGCCGCGTAGGGCGCCGCGACGGCGCGCGCGGCGAACACCAGCACAACTGCCATGAACAGCCCGAAACGGACCATCTGCCCAAGACGTGGTTTCACGCCATCACCTATCACTGCCTCTCGTCGTCGGAGTCTTTTCGCCCGACTTGTTCGGCCAGCATAGCAAAATGGGGACGGGGCGAAAACACCTAATAATCAATGTGTTTTCGGCCTGCGCTCAACTGTCACGGGCACATATGGTGGGTGTCTCGCCCGGCTCCGCTAGATGCTGAAATCAGCCCCGGGGCTCGGTCAATCGTTCGATCAGGACGGGCAGCGCCGAAAAGTCGTCCACGGCCCGAAACCGGCTGGCGGTTTCCGGTGGCGTCGCGTGCTCGATCACCGAGGTCAGATCGTGCGGCACGTAGACACCCCATGCACCCGCATCAATTGCCGGGATCACGTCGGACTTCAGGGAATTGCCCACCATCATCGCCTCACCCGCCCCGCTGCCGTGGCGCGCGAAGGCGGTGGCATAGGTTGTGGGGGTCTTGTCCGACACGATCTCGACCGCATCGAACATCTCGCCAAGCCCGGATTGGGCCAGCTTGCGCTCCTGGTCCAGAAGGTCGCCCTTGGTGATCAGGACCAGGGTGAAATCCGGCGCCAGCGCCGCGATGGTCGTCTCGACATGCGGCAAAAGCTCGATCGGGTGGCGCAGCATCTCCTGCCCGGCCTCGACGATCTGGCGGATCACGCTTGCCGGCACCCGCTCATCGGTGACTTCGATGGCGGTTTCGATCATCGACAGCACGAACCCCTTGATGCCGAAACCGTAGTGGCCGAGATTGCGACGCTCGGCGGCAAGCAGACGTTCGGACAGGTGATCGGGCGCGGCGTAGTCGGCCAGAAGCTCACCGAATCGCTGCTGCGTCATCTGGAAGAACTGTTCGTTCTGCCAGAGCGTGTCGTCGGCATCGAAACCGATTGTCGTCAGTTTTTCGGACAAGTTGCCATTCCCGGTTCACAGCCGCTTCACCGCCCCTTTTTCAATGCGCGGATTGGCGCTATATAGTGCATTCCGAATGCGTCGGAACAGACCCGAGTCATAGGTGCGAACGTGCGGCAAGACCAGATCAGGCTGGCAGGCAAGGACGACGAACCGCTGGACGGCGACAGCGATGTCGCGGTCCAGACCAAGATTCGCACGCGCAAACCGCCGATGTACAAGGTTCTGCTGCTCAACGACGACTATACGCCGATGGAATTCGTGGTGATGGTGCTGGAGCGTTTCTTCGGCATGAACCACGCGCAGGCGTTCGAGCTGATGCTGACCGTGCACAAGAAAGGGCTGGCCGTGGTCGGTGTCTTCGCCTACGAGATCGCCGAAACCAAGGTGAACCAGGTGATGGACGCCGCCCGCCAGCATCAGCATCCGCTGCAATGCACGATGGAAAAGGAATAAGGCCGCGCCCGGCGCACCCTGCCCGCGTTGTCTGACCCCATGACACATTCCCGCCTGACACTCGCGCTCGACGATGGCGCGCTTGAGCTGCCCGAGGGGCCAGTGGCCGTGTTCGGCCCGCCCGCCGGGTTCGACCTGTCGGCGCTGGCGCGCGACCGGGTGACGGTTGTGTCGCGGTTCTTTCCCGATGCCGAGGCCTGGCAGCGCGCGGGCTACGAGGTGGTGCAGTCGGCGTCGGGCCGCTTCGCGGCTGCGCTGGTGGTCCTGCCGCGCGCCAAGGCGGCGGCCAAGGCCCTGATCGCCGAGGCGGCGGCACTGGCCCCGCTGCTCCTGGTCGACGGGCAGAAGCACGACGGGATCGATTCGATCCTGAAGGCGGTGAAGGCACGTGTCACGCCGCTGGGCGTGATGTCGAAGGCGCATGGCAAGCTGTTCTGGATCGAGGGCGGCGATTTTTCCGACTGGGCGGCGACCGACACCGAGGTCGACGGGTTCATCACCCGCCCGGGCGTGTTCTCGGCAGATGGGCCGGACAAGGGATCGCGCGCCCTGATCGAGGCTTTGCCGCCCCTCGAGGGCCGGGTGGCCGATCTTGGCGCCGGCTGGGGCTATCTCGCGCGCCACGTCCTGATGTCCGAGGCGGTGACCCGGCTCGACCTGATCGAGGCCGACGCCACCGCGCTCGACTGCGCGCGGATCAACGTCAGCGACCCTCGCGCGACCTTCCAATGGGCCGACGCCAACGCGTTCACGCCCGAGACCCCCTATGATGTCGTGGTCTCCAACCCGCCCTTTCACACCGGCCGCAGCGGCGCGCCCGAGCTTGGCCGCGCCTTCATCCGCGCCGCCGCCGGGATGCTGACGCCGTCGGGCCAGTTCTGGATGGTGGCCAACCGCCACCTGCCCTACGAGACCGAGCTTTCGCAGCATTTCCACGAGATCGACGAGGTCGGCGGCACGCCCGGCTTCAAGGTGATCCGCGCCTCACGTCCCCGTCGCCGCAGGCGCTAGGACCGGCTAGGCTCACACGAGGGGAATCAGGAGAAATATCCATGTCCTTTTCCATCGCCGGCAAGACCGCCATCGTGACAGGGGCGGCCAATGGTGTCGGCCTGGCCATCGCCCGGCATTTCGCCGACCAGGGCGCCAATGTCGTCTGCGCCGACATGAACGAGGCCAAGCTGATCGAGGAATTCGGAGAGAACCCCGAGGCCTGTGACGACAGCGAAGAAAAGACCACCCGCATCTTCGCCGGCGACCTGCGCGAAAAGCTGACGCTGGCCAACCTGCTGTCGGCCACCATCGACGCGTTCGACCGGGTGGATATCCTGGTCAACGCCTCGCGGCAGGTGATGACCTCGGACCCGCTGGATGTCGACGACAAGACGGTATCCTGCCTGCTGGACCAGAACCTGATGACCGCGTTGAAACTGTCGCAGCTGATCGCCCGGCGGATGATTCAGCAGGGCGAGGATCTGCCCGAGGACAGCGATGCGCCGCTGGGATCGATCGTGAACCTGTCGTCGATTGCGGCCACCCGCACCCAGCCCGGCCTGATGGCCTTTTCCATCGCCGCCGCGGCGCTGGAACAGATGACACGCGCGCTGGCCGTGGCCCTGGCGCCGCACCGCATCAGGGTCAACGCGATCAGCTTTGGCAGCGTGATGAGCGCGAGCCTGATGGACACCTTGCGCGAGGACCGCGCGCTGCGCGGCATGATCGTCGAGGGCACGCCGCTGGGCCGGATCGCCAAGGCCACCGAAGTGGCCGAGACGGCGCGGTTCCTGACCTCGGACGGCTCGGGGTTCATGACCGGCCAGATCCTGACTGTCGACGGCGGGCGCACGCTGGTCGATGCGGTCGGCGCACCGGCGCACTGACTGCAGGCTATTCGGGGAACTGCACCGCGCATCGGGCCAGCGCCCGGCCCAGACGCTCGCGCTCGGCATAGAGCGTGGCCAGCTTGGCGCGTTCAGCGGCGCGGTTGATCGGCTGCTTGTCATACATCGGGCGGCCCTCGTCGGCGGTGCAAAGCTCGGCATCGCCGAACGGATCGAGGCAATAGCGCATCCCGAAATCGAACCGAGCCGGCACCAGACGGTAGCCGCGCCGGATGTTGGCTTCGGTGGCGTCGATCTCGGCGCGCACGGTGCGCAACTCGGCCCGGTAGGGCGCTTCGCATTGCTGGCGCGGCGTCAGCTCGCAGGCGGCCAGCAGGATCGGCAGGGCCAGAACGGCCAAGATCGTGCGCATCATCGGTTCTCCGGTTGCTGCCCCCAGCCTAACGCAACCCGGCGCCGGTGCAAATCTTCCCTTTCCGCCGCCCGGTCTTTGCGGCAGAACCGGGCGCAGGACCGGAGGATGTGATGACCGACATGATGAAAGACCAGAAAAACCGCGCTGCGATCTGGTTCCATGACCTGCGCGACGAGATCGTGACGGCGTTCGAGGCCCTGGAAGACAGCCAGACCACCGGCCCTTTCGCGAGCGAGCCGGCGGGCCGATTCGCCTTCTCCGAGACCAGGCGCACCGCGGACGACGGGTCGGACGCGGGCGGCGGGCTGATGTCGGTGATGCGCGGCGGGCGGCTGTTCGAGAAGGTCGGCGTCAACATCTCGACGGTGCACGGCACCCTCGGCGCGGCGGCGCAATCGGCGATGGCGGCGCGCGGCGTGCCGGGGATCGAGGCCGACCCGCGGTTCTGGGCCTCGGGGATTTCGCTGGTCGCCCACATGCAGAACCCGCACAGCCCAGCGGTGCACATGAACACCCGGATGTTCTGGACGCCGGGCGCGTGGTGGTTCGGCGGCGGCGCCGATCTGAACCCCTGCATCGAGTATGACGAGGACACGGCCAGCTTTCACGCCGCGCTGAAATCGGCCTGCGACACCCGCAGCCCCGACACTTACGACCGCTTCAAGGCCTGGGCCGACGAGTATTTCTACATCCCGCACCGCAAGCGTGCGCGCGGCGTCGGCGGCATCTTTTACGACGATCTGAATTCCGGCGATTGGGAGGCCGATTTCGCCTTCACCCAGGCCGTTGGCCGCGCCTTCCTGCCCGCCTTCCTGCCGGTGACCGAACGCCGACGCGACATGGCCTGGAGCGAGGCCGACAAGGACACGCAACTGATCCATCGCGGCCTCTATGCCGAATACAACCTGGTCTATGACCGGGGCACCAAGTTCGGGCTGGCCACCGGGCACGACCCGGACGCGGTGTTGATGAGCCTGCCGCCGCTGGCGAAATGGGTCTGAGGCAGGGCTACTGCGACGCGCCCTTTTCGACCTTCAGATCGAACGCCGCCGCCATAAGCGCGCGGGTGTAGTCGGTCTCGGGCGCGTCGAAGATCACGTCTGCCGTTCCGGCCTCGACGATATCGCCCGCCTTCATCACGATCACCTTGTGCGCCAATGCCCGCACCACGCGCAGGTCGTGCGAGATGAACAGGTAGGCCAGCCCGTGCCGCCGCTGCAGATCGCGCAGAAGGCGGACAATCTGGACCTGCACCGTCATGTCCAGCGCCGATGTCGGCTCGTCCAGCACCAATAGGCGCGGGCGCAGGATCATGGCGCGGGCGATGGCGATGCGCTGGCGCTGGCCGCCGGAAAACTCGTGCGGATAGCGGTGCATGGTGCCCGGCTCCAGCCCGACCTCAGCCATGATCTCGGCCACCATCTCGCGCCGGTTTCGCCCCGGTTCCAGCCCGTGCACACCCAGCCCCTCGGCGATGATCTCCTCGGCCGTCATGCGCGGCGAGAGCGAGCCGTAGGGGTCCTGGAACACGATCTGCATGTCGCGCCTCAGCCCGCGCAAGGCGCGCGCGGGGCGGCCCTGGATGTTCTCGCCCAGAAATACCACCGGGCCTTGCGATGAAATCAGCCGCATTACCGCCAGCGCCAGCGTGGTCTTGCCCGACCCGCTTTCACCGACGATCCCCAGCGTCTCGCCCGCCCGCACCGTGAAGGTCGCGGCGTTGACCGCCTTGATGTGGCCGACGGTGCGGCGCATCAGGCCACGGGTGATCGGAAACCACACCCGCAGGTCCTTGGTGCTGGCGATTTCCTCGGCGCCTTCGGGCACCGGGTCCGGCCGGCCCGTGGCCGCCGCCGATAGCAGCATTTGCGTGTAAGGATGCCGGGGGTTGGCGAAGATCTCGTCGGTCGGCCCGGTCTCGACGATCTCGCCATCCTTCATCACGCAGACCCGATCCGCGATCCGGCGCACGATGCCGAGGTCGTGGGTGATGAACAGAAGGCTCATGCCCTCGTCGGCCTTGAGCTTGGCCAGAAGATCGAGGATCTGCGCCTGGATCGTCACGTCGAGCGCGGTGGTCGGTTCATCCGCGATCAGAAGGTCGGGTCCGTTCGATAGCGCCATGGCGATCATCACCCGCTGACGCTGGCCGCCGGACAACTGGTGCGGATAGGCGTTCAGCCGGGTTTCGGGGTCGCGGATACCGACCTTGGTCAGAAGCTCGATGATCTTGTCGCGCACCGCCGCCCCGGTCAGGCCCTGGTGCAGCATGATCGTTTCGGTCAACTGCTTCTCGATGGTGTGCAGCGGGTTGAGCGAGGTCATCGGCTCCTGAAAGATGAAGCTGATGTCGTTGCCCCGCGCCGCGCGCAGGTCCGCCGCCGAGGCGCCCACCATCTCGCGCCCTTCATAGCGGACGCTGCCGGATATCGTGGCGCTGTCGGGCAGAAGCGAGACCGTGGAGAGCGCGGTGACGGATTTGCCCGAGCCGGATTCGCCCACCAGCGCCACGGTCTCGCCCTTGTCGATGTGAAACGACACGTCCCGGACGGCTGGTATCTCCTGCCCGTCCTGCCGAAACGTGACGCCCAGGCCCTTGACCTCCAGCACCCTCATTGAAACGTCTTTCGCGGATCGAAGGCATCGCGCACGCCTTCGAAGATGAAGACCAGAAGCGACAGCAGGATGGTGAAGGTCACGAAGGCGGTGAAGCCCAGCCACGGCGCTTGCAGGTTCTGCTTGGCCTGCCGCGTGAGTTCACCAAGGCTTGGGGCCGAGGAAGGCAACCCGTAGCCGAGGAAGTCCAGCGCGGCCAGCGTGCCGATGGTGCCGGTGATGATGAAGGGCAGCATGGTCAGGGTCGCCACCATCGCGTTGGGCAGCATGTGGCGGAACATGATCACCCGGTTCGAGACCCCCAGCGCCTTGGCGGCGCGCACGTATTCGAAATTGCGCGCGCGCAGGAATTCGGCGCGCACCACGCCGACCAGCGCCGGCCAGCCGAACAGGACCGTGACGAAGACCAGAAGCCAGAAGCTTCGCCCCAGGATCGCGAACAGGATGATGATGACGTAAAGCGACGGGGTGGACCCCCAGATTTCCAGCATCCGCTGAAAGACAAGGTCGACCCAGCCACCGAAATAGCCCTGCACCGCCCCCGCCGCGATGCCGATCAACGAGGTCAGGACCGTCACGATCAGGGTGAAGATGACAGACAGGCGAAAGCCGTAGATCACCCGCGCCAGCACGTCACGGGCGGTGTCGTCGGTGCCCAGCCAATGATCGCCGTCCGGCGCCGAAGGCGCGGCGCCGCCGATGTCGTTTATGGTGTCGTAGCTGTAGGGGATCGGCGGCCAGAGCAGCCAGCCCTTGTCGATCTCCACACCCGCGACGATGCCGTCCCGGGCGTCTTCGAGGATCGCTTCGGGGTCGTCGAAACACTCCGTCAGCCCGCCCGAGACGATCAGGCATTGCACCTCGATATCGCCATAGACCGCCTCGGTGCGAAAGTCGCCGCCGAAGGCGGTTTCCGGGTAGAACCGGAAGATCGGTGCGCGCAATTCACCGTGGTAGCTGACGAGGATGGGCTTGTCGTTGGCGATGAACTCGGCGGCGAGCGTCAGGCCGAACAGCACGGAAAAGACGATCAGCGACCAGAAGGCGCGTCGGTTGCGGCGGAAATTGCGCCAGCGGCGCTGGTTGAGCGGCGAGAGCTTCATGATGCGGCGCCGCTCGGAACCACGCGGCGCATCTGCCCCGGTGCGCGCCGGGGCGTGGTCCGCCGGTGCCTTGGCCCGCGGCATTCCGGCCCGCCTCATGCCTCACGCCTTTCAAAGTCGATGCGCGGGTCGACGAAGACATACATCAGGTCCGACAGGATGCCGACGATCAGCCCGACCAGCCCGAAGACAAAGAGGGTGCCGAAGATGATCGGATAATCCCGCGCCACCGCCGCCTCGAACCCCAGCCGGCCCAGCCCATCGAGCGAAAAGATCGTCTCGATGATCAGCGAGCCGCCGAAGAACACGCCGATGAACAGCGCCGGAAAGCCGGAAATCACGATCAGCATGGCGTTGCGGAACACATGGCCATAGAGCACGCGGCGCTCCGACAGCCCCTTGGCGCGGGCGGTGATGACGTATTGCTTCTTGATCTCGTCGAGAAAGCTGTTCTTGGTCAGAAGCGTCAGGGTCGCGAAACTGGCGATGGTCGAGGCCAGCACCGGCAGGGTGATGTGCCAGAAATAGTCCAGCACCTTGCCAACCATGCTGAGTTCATCCCAATTGTCCGAGGTCAGGCCGCGCAAGGGGAATATCTGCCAGTATGACCCCCCCGCGAACAGCACCAGCAGCAGGATCGCGAACAGGAAACCGGGGATGGCATAGGCCACGATGATGATGGCCGATGTCGCGGTGTCGAAGCGCGAGCCGTCGCGCACCGCCTTCTTGATGCCCAGCGGGATCGAGACGATATAGGCGATCACCGTCGACCACAGCCCCAGCGTGACCGACACCGGCAGTTTCTCGGCAATCAGTTCGAACACCCCGATCGAGCGGAAATAGCTTTCGCCGAAATCGAACTGCAGGTAGCGCCACATCATGTTGACGAAGCGTTCCAGCGCCGGGATTTCCTCCTTCACGCAATCGGGCGCCCGGATGTCGGGCTCTCCGACGTGATCGGGGCCGCAGACGACGCGGGCAAAGCCCATCTCGATTTCCAACTCGTCGAGGAAATCCTGCGGCAAGCCGCGCGCGCCGAGGTATTTCTCATCGCCGCCGCCGGAGCTATCGGCAGCCTCCTGGCCGCCGCCCGAGATCGCCTCGAACACGTCCCCCTCGCCCTGCATCTGGGCGATGATCTGCTCGATCGGCCCGCCGGGCACGAACTGGGTCAGGGCGAAGTTGATGACCATGATTCCGAACAGCGTCGGTATGATCAGCAGAAGTCGCCGGAGGATATAGGCACCCATGCCGGTTGCTGTGTCCTTCGCTTAGCGCAGCGCGCCGGCCTGTTTCAGCGCCGCATGCTTGTCGGCGTCGAACCACCAGAAGTCGAGATAGCCGAGATCATAGGGCGGCAGGTTCTCGGGGTGTTCGAACATGTTGAAATAGGCGACGGTATGAACGTCCTTGTACCATTGCGGCGTCACGATCTTCATTGCCCGCATCACCCGGTCCAGCGCCTGCACCGCGGGCACCATTTCCTCGCGCGTCTCAGCGTTGCGGATCACGTCGATCAGGGCATCGACCGCGGGATCGGCCAGGCCGGGGGTATTGAAGACGCTGTTGTTCGCCTCTTTCGAGCCGAATTTCTGCTCCAGCCCGGACCCCGGCTCATACCCCAATGCCAGGTGGTCAGTGATGATGTCGAAGTCCATGTTGCGGGTGCGCTCGACGTATTGCGCGTTGTCGACGCGGTTCAGGGTGGCCGCGACGCCCAGCGCCTCGAGGTTGGCGACAAAGGGCTGCACCACCCGGTCGAAGGCCGGTGAGTATTCGAGGAACTCGACGGAAAGGGTTTCACCGGCGGCATTGCGGCGGATGCCGTCGTCG
The DNA here is from genome assembly GCF_008086115.1 of Maritimibacter fusiformis. Classification (GTDB taxonomy): domain Bacteria; phylum Pseudomonadota; class Alphaproteobacteria; order Rhodobacterales; family Rhodobacteraceae; genus Muriiphilus; species Muriiphilus fusiformis. Next base: position 185,336 of record NZ_VSIY01000004.1, on the reverse strand, counting down.
CCGACCGCCCAGCCGGCCTCGTCCAAAAGGGCCGAGGCGATCCGCAACTGCCCCCGGTCAAGCTGGCGATTGCCAGACACCGGCGGCATGTAGACTTCGTCAGTCAGCACGCCCTCGGGCAGAAGGTCGGCAATCGGCTCCAGCACGGCCAGTTCCTCGGGCGAGGGCAGCCCTGTCGCCTCGTTGTAGCTGTTGGTGGCAAATCCGGTGATCCGCTCGTAAAGCCCGTAGAACAGGGTTTCGTTCGACCATTCGAAGTTGAACATCCGGCTGATCGCCTCGCGCACCCGCACATCCTTGAACTTGTCGCGGCGCAGGTTGAACACGAAGGCTTGCCCGGATGCCTGCGTTCCGTCGGGCAGTTCGGCCTTGATCACATGGCCCGCCTCGAGCGCGTCGAAATCATAGCCTGTGGCCCATTGTTTCGAGCTGTTCTCGATGCGGAAGGTATAGGCGCCGGCCTTGAAGGCTTCGAAGGCGGCATCGCTGTCGGCGAAATACTCGACGCGGATGGTGTCGAAATTGTTGCGCCCGCGCATGATCGGCAGATCGGCGGCCCAGTAGTCCGGGTTGCGGCGATAGACGATGCGCTGGTTGATGTCGTAACGGTCGAGCATGTAGGCGCCGGTGCCCAGCGCCATCTCCAGGCGGCTTTCGTCCAGCCGGGCGCCATTTTCCTCATACCACGCCTTCGACATCACCGGGCTGGCCCCGGCCTGGCTGATGCGGTCGCGTTTCGGGCTGTCTTCGGTAAAGGTGAACTTCACCCGGGACTCGTCCAACACCTCGACGCCGGCGATGATCCGCGCCACGCCCTCACGGAAGCTGGGCAGGCCCTGCTCCATGAAAAGGTCGTGGGTAAAGGCGACATCCTCGGCGGTGACCGGCGAGCCGTCGGCAAAGGCCGCTTCGGGGCGCAGGGTGAAGATCACCCAGGAATGATCCTCGGGGTATTCCAGCGTTTCGCACAGCAGGCAGTAGGACACGCCGATCTCGTCGGCGGTCTCGGTCATGATCCGCTCGATGTTGATCGAGGCCAGCGCACCGGCCACACCCTTGCGGGTGTAGGGGTTGAAGCTGTCGAAGGTGCCCATCGTCCAGATCGCGATCTCGCCGCCCTTGGGCGCGTCGGGATTGACGTAGTCGAGGTTCGCGAAATCCGCGTCATACTTCGGGGTGCCGAAATACGAGAACGCATGCGACGTGGTGGTGTCCTGAGCCAGAGCCGACAGAGCCGACAGCACCAGAACCAGCGCCGACAGCGGCCAGAGCAGGAACCGGGCGGCGGGATTCTCGGCACGGGTCGCGCTTTGGGCACGGGGGCGGTCGGTCTCGGGTCGCATGGGCATTCCTCCATCGTGTCGGGGCCGGGCCGGGGGCCGTGCAACAAGCTAAGGCGCGCCGGTCCTGCTGTTCAAGGCGAGAATTCGTGAACGCCGCGTGGGCGGAGAAAAAAGAAAAGGGCCGCGCCGGTTTCCCGGGCGGCCCCTGATGTCAGGTCGGGGCGGATCAACCGCCGATGGTCGCGAGATAGGCGATCACGTTGGCACGGTCCTCGAGCTTCTTGGTGGCCAGCGTCATCTTGGTGCCGGGGGCAAAGCCGCGCGGGTCGGCGAGCCAGTCGTTCAGGCGCTCCGGCGTCCATTCGCCCTCAAGCCCGGCCACCGCGTCGGAGTAGTTGTAATCATCCAGATGCGCGATATCGGCGCCGACCACACCATAGAGCGACGGGCCGGTGCCATTCTTGCCTTCCTCGATCGAGTGGCAGGACTTGCACTTGTTGAAGGCCTTTTCGCCGGCGGCGACATCGGCCTCGGCAAAGACGTCCTCGAAGGTGACTTCGGCGACTTCTTCCTCCTCGGCTTCCTCCTCTTCCTCTTCCGGCTGGGCGATCACGTAACCCTGGACCGGCCCCTCCTCGTCGCCATGCGCTTCGGCGCCGACGTGGTAGAGCGAGCTTGCCGCCCAATTGGCGAACAGAAAGATCAGAAGTGCGCCGGCGAGGCTGGCGAGCACCTTGGTGATGGTCATTGTGTCGAACATGTCGCGATCCGTGCTATCCCTGAGTCATCGCCTTCTATCCGCTTCCCTTGGCGGTTTTCAAGCGATATGAGGCGCGACGAAACGCGCATCCTGTCCGCAACAGCGAAAGACCTCCGTCATGACCGGCCGAATTGCCTTTCAGGGAGAGCCCGGAGCCTATTCCCACGATGCCTGCCGCGAGGCCCGTCCCGACATGGAGGCGCTGCCTTGCGCCACCTTCGAAGAGGTGATCGCGGCGGTGCGCGACGGGGCCGCCGACCAGGCGATGCTGCCGGTCGAGAATTCGACCTACGGACGGGTTGCCGACATTCACCGGTTGCTGCCCGAAAGCGGGCTGCACATCCTTGACGAGGCCTTCGTGCGGGTGCGCATCTGTCTGCTGGGTCTGCCCGGTGCCAAGCTGTCCGACATCACCGATGTGCGCGCGCACCTCGTGTTGCTGCCGCAATCGGCGCAATTCCTGCGCCTGCATGGCATCAAGGGTCATGCCGCCGCCGACAGCGCCGGCGCGGCGGCCGAGCTGGCGCATCACCGCACGCCAGGTGAAGGCGTGCTGGCCTCGGAACTGGCCGCCGAGATCTACGGCCTAGACGTTCTGGCCCGCGACATCGAGGATCACGGCCACAACACCACCCGTTTCGTGATCATGGGGCGCGAGATCGACCTCACCCGGCGCGGCATGGACGGGATGATGACGACCTTCGTCTTCCAGGTCCGCAACATTCCCGCCGCGCTCTACAAGGCGATGGGCGGGTTCGCGACCAACGGTGTGAACATGACCAAGCTGGAAAGCTACATGGTCGACGGGTCATTCACCGCGACGCAGTTCTATGCCGACATCGAAGGGCACCCGGACGACGCGCCGGTCCGGCGTGCGCTGGAAGAGTTGGACTATTTCACCAATCACCTGGACATTCTCGGAGTGTATCCCGCCGATCCGCGACGCCACGCAAGCTGACGTCAGGCCATCCGGCGCTTGCACCGGTCCTCGAGGTCGCCCGCGAAATCGGCCACCCGCTTGCGAAACCGTTTCAGCACGCTTGAACGCGCCAGTTTCAGCGACTGGACGAACACCTTGGCCGGCAGCGACCGGGGGCGGGTGTCGACCGACAGGTTCATCCGGGTGCGGGTTTTCGACATCGCGACAAGGTCGATCACGATCACGATATCGGCCCCGGTGCTGTGGGTCGCCAGGATCATCGCGTTCGGCGGGTCATAGTCGGTCAGCTCGATCCTGACCTTGCGTTCCTTGCCCCGGTAATCGAAAGCGGCATTCCACGACATGCCGATCCCCGGCACGCTCAGGTCGTCCGTCCGGGTGACCTCGGCCCCGCGCCGGAGCGCCGCGCGTTCGTATCCGTCGAAATCCGCAAGCTGCGCGAATACCACCTCTATCGGCGCTGCGATGTCCTCGCGCGTCGCGATTTTCATGCCAGCCGCTCCCCGTTCCGGTTCTTGGTTTTCGGGCGCGAGTCTTGCCTCATTCCAGCCGGTCCGCAAGCCACAACTGCATCAGGAAATGCGCGATGGCGCCTTTTCGGGCCGGGCGGATGACCGGATGCCGGGCCGCGAAAATCTCCGCCAGATCCTCGCGCGTGACCCAGATCGCGTCCTCGAGCTCGGTCGGGTCCAGCGTGATGTCGCGCCCGACCGCCTCTGCCGTGCACCCGATCATCAGGGTCGTCGGCCAGGGCCAGGGCTGGCTGGCCAGCGGTTTGACCGCGGTTACCGGCACGCCGGTTTCCTCGGCCACCTCGCGGCGCACCGCCATCGAGATGGTCTCGCCCGGCTCCATGAAACCCGCCAGCAGCGAATACATCCCCTCGGGCCAGCCCGGCGAGCGGCCGAGCAGCAGGGAATTGCCATGCGTCACCAGCATGATCACCACCGGATCGGTGCGCGGGAAATGCGGCCGGCCGCACTCGGGGCAGCCGCGTTGCCAGCCGCCGGCTATCGGTGCGGTCGGGGCGCCGCAATTGGCGCAGAACCGATGCCCCCGGTGCCATTCCAGGATGCCCTTGGCGGTCGCCGCGATCTCGGCCCCCAGCGGGTCGAGCACGGCAAGCAATCCGCGCATGTCGGCAAAGCGCGCGTCCTCCGGCAGATCGGGCAAGGGCGGCGCCGGCACATCGTCGCCGGCGCGTCCGGGGCCAAGGTCGGCTGCGACCCGGTCGGCAGGCTCCCACCCGGACAGATCGGCGGCAAACAGCGACTGCCCGGTCGCCCCGCCAAGAAACACCCGCAACTCGGAGGCATGGGCGAACAAGGCGTGATCGGACGGCAGCAGCACGGGCGCAGCACGTCCCGAGGTGCGGTCGCCGGTGATCAGGGGCCGGCCGCGCCAGAACCCCAGCATCCGCGTCGCCGGGTCGGTCAGGATCAACCCGCTTTCCCCGCGCCGATGCGCCTGCCGGTCCAGCCCGCCGCCACCGAAGGTCACGTTGTCCGCGATGTCCATGAAAGCCTCATGCGCTGTTTTCGCAGAGCCTACCCCGATTGTCCCCGCCATGCGAAGGGGGCGTGACCTTTATACATCTTGAAGGTGTTTTATTGCCGAGCATCACGCCCTTAACTGGAAATCGGTTTTTCCGCTGGTTAGCGTTTTCTGGCTGTTCACAAGGATGTTCGCGCGGATGAGCCGCCCATTCCTTTCCCTGCCGGCCGGCGCCGTCCAGCCGGTCAACGACGAGATCGGGTTGCGCATTCTGGCAACGACCGATCTGCACATGAACATCCTGCCCTATGACTACGTCGCCGACACGCCCTCGCCCCGGCAGGGATTCGCCCATACCGCGCGACTGATCCACCAGGCCCGCGCCGAGGCGGCGAACACGCTTCTTCTGGACAACGGCGATTTCCTGCACGGCTCGCCGGTCGGTGACGTGCTGGCGCAGGCGAACGGTGCGGACCCGATGCGCGGGGTGCATCCAATCATCGCGGCGATGCGGGCGCTGGATTACGACGCGGTGACGTTGGGCAACCATGATTTCGACCACGGCACCGGCTTTCTCGGCGAGGTTCTGCGCAAGGCGCCGTTTCCGGTGGTGTGCTCGAACCTCACGCTCAACACCGCCGCCGACCGCCCGGCGATGGCTTTCGCGGCGCCGTTCGCCCTGCTGCGGCGCAAGCTCACCGGGCCGGGGGGTGTCAGCCGCGACATCTGTGTCGGGGTGCTCGGGTTTCTGCCGCCGGGCCAACTGCCCGGGCTGGCCGATACCGACCACGAGGTGCGCGACATCGTCGAGACCGCTCGCCAGATGGTGCCATACCTGCGCGCGATGGAGGCCGACCTGGTCATCGTGCTGGCGCATTCCGGCATCGGTGCGGCGACGCATCGGCCCGGCATGGAAAACGCGGTGGTGCCGCTGGCCGGGGTCGCGGGGATCGACGCGATCATTGCCGGGCACGACCATGGCGTTTTTCCCGACCCGCGCGCCCCGTCTGGTGCTGCCGATACCCAGCGGGGGAAAATTCACGGGACTCCGGTGGTCTCGCCGGGCTTCTGGGGGTCGCACCTCGGGGTGATCGACCTGCGTTTGACCGAAACGGCGCCGGGCCAGTGGCAGGTTGCACGGTCGAGCGCGCATGTCCGCTCGGTCACACGCACCGGGGACGGGCCGCCCACACCCGCGCCGGACATCGCCCGTTCCCTGCAGCGCGCCCATGCGAGGACGCGCGACACCCTGCGCCAACCGGTCGGCGCAAGCCGCCATCGGCTGCACAGCTATTTCGCCACGCTGGCCCCCGCGCCGGCTGTCGACGTGGTGCAACGCGCATCGGCCTGGTTCGCCGCCCGGGCGCTGGCCGGAACCCCGCTGGCCGGACTTCCGATCCTTGCATCCGCCGCGCCGTTCAAATGCGGCGGGCTGGCCGGGCCGGGCCTTTTCACCGACCTCCCCGCCGGGCCGATCACCCGCGCAGGGCTGGCCGAATTGTATCCCTATCCCAACACGCTGAGCGCCGTGGTCCTGACCGGCGCCGCGCTGGCGGAATGGCTGGAGCGCGCCGCCTCGGTGTTCAACCGCGCCGCCCCCGGCAAGACCACCCGCCTGATGCACCCCGCCCTGCCGGCCTATGCCGCCGAAGGGGTTGCCGGGGTGGACTACCGGATCAACCTGGGCCAACCGGCACGCTTCGCGCCCGACGGCCGTCTGGCCGACCCTTCGGCGCGGAGGGTCAGCGGACTGGCGCTGGCCCCCGGCGCGCGCGCGGTGCTGGTCACCAATTCCTTTCGCCTGAACCGCAGCGGCCTGTATCCGGGGTTCAACCCCGAACAGGTCGTCATCTCGCCCGAGACACCGATGCGCGACGTGATCGCGGAATGGCTGACCGCCGAGGGGCCCTATGACCACGCGCCCTTGGCCACGTGGCGCCTGACGGCCCCGCTTGGCGCGCGAATCGAGGTGCTATCGGCACCGAAGGCTGCCGGGATCGTCGGGGACGCACCCCTCCCCAACCTCGCGCACGGCCCGATCGGCGCCGACGGGTTTCAGCGCTTTCGGGTCACGCTCTGAACTTGCAACGGCGCGTCTGCCGCATTATATCGCGGATCGAGAGGTTGGCGCGGGCAAGCGCCTCGCCAACCCGGTCAGATCCGGAAGGAAGCAGCCGTAACGAGCCCCGCTTGGGTCGTTGTCCAGCCTCTCACCTGAGTGCCTCGCGCAGCGAGGTGCGAATGTGCCTTGCGATGCAAGGCGACCAAGTGGAGTGTTGATGCCTGTCGCATAGAACCGGGGCAATCCGCCCCCTGATCCGGCGCCAAAGGCGCAACGTGGTTCACACAAGGGCACTTCCTTGACATATCCAAACCTGAAAGAGCTTGGCTGGAACGCGGAATTCCTGCGTCAGCTCGACATCGACGAAATCGGCCGCCTGACCCCGGTCCGCCTAACCTCCGTTCATCGCGACCGGGTAGAGGCGCTGGGCGAGGACGGGCCGCGCACCCTGCTGTTGCCACCCGGCCTGACCACCGGCGAGGTCGCGGTGGGCGACTGGGTGCTGGCCGACACCGCAAGCGACCCAGAGGCGGATCGCATCGACCGGGTGCTTGACCGCAAATCGCTGCTGCATCGCCGCGCCGCCGGGACCGATGTGCGCGACCAGTTGATCGCGGCCAATGTCGACACCCTGTTCATCACCTCGTCCTTCAACGAGGATTTCAACCCGGCGCGGCTGGAGCGGTTCCTGGCGCTGGCGCTGGCAGCCGGGGTGCAGCCGGTTTTCGTCATGACCAAGGCCGACCTGTGCGACGACCTCGACCCCTATCTCGACGCCCTGCGCGATCTGGCCCCGTCGGTGCCGGTCGTGGCGCTTGATGCGCGCGATAGCGATGCGGCGGCGCAACTGGCCGATTGGTGCGGGCCGGTGCAGACCGTGGCCCTGCTGGGGTCGTCCGGGGTCGGGAAATCGACGCTGGCGGCAACGCTGACCGGCGATGACATCGTCACGCAGGACATCCGCGACGACGACGCCAAGGGCCGCCACACCACCACCGCGCGCAGTTTTCACCGGCTGAAGGATGGCGGCTGGCTGATCGACACGCCGGGGATGCGGGCGGTTCGGCTGGCGGGTGTCGAGGAAGGCATCGACGCGGTGTTTGCCGATGTCGCGGAACTGGCCGCTGGCTGCCGCTTCACCGACTGCCAGCACGACACCGAGCCGGGGTGCGCGGTTCAGGCGGCGATCGAGGCCGGCGACCTGGACCCGGACCGGCTGGCGCGCTGGCAAAAGCTCAAACTGGAAGAGGCTCGCCATTCCGAAAGCCTGGCGCAGGCGAATGCGCGGGGCAAACGGTTCGGCAAGATCGTGAAAGAGATCAAGCGGGCCAAACCGCGCTATCGGGAGTGAGGCGGAAAGGCCGAAGCACCGCGCACGGCTACCAGCGGCCCAGCGCGTCCTCGTCCTCGTCGCGCGCCGCCACCCATTCGGCGCCATCGGCCCCGTATTCCTTTTTCCAGAAGGGCGCGCGCGACTTAAGGTAATCCATCAGGAATTCCGCCGCCTCGAAGGCCGACGCCCGATGGCGGCTGGCGGTGGCGACCATCATGATCCGCTCGCCGGGCCGCATCGGCCCGTGACGGTGGATGACAAGGCAATCGGCGAGATTCCAGCGCGCCACCGCCTCGCCCGCGATCGCGGCAATCGCCTTTTCGGTCATGCCGGGATAATGCTCGATCTCCATCCGGCTCAGGCCGCCGTCACCGCGCACCATGCCCGTGAAACTGACCACCGCGCCAACATCTGCCCCGGCGCCGAATCCGTCTAGTTCGGCCCCCGGATCGAACGGCTCCTCTTGCACCCGGATACGCATCAGCCGCCCGTCATCGGCGGGAAGAACGCGACTTCGCGTGCACCTGCCAGCGGCGCGTCGAAATCGGCAAGTTCCTGGTCGACCGCCACGCGCAGCGCGGAAAGGTCCGAGAAGGCCAGCGCGTAGCGCTCTTCGCGCGCCTTCAACTCATCGACCAGCCCGGCCACGGTTGTCGCCCCGGTCTCGACCGTCTCGCGCGGCTCGCCGATACGTTCGCGCACCCAGGCGAAATAGAGAACATCAAGCATCAGGCCTCTCCTTCAGAAACGGCATGGACTTGCGGAAATAGTCCCACCCGGTCACCACGGTCAGAACCGCGGCCCCCCACAGCAGGATGATGCCGGCATTGCCCGACCAAGTCATCGCCGCCGCCTTCCAGCGCAGCCCGAAATGGTCGATCTCGTCGCCCGACAGGACCGCACCGATCATCGCGTCGTCCATGCCGAAGGTCTGCATCACCACGTAATGTTCGAACAGCCCTTTTGCAAAGATCAGCGTGATCGCCACCATCTGGGCGGTGGTTTTCCACTTGGCCAGGTTGGTGACCTTCAGCGCCCGCGCCTTTGCGCCCAGTGTCTCGCGCAGGCCGGACACGAAAATCTCGCGGTAGATGATCAGGGCCGAGGGCAGCAGGATCCAGGGCGTCAGACCGGAATAGCCGTTGATGACCAGAAGCGCGATGATCACCAGCGCCTTGTCGGCAATCGGGTCCATCGCCGCGCCGAACAGCGTTTCCAGCTTCCACGCGCGGGCAAGGTAGCCGTCGATATAGTCGGTGGTCGCGGCGATGATGAACAGCACCATCGCATACCAGTCCGCCCAGGGCCGGGCAAAGAACAGGAACATGATCGGCAGGATCGGCACCGCGATCAGCCGGGCGATAGTCAGGATATTTGGCAGCGTCCACTTCATTGCTGATCCATAGCCGGTCTGGTCAGTCGGGGAAAGCCATGCGGCGATCCGTCCCGCGCACCCGACGCCATTTCAACGCAGCCGCGCCCCGGTTCCGTCGTTCGGCCCCCTCAGCCCTTTTCATTCAGGAAACCATGGATCGTCTCCGCCATCGCCGCAGAAATACCAGGCACCGCCTGAAGGTCGGCAAGCGAGGCCCGCCCCACCGCCTTGGCCGATCCGAAATGCATCAAGAGCGCGCGCTTTCGCGTTGCGCCGACGCCGGGAATATCGTCGAGCGGCGTCGCCCCCACCGCCTTGGCCCGCTTGGCGCGGTGCGTGCCGATGGCGAAACGGTGCGCCTCGTCGCGCAGGCGCTGGATGAAATAGAGCACCGGATCGTTGCGCCGCAGGGCTATCGGGCGCTTGCCGATGCGGTGGAATTCCTCCTTGCCGGCGTCGCGGTCGACGCCCTTGGCGACACCGATCATGGCGATGTCCTCGACCCCCAGATCCTCCATGATCCGGTTGACGGCGCTGACCTGACCGGCGCCACCGTCGATCAGCAACAGGTCCGGCCAGGCCTCGGTCTCGCGGTCCGGGTCTTCTTTCAGCAGCCGCTTGAAACGGCGCGTCAGAACCTCTGCCATCATCGCGAAATCGTCGCCGGGGGTCAGTGTCTCGTCCTTGATGTTGAACTTGCGATACTGGCTTTTCATGTAGCCGTCCGGCCCCGCCACAATCATCGCCCCGACCGCATGCGCGCCCTGGATGTGCGAGTTGTCATAGACCTCGATCCGGCCCGGCGGCCCCTCCAGCCCGAAGGCCTCGGCCAGACCGTCCAGCAGTTTCGCCTGCGTCGCGGTCTCGGCCATCTTCCGGCCCAGGCTTTCGCGGGCGTTTCGGGCGGCGTTCGCGACCAGCTCGGCCTTTTCCCCGCGCAAGGGCACCGCAAGCTCGACCTTGCGCCCGGCTTTCTCCGTCAGGGCCAGGGCCATCAGTTCGGGGTCTTCGATCGGGTGGCTGAGCAGGATCATTCGCGGCGGCTGTTTCTGGTCGTAGAACTGCCCGACGAATGCCTGCAACACCTCGGCCTCGCCCGCCCCGGCCCCGGTGCGCGGAAAGAAATCGCGGTTGCCCCAGCTCTGGTTGGCGCGGATGAAAAAGACCTGAACGCAGGCCTGCCCACCTTCCATGTGCAGCGCGATCACGTCGGCCTCGGTCACGCCGCGCGGATTGATGCCCTGGCTCGACTGCACCTGCGTCAGCGCGCGGATACGGTCGCGCAGCGCCGCCGCGCGCTCGAACTCCATCGCCTCGCTGGCCGCCTGCATCTGTTCGGCAAGATCTTCCTGCACCTTGGTGGTGCGCCCGGACAGGAAACGCTCGGCATCGCGCACCAGCCCGGCATAGTCGGCCTCGCTGATCTTGCCGACGCAGGGGGCCGAGCAGCGCTTGATCTGGTAGAGCAGGCAGGGCCGCGTGCGGCTGTCGAACATCGCGTCCGAGCAGTTGCGCAGCAGAAACACCTTCTGCAACTGGTTCAACGTCCGGTTCACCGCATCGGCGCTGGCGAAGGGGCCGAAATAGGCGCCCTTAGCCTTTTTCGCGCCCCGGTGCTTTGCGATCTGCGGGTATGCGTGGTCGGTGACCAGGATGTTCGGGAACGACTTGTCATCGCGCAACAGCACGTTGAAATGCGGTTTGAGTTGCTTGATCAGGTTCTGTTCCAGCAGCAGCGCCTCGGTTTCCGACCGCGTGGTCAGGAACATCATGCCGGCGGTCTGCGAGATCATCCGTGCGATCCGGGCGGAATGCCCGGTCGGCTTGGCATAGTTCGAGACACGCTTTTTCAGGCTCTTTGCCTTGCCGACGTAGAGCACCCGCCCCTTGTCGTCGAGCATCCGGTAGACACCCGGCGAGTTGTCCAGCCGCTTGACTTCATCGGCAATCAACGCGTGGCCGCGCAGAGCCGGTGCCGCCTCGGTGCTGTTGCTGCCGTCGCTCATCCTGCCCGTCCGCTGATTCCCGGTCTCGCTGCAATCTTAACGCGCCGCGCACAAGAGGAAACATGCCCACAGATTCTGTGGATAACTCCGGGGACAGGTTTTATCGACCCCGGATTTCCCTTTGCAAACGGCTGGCTTCGTAGCCGTGCCTAATTTTTAGGCAGGCCACCAAGTTGTTGTTTTTTCTCTAAAAAAAGATTGCCAATTGGTAAACTAATGAATTCATTGCGAGAAGTTGGTGGGAAATAGGCAAGTTTTGGCTCAAGTGCACAAGTTGTCGCAAGGCAGGCTATTCGACGCCGACAACATCCGGCGTTCGCCAGCCCAGATGCTGCCCGCCATCGACCGAGAGCAATTGCCCGGTGACCGCGGTGGCATCCAGGAAATAGGCCAGCGCGCCGGTCACGTCCTGCGGGTTCGCGCCCCGCCCCAGCACCGTGTTGGCGCGTTGGAGGGCGAAATGCGCCTCGCTCTGGCGGGCGCCGATCAGGGTCGGCCCCGGGCCGATCGCGTTGACCCGGATGTCGGGGGCCAGCGCCTGCGCGGCGGTGCGGGTCAGCGCCCACAGCCCCATCTTGGCCAGCGTGTAGGTCATGAATTCCGGTGTCAGCTTGTGCACCCGCTGGTCGATCATGTTGACCACCAGCGCCTGGGCCAGCGGCTCGCCGTTGTCGTCGGTGGTGGCGCCGGGCGCCTGTGCCGCGAAGGCCTGGGTCAGAAACAGCGGCGCGCGCAGGTTCGAGTTCAGGTGCCTGTCCCAGCTTTCGGGCGTGGCGCTGGCGAGGGTGTCGTATTCGAACACCGAGGCGTTGTTGACCAGCACCGACAGCGGCCCGCCCAGAGCCTCGACGGCGCGCGGCACCAGCGCCTCAGTTGCTGCCATGTCCAGCAGATCGGCCTGCAGCGCCACGGCGCGCACGCCCTTGGCCCGGCACAGCCGCACCGTTTCGGCGGCACCGTCTTCGGACCCGGCATAATGCACGGCAACGTCGTGGCCTCGCCCGGCAAGGCAGATCGCCATCGCCTGCCCCAGCCGCGCCCCCGCGCCGGTCACCAAGGCACGCTTGCCCATCATCAGCCTCCCAACAACACCACCACGTAGACCAGATACAGCCCGCAAAAGACGATGCCCCAGCTTCGCCCCATGTGCCAGCCCCGGAACACGAAAGGCGCCAACAGAAGCGACGATGCCAGCATCACCCACAGGTCAAAGCGCAGCATCCCGGGTTCGACCGGGATCGGCCCGACCAGCGCGGAAATGCCGATGATCGCGAGCAGGTTGAACATGTTCGACCCGATCACGTTGCCCAACGCCACGTCGGCCTGTCGGCGCATCGCCGCCATCACCGTCGTGGCCAGTTCCGGCAGCGAGGTGCCCAGCGCCACCAGCGTCAGCCCGATCACGGTCTCGGACATGCCGAAATCGCGCGCGATGCTGGTCGAGGCATCTACAAGGATATCGGCGCCCAGCGGCAGCCCGATCATGCCGAGCACCAGGAACAGGATCACCTTGGCCCAGGGCATGTCCGGGTCGGCACCTTCGACCTCGCCTTCTTCCTCGGCTTCGGCTTCGGCTTCTGCCTCGGCCTCGAGCGCCTCGGGGTCGACGATGGCACCCGCCGCCTCCAGCGCGGCCCGTCGTTCGGTGGCCAGCTTGCGGCGATGGCTCAGAGCCTCCTGGAAGGCCGAGGTCAGCATCAGCCCGAGCCCGGCCAGAAGAGTCAGCCCCTGCCAGAAGCCGAACACCCCGCCGGTCGCCAGCACCATGAACAGCACGGTCGCCGCCAGCATCGAGAGATAGTTGCGCCGCGTGTCGCAATCGGCGGTGTGAAGCCCGGTGATCAGGGCAGGCACCCCCAGCACCAGCAGCACGTTCGCGGTGTTGGACCCGACCACGTTGCCCATCGCAAGTCCTGGCACCTTGTCGAGGACGGCCTTGATGCCGATCAGGAGCTCCGGCGCCGAAGTGCCGAAGGCCACGACCGTAAGGGATACGATCAACGCCGGCACGCCCAGGCGCAGCGACAGGTTCACCGCGCCGCGCACCAGGCTGTCACCGGCAAGCAACAGGATCACGAGGCCGAGGGTCGCGTAGAAGAAGTCCAAGGATCAGCCTTTCTTCTTCTCGCACGGGCATGGGCCCTTGCCGATACGGTAGCGGCCGCATTTCGGACAGGTGGCATTGGCCAGCCGGTCCTGCCCCGGGAACCGAAACCGCCCGAACAGTGCCAGCACGACAAGAAAGACCAGAAAGCCGGTGATGATCTTGAAAATCATGTCAAAGCCCGAGCCGTGCCCAGTGCGCACGTTCCTCGACGGCGTCGAGCGCATCGAGCGCGACCCGCGCGCCAAACCTCTGGAACAGCGATTTGCGCGGGCCATAGACGGCAAACCGCACCTTGTCACCGTATTCGGCCTTCATCACCGGCACCAGGTGGCCGATCCCGTCGATCAGGCCAAGGTCCCGCGCGGTGTCGGCCGTCCAGAATTCGCCGTTGAACAGCCGCTCATCCTCGGCCAGACGGTCGCCGCGCGCGGTTCGGACGTGGTCGATGAAGGTCTTGTGGATATCGTTGCTGATCGCCGTGATCCGCGCGACATCCTCGGGATCTTCGGGACGAAACGGATCGAGTTGTGACTTGTTGTCGCCGGCCGTGTGGATGCGCCGCTCGATCCCGTATTTTCGAATGAAATCCTGAAAGCCGAAATAGGCCATCACCACCCCGATCGAGCCGATGATCGAGCTTCGGTCGGCAAAGATCCGGTCTCCCGCGCAGGCCAGCCAGTAGCCACCGGAGGCGGCCGCGTCCTCGACGAAGGCAAAGACCGGGATTTCCTTTTCGTCGGCCAGGCGGCGGATGCGCGCGGCAATCAGCGACGACTGCACCGGCGAGCCGCCCGGCGAGTTGATCGACAGTGCAACCGCCTTGGGTTTGCCGCGCCGGAAGGCTTTTTCGATCTGCGGCGCCAGCGTGATGTCGTTAAGCTGACCGCGCGCGCCGGTCGAGATGGTGCCGTGCAGGCGAATGACCGCGACCATGGGGTCGGACGGCACGAAAGGGATCCAGCGTTTCATAGCGCCTGATGTAGAACCCCCATCCGGCGACCACAAGGTGCGCGCACGCTTTCCCCGCGCCTGTTGCACCGCGTCACGCCCGAAGCCGCCAGCCCGTCCTGAAGATCGTCCAGATCGCCACCACGCAGATCGCGCAGAACACGCCAATGGCGGCGAGCGACCAGCCGACCGGCACGTCGGCCATGCCGAAGAACGCCCAGCGAAATCCCGAGATCAGGTAGAGCACCGGGTTGAACATCGCCACCTTCTGCCAGGCCTCCGGCAGCATGCTGACCGAGTAAAAAGAGCCGCCGAGAAACACCAGCGGCGTGATCAGAAGCATCGGCACAAGTTGAAGCTGTTCGAAATTGTTGGCCCAGATGCCGAGGATGAACCCCAGCATCGCGAAGCTGAAACAGGTGATGACGAGGAACCCGATCATCCAGAACGGGTGCTGGATTTCAAGGTCGACGAAAAACGTGGCGGTGCCCAGGATGATCAGCCCGATCATCAGCGCCTTGGTCGCCGCTGCCCCGACATAGCCGATGATGATCTCGAGCACGCTGATCGGGGCCGACAGGATTTCGTAGATCGTGCCGGTGAACTTGGGAAAGAAGATGCCGAAGCCTGCGTTCGAGACCGATTGCATCAGCACCGTCAGCATCATCAGCCCGGGCACGATGAAGGCGCCGTAGCTTACGCCCTCGACCTCCTGGATGCGGCTGCCGATGGCGGCGCCGAATACCACGAAGTAGAGCGAGGTCGAGACCACCGGCGACACGATCGACTGCCAGATGGTGCGGAAGGTGCGGTTCATTTCGAAGATATAGATCGCGCGGATCGCCTGGAAATTCATGCTGCGTCCTCCGTCACCAGCCCGACGAAGATATCTTCGAGCGAGCTTTGTTTCGTGTGCACATCGGTCAGGTGCAGCCCCGCCTTGCGGATATCGGCCAGAAGGTCGGTAATGCCGGTTTTCCTGGCGGCGGTGTCATAGGTGTAGATCAGGCTCTTGCGGTCCGCGCCCAGTTCGACGCCGCGTTGCGCGAGGCTGTCGGGCAGGCTGTCGACCGGCGCATCCAGATCGACGGTCAGGGTCTTCTTGCCCATCTGCTTCATCAGTTCGGCCTTGTCCTGAACCAGCAGGATCTCGCCCTTGTTGATCACCGCCACCCGGTCGGCCATCGCCTCGGCCTCTTCGATGTAATGGGTGGTCAGGATGATGGTGACGCCCGAGCCCTTGAGGTCGCGCATCACGTCCCACATCTCCTTGCGCAGTTCGACATCGACGCCCGCGGTCGGCTCATCGAGGAACAGGACGCGCGGCTCGTGGCTCAGTGCCTTGGCGATCATCACACGGCGCTTCATGCCGCCCGAGAGGGTCAGAAGGCGGTTGTCCTTCTTGTCCCACAGGGTGAGCTGGCGCAGCAGCTTTTCCAGATAGGCATCGTCACGCGGCTTGCCGAACAGGCCACGGGTGAAGCGCACCGTGTTGAAGACGGTCTCGAAGTTCTCGATGGTCAGTTCCTGCGGCACCAGCCCGATCATGCTGCGCGCGGCGCGAAAGTCGCGCACGTTGTCATGCCCGCCCACGGTGACCGTGCCGCTGGTCGCCGTTGCGATGCCGCAGATCGCCGAGATCAGCGTCGTCTTGCCGGCGCCGTTCGGCCCAAGAAGCGCCAGCACCTCGCCTTCCTCGATTTCGAGGTCGACCGAATCGAGGGCTTTGAAACCGTCGTCATAGATCTTGCTCAGACCCTGCACCGATACCATGGATGCCACGTCATTCTCCCTGTCAGTCGGGGTTCTCTAGTGGATTTCCGCGAGCGCTACCAGTGCCGGTGGATCACAGTGCCTTGCGTGCCCTGAGCGCGGCGGAAATGGTGCCGTCGTCGAGGTAATCCAGTTCACCCCCGACCGGCACGCCTTGCGCCAGCGAGGTGACGGCGCAACGGCCCTCCAGTTCCTCGGCGATGTAATGCGCGGTGGTCTGGCCGTCGATGGTGGCGTTGAGCGCAAGGATCACTTCGGTGATGCCCTCATCCGCCACCCGCCGCACCAGACGGGGGATGCGCAGATCGTCGGGGCCGATGGCATCGAGCGCCGACAGCGTGCCGCCGAGGACGTGATAGCGGCCCTTGAACATGCCCGCGCGCTCCATCGCCCAGAGATCGGCGACATCCTCGACGACGCAGATCTCGCCGATGGCGCGCTTTTGCGATGAACAGATCTCGCACACCTCGGTGGTGGTGACATTGCCGCAAGTGATGCATTCTCGCGCCGTCGCGGCGACCGCGTGCATCGCGTCGGCCAGCGGGTGCAGAAGGATGCCGCGCTTGCGGATCAGGTAAAGCACCGCGCGCCGGGCCGAGCGCGGGCCGAGGCCGGGCAGCTTGGCCATCAGCTCGATCAGCTCTTCGATCTCGCGCGGGGCGGTCGTCATGCCGGGGTCAGCCGAACGGGTTTTTCATGCCGGCGGGCAGGCCCAGCCCCTCGGTGATCTTGGCCATCTCGCTTTCCATCCGCGCGCTGGCCTTGGCCTGCGCGTCCTTGATCGCGGCGAGGATCAGGTCCTCGACGACCTCTTTCTCGTTCGGGTCAAAGATCGACGGGTCGATGTCCAGCCCGGTCAACTCGCCCTTGGCCGTGGCGGCGGCCTTGACCAGTCCGGCACCGCTTTCGCCGGTCACGATGATCGTGTCCAGCGCCGCCTGCGCCTCGGTCATCTTCGTCTGCATCTCCTGCGCGGCCTTCATCATCTTGGCCATGTCGCCGAGATTGCCCAATCCCTTGATCATAAATCTCTCCCATCGGGGTGGTTTCGGGTGCTAGATACGGTTGGCGGACCGTGGCCACAAGGGTGCGCCCGGTTCGCGTCACTCTTCCTCGAACGGGTCCCATTCGTCCTCGACCTCGGGCAGGGCCTCCTGGGCGGCCCGGGCGGCGATGTCGTCGGGGGTTCGGATGGCGGTGATTTCCGCCTTCGGAAACGCCGCGAAGACCGCCTTGACCATAGGGTGCTCCATCGCCGCACGCTCAAGCTCCAGCCGTTCGGCATCGCGGATTTCGGCGATGGTGGGCGCGGTGCAGCCGTTCACCAGCGTGACGCCCCAGCGCACGCCGGTCCAGCCCTGCAAACGCTGGGCAAGCCGCGTCGCCAGGTCGCTGGGTGCCTTTTCGGTCGGGGTGAATTCGATCCGCCCCGGTTGATAGGCCGCCAGCCGCAGGCCGGTTTCGACCTCGATCAGCAATTGCACGTCGCGGTTGGCGCGGATCAGGCCGACCACGTCGTCGAACTGCATGAACCGGGCCAGCGCGGTTTCTTCCTGCACCGCCAGCGCGGTGACGCCGCCTCCCGATGCCCCGCCACCATTGCCGCCGCGCGCCGAAGTCC
This sequence comes from Maritimibacter fusiformis, assembly GCF_008086115.1. Lineage (GTDB taxonomy): Bacteria > Pseudomonadota > Alphaproteobacteria > Rhodobacterales > Rhodobacteraceae > Muriiphilus > Muriiphilus fusiformis. Next base: position 167,634 of record NZ_VSIY01000004.1, on the reverse strand, counting down.
CGTTCGCGCCGTTGCCGGCCGGTGCGCTCCCGCCACCGCCGGGTGCGGGTGGCGGCGGGCTGTCCTGCAAGCGGCGCACCAGGTCTTCCGGCGAAGGCAGGTCGGCCACATGGGTCAGCCGGATCACCGCCATTTCGGCCGCCATCATCGCGTTGGGGGCCAGAGCCACCTCTTCAAGCGCCTTGAGCAGCATCTGCCACATCCGGCTGAGCACCCGAAGCGGCACCGCCCCCGCCAGCGCCTGCCCGCGGGTGCGTTCGTCCGGGCTGATGGTCGGGTCTTCGACCGCCTCGGGGGTGATCTTGACGACGCTGATCCAGTGGCTGACCTCGGCCAGATCGCGCAGCACCACCATCGGATCGGCGCCATCGGCATATTGCGCCGACAGTTCCGACAGCGCTCCGGCGGCGTCGCCCTTGAGGATCATGTCGAACAGGTCCATCACCCGGCCCCGGTCGGCCAGCCCCAGCATCGCGCGCACCTGATCGGCGGTGGTCTCGCCCGCGCCATGCGAAATCGCCTGATCCAGAAGGCTCTGCGCATCGCGGGCCGAGCCTTCGGCGGCGCGGGTGATCAGCGCCAGCGCCTCGTCGGTGATCCCGGCACCTTCCGCATCGGCGACCCGGCGCAGCAGCGCGATCATGTCCTCGGGTTCGATCCGGCGCAGATCGAAACGCTGGCAGCGCGACAGCACGGTCACCGGCACCTGCCGGATCTCGGTGGTGGCAAAGATGAATTTCACATGCGCCGGCGGTTCCTCGAGCGTCTTCAACAGCGCGTTGAAGGCGCTTTTCGACAGCATGTGCACTTCGTCGATGATGTAGATCTTGTAGCGCGCCGAGGCCGCCCGGTAATGCACGCTGTCGATCAACTCGCGGATGTCCCCGACGCCCGTGCGCGAGGCCGCGTCCATCTCCATCACGTCGACATGCCGGCCCTCGGAGATCGCCACGCAATGCTCGCACGTGCCGCATGGCTCGACCGTCGGCCCGCCGGTGCCATCGGCGCCGATACAATTCATCCCCTTGGCAATGATCCGCGCGGTGGTTGTCTTTCCGACGCCGCGAATGCCGGTCATGATGAAGGCCTGCGCGATCCGGTCCGATTCGAAGGCGTTTTTCAGGGTGCGCACCATCGCATCCTGCCCGACAAGGTCGGCAAAGGTTTCCGGGCGGTATTTGCGCGCCAGAACCTGATAGGCTTGCGGGCCGGATTCGGACATGATTTCCCCTGCGCTGGTTGCCGGGCAAACCTAGTCCGTGCCGGGCTGCGCGTCCACCGCCGGAGGCATCATGGCCGGATTTCAGATAACGGAACTGACCCTGGCGGCGGGCGTCGTCGGCCTCTGCCCGATTCCCGGCGGCGGCAGTTTCTATTCCGGCGACGTCGCGGCGGCGCTCGGTTGGCGACCGGACGTGGTGCTGGTGCTGTCGGAAGACGCGGAGCTTCACGGCCCCTACCTAAGCGATCTGTCCCGCAGGGGCATTGGCCACGTTCACCTGCCGGTCCCCGACATGGGCGCACCGGGGGCGGCATTCATGGCGGAATGGGATGACGTGTCCGACCGTTTGCACCGCGTGCTTGAGGCGGGCGGGCGGGTGCTGGTGCAATGCTATGCCGGGTGCGGGCGGTCCGGTGCGGTGGCACTGCGGCTGATGATCGAAGCGGGAGAGGCGCCCTATCCGGCGCTCAATCGTCTGCGTGCCGCACGCCCCTGCGCGGTGGAAACCGATGCACAGTTTCGCTGGGCGTGCGAGGCAGCACCCCGTTAGGCCCTTCCGCCGCCGGAGGAGAGCATCGAGGGGTCGATCCCGAGCTTGCGCAGCGACCGTGCCCATTTGCCGCTGTCGTCCGGGTCGAACACGATGGCGGCGTCGGCGTCGACCATCAGCCAGGCGTTTTGCTGCAATTCACCTTCAAGCTGCCCCGGCCCCCAGCCGGAATAGCCCAGCGCCGGAAGCACTTCGGCGGGGCCGCTGCCCCTGGCAATATCGACCAGGATATCCTTGGTCGCGGTCATCGCGATCTTGTCGTCGACCCGCAGGGTCGAGGGGTTTCCGTCATAGTCCGCCGAATGCAGCACGAAACCGCGCCCGCCTTCGACCGGACCGCCAAAGAACACACCGACCCCGGCGCTGCCCGCGCCACGGTCGATCTCGAGTTGTTCCAGCAGATCGTCGAGCGACAGATCGGGCACCCGCTTGTTGATGATGATCCCCATTGCGCCCTCGTCGGACTGGGCGCAGATCAGCACAACCGCGTTCGAAAAACGCGGATCGCCCATGCCGGGCATGGCGATCAGGAGCTTGCCGCTCAGGTCATCGGGCGTGTCGGTCCGGGTCATGACCAATAGATGTGCCCGCGCGTTGCGGTTTTGCAAGTGCGACACGGCGCGCTCGGCGCCCCACCGCCCGTCTGGCGCGAATGTGACTTCCCCTGGCGCGAACCTGGTCTATATCGGATCGCATGATCCGCAGCCTGACCGCCATCCTTTCCGCCGCGCTGTTGGCGACCCCCGCGCATGCCGACGCGCCGATCGGCACGCCTGCCGTGCTCGAGGTGTTGCCGGGCTGGCGCGAGGACGGCGGGCATCACATGGCCGCGCTCAGGATCACCCTTGCGGACGGCTGGAAGACCTACTGGCGCGCACCGGGCGAGGCCGGGATTCCGCCGATGTTCGACTGGGCCGGGTCGGAAAACCTGGCCGAGGTGCGGTTTCACTGGCCGGTGCCCGAGGTGATGCACACCAACGGCATGACCACGCTGGTCTACAGCGACGAGGTCGTGATCCCGATGGAGGTGATCCCGCTCGATCCCGCCGCCCCGGTGGGACTGGTGGCCGAGGTGCGCATGGGCGTCTGCCACGAGATCTGCGTGCCGTTCGATGCCTCGTTCACCGGCGCGTTACCGACAGGTGGCGGCGAGGACAGCCGCATCACCCTGGCGCTGGCGCGTCAGCCCGACAGCGCGGATGAGGCCGGGCTGGTCGCCGCGCGCTGCGCGGTCGCGCCGATTGCCGATGGCGTGCGCGTCATCGCCAGTCTCGATCTGCCCCGCCTCGGCGACGATGAGCACGTGGTGATCGAACCCGCCAACCCCGAAACATGGGCCTCGGAAGCGATCACCGGGCGCGATGGCGGGATTCTCTCGGCCTCGGTCGATCTTGTGCCGGCTGCGGGCAAGCCCTTCGACCTCGACACGCAAAGCCTGCGTCTGACGGTTCTGGCCGCCGGGCGCGCGGTCGATATCCGGGGTTGCGATCCCGCGCCCTAGACCAGCCGTCGCCGGACAACCAGGTGCACCACCGCCGCCACCAGCCACGCCAGCACCAGGATCAGCGCACTGCCCGTGACAAACACCGCCGTCGCGATCAGGATCGGGGTGCCGCCGGGAAACAGCCCGCCGGGCAAGGCACCGAACGCCAGCACCCAGCCCATCGTCGCCACGAACAGCGCCGCGATCAGCACCGCCAGCCCGCCCAGCGCAACCGCCGCACCGCGTGCGCGCCGATGGCCGCCGCGCAGCAGGCGGCGCAGGGCCCGGACCTGCTTGCCCACGTCCTCCTGCACCGCGACAATGGCCGGCACGATCAGGAGCACGAGGAAAAAGCCGAACCCCAGCCCGAACACCAGTGTCACCACGGTCGGCTTGAGGAACTGCGCCTGGCTCGACGGCTCATAGAGCAGGGGCGCCAGCCCCAGCACGGTCGTCGCGGTGGTCAGGAACACCGGGCGCAGACGGTCGGCCACCGCGTCGATGATTGCCGGGATCACGCCCCGGTCGCGGCCATATTCGTCGATCGTGGCGACCAGCACGATGGAATCGTTGATGATGATCCCCACCATGCCGATCAGCCCGACAATCGAGAACATCGACATCGGCACCCCCCAGACATTGTGCCCCCAGATCGCACCGATCAAACCGAAGGGGATGATCGCCATAACCACGATGGGGCGGGTCCAGCTTGAAAAGATCCAGGCCAGCGTCAGGAAGATGCCGATCAGCGTCAGGATCAGGCCAAGGCGTGCATCCGACAGGAAGGTGTCCTGCTGTTCTGACAGCCCCGAGATGCGGTAGGAAATGCCGTGCTCCTCGGCCAGGGTCGGCAGGATGTCGGTCTCCAGCGCCCGCTGGATCTCGGCGGCGCGGTCGGGATTGCTTTCGTCGATGTCGCCGGTCACCGACACGACGCGCTGGCCGTTCTCGCGCACCACGGTGGAAAACCCGGTGCGCGACGTGACGGTGACGATATCGGCAAGGCTGACGTATTGCCCCGCATTGGTGCGCATCCGTGTGCGGTCGAGGAAATCGGCGGTCAACTCGTCCGGCGGCAGTTCGACCCGGATCGCGGACGAGCGCATCCCGTCGGGGAATGTCGCCGCCTCGATCCCGTTCAGCCGGTCGCGCAGCACCCGGCCCAGCGTGTCGATGGTGAAGCCCAGCGCCTGCCCTTGCGGCGTCAGTTCCAGCACAAGCTCTTCCTTGTCATAGGCCAGGCTGTCCTCGACCGCCGACACCTCGGGATAGCGGCCCACGGCTGTCTTGAGATCTTCCGCCGCCGCCTTGAGCACCTCGGCGTCGGCGCCCGTCAACTCGACATCCAGCGCATCGCCGCCGGGGCCGAAGCGGCCGCCCCGGAAACTGAGTTCCTCGAGCATGGGATGTTTCGGCACCCGGTCCTGCAGGCCGGACACGAAGGCGAAGGACGACATCGGCCGGGCGTCGGCGTCGATCAACTCGATGCTGACCGCGCCAAGAAGTTCCGCCGACTTGCCCTCGGCCGAAGCCAGACCGCGCCCGGCCGAGCCGCCGACCTGCGCCAGCACATAGTCGATGGGGTCGATACCCCCCTCGGCGGCCAGCGCATCGCCGTAGTCGTCGATGGCAGCCTGCAAAAGCCGCATCATCTCCAGCGTATCGTCCCTGGTCGCACCCGGCGCCATCGCGTAGTTGGCGGTGACGGTGCCCTGCTCCGGCGCGTCGAAAAAGCGAAACTGCACGTCGCCCCGGATGAACAGCACAACCTGGCTGGCCAGCAGCAGCAGCGCGCCCGCCAGGACCGGGTAACGCAGCCGGATCACCCAGCCGATCAACGGGCGGAAAAGCCCGTCGCGCACCACCCGAAAGCCCTTGTTCACCTGCCGCGACGGCCAGTCATACCAATGGTCGCGCGCCGAATGCACCAGCGCGTGGCGCATGTGGTTGGGCAGGATCACGAAACATTCCACCAGCGACGCGCCCAGCACCGCGATCACGGTAAAGGGGATATCGGCGATCATCTCGCCGAACCGCCCGCTGATCGCGGTCAGGCCGAAGAACGCGATGATCGTGGTCAGGGTGGCGGAAAACACCGGCGGAAACATCTTGCGGGCGGCGTTCTCGGCGGCGGTGGTCGGGTCTTCGCCGCGCCGCCTTGCCCGGAAATCGGCGTGCTCGCCCACCACGATGGCATCGTCCACCACGATCCCCAGCGTGATGATCAGCGCGAAGATCGAGATCATGTTGAAGGTCAGCCCGGCCATGTACATCAGCGTGATCGCCGTCAGCATCGACACCGGAATGCCGGCGGCCACCCAGAAGGCGGTGCGGCTGTTGAGAAACAGAAACAACAGGACCAGCACCAGCCCAAGCCCCAGCAGCCCGTTCTGAAGCAGGATCTGCAGCCGCCCGGTGATCACTTCGGCACGGGTGCGGATCAGGTCGATGGCCACGCCTTCGGGCAGGGTCGGCAGCATCGCGGCGGCCACCTCCTCGACGCTTGCCTGCATCGAGATGGCATCGCCCTGCGCCGAGCGGCTGACCGAAATGGTGACCGCCGGGTCGGTGCCGACGAAATAGGCCGCGTTGCGGTCGATGCCCTCGACGCGCACCTCTGCAACATCGCCCACCGTCAGCTTGGAGCCATCCGGGTTCGAGCGCAGCACCACCGAGGCAATATCCTCGACGCTGCGCTTCTCGACCCCGGTGCGCACCCTCGCGGCCCCCGACGAGACATCGCCGGCGGGCGCGGTGGCGGCCTCTTCGGCAATCGCGGCGGCGATCTCGGACAGGCTGACATCGTTGCGCACCAGCGAGGCCGACGTGACCTCCACCACCGTCTCGGGCGCCACGACGCCCTGGATCGAGGTCCGCGTCACCCCGACGGCAAACAGCCGCGCGATCATTTCGTCGCCGAACCGAGCCAACTGGTCGATCCCGACCGGGCCGGTGATGACCACATCGGTCACCGGATCGCGCCAGTTGCCGCGCCGCACGTTGGGGTCGTCGGCATCCGAGGGCAGGGTCGCGACCGCGTCGACCGCCGCCTGCACATCGTCGGCGGCGCGCGCCATGTCCCAGTCCGGCTCGAACTCAAGCCGGATGCGCGCAGATCCCTCGGACGAGCGTGCGCTGGTCGATTCGACCCCTTCGACGGCCAGAAGCGCGGGCTCCAGCACCTGCACGATGGCGCGGTCCACGTCCTCGGCCCCGGCGCCCTGCCAGCCGACTGAGACCGTCACGCTGTCGATGACGATATCGGGAAAGAACTGCGCCCGCATTCTGGGCAGGCTGAACAGCCCGACCGCGATCAGCACCACCAACAGCAGGTTGGCCGCGGTGCGGTGGCGGGTGAAATAACTGAGGATGCCGCCAGCCATGTCGCGGGGGTGCGTTGCCATCTCAGCCCCCCATCCGGCGTTCGAGCCGCTCGATGGTCTCGGCTGGCACCTCGGGGGCGCGCAACTGGGTCAGGATACGTTCCTTGGCGTCGGCGGGCATCGACTGGTTACTTTCGACAAAAGCGATCAGCCGCGCCCGGCGATCATCGTCCAGCGCGATCATCTCGGGTTCGGCGGGCGGGGCTGCCGCCCCGGCCTCGTCCGGCCCCCGCTTCAGGATGCGCACGCGAATGCCCGCGCCCAGAACCGGCGAGCGTTCGGCCACCACCGCGCGGCCATGAAGATCGGGTGCGCGCACCAGAACGTTGTCGCCCTGCCGCCGCAGTATCTCGACCGGCGCGACCTCCAGCCGCTCGCCCTCACCGATCACCAGCACCGTTCCGGCCGCATCCACCGCCGTTGCCGGCAGAACCGCGACGCCGGTGAGTTTCGGCTCGCGCACCGCGACGGTGACAAAATCGCCGGGCCGGAACCCGCGCGCGCCATCCAGACGCGCGAACAGAAGCCGCCCGGTCAGACCCGCCCCGACCTCGGCGCTTTCCCGGTCGATCCGGCCCTCGGCGATCAGGTCCACGCCCGAAACATCAAGCCGCGCGGTCACGTCCGACTTCATCAGGCTGCCGGCCTCGTCGATCAGCCGCGCATACTGCGCCGTCGAGACCCGGAACGAGACCTCGAGCGCATCGGGATCAATCAGCGTCGCGATCTGTTCGTTGGCGGTCACCACCCGGCCCTCGGCCACGCTGACCCCGGACAACACGCCGGAATAGGCGGCGGTGATCTCGGTCTCCGCCAGCCGCCGCGCGGCCTCGTCCAGCGCGATCTTGCGCCGTGCCAGCGTGTTCTCGGCCTGCGCAACCCGCGCACCGGCATTGGCCAGCGCCGAGCGTTTGGACAGCACCGCCTGCCCCGCCGTCGCCGCCTGAAGCGCCGCCGCCTCGACCGTTGCCTCGGTCACCACGCCGCGATCGGCCAGGTCACGTTGCCGCGCCAGGGCCTGCTCGCGCAGCGCCGCCTGCCGCTCGGCACTGTCCAGGTCGTCGCGGGCGATCTCCAGCGCCGCCTTTGCGTCCGCACGTTCCGCCTCGGCCTCGGCCAGATCGGTCCGCGCCAGCGCCAGCGCATCCTCGAGATCGGTCGGATCGACGCGCAGCAGCATCTGGCCCGCCTCGACCCTGCCGCCTTCTTCGAACCCGTCCGCCAGTTCGATGACACGTCCGCCCGTCTGCACCCGGATTTCCAGCGCCCGGCGCGACCGCACCTCGCCGAACGCTTCGAGCATCGGCACCACCTCTTCGGGGGTGATGGTCACCGCGTTGACGGCAAACACCCGTTCGCGCGATGGCATCGAGCGGGTTTCGCGCGCCATCCGCTCCTCGATCGCGCTGCGCAACATCTGCCCGGCCAGCGCCAGCACGGCAACGGTGACGGCCAGCAGGAAAAGCCCGGTCAGGCTGCGGCGGAAAAATCGCATCGTCGTGCCCCTCGTGTATCGCGCGACCCAACCTTGCCGCCCCGCCGCAAGCGGCGCAATTGGCAAAGAGGCGCACCCGTTACGGGGTCAAACGGGCGTGAGGATCATTTCCGTCGCTTGTGTTCGTCCAGACGCGGAAAAATTTCGACAAAGTTGCAGGGCATGTGGCGATAGTCGAGCTGATATTGCAGGATCTCGTCCCAGGCATCCTTGCAGGCCCCGGTCGACCCGGGCAACGCGAACAGGTAGGTGCCGTTGGCGACACCGCCGGTCGCGCGCGACTGCACGGCGCTGGTGCCGATCTTTTTCATGCTGACGATGGTGAAGACGGTGGCGAAGGCCTCGATTTCCTTCTCGTAGACATCGCGGTGGGCCTCGACCGTCACATCGCGGCCGGTCAGCCCGGTGCCGCCGGTCGAGATGATCACGTCGATCTCGGGATCGAGGCTCCAGGCGCGCAACTGGTCGGCGATCTGGCCGCGCTCATCGGGCAGGATCATGCGGTCGGCCAGCAGGTGCCCCGCCGCCTCCAGGCGCGCGACGAGGGTATCGCCGGACCGATCCTCGGCCAGCGTGCGGCTGTCGGAGACCGTCAGCACCGCAATGCGGACGGGAATGAAATCCCGAGTCTCGTCGATCTTGCCCATGTCTTGCCCCTAGTCCGTTTCGATCCAGTTCACCGTCGGCCCCAGGTTCCAGACCTCGGTTTTGCCGATCCAGCCGCGCTCGCCCCACGAGTCGTGGATATGGCCGCACAGGTTCCAGTGCGGCTGCACCCGCTCCACCGCCTTGCGGATCGCGGTCGAGCCGAGCGAGACGCCGCCGGTCATCCGGTCGGCCACGCCCTTGGGCGGCGAATGGGTGATCAGGATATCGGCGGCCTCGCAAGCCGCCAGCATCGCCGCCGCGTCAACCTCGGTCAGGTCGCAGGACCAGTCTCCGAACGGCGTCACCGGCACGCCGTAGCCCAGCCCGAACAGGCGCAGCCCCTCGATCTCGACCCCGGCGCCATGCAACACGTGCGCGCGGGCGGGCGCAGCGGCGTTGAGTTCGTCGATGCTTTCGCTGTTGCCCGGCACCATCACGAAGGGCGCGGCGATCCCCGACAGCATCGCCATCGCCTCGTCCAGCCCCTTGCGCATGGTGCAGAAATCGCCCGCCCCGATCACTAGGTCGGCACTGGCGCTGGCCGCGACCAGATCGGCGGCGCGGCCCCGGGCCAGATGCAGATCGGAAAACGCCAGTATTCTCATGCCTCGCCCCTGAGTTTCGCGCGGATGTCCAGAAGGTCGGCCCAGGCCTCGCGCTTGGCCGCCGGGTTGCGCAAGAGATAGGCCGGGTGGGTCATCGGCATCGCCGGCTTGCCCATCGCCTCGGCCCAGGTGCCGCGCATCCTGAGAATACCTCGCCGACCCAGCAGCGCCGAACACGGCGTGTTGCCCATCAGGATCAGCACATCGGGGTCGGCAAGCTGGATGTGACGCTCCAGAAACGGCGTCAGCATGGCCATTTCCTCTGGCGTCGGCTCGCGGTTCTGCGGCGGACGCCAGGGCAAAAGGTTGGTGATATAGACCGCCGCCTCGGCATCCGGGCTGGCGCGCGACAGGCCGATTGCCGCCAGCATCCGGTCGAGAAGCTGCCCGGCGCGCCCGACGAAGGGCTTGCCTTCGATATCCTCATCGCGCCCCGGCGCCTCGCCCACGATCATCACCCGCGCCGCCGGGTTGCCATCGGCGAACACGAAATTGCGCGCACCTTTCTTCAGCTCGCAGCCGTCGAAGGCCGCCATGCTCTCGGCCAGTTCGCCCAGGCTCTGCGCCGCCGCCGCGCGCTGCTTGGCCTCGGCAACAGGATCGACGCGCACCTGGGGCACCGGGTCAGGGGCGGGCGCAGCCTCGGCTCGTCTCGGTTTGGGCGCGGTCTCGGCGAGGTTGTAACGGTTGACGGGCTCATCCCCGATCGCGTCCACCGCGCCGAGTTCGATATACCATTCCAGAAGCGCCTTGGCGCCGTGCCAGTCCAGCGTCGATTCCATGACCCCCAAGCTATGGCGCGCCGCGACCCGGGGCAATGGCGGGCGGTGCGCGCAGGCTCTTGCGCCCCGACGCGCCTTGCCCGAACCGCCCGCGCTTCTTATACACCGGGAAAACGAGGGCCCGCACATGAGCTTCCGTCACCGCCATCTTCTGGGGATCGAGCCGCTTCACCCCACGGAAATCACCACCATTCTCGATCTGGCCGACCGCTATGCCGATCTGAACCGTTCGGCCCTGAAACGCGCCAACGCGCTGGAGGGGCTGACCCAGATCAACATGTTCTTCGAGGCCTCGACCCGCACCCAGGCGAGTTTCGAGATCGCGGGCAAGCGCCTTGGTGCCGACGTGATGAACATGGCGATGCAGGCATCCTCGATCAAAAAGGGCGAAACCCTGATCGACACGGCGATGACCCTGAACGCCATGCACCCCGACCTTCTGGTCGTGCGTCATCCAAGCTCGGGGGCGGTCAACCTGTTGGCTGACAAGGTGAATTGCGCGGTGCTGAACGCCGGCGACGGCCGCCACGAGCACCCGACACAGGCCTTGCTCGACGCGCTGACGATCCGGCGCGAGAAGGGCCGGCTACACCGGCTGACCATCGCGATCTGCGGCGACATCGCGCACAGCCGGGTGGCGCGCTCGAACCTGATCCTTCTGGGCAAGATGGAAAACCGCGTGCGCCTTGTCGGCCCGCCGACGCTGATGCCGTCGCAGATCGACCAGTTCGGTGTCGAGGTGTTCGACGACATGCGCGCGGGGCTTGAGGGCGCGGATGTGGTAATGATGCTCAGGCTGCAACGCGAACGAATGGACGGCGGCTTCATCCCGTCGGAGCGGGAATACTACCACCGCTTCGGGCTGGACGCGGAAAAGCTGTCCTATGCGAAAGACGACGCCATCGTGATGCACCCCGGCCCGATGAATCGTGGCGTCGAGATCGACGGAACCCTGGCCGACGACATCAATCGCTCGGTGATCCAGGAACAGGTCGAGATGGGCGTGGCGGTGCGCATGGCGGCGATGGACCTGCTGGCGCGCAACCTGCGCGCGGCCCGGACGGACAAAGGAGTCATGGCATGACCGACCCGATGCAATTTCCCGAACGCGCCGATACCCGCGCGGTGTGGCTGTTCACCGCCGACCTGCCCATCGAGGCGCTCGACGAGTTCAAGGCCCGCACCGAAGCAGGCTGGCCGCTGGGCGAGGCCCTGGGCGCCGACTGGCTGAACCCGGATTTCGTCGAGGTCTTCGCCCCCGCGGATATCGCCGAATACGGCCTTGCGCGTTACCTGACCGAGGCCAACGGCATGGACCCCGACCAGGTCGCCGCCGACACCGAAAAGCTCGGCGCGCTCAGCAAACCGGTGGTGCTGGTCTATTCGCAGGCCCTGTCCGGCAGGCAGGGCCGGTTTGACCCCAAGCCGCCGCTGACCTTCGTTGGCCGCTACGAGGCACCCTATTCCCTCACCCCGGCAATCCCCCTGCCGGGTTTCGAAAGCACCTCCGGCATCGTCACCGGCCCGTCCGGGCCGTCGTCCTACACCCCCGCGATGCGGCGCGCGCTGATCCTGACCGTGCTCGGGCTGGCGCTGCTGGCAATCCTCGTCTGGGGGCTTGCATGACCGCGACTGCGCCGCCGCTCGCCGAGGGCGAAACCCTGATCGCCAGTTTCACCGGCAGCCGCGCGACCTACATCAAGGAACACGTGATGCTGGCGGCCATCGGCTCGGTCGGGGCGGTGGCGATCCTGATGGCGATCGGCAACCCCCACCCCTGGACCGGCGTGGTCGGCGCGGTCCTGGCGATCGCGGTGCGCGGTGTCTATGTGGCGTCAGAGCAGATCGGCATGACCTGGCACCTGACCGACCGGCGGCTGATCTCGCCCGCCGGGGTGAGCCTTGCGCGCGGCGACATCGTCAAGGTGCGCACGATCTTCTCGGCGGCCCAGGTGGTGACGCGCGCGGGCGACAAGTTCATGCTCAAGTATCAGGCCGACCCGGCCGGAACCAAGGCGGTCATCGAAGGGGCGACGGCATGAGCACGGCACCGGCGGGCTGGGACGGCATCCTCGACGAGGGCGAGCGGATCGTCTGGCAGGGGCGCCCCGACCCTTCGTTCCATCTCAGTATCGGCACGGTCTTCATCGCCGTGTTCGGGCTGTTCTTCGCGGGCTTTGCGCTGTTCTGGATGGTGATGGCATCGCGCGCGGGCGGCGTGTTCTGGATGTTCGGGCTGATCCATTTCTCGGCCGGTGTCGGGATCATCTTCTTCGGCACCTACTGGGACACGCTGCGCCGGCGCGGCACCTGGTACACGCTGACCGACCGGCGCGCCTTCATCGCCACCAACCTGCCCTTCAAGGGCAAACGGCTGCAAAGCTATCCGATCACCGCGGAAACCGCGCTCGACTTCACCGCCGGGCCATGGGCCACGATCCATTTCGCCCGCGAGGAACGGCGCGGCAACAAGGGGCGCCGCTATACCGTGCCGGTCGGGTTCGAGCGGATCGCGGATGGCGACGCCGTCTACCGGCTGTTTCGCAAGGTGCAGGAAGGATCGGCGGCATGACCACGACATTCACCAACGCCCGCCTGATCGACCCGGAAACCGGGGCCGAGACACGCGGCAGCCTGACGGTCCGCGATGGCGTGATCGCCGGGCGCGACCTTGCGCCCGAAGGCGAGGTGATCGACTGCGCCGGCAAGTGCCTTGCGCCGGGGATCGTCGATATCGGCGTCAAGATCGGCGAGCCGGGCGAGCGTCACAAGGAAAGCTTTCGCACCGCCGGGGCCGCGGCGGCGGCGGGCGGTGTCACCACGATGGTCACCCGCCCCGACACCACGCCCGCCATCGACACGCCCGAGACGCTGCAATTCGTCACCCGCCGGGCGCGCGAACTGACGCCGGTGCGCATCCACACCATGGCGGCGCTGACCAAGGGCCGCGCCGGGCACGAGATGGTCGAGATCGGCTTTCTGATGGACGCGGGCGCGGTTGCCTTCACCGATTGCGACCGGGTGATCGCCGACACCAAGGTGTTTTCGCGCGCGCTGACCTATGCCCGCAGCCTCGGCGCGCTGGTCATCGCGCATCCGCAGGAACCGGGGCTGAGCAACGGTGCCGCCGTGACCTCGGGCAAGTTCGCCACGCTGCGCGGCCTGCCCGCCGTGTCGCCGATGGCCGAGCGCATGGGGCTGGAGCGTGACCTGGCGCTGGTCGAGATGACCGGCGCGCGCTACCACGCCGACAACCTGTCCGCAGCCGTGTCGCTGGGACCGCTCGAGCGCGCCAAGGCCGCCGGGCTGGATGTGACCGCAGGCATCAACATCCACCACCTGACGCTGAACGAGCTGGACGTGGGCGACTACCGCACCTTCTTCAAGTTGAAGCCGCCGCTCAGGTCCGAGGACGACCGCCTTGCGATGGTCGAGGCGGTGGCGTCCGGCCTGATCGACATCATCAGTTCAATGCACACGCCGCAGGACGAAGAAACCAAGCGCCTGCCGTTCGAAGAGGCCGCTTCGGGCGCTGTGGCGCTGGAAACGCTGCTGCCCGCCGCGATGCGGCTGGTTCACGCGGGCGCGGTCGATCTGCCGACGCTGTGGCGGGCGCTGTCGACCAACCCGGCGCGGCGGTTCGGCCTGCCCGGCGGATCGCTGGCAGATGGCGCTCCTGCCGACCTGGTGCTGTTCGACCCCGACGCACCGTTCGTTCTGAACCGCTTCAAGCTGCGCTCGAAATCCAAGAACACGCCGTTCGACGAAGCCCGGATGGAGGGCAAGGTTTTGGGCACATGGGTGGGCGGCGAGCGCGTGTTCGGCCCGTGACCGGCCAGCGCACTTCCCCATAAAGCCCCCTTTCCCCTTACCCGAACCACCGCGCCGCGAGATAGAACATCATGCCCGACCTCGTCACCTCCCTGCCCCTTCTCGCCCTGACCGCGGTGCTCGGCTACCTGCTTGGGTCGGTGCCCTTCGGAATCGTCTTTGCGCGGCTGTTCGGGCTGGGCGATCTGCGCAAGATCGGGTCGGGCAACATCGGGGCAACCAACGTGCTGCGCACCGGCAACAAACCGGCGGCGGCCCTGACCCTGATCGGTGACGTCGGCAAGGGCGCCTTCGCGGTCATCCTTGCCCGGACCCTGCTGGCCGAGGATGCGGCACAACTGGCAGGTTTCGCGGCCTATCTCGGGCATTGCTTTCCGGTCTATCTCGGCTTCAAGGGCGGCAAGGGGGTGGCGACCTGGCTGGGCACGGTTCTGGCGATCGCCTGGCCGGTCGGGCTGGCGGCTGCCCTGACCTGGCTGGCGGTTGCGGCGCTGTTTCGCATCTCCTCGCTGGCCGGTCTGGCGGCAGCGGCGCTGACCCCGGTCTGGGCCTTTGCGCTGGGATATCCCGGCGTTCTTATCCTGACAATTGCGCTGGCGGTGCTGATCTTCATCCGCCACCACCAGAACATCGCCCGGCTGCTCACGGGGCACGAGCCGAAAATCGGCAAGAAGTGAGGGTGGTCCGCTATCCGCCGGCCGGAAACCATTGATTCAGGGCCGAAAACAGCGCACCATCTGATTGGGGATGCCAACCATGGGAGGAGACGGAATTGACGTTCGGACAATCAATCAGAACCTGTTTATCAAAGTATGCCACCTTTTCCGGTCGCGCGCAGCGGTCCGAATTCTGGTGGTTCATCCTCTTCGTCTGGCTGGTCAGCATCGCGCTGTCGATTGTCGATTCGACACTGTTCGGCACCACCGTTGTGACCGACACCGGCTTTTCGGCCTCGACCAACACGCCGATCTTCAGCGGCATCTTCTCGCTGGCGATGCTGCTTCCGAACCTCGCGGTCGGCGCGCGGCGTCTGCATGACACCAACCGCTCGGGCTGGTGGCTGCTGATCGGGCTGATCCCGCTGATCGGCTTCATCGTGCTGATCGTCTTCTTCGCGACCCAGGGCACACGCGGCGCGAACCGGTTCGGCCCCGATCCGCTGGGCCATGCCGGGCCGGGGGACGGTGACGGCGGCGATTTCAGCCGCTCGCGCGTGCCGCCGGTCTCGGGTCACTGATCCCCGGTGCGAGATCAGGCAAGGCGGCCCATGCCGCCTTGCCGACCTTTCAATAGCTGTATTCGGCGTAGACCCGGCTCACATCACCGTTCCAGTCGCCGTGGTAATGTTCGAGCAATTCGTCGGCCAGCGTCTTTCCGTCCTCGACGCTGTCCTCCAGCGTGTTGAGGAAATGCCGCTCATCCGGCACCATGCCGCTGAATCCGGGCTTGGCCCGGCGCCTCAGCCCGGCGCGTGAGATGTCGAGCACGTTTTCGGCCAGCACCCGCATGTTGATCTTGCCGACCTGGGCATCCAGCGCGTCGACACTGGCGGCCACGCGCAGCGCCTCGCGGGTTTCGGCATCCCAGCCCTTGACCAGATCCCAGGCGGCGTCCAGCGCCTCCTGGTCATACATCAGGCCGACCCAGAAGGCCGGCAGCGCACAGATCCTCCGCCACGGACCGCCATCGGCGCCGCGCATTTCCATAAACTTCTTGATACGCACCTCGGGGAAGATCGTGGTCAGATGATCTGCCCAATCCGACAACGTCGGCACTTCGCCCGGCAGCGCCGGCAGTTTGCCCACCATGAAGTCGCGGAACGACTGGCCCAACGCGTCGATATACTTGCCGTCGCGATAGACGAAATACATCGGCACATCGAGTGCGTAATCGACATAGCGCTGGAACCCCATCCCCTCTTCGAACACGAAAGGCAGCATCCCGGTTCGCGCCGGATCGAGATCGCGCCAGATGCGCGAGCGCCAGGATTTGTGGCCGTTGGGCTTGCCTTCGAGGAACGGCGAACTGGCGAACAACGCCGTCGCCACCGGCTGCAGCGCCAGCCCGACGCGGAACTTCTTCACCATGTCCGTCTCGGAGGCGAAATCGAGGTTCACCTGCACCGTGCAGGTGCGATACATCATCTGCTTGCCGAGGTTTCCGACCGTGTCCATGTAGTCGGTCATCAGCCGGTAACGGCCCTTGGGCATCATCGGCATGTCTTCGTGCGTCCACTCGGGCGCTGCCCCCAGCCCGATGAACCGCGCGCCGATCCGGTCGGCGACCGAGCGCACTTCGCGCAGGTGCTCGTTCACCTCGTCGCAGGTCTGGTGGATCGAGCCCAGGGGTGCGCCGGACAGTTCCAACTGCCCGCCCGGCTCCAGGCTGATGTTGGCGCCTTTCAGCTCCAGCCCGATGATATGCTCGCCTTCGTAGATCGGGTTCCAGCCATAGGTGTCGCGCAACCCCTCAAGCATCGCCTTGATCGAGCGCGGCCCGTCATAGGGCAAGGGCATCAGCGTGTCCTTGCAGTAGCCGAACTTCTCGTGCTCGGTGCCGATGCGCCAGTCTTCCTTGGGCTTGCACCCGCTTTCGAGATACTCGGCCAGTTGTTCGGGCCGTTCGATCGGGCCGCCGCCGGATTGTGGGATCGACATGTCTGTTCCTTCGCTACGTCTGGGGATCGTTGGTGGGCCAATGCGCCGGGCGTGTCAATGCAGCCGCGGGCGCGGCTTGGACCAGATCACGACGGTGCGATCCGGCCGGGTGCGGCTGGCGCGGATCGCCGCCTCGATGTCGACACCCGGAAGCGCTGTGAGCGCGTCGAACAGCGCCTCGGTCCCTTCCGCCGCCGCCGGGATCGTCAAAAGCTCCATGCCGGAGCGAAACCGCCAGACCGGCAGGCCCGATCGGTCGGGCGCAATGGCCACCTCGGTCAGTGCCTCGATCGAGGCAAAGCCGCCGCCCACCGGCGCGAGATAGGCGATCTGGCGTTCATCGACCGCGACCACGCCGACCCCGCCATGACCGCCGCGAAACCGCGCCCGCTGGATGCCGGTCCAGACCGCCGCGCCGCCGAAGATGGCCAGAACCCAGCCGATCCAGCGGATCAGGCCCAGCGAGGTCAGCCCCCACCACAGGCCCAGCGCCAGCACGAACCCGGCCGCGATCACGCCGCGCCAGCGTTTCAGCCCGGCGATGGCTTCGGGTCGGATGAAGCTCATGGTGCCCTCCCGAGTGTCACCGGAGATGTCAGGATCGCCAGGGTGTAGCGCCCGATCCGTTCAAAGCCGATGGCCTCATAGGCGCGGCAGGCCGCCGGGCCGGAGGCAAACAGGATCGCGGTCCTGACCCCGCCTTGCCGCACTTCGTGCAGGTGCAAGGCGACGGCACGGCGCGCGTGGCCGCGCCCGCGCAGGTCGGGCGGGGTGAACACGCCGCCGATCTGCACCATGTCCGCCGCGCGCGCGTTCAGGGCCGTCATCGCCACCGGCGTTCCGTCGATGATCAGCAGGCGCGCATCGCCCGAGGCGATGGCCCGGTCGGTTCGCCCGTGGGCTTCCTCGTCGAGCATCCGGGCCGAACTCATATGGAGTTCGGCGGAATAGGCGCGGGTCCAGCGAAACAGGAGATCGCGGTCGGTGGTGTCCGGTTTTCGCAACTTTCCCGGCCCTTCTGGAACCGTCAGCGTTGCAAGGTCGAGGCGATAGAGCGGTTCGGGGTCGTCGAGGCTGTAAGCCGCCCGGCGCAGACCCAGGACATCTTTCGCACGCTCCACCTGAGCCGCCTCGCCGGCGATGCCGGAAACGGCCCGCCCCGCCAGCGCCCGCACCAGGCCCGACCAGTCGTCATCGGTCGCATGCGGGGCCTGGCACAGCACAAAGCCCGCGTTGGACAGGCCGAACACGCCGCTGATGCCGTTCGCCGTTTCGAGCACATGAAAGGCGGTTCCGGTCGGGCTGACCCGGTCGAACAGGCCGAGGTGTTCGAGATTGGCGCGCAGGAACATGCTGGTCTCGGCTTGGGCGGCAAGAAAGGCCTCTATCGCCGGTTCATCACCCGCGCGGGCGGCACGCAGCATCACCAGTCCCCCATCGTGGTTTGCCACAGGGTCAGCGCCGCCACCGCCGCGGTATCGGCGCGCAGGATGCGCGGGCCGAGGCTGACCGGATGGGCGTTCGGCATGGCGCGCAGGCGCTCGCGCTCACGCCCGGAAAAGCCGCCTTCGGGACCGATCAGGATCGCCCATTTTCCATCATGCACAGCCAGTCCCCGCGACGCGCCGGCCAGCCCCTCGTCACAGAACATGATGTGCCGGTCCTCGGGCCAGTCCTCCAGCAACCGGTCGAACGTGAGCGGTTCGGCCACCTCCGGCACGAAGGTGCCGCCGCATTGCTCGGCGGCCTCGACCGCGTGGGCTTGCAGCCGGTCGACCCGGACCCGTTCGGAATTGGTGTATTCGGTCAGCACCGGTACGATCCGCGCCGCACCCATTTCGGCGGCCTTCTCGACGATGAAATCGGTGCGTGCCTTCTTGATCGGGGCGAACATCAGCCAAAGGTCGGGCGGATCGAGCTGCGGTGCCGCCTGCCCGAGACAGACCAGCCGCCCGGCGCGCTTGCCGGCCTCGGCCACCTCGGCGGTCCACTCGCCCTCATGCCCGTTGAACAGCGCCACGCACGCGCCGGGTTTCAGCCGCATCACCCCGAAAAGGTAGTGCGCCTGGTCGCGGTTCAGATCGACGGATTGCCCCTGACCCAAGGGCGCGTCTACAAAGAGGCGGATTTTTGCGCGGTCCATCATGGGGGCAAACTATGGCGGCACAACCGGGGATGCCAGAGGCGAAAGGGCAGGTTGCCGACGCGGTGCGGGGCAACTGGGTCGACCGGCTGGCGCCGCTTTGGGCCCGACCCTATCTGCGTCTGTCGCGCGCAGACCGGCCGATCGGCACATGGCTGTTGCTGCTGCCGTGCTGGTGGGGGCTGCTCCTGGGCATCGGCCAGACCAATTCGGCGGGCTGGCAGGATCTGTGGATCTTCGCGGGCTGCGGCATCGGTGCCTGGCTGATGCGCGGCGCGGGCTGCACCTGGAACGACATCACCGACCGCAACATCGACGGCGCGGTCGAGCGCACCCGCTCGCGCCCGATCCCCTCGGGGCAGGTCAGCGTGCGGCAGGCGCTGAGCTATCTCGTGGCGCAGGCGCTTGTCGCCTTCCTGATCCTGATCACCTTCCACCCCAACGCGATCCTGCTGGGGCTGATCGCGCTGGTCCCGGTCGCGATCTACCCGTTCGCCAAGCGGTTCACCTGGTGGCCGCAGGTCTTTCTCGGCATCGCGTTCAACTGGGGCGCGCTTCTCGCCTACACCGCCCATACCGGCGCGCTGGGCTGGCCCGCGGTGGCGCTCTATGCGGCGGGCATGGCCTGGACGCTGTTCTACGACACCATCTATGCGCACCAGGACAAGGAGGACGACGCGCTGATCGGAGTGAAGTCCACCGCGCGCCTGTTCGGCGACCGCACCGTGCCGTGGCTGCGCGGGTTCCTTGTGGCGACGGTCCTTTTGATGACGCTGGCGATCGTGCTGGCCTTTACCCCCGACCGCTCGGTGCTGGCGTTGGTGGTGGCGCTGGGCGGGGCGTGGTTCATGGGCTGGCACATGGCCTGGCAGCTCAACCAGCTTGACACCGAGGCGCCGGAAACCTGCCTGCGCCTGTTTCGCTCCAACCGCGATGCCGGGTTGATCCCTGTGCTGTTTCTTGCCGCTGCCGCGCTCCTTTGATTGCCACCGCTCGGCAACCGCCGTAAGGAAGCGGAGTTTAGGGACAACCCGGGACCATAGCCAAGATGCGCCTGTCCAAGTTCGTGCTGACGCCAGCGATCTTCGTCGTGGCCTTCGGGGTCTCGCTGCTGGCGGCTCTGACCGCTGTGAACGCGATTGAATCGGCGTCGCGGTCAGGCGTGGAACGGGCCTTGCTGCTCGAGGGGCAGGACTGGGCCAAGGTCGAGACCACCGGGCTTCAGGTCATTTTGTCCGGCACCGCCCCGAACGAGACCACCCGGTTCAAGGCCCTGTCGGTCGCCGGCGGCGTGGTCGATTCCGGCCGGGTGATCGACGAGATGGACGTGCCGGCGGCAGAGGCGATCACGCCGCCGCGCTTTTCGGTCGAGATGTTGCGCAACGAAAGCGGCGTGTCGATGATCGGGCTGATCCCCGCCGCGGTCGACCGCGAGGCGCTGGCGGACACGCTGGCCGCGATCGCCGCCAAGACCGATGTGACGGACCTGCTGGAAACCGCCGACTACCCGATGCCCGACCGCTGGACCGAGGCGCTGGACTATGCGCTTGCAGCGCTTGCCACCTTGCCCCGCGCCAAGATCTCGATGGACGCAGAGCGTGTCGAGATCGAGGCGGTGGCGGATTCGCCCGAACAGAAGAAACAGTGGGAACTGGACCTGTCGCGCCGGGCGCCGGGCGGGATGCGGGTGGCGCTGCATATCTCGGCACCGCGTCCGGTCATCACGCCGTTCACGCTGCGTTTTACCCTCGACGCCGCCGGGGCACGCTTCGACGCCTGCACCGCCCATACCGAGCGGGGGCGCGGCACGATCGTGTCGGCGGGGATTGCAGCCGGCGTGTCCGGGCGGCCCGACTGCACCATCGGGCTGGGCGTGCCGTCGCCGCAATGGCCCGACGCGGTGGCGCGCGGCATCCGGGCGGTGTCCGAGCTGGGCGGCGGCTCGCTGACCTTTTCCGACGCCGACGTTACCCTGGTGGCCGCCGCCGATACGCCGCAGGCCCTGTTCGACCGTGTCATCGGCGAGCTTGAGGCCGATCTGCCGGATGTGTTCTCGCTTCATGCCGTGCTGCCCGATCCGGTGTCGATCTCGGGCACCGGCGACAGCGACGGCCCGCCCGAGTTCGTCGCCACCCTCAGCCCCGAGGGGCTGGTGCAACTGCGCGGCCGGATCGCGGACGAGCAGGAGCGCGCCATCACCGAGAGCTTTGCGCGCGCCCATTTCGGGGTCGAGAACGTCTATGCCGCGATGCGCATCGACCCGACCCTGCCGCGCGGCTGGTCGGTGCGCGCACTGGCCGCGGTCGAGGCGTTGTCGCATCTGGCCAACGGCGCCGCCGTGGTGCAGCCCGAGGTCGTGGACCTCAGCGGTGTCACCGGCGACAAGAACGCCAGCGCCGAGATATCGCGCATCCTGTCGGAGAAACTGGGCGAGGCGCAGGATTTCAGGGTGAACGTCACCTACGAAGAACGCTTTGACCCGATCGCCGCTCTGCCCACGCCGGAGGAATGCGTCACCAGCATCAACAAGGTGATGGCGACCGACAAGATCACCTTTCCGCCCGGCTCCGCCGATATCGAGGCCTCTTCGGCCGCGTCGCTGGACGAGATCGCCGGCATCCTGAAAGCTTGCCCCGACGTGGCAATGGAAATCGGCGGATACACCGACAGCCAGGGCCGCGAAGAGATGAACAAGGCCCTGTCGCAACGCCGGGCCGACGCGGTGGTGAACGCGCTTCTGGCGCGCCGGGTGCTGACCTCGAACCTGACCGCGCATGGCTATGGCGAGGAAAACCCGATCGCGGACAACGACACCGAAGAGGGACGCGAGGCCAATCGCCGGATCGAATTCCGGCTGATCGGCACCGGGAACGGGGAACCCGAAGAGGCCGCACCGACCGACACGCCCGAAGAAGGCGAAGTCGGTGACGGCGACACGCCGGACGCAGAAGCCGGCGATGGGGAAGAAACGCCGGACGACACGGCAGCACCGGACGTTGGGGAAGACACGGCGGCCGGTGCAGAGGCGCCGGTTGTGGCGGACCCGGAGCTTGAGGGCAAACGGCCCAAACCGCGCCCGGACAGCGGCGACGACGGCTAGACAAGGAAAAGGGATATGAACAGAACCGAGTTCATCATCGTGACGGCGATCATCCTGTTCGTCGCCTTCGCGCTGGGGTGGTTCGCGCACTGGCTGATCCATCGGTTCACGCGGGTTGCGGGCGCCGACATGGGCGAGATCGACCGCCTGGCACAGTCGCTTCACGAAGCCGAGGAAACCCGCGATCAGGCGATCATCTACCTGCAACAGCGCGAGGCCGAGATGGCCAACCAGTTGCACCAGACCGAAGCCGAATTGCGGGCCGCAATGGACGGGCTTCGCGAGGCCCGGCAGGAAGCCGAGGAACTGCGCGCCTATATCGAACGCGTCAGCCAACACTAGGCGCGGCCCGCTGCGCGCCAGACCGGCAACGGCCTTGACCCGCGCGGACGATCGCCCTTGCGACGGCCGTCAAAGCGGTGTCAGTTAAGCCGGAAATCGGACAGACCCCGGCAGGATCAGGGAGGACAGACATGCGCGCAGGACTTGCAGCCCTGGTGGTGGCCTATGTGCTGAGCCAGTTCTACCGCGCGTTCCTGCCGGTCATGACGCCGGTGCTGTCCACCGATCTCGGCGCCAGCGCCGAGGCCCTGTCACGCGCATCTGGCCTGTGGTTCCTGACCTTCGCGGCGATGCAGATCCCGGTGGGTTGGGCGCTCGACCATGTCGGGCCACGCCGCACGGCGGCGGTGCTGCTGGGCGTTGGTGGCGGCGGTGGTGCGGCGCTGTTCGCGCTGGCCAGTGCGCCCTGGCACATCCAGGCCTCGATGGTGCTGCTGGGAATCGCCTGCGCCCCGGTCCTGATGGCGTCCTTCTTCATCTTCGCGCGCATGTTCTCGACCAACATGTTCGGCACGCTGGCCGGGGCAACCATCGGATTCGGCGCGTTCGGCAATATCGCGGGCTCCCTGCCGATGGCCTGGGCGGTCGAGGCGTTCGGCTGGCGCGAGACGCTTTGGGGTCTGACCGCAATCACCATCACCGTCGCCCTGCTGGTCTGGTTCCTGGTCCAGGACCCGCCACCCGTTGCCTCTGCCGAGGGCGAGCCCAAGGGGTCTTTGCTGACGCTGCTGAAAATGCCGGCGCTGTGGCTGATCATCCCGATCCAGTTCTTCAGCTATGCCCCATCCGCAGGGTTGCGCGGGCTTTGGGCCGGCCCCTACATGAGCGACATCTACGGGCTGGACGCCAGCGGCATCGGGCTCGTCACGCTGGCGATGGGCATCGCGATGATCATCGGCAACGTCCTTTATGGCCCGCTAGACCGGGTGTTCGGCACGCGCAAATGGGTGGTCTTCTGGGGTAACACGCTGTCGGCCCTGTGCATCTTCGGGCTGTGGCTCTGGCCGCAAAGCGGGGTTGCCAGCGCCACGATCCTGCTGGCCGCCGCCGGTCTGTTCGGCGCGTCCTTTCCGGCGATCATGGCGCATGCGCGCAGCTTCTTTCCCGCGCATCTGACGGGTCGGGGGGTGACGTTGCTCAATCTGTTCGGGATCGGGGGCGTCGGGGTGTTCCAGTTCGCCTCGGGGTCGGTCTTTGCTGCCGCCAGCGCCGGAGGCGACCCGGTGGCCGCCTACCAGACGCTGTTTCTGTTCTTCGGCATCCCGGTCGTGATCGGTCTGGCGATCTATCTGTTCTCGCAAGACCGCACCGACTGAGCCCGATCCGGTCAGGCCGCCCGTCGTTGGCGCGGTCGACGACGTTTCGCGCCCTGCGGTTTCGGCTTACTGGCATGCGGCTGTGAGCGCCGGCCACCGCCGCCGCCGCCACCGCGCCCGCCACGCTTGGCCGGTGCGACCTCTTCGGGCCGGTTGCCGCCGAGCACGGGGATCTCGATCTTCATGGTCTTCTCGATCTGGCGCAGAAGCCCGATCTCGTCGCCTGCGACAAAAGCGATGGCATCGCCATCGGCGCCTGCCCGCGCGGTGCGCCCGATCCGGTGGACGTAGTTTTCCGGCACTTCCGGCAGGTCGAAGTTGTAGACGTGGCTGACCCCCGGAATGTCGATGCCGCGCGCCGCAACATCGGTGGCGACGAGGATACGCGCCTGGCCGTCACGAAATGCCTTCAGCGCCCGGTCACGCTGGCCCTGCGACTTGTTGCCGTGGATCGACACCGCGTCGTAGCCCTCCGAAACAAGGTGCTTCATCAGACGTTCGGCCCCGTGCTTGGTGCGCCCGAAGACCAGCGCGAGACCCTCGGGCGAGGCGTTCAGGTAGTTCTTGAGCAAGGTGACCTTGTGGTCCTTGCCATCGGCCCAGTGCACGCCCTGGGTGATCTTGTCGGCGGCCCGGCCCGGGGTGGCGACCTGCACCCGCAGCGGGCTGGTCAGATAGGCGCCTGCGATCTCTTCCATCTGCTTGGGCATGGTGGCCGAGAACAGCATGGTCTGACGCGGCGTGCCCAGCTTCGGCGCGATCCGGCGCAGCGCGTGGATGAAGCCCATGTCGAGCATGTGGTCGGCCTCGTCCAGCACCAGGAAGGTGGCGGCATCCAGTCGGATCGCGCCGCGGTCCATCAGGTCGATCAGCCGGCCCGGCGTCGCCACAAGGATATCGGTGCCGCGCGACAGATTCTCGGCCTGGCGACCGATCGAGACACCGCCGACAACGGTGACGACCTTCATGTGCGTGCCCTTGACGTAGACCCGGAGGTGGTCGGCGATCTGGCTGACCAGTTCACGGGTCGGCGCCAGGATCAGCGCGCGGGTGGTCTTCGGCTCGCGCTTGTCGTGCGACGTCATCAGCTTGTGGATCAAGGGCAGGCCGAACGCCGCCGTCTTGCCGGTGCCGGTCTGGGCCAGGCCCATCACGTCGCGCCCGCCCAGAACGGCCGGGATGGCCTCGATCTGGATCGGGGTCGGTTTGTCATAGCCCGCGGCCTTCACGGCGGCGAGCAGCTTCGGGTCGAGCCCGAGCGTGTCGAATGTAGTCATGTATCTCTTTCCGCGGCGCCAAGGGGCCGCATGACGGGTCCGCGGCGCAGAATGCGCCCGGTCAGTGCAAAGGTTCGGTCCAGCCTCGCGGCAAGGCCCCTGCCCTGCCACCGTCCGGCCCGTTGACCCCCCTGCGTGATGTGGGAACCTGTGTGACGCCGACCGATCCGGTTCATCGCGCCTCATGTCTTTCCGTGCCGGCGACCCGGGGTCGTCTCGGCGGGCGGCTCACGCGGCCGCAAGAAAGTTGCGGCCTCATCACATCATATCGGGATGAAGTCAACGTTAATCGGCGTGCACCCCCCTTTTACCTTCGGGGGGTTTCAGGTATCAGCCGGGCGTCTTGATCGCCAAGAAGTCAACGAAGGAGCACAGCCAGATGGGCTACAAGGTCGTCGTCTGCGGCGCCACGGGCAACGTGGGCCGTGAAATGCTGAACATTCTGGCCGAACGCCAGTTCCCGATCGACGAGATCGTCGCGCTCGCCTCGCGCCGCTCTCTCGGCACCGAAGTGAGTTTTGGCGACGAGACCCTCAAGACCAAGGATCTGGATACCTTCGACTTCACCGGCTGGGACATGGCGCTGTTCGCCATCGGTTCGGACGCGACGAAGAAATATGCGCCCATCGCCGCCAAGGCGGGCTGTGTGGTGATCGACAACTCGTCGCTCTACCGCTACGACCCGCAGGTGCCGCTGATCGTGCCCGAGGTGAACCCC
The DNA here is from genome assembly GCF_008086115.1 of Maritimibacter fusiformis. Taxonomy (GTDB): domain Bacteria; phylum Pseudomonadota; class Alphaproteobacteria; order Rhodobacterales; family Rhodobacteraceae; genus Muriiphilus; species Muriiphilus fusiformis. The sequence continues at coordinate 142,082 of NZ_VSIY01000004.1, read as the reverse complement.
GAGGCGATCCACGGCTATTCCAAGAAGAACATCATCGCCAACCCCAACTGTTCGACCGCGCAGATGGTGGTGGCGCTGAAACCGCTGCATGACCGCGCCCGGATCAAGCGCGTCGTGGTCTCGACCTATCAATCGGTGTCGGGCGCGGGCAAGGAAGGCATGGACGAGCTTTGGGACCAGACCAAGGGCATGTATGTGCCGGGTCAGGAACGCGAGCCGTCGAAGTTCACCAAGCAGATCGCCTTCAACGTCATTCCCCATATCGACGTCTTTCTCGAAGACGGCTCGACCAAGGAGGAATGGAAAATGGTCGCCGAGACCAAGAAGATCGTCGACCCGAAGATCAAGGTCACGGCCACCTGCGTGCGGGTGCCGGTGTTCGTCGGTCATTCCGAAGCGATCAACATCGAGTTCGAGGATTTCCTCGACGAGGACGAGGCCCGCGACATCCTGCGCGAGGCGCCGGGCATCCTGGTCGTCGACAAGCGCGAGGACGGTGGCTATGTCACCCCGGTGGAATGCGCCGGCGATTATGCCACCTTCATCAGCCGTATCCGGCAGGACTCGACCATCGAGAACGGGCTGAACCTGTGGTGCGTGTCCGACAATCTGCGCAAGGGCGCGGCGCTGAACGCGGTGCAGATCGCCGAACTTCTGGGCCGCGAGGTTCTGAAGAAGGGCTAGATCTCTTCGGGTTTCTGGAAATCGCCGCCGGGCCTGTCAGGTCCGGCGGTTTTTTTATGGCGTTTTCGTTCGCCCGGTCACACCCCGTCCCCGACAAACGCCTTTTCCACCACGAACTCACGCGGCTCGCTGTTCGCGCCCTCGCGCAGACCGAGCCTTTCCAGCAGCGCTTTGGCATCGACGTTGAAGGCATAGCTGCCGCAGACCATCGCCCGGTCCCGCGCCGGATCGAAGGCGTCGACGCCGAGGTCGCGAAACACCTGCCCCGAGGCAATCGTGTCTGTGATCCGCCCCATCTGCGCCGACGGCTCCCGGGTTGTGGTCGGATAATAAAGCACGCGCCCGTTGCACAGTTCATCGACCAGCGGCGTCTCCGGCAGCGCGGCGATAACGCTGGCGCCGTATGCCAGTTCGCTGGCGGTCCGGCAGGCGTGCATGACGATGACCTGTTCGAAACGCTCATAGGTCTCGACATCGCGCAGGATCGAGGCGAAGGGCGCGAACCCCGTGCCGGTGGCCAGCAGCCAGAGGCGCTTGCCGGGCAAGAGCGCGTCGTGCACCAGCGTGCCGACGGGCTTGGGGCGCAGGATGATCTCGTCGCCGGGCTTGATGTGGCGCAGACGCGAGGTCAGGGGGCCGTTCTCGACCTTGATGGAGTAGAATTCCAGCTCATCCGCCCAGAACGGCGCGGCGATGGAATAGGCGCGCAGCAGCGGTTTTCCGTTGTCGTCGGGCAGTCCGATCATCACGAACTCACCGGACCGGAACCGCAGGCTTTCGGGTCGGGTGACGTGGAACGAGAACAGGTTGTCGTCCCAATGGGTGACGTCGGTCACGGTCTGAAGATCGCTTGCGGGCATGGTCTCTCCGAATTGCAGCGGTGGGTTAATCCGTGGCCAGAGTCTGGCCACCATCGACCAGCAGCGTCTGCCCGGTGATCCAGCGCGCGGCGTCGGAGCACAGGAACAGCACGCTCGGCAGGATGTCGGCGGCGGTTCCCAGACGCCCCGCCGGCAGCTTTGCCAGCGTGCGCCGGTAGAGGTCGGGCCGCTCGGTCTCGGCCTGGTCCCAGAAGCCTCCATCAAAGCGCGTCGAGCCGGGGGCGATGGCGTTGATCCGCACGGCCCTGTCGGCGAATTCGGCGGCCAGGCAGGTCACGACATGTTCCAGCCCCAGCTTGGCCGCGCCGTAGGCCATGGTCTGCGGCACATGCCCGCGCGCGGTGCGCGACGAGCACACAAGCACCGCGCCCTGACTGGCGACAAGGGCGTCGCGGCAGGCCTCGACCAGCCGGACCGGCGCCATCAGGTCGGTTTCGAAGCTCGTGCGGAAGTCATCATCGGATCGCCCGGTCGCGCCCGCCGTGACGGTCACAAGCAGAACATCCACACCGCCCAGCGCCGCCTGCGCCCGCCCGGCCCAATCCGCGCACCCGGCCGCCGTGGCAAGATCCGCCGATGCCGCGAAATGGCCCGTGCCGGGAAGGCCCGACAGCACCGCCTGCAATGCGGCGTCGTCGCGGCTTCCCAGTGCCACACGCGCACCGGCAGAGGCCATCGCCCGCGCCGCCACACGCCCCAGACCGCGACTTGCCCCGGCGATCAACACCCGTTTTTCCGCAAACGACAGTTCCACGGCACGTTCCCCTTTTGCGTCGAGATAACCTTAAACTTCGTTTTTTTCATGTTGCAACAGAAAAGTTTGAAAGGCATGGTGCATAGACGCATACACCTTGCTAATCTGAACGCTCGACCGCCCGGAACGAGAGAAACGCAATGCCAGGTTCACGACGCTCAGACGCGGCACCGCAGAAAAAGACGGGCAGCAAGCGCGTCAATCGTGCCTCGCCGCTGGCGAGCAATCGCAAGATCAGCCGCAAGACCGAGGGCGTGCAGGCCGCCATCCTCGAAACCGCCGCGCAGATCTTCGCGCGCAAGGGTTACTACCTGACCAAGCTGTCGGACATCTCGGACGAGCTGGGGATGCATGTGACCGCCCTGCGCTATCACTTCACCACCAAGGACGTGATCGCCGCCGAGATCGTGAACCGAGTGATCCGCACCAACCTCGACAGCCTGTGCCAGACGCTCGAAGACCTCGGCCCCGAGACCAGCAGCCGCGACAAGATCGCCGCCGCGATCCAGACCTACATGCGGGTGTCCGCCGCGAACAAGGCAGGGATCGCGGCCCACGGGAATATCGTGAATCAACTGCCGGTCGAGGTGAAGGACGAGCATTACGAGCTGCTGCACGAGTTCCTCGACATCTGGCGCGACCTGGTCAGCGAAGCCGCCGCGCGCGGCGAATTGCGCCCGGGGCTCAGCCCTTCGATTGCCACGCAGGTGATCCTCGGAACCGTGATCTGGTCGCGCGAATGGTATCGGCCAGAGATCGGGACGCCCGACAACATCGCCGCGGAAATGACCAGGATGCTGTTCGGCGGCCTCATGACGGATGAGCCGTCGCCCGCACGAAAACCCGGACCGGCGCGCGACTGACGCGACCGATTCTCTACCCCTCCAATTGATCCCGATGCCCGCTGCGCGGGTCTGACCGCTGCCACGGCGGGTCGGAATTGCTGTGCGTCTCGACCGTTTTTCTATTCAGTGACGAAATTTCGGTCTGACGATGAAAAAAGCATTGAAATGCGAAATCGCTGTGCATTATCCTCGTCGAAACGGCAAGGAGCGGAACTGTTGGAACTCGATCTATTCGTGTCCGGTATCGGCGGTCAGGGCGTTCAACTGATCGGCAAGACGATCGCGCTGGCCGCGCTGCGCGAGGATCGTCACGTCATGTTTTCGGGCGAATTCGGCGGGCACATGCGCGGCGGCAGTTCGGTCGTTACCGTGGTGATCGGACCCGACCCCGTGCGCGCGCTGCCCAACCTGCCCTCGGCGGGCACCGCCATCGCGATGTCGCATTCGTTCTGGGAAAAGGTCGGCCCGCGCCTGCGTCCCGGCAGTCTGATCCTGGCCGAGGAAACCATCGCGGACGCGCTGCCCGACACCGAAGGGCACATACTGGTGCGCGTCCCCGCCCTTGCGCTGGGCACCCGGGCGGGCAACCGGCTGTCGGCCTCGATGGCGATGATGGGGGCGTTTTCGGAACTGACCGGCGCGATCGGGCTTCAGTCGCTCGAAGAGGCGATGACCGAACAACTGCCGCCCTACCGCAAGCAACATGCCGGAACCAACGCCAGCGCCATCGCGCTGGGCGCCGAACACATCCGGGCCGAGGGTCTCTCGGGCCGCCACCCGGCGCCGTATCTGGCCGAAAGCATCCCGGCATGACCGCTCGGACAGAAGACAAGGCGCCGGCGCGCGCGGTCACGCGCGGCACCGTGGTGATCGACATCGACCGTTGCAAGGGCTGCGAATTGTGCATCCCGGCATGCCCGCCGCAGGTGCTGACCATGTCAACCGAGGGCAACAGCCTCGGGTATCTCTACCCGATCCTGGAGCCGGGCTGCACCGGCTGCACGGCCTGCCTGCAGGTCTGCCCCGACTTCGTGTTCGAAATCTATCGCTATGACGACCCCATCGACGAGACCACGGCGACCGAGGAGACGATCCGATGACCGAAATGCGCCTGCTGGACGGCTCCGAAGCCATCGTCGAGGCCGCTCTTCTGGCCGGCGCCCGGTTCTTTGCCGGCTATCCCATGGCCCCCGCGACCGAATTGCTGGAGCATATGGCAGCCAAGTTGCCCCGGGTCGACGGGGTCTGCATCAATGCCGATTCCGAGCTTCAGGCGGTCAACATGGCGCTGGGCGCGGCCCAGGTCGGGGCACGGGCGGCGACCGGCTCCTGCGGTCAGGGGCTGGCCCTGATGCAGGAGGCGATTGCCGAGGCGGCGCTGAACGAAACGCCGCTGGTGATCTTCAACATCGCCCGCAATCAGCAGGATTATTTCCAGGCGACCCGGGGCGGCGGCTGGGGCGATTATCGCACCGTGACCTTCGCGCCAAAAGATCTGCACGAAGCGGTCGAGCACACGCACCTCGCCTTTCACGTCGCCGACAAATACCGCGTGCCGGTGATCTTTATGGCCGACAACCTGATTGCGCGCACCCAGATGGGCACCGCCCTGCCGGTGCCGGAGCTTGAAACGCTGCCCCCGAAAGACTGGGCGCTGGACGGCACCATGGGCGGCACCGGCGCGTCTCGATGGATCTGGACCTTCGGTGGCGGCAAGGCGAACCGGCCCGGCGTCGGGCCCGACGGCTATTGGCGCCAGATCGCGGACAAGTTCGACCGGATCGCCAAGGCCGAGGCACGCCATGAACAGGGCTTTTGCGACGACGCCGAATGCGTGGTCGTAGCCTTCGGCTCCGGCGGCAAGTTCGTGGAACACGTGGTGCGCGAATTGCGCGCCGAAGGGCACAAGATCGGGTTTTTCCGCCCGGTCACGCTCTGGCCCTTCCCCTCCGAAGCCCTCGAGGCGGCGACCGAAAACGCCAGCAATATCCTCGTGTTCGAATTGAACGCCGGGCAGATGATCGACGACGTGCGCCTTGCCGTTGAAGGCCGCGACCGGATCAAGCCGATCGGCGGGATCAGTTTCGACGATTCCGGCCTCAACATCGGGCCTCTGATGGATGCCCGCGTGATCCGCACCCGCATCCTGGACCAGTTGGCCGGCAAGCCGCTGACCGAACTGCCCTACACCGGAATGGGAGCATACCTGTGAGAGCCATCGACACCAGCCTGCCGCCCCAGCGCCCCGCGACGAAGACCGCCGAGTTCAAGCCGTCGCTGCTGTTGAAGGAAGACCACCACCTGTGCGCCGGTTGCGGCGAGCCGGTGGCGATCCGTCTGATCCTCGAGGTGATCGAGGAGCTTGAACTGACGCAAAACAACGTCTGCATCCTCGGGCACGGCTGCTACGGCTCGTTCATCATGCTGATGGATGTGGACTCGACACTGTGCCTGCACGGGCGCGCGCCTGCGGTTGCCACCGGGATGAAGCGGATGCGGCCCGGCGTGGCGATCTGGACGCTTCAAGGCGACGGCGACATGACCAGTGAAGGGTTGGCCGAAATCATGCAGACCGCCGCACGCGGCGAGGATGTCACCTGTTTCATGCTGAACAATGGCGTGTTCGGCGACACCGGCGGGCAGATGACGGCCTCGTCGGTGATCGGGCAACGCACCAAGAACACCATCGAGGGGCGCGATGCGGGCTATCACGGCAACCCCATCCAACTGGCCGAGATCCTGTCGCAGATGCCCGGCGCCGGCTATGTCGCGCGCGGCTCTGTCCACAATGCCGCCTCGATCAACGCGACGCGCAAGATGATCCGCAAGGCGTTTCAGCGCCCGATGGACGGGCATGGGCTGGCGCTGATGGAGATTCTCACGATGTGTCCCACCGGCTGGTTCGTGCCGCCCGGCGAAGGCGCCGAATACATGATGGAATCGCTGGGAAAGGTCTATGGCCTAGGCGAATTGAAGGATGCCGGCGCGGCATCCGATGACGACAGTGACGACTGATCGGTAACGCGGAGACCATCAGCCATGACCCAGCTTGTCCATTCCATCCTGACCGTCGCGGCCAACACCGCGCCCGATGCGCTGGCCGCGACACTGGGCGACGAGGCGATGCGGTTCGACGATGTCAGGTCGTTGACCGGGCGCTATGTCAAGGTGCTGGGCGATCTGGGCCTCGGGCATGGCGACCGGGTTGCGGTGCAGGCCGAATTCACGCTGGAGCAGATCGCGTTGTTCTTCGCCAGCCAGCACATCGGCGCGGCCTTTACCCCGATCAACCCCGCCTGCAACCTGGCCGAAGTTGCCGAGATCGTCGCCTACCTGCGCCCGGCGGTGCTGGTGCAGGACCAGACCCGCGGGGCGGAAATGACGGCTGCTCTGCACACCGCCGTGCCGCGCCATGCGACCTTGGGCGATACGGCACCGGACGGCTCGGACGCACTCGGCCCACGACTTGAGGCCGCGCCCGCACAGGTCGATGCTCCCTCGCCGACCCGGGAAGACGATGCGCACGCGATCTTTCTCACCTCCGGCTCGACCGGTCGACCCAAGGGGGTGGTTCTGTCGCACCGGGCAAGCTGGCTGCGCTCGCATCTCGGGGCCTCGCGGTTCGTGTCCGCCGGCGGGCGGGGCGAACTTCTGACCTTTCCGATGTTTCACTGGGCCGGATGGAACTACCTGCTTGAGAACTGGGCGCACAAACGCCCGATCCATTTCGTGCCCGAGGCCAGCGGCGACGGCATCGCCGAGGCCATCGCGCGGCACGATCCGGCCTTCCTCTATGCCATCCCGGCGGTGTGGGAGCGTATCCTCGCCAGCCCCGTCGCCTTCGACGGCACCCGGTTGCGTGCCATCGGCTCGGGCACGTCCCGCTTTGATCCGGCGTTGATGGTTCGGCTGGCCGAACGGTTTCCCAATGCCAGCCGGGGCGTTTTCTATGGCTCGACCGAATTCGGCGGTGCCTGCTCGCTGCACGACGACGAAATCTCGCGCCGCCCCGGCTCGGTCGGGATGCCGGGTCCGGGCATCGAGGCGCGCATCTGTGACGGCGAGTTGCAGTTGCGCGGGCCGACGGTGATGTCGGGCTATTTCGACCTTCCGGAGCAGAGCACCGAGGTGTTTCAGGACGGCTGGTATCGGACAGGCGATCTGGCCGAGTGCGATGCCGACGGGTTCATCACCATCACCGGCCGCGCCCGCGAAGTGATCCGCTCGGGCGGTGAGGCCATCGCGCCCGCCGAGGTCGAACTGGCCCTGCAGGGGTTTCCCGGCATCCGGGGCGTGGCCGTGGTCGGGCTGGACGACAGCACCTGGGGCGAAATCGTCTGCATGGTGACCGAACTGGAAAACGGCACGCCCTGCCCGCCGGTCTCGGCCATCCGCTCATATCTTGAGGGGCGCATCGCCCCCTACAAGCATCCGCGCCGCATCATCGCATTGCCCGAACTGCCGCGAACGCCGGCGACCGGGCAGATCATGCGCGCGCGCATCAAGCAGATCGTGCAGGCCGACATGGCCTGACACATCGGCCCGCCCCGGGGAGGAAGAACGGGGCGGCACAACACTGAAGAACAACACTCACGGGAGGAGACAAAATGTTGGACAGACGCCATTTCATGCTCGGCACGACCGCCGTTCTGGGAACCGCCGCCGCGCCGAAGTTCCTGCGCGCGCAATCGGAGCCGATCAGGATCGGCCTGATCACCACGTTGAGCGGACCGGGCCAGATCTATGGCCAGTATATTCAGGACGGCTGCGAGCTTGCCGTCGACCTGATCAACGCCAGGGGCGGCGTCAACGGTCAGCCGATCGAGCTGATCGTGCGCGACGACCGCAACTCGCCCGACGGCGCGCTGGTGGCTTTCCGCGAACTGGCCGGCGACGGCGTCAAGCTGTTCGCGCAGGGCACCTTTACCGCCAACGTGCTGGCGACGCTGCCGCTGCTCGAGCAGAACGATGTCACGATGATGGTGGTCGGCACCTCGTCGCTGGCGATCACGCACCAGAACTACACGCGCAACATGTTCCGGCTGGGTTATTCCTCGCCGATGTGTTTCGGCGGCTACGGCCACCTGATGGCCGAACGCTTCCCCGAGATCAGCAACTGGGCGATGGTGCGCTCGGATGTGCAATCTCTGAAGGACATCACCGACGCCTTCGAAGCCGGGATGCGCGCCAAGGCCGCCGCCGACGGGCGCGAGGTCAACATGCAGGAGCCGATCCTGGTGCCCTACAACGGCGCCGATTTCCGCAATCAGATCTCGCAGGTGACCAATTCAGGCGCCGAAGGGCTGTTCAACTGCCTTCAGGGCGCCGATGCGATCACCTATTACAAGCAGGCGCGCAGCTTCCAGATGGACAAGCAGTTCAAGCTGATGTGCGACAGCGCCAACGAGCTGACGGTGGCAAAGGCGCTGGGCAACAAGATGCTCGACTCGCTGTGGAGCTGGACCGGCTGGTATCCGCAGGCGGCCGAAAACAACCCGACCTCGGATGCGCTGCTGGCCGCCTATATCGAGAAGCGCGACGATCCCTATCCCAACTGGTTCGTCGGCGTCGCTCACGACTGTATCGCGACGCTGGCCGAGGCGATCGGGTCCACCGGATCGACCGCCGCCGCCGACCTGATCCCGGCGATCGAGGCGCAGAGCTTCCAGGGCGCGACCGGCACCGTCGCCTTCCGCACCGAGGACCATTCGTTCGCGGGCGACCTGACCTATATCCGCTTCGGCAAGTCCGAGAGCAGCGAAACCGGCTGGGAGGTGTTCGAAAGCGTCCAGATGGCCGGGGTCGATTTCCTCGAACCGGCCACACCCGGCCGTGAACTGCAATAGGCGGCCCGGGCCGTGCTGTTCACGTTCATCAACAGCCTGACGCTCGGCATGGCGGTCTTTCTGGTCGCCGCCGGGCTGACGCTGATCTTCGGCATCATGCGCATTCTGAACTTTGCGCATGGTGCCTTCTTCATGCTGGGCGCCTACCTGACCAGCACGCTGATCGGCGACATGCCGGGGTCGATCTGGGTTCTGATCGGCGCGTCGATGCTGTCGGGGCTGGTGGTCGGGGTGCTGGGCCTTGTGGTCCAGCACTTCGTTCTCAGCAAGCTCGAGGATGTCGACGAACACTTCATGCTGATTGCCACCTACGCAGTGATGCTGCTGTGCGTCGGCGCCATCAAGATGACCTGGGGGCTCGAATTCCACTCGGTCGATCCACCGCCTGGGCTGGACCTGGGCGTCGTGATCTTCGGAACCTTCGTGCCCAGCTTCTCGCTGTTCATCATCGGGGCGGGCGTGGCGGTGTTTCTGGTGCTCGACCATGTCATCCACTGTTCGTGGAGCGGCAAGCTGGCCGTGGCCATCGCCCGTGACGGCTGGATGAGCAACCTGATGGGCGTCAACGGGCCGCTCGGGGTCAGGATGGTGGTCGGCGCGTCCTTCGCGCTGGCGGGTCTGGCCGGGGGGCTGTTGCTGCCCAACCAGACGCTGTCGCCGGCGCTCGGCGACACCTTTCTGCTCATGGCCTTCATCACCATCGTGATCGGCGGGCTTGGCAACATCCGGGGCGCCTTCATCGCCGCGATCATCCTGGCGGTGATCGACGGTCTCAACATCCTGTTCCTGCCCGGCTTTCCGGGCGTCTTGATCTACGTGGGGATGGTCACATGTCTTCTTCTCTGGCCGAACGGGATTCTCGGCGAAAGCCGGCTTTGACCCGGCCGGGCATCAACAACACGCTGATCGCGCTCGCCACGCTCACCTTGCTGGCGATGCCGTTCCTGACCAATTCCGGCCTGCTCTACCTGGTCGGAACGACCCTGGTGCTGGGGGTCTATTCGGTCGGCTGGAACCTTCTGTTCAGCTGGGCGGGGCTGGCCTCGTTCGGCTCGGGCGGGCTGTTCGCCATCGGGGCCTATGTGTCGGCGGCAGCGATCCGGGCAGGTTATGACCAGTTTTTCCTGCTGATCGTTCTGGCCGGGGCCGGGGCCGGGGCGCTGGTCGCGATGCTGGTCGGGCTGGTGGCGCTCCGGCGCACCACCGGCATCTTTTTCGCCATCCTCACGCTGTCGCTGTCAGAGCTTCTGCGTCACACCCTGATGCACACGCGATCGCTCGGGTCCGAGGACGGGCTGTCCAACATCACCCGGCCGGTGCTGTCGCTGGGGGTGGTGGAGATCGACCTGACCTCGGGGCCGACCTACTACTGGTTCATCTGCGTTTCCGCAGCGGTCATCCTGGGACTGTGCTGGTGGCTGACGCACGGGCCGTTCGGGCGCCGCCTGCTGGCAGTGCGTCATGATATCGAACGCGCGGGTTTCATCGGCATCGACGTGCATCGCAGCCGCCTCGCCGCGCTGGTGATCTCGGGGGCGGTGGCCGGCTGCGCGGGCGCGATCTATGCCCCCTGGGCGCAGATCGTCACGCCGGAACTGTCCGGCATGGTCCGCTCGACCCAGCCGATCCTGTTCACGCTGCTGGGCGGCCTCCAATCGTTCTGGGGACCGATGATCGGGGCCTTCGTCTTCATGGTCATCGAATACGCCACCCGCACCTTGGTCGGCATTCAGGAAATCATCACCGGGGCGATCCTTCTCGCCGTCATCCTCGCCTTCCGGGCCGGGATCGCCGGCAGCTGGAACGCGCTGATCGACCGGCTGACCGAAAGGCGGGCGGACAAATGAGCATCATCGAACTTGACCGCATCACCAAGAGCTATGGCCCGATCGAGGTGCTGCACGGCATCGACGCACGGGTGGACGAGGGCGAGGTCTTTGCCATCATCGGCCCGAACGGTGCGGGCAAGACCACGCTGTTCAAGGTGATGACCGGTGAGTCGCTTGCCAATGCCGGAACGGTGCGGTTCGACGGGCAGGACGTGACCCGGATGCCGCCGCATCTGCGCATTCGTGCCGGCATGGGGCGCACCTTTCAGGTGGCGCGGGTGTTCAATCCGCTGACCGCGCTCGACAACGTCGTGACCGCGATCGAGGCGCGAAAGCGTGCACAGGGCAGGACCGATCACGCCTGGTGGGCGATCCGCCCCTCTGCCCCCACCCGCGACGAGGCGATGGGGCTGCTCGAGGGCGTGACGCTGGCGGGCAAGGCGAAGATGCAGGCCGCCGACCTGTCGCACGGCGACCGCAAGCGGCTGGAACTGGCGGTGACACTGGCGGGGCGGCCCCGTGTGCTGATGATGGACGAACCCACCGCCGGCATGTCGCCGGTCGACCGCGAGCAGGTCAGCCACCTGATCCGGCGCGTGATGAAGCCCGAGACCGAGGGCGGATTGTCTGCCCCCGGGCAGAAACTGACCGTCATCATGACCGAACACGACATGTCGGTGATCTTCGGACTGGCCTCGCGGATTATGGTGATGAACCAGGGCAAGCGCATCGCGCTCGGCCCGGTCGAGGACATCCGCAACGACCCGCATGTGCGCGAGGTCTATCTCGGCAAGGAAGACCAGCACGAGGAGTTGGACGCATGATCGCCGCCGAGGACATCAATGCCTTCTACGGCCCCAGCCACATCCTGTTCGACCTGTCGTTCAGCATGGCCGCGACGGAACGCGTCGCGGTGGTGGGGCGCAACGGCGCGGGCAAGTCGACGCTGCTGAAATCGCTGATGAACGCCGGCCCGCGTGTCGAGGGCAAGGTCAGCTGGCAGGGCCGGAGCCTTGGCCGCAGCGCCGCCTATAAACGCGCCCGGCTGGGCCTGCAGATGGTGCCGGAGGACCGGCGAATCTATCATCACCTCACGGTGCGCGAGAACGTCAGGATCGCCGGGCACGCCCGCCCTTCCTCGGCCCCGCGCCTCGACCCTGATGCGGTGCTGGCGCAGTTCCCGATGCTCGAGCCGCTGCGCGACCGGATGGGGTTCCAGCTGTCCGGCGGGCAACAGCAGATCCTAGCGATCGCCCGGGCGGTGGCCGCGCACCCGACCGTGATGCTGCTGGATGAACCGACCGAGGGCGTCGCCCCGGCGATTGTCGAGGACATGGTCGGCACCATCCGCGACATGTGCGACAGCACCGGGATGGGGCTGCTGTTGTGCGAGCAGAACCTGTGGTTCGCCCGTAAGCTGACCGACCGGATCGTGGTGATGGACACCGGCCGGATTGCCTTTGACGGCACATGGCAGGAATTCGCGGCGCGGCCCGAGATCAAGGAAACTCACCTCGCGCTCTGAGCCAGTGCCACCGGCCGCGCCGGGTTTTGCCGATGCGACATGCGAACGCTATGCGCCGGACCCGCGTCCGGTTAGCGTGTCGGCGAGTGTCAATTCGAAAGGTCCAAGCCCATGCGTCTCGCAACCGTTTCCCTCATCGCCCTGATTGCCGCCACCCCCGCGCTGGCCGACGAGGTGTTCTCGCAAGCGCCGGTCTCGGCGGTCACGGTCTATCCGCAGGGCGCCGAGATGACCCTGCGCGCCACCGTCGATCTGCCGGCGGGCGAGCACCGGGTATTTCTGCCCTATGCCGGCGTCGACGATCTGACCGCGCTGCCACGCGTCAGGACCTCGCCGGGCGTGGCCATCGGCGCGCTTGGGTTCCGCCGGGCCATGAGCGTCGACCGCGAGGCCCTGTTCACCGAGGCGCAGGCCGCTGCCTTCGACCGGCTCGAGGCGCTCGATGATGCGGTCGCGGTGCAAGAGGACGAGATCGCCGCCGCGCGGTCCAGGGTGCAGGCGCTGGATGCGCGGCTGGCGTTTCTCGCGGCTGCGAAACCCGGCGAGGACGTGGACGCCGAGACCATGCTGGCCCTGCTCGACACCATAACGAACGAGACTGGCGCCGCCCAGGCCGACAAGGTGGCCGCCAGTGCGGCGCTCCGGCCGCTGCTCGACGCGCTGGAGGAGTTGCAGGGCGAACGAAAGGCCGCCCAGCGCGCCTTCGACCGTCTGGCCCCGCCCGCCGCGGTCAACGACATGCTGGTGGTTGACGTGACGGTTGCGACCGCCGGGCCGGTCACGCTGGAACTGACCGAGTTGACCCGCGATGCCAAGTGGGAGGTGGATTACGACCTCGACCTGGACCGGGACGCCGGCAGCCTCGATATCGCGCGCAAGTTGATCGTGGTGCAGGAAACCGGCCGGGTGTGGTCGGAGGCCGACCTGACCCTTTCGACGGCGCGACCGGGCGAGGCGGTCGGACCATCGCCCGTCGACCCCGATCAGGCCCGCATCCACGACGAAATCACACTGATGCGCGGTGACGCGGCGCCGGCCCCTATGGTGGAACGCGAGATGGGTGCCGAGGTTGCGGAATTGTTTGTCGAAGACCCCAAGATGACCACGGCCGCGTTGCAGGTGGACGGGCTGTCGCTGTCCTATGTCTATCCCGACCCGGTCACCATTGCCTCGGGCGAGGCGGCCGAGCTCGCGCTCGATACCCTGACCGTCGAGGCCGACCCGACGATCGAGGCCGCACCGCGCTATGACGACACCGCCTTCGTTATGGCGACCCTGACCAACACGACCGGCGAGCCGATCCTGCCCGGCATGGCAAATATCCTGCGCGACGGGCACCTTGTCGGGCGTGAACAGATTTCGCTGATCCCCGCCGGTGCCGAGACCACGCTGCCGTTCGGTCCGATCGAGGGCATCCGGCTCGACACCATCTTCGCGCGCAATGCCGAGGGTGACGCCGGCATCATCACGCGCTCCAACACCCGCGAGCAGCAGATCACCTTTACCGTCGAGAACCTGACCGAAGAGACCCAGCAGGTGCGCGCGCTGTTCCCGCTGACCTATTCCGAACAGGAGGATCTGCGGGTGAAGGTCACGGCCCAGCCCGCGCCGGACGAGCGGGACATCGACGACAAGCGTGGCGTATCAGCCTGGGATCTGTCGCTGGCGCCGGGCGAGACCAAGGCGGTTTCGATCACCGTCAAGCTGGATTGGCCCGAAGGCAAGATGCTGAACTGGTATCCGTAACGGCGCCCCTTTTCGCAGGCCGCGTCCAATCGGTTTTTTCCGGACCACAACTTCGCGTTGTGGCCCGGTTCCGTTCTGGACGGTCGCGAATCCGGCGTTCCGGGCGAGAATCACACCCCGATTCGTCGTGCCACATCTGTGGCGAAAATCGGCGAAACGTGGCAGCGATGCGGTCTTCTGGCGCTCGGGAAAGGGAAAAAAGGTGTCAAAATGGTGAATCGCCACCTTCTTGCCCCAATTCGGCAGAATTCCCGCCTGATTCAGGGGTGATCTTGTTCATATCGGAACAGAAATGAGACGACGGAAGACAAAATTATGGCTGCCACCATAGACACCAAGAACACCGCCGAAATTCTGGTCTTCACGCGCCCCTGCAAGGGCGTCGACCAGACTGACAGCAAGCGTCGTCTGCCGCCGATCAGCAGCGCCGAGGTCGAGAGCATCTTCGATCACGCGCTGGAGAAGAATACCCGCCGCCGAGCGGTCTGACCGACAGATCGCCCTGCGAAACCCACTCACGAGCTTGCCACTCACTCACCGGCCAATCGGCCACAATACTGGGGAAGAACCATGAAAAACAACGTCATCGCCTTCGATCGCACCCGCTTCGCCACCCGCCGCGCCGCTGCCAGGGCCGCCGTCGGCGAATTGCGCGACAACGTCGTCTCGATCGCCGACTACCGCACCCGGACCCGCCCGCGCCGGACCGCCTCGGGCGTGTTCTTCACCACCGGCGTTCTGTGCACTTTCGGCAGCGTCGCCTGAGCGTCCGCAACCGAACCTTCATCCCAAATTTACCCCGGGAGATACCGAGATGACCAACGTGACCCTTCTTGACAAAGCCCGCCGCGGACGCGAGGCCGCCATTGCTTCGCTGAACGGCAATCAGACCCGCGGCGACAATGTGGTTTCGATCTTCGAGAGCGCCTTTGACGCGCCGCGCAGCCGGTCGGAAGCCCCGACGCCGACCAACGTGGTCGAGTTCCGCTCGACGCGCACCGCGATGGCCGCGCCGCGTCGCCTTGCCGCCTGACTTCGCGACGGCAGGCGCCCGGCGCGCCTGCCCGCCTCACTCGCCCGAAAGGCGAGCAGGCCACTAGCCCGCGGCCCAGAAAAACCGCACCAGGTGAAACAGCACCGGGGCCGAGAACACCACCGAGTCGAGCCGGTCTATGAACCCGCCCTGTCCCGGTATCAGATGGCCCCAGTCGCGCACGCCCTTGTCGCGCTTGATCGCCCCCATAACCATGCCGCCGCCATAGCCGACCAGTGACACCGTGGCCGACATCAGCATGGCCTGCCAGGTGTTGAACGGCGTGATCCACCACAAAAGCGTGCCCAGCGCGGTTCCGATCAGGACCGCACCCACCAGGCCCTCCCAGGTGCGCGAATGCGGCACGGCGGGCGCAAT
The DNA here is from genome assembly GCF_008086115.1 of Maritimibacter fusiformis. Classification (GTDB taxonomy): domain Bacteria; phylum Pseudomonadota; class Alphaproteobacteria; order Rhodobacterales; family Rhodobacteraceae; genus Muriiphilus; species Muriiphilus fusiformis. Next base: position 126,561 of record NZ_VSIY01000004.1, on the reverse strand, counting down.
GCGGTGCCGGCCCATGATCCGGGGGGCGACGAAATGGGCCACGTCGGCGGCCTGCACCACGATGGTCAGCCAGGCGATCAGCAGGATTGCCTTGTGCGAATAGTCCGGTATCTCCAGCCACAACAGCGCCGGCGCATGCGAGGCGGCGAAGATGCACAGCATCAGGCCCCACTGGGTTTCCGCCACCCGGGTCAGAAACCCGGACGTATCCCCGCGCAGGACCGCGAGCACCGGCAGGAACAGGAAGGCATAGACCGGAATGAAGATCGTCATCAGCCCGATCCAGCCGGCCGCGACAAAGATGTATTGCAGGGGCAACGCCACGAAAAACGAGAACATGAGAACCCAGTGATCGGCGCGGCGCTTGGCGGTCAGGGTCAGGAACTCGCGCAGGGCCGCGAAGGACAGGATCGCGAACAGCACCACCACCCCGCCGCGGCCGAAAAACGCGGCCAGCGACAGCAGCACCACCATCGCCCACCAGGTATTGATCCGAGTGAACAGGGTTTCGACCAGTATGCTGGTGCCCTCGGGCACCCCCCAGCGCCGAAGCCCGCCGGCGATCAGCGTCGCCGCGGTCAGCGCCAGGATCAGCCCGGTCACGAGCGACGAAAAGTCGGCGTGAATCATCCCTCGCCCCCCTTCGCCAGCGCTTCGAGCGCGTCATGGGCCCGGCCCAGAAAGCTCGCCTTGTCCTCGCCGCGCGCGATATGCACCGGCGGGCCGAAGGTCACGGTGCAGATCAGCGGCACCGGCACCACCTCGCCCTTGGGCAACACCGAGTTGAGGTTGTCGATCCAGGTCGGCACCAGGTCGACATCGGGCCGCTTGCGGGCGAGGTGATAGAGGCCGGACTTGAATTCCAGCAGCGGCGTGTCGGTCAGGTTGCGCTTGCCCTCGGGAAACAGGATCAGGCTGGCGCCGGCGTCGAGCGCCGCGATCATCCGGGCCACCGGGTCTTCGTCCTCGGCCCGCGCCTCGGGGTCGCGGTTGATCAGCACCGCCTTGAACACATCGCGCCCGGCAAAGGCGCGCAGCCGGTTCTTGAGCCAGTAATCCGAGGCCGCCACGGGCCGGGTGTTGCGGCGCAGGAAACCCGGCAGTACCGCCCAGATCAGCACGAAATCCGCATTCGACGTGTGGTTGGCGAAATAGACCCGCTGGCGCGGCACGGGTTCTGTCCCCGCCCAGATCGCCCGCGGCGCGGTGACAAGGCGAATGAACAGCGTGATCGCGTGCCCCACGATCACGGCTGCGGCCGATTTGATCACGGCGGTCCTCCCCACCGTGCCGGTCGTGACGGTCAGACCGGCTGGAAATCCCCGCTTTCGGGGTCATAGCACAACAAGGCGCCTTCGCCGATGTCGTGCCACAAGCCGTGCAAGGTCAAGACCTCGTCATCCACGGCTTCCTTGACGAAGGGGAATGTCATGAGGTTGTCGAGCGAGACCATCACCGCCTGACGCTCCAGCGCCGCGACGCAGTCATCGCCGGAGCAACTGTCCTTGACGCGGTCATATCCGGGTTTGAGCGTATCCATCCAGCGCCCGATGAAGCTGGTGTCCTCGGTCAGTTCCGGCGCGGCCCCGGTGGTCATGTCATAAAAGCCACGCACCCCGCCACAGCTCGAATGCCCGATCACGATGATATGCGCCACCTTCAGCGCCGCCACCGCGTATTCGATCGTCGCCGAGGTGCCGTGTTTCTGCCCGTCCGGCTCGTAGGGCGGCACCAGGTTGGCGATGTTGCGGTGGATGAAGAATTCACCCTGGTCGGCCCCGAAGATCGAGGTGACATGCACGCGGCTGTCGCAGCAGGAAATGATCATCGCACGCGGGTGCTGTCCTTCGGACGCAAGCCGGCGGTACCACGACTTGTTTTCGGCAAAGGATGTCGCCTTCCAGCCATGATAGCGCTGGACGAGATAATTCGGAAGCGGGCGTGCGTGTTTCATGGTCTCCCCTGTAGGCCTTGAACCCTGATCGGTTTCTATGCGGGTTTTACATGAAATTCGAGCGATTTATGGCATCGCGGGAAACCTTTTCTTGACCTCGGATTGCGATGGTGCGGCGGGTGCCGGGGGAAATTGGGGTGTGAACGTGACTGCCGTATTGAGACTACGCCATGAAGAACCGGTCCGGCTGGACCGGGATCAGCTTGAAGCGATGTATCGAAATCTCGGGCCGACCGGGGCGGATACCGTCGTGAATCAGGCGCTAGAGGAACTGGCCGCAGGGTTGTCGCGGGCCGGCAAGCAATACCGTGCCCACCGATTCGACCAGATGCGCGCCACGCTCAGGGCGCTGATCGCGATATCGCGCCAGCTTGGGCTGACCTCGACCGCACGGGTTGCGCGCGATGTGCTCGACCTGTCGGACAGCACCGATGCAGCCGCCCTCGCGGCCACGATTGCCCGGCTTGAACGGATCGGGGAAAGCTCGTTGATCGCGATCTGGGACTTGCAGGATCTTTCGATCTGACCGGTCTTGCGGCCCGGCGCGCAAGGCGTAGTCTGACGCCAACGCAAACCTGGACCGGACCGCCATGCCCCTGACCTTCGCCGCCGCTACCGACGATTCCCTGCCGCTCTTCCTCGTCGAAAAGGGGGGGCTGGCGGCGGTTGTCGACCGGCTCGACCCGGCCCAGCGCGCCTGGGTCGAGGCCAGCGGATTTGACGCCGGGCTGGGCGACGTGCTGATGGTGCCCGGCCATGCCGGCGACCATGCACTTGGCCTGATCGGCCACGGCGACGACACCGCGCGCCGCCGCAGCCGGTTCGGCCTGGCGGCGGCCCGCGCCAAGCTGCCCAAGGCAACCTTCCACCTGGTGTCCGACCTTGACGGTCCGGCGCTGGAGGAGGCGGCGCTTGGCTGGCTTCTGGCCGGCTACCGCTTCACCCGCTACCACGACGCACCGGCGCCGAAGGCACAGCTTGTCGCACCGGCTGGCGTCGTTCCAGCGCGGCTCGAGGCGATCGCCGCGGGCGAGGCGCTGACCCGCGACCTGATCAACACGCCATCGTCCGACATGGGGCCGGACGAACTTGAAGCCGCCGCCCGCGCGCTGGCCGAAGACTTCGGTGCCACCGTCTCGGTCATCACCGGCGAGGCGCTCCTGTCCGAGAATCTGCCGATGATCCACGCGGTCGGCCGCGCTTCAACCCGCACGCCGCGCCTGATCGACCTGCGCTGGGGCGACACCGGGCCGACACTCACACTCGTCGGCAAGGGGGTGTGTTTCGACACCGGCGGGCTGAACCTGAAGCCCGCGGCCTCGATGGGGCTGATGAAAAAGGACATGGGCGGCGCGGCGACCGTGCTGGGGCTGGCGCGGATGATCATGGCGCTGGGCCTCGGGCTGCGGCTCCGGGTGTTGATCCCGGCGGTGGAGAACGCCGTCAGCGGCAATGCCTTCCGGCCCAGCGACATCCTGACCAGCCGCAAGGGGCTGACGGTCGAGATCAACAACACCGATGCCGAGGGGCGGTTGGTTCTGGCCGACGCGCTGGCGCTGGCGGATGAGGAAACGCCCGACCTGGTGGTGTCGATGGCCACGCTGACCGGGGCGGCACGGGTCGCGGTCGGCCCCGATCTCGCGCCGTTCTATTCGACCGATGAGACAGACGCGACTGCCGTGAAATCCGCCGCCGCCCGGGTCGCCGATCCGGTCTGGGAGATGCCGTTCTGGCCCCCCTACGACGCGCTGATCGAACCCGGCATCGCCGACCTCGACAACGCGCCGTCCGGCGGCATGGCCGGTTCGATTACCGCCGCCCTGTTCCTGCGCCGCTTCGTCACCGACACGCCACGCTACATGCATTTCGACATCTACGGCTGGCAGCCCAAGGACGCGCCCGCCCGGCCCAAGGGCGGCGTCGGCCAGGGCGCACGCGCGCTTCTGGCCGCCCTGCCCGACCTGCTGCCATCGTGAGCGATCCGCGCCTGGTCCCGGCAAACGGCCGTGTCGCGAATGAGGCGCTGCGCGGCACCGTCGAGGCCGACCGCTACGTCACGCCTACACCGATGACGGTCGGGCATGTGACCACGCCGCTGCGCGCCCAGCCCCATGACATCGGCGCACCGCGCCAGAAAGAGCTGATCCTGGGCGAGACCTTCGACATGCTCGAGGACGACGGCACCTGGGCCTTCGGTCAATGCGCCCGCGACGGCTATGTCGGCTATGTCGTGCGCGCGGCACTGGTGGAGCCGACCGTCACCGCGACCCACGTGATCGCCGCGCGGCAATCGCTTCTCATCGACCATCCCCGCATCAGGAACGCCGACGAACCCCTGCCGCTGTCCTTCGGCACCCGTGTCGAGGTGCTGGAGTCCGTCGATGACTTCGCCTCGGTGCTGATCCCTTTCACCTTCGACGACCGCGACGCGCACAAGACAACGACCGGCGGCTACCTTCCGCTGGCGCATCTGCGCCCGCTCGACCAGCACGAACCCGACCCGGTGGCGGTGGCGGAGCGGTTTCTCGGCACGCCTTACCATTGGGGCGGCGACAGCGGCTTCGGCATCGATTGCTCCGGCCTGGTGCAAGCGGCGCTGATCGCCTGCGGCATCGCCTGCCCGCGTGACAGCGATCAGCAGATCACGCTGGGCGAGGCGGCCACCGGCCCCACCCGGCGTGGCGATCTGATTTTCTGGAAAGGTCACGTCGCGATGGCACTGGACGAGCAGGTGATGATCCATGCCAGCGCGCACCGGATGGCGGTCGTTCAGGAAGGCATAGAGGCCGCCGCCGCGCGGATCGCGGCACAGGGCGACGGGCCGATCATCGCCCGGCGGCGGATCACTCCACCGCGCGGATGAACTTGCGGTCGAACACGCGCAGAACCGCGCCGAGGTCGTGCCCGCGTTTCAGGATGCGCCCATCCATGCCGATCACCGCATATTGCCCCTGCCGCCCGCGCAGCTTGGGCCGCTTCTCGATCCGGTAGATCGGATGCTCGGCGGTGCGCCGGAACACCGAGAACACGGCGACATCCTTTAGAAAACTCATGCCGTAATCGCGCCATTCTCCGGCTGCCACCATCCGGCCATACAGCCCGAGGATCGCGCCAAGCTCTCGCCGGTCGAAAGCGACCCGATCATCGGCATGTTTTCGGGGAAAAGGGGTCGGGGCCTGCATGTTCATGATCTGAGGATGGGGCCAACCGGCGCGCAAATCAATCCCCGCGTGTCCCGGTGCCAAATTGAACACCGTATCGCCCCGAAGTTTCCCCGTTTCCTTCTTTGTCCCGCCGCTGTTGCCCGGGATGATCGCCTTGTTATCGGGTCGGTGACCCGACCCCGGTGCCGCACTTAACAGCCCCCACCCAGTTCGCGGCACCGGGGATTTTTCTTTCCCGATCATCGCACCAGACCCCCGGACCGCGACAGGCGATCCTGTCTTCATCTTGGCCGATACACTCCGGGGGTTTCGGGGGTGGAACCCCCGTCTTGCTGTCGTGCGCGCCGCAGGCGCTCCGTTTGACAGCCCCCTTCAGGCAAACATGCCGTGGCAGAACCAGCCGGCCGACAGGGCCGCGCCATGGGCAAAATAGAGCCACAGCCGCTCGCCCCGGTGCGTCGTCACCCGCCAGTAGTCGCGCTGGCCCGAGCGCCAGCCGGGTTCGTCCAGCCACCATTCCGGCGAGATCCGTTCAGGGCCACGGCGCGCCACCACCTCGTGATCGCGGCCGCGCCAGCGAAAGCTGTCCGCCGGGTCCGGCCGGTCGGGCATGGTCACCGGCTCCGGCGGCCACAGTCTCAGCGGACGCTCGGCCCCGGCAACCCAGTCCCGGGCCGGTGGCGCGAAGGCCGCGGCCATCACCAGCGCGGCTTTCTCGGGAACATGGCTTTCGGCCGGATGCAGCCGGGTCAGCGCCTCAAGCCCCAGCCGGGCGCCGATCCGGCCCATCAGGTCCTCGACCTCGCGGCTGTCGCCCGGTATATCCGCCCGCCGCCCGGCCTCGACATGGCCGCGATGCTGCTCGGGATGCACCGGTTCGTGCAGCGGCGCCGACAGGCGCAGCTGGTCGATGCCAAAGCCCGGCTCGACCTCGCCCAGCTTCATCATCAAGAGCGGGCGGATGCGTTCGGCGGCGGCGCTGGGGCGGGCCAGCCCGACCTCCAACGCCTGCATGGTGTGGTCGGCGCGGCTGAACTCGATGCGCACCCGGCGCGCACCGCGTCCGGCGCGGGCCAGGCGCTCGGCCAGCTCCGGCAACAGCCGGTCGAGCGCGGCGGTGATGTCCTCGGCCAGCCCGATCGGCTCGGGCAGGCCAAGGCGCACGGCAAAACGCACCGACGGGCGGGCCGGCGAAACCGGCTCGGGCTCGACCCCAAGCGCCTGATCCAGCCGGCGCACCAGCCCGGTGCCGAACCGCCGGGCCAGCCCGGCGCGCGGCGTGCCGAGAATGTCGTCGATGCGCCGAAGCCCCAGCCGGGTCAGCGCCTCGACGGTCTCGCCCGGCAGGCGCAACGCCGCCACCGGCAAGGGCGCGATGGCGCTGCGGCTGCCACCCACCGGGGCGATGCGGGCCGCACTGGCTGCGGGCAGCGGGCGCGGCGGCTGGCCGCCGCGGGTCCAGTGCCGCCGTTTGGCCGCGCGCGATCGGGTGGCGCGCGCCTCCTGGTCGATCGCATCGCCGGCATGGGTCACAGCCGCGGGTCCGGCCGCGAACCGGGCCAGCGCCCAGGCCGCGCCGACGGTATCGGCCAGCCCCAGCCGCAGGCTCAGCCCCAGCCGGGCGCAATCGCGCTCGACCTCGGCCACCAGCCCGTCTTCGCCGCCGAACAGATGCGCACAGCCGGTGATGTCGAGGACCAGCGCCGCCGGCGGCTCCTCCGAGACCCAGGGCGTGAACCTGCCCGCCCAGCGCCGGAGCGTGGTCAGAAACGCCGCCTCGGCCACCGGGTTCTCGGGCTGCGACACCAGGTCGGGACAGATCGCGCGGGCATCGCGCAGCGGCTGGCCCAGCGTCAGCCCCAGGGCCTCGGCCTCGGCCGAGAGCGAGGCCAGCACCTGCGCGCCGCGCCGGTCGGCAACCACCGCCAGCGGCCCCGGCGACGCGCCACGATCCTGCCGCAACAGCCGTTCGGCGGCAAGGCGGGGAAACCACAGGCTGAGATATCGCTTCCGGGGCATGGGCTGGCAGAACTGCTGATGTTCGCACTATGTTCTCATACCGGCCCGAAAGAGTCGAGAGCGCAGCATCTCCCGACGCATCAGCCGCAGGTTATCGACACGATCCTGCCCCCGGCATCCACCCGCACATCGAGCCTTTGGGGATTGTAGTCCATCGTCACCACATCGTCGGGCCCGGCGATGCGCGTCGGATCATACCCGACCGGGTCAAGCGCCCCCTGTGGCGCTCCGATCAGATGCTGCAGGTCCGCAGCCGGGCAGGTCTTTGTCCCGATGCTGGCGTTTTCGCAACCCGCCACGGCGAGCAGGGACAGAATGACAAGGAAATTTCGCATGACTCCCTCCTTTTGACCAAAGCCATGAAGCCGCAGACGGACTGCCCGGGCAAGACGCGCGCCGGGCACCGGCAAGACTCCGCGGGTGGTTTACCTTGGCCCCGCCGCGGGCCAAGGTGGCGGCACCGGCCCGGCCGGCGTTTTCTGGAAAGGTAGCACATGGCAAACGACGGCACCAAACTTCTGGCGGTCCTGATCGACGGCGACAACATCGCGGCAAAACACGCCGAGGCGATCCTGAGCGAGATCACGACCTATGGGGAACCGGCGCTGCGGCGGGTCTATGGCGACTGGTCGTCGTCGGGCATGAACGCCTGGGCCAAGAAGGTGCAGGCGCTGGGCTTGGTCGCGCACCAGGAATCGGCCAATACCAAGGGCAAGAACGCCACCGACATCGGGCTGGTGATCGACGCGATGGACCTTTTGCATACCGGCCGGTTCAACGGCTTCGTTCTGGTCAGTTCCGACAGCGATTTCACCGCGCTCGCCAACCGCATCCGCGAACAGGGACTGGACGTGATCGGGATCGGCGAGAGCAAGACGCCCGAGAGCCTCAAGAACGTCTGCACCCGGTTCGTGATGATCGAGAACATCACCGAAACCCGCCCCGAAGAGACCGCCGCCAAGCCCACGAAACGCGCGCCGCAAGAGGCGATGCCACTGATCCTGGCGGCGATGGAAAAAATAGACCAGGAGGGCGAGTGGTATCAGCTCGGCCAGATCGGCCAGTCGATCCAGGCCGACCACCGCGACTTCGACACGCGCAGCTATGGCAAGGCCAAGCTGTCGGACCTGATCCGCGAATTGAAGCGCTTCGAGACCAAGCGCGAGGGCAACCACGTGCTTGTGCGGCGGCTGGACTGAGGTGGGTTACAAAACGACTCTGAGAGCCGATCGTCATGAAGACCTTCGGCAAGAGTTGACATCATGGGGTAAGCTGGCACCCGACAGACTGGACGCGCGCGGGCATCAAAAGGAACTGGAGCGCTGGGTTTTCAACAGGTTCTTGCGCGCAATCGTGCCAACTGGCGAATTTGAGTTCCCCATAATCGTTCAAGAGGGTGAGAACCCGGATTTCTTCTTCTCCGCGGGCCAGGCTCGATTGGGAATAGAAGTCACAGAGGCGGTCGACCCGGAGGAACAGGCGCAATGGACACAAGAGGCCCGCGACGCCCGAACCTCCAAAGAATTGATAGTAAGAGGAATGGACATCGATACGCCGGGCCGATCTCAAATGGCGCACACAGCAGTTCGGTCTGCACATACAAGAAAGATAGCGCAATGCAGCCCGGCTACTGACGCGCTCTTGATGTATTTGAACACCAGCGCGACGCTATTCGAAGATGCGCAGAACGTATTAAGTTGGCTGGATGGAGCGATTCCGCGAAATACCCGCTTTCAACGGGTTTGGGTTCTTGATGAAAAGGACTTGTTTGAATTGAAATCGGGGTCTCACGTTGCGTCTCTGGAAACGAAATGATTTCGTCCCCTCGCGTTCGAGAAACGCACGGCTTGAACCTGGCTGCAATTCGGCTAGTTTGGAACAATTCCAAACAAGAGGTTTCAGATGATCCCCGGAATCACCAGCGGACGGCGCAGGTTCTCTGATCTGAGCGAACAGGAAGTCCTCGCGCTCGCGATCTCGAACGAAGAGGACGACGCGCGCATCTACCGGCAATATGCCGAACGGCTGCGCACGGATTTTCCCGCGTCGGCCAAAGTGTTCGAGGAGATGGCGCTTGAAGAGGACGAGCATCGCCGCCTCCTGATCGAGGCGCACAAGCGTCGGTTCGGCGATGTCATCCCGCTGATCCGGCGCGAGCATGTCTCGGGCTTCTACGCCCGCAACCCGGTCTGGCTGATCGAGAACCTGGGGCTGGAGCGGATGCGCGCCGAGGCCAGCGAGATGGAGCGCCAGGCCGAGAAATTCTATCGCAAGGCCGCCGACCGGTCGACCGATGCCGACACCCGCAAGCTGTTGGGCGACCTTGCCGCCGCCGAGGCCGGACACACCGAGATGGCCGGAGAGCTCGAGGCCGAGCATCTCGGCGACGATGCCCGGTCGTCCGAAGACCGCGCCGCGCATCGCCAGTTCGTGTTGACCTGGGTGCAGCCCGGTCTGGCCGGGCTGATGGACGGGTCGGTCTCGACGCTGGCGCCGATCTTCGCCACCGCCTTCGCGACCCAGGACACCCACACGACCTTCCTGGTCGGCCTCGCCGCCAGCATCGGCGCCGGTATCTCGATGGGCTTCACCGAGGCCGCGTCGGACGATGGCGAGCTTTCGGGGCGCGGCAGCCCGGTGAAACGCGGCGCCGCCTCGGGGGTGATGACCACGCTGGGCGGTCTGGGTCACGCCCTGCCCTACCTGATCACGGATTTCTGGACCGCCACCACCATCGCGATGATCGTGGTTTTCGTCGAGTTGTGGGCGATCGTCTGGATTCAGAACCGCTATATGCAGACACCGTTCATGCGCGCCACGTTCCAGGTTGTTCTGGGCGGCGCGCTGGTGTTCGCGGCCGGTGTGCTGATCGGCGGCGGCTGAAACCGCACGCCGCCTTGCCCATGGCTCTTGTCCCGCCGCCGTGCTAGGCGGCGGCCATGTTTGCCGTGTTGACCCAGACCGCTCCGTTTTTCGCCCTGATCGGCCTTGGCTATGGCGCCGGGCGCACGGGGTTTTTCAGCCCGTCGGCAACGGCGGCGCTGACCCGGTTCGTGTTCTATTTCGCGCTGTCGGCGATGCTGTTTCGGTTCTCTGCCAACCTGCAACTGGGCGATGTGTTCGACTGGTCCTTCGTCTGGGCCTACCTGGCCGGCACCGGCGCGGTCTACCTGCTGGTCACCGCGGTTGCGCTGATCCGGGGGCGCGGCATCGAGGAAGCGGCGGTCGAGGCGCAATGCGGCGTGATCGGCAATTCCGGCTTTCTCGGCATCCCGCTTCTGGCCATGCTGATGGGCGAGGCGGCGATTGGCCCGGTGATGATGGTGCTGGCGGTCGATCTGGTGGTGTTCGGCAGCCTGATCGTGATCCTGATCACCGGGCACCGCGACGGGCGGATCTCGCCGCGGGCGCTGGTCACGATCGGCAAGGGGCTGATGACCAACCCGATGATCGTGTCCATCGTGTTGGGGTTCACATGGTCGGCCACCGGCATGCCGCTGCCCGGCCCGGTCAACCAGTTCATGGTCATCCTCGGCGCCGCCGCCACGCCCGGCGCGCTTTTTGCCATCGGTGCGTCGCTGGCGACCAAATCGGCCGAGCGGCTGTCGGTCGCCGCCTGGCTCTCGACCGCGAAACTGGTGCTGCACCCGGCGGCGGTGGCGGTAATGGCGCTCTTGGTCTTCCCGGTCGAGCCGTTCGCGGCCAGCGTGATGATCGCCGCAGCCGCGCTGCCGGTGGCCGGCAACGTCTATATCCTGGCGCAACATTACGGCGTCGCGCCGCAACGGGTCTCCGCCTCGATCCTGGTGTCGACGGCGGTGTCGATCCTGACCGTTTCGGCGGTGATTGCCTGGGTGAGCCTGTGATCTACGTCGATGCCGATGCCTGCCCGGTCAAGGCCGAGGTCGAACAGATCGCCACCCGTCACAAGGTGCGCGTGGCGGTGGTGTCGAACGGCGGCTTGCGCCCCTCGGCCAATCCGCTGGTCGAAATGGTCTATGTCCCCGACGGGCCGGACGTTGCCGACATCTGGATCGCCGAGCGCGCAGGGCCGGGCGATGTGGTTGTCACCGGCGACGTGCCGCTGGCCGCCAAATGCGTGGCCGCGGGCGCGCAGGTGATTCGCCACAACGGCGAGGCGTTCACCCCCGCCAACATCGGCAACCAGCTTGCCAGCCGCGACCTGATGGCCGACCTGCGCGCCAGCGACCCGTTCCGGCAGGGCGGCGGGCGACCCTTCTCCAAGGCCGACCGCGCCCGGTTTCGCGATGCGCTGGAACGTGCGCTGCGCATCGCCGCGCAAACCCCGCGCGCCTGACGCCCCTTGCACGTCGCCCCCCTGCTTTGTAGGCAGTGACGGACACATGATGGGGGCGCCGATGCCGCACAGCGATCCGAAAACTCTGGTCTCGACCGACTGGCTGGCCCGGCACCTGGCCGACCCCGACCTTCGACTGATCGACGCGTCATGGTATCTGCCCGACAATGGCCGCGACCCGAGGGCGGAATACGAGGCGGCCCATATCCCCGGCGCGCGTTTTTTCGACATCGACGAGATTGCCGATCTGCGATCGGACCTGCCGCACATGGTGCCGCCGGTCGACAAGTTCATGAGCCGGATGCGCGCCATGGGCATCGGCGACGGGCATCAGGTGGTGGTCTATGACGGCGCCGGGCTCATGTCGGCGGCGCGGGTCTGGTGGCTGTTTCGCCTGATGGGCAAGATGGACATCGCGGTGCTGGACGGGGGTCTGCCGAAATGGGTCGCCGAAGGCCGTGCGACCGAGGACATGCCGCCGATCGTGCGCGATCGGCACATGACGGTCAGCCGCCAGTCCGACCTGGTCAAGGACGTGACGCAGGTGGCCGCGGCCTCCAAGCTTGGCGACTGGCAGATCGTCGACGCCCGCTCTGCCGGGCGTTTCCGCGGCGAAGAACCGGAGCCGCGCGAGGGGCTGCGCAAGGGCCATATCCCGAATTCGCGCAACCTGCCCTACGGCGACCTCCTGAACGAAGACGGCACGATGAAATCGCCCGAAGAGCTCAAGGCCGCCTTCGAGGCCGCCGGGATCGACCTGGCAAAGCCCGTGATCTCGACCTGCGGCTCGGGCGTGACCGCCTGCATCCTCGACCTCGCCCTGACCCGCCTCGGCCACCCCCGCCATGCCGTCTATGACGGGTCGTGGGCGGAATGGGGCATGTACAACGATCTCAAGATCGCAACCGGAGACTGACCGCCATGTTCGAACATCTCAAGCCGCAGCCCGAAGACAAGATCATGGCCCTGATGCAGCAGTACCGGGCCGATCCGCGCGAGAACAAGATCGACCTCGGCGTCGGCGTCTACAAGGATGCCACCGGCAACACCCCGGTGATGCGCGCGGTAAAAGAGGCCGAAAAGCAGCTTTGGGAGATCGAGACCACCAAGGCCTATACCGGGCTGGCGGGCGATCCCGCCTTCGGTCGTGCCCTGTCCGGTCTTGTGCTGGGCGACACCGTCCCCGACGACCGCCTCGCCTATGCCGCGCAACCGGGCGGCACCGGCGCGATCCACCAGGCGCTCGAACTGGTCAAGATGGCGACGCCCGAGGCGACGATCTGGGTTTCCGCCCCGACCTGGCCCAACCACCCCTCGATCATCCGGCACCTGAAGCTGGCCATCGCCGAGTATCGCTATTTCGACGATGAAACGCGCGGCGTCGATTTCGCGGGCATGATGGAAGACCTGGCGGGGGTGAAACCCGGCGACGTGGTGCTCTTGCACGGCTGCTGCCACAACCCCACCGGCGCCAACCTGACCCTGCCGCAATGGGACGAGGTCGCCACCCTGATCGGCGAGAAGGGCGCGACACCGTTCATCGACATCGCCTACCAGGGTTTCGGCGACGGGCTCGAGGCCGACGCCGCCGGCACGCGGTTGATCTGCGAGCGCCTGCCGGGCGCGCTGATCGCGGCGTCGTGTTCCAAGAACTTCGGCGTCTACCGCGAACGCACCGGGCTGTTGATGGCAGTCACGCCGGACGCGAAATCGCGCGGTGTTACCCAGGCCAACCTGACCCATCTCAACCGCCAGAACTTCTCATTCCCGCCCGATCACGGCGCGCGGCTGGTGATGATGATTCTCGAGAACGAGGCCCTGCGCGCCGAGTGGACGGCGGAACTGGAAGAGATCCGCACCGGAATGCTCGGCCTGCGCACGCAACTGGCCGAGGCCCTGCGCGCACGCAGCGGATCGGACCGCTTCGGCTTTATCGCCCAGCACCGCGGCATGTTCTCGCGCCTTGGCGCGACCCCCGAACAGGTCGAACACATACGCGAAAAGCACGGCATCTACATGATCGGTGATTCGCGCATGAACATCGCCGGGCTGAACAGCAAGACGGTCGACCTGCTGGCGGACGCGATCATCGACGCCGGGGTCTGACGACCCCGACCTGCTTCTTTGTTTCCGAAATACCTCGGGGGGAGGTCGGTTTGCCCCGCAAACCGACCGTTGGGGGCAGCGCCCCCAGCCCTCACCCGTTGGTGAACTCGGGATAGGCCTCCATCCCGAGCTCGGCCCGGTCCAGCCCCTTGGCCTCGGCCTCGGCATCGACGCGCAATCCCAGCGTCGCCTTCAGGATCAGCCAGACCGCGCCCGAGACGGAAAAGACGAACGCGCCGACGATCAGGATCGGAACCACCTGTCCTACCAGTGTGGCTTCGTCGTTGGAAAACAGCACCGCGAGCGTGCCCCAGATGCCGGCGACAAGATGCACCGGGATCGCGCCCACCACGTCGTCGATCCTGAGCCGGTCCAGCAGCGGCACGGCGATCACCACGATCACCCCGCCAAGCGCCCCGATCTGCGCGGCCATGCCGAGCGACGGCGCCAGCGGTTCTGCGGTGATCGACACCAGCCCCGCCAGCGCCCCGTTCAGCACCATGGTCAGGTCGATCTTGCGGTAGAGAAGCTGCGTCAGCCCCAGCGCGGCCAGTGCGCCCCCCGCAGCGCCGGCGTTGGTGTTGGCGAAGATCCGGCTGATGTCGGCGACGTTGCCGGCGCTGTTCATGTAAAGCTGCGAGCCGCCGTTGAACCCGAACCAGCCCAGCCACAGGATGAAGGTGCCCAGCGTCGCGAGCGTCAGGTTCGACCCGGGCAGGGCGTTGACCTTGCCGCCGGGTCCGTATTTCCCCAGCCTGGGCCCAAGGATCAGCGCCCCCGCCAGTGCCGCCCAGCCACCGGCCGAATGCACCAGCGTGGACCCGGCGAAGTCCTGGAACCCGAACACCGTGTCCAGAAACCCGCCGCCCCATTTCCACGATGCCTCGACCGGATAGATCAACCCGGTCAGCACCAGCGTGAAGATCAGGAACGGCCACAACCTGATCCGCTCGGCCAGCGCGCCCGAGACAATCGACGCGGTGGTGGCGCAGAACATCATCTGAAAGAAAAAGTCGGACCCGACCGAGGCATAGCTGAGGTCGGTCTGCGCCGATCCTCCGACCGGCTCCAGCACGGCGGGCGCGAATGCCCCCAGAACGCCGGAGATCGTCCAGCCCTCGCCCGGGTAGAGCAGGTTGTAGCCGACCAGGTGAAACATGATCGCCGCGATGGAAAAGAGCGCGATGTTCTTGGTCAGCTGCATCGCCACGTTCTTCGAGCGCACCAGCCCGGCCTCGAGCATCGAGAAGCCCGCCGCCATCCAGAACACCAGAAACCCGGTCACGAGAAACATGAAAGTGTTGAAGATATAGCCAATCTCGTCGGCGGGCGGCATCGCCTCCGCTGTTTGTGCCAGCGATATCGTCGGCGCGAGCGCCGTGGTGAGCGCGGAGAAAAGCATGGGTTTCGGCTGCATGTCTGTCGGTCCCTTTCTGGCCCTGCCTGCGCGGCATTCGGCATGACCTCAGCCAAGCGGTCTGCGCTGCGGTGCGGCAAGGGACATCGGGGTATGCGCAAGCCCAAACCCGGCAGTCACCCGAATTTTCTGCATCTGCGCACCGCCTTGCCCAATTTCCGTGCAGATCGTGAACGGCACAGGCCGCCCCGGCGTGCCTTCGCTCTCGTCATCGGCCCGCCGCTTCGTTAAGTTCGGGGCCGAAAGAGCAGGCCCAGAAGGACAACGATGGCAAAGAACGGTTCCCGGCGCCCGCCGCTGGTCGCGGACAAGAGGTATGCACGCCCGGCGCGCAAGACGGCCGAGACTAGGAAACCCAAGCGGCGCAGCCCCCGTCCGCCAAAGCCGCCCAGACGCAGGCGGCATTGGCTGATCGCGTTGCCGCTGGCGCTTGTCCGCTGGATGTGGCGGGTGGTGTTCAAGCTGTCTCTGACCGCCGCGGTCGCCGCGGCACTGCTGTTGGGGGCCGGTATTCTCTATTACACCGCGTCGATGCCGCCGCTCGACAAGCTGGTCGACGGACGCGCGCGCGGCTCGGTCACGCTGCTGGACCGCAACGGCGAGGTTTTCGCCTGGCGCGGCGAACAGTTCGGCGGGTTGATCACCGTCGAGAACGTGTCGGAGGTACTGAAAAACGCGGTCGTAGCGACCGAGGACAAGCGGTTCTATCGGCATTTCGGCGTCAGCCCGCGCGGCATCGCCGGGGCCATCCGCATCAACCTGTCCGAAGGGCGCGGCCCGCTCTCGGGTCACGGCGGCTCGACCATCACCCAGCAGACCGCGAAACTGGTCTGTCTCGGGGTGCCCTACGACCCCGCCAGCGGCATGACCGAAGCCGAATACGAGGCCGATTGCCGCGAATCGAGCCTGTGGCGCAAGGTCAAGGAGGCCGTCTATGCGATGGCGCTCGAGACACGGTTCTCCAAGGACGAGATTCTCACGATCTACCTCAACCGCGCCTTCCTCGGCTCGGGGGCCTACGGCTTCGAGGCGGCAAGCCAGCGCTATTTCGGAAAACCGGCCTCCGAGGTGGACACCTCGGAGGCGGCGGTTCTGGCCGGTGCGCTGACCGCGCCGACCCGCTATGCCCCGACCAACGACCTCGACCGAAGCTGGGAGCGGGCGTTGACCGTGATCAAGCTGATGGAGGAACAGGGCTATCTGACCGCCGCCGAGGCCGAGCGCGCCCGCAACGCCCCTGCCGAGTTGTCCGAGGCCGCCGAGGCGCGCGCGGGCGGCTACTTCGCCGACTGGATGATGAATACCGGCCCGTCGTTCCTGACCCGCGACACCACCGAAGACGTGTTCATCCGCACCACCTTCGACCAGAAGATCCAGAAAGCCGCCGAAGAGGCGCTGGCCTGGGTGTTCGAGAACAAGGTCAGCCCGGAGTCCAAGGCCCAGGCGGCAATTGTCGTGATGAGTTCGGACGGGGCGGTGCGTGCCATGGTCGGCGGGCGCAAGACCCAGGTGACCGGCGCCTTCAACCGCGCGACGATGGCGATGCGGCAGACCGGATCGGCGTTCAAACCCTTCGTCTATGCGGCGGCGCTCGATCTCGGCTGGCGCTATGACAGCATCATCGAGGATGCGCCGATCACCATCGACATTCCCGGTTCGGGGCCGTGGAGCCCGACCAACTACACCAACGATTTTCGTGGCTGGGTGACACTGACCGACGCGCTGGCCAATTCACTGAACATTCCGGCGGTGAAACTGTCCGAGGCGGTCGGGCGCGAGAACGTGCGCACCGTCGCCGGGATGTTCGGGATCGAAAGCGATCTCGCGTTGGGGCCGGCGCTGGCGCTGGGCGCATCGGAGTCGACCCTGCTGGAGATGACCGGCGCCTATGCCGGCATCCTCAACGGCGGCTCGTCGGTGACGCCCTACGGGCTGGTGGAATTGCGCCTGCTGGGCGACGACGCACCGTTGATGGAGCAGGAAGGCGGCATCGGCGAGAGGGTGATCACACCCGCCGCCGCCGAACAACTGATCTACATGATGCACCAGGTGATGCTGCGTGGCAGTGGGCAGCGCGCCAACCTGCCGGACCGCGAGGCCGCCGGCAAGACCGGCACCACCACCGCCGCGCGCGACGCCTGGTTCCTGGGCTTCACCGCCGACTACGTTGCCGGCGTCTGGATGGGCTATGACGACAACACGCCCCTGAAAGGCACCACCGGCGGCGGGCTTCCTGCCGAGATCTGGCGCGAGACGATGGTGCGGGTGCACAAGGACCTGCCGCCGCGCCCGCTGCCGATGATCAAGCCCGATGCACCGCCCGTGGTCTCTGAAGGCACTGGCGGGCCGAACGGTTGGCCAGGCAACGACGGTGGCCGGGTAAGGTCGCCCGCACCTGCCCCCGACAGCCTGTTGGGCGTGCTGCGCACCATCCTCGGCATCGACAACTGATCGCAAGAAACGCTGCCCGCCCCCTGAGCTTTTAACCATTGCGTAGGGTGGATGGTGCATTCTGCCCGGCAATCAGTGTCAAGCGGGGGACAGGGGCCAGATGACCCGGGTGGAAGAACAGGGCAGCCAGGAATTGCGCACGCATCGCGGGGCGGTGCGCGGGCTGTTTGCCGCGGTCGCGCTGTTCTCGGTGTTCGTCAATATCCTGATGCTGACCGGGCCGCTCTTCATGCTGCAGGTCTATGACCGGGTGCTGGGCAGCCGGTCCGAGGAAACGCTGCTGGCGCTGTTCATCCTGATGGCGTTCCTGTTCGCGGTGATGGGGGTGCTCGACTATGCCCGCGGCCGCATTCTGGCACGGATCGGCGCACGCTTTCAGGCCGGGCTGGACCGGCGGGTGTTCTGCGCCATGCTGCGCCGCGATGCGGACGACCCCACCGGGTCCGGGCGGCACGGCAATGCTCTGCGCGACCTCGAATCGGTGCAGCGGTTGCTGTCGTCGCCGGTGTTCACAGCGGTGTTCGACCTGCCGTTCACCCCGGTCTTCCTGGCCGGAATCCTAGTCTTTCACCCCTGGCTCGGGGTGCTGGCGCTGGCAGGCGGGGCGGTTCTGGTGGCGATCAGCGCCCTTAACCAGAGCCTGACCGCCGCCCCGGTTCAAAGCGCCAATGCCGCGATGGCACGGGCCGATCACACCGCCGAACACCTGCGCGCCGAGGCCGAGATGGTGCGCGCCCTTGGCATGTCGGAAAACGCTTTCCGGCGCTGGAAGGCGGCCCGGCAAATGGCATTGGCCGACACCATCCTGTCCTCGGACCGGGCCGGGCGGTTCTCGACCCTGTCGCGCACCCTTCGGCTGTTCCTGCAATCGGCGATGCTGGGGCTGGGCACTTACCTGGTGCTGCAGGGCGAATTGACGGCCGGTGCGATGATCGCGGCGTCGATCCTGCTTGGCCGCGCACTGGCGCCGATCGACCTCGCGATCGGTCAGTGGCAGCTTGTCCAACGCGCCCGCCACGGCTGGCAAGGGTTGGTTCGGCTGCTTGGCAGCGTGCCGCCCGATGCGCCGCGCGTCGCGCTGCCCCGGCCACGGGCGCACCTGGTCGCCGAGGGTCTTACCGTGGTGCCGCCGGGCCAGGCGCAGCCGGCGTTGCGCGGCGTCAGTTTCGAGGTCAGACCGGGCGAGGCGCTTGGCGTGATCGGCTCCTCGGGCGCGGGGAAATCGACGCTGGCACGCGCGATCACCGGGGTCTGGCGCCCGGCTGGCGGCAAGATCCGCCTTGACGGCGCGGCGCTCGACCAGTTCGACCCGGACGTGCTGGGCCAGCACATAGGCTATCTGCCGCAGCGCGTGCAGATGTTCGACGGCACCATCGCCGAGAACATCGCGGGGCTTGCCGAGGAACCCGACGACACCGCGGTCGTGACCGCTGCGCGCAATGCCGCCGCGCATGCGCTGATCCTGGCCCTGCCGGACGGCTACAACACCCGCATCAGTGCCGGAGGCGGGTTGCTGTCGGGCGGCCAGATGCAACGTGTCGGCCTTGCCCGGGCAATGTATGGCGACCCGGTGGTGCTGGTGCTGGATGAGCCGAACTCGAACCTCGACAATGACGGCGGCACAGCCTTGAACGCCGCGATCCGGGCGATCAAGGCCGCCGGCGGTGCGGTTCTGATCATGGCGCATCGTCCCGCCGCAATCGCCGAATGCGACCGGCTTCTGGTGCTGGCGCAGGGCACCGTCAAGGCGTTCGGCCCGCGCGACGAGGTGCTGGCACGCACCGTCCAGAACGCGCGTCATTTGCAAGTGGCGCGGGCCGGCGGCCAAGCGGGAGGCGTGACATGAGCGCGCCGACACCACAGCCGGCCTGGTCGGCGCGCAGGCCGCTCATCCTCGGGCTGGTCGCGATCCTGGTGCTGGTCTGCGGCTTTGGCACCTGGGCCACCACCACCCGCATCTCGGGCGCCATCGTCGCCCCCGGCGCGATCGAGGTCGAGCAGAACCGCCAGGTCGTGCAGCACCTCGACGGCGGCGTGGTCGCCAGCATCGAGGTTCACGAGGGGGACCGCGTTAGGAAAGGCCAGGTGCTGATCCGGCTCGACGCCGAGGATGTCGCCTCTGAACTGACCATCGTCGAAAGCCAACTGTTCGAACTCATGGCCCGGCGCGGGCGGCTCGAGGCGGAACGCGACGAGGCGCGCGACATCTCGTTTGCGCCGGAATTGCTGAGCCTGGCCGAGACCAACCCCGACGTGGCAGCGATGCTCGAGGGCAATCGCCGGCTGTTTCGGCAACGGCGCGACAACCTGTGGTCCTCGGTCGAGCAACTGGAAAAACGCGCCGCCCAGATCGCCAGCCAGATCGGCGGCATCGCGGCGCAGAGAGAGGCGCTGGAGGAACAGGCCCGGCTGATCGCCGAGGAACTGGTCAGCCAGCAAGCCCTTCTCGAAAAGGGGCTGACACAGGCCTCGCAGGTTCTGGCGCTGCGCCGCGAACAGGCCCGGCTGGTCGGCACGCTGGGCGAGGTCACCGCGACAGGGGCCCAGGCCGAGGGGCGTATCACCGAAATCGAGATCGAAATCACCCGCATAGAGGCCCAGCGCCGCGAGGATGCCTCAGAAGACCTGAGCACGCTCGAGGGGCGCGAACTCGAGCTTGCCGAGCGCCGCCGTGCCCTGCGCCAACAGCTTGACCGGCTGGTCATCCGCGCACCGGTATCGGGCGCCGTGCATGCGATGCAGGTCTTTGGCGAAGACGCCGTGATCCGTCCGGCCGAGCCGGTGCTGTTCATCGTGCCCCAAGATCGCCCCCTGATCATCGGCGTCCGGGTCGCGCCGATCCATGTCGACCAGATCCACATCGGCCAGCCCGTGATCCTGCGCTTTTCCGCCTTCAGCAGCCGCGCCACCCCGGAACTGACGGGCACGGTGCTGTCGGTATCGCCCGATGCACTGACCGACGACGCGACCGGCCAACGCTTTTACCGCGCACGCATCGAAATAGCCGAGGGTGAGGCCGACAAGCTGCCCGAGGGCACGGTTTTGATCCCCGGGATGCCGGTCGAGGCCTATCTGCGCACCGGCGACCGCAGCCCGATCGCCTATCTGGTCAAGCCGCTGGCGGATTATTTCAACAAAGCCCTGCGCGAGGACTAGAACCGCCCCGCGCCAGCCGATAGCGTCGCGCCGAAACCTGAGCGAAAGGACGCGACATGAGCGGATTTGAACAACGGCTGGCCGAACTTGGCGTCACCCTGCCCGAGGCCCCGGCGCCGGCGGCGAACTACGTGCCCTGGGTGGTGAGCGGCGACCTGGTGTTCGTTTCAGGCCAGATCTCGATGCAGGACGGCGCCTTCATCACAGGCAAGCTGGGCGACGACATGGACGTGGCAGAGGGCGCGGCGGCAGCCAGAACCTGCGCCATCGGGCTTCTGGCCCAGGTCAAGGCGGCGTGCGGCGGCGATCTCGACCGGCTGGTACGGGTGGTCAAGCTGACCGCCTTCGTCAATTCGACCGCCGATTTCGGCGACCAGCCCAAGGTCGTCAACGGGGCGTCCGATTTCCTGGTCGAAGCCCTGGGCGATGCCGGACGGCATTCGCGCTCGGCCGTGTCGGCGGCGTCGTTACCGTTCGGCGTGGCGGTCGAGATCGAGGGGATCTTCCAGATCAAATGACGGCCCTGCCGGCGGACTTCCTCGGCCCGCCGCTGGCCCACCGGGCATTTCACGATGTCACGGCGGGCCGGCCCGAAAACTCGCGCGCCGCGATCCGGGCGGCGATTGCGGCGGGCTACGGCATCGAGATTGACGTGCAAATGTCCGCCGATGGCGTGGCGATGGTGTTTCACGACTACCTTCTCACCCGGCTCACGGGCCGGGAGGGCGCGGTGCGGCATTTCACCGCCGACGCTTTGGCCGCGACCCGGCTGATCGGCGGCGACGAGGGCATCCCGACGCTGGCCGAAGTGCTGGCGCTGGTGGCGGGTCGGGTGCCGCTCCTGATCGAGATCAAGGATCAGGACGGGGCGATGGGGCCGGATGTCGGACCGCTGGAACGCGCCGTGGCCGACGCGCTTGCCGACTACCGCGGTCCGCTCGCGGTGATGTCGTTCAACCCGCATTCCGTCGCCGCCTTCGGACAGGCCGCGCCTGACGTGCCGCGCGGCCTGACCTCGAGCGCCTTTCTGCCCGAGGACTGGCCAAACCTGAATGAACGCGTCCTTGCGCCTCTGCGCGGAATGCCCGATCTCGAACGGGTCGGCGCGTCGTTCATCAGCCACGATGCCCACGACCTCGCCAATCCGCGCGTGGCCGAGGTGAAGGCGGCGGGGTTGCCGGTTCTGTGCTGGACGATCCGCTCGCCCGAGGCCGAGACACAAGCGCGTGAGATCGCGGACAACGTGACCTTCGAGGGCTACGCCGCCGCCCTGCCGGCTTGACGCCCCCTGCCCGGCGCTCTCCAATGCCATGACACAGCGGACAGGATCATGGACGACGCGGCACTGGAAATCCGGCTGCATCGCAGCATCGAGGAAATCGGCCCCGAGGCGTGGGATACCTGCGCCTCGGACGCCCCCGGTCTGCGCCCCGCCGACCCTTTCACCACATATCGCTTTCTGCATGCGCTCGAGGTTTCGGGCAGCGTCGGGCCGGGCACCGGCTGGGCACCGCATCACCTGAGCGCCCATCTGAACGGCACGGTGATCGCGGTGGCGCCGATGTATGGCAAGAGCCACAGCCAGGGCGAGTACGTGTTCGACCATTCCTGGGCACATGCCTGGGAACGGGCCGGCGGGCGCTACTATCCGAAGCTTCAGATCGCGGTGCCGTTTACCCCGGCGACGGGCCGGCGGTTCCTCGAACGGCCTGGCTTCGAGGGGCGCGGCATGGCGGCGCTGGTTCAGGGCGCGGTGCAGGTGGCGGCGGACAACGATCTCAGCTCGCTGCACGCCACCTTCTGCACCGAGGGCGAGGCCACCGCCGGCAAGGCGATGGGCCTGTTGCACCGGGTCGGCTCGCAATATCACTGGGTGAACCACGGCTATGCCGATTTCGACGCCTTCCTCGCCAACCTGTCCAGCCGCAAGCGCAAGGCCATCCGCAAGGAACGGCGCGCGGCGCAGGGCTTCGGCGGGACCATCCGGCACCTGACCGGCGACGATCTGCGGCCCGCGCATTGGGATGCCTTCTGGGCCTTCTACCAGGACACCGGCGCCCGCAAATGGGGCACGCCCTACCTGACGCGGGGCTTTTTCGACATCGTGCAGCAGACGATGCGCGACGATGTCGTGCTGACCCTGGCCGAACGCGACGGACAACCGGTCGCAGGCGCGCTCAACTTCATCGGGCGCGACGCACTCTTTGGCCGCTACTGGGGCTGCACCGAGCATCATCCGTTCCTGCATTTCGAGCTGTGCTATTACCAGGCCATCGACTTCGCCATCGCCCACGGGCTTGACCGGGTCGAGGCCGGGGCGCAGGGCGAACACAAGCTGGCGCGCGGCTATCTGCCGGTGACGACGCATTCGCTGCACTGGATCGCCGATCCGGGGCTGCGCCGCGCCGTTGCCGAGTTCTGCCAGAAAGAGGCCGAGGCGGTCGATGAGGATATCGAGATTCTGACCTCGATGGGACCTTTCCGGCGCGGCGGCGATTGATCTCGGCACCCCCGGACCCCACATTCCAGAAAACGAATGGAGGAAACATGGCCTATACGTTCAACCGAACCTTTCCCGGCGCCGACTTTGACGAGATCGACGCGCGCACGCGAAAGGCGCTGGCCGACAACGGCTTCGGCGTGCTGACCGAGATCGATGTCAAGGCGACGATGAAAAAGAAGATCGACAAGGAGATGGACGGCTACCGCATCCTCGGCGCCTGCAATCCGGGCATGGCCTGGCAGGCGATCGGGCTGGAGCCGCGCGTCGGCGCGATGCTGCCCTGCAACGTCATCCTGCGCGAGGTCGACGGCGGGGTCGAGGTATCGGCGGTCGATCCGCTGGCCTCGATGGCCGGGATCGACAACGCCGAGTTGAAATCGGTCGCCGGTAAGGTCGGCGAGATGATGGAAACCGTGGTCGCCGCCATCTGAGGACGCGGGGCCGCCAGGAGCGGCCCCGAACCCCTACAGTGCGTCCAGCATCGCTTCACCCGCCGAGATTTCGCATTCGCCGGGCGAGGCTTCCACGTTCAGCGCCTTCACCACCCCGTCGACCACCAGCATCGAATACCGCTTCGAGCGCGCGATCAGACCGGCGGGCGGCGCGTCAAAGCGCATCCCGATGGCTTCGGTGAACTCGGCCTCCGGGTCGCCCAGCATGGTGATGCCGGCATCCAGCGCCCCGGTGTCGCGGCCCCAGGCATCCATCACGAAGGCATCGTTGACCGCGACGCAGATCACCTCGTCGACGCCCTTGTCGCGCAGCCGGTCATGCACCCGGATGAAGCTGGGCACATGCGCCGAATGGCAGGTCGGGGTATAGGCGCCCGGCACCGCAAAGATCACCACCGTCCGGCCCGCAAGCCTGTCGCCCAGCGCCACCGGCTCCGGCCCGTCCTTGCCCATCCGCGACAATGTCGCCGCTGGCAGCCTGTCGCCCTTTGCTATCGTCATTTCGAATCCTCCTGTTCGCGTTTGCCTTCCGGTTACGCGCGACTATAGGGTTTTGGACCAGACGGATAAGAGGATACGGGAATGAGTCATGTGGTTGTGATCGGGGCCGGGCAGGCAGCGGCCTCGCTGGTGGCAAAGCTCCGGCAGGACGGGTTCGAGGGCCGGATCACCCTGATCGGCGACGAGCCCGCGCCGCCCTATCAGCGCCCGCCCCTGTCGAAAGCCTACCTGCTGGGCGAAATGGAGGTCGAGCGGCTCTATCTCAGGCCCGAGAGCTTCTATGCCGAACATGACATCACGCTGAAACTGGGCGTTCGGGTCGAGGAGATCGACCCGGATGCAAAGACTCTGCGCGCAGGCGGCGAAGTGGTTGCCTATGACATGCTGGTCCTGACCACGGGGTCGGTGCCCAACCGGCTGCCCGCCAGGATCGGCGGCGACCTCAAGGGCGTCTATACCGTGCGCACGCTGGCCGATGTGGACGCGATGGCAGAGGAGTTCTCCGAGGGCCGCCGCGTGCTGGTGATCGGCGGCGGCTATATCGGGCTGGAGGCGGCGGCGGTCGCGGCCAAGAAGGGGCTGAAGGTCACGCTGGTCGAGATGGCAGATCGCATCCTCGGGCGAGTCGCCGCGCCCGAAACCTCCGCCTATTTCCGCAAGCTGCACGCCGATCACGGCGTCGATATCCGTGAAGGCTGCGGGCTGACGGCGCTTGGCGGCACCGACCGGGTTACCACGGCGGAGCTCAGCGACGGCACCACGCTCGACGTGGATTTCGTGATCGTCGGCGTCGGTATCCGGCCCGATACCGCGCTGGCCGAGGCCGCCGGGCTCGAGATCGACAACGGCATCGCGGTCGATGCACAGGGCCGCACCTCTGACCCGTCGATCTGGGCCGCGGGCGACTGTGCCTCGTTCCCGCAGAGCGGCGCGCGGCTGCGGCTGGAAAGCGTCGGCAATGCCATCGACATGGGCGAACTGGTGGCCGGAAACCTGATGGGCGAGGGGCGCGACTATGTCGCGAAGCCGTGGTTCTGGTCGGATCAATACGACGTGAAACTGCAGATCGCCGGGCTTGGCACCGGTTACGACACCATCGTCACGCGCCCGTCCGAGGGCAGCACGAGTTTCTGGTATTACCGGGGCGATGCACTGATCGCGGTGGACGCGATGAACGATCCGCGCGCCTACATGATCGGCAAGCGTCTGATCGAGGCGGGGAAAACCGCCGACAAGGCGCTGGTCGCCGACCCCGAAAGCGACCTGAAGGCCCTGTTGAAAGCGTGAGGATCATCGCCGGGAAATTTCGCGGCCTGACGCTGGCGGCGGTTGGCAAGGGTGATGCAAGGGCGCATCTGCGCCCGACCTCGGACCGGGTGCGCGAAAGCCTGTTCTCGATGCTGACCGGCGGGCGCTTCGGCGATCCGGTGACCGGGGCGCGGGTGCTCGACCTTTTTGCCGGCACCGGCGCGCTGGGGCTGGAGGCACTGTCGCGCGGCGCGGATCACGTCACCTTCGTCGACGACGGGCGCGCGGCTGGGCGACTGATCCGCCAGAACATCGCCAAGTGCCGGGCCGGGGACGATACGACGGTGATCAGCCGCGACGCGACCCGGCTGGGGCCGAACCCGGGTGCTGCGCATGACCTCGTGTTCCTCGATCCGCCCTATGGAATGGGGCTGGGGGAAAAGGCGCTGGCGGCGGCGCTTGCCGGCGGCTGGATCGAACCCGGGGCGACGGTGATTTGGGAGGAAAACGGCACCGTCACACCGCCCGAGGGGGTGACGCAACTGGACAGCCGCAGATACGGCGACACCACGATCACGATCCTGCGCGCCTAGCTTTCCCAGGTCGGATGGAATTTGCCCGCGGGCGACAGGGTGAAGATCTCGGCCCCGGTCGCGGTCACGCCGATCGAATGCTCGAACTGCGCCGAGAGCGACTTGTCGCGCGTCACCGCTGTCCAGTCGTCGGCCAGAACCTTGGTTTCGGGCCGGCCCAGGTTCACCATCGGCTCGATGGTAAAGAACATGCCCTCTTCCAGCACAGGGCCGGTTCCGGGCTTGCCGTAGTGCAGCACGTTGGGTGGCGCATGGAACACCCGGCCCAGCCCGTGCCCGCAGAAGTCGCGCACGACGCTCATCCGCTGCGCCTCGACATAGCTCTGGATGGCGTGGCCGATGTCGCCGAAGGTGTTGCCGGGCCTGACCGCCTCGATCCCCTTCATCAGCGAATCATGCGTCACCTGGATCAGCCGCTCGGCCTTGCGCGGCAGCTTGCCCGCCACATACATCCGCGAGGTGTCGCCGAACCAGCCATCGACGATCACGGTCACGTCGATGTTCAGGATGTCGCCATCCTTGAGGCGTTTGTCAGACGGGATGCCGTGGCAGACGACATGGTTGATCGAGATGCAGGTGGCGTGCTCATAACCCTTGTAGCCGATCGTGGCCGAGGTCGCGCCGGCCTCGTTCACCATGTCCTCGACGGCCTTGTCGATCTCGCCGGTGGTCACGCCCGGAACGACCTTCGCGGCGATCCGGTCGAGGATCTCGGCGGCCAGCCGTCCGGCCTTGTGCATACCCGCGAAATCCGCGTCCTCGTGGATGCGAATTCCGTCCCTGGTGATGCGCCCGCGTGTGTCCACTGATCTCTCCTTCGGTATTTGCGGCACTATTTAGGACAGATCGTGGTTAAGGACCAGTCTATCGGGCGTTCGCACCGGCGTGTTCCCCGGACCGGGCCACCGACCATGCGCGTCGCGATCACGGCACCGGCAAAGTGACCGGCAGCACCGGGCCGAGCGTCACGCCGCGTGGCGAAATATTGGTGCTGTGCGCGACCACCTCGACCCCCGCGCCGTAGGCCGCCATCAGAGCCCGCGCGTAGTCGGGGTCGATGTCGTCGGCGATCTTCACCTCGCTGGAATCGGTGCGTTGCACGAGAAACAGAACGACCGCGCGGTAGCCTTCGCGCGCCATCAGGCCAAGCTCATACATATGCCGCGCGCCGCGTGTCGTTCGGGCGTCGGGGAACTCGGCCACGCCCGGACGGCGGCACAGCGTTACCGATTTCACCTCGACGTAAGCATCGGGCAGGCCCTCGGCAGACAGCAGAAAGTCGATACGGCTGTTCTCGCCATATTTCACCTCGGGGCGCACCTTGGTGTAATCCGCAAGCGCCGGCACCTCGCGCGCCTCCAGCGCGGTCTTCAGCATCCGGTTCGCAAGCGCCGTGTCGACTCCGGTGAAATGCCCGTCCGTGTGTTCGACCAGCCGCCAGCCGAAATCGAGCTTTCTCTTCGGATCGTCGTTCGGTTCCAGCCAGACCCGCGTGCCTTCGACGGCAAGCCCCAGCATCGAGCCGGGGTTGGCGCAATGGGCGGTGATCTCGCGCCCGTCCGAAAGGCGGCAATCGGCCAGAAAACGCTTGTAGCGGCGGATCAGGGTCGCGGGGACGAGGGGGGTCGGAAATTCCATGTCTGCAACATGGGCACCGCGGTCAAAGATGTCCATCCGGGGCCGATGACCGATTGGAAACCCCCGGGGCGTGGAGTAACCTGCGATGCAAACATCACAGCCGGGGAACGCCATGCCCAATCCGACCGCCGCGATGCTCGTGATCGGCGATGAAATCCTGTCGGGACGCACCCGCGACGCCAACATGCACTTTCTGGCCAAGGCGCTGACCGGCCATGGCATCGAGCTTTGCGAATGCCGGGTGGTGCGCGACGACCAGAACAGCATCGTCGCCGCGGTGCGCGCCCTGTCGGAGGGGTTCGACCACCTGTTCACCTCGGGCGGCATCGGGCCGACCCATGACGACATCACCGCCGACGCCATCGCGGCTGCCTTCGGGGTGCCGATCGACATCCGCGACGATGCCCGCGCGGTTCTCAAGGCGTTCTATGACGGGCGCGGGGTCGAGGCGACGCCGGAGCGGCTGCGCATGGCGCGCATTCCCGAGGGCGCGACCCTGATCGACAATCCGATATCGGCGGCCCCCGGCTTTTCGCTGAACAACGTGCATGTGATGGCGGGCGTGCCGGCGATCTTCGAGGCGATGGTGGCGAGTGTCCTGCCGACCATCACCGGCGGCACCCCGCTTCTGAGCCAGAGCCTGCGCGTCGACCTGCCCGAGGCCACCATCGCGGGGCCGCTCGCGGGGCTGGCGGAACGCTTTCCCGACCTGTCGATCGGTTCATACCCGTTCAACATGAACGGCGCGTTCGGGGCCAATATCGTGATCCGGGGCCACGACGGCGCGCGCCTCAGCGCGGCGATGATCGAACTGGCCGGGCTGTTTCCCGGTGCAACCGGATGACACGCCCCCCGCCCCTGCCCGACGCCGAGCGGCTGATCGAGGTCTGCGAAGCGACCTGGCCGCCAGCCGGCCGCCGCCATCTCGGGGCCTGGACCATCCGCGACGGGCAAGGGGGCGGGCAACGGGTGTCGGCGGCAACCGAGGACTGGCCGGTGACCGAGGCCGACCTGCCCGCCGCCGAAGCCGCGATGCGCGCGCTGGGACAGGTGCCGCTGTTTCGCATCCGGGCCGGCGAAGACAAGCTTGACGCGCTCCTGGCCCGCCACGGCTATGACCTGCGCGATCCGGTCAACATCTACGCGATGCCGGTCGCCGATCTGCTGGGCGGTGAAATCCCCCCCGGCACCGCCTATGCGATGTGGCCGCCGCTGGAATTGGCACTGGAAATATGGGCCGACGGCGGCATCGGCGAAGGCCGGCTGGCGGTGATGGACCGCGCGCCCGAACCCAAGGCGGCGATCCTGGTGCGGATCGGCGATGGCCCCGGCGGGGTCGGCTTTGTCGGCATTCACGACGGTATCGCGATGCTGCACGCCATCCACGTCCTGCCCGAGCAGCGCCGCAAAGGGGCGGCCACGCTGATCCTGCGAAAGGCGGCACGCTGGGCGGCGGAAAATGGCGCAGATGTCATCAGCCTCATCGTGACGCAGGGTAATCACGCCGCGAACCCTTTATATGTATCGCTTGGCATGCGGCTTGTGGGGCACTATCACTACCGCCGGTTGGCGGAAGGAAACTGAAATGAGCGAAAAGATCACGGTTCTGGACTTGCCGATGGTGGACCCACTGCCGGAACCCACCCAGAAATACTTCGACATTTGCGATGAAAAGCTGGGGATGGTGCCGAATGTGCTCAAGGCCTATGCCTTCGATGTCGACAAGCTGAATGCGTTTACCGGCCTTTACAACAACCTGATGCTGGCGCCTTCGGGCCTGTCCAAGCTGGAGCGCGAGATGATCGCCGTGGTGGTCAGCTCGAAAAACCATTGCTGGTATTGCCAGGTTGCACACGGCGCGGCGGTGCGTGAATTGTCCGGCGACCCGGCCTTGGGCGAAGCGATGGTGATGAACTTTCGCGCCATCGAGCTGGAGCCCCGCCAGCGCGCCATGCTGGAGTTTGCCGAGAAACTGACAGAGCACCCGGACAAGATCGACGAGCCCGACCGCGCGCGGCTGCGCGAGGTGGGGTTTTCCGACCGCGATATCTGGGACATCGCCAATGTGGCGGGGTTCTTCAACATGACAAACCGCGTGGCCGCGGCCACCGACATGCAGCCCAATCCCGAGTATCACGCCCAATCCCGATGATGCGCACCGCCGCTCTTGTCCTTGGCGCCGTCCTGTTCGGTGCAGTCGGCGCCGGTCACGCGGCGCCGCTGTCGTTGCCGGTGGGCGCGACGCTGCAACAGGAAAAGATCGAAACGGCAGGTACTTACCAGATGCCCGTCGGCGCCTGGGCCGAGGGCACCGGCGTGCCGACGCGGGCCACGTCGGGCCATATCACGCGGCAGGCCTGGCGGCTGGGCGGATCGGGGCTGTCGACCTACCAGATCCTTCTGACGCTGCGCCAGCAATTGCTGGATGCGGGCTACGAGGTGGTGTTCGAGTGTCGCGACAGCGAATGCGGCGGGTTCGATTTCCGGTTCGCAACCGCCGTGATCAGCGAACCGGACATGCATGTCGACCTTGGCGATTTCTACTATCTCGGCGCCGTGAGGCCGGGCGAAGAGGTGGACGCGATCAGCCTGCTCGTCAGTCGAAGCGTCTCGGCGGGGTTCGTGCAGATCGTGCAGGTCGGCAAAATCGGGACGATGCCGGCGGTGCCGCTGACCTCGTCCAAGGCCGAACCGGACGCGGCGCTGCCGACCACCTTGAGCGGCGAGATCGGGCCGGCGATGGAGACCGCCGGGCGCTACATTCTGGCCGACCTCGTGTTCGCCACCGGCTCTGCCGATCTCGGCCCGGGCGACTTCACCTCGCTGCGCGCGCTGGCGGACTACCTGCGCGACAATCCGGGCAAACGCGTGGCACTGGTCGGACATACCGACGCCACCGGGTCGCTGGCGGGGAACATCGGGTTGTCGGAGCGCAGGGCGCGGTCGGTCATGGCGCGGCTGGTCTCGGATTACGGGGTGGCGCCAGAGCAGCTCGAGGCCGAAGGCATTGGCTATCTTGCCCCGATCGCCTCGAATCAGACCGACGCGGGCCGTTCGTTGAACCGGCGGGTCGAGGCGATCCTGGTCTCGACCGAATGAAAGAAGCGCCCCCTGGGGCGCCTCGATCCGCTCAGGTTTGTTCGGCTTCGCCTACCAGACATCCGGCCCCTTGTCCGCAAAGGACCGCACCAGAAAGTCGATGAAGGCACGCACCTTGGGCTGGGTGAACCGGCCCGGCGGATAGACCGCATAGATCCCCTGCGCATCGACCGGCAGATCGGGAATCGCATCCTCGACCAGCCCTTTTTCCAGCGCATCGGCATAGAGAAAGCTGGGCAGATAGGCGATGCCCAGCCCGGCGATGGCGGCATTCAGAAGCGACTGCCCGTCATTGACCGACAGCCAGCCGGCGGTGCGCACCTGGCGCAATTCCCCCGATGGCGCGGGGATCTTCCAGACGTTACCCGAGGACTGGTTGGAATAGTGCAGCAGCTTGTGTTCGTTGAGGTCGTCGATCCGCATGGGCCGCCCGAATTTCTGGAAATAGGACGGCGACCCGACCATGCGGATGGCGGTCTCGGCGATCTTGCGGGCGCGCAGCGACGAATCCTCAAGTTCGCCCACCCGGATCGCCATGTCGAAGCCTTCCGAGATCAGTTCGACGTAGCGGTTGTTCAGCACCATGTTGACGTTGATATCGGGGAATTCCGTCAGGAATTCACCCAGCACCGGCGACAGGTGATTGACGCCGAAATCGGTCGCGACGGAAATACGAAGCAGACCGGAGGGCGCGGATTGCATCGAGGTGACCAGCGCGTCGGCCTCGCCGGCATCGTTCAGGACGCGGCGGGCACGGTCGTAATAGGCGAGCCCGATCTCGGTCGGGCTGACGCGGCGTGTGGTCCGATTGAGAAGCCGGGCACCGAGACGCGCTTCCAGCGAGGACACGTGCTTCGAAACGGCAGATTTCGAGATCCCCATCTTCTTCGCGGCATCGGTGAATCCACCCTGATCCACCACGGTTGCGAAGGCCTCCATTTCGGTCAATCGGTCCATAATAATCACTCTTCCTGCAAGCATCGCCCCAACTGAAAGCGTTATTGCCCCGAATTCGGGCAAGACTGTGGAGCGATCCCGGCTTTTGCAGGAAGAAACCGGGCAATGTTCTGACAATGGAAACGGCCACAAGGGCCAATTTGGGCAATTTCGTGGATGGCTCAGAGCGTCGCGGCCAGCCTGACCCCCTGGTCGATGGCGCGCTTTGCATCCAGTTCTGCAGCCACATCCGCGCCGCCGATCACATGCGCCGCCACGCCCCGGTCGGCCAGCGCATCCGCCAGGCTGCGTTCGCTGACCTGACCGGCGCATAGCACGATCGTATCGGCTTCGATCACGCGGGTCTCGTCGCCCAGGCTGATATGCAGGCCGGTCTCGTCGATCCGCTCGTAGGCCGCACCACCAACCATATCGACCTGTTTCATCCGCAGGCTCGCGCGGTGAATCCAGCCGGTCGTCTTGCCCAGCCCCTTGCCCAGCGCCTGTGCCTTGCGTTGCAGCAGCGTCACATCGCGCGCCGGGGCGGCCGGTTGCGGCGCGGTCACGCCGCCACGGGTTGTTTCGGGATCGGCAACACCCCACTCCGTGCGCCACAGATCCAGGTCGAGCGTCGGGCTGGTGCCCTCATGCGTCAGGTATTCGGCAACGTCAAAGCCGATCCCTCCCGCCCCGATGATCGCCACGCGCGGCCCGACCTCGGCCTTGCCGGCCAGCACATCGACATAGCTCAGCACGTTCGGCCCATCCTGCCCCGGGATCTGCGGATCGCGCGGCAACACGCCGGTGGCGATGATGATCTCGTCATAGCCGGCCAGGTCGTCGGCCCCGGCAGCGCGCCCCAGCCGCAACTGGACGCCGTGCAGGTCCACCATGCGCGCGAACCAGTCGATCAGGCCCTGGAATTCCTCCTTGCCGGGGATCGTCGCGGCCATGTGAAGCTGTCCGCCGACACGCTCGGCCTTGTCGAACAGTGTCACCTCATGGCCGCGCTCAGCAGCCGTGATCGCAGCCGCCAGCCCGGCCGGGCCAGCCCCGACAACGGCGATACGCTTGGGGGTTTCGGTCGGGGCGACGACCAGCTCGGTCTCGTGGCAGGCGCGCGGATTGACCAGGCACGTGCTGGTCTTGCCGGAGAACGTATGGTCCAGGCAGGCCTGGTTGCAGGCGATGCAGGGCGCAATCTCGTCGCTGCGCCCCGCCGCCGCCTTGGCCACGAAATCGGCATCGGCCAGGAAAGGCCGCGCCATCGACACCATGTCGGCGACACCCTCGGCCAGCAGCGTCTCGGCCACCTCGGGCGTGTTGATCCGGTTCGAGGTGACGATGGGCACCGAGACCTCGCCCATCAGCTTTTTCGTGACCCAGGCAAACCCGGCGCGCGGCACCGATGTCGCAATCGTCGGCACCCGCGCCTCGTGCCAGCCGATGCCGGTGTTGATGATCGTGGCGCCCGCCTTCTCGATTTCCTTTGCAAGAGTCACCACCTCGTCGAAGGTCGAGCCATCCGGGACGAGGTCGATCATCGACAGGCGGTAGATGATGATGAAATCCTCGCCCACGGCGGCGCGCACCCGCTTGACCACCTCGATCGGCAGACGCATCCGGTTCTCGTAACTGCCGCCCCAGCGGTCGGTGCGCTTGTTCACATGGGTGACGAGGAACTGGTTGAGGAAATACCCCTCGGACCCCATCACCTCGACCCCGTCATAGCCCGCCTCGCGGGCGCGGGTGGCGGAAGTGGCGAAATCGGCGATCTGTTTCTCGATCCCCGCCTCGTCCAGTTCGCGGGGCACGAAGGGTGAGATCGGCGATTTCACTGCCGAAGCCGAGACGCAATCCTTGCCATAGGCATAGCGCCCGGCATGCAGGATCTGCATGGCGATCTTGCCGCCCGCCTCATGCACCCGGTCGGTGACGATACGGTGGTTGGCGATATCCTCGGGGGTGTAGAGCCCCGCCGCGCCGGGAAACACGCCGCCCTCGGGGTTTGGGGCGATACCGCCGGTGACCATCAGGCCGACGCCGCCGCGCGCCCTTGCGGCGAAATATTCGGCCACCCGGTTCCAGTCGCCGCGCTCTTCCAGCCCGGTGTGCATCGAGCCCATCAGAACCCGGTTCTTCAGCGTGGTGAAGCCAAGGTCGAGCGGGGCGAGCATGTGGGGATAATGCGTCATCGTGTCCTCCCGGTTGGGCGCGAAGATAGCCACGCCACGCACGTTGTCACGGGCGACGCCGCGTAAGCGGTGCCCGCGCGCCCGTCACATCGTCTCGACGCAATGGCGCCGAAAGGCGCGTTTGAGCATGTCAAGCTCGGCACGCAAGAGGTCCATCTCGGCCCGGAAATCGGCATCCATCGGCTGCCCGGTGATGATGGCAAAGCTCGCCAGCCGCGCGTTTGTGGCTTTGTCGGAGATCACGAAGGTCTGAACGCCGTCCGACAACAGTTCGGCGGGGATCGGCACGCGCACGAAATACTGGCCCGGGTTGTCCGGGTCTTCCTTCACGCTGGCGCCCGTGACCGGCTCGGACAGGTGGCTGACCGTGATGTCGGGCAGTCTTTCGGCCCCGGTCAGAACCCCCTCCCAGACCCCGGCCTGGATGCGTGTCT
The DNA here is from genome assembly GCF_008086115.1 of Maritimibacter fusiformis. Taxonomy (GTDB): domain Bacteria; phylum Pseudomonadota; class Alphaproteobacteria; order Rhodobacterales; family Rhodobacteraceae; genus Muriiphilus; species Muriiphilus fusiformis. The sequence goes on along the minus strand of NZ_VSIY01000004.1, from coordinate 92,377 downwards.
TGGTCAGCTGCATGTCGGCCATGTGCCCTCCTAGAGTTCGGCGCGCGGGCGGCGGCTGAAGGTGACATCGCGCAGGATCACCTGGTTCATTTCCGGCCCCTCGAAGATCAGATCGACCCAGGCGCTGTCGACCCGCTTTTCGTTGAGCTTGCTGTAGGCAAGATCAAACTCGACCATGATCTCATCCTCGCCCAGCGGCAGTTCACGCACGATCTGCTCGGTGTTGGGGCCGTGACGGACGTTGAACCGCGCGAAGATCTCGAGCGGTTTTTCCGTCTCGACCACCGCGTTCAGCCGCACCAGGTGCTTGCGTTTCAACCCCTGCACCGCGCCTTGCGGCAGGTCGATCACCAGCGACAGGAACGAGCCGTCGAAGCGGAACACGTCCATGCGCAACCCGAAGGGCGCCAGGTCTTCTTCGCGGGTATTGCGGATCTGGCGCACGGTCAGTTCCGACACGCGGCAGTCGTGAAACAGCGTGACTTCGTCGCCAAAGCGCGACTTGGTCTCGGCTGCGGCGGCACCGGGCGGATAGATCGGCCCGCGCCAAAGCTGCGGCCGCCAGCCCCAGTCGGAATGCAGCGGCTTTTGAAACGCGTTCGATCCGACCAGCGGCAGGGTCAGGCGCGCGTCGGCCTCGAACAGCACCCGGTCGAGCAGCTCGCGCAGTTGCAACGCGCGCGACCGCACCCGCCGAAGCGACGGCAGGCTCAGGCTCGGGGCCCGGTCGGCAACCTTTTCCCAGCGCCGCATCACGCGGCGATGCAGCAGCCGGTCGATCAGTCCGTTGGGCGGTTTAGCCATGTTCAGGGATTCGCTCGATAAATGGCATTGTTTCCATTCTTACACAAAACCGTTTCCTTAGAGCAAACGATCGAGCAAAGTTCCCAGCCCTCCGCCACCGCCGCCCCCGGCGCGTTCGCCATTGGCCCGGCGCATCGCATTGGCAAAGTCGCGTGCCAGCGCCGTGCCGGCGTCGGAGTCGAACGGCGTGGCGGCAAAGCCGCTGACGGTGGCCGACACGATATGGCCCGACACGGCAACGACCGCGCGCCAGTAATCGCTTTGCAGATCGCCCGCCGCCATGCCGTCGCGGGCATGAATCAGCACCAGCCCCGGCGCGCGTTCCACGTCCAGCACCACGACATCGGTATCGCCCTCGCCCCGGCTCAGGGCGGCGCGGCCTTCGTCGGAGGACAGGAACGCGGCCAGCCGGTCCAGCGCGTCCTCGTCCAGCGGACCGTCCGCCGGAACCACCGAAGCCGACAGGATCGCGGGCGCCCTGGGCTTGTCGTCAGCCGGGTTGCCGGAAATCGCCGAGCAGCTTCCAAACAGCGCAAAGGCCGAGTCCTCGGTGGATGTCGAGCTTCGGGTATCGACGCAGAAGCCGCGCGGTCCGGCCACGACAAACCCCTTGCTCATCACGCTGAGCGAGCGCGGCGCGAGGGTGGCGTTGTCACTGCGGGGTTTTTCGCGCGGGGCACAGGCGGTCAGCAATGCCGTCATGGCCGCCAAGAAAACCGCCCTGCGCAAGCCGTTTCGCATCCCGATGCCTATCAGATACCCAATGTCCCATTTCGGTCTAGGCCAGCCAAGGCCCTGTGACAAGCGTGGCTGGACCTTTCGCGCCCCGGTGGGCTAACTGGCAGGTGATGAGCAACCTACCTTTCTGGCATCCTGCCCTTGCCCGGGCACAGATCTGGCGCACCCTTCTAGGGTTCGCCCTGATCATGGTGATCTGGTTCTTCGGAACCTTCGCGATCCTCAACCTAGGCGCGCGGCTGTTGAACCGGCCCCTCTACCAGATGGCCAGCGCCGATGACTTCGCCACGGCGGCGGTGTTCTTCCTGACCTTCGCCGGGTTTCACGTGGGACTTGTCATCGTTCTGCCGCTACTGCACCGGCGCAGCTATGCCAGCCTGTTCGGCGCGGCCAAACGGCTGAACCTGCGCCATTTCGGTGTCGGCGCGGCGGTCATGCTGTCGTTGGCGCTGGCGCTCTATGCGCTGCTGGCCATCGAGCACCTGGTCCTGCCCGAAGGCGTGCCGCCCGAGGTCATGCGCGTGCGGTCGGTCGGCCCGTGGCTTCTGGGTCTCGTCCCGGCGCTGGCGCTGATCCTGTTTCAGACCTTCGCAGAAGAGGCGGTGTTTCGCGGCTATCTCCTGCAACAGCTTCGCGCCCGGTTCGTGAGCGTGTGGATCTGGGGCGTGCTGCCCTCGCTGGCCTTCGGCGCGCTGCATTTCGACGCCTTCAGCTTCGGCTTTCTCAACGCCTCGGCCTATGTGCTGAATGCCACCGTGATGGGCACGCTGGCGGCCCTGGTGACCCTGCGCACCGGCAACCTGGGCGCGGCGGCAGGGCTTCACTTCGGCAACAACGCGGCGCTGACCCTGATCGGCATCGGCGGCAATCTCGACGGTTTTTCCCTGTGGATCGTCCAGATGGACCTGCGCGGCGGCTACACCACCTATTCGATCCTGGCCCAAACCGTTGCCATGACCGTGGTTTTCCTGATCTGGTGGCGCTGGATGGGCCGCCATCGCCCGATTGCAAAAGACCGAAACCACGACTAGGTAAGGCGCGAACACTCGAGGATAGGCATGAACTGGATCACCAACTACGTCCGGCCCCGGATCAACTCGCTGTTTTCGCGCCGCGAGGTGCCCGAAAACCTCTGGATCAAATGCCCCGAGTGCGGCCAGATGCTGTTTCACCGCGAACTGGCGGACAACCTCAATGTCTGCACCAACTGCGATCACCACATGGCCTTCAGCCCGCGTGAGCGCTTTTCCGCGCTATTCGACAACGGCATCTTCACCGAGGTGAAAGTGCCTGCGCCGGTGGCCGACCCGCTGCATTTCAAGGACCAGAAACGCTATCCCGACCGGCTCAAGGCGGCGCAGAAGGCCACCGACGAGGCCGAGGCGATGCTGGTCGCCGAGGGCGAGATCGGGCGCACGCCGATCGTGGCCGCGGCACAGGATTTCGCCTTCATGGCCGGCTCGATGGGGATGTATGTCGGCAACGCCATCGTCGCGGCGGCGGAACGTGCGGTCAAGCTCAGGCGCCCGCTGGTGCTGTTCTCCGCCGCCGGCGGCGCGCGGATGCAGGAGGGTATTCTCAGCCTGATGCAGATGCCGCGCACCACGGTCGCGGTCGACATGGTGAAAGAGGCCGGGCTGCCCTACATCGTCGTCTTGACCCACCCGACCACCGGCGGCGTCACGGCAAGCTATGCGATGCTAGGCGATGTCCAGATCGCCGAGCCGAACGCGCTGATCTGTTTCGCAGGCCCCCGGGTGATCGAACAGACCATCCGCGAAAAGCTGCCCGAGGGGTTCCAGCGTGCCGAATACCTGCTGGATCACGGCATGCTCGACCGGGTGACGCACCGGCGCGAGATGAAGGACGAGCTGGTCACGATCCTCAGAATGCTCTTGCGCGAAACCCCTGCGGTGCGCGGCGATCTGCCGGCGCCGGAGCCTGACGAGATCGCGGCGCTGGACACCTCCGCCAAGGCGAGTGCGGACGGGGCCGGGGCCGCCAAGAAGTGAGCGAACAGGCCTCGGACATCATCCTCGAGCGGATGATGTCGCTGCACCCCAAGATCATCGACCTTACGCTGGATCGGGTCTGGCGCCTTCTGGCCGCGCTCGACCACCCGGAACGCCGCCTGCCGCCGGTGATCCATATTGCGGGCACCAACGGCAAAGGCTCGACGCTTGCCATGATCCGCGCCGGGCTGGTGGGCGCGGGACGCACGGCGCACGCCTATACCTCGCCGCATCTGGCGCGGTTCCACGAACGCATCCGGCTGGCGGGCGCGTTGATTTCCGAAGAGGCCCTGACCGAAGCGCTCGACCGTTGCGAGGCCGCGAATGGCGGCGAAAGCATCACCTATTTCGAGATCACCACGGTCGCCGCCCTGCTGGCCTTCGCCGAGAAACCGGCGGACTTCACCCTGCTCGAGGTCGGGCTGGGCGGGCGACTGGATGCCACCAACGTGGTCGATCCGGTGCTGACGGTGATCACCCCGGTATCCATCGACCACACCCAGTATCTGGGCACGACCCTGGCCGAGATCGCGGGCGAAAAGGCCGGCATTCTCAAGCGCGGCGTGCCGTGCATCGTCGGCCCGCAACCGGACGAGGCGCTGGAGGTGATCGAGGCAAAGGCCGCCCGGCTGGGTGCGCCGCTTCTGGTTCATGGCCAGCATTGGCATGTCTGGGAGGAACGCGGGCGGCTGGTGTTTCAGGACGAAACCGGGCTGCTCGACCTGCCCCTGCCCGCGCTGATCGGGCCGCATCAGATCCAGAACGCCGGGGCGGCGCTGGCGGCGCTGCGCGCGCTGGGGTTCGACGAGGCGGCGTGCGAGGCGGCGATGACGGATGTCACCTGGCCCGCCCGGATGCAGCGCCTGCGCCACGGCCCCCTGGTGGACCTGGCGGAAGGGGCCGAGCTGTGGCTCGACGGCGGCCACAACCCGGCGGCGGGCACGATGCTGGCGCAGGTGCTTGGCGATCTGCCGCCCCGGCCCACCCATCTGGTGTGCGGGATGCTGAACACCAAGGACGTGGCCGGGTTCATGCGCCCGCTGGCCGGACTTGCCGATAGCCTGACCGCCGTGCCGATCCCGGGCGAGCCCAACACCTTGCCCGCCGAGGCCACCGCCGACGCCGCACGCGCGGCAGGGCTTGTGGCCGACACCGCACCGGACGTCGCCAGCGCGATTCATGCGATCACCCGGGCAACCCCGGCGGCCCGCATCCTGATTTGCGGGTCGCTCTACCTGGCCGGTCGGGTGCTTCGCGACAACGGGTGAATCAGCCAGATCCGGCTGATCGCTGCGTGTGATCACAAAAAAGATTTCGCGGTAGGACTCGCCGGGTGACGCATTCGCGACTCAACCCGTTGTGCAGACTCGGTTTTTCCCGAAAGTCACAGTCGGATCCCAAGTCAACCCACAATATTGACGAAAACGTGATAGTCTGTCTAAATGTGGCGTAACGAATTCTTGGTGCACGCACCACAAGTGACAAGACGAACCTGTCGAGCAGAACAGGACGAGGGACCGGACGAACAGGCCGAACCAAGGGCCGATCAGTTTTGTGATCACATATTCAGCGCACGTTGCCCTCAAAGACCCGAGGTGCCGCCCCGGACCCCCACCCGGGGCGGTTCTTTTTCTAGCGCCCCCAATCTTCCGCCTGCATCTCGCGCAGACGCGAGGCGGTGCGCTCGAACTCGAAACTGCCCTCGCCCTCGACATAGAGGTAGTCCGGTTCCGCCGCCGCCGAGCAAATCAGCCGCACATGCGCCTCATAGAGCGCGTCGATCAGGGTGACAAAGCGGCGCGCCTCGTTGAAGTTCTGCCGCCCAAGGCGCGGGATGTCGTCCAGCAGCAGAACGCGCAACTGGTCGGCAATCGCCAGATAGTCGCCGGGGCCGAGCGGCTTGGCGCAGAGATCGTAGAAACTCGCCCGCCCGACGCCGCCGCACCAGGCCGGGATCTCGACCTCACGCCCCTTCACGGTCAGGATCAGCGGCGCGGCCTCACCCGGGCAAAGCTCGTTCCAGATCGCATCCAGCCCGGCGCGCGCCTCGGCCCCCAGCGGCGTGAAATAGACCCGCGATCCGGCCAGAAGCGTCTGGCGGTAGTCGGTCGGACTGACCAGTTCATGCACCGCCAGCCGGTCCTTGATCAGGTCGATGAACGGCAGGAACAACTGCCGGTTCAGCCCGTCCTTGTAGAGGTCGTCGGGATGCCGGTTCGAGGTCGTCACCACCACCACGCCCGCCGCGAACAGCTTTTCGAACAGCCGCCCGACGATCATCGCGTCGGTGATGTCGGTGATCTGCATCTCGTCCAGGGCCAGCAGCCGCAGATCGCGGGTCAGCCTGTCGGCCACCGGCGCCAGCGCATCTTGCGCCCCGTCCTTTCGGGCCGCGTGCATCCCCGCGTGCACCTCTTGCATGAAGGCATGAAAATGCACCCGGCGTTTTTCGGCGATGGACAGGTTGCCGACGAACAGGTCCATCAGCATCGACTTGCCGCGCCCGACCCCGCCCCAGACATAAAGGCCCTGCGGCACCTCCTCGGGCTTGTGAAACAGCCCGCCGAGAATGCCCTTGCGCCGGGCCGGCGTGGCCTCCAGATGCGCGCGAATATCGTCGAGCACCGGCAGCAAGGCCAGCTGCGCCGGGTCGGCCTCAAGCCGGCCCTCGGCCACCGCGCGGTCATAGATCTGGTGCAGCGTCTCGCCCATGGCCCCCGCATAAAACGCCGCGCCGGATAAGGAAAGGCGGTCCTGCAACGCGTGATGCGAGAATTGACCCGCCCTCGAATTTGACAGAATGTCGCGCAGCGTCATTCGGAGAGCCGGCCCTTGTCTCAGTCCAGATTGATAACCCCGGTTCTCATCGCCGGCTGCGTCATCATCATGCTCAGCTTCGCGATCCGGGCGAGTTTCGGCGTCTTTCAGATCCCCGTCGCCGAGGAGTTCGGCTGGCTGCGCGCCGATTTCAGCCTGGCCATCGCGATCCAGAACCTTGCCTGGGGCATCGGCCAGCCGATCTTTGGCGCCATCGCCGAAAAACTGGGGGATCGCAGGGCCATCGTGCTGGGAGCGCTGCTCTATGCCGGCGGGCTGGTCGGCTCGGCCTTTGCGACGACCCCGGAAATGCACCAGGTTCTTGAAATCGCCGTGGGGTTCGGCATTGCCGGCACCGGGTTCGGCGTGATCCTCGCGGTGGTCGGACGCGCGGCGAGCGATGCCAACCGGTCGATGGCGCTGGCGATCGCCACCGCGGCGGGGTCCGCCGGCCAGATATTCGGCGCACCGGCGGCGGAATGGCTGATGACCCTGATGTCATGGCAAAACGTGTTCATCGTGTTCGCGGCGGTGATCCTGTCGTCGCTTTTCATGCTGCCGATGATGCGCGCGCCGGCTGTCGGCCGGGTCGAGCTTGAGGAAAGCCTGGGCACGGTGCTTCGCCGCGCGTTTCTCGACCCGTCCTATACGATGATCTTCCTCGGCTTCTTTTCCTGCGGCTATCAACTGGCCTTCATCACCGCGCATTTCCCGGCCTTCGTGACCGAGATGTGCGGCACCATCGACCCGTCGGGAACGCTCGCCTCGGTCGGGGTCACGACCACCTCGGCGCTGGGGGCGCTGTCGATCTCGCTGATCGGGCTGGCCAATATCGCGGGCACCCTGACGGCGGGCTGGCTTGGTAACCGGTATTCCAAGAAATACCTGCTGGCCGGGATCTATACCGGGCGCACCATCGTGGCCGCGATATTCATCATGATGCCGATCACGCCGACCAGCGTGATCGTCTTCTCGATCGTGATGGGCTCGCTCTGGCTGGCAACTGTGCCGCTGACCTCGGGACTTGTCGCGCATATCTACGGGCTGCGCTACATGGGAACGCTTTATGGCTTCGTCTTCTTCTCGCACCAATTGGGCAGCTTTCTAGGCGTCTGGCTGGGCGGGCGGATGTATGACCTGGCAGGCGACTACACGCTGGTGTGGTGGATCGGAGTCGGCGTCGGCGCCTTCTCGGCGCTGGTGCATCTGCCGATCCGCGAGCGGCCAATGGCGTTGGCCCAGCCCGCCTAGACCGGCAGCGCCGTGGTCTTGAACACGGTGCGCAGCGCGAAGCTCGACTGCATCCCCTGCACGCCGGGCAGGCGGGCCAGTTTCTGGCGGTGGATGCGGGCGAAATCTTCGGTGCTTTCGGCGATGACCTTGAGGATATAGTCCGCCGTGCCCGCCATCAGGTGGCATTCCAGCACCTCGGGCACCCGGGCCACGTCACGCTCGAACGCCTCGAGCAGTTCATCGGCCTGGCCTGACAGCGTGATCTCGACGAACACCACCGTCGACAGCCCGATCTTGGCCGGATCGAGCAGCGCCACGTAATCGCGGATGAACCCGTCACTTTCAAGCCGCTGCACCCTGCGGTGACAGGCCGAGGGCGAGAGGTTGACGCGCGCGGACAGCTCGGCATTGGATATGCCACCGGACTTCTGCAACACGGTCAGAATCCGGCGATCCATACTGTCGAGCTTGGGGTGCATCGAATATCTTTGCGTCAAATGGACGTTTTCGCGTCGGGTCTGCGGAATTTTCTAGCGCCCGGCGGCACGGAACACAAAGAATTTTCCATTCTTATGCCGCATGCTGGCCACGCAGAACCAGGGAGGAATGCAAATGCTGATCGGATGCCCGAAAGAGATCAAATCTCAGGAATACCGCGTCGGGCTGACCCCACGCGCCGCGGCCGAGGTGATCGCGCGCGGCCACAAGGTGATCGTCGAGACCGGCGCCGGGACCGGATCGGGGTTTCCCGACGACGACTACACCGCCACCGGCGCCGAGGTGGTCGCGACCGCCGACGAGGTCTTCGCCCGCGCCGACCTGATCGTCAAGGTGAAGGAGCCGCAGGCCGGCGAGCGCAAGATGCTGCGCGACGGGCAGGTGCTGTTCACCTATCTGCACCTCGCCCCCGATCCCGACCAGACCCGCGACCTGTTGGCGGGCGGCGTCACCGCAATCGCCTACGAGACCGTGACCGATGGCCGGGGCGGCCTGCCGCTGCTGGCGCCGATGTCCGAGGTGGCGGGCCGCCTGGCGCCCCAGAGCGGCGCATGGGCGCTGCAGAAGGCCAACGGCGGCAGTGGCGTGCTGATGGGCGGCGTGCCCGGTGTGCGCCCGGCCAACGTGGCGATCATCGGCGGCGGCGTCGTGGGCGCGGCGGCGGCGCGTGTCGCGGTCGGCATGGGCGCGAATGTCACCGTTCTCGACCGCTCGGTGCCGCGGCTGTCCTATCTTGACGACGTGTTCATGGGGCGGTTGACGACGCAGTATTCCGACCAGGTCGGGGTCGCCGAATTGCTGCCACGCATGGACATGGTGATCGGCGCGGTGCTGATCCCGGGTGCCGCAGCACCCAAGCTGGTCAGCCGCGAACAGCTTGCGCTGATGAAACCCGGCGCGGTTCTCGTGGACGTGGCCATCGACCAGGGCGGCTGTTTCGAGACCTCGCGCCCCACCACCCACCAGGACCCGATCTACGAGGTCGACGGCATCGTGCATTACTGCGTCGCCAACATGCCCGGCGCAGTGGCTCGGACCTCGACCATCGCGCTGGGCAACGCCACCATGCCGTTCCTCATCGCGCTGGCCGACAATGGCTGGAAGCAGGCCTGCAAGGACGACCCGAACCTTCTGAACGGGCTCAATACCCATGCCGGGCACCTGACCTATGCCGCGGTCGGAGAGGCGCTGGGGATCGAGGCGATCACGCCGCAGGCGGCCTTGACGATGTAGGGGGACCGGGTGTGGTAGCGTGGGGCGGACTTGAACCGCCGACCCCAGCATTATGAGTGCTGTGCTCTAACCAGCTGAGCTACCACGCCATTCACACCGAGGGGCAGATAGCCCCGCGCCGGGCCGCTGTCAACGCGGAAATGGGCAGATTGCAGTGCAGAAATGCGAAAGGCCCCGCGCATGGGCGGGGCCTTGTCCTGTGTCGGGATGACGGCTCAGAATCGCACCGCTGCGCGCGCCCGAAGCTCGTGAAGAACGGTGTTCTGGTTCTGGCCGGGGTTGTTGGTATCGCTCGATGTCAGGTAGTGCCCGACATGTCGGGTGTGGATTTGCGGGTCGGCCGGCAATAATGGTGATTTTTTTGGCGTCGGGTAGGTCGAGAGACTTTGTTTTTCAATTGTTAGCACGCAACAGCTTACTTATGGAAATGCGGTTATCAGACGCGAAACGGCCCCGCCGTCGGGCGGGGCCGTGCCTGTCACCTTGGCCGCAATCGGCTCAGAACCGGATCGAGATCCGCGCCTGTGCGCCGTGCAGCCAGTTGTCATAGCTGGTGCCGCCGGAGTCTTCGCCGGTCAGGTAGCGACCGATGTATTCACCGCCGATCACCACGTTTTCCGACACGCCGAATTCGACGCCCGCGCCGAAGTTCGCACCCCACAGTTGCCAGTCGTCAGGCGCACCGGGGTCGGAGTAATGCGCGGTCGACGCACCGCCGAAGCCGTAGAGCAGCACGTTGTCCATGGCATAGCCCAGCCGCAGCTTGGCATCGCCGATATAGTCGAATTCATCGGTCGGCGATCCGGTCGGCGCGCCGTTGTAGAAGCCCGCCGCGATCTCGCCGCCATAGACCATCGACCCGGACTGCACGTTGTAGCCGGCAAAGCCGCCGTAGCTGGTGGCGAAGTCGAAGGTGTCGGTGGCGCCCGGCGGGGTTGCGGTCTGCTCACCCCAAAGGCCGCCGCCGTAGACACCGGCATAGGGGCCGGTCCAGTCATAGACGGGTGCCTGCACCTGGATCGGTGCGACGGGCGTCGGGTCGGGGGTCGGGGCGACGACACTGCCGGCCAGTGCCGGTGCCGCTGCCATGGTAAGAACGGTGCTTGCAAGAAGGAGATGTTTCATCTGACTGCCCTTTCTCTGGTTTGGGTTTCCAAACTGCCAACGCATTTGTGCGCTTCCGGTTTCATAGGGTGGAAAATCGGGCGCGGCATGTGGTTTCGCGGCAACATCGGTCGCGTCGGCGGGGAATGTCCCATCGCCGGGTTCGTGTCAGGCGGGAATCTGCCGTGACGCGCCGAAAACGTCAGTCCCGGGCTTGAATCAGCACCTGGTGGGGATAGGGAATCGAGATGCCCTCTGCATCGAAGGCTTCCTTGATCGCGCGGGTCAGGTCGAATTTCACATCCCAGAAATCCGCCGAGTCGGTCCAGGCCCGCAGCGTCAGGTCGACCGAACTGTCGCCAAGGTTGGTGACGCGCACCCAGGGCGCGGGGTCGTCATGCACACGCTCATCCGCCTCGGCCACGCGCCGGATCACCTCCATCGCGGTCTCGGCGTTGTCGTCGTAGGAAATGCCGAACACCAGTTGCACCCGGCGGGTGGAATGGTGCGAGTAGTTGGTGATGATCGAGCCCCAGGCCTGCCCGTTCGGCACGATGATCTGGATGTTGTCCGGCGTTGCCAGCTCGGTAAAGAACAGGTTGATGTCCTTGACCGTGCCGGAGGTGCCGCCGACATCGACGAACTCACCGATCCGGTAGGGCCGGAACAGGATCAGCATGAACCCCGCCGCCAGGTCCGCCAGCGTGCCCTGAATCGCCATGCCGATGGCCAGGGTCGCGGCACCCAGCATCGCCACCAGGCTGGTGGCCTCGATCCCGAACAGGTTCAGGATCGCGATCAGCACGATCAGAAGAATCAGCCAGCGGGTGATCGAGGCGATGAAATTGCCGATGGTCTTGTCGATCCGTTGCGAGGCGTTCACCCGTCGACGGACAAAGGCACTCACGGCACTGGCCACGATCCAGCCAAGAATCAGGACGATCAGCGCCTTGCCGGCGTTGATCACGAGGGGGGCATAGTCGCCCAACTGCGAAAGAAAGCTCTGTGCGGTATCCATGCGGCCAGCATAGGGCTTTGATTAACAAGGGAAAGGGTCCAGCACAGCGGACCCCTTCACGATGGCTTGAGGGTATCAGCGTGCCTTCAGGCTGTCGCGGATCTCGATCAGTAGGTCGACTTCGCTCGGCCCGGCGGGCACGTCCGGGGCGACTTCTTTCTTCCCGGCAGCCGCGTCCTTGATCCGGTTGACGTAGCGCACCAGCATGAACACCACGAAGGCGATGATCAGGAAGTTGATAACCGCCATGATGAACGCACCATAGGCGAACACCGAAGCCCCCGCCTCGCGCGCGGCCTCGAGACTGGCGCCCGCCGGCACCTCGCCCGCGAGCACGGCGTAATTGTTGGTGAAGTCGAGCCCGCCGGTAAACAACCCAATGATCGGGTTGATGAGATCGCTGACCAGCGAGCTGACGATCGCCGTGAACGCCGCGCCGATGATGATGCCGACGGCCATGTCCATGACATTGCCCTTGGCGACGAAAGCCTTGAATTCCTTGAGCATTCCGCGCACTCCCTGCCCTTGCGGCGTTGCAACACGCGGCGATTATAGCAGGCCGTGGCGGAAAGAAGCGGGGAAAAAACGGCCCGGCGCATCACGCGGTCAGGTGGTGCGCGCGTTTCCCTTGGGGCCGAGGAAAATCCACAGAAGGAACCCGACCAGCGGCAGGAAGACCACCAGAAGCGTCCAGAGCACCTTGGTGCCGGTCGGAGCGGTGGATGAAAAGATCGAGATCAGCGCCCAGATATCGAGCGCCAGCAGGATCAGGCCGCCAAGGCCGGTCAGTTCGAACATGTCTCTCTCCAATTCTGCGCCCGTCCCGGGCCGTCACGGAGAGAGAACGCGCAAACGCCCCCTTGGTTCCCGCGCCCCGTTTTTCTCAGCCCGGCAGCGCCCCGGTCAGCACGTAGCGTAGGATTTGCGCCACCTGCACCGGCTCGCGCGCCACGGCAAGGGCTGCGGCATCGACCTCTTTCAGCGCATGGTCATGTTCGGGCATCTGCAGCACGATCAACGACTTGCCCAGCGCCGAGGCGACGCCTGCGTCAAATGCCGCATTCCACTGGCGGTACTTCTCGCCAAACCGCACCACCACGACATCGGCATCCTCGATCCCCCTGCGGGTGCGGATCGCGTTCACCTTCGCGCCCTTGTGGTCGTGCCAGAACTTGCTGTCCTCCGCCCCCAGGATCGCAACGCCGCAATCGTCCGAGGCGTCGTGATCGGTTACGGGGGCCGAGAAGGCGACATCCAGCCCCTCGCAAGCCGCGATGATCTCGTCGCGCCAGTCGGTGTGGATCTCGCCCGAAAAATAGACCCTGAGTGTCATTGCCCGGTTTCCCTTCTGTCTGCCATCTGGGCGGTCACGGTATCGTCCGCCACCTGCCCGAAATCCGCGTAATGTGCGCCGACCGCGTAGAAATGTTCCGGCGTTTCCAGGCACAGCACGTGATCGGCCAGCGCCTCGAGGTCGGCAAGCGTGTCCTCGGGCGCGACCGGGATGGCCAGGATGACCTCCGCCGCGCCCTTGCCCGCCAGGCCCTTGAGCGCGGCACGCATCGTGCTGCCGGTGGCGATGCCGTCATCGACCACGATCACGCTGCGCCCGGCCACATCGACCGGCGCGCGCCCGGCCAGCCACAGTTTGCGTCGGGCCGCGATCTCGGCCAGTTTTTCCTGCACCGCCGCATCGAAATCCGCCGGCGTCAGACCCAGGCCGCGCAGCACCCCGGGGTTGAAATCGACCTGGTGCGCCGGGCCGTTGACCACCGCGCCCGCGGCCAGTTCCGGGTTTCCCGGCGCCCCGATCTTGCGCACCATCAAAAGGTCGAGCGGCGCATCCAGACGGTCCGCCACCGGAATCGCCACCGGCACGCCGCCGCGCGGCAGCGCCAGCACCACCGGACGCGTCAGCTTGCGCCCGCCGAGCGCCTCGGCCAGCCGCTTTCCGGCTTCTGTTCGGTTCGCAAACATCACGCCCCATCCAGCCGCGCAAGCGCGCGGCATGTCAAGGCGGCCCGATCAGCCGCGCAAAGCCCCGCCGGTCGCCTTGGCAACCTTTTCAACGATCTTCTTGCCCACTGCCTCGATCTCGGCCTCGGTCAGGGTCGCCTCGCGCGGTTGCAGGCGCACAGTGATGGCCAGCGACTTCTGCCCGGCTTCGCCCAGCGCGCCGCCGGTGAACTCGTCGAACACCCGGACCTCGTCGATCAGCGTCTTGTCGGCCCCGGCCGCGGCATTCACGAGATCGAGCGCCGCGACATCGCGATCCACCACGAATGCAAAGTCACGCTCCACCGGTTGCAGGTCAGAGGCCGCCAGTGCGGGCCGCGTCGCACTCGCGCTCCTGGGGAACGGGATCTCGCCCGGCCACAGGGTGAAGCCGACCACCGGCCCTTTCACGTCCATCGCCGCCAGCACGCGCGGGTGCAACTCGCCGAAGATGCCCAGCACCTTCTTCGGACCCAGGCAGATCATCCCGTGCCGCCCCGGATGCCACCAGCCCGGCGCACCGCGGTTGATCTGCACCTTGGCCGGGGCGCCCATCGCGGCCAGCACCGCCTCGGCGTCGGCCTTGGCGTCATAGACATCGACCGGGCGCGATGCGCCGTGCACGTCCTTGGGTCCGGTCGCGCCGACCAGGATACCCGAGACCATCAGGCTCTGCTCTTCCGGCTCGCCGCCATGCCAGGCCGCGCCCACCTCGAACAGCGCGAGGTTGGCAAAGCCACGCGCCTGGTTGCGGGCGGCGGCCTGCAACAGACCCGGCAGCAGCGCCGGGCGCATATGGCTCATCTCGGACGAAATCGGGTTGTCGAGTTTCGTGGCATCGGTGCCACCCCCGAACAGCGCCGCCGAGGCCTGGTCGATGAAGGAATAGGTCACGCATTCGTTGTAGCCCAGCGCCGCAGTGGTGCGCCGCGCCGCGTTCTCGCGCCGCTGCATCGGGGTCAGCACGGGCTTGGGCACGCCGACATGGGCGCGGGGCAGCGGTTTGCCGACCAACTTGGTCAGGCTGGCCACCCGGGCCACTTCCTCGACCAGATCGGCCTCGCCCATCACGTCGGGACGCCAGCTTGGCACATGCGCCATGTCGCCCTCGATGCGGAACCCCAGCGCGGTCAGCGTCGCGCGCTGTTCCTCCGCCGGAATGTCCATGCCGACCAGCGATTGCACCCGGTCGGTATCGAGCGGGAAGGCACGGTCGGTATCCGGCACCTCGCCCGCCACCACGACCTCGGACGGATCGCCGCCGCACAGATCCATGATCATCTGCGTCGCCAGTTCGATCGCCGGGGCGTTGAAGGCCGGGTCAATGCCGCGCTCGTTGCGATAGCGCGCGTCGGAGTTGATCTTGAGCGCGCGGCCGGTGCGGGCGATCTGGATCTTGTCCCAGACGGCGGCCTCCAGAAACACGTTCTCGGTGGCCTCGGTGCAGCCGGTGCGCAGTCCGCCCATGATACCGGCAATCGACTCGATTTCGTCCGCGTCCGAGATCACCACGGCACCCGCCGGGAAAGTGTATTCCTTCTCGTCCAGCCCCACCAGCATCTCGCCCCCCTTGGCGCGATGCACCCTGAGATTCCCGCGCACCTTGTCGGCATCGAACACGTGCAGCGGGCGGTTCATGTCGTAGGTGAAGAAGTTGGTGATATCGACCAGCGCCGAGATCGGACGCAGCCCGATGGCGCGCAGGCGCTGTTGCAGCCATGCGGGCGAAGGCCCGTTCGCAACGCCCCGGATCATCCGGCCCATGAAGACCTCGCAACCGCCCTCGCGGGTGTCGTCGTCGATCGTCACCTTGATCGGGCTTTCGAACGTACCGGCAACCTTCGCGGTCTTTTCCGGCTTCAACGTCCCCAGCCCCCGCGCGGCCAGATCGCGGGCAATGCCGCGCACGCCCAGCGCATCGGGGCGGTTGGGGGTGATGGCGATCTCGATCACCGGATCGACCTTGTCGGGCGCGTTCGCCGCCATCCAGTCGGCGAAACTGTCGCCGACCTCGCCCGAGGGCAGTTCGATGATGCCGTCATGCTCGTCCGACAGCTGCAATTCGCGTTCCGAGGCCATCATGCCGTGGCTCTCGACCCCCCGGATCTTGCCCACCTGGATGGTGGTGTCGATGCCGGGGATGTATTGCCCCGGCTTGGCCACCACCACGGTGATCCCCGCCCGCGCGTTGGGCGCGCCGCAGATGATCTGCTTGTCGCCCTCGTCGGTCTCGACCACGCAGACGCGCAGCCGGTCGGCATCCGGGTGCTGTTCGGCGCTCTTGACCCGGCCGAGCGTGAACTCGGACAGAACCGCAAGCGGGTTCTCGATGCCCTCGACTTCAAGCCCGAGGTCGGTCAGCGCCTCGGCGATCTCGTCGACCGAGGCCGTGGTTTCGAGGTGGTCTTTCAGCCAGGAGAGGGTGAATTTCATGTCGGTCTCCGGTCAGTCGCCCATGCGGGCGGCGAGGGTGTCGATCTTGCCCATGCGGTAGAGTTTGATTTCACGCACGAGCCGGATGGTGGGTTTCAGCGCAAAGAACACCGAGCCGATGACGAACAGCCAGGTCGCCGCGGTCTTGGTGTTTTCGTCGAAGAACAGGACAGAGCCGACGAGGAACGCGAAGGCGGCAATGAAATCGACCGCGGTATAGACGATCTCATAACGCGCATAGAGCGCCTTGGCGGCCTCGGAGGCTTGCCGGTTTTCATGTTGGAAAAGGGGCATGGCGGTCTCCGTTCGTCGTTACGCAGGGTGGGTTTCAACTCACAATGTAGCGGGGCGGCGGGGTGAACCCCTCCTTACCGGTTATCGGTCTGCCAGATCCTCAACCAGTTCGAAATGTTCGAACAGCAACACCATCTCGGGGTCGAAGCCGCCGTTTCGCGCGAAATACGCCTGATGGCCCGCGCGCCAGCCTTCGAGCGTGTCATTCTCGCCCTCGGCCCGCGCCATGTCTTCGGTCACATCGCAAAACCGGACCTTGTCGAGCCGCGTGGTGCGGATCACCAGCGCCGGGGTGCCGTCCCAGTTGGCGGCAATGTCGGTGCGCCCGAGTTTGGGCATCGCCTCGGGCTCGCCCTCGAACTCGGAAAGCGCACCGCAGGTCGCGCGTTTCTTGCCAGCGCGCACGAGGGCGATCAGCCTGGCCGAAAGCTCGGCAGAGTCGCCAAACATGAACGTCCCGGCGCCGGGGTAGGTGACTTGCAGGTCTTCCATGTCGTCGGTCATTTGGGGCGGTTCCAGTGTGTAGTTGCCGAGTTGGCGAGGTAGTCTTTCAATCGTGTAGGGTGGGCTTCAGCCCACCATGCACCGGGGCGGCGGGCTAAAGCCCGCCCTACGGGTTCACGTTGCGGTGGTGGTCCAACTGGGGAGTGTGAAATTCATTTTTTGCCCCTGAGTTTGGTGGCGATCGCTGTGATAGCAATCAAGCCCACTGCGATAATCAGAGCGCGACCGTAGATGGCGTTTGTGATTTCTTGGGCGGCGGCTTCTCCGACGACATGTTCGAGTTCTTTGATCGAGGTTGCCTGCACATAGTTCCCCATGATGTAGACGACCAAATAGCTCGCGATAATCCCGACGAAGATGGCAAGCAGCGTCAACGGCCAAGAGTTGCGCTTTCGGAAGACTAGCCAAGCTGCCAGCACGCCTGGGAGAGCAACAGTAAGAACTATGAACATCATTATTCTCCCAGATTTTTGGCTCGAGCCAAAATAACCATCACCTGCTCAACCCACCCCGCATCGTCGGCACGTCCAGCGCCGAGAAGCCGTAGTGCCTCAGCCAGCGCAGGTCTGAATCGAAGAACGCCCGCAGGTCCGGGATGCCGTATTTCAGCATTGCCAGCCGGTCGATGCCGATGCCGAAGGCGAAGCCCTGCCATTTGCTCGGATCGACCCCCGCCGAGGACAGCACCTTGGGGTGCACCATGCCGGAGCCGAGGATTTCCATCCAGTCGTCACCCTCGCCGACATGCAGTTTACCGTCTTCCCACGAACAGCGAAGGTCGACCTCGGCCGACGGTTCGGTGAACGGGAAGTGCGAGGCGCGGAACCGAAGTTCGACCTCGTCGACCTCGAAAAACGCGCGGCAGAATTCCTCGAGCGTCCACTTGAGGTTCGCCATCGAGATGTCGCGGCCCAGCGCCAGACCCTCGACCTGATGGAACATCGGCGTGTGGGTCTGGTCGTAATCGGCGCGGTAGACCCGGCCCGGCGCGATCACCCGGATCGGCGCGCCCAGCTTTTCCATCGCCCGGATCTGCACCGGGCTGGTGTGGGTGCGCAGCACATGCGGCGGGCGGTCGTCGCCCTCGGGGGTGGACATGTAGAACGTGTCCATCTCGGTTCGCGTCGGGTGGTCGGGCGGGATGTTCAGCGCGTCGAAATTATACCAGTCGCTTTCGATCTGCGGCCCTTCTGCGACGGAAAAGCCCATGTCGGCAAAGATCGTGGTGACTTCCTCGGTGACCTGGCTGACCGGGTGAATCGTGCCTTGCCGGCGCGCCCGTCCCGGCAGCGTCACGTCGAGCCATTCGGTTTTCAGCCGCTCATCCAGCGCCGCGTCGCCCAGCGCGGCCTTCTTCGCCGCCAGCGCCGCGTTGATCTCGTCCTTCAGGGCATTGAGCTTCGGTCCCTGAACCTGCCGCTCCTCGGGCGTCATCTTGCCCAGTTCGCGCATTTTCAAGGCCACCTCGCCCTTCTTGCCCACGGCGGCGACGCGGATATCCTCAAGCGTGGCCTCGTCGCCCGCGCCCGCGATCGCGTCGATGTATTTCTGCCTCAGATCGTCCATGCCGGACCCCCTTGGTTTTCGTCGTCTTCTGCTACCCAGCAGGGCCCCGAAACGCAAGAAGCCGCGCGACCCGTAAAGGTCCGCGGCTTCCCTGAATTCTTCCCGATGGTCGGGAGTTACGCGAGCGCGGCCTTCGCCTTGTCGACGATGGCGCCAAACGCGTCGGGCTCGTGCACGGCGAGATCGGCCAGAACCTTGCGGTCCACCTCGATCCCGGCGCTGTTCAGGCCGTTGATGAAACGCGAATAGGTCAGGTCGGCATCAATCGCGCGCACGGCGGCGTTGATCCGCTGAATCCACAACGCGCGGAAATTGCGCTTGCGGTTCTTGCGGTCGCGCGTGGCGTATTGATTGGCCTTGTCGACGGCCTGGGTCGCGGTGCGGAAGGCGTTGGAGCGACGGCCGTAATAGCCTTTCGCGGCCTTGATCACCTTCTTGTGGCGGGCGTGGGACGAGGGTCCACCTTTGACGCGGGACATATCAGGTTCTCCTTAGCGCGAATACGGCATCATCGGCTTGATGATCTTCTCATCAGCCTTCGACAACAGCGTGGTTCCGCGCGCCTGGCGGATGAACTTGTTGGTGCGTTTGATCATGCCGTGACGCTTGCCGGCCTGGCCCGCCTTGATGCGGCCCGAGGCCGTCATCGAGAACCGCTTCTTGCAGCTCGATTTTGTCTTCATTTTGGGCATTTCGGTCTCCTTCGAGGGTTCCGTTCATGCGCGACTCGGCATGCCACTTGGGCCGGCCACGCGGTTCGAATGGGCCGTATAGGCGGGTTGCGGCAGGCTGGCAAGGGGATTCTAGCCACGTTCCTTGAGCAATCGCGCCTTCTGCCGGTTCCAGTCCTGCTTGGCCTGGTCGGCGCGCTTGTCCTGGGTCTTCTTGCCCTTGGCGATACCGATCTTGAGCTTGGCGATGCCCTTGTGGTTGAAGTAGAGCACCAGCGGCACCAGCGTCATGCCCTTGCGCTGGGTCGCGTTCCACAGCCGCGACAGTTCTTTCTTCGACACCAGAAGCTTGCGCCGCCGGCGTTCGTCATGCCCCCAGGTCTTGGCCTGCTCATAGGGCGCGATGTAGGCATTCACCAGCCACAGTTCGCCGTTCTCGACCGAGGCGTAGCTTTCGGCCACGTTGGCGCCGCCCTGGCGCAGACTTTTCACCTCGGACCCTTCCAGCATGATGCCGCATTCGAGGTCTTCCTCGATGGCATAGTCATGCCGTGCCCGCCGGTTCTCGGCGATCACCTTGTAGTTGGGGTTCTGGTCTTTCTTGGCCATGGTTCAGCGGATATAGGCGATCGGCGTTGCCTGCGAAAGGCCTATGCCGGCGGCGCGTCCACGGTTTCCAGCCACGGCTTGATATCGACCACCGGCGTGTGGTCGAAACAGTCTATGGCGTCGATGTCGATGGTGGCGGCCTCGGGGTCGAGCGCGGTGATCACCACGGTCGAGACCGACACCGGGTTGGGCCGGTTGGGCGAGCGCAGCGCGAAGGTGCCGCGCGGACCCTCGGCATGGCGCGGCGCCTGCATCACCAGGTCGCGGCGGGCGCGGTCCATCCAGTATTGCAACAGGATCGGCTGGCCCACCGACAACCCGGTCAGCGCCTGGGCGTATTCGGGCGCAAGCTCGATCCGCGCACCCTGCCCGGTTTCCCGCGCCCGACCGATATTCTTGGGGCAATCGCCGCGCGACCAGGGCGAGCGGATACGACCGATGAAGGTGATCCCGGCATCCGGGGTGTCGCCGGGATCATGCCCCAGCGCCACTTCGCCCGCGCGGATTTCGGGCCGGTCGCCCATCGCCTAGTTCAACAGCCCGGCATGGCGCATCGCGTCGTCGATCACCGCCTTGGTTGTGTCAAGCGCCGGCATCATCGGCATCCGCACCTCGGGGTCGACCAGACCGATCCGCGACATCGCGTATTTGACGCCGACCAGCCCCGGCTCGATGAAGATCGCCTTGTGCAGCGGCATCAGCTTGTCCGACAGGATCAGCGCGGTCTCATAGTCGCCATCGAGCGTCGCCTGCTGCATTTCCGAACACAGCTTTGGGGCAACGTTCGCCGTCACCGAAATGCAGCCGCGCCCGCCCATCGCGTTGAAGCCCACCGCGGTCGCGTCCTCGCCCGAGATCTGGATGAAATCCTCGCCGCAGGTGATCCGCTGCCAGGCCACCCGCGCCAGGTCGCCGGTCGCGTCCTTGACGCCGACGATCATGTCGAGCTTGGCCAGTTCACCCATCGTGTCGGGCAGCATGTCGATCGCCGACCGGCCGGGGATGTTGTAGATGACGATCGGCAGGCCGATCCCGGCCAGCGCGGTGTAATGGGCGATCAGGCCGCGCTGGGTCGGCTTGTTGTAGTAGGGCGTCACCACCAGTGCCCCGTCCGCGCCCACCGCCTTGGCGTGCTCCATGAACCGGATCGCTTCGTCGGTGTTGTTCGAGCCGGCCCCGGCGATCACCGGGATGCGGCCGTCTGCGGCCTTGACCACCTCGGCCACCACGGTTTCGTGTTCCTCGTGGCTGAGCGTCGGGCTTTCGCCGGTGGTGCCGACCGGCACCAACCCGTGCGAGCCTTGCTCGACATGCCAGTCGACCAGGCGTTTGAGCGTGTCGATGTCCACTGCGCCGTTCTTGAACGGCGTGACCAGGGCAGGAATCGATCCTTTGAACATGACACGCTCCTTGTTGTGCATTGTCCGGCCCGAGTCGGCGCCGGGGCGAACGCGGCGGAAACTAGCCGCGTTCCCCGGAAATGCCAAGAATGTGTGTTGTCGCGCCGGACGACCGCGCTAGTTATGCGCCATGGTTGCGATATTGTCCCGCCGGATGCGCGCTGCGCTGGCCCCGATCCTGTTGTTTTTCCTCACCCTCCTGCCCGCCGCCGGACAGGACGCCGCCAGCGTTTCCGCGCTCGTGCGCGGGCTTGAGCTGATGCGAAGCGGCGACTGGGATGCGGCCCTTGTCGCCGCCGGTCCGACCGGGTCGGTGGCGCAGGACATCGTTCAGTGGAACCGGCTGCGCGCCGGCCAGGGCACATTCGCCGAAGCCCGGGCGTTCCTGGCCCGCCGCCCCGACTGGCCCGGTCTGTCGCTGCTGCGCAAACGCTCCGAGGCGACCATCCCCGAAGAGGCGTCGCATGCCGCCGTGCTCGACTTCTTCCTGCACGAGAAACCGCAGACCGGTGCCGGTTCGCTGCGCTTTGCCAAGGCGCTGTGGGAAACCGGCGCCAAGGATGCCGCGATGGCCGAGGCGATCCGGGCCTGGACGTCCCTGTCGCTCGACGACGAGGAATATCAGGGCTTTCGCACCGACTGGCCCAAGACCACCGCCGCGCATCACGTCGCCCGCCTTGACATGCTCTTGTGGCGCGGGCTGACCGAGCAGGCCGAAAAGATGCTCGCCCTCGTTGACGACGCCCATCAGAAACTCGCCCGCGCCCGCATCGCGCTGCGCGACGACAAGCCCGGTGTCGATGGGCTGATCGAGGCGGTTCCGTCCTCGCTCGCCAACGACCCGGGGCTGGCCTATGAGCGGTTTTTGTGGCGCGCGCGCAAGGGCCGCAATGACGACGCGATCGAGTTGCTGCTGGAGCGGTCGACCTCGGCGGCGGCGCTGGGCGACCCGGCGGCCTGGGCCAACTGGCGCGGCGTTCTGGCGCGCTGGGCAATGCGCGAAGACAAGGCGCGCACCGCCTATCGCCTGGCCTCTGAGCACAGGATCGAAGACGGCGACGAGCGCAACGACCTCGAATGGCTGGCGGGCTATATCGCGCTGCGCAAGCTCGACGATGCCGAAACCGCACTGCGCCATTTCCACAGCTTCAAGGGCGGGGTCGAAACCCCGATCAGCCTGGGCCGCGCCGGATACTGGGAAGGCCGCGCGCTCGAGGCGCTGGGGCGCACCGAAGAGGCCCGCGCCGCCTATGCGAGGGGCGGCCAGCACCAGACCAGCTTCTACGGGCTGCTCGCCGCCGAGAAGGCCGGCCTGGCGATGGACGCCCGCCTGACAGGCACGAGCGACATCTTTCCCAACCACACCACCGCCCCGTTCTGGACCTCCGACATCATGGAGGCGGCCCGTCTGTCATGGGCGGCAGGCGAGACCTACCTGACCGAGCGTTTCACCGTGCACCTGTCCGAGCGCCTCGACCGCACCGGAGTCGGCCAGTTGGCCGCCTGGGCCGAGACGGCGGAGGCACCGCATATCCAGTTGATGTTGTCGAAATACGCGCTGATCTATCACGGCGAGTTGTTTCACCGCCCCTACTTTCCAACCCCCGAGATCGGACGCGGCAACCGCACCGTGCCGCGCGCGCTGGAAATGGCGATCTCGCGGCGCGAAAGCGAGTTCGACCCCAAGGTGGTCTCTGGCGCCGGCGCGATGGGGTTGATGCAACTCATGCCCGGCACTGCCAAGGACATGGCCAAGCGTGTTGATGTGCCCTACGAGCAGGCGCGGCTGACCTCGGACATGGGCTATAACACGCGGCTCGGGTCGGAATACCTCGCCTACCTGATCGAGCAGTTCGGGCGTAACCCGGTGCTGATCGCGGTGGCCTACAACGCCGGACCAAGCCGCGCGCGATCGTGGTCCGAGCGGATGGGCGATCCGCGCAGCCCCGGCACCGATATCGTCGACTGGATCGAGCACATCCCCTTTACCGAGACCCGCAACTACGTGATGCGCGTGACCGAAAGCCTGCCGGTCTACCGCGCCCGGCTGACCGGCGAGACCGAGGCGATCAACTTCCTGGCCGAACTCAAGCAGCGCTGAGGCGCACGGCCCGGGGCCTCAACCCGCCCCAGGCAACCGCCGCGCGATCCGCTCGCGGTAGAGCGTGAACAGGCCCGCGCCGACTACGATCACGACACCAATGGCGACGTTCGCCTCAAGCGTCTCGCCGAACACCGCCATCGCGATCACCGTGGCGAACACCAGTTGCAGGTAGGCGAAGGGCTGCACCGCCGAGGCTTCGGCAACGTCGTAGCAGCGGATCAGCAGGTAATGCCCGGTCGCCCCCGAAACGCAGAGCACCCCCATCCAGACCCAGTCCGGCCCTGTCATCGGCTCCCAGAACCACACCCCCACCACGGTCATCCCGACCGCCCCGACCGTGCCGGTCCAGAAAAACGAGGTCGCGGCACTGTCGCGCTGCGCCGCGTAGCGGGTGAGCAGGCCGTAGAGCGCGAACAGCACCGCCGAGGTCAGCGGGATCAGCGCGGCGGGCGAAAACACCCCCATTCCCGGCTGCAGGATCACCAGCACGCCGATGAACCCGACCCCGATCGCCGCCCAGCGCCACGGCCCGACCTTTTCGCCCAGCAGCGGACCGGACAGCGCCGCGATTACCAGCGGGTAAGAGGTAAAGACCGCGTGGCTTTCGATCAGGCCGAGCACCACGAAGGCAATCACCATCACGCAAACCTCGACGATCAGTAAAAGCGCGCGGATCGCCTGGATCAAGGGCTGGCTGGTCGCCGCCGCCGCGCGCACGCCGCCGGCCTTGCGCGCGGCCACCGCCACGACGAAAGCGGCGAAGAACCAGTAGCGGATCATCACCACCATGAAGACGTTGTATTCAGTGGCAAGATGCCGCGACAGCCCGTCCTGTGCCGCGAACACGAACGAGGCCGCGATCATCAGCGTGACGCCAAGGCGGGTGTTCTGCTGGCTCACCCCGAATGCTCCAGCCGGGCGACCGTCATGTGCCGCTTGCGTCCGAAGCCGGGCCGACGCTCGACCGCAAAGCCCGCCGCCGCCAGCCCCCGCCGCACGAAGCCCGCCGCCGTATAGGTGGCCGCACTGCCGCCCGGCGCGGTGTGGCGGGCGACCTCGGCCATCAATTCCGCCCCCCACAATTCCGGGTTTTTCGCGGGCGAGAACCCGTCGAGGAACCAGGCGTCGGCCTGTCCACCCCAACCCGGCAGGGTGGCGCGCGCATCGCCCAGGATCACCTCGACCTCGATGCCGTCGATGGCAAAGCGCCTGTCGCCGCGCGCCCAGGCCTCAAGAAATGGCTCCGCCACCGCCCGCGCCTCGGGAAAGGCATCGAGCGCCGTCGCGACGTCGCCCGGCGCCATCGGAAACGCCTCGAAACTGGTGTAGCGCAGCGCGCCGCCCACATCCGCCCCGCGCCAGGCAATCAGTGCGGCCAGCATGTTCAGCCCGGTTCCAAACCCCAGTTCCGCGATGTGAAATCCTGGCCGGAACCGCCCCGGCAGGTCATTGCCCGCAAGGAAAACATGCCGGGTTTCCGCCAGCCCGTCGCCAAGGCTGAAATAGGGGTCGTCGAACCGCGTGGCGACCGGCACGCCGCCGTCCCGCCACTCGATTTCCGGCCGCTGGCCTTCGGCCATGTCATCCCCTAGAACCCGCTGCATGGCGCGACAATGGGCAAGGCGGAAGGGCTTGGCAATGGTGGACGTGACGGTGCGCGGCGCGGGGGTGTTCGGGCTGGCGGTGGCCTATTGCGCCGCCGTGAAAGGCGCAAAAGTCCGCGTGGTCGACCCCAATGGTCCGGGCGCGGGCGCGTCGGGCGGGCTGGCCGGCGCGCTGTCGCCGCATGTGCCGGAGAACTGGAACGACAAGAAGGCGTTTCAGTTCGACAGCCTCGCGCTGGGCGAGGACTTCTGGCGCCAGGTCGAGGCGACCGGCGGCGTCTCGCCCGGCTATCTTCGCTCTGGCCGTCTGCAGCCGATCGCGGACCAACGCGCGCTCGATTTCGCCAGGGCGCGGACCCAGACGGCGCAAGAGCTTTGGCAGGGCCGGTTCGACTGGCAGGTGATCGAGGCGACAGGCGACTGGGCGCCGGTCTCGCCCACCGGATACCTCATCCACGACACGCTGACCGCACGCATCGCGCCGCGCCGCGCCGTCGCCGCGCTGGTCGCCGCGATCCGGGCGCTGGGCGGCGAGGTGACGGACGACGCCCCCGACGCGGGCAAGGTCGTCTGGGCCACGGGTGCTGCGGGGCTGGCCGATCTGTCGGCGCATTTCGGCAAGGAGGTCGGCGGGCCCATCAAGGGTCAGGCGGCGCTGGTCGCGTTGGACGCCGCCGACCGCCCGCAGATCTTCGCGGGCGGCGTGCTGATCATCCCGCACGAGGACGGCACCACCGCCATCGGCTCGACCTCCGAACGTGACTTCGACGCGCCCGACAACTGTGACCACCAGCTTGACGATGTCCTCGCCCGCGCCCGCGCGTTGCTGCCCGCCCTCGCCGATGCGCCGGTGATCGAACGCTGGGCCGGGCTGCGCCCGCGCGCGCGCAGTTTGGCGCCGATGCTGGGGCCGTGGCCCGGGCGGCCGGGGCATTTCATCGCCAATGGCGGCTTCAAGATCGGCATCGGCATGGCGCCCGGCGTCGGGCTGGCGATGGCCGATCTCGTGCTGGACGACAACGACCGCATCCCGCCGGGCTTTCGCATCGAGGCCAATCTGTAGCCCGCACCTTGCCATCCCCCGCCCCGCTGTGATCCAGTCCACCCGGACAGGAACCGGAGCCCAGCATGGTCGACATCGCCACACGCGTCTACAACCACAACTGGAAGATCGACCCGATCGTGCGGTCGCTGATCGACACCGATTTCTACAAGCTCCTGATGTGCCAGTCGGTCTATCGCAACCACCGCGACACGCAGGTCACGTTCAGCCTGATCAACCGCACGACCTCGATTCCGCTGGCCGACCTGGTGGACGAGGGCGAGTTGCGCGAACAGCTCGACCATATCCGCACGCTCACGCTGTGGCGCGGCGAGTCGACCTGGCTGCGCGGCAATACCTTCTACGGCAAGCGCCAGATGTTCCGCCCCGACTTCATGGAGTGGTTCGAGCAACTGCGCCTGCCGCCCTATCACCTCGAACGCGTCGGCGATCAGTATGAACTGACCTTCGAGGGCAAATGGCCCGAGGTGATGATGTGGGAGATCCCGGCGCTTGCCGTACTGATGGAGTTGCGCGGGCGGGCGGTCTTGCGCGGCATGGCGAAGTTCGAGCTCGAGGTGCTCTATGCCCGGGCCATGACGAAGCTGTGGGAAAAGATCGAGACGCTGCGCGACCTTGACGGGCTCAAGCTGGCCGATTTCGGCACGCGCAGGCGGCACAGTTTCCTGTGGCAGGACTGGTGCGTGCAGGCGATGGTCGAGGGGCTGGGCGACAGCTTTGTCGGCACCTCGAACTGCCTGATCGCCAAGAACCGCGACGTTGAAGCGATCGGCACCAATGCGCATGAACTGCCGATGGTCTATGCCGCCCTGGCCGAGGATGACGCCGCACTTGCCCGCGCGCCTTACGATGTGCTGGCCGACTGGCACGAAGAGCACGAGGGCAACCTGCGCATCATCCTGCCCGACACCTTCGGCACGCGCGGCTTTCTCGACAACGCGCCCGACTGGCTGGCGGGCTGGACCGGCATCCGCGTCGACTCCGGCGACCCGGCCGAGGGTGCCGAGATCGCCATTGACTGGTGGCAAGCGCGCGGCGAAGACCCGCGCCAGAAGATGGTGATCTTCTCGGACGGGCTGGACGTGGGCAAGATCGTCGAGTTGCACAAGGCTTTTGTCGGACGGGTGCGGCCAAGCTTCGGCTGGGGCACGCTTCTGACCAACGACTTTCGCGGCCTCACCGAAGGCGACCGCCTCGCGCCGTTCTCGCTGGTCTGCAAGGCGGTCTCGGCCGAGGGGCGGCCCACGGTGAAGCTGTCGGACAACCCGAGAAAGGCGATGGGACCGAAGGACGAGATCGCGCGCTACAAGCGGGTGTTCGGCGTGGGCGAGCAGGCGGCGCAGGAGGTCGTGGTCTAGGATACCCAGACGCGCCGAACTCGGGGCTGGCCAAGCCGCGCGAAACGGGTCAGGCTGCGGCGACTTGCGACCTTGGACGCCCGCGCGACCCGTGGCAGACAGGGGTGCCCTTCAAATGCCCGCATTGAAAGATCGGGGTCACGTCAACGGAGATTGAAATGTATAAACACATCCTGGTTGCAACCGATGGCTCTGAACTTGCCCAGAAAGGCCTCGACCAGGGCCTGGCCCTCGCCAAGCTGATCGGTGCGAAAGTCACGGTTCTGACGGTGTCCGAACCCCTGAGCGCCGATGCGGCCCGTGCCGCCCAGCAGGCCGGCATCGACAATCCCGCGACCCGCTATGACCAGCAGATCGCCAACAAGATGAGCGAACGCTTCGCGCAGATCGAGAAAAGCGCAGCCGAGCACGGCGTCAAGGTAAACCTGAACCACGAGATCGACAATGCGCCCGCCGAGGCCATCGTGCGGTTCGCCAAATACAATGACTGCGACCTGATCGTGATGTCCTCGCACGGCCGGCGCGGCGTGCAGAAAATGCTGCTGGGAAGCCAGACATCCGAGGTGCTGGTCAAGACGACGATTCCGGTGCTGGTCATTCGGTAGGGGGTGTCGGGGGTGGCCTGCGGGTAAGCCGTTTGAAGGCCCGTGAACAGCGAACATTGGTGGGTTTTCGCCCACCTCCAATACAGCTGTGAACCCGGCCCCTACTCCGGGTCCACCTTCCCCCGCAACGCCTTCACCTCCCCCCGCGCCTTCTTGCCCTCCAGCCGCCGCCGTTTCGAGCCCAGCGTGGGCTTCGTCGGCACCCTTCGCTTGGGCGCCACCAGCGCCTCGCGGATCATCTCGGCCAGGCGCTCCTCGGCGATCTCGCGGTTTCTGGCCTGTGAGCGCGTGTCCTCGACGCGCAGCAAGAGCGCGCCGTCCTGCGTCCATTTTCGCCCGGCGATGCGTTTCAGCCGCCGCTTGACCGCGTCCGACAGCGCCGGCGAGCGGGCCGCCTCGAAGCGCAGTTCCACCGCCGTCGCCACCTTGTTGACGTTCTGCCCGCCGGGGCCGGAGGCGCGGGTGAAGCTTTCGGACAGTTCCCAGTCCTGGATGGTGATGTCGTCGTTGATGCGGATCATGCGGGCAATCTAACCCCCGGCCCGGCAATCGAAAAGGGCCGCCCTGTCTGGACGGCCCTTCGAGAAGTCTGGAGGTGGGGCCGGTTAGGCTTGCGCCAAATCAGCCCGCAATCCGTGCCGGGGGTTGCCCCGGCATGGCGCGCCTACTTTGTCCCGGCACCTCGCTCCGTATGTTCTCTCGACATGGACACCTCCTTTCTGAATGTTGCTACAGGGTCAACGTGGCACATATTTTGGGTATGTCAAAACTTTTCACGCAGAATGTGGGGAAAGTTTCCGCACCAGAATCCGAAAGGGCACAAGTGCCAGCACCGCGAGCGTCAGTTTGACCAGCCAGTCGGCAAACCCGAGGCTGACCCAGAGCGGCAGCGCGGCGCCCTGCCCCAGGAACGGCACCGCCTCCCAGGCCCAGTTGATGGCGCTGTCCGCCTGCGCGCCGAACAGGGTGATCGAGGCCGAAAAGGCGATGGTGAAGAACAGCGCCGTGTCCAGCGCCGAGCCGATCAGCGTCGAGGCCAGCGGCGCCCTCCACCAGCGCCCGGCGCGCAGCCGGTCGAACACCGCCACGTCCATCAGTTGCGCCGACAGAAACGCCACGCCCGAGGCCACCGCCACGCGCAGCGGCACGGCGGCGAACTCCTCGCCCGGCGCGCCCAGCATGATGCGGCTGCCGATGAGCGAGCAGATCACCCCGACGACGAAGCCTGCGAACACCACCCGGCGCGCGGCTGCCGGGCCGTGGATGCGGTTCATCACGTCGGTGACGAGAAAGGCGACGGGATAAGTGAAGGCGCCCCAGGTCAGCCATTGGCCGAACAGGAACTGAACGAGGATGTTCGAAGCCACCACGATGGCGGCCATGGCAAGGATGCCGGGAAGGATGCGGGTCATGTCCGGGTCCGTTTTGACAAGGTTGCGGAGACTTGGCCCCGCCGGGGCGGGACGGGCGGCAATTACGCCCCGAGACCGCTTTGGTCAAGTCATTCCGGGACCACGTATTCGACGAATTCGGTGGTCTGGAAAAAGCGGAAATTGTCGTCCGACACCATCGTCACCCGCATGTGGCCCGCCGTATCGCGCCACACCGCCACGCCTTCGAGGTTGTCGTGCCGCCCGGCGGGCGAGGTGAACAGCGTGGTCTCATTGGTCAGCGCGGTCTCGGACATGTCGAACCGGCGCACCCGGCTGGAAAAGCCCAGCATCGAGCTCAGCGCGCGCTCCAGCACATAAAGCCGCCCGTCCGGCCCGATATCGGCGCCGACCACCAGGAACTCGCCGCGTCGCGGGATCTCGTAGGGCGTCTCCCAGGTTTCGCCGCGCAGCCGGTGCACCGGGAACGGCTTGTCGATCTCGCCCGAGCGTTCGGGGATGATGTAGATCGCGCCGTCCTCGTCGATCGCCAGCGCCTCCAGCGACGAGTTGTTCTGAAGCGAGTCGTAGTCGGGCACCCGCGGCAGGTCGATGGCCCGTTCGACCACCGCGTTGTCATAGACCACCACCCGGTGAACCGACTCGAACGACACGTAGATGCGCCCGTCGGCGGCCATCGCCAGCCCCTCGCTGTCGTCGTGATAACGCGGCAGGTCGCCGCCGGTGGTGTATTTCAGCGGCCGGATCGTGCCGGCCTGCACCCCGGTGATCAGCCCGTTCTCGTCACGCTCGATGCGCCCGGTCAGGATGTTGGCGCGGTCCGAGACCATCACGAAGGTCGAGCCGTCCGGCGACAGCTCCAGCCCCGACCAGCCGCCAAAGCGCCGGTCGTCCATCGTCCAGGACAGGCGCGACGAAAACGTGGCGATATCGGCTGGCTGGGCTGTTGCAAGCGGCGTCAGCAGCACCGCCGCGGTTATTGCGAGCGCAAGACGGCGGTGCATTGGCCAGGCAGATCGGCAAGGGTGAGCGGACCGCGCGGCGGTGTGGGCCGTGCGTCCGGATCGGGGGGCGGCGGGTTCAGGATGCGATCGACCCAGGCTTGCGCATCGTCGCAGCCGTCGCCCGGTGGTGGCGGCGCCTGATCGACGCAGCGCGGATCACCCTCCGGGCAGTTCAGCCGCACGTGGAAATGGTAGTGGTGCCCATACCAGGGCCGCACCTTGTTCAGCCAGCTTCGGTCGCCGGTCGCGTCCTCGCACATCTGCACCTTGGCCCCGGCAAAGACGAAGATGCGCGCCACGGCGGGGTCGGAGGCGGCGGCCTTGATCACCTCCATGTGCTGGCGCGTCCAGCTCGAATTGACATAGGCGCCATTGGCGCGCTGCATCGAGATCGACGACAGGCTTTCACGCTCGGCCGCCGTCAGGTTCAGCCGGTCGGGCGGCAGCATCCAGATATCGGCATCGAGCCCGATCTGGTGGCTGGCATGGCCGGTCAGCATCGGCCCGCCGCGCGGCTGGCTCATGTCACCGACATAGAGCCCGGCCCAGCCGGGTTGGGCCGCGGCCTTGGCCGACAGCCGTTGAACGAAGGAAACCAGATCGGGGTGGCCCCAGTTGCGATTGCGGCTCAGCCGCATCGCCTGCCAGGTCGGGCCGGTTTCAGGCAGTTGCACGGCGCCCGCGACGCAGCCGGCGGAATAGCCGCCGAAGCTTTCGGGCCGCTGATCCGACGGCACGGTCGCGGCCCCGAACAGTTGCTTGGCCGGCTGGTTCGAGGTCGAGACCACGCCAAAGGCCGAGGCGCGCGGCTTGCCCGCGTCGCCACCCGATCCGCCGCCGATCATGCAGCCCGCCAGCACCAGCGCCGAGGCTGCAAGGGAAAGTATGCTCGATCTCATCTCAGACCTTTTTCGCCGTCCGGTTTCACCCAGATTAGCAGAACGAGGCCAAGAAGAAAGAGACCCAGCAGCGGCGATACGCCAAGTCGCGCCGATCCGGTCCAGGTCGTGACCAGCCCGATCATCGCCGGCGCCATGAATGCTGTGGCGCGGCCCGAGAGGCCGTAAAGGCCGAAGCTTTCGGTCGGCGCCTCCGGGTCGGCATGGCGCACCATCAGGGTGCGCGAGGCGGCCTGAAGCGTCCCGCCCATGCCGCCGATCACCACGCCGCAGGCGAAAAAGACGATGTCGGGCAATGTCGAGCCTTCGGCCAGCGGAACGCCGAACAGGCTTTCGCGCGACATGAAGATCACCACCACGATCACCGCACTCAGTCCCAGGATCGCGCCGACGATCACCGGCTTGGGCCCGAACGCCTTGTCGACCTTGCCGCCCAGCCAGGAAAACAGCGCCGCCGCCATGCCCGACACGATGCCGAACACGCCCACCAGCACGATCGGCCAGTCCAGCACCAGCGTCGCATAGACCCCGCCAAAACCGTAAAGCCCGTTCAGCGCATCGCGGTAGAACATCGACGAAAGCAGGAAAGCCGACAGGCTTTTCTTCTTGGCCAGCCCCCGGATCGACTTGCCGAGGATCTTCATTCCCACCGAGAACGAGGTCTTGGCCCGCTTGCCGGTGTCGCGCACCCACAGCGCATAGGGGATCATGAACACAACATACCAGACCGCCACGAACGGGCCGACGATGCGCGTGCCCTCGAACGCCTCGGCATCGAGCAGGCCAAAGCCCGGCGAAAGCCCGATCAGCGTCTTGCCGCCCGGCTGTTCCGCGAAAAACAGCAGCATGATCGCCAGCGCCACCAACCCGCCGATATAGCCGAAGGCAAAGCCCGACCCCGAGACCTTGCCGACATCGTCATCCGCCACCAGCCCCGGCAGTTGCGCGTTGACGAAGATCAGCGCGAACTCGGCCCCGATGAACCCGATCCCGAAGGCCACCAGCATCGCCCAGATATTGGAGCCGTCCGGCTGGGTGTTCCACAGCATCCAGGCCCCGACCACGTAGAGCACCGAGAACCCCAGGATCCACGGTCTGCGCCGCCCTGAACTGTCGGCCAGCGCGCCGATGATCGGGCCGCCAAAGCCGATGATCAGCCCGGTCACGGTCAGCGCCAGCGACCAGACCGATTGCGCGCGGGCGTCGGCGGCCAACTCGTCCATGCCGGTCGACATGAAGAACGCGGCGGCAACCGATGCGAAGAACGGGCCATAGACGAAGGTCATCAGGACGGTGTGGTAAGGCTGGCTGGCCCAGTCGAACCACCACCACCCCCAGACCCGCCGTTTCGCGGATACCTCCGCCATTTCGCTGCCCTCCCCGGTTTTGCCCGTGACATGACAGGAAAAGCCGGGGCCGGGCAAGCGCCAACTCGGGATGCGCCTGCTTGCGGACTTGCGCAGGCGGGCGCTTCGCCCTAGGTCAGTGTCGAACAATCGAGGATCGCCCATGCTCTCCCCGCTCGTCGCCACGTTGCTGCAGGTGTTCGTCGCCATCATCGGGATCGTCTGGTTTCTCGTGATCGCGCATGTGATCTTTTCCTGGCTGGTGAATTTCCAGGTGCTCAACCTGCGCCAGCCGCTGGTCGGGCAGATCTGGTATCTGCTGAACCGGCTGACCGAGCCGCTCTACAAGCCGATCCGCCGCTTTCTGCCGGACATGGGCGGGATCGACCTGGCCCCGCTGGTGGTGATCCTGATCCTGTTCGCCCTGCGCCAGTTGATCGCGAATTACTACTACGCGATGATCTGACTTGCGCGCGCATGGCGTGCGTGTGAATCTGCCCGCAACCAACGAGCAGTTTTCCCACGCCATGCCCCGCGACACCGATCTTCTGAAATCCGTTTTCGGCTTCGATGCCTTTCGCCCCGGCCAGGCCGAGATCGTCGAGGCCGTGACGGCGGGCGAGAACACGCTGGCGATCATGCCGACCGGCGGCGGCAAGTCGCTGTGCTTTCAGCTTCCGGCCCTGATCCGCGATGGCGTGACGGTGGTGATCTCGCCCCTGATCGCGCTGATGCGCGACCAGGTAAGGGCGCTCAAGGCTGTCGGCGTCGAGGCGGGCGCGCTGACCTCGGGCAATACCGACGACGAGACCGACGCGGTGTTCGCCGCCATTGCCGAGGGGCGGCTGAAACTGCTCTACATGGCCCCCGAACGGCTGGCCTCGGGCGGCACGCTGAACCTGCTCAAGCGCGCGGGCACCACCCTCATCGCGGTCGACGAGGCGCATTGCGTCAGCCAGTGGGGCCATGACTTCCGCCCCGATTACCTGCGCATCGGGGCGCTCCGCCGCGCCCTCGACGTGCCGCTCGCCGCCTTCACCGCCACCGCTGATGCCGAAACCCGCGACGAGATCACCGAAAAGCTGTTCGACGGCACCGCCCCGCGCACCTTCCTGCGCGGTTTCGACCGGCCCAACATTCACCTGGCCTTCGCCGTCAAGGACAGCCCGCGCAGCCAGATCCTGAACTTCGCCGCCGCGCGCAAGGGCCAGTCCGGCATCGTCTATTCCGCCACCCGCGCCAAGACCGAAACGCTGGCCCGCGCGCTGGAGGATGCCGGCCACACCGCCACGCATTACCACGCCGGGATGGAGGCCGAGGCCCGGCGCGAGGTCGAGCGGCGGTTTCAGCAGCAGGACGGGCTGATCGTGGTCGCCACAGTCGCCTTCGGCATGGGCATCGACAAGCCCGACATCCGCTGGGTGGCGCATGCCGATCTGCCCAAGTCGATAGAGGCCTATTACCAGGAAATCGGCCGCGCCGGGCGTGATGGCGCACCCGCCGACACGCTCACCCTGTTCGGCCCCGACGACATCCGCCTGCGCCGGTCGCAGATCGACGAGGGGCTGGCCCCGGAGGACCGCCGCACCGCCGATCATGGCCGGCTGAACGCGCTGCTTGGCCTGGCCGAGGCGCAGGGCTGCCGGCGGCAGGCGCTGCTGCGCTATTTCGGTGAAGATGCCGCGCCTTGCGGCAATTGCGATACCTGCGACACGCCGCCCGAGGTCTTCGACGCCACCATCGACGTGATGAAGGCGCTGTCCGCCGCGCTGCGCACCGGCGAGAGTTTTGGCGCCGGGCACCTGATCGACGTGCTGACCGGCACCCAGACCGACAAGATCCGCGACCGTGGCCATGACAAGCTGCCGACCTGGGGCGTCGGGCAGGACATGCCGCGCCGCCAGTGGCAGGCGGTGTTTCGTCAGATCATGGGGCTGGATTTCCTGCGCCCCGACCCGGCCCGCCACGGCGCGCTGCGCGTCACCGAAAAGGCCCATCCGGTGCTGCGCGGTGAAGATCCGGTGACGCTGCGCCGCGATTCCATCGCCCGTGCCAAGTCGCGCCCCGTGGTTCGCGCGCTGGTCGCCGACGAGGATGCGCCGCTCTTGTCCGCGCTCAAGGCCAAGCGCCGCGCGCTGGCCGAGGCGCAGCGCGTGCCGGCCTATGTCGTGTTCAACGACCGCACCCTGATCGAGATGGCCGAAACCCGGCCCGCGACGTTGGACGCGATGGCCGGGATTACCGGCGTGGGGGCGAAAAAGCTCGAAAGCTATGGCCGCGCCTTTCTCGAGGTGATCGCGGGCGAACAGGCCGATATGCACCCGAGCCGCCGCCGGTTGGCCGGATCGGACGCCGGGCCGCTCTACGACCGGTTGCAGGCGGCCCAGGTCCGGCTGGCGCGCGGCGAGGATGGAACCGGCAAACCGCTGAGCCTGACACCCTCGGTGCTGCGTCAGATCGCCGAGCGCCGCCCGACCGACGCCACCGCGCTGGCCCGCATCCCCGGCATGACCGAGGCCAAGACGGACCGCTTCGGCGATGCCTTCCTGGCCATCCTGACCGACACCGGCGACGCTTGACACCTTGTGCGCCGGCGGCTTGGCTGGCGCGCACCCCCTTGTGACACGAGGCCCCGATGATCCGACTGCTTGCGCTCATGCTGCTTGTCCTGCCCGCCACGGTCCGGGCGCAGGATGCCGGCTGTCCGGTCGATGCCAGCCAGCAACTCTACGACCTGACCCAACGCGCCCGCGCCGCCGATGTGCCACTTCTGGAACTGGGCGAGGCGGCGAACACGATGGTCGAGGGCTGCGGTCCCGACCGGGTGCTGCTCGGGCAGATCATGGCAATGTTCACAGCCGCCGGGATCGCGCTCGAACCGCCGGAAAATGACCGATTCACCGCGCATCTGCACGCCTTTCGCACCAATGTCCGCCTGACCGGCATGGAGGCCGGCCCGTTCGATCCGGTGCCGCTGAAGGACCCGGACGGCAGCGGGATCGAATGGACCACCGCCGACGAACGTGACGCCTATTGGGATCTGATGTTCGCGATGTCGTCGGATTTCCTGATCGGCGGCATCCACGAACAGCTTTTCATCCCCGGCGAACTGGAACAGATCGGCTGCGGGCTTTACCCGGCCGAAGAGGCCTCGGCACTGGCCCGCCACGCGATCAACAACGTCGATGGCGGCGAGATGCTGGCGCGGGTGATTTTCCTGGCCACGAGATGCGACAGCGAGGGTCACGAGGTCGCCGGCTATGCGGCACAGTATTTCGCCAACCACTACCGCGCGCGCGGGGAGGACGAAGACTATGTCGGCCTGACCGGCGGCGACATTCGCGCGGGGCTGCAACGTTACCTGCCGATCTATCTCGATGGCGCCGCGGAAGGCCCGCTGTTCGACGCCGCGACCGTCACCGAACTGATGGATTTCTGAAAGGCCGAACCCCGATGCTGATCGTCGTCTCCCCCGCCAAGCGGCTGGATGAAACCCCGCCGCGCGCGCCCGGCGGCACCGAGCCGGTGTTTGCGGACGAGGCTGCAACCTTGGCGGACATTGCCGGGGCACTGGATGCCGAGGCGCTTGGGCGGCTGATGCACCTGTCGCCCGCGCTGGCCCGGCTGAACGTAACGCGCTTTGCCGCGTTCGGCAGCGGTGAGGGCGTGAAACAGGCGGTCGAGCTGTTTGCGGGCGACACCTATTCCGGGCTCGAGGCCGCCTCGCTCGACCCCGATGAGCTGGACTATGCCCAGCGCCACCTGCGCATCCTGTCCGGGCTTTACGGCCTTTTGCGCCCGCGCGACCGGATCGCGCCGCACCGGCTGGAGATGGGAACGCGGCTGGCCAATCCGCGGGGGCGCAACCTTTACGAGTTCTGGGGCGACAAGATCGCGGCCCGGCTGGCGCAGGAGGCGCGCGCGCTGAACACCGACACGCTCGTCAACTGCGCCTCGGTCGAGTATTTCACCGCCGCCGACCGGGCCGCGCTGGGCCTTCGGGTCATCACGCCGGTGTTTCTCGAAGACCACGCGAACGGCCCCCGCATCGTCGCGGTGTTTGCCAAGCAGGCACGCGGCGCGATCGCGCGGTTCATCGTGCAGACCCGGCTGACCGACCCCGGCGGGCTGGCGGATTTCGACCGCGGCGGCTACCGCTTCCAGCCGCAGATGAGCACACCCGACCGGCCCGTGTTCCTGCGCGGCATCTAGGCGAGTTCCGGCGCGATGGTCCGGGCCTCTGCCGGGCAGGCGGCGTCGATTTCCGACAGGATCGCGGCCTTGTCGAACGGCTTGGTCAGATAGGCGTCGAGGCCATGCGCCATGATCTCGTCGCCATCGCCTTGCATCGCATGCGCGGTCAACGCCACGATCCGGGTCGCGGGCAGGCCCTTGTCGGCCTCGATCTGCCGGATCTTGCGGGTGGCTTCCTTGCCGTCCATGCCGGGCATCGAGATGTCCATGAAGATCAGGTCGGGCACCGGCCCGGCCTCGAAGGCGGCGACCGCCTCGTGCCCGTTGCAGGCCCACGCAAGCTCGAGGTCGCGGGTTTTCACCAGCTTGGAAAACACCAGCCGGTTGGTCTTGTTGTCCTCGGCCATCAGGACCCGCATCCGGCGTGCGGTGCCGGCGGTCGGCGCGGGCTGCGCGCCGGTGCCATCCGGCGGGCTGACCGGCGCGCGGCGCCGGACCGAGCCGAAGACCGGCGTGGCGGTGACGGGAGTATCCGCGCGCGGGGCATCCGTGGCGGCGGCTCGCGCCGATGCGGCGGGGTCGAGCGCGGCGAGGGCCGAGGTCAGGTCGTGGCGCGCGATGGGCAGGCGAAGGACCGTCGTGGCCTTGTCGCTCTCCGGGGCCGGGCGGTCCGGGCGGGCCACGGCGATCACCGGGATACCCGGCAGATCCGGCAGGTCGGCGCCCGCCTCGGCAAACACCACGTCCGCCGGACCCTCCGCACCCTGACCAGCCACCTCGCAACGCACCGAAAGGCCCAGCGCGATCAGGCGGCGTTCCAGGATGGTCCGGTCCAGCCCGTCTTCCATGACCACCAGCGCCCGGGTCAGCCCCGTGGGCAGCGGCGGCAGATCGGTGGTTTCGGCCACCGGCATCGGCAGGCTGATGCCGAAACACGAGCCGACGCCCTCGTCGCTTTCGACCCAAACCTGGCCACCCATCAGCTCCACAAGCTGGCGGGTGATCGCAAGGCCCAGCCCGGTGCCCTCATAGCTGCGGTTGCGCTCATCCTCGACCTGGTTGAACTCGCCAAAAACGTGGTCGAGCTTGTCGGCGGGCACGCCGATGCCGGTGTCCTCGACGGTGATATGCAGCCGATCGGCCCCGGTGCCCTCGGGCACGCCGACGACCCGCACCAGCACCTGCCCTTCGGCGGTGAACTTGACGGCGTTGCCGATCAGGTTGGTCAGCACCTGGCGCACGCGCACCGGGTCACCTTCGTAGCGGGTCGGCAGGAAAATGTCGTAGTCCAGCGTTGCATGCAGGTTCTTTTCGCGGATCGTCGGTTGCAGCAGGCGAAACACGTCGAGGATGGTGTGCTCGAGGTCGAAGGGTTCCGGCCTGAGCACCAGTTTCTCGGCCTCGATCTTGGAGTAGTCCAGCACGTCGTTGATGATCGACAAAAGCGCCTGGCCTGAATTGCGGATGGTGTCGACGTAGAGCCGCTGTTCGTCGTCGAGATCGCCCTCGGCCATCAGGTCGGCCATTGCCACGACGCCGTTCATCGGCGTGCGGATCTCGTGGCTCATGTTGGCGAGAAAGGCGGATTTGGCGCGGTTCGCGGCCTCGGCCTTTTCGGTGGCCTCGGTCAGCGCCTCTTCGCGCTGCATCGCCTCGGTGATGTTGAGGCCGAGGCAGACGGTATCGCCGCCCGGCGCGCGCTGTTCGACCAGCCGGATAAAGGCGCCATCCCACAGCTTGATGACCTCGGGGGCGGGCGCGGGCGAATGCCAGCGCGCCAGCATGTCGGCGCGCCATTCCGCCGGTGTGCGATGCTCGATATCGACGATGCCTTCGGCCAGCAGCGCCTCGACCACCTCTTCGTAGTGCACGCCGGGGCGAATGCACTCCAGCCCGTCGAACGGCGCAAGGTAGGCGGCATTGGCGATCACCAACCGGTTGTCGGCATCGAACACCGCGAACCCGTCGCGCACCGACTGGATCGAGTTCCACAGCCTGCGCTTGGCGATCGAAACCTCTTCGTTGGCGCGTTCGAGATCGGCGCGCACGCGGGTGTTTTCGTCCTTGACCACCGCGACCACGCCACGGGTTTCGACAAGGTCTTCCGACAGTGCGACGGCATGGCGCGACAGCTTGCGGTTGGCCTCGTGCAACTCGGCCTCTTTCTGCGCCAGCAATCGTTCCGCCGCCATGCGCGCGCGCCGTTCCTCGGTCAGCAGGTTTTCCCGCATCATTTCCGTCTCCGTGCAGCCGGGCATTCTGCCCCTTGCCGCGAGATTGCCAAAACGGGGTGAACGTCCGGTTAACGGCGCGGGCGATTCACACGCCGCCGTTGCCCGAATCCGGCCCACGTGTCAGCATGCGGCAGGCTGGTAGGAGGTTCCCATGCGCACGTTTTTCGTTTTCATCGCGTTCTGTCTTGGCTTTACCTCGATGGCGCTGGCCGAAAACCCGGTATCCGACAAGCGGGTGATCCTGTTTCGGGACATGGATTTCCCCGGCGGCGACCTGCAGTCGATCTTCGACACGACCCTGCAGGCCTGCGAAAACGCCTGTTTCGCCAATGACGATTGCGGCGCCTACACCTACAACACCCGCTCAAACGCCTGTTTCCTGAAACAGCGGCGTGGTGCGCAGGAACCCTATGCCGGCGCCTTCTCGGCCGAGGTCGTGCCGGTGCCGTCGTCCGTGCTCGCAGGGGCACAGGCGCGGGCCGAAGACCTCGATTTCCTCTATGCCTCCGACCTTTCCGCCGCCACCCGCGCGGCACGCCGCCTGCCACATGATTTCGTCTCGGGCGGATTCGACCCGGTCGATCTGGTCAACTACGCGCGGCAGGCCGAGGCCGAGGCCAACATCGTCTCGGCGATGCGCTACATGGCGGCGGCCACGGTCATCACCGATGCCGCCGGTGACTGGATCGAATACGCCCGCCTGTCGAACGCGGCGGCGCAGAACAGCGAGAATTCGAGCGACAAGAACAAGCTGTTCCGCCAGGCACTGGACGCCGCCATCAACGGCTATCTGCGCAGCAGCATCGCGCCGCAGCAGGCCAATGCGCTGATCGAGATGGCCACCGCCCTCGAGGCCATCGGGCGCGGGCGTGACACCATCCCGGCGCTGCGGCTGGCACAGGCCGCCGATCCGCGCAACGACACCGATGCGGCGCTGGACCGTGCCATCGGCATGTTCGGTTTTCGCGTGACCGATTCGACGGTCGACAGCGATGCCGCCAGCCCGCGCATCTGCGCCACCTTCTCGGAGGCGCTGGCGCCCACCGGCGTCGACTATGCGCCGTTCGTGCAGTCCGACATCACCGGGTTGGCGGTCGAGGCCTCGGGCCAGCAGCTTTGCGTCGAGGGGCTTACCCACGGCGAGCGTTACGCGCTGACGCTGCGCGCCGGGTTGCCCTCGGAATCGGGCGAGATGCTGGTCAAGCCGGTGCAGCTCAACCTCTATGTCCGCGACCGCACCGCCTCGGTGCATTTCCCGGGCCGGGCCTACGTGCTGCCGGCGACACCGGATGCCGGGCTGCCCATCGTCGGGGTGAACGTCACCGAGATCGACCTGACGCTGGCGCGACTGAGCGATCGCAACCTGGTGCAGACCTTCCACGAGAACTATTTCGGGCGCTCGCTCGACAGCTACGAGGCGGATTATTTCACCGAGGCGCTGGCCGAGCCGATCTGGACCGGCACCGCCGAGATCGCCACGGAACTGAATGTCGACGTGACCACCCGCCTGCCGATCGGCGAGGCCATCGGCGATCAGCCGCCGGGCATCTACGTGCTGCAAGCCTCGGTGCCGGGGGTCGACCAGTGGGACAGCCCGCCTGCGACGCAATGGTTCGTGATCTCGGACATCGGCGTCACCACGATGCTGGGGGCGGACGGGCTGCATGTTTTTGCCCGCGCGCTGGGGTCGGCAGAGCCGATGGCCGGGGCGCGCGTCGAACTGGTGTCATCGACCAACGCGGTCCTGGGCGAGGTCCAGACCGACCCGAACGGCTATGCCCATTTCATCGCTGGCCAGACCGCCGGTCGCGGCGCCGCAGCGCCCGCGCTGGTGGTGGTGCGCACCGGCGACGACATCGCCTTTCTGTCGCTGACCGAGCCCGAGTTCGACCTGTCCGACCGGGGGGTCGAGGGGCG
Source organism: Maritimibacter fusiformis (assembly GCF_008086115.1). Lineage (GTDB taxonomy): Bacteria > Pseudomonadota > Alphaproteobacteria > Rhodobacterales > Rhodobacteraceae > Muriiphilus > Muriiphilus fusiformis. Next base: position 51,729 of record NZ_VSIY01000004.1, on the reverse strand, counting down.
TCCGGCGGCGCCGCCGATCGACCTTTTCGTGACCACCGACCGGGGCGCCTACCGCGCCGGCGAAGTGGTGAACGCCACCGCGCTGGCCCGTGACGGCACCGCCGAGGCCATCGAGGGTCTGCCGGTCACCGCCGTGATGTTCCGCCCCGATGGCGTCGAATATTCGCGCCACCTGTCCAGCGGCGTGGGCGCCGGCGGGCATGTCTTCAACCTGCCGGTCGCGGGCAACGCGCCGCGCGGCACCTGGCGGCTGGACCTGCACGCCGACCCGGATGCGCCTGCGCTGGCCTCGACCACCTTCCTGGTCGAGGATTTCCTGCCCGAGCGGATCGACTTCACCCTGGCCCTGCCCGAGGACCGGCCCCTGACGCTTGCCGACCGGCCCAACCTGACGCTTGACGCGCGCTATCTGTTCGGTGCGCCGGGGGCCGACCTCGAGATCGAGGGCGAGATCCGTCTCAGCCAGGCCACCGAAGTCGACGGCTGGGCGGGCTATCGCTTTGGCCGTCACGACGCCCGGATGCAGACGCAATGGGGCGGCATCGCGGACAGTCGCACCGACGACGAGGGCCGCGCCGTTCTGCCCATCAGCTTTCCGAGCGCCGATGTCGCGGGCGTGCCGCTGACCGCCAATATCGCGATCCGGGTCAAGGAAGGCTCGGGCCGCCCGGTCGAGCGCACGCTGGCCCGCGACATCATGCCGGACGGGCCGATGATCGGCATCAGGCCCGGCTTTGACGGGGCCTTGTCGGAAGGGTCCGAGGCCACCTTCCGCCTGATCGCGCTGGGCACCGACCTGAACCCGACCGCGATGAACGTGACCTGGGAACTGAACCGCATCGTCACCGACTACCAATGGTATCGCTCGAGCGGCAGCTGGTATTGGGAACCGACCACCAGCCGCACCCGCATCGCCTCGGGCGAGGCCACGCTGGGCGGAACCCCGGTCGAGGTGGCCGCGCCGGTCGACTGGGGCCAATACGAACTGGTTGTCAGCCGCGCGGACGGGGCCTACCTGGCCTCGTCGGTGGACTTCTACGCCGGCTGGTATGGCGGGGCGGATGCGGCGACGACGCCGGACATGCTCGAGGTTTCGCTTGACGCCGAGGCTTACGCGCCGGGCGACACCGCCACGCTTCGTTTCGTGCCGCGCAGCGCCGGCAAGACACTGATCACCGTGGTGTCGAACCGGCTGATCGACATGGTCGCGGTCGACGCGACCGAGGGCGAAAACACCGTCACCCTGCCCGTCACCGACGCCTGGGGCGCGGGGGCCTACGTCACCGCGACGCTGATCCGCCCGCTTGACGACGCGACCGGACGCGCGCCGACCCGTGCGCTGGGCCTGACCCACGCCAGCGTCGACCCCGGCGACCACCAGTTGACCGCCAGCCTGACTGCGCCCGCCGAGGCGCAGCCGCGCGGGCCGCTGGAGATCACGGTCAACGTCGATGGCGTTGTCGATGGCGACACCGCCTGGGTGACGGTGGCGGCGGTCGATGTCGGCATCCTAAACCTGACCTCGTTTGCCTCGCCCGATCCGTCCAGCCACTACTTTGGCCAGCGGCGTCTGGGCATGGGCATCCGCGACCTCTATGGCCGCCTGATCGACGGGCGAACCGGCGAAATGGGGGCGATCCGTTCGGGCGGTGACGCGATGGCGCAAATGCGCATGGACGCGCCGCCGCCGACCGAGGAGTTGATGGCGCAGTTCTCGGGCCCGGTCGAGGTGATCGACGGCAAGGCCCGCGTCACCTTCGCCCTGCCCGAGTTCAACGGCACCGTTCGGTTGATGGCCGTCGCCTGGTCAAACACCGGTGTCGGTCAGGCCGAGGCCGATGTGCTGGTGCGCGACCCGGTGGTCGTCACCGCCTCTCTGCCGCGCTTCCTTGCCCCCGGCGATGAGGCCCGGATGCTGCTTGAGATCACCCATGCGAAGGGCCCAGCGGGCGAGATGGAACTGTCGGCGATCTCCGACGGCGTCGTGATTGCCGGGGGGAGTCTCTTGCGCAAGGTCGCACTGGAACAGCTTGGCACCGCGCGCCTGTCGGTGCCGATCAGGGTGAACGCCGAGGGGATATTCACCATCGACCTCGCACTGGTCACGCCCGATGGCACGCGCCTGACCAAGACGCTTAACCTGCCGGTCGAAAGCCTCGACCCCGAGGTTGCCCGCACCAGCCGCATGTCGCTGGCGCCGGGCAACAGCCTGACCCTTGGCCGCGACATCTTCGACGGGCTGCGCCCCGGCTCGGCGCGGGCCACCCTGACCGCCGGGCCGCTGGCGCGGATCGACGCGGCCGGGCTGCTCGACCAGCTTGACCGCTACCCCTACGGCTGCACCGAACAGCAGACCAGCCGGGCGCTGCCGCTGCTCTACATGGGCGGGATCGCCGAAGCTATGGGGCTGTCGGATCGCGCCGACCTGCCCGACCGCATCCAGAAGGCGGTGACGGCGGTGCTGGCCAACCAGTCGTCGGGCGGCAGCTTTGGGCTGTGGCGGCCGGATTCGGGCGATCTGTGGCTGGATGCCTATGTCAGCGACTTCCTCGGGCGGGCGCGCACGCAGGGCTATGACGTGCCCGACACCGCGTTCCGCGCGGCGATGGACAACCTGCGCAACCGGGTGAACTACTACCCGGAGTTCGACGAGGGCGGCGGCGATCTGGCCTATGCGCTCTACGTGCTAGCGCGCGAGGGTGCGGCGGCGATGGGCGATCTGCGCTACTATGCCGACATCAAGGCGGGCGCCTTCACCACGCCGCTGGCGCTCGCCCAGCTTGGCGCCGCGCTGGCATCCTACGGCGACAGCAGCCGGGCGGACGCGATGTTCGCCCGCGCCAGTTCGCAGCTTCAGGGCACCTCGGACGAAGGGCAGGTCTGGCGCGACGACTACGGCACCAACCTGCGCGACGCCGCCGCGGTTCTGACGCTGGCGGTCGAGGCCGGGTCGGACGCGCTCGACCGCGAGGCGCTGCTGGCGCGCGTGGCGCGTGGCGACAAGTGGCTCTCGACGCAGGAGGCGACCTGGTCGCTTCTGGCCGCCAATGCGCTCCTGACTGACAGCACCGCGCAGGGCCTGACGCTGGACGGCAGCGCCATGACCGGGCCGCTGGTCGAGGTGATGAGCCCCGCCCAACTGGCGGTGCCCCGGGTGATCGCCAATGACGGCACCCGCGCCACCGACCTGACGGTGACGACCTTCGGCGTGCCGCTGGTGCCTGAGCCTGCGGGTGGCAACGGCTTCGGGATCGAACGGCGCTACTTCACCATGGAGGGCGAGCCTGCGGACATTGCCGAGGTCGAACAGGGCACGCGGCTGGTGACGCTGATCACCGTGACGCCCTGGGGGCGCTCGGACGGGCGGCTGATCGTGTCCGACCCGCTGCCTGCGGGGTTCGAGATCGACAACCCGAACCTGATCCGGGGCGGCGACATCGCGGCGCTGGAATGGCTGCAACTGACCAACGACACCGAAACCACCGAGTTCCGGCAGGACCGGTTCATCGCGGCGGTGAACTGGTCGTCGGACAAGGCGTTCCGGCTGGCCTATATCGTGCGCGCGGTGACGCCGGGGACGTTCCACCACCCGGCGCCGCTGGTCGAGGACATGTATCGCCCGACCTACCGCGCCACCGGCGAGGCGGGATCGGTGATCGTGCGCGAGTGATGCGCGCGCGCGAGCTTTTCCTGCTCGCCGTCCTGCTCTGGGCCGGTGCGCTCGGGCGGGACGGGCTGGACAACTGGGTCGCCGCCACCGATCTGCCGCCGCTTTCGGTCGAAACCTCGACCGAAGTGCTCGACCGGCATGGCACCCTTCTGCGCGCCTATACCGTTGCCGACGGACGCTGGCGGCTGGCCGCCGATCCGGACCATGTCGATCCGCTGTTCACGGACATGCTGATCGCCTACGAGGACAAGCGGTTCCGCTCTCACCCCGGCGTCGACCCCCTCGCCATGCTGCGCGCCGCCGGGCAGGCGGTGACCAACGGCGGCATCGTGTCGGGGGCCTCGACCCTGACGATGCAGACCGCGCGGCTGCTGGAGGACGGGCCGACCGGCACGCTTTCCGGCAAGCTGCGCCAGATCCGCGTGGCGCTGGCACTGGAGCGGCGGTTGACCAAGGACCAGATCCTCGCGCTCTACTATGACCGCGCGCCCTATGGCGGCAACACCGAGGGGCTGCGCGCCGCCACCCGTGCCTGGTTCGGCAAGGAACCGGGGCGGCTGACGCCCGCGCAGGCGGCGCTCTTGGTCGCGCTGCCGCAGTCGCCCGAGGCGCGGCGTCCCGACCGGCACCCCGACGTGGCGCGGGCGGCGCGCGACCGGGTGCTTGCGCGCATGGTCACCGCCGGGGTGATCGCGCCTGACACCGCCGAGGCGGCGCAGGGCGAGCCGGTGCCGACCGCGCGGCGCGAGATGCCGTCGCTGGCCCCGCACCTGGCCGACCGCGCGCTGCGCGACGCCCCGGGCGTCGGCGTCCACCTGACGACGCTCGACGGCGACCTGCAAATGCGGCTCGAGGCGCTGGCGGCGCGGGCGGTGGCCGATCATGGTAGCGGCGCGTTGTCGATTGCCATCATCGTGGCCGATCATACCAGCGGCGAGGTGCTGGCCAGCGTCGGCTCTGCCGGATACTCCGCCGACACCCGGCAGGGCTTTGTCGACATGACCACGGCCCTGCGCTCGCCCGGCTCGACCCTGAAACCGCTGGTCTACGCGATGGCCTTCGACGATGGGCTGGCGCACCCCGAGACCATGATCGACGACCGCCCGATCCGGTTCGGAGGCTATGCGCCGCAGAACTTCGACGGGCTCTATCGCGGCCCGGTCACGGTGACAGAGGCGCTGCAACTGTCGCTCAACATCCCGGTGGTGATGCTGACCTCGGAGATCGGCCCGGCGCGGCTGTTGGCCCGGTTGAAGCGCGCGGGCACCGCGCCGGTGCTGCCGGGCAATGCCGCGCCGGGGCTGGCGATTTCGCTGGGCGGCGTCGGGATCACGCCCGAGGATCTGACCCGGCTCTATGCAGGCCTGGCCAATGGCGGTGGGGCGGTGGGGCTGCGCTATCGTGCCGGGCTGGATGAGGCCGCCGCGCCGCGCATCGTCTCGCCCGAGGCCGCATGGCAGGTCGGGCATATCCTGGCCGGGATGCCGCCGCCGCCCAATGCACCGCGCGCGCGGCTGGCCTACAAGACCGGCACCTCATACGGCCACCGCGACACCTGGGCGGTGGGGTTCGATGGGCGGCACGTGGTGACGGTCTGGATGGGCCGCCCGGACGGAACCCCGGTGCCCGGAGCCTTCGGGGCCGACATGGCCGCGCCGATCCTGTTCGAGGTCTTTTCCCGGGTGAAACCGGCGCTCGACCCGCTGCCGCCGCCACCCCCGGCCACGTTGATGCTGTCCACCGCCGCCCTGCCCGCGCCGCTGCGCGCGTTCCGCCCACGCGGTGCGGTGTTCGGCCCGGCAGAGGGCAACCCGTCGCTGGCGTTTCCGCCCGATGGCGCACTGATCGAGACCGGCGGCGGCCCGCTGGTGGTCAAGATCCGCGACGGCAAACCGCCCTTCACGCTGCTCGCCAACGGCGCGCCCGTGTTGGTCGGAAGCCACCTGCGCGAAAGCCACATCTCGCTGATGCCCGGCCACGTCAGCCTGGCGGTGATCGACGCCGAGGGCCGCGCGGCGCGGGCGCAGGTGGAAATCAGGTGATCAGCCGGCGGTGGTCGTGCAGAACGTCTCGTCGATGTAGGCATTGGTCCAGCCCATGCCGATCTCCTGCGCGTCCTTGTGGACCGAGATGAAGCTCCAGCCATCGGGCCATTGCGCCGCCTCGTATTCCCAGATCAGATCGTCGCCCGGACGCACCACGCCCAGAACCTCGGCGCCGTATCGCGGTCCGACGCGCAATTCGATCGGTCCGCCCCGCCAGCCAAGGCAACCGCTGGCGAATTCCGAACGCGCCACCACGACTTCGAGCCGCATTCGCATCCCGATGTTCGGCAAGTCGAGCCAGGTGGCGTTGGTGTCGACGTTGCAGCCAAGATCGGCCTCCATCGACTTGATGAAGGCGACGAATTCCGCGCCGCCCGGCTCCAGCGTCACCTGTTTGCCGATGCAGCCGGTGTTGTCGAAGATCGCCTTGCCGAGCGGTGAGGAGAAACAATAGCCGGCCCGGTCGAAAAGCTGATTGCGGGCGAACCAGTAGTCGTTGCAATGCTCCTCCTGCGCCAGCGTCGGTGTCGCGGCGAGGGCAAAGAGGATGGCGGCGGAAAGTGTTTTCATGGTCTGGCCTCCTTTCCCGAAGTGTTCCAGACCGCCCGCACCGCCGCAATCCGGCATTTCGTCGCCACCAGCGAAAAGCCCCGGCACTTGGCCGGGGCTTGGTAACCGGCGCGGATGCGAGGCCTACTTGTCGTCGTCGTCCTCGTCGCCGTCGTCATCGGGCAGGTTGAAGAAACTGTCGGCGTCTGGGGTTTCGTCCTTCTTGCGGTCGTCGCTGCCCCCCAGCGTGAAGGTCTCAAGCCCCTCGATGGCGGTCGGGATCTTCGGCTCGGTGTCCATCGACAGGCTCTGCTCGGTCGAGACCAGTTTGCGCCGTTCGTCGTCCGACATCACTTCGCCGGCGGCGGCCTTCTTGGCGGCGGCTTTCTGCACCACGGCGTCAAGTTCGGTCTGCTTGCACAGGCCCAGCGCCACCGGGTCGATCGGCTCCATCGACGAGATGTTCCAGTGCGTGCGCTCGCGGATCGACTGGATGGTCGGCTTGGTGGTGCCCACCAGCTTGGCGATCTGGCCGTCGGTCAGCTCGGGGTGGAACTTGACCAGCCAGAGGATCGCGTTGGGCCGGTCCTGCCGTTTGGACAGCGGCGTATAGCGCGGGCCGCGACGCTTTTCCTCGCCCACCGCGGCGGGGTTGAACTTGAGTTTGAGCTTGCGCGCCGGGTCGCCCTCCGCTGCGTCGATCTCGTCCTGGGTCAACTGGTTGTTGGCGATCGGGTCGAACCCCTTGACGCCGGCCGCCACGTCTCCATCGGCAATGCCCTGCACCTCAAGTTCATGCAGGCCGCAGAAATCGGCAATCTGCTTGAAGCTGAGCGTCGTGTTGTCCACCAGCCAGACTGCGGTGGCCTTCGCCATGATCGGTTTGTCCATAAGGCACTCCTTCGAATACATCTTCCCCGGGCCCTTGCGGGCGGCCCTCAGCGGCTTGACTGGCGGGCGGGTTACCGTTGTCGGGGAACTTGGGCGCTATATAGTGCGGCGGCGGCGGTGAGGAAAGAGAAAATGCGCTGGTTGATCCTGTTGTGGCTGTCGCTCGCTGCCCCGGCCCATGCCGAGGGCGAGCGGGCGGGCGATTTCGACTATTACGTGCTGGCGCTGTCATGGTCGCCCAACTGGTGCGCGCTCGAGGGTGCGGCGCGCGGGGCCGAGCAATGCGGCGCTGGGTTCGGCTGGGTCGTGCACGGGTTGTGGCCGCAGTATGAGGACGGCTGGCCAAGCTATTGCCCCACCAACGCGCGCGCCCCGTCACGCGCCATGACCGCGGCCCAGGCGGACCTGTTCGGCGCGCGCGGTGCGGCCTGGTATCAATGGAAAAAACACGGGGTCTGCTCCGGGCTGGCGGCCCAGGATTACTACCGCCTGGCGCGCGAGGCATGGGGCCGCATCGAGCGCCCCGAGGTGCTGCGCAAGCTGGACCGTGCCGTGCGCCTGCCTGCCTCGGTGATCGAGGCGGCGTTTCTCGAGGCCAATCCCGACCTGACCCCTGACATGATCACCGTCACCTGCAAGGCGGGCCACATCCAGGAGGCCCGCATATGCCTGACCCGGTCGCTGGAGCCACGGGCATGCGGCGCCGATGTGGCGCGCGACTGCACCCTGTCCGACGCGCTGCTGGAGCCGATTCGCTAACCGGCCAGCCCGACCCCTAGGTAGTAGGGCCAGACGATCAGCGCCAGAAGCCCCGTCCAGAACCCAAGCCCAAGAAACCCCAGGCTGAACAGCCAGCCGGTGAACCAGAGCATCCCCAGCGAGAGCTGAACCTTCACGATCTTTTCCGACATCCGCCTCTCCTTTCAGGCGCCCCGCCGCGCCAGTTCGACCAGAGTAACACGGTTCGCCGTGAACCCGAGCGCGATCAGCCGAGAACCCCCACCACCATCATCACCAACCCGGCAAGGCCCACCGTCCAGACTGCCGAGCGCAGCAGCGGGATGCCGATGGCGTAGGCCGGGACATAGGCCAGCCGCGCGAAGAAGAAGACCGCAGCGCCGGTCAGCGCCCATCCGTCCTCGATGCCCCTGATCTCGGCCAGCAGCGCCAGCGGCAGGAATACCGGCAGCGCCTCGAGCATGTTGCCAAGCGCGCGTTCCATCCGGCCGGCCATCACCGGCGCGGGCGGGCGGGCATCGCGGTTGCTGCGCAGAAAGGCGATCTGCTCGTCCTCGCCCGAGCGCGCGCGCATCGCGGACGGCAGGAACGTCTGCACCACGAACAACCCCAGCACCGCCAAAATCCAACCCGTCATCGCGCCCTCCGTCATTGTCGCCAGACGCATATGCCCGTCCGGTCCGGCCGGGGCAAGCGCGCGGCCAAGATGCCGCAGCGCGCGGTCAGGGCAGGATGATGGTCGATCCCGTGGTCTTGCGCGCCTCGAGGTCGCGGTGCGCCTGGGCAATGTCAGCCAGTGCGTAGCGCTGGCCGATCTCGATCCTGACCTCGCCCGAGGCCACCTTGTCGAACAGGTGCCCGGCCATCTCCTGGCAGGTGTCATGGTCGGCGATATGGGTGAACAGGGACGGACGTGTGATCTTGAGGCTGCCTTTCGGCCCGAGGATGCCAAGGTTGAACGGCGGCACCGGGCCGGAGGCATTGCCGAAGGAAATCATCATGCCCAAGGGCTTGAGACTGTCGAGCGAGCCTTCGAAGGTGTCCTTGCCGACCGAATCCATCACTACGTCGACGCCTTTGCCCTCCGTCAACTCGCGCACCCGCGCGGTGAAATCCTCGGTGTTGTAGTTGATGCAATGATCCGCGCCATGATCCAGCGCCAGTTGGCATTTCGCATCCGTCCCGGCGGTGCCGATCAGGCGAATGCCCTCGGATTTCGCCCACTGACACGCGATCAGCCCGACACCCCCGGCGGCGGCGTGAAACAGCACCGTATCGCCCTTTTTCAACGGCGTGGTGCGGTGGAACAGGTATTCCACCGTCATGCCCTGCAGCATCATCGCCGCGGCGGTCTCGAACCCGATGGAATCCGGCAGCGGCACCACCTGAAAGGCGGGCATCACCCGCGCCTCGCTGTAAGACCCCGGCGGATTGCAGGCATAGGCGGCCCGGTCGCCGGGCTTGAGGTGGGTCACACCTTCGCCCACCGCCTCGATCACGCCCGCGCCCTCCATGCCCAGCGCATGCGGCAGGTCGAGCGGGTAAAGCCCGGTGCGCTGATACACGTCGATGAAGTTCAGCCCGATCGCCTCGTGCCGGATACGAACCTCGCCCGCGCCCGGTGCGCCCGGATCACGCTCAACCAGTTTCAGGTTCTCGGGGCCGCCGAAGTCTTCGATGATGACGGTTCTTGCCATGGTGGATTCTCCCCGGCGGGCCTACCCCGCCACTTTCAATACGATCTTGCCGATATGCCTGGCATCCTCGATCCGCTCATGCGCCTTCGCGGCATCTTCGAGCGCAAACTCGCTGTCCATCACCGGGCCGAGGCGGCCGGCGTCGAGCAGCGGCCAGACCTTTTCGCGCAGTTCCTCCGCGATGCGTGCCTTGGCGTTGTCCGATTGCGGCCGCAGCGTCGAGCCGGTGACGGTCAGCCGCCGCGCCATGATCTGGGCAAAGTTCACCTCGGCCTTGGGACCGGCGAGGAAGGCGATGTGGACCATCCGGCCCTCATCCGCCAACGCCTTGATATTGCGCGCGATATAGTCGCCGCCGACCATGTCGAGGATCAGGTTCGCGCCGCCTTCGGCCCGCACGACCTCGACGAAATCCGCCTCGCGGTAGTTGATCGCCACCTCGGCGCCAAGCTCGCGGCAGACCGCGCATTTCTCGTCCGACCCGGCGGTAGTGAAAACGCGCGCGCCGAACAGACGGGCCAGTTGGATCGCTGTCGTGCCAATGCCGGACGACCCGCCATGCACCAGGAACCGCTCACCGGCCTTCAGCCCGCCGCGCATGAAGACGTTGGACCAGACGGTGAAGAAGGTTTCGGGCAGGCAGGCGGCCTCTTTCAGCCCCATGCCCTTCGGCACCGGCAGGGCATGAGCCGCCGGTGTCACGACATATTCGGCATAACCGCCGCCGGGCAGCAGCGCGCAGACCTGATCGCCAACCGCCCAGCCGCCGACGCCCGCCCCGATCGCCACGATCTCGCCCGCGCCCTCGAGCCCCGGCAGGTCCGAGGCGGCGGGCGGCGGGGCATAGCTTCCGGCGCGTTGCAGGGCGTCGGGGCGGTTGACCCCGGCCCAGGCCAGTTTGATCAGCACCTCGCCCGCGCCCGGCTCTGGCACCGGCCTTGTGCAGGGCACCAGCACCTCCGGCCCGCCGGGCCGCGCGATCTCGATGGCGCGCATGGTCTCGGGCAGGCTCACGCCTTGTCCTCCGGATGCCAGCGGCCCGGGTAATCCTCGCGCCCCTCGCCCGGCGCGCGGATCGTATCAAGGATGCGCCCCGGCCCCTTCAGGAAGGCATCCGCCAGCTTGGAGTCGCGAAACTTCGCCTTGGCCTTTTCAAACTGCATCACGTTGTCGATGCGCCGGTCGAGAAAGGCCCAGGTCGCCGCGTTGCCCTCGCTGGTGTCGCCCAGCCAGAACAGCACGGTCGAGGAATAGACCGCCGACAGGCTCGCGCGCTTGGTGTACCAGTTGATGTCGCGCGAAGTGTCGCCCAGGGTCGTCCAGATCAGATCGGAGGTGTTCCACAGCGCCCGCGCGCCCTCACCGGCATGGTGTGGCAGGGCCAGAAGGCTCAGCCCCCGGCGCACCAGGTCCTTGTCGGCCAATTCCAGCCGCAACCGCACCGCGTGGCCGATCCGGTCGCGAAAGCGCATCGCGGACAGGTCTTCGGCCTCGAGCAACGTCACCATCCGAAGATCGCCGCGCCGGTGATAGGCCAGCGCCATGTCGACCGCGCCGCGCGGAAAGATCGCCTTGGCCTCGGCCTCGGTCATGCCGCATTCGGCCCGGGCGGCGGCCAGTGTCCTGTCGCTCCAGCCATCGAAAACGGCGTGGGTCAGGGCGGCGTCCAGAAGTCTGTCTTGATCGGTCATGGCGCGACCATGCCACCCCGCAGGGAGGTGGACAAGGGGCCGGGGCTTTGCTATATGCGCGGTTCCTGCAATTCTGCAAACTCAAACCTAGAAAGGTGGTGACAACCACATGCAGGTATCCGTTCGCGACAACAACGTCGATCAGGCGCTTCGTGCTCTGAAGAAAAAGCTGCAGCGTGAAGGTGTCTTCCGCGAGATGAAGCTTCGGCAACATTTCGAGAAGCCCTCCGTCAAGAAAGCGCGCGAAAAGGCCGAGGCGATCCGCCGTCAGCGCAAGCTGGCGCGCAAGAAAGCGCAGCGCGAAGGCCTTCTCTGAGGCGTTGAGCCACGGAAAAAAGCGGCGGGCTTGCCCGTCAACGGTAACCCCCGGGAGTTTCTCGGGGGTTTTTCGTTGCCCGGGGCCGAAATCCGGCGTCAGACCAGCACCACGCCCGCGTCTTTCATGGTGATGATCGCCTCTTCCAGCGAGCCGTCGAGGTCGATGCCCCGGCAGGCCGACAAAAGCACCGTCACCTTGAAGCCCAGCTTGATCGCGTCGAGCGCCGACCACGCCACGCAGAAATCCGTCGCCAGCCCGACCAGCGTCAGGTCGGTGACGCTACGGCTGCGCAGATAGCCCTCAAGCCCGGTCGGCGTGGTCTGGTCGTTCTCGAAGAACGCCGAATAGCTGTCGATCTCGGGCCGGAACCCCTTGCGCAGGATCATGTCGGCGGGTTCGGTGTGCAGGTCTTCGTGGAACGCCGCGCCATCGGTGCCCTGCACGCAATGATCGGGCCACAGCACTTGCTTGCCGTAGGGCATGTCGATCACGTCATGGGGTCCGTTGTCCGGGTGCGACGAGGCGAACGAACCGTGCCCGGGCGGGTGCCAGTCCTGGGTAAAGACGCGCACCGGGAAATCGCGCGAGATTCGGTTGATCGCGGGCACGATCTCATCGCCGCCGTCGACCGCCAGCGCGCCACCCGGGCAGAAATCGTTCTGCACGTCGATCACGATCAATGCGCCATCGCTGTTGCCCTTCATGGCTGGCCCCTTTCCTGTTGCTGTGCCGGGTCAAGCACCCGCGCGCTGCAAATGTTCCACCAAATCCGCTGCCTGCCTCAGCCCCGCCACGTCAGAAAGACACGGCCGCCGCGCCGGTCGATCCGCACCCGCCAGGTGCGGCTGTCGGTGTCGGTGGCAAGGCGGAAATCCTGCAGGGACCGGATCGGCATTCCGTTGATTTCACTCACGATATCTCCGGGCTGAAAATGCCGCGACTGGGCGCCGTCACCAAGCCCGACGATCATCACGCCGCCCTCCTGCAGGCCGCGCACCAGCCCCCAGCGGGCGGCCAGCTCCGGCGTAACTTCCTGCACCACAAGGCCCTGAAACGGCCCCGGTGCGGTGACGGTCATCATGGTTTCGCCCAGGTCGGCCCCGACATCGCCGATGGCCCGCATCTCGACCGCGACGGTCCTGACCTGCCCGTTGTGCAGCAGTTTGACCGGGGTGTCGGCACCGATTTCCTGCAACGACATGCGAAAGGTCAGCTCGCCCGGCGCGTTCACCGGATGGCCGCCCAGCGACAGGATCACATCGCCGGGCACGACACCGGCCTCGGCAAAGGGGCTGGCGGGCGACAGGTCGCGCACCAAGAGGCCCTGCGGCAGATCGAGGCCCAGCGCCTCGGCGATATCGGAATCCACAAGCTGCACCTCGACCCCGGCATAGGGCCGCTCGAAGCTTGTGGCCCCGTCGCGCGCCTGGGCCACGACACGCGCCACGAGGTTGGCGGGAATCGCGAAGCCGATGCCGTTCGACCCGCCCGAACGGGTGACGATCTGGGTGTTGATCCCGACCAGCCGCCCCTGCATGTCGACCAGCGCGCCGCCCGAGTTGCCCGGGTTGATCGGCGCATCGGTCTGGATGAAATAGCCGCCCGCGTTGAAGGCGCCACCACCTCGCCCAGTGCGCGCCAGCCCCGAGACGATGCCCGATGACACCGTCTGCCCGACGCCGAAGGGATTGCCGATGGCCAGCACCAGATCGCCGACCGCAAGCGCATCGGAATCGGCAAGCTCCAGCGACGGCAGCGCCTCGGCCCCTTCCAGCCGGATCACCGCAAGGTCGGCCTCTTCGTCCGCCATCACCAGCGTGCCCACGAACTCGCGCCGGTCGGCCAGCACCACGCGGATATCGGTGGCATTGCCGACGACGTGGAAATTCGACACCACCAGCCCGCCGCCGACGATCACCCCCGACCCCAGCGAATTCTGTTCGCGCGGCCGGGTCCGGCCGAAATCACGGAACAGGTCCTGAAAGAACGGATCGTCGAAAAACGGGTTGGTGCGCTCGGCCACCAGGCGCGTGGCATAGATGTTGACCACCGCCGGTGCGGCCCGGTCGACAACCGGGGCGAAGGTCAGGTTGATCTCGGCTAGGCCGTCGGGCACCCGCGTTTCGGCATGAACGCCGAACGGCAACAGGGTCAGGACGGCCACGGCCAGCGTCTGGACGATCCGGGTCATTCAGTTCTCCTACGCTTTGTGCATGAATTTGGCGGGGGTCGGCGCGAAATCAAGGCATTGGACGCTATCCTGCGCGATCCGGCCGGATTCGGCCAGCCATTCGGCTAACGCGACGTTATGATCCGCAGGTCTCGCGAGGGGCAGTATAGTCGCCCCGAACACTTCGACGGGAGGACGACATGAGCCTGATCACCAAGACCGCAAGCTGGGCCGAGGACGAACACCGGATGTTCGCCGAGATGGTCGGGCGCTTTTACGAGGACGAGATGGTGCCGCATTCGGAGCGCTGGATCGAACAGGGCATCGTCGACCGCGATTTCTGGACCAAGGCGGGTGCGGCCGGAATCATGGGCGGTTCGATCTCCGAGGATTACGGCGGATCGGGTGGCGATCTGGGGTTCGATTCGGTCGCGCTCTATGAACAGACGCGCAAGGGCGATGCCAGCTGGGGCTACGGCATCCAGTCGATCGTGGCGCATTACATCGCCAACTACGGCTCGGACGAGCAAAAGGCAAAATGGCTTCCGGGGCTGGTCACGGGCGAGATCGTGGGCGCCATCGCGATGACCGAACCCTCGACCGGGTCCGACCTGCAGGCGGTGCGCACCTTCGCCGAGAAGGACGGCAACCACTACAAGATCAACGGCTCGAAAATCTTCATCACCAACGGCCAGACCGCCGACCTGATCATCACGGTGGCCAAGACCGACCGCGAGGCCAAGGCCAAGGGCGTCAGCCTGATCGTGGTCGAGGCCGACAAGGCCGAGGGGTTCCGGCGCGGCAGGAACCTGAAGAAACTCGGGCTGAAGGGCAACGACACCGCTGAGCTGTTCTATGAGGATGTGCGCGTTCCCACCGCCAACCTGCTGGGCACCGAAGAGGGCCAGGGCTTTTACCAGTTGATGAAGCAACTGCCGTGGGAACGTCTGCTGATCGGCATCCAGGCACTTGGCGCGATCGACTTCGCGATCGAGGAAACCGTGAAATACGTGCAGGAGCGCAAGGCGTTCGGACAGCGGGTGATGGATTTCCAGAACACCCGCTTCAAGCTGGCCGAGTGCCAGACCAAGGCCGAGGTGCTTCGCGCCTTCATCAACGACTGCATCGCCCGGCTGATCGCCGGCGATCTCGACGCGCCGACCGCCTCGATGGCCAAGTATTACGGCTCCGAGGTGCAGGGGCAGGTCATGGACGAATGCCTGCAACTGCACGGCGGCTACGGCTATATGTGGGAATACCCCATCGCGCGGCTTTATGCCGACGCGCGGGTGCAGCGCATCTATGGCGGCACCAACGAGATCATGAAGGAACTGATCGCGCGCTCAATGGATGTCTGACGGGTTGCATCCGCGATGCCCGGGCGTAGGGTCGCGGCAAACAAGGAGGATGCCATGAGATATGTGCACACGATGATCCGGGTGTCGAACCTGGAGGAAAGCCTCGATTTCTGGGTCGGCAAGGTCGGCATGGTCGAGATCCGCCGCACCGAGGTGCCCGAAGGCAAGTTCACGCTGGTATTCCTGGCCGCCCCCGCCGACGAGGGCACGGCCCGCGCGACCCAGGCGCCGGAACTGGAGCTGACCTGGAACTGGGACAGCGACGAAGTGCTGGAAACCGGGCGAAGCTGGGGGCATCTGGCCTACCGGGTCGATGACATCCACGCCACCTGCCAGCGGCTGATGGATGCGGGCGTCACCATCAACCGGCCGCCGCGCGACGGGCGCATGGCGTTCTTCAAGTCGCCCGACAACGTCTCGGTCGAATTGCTGCAGGAGGGCGACGCGCTGGATCCGGTCGAGCCCTGGGTGTCGATGCCGAACGTGGGAAGCTGGTAGGCGGCGCCTCCTGCCTTCAATGCGATAGCGCCCGGCTCGGTTCTCGGATCGGAACGTACCTGTGATGTTGCCGGCGCATTTGTTGACCGAATTCCGGCCCGGATGTTAGTGTTTGGCGGCTGCTGCCGGTGCTCGTCCCGGCGCCGTGAAAGAGTTGGCATGCCAGAAAAGTCACAAGCCGTTCCACGCCGCGATATCCACAGGTTCTATCAGAATGGCCTGCGCGCATTCCTGACCGCCTTTATTCTGCTGACCCATTCCGGGATGGCTCAGGCTCAGGACTACAATGACGGAGTAGACGCTTTTAACCGCGGCGACTACGGCACGGCCTACGAGATTCTCGAACCGTACGCGGACACCGGGCATACCCAGGCGCAAAGCGTGATCGGATTGCTGCTGTTCGAAGGCTGGGGCGTCGAACCGGACCATGATCGCGCTTTCGGCTATTTGTCTACCGCGTCGGAAAAGGGGAATACCCGCGCCACCAACAATCTGGGCGTGATGTACAACATGGGCCTGGCTGTCGCGGAAGATGACGCGGAGGCGGTGCGGCTGTTTCGATTGGCCGCAGACGCCGGGAACGCGGCAGCGATGGAGAATCTGGGCCTCATGTACTATCGGGGCGAGGGCGTCGAACGGGACATGGCGGAAGCGGTTCGCCTGATCCGCGCCGCGGCCGAGCGCGGCAAGACCGGTTCCTACGATCTGCTGGCCCGGTTTCACTACCAGGGGGACGCCCTGCCGCTCGATCATGCCAAGGCGCTCGAATACGCCAGCTTCGCGGCCGATCAGATGTATCCCCCGGCGATTCACATGCTGGGCATCCTGTACTACCGCGGGCACGGTGTGGAGGCCGATTTGGTCAAGGCGCGCGCGCTGTTCCTAAAGGCAGCACGGTGGGCCGACAAGGACGCCCCTCGGTCACTCGGCATCATGTACGAGCAAGGTCAAGGCGGGCCGGTGGATCTCCCGCGCGCACTGCTGTGGTATGAACTTGGACGCGACCGCGGTCGGTCGGACCTCCAGCCCCATGCTGAAAAAATCCGGGGCAGTCTTGCGCCATCGACACTGGCGCAAGTGGATGCCGAATTTGAACGGTGCCGAACGGTCCACCTTCTCGATTGCGGCAAGAATCTCCCGTCACCGGACTGATACGATCGGTTCAGTCGCTTGCGGCAGCCGCACGCCACGACCGCGTGAGCCCGCACCGGTCCATCGCGCCGCCCGCCCCGGCCCGTCGCGCTCAAGTCTTGAGAATGCGACGCGTTTCCTCGACCAGGCCGAAGGCGCGCAGCCAGTGGCGGCGGGTTGCCCGGCCCGGGCGGCGCCGCGCGCCGGCCTCTTTCATCGCCGCCTCGATCCGGCGCTTGATTTCGGGGATATCGTCGGCGCGCAGGCAATGGCGTGTAAGATACCAGCCGAGAAAGCGGTCACGGTCCTCGGCGCGCGGTGCCCCCTCGCCCGCCAGCGCCGGGGCGAGGGCGTCGAGCGATGCGATCTGCGTCGTGGCACTGGCGAAGTCCGAACCGCCGAAGCTGACGACGGGCTTGCGGTGGATCAGCGCCTCGAACAACACGCCGGTATTGGCGCCAACCACCGCCGTGGCCCCCGCGATCAGCCGGTGCACGGAGGTCTCCGCGACGCTCAGCTTGTCATGGGCGGCGGACAGGTCGGCCAGTTCACGCGCGACCCGGCGCGACTTGCACAGCGGATGGCGCTTGACCACGATGCTTGGCCCGTCCTCGCCGGCAATCTGCAACAGACAGCGCAGCACATCGAACGGATCGAGCCGCCAGAGCGTCGCCACCGGGTCGTTCATGGTCTGCAGCGGCATGAAGACATAGCGACCCGGCACGTCGGGTCCGGGCGTCTCGGGTTGCGGGTATTTCGACAGGTTGGCGTCGATCACCTCGCGCCGGAGCTTGCCCAACATCTCGCGCACGTCGTCCAGCGGCATCGCGGCGATCTGCGGTGCGAACCGCTCGGGTGCCGTCGCCAGTTCCGAAAACCCGGAATAGCCCAATCGGTCGACGGTGTAATACGGCGGCAGGTAGCTTTCCTTGAGCCGCAGCACATCCCCCGCCGGGCCGCGCGAATGATAGCTGACGATCACCTGCCCCGGCGCCGGGTTGCGCGGCGCGGTATCGGCGCCGTAGGGCAGCGCCAGCGGCTGCACCATCACGTCAAGCTCGCTCAGCGCAACCAGCAGCGATACGTAGAGGCGGCGGTGGCGGTCTCCGTCCAGCGGGCTGCGAAACCAGCCCGCCGGCACTTCGAGCACCACATCTGCCACCCGGCCCGGTCGCGGCGCGGCCATTCAGAGCGCCCCCCTCCGGCTTAGCCTGGCGGACGGGCGCGTGGTCGGTTGGGTGTGAGCGGGTGTCGTCATTGCACCAGTATCGGCGGGCCGAACGCCGCGCGGAATCCGCAAGGGCAGCCGCCAGACCCGGCGCACCGGCCCCGCCCGCGGCCCGGGATAGAGCCAGCGGGTCAGGCGGGGATGGCTGGCGCGCCAGTACCGATGGGCATGGGTGGCCGGTGCGCGCAGGAAATCGGCAAGGTCTTCGGCGTTGACCAGCCGGGCATAGGCCAGCGCGATCAGCGGCGTCAGCAGCCAGAGCCGCCAGCCGAACAGGCCGTAGGCCGCGCTGCGTGCCCCGGTCGGCTCCGGCGCGGCGCGCGGTTCGGGCGGTGGCGCGTGACGGCCGTAGCACTCGGCCACGATCGAGATTTCATCCGCGGTCAGCGTGGTGTCCTCGGGCATCCGGGGAGGCTGACGAAACAGCACCCCGTCCTCACGCCCCAGGTAATCGCGCGCGATCCCGGCATTCGCCTCGGCCATGTCCGCCATCACCTGCGCCGCGGTGGCGGGCGGCATCACCCAGGGTTTCGGCATCGCCAGCCCCTGGTCCGCGCGATAGGAAGCCAGCGCCTCGGTCGCCTCTTCGATGAACCGGAAATAGGCCGCGCGGTTCGGGAAAGGCCGGGCGTTGTAGCTGCGGATCAGTTCCACATGCGGCCCGGCCAGCCGCGCGCCATTGGCCTCGGCCCGGTCGGGGCGCGGCAGGTCGGTCAGAATCCCTAGCCCGGTGGTGGCGGCGAAATCGGCCACAAGGTCGCCCGCGATCATCTGCTCCGGCTCATAGACGCGCACGTGCAGGTTTTCATGCCCGATCCGCTCGGCCCAGGCGGTGAGGACGCGCCGGTAGTCGAGCCGGGCGCGGGTCCGGGCCTCGTCCAGCCAGTCGCCGATGGGCGCGTCCACCCGCCCGATGGCACCGCCGGCCACGAATTCGCAATACTGCGCATTGGCCCATTCGTCCTGACGCCGCAGGTAGACCACCATTTCAACCTCGTAGCCCTCGAGGTAACTGGCGATTTCCGGCGCGCGGTCGTGCAGAAAGAAGGCCTCGGACGACAGCACGATGGTGTGGATGCGGCCCCGCATATGGGCCAGCCCCGCCTCGATATGGTCGCGCAGGGCCGGGCGGCCATGCACCGCGGCGGGGGTGAATTCGGAATGCCCTGCCTGTTTGTGCGGACGCCCGGCCTGCCAGAACAACCCGACCTCGGGATACCAGACGCCGGCGCGCAAGAGCGCCGGGCGGTTCTGTTCCATCAGGTTTTGCAGGAACGTGGTGCCGGTCTTGGTGGTGCCGATATGAACGACGATGCGCGGTTTGCGCCGGGGTTGCAGGCGACGGGGCGCGACCCGGCGGATGCGTTCGTTGCGGGCGTAGGTGTTGAGCGCGGCCTGAAGATCGGCCTCGTCCGGCGATGCGGGCACGGTGAGTGCGGTTTCATAGACCACGTCCTGCGGCACCGGGGCGGCGTCGATGGCAACGTCGACAAGGTCGGCGCGCCCGGCGCGGATCGCCGCGGCGAGCAGCGGGTAGGCCCCCGCCTCGACCAGCGGTTCAGGCAGGTTGGGCGCGGCGGTGACGACATCGCGGGGCCTGACATCGCAACGCAGCAGGAGCGCGCGGGCGGTGTTCAGAAACACCACCCGGTCCGGCGTGCCGCGTTGCTGGCGCCAGGCCGGGCCGACGAACATATGGTGCAGGAACTGGGTGGCGGTATAGGCGAGGTGGTGGCGCAGCGGATCGTCGCGCCTGTGGGCCCCCACCTCGATCAACGCCTCGGCGGAATGGGTGAAATTCGTCAGCATATGATCGAAATCGCGCGCGGTCTTGTGCCGCCGTGCGGTCGACCCCGGCCGCACCCGGTAGGCCGGGCCGGGCACGGTGGATATGCTGATCACCTTTGCCCGCACCAGCGCGCGGGTCAGGAACGCGCGCTCTTCCCACTGCGGGGTGACGAAACGGATGTCGTTATCGTCGAGGAAGGCACGGCGATAGAGCCAGGTCCAGTGGTGGCGATTGTGAAGCAGATCGGGGCTGTCTTCGAAGGTGGTGCGCGCAACCGGCGTGTCAAAGAACCGCTCGGTCGCATCCGGGCGTCGCCCGGTCACCGCGCCGGTCTCGTCGCACAGCGCCTCGAACGCCTTTTTGGCGCGCACCATGTCGCTGCCCTCGGCGCAGGCAAGGTCGTGAACGCGGCGGAGCAGGTCGGGATTGTCCAGCCAGTCGTCGCCGTCGAGAAACCAGACGAAATCGCCGCGCGCCGCCGCCAGCCCGGCGTTGCGGGCAAAGCCCTGTCCGACATTGTCGCGCAGCACCATCGGGCGGATGCGCGGATCGTCGGCGGCACGCCGGTCGATGATCGCCTGCGACCCGTCCGGGCTGGCATCGTTGACCGGGATGATCTCGATCTCGCGCAGGCTCTGGCGCTGGACCGAAGCAAGGCATTGGTCGAGGAACCCGGCGACGCCGTGCACCGGGATGATGACCGAAACCTTCGGCGGCGCGTCTGCCTCGGCCCGGGTGACGGGCAGGGTCACGGGCCTTTGCGCCTCGATGAAATCGAGCGCGTCCTCGACGCGGCTGGGCACGTCGCAGCCGGGCACGTGATAGATCGAATACCAGACGTAGAAGGCGTGAAACAGCTCTTCCAGGCTGCGGGCGCGTTGGCGATGCGGCACCGGCTGGCGGTCGTCGGTCAGGCCCCAGCCGGCATAGAAGGGCGCGCCGAAACAGACCACCCTAAGCCCGGCGAACAGCGCCTCGAGCCCCATCTGGCTGGTCCCGACATAGACGGTGTCGACATGCTCGAACAGCGCGAAGGGGTTGACCGGATCTTTCAGGACCCGCACCCGCCCGGTGCTTTCGAGGTGGGTATAGAACCCGGTGCGCCCGGCGCCGCCGGTGGCGGTGTCGGGGTGGGTCTTGACCAGCACCTCGGCCTCGGGGTTCTCGGTCAGGGCCGCGATCAGCATCCGCTCGAACTCGGCCTCGCCGACCTTGCCGTGAACGGTCGAGGCGTCGGCATAGGCTTGGTCGACCACCAGCACGCGCCGGGGATAGCCTTGCGTCATCGCGGGGGCGCGCATCGGCTGGTCGTTGTATTTGCTGATCCGGCGGGTGGCGATGCGGTCGATCAGGGCGCGGGCCCGTTTGGTTTCGGCCCCGGTCAGGTCGGTGTCGCCGTTCAGCCATCCGGTCAGGCGGTTGGGGCGGTCGGCCATGAAGTAATAGCCAAGGTCGTCGTAGACATAGCCAAGACAGGCCTTGGCCGGATCGTCGTCGCGAAAGCCCCTGGCCCAGTTGTGGGTGGTGGCGAGAAAGGCAGGCTCGAAAAAGATCACCTCGCGCCCCTCGGGCAGGTTCGCGAACAGCCGCGCGCCGCCCTTGTGGCTATGCGCGGGGTCGGGGAACTGGGTGCCGGTAGCGAAGAACACCTCGCTTGCCGCGAAGTCCGGCGCGTCGACCGGGCGGGCGTTGGGAAACAGCCGCCGCAGGTTGGCGCCGAAGCGTGTGTCGAGCGTCGGTGCGATCAGGCCGAAGCCAACCTTTCGCGACCGCAGCGACAGCACGTATTGGCGGATATCGCGTGCGGGGGCGTGATCGGCGGTGCCGAGGTGGGCCGAGAAACGGCGGTGGATTGTCGCGTGATCTTTCATGTCTGCCCGCCTATGCCGCGCCGCGCCAGACCAGGTCCCACAGGCGCACGGCGGCCATGTTCTGCGGGCTGGGGCGGCGGTGGATCGGGCGATTTGCGGCGGCCTCCGCGATCATCCGCTCCCAGGCTGCATGCACCGGTTCGGGGGCGTAGTGGGTCTGGTAGCGGGCGCGGGCGGCGTGGCCCATACGCCCGCGCAGGGCGTCGTCGCGCATCAGCATCGACAGGTCATCCGCCAGCGTTCCGGTGGCCGCACCGCCAGCGGCAAGCCACCCTGTCTCGCCATGCACCACCTGGCCGCGCAGCCCGTTGCAGGCGGCATATCCGACCACCGGCAGGCCATGCGCCGACGCCTCGCAGGCGGTCAGCCCGAAGGCCTCGTGGACCGAGGCGGTGACGAAAAGCTGCGCGGCCTCGTAGGCCGGATAGGGATCGTCGAGCGCGCCGGTTAGCGTGATGCGGTCGCCCAGCCGGGTGCGTTTCGCCTGCCGCGCCAACGCCTTTCTTTGCGGCCCGTCGCCGACGATGCGAAGGCTCCAGTGGGGGTGGTCGGGGGCGAGGCGGGCAAAGACCTCGATCAGGCGCGACATGTTCTTGGGCGGCACCAGCCGGGCCACCGCCAGCAGCGTTTTCTGCCCCGCCCGCTTGCCCGCCTGCGCCTGCCCCTTGGGCGGGCGGATGGTGTTGGGCACGACGCGGATACGGTCCTGCAAGTGCTCGTCCAGCGTCGCGCGAAAGGGGTCGCCCAGCAGGTGGATCAGGGTGGCGCCGAAGAACACCACGCCGCGCTCCTCGGGCGAAAAGGTGCCAAGCTGCGCCGGACCGGCCGGGTCGGCATGTTCGGACAGGACCAGCGGCAGCCCGGCCTTGGTGGCGCAGCGCACGTAGCGGGCAAAGCCCCGGTTCATGTGCAGCCCGACCAGGACGCCCAGGTTGCGGCTGGCGACCTCGATCGCCATCCTCTGATCCGCCGCCGCCGTTTCCGCCTCGGGCAGGTGCACAAGGTCGACCCCGTCATCCAGCGGCCAGAGCGCCGGGCCGCGGGCATCGTCGAAAGTCAGGACCGTCACGTCATGGCCGCGCGCCGCCATCGCGTTGGCCATCATCTGCCCGACGTGTTCGGTGCCGCCGCGCCCCTTGGTGATCCAAGGCACGAAAAAGCCGATCCGCATCGGCGCGACCGGGCCGGGCAGGATCACCGGGGTGGTATCGGTAAACTGGGTGGTAACCTGCATGATGCCTCCGTCGCCTGTGCCGACGGGCCGCGCGCGCGCCGCCCCCGGGCTTCTGTTCTGGCTGCGACTCTTGCAGGTGTTTGGTTAAGATTCGGTTCGCCGGTTCAGGGTTTCAGCGACAGCTCACGCGTCAGCGCGTCAAAACGGGTGAGCGCGTCGATCAGCCCCGCCAGTTCGCTGATCGGGATCATGTTCGGCCCGTCGCTGGGGGCGTTGTCGGGGTCCTGGTGGGTTTCGATGAACACCGCCGAAACCCCCACCGCCACCGCCGCGCGCGCCATCACCGGGGCGAATTCACGCTCGCCGCCGCTGGTCGTGCCCTGCCCGCCGGGCTGCTGGATCGAGTGGGTCGCGTCGAACACCACCGGCCAGCCGGTGCCCGCCATGATCGGCAGGCCGCGCAGATCGCTGACCAGCGTGTTGTAGCCGAAACTGGTGCCCCGGTCGCACAGCATGATGCGCTCGTTGCCGGTGCTGGCGAGCTTGCTGGCGACATTGCCCATGTCCCAGGGCGCAAGGAACTGCCCCTTCTTGACGTTGACCGCAGCACCCGTTTCTCCCGCGGCGAGCAGAAGGTCGGTCTGGCGGCACAGAAAGGCGGGGATTTGCAACACGTCCACCGCCTCGGCCGCCACGGCGCATTGGCCGGGTTCATGCACATCGGTCAGCACCGGCACGCCGAATTCATCGCGGATTTTCGCGAGGATCGTGAGGCCCTCGTCGATGCCCAGCCCGCGCTCGGTGCCGATCGACGAGCGGTTGGCCTTGTCATAGCTCGCCTTGAAGATGAACCGCGCACCCGAGGGCGCGCAGGCTTCCGTGATCCGCTCGGCCATCATGCGCGCGTGTGCGAGGCTTTCAAGCTGGCAGGGGCCGAGGATGAAGGCGACCGGGGCGTCGCCGCCCAGCATCACGTTGCCGATCCCGATCTGTCGCGTCTTGCTCATCCCGCCTCCAGCGCCGCTTCGATGCGGGCGACGTCGCCCGGGTTGTTCAGCTCCCAGAACTGCCGGCCTTGGCCCGCGACCTCGACGCAGCGCACCTTCATGCCGTTGGCAAGGAAACGAAGCTGCTCCAGCCCCTCCAGCACCTCAAGCTGCGACACCCGCCAGCCCTGGTAGGCCGCCAGCGCGGCGGGGCGGTAGGCATAGACGCCGACATGGTGAAACACCGGGATGTCGTCGCTGGCGGCGACATCGGCGGGCAGCCACGGGATCACCTCCTTGGAGAAATAGAGCGCATCTCCATGATGGTCGGGCACCGCCGTGGTGGCCCCGACCAGACCATTCTTGCGGTCCGCGATCAGCCCGTCGTATTTCGCCCGGTCGCATTTCAGGATCGGCGTGGCGACCTGCACCTCGGGGTCGGCGCGCAACACTTCGATCAGGGCGGAGACGAAATCCGGCGGCGTCAGCGGCGCGTCGCCTTGCAGGTTCACCACGATCTCGGGTGCAATCCCGGCCCGCGCCAGCGCATCGGCGCAGCGCGCGGTGCCGTTTTCGCAGGCGCTATCGGTCATGATCACATCGGCCCCGAAGCCTTCGGCGGCGTCCTTGATCCGGTCGTCATCCGTCGCCACGAACACGCCATCGACGCCCGGCACACGGCACGCCGCCTCCCAGCTCATGCGGATCAGGCTTTTGCGGCTCCCGTCCGGCAGGCGCAGTTCGGCCAGCGGTTTGCCGGGATAGCGGGACGAGGCATAGCGCGCGGGGACGATGATGGCCGTCTTCACGCGATCCCCCCGCGCAACAGGTCGTGCATGTGCAGAACGCCCACCGGCCCGTGCGGACCGTCCACCACGATCAGCGCGCTGACCGCATGGTGTTCGAGGATCGCCAGCGCCTTGGCGGCAAGATCCCCGGGGGCCACGGTGATGGGGGCCGGGCTGGCGATATCGCCGGCGGTGTGGTCGAACAGATCGTCGATCCGCCGCCTGAGGTCGCCATCGGTGATGACCCCGATCAGCGCGCCGCCGCGCACCACGCCGGCGATGCCGAAGCCCTTTTCGGTGATCGTCAGAACGGTTTCGCGCATCGACGTTTCAGCCTCGACCAGCGGCACCTTGTCCCCGGTGTGCATCAGTTGCGCCACCGTCGCCATTTCCGCGCCCAGCCTGCCGCCGGGGTGGAAGACGCCGAAATCGGTTTTCTCGAACTGCCGCGCCGACATCAGGCAGGCCGCCAGCGCATCGCCGAGCGCCAGCGCCATCGTGGTCGAGGTGGTCGGCGCCACCCCGATCGGGCAGGCCTCGGGCGCGTCGGGCAGGGTCAGGCGCAGATCGGCGGCGCGCATCAGGGTCGAGCCGTCGCGCTTGGAAATGCCGATCAGCGGGATCGAATAGCGTTGGCAATAATAGATCAGGTCGCGCAATTCGGCGGATTCGCCGGAATTCGAGATCAAGAGGCACAGATCGTCCGAGGTGATCATGCCAAGGTCGCCGTGGCTGGCCTCGGACGGGTGAATGAAATAGGCGGGCGTGCCGGTCGAGGCCAGCGTCGCCGCGATCTTGCGCGCGATATGGCCGGACTTGCCGATGCCCGACACGATCACCCGGCCGCGCCGCGACAGGATCATCTGCACAGCGGGGACGAAATCGGGCGGCAGGATCTCGGCCAGATCCCAGATTGCCTTGGCCTCGGTCTGAAGCACCTTGCGCGCGGTATCGACAACAGTGCGGGCATTGCCCAGACTGATCGGAGCGACCTTCATATCGGATATATCCTTCGCTTTCATGCCACATGTGGCCTTGTTGCAGCGGTTGGTTGATTTCTAGTGAAGTTTTTCGGCAGGGTCCATGCCCGCGCGTTCACGCGGGCCCGGTGCCGACATCTTCGGGCGCGATGGCCACGGACTTGAGGATTGCGTGGCATCGCTGGCCGGGCGCAAGGCCCAGCCTTGTCACCGAGCGCCGGGTCAGCCGCGCCAGCAGGTGCCCCGCCGGGGTTGCGACCGAGACGATGGCGCCCGGCCCCTCGCCCGTATGGATCGCCTCGATGGTGCCCGCCAGCGTGTTCAGCGCCGACAGCCCCACCGGCACCTCGCGCGACAGGATCACGTCATGCGCGGCGATCCTGATCCTGAGCGCCGTGCCCGGGGCCTGCGCGACGCGCGGCAGCATCAGCGGCACGCCGCCCGCGTCGATCTCGCTCAGCCCGTCGTCGTGATGCGCCACCACCCGCGCCGACAGGACCGCGCCGACCGCGCGCACCCCGGTGGGCGCAAGGCTGGGGTCGCTCAGGACCACGCTGGCAGGCCCGCTGGCGATGACCCGCCCCGCGTCGATCATCACCACCGTGGTGGCCAGCCGTGCAACCTCGGCGGCGGAATGGCTGACATGCAGGATCGGCACGCTGGCCTCGTCGCGGATACGCTCGAGGAACGGCAGGATCTCGGCCTTGCGCGGCTCGTCAAGCGCGGCCAGCGGTTCGTCCAGCAAGAGCAGGCGCGGCTGCATCAGCAGCGCGCGGCCAATCGCCACCCGCTGTTTCTCGCCCCCCGACAGCCTGGCCGGGCGGCGGTCGAGCAACCCGCCGATGCCCAGCATCCCGACCACCCGGTCGAACCCCGCCGCATCCTGCGGCGCGCCCGACGCACGGCGGCCATAGTCGAGGTTGCGCCGCACATCGAGATGCGGAAACAGCCGGCCTTCCTGAAAGACATAGCCGACCCGGCGCCTGTGCGGCGGCAGCCAGATACCGGCGTCACTGTCGGCCAGCACCTCGCCCCCGGCCACGATCCGGGCATGATCGGGCCGGAACAAGCCGGCCACGGCGTTGATCACCGTGGTCTTGCCCGCACCCGAGCGTCCGAACAGCGAGGTCACCCCCGCCGGCGCGTCGAATGCGACATCGAGGGCAAGACCGGCAAGCCGGTGGCGCAGGGCGACCTCGAGGCTCATCCGCCCGCCACCCTTCTGGCCATCCGCCGCGCCAGCAGCTCCGACAGGACCAGGGCCGCCATCGCGATGGCGACCGAGACCAGCACCAGCCGGATCGCCGAATCCTCACGCCCCGGCACCTGCAGGAAGGCATAGACCGCCGAGGGCAGGGTCTGGGTCTGGCCGGGGATGTTCGACACGAAGGTGATGGTCGCGCCGAACTCGCCCATCGCCTTGGCAAACGCCAGCACCGCACCGGCCAGCACGCCGGGCAGGATCAGGGGCAGCGTGACGGTGGCAAAGACCCGCGCGCGTGGCGCGCCCAGCGTGGCGGCGGCCTCTTCCAGCCTGGGGTCCACCGCCTCGATCGACAGCCGGATCGCGCGCACCATCAGCGGAAACGCCATGATCCCCGCCGCCAGCGCAGCACCGGTCCAGCGAAAGGCGATGCTCATGCCCAGCGCCTCCAGAACCCGCCCCATCGGCCCCTGCGCGCCGAAGGTCAGGAGCAGCAGGTAGCCGGTGACCACGGGCGGCAGGATCAGCGGCAGATGCACCAGCCCGTTCAACAGCGCATGGCCCGGAAACCGCCAGCGCGCCAGCGCATGCGCGACGAAAACGCCCAGCGGCAGGCTGACCAGCGTCGCCACCAGCGACACCCGGAGCGACAGCGCCACCGCCTGCCATTCCTCGGGTCCGAGCCAGCCCATCAGCGCCCCGGCAGGGTAAAGCCCTGCGCCTCGAACACCGCGCCCGCGGCTTCGGTGGTGAGGAACGACAGGAAGGCCGTGACCGCCGGGCGGTCATGCCCCGCGATGACGGCGACGGGATATGTGATCGGCGGGTGGCTGTCCCCGGGAAAGGTGGCGACGACGCTGACCCCCGGGTCGGCCACCGCGTCCGATCCATAGACCACGCCGAACGGCGCAGCCCCGGTTGACACCAGCGCCAGCGCCGCGCGCACGTTGTCGGCCTGCGCCACCTGCCCGGCGATACGGTCCCAGATCCCCAGATGCGCCAGCGCGGCCTTGCCATACATGCCCGCAGGCACCGCATCGACCAGCGCCATCGCAAGATATCCCTCGCCAAGCCGTGTGGCGAAATCCCCGGCGGCAAGGTCGACGGGCGCGGCCTCGGGGTCATGGGCGATCAGCACCAGGGTGTTGCCGAGCAGATCGCGCCGACTGCCCGCCGCGATCAGCCCGCCCTCCTCCAGCACGTCCATCCAGGCGGTGTTGGCTGACAGGAACACATCCGCTGGCGCTCCGTTCTGGATCTGGCGGGCCAGCACCGACGATCCGGCATAGGAAAAGGTCACGTCATGGCCGCTCTCGCCCTCGAACAGCGTGGCGATCTCGTCCATCGCGTCGCGGGTGCTGGCGGCGGCGAAGACCAGCAGGCTGTCGGCCCGGGCCATCGCGGGCAGCGCCAGCACGACGGCCAGGAACACAAGGAAGGGTCGGGCGGGCATCGGCACACCTGTCATGGCGATATGTTTGCGCGGAAATATCGTCTTGGTGCGACCGCTAGGCAAGTCCTATCTGCCCCCGCCCGGATCGCGCATCAGTGCCTTGATCTCGGCGACGTGACGCTCACCGGCGCGCGCCGCCTCAAACTCGATGCCACGGTAGGCGGCCAGCACCGCGTGCCCGGTGGCCGTGACGTTCGCCCCGCCGCCCCTGGCCCCGCCCCGCGTGCGGTCCACCAGCGGTGCGCGGAACATGGCGTTCATCACCTCGACCAGTTGCCAGGCCCGCTTGTAGCTCATCCCCATCTCGCGCCCTGCCGCGGCGATCGAGCCGGTGCGGTCGATGCGTTCCAGAAGCTCGGCCTTGCCCGGCCCGATCATCTCATCGGGGCCGAACACCAGCCGGATGCGGAACTGCGGCGTGTCGGTCATGGGGCTCCTTGACGGGTCGCGCGGGGCGAGGCACCCGCCCCGCGCGCGGTCTTGTCTATTCGACGGTCTTCACCAGTTCCCAGCTGCCATTGTTGATGCGCGAGACGAACACCTCGTCGGCGCCTTCATGGTCATCGGCCGAGAAGGTCACGGTATTGCCCGAGATCTCGTCGCGATAGTTCAGGTTCTCCAACGCCGCGATGAAGTTCTCGCGCGTGAGGTCCGGCCCGGCGGCCTCAAGCGCCCGCACAAGCAGTTCGGCGGCCGAGCGGCCCAGGACCGCGCCGGTCGAGGGATAATCCTCGCCGGTGGCTTCCTTGAATTCGGCCACCCATTCCTGCACCGCCGGATTGTCCAGCCGGGTTTCCAGATCCTGCCAGCCGGAGCCGGCATAGACGCCGGACATCACGCCCTGCGCGGCAAGGCCCTTGGCCACCACGGTGTGAAAGCCCGCGCTCGACACCACGAAGCGCACGTCATCCATGCCCAGCTTGTGCGCGGTCGCCACCGCGTTGATCATCTGGCTGACGCCCAGCGCGAGCCCGACGGTGTCGCAGCCCGATTCCTTGACCTTGCCCAGCGCGCCGGTGAAGTCGCTTTCATCGGGCTTGTGCGAGACCTCGGCCCCGATTTCCAGCCCGCGCTCTTCGGCGATGTCGTTGACTGCCGCCTCGATCTCCTGCCCGAAATCGGTCGGCAGGATCATCAGGCAGAACTTCTGCGCGCCTTCCTCGTCGACCAGGTATTCCAGCGTCGCGCGCACCCCTTCGTAATAGGACGCGGTGCCGCCGAACTTCCACGGCTCCAGCGGCTCGACCATCTGGCGTGCCGCGGTCAGGGGCGAGATGTTGGGCACGCCTTGCGGCCCCATCAACTGGAACATCGCCAGGTTATGCGGCGTGCCGAGGCTGAGCAGCATCGCGAACACCTCGTCCTTGTTGACCAGCTTGTTCGCCGCCTGCGCGGCCTTGGGCACCTGGTAGCCGTGATCCTCGACGATATAGGTGATCTTGCGCCCGTGCACGCCACCGGCGGCGTTGATCTTGGCGAAATAGGCCTGGGCTGCGGCCACCGCGGGCACCGAGAACGGCGCGAAGATGCCCGACAGGTCATGTCCGCCGCCGATCTTGATCTCGTCGTCCGAGACGCCCGGCGTCTGCGCCAGTGCGGGCGTCGCCAGCGCCAGTGTTGCCGTCATGGCGATTGCCTTGAGTGTTTTCATGTCTTCCTCCCTGCTATTCGACCGGTTCGCCGGTCAATACATACTGTCTATCAGCGCCTTGTGGCGTTCGTTCACATAATTCCGCTTGAGCTTCATGGTCGGCGTCAGTTCCTCATCCTCGGCCGTCAACAGGATGTCGATCAACCGGAAATCCTTGATCTGCTCGACCCGCGCGAAATCCCGGTTGGTATCGGCCACCACCTCGCCGATCAGTTCCACCACCTCGGGCGCGCGGGTCAGCGAGGCGAAGTCGGAAAACGGGATCTGTTTGGTCTGGGCGAATTTCTCGACGTTCTCCTGGTCGATCATCACCAGCGCGGTCAGGTATTTGCGCCCGTCCCCGATCACCACCGCGTCCGAGACATAGGGCGAGAACTTCAACCGGCTTTCGATCTCGGCGGGCGTGATGTTCTTGCCGCCTGCGGTGATGATGATGTCCTTCAGCCGCCCGGTGATGGTCAGAAAGCCCTGGTTGTCGATCCGCCCGACATCGCCGGTGCGCAGCCAGCCATCCTCGGTAAAGGTCTCGGCGGTCTTGTCGGGCTTGTTCCAGTAACCGGCAAAGACCAGCGGCCCGTGCACCTGGATTTCGCCATCCGGCGCGATCCGCAGCCTGGCTCCCGGCAGCGGCTGGCCGACTGTGCCGATATGGTTGTCGTCGACCGCGTTCACGCTGGTCACGGCGGTGGTTTCGGTCATGCCGTAGCCCTCGGCCAGCGGGATGCCCAAGGCCCAGAACCAGCGGATCAGGTCGGGCGACACCGGCGCGGCCCCGGAACTGACGCGCCGTGCATTGGCCAGCCCCAGCATCCGGCGCAGGTTCGACAGCACCATCCAGTCGGCCAGCAGGTGCTGCACTCTCAGCCACCCGCCGACGCCCCTGCCTTCCTCGCGCGCCTCGGCAACGCGGCTGCCGACACCCACGGCCCAGTCGAACGCGATGCGCCCGATTGCCGTGGCCTCACCCCGCATGATCGTCAGCCGCGAATACATCTTTTCGAAGATGCGCGGCACGCCCGCGAAGGTATCCGGGCTGACCTCCTGCAGGTTCTCGAACACGGTTTCCGGGCTCTCGGCGAAATTGACCGTGCAGCCGTTGGCGATCTGGTTTTCGCAACTCACCAGCCGTTCATAGACGTGGCAGAGCGGCAGGAAGCACAACAGGTTGTCGTCATGCCGGAAATCCAGAAGCTCGCGCCCGGCGACAAGCTGGAAGATCACGTTGCGATGGGTGATCACCGCGCCTTTCGGCGGGCCGGTGGTGCCGGAGGTATAGATCAGCATCCGGGGGTCTTCGGGGCGCACCGCATTCAGCCGGTCCTCGAACAGGGTCGGGTGCTTTTGTTCCTCGTCGGCGCCCAGCGCAATGAAGTCGTCGAAGAACATCACCTGCGGGTCGGAAAACGTCGCCAGCCCCTCGCGCTCGATCACCACCACCAGTTCGATCCCCGGCATCTGGTCGCGCGCTGCCAGCCATTTGTCGAGTTGCTCGTCATCCTCGACAAACAGCACCCGCGCACCGGAATCGCCCGCCAGATAGGCAAGCTGGGTGGCGCTGTCGGTGGTGTAGACGCCGGTGGGGATCGCGCCGATGGCGGCAGAGGCGAGGTCGATATAAAGCCATTCGCGCCGGTCCTCGGCCAGGATCAGCACCGGCTCGCCCGGCGCGACGCCCTTGGCGATCAGCGCCAGCCCGATCCGCCGCGCACCCCGGTAATAATCGTCCCAGCTATAGCTCTGCCAGATGCCCAGTTCCTTCTCGCGATGCGCCACCGCCGCGCCCTCGGCCTTGCAGCGCGCGGCCCAGAGCTTCACGACCGTGTCGTGCCCCTCGAAGGTGATCGGCTCGGCTGTCACCGGGTTCATCTCCATGTCTTGCGCCGTTTCCATCGTTTCTGGCCGCGCTGGCCCGCCTCGCTCTTGCCCAGATAGAACTCCTGTATGTCCTCCGAGTTGCGCAGGGTCTCGGCGTCGCCCGCCATCACGATCCGCCCGGTTTCCAGCACATAGCCCTTATGTGCGGTCACCAGCGCGATATGCGCGTTCTGTTCGACCACCAGCATGGTGACGCCCTGCTCGGCATTCAGCCGGGCGATGATGGCGAAAATCTCCTGGGTCAGAAGCGGCGACAGGCCCAGCGAGGGTTCATCGAGCAGCATCAGCCTTGGCCGCGCCATCAGCCCGCGCCCGATCGCCAGCATCTGCTGTTGCCCGCCCGACAGGAAGCCTGCGGCCTGACGCTGACGTTCCTTGAGGATCGGGAAGTAGGAATAGACCAGCGCCAGATCTTCGGCATGGCCGCCCTTGCGGGTATAGGCCCCCAGACGCAGGTTTTCCTCGACCGACAGATAAGGAAACACCTCGCGCCCCTCGGGCACCAGCGACAGGCCCTTCTGCACGATCCGGTCCGGCTCCAGCCCGGTGATCGGGGTGCCGTCAAAGGTGATCTGGCCCTTTTCCGGGTCCATCAGCCCGGCGATGGTTTTCATCAGCGTGGTCTTGCCGGCGCCGTTGGCGCCCAGAATGGTGACGATCTCGCCTTCTTCCACGTCGATGGACACACCGCGCAGCGCCATGATGGCACCGTAGAAGGTTTCGACGTTGCGCACCTCCAAGAGGCTCATGCCGCGTCCCCCGTCCCGAGATAGGCCGCCTGCACCTCCGGGTCGGCCTGCACCTCGGCCGCCGTGCCCAACGCCAGCGGTCGGCCATTGGCCACCGCCAGCACCCGGTCCGAGACCTGCGTGACCAGCCCCATGTCATGCTCGACCATGAGCACCGTCAGCCCCATGTCGCGGCGCATGTCCTCGATCCAGAACGCAACGTCCTGACTTTCCTCGACCGACAGGCCCGAGGCGGGTTCGTCGAGCAGGATCAGCTTTGGCCCCAGCGCCAGCGCGCGCCCGATCTCGACCACCTTGCGCACGCCGTAGGGCAGGCCCGCGATGTGCTTGCCGCGATAATGCTCAAGCTCGAGAAACGCGATCACCTCCTCGACGCGGCGGCGATGCTCGCGCTCTTCGCGCCGCACCTTGGGCAGGAACAGGATGTCCTGAACGAAGTTCGTGCGCCGGTGGATGTGGCGGCCCATCAGAAGGTTGTCGAGCACCGTGGAATGATCGAACAACTCGATATTCTGAAACGTCCGCGCGATGCCCAGCGGCGCGATCTGGTGCGCCTTGAGCGCGGTGATGTCGGCGCCGTCGAAATGGATGCGCCCGCGCGTCGGCTCATAGAGCCGCGAGATCAGGTTGAAGATGGTCGACTTGCCCGCCCCGTTCGGGCCGATGATGGCAAAGACCTCGCCTGCCTCGACCTCGAACGACACGCCGTCGACGGCTTTGACACCGCCGAAATGTATCGCCAGATCTTCGACCGCGAGCAGGCTCATCGCATCCGCTCCGTCTTGAGATAGGTCTTTTGCCGTCGGAACATGTCACGCCGCGCCAGCGGGAACAACTCCCACCACACCCGCAGTTTCAGCCAGCGGCCATAGAGCCCGGTCGGCTCGTAGATGATGAAGCCGATCAGGATCAGCGAGAACACCATCGTGTCGAGGCCGGGAATGCCGCCCAGGTCGATCCCCAGCGTCGCATTGGCGCTGTCGCGCAGGATCGAGATCAGTTGCGGCACGCCGGTGATCAGGATGGCGCCCAAAAACGCCCCCGGGATGAAACCCAAGCCCCCGATGGTGACGACCAGCAGCAGGTTGATCGAGATGAAGATGGAAAAAAGCTCGTAGTTGAAGAACCCGATGTAATGCCCCATCAGCGCACCGGCCAGCCCGGTGACGCCCGACGACAACCCGAAGGCCAGCGCGCGGGTGCGGGTGACGTTGATGCCCAGCGCGCGGGCCGAAACCTCGCTGTCGCGCACGGCCAGGAACGACCGCCCGGTCGGGCTGCGCATCAGGTTGGCATAGCCCCATGTCACCAGCGCCACCACGACGAGGCAGAGCCAGTAGAAGTTGTCGAGCGCGGCGTAGCGGTCGAAGCCGATGCCCGCGATCTCGATGGTGGGGGCAAAGATGCCGCCGATGCCGCCGGTGATCGGGGCCAGCAGGATCACCATTTCCTCGACGATCACGAACACGGCGAGCGTTGCGATGGCAAGGTAGATACCCGACATCCGCACCGCCGGCACCGCGATGATCGCGCCGAACACGCCCGCCACCAAACCGGCCACCGGAAAACTCAACAGGAACGGCCAGCCGATGTTCATCAGCGCCGCGTCGGTATAGGCGCCGATGGCCAGGAACGCGGCATGACCCAGCGACACCTGCCCGGTATGGCCCACCAGCACCATCAGCCCCATCCCGGCTAGCGCCCAGATCAGCGTGTTGGTCGCCTCGGCAAGGTAATAGTCCCCGACCAGAAACGGCAGCGCCGCCATGACCGCGAGCAACAGCGCGATGCCCCAGCGTTTCCATGCGTGATCGTGCAGGTCGATATCGGGGTCATAGCTTGTCTTGAACACAACCCGCATGGCTCAGACCTTCTTGGCCTGGATCTGCGCGAACAGCCCGCCCGGGCGGGTGACCAGCACGATCAGCATGATGATATAGGGCGACATCTGCGCCAGCTCGCCGGGGGCGTAACGCGCCGCGATGGGCTCGACCACGCCGATCAAAAGCCCGCCCAACAGCGCGCCGGGCAACGAGCCAAGCCCGCCGATCACCGCGGCGGCAAACGCCTTGATGCCCAGAAGCCCGATGTTGGGGTCGATCGCGCCCTTGGCGGCATAGAGCACGCCCGCCACCGTCGCCACCGTCCCCGACAACCCCCAGATCAAGGCGTTGATCCGCATCACCGGCACGCCCACGATATAGGCCGCCATCTGGTTCTGACTGGCCGCCTGTGCGGCCAGCCCGATGCGGGTGAAGGCGAAGAAGGCCCACAGGCCCAGCGTCAGGATCAGCGTCACCACGATGGCCAGGATGTCAGCCATGCCGATCACCACGCCGCCGACGCGGAAATTCATCCCCGCGAAGGGTGTCTCCAGCACCAGCGGCGAATAGCCCCAGATCGACCCGGCGGCGAACCGCAGCACGAAACCCAGCGCGATGGTCAGGATCACCAGTGCGAACTGCGGCTGGCCGAAGATGCGGCGCACCACCACCCGCTCGATCCCCCAGCCGATGCCGAACATCAGCACCATCGCCACGATCACCGCGATGCCGAACGGCAGGCCCAACTGGTCGGAATTGCCAAGCCCCAGCGCCACGAAAGCGCCCAGCATCATCATGTCGCCCTGGGCGAAATTCACGCCTTCGCTGGCCTTGTAGATCAGCACAAAGCCCAGCGCGACCAGCCCGTAGATACAGCCATTGGCGAGACCGCCAATCAAAAGCTGGAAAATCTCCATGCAGTTCTTCGCGCGGACCAGGCCGCGCGCCTCCCGAACCATGCCGGTCCCGCATCTGACGGCGGGTTTTCGGCCAGTTTCCATGAGTTAACAGCACCGCTTCGAACTCCGTCAACCGCCAAGATCGTGATGCTTGCTTGACCCCACGTCGCCTTCGCTTTGTCGCGCCGCGCCCCGACGCGGCGTAATGCTGGACGCGAGGCGCCCGCGCGGGTCTGCATGGGTCCAAAGGGGCTGACCATGACCGAGTTTCACTATCACCGCGACCCGGACGGCATCGTCACCGTCACCATGGACATGACGGGGCAGTCGGCCAACACGATGAACGCCCGTTTCCTGCCCGCGATGCAGGACACGCTGGCCCGGCTCGGGGCCGAAAAGGGGCTGGCCGGTGTCGTCTTCGCCTCGGCCAAGAAGACCTTTTTCGCCGGCGGCGACCTCAAGGACATGCTCGCCGTCAAGACCGTCACCGAGGCCTATTTCGACCGCACCCAGGCGATCAAGGCGACTTTCCGCGCGCTGGAAAAGCTGCCGGTGCCGGTGGTGGCCGCGATCAGCGGCGCGGCGCTGGGCGGCGGCTACGAGTTGTGCCTGGCGTGCAACCGCCGGATCGTCGCCGACCACCCCAGGGCGGTGGTGGGTATGCCCGAGGTGACGCTTGGCCTTTTGCCCGGCGGCGGCGGCGTGGTGCGGCTGACCGCGCTTCTGGGGCTGGAAAAGGCGCTGCCCTTCTTGCTCGACGGCCCGCAGGTGCAGCCCCGCGACGCGCTTGCCGCCGGGCTGGTGGACCAGGTGGTCGCAACGGCGGATGACCTTATCCCGGCAGCAAAGGCATGGATTCTCGCCAACCCCGAGGCGCACATCCAGCCCTGGGACGCGCCCGGCTTTTCCCACCCCGGCGGCACACAGATACGTGACCAGGTCGCTGCCGCATCGGAACGGATCTACCAGAAAACACGCGGGCTGATGCCGGCGCCGGAAAAGATCCTAGAAATCGCCGCCGCCTCGCTGACGATGCCGTTCGATGCGGCCCTCACGCTCGAGACGCGCGGCTTCATGGCGCTGATGACGACGCCCGAGGCCAAGGCGGCGATCACCACCTTTTTCCTCGGGATGCAGGCGGTCCGCTCCGGCAAGCTGCGGCCCGAGGGCGACCCCTGGCAGGCGCGATCCTCGGCGGTCATCGGTGCCGGCATGATGGGCGCGGGCATCGCCCATGCCCATGCGCAACGCGGGCTGGCGACATGGCTGAAAGACACCGACACCGCCCGCGCCGAGGCGGGCAAGGCGCATGCGGTCGCACTTTGCGACAAGGCCATCGCGCGTGGGCGGATGGATGCGGCAGGCAAGGCGGCGCTGCTGGGCCTGATCACGCCCAGCGCCGGGGATGCGCCGCCCGGCAGTGTCGATCTGATCGTCGAGGCGGTGTTCGAGGATATCGACCTCAAGGAACGCGTAATCGCTTCGACCTGGCCGATGCTGACCGAAGGCGGCATCTATGGCACCAACACCTCGACCCTGCCGATCTCGGTGCTGGCCGAGGCCGCGCCCGATCCGTCCCGCGTGATCGGCCTGCATTTCTTCAGCCCGATCGACCGGATGAAGGTGGTCGAGATCGTGGTGGGCAAGGCGACCGGCCCCGATACCCTGCGCCGCGCCTATGACTACGTGCGGCAGATCGGCTACCTGCCCATCGTGGTGAACGACAGCCGGGGCTTCTTCACCTCGCGGGTGTTCGCCACTTATCTCGACGAGGGCTGCCGGTTGCTGATCGACGGCATGGCGCCGGACCAGATCGAGCGCGCGGCGTGGCTGGCGGGGATGCCGGCGGGGCCGCTTGCGGTGTTTGACGAGGTGTCGCTGATCCTTGGCCAGAAGGTGCGCCAGACCCACGCGGCGCTCGATGCGCGGCTGGGCGAGGCCAGCGGCTTTGGCCTTGAGAACACCGCGACCCGGCAGGTCACCGACGCGATGATTGCGACCGGGCGCGGCGGGCGGCACTATGGGGGCGGGTTCTACGACTATCACGGGGACGGGACCAAGACGCTGTGGCCGGGGCTGGCCCGGTTTGCCGAGGGGGAAGGCGTGACGATGGAAGCGGCGAAGGAACGGCTGATCTACCGGCAGGCGGTCGAAACCCTGCGCTGCCTTGACGAAGGCGTGCTGCGCAGCGAGGTCGAGGCCAATCTCGGCGGCATCCTCGCCATCGGCTTTCCGCCTCACACCGGCGGCCCGCTACAGTTCATCCGCGGCATCGGCCTCGACACATTCGCCACCCGCGCCCGCGACCTTGCCACGCGGCACGGCGACCGGTTCGCGGTCACCGACAGCGCGTTCGACCGGCTGCGCCAGACAGGGGACACGACATGACCGGACCGCTCAAGGGTCTTCGCGTGGTCGAGATGCAGGGCATCGGCCCGGCACCGCTGGCCGGGCAGTTCCTGGCCGACATGGGGGCCGAGGTGGTGGCCATCGTGCGCCGCTCCGGCCCGCCCGATCCGACCGATATCAATGCGCGCGGCAAACGCTCGGTCGCGCTGAACCTCAAGCACCCGGACGGGGTCGCCGCAGCGCTTGCGCTGATCGGGCGGGCCGATGTGCTCATCGAGGGGTTTCGCCCCGGCGTGATGGAGCGCATGGGGCTTGGCCCCGACACCTGCCATGCGCTCAACCCGGGGCTGGTCTATGGCCGGATGACCGGCTGGGGGCAGGACGGGCCCTGGGCGCAGATGGCCGGGCATGACATCAACTACCTCGGGCTGACCGGGTTTCTGCACGCCACCGGCAAGGCGGATGACGTGCCGACCCCGCCGCTCAACATCGCGGCGGATTACGGCGGCGGCACCATGTTCCTGCTGTTCGGCATCATGGCGGCGCTGTGGGAGCGGCAGGGTTCGGGCAAGGGGCAGGTGATCGACGCCGCGATGGTCGACGGCGCCTCGGCGCTGATGGCGCTGGTCCATAGCTGGCGCGCGCGCGGCGACTGGAGCGAGACGCGCGAGGCCAATCTGCTCGACGGCGGCGCGCCGTTCTACCGGACCTATGAATGCGCCGACGGCAAGTTCCTCGCGGTCGGCCCGCTGGAGCCGCAGTTCTTTGCGGAACTGGTGGCGCTGGCCGGGCTGCCCGGGGATCACAGGGCCACGCAGATGGACCAAGCCGCGTGGCCCGACCGTCGCGCCGCCTATGCCGAGGTGTTTCGCCGCAAGACCCGCGATGAATGGGCCGCGATCCTCGAGGGGTCGGATGCCTGCGCCACGCCGGTGCTGACATGGTCCGAGGCGCCGGATCATCCGCACATGGCCGCGCGCGGCACCTTCACCGAGGTCGGCGGCGTCACCCAGGCCGCGCCCGCGCCACGCTTCAGCCGCTCGACCCCGCGCGCGCCGCAACCGCCCGCAGCACCCGGCGGCGACACCGAGGCGGTGCTGTCCGAGCTGGGCTATGACGCGATGGCGCTGGCCCGGCTGCGGGCCGAGGGCGTCCTGCCCTAGGACAGTTTCGGAAACAGCTTGAGCGCCTCTGGGTTGTCCAGCGCGCCGACGTTCTTGACCTCGCGCCCATGCACCACGTCGCGCACCGCAAGCTCGGAGATCTTGCCCGACTTGGTGCGTGGGATGTCGGCCACCGGCAGGATCTCGGCCGGCACATGGCGCGGCGACGACCCGGCGCGGATCGCCTGTTTCACCCGCTTGATCAGCGCGTCGTCCAGCTCATGCCCCTCGGCCAGCGCCACGAACAGGATCACCCGCTGGTCGCCGTCCTTGTCATGCCCGATCACCACGGATTCGCGGATCTCGGCGAATTTCTCGACCTCGGCATAGATCTCGGCGGTGCCGATCCTGACCCCGCCGGGGTTTAGCGTGGCGTCGGACCGGCCGTGGATGATGAAGCCGCCATGTTCGGTCTTCTCGGCATAATCGCCCTGGCACCAGACGCCGGGGAACAGCTCGAAATAGGCCGCGCGCAGGCGCGAGCCGTCCTCGTCGCCCCAGAAGCCCAGCGGCTGCGGCGGGAACGGTGCGGTGCAGACCAGTTCGCCTTTCTCGCCGGGTTTGGCGGGGGTGTCGGGCGCGGTCCAGACATCGACCGCCATGCCGAACCCCGGCCCCTGGATTTCACCGCTGTAGACCGGCCGCGTCGGATCGCCGCCGACAAAGCACGACACGATGTCGGTGCCGCCCGAGATCGAGGCCAGGTGCAGGTCGTGTTTCACCGCGTCATGCACATACTCGAACCCGTGAACCAGCAACGGCGAGCCGGTCGACAGCACGGTGCGCAGCTTGGGCAGCACATGCGCCACCTTGGGCGCGTAGCCCGACTTGCGCAGGCTGTCGATATACTTGGCCGAGGTGCCGAAATGGGTGAACGCCTCGTCGGCGGCGTATTTCCACAGCACGTCCGGCCCCTTCACGAAGGGCGAGCCGTCATAGAGCATCAACACCGCGCCGCGCGCCAGCCCCGAGGCCAGCCAGTTCCACATCATCCAGCCCAGCGTGGTGAAATAGAACAGCCTGTCGCCGGGCTTGATGTCGGCATGCAGCGCGTGTTCCTTGAGGTGCTGCAGCAGCACGCCGCCGGCGCGATGCACGATGCACTTGGGCGCGCCGGTGGTGCCCGACGAGAACAGGATATAGAGCGGATGGTCGAACGGCATCCGCACGAAGGTCGGGTCGGTCGGGGTTTCGGCGCCGATGAATTCCGCATAGGTCACGCCGCCGCGCAGTCCCTTCGCCACTTTGCCCGCATCCCCGAGGTAGTCAACCACCACCGCCGTCCCGACGCTCGGCAACCCGTCGAGGATACCGGCCAGCTTGTCGGCCATCTCGATGCGCTTGCCGTTGTACCAGTAGCCGTCGACCACCAGCATCACCTTTGGCTCGATCTGCGCAAAGCGGTCCAGCACCGCGCGGGTGCCGAAGTCGGGCGAGGCCGACGACCAAGTCGCGCCCAGCGACGCCACCGCCAGCACCGCCGCGATCGCTTCGGGCCGGTTCGGCAGCAGGCCGGCCACCCGGTCGCCCTCGCCCACCCCGGCGCGCGCGAGCGCCTGTTGAAGTTGCGAAACCTGGTCGACCAGATCGCCCCAGGACCAGCGCTCTTCGGTCTTGTCCTCGCCGCGAAACACCATCGCCGGCGTGTCCCGGTCACGCGCGCCCAGTGCCAGCATATTCTCGGCATAGTTCAGCCGTGCCGCGGGAAAGAACCGCGCGTCGAGCATGCCCTCGCCGACCAGATAAGGAGCCGCGCCCTTGTCGCCGACCACGCCGAAATGATCCCAGATCGCCGACCAGAAGGCGTCGGGTTGTTCCAGCGACCACTGATGCAGGGCCAGGCTGTCGGGCAGGCTCGCCTCGCCCTTGTCGGCCAGAAAGCCAAGGAACCGCGTGATTTCGCTTGCC
This sequence comes from Maritimibacter fusiformis, assembly GCF_008086115.1. Classification (GTDB taxonomy): domain Bacteria; phylum Pseudomonadota; class Alphaproteobacteria; order Rhodobacterales; family Rhodobacteraceae; genus Muriiphilus; species Muriiphilus fusiformis. The sequence continues at coordinate 11,082 of NZ_VSIY01000004.1, read as the reverse complement.
TCGATACGCTCGCGGCTCGGGGTCCAGATCGGGTCGGTCATGTCACGCTTCCTGTTTGCAGTCGGCCTATGGGGAATGTTCGACCACTCCCCGGCGGTGGCGTCAAGCAGTCGGGCTAGCGACCGCTCCGCTTGCGCACGTAAAGCTCCATCCGGTGATGCACGATGTCATAGCCCATCTCGGCGGCGATCTCGGCTTGCAGCTTTTCGATCCGGTCGGAACAGAACTCGATCACCTCGCCGGTTTCCACGTCGATCATGTGGTCGTGATGCTCGGCCTCGGCATGTTCGAACCGGGCCGATGCGCCTTCGAACAGGTGCCGGTGAATGACGCCCTGCTCTTCCAGCTCGGTCAGGGTGCGATAGACCGTCGACAGCGATATCCCCGGCACGGCCTCGTCGGCACGGCGGTGCAGTTCCACCGCGTCGGGGTGGTCATCGGCGGCGGCCAGCACATCCACCAGCGCGGCACGCTGGCGGGTGATGCGCACGCCGGCATCGCGAAGCGCCTGGGTCAGCCGCTCGCTGCGCTGTTCGGTCCTCGTCATGGCCCATATGTGCACTTCAGGCCGCCCCGCATCAACCATTTGTTGCAAATCACTCGCAACTGACTTGACAGATGCAAATCATTCCTAGATGCAAAAGACGACAGAACCGGAGATCCCTATGAACACCCGACGCGCTTTTCTCGGCCTCGCTCTCGGCCTTGCCCTGACCGCAAACCCGCTGGTGGCCGATACCGGCAAGCTCAAGGTCGTCACCACCTTCACCGTGATCGCCGACATGGCGCAGAACGTGGCGGGCGACGCCGCCGAGGTGGTCTCGATCACCAAGCCGGGGGCCGAGATCCACGGCTACCAGCCGACGCCGCGCGATCTGCTCAAGGCGCGGGACGCCGACCTGATCCTGTGGAACGGGCTGAACCTGGAGCTTTGGTTCGAGCAATTCCTCGCCAATCTCAGCGAAGTGCCCGCCGCCACCGTTTCGGACGGGATCGAACCGATGCCGATTTCCGGCGGCAACTATGACGGCAAGCCCAACCCGCATGGCTGGATGGCGCTGACCTCGGCGGAGATCTATGTCGACAACATCGCGCGGGCGCTGTCCGCCGCCGACCCCGACAACGCCGCCACCTACGCCGCCAATGCCGAGGCCTACAAGGCCGAGATCGCCGCCGTGATCGCCCCCCTGCGCGACGCCGCCCGCGCCCTGCCGGATGAAAAACGCTGGCTGGTTACCTCCGAAGGCGCATTTTCGTATCTGGCACGCGATTTCGATCTGCGCGAGCTGTTCCTGTGGCCGATCAACGCGGATGCCCAAGGCACGCCGCAACAGGTGCGCGCGGTGATCGACGCGGTGCGGGAGCATGACATCGGCGTGGTGTTTTCGGAATCCACCGTTTCGGACAAGCCCGCCAGGCAGATCGCGCGCGAAACTGGCGCGCGTTATGGTGGTGTGCTTTATGTCGACAGTCTGAGCGAGCCGGGCGGCGCGGTTCCCACCTATCTCGACCTGTTGCGCGTGACGTCCGAAACCATCGTGGAGGGGTTATTGCAATGACCGAAGGCATCCGCGCCGAAGGTCTGACCGTCACCTATCGCAACGGCCACACGGCGCTGCGCGATGCTTCGTTCTCGATCCCCACCAGCACGATCACCGCCCTTGTCGGCGTGAACGGCTCCGGAAAATCGACCCTGTTCAAGGCGCTCATGGGCTTCGTGCCCGTCGCCGCTGGCACGGTCGAGCTTCTGGGCCAGCCGGTGCGCGCGGCGATGCGGGCACAATCGGTGGCCTACGTGCCGCAGGCCGAAGAGGTCGACTGGAGCTTTCCCGTCCTGGTCGAGGACGTGGTGATGATGGGCCGCTACGGCCACATGGGATTTCTGCGCCGTGCACGGCCCGCCGACCGCGAGGCGGTGGACCGCGCCCTTGAACGGGTGAACATGACCGCGTTTCGCGACCGCCAGATCGGCGAATTGTCCGGTGGCCAGAAAAAGCGCGTCTTTCTTGCCCGCGCGCTGGCGCAGGATGCCAAGGTGATCCTGCTGGACGAACCCTTCACCGGCGTCGACGTCAAGACCGAGGAACAGATCATCGCGCTGCTGCGCACCCTGCGCGACGAGGGCCGGGTGATGCTGGTCGCCACCCACAACCTCGGTTCGGTGCCCGAGTTCTGCGACCGGGTGGTGCTGGTCAAGGGCACGGTGCTGGCGCATGGCCCGACCGCCGAGGTCTTTACCGCCGACAACCTGCGCGTGGCCTTCGGCGGCGTGCTGCGGCACTTCATGCTGGAAGGCGAACATCTGCACGACGACGAAGATCCGCGCCGGCTGGATGTCTTTACCGACGACGAGCGCCCGCTGGTGTTCTACGACGATGCGCCGCGCACGGCGGAGAGCGAGAAATGAGCCTGCTGCTCGAGCCGTTCGGCTATGCCTACATGACCAACGCGATCTGGGTGTCGGCGCTGGTCGGCGCGGTCTGCGCGTTCCTGTCGGCCTACCTGATGCTCAAGGGCTGGTCGCTGATCGGCGACGCGCTGTCCCATTCCATCGTGCCGGGCGTCGCCGGGGCCTACATGCTGGGCATCCCGTTCGCCTTCGGCGCGTTCCTGTCGGGCGGGCTGGCGGCGCTGGCGATGCTGTTTCTGCGCGCCCGCTCGGGGCTGAAGGAAGACGCGGTGATCGGCCTGATCTTCACCTCGTTCTTCGGGCTGGGGCTGTTCATGGTGTCGCTCAACCCGATGGCGGTGTCGATCCAGACCATCACGATGGGCAACATCCTTGCGATCACGCCCGAGGATACGCTGCAACTGGTCATCATCGGCGGCGTGTCGCTGGTGGTGCTCATGGCCAAGTGGCGCGACCTCTTGGCGGTGTTCTTCGACGAGGTTCACGCGCGCACCATCGGCCTCAACCCCGGCGCGCTGCGGGTGGTGTTCTTCACCCTTCTGGCCGCTTGCACCGTGGCGGCGATGCAGACGGTCGGGGCGTTTCTGGTGATCGCACTGGTGGTCACGCCCGGCGCCACCGCCTACCTGCTGACCGACCGTTTTCCCCGCCTGATCGCCCTGTCCGTCGCCATCGGCGCATCGACCAGCGCCATCGGCGCCTATGCCAGCTATTTCCTGAACGGCGCGACCGGCGGCGTCATCGTGTGTTTGCAAACCGCGCTGTTCCTGCTCGCCTTCGTTTTCGCCCCGACGCACGGAATGCGCGCCGCCCGCCGCCGCGCCCGCACCGCCCTGAGAGAGAGCGCATGATGGAAACCCTGCTGCTCCCGTTCCAGTTTCCGTTCATGCAGAACGCCCTGTGGATCACCATGCTGATCGCCCCGGCCGCCGCGCTCCTGTCATGTTTCCTGGTGCTGAAAGGCTGGTCATTGATGGGCGACGCCACCAGTCACGCGGTCCTGCCCGGCGTGGTGCTGGCCTACATGGCCGGCATCCCCCTGATCATCGGCGCGTTTCTGGCGGGGCTGTTCTGCGCGCTGGCCACCGGCTTCATCAAGGACAATTCGCGGGTCAAGCAGGATACCGTGATGGGCGTGGTGTTTTCCGGCATGTTCGGGCTGGGAATCGTGCTCTATACGCGGATCGAGACCGATCTGCACCTCGACCACATCCTGTTCGGCAACATGCTTGGCGTCGGGGCGGCCGACCTCTGGACCTCCGGCAGCATCGCAGGGGCGGTCGCGCTGATCCTGGTGCTGAAATGGCGCGACATCCTCGCCCACGCCTTCGACCCGGTGCAGGCGCGGATGGTAGGGCTGGCGAGCGGAACGATCCACTACGGCCTGCTCGCGATCCTGTCGGCCACCATCGTCGCGATGCTGTCCTCGGTCGGGATCATCCTGGCCATCGCCTTCCTGATCGCCCCCGGCGCCATCGCCTTTTTGCTGACGCGACGGTTCGCGGCGATGCTGGCCATGTCCGTCGTGGTGGCGCTGGTGGCGGGCTTTTCCGGCATCTACGCCAGCTTCTGGCTCGACAGCGCCCCGGCACCGACCATCGTGCTGATCCTGACAGCGGTGTTCCTGCTGGCGCTGGGCTGGCAGGAGGTCAGGCAAAAGGCGCGGGTCGGGGAGTAGCGGGGGCGCCAAAACGCTCTGGCTGTGCTGAGGTGCCGCCATCGAGGCCAGGCGACCAGAGGAACTTGCTCGGGCATAGGACTGGGCGACCTGACCAGTGACCAAGCGAGCCGCGCTTCTTCCACCCCCACAAACGCAAACACCACCCCGGAGGGCGGCGTTCAAGCGTTTGATAATGCGTTAGGATTTGGTTGCGGGGACTCGAATTGGACTTTGGCGACCTTTTTTGATGGTGGGGTAGCGATCAGGCGGAAGTGTTGCCGTCTGCCTCACCATTTTTCCTCGCTGCCGCCTCCGCAGCAGCCGTTTCCGCAGCTGCAGCTTTTGCCGCTTCCTCCTCCTCCTTCCAGCGGTCGACCTGCTCCTGTGCACGCTCTGCGACGCCCATGGGCGCCTTGGCGTGCTTGAAGAGCCGGCGGCGGTTGGTGGCGGTGGCAAAGCAGCCGAGTTCGAAGAACGCCTCTTCGATCTGCTCGGGCGCCGCTTCCTCGAGCCACTCGAGCCAGGCGTCGAAGGTTTCCGCGATGGCCATGCGGGCCTCGCGCTGGACCTTGTCGTCCTTGCGGGCCTGCTGGTCGGCGATATTGCCGACCGAAGTCATCGCCTTCTCCATGCGCAGTTGCATCGCGGGGGTCATCTTGAACTGCGACGAGCGGGGCTTGCGGACGGGTTTCTGGGACAGGGATTTCTTCATTTTTTGGTACTCCAGTCTTGCGTTTGCAGTGTCACCGGAGCCTTAGTTTTTCGCCCACCGCATCCGGCTTCCGCCGGACATGGATCTGCAAAATTTTGGGACTTAATCGGCGGAAGAAAAAAGTTTGCAGATTGACAGCTATGTGGTTGAAACAATTGAATATGTTTTTCACCAAAGTTCCCTTTTCCTTTCAGGTGAAAGATTCCGGTGGTTTTCGCGATCCCTTTTCAGGGGTCGCCGATACCCGGTTTGGAGCCCGTCGAACGGCCTCTGGCGCGCGGATCCAGCGCCATGATCTTCGCGGTGAGCCTGCGCCGGATCTGAGCAATCCGTTGCCGATGCGCGATCGGGAAGTCGCGGACGATTTCGACGATCACGTCATCGGCTGCCTTGATCTCGGCGAGCTCGGCCGCGACCCGTTCCTCGGCCTCACGGTGAGTCCTTGCGTCGGCGCTTGCGCGCAGTCGCTTCGCGGCGGCCCGGAAGGCCTTTCTCGCGGCGGCAAAGCCGCGGGAGGCCTTTTGAAGCAGCAATGGTGATGGTGGCTTCACGCCAGCACCAATGGTTTTCAGCGTGCGTCCGTCCGCGTCGATCTCGCCCGCTGACACCGCATCAGCGAAGGCCAGAACCGTCGAGGCGTCCTCTTCCCGCGCGGCGACGTCGCGCTGCCGGGTCTCGAGATCAGCGGCCTTCTCGGCGAGGCGCTTCTCTTCTTTCGCGCGCCACTCCGCCGGTCGGACATGGCGGGGGTTGACCGGAGGCGTTCGCCCGTTGTTCAACGCATCGCGGATCGCCTGCTTGCGCCGCTCACCTCGCACGAGGCCGATCGCGCTGAACCACGCACCCACACTGTCCTGCGCCGACTCGTAATCCCTGATCAGCGGTTGGGCCGATGGCTGAAGCACCCGGCATTCGGTCCCGTATTTCTCAACGGTCGCGCGCGGCATGATCACCGCGTGGATGTGATAGGCCTGCTCGTCGAGATCGGCACGGGCGTGGATCACGTCGTCGCCAAAGTTTTCGAGCAGCCATTCCACTGCCCGCTGTTCGAACCGTTCCTCCTGTGTCGTGCTGAACTCCACGTCGCTGCTTTCGGTCTGCGCGAACCACTCCTTGTTGGCGGTCAGGATGAGTTCGCGCAGCGGGCCGTGGCGGGAAGCGCGCCACGGGTCGCGCGGGCCTTCGATGCGCCGTTTCGCCAGGTCCTTGCGGCGGTTGCGCCGGTCGAGATCCTCGAGCTCGGCCGCGAAACCCTCCATTTTCATCAGCTCGATCTCGGCCAGGGCCTCCTGCGCCCAGGTTTCGCTGCCGAGCAAGCGGCGCGGTTTGGGCCTGTCGCGGTCAATGTGACCGAGGTCGCCGCCGCGGCGCATGCGATGCGCCTCGTAGCCGCCGATATCGCGCGGATCCATGCCCTCGAACCGCAGGACCACCGGGAATTTATTGCTCGCCATTCTGACCTCCGAAGATTGAGGTCAGGAAATGGGTTCATGTGTTTTCGGATGGGAGAAAACGGACAAACGCGTGCGCGAAAGGTTGTGCTGGGGCATTTTACTCACTAAACAGCCCGCACTCCGGCGCCTGCGGCACCTCTGTTCGGCCTGCCGTTCGTCCGGGCGCTGCCCCGGAACCCCGCCCGCCGGGGGCGCCTGTGCGGCGGGCCCTCCTGCGCGGAGGGCGGCAAGGTCATCGTTCCGCACTCCCCTTGCATCCCCTGCTCCCGGGGGAGCGTCGTTCCGCACTCCTCCCCCGAACCCCCGCCTGCTCGCACGGGCCGTTCGCCACGCCCCTGCACCCCAAGGCGTCTCCCGACAGGCTGGGGGCATTGCGCACCCCCCAGACCCCGGCGGTTTGCCGGTGGTGGAGTGGTTCAGCTTGCAAAACGCCCCTATCCATCCGCAACGCGCTTCTTGTGACGCGTTTCGGATGGATGGGAGGTGGATCATCAGGTGGGGTTTCAGGATCGGCCAGGATCTGCCGTTGATCCGGTAACGCTGATGCTGCGGCTGCTGCCCGCATTCCGGAAATTCGCTGCAAGCGCAAAGGCCTCTGGAAGATTAAAGCCGCACTAAGCAGTTTTTTGTCCAACTATCTTCACCGGCAGCACATCGTCGTCTCGGCGCTGTGAGGCTGGTCGTGAGGGAAAGTTCTGCACTTTTGCAGTCAACTACTTCCGTTTTGGTTTTGGCCCTCGACCTTTTCTCTGAGGTTTGGTTTTGCCATTGACCTCAATTTCTTCGTAGGGTGCTTTCCCATGCGTTATGAAGTGCAAAAGTTCAGTTCTGGCAATCTCAAGTTGCTCGTCCCTAAGCGAAGAACGAATACTGCCGATTTCGTCGAAGTATCTCTTTGCCGCTTCTTTGGCAGTATCATTCTGATTGTGCTTAATCAGAACTCTAATGTGGGACCTCGCCAGGGTGGCGATTGCATATTGATCCGAACCGCTGGATCGATTTGCATGAAGATCTTCGAGTGTGGTCACCGCATGCCCAACGAGTTCGGCGACAGAGCTATTCCAAACACTTGCGTGTTCGGCAACTCGGAGTTGAACGTCCGCTAGTGCGTGAGCGGCAAAGTCATTTTCCGGAAAAGCTTGTATGGATTTTTAAAGAACGGGAAGTGCATCATCAAATCGTTTCATAGAAGAGAGATATTGACCGTATTGAAGCCAAAAATGACCATCTCTCTGGAATTCTAACTCAAACTGACTGTAGATGTCAGATGGAGCATTTCGCGCGCCCTTAATTCTAAAAATCTCTTTCAGAAAATTATTATTAAGAAGAAAGCGAAACAGGATGCCATCCTGCCGCCCAACACTTTTTATCACCGGGACATCAAATCTTGTAAAAGACCTAAGCATTGAGACGATGGCGCTTTTCAAATGTTCTGTAGTGGCAACATTCTCCAACACATGCCGGACGTAGACCTCATGACGTGCCACCAAGCGACCATTTCGATCCTCGAATACAATTCCATCCAATTCCTGAAGGGCGCTGGGAAATGATTTCTGTCGCGATATACGGTCGTATGCCTCTTTACTCAACCCGCTATTTATTCCGGATCGAGCCAATGTCGCAATGCCACAAATCAAGAACAAGTACCGACTATCGTCATCTGGGAGGTCATTATACTCTGCCGCAATAATCTCACGAAACTTCCCAGACTGCGTTACTTCCTTCATGGCGATCAAAAGTTGACTTCGGGATCTATCGAATTCCTTCACCCTATCCTGCGGAGACATTTTGTGGAATCGGGGCGCTGGAACAAATGAAAGGATAACATTCGCCAATTCCTCGTAGTCTTCAGGCGAAAATCTCTGGAACTCGAATGATCTATAATTCACACCCTCCAACCGCCTTCGAATGTGGTTCTTCCATTCTTTGGTTCTTGCGTCGCCGACAAATAGCATTCGGCCCGAATCGACCGACAGAAGATCTTCCGCAAACGAGTCGCCAAAAAGAAATGACTCTCCAAAGTAGACAACGATTTTTTCATCGGGGTAAAGTCGAGCGAGTAGATCAATTGCCGACCTCAAAGAAGGAATGTTGCCACCGAGTTCATAGATTGGAATACGACCTCCGTCACCGGCAAGCTGTTTCAAAGCCTGCATGACGGCAGTAGTCTTTCCGCTTCCCGATTGGCCATACGCCACAAAGAGGCGTTCGTCAGATTGAAGACTCTCTTCAAGTTGATCTATCAGGGAGCTTGTCTGGTTGAGTCGTGGCGGAATGCCGGCAAAGATGACTTCCCAACTGGGAGGTTTTCCTTCCAAAAAGTGTCGTGCAGCGGTCTTAATCTCGGTATCTGAAAGTTTGTGTATTGAGATACTGCCTTGGCCGTCTGCTATCACGCGCAGATGCTTTGCCACACCCAAGTCGGACGCAGTGACTCTACCTCGTTGCGCCAATGCCTTTCCCATCGCACCACGACTGGCGAGCGCTGATTCAGGTAAAATCCCACCCGTATTTGTCTTCTGTCTCAGAAAAGCGACGAAGTCAGATAAATAGCCTGTGATGACCACTATGCCTCGCGCTTCGAGTTCTGCTAGCTGAATAGGGGTAAAATTATCTGGAGTAACTAAGAACGCAACACCAAGTCCCTCGTTACCTCGTGGGCGCGCTCGGTCTAGCTCCAAAGAAAGAATGGGTTCCTTCAATTTGCTTCCAACAAAGACCGGCAGTTTCTCGACGTAATCGGTGATCGCTTGACGATACCAAGGATGTCCTTTGGAAATAGCTTCACTGTACTCTGCCTCGGAAAAGATGTAGCCATGCTCTGGCTTCCACGCCTCACCATGCAAGTGCACGACCTGCAAAAATGCTATATTGTCATCTGGAACTACTGGATCAATCATTCCATTAAAAGTCTTCATCCTTTGGGCAGTGTGGCGGCAATTGGTTACGGTGTCATCCAAATTCCATGTATAGAGTCGCGCCCAAGTGAGTTTCATCAACGCATTCAATTCAGTTGACGGCTCACAGTGTTGAAACTCCTCGCGCAAGACGGCCTCAAACTGTTCGCGGCTGATCCTACTACCAACGACAGCTGTAACTACACTAGGAAGCGATTCATCATAGTAGTCGAGTCCGCCCATTTCCGCGAGTTTCGCAGCAAGTTGCCAACCCTGCATAATCTTGTTGCCAGCCTTGGAAAGGCTGGTGGCAGATGCGCCCGCGCCAAGGAACAGGACCGCGTCCCCTCGTTCAATTGCACGGATCAGGACTTTTTCATCTTCAGCTTTAAGCTCAACCATCAAAACTCCACCCGTCTTTGCTCGAATGCCAAAATAATACTATCCCAGAATGGACAATGAAGAGCATGCTACTTTGCTGCTAAGGCATTTGCCACAGCAAGTTGACGGGGTAGTGCCCCGTGGCGTGGTGTAGGAACTGGCATTCACCTGCTTCTTCATAGCTGGTGTCGCTCGTTCACTGAGCGGCGATCATTGCCGTCTCGTCATCATGGTTGCACAGGGCCGTCAGCTTTTCCACCGGCATGTAGCGGCGGGAGACGGCCCACTCATCATTTTGCTCCAACATGAGCGCCCCGACGAGGCGGACGACGGCCTCGCGGTTGGGGAAGATGCCGACGACGTTGGTGCGCCGCTTGATCTCCTTGTTGACGCGCTCCAAGGGGTTGGTGCTGTGCAATTTCGAGCGCAGGCTCTCGTCATAGGCCATGTAGGCCAGCACGTCGTGTTCGGCGTTCGCCATTGTCCTCGGACCAATGGCGGACAAAGGCTCGCTCCATCAGTTCGGCGACATCGCGGAACCGGTCACGAAGGTTGTCGGCGACTTCGCGCCAGCGGGCATGGGCCCGGTCGCGGTTCTTCTCGGCGAAGACGGTCTTCACCACGGCGCTGACCACAGGCTTGTTCGCCTTGCTTACGCGGGCCAGCAGGTTGCGCTGGAAATGCACGCGACAGCGCTGCCACCCGGCGCTCAGGACCTTGCGCGCAGCAGCCTTCAGGCCCTCATGGGCGTCGCTGATGACCATCTGCACGCCGCGCAACCCGCGCCGTGTCAAAGAGCGCAGGAAGTCGGTCCAGAACGTTTCTGCCTCGGATGGCATGACGGTGATCCCCAGGATCTCGCGCCGCCCGTCGGTATTGACCGCCACGGCCACTATCACCGCCATGGAGACGATCCGCCCGCCCTCGCGCAGCTTGACGTAGGTGGCGTCGAGCCAGAGAAAGGGCCAGTCGCCCTCCAGCGGGCGGTTGAGGAACGCCTGCACCCGCTCGTCGATCTCCTCGCACAGCCGCGAGACCAGGCTCTTGGAGGTGCCCGTCAACCCCATGGCGCGCACCAAATCATCAACGGACCGCGTCGAAACGCCATGGATGTAGGCCTCCTGTATCACGGCCATCAGCGCCTTCTCGGCGGTCCTGCGCGGCTCGAGGAAGGTCGGGAAGTAGCTACCCTTGCGCAGCTTCGGGATGTTCAGGCCGATGGTGCCCGCGCGGGTATCCCACTGGCGCGGCCGGTAGCCGTTCCGCTGGTTCTCACGGTCCGGGCTGCGCTCGCCGTGTCCGGCCCCGCAGACAGCGGCCACCTCGATGTCCATAAGCCGCTGCGCGGCGTCCTGGATCAGCTCGCGCAAAAAATCCGCGTCATCGCTCTTGGCGATCACGCCAGGAAGGTCGATCATGGCATCGGTCATCGTGTTCTCCTTCGTTGTCATCGGTCGTTGAACAACCTCAGACTACGAAGAAACGCGGTGGCCGCCAGCCCGGCCGCGCGCTGCGCTAAGCCAAAGGCTTCGCGCGCGGCCTCCTACACCATCCCCGGGGACACTACC
>NZ_VSIY01000003.1 GCF_008086115.1 Maritimibacter fusiformis | reverse complement strand
GTCCGCCAGTATCATCACGACCTGTCCGCTGCCGCGCCCGAGGCCGTGGCCGAGGTTCTGGCGCGTTATACGGGCGATCGCTGGCTCTGGCGCGGGATGCACCCGTTCCACGAACAGACCGGGGCCGAGGCGGTGGCGGATATGTTCTGGTCTCCGCTGAAAGCGTCCTTCACCCGCCTTCAACGCCGCCCCGACATCTTTCTTGCCGGTCGCAACGAGATGGACGGATTTCATTCCGTCTGGGTCGTGTCGATGGGGCATCTGATGGGGCTTTTCGACCATCCCTGGCTTGGCATCCGGCCAACCGGCCGCATCACCATGCTGCGTTATGTCGAGTTCAACCGGGTGGAAAACGGCAAGATCACCGAGACCGCGATGTTCTGCGACATCCCGCAAGTGATGGTCCAGGCGGGCCAGAACCCGTTTCCTCCGCAAACCGGCGCTCATCTGGTGCAGCCCGGCCCGATGACACATGAAGGTTTGATGTGGGGTGCGCAGGACCCGGCAAAGGGCAAGGCGACGCTGGATGCGATCAACGCGATGCTGACCGGCATGGGACGCAGCGAACGCTCGAGCAAGCCCAACCCCAACTATGCCGATATTCTCGCCGAAACCTGGCATGAGGACATGATCTGGTGGGGCCCCTACGGGATCGGGGCGACTTACACCATCGAGCGATATATCAAGCAGCACGCCCGCCCCTTCGGGCAGGCGCTGAATGACGGCTATCGCTTCAACGGGCACCTGTGCCGCGTCGCCGAGGGGCATTTTGGCGGGTTCTTCGGTTGGGCGAACCTGACGGTCCGCAACTCGGGCGGTTACATGGGGATGCCAGCGGGGCCGCAACCGGCGGATATGCGCGTGGTGGATATGTATCGAGCGGAGAATGGCAAGCTGGCTGAAAACTGGATTTTCATTGACCTTCTGCATTTCCTGAACATGCAGGGTCTGGATGTTCTGGCGCGTAATTCCGCGCTCTGAAACAGGTCAGCCTAGGGATGCGCGCCGTGTGGAGCCGCGCACTACGAGCCGGCCATCAATGGCAATCCGATGGCTGCCGACCTTCTTGCCTTCGACCTGGGTGTTCAGCATCTCGACCGCCTGTTCCGCCATCAGTTTGATAGGCAGCGACACGGTGGTCAGATCATACGACGGCCAGGCCGCCAACGGCACATCGTCGAAGCCGACCACCGAAACATCCTGCGGCACCGACAGATTCAACTCGAAGCGCAGCACATCCATGCAGGCAAAAGCCATGTGATCATTGGCGACAAAGATCGCTTCCGGTTTGTCTTTGCCGGAAAATAGTCGACGCGTCGCCTCACAGGCCAGATCATAGTCGAAATCGCCGATGTCCCGTGAATGTAGTTCAATCCCGGCGTCATTGAGAGCGGCGACAAAGCCAGCCTCGCGGTCGCGTTGGGTAGAGGCATATTCCCACCCCGCCAGATAGGCGATTTTCCTGTGACCACAGGCCACCAGATGATCTCCGATAATGCGTCCACCTGAATAGTTGTTCGCTGTTACGCAGTTCGATTGATTGTCATTGGGCAAGCGGTTGAAGAAGACGGCGGGGATGCCGAAACGCTCGCATTCCTTGGCGAGCTCCGACTGTGTCGCAACGCTCGAAACCAAGAGACCCACGACCCCCTGGTCCAGGCAACGGGCGACGATGTCCTCGGCCGTTCCGACAGTTTCCATCTCGACAAGCAGAAGCGTATCGAACCCCCGCGCCTGAAGCGCCATCGAAAGGTGTTTGGTCGCCTGGGCGTAGAATGGGTTTTCGACATTGCTGACCACCAGGCCGATACGCGGATGATCGGACTGTTTCTTTCGGTGACCGGTGTGGCGATACCCCAACTCCTTGGCGGCGCGGCGCACGCGCTCGATTGTATCCTTGCTGGCAGAAGCGCCGGGTGTGAAAACCCGGCTGACAGCCGATCGACTAACCCCGGCAAGTGCTGCGACATCGGACGAGGTTACTTTTGCCATAGCAATACCTATTCCCCAGAACTTTTTGACGCCAACGAGAAGCGCAGCTATCTCATTGGAGTGTTGCACATTCTTGGGTGCTGTTCCAGAGATGCAGCCGGTTTTTGTGCACGTTTTGCACGGATTTTTGCACAGCAGGGTGAGTGCGCCCAAATTCGGTGTAAGCCTCGAGAAGCCGACCTGTCGCTGGGCGGCGGTGTCAGAGGAAACTGGCTAGAGGCGAGCAGGGCGGCCAAGTATCGTCGCGGGATGACAAAAGGCGCCCCGTTCCGGTATCTCAACGCGTGCTCCGAGATCATCCGCTTGGCGGTGATGAAGTATGTGCGCTTCCCCCCGTCACTTAGAAATGTCGAGGACCTGCTGCACGAGCACGGCATCGACATCTGCCATGAGGCGCTGCCATACTGGTGCATCGGTTCGGACCCATGTTCGCATCCGAGATCCGGAAACGCCGGTTAGAAGGGAGATGCAATCCAGCCGGTATAGGTGGCACCTGGACGAGTTGATCGTGAAGATCAACGGCAAGGTGCACCACCTGTGGCGTGCAGTTGGAAACGAGGACGAGGTTCTCGAGAGCTTCGTGACCAACACCCGTGACAGGAACGCCGCGTTGAAATTCATTAAGAAATCGCTAAAGCGCCACGGCCTGCCAATTCGACGAGGGGGCAATGCTGCGATTCCGGCGGATGCGAAGTTTGCAGAAATTCGCATCAGTCCACGCCTCCGTCTCGAACCACTTCAACCGGGAACGCAGTCTCTCCCGTCGCGACACTTTCAAACGAAATCGGGCCGTCGCTCTCGCCGAGTAGCGCGGACTCTGCGCGATGTAAGAGACAGCCTCACTGTCCAAGTAGAGACGAGTTCAAATTAGTCTGCCAGCACCGCCACCAACCCCCGTCTCTCATCAGCATATCCACCCCCCCTGTATTCAAACCCCGTTCCCGCGTCGGGCCGGCGTCGTGGGCCGCGATCGGTGACGGTCGTCGCAAGACACGCTGCGGCCCGTTTTTGCGTGGTGGTTCGCGACCTTCGCACCGATCCCCCCACCCAGCAGAGTTGACCCTAACCCCTTGGCCCCCACTCAATCGTCACTCCCCCTGCAAACGAACGGGGCGCGGGCATCCGGGTTTTGCCATTGTGCGCTCGAATCACCGTGTCGGGGCAGGGGGTGCGTATGAAAGGACCGTCCGCAGCCGCGAGAACCGCCCTGCTGGTCTGTGTCGCGGGGTTTCATTTTCCGGCCTGATGTGGCAGGTCCGAAAACCGCGCCGAGTGTAGGTATTGTGAGGTGGGGTGAATGCCAAGGCTCCCTCTCTTTTGTAGTGGGAACCGGGTCGCGGGCGACCGCAGCGAGCAGTGGTCGATGGGCGAGGCCGGATGCGAGCCGACGGGCTCGACCGCGTTCTGGAGGCCGCTGACGGTCTCGGCGCCTTGCGCGGCAATCAAGACCACGGGCATCCGCGCGGCGCAGATCGCCGCCCGTGCGTCACGTGCCTGTCACGCGACATACGGAAACAGAAATAGCGAGATTTGAGACGCCACGCCGTGGCCATTCGTTAAAGCGGAACATTCGTAGAGGGAGGATCGTGAATGTGGGATTTCAGCATCGGCGGGGCAATGGGGATGATGGGGCGGACGCTTCCGTTCATCCTCTTGCGCATGGCCGTCTATTTCGGCATCGCGCTCGGCTACATCCTCGCGACCGGCACGGGCGCCGGAATCGGATGGGGTGTCGGCGGTTTCGGTGACGAGGAGTTTCGGGCCTCGACGACCATGTGGGGGAGCTTTGCGGGGTTCGGCGTTTTCGGCGCCATCATGTACTGGGCGCGCGAATACATCCTCTACATCGTCAAGGCGGGCCATATCGCGGTGCTGGTGGAACTGATCGACGGCAAGACGATGCCGCAGGGGCGCGGCCAGATCGATCATGCCACCGCCGAGGTCAAGGCGCGTTTCCCGCAGGCCAGCGTGCTTTTTCTGCTGGACCAGCTCATCCGTGGCGTGATCCGTGCCATCTCGGGCCTTGCGCGCGGGATTCTCACGGTCCTGCCGGTGCCCGGCGCGCAGCAACTGGCCGCGATCCTGTCGGCCTTCCTGCGGGTCGCGGTGGGCTTCATCGACGAGGTGATCCTTGCCCATGCCATCCGCAGCCGCTCGGACAACTCCTGGGACTCGGCGCGCGAGGCGTTGGTACTCTACGGGCAGAACTGGAAGGTGATGCTGAAGAACGCGGCTTGGCTGGCGCTCATCGTCTACGGGCTGGGCTTTCTGGTGTTTCTGGTCATGCTCGCCCCGGCGGCGCTGGTCGTCTACCTGATGCCCGGCGCATGGGCCGCGGGCGGGGTGGTCTTTGCGCTGCTGTTCGCCTGGAGCGTCAAGGCGGCCCTGCTGGAGCCTTTCGCCATCGCCTGCATGATGCAGGTCTTCTTTCGCACCATCGAGGGCCAGCAGCCGAATCCCGAATGGGAAGCCCGGCTGGAGCAGATGTCGGGCAAGTTCCGCAAACTCAAGGAGCGCGCATTGGGCGAGGTCGAGGCATCGCGGCCCGATAACCCGGCATCTCGCCCGGCCTGACCGTGCGACTCACGACGAATTCTGACTGAAACCGGCCGAAAGAAAGAGACATGAAAACAATCACACGGACATTGGCGACATTCGCAACGATCGGTGGCATGGCCTGTGCTGCCCCGGCCCGCGCTGCCGACGACGTGGTGATCGTCTACGACGCTTCGGGCTCGATGTGGGGCCAGATCGATGGCACGTCCAAGCTCGAGATTGCGCGCGAGGTCATGGCCGATCTGGTGAACGAGTGGGACGAAGGCGCCAATCTCGGGCTTGTTGCCTATGGCCACCGGCGCAAGGGCGATTGCACCGACATCGAGACGCTGATCGCGCCCGGTCCGGTTTACAGGGGCGGATTTATCGAAACGGTGAACGCGATCCGGCCCGTGGGCAAGACGCCACTCACCGCCGCCGTGCGCCAGGCCGCTGAACTTCTGTCCTACCGCGATCATCCGGCGACCGTCGTGCTGATCTCGGACGGGGTGGAGACCTGCAATGCCGATCCCTGCGCGCTGTCGGCTGAACTGGAACGGCAGGGGGTGGATTTCACGGCCCATGTGGTCGGCTTCGACCTGCAGGACGAAACCCACGCCGCGCTGTCCTGCATCGCCGAGAACACCGGCGGCCTGTTCGTGCCCGCCGGCAGTGCCGACGAATTGCACGAGGCGCTCGCACAGGTGAAAAGCGCGGTCGAGCAACAGCCGGTTGCCGAACCCGAACCCGAACCGGAACCGGCCCTGCCTGAAATGGAGCTTGCCGGCCCCGCCCAGGTCACCACCGGCGCCGTCTTCGATGTCAGTTGGAGCGATCCGGTCGATGCCCGTGACATGGTCGGCATCGTCGCGATGGGGGCGGACGAGGGCACGCGCGGCAGCTATCTGCGTGTTGGCGGCGATACCGAAGGAAAGCTGACGGCGCCCGCCGAGCCCGGGCTTTACGAGTTGCGCTATATCCTGAACGAGGGCGGCAAGACGCTGGCCACGGCGATGATCGAGGTGGTGGAGACCCAGGTCGAGGTGACGGGACCCGCCACGGCGACCACCGGCGCCGCCGTCGCTGTCAGTTGGAGCGATCCGGTCAATCCGCGCGACATGGTCGGCATCGTCGCGATGGGGGCGGACGAGGGCACGCGCGGCAGCTATCTGCGTGTTGGCGGCGATACCGAAGGAAAGCTGACGGCGCCCGCCGAGCCCGGGCTTTACGAGTTGCGCTATATCCTGAACGAGGGCGGCAAGACGCTGGCCACCGCGACCATCGAGGTGGTGACGGCCGAAATCGGCATCTCCGGCCCCGGCACGGTGCGTGCGGGAACCGATGTGGATATCTCGTGGTCGTCGACAGTCAATCCCCGCGACATGGTCGGCATCGTCGCGATGGGGGCAGACGAGGGCACGCGCGGCAGCTATCTACGGATCGGCGACAAGACCGATGGTCGCCTGAAAGCGCCCACCGAGCCGGGGCTCTACGAAATCCGCTATATCCTGAACGAGGGCGGCAAGACGCTGGCCAGCGCTTCGCTGGAAGTCGTGGCAGAGGATGCGCCGCTCGACACGGGGGCGGGTCTGTCGGCGCCGGCAACCGCGCAACCGGGCGAGACCATCACGGTGACGTGGACGGGCGGCAGCGACAGTGACGATCAGCGGATTTCGCTTGCCAGGAAGGATCAGGCGGTGTTCGGCTGGATCGCCGTCTTCCCGATCGGTGATGAGACATCCATGAATGTGGCCATGCCCGAGCAGCCCGGTCTCTACGAGATCCGCTTTCTGGATGTCTCGAACCAAGACGTGCTCGGACGCGCTGTCGTGGAGGTGAAATGATGCGAACCCGGTTGATGATGATGGCGGCGGCCATTGCGATGGCCTTGTCGGCGCCTGCGGCGCGGGCCGAGATCGACGGCCACGGCCCGGATGCCTGGCGTGTCACCGGCGTGGCCAGCGATGACATGCTCAACATGCGCATGGGGCCGGGGACGCAATACCTGGTGATCGACAAGCTCGCGCCGGATGCGCGCGGGCTCAGGCAGGTCACCTGCGTACCGCTGCTGATCCCGCAGATCTGGAACAGGCTGACAGAAGCGCAGCGCGCCGAATTGCCGCCGCGCTGGTGCCTGATGCAGACCAGCGATCTGGGCAAGGCCGGATGGGTCGCCCAGCGCTTCCTGATGGAGGATACGGGCGAGGCGGCCGTCGACCCCGCCACGGGCGCCGACCAAATACCGGCGGCGCAAACCATCGGTGACCCGCTGATCGACGACGCGACAAGGCTCGTGCGCGATCTCTATGCGGCCGAGGCGGCGTCGCGAAGCCAGGCGGATTATCCGTTTTCGCCGGCCAACGGGGCGCGGTATTTCTTTGCCGGCATCGTGCCCTCGCTGGCGGGGCATGGGGGTGACGTGCTCTACGATTCACAGGATTTTCAGGGCCGGATTACCCGCATCGCGCCTGATGCCGAACGGCCGATGTTTCGCGGCATGATCACGGTCAACGTGGATTTCACCAACTTCGGGCAGGCGAATCGCGCCGTCTTCAGCCTTCGCCCCGATCCCGCGCAGCCGGGTGCCCCGGTGCGCATCTTTCGCATCGACCATGACGGATGGAGTTTTCCGCAATAGGAACGCGGGTTGCGTCTCGGGCCCGTGCACCAGCGGCCGTTGCCCCGTGTGACGTGGGGGGCGGCGGCGGGCGGTTCCCCGAAGGCGAACGCCGGGCGCCCAAAAGGAAGCCCATCGCCCGCAACGCCCAACGACAGCGGCCTTGCGCTGCGGTTTGTCGTCCCGGTTCCCGCGCCGATCTGGCGGCCGCCGTACGTCAGAGCGAAACGATATGATTGTCCCAAGCGCATTCCAGGCGCGCAAGGGGATGCGGTCCATCCGCACCGATCGAAATGAGCCCGCCCAGCCCGTCGCTTGTGAGGTATCCGTGCCCGAGTGGTGCGAGGCCACAGATATCCGCGCGGGACAGGGCCTCCAGGAACGCGCCATCGTCCGCGAACCGGTGCAAGCGGCCGCCACGCGGCGAGGTGATGGCGACCTCGCGACCGTCACCGCTGAAAGCGACGCTGCCGGCATAGCCTTGCATCGCGAGTTCGTCGGCAAGGGGTGCTTGTGCCAGGATGGGGGCCTCACCCATCCGGTGAAGACCCAGTAACGGTGTTGCGGCGCCCGGTTCACCCTCCCACTGCATCGCGAAGGCAACGAGGCCATCGTGCCGCACCGCAAGGTGCCGTATCGAGTTCTGCCGCAGATCGCATTCCAGTTCGACCAGGTCCCGGATCGACCCGGACAGCGAAAGATAGGCCAGGTTCGGTCGCATGGTGGGCAGGTTCAGTTTGCGGCGGTCGGTTGGATCGGTGGCGATGCCGCCATTCGCGATTACCAGCGTTTCGCCACCCGGCATCAGGCGCAGGTCATGGGGACCGATCCCGCCGCTCGGGAATTCGTCATACCGGTTGTAGCCCGCCCCGGTGTCCCAGACGCCAACGACCCCTTCGCTGGTGTCGCTGCGCTGTTCGCTGGTGAACAGTGCCGTTCCATCGGCGGAAAAGACGCCATGTCCGTTGAACTGGCGGCCTTCCGGTGGCGAGAGCCGGTGCAGCACGTCACCCCGCGCGCAATCCACCACCAGGGCATAGGCCCCGGGACGGCGCGCGAAGGCGACGGCCTCTGCGCGATGAGGGTGGCCGGCTCCGGCGTGACCGCGCGCGGGCAGGGGGACGCGGAAGGTCGATACCCCGTCGGTGTCGAGGCCATGGAGAGAAAAACTCCCGTCCGGTTCGCGGGCAGCCGCGAGAAACGACGGGCTGCCGGCCGCCGCCCAGCCCAGCCGCGGCGCGGCGCCCGCCGCGAGCAGAGAGGCGATGAAACCGCGCCTTGTGGTCATGTTCTCAATCTCCGTCCTGAGAGTTGAAGCCCTGCGAGATGTCGAGCCGCGCGCCGATCTCGGCCTGGATCGCCGCACTGAGGGATTGGACTGCCTGTTGCAGCACTTCGATGCGCAGACGGGCCTGCGGGTCCGTCACGTCCTGAAACGATGAATCCTCGATCCGGGCGGCGGCATCCTTGACGCGCTCCAGCGCCGCGTCTGTCTCGGGCAGTTTCCAATCGGCAAGCGCGGCGGCGAGGTCTCGGGCCGCCTCGGCGGCCAGGACCGCGTTGCGCAGGCTGCGCCCGGACCGCCGCGCTTCGGCGCGGGCCGGGCGGGGGCGGTCGAAGCTGCCCATTGGCCCGCCGAGCCGCTTTTCCGCGGTGAACGCGAGGCTCGACAGGATCTGCGTGTAGATGGCCCGGACCGCTTCGTCCTCGGTCAGGTAGGTGGCGTTCGTGGCCTCGCCCGCCGTCCTGAGAACGTCCGCGAAGCGATCGCGCCAGGCCTGCGCAAGGGCATCGGCCTGTCGGTCGAGGTCGGCCGCGATGGTGGCGGCAAGTTCGCAGGCGGTGCTGCCCGCCGGGTAGCCCGCGAATTCCGGGTCGAAGAGCAGCATCTCCAGCGCGAACAATCCCCGCGCGGCGATGGAGACCTCGGCATAGCCCTCAACATCGCTCGTGATCGGATCGTCCTCGGCGACGAGGCGTGACAGCGTCCGTTGCGTGAAACCGCGCGGGTCGGGCCAAAACGCGATCGAGAGCGCGCCGGTCTCGGATGGCCCGAGCCGCAGATCGGCCACCGGCATCCAGGCGTCGAAGGCGGCCTGGAACGCGGGCCGCAACGCCTCGGCGCGGCAATCGTTGCGGGCCGCCTGCGCCAGTGTCTCGGTCGCCGCGGCGAAGGCCGTGAAGCCCGGAAGGATGTGGTCGTCAAGCGCCTCGTCGACACCGGCAAGGGTTGGCGTCGCGAGACCGAGGATCAGGGCGAGGGCGGACAACAGTTTCATAGGCTCTCCAGAAAGCGGATCAGGGCGGCGCGGTCTTCGGGCGGCATCTCGACGACGGTGTCGCGCGCGGCCTGCGCCTCGCCGGCATGCCAGAGCACCGCCTCGAGCAACGAACGCGCGCGGCCGTCATGAAGAAAATAGGTGTGCCCCGAGACCGTCTCAGTCATCCCGATGCCCCAGAGCGGCGCGGTGCGCCATTCCTGGCCATCCGCGCGTCCCTCCCGGCGGTTGTCGGCGAGACCCGGGCCCATGTCGTGCAGCAGCATATCGCTGTAGGGCCATATCAACTGAAAGCTGGCGGGATCGTCCCCCTCCAGACGGTGCGTGACATAGTTGGGCCGGTGACAGGACGCGCAGCCGGTGTCGAAAAACACCTGGCGCCCGCGCAGAACCTCGGGCGCGTCGACATCGCGCCGGGCGGGCACCGCAAGTGTCCGGCTGTAGAAGGTCACGAGGTCGAGGCCGACCTGGTCGATCTCGAACCCGCCGTGTTCCGCGTCCGCGCCGTCGAGCGCGGCGGTGCAATCGGTCTGCGCGTCGGTGCATTCGCCCGAACCTGCCGTGTGGATCGGGTTGGAAATGCCGATATCGCCGGCAAATGCGCTCGCGGTCTGTTCCAGCACGGTCGGATTGCCCGCCTTGTGCCCGAAACGGCCGAGCATGGGCCGGTCGTAGACGTCAGACCAGACGATCTGCGGCGTGCCGGAGATGCCGTCGCCGTCGGCGTCATCGGGGTCGGCCCAGGCGAGGATATCCTCGGACGGGATCGCCTCCAGAAGCCCCATTCCGATCATCTGCGGGGCGATGCGCGGCGACAGCATGGCGTCGGGATGCAGCGGGCCGTAACCGAGGTCGGCAGCGGTATAGGCCGGGCGGCGCAACGCCGCGACCTCGCCCCCCGACAGCGGCACCCCGATTTCCTCATAGTCGATCTGCAACCGATATTCGGGTGCATGACCCGGCAGGCTGAAGTCCTGCAACTGCGTTCCATAGGTGGGGTCGGGCGCGGTGGCGTGGGTGCCGGCGATGTAGCGTTGGATCTCTTCGACATCCGGCGCCGGGATGGAAACCCGCAGGAACATCGAGACGGCGGTGTCGTCCGGCCCTTCGGGCGGGTGGCCGCGGCCGTCCTTCAGATGGCAGCGTTGGCAGGACCGGGCGTTGTAGAGCGGCCCGAGCCCGTCCGAGGCGATGGTCGAGGCGGGCGCCGACACCCAGATCCGGCGGAACATCCCGTTTCCGACCCGGAAGTCCAGTTCCTGTTCGAAAGTCAGGTTGGCCGCGGGTTGCGAAAAGGCATCCGCGGTTCCGCGCGCCCGCACGGTCTGCGCACCGCCGGCGTTTTCCTCGAAATTCCATGGCGCCGAGAAATCGGTGGGCAGCGCGGTCACGGCGGCGATCCGTTCGCGCTCGGCCTCGGTTCGCGGGACAACGTCTAGGTGCACGTCCCCAAGCCCCGCCCACGGCGGTTGCGT
The DNA here is from genome assembly GCF_008086115.1 of Maritimibacter fusiformis. Taxonomy (GTDB): domain Bacteria; phylum Pseudomonadota; class Alphaproteobacteria; order Rhodobacterales; family Rhodobacteraceae; genus Muriiphilus; species Muriiphilus fusiformis. Next base: position 677,416 of record NZ_VSIY01000003.1, on the reverse strand, counting down.
CGCCTGTTGGGCCAGCACAAGGGCCGGAAGAGCAAGGACGGCCACCACGGGCAGCAGGGCGTGCGGTTTGCGATTCATCGGTCTCATGGCTCCCTGCGGGGCGCGGCATCACCGCGCGCCGCAGCCTGTTTCACTGGAACACGGCAGAGGGGTCGTCGAGGCTGTCGGAGCCCTCGAAGTCAATCCCACCCAGATCGAGCGCCGCGACGATCCGCTCGATCGACCGGGTCTGCGCGATCAGCGCGTCCACCCCGCCCATGATCAGCCGCTCGCCGGCCTCGTTGCCGCGCGCGAGCATCTCGTCATAGGCGAAGCCCGCCTCGGCGGCGGTCTTGATCCGCCCGAGCGCCATCATTGTCTCCATCAGGCGCTGCCGCATCTCGGAGTCCAGCGCCGGATTGCCCTCGGCGACAAGATCGGCCAGCGACGGCCCCGAGACGAGCGATCCGTCGATGCGCGTATACTCGCCGAGATACACGTTCCGAATCCCCAGCCCGTCGTAGTAATGGCTGTTGTGGGTGTTGTCCGAGAAACAATCATGCTCTTCCTCGGGGTCATTCAGCATCAGCCCAAGCCGCATCCGCTCGCCCGCCTGCTCGCCATAGGAGAGCGAGCCCATGCCGGTCAGGATTGCGGAGAGCCCGCGGCCTTCGTCGGCCAGCACCTCGGCACGGGCGGCGCCGCCCTCGGCCCACTGTGCCGCCATCCATTCGAGATCGGACACCAGAAGCTGCGTGGCCGCGGCGAGGTAATCCGCGCGCCGGTCGCAATTGCCACCGGTGCAGGCATCCCCTTCGGCATAATCCGTCCAGGGACGGTCGCCCGCGCCGTCGCCATGGCCGTTCAGATCCTGCCCCCAGAGCAGGAATTCGATGGCGTGATAGCCGGTGGCGACGTTCGCCTCGATCCCGTCGACCTCGTGCAGCGTGTCCTGCAGCAGCGCGGGGGTGATGTCGGAGGCGTCGATCTCGATACCCGACAGCGTGAAGGTCGGGTTGGCGATCACGTTCAGCGCCGCCAGCTCGTTCTCGTCGGTCGGGCCGCCATAGGCACCGTCGACATAGTCGATCAGCCCCTCGTCCAGCGGCCAGGCGTTCACCCGACCCTCCCAGTCGTCCACGATTGGATTGCCGAAACGGTAGACCTCGGTTTGCTGGTAGGGCACGCGCGCCGCGAGCCACGCCGTGCGGGCTGCCTGCAGATTCTCGGCGGAGGGCGCTTCGATAAGGGCGGCGACGGCGTCGCCGAGGGTGCGCGCCGCGATCAGGCTATCCTCGTATTTCGCCTCGGCGATGTCGGCATATGTCCCCAGAACCTCCGATGTCTCGACGGCGAAGGCGGGGAGTGCGGTCAGTGCCGTCGTGGCAAGGGCTGCCGGCAGGGTAAGTCGCATCGTGTGGTCTTCCTCTCAGTGTCTGTTACGGGCTTGTTCGGCGGGACGGATCGGCTCGGGCGCGCGGCCCGGGGTGGCGCGCGATGCGATCGGGGAAACGCGCTGGCCACCTGTCGCCGCAAGAGAGTTCGCCCACCGCGATCTTGGCGGCGTTCTGCGCGGGGCGATCTTGGCCGACATGCGGGCACCTCCCTGGGCTGACGACATCCAGGCGGCCCGCAGGGGTGGCCGGGATGGCAGGAATAAAGCTGACTTAATGAGTCGGATATGTCAACGGGGGTAGTTGACAAAAACACTAGGCCATAGGTTCAGGGCCCGAGCGGCTGACCCGGAATCCGAGTGCTGCCCCCTGCATTTCAGGCGGGGGGTCTGGTTCTAGGGCGGTTGATGCGGGTCGGACGGTTTGGCGATCAACCGCTAAGCCCCGACGGTCGCTTGCCTGCAACAGAAGAAGCGGGCGCGCCTGTCCGGCGCGACCACCCTCTAGCAGAACGCGCCGCCGCTTTCGCCGAAGGGCGCGGTCAACTCAATGCGTCGGAAGCAGCACCCCTGTCGAAGCGGAACGGCGTTCGAACTGGTCCGCCAGCGCCGTCGGCATGGGATTCATTCCGATGCGTCAAGCGTGACGTTGAAGGAGCCCGTCACCGGAACACCTTGCGACAGATCGACCGGGCGCCCCTGGCTTTTCGGGCCGGGGATGCCCAGCGTTCCTTCGAAGGTGCCGGTCAGGCTCAGCGATGTGCCGTCCAGCGCATGACTGTCGATGGTGACGGACAACCCGCCGCGAGCCTCTTCCTCATAGGCCGCGAGTTGTTTCAACACCTCGCCGCCCCTGACGATCCAGACCGTCATTTCCGGCTCGCTCGCTTTCCAGTCGGCGGCGCCGAACGTCAGCGCGACATTCAGGACCTCGTTGGTCTCATCGTCGACGGCGCTGGCATCAATCCAGACATAGGGTTGTCTTTCGACGCCGTTCCATTCGATCTCTTCCGATACGGTCAAGGTCCGCTCGTCGTCCGCGATGGTCACGATCAACTCGTTCGTGGCTTGTGCAAGGCCAGCGGTGGCGAGGCCGCAGGTGGCCAGAGTTGTGCACAGTAGCAGGGACTTTATGGTCATAGTCGCTCACTCGTTGAAATGCGGGTTCTATACGGACGGAGGCAGGTTGCGCCGCAGCCAGTCGTTGATTTCGTCGGCGATCTGGCCCGGGCCGGCGCCCGACACGCCCCAGCTTGACAGGGGTATTCGCGTTGCCGGGCGGGTGTTGCGAAACACCAGCACCACCTTCGAGGTCGTGCGGCTTTCGGCGGAGGTGTGGCTGCGATCCAGTTCGGCGCTGTCGAGCGCGTCCAAGGGGTATCGGTCCGCCCGGCTGCCAAAACGCGAGTCCCGGCTGACCGTGACCAGCCCGGCCTCCTTGTCCAGGACCAGGGTCGTTCGTGCGGAAATCGCGGCGTAGCCAAGAAAGAACGCCCCGTTGAGCCCCAGCAGCAGGATCAGCGCGGTCAGGATCTCGCCGCCGATGAGGTTGGCAAGCCCGATCAGCGTGATCGGAATGACCGGCACCATCATGAACCACCGGATGAAGGCTGGAATGGCGAGTTCGATTTCAAGCCGGTCCGGGGTGTTGGTGCTGGTGGTCATGGCTGCCCTTTGCGATCTGTGCGGTTGAGCCACGCGTTGATGAGGCCGGCCATGCGGACGATGTCCTCGGGGTCGGCGCGGCCCATCGGGATCAGCGTTTCGCCCGTGGTGTCGCCATCGGGTCCGACAAGGTAGAGCTCGACTTTTTCGCGGCTGGAGTTCTTGCCGTAGCGGGTGCGCGGTTCGGCCCGTTCGAGCTTTGACAGCGGCACGCTCCGCGCCTCGCGTCGGCGCAGGCCGGTGACGCGCACCCGCGCCTCGCCGGCGGGGCGATCGAGGCGCAGTTGTGTCATCTGCACGGTTTCCCCAAGGATCATCCAGCCGATCAACGCGGTCACGGCCAGAACCAGGGCACCGGTTCCGATTGCCCCGTCGGCGATCGCCGCGAGGCCCATCGCGGCGGCAAGCAGGATGCCGCCCGACGTGATGGCGGCGCGGCGCACCGGGCGATTCTCGATCTCGAACACGGTGTCGCTGTCATGCACGACGCGCAGGGGGTCGGAAAAAAGGTCGGCCAGCGTCATGGCGCACCGGGATCGGTGTTGAAGCAGATCGCAGGGGGGCGCATGTTCCACATTCTCGCCCTTACCGCGGCAATAGCTGCTCGTGGCTGCCGCTGGCGAAGTGCCCTGAAAACCGCGGCGCGGGCACTTCGACGCTGACCGGGTTGGGCGGTTCGCTTGCGAAGGTCGGGGTTGCCGAAATCAGCGTCACGGCAATTGCTGAGAGGATCTTGCCCGGCCAAGTCGTCGGTCGGGCCGCTTGAAGCCGCCGGTCTCGTCCGGCCGGCGCAGCACCCCCTGGAGCGCGTGCGACGATGCATGGATGTCTTGAGCCTCCTCTCCTCCTTCGCGGGTTCAGCCTAGATGCGCGGCGCATGGTCCGCCCCGTTCGTTTGGAGTGGGCGAAGCGGTTTTTCGCATGCTAGTCTTCACGTCAGTGAAGGTTTCCCGCGGAATGCAGTTGATGAGAGTCATGGAACGCCTGCTGCGTTTGGTCTTGGCGGCGACGCTGGTGCTGGGGGCATCCAGGGCGATGGCAGACGAGGTTCTGCTGACGCTGACCGGTGCGGTGAGGGACGGGCAGGTCATGATCACGCGCGCCGATCTCGATGCGATGGACTGGCACGAGATCTCGACCTCGACGACCGTGACCGATGGCCAGCCGCGATTTCGGGGCGTCTTGATGCGCGACATCCTTGCCCGTGCCGAGGCCAGCGGCGACACCGTGACCGCGCAGGCGCTGAACGACTACATCATCGACATTCCGATCGACGACTTTCGGAACTTCGATGTGCTCGCGGCGCTCTACATGGACGGCGCCGCTCTGACCCCGCGCGACAAGGGGCCGGTCTGGATCGTCTATCCGCGCGACGATCACGGCGTGCTGGCCGATATCCGCTATGATATGCGATGGGTCTGGCAGTTGACCGCGCTGCACGTGCAATGACGCGGCTTGCCGGACCCTTGCGATACGGCGGCCTCAGCGCGCTGATCGTGGTCTGCCTGGGCCTGCTGGTGGTTGCGGCGGCCAACATCGTTCGGATCGAACGGCAGATGCAGATCTCGGCGACCGAGAACATGACCTGGACCTTCGGCCAGACCCAGATCGAGGCGCTGAACCTTGCCGTTGCCCTGTCGAACGACGCGGACCCCGCCGAGGTGCAGTTGCGCGTCGATCTTCTGGTTTCGCGGCTGAACCTTCTGCGTGACGGCCCGCAATGGAGGTTTCTTCAGCAGGCCGGTCTGGCCGAGGGGCTGACCGGCTGGCGCGAACGTCTGCTTGCACTCGATCCGGCCGAGGATGGCGACAGGGCGGTGCTTGCCGAACATGTCGCGGCGCTTTCGACCGTGCTGCGCGGCAAGGCCAGCCGGGTGATGACGCGCGAATGGCAGTTGCAGTCCGAGCGTCTGGACCGGCTCGGCCAACTGCATCTGCTTGCCCTGGCGGCCATCGTGGGCGCCCTGATCGCGGGTGCGGCGCTGGCCGCGTTGCTCATCGACCGCGAACGACGTCTGACGCGGGCCCGCGTTGACCTGCTGCGCGCCGACCGTCTGCAACGCGACCTGAACCGCGAGCGCACGGCATCCGAGGGCTATCGGCGCCTCACCGACCTGATCGCGCATCAGGTGCGCACGCCGCTTGCGGTGATCGACAGCGCGATGCATCGGCTGACCCGGCCCGGCAATCCGCCCACCCCCGAGGTGATCCGCACCAAGGCGGAGGTTTCGCGCGAGGCGGTGGCGCGTCTGGTCCGTTTGACCGACACCGCCCTGCTGATGGCGCGGGTCGATCGCGGCGCCGTTGCGCCGAAACTCGGTTGTCATGATCTGGACAGGATCGCGACCGCGGCCATCGAAGAGATGCAGTCCGCCGGCAAGGAGCAGCGAACCGGCCGGGTGACCCTGCGCCCTGGCAACAGTCGTGTCACCGCCATTTGCGATCCCGTTCTCACCGGCGAGATCCTGGCGAACCTGCTCGGCAACGCCTTGCTCTACTCGCCGCCGGAGAGCGAGATCGACGTGCGGCCGATGCACAGCGGCGATCTGGCCATCTGCGACGTGTGCGACCAGGGGCCCGGCATGACGGACGAGGAACTGGCCAGCGCCTTCGACAATTTCGCGCGCGGCGCACGGCATCGGGATCTTCCGGGGTCCGGCCTCGGGCTGCCGCTGGCGCGTCATCTCGCACGTCTTCAGGGCGGCGACCTGACGCTCAAGCCGCGCGAGGGTGGCGGGCTGGTCGCGCGGTTGACCCTGCCGGGCAAGGTGGCGGCATGACGCCCCCCCTGATCCTGTGCATCGAGGACGAACCTTCGCTGCGCGACGACATCGCCGCCGAACTGGGCGAGGCGGGCTACGAGGTGATCGCGGCAAGCGATGCCTCCGAGGCGCTCGACCGGCTCGATCGTCGGCGGCCCGATCTGATCCTGTGCGATATCGTCATGCCGGGGATGGACGGCCACGCGCTGCTGGCGCATCTGCGGACGGCCCGGACGGACCTGAACCACATACCCTTCGTATTCCTGACGGCCCTGTCGTCACGCGAACAGATGATCGAAGGGCGCAAGGCGGGCGCGGACGATTACCTCACGAAGCCCATCGACTACGACCTTCTGCGCGCGCTGATCTCGGCGCGTCTGGACCAGGTGGCCCGTCTTCGGTCGGCCGACGAAATCGGGGCGGGCAGCGCGGCGCTCGACCAGTTGACCGTCGGGGTCGTGCTGCTGGACGCGGAGGGGTGCGTGCGTCATGCCAATCGCGCCGCCCGAGAGTTGGCGAAGCGCACCGGCATCAGCCTTGGATCGCGTATGACCGCCGAGGGCGAGGATGGGCGCAAGTTGGCCGCACTGACGGCCCGGATTGCTTCGGGTTCGGGCACCGGTGCGGCATTGTGGCTGGAGGCGGGCGTGCGCCGCGTGATGGTGCTGGGCCGACCGCTGGCGTCGGGCCCGGCGCGCGACGGCGCCGCCGCGATGCTCACGCTCAGCGATCCTGAACACCAGGAGGCGCTCGATGCTGACACCCTGCGGCAGCTTTTCGACCTGACTCCGACCGAGGCCAGTGTCGCACGCTTCGTTGCCGAAGGATTGCGTCGCGACCAGGTCGCGGCGCGGATGGGGGTGTCATCCACCACCGTCGCGTTCCATCTGCGCAACATCTTCGACAAGACCGGAACCCGCCGCCAGGCCGATCTGGTGGCGCTGATCCTGTCGATGCCGATGGCGTGAGCAGATCCATGACAGCCGTCCCTGAAACACCGTTCTTCGACAACCGACCACCCTCAATCGAGACACCGGCCATGAAAAACGCAACCCGACCGCTCGCAGCCTGCCTGTCCGTTACCGTTCCCGCCGCATACGCCGAAACTCCGAGAGCGCGCACCGCCAAAGGTCTGGCGGAGGTGTCAGACACTGGCGTCTTCCGGCTGGCCGCCGCCGGCAGCCAATGACCCCGAACCAATCCCACACCGCAAAGGAAGCATGATGAAACCATTCGCATTCCCGTTCGCCGTCTTCATTGCCCTCGCCCTGCCGGCCCACGCGTGGGAGATCGAGGAAATCGGCACCATCGAAATCGTATTCGCCGACGAGGTCATCGAAAAGCCGACGGTCATCGTGACGAACGGCGACGAGGTATCGCCGACGGCGTTCATGCTTCTGACCGTTGGCAATTTCTCGAATCTCAGCTTGATGAGCGGCGACGCCAATTTCGTGATCGACGCCACGTTCATGTCGCACACGCCCGGCCCGGACACCGTGGCCGTGTCGGCAAGCGTTACCTATTCGCCGGATGGAAACATGCAATTCTGGCTGTCCGAGGGTGCGCCGGAAGCGCTGGACCTGACGTTCACGACGCTGACCATCGACGGCGACGAGGGCCACGCCGTCGGCAATTTCAGCGGCCTTTTGTGTTTCGCGGACGGCCTAGGCGCCGAAGCCGATCCGGGCAACTGCCGCCCGGTCGAGGGCCGCTTCGACACGCCGTTCTTTATCGAGAGATGACGCCGTCGAACGGCCGCAACGGGAGGATGACATGAAACGGATGCTGTTGACGATAGGCATGGCCCTGGCAGGCCCGGCCCTTGCCGAGGACCCACCGATCTGCGGCACCTCCAGTGCGGCCGACTGGGCGAAGATACAGGAGATTTTCACCGGTGAGTGGCTGATCGAGCACCAGGCCGGCTATGCCTTGTTCAACGGCATGGTCCTGCCGTTCCCCGGCGATGGCGAGGTCGAGACCATCACGATCTTTCAACTGGGCGACACGCTGCAGGCGACCCATCCCGAGGCGCAGGCACCGCTGGTCCTGCGCCTGGCAGATGAACCGCGCTGGACGGTGGACATCGACAACCCCGCCATTCCGGACCCCTTGATGACGCCGGATGATGTCGCGATGGTGGCGGGGTGTCCTCAACTCGACCTGCCGCGGCTGGTCGGCACGTCGACGGCGGTGATGGATGGCGTGCCGATGGAGTTCACCTATCGCATGATGGCGATGGACTGGTCGACGCTCTACGGAATCATGGAGATCGACTCGGTCGTCCAGGGCACGCCGATCGAGGCGCGCCGAACCGTCTGGATGCGCCTCGCCGGGCGATGAGCGCGTCGCTCGTCGACGAACCGCGTTTCGGCGTTGGAATGGCAATGAGGCTCGGGGCCTTTTCCAACGTCGACGCCTACTCGCGCCGTTACGCCGTCGTGTCGATTTCGAGGTCGAGGAAGGGCGCGTATTGCTGGGCTCCGAAAATGTCGCCGTCGCCGGGGCTGCCGCTGGGCCGGTCGCGCAGGATGGTGAACTTGATCGCATAGGCCGGATCGTATTCCACGAAATCGGTGATCCGCGCCGGGTCGATCCTCAGAATGCCCGCGACCGACGTGCGGCTGAGCGCGCCGGAGCGTTTGACCAACTCATAGGTATCCGGCTCGCGGAAGATCACGTCGAAGGTGATCTTGTCGGTTCCGGCGTTCTTGCTGCGGATCGTCTTGGCGAGGTCTGAGAGCTTCTTAACGGGCATGGGTTGTCTCCGGGACTTTAGCGCCGATTTCGGCCGTGTGCAGCGGGAACAGTTCTAGCGGCTGGTCGATCGCCATCGTGTGATTGACCGTCCATTTATGCGCGGGGCTTGCCGGCAAGACCTCGTCAAAGACGAAGGACACGCCGCCGGCGGTGCCTTTCACGTCGGGCAGGCGGGCATAGAAAAGCTGCCGCGTGCCGATCATCGCAACCTCCTCGGCCATCTCGCGGGTGGGCGCGACCCCCTGCACCACGACCAGCAGTTCATGCGCCGGGCGGTCGCGCATCGGCTCCAGCGCGCCCATGATCCCGTCGCGTCCGAAGACGTTGAAATGCAGCTCCCACCCGTCCGGTCCGAACTGCTCGTGCACCTGGGCCTTGGCCCAGTCGATGACCGCATCCACGTTGGCGATGGTATAGGGGTCGCGGATGCCGGCCATGCCGACGAAACGCTCGCCGATCCGCCCCGACCCTTCCAGCTTGACCCGCAGCTGTTCGGCCGGGATGAACTTCATCCCGGTCACGCGGGTGGTCTTTTCCGATACCTGTTCGTAGTGGCAATCGGTCATGTCGAGCAACCCGCCCGCGACGTATTCGTGGAAGGGGTTGGAGCGTTCATACATGGCATGACCCGCAACCGAGGCGATGGTGCAGCGCTGACCCGGATGCATGGCCGTGACCTCGACCCACTCGTCGGTGATCTCGCCCAGAACCGTCTCCTTGGCGCCGTAAGGTTCGGCGCAGAACGACGCGCATTCGAGCACCTTGCCCAGGTAGTAGGACTGCGCCTCGGGGAAACCGTGATGCAGCGCGCAGGCGGCGAAGATCGCGCTGTCGGACGAGCGCCCGCCGATGATGACATCGCAGTCCTGTTCCAGCAACGCGCGAAACGGATGCACGCCTGCCATCGCAACGATGCGCGTGGTGCCGTCAAGCTCGGCCTCGGTGAGCGCCTCGCGCGCGTCCAGCCCCTCGATCACCGAGCCCGAACGGATCTTGGCGCGGACCAGTTCCTTGTCGAGTTCGGAGTAGAACCAGCCGATGCGAAAGCTGCCCAGCCCGTGTTGCCGGGCGATGTCGCGGATCATCTCCACATACATGTCCACCCGCGAATTGGAGCCGGTATCCCCGGCCGACCCGATCAGCATCGGCACCCCGAGCTTGCGCGCCGCCAGCAGCATTTCCTCGAGATCCTGACGCTGCCAGGCCTTCGGGCTGGCGCAGGTGTCGCTGCCCAGCGGGACCGGGCCGATATCGTCGCTGCCGGAATCCGCCGCGATATAGTCCGGCTTTTCCGCCACCCCGAGCAGAAAGCTGTCGCGTTTGAGCGGCGCGAAACCGAGGTGCCCGTTCGGACATATGATCTTGAGTGACTTCATGACGGTCTCCAACTTCCTTGTAACGCCTCACCTTCTTCATGCAGGAAGCGTGCCAATTGACCGGGGGCCATCAACCCACTGGAAAGGCGTCACTTTGCGGGATGTGTTCGGGGGCTTGCGTGTGTCTCACGTGGCGGATCGCGGGTTTCACGCGCCGCGCATCCCGAGCTTGATCATCTGGTGGCGAAGCGCGTGACGGCTGATCTGCAGGAGCGCGGCCGCGTCCTGGAGATTGTCGCGCGAGGCGGCCAGCGCCTGACGGATCAATCCGCGCTGGAACTCGGCGGTCGCGTCATGGAAACCGGCCGCCGGAATACCCTCGACCGGGTCGTCGGTGTCGGGGGCCGGAACCGAAAGCGCGCCGGCCCGGACGGTGCGCAGGATGCGGTCGGGCATATGGCTGGGCAACACCTCGTCATCCTCTTCGAGGATGAAGATGCGTTCGAGCAGGTTTTCTAGTTCGCGCACGTTCCCGGGCCACGGATACTGCAGCAGGATCTTGCGCGCCTCCGGGTTGATGCCCCGGATATGGCGATCATAGAGGGTGTTGTATTTGTTGATGAAATGCTCTGCCAGGAGCAGGATGTCCTCACCGCGTTCGCGCAGCGGCGGGATGTTGAGGGCCACGACCTGAAGCCGGTAGTAGAGGTCTTCGCGGAAATTCCGGGCGCGGACCTCTGACAGCAGCACCTTGTTGGTGGCCGCGATGAACCGCACATCGACCCGTGTGGGCCGCACCGCGCCGACGCGGCGGAATTCATGCGAGTCGAGCAGGCTCAGCAGCTTGGCCTGCAACGTGGTGTCCATCTCGCGGATCTCGTCGAGAAAGATCGTGCCGCCGTTCGCCGCCTCCACCAGACCCAGCTTGCGCTCCACCGCGCCGGTGAAGGCGCCCTTCTCGTGCCCGAACAACTCGGACTCCATCAGGGTCGACGGGATCGCGGCGCAGTTGATGTCGGCGAATTCCTTTTTCGCACGGCTGGAAAGCTTGTGGATGGTGCGCGCGGCAAGCCCCTTGCCGGTGCCGGTCTCGCCATAGATCAGAACGGTGCGGGCAGGGCTGCGCGCCACGCGATGGATCAGATCGCGCAGGTTGTGCATGCTTTCGTGGTCACCGACCAGGTCTTGTGAATAATCTGCCATCGCCTGTCTCATGGCACGTTCCTTGTCAGGCGCCGAGGGCAAAACGCAGCCAGGTGCCGGAACATGGATTGCTCAGACAAGCATACAGGTGTGCGTCCCGACAGCAATACACCACCGAGGCGATGGTCCGGGACTGGCCTTCGGCGCCATGCTGGCACAGTGGTCCGGCCCCTTCGTGACGGGCCATCAGGCGCGTGGCCGCGTCGATGCTCCAGACCGCGCCGGGCAGGGCCGCGTCCAGCACGGTGCGGCGTCCGGCGGAGTTGGCGTCGATCCGGTCCTCGGTGTCGCGCCGGGTGTCGGGGGCCAGCGCCGTGGTGGTGAAATGGTTGGTGCGGCAGACCAGCGGGGCAAGCTCAATGGCCACCGCGGATGCGCCCAGTTCCACCGCCGCCACCGCGCCGCTGCGGTCGCCGAGAACCAGGGTTCCGCCGCCCGCGTGCGGCACCTCGCGGATCAGGGTCAGCGCATCCGCCACGGTCGCCGTTTTCGAAAGCAATTCGGTCATCAGGAAGTAGCGCAGCCAGCCGGTCGCATGATGGCGCACGCCGACCTGGGTATCGACAACGGCAAGACCGGCGGCGTTCATGCCGCTGGAATAGGCGCTGGGCGCGCCGAGGCTGCCAAGACACAGCATCGGGCCATGATCGAGGTCCGGGCCTTCATGGCGAAACACCCGCTGGATACCGGCGTGCCGCCCCGAGAAATCGCGGTTCTTGACCACCAGCGGCCCGTCAGGCCCGTCTGCGGTGGCCCATGCGCTGCACCCGTCTTCCTCGGTCGCCGCGGCATGTGCCAGATCGGTCAGGGTGCCGATATAGAGATGCGCGAAAACCTCGTGTTCTGGAATGCCGAAGCCTTCCGCGATACCGGCAACCTCGGCCAGTGCGTTCGGGCAATGACGCTCGGCAAAGCGGCGCTGGTCGTCGAGGTAGTCCTGCGCGCCTGCCCCGAACGCGCCCGCCTCATTGGCGATCGACAGCCGTTGGGCAAGGGTGGCGCGCACCTCTTCGACCGGCGCGCCGATCGCCTGCGATGCGCCCCGCGTGAACGGGTCGCCCGCAAGGTTCAGCACATCGCCCGGCCCTGCCTTGCGCGCCGTCATGACGCTTCCTGCTCCAGAAGCGACAGGTTTTCATGCAGCCGGTGACAGGCCGCGGTGTGGCCCGGCCCGACGCTTTCGGCCACCGGGGCTTTCTGGCGGCAGATGTCGATGGCCAGCGGACAGCGGGTGTGGAACTTGCAGCCCGGTGGCGGGGCCAGCGGCGACGGCAGGTCACCGGTCAGCCGGACCCGGCTGCGGTGGCCTGGCCGGTCGACTTCCGGCACGGCGGACATCAGGCTTTGGGTATAGGGATGGCGCGGGTTCGCCAGCACCGTCTCGACGCTGCCAAGCTCGACGATCTCGCCCAGATACATCACCGCCACCCGGTCGCTGAGATAGCCGATGACTGAAATGTCGTGGGAAATGAACAGGTAGGTCAGCCCCATCTCCTGCTTGAGATCGGTCAGAAGCTGGATGATCTGGGCCTGGATCGAGACATCGAGCGCCGACACCGGCTCATCGCAGACGATGAATTCGGGGTGGCTGACCAGCGCCCGCGCGATCCCGATCCGCTGGCGCTGACCGCCCGAGAACTGGTGCGGATAGCGGTCGAGGTGCATCGACTTCAGCCCGACCTTTTCGAGGATCTCGGCGGTCTTTTCCCGCAACGCGCCGCGACCCGTCGCCAGCCCGTGCAGTTGCAGCGGCAGACCCACGATCTCGGCCACCGTGCGGCGCGGGTTGAGCGAGGCGTAGGGATCCTGAAAGATGATCTGCATGCGCCGCCGCATCGCCTTCATCTCCGCATCCGGCAGCGCGCCAAGGTCGGTCCCGTCAAAGGTGACCCGGCCCGCGGTCGGTTCATGCAGGCGCAGGATCGTCCGGCCGAGGGTCGATTTCCCGCAACCGCTTTCCCCGATCAGCCCCATGATTTCGCCACGCTCGATCCCGAAACTCACGTTGTTCACGGCCTGGACGAAGGTTTCCGGCCGCCCGGTCAGACGGTCGGCAAGGCGTCGTCCGCTGCGATAGGTTTTCGACACCCCTTCGACCGACAGCAGCGGCCCGGAATCCCTGTTGGCGGTCATGTTGCCAGCTCCTTCTGGACCCGGACGCAGCGCGCCGTTTGCCCGTTGCCCGCGTCGCGCATTTCGATGTTTTTCAGGCATTCCGGTCCCCGCTCGCGGCAGCGCGAATAGAAACGGCACTGGGCCGGCAGGTCGATCAGTTCGGGCACCTGCCCCTCGATCGGCTCGATCCGCTGGCCGCGCAGCGACAGACGCGGAAGCGAGCCGAGCAGCCCCTTGGTATAGGGGTGTTTCGGGCGCATGATCACGTCCGCGGTCCGGCCCTGCTCGACCACCTGGCCCGCATACATGACCATCACGCGGTCGCAATGCTCGGCCACCACGCCAAGGTCGTGGGTGATGAGAACGACGCTCATCCCAAGTTTCGCGCGGGTATCGGTGATAAGCTCGAGAACCTGCGCCTGGATGGTCACGTCGAGCGCCGTGGTGGGTTCGTCCGCGATCAGGAGCTTGGGCATCGAGGCCAGCGCGATGGCGATCATGATGCGTTGCCGCATCCCGCCGGAAAACTCGTGCGGATACTGGCCAAGCCGCGTCTCGGGTGAGGCGATGCCGACGAGGCCGAGCATCTTGACCGAATGCGCCCGGATCGCGCGTCGCCGGGCGTTGCGGCCCGACGGCAGGCCCTTGTCGTGCGCCTCCAGCATCTCGGCGATCTGTTCACCGACCGTCAGCGCCGGGTTGAGGGCGGTCATCGCGTCCTGCATGGTCATCGCGATATCGCGGCCCCGGACCGCACGCATCTCGGTCTGGTTGAGCGCGCGCAGGTCACGCCCTTCGAACATGATGCGCCCGGCCTCGATACGCCCCGGCGACCGCACCAACCCCATCACCGAGTTGAACGTCACGCTCTTGCCGGAGCCGGATTCCCCGACCACGCCCAGGCATTCGCCGCGCTCCACGATCACGTCCACGCCGTCGACCGCGCAAACGGTGCCGTCGCGCGTCTCGAACACGGTGCGCAGCCCTTCGACCTGCAACAGGGTCTTGTCAGTCGGTGCGCTCATTCGTGGAACCTCGGATCGAAGGCATCGCGCAGACCCTGGCTGGCCACGTTGATCGCCAGCACCAGAAGCAGGATGGCGATGCCGGGGAAGGTGCTGACCCACCAGGCCTGAAGGATGAATGCGCGCCCGTCCGACACCATCGCGCCCCAGGACGCGGTCGGGGGCTGAACGCCAAGCCCGAGAAAGCTCAGGCTGGCCTCGAGGATGATCACATGCGCCATGCGGATGGTGGAAACCACGATCACCGGCGACAGGATGTTGGGCAGGATTTCCCGCAGCATGATGTGCCGCCCCGAAGCACCCAGGGCGCGGGCGGCCTCGACATATTCAAGCTCGCGCGTCACCAGCGTTTCGCCGCGCACCACCCGGCAGGGAATGACCCACTCCTTGTAGACCAGCGCGATGATGATGTTGATCAGGCCTGGCCCCATCATCGCCATCAGCCCGATGGCGAAGATCAGGTAGGGAAACCCGAGCAGGATATCGACCACCCGCGAAATCACCATGTCGACCCAGCCGCGCAGGTAGCCCGCGGCCAGGCCGGCAATGATCCCGATCGTCGTGGCCACCAGGACCACGGCGGCGCCGATGAAGATGGAGATCCGCGCGCCGTAGATGATGCGGGTCAGGATATCGCGGCCGAGCGCATCGCAGCCCAGCAGATAGCTCCACTCGCCGCCCGGCATCCAGGCCGGGGGCTGGAGCCTGCGAAAGAGATCCGTCTCGGCCGGATCGTGCGGCGCCACCAGCGGCGCGAAGATCGCGAGGAAGATGAAGATCAGGACGACCAAGGCGCTGCCGAAGGCAAGCCGGTTGCCAACGAAATTGCGCATGTTGCGGCGAAAGATCGTCTCTTGCACCGGGCCGGTGCTGGCCTTGGTATCGGTATCCGGCATTGCGCTCACAGCTTCACCCTCGGATTGAGGATGGTGTAGAGGATGTCGGCAAAGAAATTCAGCATCACGTAGGTCACCGCGTAGAACAGCACCGCCGCCTGCACGAGCGGGTAGTTGCGCACGAAGATGCTTTCGACCACCAGCCGCCCCAGACCGGGCCAGCCGAACACGGTCTCGACGATCATGTTGCCGCCCAGCAGCGACCCCGTCTCGATCGCCGCGACCGACACGGTCGGAATGAGCGCGTTCTTGAGCGCGTGGCGAAACAGCACCTTCTGACGCGACAGCCCCTTGGCCTCGGCGAAGGTGATATAGTCCTGCCGCATCACTTCCAGCATCGAGGTCCGCGTCACCCGCATCAGGATCGCGGTCATCGGCAGGCCCAGCGTGATCGCCGGCATAATGATATGCGACAGCGCATCGAAGAAGGCATCGACCCGCCCGCGCAGCAAGGTGTCGATCAGCAGCAGATGGGTGATCGGTTCGATCTCGCTGGCATACCCGATGCGCCCGGACACCGGCAGGATCTGCAGATGCACGGCGAACAGCATGATCAGCAGGATGCCGAACCAGAACCCCGGCAGCGAGACCCCCAGAAGCGAGCCGACCGTCGCCAGCCGGTCCAGGAATGAGTTGCGCTTGATTGCGGCCAGAACGCCCAGCGGAATGGCCGTCACCAGCGCGATGATCAGGGCCACCAGGCTCAGTTCGATGGTGGCGGGCAGGCGTTCCTTGATCACGTCGATGACGGGGCGGCGATGGTAGAAACTCTGCCCGAAATCGCCCTGCACCGCGTTGCCCAGGAAGGCGAAGAAGCGTTCGTGAATGGGGCGGTCAAGCCCGAGGTCGCGGCGCATCGCCGCTTCCTGTTCCGGGGTCACGATCTGATCCCCGATCATGATCTGCACAGGGTCGCCGGGCGTCAGCGTGATCATGGCGAATACGATCACGCTGACCCCAAGCAGTACCGGGATGAGTTGCAGCAGGCGTTCGACAAACCTTGCCAATGACATACGTGGACTCCCCGGTTTGGGCCGTTTTAGTTCAGGCAGGCATCATGCAGGTTGATGCGGCTGTCCGGGCTCGGGCTCCACCCGGTGAGGCGCGTGGACACGCCGTAGATGTCCTGCGGCACCCACAGGTAGACATAGGGCACGTCGGCGTTGGCGATCGCCTCGGCCTCGCGATACATCTCGGCGCGCTTTTCACGATCCACTTCGGTCGACGCCGCATCCAGCAGCCGGTCGATCTCGGGGTTCGCATAGCCGGCAGAGTTGCCGCGCGCCGCGGTCATGTGGGTCGGCACGAAGATGCCCTGCGGGTCGAGCGAGCCGTTGCCCCACGAGGTGAAATACATGTCACCCGTTTTCGGACCGCCCTCGGTGCGCCATTTCTCGGTCAGCAGCGCACTTTCGCCGACCGCGACCTTGGTGTTGAAGCCAGCCTTGGTCAGCAGCGATGCAACGGCCTCGGCGGTATCCTTGTAGGCGCCGGTGGTGTCCATCGTGATGTCGACACCGTCCGGATAGCCCGCTTCGGCGAGAAGCGCGCGGGCTTTTTCGGGGTCGTACGCGTAATCCGGCAGGTCCATGTTCTTGCCGAAGGCGTCGGGGCTGAGAATGCCCGAGATCGCAGCCGCATTGCCGCCCAGAATCCGGTCGATGATCAGATCCTTGTCGATGGCGTGCGCGGCGGCCTGGCGGACCCTGATGTCGTCGAAGATCTCGCCCTCGACGTTCATCGCGATGAAGAAGCTCCGCGTGCCGTTGACCGTCATCACCTTGGCGGTTTCGCTGTTTTCCACCTGTTCGATGGCGAAGGGCGGCAGGTCGTTGATGATATGCACATCCCCGGCCAGAAGCGCGGCCACGCGAGAGGCGGATTCGGGAATGACCTTGAAGATGACACGCTCGACACAGGCCTTGCCGACCGGCTCGATCCCCGGAGCGCCGCCGTAGTAGTCGTCAAAACGCTCCATGATGATCGAGTCGCCGCGCCGCCAGTCGACCAGCTTGAACGGTCCGGTGCCATTGACGCTGGTGGCCATGCCATCGGCGCCGACGCTTTCGACGAAGGCCTGCGAGACGATTTCCTGGAACGGCAGCATCGCGGGCAGCAGCGGCCAGGGCTCGGACAGGGTCACGCGCACCGTGTTGCCGTCGACAACCTCGACACCCGAGACGGGCCCGAGCAGGCTTTGGCGCGGGCTGGTCTGACCGTCGCCAATCGCACCTTCGGCGGTCAGGCGGTGCAGGGTGAAGCGCACGTCTTCGGCGGTCATCACCGAGCCGTCATGGAAGGTGACGCCTTCGCGGATCTCGAAGTCGTAGACCGTTGGCGAGACCTGCGTATAGGACTCGGCGAGTTCGGGCAGGATATTCATCGACGAATCCCGCGTCAGAATCCCGTCGAACATGTTGCGGATGATGGTTTCGGTCTCGCGGTTGCGGTGGTTTCCGGGGTCCAGCGTGTTGGCGTCCTGCGTGAAGCCGACGACAAGCTCTTGCGCGCTGGCAGCCGGGGCCGTGACACCGACGGCCAGCAGCGAGGCGGCCAGTAAACGTGACGTGCGTTTCATTTTTTTGGTTTCTCCCTTGATTGAACATCAGTCGGTCGTGTCCAACAGGCGCAGCACACCTGTTGCTTAGGGATATGCAAGCTCTGTGCCAACTCGCTACAAACTGCTGAGACAAGAAAAAGCGAATGAGATCAATCGTGAAGCGGGTGGTGAAAACAAGCCTGCTGCGATCTGGCGCATCTAGCGCGTGCAAGTCACGCATCCGCGCGGAAATGACGCGGGCTAGGATGGCGCGCTGCGTGCCGGCCCGGAGCGCCGCCTGGCGACAGAACTGGGAATGCCGGATTCCGCCCGGTATTTCGCAATCGTGCGGCGCTGGATGACGACCCCTTCCTGTTTCAGTCGGCTTGCGATCCGGGCGTCGCTCAACGGCCGGTCCGGTCTCTCGCCGCCGATCATCTCGGTAATGCGCGCCCGGATCTGCGCCACCGACACCGCCGCCCCGCCATCCCGCACGGGAAGCCCCCGGCAGAAAAGCTGTTTCAGTTCGACGATCCCGACCGGCGTTTCCATCGTCATGCCGGTGGTGATCCGGCTGACCGTGCTTTCATGCAGCGCGGCGGACAAGGCCACGTCCTTGCGCGACATCGGTGCAAGATGCGCGTCTGCCTTGGAAAAATACCTCATCTGCCGGCGCACGATTTCGGCGGCGACGGCCAGCGTATTGGCGTTGCGCTGCTCGATCGCCCGTTTCAGCCCGCGCGCACTGGCCAGCGCCTGCGCCACGAAGGCATCGCGTGCCTCGCTGTCCTGCACCAGATCCTCGCGCACGTCGATCTCCGGCAGGGTCGAGGCATTGAACTCCACCCGCCACGCCTTGCCCGCCCGCGTCACGATCAGGTCGGGCGGGCGGGTCGGTGCGTCGTGCTGTGCGAATCGCGCCCCGGGCTTGGGGTCGAAGGTCTGGAGCCTTCGAATCCGCGCCTCGACCGCGCCGGAGTCGCACCCGCAAAGCTCAGCGAGCGTCGCGAGATCGTTTTCCGCCACCAGATCGAGCCGCTGCAACATCTGCGACATCACCTCATCCAGCACGCCTGCATCCTGCGCCTGCAAGCTGAGGCATTCCGCCAGCGAGCGGGCGAAAAGTCCCGCAGGCTCGAACTTCTGCAGGACGGCAAGAACCGCCTCGGCCGCGCCGGTGGACACGCCGCATTCCCGCGCAATCTCGGCCACGTCCCGGCCCAGCCAGCCGTATGGTTCCAACGCAGCCAGAAAGGCCCGCGCGATCCGTTGCTGCCCGGCATCGCGAATGCCAAGCCCGATCTGTCGTTCCACGTGCTGCTCTAGCCCGTCCGACGGGGCGGCCAGGTTTTCCACGCCGTCGCCGCCGGACAGCCCCGGGTGGCCGGCAGGCCTGTCCTGCCCTGCGCCCGGGGGTTTGCGTCGAACTTCTAGAAACCGGTTCTTCTCGGCCTCGCGGGCAAGATAGCGGGCCAATTCGGCATTGTTGAATTGCAACAGCCCGATCGCCTGCAACAGCTGCGAGGTCATCGCCAGCGTGGATGTCTGTCGAATACTGAGTGCCGGGCCAAGTTTCATCGACGTTCCCTCGCACCCAGCCTCCGTCGGTGGCGCAGAGGTGTCAAGCCGCCGACGCCGCCGGTCACGAAGCCGCCGGTTGCGGCGCCGGACGCGGGTCGGGACGATGCCCGAGCGGCGTGGGCAGCCGGTCGGCCGCGACGAATTCGATCCGCCGGCGCGGGGCCAGGGTGCCCGCGTTTCGCAGGGCATCGTCGACCAGGCTGTAGACCTCGTCGCGGCAATCGACATCCCGGTCGAACCGCGACAGCCAGTAGCGCAGGGCATAGGTGATGCCGCCTTCTTCATAGGCCAGCACGCGCACGTCCGGGGCCGGGTCGTGCTGGATCAGTTTCGCCTTGCCGACGGCCTCGAGCATGACCTCGCGCGCCCGGGTGATCGGCACCGAGTGATCCAGCGTGATCGCGACCTGGGCGCGGTATTGCGGCTTGGGGGCCGAGTAGTTGGTCACGCGCCGACGCGCGATCTGGCTGTTGGGCAGGATCAGATAGGTTGCGTCGCTGGTCAGGATGCGGGTGGTGCGCCAGCCGATCTCGATCACCTTGCCGCGCCCCAGCCCCTCGATATCGATCCAGTCCCCGATGCGAAACGGCCCCTCGATCCCCAGCGCGATACCCGACAGGGTGTCGGCCACGACGTTGCGGATGGCAAAGCCCAGCATGGCCAGGATCAGGCCCGAGCCGGCCAGCGCGCCGACCGCGCCCTGGCCCATGTAGACCGAGGCGGTGGCGACGAAGGCGCTCAGGAACACCACGGCGGCGATCAGGTCTTTCAGCAGCCGCGGATAGGGCCGCCGCCGCGACCCCGCCTGGTCGAGCGCGATGCCCAGCACCCGGCTGACCAGCCACGCCGCCGCGAAAAAGGCGAGCGCGATCAAGCCCGGCGGCAGGCCGTCTTCCTGACCGAGCAGGCCGGCGATCTCGGTGTGAAACAGCACCGGCACGAGGCTCAGGATCGTCAGGGTGAGAGGCCAGACCAGACGGCGCGCGTTCTGACGAATGGTCATTTCGCACCTCTGGCAAGCGCCTGGCTGGGTTGGGTCGGACGGGGCTGCGGGCCGATCTGCGGCGGCACGCCGGGACCGGCGGACGCGATCGGCTGATGGCAATGCGGGCAACGATGGGCGGCCGCACGCGGCATCGACAGGTTGCAGCGTGTGCAATATCGGCGCGAGGGACGGGGGCTCATGGTGGTTCTCCGGAAAGACAAGGGGCAGTGAATGGCACGGGACGCCCGGAGAAAGCGTGGCGGCTGGGTTTAACTCATCCGTTCGCCTCCTCCGGGGTCATCAAGCGGGCCGGGATCGCCGGCAATCATGCGCGGGCGCGTCAATTCGCGTCTCCGTCGGTGTCTTGATCGACCCGGATCACCGTCAGCATCCGGCGCTGGTTTTCACGCGTGTCCCAGTGGAACGCGGCGCCTTCGGCCAGCCCGATCAGCGCCACGCCGATCGGGGTCATCACCGAGACCCGGCCGCGCGCGATGTCGGCGTCTTCGGGATAGACCAGCGTGATCGCCTTTTCCTGCCCGGTGGTTTCGTCGCGGTAGGTGACGGTGCTGCCGATCGCGACGACATTGGCCGGCATCTTGGCTGCCGCAACCACGCGGGCGCGGCCAAGCTCGTCCAGCAGGCGGTCGGCCAGTGCGGGATTGCGCTGCATCGCGCCTTCGGCCAGGCCTTCGAGATGGGCCAGGTCATCCTGGTTGACGACGATTTTCGGGGTCTTGGTCCGCCGCAGCGGGGTGTTCTGGATAATCTGGTTCATGGGGCTCACCATTGGTTTCTCGGTTGAATGGAACGTTGGATAGGGGGCGTCCGGCGGCTGGTCTGCCGCCCTGGTCCGGTCTTGCGGGTGCGGGCGCGTCAGGTGGGGTCTGACACCTTGAGAACGGTCAGCGACAGGATCGCGCCGTCTTCGCGCAGAAGCGGCGCCTGCTGGCCGACCCGCATGCCCATCAGCGTGGCGCCAAGAAGCGACGCCACCGCGATCACGCCGCTGTGCGACCCGGTCCTGGCGCGGTGCGACAACAGCCCGGTGCGGGCCGGACCGCCGTCGACCGACCAGGTCACCAGCCGGCCGGAGCAGACCAGATCGCGCGGGCATTCGCCCTCAAGCGGCGTCGTGCTCTGCACCTTGTGGTCGAGGACATGACGCAGCAGCGGGGCCGCGGGCGTGCCGTCGTCCGCGCAGCGCTTCAGGTGCCGTTCAAGGTGCTGCCGGTCGGCGGCGGGCAGGTGTCTCGCAACCCGCGTCGGGGATTTGCGGATGGTCCGGCTTGCGGGTTCGGCGGTGTGAAGGCGCTGGATACGGGACATGGTTCTTCCTCGGGCGACACGGCGGGGCGGCATGAATGCCGCATGGTATGACTGGAATGGTGAGGAGCCCCGGGGGATTGCAGGCGCGAACGCGCCTAGACCGCCCGGGGATGCGGGCGGTTCAGCAAAAGAAATCGGAAATGATCAGGCCGGTCCAACATGCCCTCAGAGCTAGGCATTGCCCGTAGCAAAGTCAATCTCTTGGCCAGGTGCGCGACGGGATTGGGCAGATTCCCTCTGAATCAGGCGGGTTTGCGCCGGAATGTCGCAGCCCGGGCCGGTTGGATTGAAAAGCCTGAGCGAAAGGATCATATACGGGTCATGACGATGTTTAGCCTTCATACGAGGTTCCTGCAATTCGCGGGAAATCTGCTGAACCGCCGGTAGCCCCGGGCGGGGCAGGCCTGTGTGCCGATGCCACGCCACGGGGGACCATTCGATCTTTCTGGATCAATCGGACGACAGGGGTACTTACGCCGCCCCGGAGTGAGATGCGCCGCACTGCGCCGCCTCGTCTCCGAGGGTCGCGATGGCTCAGGTCGTGCAATCGGCAATCTCGTATTTGGAGGATGATATGTCCGTCTACATCACAAGGAACATGTTGGGGCCCGCGTCGTATGAAGACAGGGTGCAAACCGATGGCAGCCTGCTCGCGCGGGTCATTGGGTCTGCGCTGAGGCGTTGGCAGAAACACCGGATGCGGCAGGCGCTCGAGCGTCTCGATGACCGGACCCTCGCGGATATCGGCGTCTATCGTGGCGATATCGCGCATATCGTCGAGGGGTTCAGCGCGGAGGAACTGAGGATGGTGCCGCTGGCCCGGGGGATCTGACCCGACCGGCCCGACCTCACCCTACAACAAGGGAATATGACCATGATGCTCTGCAAAGCCGACTTCGACGAACTGTTCCCGGGACTGGCCGGAGATCGGGCCGTTGCAACGGGTGACGACATGCTCGCCCGCTGGGAAGATGACGGCGGGCAGGTGCCCGATCGGCCCACCGGCGTGATCGCGGCGGCGAACGCCGAGACGCGACCGGCGGCACCGGTCCCGGCCGCGGCCTTTTTCCTGTTGGCGATGATGAACGCGAACCGGATGATGGGGACCTACCGGCAGATGACGGGGCGCTAGCAAGGGGCCGCGCGGGCCGTAGGGCAGCCCCGTGCGCCGGCACCGATCATGCCAGCGCCTCGAGGCAGAACGAGAAATGCCCGCGCGTCTCCAGCGTGAGAAAGCGAAAGCCCCAGTCGTGGTCGTGGCAGAACTTCGCCACCGCTTCGACCACCCCGTAAGGCACCGCGTCGATCACGTTGCCGGTGCAGAAGTCGTGCCCGGCGATGCGTCCGCCGGGTTTCACCAATGTGCGGCACAGCTCCAGTTCCTCCAGCGTGGTCTGGTAGGCGTGGTTGGTGTCGATATAGGCCCAGTCGAGGCTGGCCGGCGCGAGCGTCGGCAGCACATCGGTCGACAGCCCCTGTTCGATCACGATCCGCCCCGCGTCGATCTCGCCGGCCCAGTCAGACCGGATTTTCGCAAGCCCCTCGCGGTAGCGTTCGGTGGCCCAGGCGTCGATCAGGAAAAGGCGCGCGGGATCGGTGCGGTTCATGATCTCGCGCGTGTAGTCGCCGAAGGCCACGCCGATTTCCGCCGCCACCGCGCCTTTCGGCATCTCGTCGAGCAAATGCCCCCGGTCGGGCAGCAACTCGCAGCCTGCCGTGTGGCGTCGTTCCAAAGTGACCCGCGCCATCGCGTTTTTCAGTTCGCGTCTGTCGACGGCACTGTGCATGTCCGGTTTTTCCCCTGTCAGATCGCCCGCAATCGGGGCATGATGCGCGCATAATCCCGCAATAAGGTTAAGGTTCGGTTTCCAGCCGGGCCTGACGTGTCAGCCGGGTCCGAACGACAGGAGAACCCGATGAAACCACTCGACGGAAAACGCGCGCTGGTCACCGGCGCGCGCCACGGGATCGGCGCCGAGATTGCCCGCGTGATGGCGACCCAGGGCGCGCATGTTGCGGTCTGCGGGCGCAACGCCGGAGACTGCGACGAGGTCGTCGCCGAGATCGTCAATGCCGGCGGACAGGCCTTCGATCATGGGCTGGACGTGTCCGACCTCGGGGCAATCGCCGGGCGGATCGACGCGGCCGCCGACGTGCTCGGCGGGCTGGATATCGTGGTCAACAACGCCGCGGTGATCGAGCCCATGGCCCGGATCGCGGCGCTGGACCCGGTCGAGTTCGACCGGGCCGCGCGCGTCAACCTGTCGGGTCCGGCGGCGGTGATCGCCGCGGGCTGGCAGCACCTCAGGGGCGGCGGGCGCATCCTGAACCTGCTGTCGGGCGCCGCCGTGGCGCCACTGGAAGGCTGGGCGGCCTATTGCGCCTCCAAGGCGGGGCTGTTGATGCTGACGCGCTGCGCCGATCTGGAAGGCGCGCCGGAGGGCATCCGGGCCTTCGGCCTGTCTCCGGGCGTGGTCGACACCGAAATGCAGGTCGCCATCCGCGCCGCCAAGATCAACCGCGTGTCGGACATCCCGCGCGAAAACCTGTCGCCGGTGACGCAACCGGCCCGGATGGCCGCATGGCTGGTGGGTGGCGACGCCGATGACCTGGCCGGCAGCATGGCCGACATCCGCGATCCCGACATTCGCAGCCGTATGGGCTGGGCGGATTGACCGGCTGAACCCGGCGCGGGCCATAGCGCCGAGGCCAAGCGGCGATCCCGCATTGTCCAAGACAAATCCCCGCACCGCGTCAAACTGGACCCGTGTTCGATGGTGAACGGTTTGGCGGTAACGATCTGTGGTTTTCCCGGGTGTTTCGTTCTTCCGGTGGCGGGGTTCGCCCTCGTCACCGGGCCGGGCCTTTCACCTCGGGAAACATCACAGGGAGACAGACATGAAAAACCTTTGCGTTGCCGCCGCCATCGCGGTCCTGGCGGGCCCGGCCTTGGCCGAGGAGTTCGAGAACTGTTCGATCACCCCGGTCGACCAGGTGGGATATATCGACACTTTCCTGACGCCCGATGAATGCGTCGCGGCCTGCAAGGAGACCGAGGGCTGTGACAGCTGGTCGTTTCTGCCGCACAGTTTCGACAGCTCGATGCCGGGAAGCTGCAAGCTGATCAAGGGCGTCTTCGCGCTGGAAGAGAGCACGCGATCCTTCTGCGGCAAACTCTGAGGGGTTCATAACGGGGGGAGTTTGCGCGGGGCCCGTCCGGCGAGAGGTGCCGGGCGGGCGTTTTGCTTGGCTCAGGACGGTGGCGATGCGATGCGCCAGGTGTCGCCGTCGCGCAGCATGGTGAAATCGTCGCTGCCGGTTTCGCGGTCCCCGTCGACGGTGAAGTCCATCCAGACCCGGATATAGCCGCGCGTGTCCTTGAGCTTGCGCGCCTCGAGCCGGGCCGAATGCAGCGTCCAGCCTTTCCACGCCTTCAGAGCCTTTTTCGCCTTGCGGTCGGGGTCTGACACCATCGCCGATTTCCAGTCGTTGTCGCCCCGGATGCGGCTGGCGAGGAAAAGGACCACGGCGGCCTCCGCGCTGTCGAGCGTCGGGGACAGACCCGAAGCGCTGGCCCGGTCGAGTGTCAGCGCCTCGACATAGTCTTCCCAACCGTTCTCGCCCGCCGCGAACGCAGGCGGTGCATAGGCGGTGTCGGCCACCAGGGTTGCCGGAACGGCCAGCATCGCGGCCAGCGCAAGCGTGCAGATACGAACGGGTTGTCTCATGGTTTCCCCCTAAAATCGGAACAATACGAGGGCCGATGCTAGCCTTGTCGCGGGCGCGGGGCTTGGACGGGGCGCGATGCCGGGTGGGACGAAACGGGACGTTTCGGCGCACGTGTCGCTTGACAGGCGGCCCCGGCGCGGGACAGGGTTTTGCATCCGGGCAGCCGTAACCAGTTCTTTTTCCCCATTTCCGGTGCACGATCATGACCGCCATGGAGCCCAAGACACAGCCCGCAGCACCCGCCGGTGCGCTTCGGTTTTCGGCGGCGGCCCTGCCAGCGCCCGACCGGGTCGGCATCTGGCGCGAGGAGTTCGGGCAGCGTTTCGTGCGGCTGGACATGGAGACGCTGGACGATGCCCCGCTGCACTACGATGCGTCGTTCCAGTTCCTCGGCGACACCTCGGTCGGGGTTGGCGATATAAGCGCGATCTCCTGCGCGCGCACCCGGCCGCTGATCGCGGATGGCAATGACGACATCGTGTTCCTGATCCCCGAAACCGGCGTGGTGCGGGTGGAACAGGGGCAGGTCGATGAAACGCTGGGTCCGGGCGACGGTCTGGTGCGCTGCTCGAGCGAGATCGGGCGCACCCGCTCGCGCGCGGGCCGGTTCGTGACGCTGTCGCTGCCGGTGCGGCGGCTGGCCGAGCGGGTGGCGGATGTCGACCGGCTGGTGGTCACCGTGGTGCCAAGGCAGAATGACGCGCTGGGCCTGCTGGCCGGCTATTGCCGGATGATGATGGCGCGCGACGCGCCGCTGGGCGACGGCACAGGCCATGTCGCACGCGAACACCTGCTGGATCTTGCGGCGCTGGCGATCGGGGCGAACCGCGATGCCTGGCACGTGGCGCGGAACCGGGGCCTGCGTGCGGCAAGGCGCGCCCAGGCGCGCGCGGCGATCCGGCGCAACGCCACCGACCCGGGGTATCGCATGGCGGACCTTGCGGCCTCGATGCACGCCTCGGAAAGCTATGTGCGCAAACTTCTGGCCGAGGACGGCGCGACCTTCTCCGCGCTGCTGCTCGAGGCCCGGCTGGAGCGCGCGCGCGACCGGCTGGCCGATCCGCGCCGGCGGGCCATGCAGATCGGGCAGATCGCGCTCGATTGCGGCTTTGGCGACATTTCCTATTTCAACCGCTGCTTCGCGCGTCGGTTCGGGCAGACTCCGACCGATATGCGGCGGGCCGAATAGGCCGCCCGTTCAGGCCATCCCGAGCAGCTTGTAGATGCGCCTCGTGTATTCCCCGAACGGCTCGGTCACCTTCATGTCGAGGGTGCGCGGATAGGGCAGGTCGATGTCGAAATAGTCCGCCATCCGCGCCGGGCCCGAGGTCAGCACCGCGCAATGCGAACCGAGCAGCACCGCCTCCTGGATCGAGTGGGTGACGAAAACGATGGTCTTGCCGCTTTCTTCCCAGATCCGCAAAAGCTCGAGGTTCATCTTTTCGCGGGTCAGCGCATCGAGCGCGCCGAACGGTTCGTCCATCAGCACCAGCTTGGGGTCGTGCACCAGCGCGCGGGCGATGGCGACGCGCTGCTGCATCCCGCCCGACAACTCATAAGGGTATTTGTCCTCATACCCCGCCAGCCCGACCATCTCGATCAGGTGCCGGGCGCGGGCACGTGCCTCGGCGCGGGGCAGGCCGAGAATCTCGGCGGGCAGCATCACGTTGTCGAGCACGCGGCGCCATTTCAAAAGCAGCGATTGCTGGAACACCATGCCGACATCGCGCCCCGGGGTGAACGGGTCATCGTCGGTGCCGATCTCGATCACCCCCTCGTCGGCATCGTGCAGGTCGGCGAGGATCTTGAGCAACGTGGTCTTGCCGCATCCCGACGGGCCGACCAGCGACACCAGGTCGCCGGTGTTCACCGTCATGGTCGCATCGCTGATCGCCACCTGCCGCGCGCCCTCGCGGCTGACGTAGGTCTTCTTGACGCCCTCCAGCCGGATCATCGTGCGATCGCGCGGCGGCGTCTGTTCGGGGGTGCCTTTCATGGCGTTCTTCCTCATCATGCGAGCCAGCGTTCAAGGTTGCGGGCGACGAAATCGTCATCGGTGAGTTCGGGGTATTCGCGCATCACCCGGTCAAGCTCGGCGCTTTGCCCGGGGCCGAGGTCTTCGTCGGGGTCGAGGCACCAGCGGCCTTCGAGCAGGCCCTGACGGCGCAGGATCTCGTGGCACCCGGCGATGACGCCGTGAAAGTCGTTGGCCACGTCGAACACGGCGGCGTTGCAATCGGTCACGGCGGCGTCGAGGCGCAGGATTTCGTCGGGGATCGTGCCCTCGCCGCGCGCCGCCTTGCAGCGGTCGAGGATATCGACCGCGCCCTTGGTCCAGACGCTCCAATGCCCCAGAAGCCCGCCGGCGATGGTCATCTCGACCGGCGCACCGTCGCGCATGATCCGGGTTTTCGACACCAGGTCGAGCACGATGTGGTCGTCGTTGCCGGTATAGAGCGTCACCCGCTCCTCGGCCCGCGCCTCGGCCACGCCGCGGATCACGTCGAGCGTGGCATAGCGGTTGAACGGTGCCATCTTGATGCCGATCACGTTGTCGATGGCGGCGAAGCGGCGCCAGAAGCTGCGCGGCAGACGCCGCCCGCCCACCGCCGGTTGCAGGTAGAAGCCGATCACCGGCATCTCCTCGGCCACCGCCGCGCAATGCGCGATCAACTCGTCCTCGCTGGCCTCGCCCAGCGCCGCGAGGCTCAGAAGCACCGCGTGATAGCCCAGCGCGCGGGCGGTTCCTGCCTCGGCCAGTGCCTGCGCGGTCGGCCCGGCGACGCCCGCAACCATCAGGATGGGGCGCGTGGCCCAGTCGCGCGCGGTCTCGGCGGCGAGGCGCAGCACCGGCTCATAAAGCCCGACATCGCGGATCGCGAATTGCGTGGTGTGAACCCCCACCGCCAGCCCACCGGCCCCGGCGTCGATGTAGTAGCGGGTCAGCGCGCGCTGGCGGACCGGATCGAGCCTGCGCGCGGCATCCAGCGCCAGCGGGTGCGCGGGGATGACCAGCCCGTCCCTGAAGGCCGCCATCAGCTCTGCGTCGATCTCGGTGCGGTGCATGGCCGGGTCTCCTATCCGTATTCCGGGCCGGCGATCAGCATCGCCCGGCCGTTGCCATCAAAATCGGGCATCTCGCCCAGGCTCATGCGCAGAAAGCCGCGCTGGCGCTCATAGCCCAGCGCCCGCACATGCGCCTCAAGTGCGCCGCGCGCGTCAAAGAGGTCGAAGAACACCGGCCCGTCGAGGCTGGCAAGTGCGGCGTCGAGCAGCGCGATCGCCTGCGGCTCCGACGCGGCGACCAGCGGCCCCAGTTGCGTCGCCCTGCGTCCCCGCCGCGCGATGACAAAGCCGCTGTCGTCCAGCGCCAGCCCGGTGCTGCCGGGGCGCGACAGGAAATCGTCGATCAGTCGGGATCGGTCGGCGCCGAACACCTCGGCATCAAGCGCGCCGATCCAGGCCCGGTCGGACGGTCCCGCGACGCGCAGATCGCCCCGCACCTTGCCGGGCCGCGCCACGCCCTGCCACCGGCTGAGACGCGCGCCGCCGGTGAACCCGGCCTGTTCATAGACCGGCACGCCCAGTTCGGTTGCATCGAGGATCGGCACCGCGCCGCGCGCTTTCAACCACGCCACCCGGTCGGCCAGCAGATGCGTTGCCAGCCCCCGCCGACGGCTGGCCTTGGCCACCAGCACCATGCTGATCCAGCCGAACCCGGCCGCGTAGGGCAGGGCGAGCGCGCTGGCGCAGACCGCGCCACCGGCATCGCGCAGCACCACGGCATCGCCGATCCCGGCCATCAGCCGCCAGTCCTCGGCGACCTGGTTCCAACCGGCCTCGGCCACCAGCGCCATGACGGCGTCGATGTCGGTCTCGGCCAGCCGGGTCTGGGTGTGGCCCTCAGTAATTGCCATCGCGCACTTCGAACTTGGTCGGTTTGCCGTGGGTCTCGCGCCCGTTCGCGATCCAGTCGGCCACCCAGTCGATCATGAGATCGAGCGGCACGCTCGGATAGCCGAACAGGCCGTTGGCCTTGGCGGTGTTGGTCAGCCAGGCCTTGTCGGCCTCGGCGCCGGTGATGACGGCGGGTTTGCCAAGGCGCCGGCCAAGGGCCTCGGCGGCCCAGCGCACCGACACGGTTTCCGGCCCGCTGATGTTGATCGGCGTGGTCGGGGTGGTGGCATGGGCCAGACAGCGCAACGCCATCTCGTTCACGTCGCCCTGCCAGATCACGTTGACATGACCCATGGTGACATCGACCGGCTCGCCTGCCGCGACCTTCTGGGCGATGTCGACCAGCACGCCATAGCGCAGATCGATGGCATAGTTCAGCCGGAACAGCCGCCCCGGCGTGCCGTGTTTCTGCGAGTAATACTCGAACAAACGCTCGCGCCCGACGCAGGATTGCGCGTATTCGCCCGGCGGATCGGGCGGCAGGCTTTCCTCGGCGCCGCCCGAGGTCACGGGCACGAAGGGATAGACGCAGCCGGTCGAGAAGGCGACGATGCGGCTCTTTGCGAAGGCGTCCGCGACCATGCCGGGCATGTAGCTGTTCATCGCCCATGTGCCGGCCTGGTTGCCGCTCGATCCGAACTTCTGCCCGGCCAGGAACATCACGTTTTTCGCTTTCGGCAACGCCTCGATGGCGGCCCGGTCCATCAGGTCGGCGCGGATGATCTCAATGCCATCCGCTTCCAGTTGATCGGCCAGGGCGGCATCCGAGAACCGCGCCACCGCGATCACCCGCTTGTCGGGGCAGGCGCGTTTGGCCATCCGGGCCATCGACGGGCCGATCTTGCCGCCCGCACCCAGGATCATGATGTCGCCGTCCAGCCCGCACA
The DNA here is from genome assembly GCF_008086115.1 of Maritimibacter fusiformis. GTDB lineage: Bacteria > Pseudomonadota > Alphaproteobacteria > Rhodobacterales > Rhodobacteraceae > Muriiphilus > Muriiphilus fusiformis. The sequence continues at coordinate 647,298 of NZ_VSIY01000003.1, read as the reverse complement.
ACTCGTGTCGCAGCGCGGCGCTGGGGCGCGACAAGAGTTCCTCGAGGGTCTCGATATCGGGCACCGTCGCGGGCAGGGGCGGAAGAGGGGTGTCTTGTTTCACGGCATCGGCCTTTCGGTGTTTCATGAACGCGCCGCCGGTCTGGCGCGGGCGCGGCTCCAGGGGTAGGCGCGCTCATAGTCGCGGCTGATCCTGAGCAAGAGGTCCTCGCCGTAGAGCGGGCCGACCAGTTGCACGGCCAGCGGCAGGCCGCGCGCGTCGTGGCCACAGGGCAGGGTGACGGCGGGCTGGCGGGTCAGGTTGAACGGGAAGGTGAAGGGCGACCACAGTCGGCTGGTGGGCAAGTCCTCGGGGCCGTCGCGCCCGACCTCGAAGCCGCCCGTGGCCAGCGCGGGCGTGAGGAGCAGGTCGAAATCGGTATGAAACCGCCCCATCGCCCGACCGATCGCGGTGCGCTCGGCGTCGGCGCGCAGGAAATCCTCGAGGTTGGCGCTCTCGCGGCTCTCGCGGATGTGCTGGGCAAGGCCGGGGTCCATCGCGGCCAGCGTGTCCTCGTCGGCCCAGGCGAAGGCGGCGACGGTCATGCCGGCGCGCAGGGTCTCGTAGGTGACGGAGGGGTCGTCAAAGGGCGGGGCGACCTCCTCGACGGTATGGCCTAGCGCTTCGAGCCGGCGCGCGCCGTCCTCGGCTGCCGCGACGACCTCGGCGCTGGGCGTGGCAAAGCCCAGGTCGCGCGAAAAGCCGATCCGCAATCTGCCGGTCGGCAGATCCAGAGCGTCGGCAAAGCGCGCGCCCTGCGGTGGCAGGGCTGCCGGGTCGCGCCAGTCCGCGCCCGACAGCACGTCGAGCATCATGGCCGCGTCCGCGACCGACCAGCTGATCGGCCCGCTGGCCGCGAAACTGCCGTAGGGCGTCGGCGGCCAGGACGGCACCCGCCCGCCGGTCGGCTTGATGGTGAAAAGCCCGCACATCGCAGCCGGGATGCGCAGCGAGCCGCCCGCATCGGTGCCCAGCGCCAGCGGCCCCATACCCGCCGCAACCGCCGCTGAAGCGCCGCCGCTGCTGCCGCCGGGGGTGCAGTCGGTGTTCCAGGGGTTGCGGGTGATGCCGGTCAGCGGGCTGTCGGTGGTGCCTTTCCAGGCAAACTCCGGCGTCGTGGTCTTGCCCAGCAGAACCGCCCCGGCCTCGCGCAGCCGCGCCACCGGCGGGCTGTCCTCGGTCCAGTCGCCGGCCTCGGCCACGGTGGTCGAGCCGCGCCGGGTCGGCCAGCCATCGGTCAGCAGCAGATCCTTGATCGACACCGGCACACCGTTGAGCGGCCCCAGCGGCGCACCCGCCTGCCAGCGGGCCTCGGCGGCGCGCGCCTGGGCCAGCGTGGTGTCGGCATCGACCAGGCAGAAGGCGTTGATGGCCCCGTCGAAAGCGGCGATGCGGTCAAGGCAGGCCGACGCGGCCTCGACCGGCGAAAACGCCCGGCGCCGAAAGCCCTCGGCCAGCTCGCCCGCCGTCATCTCGCAGAGGTCAGGTTGCATCGGTCTGCCTCAGTCGATCCGGGCGTCCTGAACGACCATCAGCCGTTCCAGAAGGACGATCCCGAGGTAAAGCGCCACGCCGAGGATGCTGAGCAGGATCACCGCCATGAACATCGCCGCGGTATCCAGCACCGCCTGCACCTGGATCATCAGGTAGCCCAGCCCGTTTTCCGAGGCGATGAATTCGCCCACGATCGCGCCCGCCACCGCCAGGATGCTGCCGACCTTCATGCCCGAGAAGATGTAGGGCAGCGAGTTCGGCAGCAGGATCTTGGTGAACACCTGCCAGCGCGACGCTTTCAGCGCGTTGACCAGTTCGAGCAACTCCGGCTCGACCTCGCGCAGCCCGCGCCAAGTGGTCAACAGGATCGGGAAGAACGAGATCACGAAGGCGATGAAGATGTTGGTGCCCATGCCGTAGCTGAACCAGACCACGAACAGCGGCCCCAGCGCCACCTTGGGCACCATGCTGAGGGTCACGAAGACCGGGAACACCAGGATGCTGATCCACCGAAACCAGTAGAAGATCATCGCCATGAGGATGCCGAAGATCACGGCGGCGACGTAGCCGACGAATATCTCGGCGGCGGTGACATAGGTATTCAGCCCCCAGGCGTAGGTGTCCGAAAACAGGGTCTGGACGGTCGCGGCGGGCGAAGGCAGGATGAAGGCCGGGATGCCCCCGTATTCCGCCGCCAGGAACCACAGCAGCAAAAGCAGGCCGTGCGAGGCGACGATCGGGGTCAGGGCGCGCATCGCGATGCGGCCGCGCGTGGGGGCGACGAAATCGCCGGTCGATGCCGTTGTGCCGGTGTTGTCGTCAGCCATCGGGGCGCCTCATGTAACCAACCGTTTGGTTGATTGTTGAGAATAGCCCCGCGCGTGTCAAGGGAAACGTGCCCGTTTCAGGGCGTCAGGGCATCCAGTGCGAAATCGACCACATGCGCGCGACGCTCGGCCACCGCGCCCGCGTCGAGCAGGTCGCGCCCGAAAATGCGCGACAGGGTATGCGCGTTGGAGAAATAGAAAAACGACAGCCCGGCAATCGAGACATAGACCTGCAACGGGTCGAGCCCCTGTTTGAACACCCCGTCGTCGGCCCCGCGGGTCAGGGTTTCGCGGATCAACTCGATGATCGGCCGGTTGATCGGCTCGACCGCTTCGGATTCCTTCACATGGCGGCCCTGGTGGCTGTTCTCGTCGGTGATCAGCGCCACGAATTCCCGGTTTTCGTCGAGGTAGTCGAACGAGAACTCGACCAGCACCCGCATCGCCTCGAGCGGCGGCAGACCGGCAAGGTCGAGATCGCGTTCGCGGTCGCGGATGCCCTGGTAGGCCTGCATCAGAACCGCGCCATATAGGTCGTCCTTGCTGCCGAAATAATGATAGACGAGCTGCTTGTTGACCCCCGCCGAGGCGGCGATCCGATCGACCCGCGCGCCTTCGAGTCCGCCGGCGGCGAACTCGCGCCGGGCGGCGTCGAGCAGGGCGCGCCGCGTGTCCTCGCTGTCGCTTTTCTTGTTGCGTCCGCCGCGGGGTTTCTTCTGGGCCGTGTTCGTTTTCATGTATCAACCAACTGGTTGGATAATATTGACTCGTTCAAGCGCCGATCCTAAGCTTGCGGCACCGGCGATGCAAATACACCGAAAAACCGGGGCTTCGCCACAGCAAAGACAGGGAAGACCAATGCATCACGCAAAACACCTCGCCGCCGCCACGCTCGCCCTTGCCGGGGCAACCCTTGGCAGCGCGGCCCAGGCCGGCGAAACGCTCCCGTTCGTTCTGAACTGGTTTCCGACCGCGGACCATTCGCCCTATTACTACGCCCGCCAGCAAGGCTGGTATGAGGAGGCCGGGATCGACCTCGAGATCGAGAGCGCCAAGGGTTCCGGCGCCTCGGCGCAGCAGATCGCCATCGGCAAATCCGCGCTCGGCGTCTCCGATCTGACCACCGCGTTCATCGCCCGCGGCAAGGGGGCCGATATCGTCGCGGTCATGGCGGTCTATGCCAACTCGCCGCAGGGCTTCTATTGGCGCAAGAGTGTCAGCGGCATCACCGGACCCGAGGATTTCCCCGGCCATACCATCGGCAACCCGCCGGGCGACGCGGCCCGGGTGATGTGGCCGGCCTTTGCCCAGGCGGTCGGGATCGACGTTGATTCGGTGAACTTCGTCAACATCGCACCCCAGGCCAAGATGCCCAGCCTGATGTCGGGCCGGATCGACATCATGAGCGACTTCTACAACGGCCATGACCTGAAGGTGAACGAGATCGGCGATGACATGGGCTTCGTCGCCTGGCGTGACATCGGCATCAACCCCTATGGCAACTCGATCTTCGTGAATGCCGAATACCTGGCCGAGAACCGCGAGACGGTGGCCAAGTTCATCGAGATCACCCAGCGCGCCTTCGACGCCTGCGCCGTCGATCACGATCCCTGCATCGACGCGCTGATGGCGGATGTCAGCGGCCTCGACCGCGCGGCGCAGATGGACCAGTGGCTGCGGGTCGAAGAGCTGATGTCGACCGAGCCGACGCGCACCGTCGCGCTTGGCTATCTCGACCCGGCGGGGCTCGAAGCCTCTTATGAGCTGGTCGAGAAGTATTTCACGCTGGAACAGCCGTTCGCCGTCGAGGACGCCTATACCAACGAGTTCCTGAGCGAAGACATCAAGGCGCCGACGCCGTAAGGCGGCCTGCTTTCAGATCAATCGGCAGGGGGCCGTTCCGCGGCCCCCTGTTTGCTTGCAATCCGCGCCGCGCCGCCCGAACATGGCCGGATGTGCGGACGGATGGCCAACACCTTGCCACATGATGCGGTCGCGCGGCTGTTCGCGGCGGTGCCGGGCAACGATCTGCCGCCGGTGCCGGACTACAACATCTGCCCCACCCAGCAGGTCGCGGTGGTCACCGCCGATCCCGGGCAGGACCCGGCCCGGCGGTTGCGCGCAATGCGCTGGGGGTTCGTTCCGCATTGGTATGACAGCCCGACCGACGGGCCGCTTCTGATCAATGCCCGGGCCGAGACCGTGGCCGAGAAACCGGCTTTCCGGCAGGCCTGCCGCCAGCGCCGCTGCCTGGTTCCGGTGTCGGGCTTTTACGAATGGCACCGCACCGACGAGGCCCGCCTGCCGTGGTATTGCCGCCGCGCCGATGGCCAGCCGCTGGTGCTGGCCGGCATCTGGCAGGACTGGGGCGAAGACCGCCTTTCCACCTTCGCCATCCTGACCACCTCTGCCAACGCGGCCATGTCGGCCATTCATCACCGGATTCCGGTGGTGATCGAGCAATCCGACTGGCCGCTCTGGCTGGGCGAGGCGGGGCACGGGGCGGCGGCGCTGATGGTGGCGCCGGACGAGGATGTGCTTGCGCTGCACCGGGTTTCGACTGCGGTGAATTCCAACCGCGCCGAGGGCCCGGAGCTGATCGAGCCGATCGAGCCGGACGCGGGCTGAGCGCCGCAGCGCCGACGCAAAAAAAATATCCGGCCCCGCCTGTTGACAGCCCATTTGCATCTGCCTAGCTATGCGCCGTTAGCACTCGCCCTCGGTGAGTGCCAGAAGCAACCAAAAGAGTTGAGGAGCCTCGGAAATGGCATTTACTCCCCTGCATGACCGCGTGCTGGTCGAGCGCGTCGAAAGCGAAGAGAAAACCGCTGGCGGGCTGATCATCCCCGACAGCGCCAAGGAAAAACCCGCCGAGGGCGTGGTCGTGGCCGTGGGTGCCGGCGCCCGTGACGAAGACGGCGACCGCATCGAGATGGATGTGAAGAAGGGCGACAAGGTTCTGTTCGGCAAGTGGTCGGGCACCGAGGTCACGCTCGACGGCAAGGAACTGCTGATCATGAAGGAAAGCGACATCATGGGCATCATCGCCTGATCGTCGCACCGCAATTCACGACATTCAAAGAACAGGAGCCAGGAACATGGCAAAAGACGTCAAGTTCAACACCGACGCCCGCAACAAGCTGCTCAAGGGCGTCAACGTCCTTGCAGACGCGGTCAAGGTGACCCTCGGTCCGAAGGGCCGCAACGTGGTGATCGACAAGTCGTTCGGCGCCCCGCGCATCACCAAGGACGGCGTGACCGTCGCCAAGGAAATCGAGCTGGAAGACAAGTTCGAGAACATGGGCGCGCAGATGGTGAAAGAAGTCGCCTCGCGCACCAATGACGAGGCCGGCGACGGCACCACCACCGCCACCGTGCTGGCCCAGGCGATCGTGCGCGAAGGCATGAAGGCCGTGGCCGCGGGCATGAACCCGATGGACCTCAAGCGCGGCATCGACCTTGCCACCGCGAACGTGGTCGCCTCGATCAAGGCGGCGGCGCGCGAAGTCAGCGACTCGGCCGAAGTGGCCCAGGTCGGCACCATCTCCGCCAACGGCGAGGCCGAGATCGGCCGCCAGATCGCCGAGGCGATGCAGAAGGTCGGCAACGAGGGTGTCATCACCGTCGAAGAGAACAAGGGCATGGAGACCGAGGTTGAAGTGGTCGAAGGCATGCAGTTCGACCGCGGCTACCTGTCGCCCTACTTCGTGACCAACCCCGAGAAGATGCTGGCGGAGCTGGAAGACTGCTACGTGCTTCTGCACGAGAAGAAGCTCAGCTCGCTGCAGGCAATGGTGCCGCTGCTCGAGCAGGTGATCCAGTCGCAAAAGCCGCTTCTGATCATTGCCGAGGATGTCGAGGGCGAAGCGCTCGCGACCCTGGTGGTCAACAAGCTGCGCGGTGGCCTGAAGATCGCCGCCGTCAAGGCGCCGGGCTTCGGCGATCGCCGCAAGGCCATGCTGCAGGACATCGCGATCCTGACCGGCGGCCAGGTGATTTCGGAAGACCTGGGCATGAAGCTCGAGAATGTCACCATGGACATGCTCGGCACCGCCAAGAAGATCGAGATCTCCAAGGACAACACCACCATCGTCGATGGCGCCGGTGACAAGGCCGAGATCGAAGCCCGCGTGGCCCAGATCCGCAACCAGATCGAGGAAACCACCTCGGACTACGACCGCGAAAAGCTGCAAGAGCGCGTGGCCAAGCTGGCCGGCGGTGTTGCCGTGATCCGCGTCGGCGGCATGACCGAGATCGAGGTCAAGGAGCGCAAGGACCGCGTCGACGACGCGCTCAACGCGACCCGCGCCGCGGTTCAGGAAGGCATCGTCGTCGGTGGCGGCGTGTCGCTGGTGCAAGGTGCCAAGGGTCTCGCGGGTCTGACCGGCGAGAACTCGGATCAGAACGCCGGTATCGGCATCGTGCGCCGCGCGCTGGAAGCGCCGCTGCGTCAGATCGCCGAGAACGCGGGCGTCGACGGCGCCGTGGTTGCCGGCAAGATCCGTGAATCGGACGATCTGAAGTTCGGCTTCAACGCCCAGACCGAAGAATATGGCGACATGTTCAAGTTCGGCGTGATCGACCCGGCCAAGGTGGTGCGCACCGCCCTGGAAGACGCGGCCTCGATCGCCGGCCTGCTGATCACCACCGAAGCGATGGTGGCCGACAAGCCGGAGAAACAAGGCTCCGGCGGCGGCGGCATGCCCGACATGGGCGGCATGGGCGGCATGGGCGGCATGATGTAAGCCACCCGGCACATGACATCGGAAAGGGGTCGCTCACGCGGCCCCTTTTCTGTTTTGGGGCCGGTGGCCTGGCGCAAGGTTTTCTTTTGTTGGCGCGGTGCTATGGTCGCGCGAACTCCCGCGATGACCCCACAGACAGACATAGCCGCCATGAATGCCCCGGTCGCAAAATCCGTTCCGCTGTCCGCGGTCCCGCCCGAGGTCTGGGATGCGGTCGCGCCTGGCACGAGCCGCAGCCCGATGTCGCTGCGGCTGTGGGTCGATTGTTCGGCGCGCGCCTATGGCGTGGCGGATGGTGCGCGGGCGCTGGTGGTCGGAGACCCTGCCGCACCCCGTGCGGTCTTGCCGCTGGTGCGCCTTCCCGGGTTGGCTGGGCGGCACTTCTTTGCCGGCAACGAGGGCGGCGGCGTGTCGGTGGCCTGCGCCGATGACGATGCCATGGCGGCACTGGCCCGTGGTGTTCTGCGCTTCGGCTACCCGGTCAATCTCGGCCATGTCCCGACCGGATCGCGCCTGCGCCACCACCTCGAGGCCGGGCGTCCTGGCCGGGCGGTGGTGGTGACCAAGCCCCTGGCGACACCGCTCTGGCCGTTCATCGAGCTTGACGCAAGCTGGTCCGATCCGGCCTGCCATGTGCCCAGGAGCATGACCACGTCGATCCGCCGGCGCGAGCGACAGTTGCGTGCCCTGGGAGATCTGCGGTTGGAGTTCCTGACCCCGACGGAGAATGAGGTGCACGCCGTGGTGGAGCGCGCCGTCGCGGTCGAGGCGCTGGGCTGGAAGCGTGCCACCGGCATCGCGCTGGCCGAAGACACGCGGCAGGCCGCCTTCTATCGCACCTATACGCGCGCGCTCGCCCGGCACGGCCGGTTGCACGTCACCTTTCTCACCCTCGACGGCGCGGCCCTGGCGATGAGCTTGGGCGAGATCCACGGCGGCGTCTACTGGGCCTACAAGACCGGTTATGCCCCGGAGTTCCGCAGATACGGGCCGGGAATCCTCATGCAATACCACCTGATCCGGCATTGTGCCGAACGGGGGCTGAACCGGTTCGACTTTCAGGGTCGGCAGGACGGGTTCAAGCGCACCTGGACCGACAAGGCGATCCCGGCCACGTCGCTGCGGGTCTATCCGCTGAACCCGCGCGGCATGGCGGCGATGGCGGCAGATGCCGCCGGGCATGTTCTTGCACGCGGTTCAGGTGGCGGGGCCGAGGCTGCCCGGACTGTGGCCGGAACAGGTGTCGAGGCGTCGTCTTGAACGCGACGCCCAAGCGCGCGACAAAGGCGTGACGAGCACGCGGCGGCAAATCATCACGCGCCCTTAACATTGGTGTGACCGCTACCTATGTTAATCCGAGCAACATTTCATGATCGAGGGGGTCCCATGTTGAAATTCCTTTATCCGCTTTTGTTCGCGGCACTGGCGGCACCGGCGCTGGCGGATGACGCTGCGTCGGCCTGGAGCTTTGGCGGCGACAGTTACGCCGCCGGGCGCACCGTCACGGCCACCAGCGAAATCGACGGCGATCTGTTCATCGCCGGCTACAACGTCAAGGCCCGTGCCGATATCACCGGGTCGGCCCATATGGCGGGGCGCTACGTGACGCTGGATGCCGATGTCGGGCAGAACCTCTATGCCGCCGGGGCCGATGTCGACGTGACCGGCGCGGTCGGCGGCAATGCCTCGGTCTCGGGCGAGACGCTGAGCATCGGCGCCCCGGTCTCCGGCAACCTGCGCGCCATCGGCTCCAATATCGAATTGAGCGCGCCGGTCGCGGGCAACGCCGTTCTGGCCGGGCAGGAGGTCGAGATCGACGCCGCCATCGCCGGTGACCTGGCGCTGGCCGCCGAGACCGTCGAATGGGGCGAGGCGGCCCGCGTCGGCGGAACACTGCATATCTATGCCAACGATCCCGCCGCCGTCGAGGTGCCCGAACGGGTGGCATCCGCCGACCGGATCGAACGGCACGATATGAGCGAATTCGAGGGCGCCGAAGGGATGCAGCGGCCGGGCTTCTTTGCGCGGCTGAAGGGCTGGGTCGGCGGCGTGGTGGTGGTCGGGTTGCTGGGCACGGCCTTTGCAGCACTGGCCCCGAATTACGTCGCCGAGTTGCGCCAGAAGGCGCTGAACCGCCCGGTGCGCAGCCTGTGGCTCGGTTTTCTCGGCCTGTCGACCCTGGTCGGGTCGATGCTGTTCCTGGCGATGACCGGGATCGGCATCGTGCTGGTGCCGGTGTCGCTGATCGCCGCGATCCTTCTGGGGGTGGGCGGCTATGTGGTCGGCGCCTATGTGCTGGGCGTCTGGGCGACCGGGGTGGCCGGGCGCGGCGAGCCCGCCACGATTGCGGATCGCGCCATCGCGGCCTTTGCCGGTGCGGCGATCGCGGGCGCGGTGGCGCTGGTGCCGTGGCTGGGCTGGCTGGCCATGATGGCGATCTTCTTCGTCGGCGCGGGCGCGCTGGTGGTGCGGATGTTCGGGCCGGCCTTCCGCGTCGAACAGGCGTAAGCTGTCCGGGTTCGGGCCGGGCTTCGCCCCGGCCCGGCCTTGGCGCCGCGCCGCCGCGTGGCGCCGCTTTGCAACTGGGGCCTCGTAACGTCCCGCCCCTCGGAGTATCCTGATATCATGCGACGCTTCACCCTTGCCCTGGTCCTGACGCTGTTGCCGCTGCCGGCGCTCGCCGATTGCGTGGTGCTGTTGCATGGGCTGGCGCGTTCGCCCGCCTCGATGACGGTGATGGAGGAGACCCTCAAGGAATTGGGCTATCGCGTCGTCAATGACGGCTATCCCTCGACCGAGGCCCGGATCGAGGATCTGGTGGCGATGGCCGTGCCGCCTGCGGTCGAGCGCTGCGGCGCCGAAGAGCGGGTGCATTTCGTCACCCACTCGATGGGCGGCATCCTCGCGCGAATCTGGCTCAACGATTTTCGGCCGGCGCGAATGGGCCGGGTGGTGATGCTGGCGCCACCGAACCACGGCTCGCAACTGGTCGATGAGTTCCGTGACTTCAACCTGGGTGATTTCGAGCCGTTCGAATGGCTGATGGGTCCGGCCGGGACGGAACTGGGCACCGGGCCGGGAACGCTGCCCAACACCGCCGGACTGCCGGCCTACGAACTGGGGGTCATCGCCGGCAACCGGTCGCTGAACCCGGTGTTCTCGTCGATGATCGAGGGCGAGGACGATGGCAAGGTGTCGGTCGAGTCGACCAAGATCGCCGGCATGGCCGACCATATCGTGCTGCCGGTCACGCATACCTTCATGATGGTCAATCCGCTGGTGATCGCGCAGGTGGTCCAGTTCATCCGAGCTGGCCGGTTCGACCACAATCTGACGCTGGCCGATGTGCTCGACCAGATCGCGCGCGAAGCCGGGTATCGTTGAGCCGGGTTGCAGGAATCGCGCAATTCCATCGCGGTTTCACGGCTATGCGGCGTCGGGAATAGAACTTTTCACGCTTCGGCGCGGTATTTCCTTGGCGCACACGCGGGCGGGATCAGCCGCCGGCGGGGCCGGTGATGCGGTTCACGTGGCCCATCTTTCGGCCCGCGCGGGCCTCGGTCTTGCCGTAGAGGTGCAGTGCGTTCGCCGGGTCGGCGGCAAGGACAGGGACGCGCTCGATATCGTCGCCGATCAGGTTTTCCATCGTCACGTTCGCGTGCCGTGCGCCGTCGCCCAGCGGCCAGCCCGCCACCGCGCGGATGTGCTGTTCGAACTGGTCGATCACGCAGCCGTTCTGCGTCCAGTGGCCCGAGTTGTGCACCCGCGGCGCGATCTCGTTCACGATGAGGCCGCCGGGCGTTACGAACAGCTCTACCCCCAACACGCCGACGTAGTTGAGCGCGTTCAGGATACGGCCGGCCAGAAGCACCGCATCGGTGCGCTGCGCCGCCGACAGCCGCGCGGGAACGGTGGTGGTGGCGAGGATGCCGCCCTTGTGCTCGTTCTCGCCGGGATCGAAACAGGCGACCTGCCCATCCAGCGCCCGGGCGGCGATGACGCTGACCTCGTGGCTGAAGTCGATGTGCCCTTCGAGGATCGCCGGGGCATCGTTCATTGCCGCCAGCGCCGCCTCGGCCTCGGCGGACGAGGACAGGCGCACCTGGCCCTTGCCGTCATAGCCCAGCCGCCGCGTCTTGAGGATGGCGGGAACGCCGATCTCGTCCAATGCCTCGGCAAGGTCGACGGCATCGTCGACGGCGGCATAGGGGGCGACGTTCAGGCCAAGCCCGGCGAGAAACGCCTTTTCCGTCAGCCGGTCCTGGCTGACCGCCAGCGCGCGGCGGCCCGGGCGGACCGGGCGCAGGGTCTCGAGCAGGTCGAGCGCCCTGGTAGGGATGTTCTCGAACTCGTAGGTGATGACATCGACGCTCTCGGCGAAGGCGGTCAGAGCCTCGGTGTCGTCATAGGGTGCGGTGGTGACGCGGTGGGCGACATCGCCGGCGGGCGGCATCGCGCCCGGCTCATAGATATGGCAGCGCAGGCCCAGGCGCGACGCGGCGACCGCCAGCATCCGGCCCAACTGACCGCCACCAAGAACGCCGACGCAGGCTCCGGGGGCGAGCGGCCTAGTCATCGCTTGGCTCCTCGGGGATCGAGGCCGAGAGCGCGGCGCGCCAGGCATCGAGCCGTTCGGCCAGCGCCGGATCGGTCAGTGCCAGGATCGCGGCGGCCATCAGGCCCGCATTGGCGGCACCCGCCGCGCCGATCGCCATGGTGGCGACGGGGAATCCCTTGGGCATCTGGACGATGGAATAGAGGCTGTCGACACCACCCAGCGCGCGGGTCTGGACCGGCACGCCGATCACGGGCACGCGGGTTTTCGAGGCCATCATGCCGGGCAGATGCGCCGCCCCCCCGGCGCCAGCGATGATCGCCATGAGGCCGCGTTCGGCGGCGGTCTTGCCATAGTCCCACAGCCGGTCCGGGGTGCGGTGGGCCGAGACGATGCGGGCCTCGTAGGCCACGCCCAGCTCATCCAGCACCGTGGCCGCTTCGCGCAGGGTCGGCCAGTCGGACTGGCTGCCCATGATGATACCTACTTTCACGTCGGACATATGCGCCTCGCTGTCGGGCCCGCTGTCGGGAATGCGCGTTCTAGGCGGGATCGCCTCGCCTTGCAATCGGATCAGGCGATGATGTCGGGGGTCAGTTTGTCCTCGATCCGCGTGATCTTGTCCTTGAGGGCGAGTTTCTGCTTTTTCAGCCGCCGGATCGTGACCTGGTCGGAGGTGCCGCGCTCGACCAGCGCGGTGATCGCCTCGTCGAGGTCGCGGTGCTCGCGGCGGAACACCTCAAGCTCGACGCGCAGCACCTCTTCGGACTTCATCTCTTCGGCATTGCTCATCGGCGCTGGCCCCGTTTGCCCCCTGGATGCGCCAATCTACCCCCTCGTCGGGTTTGCTCCAAGCCCTTCGCGCCTCTTGCGACATCGGGGTCGCACCCCCATATTTCAGCCACGGGTCGCCGGAATCGGGGCCCTGACGACAGGTCGCTTTTGAGAAGGACGTGTGAATGACGAAAATGACGCTGGGGTCGCGCCCGTTCCTGCTTGGGTTCGAGCAATTGGAACGGATGGTCGAACAGGCCGCGAAAAGCGGCACCGAAGGCTATCCGCCGTTCAACATCGAACAGGTGAGCGACCGTGCATACCGGATCACGCTGGCCGTGGCCGGGTTCTCGGACGACGATCTGTCGATCACCGTGGAAGACCGCAAGCTCGTGGTGCGGGGTCGGAATTCGGACAAGGATGACGATCGCATCTTTCTGCACCGTGGGATCGCCGGACGGCAGTTCATGAAGAGCTTTGTCCTGGCCGATGGCGTCGAAGTGATCGGCGCCGCCACTGAAAACGGACTTCTGCACATCGATCTGGAGCGGGCGGAGCCCAACACGGTCGTTCAGACCATCCAGATCCGCAAGGGGTGAGCAGGATGCTGCCCCACAGGTCCACTGGCCTCAGGTGAGGAAGGAGAGCGAGCTATGGATGTCAAATACGAAGCCCTGCCCGAAAGCGAAGACCGGATCGTCTATGTCCGCGAAGTGGACGTGGCCGAGCTCCCCGACGAGGTGCGCAGCCAGGTCGGCGGGCTGAAAAAGCTCTATGCGGTGCACACCGCCGAAGGCGAACGGCTGGCGCTGGTGCGCGACCGGCACATGGCCTTCGTGCTGGCGCGGCAGAACGATTTCGCGCCGGTGACGGTGCACTGAGCGGATGAATTGACCGCGAACGATTGCGGCGGCCCGAATGAGGGCCGCTGTTGGTCGTTCTTCAGCCCGCGATCAGCCCCATGCTTTCCAGCTTGAGAATGACCTGGTGGGCGCAGTTGTCGACATCGACGTTTTCCGTCTCGACCCGCAGTTCCGGGTTCTCGGGCACGTCATAGGGGTCTGAAATCCCCGTGAATTCCTTGATCTTGCCCTCGCGCGCCAGCTTGTAAAGCCCCTTGCGGTCGCGCCGTTCGCATTCCTCGAGCGAGGTGGCGACGTGAACCTCGAGGAAGGCGCCGAATTGCTCGATCTCCTCGCGCACCGCGCGCCGTGTGGCGGCATAGGGCGCGATCGGGGCGCAGAGCGCGATGCCGCCGTTCTTGGTGATCTCGGAGGCGACATAACCGATCCGGCGGATGTTCAGGTCGCGGTGCTCCTTGGAAAAGCCCAGTTCCGACGACAGGTTCTTGCGCACGATGTCGCCGTCGAGCAGCGTAACGGGACGCCCACCCATCTCCATCAGCTTGACCATCAACGCGTTGGCGATGGTCGATTTGCCCGAGCCGGAAAAGCCGGTGAAGAACACCGTAAAACCCTGTTTCGAGCGCGGCGGCCGCGTGCGCCTGAGTTCGGCCACAACCTCGGGGAACGAGAACCATTCGGGGATTTCCAGCCCCTCGGCCAGACGGCGGCGCAACTCGGTGCCGGAGATGTTGAGAACCGTCACGCCCTCCTCGATCTCGTCGGCGGGCTCGTATTGGGCGCGTTCCTGGACATAGACCATGTGTTTGAAATCGACCATCTCGATGCCGATCTCGTCCTGGTACTTGCGCACCATGTCCTGGGCCTCGTAGGGGCCGTAGAAATCGACCCCCTGGCTGTTCTTGCCCGGCCCGGCATGGTCGCGCCCGACAATGAAGTGGGTGCAGCCGTGGTTGGCGCGGATCAGGGCGTGCCAGAGTGCCTCGCGCGGGCCGGCCATGCGCATGGCGAGGTTCAGAAGGCTCATCGTGGTGGTCGACAAGGGGTATTTGTCCAGCACCGCCTCATAGCAGCGCACGCGGGTGAAGTGATCGACGTCACCCGGCTTGGTCATGCCGACGACCGGGTGAATCAACAGGTTGGCCTGCGCCTCCTTGGCGGCGCGGAAGGTCAGTTCCTGGTGCGCGCGGTGCAGCGGGTTGCGGGTCTGGAACGCCACCACCCGGCGCCAGCCCATCTTGCGAAAAAACGCGCGCAGTTCGTTCGGCGTGTCGCGGCGTCCCTTGAAATCGTAGTGCACCGGCTGCTGGATGCCGGTGATTGGCCCGCCGAGATAGACCTTGCCCGCCTGGTTGTGCAGGTAGTTCACCGCCGGATGCGCATCATCGTCGGCACCGAACACGGCGGTGGCCTCGTGCGATTTGTCCGGGGTCCAGTTGTCGGTGACGGTCATGGTGGCGAGGATCACGCCCTCCTGGTCGCGCAGGGCGATGTCCTGGCCCTCTTCCAGACCGGCGGCGAACGCCTCGGAGACATCCAGCGTGATCGGCATCGGCCAGAGCGTGCCGTCGGCAAGGCGCATGTCCTTGAGAACGCTGTCGTAATCGGCACGGGTCAGGAACCCCTTGAGCGGGTTGAAACCACCGTTCATCAACAGTTCCAGGTCGCAGATCTGGCGCGGCGTGAGGTCCCAACTGACCAGATCGGCCGCCTCCACCTTCAGTTTCTGGGCGCTCTCGTAGGAGACATAAAGCTCGGGGATCGGGGTGAGGTTTGATGGGATCATGAACATGGCCTTCGGGACTGCTGCTCGGCGGAGCCGTTATTTTGCGCGCATCTACGCCGCGAATGTGGCCGAATTCAAGCGCCACAGCGGGGATTTCGCGGATCGGTGTCGAAAAAGCCCGGCGCGTGTGCGCCGGGCGGTTTCAAGTCTCTCGGGATCTTCCGGTGCCGGGGTTCACCCCGCCGCCACCGCCTTGCCTGGCACATCCGCGGCCGGGGTCCCCGCATCGAGGTCAAGCTCGGCGATATACTTCTCGGCATCGAGCGCGGCCATGCAGCCCATGCCCGCCGAGGTGACCGCCTGGCGATAGATGTGGTCGGTCAGGTCGCCCGCGGCAAAGACGCCGGGGATCGAGGTGCGGGTCGAGCCCGGTTCGACAGTCACGTAGCCGCCGTGGTGCAGCTCGAGCTGGTCCTTGACCAGTTCCGACGCCGGGGCGTGCCCGATGGCGATGAAGACGCCATCTGCGGGCACTTCGGTAATCTCGCCGGTCTTGACGTGTTTCGCGCGCACGCCGGTCACGCCCATCGGCGTGTCGGTGCCGACCACTTCCTCCAGCACGTGATCCCAAAGAATCTCGACCTTGGGGTTCTTCATCAGCCGGTCGATCAGGATCTTCTCGGCGCGCAACTCGTCCCGGCGGTGGATCAGGGTGACCTTGGAGCCGAAATTGGTCAGAAACAGCGCCTCTTCCACGGCGGTGTTGCCGCCGCCGATCACGACGATCGGCTTGCCGCGATAGAAGAACCCGTCGCAGGTGGCGCAGGCCGACACGCCGAAGCCCTTGAACTTGTCCTCGCTGGGCAGCCCCAGCCACTTGGCGCGCGCCCCGGTGGCCAGGATGACGGCATCGGCGGTATAGGTGGTGCCGCTGTCGCCCTTGGCGGTAAAGGGGCGGTTTTGCAGGTCAAGCTCGGTGATGATGTCGGAGATCACCTCGGCGCCCATAGCCTTGGCGTGGGCCTCCATGTTGGTCATCAGTTCCGGGCCCTGGATCTCGGTGAAGCCGGGATAGTTCTCGACCTCGGTGGTGGTGGTCAACTGGCCGCCGGGCTCCATCCCCTGCACCAGCACCGGCTCGAGCATGGCGCGCGCGGCATAGACGGCGGCGGTGTAGCCGGCAGGGCCGGAGCCGACGATGAGAACCTTGGTATGACGTGTTTCGGACATCGGATTATCCTTCAAATCTGCTGTTGTCACCGATATAGGCGAGCGTCGCCGGCGCCGAAACCCCTTGCGACATGCTGTCAAAGCCGCCCGCCCATCGGGTGATCGAGAAACTTAATTGCGCGCAGTTGAAAGATAATTGCGCATCGCTGCGCGGCGGGATAGTGTTCGCGCAACTTTCAAGAGGATATCCGATGTCGAGTTCCAAGTTAGACCCGATCGACCGCATGATCCTGGCCGAGTTGCAGGCCGACGGGCGGATGACCAACGTCGAACTGGCCAAGCGGGTCGGCATCTCGGCACCGCCCTGCCTGCGCCGGGTGCGCACGCTGGAAGAGGCCGGGTATATCCGGGGCTATCACGCCGATGTGGACGCGCGCAAGCTGGGCTTCGAGGTTCAGGTGTTCGCCATGGTCGGGTTGCAGAGCCAGGCCGAGGCCGATCTGTCGAGATTCGAGGCGCAGTGCCGCGAATGGCCGCTGGTGCGCGAGTGTCACATGCTGAACGGCGAGGTCGATTTCATCCTGAAATGCGTGGCGCCGGACCTGTCGAGCTTCCAGAGCTTCCTGACCGGCGAATTGACGGCGGCCAGGAACGTCGCCAGCGTCAAGACCTCGCTGGTGATCCGCGATGCCAAGGACGAACCCGGCGTGCCCTTTGACGTTCTTGAGGCACGGGTGAGCGCTGCGAGCTGACGTAGCGATATTTTCGCAAAGCTATCCGCAGAAATGCAAACTCCGCCCCAAACAGGGCGGAGTTGTCTTGCGGAAATGTCGGATCAGGCGGCGTGGGCGCGCTTGCGGGCCGCCGATTTCCAGCGCGCGCGACGGCTGCCACGGGCCCAGGGCATCGCGATGTCGTTGCTGTCGGCGGTTTCGATCACGGATTTCATCCAGCGGCGTCGGCTCATCGTTACTGACCTTTCCTGTTTTCAGACCCTTGCGGGTGTTCGGCCTCAAGGATGGATGCGAAATCGGGCGATGATTTGGCGAAGGCGCGAAAAGAGCGGGGCGCGCGCCTAAAGCCGGATGGCCGAGATCAAGCGGCCATAGTCGGCTTCGCGCAGGTGCACCGAGCGGCGATAGGAATAGAACCTGTCGGCATCGGAATAGGTGCAATGACGCGTCCATTCCGCGTGATCTACCCCGGCGGCGCGCAGCCGGTAAAGGCAATAACCGGGCAGGTCGAACTGCGCCCGGTCGCCGGTGCCGCCGGCGAAAAAACGGCCGTTCTCCGGGGATTCGTCGAAAAATCGCTCGACAAATTCCGGCCCTACCTCGTAGGCGGCCTGCGAAATCGTGGGGCCGACCACGGCGGTGATGTCCTCGCGATCCGCGCCAAGGTGCTCCATCGCCTCGATCGTCGCCTCGAGCACGCCGTCGAGCGCCCCTTGCCAGCCGGCATGGGCGGCACCGATCACCCCGGCCTCGTGGTCGGCGAACAGCACCGGGCCGCAATCGGCGGTCAGGATCGCCAGCGCAACGCCCGGGGTTGCGGTGACCAGCGCGTCGGCCCTCGGGCGCGCGCCCTCAAGCGGCCCCGAAACCTCGACCACGTCGGGCGAATGCACCTGGTGCACGGTGACCAGATCGCGGCTGGAAAGCCCCAGCGCGTCGGCAACGCGGTTGCGGTTGATCTCGACCGCATCGTTCTGGTCGTCCGATCCGCCGCCGCAGTTCAGCCCGGAATAGACCCCCGAGGACGCCCCGCCGCGCCGGGTGAAGAACCCGTGGCGGATCGGTGCGAGCACGTCGGCGGTGATGATTTCCAGCGTCATGTTTCCAATCCGGGCAGCATCGCGGCACCCTCGGGCACAAAGCCGAGGCACTTGAACAGCGTTCCCATTTCCTGCGGGTGCGTCAAGCGGCGATGGGCGGCGATGTGGTTGTCGAGCACGTCGCCGTCCAACCCCCGCGCCAGAACCTGCGCGCGCTGGGTTAGGCCAAGACGCTCCAGGAACACCCCCTGCGGCGTCAGGCGCGAATGGGTCAGGCCGGGGGCGGCAGCGGCCAGCGCCTCGAAGTCGACATGCGCGGTCAGGTCAGCCTCGCCGGGGTTGGCCAGCGGGTCTTCGGGCTTGTGGTCGCGCAGGGCTTGCAGCGTATCGCCGAGCGAGCGCCAGTCGCCGTAATCCACGACCAGCGCGGCCCCGCCGTGGGCGGCGATGCGGCTGGCGATGGCCTCCATCGCGGTTTGCCCCTGCGGGCAGGTCTCGACCAGGTCGCCGTCGCGCGTGTCGTCACGCCCGGCCAGCGCTGCGGGCGCGGTCGGGCCGCCAAGCCCGAAGGCCAGCGCGCCGTCGCGCAGCCCCACCTGACGCTCGCGCCAGTGATCGCCTTCGCGGGTGAACTGGCGAATCGGCAGGGCGTCGAAGAACTCGTTGGCGACCAGAAACAGCGGGGCCTCGGGCAGGTCGTGCACGCTGTCGGCAAACGCGATGGGCGAGCCTGCCAGCCGCGCGCGCTGCGCCTCGCGCAGGGTGGGCGAGGCTTCGATGAGCACGATCCGTGCCGCGTCGTGAAAGCCCGGCACGCTTGCGGTGGCGCGCAGGAGGTCGGCCATCAGGGTGCCGCGCCCGGGGCCGGGCTCGGCCAGCGTGAAAGCCGCCGGCGCGCCCTGGTCCAGCCACGCCTGCGCCAGCGCCAGCCCGACCAACTCGCCGAACATCTGGCTGATCTCGGGCGCGGTGGTGAAATCGCCTGTCGCTCCCAGCGGGTCGCGGGTGGTGTAGTAGCCGTGCCTGGGGTGCAGCAGACATTCGGCCATGTAATCCGACACCGGCATCGGCCCGCCCGCGCGGATACGAGCGACAAGAAGGTCGCGCAGGGTCATGCCCGCCGCCGCGCCCAGACCAGCACGGCCGCCCCGGCCACGATCATCGGCAGGGTCAGGATCTGTCCCATCGTCATGCCGAGAAAGACATGGCCCCACGGGTTGTCCGGCGTGACGAACTGGGCGTCGGCCTGGCGAAAGAACTCGACCGAAAACCGGGCCATCCCGTAGCCGATGGAGAAGACGCCGGTCAGCAGGCCGGGCCGCTTCAGCCAGCCGCGCCGCCAGCCGAGGTAGAGCAGGATACCCGCCAGCACCACGCCCTCCAGAGCCGCTTCGTAGAGCTGCGACGGATGGCGCGCGCAGGGCAGGTCGAAGCCGGGGCAGTCTTGCGCCGCCGCGCCGGGAAAGATCACGCCCCAGGGCATGGTGGTCGGACGCCCCCAAAGCTCGGCGTTGATGAAATTGGTGATCCTGACCAGCGCAAAGGCCGGCGCGGTGGACAGCGCAAGCAGGTCGAAAATGCGGATCAGGCGCAGCCCGTGCTTGCGGGCGAACAGCCAGGCCGCGATCAGGACGCCGAGAAAGCCGCCGTGAAACGCCATGCCGCCGGTCCAGACCGCGAGGATCTCCAGCGGGTGCGACAGGTAATAGGCCGGCTGGTAGAACAGCACATATCCCAGTCGCCCGCCAAGGATGATGCCGACCACCATCCATGTCACCATCGCCTCGAGCTGATCGCGGGTCATCGGCGGCTCGCCGTCCCACAGCCGGGGCGTGCGCAGGGCGCGGGCGATGATCACCCAGGCAATGACGATGCCCGCGATGTAGCCAAGCGCATACCAGCGCACAGCGAAATGGAAGCTTCCGAGGTCGAAGGAAAACACCTCGGGCGAGATATCGGGGAAGGGGATCGCGGCGAACATGGCCACTTGTTGGGCCGGGGCGGCGGGGCTGTCAACCTTGTGCTGACGCGCGCGATCACCCATATTGGCGGGGTAGCGTTTTGGAGGCCCACATGCAGACCCGCAACAAGGTGTTCGAGGATATTTCTCAGCTGATGACCAACGCGATGGGCGTGGCCCAGGGCGCGAAGGACGAGGCCGAGACGGCAATGAAAAGCTGGATGGACCGCTGGCTTGCCGACCGCGACCTTGTCACCCGCGACGAGTTCGACGCGGTGCGCGCAATGGCGCAGAAGGCCCGCGAAGAGAACGAGGCGCTGAAGGCCCGGATCGTGGCGCTGGAAGAGGCGGCGGCGAAACTGGCGAAGAAGACGGCGGCCAAGGACGACTGACGCGTTTCGGAGATTGTCGGAAAAGTGATGAAAAAGGCCCCGGAAACGGGGCCTTTCGTGTTTCGATAGTCGGAATTGTTCAAGCGACGGTGGCGAATGTGCCGTTTGCCCTGCGCCTCAGTGCTTCAGGATCGGCGGCTTGGACGGATCGCTGCCCGGTGCGCGGGTCACAGCCCCGTCGTCGTCGCGCTCCTCGGCCTCGGGATCGGGGAAGTCGTAGCGCAGCCCCAGGTGGTCGAGATGCTCGCAGATCGGATCGCCCGACGAGAAGAAGGCGACATCGACCGTCGCAAGATCGGTGCCGGAAAACACCAGCGCCTCCTGCGTGGCCCGGGCCAGCGCCGGTTCGGCCCCCGGGGCCGCGTCGATGAACGCCAGCAGCCAGCCTTCGCTGTCGTCGGAGAACTTGCCCTTGGCGAAAACCGCGTGCGAGGCGAGGCCAACCGCGTTGACCAGCTTTTCCTCCAGCCCCTGAATCAGCGCGTCGGGCAGGCCCAGCGGCGTGTCGATGCCGATCAACTGGCGTTCACCGCCGTCCTCGGGCGCGGCGGCCAACGTGTCGGCCAGCCAGTCGAGCGCGGCATCCGGCACCAGGATCGACGAGGGTGCGACGCCGAGGTTCAGCGCCAGCCCGATCTTCTGGCCCTTGAGCATGGTGGCGATCACCCGGCCGGGCAGGGCGGCATAGGGCATCGCGTCGGATTTGTGATCGGCGGCAAAGGCGCCCAGCCGGTCCTCGTTGTCGAACACCAGCGCGTATTGCTCGGGGTCGCCACCGTCCTCGGCTTCGAGATCGAGCAGCTCCGGCTCCATCGTCTCGCCCTGTGCCTCGCCCTTGAGGAGCAGGAACAATTCGGCGTCTGCAAGACGCTCATAGAATTTCAGCCGGGCGGCGTCGTCGGACTCGTCAGCCTCCATCGCGGCATGGGCCTGGTCGAGCGGGGTCGGGTTGGTCATGGGGTTTCTCCCAGTTCATCGGCAATGCTTGCCCGCAGCACCGGCACAAGCTCGGCCTCGAACCACGGGTTTCGTTTCAGCCAGCCCGTATTGCGCCAGGACGGGTGAGGCAAGGGAAAGATGCGGGGCGCATGGTCGCGCCAGGCGGCGACGGTCTCGGTCACCGGCGCGCGCGTGGCGAGGTAGCGGCGCTGGGCATGCGCCCCGATGATCAGCGTCAGGCGGGTTTCGGCAAGCGCCGCGTCGACCGCGTCGTGCCATGTCGTGGCACAGATTTTCGGCGGCGGCAGGTCGGAGCCGCGCGCGTCGTAGCCGGGAAAGCAGAAGGCCATCGGGGTGATCGCGATGCGGCTCTTGTCGTAGAATGTGGCGCGGTCGATCCCCATCCAGTCGCGCAAGCGGTCGCCGGAGGCGTCGTTGAACGGCAGGCCCGTTTCATGCACCCGCATCCCCGGCGCTTGGCCGATGACGCGAATGCGCGCGGTCGGCGCGAACCACGCAACCGGGCGCGGGCCATGCGCCGTGCGGGTCGCCGCGAAACGGTCGGCGCAGAGGCGGCAGGCGGCGATCCGGGCGGCGAGGTCGGTCATGGCAGAAAGATAGGTGTGGGCGGGCAGGGTGCAACCGCGATCATTTCGATGAATGTCGAAATATCTTGCGTGGACGGGATCATTTCGATAATTCTCGAATCATGAAACATGACACACCCGACACCTGCCTGCCGGTCGCCGTCGCGGCGTCGACCTTTGCCGCCCTTGGCTCGGAACAACGCCTCGAAGTGGTGCGCTGCCTGGTGCGCGCCGGGCCCGAGGGGCTGGCGATCGGCGAGCTTGGCGCGCGCACCGGCATCACCGGCTCGACGCTCACCCATCATCTGAAAATCCTCGCCGCCGCCGGGCTGGTCACGCAGGAGCGGCGCGGCCGCTCGATCATCTGTGGTGCAGCGGACATGGAAACGATGCGCACCATCTCGGCCTATCTCTTGTCCGAATGCTGCGCCGACTGTGCTGAAACCCGCAAGGAATCGACCAATGGCTGACACATCTACAACATTGCCGCTCTGGCGCCGGTGGAAGCCCGATTGGGCATGGTTTGCGGTGGCGGCGATTCCGCTGGCCCTGGCGGTGTCCGTGCCGGACGAGGCAGGCGCGCTTGTGACCTTCGCCGCCGAAGCGTTTCTGCGCACGCTGCCCTACATCCTGATCGCGGTCACCGCGGTCGCCTACATGAATGCCAGCGGGGCCGAGACGCTGCTGTCGCGCGCCTTCGAGGGGCGCGAGGTTCGCATGATCCTGCTGGCCGCGCTGGTGGGCGGGCTGTCGCCGTTCTGTTCCTGCCAGGTGATTCCGTTCATCGCGGCCCTTCTGGCGGTGGGCGCGCCCCTGTCGGCGGTGATGGCGTTCTGGCTGGCCTCGCCGCTGATGGACCCGGGCATGTTCGCGGTCACGGCGGGGGCCCTGGGGCTGGATTTCGCCATCGGCAAGACCGTGGTGGCGGTAGGGCTGGGGCTGTTCGGCGGCTTCACGGTGCGCGCATTTGCAAAAAGCGCGCTGTTCGCCGATCCGCTGAAACACGCCCCCCGGAAATCCTGTTCGTCCTCGTCGTGCTGCGATGACGATGCACCCCTGTCCGGCCGCCCGGTCTGGCGTTTCTGGGGCGAGCGTGCGCGCCGCGCGACCTTCCGCGCCTCGGCGGTCGAGAACCTTCTGTTCCTCGGCAAGTGGCTGATGCTGGCCTATCTGCTCGAGGCGCTGATGCTGCGTTACGTGCCGGCCGATCTGGTCGGGCACTGGCTGGGTGGCGAGGGGATCGGACCGATCGTTCTGGGCGCGGTGATCGGTGCGCCCACCTATCTCAACGGCTACGGTGCGGTGCCGCTGGTGGCCGGACTGCTGGAACAGGGGATGAGCCAGGGCGCCGCGATGTCCTTTGTCGTGGCCGGCGGCGTGAGCTGCATTCCGGCGGCGGTCGCGGTCTGGGCGCTGGTCAAGCCGCGCGTGTTCGCCGCCTATATTGGCTTTGCCGTCGTTGGTGCGGTTCTGGCCGGGACGGCCTGGTCGCTGGTCGCCTGAACGCAAACTCCCCGCCGGCTGCGATGAAACCGGCGCGACCCGAGGTTGTCGCGCCGCATCGCTTGTTCTATGTCAGCGAAAGTGCCCGTGCCGGGCTGTCGGGGGAGGGGGCATGTATCGGGTCTGGAACTTCATCACGGCCTATTCCGTCCTGCTTGTGTCGGGAACGGTGCTGGCGCTGATCTGGGCCAATGTCGACCCGCAGTCCTATCGCCATTTCGTCGAATACCCGCTTTGGTTCAACTCGCTGGTCGGGGACGAGATTCATCACTGGGCCGCGGCCCTCGGGGCCGATGCCGCGGCCTATGAAGTGGGCGACGTCGAGCGGGTTCTGACGCTGCATTTCCTGATCAACGACGTGCTCATGGCGCTGTTTTTCGCGATGGCCGCGAAAGAGGTCTGGGAGGCGGTGATCCTGCAAAACGGCGCGCTGCGCGGCCGCAAGGCGGCGACGCCGCTGATTGCC
Source organism: Maritimibacter fusiformis (assembly GCF_008086115.1). Taxonomy (GTDB): domain Bacteria; phylum Pseudomonadota; class Alphaproteobacteria; order Rhodobacterales; family Rhodobacteraceae; genus Muriiphilus; species Muriiphilus fusiformis. The sequence goes on along the minus strand of NZ_VSIY01000003.1, from coordinate 623,483 downwards.
ACGGCGGGCGGCATGGCCGGGCCGGTCGTGGTTTACCTCGGGATCGCGATGCTGCTGGGGTCCGAGACCTTCGACGCGGTGTTTCGCGGCTGGGCGATCCCGACTGCCACCGATATCGCGTTTTCCTACCTCGTCGGACGGCTGGTGTTCGGCGGCGGGCATCCGGCGGTCCGGTTCCTGCTGCTTCTGGCCATCGCCGATGACGCCGCCGGGCTGATCATCCTGGCGGTGTTCTATCCCTCGGCCGAGATCGCGCCGGAATGGCTGCTGTTGTCGGCGGGCGCGGCGGCGGCGGCGTTCGTGCTGTTCAACTGGCTGCCGCGCCGGCTCGACCGGGGCAACCAGGCACGCCCGGCCTCGACCTGGGTGCGCGCCAGGCTGTCGTTCTGGCCCTATGCGGTCGCCGGCGTGGCAAGCTGGTTCGGCTTTTCCGAGGCCGGCCTGCACCCGGCCTTGGGCCTACTGCCGGTGATTCCCGCGATTCCCCATGCCGACAGGGCCTTCGGGATCTTTTCCGAGGCCGAGCAATACCTGCATGACCTGCTCAATGTCGTCGAGCACGCGCTGAAATATCCGGTGGAAATCATCCTGTTCTTCTTCGGACTGGCAAATGCGGGGCTCGAGTTCGCCTCCATCAGCACACCGACCTGGCTGGTCCTGTCGGGGCTGTTGATCGGCAAGCCGGTCGGCATCTTCCTGTTCGGCTGGCTCGCGGCGCGGCCTCTGAGGCTGGGCCTGCCCTTGGGGATGCGCATGGCCGATCTGGTGGTGATCGGGTTCGTCGCCGCCATCGGCTTTACCGTGTCGCTGTTCATCGCCTCGGTCGCCTTCCCGTCCGGCCCGGTGCAGGACGCCGCCAAGATGGGCGCACTGTTCAGTTTCGGCGCGGTGATCCTGTCGGTCATCGCCGCCAGGCTGCTTGGGGTCAGCAAGCAGAAGGGCTGATCCGCGAGAGGAGCCGGCGCCGCCGCACGCGCCCGATTTCCCCCGCGTAAAGCCCGATTTTGGCCGCAATAATGCCCTGAGCATTGGATTGTTGCCCGATTTGCAGACATAATGGCGCCCTATTGGCACTCTATGACTTATGCGAAGCGGCCCGGGACGGTGTCGGACGAAGCAGCGGAAAAGCCAACACGCGATGATCGAATTCAAAGGTGTCAGCAAGTCCTTCTGGACCGGGAAACAGCGCAAGGTGATCCTGGATCACGCGTCGTTCCGCGTCGACATCGGCAATTCGATGGGCATCCTCGCCCCCAACGGCACCGGCAAGACCACCATCATCAACATGATGGCGGGTCTGGAGAAACCGGACGAAGGCGAAGTGGTGCGTGGTTGCCGGGTGTCGTTCCCGCTGGGGTTCATGGGCGGTGTGGTCGGCAAGCTGTCGGCCAAGGAAAACGCGCGCTACGTCGCGCGGCTCTACGGGTTGGACCCGGACTATATCGAGGCGTTCACCCGCTGGCTCTGCGGGCTCGAGGAATACTACGACTTCCCGGTCGCCACCTACAGCCAGGGGATGCGGGCGCGATTCACGTTCTCGTTGCTTCTGGCGCTGGAATTCGACATTTATCTCATCGACGAGGGGATGCCGCAGACCACCGATGCCGAGTTCAACCGCAAGGCGGGCGACGTGTTGCGCCAGCGGCTTGAGAACGCCACCGTCGTGATCGTGTCGCACCAGGCCAAGACGATCGAGAAATTCTGCCGTTCCGCCGCAGTCTTGCTGAACGGGCAATTGCATAAATTTGACACCTTGGAAGAAGCGAAACAGCTCTATGACTACGAAACCCAAGGCTAAGAAATTCCGCATCCGCCGCACCACCGGGGCCACCGTGCCGCCGGTCGAGCGCGACGAGACGCAACCGGCGGCGAGGAGCGGCGCGCGGGTGCTCAACGCGATGGAACAGCTTGCGCTCGACGGGACCGAGGACGGGTTTCCGGCCGAGGGATTCGCGACGGCGGGTCGCGGTGCAGTCGCGGGGGCGGGCCGGGTGCCGGTGCGCGATGGCGCCGTCGAAAGCCCCGCCGAAGTGGCCGCCGACCAGGAAATCGCCGCGATTCGCCGCGAGGGGCTGACCGGGCGACAGTTGCGCATGGCGCGCCGGGTGGCGCAGAAACACGGGCTGCCGGCAACCTCGGATTTCGATGCGGTGCGGCTGTTGCGCCGGGCCGGGATCGACCCGTTCCTTCAGGCCAACATGCTGGAACTTGTGTCTGCCGATGGCCGCCCGCCGCAAGCGCGCGAGGACCAGGTCAAGCTGCCGCAGACGGTGCCCAACAAGCAAAGCCTGCCCTCGACCCGCGTGATGGACATCGCCGAGCGGGCGAAATCGGTGATCGAGATCCAGCGCGACATCGCGCGCCGCCGCCGCCGCAAACTGGCGCTTCTGTTCACGCGGCTGGCGTTCTTCGTGCTGCTGCCGACGCTGATGGCGGGGTATTACTACTACCAGATCGCCACGCCGATGTATGCCACCAAGTCCGAATTCGTGATCCAGAAGGCCGATGGCGGCGGTGCATCCGGGCTGGGCAGCCTGTTCGCCGGATCGGGCCTGGCCACCAGCCAGGATTCGATCACCGTGCAAAGCTATCTGACTTCGCGCGACGCGCTGCTCAGGCTCGACAGCGAACTGGGCTTCAAGGCGCATTTCCAGGCCCCCGAGATCGACCCGATCCAGCGGCTGACACCGGATGCCTCGAACGAGGACGCCTATGAGGTGTTCAAGCGCAACGTCAAGATCGGCTTCGACCCGACCGAGGGCATCATCAAGATGGAGGTGATCGCCGCCAGCCCCGAGATGTCGGCGGCCTTTTCCGAGGCGCTGATCCGCTATGCCGAGGAGCGCGTCGACAACCTGACCCAGCGGCTGCGCGAAGACCAGATGGCCGGGGCGGTCGAAAGCTTCCGCGAAGCCGAGGAAAAACGCGCCGCCGCGCAGGCCGCCGTGCTGCAATTGCAACAGGAAATGGGCGTGTTCGATGCCACATCGGACGCCAGCGCGGTGATGAGCCAGATCAACACCTTCGAAGTTCAGCTTGGCGAAAAGCGCCTGCAACTCGAACAGTTGCTCGACAACGCACGGCCCAACCAGGCGCGTGTCGAAGGCGTGCGCGGCGATATCCGCCGGCTGGAAAGCCTGATCGAATCGCTGCGCGCGAAGCTGACCGAATCCGGCGGCACCGCCGGCACCGGCGAGAGCCTGGCGCAGATTTCGGGCCAGCTTGCCGTTGCGCAATCCGACCTGGAGACGCGCACGATCCTGATGCAGCAGGCGCTGCAACAACTCGAGAGCGCCCGCATCGAGGCCAACAAGCAGACGCGCTATCTGGAAATGGGCGTGCATCCAGTTGCGCCCGACCGCCCGACCTATCCGCGCGCCTTCGAGAATACCGTGCTGGCGTTCCTGGTCTTTGCGGGCATCTACCTGATGGTTTCGATCACCGCCTCGATCCTGCGTGAACAGGTGACCGGCTAGGTCCCGATCGGGAAAGGCGGCGATCCGCCTTTCCCCTTCGCGCCGACCCGTCTAGTCTCGGCCAAAACCGGGGAAGGGACGGGTATGGTTCGAGTTCTGTTGTTGTTCATCTTTCTGGCGCTGCCGGCCCAAGCGCAGAATGGCGCCATCGTGCCGGGCAGCGGCACCACCGCCGAGCAGGCCGTCACCGACGCCGCCATCGCCACCCGCATCCGCGATATCCTGCACGAGCTCGAGGGCTACGAGGACGTGACCGTCGTGGTCAAGGCCGGCATCGTGACCCTGCGCGGCACCACGCTGGATGCCAGCGCCGCCGAAAAGCTCGAAGGGCTGATCGGCCGGGTCGAGGGCGTGGTTGCGATCGAGAACAAGGTGACATTGTCCACCAGCGTGACCGAGCGGCTGACGCCGGTGTGGGAACGGCTGGTGTCGCGGATACAGCAGACGGTGGCCTTCCTGCCCCTGATCGCGGTGGCGCTGGTCGCCTTTGCCGTTGTGGTCTGGATCGGCTTTCTCATCGGTGGACGCAAGGAGCCGTGGGAGCGTCTGGCCCCCAACGCCTTCATCGCCGACATCTACCGCACCTTGATCAAGCTGGCGGCGCTGGTGGCCGGGCTTGTGGTGGCGCTCGATATCATGGGGGCGACGGCGCTTCTGTCGACCATCCTGGGGGCGGCGGGGATCATCGGTCTGGCCATCGGTTTCGCGGTGCGCGACACCGTCGAGAACTTCATCGCCTCGATCCTTCTGTCGATCCGCCAGCCGTTCCGCCCCAACGACGCCATCGAGATCGGTGGCGACGAGGGCAAGGTGATCCGCCTGACCTCGCGCGCCACCATCCTGCTAAGCTGGGACGGAAACCACATCCGCATCCCCAACGCGACGGTGTTCAAAAGCCGGATCGTGAACTATTCGCGCAACCCCGAACGGCGCTTCAAGTTCGACATCGCCGTCGGCTACGGCACCGACCTTGCCGCCGCCAAGGCGCTGGCCGAGGCGACCGTGGCGGCGCTGCCCTTCGTGCTGCGCGCGCCCGCGGTGAACTCCTGGACCACTGAACTGGGCGGGTCGGACATCGGCATGACCGTGGTCGGCTGGATCGACCAGCGCGAGACCGACCTGTTCGCGGCCCGCTCCGAGGCGATCCGCCAGGTGCTGATCGCCTTCGACAGGGCCGATATCGAGATGCCGGAACCGACCTACCGTCTGCTCGTCAAGGATGCCGCCGGCGTGCCGATCCCGCCGCTGCAGGCCGCGCCCGTCGCCCCCCGACGCGCCATCACCGAGGCCGCGCCCGAGGCGGTGCAGGACGTGCAGGCCACGGCGGAGCACGAGCTTGAACAGATGGTCAACGACGAACGCAAGAGCACCGACGCCGACGACCTGCTCAAGCACGGCGCGCGCGCCGAGTGAGCGCGGGGCCCGGGTTTTTGGGCTTGCAGGGTCGGGCCGGTTTGAGTAGGAACGGCCCGCACTGTTGGGGTGTAGCCAAGTGGTAAGGCAGCGGTTTTTGGTACCGTGTACCGTAGGTTCGAATCCTACCACCCCAGCCAGTCTCCGTCATGGCAACTGAACCGATACGCCCCGAACGAACCGCAAGCGCGGGCTTGTCAGCGCTTTGCGCCCTTGCCGTTCGCGCCGCAATCGGATCGTGGGGATTGCGTGGTGATCTCATGTTCCCGGGTGAAGACTGCCTTTGCTCAATCGCCGGTCATGGTTTCGCACGACGCGGCCTTCGTTCCTCGCGCCCCATCGGCCAATCGCGGGGCGGCGCGGGTGGCCGAATGGTGAGCGCGATCCGATGGGCCAGGAACCGGCACCGCGTCGGAATTTTTGCCCAAAGTCGATGTTTCGGCGCGACTTCGTTTGCGGCCAGATCGTCACTTGATTCAGAAATCAGCCTATGGTTGTTTAGGTGCATTGAGTTTGATGACCTGGATAGCGCGATCGCATGACACGCAGAAAAAGAATTTCGTCAATACCTGCGGCAATTTGGGTTCACGAGGAACAGTTGTTTGTCTGACAATGTGGGGTTGCGTGATCGCCTTGTCTATCGCACGCGCGCGAAACGTCAAAACCACAGCCTGTATCGACGCTACGGCAAGCGGTTGTTTGATGTCTTGTTCGTGGTTGTGATTTCCCCCCTGATCTTGCCGGCGACAGCCTTCTTGGCATTCATGGTTCATCTGGACGGTGGCAAGTCGATATTCGCGCACAGCAGGGTCGGAAAAGGCGGTCGCGAGTTCAAGTGCTACAAGATTCGCACCATGATTCCGGATGCGGATAACAGGCTTGAGGAATTCCTCGCTGAAAACCCCGACGCGCGTGCGGAATGGGAGCAGGACTTCAAATTAAAGGATGATCCGCGCATCACGCGAATCGGTCGCATTCTCAGAATGACGAGTCTCGACGAATTGCCGCAATTCTTGAACGTGCTTCGCGGCGACATGTCTGTGGTCGGCCCGCGACCCGTGACGGTAGACGAACACCCAAGATACGGGGATGGTCTCCCGTTACTGCTCAGCGTCCGGCCGGGTATTACCGGGCCGTGGCAAGTCTACGGCCGCAATGAGACCCTGTATAATGAGCGTGTGGATTTGGATCTTTGCTATTGCAAGGGTTACTCATTCGGCACCGATTTTCGGCTGATACTGAGAACGGTCGGGGCCGTCATCAAGCGAACCGGAGTGTGAGAATCCGATGCCTAACGAGGTCTTGACCTGTTGCCCCATGCAACCAGAGCGAAACAAACGAACGTGCCCTGCGTCTTGCGATTTGACGTTCTGACAGAATGAAGATTACTCCAGTCATCCTCTGCGGCGGATCGGGCACACGGTTGTGGCCCCTGTCGCGGCAATCCTGCCCCAAGCAGTTCTTGCCGCTGATGGGCGAGCTGACCCTGTTTCAGGCCTCGGCCTTTGCTTGTCAGGCTAGGCAGGCGGGCTGGAACTCGCGCCACCGGATGGAGCACCCCGGCAAGACGCTGATCGAGGTGCAGACCGGCAGATACCTGGGCGAGGACGAGATCGTGCGCCACGAGGATGTGTATGCGCGCATCCCATGATGAAAAGCCGGTAATCAAATCCGATCCGCGGGTGTGCCCGATCGCGCCAGGGGTGTAGAACGCTGAAACCGAACTCTGCCAGTATTGGTCTTGCGAGGGTCGAGGCCACGAAGCCGAAACCAAGTCGACCGAAGCCGCCGACCGCGCCGAAGCAGCCCCGGTCCGCCCAAAGGGCAAGGGATCATAGTCCGATGCGGCTATTGATCCTCGGCATAAACTACGCCCCGGAAATCATCTCTACAGCGGTTTACACCACCGACCTTGCAGAAGACATGACGTCTCGCGGACATGAAGTGTCAGCGGTCACCGCGCTTCCGTATTTTCCGGCGTGGAAGATCATGGATGGATGGCGGCAAGGCTGGCGGTTCGAGCGTCGAAATGGCGTCGACGTGATGCATTGTCCGCTCTATGTCCCGTCAAAGCCGAGCGGTGCGCGGCGTATCCTGCACCACGTTTCATTTGCCGTCGCGTCGTTGCCGGTCACGCTCTGGTGGGGCCTGCGTCGCCGGCCCGATTTCGTTCTGGTTGTCGCTCCGGCATTGATCGCGGCGCCGGTCGGCTGGTTGACGGCCCGCCTGGCCGGGGCGCGGTGCTGGCTTCACGTTCAGGATTTCGAGGTCGAGGCGGCCTTTACCACCGGGCTTCTCAACCAGGACGGATGGATCGGCCGCGCGGCCCGCGCCTTCGAGGGATGGGTGCTGCGCCGGTTCGATCGGGTGAGCTCGATCTCGGCGCCGATGCTGGCCAAGCTGAGACAAAAGGGGGTGCCGCGCGCGCGGGTCGTCGAGCTTCGCAACTGGGCCAATCTCGAGGCGGTGACGCCGGTTGAGGGCCCCTCGCCGATGCGTGCCGAACTGGGCATAAACACGGGCTACGTGGCGCTGTATTCCGGCAACCTGGCAAACAAGCAGGGTCTCGGCATCCTGCCCGGCGTGGCCCGACTGCTGGAACGACGTGGCGATGTTACAGTCGTGATCTGTGGCGACGGACCGATGCGCGACGACCTGGTTGGCATGTCGAGCGGGATCGGCAATATCCGGTTCATCCCGCTTCAGCCGCTCGAGAGGCTATCGGATCTTCTGGGCATGGCCGATGTTCACCTGTTGCCGCAGGTTGCCGGAGTGGCCGACCTCATGCTGCCGTCGAAGCTGACGAACATGCTTGCCTCGGGCCGCCCGGTGGTGGCCACAACCCGGCCCGACACCGCGCTTGGGCGCGAGATTGACCGCTGTGGCGTCAACACACCGCCCGGAGATGCACAGGCAATGGCGGCCGCGGTCGATTTCCTGCTCGATCGGCCCGAAGAGCGCATGCGCCTGGGCGCGGCGGCCCGTGCCCGTGCGCTTGAGAACTGGAGCCGGACCGCCGTTCTGGACCGGTTCGAGGATGAGATGTGCGCCATGACCCGTGCAGTAGGCCCGAATCCCCGCGAGGTCAGTGGCTGACGCAATGTTGAATTTGGAGTGTGGCGGAAAATGAAAAAGGCGCTGATCACCGGCATCACCGGGCAAGATGGCAGCTACCTGGCGGAGTTCCTGCTGGAAAAGGGCTACGAGGTGCATGGCATCAAGCGCCGCGCGTCATCCTTCAACACGCAAAGGGTGGATCACATCTATGAGGACCCTCACACCGACAGCGCGCGTTTCCGCCTGCACTATGGCGATCTGACCGACAGTTCGAGCCTCACGCGGATTCTGAGTGAGGTCGAGCCGGACGAGGTCTATAACCTCGGCGCCCAAAGCCACGTCGCGGTCAGTTTCGAAGCCCCGGAGTATACGGCCGATGTCGATGCAATCGGCACCCTTCGCCTGCTCGAAGCGATCCGCTTTCTCGGGCTGGAGAAGACCACCCGGTTCTATCAGGCCTCGACGTCGGAGCTGTATGGCCTGGTGCAGGAAACGCCGCAGCGCGAGGCAACGCCGTTCCACCCGCGCAGCCCCTATGCCGTGGCCAAGCTCTATGCCTACTGGATCACCGTGAATTACCGTGAGGCATTCGGCATCTATGCCTGCAACGGCATCCTGTTCAACCATGAAAGCCCCCGTCGCGGCGAGACCTTTGTCACCCGCAAGATCACCCGCGGTCTGGCCAATATCGCGCAGGGGCTTGAGCCCTGCCTTTACATGGGCAACCTCGACGCGCTGCGCGATTGGGGGCATGCGCGCGACTATGTGCGGATGCAATGGCTGATGCTGCAACAGGACGAGCCCGAGGATTACGTGATCGCGACCGGCAAACAATACGCCGTGCGGGACTTCGTGACCTGGTCCGCGGCGGAACTCGGGATCGAACTCGCGTTTTCCGGCGAAGGCGAGGCCGAGATCGCGACGGTGGTATCCGTCACCGGCGACGATGCGCCCGCGCTGTCGCCCGGCGACGTGATCCTGCGGGTCGACCCGCGCTATTTCCGCCCGGCCGAGGTCGAGACCCTGCTGGGAAACCCGTCGAAGGCGAAGCAGAAACTGGGCTGGGAACCCGAGGTCACCGCGCGGGAAATGTGTGCCGAAATGGTGGCATACGACCTGAGAGCCGCCCGGCGCCATGCGCTGCTGCGTGAGCATGGCCTGGAGATCCCGGTTTCGGTCGAGGAGCGGTGAGAGGGGTTTCCGGATTCCACGCATTGCCGGCAGGATGTCTGCCGCCCTGTCGAAACCGGAGTTATACTATTGAACAAGCTGAGTTTTATGAACTCCGGGGAATTGTGACGAGGCAATTGGTGCGCTGCTACACTTAAGCCGCGACCGAACGTGTCGCAATCAACTTCAGGGCGAAAAGTACGATTCCGGTCATTTTCGACCACACATTCCAAATCGAGGTTCGCTTATGCTGAAAAAACTGTTCAATCGCGCTCGTTCAACTACTCTGGCGTTGTCAAGGCAACCGTCGGTGTTGACGCGGGCGATAGAATTGGATCCGTACAATATCCGTCCAATGATTCGAAAACTGAATGCCGAGGGACGTGATCCAACCCGGCTGCTCCAGGCCACACTTCTCACGGGTTTAATCGCACAGATGCCGCCCAGATACGAAAAGACGCTGACTTCACTGTATTCCCGCGCCAAGGGTCAACTTTTGCAAGATGTGCTAGCGGCCGCTCTAATTGGCGATGGATCCGAAGGATATTTCGTAGAGGTCGGCGTAGGTGACGGTGTGTCTTTGTCCAACACCTACTTGTTGGAAACGGAACTTGGCTGGAACGGACTTCTTATTGAACCCAACAGACATTCGCATGCGAATATTGCGGCAAACCGGTCGGCGGCTTTATCAAAAAAGGCTGCCTACGGCCAATCTGGCATGCAGTTGGAGTTTCTTTCGGTATCGGGTTTTCACGAGCTATCTTCATTGCAGGCTCATGCGAAAACGGACCTGCATGAGCGCGATGGTAGTGTCTATCATGTTGAAACCGTCAGTTTGGATGAGGCGCTGACCGAAGTCGACGCACCAAAAACAATAAGCTTCATGTCGATTGACACCGAAGGCTCTGAGTTGGAAGTGTTGGCAGGACTTGACCTCGACATCTGGACAGTCAGATTGTTTGCCATTGAGCACAATTTCCGGGCTGGCTATGCTGAAAGGATCATGGCGAAGCTAAGACCATACGGTTATCGGCAAATACTTCCCGGGGTCTCACAATTCGATATTTGGATCGCGCATGAAAGCGTCTCGTTTTGATGGCTGCTTCGACAACAGCATCCGCTGAATCCGTTTGCCTCAGCGGTAGTGCGGGCGGTCGGAACGATCTGTTTCCCGCGTTTCAGGACTGGTTGGTGCCCGTTTGCAGGCACACGGCGGCTTGTTTTTCACATGAAGTGGTCAGGTAGTGGCGTGCGAACGAAAAAGCGGTCGACTTAGGTTCCAAGAATTTTCGCGCTTTTCGACGGCGCTAGACGAAACCTAAACGGAACAGGTGTATGAAAATTGACCTACGATCTGAAAAACAAACGCATCTGGATCGCGGGACATCGCGGCATGGTTGGCGGCGCGCTGGTGCGTCGGCTGGGGCGGGAGGGCTGCGAGGTCGTCACCGCCGGGCGCGATGTGGTCGATCTGGTCGATCAGCGGGCGGTGCAGGGCTGGATGGCGCGCGCGCGCCCCGACGCCGTGGTGATCGCCGCCGCCCGGGTCGGAGGCATTCAGGCCAACGCCACCCGGCCGGTGGATTTCCTCTATGACAACCTGATGATCGAGGCCAACATCATCCACGCCGCTCACAATGCGGGGGTCGAGCGGGTGTTGTTCCTGGGCTCGTCCTGCATCTACCCCAAGCTGGCACCGCAGCCGATCCCCGAAGACAGCCTGCTGACCGGCCCGCTCGAGCCCACCAACGAATGGTATGCGATCGCCAAGATCGCCGGCATCAAGCTGATCCAGGCCTACCGGCAGCAATACGGCCATGACTGGATCTCGGCGATGCCGACAAATCTTTATGGTCCCGGCGACAATTACGACCTCGAGACCAGCCACGTCCTGCCGGCGCTGCTGCGCAAGGTCCACGAGGCAAAACTGCGCGGCGACAGCGAAGTGGTGGTCTGGGGCTCGGGCACGCCGCTGCGCGAGTTCCTGCATGCGGACGATCTGGCCGACGCGCTGGTCTTCCTGCTGAAACATTATTCCGACGCGTCTCATATCAACGTCGGGTCCGGCGTCGAGGTGACGATCCGTGAGCTGGCCGAGATCATCTCCGAGGTCGTCGGCTACGAGGCCAGGCTGGTGTTCGACAGCACCAAACCCGATGGCACCCCGCGCAAGTTGATCGACAGCGGCAGGCTGCACGATCTTGGATGGAACGAGGCCCGGCTACTGCGCGACGGGATCGCGCAGACCTATGCCGACTGGCTGGCGGCAGAGAGCCGGGGCTGAGGGGGTGTTGCGCCCCGGACCGGTGTGGCGCACGCATGGTTCAGTCTTTCGGCAGGGTTCGCGGGTATTGTCGGTCACGTCAACACATCGCCAGACAAGGATCGAACCATGACGGCAATCAACCAGTTCAAAGGCCGCCCGATTTCGCGGCTTGGATCGCCCACGCATCTTGCCGAGGTCACCCCGGACGACGGCGCGGACCTCGCGCAGGTCGCCCAGATCGTCTATGTCGCGACCCCCGGCAGCTTGCGCGTGACCACCATGGGCGGCGAGACCCTGACCACGCCCACGCTGTTGCCGGGGTGGCACCCGATGGAAATCACCCGCATCCATGCGACCGGGACGACCGCCGCCGGACTGATGGTGGGCTGGTGATGACGCTGGCGTACTGGCAGACGATCTGGGGCGGCTCGGCCCTTGCCGCCTACGCCGGCGCGTCGGGGGTGCCGCGCGCGGTGTGGGATTTCTCGAAACAGGTCTACACCTCCGGCTGGAGCCTGGCGCGCCCGAGCGCGGCGGTCACCACGACCGGTGCGGGTGATCTGGTTCCCGTCGCGTCCGATGTCGCACGCATCGTCGGCGCCGGCGCCAATCGTGGCCTCATGCTCGAACCCGCGTCCGCAAACCGGTCGAGCGCGCCGAGCGCGCCGATATCGCTCGCCGGGGTCTACAAGACCGGCGATGCCGCCGCGACATTGTCGGTGGCCGACGATACCGCCCTTCTGGGGGCCGCCGGGCTTGGTGCGTTGACCGGCGGCAAGGCCTTCCTTCTCGACAACAGCGCTGGCACCGGCAACGCCCGCATGGCGCTGCAACGCACCGTCGACAGTACCGGCGACTGGGTGGCCTCGGCCTGGGTGCGCGCCACCGGGCCTTTCACACTGCGCACCGGCTATGGCGGCTATCCACCGATCGGCCAGCTCCCGGGCGACCCGGCGGTGACCTCGGGCGGCTATGTCCGGGTGCGGCGAGACCGGACGCAAAAATCCGCGGGCGCGTTCAACGCAGCGGATGTCCTGTGGTGCGACATCGCGTCCGGCGCAAAGGCCTGGATCGCCCTGCCGCAATGGGAGCCCGGCCGCACCGGCATGACCAGTATCATCCAGACCGACGGGTCCATGACATCGCGCGCGGCGGAAACGCTGGTGCTGTCACCTCCGCCCGGCACCTATGACATCACCGTGACGTTCGCCGACGGCAGCTCCACGACGACGGAAAACGCCGTTGTCACGGATGGCTTTTCGGTCGCGGCACAGGAAAAACGCGTCACAATGGTGCGCGCATACTAGAGGTTCATCAAGCAACGTGACCAAACGTCCCCGCCTCGCATCGATCCGCGGATCAGACACATGCACGACGCACGGGTGCCCGGCGCGGCGCGGCGACGGTCGATCGCGGCGTCCCTGTCGCGCGCCGCGCCGGTGCCAAGCTTTTCAATGCGGGGCCGGGAGATGAGCGATGACGAAAGGCATGCACAGAAAAACCTGCGGCGAACGCGCGTCGCGGTCGGGGGGTCTTTCGCTGTCAGCACCGCCGTCAACATCGTCCTTATCGGATTTCTGGCGCGCATCGGCGGGCTGGACCTGGTCGGCACATGGGCGCTGTTTGGCGCGATCATCCTGAACGTCCTGATCCTCGACCTCGGCGTCACCAACGCGCTGACCTACCGGATTGCGCACCAGGGGCTTGCCGGCACGCTGCCGGTCCTGCGGTGGCTCGTGCGGCTGGCGGTCATCCCGGTTTTCGGATTTGCCGTCGCCGCGGTGTTTTTCTGGCGCTTCGACCTCGACGGACTTCTCGGCGGAACACTGGCGGCGCTTGCCGGCGCGTTGCAACTGCTGTCCGGGTGGCTGATCGCCATCCGCATGGGGCAGCATCAGCAATACTGGTTCAACATCAAGACAATCCTGCGGGTGGTCGTCCAGGGTGCGGCGGTCGTCGTGCTGATGTCGATCAGCCGCGACAGCATCGCGCTCGGGGCGGCGCTGCTTGCCGGTGCGGTGGCCGAGTTCGCGCTCAGCGGCCTCCTCGTCGCGCGCCAGTTCCCGTTGCAAGGGCACGTCGCCTCGCGGTCGGATGTCCGACGCGCGCTGGACGGTTTCGGGCTTCTGGGTCTTGCCGACCGAGGCTATCAACCCCTCGTCCAATTCGCCGTCGCCGGGTTCGAGGGGGCCACGGCACTGGGTGTGTTCACCGTTGCGCTGCGCATTCCGGTGGTGATCAATCAAACGGTTGCCGAAGCCCTGCGCACCCTGCTTCCGGGGGTGGCCGCGTTGCGCGCCAAGGGCAACACGGGCGCGGTCGATCGCTTGTTGCGGGATGCGCTCGTTACCCAGATCGTCCTGGTCGTGCCGGCATTGACGGCGCTGGTCTTCTCGGCCGATTGGGTGGCCGAGGTGTGGCTTGGTCAGGTCGAGCCGCCCCTGGTTCTCGCCATGCGCCTGTTCGCGCTGAACATGGTCGTGGTGAGCGTCGCCACGCCGTATTTCTGGGCCGTCCAGGCCGCCGGCGGCGCGCGCGCGGTGGGCGTGTTGAGCGTCCTGAGACTGCTTATCGTCCTCGCCGCCGGCGCGATCGCAAGCCTGTTCGGCGCGGGCGTGATGGGCTTCGTCCTTGCCTTTTCACTCGGGCAGAGCGTGTTCTCGCTTGCGGTGAGCCTTGTTGCGCATTTCCGCTACGATCTGGTTCGACCGAGCCTGGTGGATCTGTGCAAGGTCCGGCTGCTCATGTATGTGCTGCTCTCGCTCGTCCTGAACGCGGGCCTGGTCAATCTGCTCCAGGATCAGAAATCCGAGCTTGCGCTTATTGCTGCGTTTTGTGCGAATGCGATCATCTTCGGACCCTTGGTGATCGTGTCGCTGGCGCGCGGGGCAATGGTATCGAAGGGGAGCGAACTTTGAGTTTCGAAAGAATCGGTTTGATAACTGGAATGCACAGGTCGGGAACGACCTGGATGGGAACGGCTTTCAGCAAGGCTAGAAACAGCGTGGTTCTGCACGAGCCGTTGAATTTTGCGTCCGGGGTAAGGGGAGTGCCCAGTTGGTATCCTGAGGTAAGAACCCATGCCGAAGCGGTAATTCTCCGAAAAATGGTAAACCAAATTGTGACAGGAAAAGCGAAATACCGAATGCGAAGGTCCAGTGATGGGCCAATGAAAGCGATTGTCCGCGTTTTGACGAGTGGAGGGCCTGACTACTGGACATACCGAAAACAAATGAAATCGTCCGCCAACCACATGATCTTGAAAGACCCATTTGCCATGCGGTTGAGTCTTTGGTTAGCAAATGAATTCGATTTCCGCGTTCTTATTCTCGTGAGACACCCCTGCGCACTCTACGGGTCGTTGAAGAGGATGCATTGGCCCATTCCCTTGCTTTCGGACAATGGCGTCTATGGCCATTTGGAAGCCGGTGTCGAGTTGGAACCTGAGGCCAGAGCTAGGGAATTCGGTTTGTTGTGGCGCCGACTTTACGGAGATGCTCGAGCGCAGGCATTGAGCGCCAGTGGCAGGATCATGCTGCTGCGCCACGAGGATTTGAGTTTGCGACCGCTCGAGGAGGCTCAAAAGGGCTTCAATCATTTGGGCGTGGAAATGACGCTGAGCGCCCGCAAGTTCTTGATCGAATCGACAACGGGCGATGTCGTTGTTCCACCGGAAAAGGTGTTACACAGTATGAATAGAGATGCCGCGAAACTAGTTCACTTGTGGAAGGAACGACTCAGTAATACCGAAATCCAGGCACTAACGGATGCAGCAGGGCTGGAGCTAGAAGCGTTCTACCCAGACTTCCGCAATGGACATTCCGAAAGTACACCATCATAGTGACACCTCAATAGGTTGTTCTCGCTTCTTTTTGATTGCACGGGTGTACCCATCAAGATGAACCACACTAATGGTTCACGGAATCACATATTTTGGTTTTCTCGGAGTTGCGGAAGTCGCTTGGAGACGCGTGCTATTGTAGCCGGAAACGCGCACGCGCTGGTCGGGCGTTGGCGTGAGGATCTGTCGGACAAGGACCTCGAAGGCGTTCGGGTGGTGCTGGACGCGTTTCCGGGTTGCCCTTATGGGGTGGATGAACTGGCTAAAACGAACGTGGGTAAGACGGCGACCTCTAATCGGGACTAATTTGGTTGTGCAGGTTGATAGACTCTCCAAAACGGTTTGTCTGCTCTCTTTTTTGGCCGTCGAAGATTGAACCCTGATCTTGACGTATGTACAAATCCTCTCGCGAAGGACGCCATGACCTCTGGCCCCGAACACCCAATAACCAGGACACATCCACCAGTGCAACGCTGGAACTCTAGGGCTTCCCACCCATCAGAGGCATATCTATGGGTTGTTTCGAGCCTGCTAGGTATCCTGGTGCTTTCTCCGCTCTCGCAAGTTTTGTTCAAGTTCGATTTCGGTTACAGTGTCGAAATCCCCATCGTCGTCGTCGCATTGGTCGCAATCCTCTGGCCGATGCGTATCACTCTGCGGTTCGCGCGAGGACTATTTCTGGGCTTCGCCTGCGGCTCCATGGCGCTCATTCCGTTCGTGTTGTTTGCAGCACTTAACGGTGTGACCTTTCAGGACTACTACCCTGATTTTAGAGCGTTGCTTCTGTTGATCGTCACGTTGGCCGGGTTGCATTCCGTCACGCCGAAAACCGGACTAAAGATTGCCTATAGAACTTGTGCTGCAACTATCGGTTTCACTGGGCTATTGTACCTTCTTGTACGCTCTGGCGTTATGCCAAACCTCATTGAGCATGGGTTTTCAGGAAAATATTTCCCGCCCATTTTTCCTGCGCTTGTGCTTGCTCTCTTCTTTGCGCGACGAAAGGCTCGGTTAGTTCCGATATTTGGTATCGCTCTCCTCGCCATGATGGCATCTACGACCTCCTATCGCCAAGTCCTCGTGATAGCGGCCCTACTTATCATCGGCATCTTACACGCAACAACTGTACGGCTTTCGGGGCGACTGTCGCCAATTACCAATACGCTTTTGGTTGTTGGAACTGCTATGATCCTGTTCAAACTTAGCCAATTACCTTCAGAGCAAATTGGAAATGCGCTCTTGTTTTTTGGTAAGAAACTCACCGCTGTCGGGATCGACCCACGAACGGTGGAACAACTGTTCTACAAAACCGCGAGGAGTTTGGCAGGCCAAACACCAACCGGCGGCGATGGAGACTACTTGGTTTATCTAGAGAACCTGTTCAACGTACCGCACTTCGCGCTGCCGCACGGCCTCGGTCAGGCCGTAACCTACGGCGACCCGGACATTTGGGGGGGGAACACAATCGACAATTCGATGATTTTCTTTAATTACCACTTCTCTGCCTTCATTGCGATTCCATTGCTCGTCCTGTTTGTCATTTGGAAATATTTCGCCATGAGTAATTCTAGTTGGAGTATGAAGCTATCACTCCTGCCAATCATTATTTCAGTTTCATTTTTTCTGTATTTTCGCGCTTGGCCATTCGTGGCGAGCGATGCTGCGATCGGGTTCGGAATGCTTCTGTTTTCTGGCCGTGCTCTAGCCGGAACGAACGCGGCATGACCACCTTCACCTACCTGGAACCCCTCACCGAAGGGCATTGTACCTTTTGGGCGCAGATGGTGCTTGAGGCGGCGGCGCGGGATGCGCGGGTCGGGCGGTTGCGGCTGGTCACCGGGCCGCAGATCGCCGAGCGGATCGGAGATCGCGTGGCCGGGCTTGGCGGTAAGGTGGTGGTGATCGAGCCAGACACTTTGGCACGCATGACGCAGGGCCGGTTGCTGGCGCGCGGCTGGGCGCAATGGCAGGCTGCGCGCCGAGAGGCCCGCAAGGGGCCGGTATTCCTTCCATTTTTCGACCACGCCGTGGTCGCCGCGGCACTCGATCCCCGTCCGATACCGGGCGGTGGCCGCATCTCGGGCGTGATCTTCCGCCCGCCCAACCGGCACGGGCTGGCGGACACATGGCAGAGCCGGATCGACTCGCTGCGGCGATGGACCACCTACAGACTTGCACGGCGCACCCTGGGTGGCCCGCTCTTGACGCTCGATGAAGTGGCACCCGCCAGCAGCGCCGGGCGAGCCACGGGGGCGTTGCGTTATCTGCCCGACCCGGCGCCGGACCTCTCGCTTCTCGCGTCGGCCAGCCCGGCGCTGCGCGACGACGGGCGCCGCGTGGTCCTTGTGTTCGGCGCCCTGACCGAACGCAAGGGGATCTTCCAGGCGCTTGCCGCGTGGGAAATGCTCGATCCCGCCTTCCATGCCGGCCACGCGCTGCGCTTTGTCGGACGCCTTGGGGCCGATGAACGCGATCGGTTCCTGCGCGCGCGCGATGGGTGCCGCAAACGGCGGCCCGATATGCGAATTGAACTCGAAGATCGGTTCGTCAGCGATCTCGACCTTGCCCGGGAGGTGCTGAGTGCGGCCGTCATCCTGGCGCCTTACCAGAACCATGTCGGCTCGTCCGGCGTGCTGCACTGGGCGGTGGCGGCAGGGCGGCCGCTGATCACCCAGAACACCGGGCTCATCGGCTATCAGGTGGAACGCTATGGCCTCGGGCGCGCGACCGATTGCACCGATCCGGCGCGTATTGCGACGGCTTTGCTTGACTGCGACTCCGGTGCAAGGGCCATTTCCGGCGCCTTCCTGAAAGAGCATTCGCCCGGCGCAGCCATCGAGGCCGTCTTGCGAACAGCCTTGGACGATTGAATGCGCGTATTGTTTCTGACCCGTGTGTTCCCTTTGCCTGCACATGCAGGTGATCTGCGTTATTCGGTGGAGTTGGCGGAGGCATTGGCAGCCCACCCCGATCTCGACGTAACCGTTTTCTGTGGCTCCGGTTTTCGCGAACCGCCAGCCGAAAGCCACGCCCGGTGGGCCGGGACCGACACATTACCCGGTCGTGGCGCGGATATTCGCGGACTCCTTGGGAGATTTCCCAGAGGTGCGCAGCGCGCCATGCCACCGTCGGCGCATCGCGCGCTGGCGGCGCTTCTCGACCGCGAGACGTTCGATATCGCGCTGCTCAATGAGTCCGTCATGGCGCCAGCGGTGCGGCTGCTTGAGCATCATGGCGTGCCGGCGGTCTATGTCTCGCACAATGTCGACGCGGACATTCGCCCCGCAATCGCCGCAAAAGTTCGCAACCCCGCCAAGCGGTTCCTGCATCGTCGCGACGCCGAGAAATACCGGCGGATGGAGCTGGACTTGCTCAAGCGGGTGCGCGGTTTGACAACGATCACATCCGAGGATTTCGCGCGATACCGCACGTTGGCGCCAACGCTGCCGGCCATCGTGGTGACGCCGGGATTTCGCCCTGTTTCACAGGCACCGAGCCTGCCGATGCGAGATCGCCAACCGGTTGCCCTTCTTCTCGGTTCTTTCGAATGGAACGCCAAGATTGCGAATCTCGAGGAGATTCTGAACGCGTATCAACGGTATCGTGCAGATACCGGGCATGTCCGCTTCTCTCTGCGCATAGCGGGGCGAAGCCGTCCCGGTCTGTTCGACAGGCTCTCGCGCCAGCACAACAGCGTGGAGTTCATCAGCCGCTTTGACGAGTTGAGCGACGTTGTGACGGATGCACGTATTGGCCTCGTCCTGGAAACCATGGGCGGAGGCTTCAAGCTCAAGACGCTCGACTATGTCTTTTCCGATCTTGCCGTGGTCGGATATCCGCATGCCCTGGCGGGCACCGATCTCGACCCCGAAACCGATTATTTCCGCGTAGATGGCCCCGAAGATGCGATGCGTCGGATCAATGACCTGGTGGATGAGACGGACCGCCTGGAAACCGCTGCGCGAAATGCGCGCCGAAAAGCTGTGGCGGCATATGACTGGGACGATCGCGCGAAAAAGATGGCGGCGTTCCTGGCCGGGTGCCTCGAGAAGGATTGAGGTCTTTGGTGGTGCTGGCCCTTTCCTTCGTCTCGGTATCATTCCGACCTGTCAAATCAGTCGCGGGACGTTGCCGGCGGGTCGGAGTCCTAGGCGCACGCGGCCCTTACAGCCTGCACGCGCTCGGCATTGTCGCGGGCGAGTTGGCCGTCGGCGTGCCAGAGCGAGTTCTCGAATCCGACCCGCAGCTTGCCGCCCCGCCGGTGCGCCTCGACAAGGCAGGCGGTTTCGCCTCGGCCAAAGGCGCAGATGGCCCAGTCGAGGGCGAGATCATGCTCGGTCAATGCGTGCAGGAACGGCGCAAGATCGGACGGGTCGCTTTCCTGATCGCGGGTATAGCGGCCCAGCACGAAAATCAGTTGCAGGTCGCGGCTGCGCAGAAGGGGGGCGGGCACGAGCCGGATGAGCAGGTCGAAATCTTCCGGCCCATAGAGGATGTGCTGCACCGCGATGCCGCGCGCCGCGCAGTCGCGGTAGAACTCGGTGGCGACCTTGTCGGGTGTGTCCACGGTCATCTCGCGCAGGGCGGCCGAGACGAGGGAGGCCCCCGAATCCAGCGCGACCCGGCGCTGATGCGGCGCGTCGTATTGGCCAACGGCCTCGGTCGTGATCTGGATCGCCATGCCGGGCACGACGGTGCGCAATTCGGCCAGAGCCTCGCGATACAGCCCCGCGTCCAGCACATGCGCGCCGTCCGCGTCGCGCAGATGCAGGTGCAGCCCGTCCGCGCCCGCCTCGGCACAGGCGCGCGCGGTCTCGACGATCTCGGGCAGGGTCACGGGCAGCGCCGGATGATCGGCCTTGCCGCGCCGTGCGCCGTTGGGCGCGACCATCAGGCGGGGCAGGGGCGTCATGGCAGCGCCGCGCGAAAGGCGGTGTCGAGCTTGTCGACCAGTTCGCCGATCTGCGCCTCGGTCAGGATGAATGGCGGCGCCAGGAGCACGTGATCGCCGGTCTGCCCGTCGATGGTTCCCCCCATCGGATAGCAGATCAGCCCGGCCTCGAAGGCGGCGGCCTTCACCGCCTTGTGCACGGCCTGTTCGGGGGCAAACGGGGTCTTGGTTTCGCGGTCGGCAACCAGTTCGAGCCCGCGAAACATCCCGCGGCCGCGAATGTCACCAACATTCGGATGCTGGCCGAAGGCGTCGCGCAACGCCTCGTCCAGAACCGCGCCCATCCGGGCCGAACGCTCTGTCAGCCCGCCCTCGGTCAGTTTCTGCACCACTGCATCCGCCGCCGCGCAGGCGATCGGGTGGCCGATATAGGTGTGGCCATGCTGGAAAAAGCCCGAGCCTTGGGCAATCGCGTCATAGATCTCGGCGGTGCACAGCATCGCGCCGATCGGTTGGTAGCCGGCCCCCAGCCCCTTGGCCACGGTCACGATATCGGGGGTGATGCCGTCCTGTTCGCAGGCGAACAGCGTGCCGGTGCGCCCCATGCCGCACATCACCTCGTCGAGGATCAGCAGGATGCCGTGGCGGTCGCAGATCTCCCGCACGCGCTTGAAATAGCCCGGCACCGCCGGCACCGCGCCCGCGGTCGCGCCCACCACCGGCTCGGCCACGAAGGCGATCACGTTGTCGGGGCCGATGCGCTGCAATTCGGTCTCCAGCTCGTCGGCCACGCGCAGCCCGTAGGCCTCCTGCGTCTCGTCGGCGGCCCGGCCCCGGTATTCGTAGCAGGGCGAGATGTGGCTGGTTTCGATCAGCATCGGCGCGAACGGCGCGCGGCGCCATTCGTTGCCGCCGGTCGCAAGCGCCCCAAGCGTGTTGCCGTGATAGCTTTGCCGGCGGGCGATGAAGCGGGTGCGCTGCGGCTCGCCGCGCTCCAGGAAATACTGCCGCGCCAGTTTCAGCGCCGCCTCGACCGCCTCGGACCCGCCGGAGACGAGATAGACCCGGTCGAGCGTGCCCGGCGCATGGGCGATCAGCCGGTCGGCCAGACGCTCCGCCGGTTCGGACGAGAAGAACCCGGTGTGGGCAAACGGAATCCTGTCGGCCTGCTGCTTGATCGCGGCGATCACGTCCGGGTCGGAATGGCCGAGGCACGACACCGCCGCGCCCCCCGACCCGTCGAGATACTGCTTGCCATCGGCATCGAAGATATACGCCCCCTCGCCACGAACGGCGATGGGCATGCGGGCGCGGGAGTGGCGGGGGAAAACGTGGGTCATGTGGGTATCCTGTCAGGTGCGGGAACTGAAACAGATGAATCGCGTGTTGACAATATGTGAAACAAATGAAACGTATTCGGGCAGGCGAAAATTTCCTGGGAGGGGGCGCGTTCGCGTGGATGGATCGTTCGAGCACAGGCTTGCGCAGAATTTCGACGGGCTGAGCGCGCGGTTGCGTGACGCCGCCGAATACGTCGCGCGCAACCCGGTTGACATCGCCACACGTTCGCTGCGCACCGTGGCGCAGGACTCGGGGCTGGCCCCTGCCACCTTTTCGCGCATGGCGCGAGCGATCGGCTACGACAGTTTCGAGGATCTGCGCGAGGCGATGCGGACCAAGATCGGCCGCCGGGTCGACAGTTTCGCCGAACGGGCGGCATCGCTGCAAAAAGACCACGCGACCGGCAAGACCGGGTTTTTCGACGCGCATGTGGGCGCCTGCATGGCCAACCTGGAGCGGATGGCCGCCGATATCGACCGCGATCTGCTGGAGGCGGCGGTGGACCGGCTGCACGCTGCGCGGCATGTGCGGCTGTCA
Organism: Maritimibacter fusiformis; assembly: GCF_008086115.1. Lineage (GTDB taxonomy): Bacteria > Pseudomonadota > Alphaproteobacteria > Rhodobacterales > Rhodobacteraceae > Muriiphilus > Muriiphilus fusiformis. Next base: position 601,491 of record NZ_VSIY01000003.1, on the reverse strand, counting down.
GGGGCGCTCGGCTCGACCGGGGTGGTCGAATACATGGCCTATATCGCGGATTTCTGCGCCGACAACTGGTCGGTCATCGGTCGGATGGGCGCGTCGCTGGGGTCCGGGTTGACCGGGCTGGACGCCCGCGATGCCCTGATCGTGGTGACCAAGCCGCCGTTTTCCACCCGGTCGATCGCGACCGCCGAACTGGCCGCCGAACGGGGCGCCTATGTCATCGTGATCACCGACACCCACGCCTGCCCGGCGCTGCGCCATGCCTCGGCCGGGTTCGTGGTGCCGACCGACAGCCCGCATTTCTATTCGTCCTACGCCGCGACGATGGTTCTGGTCGAAACGATGGTCGGCATGCTGGTCGGGCGCGCCGGCCCCGCCGCCCGCGAGCGGATCGCACAGGTCGAAGAAAGCAACCGCCGGCTCAGCGAAGTCTGGGCCGGTTGAGACATCCACCAAGCATCACCAAAAGGGAGACCAAGATGATGTCCAAACTGAAACTGACCGTTCTCGGCGCCGCGATGGCGGCGATGATGGCCCCGGCCGCGCAGGCCGAGGAATTCATCACCATCGGCACCGGCGGTGTCACCGGGGTGTATTACCCGACCGGCGGCGCGATCTGCCGGCTGGTCAACAAGGGCCGCAAGGATCACGGCATCCGCTGCTCGGTCGAATCGACCGGCGGGTCGATCTACAACATCAAGACGATCCGCGCGGGCGAGCTGGAATTCGGCGTCGCGCAGTCGGACTGGCAGTATCACGCCTTCCACGGCACCTCGAGCTTCGAGGAAGACGGTCCGTTCGAGAACCTGCGCGCCGTGTTCTCGGTGCATCCCGAACCCTTCACCGTCGTCGCCCGCGCCGATTCCGGCATCAAGTCCTTCGAGGATCTCAAGGGCATGCGCGTGAACATCGGCAACCCCGGTTCCGGTCAGCGCGGCACGATGGAGGTTCTGCTGGACGCGATGGGCTGGACCACCGACGATTTCGCGCTCGCCACCGAGCTCAAGGCCGTCGAGCAGAGCCAGGCGCTTTGCGACAACCAGATCGACGCGATGGTCTACACCGTCGGCCACCCGTCGGGCTCGATCCAGGAAGCGACCACCGCCTGTGACAGCGTTCTGGTCGAGGTCAGCGGCGAGGTCGTCGACAAGCTGGTTGCCGAGAACCCCTATTACCGGACGGCGACGATCCCCGGTGGCATGTATCGCGGCAACGACGAGGACACGACGACCTTCGGCGTCGGCGCGACCTTCGTGACCTCGGCGGATGTCAGCGAAGAGGCGGTCTATACCGTGGTCAAGGCGGTCTTCGACAACTTCGACGACTTCAAGAACCTGCACCCGGCCTTCGCCAACCTCGAGCCGCAGGAAATGGCGACCGCGGGCCTGTCCGCGCCGCTGCATGACGGGGCGGCGAAATATTACAGGGAACAGGGCTGGATCGAGTGATCCGACCCGCGAAGGGGGCAGTCTCTGCCCCCTTCCACCGTTTGCGCCGCGACGCCACCGGCGATGCCCCCTGCGCAGCCCGATCCGGGCGGTCGCCGCGACCGGCGGCAGGGCTGTTTTCCCGCCGAGACGACCGCGCAAGGACGATTCACGATGGCGGGCGCAAGGCCACATAAACGTTGCGCGCGCCGCCGGATTGCCGGTTTAGTGTAACCATAACGAACAAATAGTGATGTGCCGCCACGTTTTCGGCGGAACCGGGAGGGACCCAGATGACCGAGACTTCAGGCGGCAAGGGGCCGCTCAGCGACGCCGAACTACAGGAACTCGTCTCCTCCAGCGATGGCGGCGCCCGCAATCCGGTCGGGCTGGTCGGCGCCTTTCTGGCCCTGGTGGCGGTGGTCTGGTCGCTCTATCAGGTGCTGCTGGCCTCGCCGGTCTCGAACTACGTCCTTCCGGGCGATCTGATCAACAATTCGCGCCAGATCCACCTGGCCTTCGCGACCTTCCTCGCCTTCATGGCCTATCCGATGTTCCGGCGCAGCCCGCGCGACCACGTTCCGCTTTATGACTGGGCGCTGGCGCTGGCGGGCACGTTCACCGCGCTTTACGGCTATTTCTTCTACGCCAAGCTGGTCAGCAACGGCGGGCTGGCGGATCACACCGACAAGTGGTTCGCGCTGGCCGGTCTGATCATCCTGTTCGAGGCGGCCCGGCGCGCGCTTGGCCCGGCGATGGCGATCATCGCCACGATCTTCCTGGGCTATGTGTTCTTCGGCGCGAGCGAGTGGATTCCCGAGGTCATCCGCTGGAAGGGCGCCAGCCTGCAAAAGGCGATGAGCCACATGTGGACCACGTCCGAAGGGGTGTTCGGCATCGCGCTGGGCGTGTCGACCAAGTTCGTGTTCCTGTTCGTGCTGTTCGGCGCGCTGCTCGACAAGGCGGGGGCCGGCAACTACTTCATCAAGATGGCCTTCGGCGCGCTCGGCCATCTGCGCGGCGGACCGGCCAAGGCGGCGGTCGTCGGCTCGGCGGCGACGGGGCTGATCTCGGGGTCGTCCATCGCCAACGTGGTGACCACCGGCACCTTTACCATCCCGCTGATGAAGCGCGTCGGGTTCTCCAGCGAAAAGGCCGGCGCGGTCGAGGTCGCCAGTTCGGTCAACGGCCAGATCATGCCGCCGGTGATGGGCGCGGCGGCTTTCCTGATGGTCGAGTATGTCGGAATTTCCTATGTCGAGGTGATCACCCACGCCTTCCTGCCGGCCACCATCAGCTATATCGCGCTGGTCTATATCGTCCACCTCGAGGCGGTGAAGAACAACATGCCGACGCTGGGCAACCGCGTGGTCAGCATGGGCCGGACCATCGGCGGCATGGCGCTGTTCTTCGCCGGGTTCGCGGCGCTGGCCTATGGCGTGCAATACCCGGTGCGCTGGATCTCCAACGTGCTGCCGTCCTCGGGCCTGATCCTGTCGGGTCTGATCTTTCTGGTCTATCTGGCGCTGTTGTGGCTGGCGGCCCAGGCGCCGGACCTCCTGCCCGACGACCCCGATGCCGAAGAGGTCGAACTGCCGGTGGTGTCCGAGATCTACAAGACCGGGCTTTACTACCTGCTGCCGATCGTCGTGCTGGTCTATTTCCTGATGATCGAACAGAAGTCGCCGGGGCTGAGCGCGTTCTGGGCGACGGCGCTGCTGTTCGTGATCCTGCTGACCCAAAGGCCGCTCAAGGCGCTGTTTCGCGGCGGGCGCGAGATGATGGAGGCGGCGCGGCTGGGGGTGCTCGACCTGGTGGCCGGTCTGATCGACGGCGCGCGGAACATGATCGGCATCGGCCTTGCGACCGCAACCGCCGGGGTGATCGTCGGCACCGTGACCCTGACCGGCGTCGGTCAGGTGATGGCCAATCTCGTCGAGTTCCTGTCCGCCGGAAACCTGATCCTGATGCTGGTGATGGTCGGTCTGCTCAGCCTGATCCTGGGAATGGGGTTGCCGACCACGGCGAACTATATCGTCGTCAGCTCGCTGATGGCCGGTGTGGTGGTCGAACTGGGCGCGCAGTCGGGGCTGATCGTGCCGCTGATCGCGGTGCACCTGTTCGTGTTCTACTTCGGCATCATGGCCGACGTGACGCCGCCGGTGGGGTTGGCGAGTTTCGCCGCCGCCGCGGTGTCTGGGGGCGATGCGATCCGCACCGGGTTCATCGCGTTCTTCTACAGCCTGCGCACCGTCGCGCTGCCGTTCGTGTTCATCTTCAACACCAACCTTCTGCTGATCGACGTGACGCTGATGCAGGGGATCATCACCTTCGTGGTGGCCACGATTGCCATCCTGGTGTTCACCGCGGGCACGATGGGCTGGTTCCTGACGAAGAACCGCCTTTACGAAGGTGTCCTGCTGGTTCTGATCGCCTTTGCCCTGTTCCGGCCCGACTGGATCATGGACCGGCTGCAGCCGCCGTTCACCATGGTCGAGCCGGCGCAGTTGGAGCAGGCGCTTGACGTCGCGGTGCCGGGGCAGGAGTTGCGCGTGGTGGTCTCGGGGCCCGATTTCATCTCGGGCGAGATCAAGGAAACCACGCTGGTCCTGCCGGTTGGCGAGGCCGAGGACGGCGCGGCGCTGCTCGACGGGTTGGGCCTGATGCTGATGGAGAACGGCGGCGCCGTGGTGATGGAAGAGCCGATGTTCGGCACCCCCTTCTCGGAGACGATGCAGGCGTTCGATTTCTACGGCGACACGCCGGTGACGATCGTGTCGGTAAAGGCCCCGTCCGAGCAATGGCCGCAAGAACTGATCTTCCTTCCCGCGCTGCTGCTTTTGGGCCTTGTCGCCCTGTTGCAGCGTGCGCGCATGACCAAGCAAGGAGTTCCCGCATGACCGGTCCCGTTCTGTGTGCCGTCGACATCTCCAACCCGCACCGCGACGACAACGTGCTCGAAGAGGCGGCCCGGCTCGCCGCACTTGACGGCAGGCAGCTTGTCGTGGTCACCGTCGTGCCGGACTATGGCATGAGCGTCGTGGGCTCGTATTTCGGGCAAAGCCACCACGACAAGATGGTGGAACACGCGCGCGAATTGCTGGGTGAGTCCGTGACCGCCGCCCTGGGTGCGGAGGCGAAAGAGAGTGTTCGCCAGGTTGTGACCACCGGGCGCGCCTACGACGAAATCCTGCGCGTTGCCGAAAAGATCAAGGCCTCGTTGATCGTGATCGGTGCACACAAGCCCGATTTCAAGGACTACCTTCTCGGCCCCAACGCGGCCCGGGTCGTGCGTCACTCGACCTGCTCGGTCTACGTGGTCCGCTAGGGCGTGGCGATACTGTTGCACGCGACGGGCAACGCCTACCTCGCGGGGTCGAGCGTCTCGGCATAGGCGCGCGACAGCGGATGGGTGGCCCGTGCGGCGAAGTCGGGCATCGGGATGTCCTCGATGATCCGGGCATCGTCCAGAACCAGTATCCGGTCGGCCAGTTGGCGCAGGGGTGCGAGGTCGTGGCTCACGATCAGCATCGCCAGCGATGTCGCGCGGTGGACCCGGCGCAGCAGTCGAATGGTGCTGACCTGCGTGGCCAGGTCGAGCGACGACAGCGGTTCGTCAAGGATCAGGATATCCGGTTCCGCGGCCAGCGCCCGGGCCAGGGCGATGCGCTGGCATTGGCCGCCGGACAGCGAATGCGGGCGCCGGTGCTGCATGGCGCCCTCGACCCCGAGGTCGTTCAGGATGTCACCGGCGCGCGCGGCGCGGGTTGCCGCCGGTCCGAGCGCGAAGCCGTTCAACGTTTCGCGCACCGTGTCGAGCGCCCCCAGAAACGGGCTGAGCGACTGGGTCGGGTCTTGCCACAGGTATTGAATGCGGCGTCGGGCCTGCCCGCTGCCCGGCGTGACCGCGACTCCGTCCAGCCGGATCTCGCCGCTGTTGGGCGCCTCCAGCCCGACCAGACAGCGCGCCAGCGTCGACTTGCCGGCACCGGAGCGGCCGATCAGCCCGACGACTTCCCCGGGCCGGATCGACAGGTCCACCTGCGCCAGCACCTCGTGCCCGTAGAAACGCTTGCAAAGGCCGCGAACCTCTAGCATGCGCCTTGCAGCGCATGGGCTGCCTCGGCCAGTTGGCGTGCGGCGCGCGCGGGAGATAGCGACAGGTTCGACACCGATGCGTTCTCGACCAGCCGCCCGTGCTCCATGACCAGCACGCGCCCGGCCACCTCTTGCACCGCGCGCAGATCGTGGCTGATGAACAGGACCGCCGCGCCGGTTTCGTCGGCCATGGTGTTGAGCGCCGCGAGCACCTCGCGTTCTGTCAGAACGTCCAGCCCGGTGGTGGGTTCGTCGGCGATCAGGATGCGCGGGCGCAGGATCAGGGCCATGGCGATCAGCACGCGCTGTTTCATCCCGCCCGATAGCTGGTAGGGGAAAAACTCCGCCACCCGCCGCTCCAGCGCCACCGCATCCAGCGCCGCCGCGACAGTCGCTTTCGCCTCGACCCCGGCCAGCCGTGCGGTCTCGGTCAGTTGGGTTCTGATGCGCCGGCCCGGGGTAAGGGCGGTGCCGGGGCTCTGGAAGATCTGAAAAATCCGTTCGCCGCGAACCCGCCGCCAGGACGCCGCGGAGAGGTCCAGAACCTCGCGCCCATCCAGCCGCACCGATCCGCCGGACACCCTGAGCGGCGGGCGCAGCAGTCCGCACAGCGCGCCTGCGGTCAGGGATTTGCCGCACCCGCTTGCACCGACCAGGCCGACACGCTCGCCCGGGGCGAGGTCGAAACCGACCCGGTCGAGCAGCGGGCGGGCGACCCCGCAAGTGATCGTAAGGTCTTTTACCGAAAGCGCTTTTACCATAGATACGGCTCCCTCTTGTCCAACAGTTCACGCAACCCCTCGCCAACGAGGTTGAAGGCCAGCACGGCCAGGGTCACCGCCAGCCCGGGGGCCAGCAGCATATGCGGCGCCTGCGCAAAGAACGGCCGCGCCTCGTTCAGCATCGCGCCCCATTCCGGGGTCGGGGGCTGCACCCCGATCCCGAGAAAGCTGAGTGCCGACAGGGCCAGCAGGACCGAGGCGGTTTCCAGCGAGATGATGACGGCAAGCGGCGGCAGAACCTGCGGCAGGATATGGCGCAGCACCACCCGCATGCGCGAGGCACCGCCCAGCCGCGCGGCATGGACGAAATCGCGCTGGCTTGCCGACAGCACCAGCGCCCGGACCAGCCGCGCGTTGGACGGCCACCAGGCCGCCGCGACGCCGATGATCGAGGCCTCCAGCGACGCGCCCATGAACCCGATCACCGCCAGCGCCAGCACCAGCGTGGGAAACGCCATGACGATATCGGCCAGCCGCATCATCACCATGTCGACCCGCCCGCCCGCCAGCGCGGCGACGATGCCCCACGGCAGCGAGATCACCAGGATCGCCGTCATCGTCACCAGAGCGGCCCCGAGCGACACCGGCACAGCCGCGATCAGCCGCGACAGCACGTCCCGGCCCAGGTGATCGGCGCCAAGCGGATGCTCCGGCGACGGTGGCGCGAGGCGGGCAAGCAGGTTCATCTTTTCGGGCGGCGGCAGGTCGAGCAGCAGGGGCGACAGGCCCAGCGCGAGGAATGCCGCCATCAGGACCAGCCCCAGGATCAGGCCGACCCGCCCGCTGCCGATGCCAAGGCGAAGGGCCGGAATGCGAAGGGTGCGCTCACTCATGCCCGAGCCTCCGGCGCAATTGCGGATCGGCCAGGATCACGATTATGTCCGCGATCAGGCTGGTGGCGAAAAAGATCAGCCCCATGAACACGAGATAGGCCTGGATCACCGGGAAATCGCGCTGCGCGATGGCCTGAAGGATAAGCTGCCCGAGGCCGGGCCAGCCGAAGATGCTTTCGACGATGACCGCCCCGCCGAGCAATGCGCCGAAGGTGTTGGCCCAGGCCGTGGCCAGCGGCCCGAGGATGCGCGGCGCGATATGGGTCAGCATGATGCGCAGGGGATCAAGCCCCTTGGCGATGGCAAGGCGCACGTGGTCCTCGCTTTTCTCGGCGCGCACCCGTTCATAGACGACGCGCCCCAGCCCCGCCCCGGCGCCGAGGCTGAGGGTCAGCGCAGGCAGCACCAGGTCCGGCAACGACCCATCGCCGACCAGCCGGGTCCAGCCGAGGTTGAGCACGAACACATGGATCAGCAAGAGCGCCAGCCAGAACGAGGGCACCGAGACCAAGAGGATGGTCAGCCCGCGCAGGCCAACGCCGGTCACGCGGTTGCCCGCCACCGCGAAGGCGCCAAGCGCAAGCGAGATGACCACCGCGCCGACCAGCGCGCTGACGGCCAGCGCCAGCGTGGCGGGCAGGTGAATGGCGATCTCCGACATCACGCTGCGCCCGGTGGCGACCGAGGTGCCGAAGTCGAACCGGACCGCCCGCATCAGCCAGTCGAAATAGCGCGGCAGGAACGGCTTATCGAGGCCGAACTGCGCCTGCAGCGCGGCAATGTCCTCGGGTTCCGGCACGATGCCCATGGCGCGAAGCTCCATCATCACCGGATCGCCCGGCGCCAGCGCGACGATGGCGAAGGCAACGAAGCTCATGCCGAGAAGGGGCGGAATGGCGGCCGCCAGGCGGATGAGGAAAAAGCGCAGCATGGACAGATCCGTTTGGGCGGAGCCCCGCGCGGGGCTCCGTGTTGCTGATGCGGCGATCTACTGCGCGAACGTCACGCGCCCGTAGTCGATCCAATCCTCGTATTCGGACATCGGAACCTCGATGCCCGGACGCGACAGGGCAAAGTTCGGCACCATCAGGATCGGGATCGCCACCAGGTCGTCCTGCACGATGGCGCGGTGCGCCCGGCGCACGAGGTCGATCACCGCGTCACGGGTCTGCGCCTCGCGGGCCTGACTTAGCAGTGCGTCCACATGCGGTCCGGGGGCAAAGAACCTGTAGCCGCCCCAGGGCGTGCCGGTGGTGAAGATGTTGTTGAGCAGGTAGGTCGGGTCGGTGTTGTTGTTCGACGCGAACTCCAGGAACAGGTCGGCCTCGCCGGTGTCGAGATAGGTCGAGCCGTAGACGCCGCTGTCGTCCACCTCGACCAGGTCGATCTCGACGCCGACCGCGGCGAACATCTGCTCGAGCATCTCGGGCATCGGTTTCACGGTCGAGACGTTCGGATAGGCCGCGACCAGCCGCAGGCCGAGCTTGCGCCCGTCTTTCTCGCGCACCCCGTTGCCGCCCATCGTCCAGCCCGCAGCGTCGAGCATTTCGCCAGCCTTGGCCGGGTCGAAGCCGAAGCCATCGGTGTGGTCGTCGCCAAGGTTGAACATCCAGCCCGGCAGCACGCCCTTGGCAGGCACGCCGTGCCCGGCATAGAGCACACTGGCGAGGGTCTCGCGGTCGACCGCCCAGGCCAGCGCCTCGCGCACCTGCCGGTCCTGAAGGATGTCGAACGGAGCCTCGCCGTGGATATTGGTCATCAGCGCCACGTAGCGGATCGGGCGGCTTTCATGCAGCACCACCGAGCCGTCCTGCGGCATCGACAGCAGCATCTGCGGGGTCACCTCTCCGATCACGTCGATCTCGCCGTTCTGCAACGCCATCAGCCGGGCGTTGTCGTCGCCGATGAAGCGGAACGTCAGCCGGTCGACGCTGGGCGCATCGCCCCAGTAGTCGGGGTTCCTGACCACGGTCAGCTGCTGTTTCGGGTCATAGCTGTGCAGCAGGTAGGGCCCGGTGCCGACCGGGTTCGCGGCGCGATCGTCGGACGGACCGAACAGCGACGTGGCCCGGTGCGTCATGTTCTCGATCACCAGCGCCGAGCCTTTCTCGGAGCGAAAGCCGATCGCGTGGTCGCCCAGCCGGACAAAGCTGTCCTGGTCGATCTGCAGGAAGTCCGATTTGCCCTGGTCATAGAGCCTCAGCGCGGCGATGGCGCTGTCGGCATCGAACGGCGTGCCATCGGAAAAGGTCACGCCCTGGCGCAGGGTGATTGTATAGGCGCCATCGGCATAGTCCCAGGTTTCGAACAGCAGCGGGCTGGGCAGGAAGTTCGCATCCGGCCGCACCGCCGTTTCGACGATCTGGGCCGCCGGGCGCCGGGTGGTGAAGGTGAAGTTGTCGTCGGCGACCGAATACCGGTCACGCTTGATTGCAACAGTGAGCGAGGTTTCGGCCCGTGCCGGCGCAAGCGCGAGGGGCAAGGCAACGAGGGCAGCCGTGGCAAGATGCACGGCCAGACGGATATTGGGCATTGGCAAGTCCTTGTGAGGTCTGACGTTGGTTCGAAGTCAACTCACAAGGGGTGGGGCGCGGGCGTTATTGGGAAGCCACAGCCGGCGTTGCGCCAGTGGCGCGGGCTGCAAATCGGTCGCGCGCCGGGACGCGGACTGGTCGAATTCAGGGGCTTGCGGCGGCTCTGGTGTCAGGCTGGCGATCTGCGCGGCGAAGAAATCGCAGCTCAGATCGCGTTCCTCGCCCTCGTCCTGGCCAAGCGCGATCTGCACGGACCGGGCCTCGCCGGCCCCGCACAGCACGTAGGTGATGGTGTCGCCCTCGGTCACCAGCATGGTGCCGGGGGGGCGGATCATGACGCTGGCAAGGATCGTCAGGGCCATCAACAGCCGCAAGACATTCCCTGCACTTGAGCGCATCGCCACCTCCTGCCGCCGAAAGGCGGACCGGAAAAAACGTAACACGGCCCCCGCCTGCGTCACTCATGCCATTGTGTCGCATCTGCAATCTTCTAATCTCTGCGCATGAACGGCGCCCTGTCCAACCGCACCTATCGCCGGCTTTTGCTGGCGCAGATCTTCTCGGTCCTGGGATCGGGCCTGACGACGATTGCGCTGGGCCTGTTGGCGTTTGAACTGGCCGGGGGCGACGCGGGCGCGGTGCTGGGCACGGCGCTGGCGCTCAAGATGGTGGCCTATGTCGGCCTCGCCCCGATCGCCGCCGCAATCTCGGCGCGCCTGCCGCGCAGGCCGTTCCTGATCGCGCTCGACCTGGCCCGCGCCGCGATGGTGCTGGTCCTGCCGTTCGTGACCGAGATCTGGCAGATCTATCTGCTGGTGTTCGGTTTTCAGGCATTTTCGGCGGCCTTCACGCCGACGTTCCAGGCCACGATCCCCGATATCCTGAAAGACGAGGCCGACTATACCCAGGCCCTGTCGCTGTCGCGCCTGACCTATGACCTCGAATCGCTCATCGGCCCGCTGATCGCCGGGCTGGTGCTGGCGGTGTTCTCGTTCCATGTGCTGTTCGTCGGAACAGCGATCGGTTTTCTGGCCTCCGCCGCGCTGGTGTTCAGCGTGGCGCTGCCCCGGCGAACCGCGGCATCCGTGCCGGCGCCGTTTCGCAAGCGGGTGACGCGCGGCATCTGGATCTACCTCGCCACGCCACGCCTGCGCGGGTTGCTGGCGCTCTATGTCTCCGTCGCCGCAGGCACCGCGATGGTCATCGTCAACACCGTGGTTCGGGTCAAGGGCGATCTCGGCCTCGGCGATGAGATTGTCGCGCTCTATTTCGCGGCAAGCGGTATCGGCTCGATGACGGTCGCCTTGCTGCTGCCCCGGCTTCTGGGCAGGATTTCGGCCCGCCCGGCGATGCTTGCCGGGGCGGCGGTGGTGACGGTCAGCCTGGTGCTGGCCGCGTTCGTGCCGGGCATGATTGGCGGGCTGGCGATCTGGGCGGCACTTGGCGCAGGGGCGTCGCTGGTTCAGACCCCGGCGGGCCTGCTGATCACCCGGTCGTGCAACGAAGAGGATCGTCCGGCCCTGTTCGCCGCGCAATTCGCGCTGTCGCACTCCGCCTGGCTTTTGGCCTATCCGCTTGCCGGTCGGCTTGGTGCCGCGGTCGGCTTGCCGACCACGTTTCTGGTCATGGCCCTGCTGTCGGCTGCCGCCTCGCTTCTGGCCGTTCGGCTGTGGCCGTCCTTCGATCCGCGCGAGATCGAGCACGAACATGCCGCGGTCGAACATGCCCATGCCCACGGCGACCCGACCCACCACCATGCGGATGCGTCAGGGTCGGACCGGCCAGTCCAGCACCGCCACCCGCCGGTTCGCCACCGCCACCCCTTCGTGATCGACGATCACCACCCGGTCTGGCCGTCGAACCTGTAGCATCCGGCGTCAGGCGTCTTCCGGCCCCTCGGAGGCGACGATCAGGCAGGTCGCATCGGCGGGCAGGTCGAGGAGGCGCAGCGCCGCCATCCCTGCCGCGCCGCTGGGTGTGGTCGCGATCCCGGCCTGCGCCAACGCCCGGACCGCCTCTGTGGCCTGGGCGTCGCTGATCGTCACGAAGGTGTCTGCGGTGTCGCGCAGGCTCTCGAAGGCCAGCATCGACGCCTCCTTGCAGTCGAGCCGCCCCATGATCGACACCGGCCCCTCGGCTGGCGTGAGCTTGCCCGCCTTGAGGCTTTGCATCAGGCAAGGCGCGGCGTCGGGTTCGACCACGACGATCTCGGGCTGTCGCGGCCAGGTGGCGCGGATATGGGCCGCCAGCGCGGCGGCCAGCCCGCCGACCCCGGCCTGCACCACGACGTGGCTTGGCCATGTGCCCAGCGAGGCAAAGCTCTGGCGGCATTCCTCGGCCAGCACCATGTAGCCTTCCAGCACCAGCGCCGGTGGCGCGGTGTAGCCCGGCCACGACCCGTCCGCGAGATGCAGCCAGCCGCCCGCCTCGGCCAGCCTTATCGCCTCGGCCACGCTGTCCTCGTAGGAGCCATCGACGCGGATGACCTCGGCACCCTTGCCGCGGATGCGCGTGGCAAAGGCTTCGGGGGCGGCGGCGGGCAGCAGGATCGCCGCATTCGCGCCGAAGATCTTTGCCCCGGCAGCCACCGACAGGCCGTGATTTCCGGCGCTGGCGGTGACGAAGGTCAGATCGCTTGCCACCGCCACGGCCTCGGGCGCGCGCGGGTCGGACACGCCGGCCCGGTCGAGGATCATCTGCACCACCGCGAAGGCCCCGCCAAGCGCCTTGAAGCTGCCTAGCTGCATCCGGGCGGTTTCGTCCTTGACCCACAGCCCGGCCAGACCGAGCGCGCGGGCCAGGTCCGGCGCGCCTGTCAACGGGGTCGGCTGGTAGACGGGACAGGCGCCGAGCAACGCCAGCGGACGGTCGGCGGACACACGAAATCCGGGCGGTTGCGGGTTGGGCGGAAGGGGAGTGTTCGAATGTTTCATCTGGACAGTATGGCAGGCTTTTCTGACGTTTGGGGCGGCAATCGGGAACGCGGTCGCAACCCGGACCTTTTCGCGCATTTCCGGTGGTTTCGCAATCGACGCGCACCCGGCGCCTTCACGGTCGACGATGCCCAGTCACACCCGGATCGGGTCGATATCACCCGCTCCGGGTGTGAACGCTTTACCCCGACCTGCAAACGCCTACACTCGCACCGGCCAACTCATTCCCGTCACAGCCCGCGCGTGGACACCAGATGAGCGACGAACAGAAGAAATACACCGCGCCCGCGCTCGAGAAGGGCCTCGACATCATCGAGCTTCTGTCGGGCGAGGAGATCGGGCTGAGCCTGTCGGACATCGCGCGCGCGCTGTCACGCTCGGTGGGCGAGATTTTCCGCATGCTCGCGGTGCTCGAGGCGCGCGGCTACGTGGCGCAGGACAGCGCCACCGGGCGCTATGTGCTGACCACGTTCCTGTTCGAACTGGCCCACAAGCTGCCCATCGTGCGCCGCCTGACCTCGATCGCCGGACCACGGATGCGCACGCTTGCCAGCGAGATCCGGCAGTCGGTCCACCTCGGCCTGATCGCCGGCAACGAGGTGCTGGTGGTCGGGCAGGTCGACAGTCCGTCCAACAACGTGATGAGCGTGCGGCTCGGGGCCAAGATCGAACTGTGGAATGCCTCGAGCGGCCGGGTGATCCTGGCCTTTCTGCCGCCTGAACGGGTCGACGAACTGCTGACCACGGTGCCCTTGCCGCAGGGCGTCACCCGGGCGGGGCTGGAGGCCGAGTTCGCCAAGATCCGCGAGATCGGCCACGAGGTGCGCGACAGTTTCGTGGTGCGCGGCGTGGTCAACATCTCGGCCCCGGTGTTCGACCATTCCGGCACCCCCGCCGCCGCGCTGACGGTGCCGCATATCGAGCGGGTCGGCGACCCGGTCGGCTTTGCCACCTGCGTCGAGAAGGTGGTGCAGGCGGCGCGCGAACTGTCGGTCGCGCTGGGCGCGGGCGGCAGCGGTGTCAGTCCAGCACCAGCCCCACCGCGGGCACCTCGAGCGACTTGAAGCAGGCCTCGACCAGCGCCATCGTTTGATAGCCGTCCTCGGTCGAGGCATAGAGGTGGTCGTCCTCGCCCGCGTCGAAGCGTTGCAGGTTGCGCATCGTGCCCATGAACGAGTCGATGAACCATGACCCCTCAAGCGGTATCTGTTCCCACTCGCCGCCGTTTTTGCAAAACCACAACTCGTCCGCCTCGCCGTTGGGGTAGTCGTAGCAGACGCCGAGTTTCACCATCATCGCGCCTTCGGTGCCCTCGAACCGGAACCACGCCGACTGGAACTTGCGCCCGCATTGGTGGTTGTGGTTGATCGACATCACCGCGCGCAACCGGTCGCCGTAGTCGAGGATCGCCGTCGTCCGGGTCTGGGCGAAATCGGCGGCGCGCGGGTCGCGCATCGAGCGGGCGAAGGCGGCGTCCGGGTTCCCCGCGATGGCGCGGATCGTGTCGAGGTAGTGGATCGAATGCACCGCGATCTCGACGCGATCCATCGGGATCAGGAAAGGAAACAGGGTCCACGGCGTGAAGATGTTCAGATGCACCTCGACCTCGAGCAATTCGCCCAGCACGCCGCGTTCCACCGCGTCCTTGACCGCCATCATCATCGGAGAAAACCGAAGCTGGAAGTTCATCGCGCTTTTCAGGCCCTTGTCGCGGCAGATCTGGCGGATCTGTCGGGCGTGGTCCTGATCGCTGCCCATCGGTTTCTGGATCAGCACCGCCGCGCCGTCGGGCAGGGCGGGCAGGATATCGGTGATCGCGTGCGGCGGCACGGCCACGTCATAGACCGCATCGGTGCCGTTGTCGTCCACCGCCTCGGCCAGCGTGGCGTAGACATGTTTCAGGTCATGGTCGCGCGCCAGTGCCGCGCGGCGCTCGGCGTCGAGGTCGGTGACGCCCTTCACCGGGATGCCGGCCTGGGCATAAGCGGGCAGGTGGGCGTCGCGCACGATGCCGCCGGCGCCGACGATGATCACCGGCTTGGGCTTTGACGGTGCCGGCCAGCTTTGCCTGAGATCCAGTGTCATTTCGCGTCCCCCTTCATTTCGACGATCAGGATATGCTCGACATACATCACCGTCTTGCCGTGCTGGTTGGTCACGTCCTTGGCCTCGATCACCCGACCGAAACCGGGGCGTTTTTCGTCGACCTCCTTGGACTTGACCGTGACGGCGGTGCGGATGGTGTCGCCCGCAAAGACCGGATTGGGAAAGCGCAGCCGGTCATAGCCGTAGGACATGGCGCGCGGGTTGATCTCGGTCGCGGTCAGGCCGATGCCGATGGCGAAGGTCATGGTGCCATGGGCGATGGGGCGTTTGAAGGGCTGGGTCTTGCAGAACTCGACGTCGACATGGTGCGGAAAATAGTCGCCGGAATGCCCGGCATGAAAGACGATATCTGTCTCGGTGATCGTTCGGCCGGTCGTGTGCCTAACCTCGCCGACCACGTAATCCTCGAAAAACTGTTCTCTTTCCATACGCTAGTCCCCGGTCGGTTGTTCCGTTGATTTCATATATACAAAAATCTTTGACATGTGAAAAGAGCCATGTGAGACTTTCCGAAACGCGACCGAGTCGTGATGGGGGGAGACATGGCCGAAATCGGAGTGCATCCACGCAGCCTGCCGGGACTGCCGGAGGACCACGCCGAAATCCCGGTGTGGAATTCCGAGGACTGGTATTACGAGGACTTCGAGATCGGCGACAAGATCCGCTCGATCCGCCGCACCATTTCCGAAGGCGAGTCGATGCTGTTCAACTCGCTGGTGATGGACCACCACCCCTATGTGTCCGACCAGGAGTTCGCCGCGCAGGCGGGCGTGTTCGGCAAGCGGCTGGTGGCGGGCGCGATGGTGTTTTCCTACGGGCTGGGGCTGGCGGCGACCAATTGCCTGAACTCGTTTTCCTACGGCTACGACCGGCTGCGCTTCATCAAGCCGGTGTTCATCGGCGACACGATCTACACCATCCGCGAGAACCTGGCCAAACAGGTGCACAGCGCCGAGATGGGCAAGCTGCGGGTCAGCTATTCGGTCTACAAGGGCGAGGGCGAACTGGTGCTCTATGCCGAGCACCTGCTGACCGCGCTCTATCGCGACCCGAAGCCGTTCGAGGAAGAAGCCCGCAAGGTGCAGGAGGCCAGGAAACGTGGCTGATCCGGTGCACCTCAAGGGCATGACCTGGGATCACAGCCGGGGGTTCGACCCGATGCTGGCGACCTCGGCGGCGTATGGCGAGGCGCATCCCTGCGTGACCATTTCCTGGGAAAAACGCTCGCTCCAGGCCTTCGCGGACCGGCCGATTGGCGAAATGGCGGATGCCTACGACCTGATGGTGATCGACCACCCGCATGTGGGCGAGGTGGCCGGTTCGGGGCTGCTTTTGCCGTTCGACGGGCAGGGGCGCGACGACGATCTGGCGGCGCTGGCAGCGCAGTCGGTTGGGGTGTCGCATCCGTCCTACGAATTCGACGGGCGGCAATGGGCGCTGGCGATCGACGCCGCGACGCCGGTGGCGGCTTACCGGCCCGACCGGATCGACGAAGCCCCGACGCGGTGGGAAGACGTGCTGACGCTTGCGCGCAGCGGTGAGGTGGGCTTCGCGCTGATCCCGATCAATGCGCTGATGTGCTACCTGGGGCTGGCCAACAACAAGGGGTTCGCCGTGGCCGAGGGCGACCGGCTGATGGCACCGGAACACTCCGTCGAAATCCTCGAAGCCCTGCGCGAGATCGTGGCGCTGGTTGATCCGCGCTGCCTGACGCTGGACCCGATCGGCATCTACGAATGGATGGGGCGCAGCGTCGATGCGCCGGCCTATTCGCCGTTCGGCTATGGCTACACCAACTACAGCCGCGACGGATACTGCCGCTTTCCGCTGGTCTTTGCCGACGCGCCGGGGTTCGGCGACAACGGCCCGCGCGGCACCGTGATCGGCGGCACCGGCATCGCGGTGTCGGCCCGTTCGGCGCATCGCGAGATCGCCACGGACTATGCCTTCTGGATCGCCGGGGCCGAGTGCCAGAAGGGGCTGTTCTTCGAGGCCGGCGGCCAGCCCGCCAATGCCGTGGCCTGGGACGATGACGCCTGCAACGCCGCCAGCCGCGACTTTTTCCGCAACACCCGGCAAACGCTCGAGACCGCCTATCTGCGCCCGCGCCATGACGGCTACATGGGGTTTCAGGAGCGTGGCGGCGATCTGGTCCATGCCTGCCTTCGCGGCGACGCGAGTGTCGCGGCCACCGTCGACCGCCTGCAATCCGCCTGGGAGGACAGCCTCAAGTGAAATCCCTGCCGCAATCTCAACGCCCGCTCGACGGGCTGGTGGTTCTGGATTTCAGCCAGTTCCTGTCGGCGCCGCTGGCCACGCTGAAACTGGCCGATCTGGGCGCGCGGGTCATCAAGGTCGAGCGTCCCGGCATCGGTGATCTGTGCCGCAACCTCTATATCTCGGACACCGATATCGACGGCGACAACTCGCTGTTCCACGCGATCAATCGCAACAAGGAAAGCATCACCGCCGACCTGCGCGAGCCCGACGACCGCGAACGTCTGCGCGCGCTTTTGAAAACCGCCGACGTGATGGTGCAGAACTTCCGCCCCGGCGTGATCGAGCGGCAGGGCTTTGGCTATGACGCGGTGCGCGAGATCAATCCGCGCATCGTCTACGGCTCGATCTCGGGCTATGGCGAAGAGGGCGAGTGGAAAGACCTGCCGGGCCAGGACCTGCTGGCGCAGGCGCGCTCGGGCCTGTTGTGGCTGACCGGCAGCCGCGACGATCCGCCGATGCCGATGGGGCTGGCGGTGGCCGACATGCTGGCCGGCAACGCGCTGGCGCAGGGCATCCTTGCGGCTCTGGTCGGGCGCGGCATCCACGGGCGCGGCGCGCTGGTTCAGACCAGTCTGCTGGAGGCGATGGTGGATTTCCAGTTCGAGGTTCTGACCACCCATCTGAACGATGGCGGGCGTCTGCCGGTGCGCGGTGCGGTGAACAGCGCGCATGCCTATCTCGGGGCGCCCTACGGCGTCTACGAGACCGCCGACAGCTTTCTTGCCGTGGCGATGACGCCGTCGTTGCAGAAGCTGGCCGAGCTGATGGGAATCGACGGCCTGTCGCAATACTACGACGACAAGCACGCGATGATGCGCCAGCGCGACGAGATCAAGGCGGTGATGGCCGGGGCGATCCGTGAGAGGACTACCGCCGAGTGGCTGGCGATCCTGCAACCGGCCGACATCTGGTGTTCCGAGGTGCTGGACTGGCCGCAATTGATGGCCAGCGAGGCGTGGAAGATCCTGAGCCTCGAGCAGGAGATCCGGCGCAATGGCGAGGTGCGGCTCAACGCGCTGCGCGGGCCGCTTCGGATCGACAATTGCACATTGAAATCGGACCGCGCCGCACCTGCGCTGGGCGCGGACCGGGACAGGATATTTGACGAACTGCTTTCCGATAACTTGCCGGGGGAAAGCGGTGCAAAGGCGGCGCCCGCACGGGAGGCGGGCGCGTTTGAGGAAAAGTGACCGGCAAACCTACGGGAGGACGACCATGAAACATACGACCCTGAAACTGCTTGCGGCGACCGCATTGGTGCCGATTGGCCTGACGGCCCCGGCGCTGGCCGGCGACTTCGACGGCTATACCTTGCGGGTGAAACTGATCGGCGGCGCGCAATACGAGCCGCTCTATGCCGAGATCGAGAAATGGGAGGCCGAGACCGGCGCGACCGTCGACATCCTGTCGCGCAAGAACCACTTCGAGCTGGACCGCGAGATCAAGCAGGACATCGCGGCGGGCACGCTCGATTGGTGCGTCGGCTCGAACCACACCAGCTTTGCGCCACAATACGGCAACATCTACCGCGACCTGAACGAGCTGCTCGACCCGGCGGTGCTCGCCGAGTTCCAGCCGCTGGCGCTGGAAAACTCGACCGTCGACGGGCGGCTGGTGCAACTGCCGCGCCACTCGGACATCTCGAACCTCTACTACCAGAAATCGCTCTACGAGGACGAGGACAACAAGGCGGCGTTCCTGGCCGAATACGGCTATGAGCTTGCCCCGCCCGACACCTGGGACCAGGTCAAGGACCAGGCGCTGTTCTTCGCCAATCCGCCCGATTTCTACGGCACGCAATACGTCGGCAAGGACGAGGCCATCACCGGCCGGTTCTACGAAATGCTGGTGGCCAATGGCGGCGCGCTGTTCGACGAGGACTGGAACCCGACCTTCAACTCGCCCGAAGGCGTGATGACGGTGCAGTGGTTCAAGGATCTCTACGACGCGGGCGCGGTGCCGGCGGGGGTGATGAACTACCTGTGGGACGACACCGGCGCGGGCTTTGCCTCGGGGACGGTGGCGCTGAACCTCGACTGGGCCGGCTGGGCTGCGTATTTCAACGACCCGGACGCCTCGCAGGTCGCGGGCAACGTCGGGCTGGTGCGCGCGCCCAAGGGGGCGGCGGGCATCCGCTCGGGCTGGTCGGGCAGCCACACGTTCTCGATCACCGAGTCCTGTGACAACCCCGAGGCGGCGGCGTCGTTCATCACCTTCCTGACCGACCACGACCGCCAGATGGTCGAGGCGCGCACCGGCCTGTTGCCGACGCGGCAATCGGTCTGGGATGCGGTCAAGGCCGAGTTCCTGGCGGAGGGAAACGAGTTCCAGGCGATGGTGTCTGAGACCTACGCCCAGTCGATGGCCGAGGATGCCTTCACCCCGCCGCTGATCGAGCCCTGGATCGAGGTCTCCAACGAGATCTGGCCGGCGCTGCAGGCGGCGATCCTAGGTGAAAAGTCGATCCAGGATGCACTCGACGATGCCGCCGAGGCGGCGGGCGAGATCATGGAAGACGCGGGCTACCGGAACTAGACCGTTCCTCCCGGCGGGGCGGCGGCTTCGGCTGTCGCCCCTGCCGTCCACCCGATGACCCGAGCCCTCTGACCCAAGGTGCTGCCCATGCGCTGGCGCGCGGAAAAACACACACCGTTCCTGCTGCTGTCACCGGCGATCCTGACGATCCTGTTTGTCGTCGCGATCCCGCTGGCGTTCTCGCTCTATACCAGCATGACGCCCTACAAGCTGACCAAGCCGGACACGATCAACACCTTCGTGGGCCTGCGCAACTATGTGCGGCTGTTCAGTGACGACAAGTTCTGGTGGGCGTTCGGGCGCACCATCCTGTTTCTCGCCGTCGCGCTCAACCTCGAGTTTATCCTCGGGCTTGGCATCGCGCTTCTGATCAACCGCATCACCTGGGGCCAGCGCACGCTGCGCACCATGATGATGTTTCCCATGATGTTCTCGCCGATCCTCGTGGGCTTTCAGTTCAAATACATCTTCAATGACAATATCGGCATCCTGAACAACGCGCTGCAGGCGCTGGGCATCACCGATGGCTCGATCGCCTGGCTGGTCGACAAGCCCCTGGGCATGATCTCGATCATCACCGCCGAGGTCTGGATGAGCACGTCGGTCTTTGCCATCCTGCTGCTGGCGGGGCTGTTCGCGATGCCGCGCGACCCGCTGGAGGCGGCCAAGGTCGATGGCTGCAACCCGTGGCAGGTGTTTCGCCATATCACCCTGCCATTCCTGATGCCGTTCGCCTTCATCGCGATGACCATCCGTTCGCTCGACGTGGCGCGGGCCTATGACATCGTCGACGTGATGACCGGCGGCGGCCCGGCGGGGCGCACCGAGGTGCTTTGGACCCTGATCGCGCGGGTCGGATACGACAATTCCAAGATGGGCGAGGCCAATGCGATGGCCTATGTCTCGACGCTGCTGTCGGTGGCCTTCACCTATTATTTCTTCACCAAGCTGGTGGCGGCCCGCCGTTACATGGGAGGTGCGGAATGAGCGGTGCGTTGAAAAAGCGGCTGTCGAAGATCGCCACCTGGATCGCCACCTTCCTTTTGATGATCGTGATGGGGGTGCCGGGCCTGTGGGTGGTGCTGTCGGCCTTTCGCCCCAATCGCGAGATCATGGCCAAGCCCGCGATCTGGATTCCCGAAAACCCGACCTTCTCCAACTTCGCCGCGATCTTCGGCTTCGGCGATGCCCAGGTCGCGATCCCGGTGCTGAGCTACTTCACCAACTCGATGATCATCGCCTCCACCTCGACGGTGATCGCGCTGATGATCGGCATGTCGGGCGGCTATGCCTTTGCGCGCTTTCGCTTCCGCTTCAAGAACTCGCTGTTTCTGGGGCTGATGCTGTCGCGCGCGGTGCCGGGGATCGCGCTGTCGCTGCCGGTTTTCATGATCTGGTCGAAACTCGGCCTGATCGACGCCAAGCTGGGCATGATCATCGTTTACGTGGCGCTCAACGTGCCCTTCACCATCTGGCTGATCGACGGCTTCTTTCGCCAGATCCCCAAGGAAATGAACGAGGCCGCGCAGGTCGACGGCTGCACCCGCTGGCAGGCGTTCTGGAGGATCGAGTTTCCGCTGGCCCGCTCGGGCATCGCGGCGGCGGGGGTGTTCGCCTTCCTGACCTCGTGGAACGAATACGCGCTGGCAAGCCAGTTGACCCGCTCGACCGACTCGAAAACCCTGCCGGTGGGCCTGATGGACTTCACCGCGCAATTCACCATCGACTGGGCGGGCATGTGCGCGATGGCGGTGATCATCATCGTCCCGGCGCTGATCCTGACCTTCCTTGTGCAGAAACACCTGATTGCCGGGCTGACCTTCGGCGGCGTGAAAGGATAGAGACCCTTGGCGAGCATCAACCTGAACACCGTCGTCAAACGCTATGGCAAGACCGAGGTCGTGCACGGCATCAACCTCGACATCGCGCATAACGAGTTCGTGGTGCTGGTCGGGCCGTCGGGCTGCGGCAAGTCCACCACGTTGCGCATGATCGCGGGGCTCGAGGACATATCGGGCGGCGAAATCCGGATCGGCGACGTGCTGGTGAACGATCTGCCGCCGCGCAAGCGCAACATCTCGATGGTGTTTCAGAACTACGCGCTTTATCCGCATATGTCGGTGCGCGAGAACCTCGGCTTCGGCCTCAAGATCGCCAAGCGCCCGCCCGACGAGATCGTCCGCCGTGTCGATGAGGCCGCCGACATTCTGGGCCTCACCGAGTTGATGGAGCGCACGCCCGCCGAACTGTCCGGCGGGCAGCGCCAGCGCGTCGCGATGGGCCGCGCCATCGTGCGCCAGCCCGGCGCGTTCCTGTTCGACGAGCCGCTTTCGAACCTCGACGCCAAGCTGCGCGTGCAGATGCGCACCGAGATCAAGAAGCTGCACCAGAAGGTCAAGACCACGGTGGTCTACGTCACCCACGACCAGGTCGAGGCGATGACGCTGGCCGACCGCATCGTGGTGATGAAGGACGGCCATATCGAGCAGGTCGGCACCCCGATGGAGGTGTTCAACCACCCGGTCAACACCTTCGTCGCCAGCTTCATCGGCTCACCCCCGATGAACCTGGTCCCGGCCCGGATCGCGGGTGGCGAGGTGGTGCTGGCCGACGACACCCGCCTGCCGGTGCCCGGGCGTCTGGCGGGCCGGGTGACGGACGGGCAGGAGGTGATCCTCGGCATCCGCCCCGACGACATGACGCCCGTCGGCCACGGCATCCACGACAGCGGCGAGGGCGCGATGCTGTCGCTGCCGGTCGAACTGGCCGAGCTTCTGGGCACCGAAACCCTGATCTACACCCGCCTGGCCGGGCAGGAGGCGCAGGGCAAGATGTTCGATCCGCGCGATGTCGAGCCGGGCGAGGTGCTGGAGTTCCGGGTCGCGCTCGACAAGGTCCACCTGTTCGACGCCGGCACTGGCCGTTCGGTAAGGCTCGACTGATGGCCCGGATCGTCGCAGCCGAGATCCTGATGATCGACCTCGCCCCCAAGGTCGAGCGGGTGGACGCGATCCAGTCCTTCGTCAGCCAGGAAACCCCGATTGTCCGCATCACCGACGCGGACGGGCAGGTGGGGACCGGCTACAGCTATACCATCGGCACCGGCGGCAAGGCGATTGTCAGCCTTCTGGCCGAGACACTCGTGCCCCGCCTCATCGGGCGCGAGGCCGAGGAGATCGACGGCATCTGGCGCGATCTACTGTTTAGCACCCACGCCACGGCGGTGGGCGCGATCACCTCACTGGCGCTGGCCGCGATTGATACGGCACTCTGGGATCTGCGGCTCATCCGCGCCGGGCTGCCGCTCTGGCGCATGGCCGGGGGCGCGCAGCCCTCCGTTCCGCTCTACACCACCGAGGGCGGCTGGCTGCATCTGCCGACGGAGGCTCTGGTCGCGGATGCGCTGGCGATGAAAAAGGCCGGGTTTTCCGGCGCCAAGCTGAAGATCGGCAAGCCCTCCATCGCCGAGGACCGCGCGCGGCTGTCTGCGGTGCGCGATGCGGTGGGCGACGATTTTCGGCTCATGGTCGACGCCAACCAGGCGTTCTCGCTGGCCGAGGCGCTGCGCCGCGCCGACATGCTGGCCGACCTTGGCATCCACTGGTTCGAGGAACCGATGCCGGCGGATGACGTCGGCGCGCACCGCCAGCTTGCCCGCCAGTCGCGGGTGCCGATTGCGGTCGGTGAAAGCATGTATAGCCTCAGCCAGTTCAAGGACTACCTCGAGGCCGGCGCCTGCAGCGTCGTGCAGGCCGATGTCGCCCGTGTCGGCGGCATCACCCCCTGGCTCAAGATCGCGCATCTGGCCGAGGCGTTCAACGTGCCGATCTGCCCGCATTTCCTGATGGAACTGCATGTCAGCCTGGTCTGCGCCGTGCCCAACGCCCCGACGCTGGAATACATCCCGCAGCTTGACGAGGTGACGCGCGCGCCGCTCGACATACGCGACGGCCAGGCGCATCCGCCGAGCGCGCCGGGCATCGGCATCGACTGGGATTGGGACGCGGTCCGGGGTCGGATCGTGGCCGGAACGCAGCATCATTTCGGACAGAAAGGAGCCTGACAATGCAACGCATGGCCATGGTGATCGGCATCAAGCCCGACCGGATCGACGACTACAAACGCCTGCACGCGGATGCCTGGCCCGATATCCTGAACATGATCTCGGCCTGCAACATCACCAATTACTCGATCTACCTGCGCGAACCCGAGAACCTTCTGTTCGGCTATTGGGAATACACCGGCGACGATTTCGATGCGGACGCGGCCAAGATGGCCGCCGATCCGCGCACCCAGGAATGGTGGGATATCTGCATGCCCTGCCAGGAGCCGCTCGAGACCCGAAAAGAGGGCGAATGGTGGGCAATGATGGAAGAGGTTTTTCACCATGACTGACACGCGCCTTGCGCAATACCGGAGCTGCTATACCAGCGTGATCCACGATATCCTGCGCGGCATGGGGCGGCGCAATTTCACCCTGCCGCCCCGCATCCGCCCGCTTCAGCCCGAGATGACGCTTTGTGGCCCGGCCTGGACCATCGAGGGGCGGGTGGACGAGAGCGCCGACCCGCATGAAACCCTGCTGGCCTGGACCGGGCTTTTGTCCAAGGCGCCGGCGGGCCACATCTGGACGACCCAGCCGCACACCCATGCCATCGCGCAGATGGGCGAGTTGTCGGCGGAAACCCTGCACCGCAAGGGCGTGCTGGGCTGCGTTGTGGATGGCGGGTTGCGCGATACGCATTTCATCCTCGATCTGGGCTTTCCCGCCTGGGGCACGCACAACACGCCGCGCGACGTGGTCGGGTTCTGGCTGCCCAAGGCGCATGAGGTCGACATCATGATCGACGATGTCCTGATCCGCCCCGGCGACTGGCTGCACGGCGACCGCGACGGCATGGTGCGCATCCCCGCCGAGATCGTCGATGAGGTGCTGGAGGCGTCGTTGACCGCGATGCAGACCGAAAGCAAGGTGCGAAAGGCGATCCTCGAAGGCGTCGACCCGCAGGAAGCCTATCTGAATTACGGCAAGTTCTGACCATGCGGATCGCCGGGCTGGATATCCGCGCCTGTCGCCACCTCGGGTCTTCGGTCGCCGGTGCGTCGATGCGCGATGGCCAGTCGCAGGAAGGGCTGGAGTTTCTGGTCTACACGCTGAACACCGAATGCGGCCGCTCGGCCTCGATGTTCGGCTTTACCGGGCGTTCGGCGCTGGGGGCCGGGCATCTGGCGGCGGCGTCGCTCAGGCCGTTCTTCACCGGGCGCAACGCGCTGGATCGCGAGGCGGCGTGGCAGGACTGGCGGGTGGCCGACCGCTGGTGGCATCACCTGCCGATCTACAGCTACGGCCCGGTCGATTGCTGCCTGTGGCTGCTTGGTGCCGAGGCCGCCGGGCAACCGCTCTGGCGCTATATTGGCGGCGCGCGGGCGCAAGTTCCGGTCTATGCCTCGTCGCTGGTTCTGCCCGATGCCGATGCCTACGCCGCCGAGGCGCGCGCGGTGCAGGCGGCGGGGATGAAGGCCTACAAGATCCACCCGCCGGGCAAGTCGCTGGCCGAGGATATCGACATTCACCGCGCCGTGCGTGATGCGGTCGGCGACGGCTTCACCCTGATGTCGGACCCGGTCGCGCCCTATACGCTGGAAGACGCCATCCGCCTTGGCCGGGTGCTGGAAGAGCTTGATTTCCTCTGGCTGGAAGAGCCGTTGCCCGACGAGGCCTTTGGCGCGCTGCGCGAGTTGACGCGGGTGCTGGATATCCCCGTCGTCGGCACCGAGGTGCTGGCAAAACACCCCTATTCGGTGGCCGAATGCATCGCCAGCCGCGTGGTCGACGCGGTGCGCGCCGATCCAAGCTGGTCGGGCGGCATCACCGGCACGCTCAAGACCGCGCATCTGGCCGAGGCACACCACATGAACTGCGAGTTGCACACCACCATCCTGCACCCGCTCGAACTGGTGAACCTGCACCTGAACGGCGCCATCGCCAATTCGAGCTATTTCGAACTGCTCTGGCCGGTCGAAACTTTCGCCTTCGGCCTGACCGCGCCCCTGCCGATAACGGACGGCATCGCCACGATGCCCGAGGCACCGGGCCTTGGCATCGCGCTCGATTGGGACATGATCGACAACGCCACCATCGCGGAGCTATGACGATGCAAGACACCGACCCCCGCCTTCTGCTGCTCAGCCCGCGCGACAACGTCTTCGTCCTGCGCGCCGCCATCGAGGCGGGCGAGACTTTGACGGTGTCCGGGCAGGAGGTGACCGTTCAGAGCCGTATCGGCATGGGCCACAAGCTGGCGCGTCAACCGATCCGGGTAGGCGACAAGGTGTTGAAATACGGCGCCCCGATCGGAACCGCCACGCGCGACATCGCGCCGGGCGATCACGTCCATCTGGACAATCTGAAAAGCGACTACACCGCCACCCATTCGCTGGAAGCCGAAAAGGCGCGGTTCGGAGGCACGGCATGACCCAACTCACCGGCTATCCCCGCAGCGACGGGCGCAAGGGCATCCGCAACCATGTCGCGGTCGCCTACCTTGTCGAATGCGCCCACCACGTCGCGCGCGAGATTGCCTGGCCGCAGCGCCACCAGGCGCATCTGATCGGCTTTCCCGGCTGTTTTCCCAACCCCTATGCCCAGACGATGATGGAGCGGCTCTGCAGCCATCCCAACGTGGGCGCGGTGCTGCTGGTGTCGCTGGGCTGCGAAAGCTTCAACCGCTACCAGCTCGAACAGGTGATCCGCGCCACCGGCCGCCCGGTCGCCACTCTGGTGATCCAGAACGACGGCGGCACGGCGGCGACCATCGCCAAGGGGCAAGCCTGGGTGGCCGAACAGGTCGAGGCGCTGGCCGGGGCCGAACGGGTGCCGATGCAGGTGTCCGATCTGGTGATCGGCACGGTCTGCGGCGGCTCGGACGGGACCAGCGGCATCACTGGCAACCCCGCCGTGGGCCGCGCCTTCGACCGGCTGGTGGACGAAGGTGCCGCCTGTATCTTCGAGGAAACCGGCGAGTTGATCGGCTGCGAGGAAATCATGGCCGCTCGCGCCGCGACCCCTGCGCTGGCAGACGAGATCCGCGCCGCCGTCGCCAAGGCAGCGCGCTATTACGACACGCTGGGGTTCGGCAGCTTCGCCGCCGGCAATGCCGAGGGCGGGCTGACCACCATCGAGGAAAAGTCGATGGGCGCCTATGCCAAGTCGGGCGCGTCCACGATTTCCGGCCTGATCAAGCCCGGCGACATCCCGCCACGCGGCGGGCTTTACCTGATGGACGTGGTGCCGGATGGCGAGGTGCGGTTCGGCTTTCCCAACATCTCGGACAATGCCGAGATCGTCGAGATGATGGCCTCGGGCGCGCATATGACGCTGTTCGTGACCGGGCGCGGCTCGGTCGTCGGCTCGGCGCTGGCCCCTGTCATCAAGGTCGCCGCCAACCCGCATATGTATGAACGCCTCGCGGGCGACATGGACGTGAACGCCGGGCGCATCATCACCGGCACCGCCACGCTGGACGCGGTGGGCGCCGAGATTTTCGACATGGTGCTGGATGTCGCCAGCGGCGCACAGACCAAATCGGAGGCGCTTGGCCATGCCGAGTTCATCCTGACCTACAAGAGCTTTGAACCGATTGGGCCGGCCTGCCTGCCGGCATGAGAAAGGAAGACCATGGGACGACTGAACGGAAAGACCTGCCTTGTCACCGCCGCGGGGCAAGGGATCGGACGGGCCAGCGCGCTGGCGATGCAGGCCGAGGGGGCATCGGTCTTTGCCACCGACGTGAACGAGGCCGCACTGGCCGACCTGGGTGACTACGGGATCAAGACCTTCCGGCTCGACGTGCTCGACCCGGAGTCGATTGCGGCGGCGGTCAGGAAAGTCGGCGCGCCCAGCGTGTTGTTCAACTGCGCCGGGTTCGTCGCCAACGGCTCGATCCTCGATTGTGACGAAGATCAGTGGGCCTTTTCGATGAACCTCAACGTCACCGCGATGTATCGCATGAACCGCGCCTTCCTGCCGGGGATGATCGAGGCCGGGGGCGGCTCGATCATCAACATGGCGTCGGTCGCCTCGTCGGTGATCGCCGCGCCCAACCGTTTTGCCTATGGCACCACCAAGGCCGCCGTGATCGGCATGACCAAGGCCATTGCCGCCGACCACATCACCCAAGGTATCCGCTGCAACGCGATCTGCCCCGGCACGGTGGAAAGCCCGTCACTGGAGCAGCGCCTGGCCGCAACCGGCGATTATGACGCCGCCCGCGCCGCCTTCATCGCGCGCCAGCCGATCGGGCGCATCGGCAAGCCCGAGGAGATCGCGGCTCTGGTGGTCTACCTCGCCTCGGACGAGAGCGCCTATACCACCGGCGTGGCCCACGTGATCGACGGCGGCTGGGCCAATACCTGAGCCGCCCGGCAACCCACAGGAGGACGACATGATCCCGCTTCTCGACACCCACCAACACCTGTTTTACCGCGACGTGGCCGGTTATGGCTGGGCCGACGGCATCCCGCCGCTGGCCGAGGGCGATTTCACGCTCGAGGACTACAGCGCGCTGACCGAGGGGCTCGGCGTCGGCGGCACACTGTTCATGGAAACCGGCGTCGACGATGCGGATTATCAGGCCGAAACGCGGCATGTTCACGGGCTGGCGCAGGAACCCGGCAGCGGCATTCGCGGCCTGATCGCCTCGATCCGGCCCGAAGAGGATGACGGCTTCGACGCCTGGCTGGACGAGACCGCCGCGATGGGCGTCGCGGGCTATCGCCGCATCCTGCATGTCATGCCCGACGATCTGTCGGAGGGCGACACCTTCCGCCGCAACGTCCGCCGGATCGGCGAGACGGGCCGGGTCTTCGACATGTGTTTTCTCGCCCGGCAACTGCCGCTTGCCACCGCGCTGGCGGCGGCCTGCGCCAACACGCGGCTGGTTCTGAACCACTGCGGTGTGCCCGATATCGCGGGCGGCGGGCTGGACCCGTGGCGCGCCGACATGACGGCGCTGGCCGAGATGCCCAACGTCACCTGCAAGCTGTCGGGCCTGATGGCCTATTGCGCGCCCGATGCCATGACCGCCGAGGCGATTGCGCCCTATGTCGATCATGTGCTGGAGGTGTTCGGCCCCAACCGCATGGTCTGGGGCAGCGACTGGCCGGTGGTCAACCTCGCCAAGGGGCTGCCGGAATGGATCGCGGTGACGCGCGGAATATTGGGCAAGCTGACGGCGGATGAGGCGACGGCCATCGCGCACGGCACCGCCGAGCGGGTTTACCGCGTCAAGCTGTCCTGACGCCCTCGGCGGGGATGCGCACCTCGCGCCCGGAAAAGGCGAAAAAACCCTCCTTGCCCAGCCGCCCGATCAGGCGCGACAGGGTTTCCGGCGGCACTCCGATCAGGTCGGCCAGATCCTTGCGCGACAGGGGCAGGCGGGCGCGGATGACCTCGCCGTCGACCTCGCCGTGCCGCTCGATCAGCTCCATCAGCGTGTCGGCAAGGCGTTCCTTGTTCGAGGTGGTCGCGGTGGCGATGATCCGGGCCTGGTTGCGGTCGATCTCGTCCACGCAGCGCGCGGCGAGTCGGGCCAGAACCCCGGGGCTGGCGCGCACCACGCGTTCGGCATCGCGCCGCGCCACGGTGCAGACCCTGGACGGTATCAGCGCGCGCGCCTCGGTCTTGTGGTTGCCGTTGTCGAGGAACGAGCGGAACCCGATCACCTCGCCCGGATAGGCCAGCTTGAGCAGCGTCGAGGTGCCATCTGCGTGATGCGTGCGCAGCGCGATCAGCCCGCGCGACACGCAGAAAACGCCCTGGTTGGCGTCGCCCTGTTCGAACAGGACCTGGTCGGCCTCAAGCTCGCGCCGGTGAAACCGTCCGGCCAGCACCGAGACCGATCCCGGCTCGATCGGGGTCCAGACGCTGCCCTCGTAGAACTGGCACTGGCCGCAGGGATGCGGCGTCTGGCTGGCGGCTGTGGGTCGGTCGTGGATCATCGGCAAGACACGCGGTTTGGAAAAGGCGCATATCCGCCTCGGGTTATGAGTCGCAATCCTAGCACGGTTTTCCACCGGGTAACAAACTGTTCCCGTTCTGTTTTGATGATCGTCAATGACAAGCCGGGGACGGCCCCAAAAGGTGCATCACCCCGCGCCAATGGCGCCCAGCACGGAGACCCGGCGTGTTCGACAGCCCCAGCCCGACCCCCAAAGGGCCACCGCCGAAACCGGCGGCGCGCAAGGGAAATGTCTCGCTCTGGACCTATTTCCGGCTGTTCAAGAAAGACATTCTGTCGGCGCAACCGGCGCGGCTCTACCGCGCCTGGATGGCGGAAATGCGCACGCCGTTCTTTCGCTCATACCTGTGCAACGACCCCGAGCTTGTCGACCTGGTGCTGAAACAGCGCCCCCAGGACTTCCCCAAGTCCGAGCGGATGCGCGTCGGGTTGAAGCCGCTTCTGGGCGAGTCGATCTTCATTTCCAACGGCGAGCTCTGGGCGCATCAGCGCCGCATCATCGACCCGGCGTTCGAGGGCGGGCGGCTGCGCATCGTGTTCCCCTCGATGTGGGACAGCGGCGTCGCGGCGGTCGAGCGGCTGAGCGCGCTGGCGGACAAGGGCCCGGTCGAGATCGAGGCCCAGACCAGCCATGTGGCGATGGACGTGATCTTTCGCACGCTGTTTTCCGTGCCGATCGAACACGAAATCGCCAATGCGGCGTTTCAGACCTTCCGCGAGCATCAGGCTGCCCAGCCGGTCGCCAACGTCACCGCCGTGCTGCCCCTGCCGCGCTGGTTCCCGCGCTTTCATTCGCGCAAGACCAAGGCCACCGCCCGCATCATCCGCGATCTGATCGGCCAGCTTGTCGACATGCGGGTGCGCGAAATCGCCGAGGGCACCGCGCCCGACGACCTGGCCACCAAGATCATGACGACGCCCGATCCCGAGACCGACAAGTGTTTTGACCGCGATGAAATGGTCGACCAGGTGTCCATCTTCTTTCTCGCCGGGCACGAGACTTCGGCCGCCGCGCTGGCCTGGGCGCTGTTTTTGCTGGCCCGCGACCCGGAGTGGCAGGAGAGGGTGGCGGACGAGGCGCGCGCGGCCTTCGAGCCCGAGAAGATCTATTTCTCGACGCTCTCGAAACTCAAGGATTCCCGCGCCGTGTTCCGCGAGGCGATGCGCCTTTACCCGCCGGTGCCGATGTTCGTGCGCGAAGCCGCCTGCCCGGAGCATTTCCGCGACCGCGACGTGGCCAAGGGCTCGCAGGTGATCCTCAGCCCCTGGCACCTGCACCGGCATGAACGGCTGTGGGAGCGGCCGGACGAGTTCGACCCGGGGCGCTTTGCCACACCCAACGGCAAGGAATGCCTGCGCAACGCCTATATCCCGTTTTCAGCCGGGCAGAGGGTGTGCCCCGGGTCGGCTTTCGCCATGGCCGAGGGCACGCTGATCCTGTCGATGTTCCTGCGCGCCTTTCGCTTCGAACTGGTCGAGGGGCGCGAACCGATGCCGGTGGCGCATCTGACGGTGCGCGCGGCTGACGGCATCCACCTGCGCCTGATGCCCCGCGATAGTGCCCATGTGAAACCCACCGAAAAGGCCGCGACATGACCGACCTGATCGAGACCAGGACCGATACCGGGCGGCTCAAGGCCTGGCCCTACTGGCTGACCCTGACCTTCGTGCCGCTGGTGGTGCTGGCGGTGGCCGAGGGCGGCTGGACCATCCTCTTGATCCCGTTCTACGGCTGGGTGCTGATGCCGCTGCTGGATATCGTGGTCGGGCAGGACCTGCGAAACCCCGACCCCGACACGCCGGACAGCGAGTTGTTCTGGTTCCGCCTGCTGACGTGGATCTGGTTTCCGATCCAGGTCTGCCTGATCTACGGCACGCTTTACGTGCTGACCCACAGCACCGGCTATTCCACCGCCGAGACGCTGGGCATCATGTTCGGAATCGGCGTGACCACCGGCACGGTGGGCATCGTTTACGCGCATGAGTTGATGCACAAATCAAACCCGTATGAGCGTCATCTGGGCGATTTGCTGCTTGGACTTGTCCTTTACGGACATTTCCGCACCGAGCACCTTCTTGTGCATCACCCCTGGGTCGGCACCCCGCGCGACACCGTCACGGCGCGCTACAACGAGGGGTTCCTGCGCGCTTTCCCGCGTGTGCTCTGGCAGGGACCGGGCTCGGCCTGGCGCGCGGAAAAGGCCAGGCTGGCGCGGCGCGGGCTTTCGCCCTGGCATCCGACCAACCCGATCTGGAAGTATCTGGCCTTGGGGCTGGCCGCGCTGGCGCTCGCCTTCGCCATCGGCGGCTGGCTCGCGGTGGGGCTGTTCGTCTTCCAGGCCTTCGTCGCGGTCTGGCAGCTCGAGCTGACCAACTACGTCGAGCATTACGGGCTGACGCGCAAGCACCTGGGCGACGGCAAGTATGAGCCGGTCAAGCCGCATCATTCCTGGGATTCGGCGCACCGGGTGTCGGGCAACCTCTTGATCAACCTGCAACGCCACGCCGATCATCACCTGCACCCGATGCGCCGCTATCCGTTGTTGCAGGTCTATGACGAAAGCCAGGTGCCGATGCTGCCGACCGGCTATCCGCCGATGACCGCGATGGCGATGGTGCCGCCGATCTGGCGCCGGGTGTTCAATCCGCGCGTGCGCGCCTGGCGGCGGCAGTTCTATCCCGAGATCAACGACTGGACGCCCTACAAGGAAGGCAGCAACCCGATGCCCAAAGGCGCGGGCTGAGGTCAGACCCGCGCCGCGACGCCCTCAAGGCACCATGCCCTGAGCGCGTCCGGCTCGGGTGGCAGGGTTTCGGCCAGCCCGCCGGCGAAGGCATCGAAGGCCGGGACATTGGCCAGCCCCACGCCCACCAGCACCGGCACGCCCAGGTCGAGCGCGCGCGCGATCACCGGAACGAAGCCGCGCCCGGCGGCCTCTTCGGGGCCGAACTTGTTGAGGATGAACACGTCTGCCGCCCCCAGCGCGCCCGCTTCGACCCGCGCCACGGCCTCGGAGATCGCGGCGGGGTTCAGCCGGCAGGCATCCGACCCGGGGCCGAGGTCCTGGGTGATCGCGATCGACGGACCTGCGGGCAGCACCCGCACATGCATGTCGCAGCCATTGGCATAGGCGGCCTCGTGCGCCGCGTCACGCACGATCCCGGCCAGCGCCAACCCCTCGGCCTGCAACTGCCCGGCCAACTCGGTAAGCAGCCGGTCGGTTTCACCCTTTACCGCCGATCCGACCCCCGCGATCCGCATGATCAGACCGCCATCCGGCCGGACCAGTCCGCACCGCGTTCGCCGTCGAGAAACCCGTCCGACAGGCGCTGGCCCGGGTCGATGCCCAGGATCGCGGCCTCGGCCGCATCCGCGTCGATCTTGCCATCCAGCACGTCGCGGTAGAGCCGGCACAGCCCGGCGAAATCCTGCGATTGCGGCGACAGGCGCAGCGCCGAGACCCCGGCGGCCTCCAGCCGGTCGACCTGCCGGATCATCGCAGCATAGCTGCCCGACAGCGTCTGCACGCCGTTCATGGTCAGAAACGGCTGATCCTCCAGCGTGCGCACGTCCAGCCCGTCGGGATCGTCCTCGCAGGCGAACTGGCAGTTGTCCTTGGTCCGGCCATGCAGCCGCGCGTGATAGCAGCGCCCGGAAATGGCCAGCGGAATGCGCCCATGGCCCCAGACCTCGATCGCGACGCCCAGGCTTTTGGCCGCCGTGGCAAGAATCTCGATCGACGCCAGCGACAGTTCCGGCGGCAGGCACACCCGCGTCGCCCCGCGTTTCGCCAGCCAGGCCAGCGTGGTTTCGTTATAGACATTGACCAGCGGGCCGACCGAGAACGGCGTGCCCTCGGGAATATGCGCCAGCGCGGTGAGGTCGTTCACCTCGATCTCGACCTCCATGCCGATCAGCGACGCGGTCTGCTTGCGCTCGCGCTTGAGCGTGACCAGCGCAAGGCTGGTCAGCGCCACTTCCTTGCCCGCCTCGACCAGCGTGGCGATGGCGTCGGGAATGCGGTCCTGAAAGAACGGCAGGCGCTTGGAGCACACAAGCTCGCCCAGCACCACGCGCTTGACCGGGGCTTGGGCAAGCTCGTCGTAAAGCCCGGCCCAGGTGTCGGCGGCCCAGAAATACTGGTTCGGTCCTACGGTCAGGTCCATGGCGTTATCTCCAGACTTTCATATAGGCCCCGGCGGTGGTCGCCTGCCCCTCGGACAGCCGCGTCAGCATCCCCTCGGGCATCGGCCGCCCGGCCTCGAGCGCATCGACGGCGGCGCGGAAATTGCCGACCACCTGCGCGACATAGGAGCGCGAGCGTTGCCGCCCCTCGATCTTCAGCGCGGTGACACCGGCCTTTTTCAACTGCGGGATCAGGTGCTCGGCATTGAGGCTGACCGGGTCCTCGAACAGATGCCCGGTCTTGTCGCCCGCACTGAAACAGCCCTTGCACAGGGTCGGGTAGGGGGCGGGTTCGTCCTTGGCGACGCGGTGGATGGTGTAGCCGCCCAGCTTGGCGTCCAGCACCCCGCCCTCGTCGTGGTATTCGACGTGGCTGGCGGGCGAGCAGACGCCGTTCATGTTCGGCGACTTGCCGGTGGCGTAGGACGACAGCGAACAGCGCCCTTCGGCCATCACGCACAGGCCGCCGAACACGAACACCTCGGTTTCCACCTCGGTCTCGGCGTTGATCGCGGCGATCTCGGGCACCGACAAGACGCGCGGCAGGACCACGCGTCTGACCCCGAAGGTTTCGGCATAGAAGTTGATCACGTCGGCATTGGCGGCGGCGGCCTGCACCGACAAATGGCGGCGCAGCCCCGGATGGTAGCGCGCGGCATAGTCCAGCAGCCCGACATCGGCCAGGATCACCGCATCCGCCCCGGCGGCCTCGGCATCCGACACGGCGCGGTGCCAGATCGCCTCGTCGCCCGCGCGCGGGAAGGTGTTGATCGCCACCAGCACCTTGGAGCCATGCGAATGGGCAAAGGCCACGCCCTCGCGCATTTCCTCGCGGTCGAAGTTGAGGCCGGGAAAGTTCCGGGCGTTGGTCTCATCGGCGAAACCGCAATAGACGGTATGGGCGCCAGCCTTGACGGCAGCCCGCAGGGCCGCCGGGGTGCCGGCCGGGCACACGATTTCCATTACCACGCTGTTGTCTCCTCGGGTCTGGACAGGGATACGCCGGTTCTCTGTTCGGCCAGCGCGAAAATCTTCTGCAATGGCCGGGCCAGCGGGCCGGACAGGCGCGCGGCCTCTTGCGACAGGTCAAGCTCGGCGTCGTCGACGGCATTGCGCAGCGCCAGTGCGGCGCCGGTGTCGCCCTCGACCATCAGGTCGCGCGAAAAGAACAGCGCATCGCCGTCATAGGCGCCATGCACCATGCCCAGAAGCGCCGCCAGCGATCCGGCGATCCGGGCATCGCCGGTCACCGCCCGGCGCGTCACATGCACCTTGGGCGCGCCGCCGTTCGGCTCCAGCAGGATCGCGAAGGGCAGGTCGGTCGGGTCGAGCACGTAGCGTTTGTGCGCGTGTTCGCCCAACCGGCGAAACAGCCTCGGATGGGTCTTTGCAACGGTGCGCGCATAGAGCGACAGCGCCACCGACAGCGGCGCCAGCGGAAGCGTGCGCAGCGGGGCCGCGAACAAGGGCGGAAAGATCGGGATGGTTGTGGCGGGTTGGGGCAAGGCAGTCCTTTCCGGTCGTTTTCGGGAAACGATCCGCGCATCTCTGATATTGACTTGAGGCGAGCGGGGAATTGATCTTCGTCAAGTCGAGACAGCTTTTTTGCTGTTACCCGCTCAGGGCCATGCAATGTGGGCGCTACGGGAGAGATATCTTGCGCGAACTTCCGCCATTTCCAAGCCTTCGCGGATTTCTCGACTGGTGCGGCGAGAACGGCCAGTTGAAACCCGTGCCCGACGCGGTCCCGGTCCGCCACCGGATGACCGCCGTGCACCGCGCGGTGCTTGAGGCGGGCGGGCCGGTCCTGCGCTTCGACAACCCGGTGCTGGACGACGGCAGCCGCTCGACGGTGCCGGTGGTGGTCAACCTGTTCGGCACGCCCGAGCGGGTCGCGGCGGGGCTTGGCGTCACATTGGACGGGCTGGACGATCTCGGCGCGTTTCTGGCCGCCCTGCGCGCGCCCACCCCGCCCGACGGGATGCGCGATGCCCTGTCGCGCTGGCCGATGCTCAAGGCCGCGCTGGCGACCCGGCCAAAGATCGCCCGCTCCGGCCCGGTGCAGGACGTGGTGCTTGAAGGAGACCAGATCGACCTCACGCGCCTGCCGGTCCAGACCCATTGGCCGGGCGACGGCGGCCCGCTGATCACCTGGGCGGTGGTCCTGACGCGCCCGCACGGCACCGAGGCTGACGCGGTGGGCCGCTACAACGCCGGCATCTACCGGGTGCAGGTGATCGGGCGCGACCGGGTGATCATGCGCTGGCTGGCCCACCGCGGTGGTGCCGCCCATCATCGAAGCTGGCAGGCCAGGGGCGAAAGGATGCCGGTGGCCCTGGTGCTGGGCGCCGATCCGGCGACGCTGTTGTCCGCGGCCCTGCCGCTGCCCGAGGCGGTGTCCGAACTGACCTTCGCGGGCGCGCTGAACGACACCCGCCCGCGCCTTGTGCCGGGGAAAACCGTGCCGATGATGGTGCCCGCCGAGGCCGAGATGGTGCTGGAAGGCTGGGTCTCGCCCGACGAGACCGCGCCCGAAGGTCCGTTCGGCGACCACACCGGATACTACAACCCCGCCGAGCCGTTCCCGGTGATGGACATCACCGCCATCACCCACCGGCGCGACCCGATTTACCTCTCGACCTATACCGGCCGCCCGCCGGATGAGCCCGCGATCATCGGCGAGGTCTTCAACCGCCTCGTCCTGCCCACGATCACCGGCCAGATCCCCGAGATCCGCTCGGTCTGGCTGCCGCCGGCGGCCTGTTCCTATCGCATGGCGGTGATATCCATCGACAAGCGCTATCCGGGCCAGGCGCAGCGGGTGATGATGGCGCTGTGGGGGATGCTGCCGCAATTCAGCTATACCAAGATCATCGTGGTGGTGGACGACGACATCGACCCGTCGAACTGGGACGACATCGCCTGGGCGCTGGCCACGCGCATGGACCCGGCGCGCGACGTGACGATCCTCGAGAACACGCCGATGGACTACCTCGATTTCGCCTCGCCACGGCCCGGGCTTGCGGGCAAGATGGGCATCGACGCGACCACCAAGATCGGGTCGGAAACCAGCCGCGACTGGGGGACAGTGATGCAGACCGACCCGAAGGATGCCGAATTCGCCGCCGCGTTGATCGCGCGCCATTTCAAGGCGCCGGGGGCATGAGCGCCGGGCGTGTCGTGCTTGGCATTGCCGGGGCCTCGGGGGCCGCGCTGGGCCTGTCGGTGGCGCGCCAGCTTGCCGGGCTGGGGGCCGAGATCGACCTTGTCGTCAGCGCCGCTGCCAAGCGCACGCTGGTCACCGAATGCGGCGCGGGCGCGCGCTCGGAACTCGGTGCGCTGGTCACCCGCGAACACCCGATCGGCGACATCGGCGCCAGCATCTCGTCGGGATCGGTGCCGGTGGCGGGGATGATCGTCGCGCCCTGTTCGATGCGCAGCCTCGCCGCCATCGCCCACGGGCTTGACGACAATCTCCTGACCCGCGCCGCCGGGGTGCAACTCAAGGAACGCCGCCGGGTGGTCCTGCTGGCGCGCGAGGCGCCGTTGACGCTGGCGCATCTGCGCAACATGACCGCGGCGACCGAACTGGGCGCGATCATCCTGCCGCCGGTGCCGGCCTTCTACCTGCTGCCCGACAGCGTTCAGGCCATCGTCGACCAGATCGCCGCGCGCGCCATCGACCTTCTCGGCATCGCGCCGCCGCAAGCCCGGGCCTGGAGCGACGCGTGAGGTCTCAGGTCGCCGCCGGATAGTCGCAAAAGCCCACCGGCCCCGGCGTGTAGGTGGTGGCCAGATCGCGCTCGGCCAGAGGAATGCCCTGGCGCAGCCGCTCGACCAGGTCGGGGTTGGCGATGAAGTCGCGCCCGAACGACACCGCCTCGGCCTCACCAGCGGCGAGCGCCGCCGCCGCGGTCTCGCCGGTCAGGTCGTTGTTCAGGATCAGGTTGCCGCGCCAGTGCTTTTTGACATGGGCGAAGTTGTCGATCTTCGGAAAGCTGCGGCGTACGAGGTGCAGATAGGCCAGCCCGAGCGAAGAGGCTTTTTCGAACAATACCCCATAGGTTTCCGCCGGGTTCTCGTCGTGGATATCGTTATATTCGAACCCCGGGCAAACCCGAAGCCCGACGCGATCAAAGCCGATCGCCTCGCCCATCGCCTCCAGCACTTCGATGACAAAGCGCACCCGGTTCTCGACGCTGCCACCATATCGGTCGGTGCGCTGGTTGGTGTTGGACGACAGGAACTGCATCGGCAGATAGCCCGACGAGGCATGCAGTTCGACCCCGTCCATCCCGGCCGCACGCGCGTTCAGCGCCGCCTGCCGGTATTCGCCGACCACCCCGACCACCTCGTCGGTGCTCAGCGCGCGCGGCATTTCCAGATCGACCAGTCCGTCCTGGTCGGTGAATATCTGCGCGTCCCCCCGGATCGCCGAGGGCGCGACCACGTCCGAATTGTCGTCCTTGTTCAGCCGCGAGGCCACCCGCCCGCAATGCATCAGCTGCATCACGATCAGCCCGCCCTTGGCGTGCACCGCGTCGGCCACATCGCGCCAGCCGGCGATCTGCGCCTCGGAATAGATCCCCGGCGTGCGGCAATAGCCCTTGCCGTCGGGCGAGGGTTGCACCCCTTCGGTCACCACCAGCCCGGCCCCCGCGCGCTGGCTGTAGTAGTCGGCATGGATCGGCAGCGGCACGTCGCCCGGCCCGGCGCGCGAGCGGGTCATGGCCGACATCACGATGCTGTTGCGAAGGTCGAGCGCGCCCAGCGTCACCGGCTCAAACAGCGGCGCGAGCCGGGTTTCGGCGGTCTCGACAGTCATTGCGACCCCTCCGGCTTGCGCGCGTTCAGATCGCCAAGGTTGGCCCCGTCCGAGGTGTTGACCCGCAGCCGCGTCAGCCGGCGATAGACGAACTGCCAGCCGTCCGGCCCCTTGCGGTAACGCTCGTGGTAGTGGCCGAACCCGTGCAGCCAGTGCTCGGTGTCGCCTTGCGTCCAGAACAGCATGTCCTCCATCGCCCAGACGCCTTCGGCAGTATCCGGCCCGGTGATGGTCAGTTCCGGCGTATGGGCGTGGTGGACCGAGGCGATGTGCCCCAGCACCTCGGCTAGCCGCGCGGTGTTGGCCTTGGCGCCCACCGCAGGCTCGCCGCCATAGGTGTCGGACACATGGTCCTCGGCATGCATCGCCTCGTAATCGGCCCAGCGTTTTTCATCCATCGCGCGCAGACGCCGCGCCACCAGGTTGCGGATCTCTTCGATTGCCACGAGTCTTTCAATATCGGTCATGTCGGCTCCTGTGTTCGGCCCAGAGATACTGCGCAACCCCCCGCGCGCATCGTCCGTTCAAACGATCCCGCGCCGCCCTAATCGGTTCGGACGATGCTTGCATGCCGACCGCGCCCTATGCCATCCCGAAAGCCCCAACCGGAGATCCCCGTGATGACCAGAACCCTGCACACCGCCCTGTGCGACACGCTCGGCTGCCGTTATCCGGTGGTTCAGACCGCGATGGGCTGGGTCTCGGACGCAGCCCTGACGGCGGCGACCTGCAACGCGGGCGGCATCGGATTTTTCGCCGGGGCGACTGCCGAGCCGGGCGATGTCGAGAACCAGATCCTTGCCATCAAGGACCTGACCGACC
Source organism: Maritimibacter fusiformis (assembly GCF_008086115.1). GTDB lineage: Bacteria > Pseudomonadota > Alphaproteobacteria > Rhodobacterales > Rhodobacteraceae > Muriiphilus > Muriiphilus fusiformis. Next base: position 562,114 of record NZ_VSIY01000003.1, on the reverse strand, counting down.
GGCCGTTCGGGGTGAATTTCCACATGTTCCAGCCCAACGCCGAAGAGGTGATCGCGGCGGTGATCAAGCACAAGGTGCGCGCGGTCAGCTATGGCCGTGGCCCGGATGCGGCCACAATCGGCCGGCTGAAGGATGCGGGCGTGATCTGCATGCCGACGGTGGGGGCGGTCAAGCACGCGGTCAAGGCGGTGGAACTGGGGGCTGACATCATCACCATTCAAGGCGGCGAGGGCGGCGGGCATACCGGCTCGGTCCCGACCTCGATCCTGCTGCCGCAGACCATCGACGCGGTGGATGTGCCGGTGGTGGCTGCGGGCGGCATGTTCGACGGGCGCGGGCTGGCGGCGGCGCTCGCTTACGGTGCGGCGGGCATCGCGATGGGCACGCGGTTTCTCTTGACCGAGGAAAGCCCGGTGCACCGCAACGCGCTCAACCGCTACCTCGAGACCCGCGACCCCTCGGTGATCAAGATTTCCACCGCCGTCGACGGGCTGTCGCAGCGCTTCATCGAGAATGACGAGCTGCGCCGGATCGAGGGCATGGGCCGCGCGGCGCGGTTCACGATGGCGATGAAACACGCGGTGAAGTGGGGGCGTGAGAACAACCTCGGCCTGACCGGCATGGCGCGGCTTGGCCTCAAGGCGTTCTCGTCCGATCCGAAAAGCTTTGCCCAGGCGGTGCTGGCGCCGAACCTTCTGGAAATGGTGCATCGCGGCATCGGCCAGGGCGACCCCGACCACGGGCTGTTGCCCAGCGGTCAGGCCGCTGCGATGATCGGTGAGCTGGAAAGCGTCGAGGCGCTGATCACCCGCATCATGGACGAGGCGCTGGCGCGGATCGACGCGGTGTCGGGGCTGGTGGTCGAGGGCTGAGGGGGTCTGACGCTACCGCGCGATTGAACCGCCGTTCTCGCCCAACTGCCCATTGCATTCGTTAGAGCGAGTAAATGAGGGCAGCGCCGGCCCGCGGGGTGGCGTGAAGCGCCGCCCCGTGGGGGCGGGTCGGCGCTGCCCGGCGGTGCCCGCCGGGCGAAGAAGTATCTACTTCGAAATCCGCCCTCAAATCTCAGGCGCCAAGCCCCCTCACGGATGCCGGCAACTCACCGACAACGCCTCGCCGGTCATGTAGCTCGAATAGTCCGAGGCCAGGAACACCACGGTATTGCCGATCTCCCACGGCTCCGCCGCCCGCCCGAAGGCCTCGTATTGCTCGATGATCTGTTCCAGGAATTCCGGCGTCGTGACCTTCACGAGGTTCGGGTGCATCGCGATCGAGGGCACAACGGCGTTGATCCGCACGCCCTTTTTCGCCACCTCCATCGCCGCCGCCCGCGTCATCGCCAGCACGCCCGCCTTGGAGGTCGCATAGGCGCTCTGCCCCGGCGAGGCCCGCCAGGCCACGACGCTCGACAGGTTCACCACGTTGCCCGAGCCTTGCGCGATCATCACCGGCAGGGCCGCGCGCATCATGCGGAAGGTGCCGTTGATGTTCACGTCCATGATGGTCTGCCACTGCTCGTCTTCCATGTCGATCAGGTCGACCGTGCCGCCAAGCCCCGCGTTGTTGACCAGCACGTCTAGCCGCCCCATCTCGTCGACCGCGGCTCCGATCAGCGCCTGCACATCGTCCTCGACGGTGACGTTCCCGGCCTTGCGATGAACCCGCCGCCCGATCTCGGCCTCGAGCTTGTCGGCGTATTGCGTCAGGCGCTTTTCGTGCATGTCCGACAGCATCACGGTCGCGCCTTCCTCGGCGCAGCGCTTGGCGGTGGCATAGCCCAGCCCGGTTCCGGCCGAGGCGGTGACCAGCACCGTCTTGCCGTTCAGAAGGCCATGCGAGGCGGGGTAGGGCGGGGGCGGGGTGAAAGCCATGTCGGGTCCTCTCGGGTGATTTCGGCCTCCGGCTAGCACCGCCACCGGCGGGCGGCATCGTCGGAACGGACGAGCCGCCGGGCCAAAGACTTGGCCCCCCATAGTCCATTTGCAGCATGTGCGACAGGCGGAAAGCCGGGACAAACGATGCGACCTGTCGCGCCGGGCCTGTCGCAGGGCGATATGCGCGCGTAACGTATGGGAACAGGATATGCCGATGAACAAGGAAATGACCCTCGAGGGCGCCGTCGCCGAGCTCCGCGACGGCATGACGATCGGAGTCGGGGGCTGGGGCCCGCGTCGCAAACCGATGGCGCTGATCCGCGAGATCCTGCGCTCGCCGCTGAAGGACCTCACGGTCGTTGGTTTCGGCGGCCCGGAAATGGGCATGCTCGCCGCCGCCGGAAAGGCGAAAAAGCTGATCTACGGCTTCGTGTCGCTCGACGTGATCCCGATCGAGCCGCATTTCCGCAAGGCCCGCCAGGAAGGCCGGGTCGAGGTGATGGAGATCGGTGAAGGCATGGTGGTGCTGGGGCTCGAGGCCGCCGGACACAACGTGCCGTTCCTGCCCACGCCGATCGGGCTGGGCACCGACGTGCTGAAGAACAACCCCGAACTGCGCACCATCACGTCGCCCTATGACGACGGCGAGGTGCTGGTGGCGATGCCCGCGCTCAAACTCGACGCGGCCCTGTTGCACGTCAGCCGCTCGGATCGGCTGGGCAACACCCTGTCTTTCGGGCCTGATCCCTATTTCGACGGGATGATGGCGCGTGCGGCCACCAGAACCTATGTCACCACCGAGGAACTGGTCGACAGCATCGCCTCGAAGAACCGCGAAGACCTCAAGGACAACGCGGTTGAACGCTGCTTCATCTCCGGCGTGATCCCGGCCCCGATGGGCGCGCATCCGACCGCCGCGCATTACGGCTATGGCTGGGATCTCGAGCATCTCAAGACCTATGCCGCCTCGGCCGCCGAAGACGGCGGCTGGCAGGCCTATTACGACCGTTTCGTCGCCCCCGGCGAGGCCGCCTATATCGAGGCGGTCGGCGGTGCCGACGCGATCCGTGCCCTTCCCCTTCCCGTGCTGTGATCGGAATGACCATGACCCAGGCAGAGACCTTCACCCTTTCCGAGCTTGTCATCGCCGCTTGCGCCGAGGCGTTCCGTGATGACGGCGAGCTTCTCGTCACCGGCATCGGCCCGATCCCGCGCGTCGCCGCCGGGCTGGCCAAGCTGACCTTCGCACCGGAACTCGCCATGACCGATGGCGAATGCATGCTGGTCGAAGACCCGGTGCCGATCGGCCCGCGCGGCGATCACGAGCCGGAGTTCACCGGCTGGATGCCGTTTCGCCGGGTGTTCGACGTGGTCTGGTCCGGCCGCCGTCACGCCATGGTGACGCCGGTGCAGATGGACCGCTGGGCGCAGGCGAACATCTCGGCGCTCGGCCCGGATTTCACCCGGCCCAAGGTGCAGATGCTGGGCGTGCGCGGCTTTCCGGGCAACTCGATCTCGCACAAGAACTCGATGTTCATCCCCAACCATTCGACCCGCACCTTCGTCGAAGGCGAGGTCGATGTGGTCGCCAGCGCCGGCTACAACCCGAAGAACTGGCCCGAGGGCGCCGACATGAACCGGGTCAAAATCGGGCGCGTGGTCACCAACCTGTGCGTGTTCGATTTCCGTGGCCCCGACCATGCCGCGCAGGTCCTGTCGCTGCATCCGGGGGTCAGCTTCGACGAGGTGCAGGACAACACCGGCTTCGAGCTTTTGAAAGCGCCGGACATGGGTGTGACCGCCGGCCCGACCGAAGACCAGCTTGCGGTGATCCGCCGGCTCGACCCGCATGATGTCCGCTCCAAGGTGCTCAAGGGCAACCCGCCGGGCATCCGGCCCGCCGCCTGACCGTGGCCGCCGATCTGTTCCCCGAGGGCCGCGCGCTTGTCGTCGGTGGCAGCGGCGGCGTCGGGGCCGAGATCTGCCGCGTGCTGGCGCGCGACGGCTGCGACGTGGCGCTGACCTATCACCGCAACGAAGCCCGCGCCGAGGCTGCCGCCGAGGCGGTCCGCGGCGAGGGGCGCGCGGCGTCGCTCCATCGCCTCGATGCGGGCGATGCCGATGCGGTCGGCACGCTGATCGCGGCGCTGACCGGCACCGGGCAACCGCCGCTTCATACGCTCATCTACGCCGCCGGGCCGCTGGTGCCGCAGATCCACCTCAGCCGCACCACGCCCGAGCAGATGCGCGAGCACCTGCTTGCCGACACCGCGGGGTTCTTCAACCTGATCCACCACGCCCTGCCGCATTTGCGCGAAACCCGGGGCGCGGTGGTCACGGTGCTGTCCTCGGCCCAGTTCCGCCATGCCCCCGCCGACGGGCTGTCGATCGTCCCCAAGGCCGGGGTGCTGGCGATCCTGCGCGGTATCGCCAAGGAAGAGGGCCGTTTCGGCATCCGCGCCAACGGCGTGGCGCTGGGCATCATCGAGGCGGGCAGCCACACCGAATTGACCGCTCAGGGCCAGATCGACGCCACCTACATGGAGCGCGCCATCGCCGCGACGCCGCTGCGCACCACCGGCCAGCCCGTCGACGTGGCCGAGGCGGTCGCCTTCCTCGCCTCGCGCCGCGCGCGTTTCGTCACCGGCGAAGTGATCAACGTCGACGGCGGCTATCACCTCTGAGCCACCCCGGGGCGTCTTAGTCTTTTCAGACGATGCCCCTGACCGGGCGCGGCTCTACCCAGAATGGAACAGAAACGAGGAGTGTTCCCTTGCGCCAAGCTGTCATCGTCTCGCTCGCCCGCACCCCCATCGGCAAGGCCTTTCGCGGTGCCTTCAACGATACCGAGGCTCCGGCGCTGTCGGGTCACGCCGCCGCCCATGCCGTCAAGCGCGCGGGGATCGAGCCGGGCGAGGTGGATGACGTGATCATGGGCTGTTCGGCCCAGCAGGGCACGCAAGGCTACAACATCGGCCGGCTGACCGCGATTGCCGCGGGCCTGCCCGAAACCGTGCCGGGCATGACCGTCGACCGGATGTGCGCCTCCGGCCTGATGGCCATCGCCATCGCCAGCCGCCAGATCGTGTTCGACGGGCAGCAGACCGTGGTGGCCGGCGGCGTCGAGTCGATCAGCCTGACCCAGAACAAGCACAAGAACACCTATCGCAACCAGTCCGAGACCGTGCTGGCGCGCAGCCCGCACATGTATATGCCGATGATCGAGACCGCCGAGATCGTCGCCGAGCGCTACGGCATTTCGCGCGAGGCGCAGGACGAGTTCGCGCTCGCCAGCCAGACCCGCACCGCCGAGGCCGACGCCGCCGGGCGTTTCGCCGACGAGATCGTGCCGATGCCCAGCGTCAAGACGGTGAAGAACCGCGAGACCGGCGAGGTTTCCACCGAAGCCGTGACGCTGGAGCGTGACGAGGGCTTTCGCGCCGGCACCACGCTGGAGGGGCTCGCCGGGCTGAAGCCGGTCTTTGCGGATGGCACCGTGGTCAAGACCGGGCAATACATTACCGCCGGCAACTCGTCGCAACTGTCCGATGGCGCCGCAGCACTGGTGGTGATGGAGGCGGGCCGCGCCGCCGAGCTTGGCCTCACGCCCCTTGGCGCCTTCAAGGGCATGGCGGTGGCCGGCTGCGCGCCCGAGGAAATGGGCATCGGCCCGGTCTTCGCGGTGCCGAAACTGCTCAAGGCGCATGGGCTCACGGTCGACGACATCGACCTGTGGGAACTCAACGAGGCTTTCGCCAGCCAGGCCGTCTACTGCCGCGACCGTCTTGGCATCGATCCTGACAAGCTCAACGTCGACGGCGGCGCCATCGCGGTGGGCCACCCCTTCGGTATGACCGGCGCGCGCCTCTCGGGCCACATCCTGGTCGAGGGCCGCAGGCGCGGTGCCAAGCTGGGCGTTGTGACCATGTGCATCGGCGGCGGCATGGGGGCTGCGGGCCTGTTCGAGATTTTCTGAGGCGCAGCCCTTCACGCTTTCGCGACCGACCGGGAACCTTTCCGCTCTCATCGCATCCAATTCGCCAGACACGCCGGGTATCGGCGTGCCTCTGAATGCGAAAAAGGAGCATGAGATGACCCGTTTGTTTGCCACCGCCGCCGCGACCGCCTTGGCCGCCGCCGCGCTTGTCGCCGGTCCCGCGCTTGCCCAGGATGCGGCGGTCGAGACCAGCCCGCCCGACGCGCCCTATCAGAAGGTCTCGGACCTGGTGCCGCTGCCCGACTTCCTGCCGGGTATCGGAGAGTTGTTCGTCGACCCGGCCACGCTGCCCGCCGGGCCGTTCATGGCCTATGACCGCGACGGGCAACTGGTCAGCACGATCTACATGATCCCGATTTCCGCGATGAATGCCGACACCGGCTTTGACAACCTCGCAGCCCCGGGCGGCAATGTCGATCACGTCGACATCTACTTCAACGCGGGCCATCCGGGGGTGGCAGAGCCGCATGAACACATCGTGCTCTGGCATGTGCCGGTGGCCGACGAAACACGCGTGGCCGAGTGACATGCGCCGGCGTGATTTCCTGCGGGCGGGCGGCATCGCCGCCGCCCTCCCGCTCATCCCCCGCACCGCCCTTGCCAATTCGGTGGTCGAAATCGCCATGGCGGGCCGCCCCGATGGCTCGCGCGTCTGGTTCGACCCCTTCGGCGTGTTGATCCGCCCCGGCCAGACCCTGCGCTGGACCAACTTGGACAAGGCCAATTCGCACACCGCCACCGCCTATGCGCCCGAGAACGACGACCACCCCCGGCGCATTCCCGAGGGGGCCGCGGCCTTCGACAGCGGCTATCTTCTGCCGGGCGACAGCTTCGAGGTGACGTTCGCGCTGCCCGGGGTCTATGATTACTACTGCATCCCGCACGAACGGGCGGGGATGGTCGGGCGCATCGTGGTGGCCGAGGCGGGGCAGGGCGCCCCGGCGGACTATCCCGGTGGCGACCTCGACCCCGAGGTGCTGGCGGGCTTTGCGCCCGTTGCCGACATCCTCGCCCAAGGCGCGCTCTACCATGAGGAGCCATGACATGACCCCGGCACCGAAACCGGCACGTATCCCCGCCATCGACCGCTCCGAGGCCGAGCTTGTCCTCCTGGCCCGCCAAAACGACGAGGCCGCGATCCGCGAGCTTGTGCGGCGCTGCAATCGCCAACTGTTCCGGGTCGCGCGCGGCATCCTGCATGATGACAGCGAGGCCGAGGACGTGGTGCAGGCGGCCTACGTCGCCGCCTTCACCAGGCTCGACAGCTTTCAGGGCAAGGCGGCGTTTTCCACCTGGATCACCCGCATCGCCATGAACGAGGCCTATGGGCGCCTGCGCCGTCGCGCCCGGGTGGTCGATCTGGACGAATACCGCAACGAGGCCGCCGAGGCCCTGGAACACGGCTCAGCGAACACCATGACACCACCGCCCACCACGCCCGAAGCCGACCTTGGCCGCGCCGAGGTCCGCGCCTTTCTGGAACACGCCATCGACGCGCTTCCCGAGCCGTTCCGGCTGACCTATGTGCTGCGCGACGTGCAGGAAATGTCGACGCGCGAGGTGGCCGACCTGCTGGGCGTGAACCCGATCACCGTCAAGACGCGGCTATTGCGCGCCCGCAGGCGGCTGCGCGACGAGGTGCGCCAGAACCTCGCCTCCGAGTTCTCGGGCGTGTTTCCCTTCGACGGGGCGCGCTGTGCCCATATGGCCGACCGGGTGATCGCCGCCCTGCGCGCCGCTCAGAAGTAATAGCGCGACAGGATATCCGCGACGCAGGCGGGCCGTTCGGACCCTTCCAGCTCTACCGTCACCCGCGTGGTCAGTTGCACGCCGCCGTCGCTGGTCGGCTTGGCCTCGGCCAGTTGACCCGCGAACCGGATGCGCGACCCCACCGGCACGGCGGCGGGAAAGCGCAGCCGGTCGGCGCCGTAGTTCAGCCCCATCGTCGCGCCCTCGGCGCGGATCAGGTCGGGCAGGAACATGTTGATCAGCGAGAACGTGAGGTAACCATGCGCCACGGTGCGCCCGAACGGGCCGTCCTTGGCGCGCTCCGGGTCGACGTGAATCCACTGGTGATCGCCGGTCGCATCGGCAAAGGCGTCGATCCGCGCCTGGTCGATTTCCAGCCACTCGGACGCGCCCAGATCGCTGCCAACCGCCGCGACCACCTCATCCACCGAGGAAAATACCAGCCCCATTACTTGCCCTTTCCATCCTTGCCGCTGAAATCCGCATCGCGCTTGGCAACAAAGGCATCGCGGGTTTCCTGGCTTTCCGCCGTCAGGTAGGCCTGCGCGGTAAAGCCCTGTTCCCAGCGGTATTTCGCCTCCAGATCGCCATCCTCGACGCCGTTGAGCGATTCCTTGGCCAGCTTGATCATCGTCGTGCTCTTGGCCGCGATCTTGGCCGCCAGCGCCATCGCCGCGTCGCGCAAACCCTCACGCGGCACGATCTCCTGAATGGCGCCCAGCCGATACGCTTCGGCGGCGTCGATCGGCTCGCCGGTGAAATACATCCAGCGCACTTTCTGCACCGGGAACATCCGTTGCAGATGCGCGCCCGCGCCAAGTGCGCCCCGGTCCACCTCGGGCACCCCGAAGGTCACGTCGGGCGCGGCAAGTATGATATCGGCCGAGCCGCAGATGCCGATGCCGCCGCCCAGCACATAGCCATGCGGTGCCGCGATCACCGGCTTGAGGCCGCGATGCACGGCGCGAAACGTCTCCCAGTTGCCGGCGTTGACATCGGTGATGCGGCCCGGGTATTTCTGCAATTCCTTGATGTCGACCCCGGCGCAAAAGCCGCGTCCCTCGGCCCGGATCACCAGCACCCGCACCGCGTCGTCGGCCTGCAGCCGGTCGATCTCTTCGGCCAGCCCGAACCAGCCCCTGCTGTCCAGCGCGTTGACCGGCGGGCTTTCGATCACCAGTTCGCCGATCCCGTCCTCGACGCGGCTCCAGAATTGTTGGCTCATGCCTTGCTCTCCTTGATGTCAGTGGCCTCGAACCGCCCGAAAGCGGCGAGAATGCGATAGGACGGGTCATCCGCCCCGGCGCGGCCCAGCGGGCTTTGCGCTGCCGGGTCGCCATAGGCTTCGCGGTCCACCGGGGTGCGCCGCGCCCAGTCCAGCGTGACCGTGCGCGACAGAAACCGCCAGCGCCCGCCGCGGCGGATGTAGTGGTCGTGGCTGCGGCTGCCTGTCACGATCTCCTCGGCTTCGGGGCCGGGGGTGCGGTGGTAGTTGATCTTGTGCACCTCGCCCTCGGCATGGTCGCCGTCGATGGCGAAACTGGTCTGGGTGACATAGTGCACCGTCGCCTCATAGGCCGCCGTCGCCCTGCGCAGAAACTCGATATAAGCATCCGGCCCGCCGTCGAAGGCGGTGCCGTGACACTCATGCGCCTCGTCGTCATAGAGCGAGCGCATCAGCGCGAAATCGCGCCGGTCCACCGCGCGCGAATAGGCGGTGACCAGCGCACGCAGCGCCGCTTCGCTGGCCAATGTGGCCGCATCCGGCTCGGCAATTCCGCTCATGTCAGCGTTCCGCGCGGCTCTCGCGGCATCCCCAGCCCGACCTCGGCGAGGATGTTGAGCTGGATTTCGTTGGTGCCGCCGTAGATCGTGTCGGCGGGGGTGAACAGGAACATCTGCTCCAGCCGTTCGCGGCGCGGATCGCCCTCGATGGGTGCCCCGTCCAGCCCGATCACGTCCATTGCCAGCGCGCCCAGATCGCGGTGCCACGTCGCCCACTGGTATTTGTAGGCCAGACGCTCGCGCATGAGTTCCGCCTCGGCGTCGGGGTCTTCGGACAGCACCCGAAGCGCAAGCGAGCGCATGGCGCGCAGCCCGGCCCAGGCATAGGCAATACGTTGGCGTATGGCGGCGCGTTCGGCAGCGCCGTTCTCGCGCGCGATCTCGATGATCAGGTCCAGTTCCTGCGCGAACGACATCTGCTGGCCCAGCGTCGAAATTCCCCGCTCATACCCGAGCAGCGCCATCGCGATCTTCCAGCCGTCGCCGACCTCGCCCAGTACGTCGCGCGCCTCGGCCCGGGCCCCGTCGAAGAACACCGAGTTGAACTCGGCCCCGCCGCCGATCTGGCGGATCGGCTGGATCTCTATGCCGGGTTGATCGAGCTTCATCATCAGGAAAATCAAGCCCTTGCGCCCGACCGAGTCCGGTTCTGCCCGTGCCAGCACGAAGATCCAGTCCGACACATGCGCCATCGAGGTCCAGATCTTCTGCCCCGTCACCAGCCAGTCGCCGGTGGCCTCGTCCCGCCGCGCGCGGGTGCGGATATTGCCAAGGTCGGACCCGGCGGACGGCTCGGAATAGCCCTGCGCCCAGAACGCCTCACCGGCCCGGATCGGCGGCAGAAAGCGCGCCTTCTGGTCGTCCGTGCCGTAGTCGAGGATGGTCGGCCCGATCAGCCCCTCGCCGATATGGCCCATCCGTCCCGGCCCGCCGGCGCGGGAATATTCCTCCTGAAACACCACCTGTTCGGCCACCGACAGCGCGCGTCCGCCGTGTTCCTCGGGCCAGCCCAGGCAGGTCCAGCGCCCGGCGGCCAATTCGCGCTCCCATTCCTTGCGCAACTCGGGCATCACGTCGCCTTCGCCCGCGCCCGCACGCATCCACAAGGGCGCAAACCGCCCGGTCAGGTGCTTGGCCATCCAGTCGCGGACTTCCTTGCGCAAAGCGTCGCTCATGCCGCGTCCCCCTGATCCAGAAGCGCCGCCGCGATCCGTTCCAGATGGGCATCGCGCGGGCCGAGCAGCGCCGCCGTCGCCTGGGCGCGCTTGAAATAGAAATGCGGGTCGTATTCCCAGGTGATCGCCACGCCGCCATGCATCTGGATCGCCTCGCGCGCCGCCTTGCGCGCCAGGTCACCGGCCAGGACTCTGAGCCCGGCGATGTCCTCGGCACTGGCTGTGTCGAACTCTGCCGCGATCCCCAGCGCCAGCGCGCGCGCCTCGGCCATGTCGACCTCGAGCGCCGCGCAGCGGTGTTTGATCGCCTGAAAGGATGCGATGGTGCGCCCGAACTGCACCCGCTCGGCGATATAGTCCAGCGTCAGGTCCATCACCGCCCGTGCTGCCCCGATCTGCTCCGCCGCCAGCCCCAGATGCGCCATATCGAGCGCCCGGGTCATCTGATCCGCCGTCAGCCCGTCCGCATCCAGCCGCGCCGAGCCGGGCAGGGCGACCCCGTCCAGCGTCAGCCGCGCCACCGGGCGGGTGGCGTCGAGCGTTTCCAGCGGCGCGATCTCCTGTCCCATGTCGCGCTCCAGCGCGAACAGGGCGGTGCCGCCGTCGATCACCGCAGGCACCAGGATCACGTCCGCCGCCTCGGCGTCGATCACCCGGGCCGCGATGCCGTCGAGTACCCAGCCCTCGCCCTCGGCCCGCGCCGTGATCGTCGCCGCGCCGCCATCCGCCGCGCCGGGATCGCCCAGCGCCACCGCCAACGCCGCCTCGCCCGCGACGATCCGCTCCAGCAGCCGCGCCCGTGCCTTGCCCGCGCCCAGCGCCAGCAAAAGCGGCGTGGCAAGGCACAGCGTCGACCACAGCGGCACCGGCGCCAGCCGCGCGCCGGACAATTCCATCAGCACCAGCACCTCGGTCGCGCCCATGCCAAGCCCGCCCTCGTCCTCGGGCACGGCAATGGCGCACCAGCCCAGTTCCGCGGCGATCGCCTGCCACAGATCCCTGTCCCAACGCGTGCCCGCCTCGATCAGCGCGCGCAGCTTTTCGGATGAGGCGCGTTCGGCCAGGAAACGCGCGCCTTCGTCGCGGATCATCCGCTGGTCCGGGGTCAGGGTCAGGTGCATGGGCAGGTCCGCCTGTGATGTTCCTCGTGCTTCGCCGGGCAGTCTAGCCGCTCCGCGCGCCGCCGTCTTTGCGCCCGGTCTTCGCACCGGTGGCCTGCCGCCTGCATCGTCCGAACGGGGGATGCCCGGGGGCGTTGCCGGGCGTCAAACTGGCCCTGATACCGGCATTTTCGATGGCCGAGGTCGCTATTGCGGCCAAACGGCCCGGTTTGGTAATAGATTTGCAGGCGGCGGCGCTGGCCGCCGGAATTCTCGGGAGGATGGCCCCAGCATGGATGCGAAATCAAGCGACGGCCCCGCCGGGGCCACGGCCCAATCCGCATCGCGCCCCGCGTCGGCCAAGAACGGATCGAACCCGCGCAAGGAGCTTGTGCGCGAGCAACTGATCGGCATCGCCGCCGAACTGTTCGAAAGCAAGGGTTTCGACCAGACCAGCATGAACGACATCGCCCAGGCGCTGGGGCTGGGGCGCTCGGCGGTCTATCACTATTTCCGCAACAAAGAGGAAATCATCGCCAGCCTGGTCGAGAGCGAAAGCCGCACCCCCTCGCACGAGCTTGAGGCGATCCGCGCCGCGCCCGACCTTTCGGCCACCGAGAAACTGCGCCGCGCCATCGTCTCGGGCATCACGCGCCGGCTGTCCGAAGGCTCGCGCTTCAACCTGCTGTCGCGGCTCGAACCGCAGATCCCCGATGAGCTTCGCCCGCTCTACGACAAGGGCCGGCGCCACATCCTCGACCTCTACGTGCAACTGATCGAAGAGGGCATCGCCTCGGGCGAGTTTCGTGACGTGAACCCCAAGATCGCGGCCTTTGCGGTGATCGGCATGGCGAACTGGACCTCGCGCTGGTATTCGCCGCGCGGCCGCATGACCCCCGAGGAAATCGGCGTCACCATCGCCGATTTCGCCATCCAGGCGCTTCTGGGCAAGACCTCGCCCGGTGTCGACGAACGCGCGGTGCGCGACGTGGCCGACGGGCTGCGCGACCAGTTGGCCGCCCTCGACCGGCTGCTGGGCTAGTCCGTTCGCGGGATGCGTTCGGGTGCGCGGACCGGCAGGAACGGTGCGCGTGAGCAGGATCAACCCGGGAAAGACAGACGACATGCGGCAGGATCACGACAACGCCCGCTCGCCGATCCCCGGCATCCCGGCGGACGGCCCCTATGTCGGGGTCGAGGGCCATGTCGGCCCCGACGTGATCGACGTGAACGGGCACATGAACGTCCTTGGCTTCGACAAGCTGTTCGACGCTGCCGAAAGCGCGCTGTTTCTCGCCTTCGGCATGGGCGAGCCTTACCTCGAGCGCACCGGGAAAAGCATGTTCCGGCTGGAAAAGCTGATCCGCTACGAGCGTGAGCTGTTCGCCGACGACGCCATCGAGATCCGCAGTTATCTCATCGCCACCGACATGAAGCGCATCCACCATGTCCACGAGCTCTGGTCGCGCGAGACCGGCCAGCGCAGCGCCATCTTCGACGCGCTGTCGATCCATGTCGACCTCACCGCCCGCCGCTCGACCCCCATCACCGATGCTGCCGCCCGCCAGAGCATCGCCGCCTGCGCGGCGCTGCACGCGGCCCTGCCACGGCCCGAGGGCGCGCTTGACCGGGGCCTTGGGACCAAGCGTTAGTCTCTTTGGACGATTGTTCGGCCCGCGCCGGGCACTAGGTTCCCGAGCAACACGAAAGGCAGATGCAAGATGGACGAACTTGTCGAACGGCCTGAGCCGCAGATCACCTACGAGACCGATGAGCCGGTGCTTTATCGCACCGAGGGCGCGATTGCCTGGATCACGATGAACCGGCCCAAGTTCAACAACGCCCAGAACTCGCAGATGACCTATGCGCTGGACGATGCCTTTCGCCGCGCGGTCGATGACGACGCGGTCAAGGTCATCGTGCTGGCGGGCGAGGGCAAGCATTTCTCGGCCGGTCACGACATCGGCACGCCGGGGCGCGACGTGGACAAGAGCTTTGAGCGTCGCCTGCTCTGGCCCGACCACACCAACAAGCCCGGCGCCGAGTTTCTCTATACCCGCGAACACGAGGTCTATCTGGGCATGTGCCGGCGCTGGCGCGAAGCGCCCAAGCCGACCATCGCGCTGGTGCAGGGGGCATGTGTCGCCGGCGGGCTGATGCTGGCCTGGGTCTGCGATCTGATCGTCGCCACGGATGATGCCTTCTTTCAGGACCCGGTTATCCGCATGGGCATTCCCGGCGTCGAATACTTCGCCCACGCCTTCGAATTGCCGCCGCGCATCGCCAAGGAATTCCTCTTGCTGGGCGAACGGATGCCCGCCGCCCGCGCCGAGCAGTTCGGCATGGTCAACCGCATCGTGAGCCGCGACGAACTTGAGGCCACCGGCCGCGAGATGGCCGAAAAGATGGCCGCCTTCCCGCGCCTCGGCCTGTCGCTGACCAAGCAGGCGGTCAACCACGTCGAGGATCTGCGCGGCAAGCGCACGGCGATGGACGCGGTCTATCACATGCACCATTTCGCCCATGCCCAGAACGACCTGACCTCCGGCGACCGGCTGGGCGGGCAGGACGCGAAAAGCATGGTCGCGGCCAACAAGAAGCAGGCGGACGAGGGCTGAGCCTTCGCCCCGCCCCAACACCGGAACCGACCTCGTGAAGCTCGACTATACCGACGAACAGAACGCCTTTCGCATGGATGTGCGCGACTGGATGCAGGCCAACGTGCCCGCCGCGCCGCTGGTCTCGTTCGACCATTCCCGCGAAGGCTTCGAGGCCCACCGCGACTGGGAGCGCACCCTGAACGAGGGCCGCTGGGGCATGGTGACATGGCCCGAAGCCTATGGCGGGCGCGGCCTCGATCTGGTCACATGGCTGATCTTCGAGGAAGAATACTACCGCGCCGAGGCGCCCCTGCGGGTGAACCAGAACGGCATCTTCCTGCTGGGCCCGACCCTGATGGAATACGGCAGCGACGAACAGAAGGCACGGTTTCTGCCCGCCATGGCCTCGGGCGAGGAAATCTGGGCGCAGGCCTGGTCCGAGCCGCAAGCGGGCAGCGATCTGGCCGCCGTGCGCGCCACCGCCCGGCGCGACGGTGACGACTACGTGCTGTCGGGCCACAAGATCTGGTCGTCGCGGGCGGTGTTCGCCGACATGGCCTTCGGGTTGTTCCGCACCGACCCGGACAGCGAACGGCACAAGGGTCTCAGCCTGATCTTCTTTCCGCTCGACGCCCCCGGCGTGAAGGTGCAGCCGATCGCGCAGATCGACGGCGAGACCGGATTTGCCGAGATCTTCCTCGAGGACGTGCGCGTTCCTGCCTTCAATCGCCTTGGCGACGAGGGGCAGGGCTGGTCGATCTGCATGGCCACGGCGGGCTTTGAACGCGGTCTCATGCTGCGCAGCCCGGCGCGGTTTCAGGTCGCCGCGAAAAAGCTGGTGGAGCTTTATCAGGCCAACGAGGCCCGTCTGCCCGCCGCCACCCGCGACGCCGTCCTGCAAGCCTGGATGGAGGCCGAGGCCTATGCGCTGTCGATCTACCGCACCGCCTCGCGTCTGGTGGCGGGCGGTCAGATCGGGTCGGAGGCCAGCATCAACAAGATCTTCTGGTCCGAGATGGACATCGCGATGCACAGGACCGCGCTGGCCATTCTGGGCGCGCGTGCCGAACTGACCCGCGATGCGCCCGAGGCGGCAGGCGTCGGCCGCTGGCTCGACGGGTTCTTCTTCTCGCTGGCCGGGCCGATCTATGCCGGATCGAACGAGATCCAGCGCAACATCATCGCCGAGCGCATGCTTGGCCTGCCGAGGAGGTGAGCGCGATGGATTTCCGGTTCACCGAGGAACAGGACATGATGGCGGATGTGGTGCGCGGGCTTCTGGCCGACCATTGCCAGCCCGCCGACCTGCGCCGCCTGATGGCGTCGAACGAGGCCCGCGACAGCGCCCGCTGGGCGCATATCGTCGAGCTTGGGCTTGGAGGCATCCTGGTGCCCGAGGACAAGGGCGGGCTTGGCCTTGCCCCGGTCGATTTCGTGCAACTGGCCGAGGCCGCGGGCTACGCCGCGCTGCCCGAACCGCTGGTCGAGAACGCAGGCGTCGCCCTGCCGCTTCTGGCCGCGCTGGTCCCCGCCGATCACCCGGTGCTGACCCGTGCGCTTGCGGGCGAGATCACCGTGGCGCTGGCCCATCCCGCCAATCCCATGGTGGCCGATGCCGACAGCGCCGGGGCGATCCTGACGGTCGCTGGCGACACCGTCCACCTCACCACGCCCGAGGCGGCGGGGCTGGTGCATCAGCCCTCATCCGACCCGTTCCGCAGGCTCCATACGCTTGCGAATGTCGCGGGCGAAACGCTCGCCACCGGCGCGCAACCGGCGCTCGACGCTGCCTTCGACCGGGGCGCGCTGTTCGCCGCCGCGCAGATGGTCGGTATCGCCCAGCGTTGCGTCGATCTGGCGGTGGACTACGCCAAGGAGCGCCAGCAGTTCGGCAAGCCCATCGGCTCGTATCAGGCGATCAAGCACCACCTCGCCACCTGCCAGGTCAAGATCGAGTTCGCCCGCCCGGTGCTCTACGCCGCCGCCGCCGATCTGCCCAACGGCGATCTGCACTCCCGCGCCCGCATCTCGCAGGCCAAGCTCGCCGCCACCGAGGCCGCCGATCTGGCCACCCGCACCGCCATTCAGGTGCACGGCGCGATGGGCTATTCATGGGAGGTCGACGTGCATTTCTTCCTCAAGCGTGCCGTGGCGCTCGCCTCGTGGTGGGGCGACGCCGCCCTGCACCGCGACCGGGTGGCGGCGCGCGTGATGACCCAGCCGCTCGGCCCCGAATTCACCTTTGCAAGAGAGAGCTGACATGCCCGAAGCCTATATCGTCGATGCCGTCCGCAGCCCGGTCGGGCGAAAAAAAGGCGGGCTGTCCACCCTGCACACCGCCGACCTCGGCGCGCATTCCATCAAGGCGCTGATCGAGCGCACCGGCGTCGATCCGGCCGCCGTCGATGACGTTGTGATGGGCTGCGTCGACACCATCGGGCCGCAGGCGGGCGACATCGCGCGCACCGCCTGGCTGGTGGCGGGCCTGCCCGACCACGTGCCCGGCGTCACCGTCGACCGGCAATGCGGCTCGTCGCAGCAGGCGGTGCATTTCGCCGCCATGGGCGCGATGAGCGGCACGCAGGATCTGATCGTCGCGGGCGGCTTGCAGAACCTGAACCTGATCCCGATCTCGGCGGCGATGATCGTGGGCCAGCAGTTCGGCTTTCCCGACCCGTTCTCGACCTCGCCGGGCTGGCAGGCGCGTTATGGCGACCAGGAGGTCAACCAGTTCCGCTCGGCCCAGATGATCGCCGACAAGTGGGAGATTTCGCGCGAGGCGATGGAGGAATTCGCGCTGGCCAGCCACCAACGCGCCATCGCCGCCACCGCCGAGGGGCGGTTCGCCAACGAGATCGTGCCGCTTCTGGGCGTCACCGCCGACGAGACCCCGCGCGACACCTCGCTCGAGAAGATGGCGACGCTCGCGCCGCTGCTCGAGGGCGGCACCATCCACGCCGGCGTGGCCAGCCAGAACTCGGACGCCTCGGCGGCGCTGCTGATCGCGTCGGAGGCCGGGCTCAAGACCCACGGGTTGACGCCGCGCGCACGCATCCACCACATGAGCGTGCGCGCCGACGATCCGGTCTGGATGCTGACCGCCCCGATCACCGCCACCCGCCACGCGCTGGCCAAGACCGGGCTGAGCATCGCCGACATCGACCTGTTCGAGTGCAACGAGGCGTTCGCCTCCGTGGTCATGGCCTGGATGAAAGAACTTGACGTGCCGCATGACAAGGTCAACGTGAACGGCGGCGCCATCGCGCTGGGCCATCCGCTGGGCGCCACGGGGGCCCGGATCATGACCACGATGCTCAACGAGCTTGAACGCATCGGCGGGCGCTATGCGCTTCAGACCATGTGCGAGGGCGGCGGGCAGGCCAACGTGACCATCATCGAGCGGCTCTGACATGCCCGCCTATGCCTTCGAGGGGATCGTGCCGGTGGTCGACCCGACCACCTTCCTGCACCCGACCGCCGTGCTGATCGGTGACGTGATCGTCGGTCCGCGCTGCTACATCGGCCCCGGCGCCAGCCTGCGCGGCGATTTCGGGCGGATCGTGGTCGAGGGCGACGCGAGCATTCAGGACAACTGCACGCTGCATTCCGGCGCGGGGTCCGACTGCATCGTCGGGCGCGGCTGCACCGTGGGGCATGGCGCGGTGCTGCACGGCTGCACCCTTGGTGAGAACGTGCTGGTCGGGATCAACGCCGTGGTGCTGGACGAGGCCCATATCGGTGACGAGAGCCTGATCGCCGCGATGGCGATGGTGAAAAACGACATACAGGTGCCGGCGCAAAGCCTTGTCGCGGGCAACCCGGCCCGCGTGATCCGCGCGCTGGACCCCGCGTCGATCATCTGGCGCAACGACGGCGACGGCGAATATCAGCGCCTCGCGGATCGCTCGCTGGCGGCGCTGGTCGAATGCGACCCTCTGAGCGAGGTGGAACCCAACAGACCGCGCAACACGGGCGATGCCCGCGCGGTGCGGCTGAAAACATGAGGTGAGAGAGATGGGAATTTGTGACGGCAGGGTGGTAATCGTGACCGGCGCGGGCCGGGGACTTGGCCGCGCCTATGCGCTGGGGCTGGCCGCCGAAGGGGCCAAGGTCGTGGTCAACGACCTCGGCGTCGGCACCCACGGCGACGAGACAGCCGAACGGCCCGCCGACGAGGTGGTCGCGGAAATCCGCGCCGCCGGTGGCGAGGCCGTGGCGAACTTCGATGACGTGACCGACTGGGAGGCCGGCGGGCGCATCGTCGCCACAGCGCTCGAGGCGTTCGGAGACCTGCACGCCGTGGTCAACAACGCGGGCTTCGTGCGTGACCGGATGTTCGTGTCCTGCACGCCGGAAGAATGGGACGCGGTGATGAACATCCACCTGCGCGGCCATTTCTGCGTCAGCCGCCACGCCGTCGACTATTGGCGCGGCCAGTCCAAGGACGGCAAGGCGGTCGATGCGCGCATCGTCAACACCACCTCGGGTGCGGGGCTGCACGGCTCGATCGGGCAGAGCGCCTATTCCACCGCCAAGGGCGGCATCGCGACCCTGACGCTGGTGCAGGCCCAGGAGCTTGCGCGCTACGGCATCACCGCCAACGCGCTGGCCCCCAACGCCCGCACCCGGATGACCGAAACCGCCTTTGCCGACAAGATGAAGGCGGAAGAGGGCAAGTTCGACGTCTGGTCGCCCGACAACACCGCGCCCTTGGTGGCCTGGCTGGTCAGCGAGGCGTCGAAAGGTGTCACGGGCGAGGTGTTCGAGCTGATGGGCGGCATGATCCGGCTCTGCCTTGGCTGGAGCGACGGGCCCGAGTTCGACAAGGGCGCGCGCTGGGAGCCTGCCGAGATCGGTGCGAAGATCGGCGAGCTTCTCAAGGAGCGCCCCGCCGCCAAGCTGGTCTGGGGCAGCCAGTAGCCCCTGCCATGGCACCCGGCCTCGTCTGTTCGTCGCACACCATCAGCGGCGTGATGCCGGGCGGGCCGGTGGCCGCGCGCCACCCCTTTCGCGCTCGGGTCGAGGCCTGTGCGGCAGCGGGCTATGACGGCATGTGCCTGCATATCCGCGACTATGCCGAGTGCCGCGCGGCGGGCTGGACCGATGCCGATCTGCGGCGGGTGCTGGACGACAACGGCATCACCCATGTCGGGCTGGAATTCCTGACCGGCTGGGACCACGGCACCGCCCCGCTTGAGGACACCGCATGGCGCGCCGCCGAGGCGCTGGGCGCGCGCTATCTGAACGTGGGGGCAGGGGGCGAAACGCCATCCCGCGCCGGGTTTGCCGCCCTCTGCGCGCGCGCCGCCGCCCATGACCTGCCGATCGCGCTGGAAATCGTGCCCTGGACCGGCGTTCCCGACCTGCCCACGGCGCTGGCGCTGATCGACGGCATCGACAGCGCCGGGCTGGTGATCGACTGCTGGCACGTCTTTCGCGGCGGTATCGCGCTCGATGACCTCGCCCGCATCCCGGCGCACCGAATCCTCGGAATCCAGATCAACGACGCCGCCGCCACCCCGGTGGCGCCCTTGCCGAAGGACACGCTCAACCGGCGCCTGCCGGGGCAGGGCGATTTCGACCTCACCGGCTTTCTGCGTGCGCTGGCCGGAACCGGAACCGACGGCCCGATCAGCGTCGAAGTGATCTCGCCCGACCTCGCCGCGATGGACGTGGACGTTGCGGCAACCACGACCGCAAAGGCGGCAAGGGCGGCAATCTCTCGCGCGCGATAGTCCGTTCGGGGGATGAGAAACGCCGCCCGGCACCGCATCAATCCATGATAGCAACAGGCAGGCGCATTGCGTCGAAGGGCGCGTGACGTCCGCAGAAGGAGAACAACCGGTGCTCAGCGAAATCTTGATCATCGTCGTCAGAGGCATCGCGATCGGGTCGATCTTTTCGATCATCGCGATGAGCTTCAACATCGTGCACGGGGCCACCGGCATCCTGAACTTTGCCCAGGGCAACATGCTGGTGCTGGGCGGCTTCATCGCCTACTTCCTGGCCAACGGCGTCGGGCTTGGGCAATGGCTGCTGATGCTGCCCATCGCGGGGATCGCCATCGCGGTCCTGATCGCGTTCCAGGGCTGGATCACCCTGCTGCCGCTTCGAAGCGGCACCGAACAAGACAGTTGGATCATATCGACGGTCTCGGTCTCGGTGATCATCGGGGCGGCGATGCTGCTGACCCAGGGGCCGTTCGCCTATTCGGTGCAGAACATGGTGCCGTCCTTCCGCATCCTCGGGGTGCGCACGCCGGGCGCCTATGCGCTGTCGATCGGGGTGATGCTGTTCTGGTTCTTCGCGCTGCGCATCTTTCTCAAGCACACCTTCCTCGGTCTCGCCATCAGCGCGCTGCGCCAGGACATGGACGCGGCGCGTGCCGCCGGCCTGCCGGTGCGCCGGCTTCAGATCGTCGCCTTCGCGATCTCGGGGCTGATGGTCGGCACCGCCGGGTTTCTGGTGGCGCCGGTGATCTCGGTGTCGTCCGATGCCGGGTTGCGCTACGTGCTCAACGGCTTTGTTGCGGTGGTGGTCGGCGGCATCGGGTCGAACCTCGGCACGATGATCGGCGGGCCGCTGGTCGGCGTGGTCGGGATGCTGGTGGCCTACAAGATCGGCGGCTCGTATCAGGACCTTGCCTCGCTGCTCTTGCTGGTCACCATCCTGATGTTCCGCCCGCAGGGCCTGCTGGGACGCGCCTCGGCGCGGCAGGTGTGACCATGACCACGGACAAGACCATGACCATGACCGACACCGCCGCCGATACGGGCCGCAAGCCGCGTTTTTCCTCGGACCTGCCGCAGGTCTGGATCGGGATGGCGCTGATCGCGATCACCGGCTTCGGCCCCTCGCTGATCGGCAATTCCTACTGGAGCCATACCTTCCAGCTGGTCAACATCTACATCGCGGCCGCGATCTTCCAGAACTTCCTGTTCGTGGACGCGGGCCAGAAATCGTTCGGCCAGGGCGTGCTGCTGGGGCTGGGCGCCTATGTCACGGCGATCTTCTTCGGGCTGCATGAATACACCTTCCTGGCCGCTGCCGGGATCGGCCTGTTTGCTGCCGCGCTGGGCGGGCTTCTGTTCGCGCTGCCGGCGCTTCGGGTGCAGTATTTCCACCTCGGCTTCGTCACCCTGTCGGCGGCGATCGTGTTTCCGCAGCTTCTGATGTCGCTGGACCACTGGACCAACGGCATCAACGGCATCAGCGTGGCGGTGCCTGCGCTGACCCAGGACGGCTTTCTCGGCATCTCGCCCCTGACCTTCATCGTCGCGGTGTTCCCGATGATCGCGCTTTGGCTGCACTACGGCATCCGCCGTTCGCGGCTGGGCCGCCGGATGAGGGTCGCGGCGATCAGCCCCGAGGGCGCGCGCGCGCTCGGCATCAAGCCCGGCTACATGCGCTTCATCGCCTTTCTGATCGCGGCGGTGGGCACCGGCATCTGCGGCATCCTCTACCTGCCCGCCGTGGCCTTCGTCAGCCCGCAGGGCTTCAACGTCGAGCTGTCGTTCATCTTCTTCTTCGCCGTCGTGGTCGGCGGGCGCGGCCAGATTCTCGGCCCGGTCGTGGGCATCTGGATCGTCTACATCCTGCCCAACATCGCGCTGGCGCAATTCGTCGACTACCGCCTGTTGATCTACGGGTTCCTCACGCTGTTCACCGTGATGGCGTTTCCCGACGGCATCGTCGGCACAATCGAGCGCCGCCGCTTTCAGCGTGGCATCTCGGGCCGGGGCGAACAGGCGTTCCGCGTCGACAACTTCCTCGAGGCGATGAAGGGCGAGGACGCCACCGAACCCAGCACCGACGTGGTGGTCGAAGTTCGCGGCGGCACCAAGGCCTTCGGGGCCGTGGTCGCGGTCGACTCGGTCGACCTCAAGGTGCACCGGGGCGAGATCCACGGCCTGATCGGGGCCAACGGTTCGGGCAAGACCAGCCTGCTCAACGTGCTTTCGGGCATGTCGCGGCTGGACGCGGGCGAGGTGCGCATCAAGGGCCGCGACGTTACCCGTTTCCCGGCCGACCGGATCGCCAACCTGGGCGTCGGGCGCACCTTCCAGACGCCGCGCATCTATCCGCAGCTGTCGCTGTGGGACAACCTGCGGGTCGGGCTCGACGCGCGCCGCGAGGCGGTCAGCGACGAGATCGACGACCTGGCCGAGGCGCTTCAGGGCCAGTTCGCCGACGACAGCGCCGATCTTCTGTCGCATGGCCAGCGCCGGCTGGTCGAGGTGATGCGCACCGTGCTCAAGGAAAGCGACATCATCCTGTTCGACGAACCGGCCGCCGGCCTGTCCTCGGGCGAGCGCGAGAACTTCGCGCGGCTGGTGCATTTCCTGTCGCGGCGGATGGGCAAGACCGTGATCCTGGTCGAACACGACCTCGATCTCGTCTGGGGCATCGCGGATGTGATCACCGTGATGGACCAGGGCGCGATCGTCGCCTCGGGCGAGCCTGAAACCGTGTCCAAGGACCCGGCGGTGCAACACATGTTCCTGGGAGAAGCCCGTGCTTGATGTGAAGAACCTCTTTGCCGGCTATGGCATCGTGCCGGTGCTCGAAGACGTGTCCCTGACCGCCGAGGCAGGCAAGATCCTGCTGATCGGTGGCGAGAACGGGGCCGGCAAGTCAACCCTGCTGCGTGCCATTGCCGGCTTCAACAAGCCGACGGCGGGCGAGGTGCTGCTGGACGGCCAGCGCGTGAACGGCATGGCGCCCGAGCAGATCGCCAAGACCGGGATGCGGCTGGTGCTGGACGGGCACCGGGTGTTTCCCGAGCTCAGCGTGTTCGACAACCTGCGCATGGGCGCGGCCGCCCGGCCCGGCGACCGGGCCGGTTTCGACCGCGCGGTCGAGGAGATCTATTCGGTCTTCCCGATCCTCAAGGAAAAGCACCGCGCCTATGCCCGCGACCTGTCGGGCGGACAGCAGCAGATGCTGGCGCTGGGGCAGGCCTTCGTGGCCCAGCCCCGCGTCTTGCTCTGCGACGAGCCGTCGATGGGGCTGGCGCAATCGCTGATGCCGCAGATCCTGTCGTTTCTCAGGCGCTGGGCCGAAGAGGGCACCGCCGTGGTGATCGTCGAGCAGCACCTGTCGGTGACCGCACCCTATGCCGACGACGCGCTGATCATCGAGCGCGGCAAGGTGAAATTCACCTGTCCCGCCGCCGAGCTTGACGACCGCCTCGCCGCGATTTCTGCCGACTGACTCCGCACTCCCTGGAAGGTCGGCCCCGGCCCGCGACGTATCCTGCGTCGCGGGCTCTTTTTTTGTCGAGAAATTGCGCAGTTTCCGTCACCCGTGAAACATTCTGATAATTGAACAATAGTTAAATTTCCGACGATGTTTAGATTATTTGACATCGCGTAGAATTTAAAACACACTGTCGATACGGATGAATCACCGACGACTCACCAGCGGCCGCAAATCGGCCTGATCGGCGGGCGGCGGCGACCATGAAACCAGGGGAGGGTGGCATGACGTTTCACGCAAGATCCATTGTCGAGTTCGGGCGCCTGTTCGGGGATGTTTCGGACCGGATGGCGCGGGGCGAGGTCGATGAGACCCTCGATCTGATCCGGGGCGGCTTCGGCGCCGACGCGGTGCTGCTGTCGGTCGAGTGCCGCAAGCGCAGCGTGCCCGCCCGTCACCACATCGCCGCCGCGCCGGGGCTGGACGACACCTTCGCGCTGTCCGCCCTGATCGCCGACACCGGCGCGCTGGATGCGCCGCAGGGCTATGACACCGCCGAGGCCTGTTTCATCGAATCCGACGTGCCGTTTCGCTATGTCATGCGGCTGTTTCGCAAGTCGGGCATCGCGCCCTTCGACGACGAGGAAATCGCGCTGGCGCAGATCCTGATGTCGCAGCTTGGCAAGGCGATGGAAGCCGCCTCGCGCATGGGCAACGCCGAGATCGAGCGCGCGCTCTATTCCGACGTGCTCAACCGGCTGCAGGTCGGGGTGCTGATCCTCGATCAGACCGGACGGCTGCTGCGCGTGTCCGACCGGGCCGATGCGATGCTGGCGGCGCGCGACGGGCTGAACCTGACCGGCGGCAAGCTGCGTGCCAGCGTGGCGGGCGAAGACAAGAAGCTGCAGGAGGTCATCCGCGGCGTGCTTTCGGCCCGCGACGGCGCCGCCGCCGATGGCGGCCTGTCGCTGTCGAAAAAATCAGGCACCCGCAAGATGGGCCTGATCGTGCGCCGGATCGACGGCGACGGCACGCCGCGCGGGGCCGGCTGGCCGGCGGTGGCGATCTATATCCGCGATGCCGACATGTCGCCCGACCTCGAAGCCGAGATGATGCGCCAGATCTTCGACCTGACGCCCGCCGAGGCCGCCGTGGCGCGGCGCCTGACCGACGGGTTGTCGCTGGAAGACACCGCCGCCGCCCTCGACATCAGCCGGAACACGGCGCGCGCGCATCTGCGCTCGATCTTCTCGAAGTCGGGCATCCGGCGCCAGACCGAGCTTGTGCGGCTGGTTCTCAACAGCGCCGTGATCCTGTAATCCGACCCGACGATCCGCGCATCGAAAAGGCCGCCGGCATGATCGCCGGCGGCCTTCGTCGTTTCGGTGGCAGGGCCGCGAACGGCCCCGCCGGGGAGGATCACATGTCGCAGGTCGCGCGCATCACCAGCCCGTCTTCACGGCGCTCATGCGGGTTGATCACCGCGCGCAGCGTGTCGGCGGTCGGGAAGAAATGCGTCTCGGACGAGGCCGCGAACGGGCCCGCGATGGTGTCGATCGTGTCCTGGCTCTCAATCCATTCCGCGACCGCCGCGCCATCCGCGGTGCCGGCGCCGTTGATCGCCTTGGCCAGGACCTCGGCCATCGTGTAGGGCGGAACCATCGCCGAGGCGCCACCCATCCGCTCGAGATCCGGAATGGTCTCTTGCGCGATCTTGGCCATCGCCGCGAAGGGCGTCGACCACAGCTCTTCACCCGGGCAGTAGGTCATGCCGACATATTGCGTCGAATAGACGTTCTCGAACGCTTCCACGCCAAGCAGGGCCGCGTTGCCCTGGGCGTAGTTGGTCATCGTCATGTTGCCCAGAACCGGGACCATCCAGCCGATATCCAGCCGGTTTTCCAGGAACTTGCGCGAATCGTCGCCCAGCGAGTTGATGATCAGGACGCCCTCGGCGTCGGCATTGCGCATCGAAAACAGCTGGGGCGTCATGTCTTCGGTGCGGAACGGAAATTCCTGCACGATCACCGGCGCGACGCCGCGCTCTTCCATGTAGTCGATGATTTCGACCACCGCGGCCTTCGACATGCCGCCGTTGTCCGAGATCAGCGCCAGCTTGGTCAGGCCGAGGTTGTCGACGGCGAAGTCGACGTTGGCCTTCATCTGGTTCAGACCGGTCGGCGAGGTAGAGAAGTGATAGGGGCCGTATTCCGGCGTCAGCGTGGTCGAGGCCGAGGCCGAGATCTGCAAGAGCCCCGCTTCGGTGGTCAGCGGCACCATCGGAATGGTTTCCTGACTGACGACCGAGCCGAGGATCGCCTCGACCTTTTCGCCGTCGATCAGGCGGCGGATTTCGCTCACGCCGTGGGTCGGGTCCGACTGGGTGTCGGCCGAGACGATCACCGCCTGGCGGCCAAGAATGCCGCCCTCGGCATTGGCCGCATCCAGCGCCATCTGCCAGCCGATTTCAAACGATGTGCCAAGGCTCGAGCCGGCGCCGGTGTAGGACGTGATGCCGCCGATGCGGAAGGTATCCTGGGCCAGCGCCCCGCCGGTCGCCGCCGCCAGCGCCAGCGCGCTGATCGCAAGGACGCGGGTTGCGCCAAGGGGTTTTTGGGTGGTCATGTGGTTTCCTCCGTTGAACATCCGGGTTCCAGATTGCGCGATGAATTTCGCCCCGGCATCGTCCGAAAAGACGAACCCGGCGGCGCATGCCGGGTGCTAGGGTCGCAAAAAAGCCCCGAACAGGCAAAGGAGAACCACATGAACGGCATCGACGGACGTGTCGCGGTGATTACCGGGGCCGGCAACGGCATCGGTGCGGCCTGTGCCCGGCGGCTGGCCACGGACGGCGCGACCGTCGCGCTGCTCGACCTCGACCCCACGGCGGCCGAGGCGGTGGCGGGCGAGATCCGGGCCTCGGGCGGGCAGGCGCGGGCGATGGCGGTGGACTGCACCGACCGCGCCGCGGTCGAGGCCGCCTTTGCCGAAATCGCGTCCAGCCTCGGCCCGGTCGATATCCTGGTTAACAATGTCGGCCAGAGCGCGCGTGACAAGATGTCGGATTTCGTCAATGCCGACATGGACGTGCTCGACATGATCCTCGACATCAACCTCAAGTCCACCATCCTGTGCGCGCGCCAGGTGGTCGGGTCGATGCAGGCGAGGGGCTATGGCCGGATCGTCAACATGACCTCCGAGTCCGCCGTCAACGGCTCGCGCAAGACCTGGGAGTATTCCGCCGCCAAGGCCGGCGTGATCGGCTTCACCCGCACGATCGCGCGTGAACTGGCCGCCGACGGCATCACCGTCAACGCGGTCGGCCCCGGCGCCACCGCGACCTGCGCGATGGAGCGTATTCCCGCCGACCTGCTCGACCGGATCAAGGCGGGCATCCCGGCGGGGCGGCTGGCCGAACCCGACGAGATCGCCAATGCGGTGGCGTTCTTTTCGGGCGATCAATGCGCCTATGTCACCGGGCAGACGCTGCTGGTGAACGGCGGCAACTGGATGCTGTGAGGCCGCGCGCGGCCTTTGAGAGGACATGAGACCATGAGCAAGACGGATGTAAGCTGGGATTTCACCGGCAAGACGGTGATCGTCACCGGCGGCACCCGCGGCATCGGCCGCGCCATTGCCGAGGCGTTTCTGGCCGCCGGGGCGAACGTGGCGATCTGCGGGCGCACCGCGCCGGACGACCTGCCCGAGGCGGGCGGGCGCGCGGCCCGGTTCTGGCCCTGCGACGTGCGCGACGCGGCCGCCTGCAAGGACTTCGCCGGGGCCGTGGCCGAGGCGTTCGGCGGCATCGACGTGCTGGTGAACAACGCCGGCGGCTCGCCCAATGTCGAGGCTGCCACGGTCTCGCCCCGGTTCACCGAGGCGATCATCGCCCTGAACCTCACCGCGCCCATCCACATGGCCCAGGCGGTGCATCCGTGGCTGGCCGAACGCGGCGGCTCGGTCCTGAACATCGCCAGTGTCTCGGCCATCCGGCCCTCGCCGGGCACGGCGGCCTATGGCGCGGCCAAGGCGGGGCTGCTGGGGCTGACCAAGAGCCTGGCGCAGGAATGGGGGCCGGCGGTGCGCGTCAATGCGCTGGTGGTCGGCATGATCGCCACCGGCCACGCCGCCGAAACCTATGGCTCGCAGGCCGCGCAGGACGAGATCGCCGCCGCCATCGGGCTGAAACGACTTGGCCGCGCGCCCGATATCGCCGGGGCAGCGCTGTTCATGGCCTCGTCGGCGGCGGGCTTCATCTCCGGCGCGTCGCTCGAAGTGCACGGCGGCGACGAGCGCCCGCTGTTTCAGGACATCCTTCACCGCCACGCAGGGACGACGGAGTGACCATGCCCCCCACCTATCCCTTCCCCGACCCGCTGGGCGAGATCGACGAGATGCTCGCCACGCTGGATCAGACCTTTCCCGACGTGACCGCCTCCGACCCGGTGACGCTGCGCCAGTTGATCCTCGATCGCGCCATCGCGCCCGACAACCTGGATGATGTCGCCCGGATCGAGGACGTGACGCCCGAAGGCGGCCCACGCCTGCGCCTCTACCACCCGCACGGGGCCGCAGAGGGGCGCCCGGCGATCCTTTACCTGCACGGCGGCGGTTTCGTATTCTGCGCGGTCGAGATGTTCGACGGCTTTTGCAGCCGGATGAGCCGCGAGACCGGCGCGACCGTGGTGTCGGTCGACTACCGGCTGGCGCCCGAACACCCCTATCCGGCGGCACTGGACGATGCCGTCGCGGCCTTGGGTTGGCTGGTTGACGCCGCCCCCGGCCTCGGCATCGACCCGGCGCGCATCGTGGTGGCGGGCGACAGCGCCGGCGGCAACCTCGCCGCCGCGCTCTGCCTCGTGGCGCGCGACCGGGGGCTGCACCGCATCGCCGGGCAGGCGCTGCTCTACCCGGTGATCGAGCCGAATTTCGAAACCGAGGGCTACCGCCGTTTCGGCTCCGGCCACTACAACACCCGCGCCGCGATGGAATACTACTGGCGTCAATACCTCGGCGGCGACGACCTGCCCGACCCGCCGGACTATGCCGTGCCGATCCGGGCAGGCTCGCATGCCGGTCTGCCGCCCGCGGTGGTGGTGCTGGCCGGGCGCGATCCGCTGGTCAGCGAGGGCGAAGCCTATGCCGACGCGCTCCGCGCCTCCGGCGTGCCCCTGCGCCTGCGCCATTACCCCGAGGCGTTCCACGGGTTCGCCACCATGATGACCTTTCCGCCCGCCGAGGACATGCGCGACATGCTGTGGCGCGACATCAACGGGTTCTTGCTGACAGGAGGTGCGCGATGACTTCGCACGAGACGACCGGATGCGACGTGGCGATCATCGGCGCGGGCTTTGCCGGGCTCTACGCCATCTACAAGGCCCGCAGCCTCGGCCTTGACCCCGTCTGCATCGAGGCCGCGCCCGATGTCGGCGGCGTGTGGTACTGGAACCGCTATCCCGGCGCGCGCTGCGACGTGGAAAGCATCGACTATTCCTATTCCTTCGATCCCGAGCTTCAGCGCGACTGGCGCTGGTCCGAGCGCTACGCCACCCAGCCCGAGATCCTCGACTATGCCCGCCACGTCGCCGACCGCTACCGCCTGCGCCGCCACATCCATTTTGGCGAACGCGTGCTCTCGGCCCGGTTCGACGAGGATGCGGCACGCTGGACGGTGACGACCGATGCGGGCCGCACCATCTCGGCGCGCTGGCTGATCTCGGCGGTCGGCAGCCTCTCGGCCCCGGTGCGCCCGGATATTCCCGGCATCGACAGCTTCGCGGGCGAGGTCGCCTTCACCGCCACATGGCCGGAACAGGGCGTGGACTATGCCGGCAAGCGCGTCGCGGTGATCGGCACCGGCTCGTCGGGCGTGCAGTCGATCCCGATCATCGCGCGCGAGGCCGCGCATGTGACGGTGTTCCAGCGCTCGGCGAACTACAGCGTCCCGGCGCTGAACCGCCCGATCCCGGATGACGAATGGCAGGAGCTTGTCGAGAACTATCCCGCACGGCGGGCGAAGTCGCTCATGAGCGGCGGCGGCTCGCCGCACGAAGCCCACCCGGTGCCGTTTGCCGAGGTGCCCGAGGACGAGCGCCAGCGCCTGTTCGAAGACGGCTGGCAGAAGGGCGGCGTGCTGTTCGCCAAGGTCTTCCAGAACCAGACCGCCGACCCCGAGATCAACGACGCGGCCCGGGTGTTCGCCGAGGACAAGATCCGCGCCATCGTGAAAGACCCCGAGGTCGCCCGGGATCTGATGCCCGAAGACACCCCCATCGGCACCAAGCGGATCTGCACCGACAGCGGTTATTTCCAGACCTTCAACCGCGACAACGTCACCCTTGTGAACCTCCGCCGCGATCCGATCACCGAGATCGTGCCCGGGGGCATCGTGACAGAGGCCGGGCTGCACGAGGCCGACATCCTGATCCTCGCCACCGGGTTCGACGCGATCACCGGCGCGGTGGTGCGCATCGATTTCGAGGGGCCGCACGGCAACCGGCTGGCCGAGGACTGGGCCGACGGGCCGGAAACCTACCTTGGCCTCGCCGTGCCCGGCTTTCCCAACCTGTTCAACATCTCCGGCCCCGGCTGCCCCGGCGTTCTGGCCAACATGGTGCTGGGCGGCGAACATCAGGTCGGCTGGGTGTTCGAGATGATCCGCGCCGCCGAAGCGCGCGGCCATCGCTTGATCGAGGCGCGGGCCTCCGCCGCCCGCGCCTGGACCGATCACGTCGCGGAGCTGGCCGACCGAACCCTCTTTACCAAGGGGAATTCCTGGTATCTCGGCGCCAATATCGAGGGCAAGAAGCGCGTTTTCATGCCCTATATCGGGGGCCTGGGGAACTACGTGACCTATTGCGACCAGGTGCGCGCGGCGGGGTACAAGGGCTTTGTGATGGGCGTGTGAACCAGGGTCGTCCCTTCGGACGATCCGCGCCCGCGCGATCCGGTGTATCACTCGCCCGGCCCGATCCGGGCCCGGCCACGACATGACAGGCAGACGATGCAGATAGACAGCACCACCTGGGATTTCACCACTCTTCCCGCGCTTTCGGCCAGGACCGCCGAGGTCTATGGCGATCTGGTCGCCATCGAGGACGGTGACACCACGCTCACCTATGTCGCGTTCGACCGCATCCGCCGCCAGGTCGCCCGCGCGCTGTTGGCGCAGGGCATCGCCAAGGGCGACCGGGTGATGATCTGGGCGCCCAACGGCTGGAAGTGGATCGCGGCGGCCTTCGGCATCGTCTCGGCGGGCGGCGTGATGGTGCCGGTCTCGACCCGGTTCCGCGCCAACGAAGTGGCCGACCTGGTGGAGCGCAGCGGCGCGCGGATGATGTTCTCGGCGGGCGATTTCCTCGACCGCTACTATCCCAGCGAGTTGACCGAGGCGACCCGCGCCCGGCTCGAGCGCGTGGTGGTGCTGGACGAGGCCCGCGCCCCCGACACCGGCTGGGACGCGTTCCTGGCCGAGGGCGAGGTGATCCCCGAGGCCGATCTGGCCGCGCGCGAGGCTCTGATCGGCCCCGGCGACCTCTGTGATATCCTGTTCACCTCCGGCACCACCGGCCATCCCAAGGGCGTGTGCTATGCCCACAGGCAATGCCTGCAGGTGGTCGATGCCTGGGCCACCCAGGTCGGGCTGCGCCACCGCGACCGGGTGCTGGTGATCTCGCCCTTCTTTCACGCCTTCGGCTACCGCGCCGGGGCCATCGTGTCCCTGATGCGCGGCGCGGTGCTGCTGCCGCACCAGACCTTCGACGCCGAGGCGGTGCTGACCCGCGTGGCGCGTGACAGGATCAGCGTCATCCCCGGCCCGCCGGCCCTGTTCCAGTCGATGCTGCTGCACCCCGAGTTCGACCGCTTCGACACCTCGTCGCTGCGCCTTGGAGTCACCGGCGGCTCGGTCGTGCCGTCCGAGTTGATCCGCCGGATGCGCGCCGATCTGGGCTTTCAGGGCGTGGTCAACGGCTATGGCCTGACCGAATGCGGCGGCTTCGGCACGATGTGCGACTCGCAAGACCCCGACGACGTGATCGCCAACACCTCCGGCAAGCCCGCGCCGGGCGTCGAGGTGCGGATCATGGACGAGGACGGCGCCTTCCTGCCCGATGGCCAGCCCGGCGAGGTGGTCATTCGCGGCTATCTCGTGATGCAGGGCTATTTCAACAACCCCGAAGCCACCGCGAAAACCATCGACAAGGACGGCTGGCTGCACACCGGCGATGTCGGCCATTTCGACGAGAACGGCAACCTGCGCATCGAGGACCGGATCAAGGACATGTTCATCTGCGGCGGCTTCAACTGCTACCCCGCCGAGATCGAGCGCTACATGAGCCAGCACCCGGCCATCGGCCAGATCGCGGTGATCGGTGTGCCGGATGAACGGCTGGGCGAGGTCGGCAAGGCCTTCGTGGTGCTGCGCCCCGGCAAGACCGCCACCGAGGCCGAGCTGATCGCCTGGGCGCGCGAGAACATCGCCAATTTCAAGGTGCCGCGTCAGGTCGAATTCCGCACCTCGCTGCCCACCAGCCCGCAGGGCAAGGTGATGAAGGACAAGCTGCGCGACCCCGAGGCGGCCACATGACCGACCACCCCGGCCTGCGCCTCGACGGCAAGCGCGCGCTGATCACCGGCGGGGCCAGCGGCATCGGCTTTGCCGCCGCAAAGGTGTTCGCGGGGCTGGGGGCACGGGTGGTGATCGCCGATATCGACGAAGGCGCGGTCCGGGCGGCGCGGCCCGACACCGGCGCAATCGCCGCGCTCACCGGCGACATCACCAGCGCGGACGACTGCGCCGCCATGACCGGGGCCGCCGAGGCGGCGATGGGCGGGCTTGATATCCTCGTCAACGCCGCCGGCATTGCCCAGCCGCACATTCCCAGCGAGGATCTCGACGCCGACACCTGGCGGCGGGTGATCGACGTTGACCTGAACGGCGCATTCCTGATCGCCCAGGCGGCAGCGCGGCGCATGCTGCCGCGCGGTGCGGGGGCCATCGTGCTGATCTCGTCGATCTGCGCCCAGGGCTCGTTTCCGGGCCGGGCGGGCTACGGTGCGGCCAAGGCGGGGGTCGATCACATGACCGCCTCGATGGCCTGCGAATGGGGGCCGCGCGGGCTGCGCACCAACACCATCGCGCCGGGCTATACCCGCACTCCGATGGTGGCCGACCTGATCGAGAAAAAGGCGTTTGACCCGGCCGTGATCGAGGCGCGCACGCCGCTCGCCCGCTTTGCCGAGCCTGACGAAATGGCCCGCGCGATGGCGTTTCTCGCTTCCGACTGGGCCAGCTACGTGAATGGCGCGGTGCTGCCGGTCGATGGCGGCTGGGGTGCCTTCGCCGCCGCTGGCGCACCGGCGGGATAGGAAAGACATGGCCGACACAGACCTCACCGCCCGCCTCGCAGCCCTCGAATCCCGCCAGCGCGCGCTCGAGGACGAGTTGGCCATCATGCGCCTGATCGCAAGCTACGGCCCCGCCGTCGACACCCGCAACGCCCAAGCCACCGCCGCGCTTTGGGCCGAGGATGGCAGCTATGATTTCGGCGGGCCAAGGCTGGACGGGGCCAAGGCTGTGGGCGCGCTGGTCGACCTCGACACCCACCGCGATTTCGTGGCGCGCGGCTGCGCCCATGTGCTCAGCCTGCCGCTGGTCACGCTCGACGGCGACCGCGCAACGGCGATCTGCTATTCGCAGGTCTTAGTGGCCGACGGCGACGGCTGGCGTGCCGCCCGGGTCAGCGCCAACCGCATCCATCTGGCGCGCGGGGCAGGGGGCTGGCGCATCATTACCCGCGAAACCCGGCTGCTCGACGGCTCCGAGGCCGCCCGCGCGTTGCTGTCCCTGGAAAAGGAGGCGCCATGATCACCCTCACCGGCAAGGCCATCGTGATCACCGGCGCGGGCGACGGCCTCGGGGCCGCCTATGCCCGCCACGCCGCCAGCCTCGGTGCTGCGGTCCTCGTCAACGATATCGTCGGACCGGACGCCGAGCGCGTTGCAGACGAGATCACCGCCGCCGGCGGACGCGCCGTGGCGCTGCCCTGCGACATCAGCCGCCCCGGCGCGGGCCGCGACCTGGTCGCCGCCTGCCGCGACGCCTTCGGCACCATCACCGGCTTCGTCAACAACGCGGGCATCCTGCGCCCCGGCAAGATCGAGGCGATGTGGCCTGCCGACCTGCGCCGGATGTTCGAGGTCAACCTTTTCGGCACTGCCCAATGCACCCAGGCCGCCGTCGCGGCGTTCCGCGAACAGGGCAGCGGCGGCGCCATCGTCAACGTCGCCTCCGGCTCGCAGGCGGGCGACATCGGCCTCGGTGCCTACGCCGCGACCAAGGGCGGCATCGCCTCGCTGACCTACAGCTGGGCGATGGAGCTGCGCGACACGCCGATCCGCGTCAACGCGATCTCGCCGCTGGCCGAAACCGCGATGGCCAGGACCAACGCCGCGCTGCTGGCCGAACAATCGGCCTCGCGCGACGTGGCCTATACCACGCTGCCAACGCCCGAGACGAACGCGCCGCTGGTCAGCTACCTGTTGTCGGATGCCGCCCAAGGCATCACCGGCCAGCTTGTCCGCATCGCGGGCCGCGACCTGTCGCTGGTGACCCACCCGATGATCGCCGCCCCGGTCCTCACGGGCGACTGGGACGTGGACGCCATCGCGCGCGCCTTCGACGAGACCCTGCGCGACGCCCAGCCGCGCCTTGGCCTGACCTACGCCGAGCCGCCCGTCACGAAATGAGAATACCGCTGTCCACCGGCAGCATATGCCCGGTGGTCCGCGCGCTTTCGTCCGAGGCCAGGAACAGCGCCGCATTCGCCACGTCCTCGGGCGTCGCGATGCCCAGCAGGTAGGCGTCCCACTGCGCCTTCAGATGCGGCTCGGTCTCGTAGAACTTCATCACCCGGTCGGTGCCGACCGCGCCGGCCACCAGCGTGTTGACGCGGATGTTGTCGGGCGCGAACTCCACCGCCATCGACCGGCCCAGCGCGATCACGCCGCCCTTGGCCGCCGTATAGGCATCGCGGTTGGGAATGCCCATCGCGCCGACGATGGACGACGAGTTTATGATCGAGCCGCCGCCGCTCTTGCGCATATGCGGGATCGCGTGGCGCGAGGTCAGCCATGTGCCAAAGAGGTCCACCCGCATGCAGCGCCAGAACTCGGCCTCGGGCGCTTCGGTCAGGGGGCCATCCTCGGCACTCGACCCGCCCGCGTTGTTGTAAAGCACGTGAAGCCCGCCGAAATGCGCCGCCGCCGCGTCGACCATCGCGCCGACGCTGTCGGTCTCGTCGAAATCGGCGGCGAAGAACGCGGCCTCAAACCCCGCCGCCCGGATGCCTTCGACCACGGCAGCGCCCCGTTCCGCGCTGCGCCCGCTCACCGCCACCTTGGCACCTTCGGCGGCGAACAGCCGCGCCGCCACGGCCCCGATGCCCGAGGTCGCCCCGGTGATGATCGCCACCTTGCCGTCAAGCCGTCCCATGCCGCCCCTCCCGTGTCTTTCGCCCAGATTGACCATCGCCCCGCGCCCGCGCATCGTCCGCCCGGACGACGCGGGCAATAGTCCTCGCGGACGATGTGCCGCCGCCCGCCGCCTGCCAGAAACCGCGATACCCAGGACAGGACAAGTGGCGAATGGAAACGCTCCCCCAGATACTCGCGCGCAACGTGGCACTGATCCCCGACCAGACCTTCCTGATCTGGGAGGATGAGCGCATCAGCCATGCCGAGTTCGGCCGCCGCACTGCGCGCATGGCCAATGTCCTCGGTGCCGCCGGCATCGGGCCGGGCGACCGGGTCGGGCTTTATCTGCCGTCGACGCCGATGATGGCGGTGGCGTTCTGGGCCTGCCAGCGCCTCGGCGCGGTGCCCGCCCCGATCAGCGCCATGTTCCGCCAGTCCGAACTGACCGCGATCCTGTCGTCGAGCCGCATCCGCGCGCTGGTGACGGACGCGGCGACGCAGGCCTATTTCGACACCATCCGCGCCGACCTGCCCGGCGACGTGCCTGCCTTCGTCACCGGCGGGGCGGCGGGGGCAGGGGATACCGACCTCGACGCCGCCATGAAGGACGCGCCCGACAGCTTCGACGACCACCCCGCCACCCCCCACGACACCGCCGCGCTGTTCTTCACCTCCGGCACCACGGGACGGCCCAAGGCGATCGAGCAGACCCATTTCAACAATTGTTCGAGCTTTCGCGACATGATGGTCGCGCACGGGACGCAATACGGCCGCGAAACCTATCTCTGCGCGGTGCCGCTGTTCACCAATTTCGGCCTCACGGTGACGCTGAACCTCTGCGCCTATACCGGCGGCACCATGGTCCTGCATGAACGCTGGGACACCGAGCGCGTGCTGACCGACATCGCGCGCCACAAGGCCAGCTACTTCGGCGGAACCCCCACGATGTATGTCTACATGGTCGGCGGCTATGACCCCGCGCGCCACGACCTGACCTCGCTCAGGGTCTGCACCACCGGCGGCTCGCCGGTGCCGCAGCCGGTGATCCGCCGGTTCGAGGAGCTGTCCGGCGTCAAGG
This sequence comes from Maritimibacter fusiformis, assembly GCF_008086115.1. Lineage (GTDB taxonomy): Bacteria > Pseudomonadota > Alphaproteobacteria > Rhodobacterales > Rhodobacteraceae > Muriiphilus > Muriiphilus fusiformis. Next base: position 526,083 of record NZ_VSIY01000003.1, on the reverse strand, counting down.
TCAGCCAGGTCTACGGCGCCACCGAAACCTGCGGCCAGAACGTGATGGAACCGGTCGCGGGCCTCAGAAAACCCGGCGCCGCCGGCCTGCCGGTGGGGTCGTCGCGCATCCTGATCGTGGACGAGGACGGCCAGCCGATGCCGGTGGGCGAGGTCGGCGAAGTGGTGATCGGCGGCGATTGCGTCACCCCGGGCTATGCCGACGACCCCGAGGCCACGGCAGCGGCTTTCGGCCCCGACGGCTGGCGCTCCGGCGATCTGGGCTATGTCGATGCGGACGGGTTTTTGTTCATCGTCGACCGCAAGAAGGACGTGATCATCACCGGCGGCCACAACATCTACCCGCTCGAGGTCGAAAGCACGCTCTACCAGCACGGCGGCGTGTCGATCTGCGCGGTGGTCCCCGAACCCGACGAGGCCAAGGGCGAGATCCCGGTGGCGGTGGTGGTCCCGCTCGAGGGCCGCGAGGTCAGCGCCGATGACCTCATGGCCTTCTGCCGCGACAACCTCGCCGCCTACAAGGTGCCGCGCCGGATCGAGCTGATCGACGACATGCCGGTCGAAGCCGCCAAGATCCGCAAACGCGACCTGGTCGAGGCGTTGAAATCCGGCGGGCTGGACAAATACCGCAAGGGGTAGGGCGCGCGTCGCTGTTGTCGCGCGACACCCCGGGCGCTCAACGGAGCTTGGCCGGGGCGGTTCGGCTCTGCGCCGCGCCTTGTCCGAACAGACGGCCCGTTGCGCGGCTGGTGGTGCGCCCGTCCTGATCGCGCATCAGGAACAGCGCGTCGAGCCCGCGCTCGCGCGCCAGTTCGCCCCCCTTGTCGGGGCCCAGCACCATCAGGGCGGTTGCCCAGGCGTCGGCCTCGGCGCAGGTGCGCGCGACGACGGTGACCGAGGCCGGCGGGGCGGGAAGCGGCCTGCCCTTGTCCGGGTCCATCGTGTGCGACAGGCGGCGTCCCTGCACCTCGACCCAGTGGCGATAGTCGCCCGAGGTCGCGACCGCCGCATCCTCGAGCGCAAGGACGGAATGCGGCGCGCGGGCGGCGAAGTCGGGCGCTTCCACCGCGATGGCCCAGGGCTGCCCGTCGGGCCTGACCCCGAGCGCGCGCATCTCGCCGTCGATGCCGACAAGGCCCGCATCGATGCCAAGCGCAACCAGCGTCTCGGCCAGCCGGTCGGTGCCGTGGCCCTTGGCGATGCCATTGAGGTCGAGCGCGACGGGCGCGGTCTTGCGCACGCGGTCCCCGTCAATTTCCAGCATCGTGTGTGCCGGTCCGCGCCGCCGGGTCATCGCGGCCCGGATCGCCTCGGGCGCCGCGTCCTCGGGGCCAAAGCCCCAGGCCGTGACCGCGTCGCCCATGCCGATGTCGAAAGCGCCGCCCGAGGCGCGCCCGATCTCCAGCCCGAGCGCCAGGACCTGCCGCAGCCGGTCCGGCACCATCACCCATGCGCCGGTTTCAGCCGCGTTGAGGCGCATGAGGTCGCTGTCGGCCCGCCAGGTGGACATCTGGGCGTCGACCTCGTCGACGGCTTGCTGGAGCGCGGCGCGCACCGGGTCCGGGTCGAAACCCGGCGCAGCGAAGAACGTGGCCTGCCAGCGCGTGCCCATCGTCGCGCCGTTCAGGGCCAGGCGCGCCGGTTCAGTAGACATCTTCGACATAGCGCCCCTCGGCCTTCAAGAGCGCCGGGGTCAGCCCCACGGGCGCGAGGATGTCGGCCATCGCATCGGCCACGCCCGCCGCCATGTCGCGCCCGCCGCAGACCATCACGCGCGCCCCGCCCCGGATCAGCCGGGCGACCTCGGCGGCCTCGCCGCGCAGCGCGTCCTGCACGTAATATGGCCGCTGCCCGCGCGACACGGCGGTGACCAGACGGGCCAGCCTGCCCTCGGCCTGCCAGGTTGCGATCTCGCCCTGGTAGAAGAAATCGCTGTCGGGGTGGCGCATTCCGAAAAACAGGTGGATGGGCCGCCGCCGCGTGTTGGCGCGGGTGATCCCCGCCAGCGGGCCGATGCCGGTCCCGGCCCCGATCAGGATCAGGGGCCGGGCGCGGCGGCCGGGCCGGAAGCCGGGATTGCGGCGCAGAAAGGCGGTCACGCTGTCGCCGGGTTCGAGCGCGGTGAGTTGCCCCGAGCACAGGCCGCCGGGATGTTTCCTGACCACGATCTCGACAAACCCGTCGCGGCGGGCGGAGGCGAGCGAGTAGAGGCGCGGCACCGGGCTGCCGTCGGGCAGGATGCCGATCAGGTCGCCCGCCTCGAAGCGCGCGAAACCCGCCCCGCTCAGCCGCTGCCACAGCGTCGTGCGCGGCAGGGCAAAGCGCAGGATGGCGGTCGGGGCCTGCACCTCGGCGCCGAAGTCGCGCCGCGAAATCAGCGTCAGGCGCTCGGTCGGCGGTTGCACGGGCCGGTGCGCAAGCTCGAGGTCGATGCCCAGCACCTGCTCCAGCGCCCGCCCCCAGCGCGCGAAGTCCTGCGGCGACTGGCGGTCCACCGTGTCGAGCGGCATCAGTTCGCGCCAGCCTTTTTCCGCTGCCGCCGCTTCGACGGCGTGGGCAAAGGCACAATAGGCGGGAAAGCTGCGGTCACCGAACCCGAGCACGGCGAGCGGCGCGGCGGGGGCGGTGTCCAGCCGCTCCAGCCGGTCGAGAAAGTCGCGGGCGGTCGCTGGGGCCGCGCCGTTGCCGTAGGTCGCGGCCAGCACGATGATCCGTTCGGCGTTGGTGTAGCGGTCCGGCGCGAAGGCCGACATGGGTGCCGTGTGAACGCTGTGCCCGGCCTCGGTCAGGGCCGCGTGCAGCGTTGCGGCGAACCCCCAGGTGCTGCCGCCCTCGCTGCCCACCAGCAGGATCGTCCGGGCCCGGCGGGCGGGCTGGTTGGCGCGGATGCGCCCGCGCCCGCGCCGCCCGGCCCGCCAGACCAGAACACCGCTGGCCCCCATCGCGGGCACGCCAAGCGCCATCAGGCCCAGCACCAGCCCCAGCGCCGCCGCGCCCTGGCCGGTATGCAGCATGTAGACGGTTTCCGAGACCCGCGCCCAGCCGCCAAGGTCGTCCCAGGCCAGCAGCGCGCCGGTGCCCTGGTCGAGATACCCGGCACCCCGGTCGGTCCTGAGCGTGAAGACATCCGTGGCGTCGTCGGGAAAGGGAAAGCTGAGTTCGCGCAGCTCGGCCACCGGCGTGTCGCCCAGCAGCGCCAGCCGGTCGAGCGCCACGCCGGTCTCGCCGCTCACCTCGGTCGGAAACGCCGGTGCGGCGGCGCTATCGGGCAGCAGGTCGAAGGTGGAGGCCGTCATCCACAGGGCGGTGGCGGAGGACAGCACCAGGCCCGGCACAACGAGCCGCGCGATCCCGACATGCAGCCGCCCGGCACGCGGCCCGCGGGTGCGTGCGAACCAGTGCCGCCAGCCGCCCGCGCGCCGGGCGACCAACGCCGCGCCGGACAGCGACAGGACCAGCATCGCCGCCGCCCCGGCGGCCATCGCAAGGCGCCCCGCGTCGCCCAGAAACAGCGAGCGGTGCAGGTTGGTCAGCCAGCGTTCGGCCCGGCCGGGGTCGGCGGGGGCCACGCCCTGACCCGTTGCCGGGTCGATGACGGCGGCGCCCGGCGTGCCATTGTCGAACCACCACGCGGTGATCCGCCCGGACGGGGCGCGGCGGATCTGTTCGACGCCGGGATAGGCGGTCTGGATGCGGGTGGCCAGGGTGGCGACCGTCAGGCCCGCCCCGGCCTGCGGCGCGGCGATCCGCTCGGCTGCCGGAAACACCGACAGCGCCGCCCCGCTCAGGCTGAGAAGCGCGACGAGCGCGAGGGCGGCCAGCGCGGGCCAGCGGTGAAGCCTGCGTATCATCTCATCGCCTCACATATCGTAGCTGAAGCTGGCGATGTAGCGGCGTCCGCGCACCGTCTGCCCGGCGCCTTCAGTGGTCAGCGGCACCGCGACTTCATTGGGGCTGTCGCGCATGTCCTCGACCGAGGCGTCGATATGCAGGGTATAGCCCGCATCGAACAGCGCGTCGGTCAGGTCGAGCGTGATCTCGAGCGTCCGCCCCGCCCCGACGCTGGCGCCGGTGATGCCGTCGATCTGCGCCGGGTCGCCGCCGGTGGCGCGATACCAGTCCGACAGGTGCTCATAGTATTTCGACTTGCCGCCAGCCATCCACAGGCTGCCGACATAGCTGCCCTGCGCATCGGTGACATAGAGCGCAAGATAGGCGCCGTCGCCGCCGTAGGCATTGAGCGTGGTGGTGAAGGTGACCGGCTTGGCGAGCGCCAGGCCGGGGGCGGTCAGCGCCGTGGTCAGCGCGAGGGAGGCAAGCAGGGATTTCATGGTCGATCTCTGTGCTGGGAATGGGGGATGGGGTCGGCACGGCGCGCGGTCGGCGCCGTGCCGCTGTCGGGGTCAGTTGGATTTCACTTGCGGCGGCGTGGCGTTCTCGAACAGGCCGTTCGCGGGCGGGGCAATGGTGCCGGCAGGCGTCGGCCCGCGCCGGTTGCCGCGCGCCTTGTCGTCGTCATCGTCATACTCGATCTCGATCACCGCGAGGGTCCGGGGGTCGAGCGTCACCTCGATGTCGCGGCCTTCGCGGTTGCGCGCCTCGATCTCGTAGCAGCCATCGTCGATCTCGATCTCGTGCAGCATCCAGCCGTTTTCGTCGGCCAGTGCGATCACCGCCTCGCGCGGTTGCCAGTCGGCCATCGGCACGCGGCAGTCGTCGTCGTCGGCCAGCGCCACGCCCGCGCTCAGGGCGGCAAGGCCGGCGAACGCGGTGAACGCCACAACATGGGTCAGTTTCGGTTTCATGGTCGGGGTCTCCTTTCGGTTGCTGAGGTCAATCTGGGCCTTCGACCTGAGGGGCACCTGACGGGCTGGCAGAAACCGCGTCAGCCTCGCGTCAGGAACCGGATGGCCGGGTGCGAAGGTGCGTCAGTTGCCGGACACGGCTTGCGCCTCGCTTGCCCGTGCGCGCAGCGCCGCCTCGACCAGCAGGGCCGCCGGATAGAGCACCTCAACGTCGCCGGTCTGGTGCCAGATCATCCGCTCGGCCAGGCGCGCGACCTCGGGCTCTGCGGTCTCTTCGGCGAGGGCGTAAAGCTCGACCAGCGCGGTGACGAGATCGACATCGCCGTCATGGAGCTGCAAAAGCTCCGCCTCCAGATGTGCCCGGTCGGGCAGGTCCGCCCCTGCGGCCCCGGACGCGCTGGTCTCGGCCCGGCCGAGCAGCGGCAGGACCAGCCGCTCCTGCGCGGCATTGTGCGCGGCCATGAGGGTCGCCGCCGTGCCGGCGGCTGCGCCGATCTCGTCGCGGCGCTGCGCCAGCCGGGCAAGCTGGGCCTCGAAGTCGTCATGCGCGGCGCTCAGGGCATAGGGGGTTTCGTTCGGTGCCGCGACAGCCGGGAGGGCGAGGGCCGAAAGGGTGGCGGCGATGATCAGTCTGGGTGTCATGGGAACCTCTTTTCCGCTGGTGTGTCGATGCACCCAGCCTGGCGGGTCCGCCTTGAGCCTTGCTGACGTGCGCGCCGTTTTCACGTCAGCCTGGCGTCAGGAACCAAACGGCCCCGTCCGGCGTGCGGGCGGGGCCTGTGGCGCATGCGGCGGGGGGTATGCCGCTTACGCGATGTCGTCGGGATCGGGCGCGCGCTTGTCGCCGGTGATCATGGCGCGCACGAGGTTTTCGCGGTGGCTGAAGGACGCCACGGCAACTCCGGCCACATGCAGTGCGACAAGGATCAGGAGCAGGTTGGCCAGGGTCTCGTGCACATCTTCCAGCGCGTCCTCGGCGCGGTCGCCGCGCCAGTGGTCGTCGTCATCGGCGCGCGCCGGGGTCACGATCCGGGGCATCTCGGGCAACCGCGCGATGCGCTCGGGCTCGGCGATCAGCCAGCCGGTGAAGGCGGTGCCCGACAGCGTGATCAGAAGCGCCACGATCATCGCCGCACCGGCAGGGTTGTGGCCGAGATAGCGCCGCTCGCGCCCGCGGATCATGTCACCGACATGACCCAGCACCGAGGCCGGGCCGCGCAGGAACTGCCCGAAACGTGCGTAGCGGCCACCGGCAAAGCCCCAGACCAGGCGAAAGGCGACAAGGCCCGCGACGGTATAGCCTGCGATCTCGTGAACGCGTTCCACCTCGTCGGCGGTCAGCCAGGCGATGGCGACGGCGGCCACGAGGCCCCAGTGAAACACCCGAACAAGCGGGTCCCAGACCCGGACCTTGGCCGCGACACGTGTCGGCGCGGCCCGGTCCGGGGCGGTCTCAGTCGTCGTCATCGTCGTCATCGTCATCGCGGGTGCGGATCGGCAGCGGGCGGCCCATCTCGTCACGATAGCGGATCGTCATCTCGACCAGGTCGAGAGTGCCGGGGTCGATGGTGACTTCGATCCAGTGGCCATCGGCGTTCTCGCCCTTGATCTCGTAGCAGCCGTCGTCGATCTTGAGGCGGGACACGGTCCAGCCCTGTTCGGCGGCAAACGCCATGACCGCCTCGCGCGGCTGCCAGTCGGCCATCGGCACGCGGCAGTCGTCGTCGGCCAGCGCCGCACCGGCTGGCAGGGCCAGCGCAATCGTGAGCATTGTCAGTGTCTTTCGCATCGGCCAAACTCCTGTGGTATCGGGCTTTGTGGCTCTTGTTCGCACGCCAACCTGACGGCAAGCTGACGGCCATGCGCCCGGGCCGTCAGGTGCATGTCAGACCGGGGGCCGACAAGGCGGCCACGCGCGCCCCGTCCCGGCGGCCTGCAAGGAGACACCATGCGCATCCTCTTGATCGAAGACGACACCGTTCTCGGCCCCGCGGTGCGCGACCAGATCACCGGCGACGGGCAATCCGTCGACTGGGTCACGCGGCTGGATGCGGCGGGCGACGCGATGGCGGCGGCGGCCTATGACCTTGTGCTGCTCGACCTGATGTTGCCGGACGGTCGCGGCATCGGGTTTCTCAAGCGCCTGCGCGGGCGCGGCGATGTCACGCCGGTCATCATCCTGACCGCGCTCGACCAGGTGTCGGACCGGATCGAAGGGCTGAACGCGGGGGCCGACGATTACCTGGTCAAACCCGTCGACCTGGACGAGCTGTCGGCGCGCATCGGCTCGGTCGCGCGGCGCTATGCGGGCAACCCGAACCCGATCGTCAGCCATGGCGCGCTGGACATCGACCTGGCGGCCCGCACGGTGCATCGCGACGGCAGGCCGGTGCAGTTGACGGCGCGCGAATGGGCGCTGTTCGAGGCGTTTCTCACCCGCCCCGGCCAGTTGCTGTCCAAGGCGCAGCTTGAAGGCAAGCTCTATGCCTTCGAGGACGACATAGGCAGCAACACCATCGAGGTTCATGTCAGCCGCCTGCGCAAGAAACTGGGGCCCGAGATCATCACGACCGAACGCGGCCTGGGCTATCGGCTGGGCACGCCATGACCCTGCCGCGCAGCCTTCAGGGGCGTCTGGCGCTGTCGCTGGGCGCGTTGCTGACGGTGCTCTGGCTGGCCGCCGCGGCGATGACGGGGGCTTTGCTGCGCCACGAGATGGACGAGGTGTTCGACTCGGCGCTTCAGGAAACGGCGCAGCGCATCCTGCCGCTGGCCGTGGTCGACATCATCGGGCGCGACGAGGATCACGCCGTCCAGCGGCTGGCAGCACTTCGCACCCACGAGGAGCATTTCACCTACATCGTGCGCGATGGCGATGGCCATGTCGTGCTGCAATCGCACGCCGCCGACCCGTCGGTGTTTCCCGCCTGGGCCGGACCCGGTTTTGCCCAGGATGCGTCCTATCGCTTTTACAGCGAGGAGACCTTGCGCGGCACCGTGCGGATCACCGTGGCCGAGCCGCTGGCCTACCGCGCCGCGGCGCTGGGCGAGACCCGGATGGGGCTGCTGCTGCCGCTTCTGGTGGTGGTTCCGCTGACCCTGCTCTTGATCGTGGTCGCGGTCCGCACAAGCCTGTCGCCGCTCAGGCGGTTTCGCGCCGAGCTTGGCGGGCGCACCGCCAACGATCTGTCGCCGGTGTCGGCGGACGACCTGCCGGCTGAGCTTGCCCCGCTGGCGGCCTCGCTCAATACCGTGCTGGCGCGGCTCAGGTCGGCATTCGATGCCGAGCGCAGTTTTGCCGCCAATGCCGCGCATGAATTGCGCACGCCGCTGGCCGGGGCCATCGCGCAGGCCCAGCGGCTGATGTCGGAAACCGGCGATCCCGACGCCCGGGCGCGCGCGGGCGAGATCGAGGCGACGCTCAAACGCCTGACCCGCCTGTCGGAACGGCTGATGCAACTGGCGCGCGCCGAGGGCGGGCGGCTGCGGCTGGACCATGCCGCCGATCTGCGCCCGATCCTGCGTCTGCTGGTCGATGAGCGGCAGCGGCAGGGGGTGCCCGACCGGCTTCGGCTGACGCTGCCGGAGGAGCCGGTGATGTCCGACCTTGACCCCGATGCCTTCGGCATCCTGTGCACGAACCTGATCGAAAACGCCCTGCGCCACGGCGATGAGGCCGCCCCGGTCGAGGTGACGCTGAGCGAAGCGGGCATGTTGTGCGTTGCCAATGACGCGCCCGTCCTGCCGCCCGAGACCCTCGCGCGCCTCACCAACCGGTTCGAGCGCGCCGGATCGGCGCAGCGCGGCAGCGGCCTTGGCCTTGCCATCGTCAGCGCCATCGCGACGGGGGTGGGGGCCGACCTCGTGCTGCATTCGCCACGCCCGGGCCGGGCGTCAGGGTTCGAGGCTTGCGTGCGTCTGCCGCTGGCCAGTCACGCACCGCAGGGCACGCGGTGAGCGGACCGGCAGCGCGCGCGCCCCGTGCGCCTTACGCCCCGCAGCGGTAGTAGCCGCGGAAACCGGCGGACAGCCCGGCCTCCAGCTCAAGGGTCAGGTCGGCCTCCTGCGTGGTGCCGCTCGCGTTCAGGGGGCCGCCGCCCGGGGCGCTCACCTCAACGGTGATGCCGTCGTCCTGCGTCGTGACGCCGGCGGCAACGTCGCCGTCCGACGGGACACCGAGGCGGACAAGGTCGCCGCTGAGCTTCACCAGCCCCGCCCAGCCGTCATCCGCCGAACCGACGGCCAGAACCGCGGGGCTGTCCGAGGTGTAGGAGAAGGTGCAGGCGGCACCGGCAGGGAACAGCCGGGCGATTTCCGCCTCGGACATGAAGCCCGGGTCGAGCACCGCGACCTCGGCGGTGGACAGGGCGTCTTCAAGGCTCACGATCTCGCCCGGGGCCGGTGCATCGCGCCGGGCGGTCACGCCGGAGGCTTCGATCTCGTTCACGAGATAGCGCATTTCGGCGATTTCCTTGTCCTGGGCATAGATGATCTCGTCGGCCAGCTTGCGCACGCGCGCGTCTTCGATATTGGCGCGGCTCGAGGTCATGATGGCGATCGAATGGTGCGGGATCATGGCGCGCATGTAGCTGGTATCGGCCACCGTCGTCTGGCTGCGCACCAGCCAGAGCGAGCCGGCGAACACCACCGCCGCGCCCACGAAGATCACGGCGTTGATCGTCTTCTTGGAATACATCGACAGCATGAACGCCAGCATCACGATCGCCATCGTCGCGCCCATCAGCAGCGCCATGTAGGCGCGCGTCTCGGACCAGAACACATGCGCCCAAAGGTAGGTGTTGAGATACATCAGGATGAACATCACGACCGTCGAGGTCGCGATCATTGCGGCAAATCTCCAATATGACATGATCGTCCTCTCGCTCTTTCGGTTGGGCCGGTCATGGGCCCGGATAAGAGGGAAACGCCCTTCCAGTGCTGGAGGGTTCCGAAAAATCTCACGACATTTTGCCGCATGGCGTCGGGACAGGGCCGCAAGCCCCGGCGATCGGGCCGCAGCCTTCAGGGCAACGGGGGGCCGCGCGCTACTCCGAGATGAACCGGCGCTGCATCTCGGCCTCCTGCGCCTCCATCAGCTTTTGCGCGGTTTCCATGTGGTCGCGCATGACCCGCCGGGCCGTGTCGGCGTCGCCGGTGCGCAGCGCCTCGACGAGTTGGAGCTGGAACGCCCGGCCGCGCCGCCAAAGCTCGAGGTTGGGAGGCTCATAGAGCTTGCGATAGACGGTGAGGTCCGAAAGCATGTTGACCATGAAGTCGATCAGAAAGCCCAAGAGCGCATTGTCGGCCTGCTCGGCCAGCAGCGCGTGAAACCGGAGCGAGGCGACGTGCTGTTCGCGTTCCTCCTCGACATCCTGCGCGGGGGCGTCGTATTCGCCGATGATCGCCTCGAGCCGGCCCAGCACCGCCTCGGGAAGATTGCCGGCCAGCGCCGCCGCCAGTTCCGGCTCCAGCACCCGGCGCAATTGATAGATGTCGCGGATCGTCAGATCCTTGAAGTAGAAGTAGTTGCCCAAAAGCGCCCGCGCGCGTTCCTTCGAGACCTCGTGCACGAAGGTGCCGCCGCCGGGGCCGGTGCGGCTTTTCACCAGCCCCTGCGCTTCGAGGATGCGCATCGCCTCGCGGATCGTGCCCTTGGACATGCCGAAGCGTTCGATCAGCTCCGGCTCGCTCGGCAGCCGGTCGCCGGCCCCGAAATGGGCCTGGACGATCCAGTCCTTGATCGCCTCGGCCACGCGGGTCGGGCGTGACAGGCGCGAGGGCGCGGGATCAGTCGAGGGGGTGGTGGCAGGCGGCAAGTTGATGCTCTCCAAGCGGTCTGAGGTCGGGCTCCACCTTGACGCAGATGTCTGTGGCGCGCGGACAGCGCCCGGCAAAGGCGCAGCCGGGGGGCGGGTTCAACGGGTCGGGCAATTCGCTGTCCTTCTGCTCGGGCGCGGTCAGGGGGCGGCCGACCACCGGCGCGCTGTCCGCGAGCAGCTTGGTATAAGGATGGCGCGGGGTTTTGAAAACCTCCCTCGCCGGTCCGATCTCCACCACCGCGCCGAAATACAGCACCATGATCCGGTCGCTCACCGCCTCGACCACGGCAAGGTCGTGGCTGATGAACAGATAGGTGAGGTCGAACTGCCCGCGCAGATCGGCCAAGAGGTTCAGCACCTGCGCCTGCACCGAGACATCCAGCGCCGAAACCGGCTCGTCCAGCACCATGATGCGCGGCGCGGCGGCAAGCGCGCGCGCCACCCCGATGCGCTGGGCCTGGCCGCCGGAAAACTCGTGCGGATAGCGGTCGAGGAACTCCTCGCGCAGGTTCACGCTGGCGAAGATCTCGGCGATGCGCGCGGTGCGCGCGGCGCGGTCCATCCGGTGCAGCCACTTCAGCGGCGCCTCCATGATCTGGCGGATCGACTTGCGCGGGTTGAGCGAGGACACCGGGTCCTGAAAGACATACTGGATCAGCTTGCCGAAGGCCGCCGGGTCGGCATTGTCGAGCGGCTTGCCGGCGATCTCGATCTGCCCGGTGGTGGGCGCGTTCAGCCCCACCAGCATCCGCGCCAGCGTGGACTTGCCACAGCCCGATTCCCCGACGATCCCCAGCGTCTCGCCGGTCGCCACCTCGAAGGACATCGGCCGCACCGCGCGCACCGCACCCGGCTTGCGCAACAGGCCACCGCCGACCACGAAGGTCTTGGACAGGTCCGTCACCTTGAGCGCGGTCATGCCAGCACCTCCTCGGGATGGATGCAGCGCACCCGGTGGGTGTCGCTGCCTGTGAACCCGATCTCGCCCACGCGGCAGGCCTCCGTCGCCTTGTCGCAGCGCGGCGCGAAGGCGCAACCCGGCGGCAGGTCCGACACCACCGGGGGCAGGCCCGGTATCGCGGCCAATTCGCGCTTGCCGCCGCCAAGCTCGGGCACGCAAGCCATGAGCTTTTTCGTATAGGGATGCGCGGGATGCGACAGGATGGTCGCGGTCGGCCCCTCCTCGACGATGCGCCCGCCATACATCACCGCCACCCGGTCGCAAAGCTGCCCGACGACGCCGAAATCATGGGTGATGAAGATGATCGCAAGGCCACGGTCGCGCCTCAGATCGTCGAGCAGCGCGAGAATCTGCGCCTGCACCGTGACATCGAGCGCGGTGGTCGGCTCATCCGCGATGATGACATCGGGATCGTTCGCCAACGCCATCGCGATACCCACGCGCTGCCGCATGCCGCCCGACAACTGGTGCGGATAGTCGCGCACCCGCGCCTCGGCGTTGGGGATGCGCACGTCCTTCAACAGTTCCACCGCCCGCGCCCGCGCCGTGGCGTCGGGCACGGCGTGATGCGCCTGGATCGCCTCGGTCAGCTGGTCGCCCACCCGGTAGAGCGGATGCAGCGTCGAAAGCGGGTCCTGAAAGATATAGGCCACGTTGTTGCCGCGCTTCTGGCGCAGGCTGCGGTAGTCGGCCGACAGCAGATCCTCGCCCGCGTAGCGCACGGCGCCGCCGGTGATCACGCCGGGCGGCGAGGCGACGAGGCCCATGACCGACAGCGCGGTCACCGACTTGCCCGAGCCGCTCTCGCCGATGATCCCCAGCGCCTCGCCGGGGTTCAGATGCAAGGACACCTCGTTCACGGCGCGAAAGATGCGCGGGCCGACGTGGAACTGCGTCTCCAGCGACTGGATGTTGAGAAGACCCTTCTGATCCGCCTCCGGCACCTGCCCCTTGCGGTCCACCAGCGTCACCGCGCGCGGCCGGGTCAGCGCGCCGGACCTCAGCCGCGGGTCGAGCGCGTCGCGCACCCCGTCGCCCAGCAGGTTGATGCTCATGACGATCAGGAAGATCATCACGCCCGGCACCACCGAGGTATGCGGGTTGGTGATCAGCGCCGCCCGCGCCTCGCCCAGCATCGAGCCGAGGTCGGCCACCGGCGGCTGGCTGCCAAGGCCGAGGAACGACAGCCCGGCGGTCTCGAGGATCATCCAGCCCACCGTGGTCGACATCGCGATCACGATGGTCGAGGCGACGTTGGGAAGAAGCTCGGTCAGGATGATGCGGCCATGCCCCATTCCGGCCAACCGGGCGGCGTCGATGAACTCGCGCCCCGCCAGCCCCACGGTCACGCCGCGGATGTTGCGCGCGAAGAACGGGATGTTCACCGCCGCCACCGCGATCAGCGCGTTGAGCAGGCCGGGGCCCAGCGCCGCGACGATGGCCAGCGCCAGGAGGATGTAGGGAAAGGCCATCAGCATGTCGACGCCGCGCATGATGACGTTGTCGATCCGGCCGCCGAAATAGCCCGCGACGATACCGATCGCCGAGCCGATGGTGCCGGCGACCAGCGCCGCGGCGATGCCCACGGCAAGGCTGAGCCGTGTGCCCCAGAGCAGCCGCGACAGCAGATCGCGCCCCAGGTGATCGGTGCCCAGCAGGTGCCCCTCGGTGAACGGCCGCATGAACCGGTCGCCGGTGGCGGTCACGTCCGGGTCGGCCAGCGGCAACAGCGGCGTGACCAGCGCGAGCAGCACGATCGCCCCCAGCACCACCGCGCCCAGCGCGGCCAGCCGGTTGCGAAACAGGAGTTTCAGGAACGTCGTCACGTCTTGATCCTCGGGTCGAGCAGCGACTGCGCCACGTCGACGGCGATGTTGAAGAACACGTATGCCGCCGCCACGAAGACCACGCCGCCCTGCACCAGAAGGATGTCGCGTTTCAGGATCGCGTCGACCAGCATCCGGCCCACGCCGGGCCACTGGAACACGATCTCGATATAGACCGAGCCGGACAGCACGAAACCCGCCTGGATGCCCAGCACCGGAATGATCGAGACCATCGCCGCGCGCAGCGCGTGGCCCATGATGACGCGGCGCTCATGCACGCCCTTGGCGCGTGCGGTGCGGATGTAGTCCTGGCGCAGCACCTCGAGCATCGCCGAGCGCGACAGCCGCGCGATCACCCCGGTCGCCACCACCGCGAGCGCCAGCGCCGGCATCACCAGATGCCGCGCGAGGTCGATGAGATCGCCGCCGCCATAGATCGCATACATCCCCGAGACCGGCAGGAGCCGCAGGTTCACCGCGAAGACGAGGATCATCATCATGCCAAGAAAGAACGACGGCACCGAGATGCCGATCAGCACGGTGAAGGTGATCGCCTTGTCGGCCAGCCCGTATTGCCGCGCCGCCGAGACGACGCCGGCGAGGATGCCGAGCAGCGTGCACAGCACGAAGCTGACGCCTGCAAGGATCAGGGTGGCGTTGAAGCGGTCGAGGATCTCGTCGATCACGGGCCGGTTCAGGCTGAACGAGCGGCCAAAACCGCCGCTCAGCATGTTGCCGAGCCAGATGAAGTAGCGCGTGACGAGGGGCTTGTCGAGGCCGAGGTCGCGGTTGAGCTTTTCCACGTTCTCAGGGGTCGCATAGCTGCCCAGGATCGCCGTGGCGGGGTCGCCGGGGATCATCGCCATGATCAGAAAGACGATCACGGTGATGCCGAGCAGCACCGGAATGGCCGAGATCAGTCGTTTCAGGATATGGGCGCCCATCGCGCTCCCCCGCTCCGGTGTCCTTGAATGGATTACCTGTTTCTACGCTCGGAAAATACCTCGGGGGTGTGGGGGCAGCGCCCCCGCCTGGGTCGGGCCGCCCGAAGGCGGCCCGAAACCCGTCAGTTCTTGACCACGTCGCTCAGCATCAACAGGAACGACGGCTCCAGCGAGAAATTCTCGACCTTGTCCGAGGTCACCGCGTTCTGCTTCCAGTTGGCGACGAAGACCCAGGGCGCGTCGTCATGGACGATCCGCTGCATCTCGCGGTAAAGCTCGGCGCGCTCGTCCTGGCTGGTGGCGACGCGGGCCTGCTCGAGCAGCGCATCGACCTCCGGGTTGGAGTAGTAGCCCGAGTTGAACCCGGCATCCGGCCAGGCCGCGGTGCGCAGCGCGAGGAACGGCAGCGTGTCGGGGTCGTTGGTCATCCATGCCATCTCGGCCATGTCGGCCTTGCCCTCGAGCCCGGGGTTCACTTCGCCAAGGAAGGTGTTCCACTCGTAGGTCTCGATCTTCACGTCAAGACCGACCGCGTTCAGATCGGCCTGGATCGCGGTGCCCATCGGCACCGGGTCAAGCATGCCCGACCCGCCCTCGGTGACGTAGAACACAACCTCGGTGCCCTCGGCCACACCGGCCTCGGCCAGCAGCGCCCTGGCCTTCTCGGGGTCGTAGGGGTAGGGATCGAGGCTTTCGTCATAAGCCCAGGCAAAGGCGGGCGGGATCGGCCCGGCGGCCACGTCGGCGGTGCCCTCGAGCACGTCGTTCACGATCGCTTCCTTGTTGATCGCGTAGTTCGCGGCCTGACGCACCAGCTTGTCGGCGAACGGGCCTTCCTTGGCGTTCAGGATCAGGAACCACAGGTGCGGCCCGGCCTGTTCGACCACGCGGAACGCCTCGCCCTGGAACTCCGACAGCGCGGTGGGCGGCACTTCGACCATCATGTCGATGCCCCCGGCGAGCATTTCGGCCACGCGGGTGTTGGCATCTGTGATCGGGCGGAAAACGACCGCGTCGGTGCCAGCAGGCTCGCCCCAGTAGTCGGGGTTCTTCTCGATCACCACCGCCTCGTTCGAGCGCCACTCGGCGAACTTGAACGGGCCGGTGCCGACCGGGTTGCGGCCGAAGTCGGCGCCGCTGGCTTCCACCGCGGCGGGCGACACCATCAGGCCGGTCGGATAGGCGAGGTTCGACAGGAACGGCGCATAGGGCGCATCGAGGGTGAACTTCACCGTCATGTCGTCGATCACCTCGGTCGACTGCACCGCCGAGAAGAAGAAGGCCAGCGGGAACGGCCCGGTGTCATGGTAGGGGTGATCCTCGTTCAGCATCCGGTCGAAATTGAACTTCACCGCATCGGCGTTGAACGGGGTGCCGTCGTGAAAGGTGACGCCCTCGCGCAGGGTAAAGGTGTATTCGGTGCCGTCCTCGGACACCTCCCAGTCGGTCGCCAGCGCCGGCGCCACTTCCAGCGTGCCCGGCGCATACCGCAACAGCCCCTCGTAGAGGTTCACGAGGATGCGAAAGTCGTTGACCGCCGTCACCGCCGCCGGGTCGAGCGACTTCGGCTCGGCGATCTGGCCGACGATCAGCACGCCGGGTGGGGTCTGGGACACGGCCGGCGCGGCCAGGCCGGTGGCCACCGCGGCGCCGAACACGGCGGCGATCAGGCCCCGGCGGCTCCATTCGAAGGGTTTCATGTGAGTCTCTCCCAGTTGGTTCAGGTCGCCGCTAATTATCATGATTAATTGCATCGGTCAATTTATCATGATAGATAGCAGGGATCGAACCTCGGAGCTGCCATGACCTTTTCACTTCTTGCCCGCGACCCCGAAACGGGGGCCATCGGCGGCGCGGCGGCGACCGGGTCGCTCTGCGTCGGTGGCTGGGTGCTCAGGGGCGCGCTGTCCGGCGGCATGTCGGCCAGCCAGGGCAAGGCGCCCTCGACCTTCTGGGGCGAGGATGTGCTGGCGCGGATGGCCGAAGGGCAGGGCGCCGATGCGGCCGTGAACGCCGTGGTTGCGGCCGACAGGGGCAGAGCCCAGCGCCAGCTTGCCGCCCTGCCGCCCGCCGGGCCGGGCGCGGCCTTCACCGGCGACGACAACACGCCCGCGATGGCCCAGCGGCTGTTCGACGGCGGCGTGGCGGCGGGCAACATGCTGGCGGACAGCGCGGTGATCGAGGCGCTGGTCGCGGGCTTTCTCGACGCCTCCGGCAGCTTCTCGCAACGCCTGCTTGCCGCGCTGAAGGCCGCCGACGCGGCGGGCAGCGATTCGCGCGGGCTTCAGTCGGCGGCGCTGCTGGTGCTGTCGCCGGCGCATGCGCCGCTGACGCTGCGGGTGGACCATGCCGGCGCGCCGCTTACCGCGCTGGACGACCTGCTGACCCGCGCCACCTCCGGCCCCTACGCCGACTGGGCGGCGCAGGTGCCTTGCCTTGACGACCCGGAGCGCACCTATGCCGGCTGACATCGGTCAGGAGGCCGCGGACCGGCTTGCGGCACTCGCCGCCTGTTCCGCCCCCGGCCCCGGCGTCACCCGCCTGCCGTTCACCCCCGAACACAGACGCGCGCTCGACCTTCTCACCGGGCAGATGCAGGCCGCTGGCCTTGCCGTGCATCTCGACGCCGCCGGCACGCTGATCGGTCGGCTGGAAGGTCCGCCCGGCGCGCCGACCCTGATCCTCGGGTCGCACCAGGACAGCGTGCGCGAGGGCGGGGCGTTTGACGGGGCGATGGGCGTCGTGCTGCCGATCCTGGCGGTAGAGGCGCTGCGCGACCGGGGCATCGCGCTGCCCTTCGCGGTCGAGGTCATGGCCTTTGCCGACGAAGAAGGCGTCCGCTTCCCGACCGCCCTGATCGGCCCGCGCGCCCTTGCCGGCACCTTCGATCCCGGTGTGCTCGACATGGCCGACGCCGACGGCGTGCCGCTGCGCACGGCGATGACCGGCTTCGGTCTCGACCCCGACGCGCTGCCCGGCCTCACCCGCGATCCGGCGAGCGTGCTGGGCTATCTCGAGGTTCATATCGAGCAGGGTCCGGTGCTGGAGCGCAGCGGCGCGGCCCTGGGCGTGGTCACCGCGATCTGCGGCATCGAGCGGCACGGAGTCGTGCTGACCGGCGAGACCGGGCATGCCGGAACCTTGCCGATGGCCCTGCGCCGCGATGCGCTGGTAGGGGCGGCTGCGCTGGTCACCGAGGTCGACCGGCTGGCGCGCGACACCCCGGGCCTGCTCGGAACCGTCGGCACGCTTGCCCTCGCCCCCGGCGCGGTCAACGCGGTGCCGCGCGAGGTGCGCATGACGGTCGAACTGCGCGCGCCCGATGACGCGGTCCGCGAAGCGGCAGGCGCGGCACTCACCGCCTTTGCGCGGCAGATGGCGGCTTCGGGTGGCCTTGGCCTCGACATGCAGCGCAGCTATGCGCAGGCGGCGACGCCATGCGATCCGGCCTTGTCCGACCGGCTCGCGGCGGCGGTGAGCGCGACAACCGGCAAAGCCGCGCCAAGCCTGCCCTCGGGTGCCACCCATGACGCCTCGGCGATGGCCGATCTCTGCCCGGTCGCGATGCTGTTCGTGCGCTGCCGCGACGGCCTCAGCCACCACCCCGACGAGTTCGCCGCGCCGCCGGACATGGCGGCAGCCGTCTCCGCGCTCACCACGTTCCTCACCGCGCCGGACCTCGCCCGGCGGCTGTGACCGCATCGCGCGGCGCCACATCCCGGCTGACCGGATCTGGACCGTATGACCGCCACGCGCACCCACGGCCACCGAGGTGCGATCCGGGGACGCGGATCATCTCGCTTGGGTTGACCGGCCAGGATCACGCAACGCACGCAGGGTTTCGCGCCCGTTAACCTTTTCCTGCGATAACCTTTCGCGTGCACGAAAGTGGTATCCGTGCCTCGACCCCGGCATATCAAAACCGGACAAGAGGCAGCCGGGACACCTAAGACCACCTGATGAAGGTGCAGGCGAGGCTCTGCGCCCGGCGAAGGAACACTTGCCCAAAGGCGGGCCCGCCACTTTACCCCTTGTGAGTATGTGAGCGACCGAGACCCAGACACCCTGCCGGGATAGACCCGCGCGGGGCGCAGCCCTATCGGTCGGGGTCGGCGCCGTCGGCCTCGTCGGCCTTGAAATGAACGTCTGGCGTCCAGTCCGGCGCCGGGCGGCGGTGGATCTCCCAGTAGGCACCCGCCACCAGGTCGGGGTCGTAGGGCGTGCCCCTGGCCATCGTCCCGTGGATCGCCACGGTCGCCACCTGCACGCCTTTCGGCGCCAGTTCCAGCGCCAGCGAATGCCCGAGGCTGCGCAGCGCCGCCTTGCCCAGCGACACGCCGGCCCATTCGATCCACGGCCCGAAGGCCAGCACGCCGCCGGTCAGGATCAGGGTGCCGCGCCGGCGCGCGATCATGTCGGGCGTGACGTGACGGGCGAGTGTCAGCGCGCCGGCCACGTTGGCGCGAAAGCTCTCGACCAGAGCATCCTCGTCCATCGGTTCGCCGCGCGCGCGCCAGCCCGGGGCGTCGGCATAGCGCGCCTCGTCGATGCCCGAGGGGGTGACAAAGCGCGACGGCTCGATGATGGCGGCGTTGTAGACGGCGAGTTTCGGCGCGCCGTGGCGGCTTTGCAGCTCATCGAGCGCGGCGCGCAGGCTCTCCGGGTCGGCGGCGTCGGCGACCAGCCCCAGCGTGTCCAGCCCCTCGGCGTCCAGCGCGCGCTGATACCCCGCCACCGCTTCGGCGCGGCGTGCCACGAAGCCGACCGACAGCCCCTCGCGCGCGAAACGCCGGATCAGCGACAGCCCAAGCCCCGGCCCCGCGCCGATGACGATGGCCGCGCCGGGCATCATCCGGCCTCGCGCTTGCGGTCGGCGCGCCGGCCCAGCCAGTCCTCGAGCGAGCCGATCACGCCCTTGCGCAGGAACAGCACGAAGAACACGAAGGCCGCGCCCTGGATCACGATCACCCAGGCGCCGTAGCCCGCGAACTCGCGCTGCAGCGTGACCACGATCACCGCGCCCACGATCGGGCCGAGCAGCGTGCCCACGCCCCCGATCAGCGTCATCAGGAGCGCATCCGCCGAGGTCATGAAATGCAGATCGGCCAGCGAGGCGATCTGGAACACCAGCGCCTTGGTCCCGCCCGCCAGCCCCGCCAGCATCGCCGACAGGGTGAAGGCGACCAGCTTGAACTGCGAGGTGGAATAGCCCAGCGAGATGGCGCGCTGTTCGTTCTCGCGGATCGCCTTCAGCACCTGTCCGAAGGGCGAGCGCAGCAGCCGGTAGATGAAGCCGAAGCCGATCAGGAACACCGCCAGCACGAAGTAATACATGTTCATCGTGTCGCCCAGGTCGATCAGGCCGAAGAGCGTGCCGCGCGGCACCGACTGGATGCCGTCCTCGCCATGGGTCCAGCTTGCCTGCACCGCGTAGAACACCACGATCTGCGCCAGCGCCAGGGTGATCATCGCGAAGTAAAGCCCCTGCCGGCGGATCGCGAGCCACCCGAACAGCGCGCCGATGGCCGTGGCAAGGGCGACGCCGGCGAGCAGCGCCAGTTCCGGCGGCCAGCCCCAGACCGCGGCGACATGCGCGGCCCCGTAGGCCGAGGCGCCGTAGAAGGCGGCATGGCCGAAGGCCAGGAGGCCCACGTAGCCGAACACCAGGTTGTAGGCGAGCGCGAACAGCGCCAGGCACAGGATCTTCATCGCGAACACCGGGTAGACGATGAAGGGCAGGATGGCGCCGCCGAAGACCGTGAGCACCGGCAGCCAGATGCGCCCGTTCTCGAGGATGCTCTCGCGCCGGCTGACCGAGATGTCGGTGCCGGAATGGGCCTGGGTTTCCTTGCCGAACAGGCCCTGCGGACGCAGCACCAGCACCAGCGCCATGATCACGAAGATCACGGTCGACGAGGCTTCGGGCCAGAATACCTTGGTCAGGCCCTCGATCACGCCCAGGCCGATGCCGCTGACGATGGCGCCCGCGATCGAGCCCATGCCGCCGATCACCACGACCGCGAAGATGGTGATGATGATCGACTGGCCCATCTGCGGGCTGACCTGGTAGATCGGCGCGGCCATCACGCCGGTGAGGCCCGCAAGGCCCACGCCGAAGGCATAGGTCAGCATCAGCATGCGCGGCACGTTGATGCCGAAGGCGCGCACCAGGTCGGGGTTTTCCGTCGCCGCGCGCAGGTAGGCGCCCAGCGGCGTGCGCTCGATCACCGCCCAGGTGCCGATGCAGACGGCAAGGGCGGCCACGATCACCCAGATGCGGTAGATCGGCAGGAACATGAAGCCGAGGTTGAGGCCGCCCTTGAGTGCGTCGGGCACCCCGTATTGTTGCCCGGCTGCGCCGAACCACAGGTTGAACATGCCCTCGATCACCAGCGCCAGCCCGACCGTCAAAAGCAGTCCGTAGGCGTGTTCGAGGTTGTAGACGCGGCGCACGAACAGCCGCTCGGTGAGCGCCCCGGTGGCGGCCACGCCCAGCGGCACCAGCACCAGCGCCCACCAGTAGTTCAGCGATGGCAGGCCCAGCCCGGGAAACAGATCGGGCAGGTTCAGAAGCGCCCAGGCCGCGAACGCCCCCAGCATGTATTGCGCGCCATGCACGAAGTTGCCGATGCGCAGCATGCCGAAGATGATCGCGACGCCCATGCTCATCATCGCGTAGAACAGCCCGTTGATCAGGCCGATCAGGACCTGTCCGAACAAAAGGCCGGGGTGTATGCCAAGGAATTCGATCATGTCAGGCCTTCAGATAAGCGATGATGCGGTCGGCGTTCTCGTCCATGTCGGTGCGGCTCATCTGGTCGATGACCTGGCCGTGCTCGACCACGTAGTGCCGGTCGGCCAGCCTGGCCGCGAAGCGGTAATTCTGTTCGACCAGCAGCACGGTAAAGCCCCGGTCCTTGAGGGCATGAACCACGGTGGCGATCTGCTGGATGATCACCGGCGCCAGCCCCTCGGTCGGCTCGTCGAGCAGCAGAAGGTCGGCGCCCGAGCGCAGGATGCGTGCGATCGCCAACATCTGCTGTTCGCCCCCCGACAGCTTGGCGCCGGAACTGCGCCAGCGTTCCTTGAGGTTGGGAAACAGCGTCAGCACCTCGTCCTCGGTCATGCCGCCGGGGGCGACCACGGGGGGCAGGTGCAGGTTCTCGGCCACCGTGAGGCTGGCGAAGATGCCGCGCTCCTCGGGGCACCAGGCGATGCCGCGCCGGGCGATGCGCTCGGTCGGGCGGCCAAGGATCTCGTCGCCGCGGTGGCGGATCGAGCCGGTGGCGCGTCCCATCAGCCCCATGATGGCGCGCAGGGTGGTCGATTTGCCGGCCCCGTTGCGGCCCAGGAGCGACACGCATTCGCCCTTGCGCACCTCGAAATTCATGCCGTGCAACGCCTTGCTCTCGCCATACCAGGCGTTGAGGTCGGAGACGGTCAAAAGTGGCGTGTCAGTCAATGTCGCCCCCGATATAGGCTTCGATCACCGCGTCGTTGGCGGCGATGCTTTCATAATCCCCCTCGGCCAGCACTTCGCCGCGCGCCAGAACCGTGATCCGGTCGGCGAGGTCGGCGACCACGGCGAGGTTGTGCTCGACCATCAGGATGGTGCGATTGGGGCGAATCTGGCGGATCAAGTCGCTGATCCGGTGCACGTCTTCCTGCCCGAGACCCGCCATCGGCTCATCCAGCAGCATCAACTCGGGGTCGAGCGCCAGCGTGGTGGCGAACTCCAGCGCGCGCTTGCGGCCATAGGACAGCTCGGTCGCGGTGCGGTTTCGCCACTCGATCAGCCCGACCGAGGTGAGCAATTCGTCGACCCGGTCCTCGAGCGCGGTCAGCACCTTTTCGCCGCGCCAGAACGAGAACGAAAAGCCGGTGGGCCGCTGCAACGCGATACGCACGTTCTCGGCCACCGTCATGCGCGGGAAGATCGCGGAAATCTGGAACGACCGCACCATGCCGCGCCGCGCCACCTGGGCGGGTTTTTCGCGGGTGATGTCCTGGCCGTTGTAGGTGATCGTGCCCTCGCTGGGCGCAAGGAACTTCGAGACCAGGTTGAACACCGTGGTCTTGCCGGCCCCGTTCGGGCCGATCAGCGCGTGCAGCGAATGCCGCGCCACGTCGAGGTCGACGCCGTTGACCGCGGCAAAGCCGCCGAAACGCTTGGTCAGGCCGCGTGTCTGGATGATCGTGTCCGTGGTCATCATGCCCCCCGTCACGCGCCGGTGACCAGAACGCCGCGCGATATCGCGGCAGCTTCGCGCAGCGGCAAGAGCGCCTGATACGCATCGGAATGGTAGAACGCGCGCGCCGCCTCGGCGCTGGGAAAGGCGACCACCGACAGGCTGGCCGGGTGCCAGCCGCCTTCCAGCGGCTCGATCCCGGCGCTTTGCACCAGGAACTCGCCACCGCTGGCGGCCATCACCGGCCCGGCCACCTCGCGGTAGTGCTGCCAGGCCTCGGGGTCGGTGATCTCGATATCGAAAACCAGGTAGCCGGCCATCGTCGTCCTCGGATTTGGCGTGCGGTGAGCCTGTGGCCCCCGTCGCGCGGGAGCCACAGCTTTGCGTGCCGTCGGTCAGGCGCCTACTGGGCGACCAGCGGGCAGGTCGAGGCCGACAGCGGCTGGAACGCCACGTCCGCGGGCACGGTGGCGACCAGCTTGAAGTAGTCCTGATCCTCCTCGATGTCCTCGGGCGCCTGCACCTCGAGCAGATACATGTCGTGGATCAGCCGCCCGTTCGGGTAGAGGGTGCCGTTCTTCACGAACAGATCGTCGAGATCGAGGGTCTGCATCGCGGCGACCACGGCGTCGGCGTCGTCGGTCCCGGCCTCTTCCACGGCGCGCAGATAGGCGGTCGCGGCAGAGTAGTTGCCGGCGGCGACCCAGCCCGGCGCGTTGCCGGTGATCTCTTTCATCCGCATGGCAAACTCACGCGACTCTTCGTCCTGGTTCCAGAACCACGGTGCCGCGAACTGGATGCCCGCCAGCGCCTCGGCCCCGATCGAGCGCGCGTCGGACTGGTGCAGGAAGGTCACGGCGACCTTCTGGCCCATCGAGATCAGGCCGAATTCCTGGATCTGCTTCAGCGCGTTGATCAACTCGGAGCCATTCAGGTTGAGCTGGATCACCTCGGCGCCCGACGCCTGCGCCTGCAGGATGAAGGACGAGAAGTCGGTGGTGCCGAGCGGCGCCGCGACGGTGCCCACGACCTCGCCGCCGCCTTCGGTCACGGCGGTCTCGACCCAGCTTGTCATCACCTTGCCGGCCTCGTAGTCGGGCGACAGGATGAAGAACTTCTTCAACCCCTGTTCCAACTGCGCGTTCACCGCGGTGCCGACCGTGGAATAGGCGTCATAGGCCCAGGCCATCACCCGGCCGTTGCAGTCGGCCTCGGTCATGCGGTCTGTCAGGGGCGAGATGAACAGGCCCATCGCGTCCGGGTTTTCCCCGATCAGGGTGTTGATGCCCAGCGAGATCGCCGAGTTGGCCACGTCCATGATCACGTCGACGCCATCGCGGTCGAGCCATTCGCGCGCGATCGACAGCGCCACGTCGGGCTTGTTCTGGTGGTCGGCAAAGACGAATTCGATCGGCTGGCCCAGGGCCTCGCCGCCGAAATCGGCGATGGCCAGTTGCACCGCCTCGACCACCTCCGAGCCGCCCAGCGCCGAGAACGACGTGCTCTGGTCGTTCAGAACGCCGATCTTGACGACGCCGTCGCCTGCCTGCGCCGCGCCGGTCGCGAGCGCGGCCAGCGCCGCGGTTGCCAGTAGTTTCTTCATGTCGGTTTCCTCCCGTTATCGCGCCCGCGGGTGATATCGGGGCGCTTTTTCCACCGGCGAAAGGGTGCGGCGCGGCCGGGGCGGGCGCATCGTCCGATGGGACTATGATGCGCGCGCCCGCCCGCCGGTCTCGTCGGAACGGACGATGCAGCGGCGGCCGGGGCGGGGGATGCTCCGGTCAAAGGACGGGAGAGATACACGATGAAAATGAATATTCTGATCGTCGGTGGCACCGGCATGATCGGCGGTCACGCGGCGCAGCATCTGCTGGCCAGGGGGCATGCGGTGACGCTGGGCGCGCGCAAGCCCGCCGCCCCCGGCACGCCGATGCAGAACATGCCGGTGCTGATCGGCGATTACACCGAGGGCGGGTTTTCGCCCGATGACCTGGCCGGGTTCGATGCCGTGGTGTTCGCCGCAGGCAACGACATTCGCCACATCACCCCCGACGACGACGAGGCCGCGTTCTGGGACAAGACCCAGATCACCGGGGTTCCGACCTTTGCCGAAAAGGTGCGCGCCGCCGGGGTGCCGCGCTTCGTGCAGCTTGGCAGCTACTACCACCAGGTCCGCCCCGACATCGCCGAAACCGACCTCTACGTCCGCGCCCGCATGCTGGCCGACGAAGGCGCGCGGGCGCTGGCGCGCGACGGCTTCAATGTCTCGACCCTGAACCCGCCGTCGATCGTCGGGGCCATTCCGGGCATTCCGGCCAAACGCTACGAGACCCTCGCCGCCTGGGGCCGCGGCAAGATGCCCGAGATCGGCGCATGGGCGCCGCCGGGGGGGACGAACTACATGTCGGTGCGCTCGCTGTCCGAGGCCATCGAGGGCGCGCTTCTGGGCGCCGAAAGCGGCAAGGCCTACCTGATCGGGGACGAGAACCTGAGCTACCGCGACTTCTTCCAGCTCGTGTTCGACGCGGTGGGCAGCCGCGTGACGCTGGAGGAGCGCGACGCGGAGCACCCGTTGCTGCCCGACCGTTTCATCGTTCAGGGGCGCGGCAACGTGCTGGCCTATGAGCCGGATGCGGGCGAGACGGCGATGCTGGGCTATACCCGGAGCGACGTGGCCCGCGCGGTGCGCGAAGTGGTCGAGATCGCGGGGGGCGGGGCATGACGGACGAGCTTTCCATCCTCGGGCTGTCGGGCAAGGTCGCGCTGATCACCGGCGGGGGCGCCGGGATCGGGCGGGCCACGGCGGAGCTGTTCGGGCGCGCCGGGATGCGCGTGGCGGTGGCCGAGATCGACCCGGCGCGGGCCGCCGATGTGCGCAAGACACTGGAGGATGCAGGCGTCGAGGCGCTGGTCTGCGAGGCGGATGTGCGCGAGGGCGCGGATGTGAAACGGGTGATGAGTGAGGTCGAGGCGACGTTCGGGCGGCTTGACGTTCTGGTCAACAATGTCGGCGATTTCCTTGGGTATCGCAGCTATTTCGTCGACTCGACGGAGGCGGAATGGGACGACCTCTACCGCGTCAACCTGCTGCACATGTTCCTTGTCAGCCGCGCCGCGATCCCGCTGATGAAGGCATCAGGCGGCGGCAGTATCGTCAACATCTCGACCGTCGAGGCGTTCCGGGGCATCCCGCTTTGCACCGTTTATTCCGCCTTCAACGCGGCGATCACCGGCTTCACGCAAAGCCTGGCCGTCGAGCTTGGGCAGGACAACATCCGCGTCAACGCGGTGGCGCCCGAGACCACCAACACGGCCCAGATCACCGCCACCCCGCGCGTGCCGCCGGAGAACCGCGACTACCTCAAGCGGTGGTTCCCCATCGGACGCTTTGGCGAGGGGTCGGACTCCGCTGGCGCCGCGCTGTTTCTGGCCTCGGACCTGTCGGGCTGGGTCACCGGGCAGACCATCGTGGTCGATGGCGGCGCGCTGGCGGCGGGGGCGTGGATGCGCCTGCCGGACGGCAAGAACTGGACGCATCTGCCGATCATCGAATGCGACGGCTACACGCCGCGAAAGGGGACATGAGCATGGGACGATTTGAAAGTAAACGCGTGCTGGTGACGGGGGCCGCCGCGGGGATCGGGCGGGCGGTGGCCACGGCCTTCGCCGCCGAGGGCGCGCGTCTGGTGCTGGCCGATATCAACGAGGGCGGGCTGGCGGAGGTCGCCGCCGGGATCGAGGGGGCCGAGATCCTGACCTATGACGCGGGGAAACCCGGCGACAGCGCGCGCATGGGGGCCGAGGCTGCCAGGGACGGGCTGGACGTGGTGGCCAATGTCGCGGGCATCTATCGCCGCGCGCATTTCACCGAAACCACGCCCGAGGACTGGGCGCTTATCCTGCAGATCAACCTGACCAGCATCGCGGAGATTTGCCGCGTCACGCTGCCCGCGTTGATCGAAAGCAGGGGCTGCCTCGTCAACACCGCCTCGACGGCGGGGATCGGCGGCATCGCCTATGCCGCGCCCTATGCCAGCGCCAAGGGCGGCGTCATCACGCTGACCAAGTCGCTGGCCTCGGAGTTCGCCCACCGGGGCGTGCGGGTCAACGCGGTCGCGCCGGGGCGGGTGGCGACCGGCATCGCGCGGGGGCTGCCGCCGGTCGAGGGGGCCAAGGACGGGCTGAGCATCCATCCGGTCAAGCTGGAGGGTTTCGAGATGGGCGCGCCGCCGGAACTGCTGGCGGGGGCCTACCTGTGGCTGGCCTCGCCCGAGGCCGGGTTCGTCACGGGCGAGGTGCAGCTTGTCGACGGCGGTGCCCTGTCGGGGTGAGCGGGGCCATGCGCTGATGTATGGCCCCCCCGTGTCAGGCGGTGGCGAGCCGCGCGGGCGCGAGGTCGGAGACCTCGAGCCCCTGGTCGAGGATGTCGGCGGGCACGTCGCGGCCGAGAACCTGGGCCGCGGCAAAGCGCGCCAGCGCCGGGGCCGACTGGATGCCGTAGCCGCCCTGGCCGGCCAGCCAGTAGAAACCAGGCGTCCGGTCGGAGAACCCGGCCACCGGGCTTTTGTCGGCGACGAAGCTGCGCAGGCCGGCCCACTTGTTCTCGATCCGGCGCACCTGGATCTCGAACGCGGTCTCGATCCGGTCGACGCAGATCGCCACGTCAAGCTCTTCGGGCTGCACGTCGCCGGGCACGTCCGGGGTTTCGTCGGCGGGCGAGATCAGCAGCCGCCCGGCATCGGGCTTGAGATAGAACTGCTCGTCGATGTCGATGGTCATCGGCAGGGCGTGCACCTCGGTGCCATCGGGCGCGGCGATCACGGTGGCGGTGCGCCGTTTCGGGATCAGCCCGATATCCTCGGCCCCGGCCATCGCGCCGACCACGCCGGCCCAGGCGCCGGCGGCGTTGACCACGATGTGCGCATGGATCGGGCCGGTCGAGGTCTCGACCCGCCAGCTGTCGCCGTCGCGCATCAGACCGGCGACCTCGGTGCGCGTGCGCACCTCGCCGCCCGCCGCCTTCAGCCCGCGCAGATAGCCCTGGTGCAGGCTGGCCACGTCGATGTCGTTGCCGGTGGTGTCGAGCAGGCCGGCCGCGCCGTAGCCGTCGCGCAGCAGCGGGCAGGCGGCCTTGAGTTCGGCGGCGTCGAGCCGCTGCAGGCTGGCGCGGTCGCCGACCTCTTCGACCAGCGCATCGAGCTCCGCGATCTGGTCTTCGCGGGCCACCATCACGATGTGGCGCGGCGAGAACAGCGGGTGGTCGGAAAACCCGGCGGGCGGGTTGTGAAAGAAGGCATCCGACGCCCGGGTCAGTGCCCGGATCGGCGCCGGGCCATAGGTCGGCACCGCAATCGCGGCCGAGCGCCCGGTGGTGTGATAGCCCGGCTGGCTCTCGCGTTCGATCAGCACGACGCGAGCGTGCGGCGCCAGTTCGGCAGCGACCGAAGCGCCGGCCATGCCGCCGCCGATCACCGCGATGTCGAATATGGGTTCCGTCATGTCCTGCATGTCTGTCTCCGGGATGGTGGGAAGGACTTTGGCACCGGTGGCAGATTTGGCGCGGAGATGCCAGAGGGAATTTGATCAAAAGTCAGAGTGGCGCAGAAACGCCGTAGGTGCGGGCGGCCAGGCTCTCGCCGTCGATCAGATCGGTGAAGGCGGCGTTCAGCGCGGCCTCGGGCGCGGACATCTGCCGGCGGGGGTTGGTGACAAGGTGGATGTCGATCGCCGGCAGACGGTCGTGCGGCGGCAGTTGGCGCAGCAGGCCCAGGCCCACGTCGCGCGCCGCCACATGCACCGGCAGCGCGCCGATGCCGATGTTGGCGACGATCATGCGGCGCACCTCGGGCAGGTTGGCGGACACGCCGCGCGGGCCGGGGGCCAGGCGCGCCCGTTCGCGCAGCCGGTTGACCGATTGCAGCGGCCCGCCCTCGACCTCGGTGTGAAACGCCACCGACGGTTCGCCCGCCAGGTCGGCCAGCGCGATGCGGGCCTTGCCGAACAGCCGGTGCTTGGCGCCGCAATAGAGCGCGAAGAACTCGCGGCAGAGGACCGGCGCGTGCAGGTGCCGGGGCTGGCGGTTGATGAGGCAGATGCCGAAGGCGGCGCGGTTCTGTTCGATCAGCTTGAGCACCTCGCCGCTTTCGGCCACCACCACCGAGAAGGTCACGTCGCGGTGGCGCTGGGCGAAGTCGGCCAGCACCGCGTCGAGATGCGGCGAGACCACGTGGCTGGTCATCACCAGCGAGATATGGCCGCTGAGGGTGTCGGCGCCGGCCTGCATCAGCGCGGGCAGTTGCGACACGGTGCCGAAGATCGTGCTGCATTCGGAAAACAGCACCTCGCCGGCGCGGGTGACGCGGAAGCGGTTGGGCCGTCGTTCGATAAGCACCTGTCCGACGCTGTCCTCCAGCCGTTTCAGTGCGGCGCTGACAGTGGGCTGTTTCAGGCCGAGAAAATCCGCCGCCCGCGAGATGCTGCGCTGTTCGACCACGACCATGAAGGTGCGCAGGAGATTCCAGTCGAGGTTCCAGGGGAAACGGTGTTCATAGGGGCGCAGCATAGATCAAATCTATATTCTCGATTTCTCATATCTATTTGCATGATGCACCGCCGCATGCAAGCGTTTCGCCAGAGCGTGCGCCGGGCCTTCGGGCGAACCGGCGCATGGTCGGAGGAAACGCAAGCGACCGACATGGGAGAGAGACATGGTTTTGCGCAGGACGATTGTGAAGACGCTGGCGACGGCCGGCATCGCGGCGGTGACCGGGCTGGGGTTCGCCTCGGGCGCTTTTGCCGACGAACTTGAGGCGATCAAGGAACGCGGCGTGATCCGCATCGCGATGAGCGGCGCCTACCCGCCGTTCAACTTCGTCAACGACCAGAACGAGGTGGTCGGCTTCGACCCCTCGATCGGCAAGGAAATCGCCCGGCGGATGGGCGTCGAGGCCGAGATCGTGACGACCGCGTG
Source organism: Maritimibacter fusiformis (assembly GCF_008086115.1). Lineage (GTDB taxonomy): Bacteria > Pseudomonadota > Alphaproteobacteria > Rhodobacterales > Rhodobacteraceae > Muriiphilus > Muriiphilus fusiformis. The sequence continues at coordinate 496,570 of NZ_VSIY01000003.1, read as the reverse complement.
GGACGGCATCATCGGCGGGCTGCTGGCCAACAAGTATGACACTGTGATCGGCTCGATGACGATCACCGAGGAGCGCGACGAGGTGGTCGATTTCGTCGGCCCCTATTACACCACCAAGCGGGCGATCTTCACCCAGCCCGGCAGCGAGTTCACCTCGATCGACCAGCTTGCCGATGCCGAGATCGGCGTGACGCTGGGCGAGACCCACGAGGAATGGGCGCGCGAACGCGGCTGGAAGGTGCGCACCTACAAGGGGCTGCCGGAATTGCTGCTGGAGCTCGAGAACGGGCGTGTCGACGCGATCGTGAACGATTCGATCGCCGCGATTCTCGCGATGAACGAGAAGGGTCAGGAATACGACACCATCGAGTTCGAGACCGAGGAATTCGGCGCCGGCTTCGCCATCCGCGAGGGCAACCCCGACCTGGCCGCCGCGATGCAGGAGGCGCTCGACGCGATGATGGAAGACGGCACCTATACCGAGATCGCGATGGAATGGATCGGCGCCGACATCCGCTGATGCAGCTTCGGCCCGCCGGCCACGGTCGGCGGGCCTCGTTTTGGATTTTCACGACATGACGACGACCGACTACGCCAAGCTGACCTGGCAAGAGGTGCGCGACATCGACAAGGATCGGGTCGTGATCCTGAACGTCTCGGCGACCGAGGACCACGGGCCGCACATGCCGCTCGATACCGACACGGTGCTGGGCATGGCGGTGGCCAATGGCGTGGCGGCGGCGGCGCCCGAGGAGGTGCTGGTGATGCCGCCGGTGCCTTATGGCTTCAACGAGCATCACAAGGATTTCCCCGGCGTGATCTGGATCGGGCCGGAAACGCTGATCGCCTTTGTCTGCGACATCACCCGGTCGCTGGCGCATCACGGGTTCCGGCGTATTCTGCTGTTGAATTCGCATGGCTCCAACCACCCGGTGCTGGACCTTGCCGCGCGCAAGACGGTGATCGAAACCGGGGTGATCTGCGTGTCGGCAAGCTACTGGAACCTGTGTTCCGAGCGGATCAACGAACATCGCAAGTCCGAGACCGGCGGCATCGCGCATGCCGGCGAGTTCGAGGCGGCGATGTATCTGCATCTGCACCCCGAGCATGTCGACCTGGGCAAGGCGGCGGCGCAGAACCTGCATGATCCCGACAGCCGGTTCTTCAACCTCGACCTGGCGCGCGGCGGGGGACGGGCGATGCTGATGCGCTGGTGGTCGGCGGTGTCGCCCGACGGCACGATGGGCGATCCGACGGTGGCCGATGCCGAGACCGGGCGCAAATTCCTGGAGGCCGCGATCGAGGAGACCACGGCGCTGGTGCGCGAGATCCGCGCGCTGCCGATCCTCGAGCGCGTGGACCATCACTAGAGGGGCGGGGCGATGGATGTCGATCTGATGATGCGGGTCTACCCGTTCTTCCTCAAGGCGGCGGTGGTCACGATCGAGCTGTCGGTGCTGACCACCATCCTGGGGCTGATCATGGGTTCGCTCGGCGCGGCGGCGCGGCTGTCGCGGTTCGCGGCGCTGCGCTGGATCGGGGCGGCCTATGTCAGCGTGATCCGGGGCACGCCGGCGCTGATCCAGCTTTTCATCCTCTACTTCGGCGGGCCGCAGATCGGCATCCAGCTTGACGCGTTCTCGGCGGGCGTGATCGGGCTGGGGGTCAATATCGGCGCCTACATGACCGAGACCATCCGCGGCGCGATCATCGCCATCGACAAGGGCCAGCGCGAGGCTGCGCGCACCCTGGGGATGAGCCAGGTGCAGTCGTTCCGCAAGGTGGTGCTGCCACAGGCGGCGCGGCTGATGATCCGGCCCCTGGGCGTCAACATCAACGCGCTGATCAAGGGCACAGCGCTGGTCGCGCCGATCTCGGTGATCGAGCTGACCTATACGGCGCAGCGCTACATCGGGTCGACCTACAAGCCGTTCGAAATGTTCCTGCTGGCGGGGGTTCTCTACATGGTGATCATCTACGTGACCGGGCGCGGCATCGCCTGGCTCGACCGCCGGGCGCGGATCGTATGAGCGGGCGGGCGCAGACAGGAGGCCGGCATGGGGCTTGATTTCTCGGTCGTTCCCAAGTTCCTCGACATCATCCTGCTGGGGGTGCTGTGGACCATCGGCATCACCGCCGGGGCCGCGATCCTGAGCTTTTTCGGCGGCATCTTCTTCGCCGTCATCGCGCTTTATACCCACTGGATCATCCGGTTGCCGTTTCGCCTGTTCGAATGGCTGTTCATGGGCACGCCGCTCTTGCTGCAACTGTTCCTGATCTATTTCGGGCTGGTGCAGGTGGGCATCGACCTGCCGGCCTTCGTCGCCGGGGTGATCGGGCTGGGGCTGCATTTCGCGGTCTACAACTCGGAACTGATCCAGACCGCGATCGTCGCGGTGGACCGTGGCCAGATGGAGGCGGCGCGCACCCTTGGCCTGTCGCGCGGGCAGGCGCTGCGCAAGGTGGTGGTGCCGCAGGCGGTGCGCGACGTGATCCCGCCGATCGGCAACAACATGATCGCGCTGCTGAAGGACTCGGCGCTGGTGTCGGTGATCGGGGTGTCGGAACTGACCCTGTCGGCGCAGCGCGCCATCGGGCGCACCTATCGACCGTTCGAATTCTACGTCGTCGCGGCGGCGTTCTATTACGTCATCAACCTTGGCATGGAATGGGTGCTGCGCCGGATCGAGCGCCGCATCCAGGCCGCGCGCTAGGCCGGAGGGAGCAGCATGACCGACGAGAAACCCTTTCTCGACATCCGCAACGCCAAGAAAAGCTATGGCAAGCTCGAGGTCCTGAAAGACATCAGCCTGCGGGTGAACCGCGGCCAGATCGTCGCGATCATCGGCCCGTCCGGCTCGGGCAAGTCGACGCTGTTGCGCGCGATCAACGACCTCGATCCGCTGACCGCGGGCGAGGTCTGGCTGGAGGATGTGCAGATCAACAAGAAGCTGCCGCACCGGCAATACGAGAAACACATCAACCAGGTGCGCCAGAACATCGGCATGGTGTTTCAGCACTTCAACCTGTTTCCGCACCTGTCGGTGCGCGAGAACGTGACGCTGGCGCCGAAGATGCTCAAGGGCCTGTCGGACGACGAGGCCGAGGAACTGGCGCGCGAGCAACTGGAGAAGGTCGGGATGATCGACCGGATCGACTATTACCCGTCGCGGCTGTCGGGTGGGCAGAAGCAGCGCGTCGCGATTGCCCGCGCGCTGGCGATGAAACCCAAGGTGATGCTGTTCGACGAGGCGACATCGGCGCTCGACCCGGAACTGGTCGAGGAGGTCAACCTGGTGATGAAGAAGCTGGCCGAGGAACACATGACGATGGTGATCGTCACGCACGAGATGGGATTCGCGGAATCGGTCTGCGACCGGGTTCTGTTCATGGATCAGGGCGTGGTGGTGGAAGAGGGGCCGCCGGAGAAGATCTTTCGCAACCCCGATAACGAGCGCACCCAGAATTTCCTGCGAAAACACCTCGCCAACGCCAACAGGTAGGCCATGTCGAACCTTTTCTACCAGTCGCGCCAGCCGCGCCCGTTCCTGGACCGGGGCGAGGGGATCTATCTCTTCGACCAGTCGGGCAAACGGTATATCGACGGCTCGTCCGGCGCGATGGTGTCCAATATCGGGCACTCCAACCCCCGCGTCCTCGCCGCGATGAAGGCGCAGATGGACCGCGCCACCTTCGGCTACCGGCTGCATTTCCGAACCGAGGCGTCCGAGGATCTGGCGGCGCGCACCGCCGCCCTGATGCCTGCGGGGCTGGACCGGGTGTTCTTCGTTTCGGGCGGGTCGGAGGCGGTGGAAAGCGCGATCAAGCTGGCGCGGCAATACGCGATCACGCAAGGCGAGGCGTCGCGCTGGAAGGTGATTTCGCGCTTTCCCTCGTATCACGGCTGCACGCTGGGGGCGCTGGCGCTGACCGGATACGACCCGCTGGCGCGGCCGTTCGATCCGATGATGCGCGACATGCCCAAGATCGCGGCGCCGACCTGCTATCTCGACCGCGACAACCTGACGGACGATGAGCGCGGGCTAAAATATGCCGAGCTTCTGCGCGCCGAGATCGAAGCGCAGGGGCCCGAGACCGTGCTGGCCTTCATCATGGAGCCGGTCGGGGGTGCCTCGACCGGCGCGCTGGTCGCACCTGACAGCTATTACGGGCGCATCCGCGAGATTTGCGACGAATATGGCATCCTGCTGATCCACGACGAGGTGATGACGGGCGCCGGGCGCACCGGCAAGTTCCTTGCCGCCGAACACTGGGGCATCGCCCCCGATATCGTGGCGCTGTCCAAGGGGTTTGCCGCCGGTTACGCGCCGCTGGGGGCGATGGTGGCGCGGCACGACATCGTCGACGCGGTGCTGGACGCGGGCGGGTTCCTGCACGGCTTTACCTATGCCGGAAACCCCTTGGCCTGCGCCGCCGGGCTGGCGGTGCTGGACGAGGTCGAACGCGCCGGGCTGGTGGCCAATGCAGGCGCTATGGGCGAGGTGCTGAAGGCGCGGCTGATCGGGCTGATGGAGCGTTATCCCTTCATCGGCGACGTGCGCGGCAAGGGGCTCTTGCTGGCGTTCGAGATGGTCAGCGACCGCGACAGCATGGAGCCGCTGCCCAAGGGCCTGAACGCGCACAGCCGGCTGGTCGATATCGCCTATGACATGGGGCTGATCATCTATTCGCGCCGCACCCGCGGCGGCATCGAGGGCGATCATTTCCTGATCTGCCCGCCCTTGATCGTGACCGAGGCGCAGGTGGACGAGATCATGGACCTGCTGACGGCCGCCCTCGACGCCTTCGCGGACGAGGCCGGTTTGCCGCGCGAGGGCACCGCATGAGGCTGCCCGACAAGACCAGCACGATGTCCGAGGCGGTGGCGCATATCACGGACGGGGCGACCGTGATGCTGGGCGGATTCGGCGTGCCGGGCACGCCGTTCTCATTGATCCGCGAGCTTGTGCGGCAGGGGCAGACGGGGCTGACCATCATCAAGAACGACGCCAACGAAAAGGGCATGGGTGTCGATCACCTGTTGGCGAACGGGCAGGTGGCGCGGCTGATCACCACGCATATCGGGCTGAACCCGCGCGCGGTGGCGATGATGAACGCGGGCGAGATCGAGGTGGAGTTCTGCGCCCAGGGGATACTGGCGGAGCGCGTGCGCGCCGGTGGCGCCGGGCTGGCCGGGATCGTCACCGATATCGCGATGGAGACCGAGCTTGCGAATGGCAAGATGCGCATCGAGGTGAAAGGCGCGGCGGGCATGGTCGAAACCGCGCTGACCGCCGACGTGGCCCTGATCCATGCCGCGCGGGCGGATGTGTTCGGCAACCTCGGCTATGACGCCACCGCGCGCAATTTCAACCCGCTGATGGCGATGGCCGCCGGGCGCGTGATCGCCGAGGCCGAGACGGTCCTGCCGCTGGGCGGGCTTGAACCTGACGCGGTGCACACGCCGGGGCCGTTCGTCGATCACGTGGTGGCGATGGCGGGGATCAGCGAGGAATACGAGATTGTCCGACGCTAGGAAACGGATGACCGCGCGCGCGGCGCGCGAGATCGCACCGGGGATGGTGGTGAACCTCGGGATCGGCCTGCCGACCAAGGTGGTCGACCACTTGGCGGCGGATTTCCCGGTCTGCCTACATACCGAGAACGGGTTGTCGGGCATCGGCCCCACGCTGGCCCCGGAGCATGCCGACCGCAACCTGATCGACGCGGGCGGGGCCTATGTCTCGACCGTGCCGGGGTCGGCGTTCTTCGACAGCGCGGTGAGCTTTGCGCTGGTGCGCTCGGGGCGGCTCGACCTGACGATGCTGGGCGCGTTCGAGGTGGCCGAGACCGGCGACCTGGCCAACTGGAAGATCCCCGGAAGGTTTTCGCCCGGTGCCGGCGGCGGCATCGAACTGGCGCAGAAGGCGCGCCGGGTGGTGGTGCTGACCACCCATGTCGACCGCGACGGCGTGCCCAAGCTGCGCCGGGCCTGCACCCTGCCGGTGACCGCGCGGCGCTGTGTCGACCGGGTGTTCACCGACATGGCGGTGATCGACGTGACGCGCGCGGGCTTCGTGCTGCGCGAACTGGCCGAGGGGGTGAGCTTTGCCGATGTTGCCGCCGCCACCGACGCGCCGCTGGCCCGGCCCAAGGGCGAGATTCCGAGGTTCTGAGGGGTGGCGATGGATCAGACCATACGCGAGCGTATCCTTGCCGAGGTCGATGCGCGGTTCGACGAGCAGGTGGAGTTCCTGGCCGAGTTGACGCGCCATCCTTCGACACGGGGCCATGAGCAGGGCGCGCAGGCGATGATGGCCGAGGCGCTGGCGGCGCGCGGCTACGAGGTCGACCGCTGGCGCATCGACGTGGCGGATATCCGCGACATGCCGGGGTTTTCGCCGGTGATCGGCGACTATGACGATGCGGTCAACGTGGTCGGGGCGCACCGCGTGCGCAATCCGCGCGGGCGTTCGCTGATCCTGAACGGGCATATCGACGTGGTGCCCGAGGGGCCGCACGACATGTGGGACAGCCCGCCCTATGCGCCGCGCGTCGAAGGCGGCTGGATGTATGGCCGGGGCGCGGGCGACATGAAGGCGGGACTGGCGGGCAACCTCTTTGCGCTGGATGCGCTGCGCGGCGCCGGGCTGGCGCCGGCGGCGGATGTCTTCGTGCAATCGGTGGTCGAGGAGGAGTGCACCGGCAACGGCGCGCTGGCCTGTCTTCAGCGCGGCTACCGCGCCGAGGCGGCCCTGATCCCCGAGCCCTTCGCCGAGGCGCTGGTCTCGGCGCAGGTCGGGGTGTTGTGGTTGCAGGTGCGTCTGCGCGGGCGGCCCACCCATGTCGCCTATGCCGGGACCGGGGCCAATGCGATCGAGGCGGCGGTGCCGCTGATCGCGGCGCTGCACGCGTTGGAGGACAGGTGGAATGCCGACGAGGCGCGGCATCCGGGTTTTGCCGGGGTGGCGCATCCGCTGAACCTCAATATCGGGCGGATCGAGGGCGGCGACTGGGCCAGTTCGGTGCCGTCCTGGTGCGTGTTCGACGTGCGCATGGGCATCTATCCGGGGCAGGACATCGCGGCGGCCCGGGCCGAGATCGAGGCGGTGCTGCATGATGCGGCGCAGGACAACGCCTTTCTGCGCGAGAGCCTGCCGGAGGTGATCTGCCACGGGTTCCGGGCCGAGGGCTATGCGGTGGCCGAGGACGAAAGCGAGGCGGCGCGGGCGGCGGTGTCGGCGCTTGAGGGGGCGCACCGGGCGGTGACCGGCGGCCCGCTCGAACGGGTGGCGATCACCGCGACCACGGATGCGCGGTTCTTCGGGCTCTATGCCGGTATTCCCGCGCTGGTCTATGGCCCGCGCGCCGAGGCGATCCACGGGTTCAACGAACGCGTGGAACTCGAGAGCATGCGCCGGGTGACCAAGGCGACGGCGCTGTTCGTGGCGGAGTGGTGCGGCGTCGAGGCGGTGTGAGCGCGCGCCGGCCCGCCCCCTTCTAGCCCAACAACACCTTCAGATGCGCCACCACCGAGCGCGCCAGCGTGGCCGGCTCATAGCCGCCCTCGAGCATCGAGACGATCCGCCCGTCGCAATGGCGCGCGGCCACGGCGACGAGCTGTTCGGTCAGCCAGGCATAGTCGCCATCGACCAGCGAGATCGACGACATGTCGTCGGCGACATGGGCGTCGAAACCGGCCGAGATGAACAGCATCTGCGGCGCGAAACTGTTCAGATGCGGCAACCAGTGGTCGGCGATCGCGGCGCGGAACTCCTCGGACCCGGCGCCGGCGGGCAGCGGCACGTCGACCAGGTTCTCGGTCTCTTTCTCATGCCCGGTAAAGGGGTAGAACGGGTGCTGGAAGGACGAGCAGAACAGCACCCGCCTGTCGCCCTTGAAAATGTCCTCGGTGCCGTTGCCGTGGTGCACGTCGAAATCCACGATCGCCACCCGCTCGAGCCCGTGCGCCTCCATCGCGTGGGCGGCGGCGACGGCGATGTTGTTGAACAGGCAAAAGCCCATCGCCTGGCCGCGCACCGCGTGATGGCCGGGCGGGCGGATGGCGCAGAATACCGGTTTCACGTCGCCCTGCATCACCAGGTCGACGGCCATGACACCGGCCCCGGCGGCGCGTTCGGCGGCGCGCAGGGTGCCCGGGCTCATCACCGTGTCGCCGTCGATCTCGACCGGGGCGCCGCCGGGACCGGGCGCCATCGCATAGACGCGGTCGAGATAGGCCGCGTCATGCACCCGGCCCAGTTCCTCGCGGCTGACCAGCGGCGCATCGAAATGGCGCAGGACGTAATCCATGCCCGAGGCGATCAGCTGGTTGTTGATCGCCTCGAGCCGCGCCGGGGTGTCGGGGTGCAGATCGCCGGTCACGTGGTCGAGGCACTCGTAGTGCGAAATCATCCCCAGCATCCGCTATCCTTTCCTGCCGGCCTCAGAGCCAGCGTTCGACGACCACCAGTTCCGGGTCGTCAGGGTCCATCCGCTGGGTAAAGCCCAGATCGGACATCAGTTGCAGCATCGAGGCGTTGTTCTTCAGCACGCTGCCCACCATCACCGTCATGCCGTGGTCGCGGGCGGCGCCGAAAAGCGCCTTCATCAACCGGGTGCCGATGCCCTGGCGCTGCACCTTGTCGGAGACCACGATGGCGAATTCGCAGCTTGTGCCATCGGGGTTGATGACATAGCGCGCCACGCCGATCTGCACCTGCTTGCCGTCCTCCTCGATCATCGCCACCAGTGCCATTTCGCGGCGGTAGTCGATCTGGGTGAACTGCACCAGCATCTCGGGGCTGAGTTCGTTGAGCGCGCCCATGAAGCGGAACATCTTAGCCTCGTCCGACAGGTCGCGCACGAAGGCCTTTTCGCTTTCGGCGTCCTCCGGGCGGATCGGGCGGATGGTCAGCGGGCGGCCATCGGTCAGGTGATCGCGGATGATCAGGTGGCGCGGATAGGGGTGGATGGCGACGTGGTCGTAGCGCCCGTCGCTCGAGGGCGGGCGGGCGACGCGGATGCGCGCATCCACCGCCAGCACCCCGTCCGGCCCGGCGAACAGCGGGTTGATGTCCAGTTCCACCACCTCGGCCAGTTCGCAGACCAGGTCGGACACCCGCAGCAGCACGTCGATCACCTTGTCGCGGTCGACGGCGGGGCGGTCGCGGAAGGCGTCGAGCACCTTCGCCACCTTGGTGCGGTTGATCAGCCGGTCGGCCAGCACGGAGTTGAGCGGCGGCAGCGCCACGGCGCTGTCTTTCAGGATCTCGACCATGGTGCCGCCGGCGCCGAACAGGATGGTGGGGCCGAACACCTCGTCGCGGCTGGCCCCGATCACCAGTTCGCGGGCATCCTCGACCCGGGCCATCGCCTCGACCGTGACGCCCTTGATGCGGGCGTTGGGGCGCAGCGCCTTAACGCCCTCGGTGATCTCGTGGAAGGTGCGCTTGACCTCGGCGGCGTCGGAAATCGAGATGCGCACGCCGCCCACGTCGGACTTGTGGCTGATGTCGGGCGAGTTGATCTTCATCGCCACCGGAAAGCCGACGGTCTCGGCGGCGACCAGCGCCTTGGCGGCGGTGTCGGCCTCGATCGTCATGTTGATCGGGATGCGGAAGGCCCGCAGCAGGGCTTTCGATTCGATATCCGACAGCATCTCGCGATCGTCCGCCAGCACGCTGGCCAGGATCATCCGCGCGCCTTCCAGGTTGGGGCCGTGCTCTTCGGACATCGGCCCCGGCGTCTCCAGCGCCAGGCGGCGGTTGCGGGCGTGCTGGGCGAGGTAGGAAAACGCTTCGACCGCGCGTTCCGGGGTGACGAAATCGGCGATGCCGTTGGACGACAACAGCTTGCGCGCCTCGGTGACCGAGGTCGAGCCCATCCAGCAGGCGAGGATCGGCTTTGGCTTGCGCTTGGGGCTGGCGTCGATCAGGGCCTGGGCGACGGCGGTGGCATCGGTCATCGCCTGCGGCGTGAGCAGCACCAGAAGCCCGTCGACATTGCGATCCTCGAGGCAGGCGGTGATGGCGGTGCCGTATTCCTTGGCGCCCGCGTCACCCAGCACGTCGACGGGGTTGGCGTGGCTCCAATGCGCCGGCAGCACCTTGTTGAGTTTCTTGATGGTCTCGGGTGAAAGCTGGGCCAGGTCGACGCCGAGGTCGGCGGCCCGGTCGGCGGCCAGCACGCCCGCGCCGCCGCCATTGGTGACGATCGCCAGCCGGTTGCCGTTCGAGCGTTTCGATGATGACAGGATCTCGGCGGCGGCAAAAAGCTGGCCGAAGGTCTGGGCGCGCACCGCACCGGCGCGCTCCAGCGCCGCGTCGAACACCGCGTCCGAGCCGATGAGCGCACCGGTATGGGTGCTGGCGGCCTTGGCCGAGGTCACGTGACGGCCGGATTTCAGCACGATCACCGGCTTGAGCCGAGTTGCCATCTTGAGCGCCGAGATGAATTTCTGCGCCTGCTTGACGCCTTCGACATAAAGCAGGATGGCGTCGGTATGGGGGTCGGTGGCAAGGAACTGCAACACGTCGCCAAAGCCGATATCGGTGGCATTGCCCAGCGACACCAGCGCCGAGAAGCCCAGGTCGTGCGGCCCGGCCCAGTCCGAGATCGCCGCGTTCAGCGCGCCCGACTGGCTGATCAGGGCCAGCCGCCCCTTGGGGGTGCCGGCGCGCAGGAAGGTGGCGTTCATGCCGTGCCAGGGCCGCACCAGCCCGACGCAGTTCGGCCCCATGAAGCGGATGCCGGCGCGTTTGGCCGCCGCGATCAGCTCGCCCTCGAGCTTCTTGCCGCCGCCGCCGCCCTCGCCGAAACCGGCCGAGATCACGATGGCATTCCTGATCCCGGCCTCGCCGCAATCGCGGATGATGCCGGGCACGGTGCGCGCCGGGGTGGCGATGATGGCGAGGTCGATCTCTTCGCCGACATCGGTGACCTTGGCATGGCATTTCAGCCCGCCGACGGTCTTGTGCTTGGGGTTGATCGGGAAGATCTTGCCCTCGAACCCGTCCGAGACGAGGTTGGCGAAGACCAGCGCGCCGACGCTTTTCGAACTGTCCGAGGCCCCGAACACGGCCACGTTCTCGGGGTTCATCATCTTGGCAAGCGGGCTTGCGTCCATGTCTCGTGCTCCTTCGACCCTGGCTTTCGCGCGTGGTCCGATGATCGTCCTCCCGGGGCCAAGAAACAAGTGCGCCGCGCGCGCGCCTTGACCTTGGTCAAGGTGACGCAGGGGAATGCGGCGGCGCGGCGGCCTTTCCAAACCGACCGGTGCGCAATAGGCTCGGGCCAGTCCGAAACGGGCTTCGGAAAGGGCATATGCGCCGGTTATTTCTCTGCCTCGTCACCGTGGCCCTGGTGCTGGCCGCGCCCGCCCGTGCCGGCGATGCGGCGGCGGAAGGTTTCGTGCGCGCGCTGTCCGATGAGCTTGCCCGCGCCGGGGCGCTGTCGCAGGACGATCCGGGGGCCGGGCGGGCGGCGGTGATGGACATCTTCGAGACAGCCTTCGACATGCGCGCGATGGCGCTGGCGGTGCTGCCCGAGGACTACCGCGACGGCGCCGATGCGGGCTATGTCGCGGCCTACGCCGGGTTCATGGCCGACGGTTTCGTGGCCGAAACCCTGGCGGGCGGTGCGGGGACCACCGAGATCCTCGGAAGCCGGGTGCGCGGCGCGCGGCTGGTGCTGGTGGGCACGCGCGTGACAGCCGAAGACGGCGAGCGGCGCAGCGTGGAATGGTATCTGACGCCGGTGGCCGGGAGCTACCGGGTGATCAACGCGGCGGTGTCGGGCGTGCTGGTGACCGCCGAACAGGCGCGCGAGTTCCGCCCGCACCTGGCCGCAGGCGACATGGCCGGGCTGATGGCGCATCTGTCGGCGGGGGGACGCGGGTGACGGGCGATATCGCGATCCGCGCCGAGGGGCTGGTCAAGCGCTACCCTTCGATGCACCGGGCCGCGCTGGACGGGCTGTCGCTGATGGTCGAGACCGGCGAGATGCTGGCGATCACCGGCCCGTCGGGCTCGGGCAAGTCGACGGCGATGTATGCGCTGGCCGGGCTGATCGGGCTGGAGGCGGGACGGGTCGAGATCGCGGGGCGGCGCCCCGAAGGCCGGGCCGACTGGACGCGGCTGCGCGCCGGGCCGATCGGGCTGGTGTTTCAGGAGGACTGGCTGCTGCCGACGCTGAGCGCGGCGCAGAACGTGGCGATGCCGATGGTCGGCGGGCGCAGGCGGGCGCGCGACCGGCTGATCCGGGCCGAGGCGCTGCTGGCCGAGGTCGGGCTGGCGGGCATGGGCGCGCGCGCCCCGGCGGGCCTGTCGGGGGGCGAGCGTCAGCGCGTGGCGATTGCCCGCGCGCTGGCCAACGACCCCTCGATCCTGCTGGCCGATGAGCCGACCGGCGAGCTTGACCGCGACAACTCCCGCCAGATCGTCAGGCTGCTTTCGGAATTGTCGGCGCGCGCGGGCGTCACCATGGTGATCGTCACCCATGACCCCGAGGTCGCGGCAGCCTGCACCCGGCAGGTGCGGCTGGTGGATGGCCGGATCGAGGGCGGGCCATGACGCTGGTCGGCATGGCGCTGCGCAACCTGATGCACCGGCCGTGGCGGTCGGGGTTGTCGGTGGGCGGCGTGGTGCTGGCGATTGCCGCCTATGTCGCGCTGGTCGGGCTGGTTGTGGGGATCGAGGGCACGATGGTCGATGGCTTCACCTCGCGCGGCGCCGACCTGGTGCTGTCGGAGGCCGGGGCCGAGGACATCCTGTCGTCGGTGGTGCCCGACGACCTGGCGGCCGAGATCGCCACCACGCCGGGCGTCGCGGCGGCCTCGGCAGAGCTTGGCCGGCTGACCTCGATGAACGATGGCCCGACAATCTACGTGCTGGGCTGGGCGCCGGGGGCGTTCGGCTGGGCGTCGGTCGATTTCATCGCCGGGCGCGCGCCGGAGCCGGGCGATGCCGGCGGAGGGGTGGCCGGGGGCATCGGCGTCGGGCGGGCGCTGGCCGACCGACATGGGCTGAAGATCGGCGAGTCGGTGTCGATCTTCGCCGCCCCCTTTCGCATCACCGGGATATTCGAGGCCAAGAGCGTGATCGTCGGCAACGGGGCCATCGCGCGTCTGTCCGATGTGCAGGCCCAGACCTACCGCAAGGGGCAGGCGACCGCGCTGGTGGCGCAGTTCGACCCGGGCCTGGACGGGGCCGGGCGCGAGGCGGTGATGGCCGATCTGCGTGCGCGGTTCCCGGCGCTGGCGGTGGACCCGACCGAGACCCTGATCGACGAGTTCATGAACCTGCGCATCGCCCGGGTGCTGGCCTGGTCGGTCTCGTCCGTGGCCATCGTCTCGGCGGCGCTGGCGGTGCTCAACACCATGGCGATGGCGGTGAACGAGCGCCGGGGCGAGATCGCCATCATGGGCGCGGTCGGCTGGCCGCGCCGCCGGATCATCCTGTGCCTCATTGTCGAGGGGATGGTGCTGACGCTGATCGGCTCGGTCCTGGGCGTGGGGGTCGGGATCGCGGCGGCCTGGGGCATCACTTCGGCCCCGGCGGTGGCCGGGTTCGTGGTGCCGGTGGTCGAGACCGCGACGATCCTGCGCGCGCTGGCGCTGGGCATCGGCATCGGGCTGATCGGAACGCTGGGCCCGGCCTGGCGGGCGGCGGGGCGCGATCCGGCGGCGATTCTCCGCGGCCACTGAGCGCACCCGCCTTTCGCGCCGCCGCGCGGTTGTCTATCTGTGACGACGAAACGAGGGGGCGCGATGCCGGACGCACAAAAGATCGGGTTGAGTACGGCCGAGGCCGCCGCGCGTCTGAAAAAGCACGGCCCCAATGAATTGGGCGAGGCCAGGAAGGTCTCGCCGCTGGCCATTCTCGCGCGCCAGTTCACCGGGCTTCTGGTGGTCATCCTGATCGTCGCCGCCGGCATCGCGCTGGCGCTGGGCGAGGTGATCGATGCCGTTGCTATCGGCCTCGTTGTGCTTCTGAACGGTGTGCTGGGTTTCGTGCAGGAATGGCGGGCGGAGACCGCGATCGATGCGCTGCGCTCGATGCTGGCCGCCCATGCGCGGGTGATCCGCGACGGGGCCGAGACGGTGCTCGACACCCGCGAGATCGTGCCGGGCGACGTGGTTCTGATGTCGGCGGGCGACAAGGTGCCGGCGGATGTGCGGCTGACCGGCGCGGTGCAGCTTCGGGTCGATGAAAGCGCGCTGACCGGCGAGAGCCTGCCGGTGTCGAAAGCCCCCGACGACCCCGAGGCGCGGCTCTACATGGGCACCTCGGTGGTGGCGGGCCATGCCGAGGGCGAGGTCACCGCGACCGGGCGGGACACCCGGTTCGGCGAGATCGCGACGCTGACCACCGAAGTGGGCGAAAAGACCACGCATCTGCAACAGGTGCTTGAACGCCTGGCGCGGCAGTTGACGCTGGCGGCGCTGGGGCTGGCGGCGCTGGTGGTGGCGGCGGGGCTCTATACCGGGCTCGGGCTGCACCAGTTGTTCATGATGGCGCTGTCGCTGGCGGTCTCGATCGTGCCCGAGGGGCTGCCCGCGGTGGTCACGATCACGCTGGCGCTGGGGGCGGGGGCGATGGTGCGCCAGCAGGCACTGGCCCGGCGGCTGCAGGCGGTCGAGACCCTGGGCGCGGCCAGCGTGATCTGCACCGACAAGACCGGGACGCTGACCGAGGACAAGATGACCGCGACCCGGATCTGGACGGCGGGGGCGGATTATACCGTGACCGGCGGCGGCTATGACCCGGCGGGGCATATCGAGACGGCGGACGGCGCGCGGGTGCGCGCCGGGGACGACCGCGACCTGTGCGACCTGCTGTCGGCGGCGCTCTTGTGCAACCGGGCCAAGCTGACCCGCGAGGGCGACGACTGGGTCACCGTCGGCAGCCCGACCGAGGCGGCGCTGATGACGCTGGCCTACAAGGGCTGGTGCCCGCTGCCCGAGGGCGACCCGGTGGTCGCGGAACTGCCGTTTTCCTCGGAGCGAAAGCGCATGTCGGTGGTCACGGCGGGGGACCGCGCGGGCGAGGACTGGGTGCTGCACGTCAAGGGCGCGCCGGAGCGGATCGTCGAGCGTTCGACCCGCTACCGCGAGGCGGGCGAGGACCGCGAGATGGACCCGGACAGCCGCGCCCGGATCGTCGCCGCCTATGAGGCGGTGGCGGCCGAGGGTGCGCGGGTGATCGCGCTGGCCCGGCGTGTGCAACCCGACGCGACCGCGCCGCGCGACGAGGACGACCTGACCTTCCTGGGCTTTGTCGGGCTGATGGACCCGCCGCGCCCCGAGGTGAAGGGCGCGATCGCCGCCGCCAAAGGCGCCGGTATCCGGGTGATCATGATCACCGGCGACGGGGCCGAGACCGCGCGCGCGGTGGCGGGGATGGTCGGACTCGAGGTCGACACGGTCCTGACCGGGCGCGATGTCGAGGAGATGGCGGACGACGCCCTCGACGCGGCGCTGCGCGGCAACGTGCTGTTCGCGCGCACCGAGCCGGTCCACAAGATGCGCATCGTGCGGATGTTGCAGGGCCAGGGGCAGATCGTGGCGATGACCGGCGACGGGGTCAACGACGCCCCGGCACTGAGGCAGGCCGATATCGGCGTGGCGATGGGCCAGCGCGGCACCGACGTGGCGCGGGACGCTTCGGATCTGGTGCTGCTGGACGACAATTTCTCGACCATCGTGCGCGCCATCCGCGAGGGGCGGCGGCAGTTCGACAACGTGCGAAAATTCGTCCGCTACCTGCTGAGTTCCAACGCGGGCGAGGTGGTGGCGCTGATGGTCAACATCCTGATCGGCGGGCCGCTGATCTTTCTGGCCACCCAGATCCTGTGGATGAACCTGATCACCGACGGGGTGACGGCGGTGGCGCTGGGGCTGGAGAAGGCGACGCCCGGCACCATGAAGCGCCCGCCCCGCGCCAAGCGCGAGAGCGTTCTGGGCCGCGCCGGGCTGGGCATGATCCTGGCCTTCGGCACCTATACCGGCGGCGCGAGCCTGTGGATCTTCTATACCTTTCTGCCGATGGGCGAGGACCTGGCGCGCACCGCGGCCTTTACCGCGATGGTGCTGTTCGAGAAGGTCTCGGTGTTCGCGTTCCGGGCGTTTCACCACACCAACTGGCGGATCGGCTGGTTCTCGAACCGGCTGTTGATCCTGGCGCTCTTGGCGATGGTGGGGGCGCAACTGGCGGCGGTCTACTGGCCGCCGATGCAGGTGCTGTTGCGCACCGTGCCGCTAGGCTGGGACCAGTGGGGGCTGATCGGGCTGTTGGCGCTGCCGCTGGTGGTGGTGCCCGAGGTGATCAAGGCCCTGATGCCGGCGCGCGAGGGCTGAGGCCACCAGATGGAGCGCCTGCGGCGCGCATGATGTCTCGGGCGCGGGCGCGCCCTCGGGGGCCTCCGGCAGGAGTATTTCGCACCAAGATGAAGGCGCAGGGGGGGGCGGTGAGCCGGGGCATGGTTATGTGCCCGGGCCTTGGCCGCGGCTTTCAGTCGCCGATTTTCCGGATCACGCTCATCTTGCTGTCGTTCATGGCCTTGGCGATGTTGGTCAGCATCTGCAGGGTCTGCTGCTGTTTTTGCAGGGCGGACTGCATATCGACGGTGGCGAGTTGGGCGTCATCGCCGGATATGGCGGCGCAGGATTGCAGTATGCTGCGCCGCAGGTCCATTTCGGCGCTGCTGGCCTCGGGCGGGGCCGTCATGCACCAGGCGCGGTGCCCGGCCACGTCCGGCGACCAGCGTCCGCCGGTCTGGCCGCAGCCGGCCTCGTCGTTCAGGCGGCTTTGCTGCAGCGCCAGGTCGGCGTAGGCATCGCAGGCCCGGGCCTTGGCCAGACAGATGTCCAGCGCCCCGGTGCGGTCGCCATCCTCTTCGGTCAGGTCGGCCATGCGGACGTTGTCCTGCAGGCACCAGGTGCGGTGGCCGGCGAAGTCCGTGCTCCAGCCGCCGCCGCGATAGCCGCAGCCGAGCGCGATGTTGCGCTCCTGCTGGGCGACCGCTGCCGCGGCATAGGCGTCGCAGTCGAGGTTGGCACCGGGATGGGCGGGGGTCGCGAGGGCCGACATCGCGATGAAGGCGAAACCGGCAAGCGATGATGTTGGTATCATCTCACCCTCCCGACTCGGGTGACGCCCAGTATAGCAGGTTTACGCGTCTTGGTCCGGGGTGATGCTGACCCGAGCCGAACGTTGCACGCTGGCCGGGCGTGAGCGGCGATGAAAAAGGCCCCGCCGGGGTGGCGGGGCCTAGGGTCGTGCCGGGTGATCGGATCAGTTCGGGATTTCGGCGGTGATGCCTTCGACGAAGAAATCCATCGCCGCGAGGGTGGCGTCATCGGCGATCTCGCCCTCGGCCAGCCAGGCCGATCCGTCCTGCTTGTTGATCGGGCCGGTGAACGGGTGGTAGTCGCCCGCCGCGATCGCGTCACGCAGCGCCTCGGCTTCGGCCTTCACGTCGGCCGGCACCGCATCGGTGATCTCGCCGATCCCGACCATGCCGGGGCCGATGCCGTCCCAGGTGTTGCTGCTTTCCCAGGTGCCGTCCATCACGGCCTGCACGCGCTCGATGTAGTAGGGCGCCCAGTTGTCGATGATCGACGAGACCCGCGGCGTCGGCGCGTATTCATACATGTCCGAGGCCTGGCCGAAGGTGATGACGTTGCCCGCGGCCTGGGCGGCGGCCTGCGGCGCGGTCGAATCGGTGTGCTGCAGGATCACGTCGGCGCCCTGTTCGATCAGCGCCTTGGCGGCGTCGGCCTCTTTCGCCGGGTCGAACCAGGTGTAGGCCCAGATGATCTTGAACTGAACGTCCGGGTTGACCTCCTTGGCGTGCAGGTAGGCCGAGTTGATGCCGCGAATGACCTCGGGCACCGGGAACGAGGCGATATAGCCGACGATGTTGGATTCGGTCATGTGCCCGGCGATGAGACCCTGCACCGCGCGGCCTTCGTAGAAGCGGGCCGAATAGACCGCCAGGTTGTCGGCCATCTTGTAGCCGGTGGCGTGCTCGAACTTGATGTCGGGGAACTTCTCGGCCACCGCGACGGTGGCGTCCATGAAGCCGAACGAGGTGGTGAAGATGATGTCGGCACCCGACAGCGCCATCTGGGTGATGGCGCGCTCGGCGTCGGCGCCTTCGGGCACGCTTTCCTGGTAGATGGTCTCGACCGCGTCGCCGAAATGCTCTTCGAGCTTGAGGCGGGCCTGGTCGTGTTCATAGGTCCAGCCGCCGTCGCCGACCGGGCCGACGTAGATGAAGCCGGCCTTGACCGGGCCGCCGTGGCTTTCGGCCGCCGCCGTTCCGGCGAGGCCGAGCGCGAGCGCGGCGCCGGCCAGAAGGGATCTGGTGATGTTCATGTCTTTCTCCGTTGTTGGTTGGGGTGGGTCATCGGGTATCGTCCTGGGTCATGTCGAGGCGTGGAACACGCGCCCGAGCGAAGCCGGTGCGCCGTGGGTGCCGCGCACCGAGATTAGGACCAGCACGAGGATGGTGACAAGGTAGGGCGACATCGAAAGGAACTCGACCTTGAAGGTGGTCCAGACGTTCCACCACAGGAACGTGGCCGGGAGGCACACCAGCACCACCGCGAGGTAGACGACCTTGCGCCGGGTCGACAGGGGCAGGCCCCTGCGCTGCTGCGACATCGAATCCCAGAACAGGACCAGCAGCGCGATGATCGGCAGGCTCGCCAGCGGGAACTGCGCCGCGGCGGCCTGAAGGTTGAGTTGCAGCACGGTGACGCCGCCGAAGAGGTAGGCGCCCAGCAGCACCCGCCACGGCCGCCAGCTTGCGAAGACCACGATGGCCAGCGCGATCCAGCCGGCCCCGGCGGTCATGCCCTCGGTCCATTGCGGCACGCGCACCAGGCTGACATAGGCGCCGCCAAGCCCGGCCAGCGCGCCGCCGAAGGCGATCGCGGCCAGGCGCACGCGCACCACCTTGTAGCCCAGCGCATGCGCGGCGGCATGGTTCTCGCCGACCGCGCGCAGGATCAGCCCGGCACGGGTGCGCGCCAGGATCAGCCAGACCGCCACCACCAGCGCCAGCGACACGTAGACCATGAGGTCGTGGCGAAACAGGATCGGACCGAGCACCGGGATGTCGGACAGGAGCGGGATGTCGAGCCTGGGAAAGCTGGGGGCCTTGATGCCGACGTAGGGCTTGCCGATCAGGGCCGACAGGCCGATGCCGAACAACGTCAGCGCCAGGCCGGTGGCGACCTGGTTGGACTTGAGGATCTGGGTGATGAAGCCGAACAGCAGCGACAGCGCCGCCCCCGCCAGCGCCGCCGCGCCAAAGCCCATGAGCGGGGCGCCGGTGTTCACGCCGATGGCAAAGCCCACCACCGCGCCGGTGATCATCATGCCCTCGACGCCCAGGTTCAAGACGCCCGCCTTTTCCACCACAAGCTCGCCCAGCGCGGCCAGCAGGATCGGAGTCGAGGCGACCATCAGCGAGGCGATCAGAAGGATCGGGTTGATCTGTCCGAGGTCCATCACGCCACCTCCGGGGTGCCGAAGCGCAGGCGGTAGTTCGCGAACACGTCCATCGCCAGCAGGAAGAACAGCAGCATCCCCTGGAACAACTGGATTGCGGCGGCGGGCATCGTCAGCATCAGTTGCGCCAGCTCGCCGCCGATATAGGTCAGCGCCATCAGAAGCCCTGCCAGCAGGATGCCGACCGGGTGCAGGCGGCCGAGGAAGGCCACGATGATCGCGGTGAAACCGTAGCCCGAGTTGAAGTCGATCGAGATCTGCCCGGCGGGGCCGGAGACCTCGAAAAACCCCGCCGCGCCCGCGAAGGCCCCGGCGGTGCCCAGCGAGAACAGCACGAGGCGGGCCGGGTTGACGCCGGCAAAGCGGGCCGCGCGCGGCGCCTCGCCCGCCAGCCGGATCGCAAAGCCCATGCGGTGCCGGGTCATCAGCACATAGGCGAAGATCACCGCCGCGAAGGCCGCGACCACGCCCCAGTGCATGCCGGTGCCCGCGATCAGTTCCGGGTTGGAGGCCGCCGGGAAATCGCGCGCCAGATTGCGCGAGCCGGGAAAGCCGTGGCCCTCGGGGTTGCGCAACAGGCCCGACGACACGCTGGCGAGGATGTTCTCGGCGACATAGACCAGCATCAGGCTGACCAGGATCTCGTTGGTGCCGAAGCGGGTTTTCAGGAACGCCGGGATCATCGCCCAGGCCCAGCCGCCAATTGCGCCGGCGGCCACCATCAGGGGAAACAGCCAGCGTGTCTCGGTCGGATAGAGCGCAAGCCCCACGCCCGCGCCGACGATGGCGCCCATGATGTATTGCCCCTCGGCCCCGATGTTCCAGATACCGGCGCGAAAGCCCAGCGCCAGCCCGGTCGCGATCAGGATCAGCGGCCCTGCCTTGACCAAGAGCTGCGGGCGCGAATAGGCGCCGAAGGTCGGGTCAAAGAGCGGGTCCCAGAAGATCGTGCGGATCGCCTCGAACGGGTTGGCGCCCAGCGCCCAGAACATCACCCCGCCCGCGATCATCGTGGCGATCACCGCCAGCACCGGCGTCGCCGCCGACAGAAGGGCCGAGGGGGCGGGGCGTTTTTCCAGCCGGATCAGGCTCATGCATCCACCTCCGCGAGGGTTTCGACATGCGCCACTTCCATGTCATGCGCGCCGCCCATCATCAGGCCGATCTCCTCGGTCGTCAGCCCCTTGGCCGGGCGGATCGGGGCCAGTCGGCCCTCGTTCAGGGCGGTGAAGCGGTCGGAGATTTCCATCAATTCGTCCAGGTCCTGGCTGATCACCACCACGCCCGCGCCCTTGGCCGAAAGATCAAGGATCGCCTGCCGGATCGCCGCCGCCGCCGAGGCGTCGACGCCCCAGGTCGGCTGGTTGACCACGAAGATGTCGGGGGCTTGCAGGATCTCGCGTCCGATCACGAATTTCTGCAGGTTTCCGCCGGAAAGCGCCCCTGCCGCGACCTCGGGGCCGGGGGTGCGCACGTCGAAGCCCTCGATGATGCGCTGGGCAAAGCTGCGCGAGCGGGGCCAGGAGATGAAGCCGTTGCTGATCAGCTTTTCGCGCACCGCGCCGGTCAGGAGCGCGTTTTCCGTCAGGCTCATTTCCGGCGCGGCGGAATGGCCGAGGCGTTCTTCGGGCGCGGCGAGGATGCCGAGCGCACGGCGCGCGTTGGGCGGCAGACGCCCCACGTCCTTGCCGCGCAGGCGGATGGTGCCGGCGGGCGCCAGACGCTCGCCCGACAGGGCCGCCAGCAATTCGTCCTGGCCGTTGCCGGCGACGCCGCCGATGCCCAGCACCTCGCCGGCGCAGAGCGAAAAGCCCACGTCGCGCAGGGCGGTGCCGAAATCGGTGGGGGCGGGCAGGCTGAGGCCGGTGACTTCCAGCAGCACCTCGCCCGGCGCACCGGCCTCGCGCGAGGGGGTGTGCAGCGTGGTGCCGACCATCAGTTCCGCCAGGTCGCGGGCCGATTGCTGGCGCGGGTCGCAATCGGCGACGACTTCGCCCAGCCTGAGCACGGTGGCGTGTTCGCACAGGCTGCGGATCTCTTCGAGCTTGTGCGAGATATAGAGGATCGCGGTGCCCTCGGCGGCCAGCTTGCGCAGGGTCTTGAACAGGATGTCGACCTCCTGCGGGGTCAAAACGCTGGTCGGTTCGTCCATGATCAGGAGCTTGGGGTTCTGCAGCAGGCAGCGGACGATCTCGACCCGCTGGCGTTCGCCCGCCGACAAATCGCCGACGATGCGGTGCGGGTCGAGCGGCAGGCCGTAGGCCTCGCTGACCTCGGTGATCCGGGCGGCCAGTTGCCGCCGCCCCGGCGGGTTGTCCATGCCGAGCGCGATGTTCTCGGCCACGTCCAGCGCGTCGAACAGGCTGAAATGCTGGAACACCATCGCCACGCCCTCGGCCCGGGCCATGCGCGGGTTGGCGGGGGCATAGGGGCGGCCGTCGAGGGTCATCCGGCCGGCGTCGGGTTTCACCAGCCCGTAGATGGTTTTCACCAGCGTCGACTTGCCCGCGCCGTTCTCGCCCAGCAGCGCGTGCACCTGGCCGTGGCCGATTTCGAACGAGATGTCGTTGTTGGCGACCACCCCGGGATAGGCCTTGGTCAGCCCCTCAAGCGTCAACAGCGCCTGTGTCATCTCTCCCGTCCCCCCTGTTATCCCCCGGCGCGGCCTTTCCGGCTCGTGTCTGCGCCAGCCTCGACAGTAGTTCCCGCGCCACCCCCACCGCAATGGCCTGCGGGTGTTTTCCCAGGCTCTTGTCGCCGATCGGGCAGTCGATGCGGGCGATGTCCTGGCCCCGGTGGCCCAGTTTGTCCAGCCGCGAGCGAAACCGCGCGCGCTTGGTGTCGGACCCGATCAGCCCGGCGCCGGCAAAGCCGTGGGTCAGCAGCGCGTCGCAAAGTGCGAGGTCGAGCGGGTGCGAATAGGTCATCACGATGTGATGCGCGTCGGTCGGCGCGAGGCGGACGGCGGCGGCGATCTCGGGGGCGGGCAGGGCGGTGACGCCCTCGGGGATATCGTCGGGAAACCGCTCCGGCCCGGTGTCGACCCAGGTGATCGCGATGTCGGGCAGGGGGGCCATGACCGCGACCAGCGCGCGCCCGACATGGCCTGCGCCCCAGATCCAGAGCGGGGTCTTGGCGGCGCTGATCGGCTCGATGAACCAGCCTTCGGTGAGGGTGGCCGCCGGGCGCGCGCCCGACGCTCGCGCCTGCGCGCGCAGGCGTGCCACGGCGAGCGGTTCGGGCCTGTCGCCCTGAACGGGGCGGGCGTAGAGCGGGCCGGTCAGGGCGGCGGGGCCGTCCTCGTCCCAGACCTCGGTCAGCAGCGTGACCGCGCCGCCGCAGCATTGCCCCAGCCCCGGCCCCAGCGGCACCCGGTGCAAGGCGTGCGCGCGGCCCTCGGTCAGTTGGGCGCGGGCCTTGGCCGCGGCCTCGTATTCCAGCGCCCCGCCGCCGATGGTGCCGTGCTGCCCGTCGGCCCAGACCAGCATCGCCGCGCCCACCTCGCGCGGGGTCGAGCCCTGCACATCCGCGACCACGACCCGCGCCACCGGGCCGTGTTCGGCCACCGCGCGGGCAAGGGTGTCGCGCTCAAGGCTCATCCGGCCACCCGCTTGGCGGCCATCATCACCCGTTCCGGCGTGGCGGGCGCGTCGAGCGCCGGATAGACCTCGCCGCAGGCCGCCACCGCGTCCGACAGCGCCAGGAACGCCGAGATGCCCAGCATCAGCGGCGGCTCGCCCACCGCCTTGGAGCGGTAGATGGTCGGCACGTGGTTCTTGCGGCCCCAGAGGGCGACGTGGAACTGCGCCGGGCGGTCGGAACAGGCGGGGATCTTGTAGGTCGAGGGCGCGTGCGTGCGCAGCCGCCCCTTGTCGTCCCAGACCAGTTCCTCGGTGGTCAGCCAGCCCGCACCCTGGACATAGCCGCCCTCGATCTGGCCGATGTCGATGGCCGGGTTCAGGCTGGTGCCGACATCGTGCAGGATGTCAGCGCGCAGGATGCGGTATTCGCCGGTCAGCCGGTCGATCACCACCTCGGTCACCGCAGCACCATTGGCGAAATAGTAGAACGGATGGCCCTTGCCGGCGACCCGGTCCCAGGTGATCTCGGGGGTTTTGTAAAAGCCGGTGGCCGACAGGCTGACGCGGCCCATATAGCATTCCTGAACCGCCTCGACAAAGCGCAGGCGCTGGTTGCCAAGATGCACTTTTCCATCCTTGAACAGGATGGATTTCGGCTTCAACCCGTGGGTTTCTGCCAGGAATCGAACCATCCGCCCCCGGATCTCGTCGCAGGCGGCCTTGACCGCCATGCCGTTCAGATCCGACCCGGACGAGGCCGCGGTGGCCGAGGTGTTGGGCACCTTGCCGGTGTCGGTGGCGGTGATGCGCACCCTGCCCAGACCCACGCCGAAGCCCTCGGCGGCGACCTGCGCGACCTTCTGGTTCAGGCCCTGGCCCATCTCGGTGCCGCCGTGATTGAGGTGGATCGAGCCGTCCTGGTAGACATGCACCAGCGCGCCGGCCTGGTTCAGGTGGGTGAGCGTGAAGCTGATGCCGAACTTGACCGGGGTCAGCGCGATGCCCTTCTTGAGCACGTCGTTTTCGGCGTTGAAGGCGGCCACCGCCGCGCGGCGCTTGTGATAGTCCGACGACTCCGCCAGTGACCCGATGATGTCGGCAAGTTCGAACCCCTTGACCGGCTGGCCGTAATGGGTCTCGTCTTTGCCCGACTTGGCGTAGAGATTGGCCAGCCGCAGCTTGAGCGGGTCCATGCCCAACTCATGCGCGATGTGGTCCATCACCCGCTCGATGCCCAGAACCCCCTGCGGCCCGCCAAAGCCGCGAAAGGCGGTGGCCGACGCGGTGTTGGTGCGCAGGCGCAGGCTGACGATGCGCATGTTGGGGATGAAATAGGCGTTGTCGGCGTGCAGCATGGCGCGGTCCGCCACCGGCGGCGTCAGGTCCAGCGACCATCCGGCGCGCACGAACTGCTCGAACTCGACGCCGATCAGCTTGCCGTCCTCGTCGACCCCGGCGCGATAGCGGATGCGGAAATCGTGGCGCTTGCCGGTGATCACCATGTCGTCGTCGCGGTCATAGCGCATCTTGCAGGGCCGCCCGGTGCGCGCCGCCGCGATGGCCGCGGCCACCGCCAGCGCGTTGCCCTGGCTTTCCTTGCCGCCGAAGCCGCCGCCCATGCGCCGTGTCTCGACGCGCACCGCACTCATCGGCAGGCCGAGCGCGTCGGCGACCTTGTGCTGGATCTCGGTCGGGTGCTGGGTCGACGCGGCGATGGCCATGCCGCCATCGTCCTGCGGCAGGGCCAGCGCGACCTGGCCTTCGAGGTAGAAATGCTCCTGCCCGCCGATCTCGATCTGGCCCTCGACGATGCGCGGCGCGGCCTCCAGCGCCGACTTGATGTCGCCGCGGGTCCAGACCACCGGCCCGCCCTCGAAATAGGTGCCGGCCTCGAGCGCGTCGTCGATGGTCAGGACCGCCGGGCGCGGGGTGATCTCGACCCTGGCGCGGCGCGCGGCGGCGCGGGCGATCCGGTGGCTGGTGGCGATGACCAGAAAGATCGGCTGGCCGTGATAATGCACCTCGCCGGTGGACAGGAGCGGTTCGTCATGCGCCGAGGGCGACACGTCGACCGGGCGGTCGAGATCGTTGGCGGTCAGGACCGCGACCACGCCCGGGGTGCTGCGCACCTCGCTCAGGTCCATCGCGGCGATGGTGCCGCGCGCCTCATGCGACAGGCCGAAGGCCACGTGCAGCGTGCCCGCCGGCACCGGGATGTCGTCGACATAACGCGCCGCGCCGGTGACGTGCAAAGGGCCGCTGTCGTGGGCCAGGGGTTTGCCGACGCTCATGGCTGCACCTCGTGCACCGACACGGCCTGGCCCTGATCCTCGAGCCAGGCGCGCAGCAGCATGTTGGCGGCGGCCTCGCGCCGGTAGTCGGCGCTGGCGCGCATGTCGCTCATCGGGGTGAAATCCTCGTCGAACCTGGCCATCGCGGCCTCGACCGTCTCGCGGCTCCAGTCCTGCCCGACCAGCGCCGCCTCGACCGCGCCTGCGCGTTTGGGCACGCCGGCCATGCCGCCGAAGGCGATCCGGGCGGATGTCACTTTTCCATCCTCAACGGCGATATTGAAGGCGCCCAGCACCGCGGAAATGTCCTGATCGAACCTTTTGGACAGTTTGTAGACCTTCAGCCGATCCGGCGGCCCGCCCGGTTCGCGCGGCAGGGTGATGGCCTCGACGAACTCGCCGGGCTGGCGGTCCTGCTTGCCGTAGTCGAGAAAGAACTCCTCAAGCGGCAATTCGCGCCGGTCGTCGCCGCGCCGGAGCAGAAGCGTCGCGCCGAGCGCGATCAGCGGCGGCGGCGTGTCGCCGATCGGCGAGCCGTTGGCGATGTTGCCGCCGACCGTGGCCGCGGCGCGCACCTGGGCCGAGGCGAAGCGGGCCAGCATGGCGGCGAACTGCGGATGCGGGCCCTGCATCGCCAGCCTCAGCGCCTCGACCGAGGCGGCGGCGCCGATGCGGATCATGTAGGGCGCGGTCTCGATCCGGCGCATTTCCTCGATCTGGCTGACGAAGATCACCTCGCCCAGGTCGCGCATGTCCTTGTTGACCCAAAGCCCGACATCGGTGGCGCCGGCCACCAGCGTGGCCCAGGGATGTTCCATCAGGGTGCGGGCCAGCGCATCGGCAGTGCGCGGCAGGGCGCGCGAGCCCATCCCCGGCGACACGCCCGGCCCGGAGGGGATGCCGTCCAGCCACGCGGGCACCGGCTGGCGCGCGGCGACCTTGGCGGCGCGCACGATGGGGGCATAGCCGGTGCAGCGGCACAGGTTGCCCGACAACTGCCGGTCATGGTCGGTCTCGCCCATGATCTGGCCCGCGGCCAGCGACACCACGATGCCGGGCGTGCAGAAGCCGCATTGCGAGCCGTGCTGTTCGATCATCGCGGTCTGCACCGGGTGCAGGGTGCCGTCGCGCGATGACAGACCCTCGACCGTGGTCAGGGATTTGCCGTCGAGCTGTGCCAGAAACAGGATGCAGGCGTTGAGCGCGCGGGTGCCGGTGGTGTCCGTCACCATCACCGTGCAGGCGCCGCAGTCGCCTTCGTTGCAGCCTTCCTTGGTGCCGGTCAGCCCCGCGCTGTCGCGCAGCCAATCGAGCGCGGTCGTCGTCGGGGCGACATCGCGCAAAGACACAGTCTCTCCGTTCAGAAGAAACGCGATATCCATGCAAGTCCTTGCCGCTTTACCCTATCGTCCCCCGGGGCTCCCTTCGATGCGGTGGAGAAGGGCGGGGCCGTTTTTCCCAACCCTATGCGCAAAATGTCGCAGGGTGCAAGCCGCGTCGGGCCGTGGCGGGCGGGACCGGGGCCGGGCTGGCAAAGCCGCTTTCAACGCCCGGCGCGCGGGCCTAGACTGGCCCAATGTCGAGCCTTCCGCGATTCATTCACCTGCGTGTTCACACCGAGTATTCGCTGCTTGAGGGCGCGGTGCCGGTCAAGAAGCTGCCGGGGCTGTGCGCCGATCTGAACATGCCGGCAGTGGCCGTGACCGACACCGATAACATGTTCTGCGCGCTCGAGTTTTCCGAGGGTGCGGCGGCGGCAGGGGTGCAGCCGATCATCGGCTGTCAGGTCTCGGTCGCATTCGATCCGGGGGCCCCGGGCGAGGCCGCGCGCGCGCCCGCGCCGGTGGTTCTGCTGGCCCAGAACGAGGCCGGGTATCTCAACCTGCTGAAGCTGAATTCCTGCCTCTATCTCGATGCCGGTGGCGAGCTGCCGCAGGTGACGGTGGATGAGCTTGCGGCGCATAGTGCCGGGCTGATCTGCCTGACGGGCGGTTCTGCCGGGCCGGTCGGGCGGCTGATCCGGGCCGGGCAGGCGCCGCGCGCGCAAGAGCTTCTGGAGCGATTCGCGGCGATCTATCCGGGCCGCACCTATGTCGAATTGCAGCGCCATCCGGGCGAGGGCGGCAACCTGCCCGAGGCCGAGGCGATGACCGAGCGGCCGTTTCTGGACATGGCCTATGCGATGGGCCTGCCGATCGTTGCGACCAATGACGTGTATTTTCCGAAATCGAAACTCTACGAGGCGCATGATGCGCTGATCTGCATCGCCGAGGGCGCCTATGTCGACCAGCAGGAGCCGCGCCGCAGGCTGACGCCGCAGCATTACTTCAAGTCGCCGCAGGAAATGGCGGCGCTGTTCGCGGACCTGCCGGAAGCGCTGGAAAACACCGTCGAGATCGCCCGGCGCTGCGCCTTCAAGGTCGAGAAACGCGACCCGATCCTGCCGAAATTCGCCGATGACGAGGTCGAGGAGTTGCGCCGTCAGGCCAAGGCGGGGCTGGCCGCGCGGCTCGAGGTGATCCCGCATGCCGCCCCGGTGGCGGAGTATGAGGCGCGGCTCGATTTCGAACTGGGCATCATCGAGCAGATGGGCTTTCCGGGTTATTTCCTGATCGTGGCCGATTTCATCAAATGGGCCAAGGATCACAACATCCCGGTGGGGCCGGGGCGTGGCTCGGGCGCGGGCTCGCTGGTGGCCTATGCGCTGACCATCACCGACCTCGATCCCTTGCGCTACAGCCTGCTGTTCGAGCGTTTCCTGAACCCCGAGCGGGTGTCGATGCCGGACTTCGACATCGACTTCTGCATGGACCGGCGCGAGGAGGTGATCCACTACGTCCAGGAGTTGTATGGGCGCGAGAAGGTGGCGCAGATCATCACCTTCGGCGCGCTTCTGTCCAAGGCGGCGGTGCGCGACGTGGGGCGGGTCTTGCAGATGCCCTATGGGCAGGTGGACCGGCTGTCCAAGCTCATCCCGGTCGAGGGCGTGAAGCCCGTGTCGATCGAAAAGGCCCGCACCGACGAGCCGCGCCTCAATGAGGAGGCCCGGCGCGAGGAGGTGGTGGCGCGACTTCTGGACTATGCCCAGCAGCTTGAGGGGTTGCTGCGCAACGCCTCGACCCATGCCGCCGGGGTGGTGATCGGGGACCGGCCGCTGGACGAGCTGGTGCCGCTCTACCAGGACCCGCGCTCGGACATGCCGGCGACCCAGTTCAACATGAAGTGGGTGGAGCAGGCGGGGCTGGTCAAGTTCGACTTTCTCGGGCTGAAGACGCTGACGGTGATCCAGAACGCCATCGACCTGATCCACGCCTCGGGCCGCGATCTGCATGTCGGGGCGGATGGCCGCAGGCTCTATGAGCCCGCCGAGGGGGCGGAGAACCAGATCGGCGCGATCCCGCTGGATGACGAGGCCACCTACAAGCTCTATGCCAGTGCGCGCACGGTGGCGGTGTTCCAGGTGGAAAGCTCGGGCATGATGGATGCGCTCAGGCGGATGCGCCCGACCTGCATCGAGGACATCGTGGCGCTGGTGGCGCTGTATCGCCCCGGCCCGATGGAGAACATCCCGACCTATTGCGAGGTCAAGAACGGGCTGCGCGATCTTGAATCGATCCATCCGCTGATCGACCACATCCTCGAGGAAACCCAGGGCATCATCGTCTACCAGGAACAGGTGATGCAGATCGCGCAGGAGATGGCGGGCTATTCACTGGGCGGCGCCGACCTGTTGCGCCGGGCGATGGGCAAGAAGATCGCCGCCGAGATGGCCAAGGAGCGGCCCAAGTTCATCGCCGGTGCCGAGGCCAATGGCGTGGACAAGGCCAAGGCGTCGGAGGTGTTCGACCTTCTGGAGAAATTCGCCAACTACGGCTTCAACAAGTCGCACGCTGCGGCCTATGCGGTGGTCAGTTACCAGACCGCCTGGCTCAAGGCCAACCACCCGGTCGAGTTCATGGCCGGGGTGATGAATTGCGACATCCACCTGACCGACAAGCTTGCGATCTATGCCGAGGAGGTGCGGCGCGGGCTGGATATCGAGATCGTGCCGCCCTGCGTGAACCGCTCGCAGGCGGCGTTCAGCGTGGCCGGGGGCCGGTTGGTCTATGGGCTGGGGGCGCTCAAGAACGTCGGCACCGAGGCGATGAAGCTGATCGTCGAGGGGCGCCGGGCGGACCCGGACGACGCGGACAGCCCCGACAAGCCGTTCGTGACGCTGTTTGATTTCGCCCGGCGGGTGGACCTCAAGCGGATCGGCAAGCGCCCGATGGAAATGCTGGCGCGCGCCGGGGCGTTCGACGTGCTCGACCCGAACCGGCGGCGGGTGTTCGACGCGCTCGACGCGCTGGTGAACTATTCCGCCGCGATCCACGAGCAGCGCGCCTCGGCCCAGGTGTCGCTGTTCGGCGAGGCGGGTGACGACCTGCCCGAGCCGCGCCTCGCGCCGGTGGCCGACTGGCTGCCCAACGAGCGGCTGGCCGAAGAGCACAAGGCGATCGGGTTCTACCTGTCGGGCCATCCGCTCGACGACTACCTGCCGGCGCTCAGGCGCAAGGGGGCGATGACGCTGGAAGAATTGCGCGAGAGGGCCGAACAGGCGGGCGCGGCGGTCGGCAAGGTCGGCGTGGTGGTGTCGGCGCTGCAGGAGCGCAAGTCGGGCCGGGGCAACCGGTTTTTCCGCATGAACATCGCCGACCCGACCGGGCAGGTCGCGGGCATGGCGTTGTTCGCCAAGGATTTCGACGCCTGCCGGCTGGTGTTCGAGCGCACCCTGTCGGTGGTGATGACGCTCGAGGCGCGGTTCAACGACGGCCAGTTCGACCCGATCGGCCGCTCGGTGGTGCCGGTCGACGACGTGGTCGCGCAGGCCGGCGGCATGGCGCTCAGGGTCTTCGTGGAGCGCGAGGACGCGGTGGCGAACGTGCATGACATGCTGGCCCGGGCGGGTGAGATGACCCAGGGTGGCGCGGCTTCGGCGCGGCCGGGCGAGGTGTCGCTGTGCCTGACGAACCCGGACCTGCCCTTTGAGATCGACATCAGCCTGGGCGACAGCTTTCCCTTGAACCCGCAGGTCAAGAGCGCGCTGAAATCGCTGCCCGGCGTGGTGAACGTCGACGAGGTGTGAGCCGAGCGGAGCGCCCTGCGGGCGCGCAGGTGTCATGTGCGTTCGGGCCACGCAGGCCCTGGGGGCGCTGCCCCCAGACCCCCGAGGTATTTGCACCAGAAAGAAATCGACAGAAAGAACGCGACCCGCACAGTCAAGGTGCTGTGCGGGCCGACTTCTTCCTGGACGGTCATCGGCTCCTCAGCCTGTACCGTGCCGTGACTTTAGTAGCGACCAAGTTAACAAACGCTGAACCATCTGCTTTTCTTTCTGGCCGAAATACCTCAGGGGGTCCGGGGGACAGCGTCCCCCGGCCCGGCCTCACCAGTGCGGCGGGCGTTGGTCGGTCAGCACGATCTCGGCCTCGGTGTCGCGTTCGAGGCTGCGCTCGATCAGCAGGTGCAGGCGTTTGCCAAACCGGTCGATCTCGCGGTCCTGGCGGGCGACCACGTCCGAGAGGTCTTCGACCGCGCGGATCAGGTGGGCGATCTGTTCTTCCAGCGCGGTGATACGGTCGTCCATTGTCGGCTCCTTTGCCGCGGATCATAGCCCTGCGGCGGCGCGGGGGCGAGGGGCAACCGCTCTGCCTTGCCCCGTGGCGCGCGCCGGGATAAACCGCGCCCGAGGCAACGACGGGACGCATCATGGCCAAGGACAAGAAACAGCCCCGGCCCAAGGCCGAGACGCCCAAGGGGTTTCGCGACTATTTCGGGGCCGATGTGGACGAGCGCAAGGCGATGCTCGACCGGATCGCGCAGGTCTATCACCGCTATGGCTTCGATGCGCTGGAAAGTGCTGCGGTGGAGACGGTCGAGGCGTTGGGCAAATACCTGCCCGATGTGGATCGTCCGAACGAGGGCGTGTTTGCCTGGCAGGAGGCCGATGACGAAACGTGGCTGGCGCTGCGCTATGACCTGACGGCGCCGCTGGCGCGGGTCTATGCCCAGCACCGCAACGACCTGCCGACGCCCTACCGGCGCTATGCGATGGGGCCGGTCTGGCGCAATGAGAAGCCCGGTCCGGGGCGGTTTCGCCAGTTTTATCAGTGTGATGCCGACACCGTGGGGTCGGCGAGCATGGCCGCGGATGCCGAGATCTGCGCGATGCTGGCCGACACGCTGGAGGCGGTGGGGATCGAGCGCGGCGACTACCTGATCCGGGTGAACAACCGCAAGGTGCTGAACGGGGTTCTGGAGGTCGCGGGCATCGCAGAGGACGACACCCGCGCCGCCGTGCTGCGCACCATCGACAAGTTCGACAAGGTCGGCGAGGCGGGGGTGCGCGAATTGCTGGGCAAGGGGCGACTGGATGCGTCGGGGGCCTATATCGACGGGGTCGGGTTGTCGGATGAACAGGCCGGGCCGGTGATCGCATTCTTGATGGCAGGCGATGAAGTGGATCGCCGCCTTGTGGCCGGATTGGAGTTAGCGAAAGACCTGCCCAAAGGCGTCAAATCGCACATCCAAGATGCACGGGATGCTCGTGACCCCGTAGTTGCAAAGAAGCTGAGTGTTTCGACTGAGGCGTTCGCAACTCGTAACCGAATGATGTTGAAGTATCTGTCAGAGGTCGTCGAGAACTCCAGCGTTGGTGCAGAGGGTGTTGAAGAACTCGAACAGATCTCTGGCCTGCTCGAAGCCCAGGGCTACGGACCCGACCGCATCGTCATCGACCCCAGCGTCGTGCGCGGCCTTGGTTACTACACCGGGCCGGTGTTCGAGGCGGAACTGACCTTCGAGATCCTCGACGACAAGGGCCGCCCGCGCCAGTTCGGCAGCGTTGCGGGAGGCGGGCGTTATGACGATCTGGTCAAGCGGTTCACCGGGCAGGCGGTGCCGGCGACCGGGATTTCCATCGGCGTCGACCGGCTGCTGGCCGCGCTTCGTGCCAAGGGCCGGGCCGGGGTCGAGGCGCGCGGGCCGGTGGTGGTGACGGTGATGGACCGCGACCGGATGGCGGATTACCAGGCGATGGCGGGCGAGTTGCGCGCCGCCGGTATCCGCGCCGAGGTCTATCTCGGCAACCCCAAGAACTTCGGCAACCAGTTGAAATACGCCGACAAACGCGGCTCGCCCGTGGCGGTGATCGAGGGCGCGGACGAGAAGGCGCGCGGCGTGGTGCAGGTGAAAGACCTGATCCTGGGCGCGCAGATCGCCGAGAGTGCGACCTTGGAGGAATGGAAGGAACGCCCCTCGCAAGTCGAAGTGGCGCGGGGCGACCTGGTAAAGGAAGTGGCGAAGATCATCGCGGCGCATGGCGGCGACGATGGCTGACAAGGCCGCGATCCGGGCCGAGGCCGCGCGGCTGATGGCGATTTTCGAGGCGGAGGGCGCGCAGCCGGTCGAGACGCCGATCCTGCAACCGGCGGAGGTGCTGCTCGACCTTTACGGCGAGGACATCCGCGCGCGCGCCTATGTCACCAGCGACCCGGCGATGGGCGAGGCGATGCTGCGGCCCGACTTTACCGTGCCGATTGTCGGGATGCACATGGCGAACGGGGCGGACCCGGCGCGCTATACCTATGCGGGCGAGGTGTTTCGCAAGCAGGAGGATGAAAGCGAGCGTGCGCCCGAGTATTTCCAGGTGGGCTATGAGCTTTTTGACCGGGCGCGGCTGGCGGGGGCCGATGCCGAGGTGTTTGCGCTGTTTCACCGGGTGCTCGCGCCCTACGGGCTGAGCGTGGCGACCGGCGACCTGGGGCTGCTTCATGCCGCGATTGCCGGGCTGACCACGACCGAGCGGCGCAAGGCCGCGCTGCTCCGGCACCTGTGGCGGCCGCGCCGGTTTCGCACCCTGCTCGACCGGTTTTCCGGGCGCACGCCGATGCCCGAGGGGCGCGCGGACCTGCTGGCCAAACCCGACCCGATGGCCTGCGACGCGCCGCTGGTGGGGCTGCGCAGCGAGGCCGAGATCGCCGCGCGGATCGACTGGCTGCGCGAGGACATGCAAGCCGCGCCGATCCCGGACCAGGAGGTCGGGCTGCTCGATGACCTCATGGGTCTGAGCGAGAGCATGACCAACGTGACCGAGCATCTGCGCGATCTGGCCGTCGACATGCCGGCCATCGGCCCGGCGGTGGACCGGTTTGCGGCGCGGGCCGAGGCGCTGGCGGCGGCGGGGGTGGATATCGACACGCTGGCCTTCGAGGGTGCCTATGGGCGCACCTCGATGGAGTATTACGACGGTTTCGTGTTCGGTTTTTACGCCGAGGGACGCCCCGATCTGCCGCCGGTGGCGACCGGCGGGCGCTATGACGCGCTGACGCGGGTGCTGGGGCAGGGGCGCGAGATACCGGCGGTCGGCGGCGTGATCCGGCCCGAGCTTTTGCTGCGTCTGGCCGAGGAGGCAGGGGCATGACGGTGAAGCTGGGTGTGCCATCCAAGGGCCGGCTGATGGAAAAGACCTTCGACTGGTTCGGCGCGCGCGGCGTGACGCTCGCGCGGACCGGGTCGGAGCGCGAATATGCCGGTGCCGCCCTCGGGATCGAGGGGCTGGAACTGGTGCTGCTGTCGGCGGGCGAAATCCCGCGTGAACTGGCCGCCGGGCGCATTCACCTGGGCGTCACCGGCTCGGACCTGGTGCGCGAAAAGCTGGGGAACTGGCAGCAGAAGGTGGTGGAGCTGGACAAGATGGGGTTTGGCCATGCCGACCTGATCATCGCGGTGCCGCGCGCCTGGGTCGACTGCACCACGCTTGATGATCTCGATGCCATCGCCGCCGAGTTCCGGCGTCGTCACGGCTTTCGGCTGCGCATCGCGACCAAGTATCACCGGCTGGTGCGCGACTGGCTGCGCGAACACGGGGTCGCGGATTACCAGCTCGTCGACAGCCAGGGCGCGACCGAGGGGGCGGTGAAGAACGAGACCGCCGAGGCGATTGCCGACATCACCTCGACCGGCGAGACGCTGAGGGCCAATCACCTCAAGGTGCTGTCGGGCGGGCCGGTTCACCGCTCGCAGGCGGTGCTGTTCAAGTCGCGCCGCGCGGCCTGGTCGGACGAGGATCGGCGGGTGATGGCGGCGCTGGAGGCAAAGCTGGGGATCGGCGGATAGGCTTTGGACCCCTCGATGTCCGCAACCCGGACGCGTTCAGGTTTCGAGCCAGATCGTGACCGGGCCGTCGTTTGTCAGGCTGACCTTCATGTCGGCGCCGAAGCGGCCCTGGGCGGTCTCGATGCCCTGGGCGGCGAGTTGGGCGGTGAAATATTCATAGAGGCGTTCGCCGGTGTCCGGCGCCGCGGCGGTGGAAAAGCCGGGGCGGTTGCCGCGCGAGGTGTCGGCGGCCAGGGTGAACTGGCTGACCACCAGCGCCGCGCCCCCGGTGTCGAGCAGCGACCGGTTCATCTTGCCCGCATCGTCCTTGAAGATGCGCAGCTTGGCGATCTTGGCGGCGAGGGCGTCGGCCTGGGCCTCGGTGTCGCCGTCCATGGCGCAGACCAGGATCATCAGGCCGGGGCCGATTTCGCCGGTGGTCTCGCCGTCGACGACCACGCGGGCCTCGGAGACGCGCTGGACCAGCGCCCTCACAGCTCATGCTCCCAAGGCGGGTTGGCGCCGGCGCGGCTGACGGTGATGGCGGCGGCGGCGGTGCCAAGCTCGAGCGCGGGGACGATGCCCTCTTCGGTGAGGTTGGCAAGCGCCTGTTTGTCGAGCAGCCCGGCGCGGTCCAGCCCGGCCAGAAGCCCCGCGTTGAAAGTGTCGCCGGCGCCGACCGTGTCGACCACCTCGGCCGGTTTCGCGGGCACGAAAACCTCGCCGCCGGGCCAGAACGCCTGCACGCCATGCGCCCCCCGGGTGAGGCAGACGAGGCGGGCGCCCATCGACAGGAGCGCCTCGACATCATGGCCGAGCCAGGCGAGGTCTTCGTCGGAGACCTTGACGATATCGGCCACCGCCAGAAGCGCGTCGATGCGGGCGCGGTAGGCGTCCGGCTCGGCGATGAAGCCGGGGCGCACGTTGGGGTCGATCATGGTGACGCGGCGCGGCGCCTCGCGCAGCATCAGGGCGCTGTAGGCACCGCCGCAGGGGTCGACGGCGAGGGAAATGCCGCCGAAAAACAGCGCATCGACTGCCTCGGGCACCTCGGGCAGGTCGCCCGGGGTCAGCATACGCCCGGCGGTGTTCTCGTCATAAAAGGCGTATTGGGCATGGCCGCCCTCGAGGGTGACGAAAGCGAGCGTGGTGGGCCTTGGACCGTGCCGGGCAAAGCTGGCGTCGACCTTCGCGGCGGTGAGCGCATCGGCCAGGCGCTGGCCGAACAGGTCGGTCGAGATGCCCGAGAAGAACCCGGTGTCGGCCCCCAGCCGCCCCAGCGCCACCGCCGTGTTGAAGACCGCGCCGCCGGGATAGGGGGCGAAGGCGGCTTCGCCGTCGCGGGTTTCGCGCGGCAGCATGTCGATCAGGGCTTCGCCTGCGCAGAGGATCATCGGGCGCTCCTTGTGATGTCAGCGCCCAGACATAGCCCGGCGCGCGGCCTTCGTCCACGGCTGCGGCAAGGTTTCGCAGGCTCTTCACAACACGAAAACCCGACCCCAGATATGCAGCATAGGAAAGGAGGCTATCATGGTTGAAAAATCGCAATCCGGCCTGTGGCCGTCGCTCTATGATCCCTTCAAGACCTTCGGAACGCGGCTGGCAGAATTCCTGTCGCCCGCATCCGATGCCAAGCTGGCCGAGGATGTCTATACCATCACGCTGGAATTGCCGGGCGTGGAGGAAAAGGACATCGACCTGACCGTGAACGACGGTGTCGTGCAGGTCCGCGGCGAGAAGAAAAGCGAGCGCGAGGAGAAGGGCGAGACTTGGTATTTCTCGGAGCGCCAGTTCGGGTCGTTCAGCCGCTCGTTCCGGCTGCCGCCGGATGCGGATGCATCCAAGATCGAGGCCGGGCTGAAGGATGGGGTTCTGACCGTGACGGTGCCGAAATCCGCACCGAAATCGGCCGAGGCCAAGACCATCAAGATCAAGAAAAGCTGACCGGGAGGTGCACCTCGGGACGCGAGAGAAGGGGGCGGGCGACCGCCCCTTTTTCATGCCTCAGCCGCGCCAGGTGACCCATTCGTCAAGCGGCGCGCGACTGGTGCGAAAGCTGTTGGCCGGGTGGTCGGGGTCGGCATGGCCGAAGGACACGACCGCCAGCACCATGCGCTCTGGCCCGAGGTCGAACCAGTCGTGCAGGA
Organism: Maritimibacter fusiformis; assembly: GCF_008086115.1. GTDB lineage: Bacteria > Pseudomonadota > Alphaproteobacteria > Rhodobacterales > Rhodobacteraceae > Muriiphilus > Muriiphilus fusiformis. The sequence continues at coordinate 459,896 of NZ_VSIY01000003.1, read as the reverse complement.
AGGGCGAGAAGCCCGCCGGCGCGGCCTGGGCGATGGTGGCGATGCCAAGTGCCTGCGCGGCGAGGGTGAAGCCGGTGATGAAGCCGCCGCAATCGAGCGCGCCGTAGCCACCAAGCTCTGTCGCCGAAGTGATCAGCGCCACGTGCGGCGCGCCGAAGAAGGCGAAGTTCTGCATCATCTGGCGGGCCGAGGCGGCGCGGTCGCCCCTGGCAACCCCGACCGCGGCATAAAGTTGCCAGCCGCAGGTGCGCCGTCGCTCTTGCCGCGCGCCGGTGTAGGCGGTCGGGAAGGGCAGGTCGGGGTTTTGCGGCGCGCGTGCCGCCTCGGCGGTCAGGGCCGCGCGCAGGCGGTAGGTTTCCTCGCCCGAGGTCACAACAACCTGCCAGGGCTGCGAATTGCACCAGGTCGGCACGCGCTGGGCGGCGGTCAGGATGCGCTCGATGTCGGCGCGGTCCACCGGGTCGGGGCGAAAGGCGCGGCAGGAGTGGCGCGCGGCGAGGAGGGCGGAAAGCGTGTCGTAGTCGCCCATCTCACTGGTTCTGCGCGATGAAATAGCCGACAATACCGGCGACGATCAGCCCGGCGATCACCGCGAAGGCGATCTTCCAGCCCGACCACGGGCGTTCGCCCTGCACCTTGCCCGACCGCCCGTTGACCACGAAACGGTAGGTCTTGCCGCGATACTTGTAGGCGGCCAGCCAGACCGGCAAGAGGATGTGCTTGAAAGTCACGTCGGAAATCGTGGTGTCGACGCTGTGCACGCGCTGACGGTCGCCGCCGATGTCGAATTTCACGTCGCGCAGGATGATCTGGTCCATGTAGAGGCGCGCCTGGTCGTAGCCCTCGGGCAGTTCGACCGTGTAGCCCTCGGCGCGGTAGCCGGCGAGGTATTCCGGGCGATACGGCTCCAGCGCGGCCAGATCCCAGGGCTGCAACCCGTCGGTGAAGCGCTTGGGCAGCGATTTCGACGCCAGCACCAGCACATCGTCGAAGAATCGCGCCACCCGGCCGGATCGGGGCGACCAGCGGATGCGCTGTTCCTGCACCTGCACCTGTTTGCCGTCGCGCATCACCGTCTTGGTGACATAGTAGACCGTGCCGCGTTCGCCGCGATAGCTCGACTTGGTGTCGGCGTCGAAGGTCCAGAACGGCACGTAGATGCCCTGCATCTTGCGGCCCTTGCGGGCGTATTCCTTGAGCCCGTTTGGCGCGAACCACAGCCGCCCCAGCCAGTCGGTCATGGCGGCACGCGCCTCGCGTTCCTGAAGCGCGAAGGGCAGCAGGCCGCGGGGCTTGATGTGCCGGTGGGTGCCGGTGTCGGTGACCACGGGGGTGGCGCAGAACGGACATTCGGCGGCGTGGGTGTTGGCGTCGAACTCGACCTGCGCGCCGCAGTTGGGGCAGGACAGAACCCGGGTTTCCTCGATCTCGGCCTCGGGCAGCTTGGCGTCGAGCGCGGCGCGGAAATCAAGCTCCTGGATGGCGGTCACGGTGCCGCCGTGGCCCTCGATCGGGCGGGTGTTGCCGCAATGGTCGCAAGTCAACTGGCCCGCGGCCGCGTCAAAGCGCATGTCGGCGCCGCATTGATCGCAGGGAAAGCGGTGTTCTTCCTCGGGTTTCACCACGTCGAGGGGGTTTTCGTCGTCCATGTCACCGGCCTCCGGGATGTTCGAAACTGACAAGCTGGGCGATCTGGCGGGCGCTGGCCGAGGTGAAGCGGATGACGTGACAGAAGAGCCGCGTGTCGGCCCCCCGCGTGATCCGGCCCGAGACCGAGCCGGCCTTGCCGTGGGTCACCACCTGGTCGATGGCGACGCGCGCGATGCCGTCGGGGTCGATGGCTCCAAGGATCGCCCTGCGCCCCGACACCGCACCTGCCGCCCGATCCCAGACCGCGTCTTGCGCGATCTGGTCTTCGGGCAGGGCGCCCACGCCATAAAGCGCCAGCGCGATCTCTTCGGCGCGCTGGTTCTTGGGCGAGTTGCCGCAGTCGGCGGCGCGGATCACCTCGGGCATCCCGGCCTTACCCCGCAGGCGGCGGGGGCGGCGGCAGGACGGTGAAAAGCTGGGCCAGTTCGGCCACGTCCTCGGCCGGTTTCCAGCCGTCCTGACCGGCGGTCCAGACCAGGGTTTCGCGCTTGAGTTCGCCGGCGCCCGCCTTCTGCCCCATCGTGGCGCGGGAAAACGGCCCCTTGGTCGCGCCGTTCTCGGCGATGTGCCAGACCTTCTCGACCGGCGGCGGGGGCGGCGGCGCGGGGTGCGCGGCAGCAGGTGCGGCGGCGGCGGGGGCGGCGCCCCAGGGGCCGGCCTGCGCCATGCCCATGCCGATCCCCGCGCCCATGCCCGCGCCCATCGACGCGGCCATGGCGCTGTTTTCCGCGCCCAGGGCTTCGGCGGCGCTGAATTTCATGTAGCTGTCGAGGTTGCCGACGATCCCCATCGAGGTGCGCTTGTCCATAGCCGCCTCGACGGCGGGCGGAAGCGAGATGTTCTCGATGTAGAACTCGGGGATCTCGAGGCCGTAATCGGCCACCACCTTGGTGATCTCGCCCGCCACCAGCTTGCCCAGCTCGTCGGTGTTGGCGGCCATGTCGAGCACCGGGATGCCGGAGCCTGCGACGATGCGCGAAAACGCCTGCACGATGATGTTGCGGATCTGGAAGCTGATCTCGTCCATGGTGAATTCGCCGTCGGTGCCGACGATTTCCAGCAGGAACCTGCCCGGATCGGTCACGCGCACCGAATAGGTGCCGAAGGCGCGGATGCGCACCGGCCCGAACTCGGGGTCGCGGCACATGATCGGATTTTTCGTGCCCCATTTCAGGTCGTTGAAGCGGGTGGTGTTGACGAAATAGATTTCCGACTTGAACGGGCTCTTGAAGCCGTGATCCCAGTGCTGCAGCGTGGTGAGGATCGGCATGTTGTTGGTTTCGAGCATGTAGAGCCCGGGCGAGAACACGTCCGCCAACTGCCCCTCGTGCACGAACACCGCCGACTGGCCCTCGCGCACCGTCAGCTTGGCGCCATACTTGATCTCGTGGCCCTCACGCTCGAACCGCCAGACCATCGTGTCGCGGGTGTCGTCGGTCCAGTGGATGACGTCGATGAATTCGCCGGTGAGAAAGTCGAAAATGCCCATTCAGGTCTCCTATACGTTGCCGCCCATCAACTCGGCGGCGATGCGCTCCACGATCGGGCGGGCCTCGGCCTCGGACATGCCGGGGCGCAGGCGGTCGTCGTAGAGCATCTTGAGCAAAAGCTCGTCATGGGTGGTGAGCAGGCCGAACTCCTCGTCGTCGTTGAAGATCGAGGGGCGCGCAAGCGCGTAGTCGTTGGACAGGCCGAGGCCCTGCGCGATTTCCTCGTGGATGCACGAGGCACGCAAGAGGTCCGGGTGTTCGGCGCGGATCACCGCGATGGCCTGGTCGTAGCTGCCGTCCTGCTCGGGGTCGGTGGCGAAGGCCAGGCAGTAGGTCGAGCGCGGCAAGTTCACCACGGTATTGACCGCGGTGCGCGAGACGTTGGGCATGATCTGGCGCAGCGTCGGGCCAAGCGCGCGGCGCTCGTCCTCGCTGACGATGAAGACGCGAAAGTCGGCGCGCTCCGGCTCGGTCTCGCGGATCGGGTGGCCGGTGACCCGGGCCAGCCTGCGGATGAAGCCGACGAACTCGTTGCGGTCGCGGGTGCGCTTGGCATGGTCGACCGAGGCGCCGAATTCGATCGAGATCGTCACCGGCTTGGACCAGCGGTGCATCCGGCTGGCCTTTTCGCGCGCCACCAGGCGCCCGCCGGCATCGACATATTCCTCGTAGAAGGCGATTTTCAGGAAGTTGCGAACCAATTCGCGCTGGCCGAACGGCGCGTCCGGGCCGCCGCCATCGGTGCGCAGAAGACCCTGCGCCAGCAGCCCGTTCTGCACCCGGGCGTAGTAGTCCGCGAGTTCCGCGCTGGCCCCGGTGACGGGCACCGAGATCAGCGAGGCGTCGGGCCGAGCCGGGGCGGCGGGCGACGTTTCGGGTGCGCCCGACGGGTCGAGCGCACAGCCCGCCAGCAGGGTCGCCCCCGCCAGCATTGCCGCCAGTCCTGTCCGCCGGTTGCGCATCCGGGCCTACCCGCTTACCGCTTCGCCGATGCCGTGGCCGGTCTTGCCGCCACGCGCCTTGGCCGAACTCAGCGCCGTCTTCAACTCGCTCTCCATCTTCTCAAGCTCCTGTTCGGCGGCAGCGCGCCGGGCCTTGCCCTCGTCGGCGATCTGCAGGCTTTCCTCGATGGTGGCGATCAGGTCGGCATTGGCGGCCTTGATCGCCTCGATGTCGAACACGCCACGCTCCATCTCCTGGCGCACCACCTTGTTGGCCTCGCGAAGGTTGGCGGCGTTGGCGGTCAGCAATTCGTTGGTCAGGTCGCTGGCCTCTTTCACCGCCGCCGCGGCCTCGGCCGAACGCTGGATGGTCACCGACTGCGCCAGTTGGGTTTCCCACAGCGGCACGGTGTTGACCAGCGTCGAGTTGATCTTGGTGACCAGGCTCTTGTCGTTTTCCTGCACCAGCCGGATCGAGGGCAGCGACTGCATCGTCACCTGACGGGTGAGCTTGAGGTCATGCACCCGGCGCTCCAGGTCGTCGCGCGCGGCGCGCAGGTCGCGCAATTCCTGCGCCTTGATCACGCCGTCATCCTCGGACGCGGCCTCGACCTCTTTTTCCTTGGCCGGGATGGTGGTGTCGTCGAGTTCCTTCAGCTTGGCCTCGCCGGCGGCGATGTAGAGCGCAAGCTCGTCGTAGAACGCGAGCGTCTTTTCATAGAGCAGGTCGAGCGACTTGATGTCCTTGAGCAGCGCGTGCTCGTGCTTGAGCAGGTTGTCGGTGACGTTGTCGATCTGGCCCTGCACCTCTTCGTAGCGCGCCATGAACTTGGCGGCGGGCGCGGCGCGGCCCATGAGTTTTTCCCAGAAGCTGCGTTGCCGCCGCATGTCGAGCTCGCTGACCGAGAAGCCGCGGATCGTGGTGACGATCGAGCGCAGGCTGTCGCCCGCCGGGCCGACATCCTTGTTGCGCACGCCTTGCAGCATCTCCTGGCTGATGACCTGCAATTCCGCCTGCGCGGCCGATCCGAACTCGATGATCGACTGGGTGTTGGCGATGTCGATCTCGTCCATCCGCTTGCGGATTTCCGCCGAGGTCGGCTTGTCCGCGTCCTCGAGCGGCACCAGCGCGGTCGAAGGTTCCGGCAGCAGCACGGCGGTCACCTCTTCCACCTCTTTCAGGGTGGCGGCGGCCTGTTTGCGAATGTCTTCGGACATCAATTCCTCTCCTTCAATTCCGGGGCGTGACCACGCCTTCGCGGGCCAGTCGTTCACGCAGAACCTCGATCTCGACGGTGAGGTCGCTGCGGTCATCGGTAAGCAGTTTCTGGGTGCGGGCGGTGAAATTCGCCTCGAGATCGTCGAGCAGCGCGATGTAGTCGCGGCGGGCCTGGGCGTTGCGGTCGCGGGCGTAGATGTCGGCGAACTTGATCGTCGCGTCCCGCGCGCCCATCAAATAGACGCTGAGATACTTGCGCGCCGCGGTCAGGTCGCGCGGGTCGTCCTCGATGGTGCGAAACATCGCCCGGGCGGTGGCCTGGAAGCTGTCGACGCGCCGTTCAAGCTCGCGGTCGCGGGCGCGCAGGATGGCATCCTTCATCGCGGCCAGCAGCTTCTCGGCCTCGCCCACGGCGCGGGCCACGCGGTCGGTCTGAAACTCGTCTATGCCCTCCATCCCCTTGTTCTTCAGGGGGTCGAGACCGAAGGCAAAGCTGTGCAGTACCGCCCCCAGCACGCCGAAAATCGCCGCGTTCACCACGCTGCCGCCGGCAAAACCGGCCAGTGCCAGCCCGGCGCCGGTGGTGATCGAGGCCACGATCTTGCGCGGCATCGCCGGGCGGCGGGCGATCTTGCGCGCCTCATAGGCCTCCTGCGCGATGATCCCCTCGCGCGTCAGCCAGGCGGCGAGGATCAGCAGCCCGAAGGCCACCAGCCGCATGGCCAGCCCGGCGGGATCGAGGAAAAAGGCGGATACGGCAAGGGGCAGGGGCGCGAGAAACAGGAAATTGACCCGCCCGCCCGCCTTGGTGCGCACCTGACCCTCGAACGGGCTGCGCTGCACCGGGGCGTCGGCTTCGGAACCGGCGGGCCGGTCCTCGGGGCTGAATTTCCCACCAAATCGCTGGGCCATCACGCGCCCCCGGTGATGGACACGTAAAGGATCAACGCCATGAGCAGAAAAAACGCGAGTTTCTGCAAGCCAGTATCGGACACCATACCCCCCGGGAGCGGGAAAAACGAGTTGTGTTAGATATAGGGGCGATGGCGCGGGCTTGCCAGAACAATCGCGGCGATCAACGCTGCCTTGGCCGGGGCTTGCCGGGTTTCGGGCCGGGCTTGGGGCCAGGTTTCGGGCCGGACCTGGCGCCCGGTTTGCGCGCGGCCTTGCCGCCGGCGGCGGTTGCGGGCGCCTCAAGCCCCAGTTGGTCGCGCATCACGCGCGGGCGCACCTCCTCGACCGCGCCGGGCTTGAGGTCGCCCAGCTGGAACGGGCCATAGCTGACCCGGATCAGCCGGTTCACCGCCAGCCCGACCGCCTCCATCGCGCGGCGCACCTCGCGGTTGCGGCCCTCGCGGATGCCCACGGTCAACCAGGCGTTCGCGCCCTGCTGGCGGTCGAGCGACACCGCCATCGGCTGAAACTTCTCGCCCTCGATCACCAGGCCACGGCGCAGCGGCGCGAAATCCTCGTCCTTCGGGGTGCCCATGACGCGGACGCGATACTTGCGCACCCAGCCGGTCGAGGGCAGCTCCAGCCGCCGCTTGATCTCGCCGTCATTGGTCAGAAGCAACAGGCCCTCCGAGGCGATGTCGAGGCGCCCGACGCTCATCACCCGGGGCATGTCCTCGGGCAGGGCGGCGAACACCGTGTCGCGGCCCTTTTCGTCGCGCTCGGTCGTCACCAGCCCGACCGGCTTGTGATAGAGCCACAGGCGCGGCGGTTCCGGCGCGTCCATCGGCTTGCCGTCGACGGTGATCTTGTCCCTGGCGGTCACGTTGAGCGCGGGCGAGTCTATGGTCTTGCCGTTCACGGCGATGCGCCCGGCCTCGATCATCCGCTCGGCCTCGCGGCGCGAGGCGACCCCGGCACGCGACAGGATCTTGGCGATGCGCTCGCCTTTCGGGGGATCGGAGGGGGTGCGGTTGCTCATGGCGATTGCCTAGGGCCGGTGCCCGCACTTGGCAAGCGTGCAATCGCGGGGCATGACAGGGGGATGAGCGGCTTTACCTCATACATGGACGCGGCGCTGGACGAGGCCCGCGCCGCCGCAGCGCGCGGCGAAGTGCCGGTGGGCGCGGTGCTGGTGGCCCCCGACGGGCGGATCGTGGCGCGCGCGGGCAACCGGACGCGCGAGCAGAACGATCCCACGGCGCATGCCGAGTTGCTGGCGATCCGCGCCGCCTGTGCGGCCACGGGATCGGAGCGGCTGACGGGCCACGACCTGTACGTCACGCTGGAACCCTGCCCGATGTGCGCCGCGGCCATCGGGTTTGCGCGGATCAGGCGGCTTTATTACGGCGCCGCCGATCCGAAATCCGGCGGGGTGGCGCAGGGCGCGCGTGTGTTCAGCCATCCGCAATGCCATCACGCGCCCGAAGTCTATGACGGCATCGGCGCGGAAGCGTCCGAATCCCTCCTCAAGACCTTTTTCGCACAAAGGCGTTAACGCCACGTTGCCGGGGCAAGGTTTCGACCGGATTTCCCCTCAGATCTCGATCGCCTCCATCACCTCCGGCTCGATCACCTTCACGCCGGGCAGGGCCTTGACCATTTCCTCGGCGGATTGTTCGAGCGCTGGGAAGGTGCGGTAGTGGCAGGGGATCACGGTCTTGAAATCAAAGTATTTCTTCGCCGCCCAACTGGCCCGCTTCATGTCCATGGTGAACACGCCGCCGGCGCAGATCAGGCCGATGTCGGGCTTGTGCAACTCGCCCATCCACTGCATGTCGGCCATGATGTCGGTGTCGCCGGTGGCATAGATCACGTGGCCTTCGCCCTCGATCATGTAGCCCGATTCGGTGCCCGCATAGACCGGCCCGTGCTCGCCCTCGATCGACGAGGAATGCACCGCGTTCACCATCGTCACGCGGACCTTGCCCAGGTCAACGGTGCCGCCCTTGTTGAAACCGATGGTCTCGATCTCCTCGGTCTGGCCCCACTGCTCCATCAGGTCGTAGATGCCGGCAACCGGGATCTCCAGTTCGCGCGCGATGTGCGGCGCGTCGGTGGTGTGGTCGCCGTGGCCGTGGGTGATGAGCAGATGCGTCGCCCCCTCGATCGCCTCGTCGCGGCGATGCGCCGGGAAGATCGGGTTGCCCTGGAACCACGGGTCGAGCAGGATCACCACGTCCTCGATCTCGAGCCGGAAACCGGCGTGGCCAAGCCAGATGATTTTCATGTCGTCCTCCGGGTCGTTTTCGGGTCTGGTCCGGGCAAGGGTAACATGCGACCCGGTGAGGGCCAGCGGAATCGGGGGATGCGGAGGGCGGATGGACTGGATGGAACCTGTCGACGGCTATTGCGAACGGCTGGATGCCGCCTTTTGGGCCGAGCCGCTGAATGCTGCGACCAACCTGGCGTTCCTGGTCGCGGCGGCAGTGATGGCGTGGCGGTTGCGCGGGGCGCGCTTGCCTTATGCCAACATTTTGATCGCGATTCTGACCGCAATCGGCATCGGGTCTTTCCTTTTTCACACATTCGCCACCCGCTGGGCCGGGCTGGCGGACACGCTGCCGATCCTTCTGTTCATCCTCGCCTATATCTTCGCGGCGACACGGGATTTCCTCGGGGCCTCGCCCCGTTTGGCGGCGTTGGCGGTGGCTGCCTTCTTCCCCTTCGCCGCGCTCACGGTGCCGCTCTTCGCCCTGATCCCCGGGCTTGGCTCGTCGGCGGGCTATGCGCCGGTGCCGGTGCTGCTCTTGGGCTACGCCGTCGCGCTGCGCCGCCGCGCACCCGATACCGCGCGCAACATGGCGCTGGCGGGCGCGTTGCTGATCGTGTCGCTGACCTTTCGCACCCTCGACGCACCGCTTTGCGCGGTCTGGCCGCCTGGCACGCATTTCGTCTGGCACATTCTCAACGGGCTGCTGCTGGGCTGGCTGATCGAGACCTACCGGCGCCACATGCTTGCGGGCGGGCGCGGCCAAGGCTAAACGATGCGGCGGAAACCTGAACCGGAGGCCCCATGTCCATCGACATCGAAACCGCGCGCAAGGTGGCGCATCTGGCCCGCATCAAGGTCGAGGAAGACCGGCTGCCGGCGCTGGCGGGTGAGTTCAACACCATCCTCGGCTTTATTGAGCAGTTGAACGAGGTCAATATCGACGGCGTCGAGCCGATGACCTCGGTGACGCCGATGCGGCTGAAGCGCCGGGTCGACGAGGTGACGGACGGCGGCTATCCCGAGAAGATTCTGAAGAACGCCCCGGATGCGCGCGAGGGCTTTTTCGCGGTGCCGAAGGTGGTGGAGTGATGGGCGATCTGAACAAACTGACCATCGCCGAGGCGCGCGACGCGCTGGCCAGGGGCGAGACCACGGCGGTCGAGCTGACCGAAGCCTGCCTGGGCGCCATCGAGGGCGCGGGCAAGCTGAACGCTTTCGTCCACCACACGCCCGAGATCGCCCGCGACCAGGCCCGCGCGGCGGATGCGCGCCTCAAGGCCGGCGACGCGCCGGCGATGTGCGGCATCCCGTTGGGCATCAAGGACCTGTTCTGCACCAAAGGCGTGGCCAGCCAGGCCGGATCGCGCATCCTCGAAGGCTTCAAGCCGGAATACGAATCGACCGTCAGCCAGAACCTGCTGGACGCGGGTGCGGTGATGCTGGGCAAGCTCAACATGGACGAGTTCGCGATGGGCTCGTCCAACGAGACCAGCGTTTACGGCGACGTGGTGAACCCGTGGAAGATCGACGAGCGTGACCTGACGCCGGGCGGCTCGTCCGGTGGCTCGGCCAGCGCGGTGGCCGCCGACCTGTGCCTTGCCGCGACCGGCACCGACACCGGCGGCTCGATCCGCCAGCCCGCCGCGTTCACCGGCATCACCGGGATGAAGCCGACCTATGGGCGCTGTTCGCGCTGGGGCATCGTCGCCTTTGCCTCGTCGCTGGACCAGGCAGGGCCGATGACCAAAACGGTGCGCGATGCCGCGATCATGCTGGCGGCGATGGCCGGGCACGATCCGAAGGATTCGACCTCTGCCGACATCCCGGTGCCGGATTTCGAGGCGGCGCTGACCGGCGACATCCGCGGCAAGGTCATCGGCATCCCGCGCGAATACCGCATGGACGGGATGCCCGACGAGATCGAGGCGCTGTGGGCCGAGGGCCGCAGGATGCTGGAGGATGCCGGCGCGCGGATCATCGACATCAGCCTGCCGCACACCAAATACGCGCTGCCCGCCTATTACGTGATCGCGCCTGCCGAGGCGTCCTCGAACCTCGCGCGCTATGACGGGGTGCGCTATGGCCACCGCGCCAAGCTGGCCGCCGGTGACGGCATCACCGAGATGTATGAAAAGACCCGCGCCGAGGGCTTCGGCCCCGAGGTTCAGCGCCGGGTGATGATCGGCACCTATGTGCTGTCGGCGGGGTTCTACGACGCCTATTACAACCGCGCGCGCAAGGTCCGCGCCCTGATCAAGCGCGACTTCGACGAGGTGTTTGACCAGGGCGTCGATGCGATCCTGACGCCCGCCACCCCGTCCGCCGCCTTCGGGCTGGGCGAGATGGCCGAGGCCGACCCGGTGCGCATGTATCTCAACGATGTCTTCACCGTCACCGTGAACCTGGCCGGGCTGCCCGGCATCTCGGTGCCGGCGGGGCTGGACGCCAAGGGGCTGCCGCTTGGGCTGCAACTGATCGGGCGGCCCTGGGAAGAAGCCGATATGCTGAATACCGCCTATGCGCTCGAGGCCGCCGCCGGGTTTGTTTCCAAACCGGCGAAATGGTGGTAAGTGCCGCGATCAAACCATCCATGGGGTAGGTAGCTCAGACATGCGCAACCCGATCATCGGCCTTTCGATCCTGGTTCTGGCATCGTGCAGCCCGCAGATACCCGACAGCCGCGAGGCCGCGACGCCGGAAACCCTGCCGCGCGCGGCGCCTGTGGCGACCGCGCCGCTGGACGCAGGCGACAGCCCCGAGGCGCTGGCCGCCGCGACGACGCGCGCGCTGGGCGGAACGCCCGCCGCCGCCCCCGTTGCCGCATTGCCCGAAGGCACGCCGGTGACCCCGGCGGCGATCTCCGACGAGCAGAGCTTTGCCGCCGTGACGGCGCGCGAAACTCCCGAATCCGACGCCGCGCGGATCGCCGAGAACCGCGCGCAATACGTGGTGATCCAGCCGACCGACCTGCCGCCGCGCCCGGACGGGCAGGGGCCGTCGACCGTGGCCTTCGCGCTGGCCACCAACAACGCGCCGGGGCAGACGCTCTATGACCGCTCGTCGCTGTTTTCGAGCGAGGCGCGCTTTGCCCGCAACTGCGCCAAGTATGTCAGCGACGACGCGGCGCAGCAGGCGTTCCTCGATGCCGGCGGGCCCGAGCGTGACCGCTTCGGCATCGACCCGGACGGCGACGGCTTTGCCTGCTACTGGGACCCGCGCCCGTTCCGCGTTGCCCGTGACGGCGCGCCCGAGGTCGAAACCGAATACGACGTGGTCGAGACCCCCGGCGAGAGCTGAGATGCACCCGGGCGCAATCGCCCATCCGTCGCCCAACTTCGGGCCGCGCCGCAATGGGCTGCGGCCCGAACTCATCGTCCTGCATTTCACCGGCATGCCGCGCCTCGAGGCTGCGCTGGCGCGGCTTTGCGCGCCGGAACATGAGGTCTCGGCGCATTACCTGATCGGGCGCGACGGGCGGCTATACGCGCTGGTCAACGAGGATGCGCGCGCCTGGCACGCCGGGCACGGGGCCTGGGGCGGCAGCGGCGATGTCAACTCCCGCTCGATCGGGGTGGAACTGGACTGTGCCGGCGATCACCCGTTCGCGGCGGCCCAGATCGACCGGCTCGAGGCGTTGTTGCCGGGGATCATGGCGCGCTGGCAGATCCCGCCCCAGGGCGTGATCGGGCATTCAGACCTCGCCCCCACCCGCAAGGCCGACCCCGGCCCGCGGTTCGACTGGCTAAGGCTGTCGCGCCGTGGCATGTCGGTCTGGCCCGAAGGCGACGCTGGGGCGCCACCGGTCAGCGAGGACGGGTTCCTCGAGGCGGCGGGGCGCTTTGGCTACCCGGTCGAGGCGGGTGCGGCGCCGGTGCTCACCGCCTTCCGCCTGCGCTTTCGCCCCGGGGCCACGGGGCCGCTTGCGCCGGGCGACATGGCGGCGATCAGCGACCTTGCCGCGCGCTTTGGCGTTGACCGGGGCGGGGCGGATACCTAGATCAACAGGGCGCGGATGGCCGGATGGCCGCGTGGGTGGCGACACCTGCGAGGAAAGTCCGGACTCCACAAGGCAACGGTGCCGGGTAACGCCCGGCCGGGGTAACCCGAGGGAAAGCGCCACAGAGAACAGTCCGCCTTCGTGCGCCGCTCGCGCGGCACGCAGAGGTCAGGGTGAAACGGTGGGGTAAGAGCCCACCGCGGGCCTGGCAACAGGACCGGCACGGCAAGCCCCACCGGGAGCAATGCCGAATAGGGATCTCGCGCGGTTCGCCGCAGGGCCGTCTTGGCCCGGAGGTCCGGGTTGGCAGCTAGAGCGTATGGGCAACCATGCGCCCAGAGGAATGGTCATCGGCCCCGGGCATGCCCGGGGTGACAGAATCCGGCTTACAGGCTATCCGCGCGCCTTTACCTTTCCCGCTTCATCCCGGTCCGGATACCCGGCGGGTCTGCGGGCGGTCGCGGTCTCAGACGTGCTGGTCGATCAGGATGGCGTTGCCGTCGGGATCGCGCAGGGTGATATGGGCGGGGCCGGTGCTGTCGGGGTCGGCGCGTTCGATCACCTCGACACCGGCCTTGGTCAGATGGGCCTGGATGTCGCGCACGTCCTCGAACTGCGCAAGCGGGTTGGCCGCGTCGTCCCAGCCGGGGTTGAAGGTCAGGATGTTGTCCTCGAACATGCCCTGGAACAGGCCGATCGTGGTCGTGCCGTTCCGCAGGATCAGCCAGCCCTGAGCGGCATCGCCGCCGGCCCCGGTGAAACCGAGTTTCTCGTAGAAGGCCCGCGAGGCCGTTATGTCCTTGACCGCGAGGCTGACCGAAAATGCGCCGAGTTGCATGGGCTGTCCTTTCTGTTCGTCCGCCGGGGCATCATAGCGCGATTCTGCGCCGAATGCGGTTGACTCGGGCGCGCGGGCAGGTAAAAGGCGGGCTTCTAGGATTTGACCGGGCGCAGGCCGCCCGATGAGGAGCGAACGACATGGCGAAACCGACCACCATCAAGATCCGCCTGAACTCGACCGCGGACACCGGGCATTTCTACGTGACCAAGAAGAATGCGCGCACCATGACCGAAAAGATGGTCGTGAAGAAATACGACCCGGTCGTGCGCAAGCACGTCGAGTACAAGGAAGGCAAGATCAAGTAATCTTGCGTCTCGGACAGAAAAAAGGCCGCGCCCTCGGGGCGCGGCCTTTTTCGTTGCGGGGTGGCGATCAGGCGTTCTGGTCGGACTTGTCCAGGCGCCGTTTGCGGGTGCGCTGCATCACAAGGTAGAACAGCGCGACCGCCGACAGGAACGCGCCGACGCTGAGCGTGATGCCCGGTCGTGCGATCAGGGAATCGATCACGTTTTGCATGGGTTTCCTAACCTCTCGTTATTGCGCAGACAGGTTAGCGGGAGAATACGGCGGGAACCCGGCGCCGGAATGTTGAAAACTTGACATGGTTTGCGGCAATGAAAAGGCCGGTCACGGGGACCGGCCTTTGGCGTGTTCGCGCTGGCGTTGCGCCTATTCGCGGTTGCCCATGAACTGCAGCAGGAACATGAACAGGTTAATGAAGTCGAGATAGAGGTGCAGCGCCCCCATGATCGCCGATTTCGCCAGCCATTCCGCGTCCATCGCATGGGCGTGCTGGATGTATTCGTTCTTGAGCCGCTGGGTGTCGTAGGCGGTGAGACCCGCGAAGATCAGCACACCGATCACCGAGATCGCGAAGTGCAGCGCCGGGCTGCCCAGGAAGATGTTCACGATCGAGGCGACGATCAGGCCGATCAGGCCCATGATCAGGAACGCACCCCAGCCCGAGATGTCGCGCTTCGTGGTGTAGCCGTAGAGGCTGAGACCGGCGAACGAGATCGAGGTGACCAGGAAGGTCTGGGCGATCGAGATGCCGGTGAACGCCATGAAGATCCACGACAGCGACAGGCCCATGATGGCGGCATAGATGTAGAAATAGAGCTGCGCGCCCGCTGCCGACAGCCGGTTGATGGCCGCACCGAAGGCGAACACCATGATCAGCGGCAGGAACATCACGATCCAGCCGAGGATGTTCGGGCTGCCGGTCTCGAGGTTGTAGAGGAACGACAACAACGCCGGGCTCGAGCCGACGGCCCAGGATACCAGCGCGGTCAGCAGAAGGCCCACGGACATCGTGCCGTAGACCTTGTTCATATGGGCGCGAAGGCCCTGGTCGATCTCGGCCGAGCGGGTGCCTGCGCCGGCCCGGATCGAGTTGTAGTCAGCCATGTTCAGCCTCCAGATATACCAATCCCTGTCCGACGCCCGCACGGCGCCGGTTCCAGAGGAATATCGGGTAGACCAGTGGCCTTTTCAAGATGTTCCGCGCAGCATTCGCGCCGGTTTTTCCGCTCGGCGGCCGCCCGGCGTGTCGATGGCCCGAAACGGGGCGCCGGGCGGCGATAGCGTCGGCGGCCTATGCCCCCGCGTCGGTGGTCACCACCACCTTGCCGGTCGATTTCCGCGACCTGAGCAGGTCATAGGCCTCATGCGCCCTCTCGAGCGGCAGGATGTGGCTGACATGCGGCTTGATCCGCCCGTCGCGATACCAGCCCAGCAGGGTGGTCAGGCTGTCGGCCAGCACCCCGGGCCTGAAGCTGGCATAGCCGCCCCAGTAATAGCCCATCACGTCGAGGTTCTTGACCAAAAGGATGTTGGCGGGCACCTGCGGCACCTCGCCCGAGGCAAAGCCGACCACGAGAATGCGCGCCTCGGGGTTGGCGGCGCGCAGGGCGGCGTTGAACTGATCGCCGCCGACCGGATCATAGACCACGTCCGCGCCCCCCAGCGCCTTGACCGCGGCGCGGATGTCGTCGGTGTCGCTGTCGATCAGGTGATCGGCGCCGGCGGATTTGCACACCGCCAGCTTGTCGGCCCCCCGCGCGCAGGCGATCACGGTCGCGCCCATCAGCTTGCCGATCTCGACGGCGGTCAGCCCGACGCCGCCAGCGGCGCCCAGCACCAGCAGGGTCTCGCCCGGCTGCAGTCGGGCGCGGTGCGCCAGCCCGACGTGGCTGGTGCCATAGGCGACCTGGAAGGCGGCGGCGTCGGTGAACGGCATCTCGTCGGGCAGCGGCACGCAGCGCGCGGCGGCGAAGACGCCGGCCTCGGCCAGCCCGCCAGCCCCGCCCGACAGCGCCACCCGTGTGCCGGGCGCCGGGCCGTCGGTTTCGGGGCCGAGCGCGCGCACGGTGCCGGCCACCTCCATCCCCAGCGTGAAGGGCAGCGGCGGCTTTTCCTGGTACTGGCCCTTCATCATCAGAAGATCGGCGAAATTCAGGCCGCAGGCGGCGATGTCGATCAGAACCTCGCCCGTGCCGGGCGCGGGGGTGTCGACCTCGGCGATGCGCGGCGGTTGGTCGTAGCTTTCTACACGATAGGCTTTCATCCGGTCCTCCTTTGGCGCAAGATTAGCAGCACGCGCGCCCGGCGCGAGGCCCGAATGCGGTGACGTTGCGACGACGTTGCGGTGGGCGGAGCCCTGCGGATACCCGCATGACGGGAATCACGGCGAATCGGCGTCGGGTATTTGCAAAATGCAAAGAAAAATGCGAAACACGCATAGCGCGTTTTTGGCGAGGTCTGGATTTTCCGACCTTTTGGTCATGTATTTGGGGTAATCCCCGTAAAAACCTGAAAACAAACACATTCCAATGACGCGAAAACTGACCAAAAAGACAGGTTGTGGTTGAAGGCCGGCTCGTGGTCTTTGAGATCATTGCCGGGTTGGTGAGGAGAAGTTGTATGAAGCACCCTGTTGATGTCCACGTTGGAAAGCGCATTCGCCATCGCCGCTGGATGGTGGGCATGACCCAGCAACAACTGGCCGAGAAGGTCGGGATCAAGTTTCAGCAGATCCAGAAGTACGAAACCGGGATGAATCGGGTCAGCGCCTCGCGGCTCTGGGACATCTCCGAGGCGCTGTCGGTGCCGGTCAGCTTTTTCTTCGCGGGGATCGAAGGCGCGACCGAAGAGGCGTCCGGCGCGGCCGTGCCGGGCGATATCCTGGCCGACAAGGAAGCGCTGGAACTGGTGCGCAGCTACTACGCGATCCCCGAGAACCAGCGTCGGCGCCTGTTCGAACTGGCCCGGGTTCTGTCGGACGCCGCTTGACGCGCTGACATCCGGCCGCTACCGCCGGGGTGTTCTGCCCCGGTGACACCATGACCTTGATCGACGACAAAACCCGCGCGGCGCTGGCCGACACGGCCAACGCCCTGGCTGATGTCGCCCGCATCGCCACCTTGCGCCATTTCCGGGCCGACGGGCTGCTGGCCGACAACAAGTCGGCGGGCGGTTTCGACCCGGTTACGGCAGCCGACCGCGAGGCCGAACAGGCCATGCGCGATGTGCTGGCGCGGATGCGGCCCGATGACGGGATCGTCGGCGAGGAATTCGACGCCGAGCCGGGCACCAGCGGGCTGACCTGGGTGCTCGACCCGGTCGACGGCACCCGCGCGTTCCTGTCCGGCACCCCGACCTGGGGCGTGCTGATCGCGGTCGGAAACGATGCCGGGCCGTTGCTGGGCGTGATCGACCAGCCCTATATCGGAGAGCGGTTTTTCGGCGGCTTCGGCGCGGCCACGCTGACCGGGCCGCTGGGCCGGCAGCAGCTTGCCACGCGCGCGCCCCGGCCGCTGTCCGAGGCGATCCTGTTCACCACCTTTCCCGAGGTCGGAAGCCCGGCCGAGCGCGCCGGCTTCGAGGCGCTGTCGGGCCAGGTGCGGCTGACGCGCTACGGCATGGATTGCTATGCCTACGGTCTGGTCGCGGCGGGGCAGATCGACCTGGTGGTCGAGGCGGGCCTGCAATCCTATGACATTCAGGGGCCGATGGCGGTGATCGAGGCCGCCGGCGGCGTTGTCACCGACTGGCAGGGCGGCCCGGCGCACCTGGGCGGGCGGGTGATCGCGGCGGCCAATGCCGAGGTGCACGCCGCCGCGCTGGCGATCCTGTCGAAAACGCGCTGAGGCCTATTCCGCCGCCAGGGCTGCCGGCACGTCCTCATGCAGCCGGGCGAAATGGCGGATGTAGTCCATCCCCAGCGATGCCGCGGTTTCCTCGGTCTTGATGAACACGCCGACCGTGTCGCCCCAGTCGGTGCCCGCGGTGCGCATGGTCTTTTTAAGCTCCGGCACGCGGCGCGCGTGTTTGCGGTTGCGGTCGATGTAGTCGAAATGCTCCGGCGCCCAGTCGGTCGTGGCCTCGATGCAGTCCAGCCCGGCCCATTTGCCCATCGCCGTCATGCCGTCGCGGTAGAAACGCCAGCAATCCTGCGGATCGCGATGCTCGATCCCGCGCGACGGCATGATGTGCACCATCAGACCGCCAAGTTTGAGAACCCGCGACATCTCGAGGAAGGTGAGCCAGAAAAACTCGTTGTGCTCCAACATGTTGCCGGAAATCACCGCGTCGTAGCTGTCGCTGGGAAGGTCGAATTTCCACGGATCGCCCAGCACGTGCTTGATGTGCGGCCCCTCGACCATATCCATGCCTTCGTAGACCCAGCCGCCGTTTGCCCCAGATCTCGCGGAACCAGCCGCGTTTGCCCGAAGCGCCCACGTCCAGAACCTTGCCCGGCGTGCGCGTGGACGCGTGGCGGCGATACGCCCCGCGCATGTATTTCTTGGTTTCCCGGTGCATGTTTGCCTCAACTGCCCAATTATGTTTTTTCAACATCTGGGCAGAAAAAGGACACGGATTCAGGCGTTTCGATTCTTTGATCCGCGTTTTGTCCGGCGATCAGACTTTCTTGCCACGCACCCAGGTGGCCCTGATCGCGCGGTCGTCGCCCATCATGATCTATTTGAATTAGTCAAATGGCTGGAAAACCTTGTAAAATATGGGTGTCCTGGTCCTTGGTGCGGGGCAAAAAGTACAACTAGGGTCTAATTCCAGAAATGTGAAACCCCGACGGTTGGTGCGACCATCGGGGTTTCGAAACCGATCTTAGGGAAGCAACGGGGCCCGAGCCGGCAACGAAACACGAAGCACTTTGCCAACACGCCCCCCCTTCGCCACAAGCCGGCGGGGCGAACCCGGAGCGCGCCGGAAAAAATATCGCCAGGTCGAGTTGCGCCGTGGTCGGCAGGTAGGGTATTCTCAAAATTGACGGGAGGAGCCATAGGCCCCCGTGAAACGCGTAGCCGCAGGATTTAGCGGCACAGACGCGATGAGAACGCGTAGGCCGCATTGGTGGCGGCCCCGACGCGGTGCGACACGCCTATGCCCTGGCGGCCAGCGTCCCTGCACATAACCAGTACATCGAACTTTTGCACGGCCCGTGGGCTCCCCCTCGCGCGTGTCTGCTGCCCACTCTGTGGGCCTCGGTGAGCGAGGGGGTGCTGAGAAAGGCTGCCCTATGGCAATGAACTCTACAGAGAAACTGTCTGCGGTCGATGGCGACATCACCGACGTGCTCCGAGCGATCGGTGACCACACGAGCGTCGAGCATTTGCTGAAACCCTGCACCAGCCATGAAGCAGCAGACGTGCTTGGCATTCCCGAAGCATCGCTCCGGGTCCTGCGCTCCAAAGGCGGCAACACCGCCCCTCCTGGCTGGGCACGCATCCCCGGGCTGGGCTGGCGGTATCGCAGCCGCCTCGACCTGATCCGCTGGGCTCGCGCCCAGCATGCCAAAGCGTCGGGCGTCAACCCCCTGAAAGAAGGTGAGGCCGCGCATGGCTGACAAGAAAAAGACCCCGTTCGAGCTCGAGCACCGGAAGGCGCTGTTCGAGAAACGTCTCGACGAGAAGGCAAAGACATGAGCAGAAAGAACATCGGCACGCCGGCGATCACACAGCCGGGGAATCACAACAACCCGCAGACGCCGCTCCGCTGGCAGGTGCAGCAGAACGGCTACGCCTGGGTGCCGAACAACGGCAAGCGATCCCGCGGCCGCAAATGGTCCCAGGCCGCGATTGACCGGCTCGAGGCTCCGGACAGCACAAATGCGGTCACCTGGTGGGACGATCCCCACGACAGCAACACCGGCGAGGTCCTGGACCTGCCCAACCTGACCACCGGCGTGGTTATCGAGGGCGACCTGGTGGCCCTCGACGTGGACATCGACGACCCCGCTGCGGTGGCCGCCATGTTCGAGCTGGCCGCTTCGATCTTTGGCCAGGAGTGGCATGACAGCGTCCCGGTGCGTTACCGCGCCGGCAGCGCCAAAGAAGCTTGGCTGTTCCGGGTTAGTAAGCCGCGCCCTGGCGACGTCGAGTTCCGCGCGAAAGGCAAGTTCGCGGGGCCGTCGTTCTTCGAGCCTGGCTTCGACCCCGAGATCGACCAGGTCGAGGGTTTGGAGACGGTCGCCGGCTGGACCAGGGCAGTCGCTGGGGCGAAGTCTCACATGATCGAGGTGTTCCGTGGTGGTGACTGTCAGATTGGCGCCCTGGGCTGGCACACGGTGCCGGACCCGGATGAATGCATCGAGGGCATCGAATACGAGTGGGAAGACAACCGCTCGCCGGCCACCGTGCCGCGCTGGGAGCTCCCCGAGGTGACTCACGCCCGGCTCTATGAGTTCATGTCGCACCACAGCGCCAGGCTCAAAGAAATGGGCTGGGTGCCGAGCCCGGTGAGCGTCCCTAGTGACGGCGTGAAGTCCTACACCCTGGACACGTCGAAGCTCTTCTACACGGGCACCAAGGGTAGCCTCCCCGAGCAGGTGAGCTACCACGGGCTTTCGAAGGGGATGCCGATCCGCATGGCGGAGGTCCTGGGCCTCGATCCCAACGTTGACGGGTCGAACCCCGAGCGCGGTTTCGTGACCGAGCGCCACGACGGTGTGCTGGGCATACACGACAGCCAAGACGCAGTGACGTACTACCCGCCGAGCGCCAACCCCGACCTCGAGCCGGCCCGTGCCGAGCGGCTGGGCAAGCTCCTAGGCTCGCTCGGGCACACCCCGCCCGAGGATGTCCCTCCCGGAGAAAACATGACGCCCGACGACGGCCTGGACGCCGATCCGGATGCTGAGGTGCTGGTGCGCGCGACTGAAATCCTGCACGAGGCAGGTGTGGTGCCGTCCGTCGAGGGGGAAGACCTCGAGGCGGTGCTCGAAGAGTATCGCCGCGCGACGCGCGACTGGTACGACGAGGGCGACAACGGCTACCAGGTCGAGGCCAGGGCGCTGCTCTTGGCGCTGCGCTGGATGTTCGTGCGGAACCTGGCGGCGAAGAGCGACGCGCGGTGGCACCCGATGGCCCCTGGCCACGCTGATTTGCCGACGGCGGAGTTCAAGGCGCTGTTCGACGACCTCGTCCAGGTCAAGGTCGGCACGAAGGTGGACGCCGACAACAGGCCGACGACGCAGTGGCTGCCGGTCGTCAACGTGTTCCTGAGCCACAACCCGCTGCAGATCAGGACCCACGGCGATCAGTTTGCCTATTGGTCCGACACAGCGATCGTGCGGGCGAAAGAGAACGACCAGGTGACGAAGGTGAACAGCTACACCCCGCCGGTCCTGGGCGAGCCCCGGAAAGCGCTTGTCGAGCTGTTCGACGATTTCCTGGAGCACCTGTTCGACCGCCCCGAGGAGCGGGCGATCTTCGAAGAGGTGATGGCCTACAAATTCGCCAATCCGGGAGCGCGCGGTGTGACGCATATCTTCGTCGCCGACGGCGTCGAGGGCACCGGCCGGAATACCCTGTTCGAGGGGTTCATCTTCAATGCCCTGGGCGCGGACAACTGCATGAAGCTGGCCTCGAGCAAACTCGGGGGCGGCAGCCAAGCTGCCTATACCTCCTGGCAATACGACAAGCTCATGTGGTTCGTGCCAGAGATGAAGGGCATGACCAGAGCCGCGGTCGAGGTCGCGAAAGAGCTGATGGAGGTCAGCTCCGGCAAATCGCACGGCACCGAGAAAGGCGGAAAGGACCTCTATGGCGATGTCTTCGGCACGATGTGCATGGCGACGAACGAGCCGGGATCGGTCCCGCTCAGCCTCAAATCCGCCAACCGCCGGTTCAACGTCTACTCCTCTGGCGCCAAAGGTGCGCTGCATGACAACGCCGAGTTGTTCCGCCGGGTCAATGCGGTGCGCGTCGGGCACGGGACAGATGTGACGCACGATATGGCCGCGACGGTGCGGAACTACTTCCTCGAGGTCGTGCCGGCCCGTTTGGGGCATGCCCCTCGCCAGGAGGTGTTCATGGTCGCCCAGGATACGCCTGCGAAGCGTCGTATGGTCGAAATGAGCATGAAGCAGTCGGACGAGTTCATCGAAGAGGCGTTCGAGGAGTTCGAGAGCGAGGATCGGCTGTATCTCGAGGTGGGTGCGGTCCTGAAGGAAGCGCAGCGCTTGGCAAAGGCCGGCGGCGCTTCGAAAGACGCCATTAACGCCATCCCGAACGAGCTGAAGACTCAGACCTCGGGCGGAGGTGGTTTCCGCGGATGGACGAGGGTGATCACCGATGAAGGGAGCGACCGTATCAAGATAGCCGGGGGGCTCAAGAAGCGCATCCTGGCGCGTGGTCCGGATGCCGCAAATACTCTCCTGGAGATGTCCGTGAAAGAGCGGTCTGAGGTCCTGGCTTACGCGCCGGAAGGCGACGAGAAGATCACGAGATTGGCGTCGGCGGCAAAGGTGATCACGGAGCGCCGGCGGGTGTCTGAGGAGGGCCTGGAATGAGGCTCGCTAGGGCGTCGACAACAGGGTCCGACCGGGGGGCGGGAGTATTGCTATCCCGGACCCCAAACAGGTACTTTTTGGCCTCTACGCCGGGTAACATCCGGGTGCCACGAGCGATGGCTGGGTTGGTACCCGGTGTAGACATAAAAAGTACCAGTTTTCGGGGTCCGGCGGGGGGCGAAAACGGGCCGGGGGTGGACCCCGGTCGGCGGTCCATAAAAACCAGGAGGTTGGCCGTGGATTCCATTCCAGAGGGTACTGGGGTCCGGGGGTATCCTAAGAAAAGGTCTTTCAAAAAGTATGTAAACACTACTTACCTATATCACCCCCTCTACATATTTGTTGGAAGGGGGGCGGACCCCGGAGCCCCGTGCGAGGTATACAGCCAATGACTCCCCGGCCCAAGCCCCCGGCAAATTACCGCCCCGTCAGCCGCATGGAGCGGCGCCAACTCGCCATCCCCAGAATCCTCGCCCACAACCGCCGCCAGGGCTGGATGCTACATCTGGCCGACCGCCACCGCCTGGTGCCCTACGACGGCCCGATCGATGCCCGCACCGAGATCGCCGAGCTGCTCCTGCCGGACCTGTTCCCGGCCAACGGAACCGTCGACGCCGCGCTTTATGCCGGCATCATCGACGACCTGGAGCTCGCGCTTGATCTCCTGGACGGCCCGACCCTGCCGATCAGGGCGCTGCTGCCCTCCGGCCGCGCGATCACCCTGGTGACCGCTCCAGGCGTCGATCTGACCGCCCTCGGCCTGAAAACGGGCTTAGACTAGACCTGATATTAGACCCCATGGCATTGAGCGCAGATAAGTCATTAACATTCTTTAACAATACGTGTTCAAGTAGTTCATATTGTGCGACGGTAGCCGTTGTGGTGTGCTCTGCCCTCCTGGTACGATGTTCGCAAGATCAGCTCATCGACGAGGAGCAACCGATGACCACCGCAACCACAAAACGAGGCCGCCGTCGGATCTACACGCCGGACCAGATCGCCCTGGCCAAGCGCCTGCTGACGGATGCGCCCCGCATTGAGGTGCTCGAGCCTGGTGCGCTGCATAAGATCAGTGCGGCCACCGGCATCCATCGATCGACGCTCTTACGCGTCGCCTACACCGCCAATGCCTACCCCGACATCGACCCCGCACCCGCCATCGAAGAGGAGAACCAACGATGACCGAAACCAACGCCATCGCCATCATCCCGCGTGCGCCGGGCCTCCCGAACTTGCGCCTGCTCCGGCATCTCATCCGCCTGAACGAGGAAGGCAACCCGATCTGGACAGCCACCCAGCGACCGACGACCGTGCCCCACAACATGATCCGGCAGCCCCTGGTGGTCCTGGGTTTCTACGTGCACGACGCAGTCGATGTGCGCGAGGCGCTGACTTTCGGTGCCGCTGCAGCCCGAGGGCTCAACACCCGCCACGTTAGCCCCCGCGATTGGCGCCGCGTCAACACCTTGATGGAGGCCAACAGCCTCGAGCTCGAGCGTGCCGCTGTCGAGGAGGTCGCCTGACCATGACCGACAGGAAGCCGAGTAGGAACGCACAGAACCAAGCAGACCGTGAGGCCATCCGCCGCTCGGGCTCGCTGCAGTTCCTGCTCGACGTCGTGGCAGGGAAGCCCGCGCCCGTTCGCGACGCCGCGGGAAGAATTATCGACTGGACCGACGCCCCCGAGCTCAGCCTACGGGTCTCCACTGCCCAGTCCCTGGTGAAGAAAATCCTGCCCGATCTCGCTGCCCAGCAAATTGATTTCAAGTCCACAACCGAAGGCACCCTTCAAATCCTCCTCGCTCCTGGTGTTGTGCCCCCGGCATCGGTCGACGCCCGTGACGTGATTGATGGCCAGGCGAGCGACGCAGTGAGCAAACCCGCTGAGATCGAGTACCAGGAGCCCCTGGAGACGCTCAACCCACCGCAGAGCGAGCCCGGGACGGCCGAGACGGCCTCCGCGGCTGCGCCTACACCCGAGGACGCCGCTGAGGCCTCCCCGATGCGCTCCAGGCGCCGCAGGAGACGTGCAGAATGACCACGCCGCTCACCCTAAATTACAAACCGCGCTCGTGCTTCCTCGAGGCGCACCGGCTCATCGCGCTGAAGAGCACGACCGCGCTCCACATCGGCGCGTCGCGCCGCCTGGGCAAGACGGTGTTCGTCTCTGCGATCGCCGCGATGCGCGCCCTCGTGAGCACCTCGGACATCGCGTTCATCGCCCCTACGCTCACCCAAGCGCTGAACGTCGGATGGCGCAACGTGCTCGATCGTCTGCGTGATGTGCCAGGGCTCGTCGTCAAGAAAGGCGAGGCGCTGATTGAGGTACCGGCAGCCGATGGCGGCACCTCCACGATCCGGTTCTTCGCTGGCGTCGACGACGGTGGCGCCGGCGGTGTGCGTGGTTACGGCTTCGACCTGGTAATCATCGACGAGGTGGCCCAAGTGGGCAGCGACGTGTACCTGAACGCGATCCTGCCGACCATGTCGGGCCGCCCCAACGCCCAGCTGATCACGATCGGGACCTTCCGGTCGGTCGATCTGATGTACCAGCTCCACGAAGATATTGACCTCGCCCAGGGTGAGCACACCATCACCCTCCCAGCGTCGACCGCCGGCGTCGAGGCTGGCGTTTTCACGCTGCAGGAGCTCCTCGCTGTCGCCGACAAGATGGGTGGCTGGGGCAAGCCTGCCTTCCAGCGCGAGTACGAGGCGAACAGGTTCGTCACCGACGAGGAGGCGATTATCGACCAGGCGCTCGTGCGTGCCGCCCAGGAGAGACGACACTCCGAGGCCATGATCCGTCAGCTCGTCCAGGCCTATCCCGTCGTCGTGGGATGCGATCCCGCACCGACATCCGACCGCACGATCATCGTCGTCCGCGCCGGGCCGGCGATCCTGCGCCACGTCGTGATGCAAGCGCCCACGGTTCAGGAAATCGCCCACAAACTTCTCGCGACGGTGCGCGAGTACGATGCCGACGCACTCTTCATCGACAACGGTGCCGGAGGTCAGGGGCCTGCCGTGATGGACATCTGCCGCTCGATCGGCCTCAACCCCGTGGGCGTGGACTTCGGCGGGCGCCCGACGACAGAGAGCGACGCCTACGCCTATGCCAACCGCCGGGCCGAACTGATCAGCGCGGTGAAGACCTGGACGGAACGCTCCGACTGCTCGATCCCGCCGGGCGAAGACATCCTACGAGAGATGAGCGCGCCACGGTACGAGATCAATTCTCAGAACCGGCTCCAAGTCGAGAGCAAGAAAGCTATCAGAAAGCGGATCGGCATGAGCACCGATTTCCTCGACGCCCTGGCCTGCACGATGGCCACGTCGGCGCTCCTCGACCGTGAGGAAGCCGTCTACACCGTTCGACCGCGGTCACCTGACGGAAGCAGATACCAGACCGATTTCGAGGGCCTGAAGCATCACCGGGACGGTTTCGTCGTCCTCGACGAGGTCTTCGAGCCCCACAACACCAACTGGTGAGAAAGGAAAAAGAGATAAGTTTCAACAAATGGGACGTGTTCAAGCCCGCCGGCAAGCGCCTCGACCAGAAGCCTGCGAAGCTCCACCCGATCGAGCAGCAGGACGAGCAGGCCGAAGCCTTCTATGCAGAGCCGGGCAGCAGCAGCCTGACGCCCAAAGAGCAGGCGGATCGCCTGGAAACATTCTCCGCCACGACGCCGACCGACCGAGAAATCCTATAGCTCCTCGAAGACACACCGTCGCGTGCCCTCTCGGCTGGGCACCGGCAAGGCAGATCAGGAGCCAGACCGGCGAGGGTTGTCCTCTCCTCCGCCCCCGCCGGTCACCCAACACCGAGAAAGGGACAGACCAATGAGCAGCAACCACCTCAACCCGCCACCCCGCGCGGACATCTGGGCTTCCGACCTGATCCAGGCCGCCGTCGACAACGCGATATGGTGCGAGTATCGCGCCCAAGTCAGCTCCGACGATCCGATCGACGACCAGCAGGCGGCTCAGATTTTCGAACACGCCGTCCACCTGGTTTCGACCATCGCGTTGATGATCTACACCCCTAGGCGAGATGACAACGTCGGCTGCGCCACCGGCTGGCTGCGCAAGATGCTGGTTAAGTTTCCCGAGGAAAAGGCGAACGTCCGCATCGCCCGCCGGGACATATATGAGATCCTGAAGCACGAGCAGGCGGATCAGCTGGCCACCGGCACCGGCGCAGGCATGGGCAGACCGCCCCTGGCCCAGGTCCTGGCGTTCCCAATCCCGGCCTGAAACGAAACACGCCCCCGCTCCGATGATGGGGCGCGTCACGCGCGGCTCCTGGTTGATCTCGACGGGGGCTTGCTACCACTCCCCATCCAATCCTGTCGTCGATGCGCTCCGGGCCGCCACTTCGGCGGCTGCCTGGAGCCGCTGCGTGGCACGCTACGCCGCAACGATGTGCAAGCCATCAACCAGGCGCGCCGCCTGCTGTTCGCCGAGCTGCTCAAGAACAGCATCCCGGTCGAGTAGGTATGACAGTCGCCTATGCAGGACTGCCGGACGGCTGTGGCTCGAACCCCGCTGAAGACAAATTGGAGGCCTCGATCATCTCGCGGGTTGAGCGGCCTTTGCCCGTCCGCACGAAGGGGGCGATGTGAAAAACGGGGAAAACAGAAATCGTTCGGTAGTAGTTGATTCCGTGAGCGGTAGTGCCCCGGGACGTGGTGTAGGAACTGGCGTCCACCTGCTTCGGGTACGGATCACGCCGACAGGCTCTCAGCATTACAGCGAAGGTTCAATGCTGATTGTCCTGTAAGTGCTTAATTGGGTTGAATGATTGAAGGAAATCCCTTTGGATGACGGGGGGGCGTTTATGGTCACAGACTTTCCGTTTCAAAGCTTGAGCGAGCTAGGCTGTCCGGACACGCGGTATGCTGATGATCGATCAGTGAAAAGCGGCGCTGCCTACCGAAAACATTAGGACCGAGAATGATCTCAGTATACCCCACGCCTGGTGCCGTCATCAGTCTACGCTCCGCCACATGGAAGGTGCTGAGCACTTCGACCCTCAAACGTGGGTTTCGTGAGGTCCACTGCCGCGGCCTTTCTGGCCTAGTGCGGGATAAGGAGAGCCGCTTTGTCTGGGACTTGGAAAAAGGCGCGCGGGTCCTCGACCCCGGCGCGGTCCAACTGTTGCCCGACGCTTCCCCCGGCCTGATTGACACAAAGTTACACTTGGAGGCGTCGTTTCGGAACACACCGACGACGACCCGGCGTCCTCTCACCTTGGGGCGTGCGGCGATCGATGATCTGTCGTTCCAGCACCTGCCGGTCGAACGTGCCCTCGCACAGGACCGGGTTCGCCTCCTCATCGCGGATGATGTGGGCCTTGGGAAGACACTGGAGGCGGGCCTGATCGCCTCCGAGCTCGCCCTGCGCGGCCGGGCAGACCGGATTCTGGTGGTCACGACCCGGGCCATGTTGACCCAGTTCCAAAAGGAGTTCTGGACCCGGTTTTCGATCCCGCTATCCCGGCTCGACAGCGCCGCGATCCGGCGGATGCGGAACCGGATCCCGGCCCATTACAACGTGTTCGATCAGTTCGACCGGTCCATCGTTTCGATCGACACGCTCAAACGGGATGCGCAGATCCGGGACGCGATCAAGCACTCTTACTGGGACCTGATTATCATTGATGAGGCGCATAACGCGGCGGCCCGTAAAAACACCGCCGGAACGATCGCGCAACGGGCGGAACTGGCCCAACTCCTGTCCCGGCGGACTGACTCTCTGCTCCTGCTCACCGCAACCCCGCATGACGGGTCGCAGGAAAGTTTCGCGAGTCTGATCGAAATGCTTGACCCGACGCGGGTGCCTGACCCCACCCGGCTGCACCGGACCGATATCGAAGATCTCGTGGTGCGTCGGTTCCGGTCGGACAGAAAGGTGGCTGCGGATATCGGCCAGCAAGTGCCCGAACGCAAACTGATCCGCCGGAACTTTCCGCTGAGCTCAGAGGAGGAGGTGGCCTATCAATCAATCGCCGATCTTCATCTTGATCTCGATGAGCAATCGACCCGGGGCAGAGCGATCGACCTGTTTCGTACCACGCTCGCCAAGGCGATCTTCTCAAGCCCGGCGGCCTGTTTCGAGACGCTTGAACGACGCATACGGGGTATCGAGAATGGGACCGCCCGAGGCACCGAGGAAGATCGGGTTCGGCTCCGAGAGCTTGCCGATCAGGTCTCCGCGATCGAAACGGACGCGTTCAGAAAGTATCAGGATCTCCTGCGAATGCTGCGCGAGATTCGATGGACCGGGAAAGCTGCCCGAGACCGCATCGTCATCTTTACAGAGCGTATCGCCACCGTTTCTTGGCTCGCCGAGCGGCTACGGGAGGACATGGACCTGTCAGAGGAGCAGGTGGCCCGAGTGGACGGAGGCAGCGTCGAAGCGGATGTCCGGACCCAGGAGGTGATCGAAGCGTTCGGACAGGAGAAATCCCCTATTCGTATTCTGATCGCCTCCGACATGGCCTCCGAAGGGCTGAACCTGCATTTTCAGTGTCACAGGCTGATCCATTTTGACCTCCCCTGGTCCCTTCTGCGGTTCCAGCAACGGAACGGTCGTATCGACCGGTATGGGCAGGACCGCGCCCCGCTGATCACCTATTTCGTTGGGGAGAGCTCGCACCCGAAAGTGCGCCAGATGTGGGTGCTTGAGAAGCTCGTCGAGAAGGACGAGGCTGCACAGTCCGGCGTGGGTGATCCGGCGGTCTTTCTCGGAAAAGGAGACGCGGAAGAAGAGGAGGCGGTTGTCGCAGAGGCGATCGCATCGGGGATCGGCGCCGAGGCTTTTGATGCGGAGATGAATGTCCGCGCCGCGGAAGCCGAGGCTCACATGTCGCTCGATGACGAGTTCGCTGCTCTTTTTGGAGATTATGCGACACCGGCTGCGCCAGAGACTGACGCCGAAACTAATACGAAGCAGGCCCCGCCGCGTCTTTTTCCAGATACCTTTACCTATGCATCCAAGATGGTGGAAAGGCTGTCCCGCCCTGAGGAGCGAGTGTTTGCTTCTCTTCCGGCGATCTCTCGGGAAGATCGCACAATCAGGATGGGCATTCCGGACGACATGCGAGCTCGCGATGGGTTTGGGTACGCCAGTGAGGGGGCCGTGGACGGCCGGTACATGCCGGAAGAGGCGGTTGGTTCCGGGGACCGGATCGAGCTGACTGACCAAGCCCAAGTCATCAACCAGGCGATCGATCAAGCGAAGATGCAGGAGCGGTCTTGGCCGACCGTTCAGTATCTCTGGGACGTACACCCGATCCTCGAGTGGTTTGCGGACCGGGCCAGCACCTTTTTTCCTGAACATTCTGCCCCGGTCGCGCCGCTGAGTCGTCTCGCTGCGGGCGAGGTGGCTGTGGTCATGCACGGGGCTATACCGAACGCGAACGGAGCCCCAGTTGTCGACCGATGGGCGGTCGTCATCCGAGGGTCAGACGGTACGGTCCGGATCGAAGAAGTCCCGGACTTTATAACGCGGATGCGGCTGGCGGAGGACACTCCGGGACGGGCGGTCGAAGACCTCGGGCTGGCACAGTCCGCGATCTCGGTGGCGGTTGACCGGTTTCAGACCCATCTCGTCGGACTCCGGCGGGAGCAAGGGGCGCGGATCCAGCAGGACCTCGACGGGGTCCTTGACCGCCTGGCGAAGCTTGAAGGACGGTTCCGGACGCAGCTCGCACTGGATCTCGGCGATGTGGCTGACGGCGACGCTGAGCTGTCTCCGGCGGAAAAGCGTCGCCTTACGATCAGGCGTTCGAGGGAACAGAGGATCGAGCGCATGTTTCAAGACTGGACGGAATGGTTCGAGCGGACACGACATATGGTGGATGATCCGAATCCCTATGTGGACGTCAAAGCGGTGTTTGTGGGGTGACCGGATGGATCTGATCGGAATTGAGAACGAAGCAGAATTCTTCCCGTCGGGAACCCTATCAGATGTGTTGAAGGAGGAACTTCAGGACATCACTGCACGCTGGTCCGGGCTCGAAAAGAATTCCCATCCTGTGGAGCGGCTGACGCGGGTAGCGTCCCCCGCGGTCGAAACGCTGCGGCAGGTCCGGAACACCTCGGATCAGAACCGTCGGCGCGAACTTGTCCGGGATGCCCAGCACGCGCTCTTGGGCGCTCTCGGCTATTCTTGGAAGCGAGAGGCGGGGATCACCGCACTTGAAGGCGCCCCGGTCATCCCGATTGTGGCAAAAGCCGCGGACGCAACAGGCCGAAACGCGCTGTGGGTTATCGAGGCGCCGCTCCCGGACGCGGAAGATGAGGCGACGGACCCGCTAGGAGCGAGTTTTACCGCTGATCAGTTCCCGCCAGAGACCGATGAGGCGGCCCTCTTGGACCGGAGCATCGAGTCCCTCCTTGCTGAGGGGGTATTCGAACTGCCCGACGGACCGCGCCATGTTCTCGTGATGGGCCTCTCCCAGATCGTTCTGATCGACAAACGGAAATGGCCGGCCCGGTCCGTCCTCCGGTTCGATCTACAGGAGATATTCGCCCGGGCCGAGCGGGACACGCTGACCGTCATGGCCTGCCTGATCTCTCGCGAGGCGCGCGTTCCGGACCAGGGCGCGCCGATCTCGGACCGGTTGGAAGAGGAAGCGCAGCGGAACGCCAACGCGGTCACCACATCCCTTAAACGGACAGTTCGGGACGCGATCGAGCTTCTGGGTCAGGAGGTTCTCGACGTCACCGGCGGAATGCATAAGGGGGTCTGGATCGACGGGCCGGAACTGTCGCGCGAGGGTCTGCGCTACATGTACCGGCTCCTGTTCCTGTTCTACGCGGAGGCGAACCCGCGTCTGAACCTGCTGGATTTGAAAAACCCGATCTATGCGACCGGGTATTCGCTTGAAACGTTGCGCGACCTCGAATCCGTGCCGCTCAGGACCACTGTGGATCGCGACGGCACTTTCTTGTGGGAAAGCCTCCAGCAGACCCTGAACCTACTATACACCGGGCTGGATCTCGCAGATGCGGAGAAGGGGACCGGGTTGCGCCTGCCGGCGGTGAAGGTCTCTCTACTGGACCCGAAAAGCACCCCTATTCTGAACGCCCTCCCGCTCAGGAATGAGGCAATCCAAAAGGTGATCCGGCTGCTGTCGCTCCGGTCCACCGGTAAGAGCACCGGCCGGATCTCCTATGCCAAGCTCGGGATCGGCCAGCTCGGCGCGGTCTATGAGACCCTGATCTCCTTCACAGGGGTCGTCGCCAAGACGGACCTGATCGAGCTGAAACCGCGCAAGGGGCGGTCCGCCGGGGCGGACGACGAGGAAGACTCGGTCGAGACGGACGAGGACCTTGAAGAGGAAATCCTTGAGGACGGTGATGAGGCCGAAGAGGAGGTTTTCCGCCGCGACAAAGTGGACCCGCTCGCCCCAAGCTGGTTCGTTCCGCGCAGCCGGATCGGGGAATTCGAGCAGGATGAGATCGTCTTCAAAGGGTCAGAGGCCCTCGTCTATCCCAAGGGAACCTTTATCTACCGCCTCGCCGGCCGGGACCGGGAGAAATCCGCCTCCTATTACACGCCGGAACCGCTCGCCCGGTTGCTGGTCAAGCACGCGCTCATGGAGCGGTGCCGGGACCTGACCGCGGACGACCTTCTGGACCTGAAAATCCTTGAGCCGGCCATGGGGTCTGCGGCCTTCCTTGTCGAAACCACGAACCAGCTCGCCGACCTCTACCTGGAGCGCAAGCAGAAGGAGACCGGCAAGACTATCCCGCAGGACCGGATCGTGGTCGAGAAGCAGAAGGTCCGGGCCTATATCGCCGACCGGAACTGCTTCGGGGTCGACCTCAATCCGATCGCGGTCGAGCTGGGCGCGATCTCGCTCTGGCTGAACAGTCTTCATGCGAGCGACTTCTCACCGTGGTTCGGGGACCAGCTTCATGCCGGGAACTCCCTGATCGGCGCTCGGCGGGCCGCCTACAAACCGGTCCTTCTCAACGCCAGCTCTCAGAAGGACCTCTGGCTCAACGCCAAACCGGACGAGATCGGTTGGCGCAATCGCCTGCCCGAAAACCATGTCTGGCAGTTCCTTCTCCCCGCCAAGGACATGGCGAATTTCGACAAGGACAAGTCGATCAAGCCCTTCGCGGGTGACGCGCAAGAACAGATCAAGGACTGGCGCAAGGGAGGGTTCTTCAAGAAGCTCGAACCCCACGAGGTAAAGCTGGTCCAGAAGCTCAGCCGCGTCGCCGAGGCCCTGTTCGATCAGGTGGCCGAGGACCTTGCCAAGACCCGCGCGGCGGCGAATGACGAAATCACCCTATGGCCGGACAAGGTCATCCCCGGAAACAAGGGCCTGGATTTCCACGCCAAGGAAAAGCTGAACGCCCACTTGATCGGGGCTGACCACGCGACGAACACGCTGCCCTACAAGCGGCTCAAGACGGCGATGGACGCCTGGTGCGCGCTTTGGCTCTGGCCGCTCGACAAGGCGGACCTGCTGCCCAACCGGGCAGAGTTCCTTCAAGGCATGGCGATGATCCTCGAAGGTGGGTTCACGCCCGACGGGTCGTTGGCCGCGCCCAGCATGGACGAATTCGCCGATCCGTCGCCGGATTTCCTTGATCTGATGGAGCCGGACGCGCCCGCGCGGGATCTGTTCAAGGCGGCCGCCAAGCGGCAGGACGGGTTGTTCCGGGAAACGAATGTGGAGGCGCTCGTTGAGACCTTCGACTGGCTGGGGGTGGCGGTCGCGGTGGCCGAGCGCGAGCGCTTCGTGCATTTCGACCTGATCTTCGCCGACGTGATGAAAGCGCGGGGCGGGTTTGACGTGATCGTCGGTAACCCGCCCTGGGCCAAGCCGTCGTGGAACGAGCAGGAGATGCTCGGAGAAATCGATCCGGCCGCCTTGTTTCGGGATCTTCGTGCTGACGAGGTGCTCAAAAAAAATCAAAGCAAGAGCAGATTTCTGGAAGAGTTCGTCGCAAAAAAAGGCTTTATGGCGGTCACGTCCAACGCAAGCTTCTTCCCCTTCGCGGGATCCGGGGCGAACAACTCATACAGGTGTTTCATCGACTTGAGCATCAAGTCTGCTTCACCTCAGGGCATCATTGCTCTGATCCATGAGGATGGTCACCTCGTTGAAAGAGGAGAGAGCGCTCTCAGGAAAGCCGTTTACCCACGCATCATTAAGCATTTCCATTTTAGAAACATCATGAAAAGCAAGATGTTTTCTGAAATTGGACATAAGCGCGAGTACTCATGCAACTTGTATCAAGCATCGCCGAAAGATGTATCATTTGAGTATATTTATGGAGCAGTGCTGCCGTCGCAAATAGATGAGTGTTATGTGCATGATGGGATAGGTCCGCTCCCACTCGAAAAAGACCCAAATGGAAATAGATCGACTCAAGGTCATCTACATAGAATTGTCAGAGTTACAGAAGAAGACTTTAACGAGGATGATGGTGTGTTCGCTTCATTAGACGGCAGGAACACTTCTGCGCCTCCATTAGTTCGTGTTCTCGGCTCAAATTTTCAGTCTGCATTGAGAAAGCAAGCGGACTCTTCGTTGTCTAAACCAAACTTCAGTTTCAGCAACATGGTCCCAGAGAGCACGAAATCGAATTCGTCACTGATCAAAAAGGCTCCTGGCTTTCCGAATAATTCGACTGAAGTTGTCATCGCTTCTCCCCACATTGGTGACGCGTCCGTGCTTTTCCAATGCTCGAACAGCAGAGCGCAGACACACGGAGATTATGATGTCATAGATTTGAATGGAGCGCCGCAAAACTATTTGCCGCGAACTAAGTATGCTTGGCGGATGGATGAGGCGAAAGCCGAGTTTTCGACTTATGCGTCGAATTTCCGTTTGGGTTTTCGCCGTCGTGTGGACATGACTGGAGCGCGCTCATTCTCATGCGCGATCATTCCACGCGGTTGGGCCCATATAGAAACTATATCAAGTGTTTATCTAGAAAACGAAGAAGAACTATTGTCTGCTGCAGCGATAGGCTTCTCGCTTGTAGCTGACTTCGTTACGCGTTCGGTTGGACAGACTACGCTTCGGCAAGGGGCCTTTTCGGTACTCCCATTCGCAAAGCTTGGCTCAGAAAGCCATTCCAGAGTACTTCATCTGACATGTCTCACCTTAGACTTCGAGGATATTTGGAACTCCCATAGACAACAGTTGCCAACGCCAAACTGGTCACTGCCAATAATGGCAGACCTTTCTGCTTTCCCAATGCAGTGGGATCTAACTGCCGGCCTCCGGACCGAATTCGCCCGCCGCATGGCGCTGGTCGAGATCGACGTGCTGGTTGCGCAGGCGCTTGGCCTGACCCTCGACCAGTTGATCGAAATCTACCGGATCTACTTCCCGGTCCTTCAGGAGAACGAGGCGGGCACCTGGTACGACCAGAACGGCCGGATCGTCTGGACCTGCTCCAAGGGCTTGCCCGGCGTCGGCTGGCTCGACGACCGCGGCAAAAGCCCCGGCCGCGCCGCCTGGGAGAGGATCCTCGCCGACAACCCGGCGGAACTGACCTGCACCGCCATCGACGACACGATGCCCGGCGGCCCCCGCACCGTCACCCGCCACTTCGTCGGCCACTTCACCCAATGCGACCGGATCGAAGACTACCGCCGCGCCTGGGCCCATTTCGAGCGGCTGAGATCCGAAGAGGCCGCGTGAGATGAACCCGATCCTCCTTGCCCGTCATGTGCAGGACAGCCTGCGCGAACTGGTCCACACGACGCTGAACAGCACCAGCCCGGCCTTTGAGGGGATGGTGGACCGGTTCATCGCCGAGCCTGGAAACTTCCTGAAGGGGCCGTGGATATCGGTCGACATGCCGTTCCGGCAGATCGACGGGGCGGCGGACGGGACATGGGCACAGCCCTTCCCGGAGGTGCCGCTACGGTTCGCGCCCTATCAGCACCAGACGGACGCCTTCGCCCGGCTGAGCGGGGCGGCGATGCGCTCGACGCTCGTCGCGACCGGGACCGGCTCGGGAAAGACGGAATCCTACCTCTGGCCGATCCTGGACCACTGTCGGCGGAACAAGGGCAAGCCCGGAATCAAGGCGATCCTGATCTATCCGATGAACGCGCTGGCGACCGACCAGGCGCGCCGGCTCGCGGCGGCCATCACGGATATTGGGTCGCTGGACGGGGTGCGCGCAGGGATCTACGCGGATGCTGAGCCGCAGAACCCGGCCTATGAGGTGACGGCAGACAGCGTCATCACCCATCGCGAGACGATGCGGAAGAACCCGCCGGACATCCTGCTGACGAACTACAAGATGCTCGACTACCTGCTGCTGCGCGGCCGGGACAAGCCGCTGTGGGAGCAGAATGACCCTGAGACGCTCCGGTTCCTCGTGGTCGACGAGATGCACACGTTTGACGGTGCGCAGGGGGCTGACCTGGCTCTTCTGCTGCGACGTCTGAAATACCGGCTCAAGACCCCGAAAGAGCACCTGATCTGTGTTGGTTCCTCCGCGACGCTCGGGTCCGGAAACGATGCGAAAACCGAACTCAGACGCTATGCGGAAACGATCTTCGGAGAGACCTTCGATGAGGGGGCGGTGGTCACAGAGACCCGAAAGACCCCGAACGAGGTGTTCGACGATCCGGAATATTTCGAACTGCCTGATCCGACCGATATTCACGTGGCCCTGCGCGAGGCAGAGGAGCTGGATCAGGCAGGCGCGGCGCGGCGGCTCGCCACCTGTATCTTCCCGGATCGAACAGACCCTGACCTTACCTTCATCGAGGAAGAGGACCCATCAGATCCGGCATGGCGGATCTCGCTTGGCGAGCAGCTGAAGGATCACGTCTTGTGCCAGCGGACCCTCAAGATCATCGCTGAGCACAAAGGTCCGGCCTCGCTCGAAGCGATTGCCGCGGGACTGGCGCAGGTCAAGATCATTCGGGATTGGGCTGAGGCGGACCATCGCGCGCTCGCCGAATTGGTGGTGGCGCTGGTGGCCTGGGCCCGGTCCGGCTCCGCTGAAAGCCTGCGTCCGCTGTTCAACGTCCGGCTCCAGCTCTGGATCCGTGAAATGTCCCGGATGGTCACGAACCTGCCCAGGTTGGAGGCGGGTGGGGTCCGCTCGGAGATGGACCTGTTCCACGCTCTCGACCTCGACCGTCAGTCGCTGCGTGAAAAGCTTCCGGTTGTGAACTGTAACCGGTGTGGTGCGACCGCCCATGTGGGTCGCCTGAACTCCAGCTCAACCACCTGCTGGGCACCACTCGAGCAGCTGTATGAGGAGTTCTTCGACGAGAACGGCGGTGAGCGCATTCGGCTCTTTTACCATGAGTCGATTGACCGGATGGTTCCAGCGACCGGCGGCGGTGGAAAGATCGTGAAGGGGGTGCTCGACTCGGATTCGATCGCCTTCACTCCATGCGATCACGACAACCTGGAAACCGGTCCGGCTACCCCGGTCTGGATGTATGATCCGTCCGACACGAATGGTCGGATCGACCGGTCGTGCCCCGCGTGTGGTCAGGCGCGTGGCCTGCTCCTCTTCGGGATGCGGGCGGCCAGACTTACGACCGGAATAACCGGCACGCTTTACACCTCCGCCCAGAACGAGGAGTTCCCGGACGCAAAACCGCGTTTCCTTGTGTTTTCAGATTCTGTTCAGGACGCTGCGCATCGGGCCGCGGTAGCGGAGACCCGCAATGCCCTCTCGGTCTACCAGAAATCCCTCTATACGGTTCTTCGAGAGACGAAAACGGGCGGGATGACCTTCAAAGAGGTGATTGAAACCCTTCCAAGCGACCTGCTCGACACGCTGGGTGGGGACGCGTTCACCGCACTGTTTATCCCGAAGGAACAGACCTGGCGGCGCCTCTACCAAGACCTGATCCGGAACGAGATTACGATCACGGACCCTATTTTCTTGGACCATATGAAGCAGCGGCTCGGCTGGGAATATTTCGTCGACCTGAGCTACCGGGCCCATTTCAGCCATACGCTTGAGGTCAATGGGGTCGCCGTCGCGGACATTTCCGCAGATCTCTTGCGCTCTTCAGCCGAGCGGCTTGCGAGCGAACTTCGCAACGAGCTTCCGGGTGCACCCGATTTGGACCCGGACCTGCTTGCGGGCTTCTTGTCCGGGGTGGTCCAGCGGATGCGGCGACAAGGGTCTGTCGCTCACCCGTATCTTGTCAGCGCAATCGCCACCGCAAGTGGTCGCTACGGGCTGAACTGGTTCGCGGCGCAACAGCAGGTCGGGGTGAGACGAACCGGGGCGCTCCCGGCGCCGGACAGTCGTCGCGGGCTCGCTCCGATCCCTGTCACTCTGCACAACCCGCCGATCGGGTTCGAGCGTATCACCAAGGCGCATGTGTCGAGCTGGTACCGGGACTGGCTCTTCCGAACTTTGGGTCAGGCGGATATCCGGTACGGGACCGACCCGGACACGATATATCCGATCGTTATGCGGCGGCTTGAGGCCGACGGGCTAGTGCGGCGAGTCGACGGGCCAGACGGAAGTCGGCACGCGTGGCTCATCGAGCCGGAGCTGGTCACCGTGACCACTGACACGATTGGGCTTGTCTGCAGCCGATGTAGTCGACGTGAGACTGCACCCATGGAAAATTCGGGGATCGCGATTGGGTCCTCATGCACCCGGATCGGGTGTGACGGGCATCTGAAGGAGGTCATGCCTCCATCCCGTCCAGCGCTGCGGCGGTCTCTCCTTTCGGATCGAAATCACCGGGTCGTCGCACGAGAGCATACCGGCATCCTGGAGACGAACGAGCGGCTGAGTATCGAGAGCGGATTCATCAAGGGGGAGACGAAATGGGCGCCGAACCTGATCTCGGCCACCCCGACGCTGGAAATGGGGATCGATATCGGGGACCTGTCGACCCTGCTTCTGGGTTCTGTCCCGCCTGAAGAGGCGAATTACGTCCAGAGGATGGGCCGCAGTGGCCGGCGCGACGGCAACGCGCTGAACATGGTGCTCGCGAATTCCAAGGCTCACGATCTGCAGTTCTGGGAGGACCCGACCCCCATGCTCGCAGGTCAGGTGCGCCCGCCGGGCGTGTTCTTGGCCGCGGAGGAGGTGCTTCTCCGCCAGGTTACCGCCTTTACACTGGACGCCTATGTCTCCAGCTCGACCGAGGCGGGGGACTACGGCAAGGTGAGGGATGTCCTGAAACGCCGGGCGGCTGGCGCGCTGACTGGGTTTCCGATCGAATGGCTGGAGCTGATCAAGGACCGGGGCGAAGAGCTTGCGACCGAATTCCTGTCCGGTCTTCCGCAGGAGGTGCAGGCAAGAACAGACCTTGCGAAACGGGTCCTCAGCTACCTGACGTCGACGGATTCCAAATCCATCGGGTGGCGGATCGGAGCCGCGTTTGACGCGGCCGCAGAGGAGCGGGCACGCTTGGTGGAAAAGCGAGAGGAGGCGACGCGGGAACTCAAGCGCCTCCGCGCTCGCCGAATTGAGCTGACAGAAGAGGAATTCGAGCGCCGCGAGGGGGAAATCGCCCGGGACCGGGCCGAGGTCAATCGGCTGATCCGGAATGGGATTGATGAGGTGGCCGTGATCAAATTCCTCACGGACAAAGGGGTCCTGCCGAATTACGCCTTCCCTGAAGAGGGGGTGAAGCTGACCTCGATCCTATCTCGTCGGAATGACACGGGTCGCACCAACGCAGCCGGGGACGAGGACGGGCTGATCCATGTCGAGTATTCGCGCCCGGCAAGTTCGGCGCTTTCGGAGTTCGCACCGGGTCAGTTTTTCTATGCCAACGGCCGACAAGTGGAGATTGAGCGGATCGAGCTCGGGAAGGAGGACCTGACGCCTTGGACCTTCTGTCCCGCCTGTTCGCATGTCGCCAGCCGGGTCGAAGGAGCGGATACGAGCAGCTGTCCAAGCTGCGGAACGGACATGTGGTCGGATACCGGGTCGCATCACGATGTGGTGCAACTGAAATCCGTGGTTTCCGTAGACAACGAGGAGAAGGCCGCGATCCGGGACGGTGATCAACGCGATCAGCGTCAGTTCGACCGTGTGCTGATGCCGTTCCACGGGCCGGAGGATATCGTTTCGTCCTGGTTTACGAGCAGAGAGAGCGGTGCCCCGTTCGGCTTCGAGTTTCTTCCGTCCTGCACCTTCCGGGATTTCAATTTTGGATCCAAGTCCGCTCTGCCCGGACCGAAGATCGCGGGAGAGAACCGGCCGGCGCAGCCGTTCAAGATCTGCCGACACTGTGGGACCTTGCAGAAACCGCCCCGGGGCGAGGATGATCGCGGAACACATCCGCCGACCTGCAAGGTGATGCGTGAGCCGGACCTTGCGCGCGAACGGTGGGAGACCGGTGTCTTCCTGATGCGCAAGTTCGACACGGAGGCGATCCGGATCGTGATCCCCGTGGTCGGAGAGGCGGATGACGATGATCTGAAAAGCTTTGTCGCCGCGATCAACCTTGGGATGCGGCGGCATTTTGCGGGTAAGGTCGACCATCTCCGCTCAACGATCTTCGCCGCTCGGCTCGACGGCATGACAACGGTGCGCAGCCTCTACCTCTATGATTCCGTGCCGGGTGGTTCCGGATATCTTCGTCAGATCGGGCAGCACCCAGACACGATGCGAAAGGTGATCAGCCGCGCGGTTGAGGCGCTCCGCGACTGCCCGTGCAACCAGGAACCGGACCGAAACGGATGTTTCCGCTGCGTGAAGCCGTACCGGTTGCAATTCGGGCCAGGTGAGCCGGACCGTGACCGGGCACGCCAGATGATGGAGACGATCCTCCAGAAGTGGGACAGCCTGAGCCGCACCGAGACTGGCATCGATGAATCGATCCGCGGTGCGCTCGTGGAGAGCGCGCTGGAGCGCCGTCTGCTGCAGGTCCTTGCCCGGGAATATGGAGAGGATGCTCTGACCCCTCAAGTTCTGTCTGGCGGGCGGCGGGGCTTCGTTCTGCGGGCGGGCACGGAGACATCACCGCACCTTTGGACAATAGAGCCTCAGGTTCAGATCGACGCCCGCTTCAAGGGCCTGCCGCGCAAACGGGTAGACTTTCTCTTCACCCCCATCGGCCGGCCCGGCGCCATCCCCGTGGTGCTGGAAATGGACGGGATTGAATATCATGCGGAAACGGTCGCTCAGGACCTCCTCGATCGAATGCTGATGATCCGGTCCGGACTAGTTCAGGTCTGGACCCTCTCCTGGCGTGACTTGGACCCCGTGGACCGGGCCTACCTCAACCCATTGGCGGAGCCAGCCCTCAGCCCTGCGAAAATCGGACCCCTCGGTCGGGTCCTCGCTGCGCCTGCTTTCGCCGCACATGCCGACCGTGTCCGCGGTGTTCAGGCTGAAAGCTCTTTCCAGGCCCTGAGGCGCCTGCTTGACAGTGATATGGAAGGCGACGTCACGACGCGCTCCATCCTGATCCGCGCTTTCGTCGCGATGGGCCGCCCGCTCGACCAACTCCCGCGTGAGGCGTCCCTCACCGATGAGGGTCGCGAGTTCCTGTTGACACCGGGTCTCGCTGAGCATGTCGGGGCCGGGCCGGTAGATCTTTACATGGCCTGTACGAAAATATCCCCGGCTGAGTGGGCTGGATCCGACGAGGATATCCGGCTTCTTTTGCGCGCCGAGTTGCCTTCCCCGGGGGAAGACCCGGCGGCGAAGGCGCTCTACACGGAGGCGTGGCGCGGGCTCTGGCGGCTCGTCAACCTGCTCCAGGGCATTCGTGGCCTCCATGTTGAGCTGAGCGGTCTCGACACGCTTTCGCCCCCAGACATGACCACGGGGGGCGGCCCAACTGACGCAGACAGTGCGGCTTGGACGGAAGCACGGGCCTTGTGTGATGACGTGTTCCACCCGCTGATTGACGCACTGGTCGCGGCGGAACTGCCCGGTCCGGATCATATCGGAGATGATGTTGTCGCTGAGGGCCGGGTTGTCGGCACGATGGAGTTCGGCTGGTCGGAAACTTGGGTGGGCGTGATTGAGCAGGCCTGCGAAGGATCGGACTGGAAGCTTGTCCCGTTCGATCCCGACACGGACCAGATCGGTGAAACGGTGACCAGGATACTTCAGGCAATTCAGGAGACGAAATCATGATGGATGCGATCAACAAACGGGTCTCCTACGACATCGGCTGCATGAAGAGCCTTCGGAAACTCCCGGACCGGGTTTCGCTCAAGTTCATGGACCTGATGACCCGGTACATGTCTGATCCGTCCGCGAACGGGTTGAATCTGGAAACTGTCGAGGGAGCCAAGGACAGTTCGATCAAGTCCCTCCGGGTGGATCAGGGATACCGCGCCATCGCCTTCGAGGTGGGCCGGGACATTATGTTTGTGCACGTCAACGAACACGACAAGGCCTATCGCTGGGCGGTAGGGCGGCGGGTCAAGCTGGACCCAAGCACGAACCGTATACGGGTGATCGAGGAGCTTGACGCAACGAAGGTCGAAGCAGAAGCGCCCGCCCCATCGGAGCCCCGTCTGTTCGCGGAGGTTGCGGACAAGCGCTTGCGCGCACTTGGCGTTCCGGACGAGGAGCTTCCCGCGATCCGGGCCCTAACGACGATCGAGGCTCTGGACGCGGCGGAGGAGGATTTCGATCCGCTCACCTACCAGGTTCTCTACGCGCTGGCGGCCGGATATTCGGATGAAGAGGTTTACGCCCTGACCGGGGTTGCGGAAGAGCCGCAAGTGGCTCCTATGGCGGTCGATGATGATCGTACCTTCGACCAACTTATCGAGACGGAGGAGAGCCGGCAGACCATCTTCATCCCCGAGAGCCAGGAGGAGCTGCGCCGCGTCTTCGAAGAGGGTTTGGAGGGATGGCGGGTGTTCTTGCACCCTGACCAACGCAAGCTGGCCTATCGGGACTATAACGGTCCCGCCATGGTTCGCGGGGGAGCCGGGACCGGGAAGACCGTGGTGGCGATGCACCGGGCCAAGCACCTCGCGGACGCGATCAAGGAAGATCCGGCCCGGGCAGGCCAGCGTGTCCTGCTGACCACCTTCACCACCAGTCTCGCCTATGACATCGAGGCGAACCTACGGACCCTGTGCCCTGATCATCTGGACGCGCGTCCACCGCGGATCGAGGTGATCAACCTCGACCGTTGGGTCTCGCAGTTCCTCAAGCGTAAGAACTTCGCCCGCGAGGTGGCGTTTTTCGGGGAGGCGCGGGACCGGCTGGATCAGATCTGGCAGGAGGTCTTCGATGACCACGAGCTCCCTGATGGACTGTCGGAACCTTTCGTCAAAGCAGAGTGGTCCCAGATTGTGCAGGCGAAGGGGCTCACCGACAAACGGGCCTACCTTAAGGCATCCCGTTCCGGCCGCGGAACCCCGCTGGACCGGCGCAAGCGAGCTACACTGTGGGACCTGTTTGAGGATTACCGTGCTCGAATGATCAGCGAGGGACTTGCGGAACCGGATGATGCTTATCGAGAGGCGACAGAGATCCTTTCCTCAGAGGCGCCCAACCTTCCTTACGCCACTGTGATCGTCGATGAAGCGCAGGATATGGGGGAGCAGGCGTTCCGGCTGATCCGGGCAATTGTTCCGGAAACCCCGGCTGGGGATCAGAATTCTATCTTCATCGTCGGCGACGCGCATCAGCGCATCTACGGACGTCGGGCGAGCATGTCATCCTGCGGGATCGAGGTGCGCGGCCGCTCAAGACGTCTGCGTCTGAACTACCGAACCACGCAAGAAATCCGGGCATGGGCCGTCTCCATCCTTGAAGGGGTGAGCGTGGACGATCTTGACGAGGGGACCGACACGCTGCGTGGTTATGTGAGCCTGCTGCATGGTGCCGCGCCGGAGCTGGTCGCTTGCGCCTCGGAGGCGGACGAGCTTGAGGGGCTGGTGGCCTGGGTCCGGGCGCTCCCGGCAGACCAGATCCAACTCGCAGATATCGGGGTCCTATGCGCGCGACGTAAGGATGTTGAACGGGTGCGGGAAGCGCTTCGAGCCGCTGAGCTTGAAACTGTGGTTCTTCAGTCCGGTGCCGACGACCGATCCGTTCCAGGGGTCCGGATTGCGACGATGCACCGGGCGAAGGGGCTCGAATTCTTCGCTGTCGCGATTCCATTCCTCTCGGATGGGGCCTTCCCGCCGCCCGGAGCTCTGAAATCAGCGGTTGATGCGGCGGACCGAGAAGATATCATCACCCAGTACCGGTCCCTGCTTCACGTCGCTGCGACCCGTGCAAAAAAGGCCCTCCGAGTTTCCTGGTCCGGTGCACCCACAGGTCTGTTTGGCGACAGCCCCCAGAAATGACCAGAAGTGC
Organism: Maritimibacter fusiformis; assembly: GCF_008086115.1. GTDB lineage: Bacteria > Pseudomonadota > Alphaproteobacteria > Rhodobacterales > Rhodobacteraceae > Muriiphilus > Muriiphilus fusiformis. Next base: position 416,508 of record NZ_VSIY01000003.1, on the reverse strand, counting down.
GCTGCTCCCCAAGTTTGGACCGCCGGAGGTTGGATTTTTCCGGCTCTTTCACGATGACGGGCTGGTCGCGCCACCGGGATAATGCATGGCAATCGGGACGTTGTATCCGATCGCGCTGTGGGGTCTGTCCTCGTTGTAGTGTCTACGCCAATCCTCCAGCTTTTCGCGGGCATCCGCAAGGCTCATGAACCAGTGGGCGTTCAGGCATTCCGCCCTGAGCTTGCTGTTGAATGCCTCGATGAACCCGTTGTCAGTCGGTTTTCCTGGCCGAGAGAAGTCGAGTGTCACCTCGTTGGCATAGGCCCAAAGGTCGAGGTCGCGCGAGATGAACTCGCTGCCGTTGTCGACACGTATCGTCTTCGGGTAGCCGATCTGCCCACAGACCCGCTCGAGCGTCTGCACGACGTCTTCGCCCCGGTAGGAAAACCTGGGATCGGTCGCCGGGCAGAACCGGGAATGGGTATCCACGATGGTCAGGATACGCAGCTTCTTACCCAAGGCGAGCTGGTCGTGGACGAAATCCATCGCCCACATATCGTTGGGTTCGACGGCCTCCTGGCGATCTTCGCGAAGCTTTGCCTTCACCCGGCGCTTTGGATGCTTGTTCCTCAGCTGAAGACCCAATTCGTTGTAAATCCTGCGGGTTTTCTTCATGTTGATGACCCAGCCCTCTCGTCTCAGCAGCACGTGAACACGGCGATAGCCATAGCGCACACGCGTCTCCGCAATCTCCTTAATCCGCCGCTCGACGGCAGCCTGGTCCGTGCGCCGGGACTTATAGTGGTAGGTGGAGGTGTCGAAGCAGATCGCCCCACAGGCTCTCCGGATTGACACGCCCCAATCGACGCACATCCCAGTGACAATCTCGCGCAAACGGCCAGGCTTCAGAGCTTTCGCCGAATAACGTCCTGAAGCATCTCGCGGTCCAGCGTCAGATCCGCCACAATCTTCTTCAGCCGGGTGTTCTCGTCTTCGAGCGCCTTCAGCCGGCGCATCTCGTCCGGCAGCAGGCCCCCATACTTCTTCTTCCAATTGAAGTAGGTCGCCTGGCTAATCCCAGCCTTGCGACAGATCTCTGCGACCGGCGTTCCTTGTTCGCCCTGCTTCAAAATGAACGCCTTTTGCGCCTCTGTGAACTTCGATGCTTTCATGCGATTCCGCTCCTTTCCCAGCCAGGAAAACTTAGAGGAAAACTCCAGCCTCAAACGATCCAGTTTTCAGGGGGCAGAGCAGAAGGTCGAACCCGAAATGGGTTCTGAAAAAAGAGGGAATAAGTCAGCGCGTATTCGGTTTATGGAGACGTTTCTCATGTTGCCCACGGGCGGCGTGAGAGTGGAGTTCCCCAATACCCGAAGCCGTGAAGTACGTCTGGTCCAGGTGCGCTGGCCCGACGGCGTGCGATGCCGTCAAGCACCTCGTCCTCTGCCACGTCGAGAAGCGGCCGACGAAGTTGGACCTCGACATATATCCCTACCTGCCGCGCGCGAACGCATAGTGTGCGATGATATGGCCGTTAAGCCAGGTCTAAGGAGCTACCCCATGCATCAAGATATTGCCGTTGACCTAATGGGATGAACTGCCTTCCCACCAAACCGCGCCTATTGTTGCAGGCATAGGTGGAGAGAGGAGCATCTGATGCCCATCGACAAGGATAGCTGCGTGGCATGGCGTCACCATCTTCAAGAGATGAGCTCTTGACGGCACCGACCGATTGATCGAGGTTGTCCCCAGCATCTTGAGTGGGGCTGACGCCCTCGCCAACCTGCCGTGACCCGGCAAGGTGGTTCCCTGAAAAGGGGATGCGGCCAGTGGTGGCAACCAAAGGGTCGTAGGTACGTCAGTCCTCCTTTGAACAACAGGAGGTACACGTGCCAGAACCCGCTCCCGGACCACCGGCGCCAAGCGCACCTCGTCAGGTCAGTCCTGCAGTGACTGTCGCCGCACACGATGCCCTGCCCCTGCATCGCGGCGAACCGCTGTTGTGTGCGCCGCTGTGCCGGAGGCCCGTCGTTGCGGATGCGCGGCGCCGAGCCTCCCTGCGCGGCAAGTTCTTCGCACCGGCGGATTAGCATCAACCACCCAGCGGTATTTGACCCTCAGATTGTGCACCGCGGCGTTCTGCCAAAAGCACTAAAGAGAGAAGGAACGACCATGACGATCAAGACCGGGCTTTTCAGCTCCGAGGCTGTGTCCGCAGGACATCCAGACAAGATTTGTGATCAGGTCAGCGACGCCATTCTTGATGCCTGCCTCGCACAGGACCCATATGCGAGGGTCGCGGTGGAGACGGCGATCAAGGGCGAGCTGATCTGCCTTCTGGGCGAGATCACGACCATGGCTCAGATCGAGCCCGCCGCAATTGCACGGGAGGTTCTTGGCGATCTCGGGCATGAGGATGGCGCCTGGGGGCTCCAACCGGATCGCGTCCGCGTTGTCGAGGCGCTCACACAGCAGGCCCCGGAGATCGCGTTCGGCGTCGACGGGGATGATCTGGGTGCGGGCGACCAGGGATTGAGCTTTGGCTACGCGACCAGGGAAACCGAGAGCTTGATCCCGCTGCCCTGGGCTCTCGCGCGGGCTCTCATCGCCAAGCTCCAGACCTTGCGTGCGGAGGGCCTGAGCAGCGTTCTGGGGCCGGATGCCAAGGCACAGACGACGGTGCGTTACGCCGATGGGCGACCGGTTGGACTGAGCACTGTTGTCCTGTCCTGCCAGCACGCGCCGACCCTGACCCTCAGCGATTTGCGCGAGTTGCTTCGAGGTGAGGTATTGGCGCCAGTTCTGGGCGATCTCCTGAGTTCGGAGACAGCGATCCATCTCAACCCGGCTGGCAGTTTCCACATGGGCGGACCGGTGGCCGATGCCGGTCTGACTGGCCGCAAGATTATCGTCGATGCCTATGGTGGCATGGCGCGCCATGGCGGTGGGGCGTTCTCGGGCAAGGATGCCACCAAGGTAGATCGCTCCGCGGCCTATGCTGCACGACAAATTGCGCGTGAGGTCGTGGCGCGTGGATGGGCGGACGTCTGCGAGCTGCGCCTGGCCTATGCGATCGGCCAGGCGCGGCCTGTCGCCGTTGACTTCGAGACCTTCGGAACCGAGACCGGTGCAAGTCCGGCTGAGCGCTATGCCTCACTTGGTGTCGATCTCGCAGATGCCTTGCGACCAAGCGCGCTCATCGCGCGCCTCGATCTGCGACGCCCGGTGTTCCGGGATACGGCGGCACGGGGGCATTTTGGGCGCCCGACCTTGGCATGGGAGGCGCCGTTCCTTGCATCCGCAATCGATACGCCGCTCGCAAGCTGACGCGCGCTGGGGGCGCAACAGATGCTGATACCGAGAAAGCTCGAACACCATGTCGAAAGGAAACCGCCAAATGTCCAAGAAAACAGTCCCACAAACCACCGAAAACCAAGCGACGCAGAGCCAATCTTCGGGCGCAGGAGATTTGGGTACAGAGGCCCAGATCAATGCCACAACCAAGACTGATGGTGCGCATCCGGCTGAACTGATGATCTTCGACGTGATGCCAGATTCCGGTGAGATCGTGCTCTCTGACTACGAACCCAATACCGATCGCTACACCGCCTATGATGTATCGCCCGACGAGCTGCAGTTCGGCGAGGGGTTCTACGATCTGCTCGACCGCATTGAGGAATTGCGAAGTGAAATATATTGGCGTGCCGTGGAGCCCGACGGGGACGACGAGCTTGAGGATTACGAAACGGGTATGATCGCTGAACTCATCGACGCCCTGCCCGACCAAAAACGCACGGAGCTGAGCCGACAACTCCAACGTTGGTTTGAATGCGAGCCGGACTTCGAAGAGCGTGATAGCAACGACATTGTGCGCCCGATGGACGGACGACAGTTCGCATTCGAGCTGTTCTGGAACTACGACCCCGAAATCCTCGACGCGTTGCAGATTTCGGTTGTTGAGGGTGAACACCCCGGCAGTTCCTACTACGCTCCCGAAATGGAAGGGCCGGTCGATGAAGCCAATCGCATTGCCGAAGAACGAGGGCTACCCTGGCGTTTCAGGCTGGGATGAAAGCCTCAAGCTGAAAAAATCACAACTATGACAGTTTCCAATCCTTGGCCCAGCCGAACGCTCCGATCAGTTTCGACCTTTCGACATGGTAGTGAGTAACTCTTCTTGCTCTCAAATCGTTGCCAAGTAAATATGCCAAACGCGCGACAGATCCTGATGACATCAGATACAAACCCGATGACCGCTCTAAGCAAGTTGTTGTGCGCACCTACTGAGAAAGAAGTATAGATGGCGCCCATTCCGATACTGGCCCGTAGATGGATACTTTACTTCTTGCCAACTCTTCGTTTGGTTGAAGTAGGACTTGTCAGCCTCGCTTTGTTTTCCCCGACTGCATCATCCTCCATGGAGGTGACCGTTGATATGTGGCGAGGTCACCAAGTTGTTAGGGCGATTGGACCGATCCAAATGCAAGATGCAGACCGACTCGAGGAAGCTCTAGGTCGCATTGACGCTCTGCCTCACGGAGCAAAGGTTATTCTTCTTGACAGCCCAGGCGGCTCGGTTTTGGGCGGTCTGGCCATATCTGAGATGTTCGATCGATCAGAGACTCCTATACACACAGTGGTTCCTGATTTCGCAACATGCGCCTCTGCCTGCGCATCGCTTTTATTGATTTCTGGCGACTATCGAACGGTTGAACCCGGAGGGCGCGTTGGACAGCACTCGTGCGCAAGCAATGGTGTTCAGGATCAAGAATGCAATGAAATGCTCGCCACTCACGCTGTTGAACATGGGGTATCTCACGGATCCGTCGCTGCATTCGTCACATACGTTCCTCCCGAAGACATCCTTTGGTTCTCACAAATCGACTTGGACTGCTACGGTATTCTCCGCTATCCATTTGAACGTGAGAGCGGGTTTGAAAAAAGTGAGCCATGTATTACAAAGATATTGGCGGGGGAGTACCCGCAGGCTCAAAGCGCCTGGCGGGTAGATTTTCTCGACGACGGCTATCGAGCATTTCTACGTCCGGTTTATGATCACTTCAGAGAACTCGAAGTCAGTCTTTTCTGTGACGAAACAAAACCTGGTGAATTGTTCCCATCTATGGACATTCATGGCCCCACCCAAACTATAAAAGAAGCAATCATCGAAGCATTTATTGGGGCAAGACCGGTCTGGCTAACATCTGCGCCATTCTATGTTACGGACCTAAACGGACCGCTCACGCGGGTCACTGTGCCTCTAGGTCAAGACAGCACGCTTCCTTTTCTCACAGAAGCAGACGAGCTGATCTTTGCAATTAATCTCAAGGAACCCTACGAGCCAATCGTCGTTCGGACGCGGCTTATTCAAAGTCGAACAGCTCTGATCTTTGCCGCCAATAACTGCATCACGGGATAAAACAGAATTCGGAACTTGTGGTCAATTTGTGGCTCTGATGATGTGACCGCTCCTGGTCGTCGGCACCAATGTGCCAAGGAAGGTTTACAATGATCCACAAAAGAGGGCGATCAAATCGGAGCTCGTCACAGTCCGGATGAAGGGGCTCATCACGGTGCGAGTCGACATGCCGGTCTCCCTTGCGATCCAATCGAACATGCCGGGTCAAGCCTCGCGACGTGCTTGGCGGCGGTCAGCAGCCACTTCACTCCGCGACCTGGTCGATACTGAAATGAGCGTTCACAGGATCCTCGCCGTGGGCGTAGGTGTCGAGCCTCGGTCCGTGGGGGGATGAATCCCAGCGTTGTCGCATCACCTAGTGTTCGCAACCTGACGCAAGATACCCGATGACGGCTTCGAGCCCATCAGTGACATTCATGCATCCCACAGCGAGGCGAATCCGTTTGTAAGCGGTGCGCCGATCACACGGTCTGGGCGTAATTCCAGGGCATGAGGTCGTCGATGCGGGCTTGTTTGTGGCCGCCCGCGATGGCGGTGAGGGTGCGGGACAGCCAGGCATAGGGGTCGATGGCGTTGAGTTTGCAGGTTTCGACCAGCGAGGCCAGGATCGCCCAATTCTGCGCCCCGGCATCGTGACCTGCGAAGAGGGCGTTCTTCCGGTTGAGGGCTATGGGGCGGATGGTGCGTTCGACAGCGTTGGAGTCGATTTCGATGTGGCCATCGTCGAGGAACAGGGTCAACCCGTCCCAGTACTTGGCGATGTATCTGAGGGCCTCGCCGAGCGGGGATTTGGCCGAGACGCGGGCGCGGTGGGTTGTGAGCCAGCAGGTCTCGAAGTCATCGATGAGCTGCCTTGAACGTGCTTGTCTGGCGGAGCGGCGGGCTTCGGGGCTCTGGCCGCGGATATCCTTCTCGATCCGGTAGAGGGGGGCGATCTGTTTCAGGCCCTCGTCGGCAATCGGCGTGGTGCCGGTCCGGGCGACCTCGTGGAGTTTGCGCCGGGCATGCGCCCAGCAGTAGGCCAGCCGGACATCTTGCGCGGGCCGCCGGAGCAGCCGGTCATAGCCCGCGTAGCCGTCGACCTGCAGGGTGCCGGAGAAGCCTTTCAGGATGTCCTCGGCATATTGACCGGAGCGTCCCGGCGCATAGGTGAAGGCCACGCCGGGCGGGTCGTCCCCACCCCAGGGGCGGTCGTCGCGGGCCAGCGCCCAGAAGTATCCCGTCCTGGTCTTACGCCGCCCCGGGTCGAGTACCGGGGCCCTGGTCTCGTCCATGAACAGTTTGCCCGACCGCTTCAGGTTGGCCAGCAACGCATCGTAGACGGGTTTGAGCTCGAACGCCGCCCGACCCACCCAGGCGGCCAGCGTCGAGCGGTCCAGATCGATGCCTTGCCGAGCGTAAATCTGCGCCTGTCGATACAGGGGAAGGTGGTCGGCGTACTTGCTCACAATCACATGCGCCACCGTGGCCTCGGTCGGCATGCCGCCCGGGATCAAGTGCGCCGGGGCCGGAGCCTGGACAATACCACCCTCGCAGGACCGGCAGGCATACTTCGGACGGCGGGTGACGATCACCCGGAACTGCGCAGGCACGATATCCAGCCGTTCGCTGGTATCCTCGCCGATCACGTGCCGCTCGCAACCGCAGTCGCAAAGCGTGCTCTCGGGTTCGATCACCTCCTCAATGCGCGGCAGCTGTTTGGGCAGCGCCCCCCGGTTGGCCTTGCGGAGCGTCGATGTCTGCGTCGGCGTGACCAGCGGGTTGGCTTCGCCTTCGGCCTCGACCCGGGCAATCGCGGTTTCGATATCCTCCAGCGCCAGCTCGAACTGATCTGGGTCGATCTTCTCGGATTTGCGTCCGAACATGGCCTGCCGGAAGGCCGCGACCAGCGCTTCCAGCCGCGCATTCTGCTCCTGCTGGGCCAGAATGATGGCCTTCAGAGCCTCGATGTCATCAGGAAGATTTGCCGCCGCGTTCATGCGGCTGATCTATCAAGATCACGCGGGGAACACGCGCCAAAACGCCCCTCCGAGTCACTCTGCCGCAGTCGGCGGACGCGCCGCCAGCGCCTTCACTTTCCGCCAGTCGAGACCGGCAAAAAGCGCCTCGAACTGGGCATGGTTCAGCGCCATCAGGCCATCGCGGATCGCGGGCCAGGTGAAGGTCGTCTCCTCCAGACGTTTATAGGTCGTCACCAGACCCGTGCCGTCCCAATAGAGCATCTTCAGCCGATCCACCCGCTTGGCGCGGAACACGAACACCGTCCCGGTGAAGGGCTCCTTGCGCAGCTCATTCATCACCAGCGCCGCCAGCCCGTCATGGCCCTTGCGGAAGTCCACCGGCTTCGTCGCCACGACGATCCGCACCCGGCTCGACGGGAAGATCATGGTGCCTCGCTCAGGGCATGGACAATCCCGGCAATCCGCTCCGCCGGGGTCGCCCCATCCAGCCGGATCACCACCTCGCCGCAGATGATCTCAAGCGTTGCGTCCCCGCCCCCCACCGTACGGTCGGTTAACCCTTCGATAACCATCGGCGCGAACGTAGGCTCCGGCTCTGGCAGCGCCGGCAAAACCAGCTTCCCCTCCCGCGCCCGCCGCCGCCATTCCGACAGATGATTGGGCCGCAGATCATACCGCGCTGCCACGCCCCGAACCGTCGCTCCCTCGACCAGCGTCTCCGCCACGATCCGCGCCTTCAACGCATCCGGCCAACGCCGGTGACCCCGAGGGCCAACGACTACGTCAATATCCGTGAGAAACTCCGTTGAGCGCTCCATGGAGAATATCCCTGCCAAACTACATCACGCAGGGACACGTAGACCAGTCGCTCAAAAGGAAGGTGGGGGCAGGACAACGCTTACATCCGTTTGCAGGTTCAGCAACGTGTTCGGCCCACAGCGGACCGCCATGCAGGGTGCAGCATGCATTGGGTCACCGACAAGGAGGGCGGGAAACGGACGTTTGCTGCTTGTGCGAGCTATGAGAGCAAGCGGCTGAAGACCGGACGTTAAGCACCTTCGCGCGGGCGTCTGAAGGTGTTGACGCGAATCTCACCTAAAAATGTAATGCTCCACGAGGATATGATCCCTCGGTTTTGCAGCCAATCAGCAAGGATTCTATTTTGCTCAGTGTTCTTTATCCTCGGATACACCCAATATTCTGCAATTGTTGAGTACGGACTTGGTAGTTCGGACAAGACCTGTCTTACCTGATCTTCACTCATTTTCTCATGGCATCTGTTCAAAAGAGAAATCTGCCGATCAATGGGTCTGGTGTTACGGACAATTGCACTAAGGTAGCTAAAGTCGAAATCAGTGAGAACAACATCGGATCGATCCAGTATCGGACCTGCCAAGGCTGCCAATTCAGCGTCCGCGGCGACGCTAGAGCTGCTGAGATCAAGTATAATTGAAAGCTTTTGAGCATCGGTCAGGTTCGCGCTAAGAAGAAGCTTTAGGATGCGCTCTTCGACTGCGAAGTTAACCTTGTCTTTGAGATAGTCGGTGATCCGCCTAACGAGCAGGGCCGCTATAATCTTATCATCTTCTGCGGCCGTGCTAAAGCTGTTGGTGTTGAGCGCGATCACGCCCGACGCTGCCAATATCTGACGGCGTCCCAAGTTTGCATCATCTGGGAAGTCTTTGAAACTGGTAGGTAGTATCGCGAGGTACTCTTTCAATTCAGCATCAGAAAGGTCTTCGTTCTTTAGGATGAAGCGGCTAACGGCTATAGTCTCATCGTTGTGCAAGTATTTCTCAGCAAGGAGCGGTTTGCTGTTGTCATTATCCCGTAAGAACGCAGTTAGCACCTCGCCATTGAACTCTTCGACGCCCATATAGTGGATTACGTTGCTCCACTTTGGTTTTACCAAGTTGTGCTCAAATAGGGATGAAAAGAACCTTTCGGGCACGTCATCTAGATTTTCGAACACTGCATCTTGCTTGGTAATGAAGGCGGTCAAGCTTTCGTCCGTAACGTCGCTGTAATTAAGGGCGGCTCGAATCGCGTCAAGGTTTTCTTCTGTGTTGTCTTCAAGCGGCAACAGCACGTCGTCTAGGTAGGTTTGAAAGTTGCCTCGGATATGCTGACGCAGATACTCCGGCGCGTATGAGAGGATTGTTGAGAAATTCTGCGTTTGGAGGGCCTTCAGAGCTTGTACCTGCACATTCGCCTGCATGACTCGATGGATATTGTCATATGTGACGCGGTACAGAGAGTTCTCGACCACATATTTCGAGGCACTTGCATGTTCAGCAATCTCGGCGAGGCTCAGAACTACAATGCCAAGGGTTTTCAATCTTCCCAGCTCAAAGTCGATGCCTGTATTCAGAACGTCGACTAGATGGTCACTCAAATAGTCTCGCAAGGCGCTGTTTTGACCGCTTTTCGCGGTGAACGAACTTACAGGGAGGGACTTCATGATAACAGCCACGTGGTTGGGGGCATTTCTCGTTTCCACAGCAGCTTCCGCGAAACCAGCCCACCCACCAGACAGGGTCTCCACAAACTCATGAACGCGCTTGCCGCTCGTGTAGTAGCTCTCCAAAAAGTCCTGAGCATTCGCAAAATTGTCTGCGATGTACTTCATGGCATGATCAATACGCGCCTTATGCTTCGCGGGGTTTTCCAGCATGTGATCCATCAGGTGACGGTTAAGCACATAGCTTCTTTGAAAGTCCTCGTCCCGCATCTCAACGATCACCTCTGCAGGGTTGTCGATCTGAAAATCGGGATCAGGGTTCTTAAAGCCTCGAATTTTCTTGAGGAAGTTATTGTCGGCCGGGGAAAGTCGCCCAGAATGAAAAAGAGAAATGTACTGATAGTAGGTATCGTCGAGGAACCCTTCGAAGAGCAGGTACTCCATCAAGTTTCTGTTCTCGCCTAGCTCCGCGAGATCGCCGTCCAGCGTTGCCGCATTGGCTTGCAATACGTCGCTGAATCTCAAGCGCCGCAGCGAAACAATTTGATCTCTTAGGTCTTGTACTTTCTTGGCTGCTTCGGCCTTGCTCTCTGATGAACGTCGCTCGATGAGTTCTTTTCGCTCTGCATAGCTCAGTTTCGTGTCAACATCTGACTGGACGCCGGACAGATTCAAGGAGCGGACCCCAGCTTGTGGTCCATATTGTTGAATATTTTCGGAGGATAGGATTTCCTCAAATAGCTTGTGGTCAGTTAGTTGGCTCACATGGACAGAGACGTTTCTTATCCGAACGCCTGAACACTGGTCGTTCAGTCGGTCCGCAATTGCCATCGCATAAATCCGCCGCAGTTCCTTGAGGTTGCGCGGGTGCTGTGCCTCCGCCTCAGCGGCACCTTCATTGATTTTCTGGATGGCGGCCTGTTTGTCTGCTTCAACAACGGCAACGCACTCGTCATAGCGCTGAAGGATTGTGGCGATCTTGCCCTTCTGTTGATGAAGCAGCTCAAAATCATCGGGCATAATGTTCTTATAGATGAGGATTGCTAGGAGCTTGCTCGGATCAAGATCGCCCTGTTCATCTTGCTCAAGGTTGTCGATGTAAGTGGCGTACTCGTTGAAGATATTTTTGATCAACCTGAGATCGTCAAGATACCGAGAAACCTCACGCAAGAACCGCGGATTCAACCTCTTTTCCAACTGCAAACGTTGGCCTTCTTCGAGAACTTTATCGATTGAGTTCGAAGAGTTGATGATCGGTATCACCGGAACGATGAACTCGAAGAACTTGGTGCGGTCCTTGTTTGCGAACATGTCGTCGCGCAGGGCGTACAGAAACCGCACTCTCTGGTTCACGCCGTTGTTGGCGTTGATCAAGCCGTTGATTTCGCGAAGTGTGACAAAGATTTCCGGCCGATCAAATCGGTCCAGGTCCTCGATGATGACGAGTTCATAGCTGGTAGACTGGAAAAAATAAATGATCTCGTCCAAGTGCCTATTGAGGATGGATTCCTTATCCAGCGCATCGGTTGACATCTCGACATCTCTTAGTGAGATGCTCTTTACCGATATACCAAGGCTCTTGACGTAGAGTTGGTGCAACAAGCGCCACAGGAATGCAAAGCCAATCCCAAAGGTCGCATAGTTTAGCCAATTACCTAGCTCGAATGGCGTGAAAAACTCCCCAGATACAATGTCGCTTCGGCTTTGGAACAGATGCCAAGCCGAAAAACACCCTAGAAGGACGAGCAACGACATTAAGGGCACGTACTTGCTCGGTCTCTGAATTCTCTTGAAACGCGACAATGGAAGCTTGTCGGCATCTTGTCCGTAGAGCATCTGTTGAAGGATGCTGCGCTCGATCTCTTGCGGATCAATTGCTAGTTGCTTACCCTCGGAATCTGGCAGGAAAGAAGCCAAGGAGATTCGAAGGTAATTGCCTTTGTACCGCTTCAAAAATGTGTTGATGATACTGCTCTTTCCGGATCCGTATGGACCGGTGAGGGCGATATTATAGACATTGTCGTTGGTCGTAGCGAAAGCCAGCGCGGTCGAATAAATGCCCTTCGGATCAGCGTTGCTTGTGGGTGCAAGGTCGACATAACGTGACGTTACATCTACTTGTTCTTTTGATCTCCCGAAGAAATGGGAGATCAGCTTTGTGAAGGTTCTAGAACTAGGCACTGATTCAATCTCTGGCTCAACTTGTTGTGGCAAAGGAGAACATAGCATCAACACCTTGTTACCGAAAGGGGCGATTACGCCTTTAGGTAGTGTTGACGCTTTCAGCTTTCTCAATGAGAAATTTGAACGTTGTAAGTTTTCGCGATACCCACACGTCTCTAAAGATCAGCCCACCCTAGCGGAAACCACTGCATCGATGGTTTTGTCGACTGAGCGTGAATTTCTGCGATTCAGGGTGATGCTGATGCAGCGAATGCCCGGAAAGCGGGCTGCAAGCGCGGCATCCAAGTCGAGCGCGCAAGGTCGGTTTAGGGCCGACCTTGTCTACCTGGTTGTCACCCTCGGAAGGGCGGGAAGCAGGCATTCGCTGCAGAAGCCAAGGTTTTGGTTGAGGCCCCGATAGCGGACATGAATCGGAAAAACGTCACCACATTTTTTCGACCGGCACAGGATTATTCCGTCACTACTGCCCTTGAAGTCGCAGCCGCTCGTCCCAGCGCCTGTACACGACATCTTCCTCAAGCGCCGGTTCGCTTGCGACGACGCGTTCCAGTATTTCTCTGAATGGTTCGCCCCCCCAATGAAACTCTGGGGCCATCAATCTGTCTATTAGAACCATTGTAGACTTGGGGTGCTGGTCGGGATGATCCGATGCAGCTAATTCATGGAGGAGAAGGAACGCATTTGACCGGACAAGATATGGGCTAATCTGTTTTACTGCCTCGGAAAATTCAGCGTCTGTGGCAGTTGCCGCAACGGCAAATTGTTCCGATAGGTCCCCGCTACAAATCTCTGGATCGGCCGGCCAAACTCGCTTGAGCCACGGTCCCACCCGATCGCGCCACAGAGCGTCGCTACGCGGGCCGGCGCCTATGCGATCCTCCCCCTCGACAGGTTCTCCTGATTGTTTCAGATAATCGGCTATCCAAGCTACAGCGTCACTGCGCATTCCTGCGGACATTGACCGGATTGCGTCGCGTACTCGATCCCTGGGTAGCTCCTGAATTCCGAATTCGATGCCTACCAACATTAGGAGTTGAGCCATGTTGCGCCGGAAACTACCAAACCTTTCAAGCCGTTCAGGTGTGAACAGGTCAAGGAAGCTCGGCTTTATTGCTGCCCAGAGTTGCGGATCAATTCGAGCGTTCCAACCATACCCCTGCCATAGAGCGAAGGATTCTGTCTCATCTGACCAGTCGAACCCTGAAAGCAACACGCGCTTCACCCAGCCGGGGTCGACGGCGTACAGGTAAGACAGACGAGATGCCGCGATAACGCGTGCTGGTCGATGTGCGATTAAAGTAGGCTCCATGAGGTGATCAAGTCGTTCTACTAGGTCATGCGGGATGCCATCTCCGACTTTCAATTCGCGCGAAAATAGTGCGGCGAAAAAGCCCTTTGCTAAGTGGCCCATCGAGCAGTTGATTGCGAAGTGGACCCAATCGTCACAATCCTCCTCTGCTGTATTGGATGGATCCACTGATGCGGCCAGAAGGGCCTTGTCAAAGAGTCTCCAGTAGCTTTGCGCAAGATTGTCAGTCCCGATCGCGCCACCAGTAGCTTCCAGGATTTCAGCAACTGCTTGCGAGAAATCGGGTTGGTTGAACAGTGTCTCCGGTGCTTTAAGGAGCAATCTGAGAAGACGGTCCAGGGAACCACTTGCGGCCGTGTCCCGAAGACCCCACAGCGCATAGCGCCAGATGTCCACACGAACTGGCTCCTTGACCGCTGCGATCCGTTCTAGGGTTTTGATGGCGCGTTCACTGTCCGCCGCCGCGAACTGGCGCCAAGCGTCGAGCAGGCCTTCTCGTCGGTCGTCATCGGTTTCCAATACCGTGATGAGTTCGTCTTCGGGAAGCGAGGCGAGATCGTCAGCCCCGTATTTGGTGTCGGGTCCGAAGCTCGTCTCCGACCAGCTCACGAAGTGGGCTTGCTCGCCTGGCGGCGCTTCCCACTCCGGATACTCCCTACGAATACGGGCAAGCTCATTGGCCAGTCCTTGCGTCAACGGAGGGTTCGAGAGACGTTCAATTGCTGTTATTCGATCGAATACCCGTCGATCGCGCGAGCGTGTCCGTTCATCTTCATCCACATTTTCAAGTAGTTTGTCCGGTGGGCCTGCCAGAATTGTCCTAGTGAGATGTTCCTGACCAGCTTCGTCAAGCAACGGCCAAGTAGATTGAAGCAGATCCATCGCCTCCTTCCGGGATCCAGAGTGCCAAAGGGCGGCGGTCTTAGGCATTGAGTAGCACCTCTAATTTTTCTTCTGGCGTGAAGTGCCCGCTCGCATTGACCGCCGCAATCGAGAGCCGTCTAAATCCGAGGTATGGGATACGGCGCCAGCGTGCGACGCATTCTCGACTGTGCGTGCCGTCTGCCAAATCAATGTGACGCCACCCCTGCCAAATCAAGTCAAACAAAACGGTCCAGCGCTCGTAATTGCGGTTCTGAGAGTGCGGTTCGATCGACGGGCGCTGAATGATTGTAGGATCATATTCTGAGCTCGCTTCGCCCGCTATTGCATAAAGGGTCAATGCCTCCCGAAGCAGTTCTGTGAGCACATCAATTCGTGCTGCCAGAAAGTCATCGGCGTGAGGTTGTTTGGCAAGAACACTAGTGAAGGAGTCTATGTAATTTTCTCCACGCAGCTTGACCTCAGCATCTGCAATGTGCGCAAGTTGCTCTCCGTCGGCCTCGTTATCGTCGTACAAACGGCGGTAGAAGGAACGCTTTAGGGTCAGGACCGGACGGAACACAGTGGCCAGTTCTTGGGTCGCCCACGGAGTGTCCGGTTCATCTTGAAGCATCGCTTCAAGCCCATAGTGCAGAAAGCTGTTGGGACGCATGTGCGCCCATTCGCCTTCCGCCGATACGATCCGCCAAAATTGGACGAAACCAGCACCAAGGGCGCTTTCCCCGGCCAAGCGGCTGCGTATAGCCTGCCTCAGAATCCAGTTTGCACGCCGTCCGTCCCGAAGTCTTTCTATTACCCATTCCGCCAACTGGAACGAATTGAGTTGGGCTGTAATCCAAGGAACCAAACCGCGCGCTGTCTGTCCGATCTGGGCGAAATCTCCGTTCGCCATTGGGAATAGCTCGTCCAAATGCAAAGTGGGCACAGTCGGATTTTCGGCACCTTCCCGGCGAGCGACATCAACGGCCTCGCGGTATTTTTTTAAAAGCCGCTCCTCGTGCCGAGACAGCACACTGAGCCATTCAATTGGCGGGGGCGGATCGAGCGATGCAAATATGCGAGCACCGTAGCCTTCGTCGTCCGGTCGACCAGCGATGGCCCAAACAAGGTTCGCAACATCGCTTGGGTGCTGGCTCTCAGGCGGATGAGGCGCAGTCCGACTGATCATCACTCGGGTTCGCGAAAGGTAATCATGGCGGGCCTTGGCCCATCCAATCAGCGTGCGTTTCAAGTGCACGTGATTCCGCATTTGGTTGTAGAAGATTGGCTCGATATTTCGCTCTCTCCACGGTTGGGGGTCTTGTGCTTCCCGACCACGATAGGGGACGAAAATGTAGGCGGGGCCTCGCGGCGCACGTACCCGCGAGGAGACTTCCTCAGCCGCAAACGCGTCTGTCATATACCGTAGCACGGGATCGTTCAGGCTGTATCCGACGAAGAGCACTGTGAATTCAGAGAATAGGCGCGCGATAAAGCGTGCGGCCCAAGCGTCCGTGAGATAGGCACGCCCAAAATCAGCGCTGGTAAGGACGAGGTGATCGTTGGCTTCATTTACCGGCGCTAGTCGGCCATGCAAGTAGGCTATGCTCTTCCAACTGACTATCCGATCATTGCGTGGAATTGGCAGCACTGGACCGGAATGATAGTCTCGACCCAGTAACAGCCCGCTCTGGGCATGCTCAAAAAAGGTGTCGTAGTTAGTAGTGACCAAACGCATTCCATTGCCACCCCGTAGGCCAGCGAGATCTAAAATCGCGCGGTGCATCTCAAGGTCTGTTGGATCGCGATCAAGCCGTTCGGCAACCACACGGCGCATTTCAACGGGAAACCTGCTTTCAAGCGCTCCGAGCATGCGATCCGGCCACTGCCATTCAATGCTTCGCTTTTTGGGGAGCGGCACCCCAAGTTCGTTGTAGCAGTGCTCGACCAGGCCGGTGTAGCTTGGCAGGCCCGCACCCATAGAGATTCCCGCTCCGCAAAATATCACAACGCGATCGTCTTCTAATTCCTGGACGAGACGATCAGGCACGAATATTCCATTGGGAACAAAAGTCGGCATTTGCTCAAGACGCAGCTAGGATTCTATCAGCGTATTCTAGCAGCTAAAAGTAGCGGTGAAAGGATTGATCCGCTAAGAACGCGATGCGGGGCAGAAGATTTGGGTCTGCTTGCCCTGCTGCGCCGCGGCAACCTACTGGTCGGTCAGACGGCAGTTTTGGGCTGGTAGTTCAAATAGCGCAGTCTAGGCTTCGCAGTTTTCGAGCCCTGACGTTGGCAGAATGCGGTGGCTAGCCGACTCCGTATTTCAAAGCCCGTATTTCTGGCTCAAGATTGTGGGAAATCGCGTTGGCTCTAAACGTCGCGGTCTAGAAGTTCTTCCCGGTCTTCGGCTCCGCTGAACTGTCGCCACCAAATAAACTCGACCACCGCGATGCAAAGCTCATGGGTGGTGCGCTTCTACAACTAGCGCGGCACCGCCGAGCAGCACATCAAGGCAGGCAAGCACCCCTTCCGCTGGACGCGTCTGTCGTGCGGGCGGCTCCGCGACAACGCGGTCCGGCTGCAGCTGCACGCGCTGCCACACAACCTGGCCACCTTCCTGCGCTGCATCAAGCTATTGACCGGAGTACCTCTCCCACTTGGACTAGATCAGATCGGCGTCGCCGTCCATGACCATGCGCCGCCGCCGCTGCTTGGCGGTGTCAGGCTCGCGCCCGTAGACCTTCGGCAGGACATCTGGGCTCGATCCGATGTCGTACGCGATCTCATGGATGCTGCGCCCAGCTTCGCGGTTCCAGGGAGTGCTGCGCCGCCGGGAAGGCGGCTAGCCCGCTGTGGGGTCGGTCAGCTCGGCAACCTTCATCGTCAGATGGTTGAGCTTCTCATGCTCGACAAGGTAGACCCGCTCGATGACGTCCACGGTCATACCCAGGTGATCGGCGACCTCTTTCGCTGTCCAGCCTTTCTCGGTCAGGAGCTCGGTGATCCGGCTTGCCCGCAGGACGCGGTGGGGTGTGAGCTTGTCTCTGTAGCCTTTGCCCTCGTTAATCCCTGACAGCTCGATCACGGCGTTGAAGGCGGTGCCATACGACGAGCGGGGGCGCTCGTCCGGCTTCCTGGCGGTAGCGCTGGGGAAGACGTAGTCGCCGGGCCTGATCGCGCCCCAGCGCGCCAGGCGGCGCTCGCGGACCTGGCGAAGGATCGCGACGGCCCAGGGGTCGAGGACTTGGGTGTGCGTCGTGCCTTGCTTGCGCTCCCCAGGCTCGAACGTCCAAGTGGGCCAGGTCCCGGGCTTGCCGGGCTCACAGGCGCCGTCGAGGTTTTTGATCTGGCCCCAGCGGGCTTCCTTCCATTCGCCGCCACGGCCGCCCGCCATGTATGCCAGGCGCAACATGTCTGCGGTCTCGATCGAGCCCTGGTGGCGCCTGCCCGTACGGTTCGACTGGGGTTTCTGCCACTCGTCCAGGGCCTTGAAGAATTTGGCGCGCTCCTCTTTGGTCATCGCGCCTTTCTTGGGCTCGTTCGTCTTCGCCTTCCAGCCGTCGAAGAGATCGACGCGCACCTTCAGACCCAGGATGCCCAGGGCGAAATCCCGGAGCATCGGGCGCAGGAGCCCCCGCGTCGAGATAGCGGCCTGGTAGCCCGGGTTGTCGCCTGACACGCGACCGCCGACGGCGCCGTCACCCTTCGCCTTGGCGCGCGCCTTCGATGCGGCGACGGCATCGGCGACGACATGCGCCAGGAACTGGGTGCCGTCGGACGGCTCCAGGTCGACCACCGGCGCGTAGAAGAACGCATCTGCGCGCTCGGCTGCCTTCCTGACCGCACGCACCGTGCTGGCGCCACGGAAGGGCTCGTTCGTCGCGCGCCACTCCAGGTACCGCTCCGCGAGCTCGACAAAGCGCATCTTGGCGCCCGCCTCGCTGGATAGGACCTGCCCCCGCGCTGGGCGTGCTGACTCGAGGCGGGCCTGCTGTACCACCTCCCTTGCCTCGCCGCGGAGCTTGGCGGGCGTGCCGTTCTCTTCCACTATCCAGTAGCCTACGTCCTGGCGCACTGTCCTGCGCACCTGTTTGCCGTTGAGCATGAACTTGACGGAGACGGTGACGCCTCCGCTCTTCGAGGCCTTCGCCTGGAGCGTGCCTTCGCCGTAGCCGCCGAAGCCTGCGTCGGTGAGGGTTTTACCCGGCTTCAGCGCAGGGAGGTTGTCGCGGGTGAAATTGACCTTTGCCATCTCAGGCCTCCCTTTTCACGTGAAAGTCGCCCCGCACCGGGATGTGGTTCCCGTCGCCGCGATGGCGGAAGAACTGCGGGGGGCCGTAGTGGCCGCCCCAGCCGTCGACGCCAGGGATACCGCCACCAGGCACCGGGCGGTGGACAGTGTCGACGATGCCGAGCGACACCGGCGGGGTCGGCGCCACCCGGCTTGCGGGTGAGCATCTCGTTTTCCTTGCGCAGGGCGCGCAGCGCCTTGAAGATCGCCCGCTTCTCGGCGCGGGCCTGCTGGCGGGTGTAGGTTGGGCTAGTCATTTGGTTTCTCCTCTTGGGCCGTGTGGCCCCGCATCTGCCGTCTGGCGAACCACCCTCAGGAGCGGGTTGGTGGCGGCCGGTCTCTCTACCGGCTGCACTCTGGATACGGTCACAAAGTACACTCAGCGGAGTGGGTGCGCAAGACAAAGTCTAATCTGAGGTCCATTTTCACTAGACCCCAGGCTTGCATGGATTTGCGCCAGGTTAACATCCAAGGATCGACGAGGATGCGAAAATTACGCCAAAACATGGCTTTGGAGCCCTTTAGATGTTAACCAGGGCCCCACCGACGTAAACTGCTACGACGGCTCTGTCGTCGCCCATCATGATGGTGGGGAACACCGCCTGCCACAGGTCGTCGGCGCGGGCCGCGCGCTGGGCGATGGCGGGGGTCGAGGCGAGATCGACCACCGCAAGGTCGGCCTCCATCCCCGGGGCCAGCGTGCCGATGCGGTCGTCGAGATGCAGGGCGCGCGCCGAGCCCTGGGTGGCCAGCCACCACAGTTGCGCCGGGTGCAGCGCCGTGCCGCGCAATTGCCCGACCTCGTAGGCCGCCGCCATGGTGCGCAGCATCGAGAAGGACGAGCCGCCGCCGGTGTCGGTGGCCAGCCCCACGGTCTGCCCCTCGGCCATCAGCCCGGCCATGTCAAACAGGCCCGAGCCGATGAAGGTGTTGGAGGTCGGGCAGTGGATCAGGCTGGCGCCGGCCTCTTTCAGCCGGGCGCGTTCGCGTGGGCCGAGGTGGATGGAATGGCCCATCAGCGCGCCTTTGCCGACCAGCCCGAAGCGGTCGTAGACATCGAGATAGTCGCGCGCCTCGGGAAACAACTCGGCCACCCAGGCGATTTCCTCGGTCTGCTCAGAGAGGTGCGTCTGCATCAGAACCTCGGGGTGGTCGGCCCAGAGCGCCCCCAGCGCCTCGAGCTGTTCAGGCGTCGAGGTGGGCGCGAAACGCGGCGTGATGACATAGCCCAGCCGGTCGACCCCGTGCCATTTTTCCAAGAGCGCCCTGGACTGGTCATGCGCCGTCTCTGCGGTGTCGCGCAGCCCGTCGGGGGCGTTGCGGTCCATGCAGGTCTTGCCGCCCAGCGCGCGCAGGCCGCGGCGCCGGGCTTCGGTGAAATAGGCGTCGACGCTTTCGGGGTGGATCGTGCAATAGCTGACCGTGGTGGTGGTGCCGGCGGCCAGCGTCAGATCGAAATAGCGCGCCGCGATCTCGTGGGCATAGGCGGCATCGCCGAAGCGCATTTCCTCGGGGAAGGTGAAGGCGTTCAGCCAGTCGATCAGCCGCTTGCCCCAACTGGCGATGATCGCGGTCTGCGGATAATGCGCATGCGCGTCGATGAAGCCGGGCGAGATCAGCGCGTCGCCGTAATCGGTGACCTCGGCCCCGGGGTGGGCGGCGCGGATGTCGTCGGCCGGGCCGACCGCCGCGATCTTGCCGTCCGCGATCGCCACCGCGCCGCGCCGCTCGTGGCGCACGGCCTCTTCGGGCGGGCCCTCGAACGGGTTGGCGACATAGTGCAGGGTCTGGCCCAGAAGTATCCGCATCGGCTTCCTCGCTGTTGCAACGGCCGAGAATAGGCGTGCGCTTTTGCCGCGTCCATTCCTATTCCCCTCTGTTCCTGCGACGGGCCTTGGCATAATGTCCGAGCGGAAAAAGGGGGCGCGAACCCGGGCATGGCCGACGATCAGAGCACAGACACGATGCTGCCCGAAGAGGGCGACTACGAGCTTGACCGCGAGGTCATGCGCCCGGTTCTGGCCGCGCTTGCCGCCGGGGATGCCGCGGCGCTGACGGCGGCGTTCGAGCCGCTGCACGCCGCCGATATCGCGGACCTTCTGGAACAGGTCGACGACGAGACCCGGCATGCGCTGGTGCGCCTGTACGGGCGCGAGATCGACGGCGAGATCCTGTCGGAACTCAAGGATTCGATCCGCGAGGACGTGATCGCCGCGCTGGAGCCGCAGGTTCTGGCCGATGCGGTGCGCGAGCTGGAAACCGACGATGTCGTCGATCTGATCGAGGACCTCGACGAGGCCCAGCAGGACACCATCCTCGACGCGCTCGAGGCCAGCGACCGGGTGGCAGTCGAGCAATCGCTGTCCTACCCGGAGTATTCCGCCGGCCGCCTGATGCAGCGCGAGCTGGTGGTGGCGCCGGAACACTGGGACGTGGGCCAGGCCATCGACCACCTGCGCGCCCAGGAAGACCTGCCCGAGCAGTTCTATCACATGATCCTGGTCGATCCGCGGATGCGCCCGACCGGATACGTCACGCTGGGGCGGCTGTTGTCGGCGCCGCGCGCCACGCGGCTGGCCGACCTGGCCGAGGAGAGTTTCCGCACCATCCCGGTCATGCAGGACGAGGGCGAGGTGGCCTATGCCTTCAACCAGTATCACCTGATTTCGGCCCCGGTGGTGGATGCCGACGACCGGCTGGTCGGGGTGATCACCATCGACGACGCCATGGCGATCCTCGACGAGGAACACGAGGAGGACATCCTGCGCCTGGCCGGGGTCGGCGAGGGCAGCCTGTCGGACGGCGTCTTTGCGACCACGCTGCGCCGGGTGCCGTGGCTGGCGGTGAACCTGGTGACGGCGGGGCTGTCGGCGCTGGTGATCTCGCAGTTCGAAGAGACCATCGCGGCCCTGGTGGCGCTGGCGGTGCTGATGCCGATCGTGGCCTCGATGGGCGGCAATGCCGGCACCCAGTCGATGACCGTGACGGTGCGCGCCATTGCCACCAAGGACCTGACCTCGGCCAACCTGTGGCGGGTGATCCGGCGCGAGGTGCTGGTGGGGTTGCACAATGGCATCGTGCTGGCCCTGCCGCTGGGGCTGCTGGTGGCGCTGATCTTCGGCGCGCCGATGCTGGGGGCGGTGATCGGCGCGGCGCTGGTGATCAACCTCCTGGTGGCGGCGGCGGGCGGCATGCTGGTGCCGG
Organism: Maritimibacter fusiformis; assembly: GCF_008086115.1. GTDB lineage: Bacteria > Pseudomonadota > Alphaproteobacteria > Rhodobacterales > Rhodobacteraceae > Muriiphilus > Muriiphilus fusiformis. Next base: position 394,836 of record NZ_VSIY01000003.1, on the reverse strand, counting down.
TGGCACTGGAAAAGCTGGGGGTCGACCCGGCGCTGGCCTCGGGGGTGTTCGTGACCACGATCACCGACGTGGTGGGCTTTTATGCGTTCCTCGGGCTGGCCGGGGCGATGCTGCTGTGACGCTTGAGGCGATCAAGGCCGAGGCGCGGCGGGCGGCGTTTGCCCGGCGCAAGGCGGCGCAGGGCCGGGGGCTGGAGCGTGCGGCACAGGCGCGGCTGGGCGAGGTGCTGGCGGATCATGCGGGCAGGCCGCTGGCGGGCTACATGCCGATCCGCACCGAGATCGACCCGCTGCCGGTGATGGCCGAGGCCGCGCGCAAAGCGCCGGTGGCGGTGCCGGTCATCGTGGCGGCGGGGCAGCCGCTTTCGTTCCGGCGCTGGCATCCGGGGGCGAAAATGGTGTCCGGCCCGTTCGGCGCGATGATCCCCGAGGCGGGCGACGAGCTGGTGCCGGAGGTGCTGATCGTGCCGCTGGTGGCGTTCGACCGGGCGGGCAACCGGCTGGGCTATGGCGGCGGTTTCTATGACCGCACGCTGGCAAAACTGCGCGCCGCCCGCCCGACCGTGGCGATCGGTTTCGCCTATGGCGCACAGGAGGCCGAGGCGTTGCCGCTGGAGCCGACCGACGAGCCGCTCGACGCCATCGTGACCGAGGCGGGCGTGCTGACGTTCTGAGCCGGGCGGGCGGTCGAACCGCTACGCCGGGCGCATTGAAAAGCGCGCCGGCCCCGCTTGCGCCCGGCCGTCTTTGCCCCTAATCCGTGGCGCATGAAACTCTTGTTCCTTGGGGATGTGGTCGGCCGTGCCGGACGCCGCGCGATCACCGAACGGCTGCCCGGGCTGCGCGCGGCCTGGAAGCTCGATTTCGTGGTGGTCAACGGCGAGAACGCGACCGGCGGCATGGGCCTGTCGGGCGATCACGCCAAGGCGCTGTTCGAGGCCGGGGCCGATGTGGTCACGTTGGGCGATCATGCTTTCGACCAGAAGGACATGATGGGCTTTTGCCAGACCGAGCCGCGCATCATCCGGCCTCTGAACTACGCCAAGGGTGCGCCGGGGCAGGGCGCGCGGCTGTTTTCGGACGCGCGCGGGCGCAAGGTGCTGGTGGCGCAGGTGCTGGGCAACGTGTTCATGAAACGCGCCTTCGACGATCCGTTCTCGGCCATCGACGCGGCCCTGAAACCCTACCCCCTGGGCGGGCAGGCGCAGGCGGTGATCGTCGACGTGCATTGCGAGGCGACCTCCGAGAAGATGGCGATGGGTCATTTCTGCGATGGCCGCGCCTCGGTGGTGGTGGGCACCCATACCCATGTGCCCACGGCGGATGCCCAGATCCTGCCGCGCGGCACCGCCTATCTGACCGATGCGGGGATGTGCGGCGATTACGATTCGGTGATCGGCATGGAAAAGGCCGAGCCGCTTGGCCGCTTTGTCACCGGGATGGCCAAGACCCGCTTTACCCCGGCGATGGGCGAGGTCACGCTGTCGGGGCTCTATGTCGAGACCGACGATGCCACCGGCAAGGCCACGCGCACGCTGATGGTGCGCGACGGCGGGCGGCTGGTGCCCTCCGGCCCCTGACCAAATCGGCGCTTGCCGCACCTCATCCGCTTGTCCAAGATACCCTGGCGCCGGGAGCATGACCCATGCAGTTATTTGAATTCAGCCAATCGCAACAGGCACTTGTGGCGCTGGTCGTGGTCGGGCTGATGTTCGTCGCCTTCCTGCGTGAGACCATGCCGACCGAGGTTGTCGCGATCTCGGGCGTCGCGGTGATGCTGATCAGCGGCATCCTGCCCTATGACGCGGCGCTGGACGTGTTGTCCAACCCCGCGCCCTGGACCATCGCGGCGATGTTCATCGTGATGGGGGCCCTGGTGCGCACCGGGGCGCTGGACTGGTTCACCGGGCTGGCGGACGGGCAGGCCGCGAAACGCCCGCTGGTGGCGCTGGCGGTGATGCTGGGGTTCGTCGTCGTCGCCTCGGCGGTGGTGTCCAACACGCCGGTGGTGGTGGTGATGATCCCGGTGTTCACGCAACTGGCCAAGCGGATGGGGCTGGCACCATCAAAACTTCTGATCCCGCTCAGCTACAGCGCGATCCTGGGCGGCACGCTGACGCTGATCGGCACCTCGACCAATCTTCTTGTCGACGGGGTGGCGCGGGCCAACGGGCTGGCGCCGTTCACGATTTTCGAGATCATGCCGGTGGGCATCGTCGTGGTGGCCTGGGGCATGATCTACCTGGCGCTGTTCGGACGCAGGCTGCTGCCCGAACGCGCCTCGATGGCCAGCCTGCTGACGGACCGGTCGCGCAAGAAATTCTTTACCGAGGCGGTGATCCCGCCCGAGTCCAACCTGATCGGCCGCGAGGTGCTGGGGGTGCAGCTGTTCCAGCGCGAGGGCGTGCGGCTCATCGACGTGGTGCGCGGCGACACGTCGCTCAGGCGCAACCTCGAGGGCGTGACGCTGGAGGTCGGCGACCGGGTGGTGCTGCGCACGCCGATGACGGAACTGCTGTCCTTGCAACGCGACAAGAGCCTCAAGCGGGTCGATCAGGTCTCGGCGGTCGAGACCACCACGGTCGAGGCGCTGATTTCGCCGGGCTGCAAGATGGCTGGGCGGTCGCTGGGGCAGATGCGGCTGCGCCGGCGCTACGGCGTCTATCCGCTGGCGGTGCACCGACGCAACCAGAACATCGGGCCGCAGCTCGATCACGTGGTGGTGCGGGTGGGCGACACGCTGCTTCTGGAAGGTGCGCCCGAGGATATCCAGCGGCTGGCCAACGACATGAACCTGGTCGATGTCGCCAAGCCCTCTGGCCGGGCGTTCCGGCGCAGCCATGCGCCCATCGCCATCGGCGCGCTGGTCGGGCTGGTGGTGCTGGCGGGGCTGGGGGTGGCGCCGATCCTGGCGCTTGCGGTGATCGCGGTGGCGGCCGTGCTGGTCACCGGCGCCATCGACGCGGACGAGGCGTTTTCCTTCATCGACGGGCGGCTTCTGGCGCTGATCTTCTCGATGCTGGCCATCGGCGCGGCGCTGGAAAGCGCGGGCGCGGTGGCGCTGATCGCGGGCGCGCTGGCCCCGAGGCTGGCGGACCTGCCGCCGTTCCTGATCGTCTGGGCGATCTACCTTCTGACCTCGGTGCTGACCGAACTGGTCACCAACAACGCGGTCGCCGTGGTCGTCACCCCCATCGCCATCGGGCTGGCGGGCGCCATCGGCATCGACCCGCGCCCGCTGGTGGTGGCGGTGATGATCGCCGCCTCGGCCAGTTTCGCCACGCCGATCGGGTATCAGACCAACACGCTGGTGTTCGGGCCGGGGGGCTACCGGTTCGCGGATTTCCTCAAGGTCGGCATCCCGCTCAACCTGACGATGGGGCTGATCGCCTCGGCGGTCATCCCGCTGATCTGGCCGCTGTAGCCGCGCCTCACAACGGCCAGAACACCAGGATCAGGGGCACCGACACCGCCACCACGATGATCTCGAGCGGCAGGCCCGTGCGCCAGTAGTCGCCGAACTTGTAGCCGCCGGGGCCGAGGATCAGGGTGTTGTTCTTGTGCCCGATGGGGGTGAGAAAGGCGCACGAGGCCGCCACCGCCACCGCCATCAGGAACGGGTCGGGGTTCTTGCCCAACTGGTGGGCCATCTGGATGCCGATGGGGGCGGCGACGATCGCCGTGGCGGTGTTGTTGAGCACGTCCGACAGCGACATCGTCACCACCATCAGAAGCGTCAGCACCGCCCAGGCCGGCAGCCCCTGGGTGGCATTGACGAGGCCGGTCGCGATCAGCTCGGTCCCGCCCGATGTCTCCAGCGCCGCGCCCAGCGGGATCATCGACCCCAAAAGCACCACCACCGGCCATTCGACGTGGTCGTAAAGCTCGGACAGCGGCAGGATCTTGGTCAGCACAAAGCCGATCACCACGATCCCCAACGCCACCGGCAGGTAGATCAGCCCGAGGCTGGCCGCGGCGACAGCGGCGGCGAACAGGCCGATGGCCATCCAGGTCTTGGTGTTCTGCGTCACCGCCAGCCCGCGTGAGGCCAGCGGCAGCACGCCCAGCCACTCGGCCACCTCGTCCTCATGGCCTTCGGGAACGAGCAGCAGCAGGATGTCGCCGGGGCGCGTCTTGGTCTTGCGCACCTCGCTGCGGAACGCCTTGCCGCTGCGCGAAATGCCCAACAGCACCGCGTGACGGCGCCAGTTCAGCCCGATCGCCTGGGCGGTCTTGCCGTTGATGCGCGACGCGTCGGTCACCACGACCTCGATCTTGGACAGGCCGCCGCCCTCGGCGCGCAGCCGTTCCTCGCGCTTCTCGTCTGCGAAGGCCAGCGACAGGGCGGCGCGAAACTCGTCCAGCGCCTCGGGCGTGGCCTCGATCACCAGCGTGTCGCCGGCCTCGAGTTCGGCGCTGACCGCGCTGCCGCGCCGGCGCTTGCCGTCGCGGATCAGCCCGACGATGGCGACATCGTTCTTGTCCGCGCTCTCCTGCAACTCCTCGACGCGCTTGCCGATCAGTTTCGACTCTGCCGGCACCACCAGTTCGGCGGTATAGCCGGAATACTCGCCCATCGGGTCGGCGGCGTCGGACTTGTCCTCCTGGCTGGGGATCAGGCGCCAGCCGAAAAGCGCCACGAAGATCAGCCCGACCAGCGCGGTCAGCCCGCCCACCGGGGCGAAATCGAACATCTGGAACGGTTCGCCCAGGCTATCGGCGCGGATCGTCGAGATGATGATGTTGGGCGGCGTGCCGATCAGCGTGGCCATGCCGCCGAGGATGGTGGCGAAACTGAGCGGCATCAGCGTCAGCCCGGCGACCCGGCCCGCCTTGCGCGCGGTCTGGATGTCGACCGGCATCAACAGCGCCAGCGCCGCCACGTTGTTCATGAAGGCCGACAGCACCCCGCCGATCGCGCCCATGATGGTGATGTGACCGCCCAGGCTGCGGTCGGGGTTGATCAGGGTGCGGGTGATCAGAAACACCGCGCCCGAGCGCACCAGCCCGGCCGACACCACCAGCACAAGCGCCACGATCAGCGTCGCCGGATGCCCGAAGCCTTCGAAGACGTGCTTGGTGTCGACGACGCCCAGCACCACCCCCAGCATCAGCGCGGTGAATGCCACCAGGTCATAGCGGAACCGGCCCCAGAGCAGGAGACCGAAGACAGCGCCGAACAGCGCGAACAGGATGATCTGATCTTGTGTCATTGCGGCACATTAGAGGGGATCGGTGGGACATGGAAACAGGCAAATCTGCCTCAGGCAAAGACCACCGGATAAAGCGTCGCGACCAGAAGTGCCGCCATCGTCCAGTTGAAGGTTCTGAGCCGGGCGGCACTGGTCAGCACGTGGCGGATCTGCTGGCCGAGCAACGCCCAGACGCTGACCGAGGGCAGGTTGACCAGCCCGAACACCACCGCCACCAGCGCCGCGGCGGCAAGGCTGCGGTCCGGCGCATAGGCGGCAATCGCCGACAGGGCCATCGCCCAGGCCTTGGGATTGACCCATTGAAAGGCCGCCGCCTGCAGAAAGGTCATCGGTGTGCCCGTGCTGCCGCCGGCGCCCGGGGCTGCGGCATTGGCGATCTTCCAGGCCAGCCAGAGCAGATAGACCACCGACACCACCCTGAGCACGTCATGGGCGACCGGGAAACGGTCGAACACGGCCATCAGCCCGACCCCGACCAGCACCACCATCACGGTAAAGCCGATCGCCACCCCCAGCATGTGCGGGATGGTGCGGCGAAAGCCGAAATTCGCGCCCGACGCCATCAGCATCAGGTTGTTGGGCCCCGGGGTAGCCGAGGTGACGAAGGCGAAGCCCGTGAGGGCGATGAGCAGGTCCGGCGACATGCGGCGCAGAATGCGCGGATCGGGGCGGAATGCAATCGTGAAAGCGGTGTGGCTCGGGGAAGGCGCCCCTGGCCCGGTTGCGACAGCGGAGCGCGGAACCTGCGAGGGCGGCGGCGCGAGACCTTGTGATAACGGCGCAAAGCGGGGGGTCTTGCCCCGCGCCGGGTGGCTGACATATAGAGACGCGACATCGCAACACGAGGTAAGGACTTCCATGGCCGGCCATTCAAAATGGGCAAATATCCAGCATCGCAAGGGGCGCCAGGACGCCGCGCGTTCGAAACTGTTTTCGAAGCTGGCCAAGGAGATCACCGTGGCCGCCAAGATGGGCGACCCGGACCCGGACAAGAACCCGCGCCTGCGCCTTGCCGTGAAAGAGGCCAAGTCGCAGTCCGTGCCCAAGGACGTGATCGACCGCGCGATCAAGAAATCGCAGGGCGGCGAGGGCGAGAACTACGAGGAAATCCGCTATGAGGGCTATGGCCCCAACGGCGTGGCGGTGATCGTCGAGGCGATGACCGACAACCGCAACCGCACCGCCTCGGTGGTGCGCTCGACCTTTTCCAAGAACGGCGGCAACCTGGGCGAAACCGGATCGGTCGCCTTCATGTTCGAACGCAAGGGCGAGATCGTCTATCCGGCCGAGGCCGGCGACGACGAGGCGGTTTTCGAGGCCGCCATCGAGGCCGGTGCCGAGGATGTGGAAAGCTCCGAGGACGGCCACGTCATCTACTGCGCCGACAGCGACCTCAACGAGGTGTCGACCGCGCTCGAGGCGGCGCTGGGCGAATCCACCACCACCAAGCTGATCTGGAAACCCGCGACCACCACCGAACTGGGCCTCGAGGACATGCAGAAGCTGATGAAGCTGGTCGAGGCGCTCGAGGATGACGACGACGTGCAGCGGGTGACGACCAATTTCGAGACCACCGACGAGGTGATGGCGCAACTGGACTGAGACCCGCGCGGGCCTCTTGTCTTTGGCGCGGGCTTGGGGCAAGCCGGTGGGCATGTCGAGCCAAGCGCGATCTCTTGCCGAACCGCGCCCGCTTGTGGGCGTGGGCTGGATGCTGGTGACGGGGCTGAACTTCGTCGCCGTCACCGCCATCGTGAAACACGTCGGCGGGCGCATTCCCGCGTCCGAGGCCGCGTTCCTGCGCTTTGCCTTCGGGCTGGTGTTGTTGTCGCCGGTCCTGATCCGGCTGGGGGCCGAGCAGATCGGCCGCAACGCCTGGCAACTGTTCGCCCTGCGCGGCGTGGTCCACACCTTCGGCGTGATCCTGTGGTTTTTCGCGATGACCAGCATCACGCTGGCCGAAGTGACCGCGATGAACTACATGAACCCGCTTTATGTCACCGTGGGGGCTGCGTTTTTCCTGGGCGAGACGCTGCACAAGCGCCGGCTCTTCGCGATCGGCGCGGCGCTGGTCGGGGCGCTGATCATCCTGCGGCCGGGGTTTCGCGAAATCCTGCCGGGCCATATCGCGATGCTGGGGGCGGCGGTGTTCTTTGCCGGCTCCTACCTCATTGCCGGGCGGCTGGCGGGGCGGGTCAAGCCCTCGATGGTGGTGGCGATGCTGTCGGTCACGGTGACCATCGGTCTGGCGCCGTTCGCGGCGGCGGTCTGGGTGACGCCGCGGCTGGACGAGCTTGCGTGGCTGTTCGGCGTCGCCTGTTTCGCCACCGCCGGGCATGTCTCGATGTCCAAGGCGTTCGCCGTCGCGCCGATGACGGTGACGCAGCCGGTGACCTTTCTGCAACTGGTCTGGTCGGTCCTGCTGGGGGCCCTGTTCTTTTCCGAGCCGGTCGACGGCTGGGTGGTGCTGGGCGGCGTGATCATCCTTGCCGCGGTCACCTTCGTGACCTGGCGCGAGGCGATGCTCAAGCGCCGGGTGACGCCGGTGGTGGGCGAGCCGCGGCTGTGACCCCACTCAGCCGCGCGGGTCGAGCAGCCGCGCCAGCACGTCGCCCCGGGTGATCCGGCCGATCTTTTTCCCGTCCTCGATCACCGCGATGGCGCCGTCGTGCGATGTCAGGCGCTGCATCACGTCGTGAACCGTGGTGAACGGGGAAACCTCGCCGCTGGTCTCGCCGTGCGGGGCTGCCATCACGTCGCGCGCGGTGAGCACGCCGAGCGGGTTCATATGGGCCACGAAGTCGGCCACGTAGTCGTTGGCGGGGTGGGTGAAAATCTCGCGCGGGGTGCCGCATTGCACGATCCGCCCGCCCTCCATGATGGCGATCCGGTCGCCGATCTTGAAGGCCTCGTCAAGGTCGTGGCTGACGAAGATGATGGTGCGGCGCAGGGTCTTCTGCAGCTCCATCAGCTCGTCCTGAAGCCGGGTGCGGATCAGGGGGTCGAGCGCCGAGAACGGCTCGTCCATCAGAAGGATCGGGGCGTCGGTGGTGAAGGCGCGGGCAAGCCCGACGCGCTGCTGCATCCCGCCCGACAGCTCCGACACCATCCGGTCGGCCCAGTCGGTCAGGCCGACTAGCGCAAGCTGTTCCTCGACCTTGGCGCGGCGTGCGGCCCGGCTCATCCCGCCCAGTTCCAGCCCGAGGCCGACGTTGTCGCGCACCGTGCGCCACGGCAAGAGGCCGAATTGCTGGAACACCATGGCGACGCGGCTCAGGCGGATCTCGCGCAGGGTCGCGGCATCGGCGCCGGTCACGTCGATCAGCCGGTCGCCGTCCGAGACCCGAACCGAGCCGCGTGTCACCGGGTTGAGGCCATTGACCGCGCGCAGCAGCGTCGACTTGCCGGAGCCCGACAGGCCCATCAGCACGAGGATCTCGCCCTCTTTCACGCCAAGCGTGCAATCGTGGACGCCCAGAACCTGCCCGGTGGCCTCCTGCACCTCGGCGCGGTCTTTCATCGCGTCCATCATCGGCAGGGCGCTTTCGGGGTCGTCGCCGAATACGATCGAGACCTTGTCGAAGGAAACCGCGGTGCGCATCAGCGTTCCACCCTCAGCATCCGGTCAAGCAGGATGGCGACCACCACGATGACGAACCCGCTTTCGAACCCCAGCGCGGTGTTGACCTGATTGAGCGCGCGCACCACCGGCACGCCCAGCCCGTCGGCCCCGACCAGCGCCGCGATCACCACCATCGACAGCGACAGCATGATGGTCTGGTTCAGCCCGGCCATGATCTGCGGCGTGGCATAGGGCAGTTCGACCTTGTAGAGCAGTTGGCGCGGCGTCGCGCCGAACGCTTGCGCCGCCTCAATCAGGGCGGTCGGCGTGCGCGAGATACCCAGGTGCGTCAGTCGGATCGGGGCGGGCAGCACGAAGATCACGGTTGCCAGAAGCCCCGGCACCATGCCGATGCCGAAGAACACGATGGCCGGGATCAGGTAGACGAAGGTGGGCAGCGTCTGCATCAGGTCGAGCACCGGGCGCATCCATGAATAGAGCCGTGGCCGGTGCGCCGCGACGATGCCGATGGGAACGCCGACCGACATGCAGACGACGCAGGACGACAGGACCAGCGTCAGGCTTTCGGTGGTCTCCTCCCAATACCCCTGGTTGAGGATGAAGAGAAACCCGACCACCACCAGCAGCGATGTCTTCCAGTTGCGTTGCAGCACGAAGGTCAGCGCGGCGAAGGCCGCGACCACGACCAGCGGATGCGGCGTCTGCAAGACCCAGAGGATCGCGTCGATCAGCCCCTCCATGACCCAGGCCAGCCAGTCGAAGAACGGCCCGCCGATATCCTGCAGCCAGTCAAAGACATGCCGGGCAGTCTTGCCCACGGGAATCTTGGTGTCGGTCAGCCAGTTCATGTCGGTCCTTATCGTGCCACGTCGGCGGCGGTGCCGATCCATTGGTATCTGAACGATGCATCGCCGTCTGCCGCGAGGATCAGCCCAAGCGCGGGGGCGAAATGCAGAAAAGACGTCTCGGTCGGTCCGGTCGCGGGGATGCGCCTGAGGCGCACGTAGAGCGTGTCATAGCCGCATTCGGCCAGGTCGATATGGCCGTGGCCCTCGAACCGGAGGTCCAGCGTCACCTGCGTGCTTTCCCCGTCCGGGCGCCGGGCGGTCGCGGTCAGGCTGTAGAGGCCCAACTGGTCGATGTGGTCGAACACCTGCGGGTCGCCGTCATAGAGATAGCGGGTGATGCCCTCGGGCGTGACGGTTTCGAGCGGCGCGAAGGCGTGGGCCAGCAGGCTGGCGCTCCGGGTGGTGCCAAGGTCCGTGCGGATCAGTTGCTCGAGCCGCATGCCTTCCGGCGTGCGTTCGATATCGGCGCGGACGAAGAACGGGGTGTTCTGAACCAGAACGATCCCGTCATCGACATCCGCCCGCGTCGGGCAGGCGGACAGTGCAGGCTGCGCCACAAGAGCCAGGGCCAGGGCCAGGGGGGCGATGAATTTCATCGGCAATCGGGCGGCCCGCCGGGTGGGGCCGGGCCGCCCGTGTCGCTTACATGCCCAGCGCCGCATCCACCGCCGCGACCGCGTCGCCGCCGTCAAGCGTGGTCACGCCGTCGAGCCAGGCTTTCCATACGTCCGGGTTGGCCGCCAGCCATTCGCTGGCCGCATCGGCGGGGTCTTTCGCGTCGTCGAGGATCGCGCCCATGATCTCGTTTTCCATCGCCAGCGTGAAGCTGAGGTTGTTCAGGAAGGTGCCGACGTTGGGGCATTCCTCGACATATCCGGCGCGGGTGTTGGTATAGACCGTGGCGCCGCCGAGGTCGGGGCCGAAGAAATCGTCGCCGCCGGTCAGATAGCCCATCTCGTAATTGGCGTTCATCGGGTGCGGTTCCCAGCCGAGGAACACGATCGGCTCACCCCGCGAGGTGGCGCGCCCGACCTGGGCCAGCATCCCCTGTTCCGAGCTTTCGACCACGTCGAAGCCGGCCAGCCCGAAGGCGTCGCCCTCGATCATGTCCATGATCAGGCGGTTGCCGTCGTTGCCCGGCTCGATGCCGTAGATCTTGCCCTCGAGCGCGTCCTTGTGCGCGGCGATATCCGCGAAATCGGCGATGCCAAGGTCCATGCCCGCCTTGTTGGTCGCCAGCGTGTATTTCGCGCCTTCGAGGTTGGCGCGCACGGTGTCCACGGTGCCGGCCTCGCGGTAGGGGGCGATGTCGCCTTCCATCGTCGGCATCCAGTTGCCGAGGAACACGTCGATGTCACCGGCGGCCATCGAGGTATAGGTCACGGGCACCGACAGCACCTTGATGTCGGTGTCATAGCCCAGCGCGTCCAGCACCACGGTGGCGGCGGCGGTGGTGGCGGTGATGTCGGTCCAGCCGACATCCGAGAAGGTGATTTCGCCGCAATCGGCCAGCGCCGGGGTGGCGGCGAGGATGGCGAGCGCGGAAAGGGTGGTTTTCAGCTTCATTGTGGTCTCCCTGTTTTTGTTGATTGACGAGTCAATCAAAGTGAAACATTTTCGAGAGCATTCGTAAAGGAGTCGTAATGCCCAAGCTTGGGATGCAGCCTATCCGCCGTGCGGCTCTGGTGAAAGCCACGATTGCAGAGATCGGCGAAGCGGGCTCGCTGGACGTGACCGTCAGCAAGATCGCCAAGCGCGCCGGCGTGTCCTCGGCGCTGGCGCATCACTATTTCGGCGGCAAGCAGGATCTGCTGGTGGCGGCGATGCGCCATATCCTGTCGGTCTACGGCGCCGCCGTGCGCCGGGCGCTGGCCGGGGCCAAGACGCCGCGCGCCCGGATCGACGGCATCGTCGCGGCCAGTTTCGCGCCGGGGCAGTTCGAACCGGCGGTGATCGCGGCATGGCTGAATTTCTACGTCCAGGCGCAAAGTGCGCCGGGCGCGCGGCGGCTTCTGGCGGTATACCAGGCGCGGCTGCGCTCGAACCTCGTCCACGCGCTGAGGCCGCTGGCGGGCGACCGCGCGCCTGAAATCGCCGAGACGCTCGCGGCGATGATCGACGGGCTTTACATCCGCCACGCGCTGGGCGCGGCCCCGGACGGGCAGGGCGCGACGGCGCGGGTGGCGGCCTGCCTCGACGGGTTGTTGGGAGAGGGCGCATGACCATCGCGCGACCCCCCGGCACCCGCACCGATTCGCGCCGCGCCCGGCACGACCACATGGAATTGAACCGGCTGGGACACCACCAGCCTTTCCCCCGCAGGGGGTAGGAGACAGACATGCGCAACTATCACGCCAGACCCACCGGCAGCCATTTCATCGCCGGGCTTTACGTCGAGGATGACGATGGAACGCCGATCGAGGTGATCTATCCGGCCACCGGCCAGAAGATCGCCGAGGTCCACGCCGCCACCCCGGCGGTGGTGCGCCACGCGCTCGACGCGGCCCAGCGGGCGCAACCGGCATGGGCGGCGATGAGCGGCACCGAACGCGGCCGCATCCTGCGCCGCGCCGCCGACATGATCCGGGCGCGCAACCGCGAATTGTCCGAGCTTGAAACGCTCGACACCGGCAAGCCGATCCAGGAAACGCTGGTCGCCGATGCCACCTCGGGGGCCGATGCGCTGGAGTATTTCGGCGGGCTGGCGGGCGCGCTGACCGGCGAGCATATCCAGCTTGCGGGTGGCGATTTCGTCTATTCGCGGCGCGAGGCGCTGGGGGTCTGTGTGGGCATCGGGGCATGGAACTACCCGACCCAGATCGCCTGCTGGAAGGCGGCACCGGCGCTGGCCTGCGGCAATACGATGATATTCAAGCCGTCCGAAACCACACCTCTGTCGGCCCTGAAAGTCGCGGAAATCCTGACCGAGGCGGGCGCGCCGCCGGGGGTTTTCAACGTGGTGCAGGGCATGGGCGAGGTCGGGGCGGCGCTGGTGTCCGACCCGCGCGTCGCCAAGGTGTCGCTGACCGGATCGGTGCCGACCGGGCAGAAGGTCTATGCCGCCGCCGCCGCGGGCGTGAAGAACGTGACGATGGAACTGGGCGGCAAGTCGCCGCTGCTGGTGTTTGACGATGCCGACATCGAGTCGGCGGTGTCCGGCGCGATCCTGGGCAATTTCTATTCCACCGGGCAGGTCTGTTCCAACGGCACGCGGGTCTTCGTGCAGAAGGGCATCAAGGCGGCGTTCCTCGACCGGCTGGCGGAGCGTCTGAAAAACGCGGTGATCGGCGATCCGCTTGATATGGCAACGAATTTCGGGCCGATGGTGTCCGAAGGCCAGTTGAACATCGTGCTGAACTACATCGCCAAGGGCGTTGCCGAAGGCGCGCGGCTGGTCGCGGGCGGCAAGCGCGTGGCGCGCGACGGCTTCTATCTGGAACCAACCGTCTTTGCCGATGTGACCGACGACATGACCATCGCGCGCGAGGAGATTTTCGGACCCGTCATGTGCGTGCTCGATTTCGACGACGAGGCCGAGGCGATGGCGCGCGCCAACGCCACTGAATACGGGCTGGCCGCCGGGGTCTTTACCCGCGACATCCAGCGCGCGCACCGGGTGGCGGCGGGGTTCGAGGCCGGCACCTGCTACATCAACACCTATAATGATGCCCCGGTGGAAGCGCCGTTCGGCGGGATGAAACTGTCGGGCGTCGGGCGCGAGAACTCTAAGGCGGCGATCGAGCATTATTCGCAGCTCAAGTCGGTCTACGTGAAGATGGGGCCGCTCGATGCGCCGTTCTGATGGGCTTTTCACGCTGAATGAGCCGGGGAGTGCCCGGCCGCGGGTGGGCGAGAAGCGCCCGCCCGTGGGGGCGGTCGGGCGCTGCCCGACGTGCCGCCGTGCGATGGGGTTCAATGATGCAGGCTGACTACGTCATCGTCGGATCGGGCAGCGCCGGGGCCGCGCTGGGCTACCGGCTGTCGGAGGCGGGCGCCTCGGTCATCGTGATCGAGTTCGGTGGCACCGATATCGGCCCTTTCATCCAGATGCCGGCGGCGCTGAGTTACCCGATGAACATGCGCCGCTATGACTGGGGCTTCATGTCCGAACCCGAGCCGCACCTGAATGGCCGCCGCATGGTGGTGCCGCGCGGCAAGGTGATCGGCGGGTCGTCCTCGATCAACGGCATGGTCTACGTGCGCGGCCACGGGCGCGATTTCGACCATTGGGCGGACCAGGGCGCGCAGGGTTGGGCCTATGCAGATGTGCTGCCCTATTTCAAACGCATGGAGCATTGGCACGGGCCGCAGGCGTCATCCTGGCGCGGCACGGATGGCCCGCTGCATGTGCGCCGCGCGCCGCAGGAACACCCGCTGCATCACGCCTTTGTCGAGGCCGGGCGGCAGGCGGGCTATCCCGAGATCGCCGATTACAACGGCGAACAGCAGGAAGGGTTTGGCGCCTTCGACATGACGGTGTGGCAGGGGCGGCGCTGGTCGACGGCCAATGCCTATCTGCGCCCGGCGTTGCGCCGGCCCAACTGCCGGCTGGTGCACGGGCTGGCGCGCCGCGTGGTGATCGAGGACGGGCGCGCGGTCGGCGTCGAGATCGGGCGCGGCGGGCGCACCGAGGTGATCCGGGCGGGCCGCGAGGTGATCCTTGCCGCCAGTTCGATCAACACGCCGAAACTCCTGATGCTGTCGGGGATCGGCCCGGCGGCGCATCTGGCCGAGCACGGCGTCGAGGTGATCGTCGACCGCCCCGGCGTCGGGCAGAACCTGCAGGACCACCTCGAGGTCTACGTGCAGTTCGCGGCGGCGAAACCGATCACGCTCTATCGCTACTGGAACCTTGCGGGCAAGGCGCTGATCGGGGCGCAATGGCTTGTCACCAAGACCGGGCTGGGGGCGTCGAACCAGTTTGAAAGCGCTGCCTTCATCCGCTCGGATGCGGGTGTCGAATACCCCGACATCCAGTTCCACTTCCTGCCCATCGCGGTGCGCTATGACGGCAAGACGGCGGCCGAGGGCCACGGCTTTCAGGCCCATGTCGGGCCGATGCGGTCGGCCTCGCGCGGGGCGGTGACGCTGGCCTCCGCCGATCCCGAAGAGGCGCCGAAGATCGCCTTCAACTACATGAGCCATGACGAGGATTGGCGCGACTGGCGCAAGGCGCTGCGCCTGACGCGCGAGGTTTTCGCCCAACCGGCGCTGGCCGAACACGTCAAGCACGAGATCCAGCCGGGGGCGGCGGCGCAATCGGACGCGGCGCTTGACGATTTCGTGCGCGAACATGCCGAAAGCGCCTACCACCCCTGCGGCACGGCACGGATGGGGCGGGCAGACGATCCGGGCGCGGTGGTCGACCCCGAATGCCGGGTGATCGGGGTCGAAGGGTTGCGGGTGGCCGATTCGTCGATCTTTCCGCGCATCACCAACGGCAACACCAACGCGCCGTCGATCATGGTGGGCGAAAAGGCCGCCGATCACATCCTGGGCCGCGATCCACTGCCCCGCGACAACCGCGCGCCGTGGGTGCACCCGGATTGGGCCGGGGCGCAACGCTAGCGGAATTCGCGGTTTGGTTTGATCCGGGTCAAGGTCGCGCGTGCCGGGGTTTCCTAGGCTCGCTGCGACCCGCAATGAAGGAGACGATCCGATGTCGCACACACCGCATGAATTGCCCGAGGAATTCCCCGAATTCGCCGGCAAGATGGTCGAGTTGAAGCAGAGCGACGACCATTTCGCCAAGCTCTACGACGACTACCACGACGTGAACACGGCGGTTTACCGCGCCGAGACCAACCTCGAGCCGACCGACCAGTTCCACGAGGAAGACCTGCGCAAGAAGCGCGCGGCCCTCAAGGACGAGATTTACCGGATACTGTCGGCGGCCTGATCGCCGTCCGCGGTGGGGCCTTCGACCTCGGCCCGGAAACGCTCGAAAAAGGCGTCGACCGTCTTGCGGGCAAAGCCGTGGATGATGCGGTTGCCAAGCTGGGCCAGCTTGCCGCCGACCCGCGCCTCTACCTCGTAGGTCAGCTCGGTGCCGTCCTCGGTCTCGGTCAGGCGAACCTTGGCCGCGCCTTTGGCAAAACCCGCGACGCCGCCCTTGCCCTCGCCGTTGATCGTGTAGCTTTCCGGCGCCACGACATCGGTGAGGGTGACCTGGCCCTTGAAGGTCGCGCTGACCGGGCCGACCTTCTGTTTCACCACGGCTTCAAAGCCGCCATCGGGCGAGCCGGTCAATTCCTGGCAGCCGGGAATGCAGGCGGCGAGCGTTTCGGGGGAATTGAGATGGGTCCAGACCGTTTCGCGGTCGGCGGCGATCAGCGTGGTTCCGGTCAGTTCCATGGGCGTCTCCCTGTTTTCCGGCAGGTTAGGCGGTTTTCAGGCGGCCCGGAAGGGGCTCAGCGCTCGATCTCGTAGGGCAGCACGCCGCGCGCGTCGGGGTCGATGGCCAGCTTGCGTTCCAGCGGCGGGACCGAGCGCTGGTGGCAGTTGGCGCGTTCGCAGATCCGGCAGGAAATGCCGATCGGCTCGAACGCGGCGGCGTTGGTGGTGTCCAGCCCGTCGGCATAGACCAGTTGGCGCGCGTGCTTGATCTCGCAGCCCAGCCCGATGGCATAGCGGCGCACCGGGGCGGTGAAACTGCCGCCCGATTTGGTCACGTCGCGCGCCAGGCAGAAATAGCGCACCCCGTCCGGCGTCTGCGCCATCTGGCGCAGGAACTGGCCGGGGGTCTCGAAGGCGCGGTGGACGTTCCACAAGGGGCAGGCGCCGCCATAGCGGGCGAATTGCAGGCGTGTGGCCGAGTGGCGCTTGGTGATCGTGCCGGCCTGGTCGACGCGCACGAAAAAGAACGGAACCCCCTTGGCGCCGGGGCGCTGCATGGTCGACAGCCGGTGCGCCACCTGCTCGATCGAGGCGCCGAACATGTCCGACAGGCGTTCAAGGTCGTGGCGGGTGTCGCGGGCGGCGTCGAGAAATCGGGCATAGGGCAAAAGCGCGGCACCGGCGAAGTAGTTGGCCAACCCGATCTTGGCGATGCCGCGCGCCGCGTCCGACTGGAACCGGGCCAGGTCGAGCGTGGCCTCGAGCAGGTCGTTCTGGGTGAGCAGCGCGACCTGGTGCAAAAGCTGAAAACGCCGGGTCGAGGCCGGGGCATAGGCCGACAGTGTCAGGCGCCCCGCCTCGCGGTCCAGCCCGCGCAGGCGATCCGATTCGCGCGCCTCGACCCGGATGCCCATGGCGTCCAGCCGGGCGAGGGCGGTTTCCTCGGGTTGTCCGTTTTGTGCAAATCTTTCGGCCGCATGGTCGATTGCGTCGATGTAATTGTCGCAATAGTGAAAGAAGTCGCGCACCTCTTCCCAGGGACTGGCCTGCACCGACGAGCCTTCGCGCCCCAGTGCCTCGTCCAGCGACGCCAGCCGTTCGTGGCCCTGGCGATAGGCCCGGTGCAGCTCCAGAAAGGCCCGCGCCAGCGCCGGTGCGTTCGATGCCACCAGCCTGAGATCGGCGACCGGCGGGGCGCCGTCGGCGAAGACCGGGTCGGCCAGCGCCTCGCGCATGTCGGTGACCAGCCGCTCGGCGTCGCCGGTCGACAACTCGGCCACGTCGAAACCGAACTCCTGCGCCAGCGCCAGCACCACCCCGGTCGAGACCGGGCGGTTGTTGTTTTCCATCTGGTTGAGATAGGGCAGGCTGACGCCCAGCTTCTCGGCAAACGCCTTTTGCGTCAGCCCCAGCCGCACCCGGGTTTCCCTGAGCTTGACCCCGGCGTAGAGTTTCTGTGTCGCCATCCGATTGCCCTCTTTGCAAAGGGCATCGTTACATTTTGCAAAGACCTGCGTCCAGCCCGGTTTGCGCTCAGGCGGCGCGCTCCGCCTGGATTTCCTTCCAGGCCCGGTTGACCGCGATCAGGTGTTTCTCGGCCAGGCTGACGGCCTCTTCCGGCACGCCGCGCGCGGCCAGCTGGTCGGGGTGGCTGGCCCGCACCTCGGCCCGCCAGGCGGCGCGGATCTCGTCGATCGGGGCATCCGGGGCGACGCCGAGCACCGCGTAGGGATCGGGTTCGGCATCGACCACGAAGCGTGCGCGAAGCGTGCGAAAGCGGCGCTCGTCGATGCCGAAAATGGCCGCGACGCGCGACAGGAAATCATCCTCGGCGGGGTGGTATTCGCCGTCCGCGACCGCGATGTAGAACAGCCCCTCCATCAGGTCGCACAGCGCCGGGTGGCCGGTGCCGAACAGCGCCACGATCTTTTCGGCGTAAAGCTCGAACCCGGCGATGTCCTGACGCGCCCGGTTGTAGACGCCCGCCGCGTGGCGCTCGTCGGCCTCGGGAATGGTAAAGACCTCGCGGAAGGCTGAAACCTCGTCGCGGGTGACGTGGCCATCGGCCTTGGCCATCTTGGCCCCCAGCGCGATCACCGCGATGGCAAAGGCCGCCGAGCGTTCCGGCGGGGTGCGCAGACGCGAGAACACCTCGCCCAGGCTTTCGCCGGAACTGAGCGCGGACAGGGCGTCGGTGATGCGGGTCCAAATCGACATGGCGTGGTTCTACAGGAACTTGTGCATCAGGACGAGAATTAACCGGCGGCGGAAGGTCTGATTGGCCGCCGGGGCGGGGCGGGAGGTTCGGGGAATTGCGCGCCCGCGCGCGCGGGCGATCCGCCCCGGCGCGCGCCGGGGCCGCCCCTAACGATGGGTCGCGCGGATCAGCCTGAGAATGTCCTTCGCGGCCTCGGGAATGTTGGTGCCCGGCCCGAAGATCGCCTTGACCCCCGCCTTCTTGAGGAAATCGTAATCCTGCTGCGGGATCACCCCGCCGCAGATCACCAGAATATCCTCGGCCCCCTGCGCCTTCAGCGCCTCGATCAGCTTGGGCGCCAGGGTCTTGTGACCGGCAGCCTGCGACGAGATGCCGATCACGTGCACGTCGTTGTCGACGGCATCCTGCGCGGCCTCTTCCGGGGTCTGGAACAAGGGGCCCACGTCCACGTCAAAGCCGATATCGGCAAAGGCGGTGGCGATCACCTTGGCGCCGCGGTCATGCCCGTCCTGGCCCATCTTGACCACCAGCATCCGCGGGCGGCGGCCTTCTTCCTCGGCGAATTTCTCGACATCCGCCTGGATCGCGGCGAAGCCTTCGTCGCCCTCGTAGGCCGCGCCGTAGACGCCGGCCAGGGTCTTGACCTCGGCCCGGTGACGGCCGAACGATTTTTCCATTGCCATCGAAATCTCTCCGACCGTTGCACGCGCCCGCGCGGCTTCGACCGCGACAGCGAGAAGGTTGCCTTTGCCCGATTTCGCCGCCGCCTCGAGAGCGGCCAGCGCCGCGTCGCAGGCGGCCTGATCGCGGCTGGCGCGGATCGATTTGAGCCGCGCGATCTGGCTGTCGCGCACCGACACGTTGTCGACATCGCGGATCTCGAACACATCCGCGCTTTCGGGGCGGAACCTGTTGACGCCGACGATCACCTCGTCGCCCCGGTCCACCGCCGCCTGGCGGCGCGCGGCCGATTCCTCGATGCGCAGCTTGGGCATGCCGCTGGCGACCGCCTTGGTCATGCCGCCGAGCGCGTCGACCTCCTCGATCAGCTTCCAGGCTTCCTCGATCATGTCGGCGGTCAGTTTCTCGACGTAGTAGGAACCGGCCAGCGGGTCGACCACCTTGGTCACGCCGGTCTCGTGTTGCAGGATCAACTGGGTGTTGCGCGCGATCCGGGCCGAGAACTCGGTGGGCAGTGCAATCGCCTCGTCAAACGAGTTGGTGTGCAGCGACTGGGTGCCGCCAAGGGCGGCCGACATCGCCTCGAACGCGGTGCGCACGATGTTGTTGTAGGGGTCCTGTTCGGCCAGCGACACTCCGCTGGTCTGGCAATGGGTGCGCAGCATCAGGCTCTGGGGTTTTTTCGGCTCGAACTCCGACATGATCCGGTGCCACAGGAAACGCGCGGCGCGCAGCTTGGCGGCCTCCATGAAGAAATTCATGCCGATGGCGAAGAAGAACGACAACCGCCCGGCAAAGGCGTCCACGTCCAGCCCGCGCGCGATGGCGGCGCGCACGTATTCGCGCCCGTCGGCCAGCGTGAAGGCCAGTTCCTGCACCAGGTTCGCGCCCGCCTCCTGCATGTGGTAGCCGGAAATCGAGATCGAGTTGAACCGGGGCATGTCGGTCGAGGTGAACTCGATGATGTCCGAGACGATCCGCATCGAAGGTTCGGGCGGATAGATATAGGTGTTGCGGACCATGAATTCCTTGAGGATGTCGTTCTGGATGGTGCCCGACAGCTTGGCGCGCTCATGCCCCTGTTCCTCGCCCGCGACGATGAAATTCGCCAGGATCGGGATCACCGCGCCGTTCATCGTCATCGACACCGACACCTGGTCCAGCGGGATGCCGTCGAACAGGATCTTCATGTCCTCGACCGAATCGATCGCCACGCCCGCCTTGCCCACGTCGCCCAGGACGCGCTCATGGTCGCTGTCATAGCCGCGGTGGGTGGCGAGGTCGAAGGCGACGGACACGCCCTGCTGCCCGGCGGCCAGCGCCTTGCGGTAGAAGGCGTTGGATTCCTCGGCGGTGGAAAAGCCCGCGTATTGCCGGATGGTCCAGGGCCGGCCGGCATACATCGTGGCACGGGGGCCGCGGGTGAAGGGCGCCTTGCCGGGGACCGAGCCCATGTGCGCCAGCCCCTCGGCGTCGTCCTCGGTATAGAGCGGCTTGACCGCGATGCCCTCGGGCGTGTGCCAGGTCAGGTCATCCAGAGGCCGCCCGCGCAGTTCCTTTTCCGCGAGCGTCTGCCAGTCCGTCTTGTCGCTCATCGTGGTCTCCTTTCTCTGGGCCGCTCTGGCCCGTTGCCCCGGTCGCTCCGCCGCCTATATTGAAGACGAAGGAGAACGCATGATCAGACCCATCGCCCTGGTTGCCGCCGCCATGTTCACGGTCGCGGCGCCCGTTGTCGCCGCCGATACACCAGAGGCCGCGCCAGAGATCTTGCCGGAGGTCCTGCCGGAGGTCTCGCCCGAGACCGAGCTTGTGATCACGGAGGCCGGCGAGCAGCTTCTGGACGAGTTCCTGTATATCGCACGGGTGCTGGTGATCTTTGCCGACAGCCCGAACGACCCGCGATTCGTGCAACAGATGGAGTATCTTGGCGAGCGCCCGGAGGATCTGCGCGAACGCGACGTGGTTGTGATCACAGACACCGACCCGGCCGCCAAATCCCCGATCCGCGAGGCGCTGCGCCCGCGCGGCTTCGACCTCGTGCTGATCGGCAAGGACGGCCAGCGATACCTGCGCAAGCCCTTGCCCTGGAGCACGCGGGAAATCACCCGTTCAATCGACAAGATGCCGCAACGCCAGCAGGAACTGCGCGATATGCGGGCGAAATAGGCCATGCCCTAGTCGAACTCCATGATGACTTCGTCGACCGCCAGGCTGTCGCCGGGTTCGCAGGTGATGCGCGCGACCACGCCCTTCCGCTCGGCGCGCAGGATGTTTTCCATCTTCATCGCCTCGATGGTGCACAGCGCCTGGCCTTCCTGCACCTCGTCGCCCTCCTCGACGTCGATCTTCACCACCAGGCCCGGCATCGGGCAGAGCAGCATCTTCGACGTGTCGGGCGGCGTCTTTTCCAGCATCAGCGTGGCCAGTTCCGCCTGCCGCGGGGTGCGCACATAGGCCTTGAGGTCGGCGCCGCGCGTGCGGATGCGGTAGCCCGCGGCGATCTTGCCGACCTTCAGCACCAGCGGCTCGCCCGCCACATCGAGCACCGCCAGGGGGTCGCCCGGGGTCCAGTCGCTGGTCACCCGCATTTCGGTGCCGTCGATGAAATGCACGGTCGAGCCTTTCGGATCGGCGGCGATCCTGACTTCGAAGCTCTCGCCCTGCAGCGTCACCACCCAGTCCGAGCCGACCACGCGTTCGTGGTTGTCCATCCGGCCCGAGACGCGCGAGCGCCGGATCTCGGCCACCCGGAACATCGCGGCGACGGCGGCGGCGACGCGTTGCTGATTGCCCTGGTCCAGCGTCACGCCCTCGAAGCCGTCGGGGTATTCCTCGGCGATAAAGGCGGTGGTGATGTCGCCCGAGACAAAGCGCGGATGATCCATCACGGCGGACAGGAACGGCAGGTTGTGCCCGATCCCCTCAAGCTCGAACGAATCGAGCGCATTGCGCATGTGTTCAAGCGCGGTGCCCCGA
This sequence comes from Maritimibacter fusiformis, assembly GCF_008086115.1. Classification (GTDB taxonomy): domain Bacteria; phylum Pseudomonadota; class Alphaproteobacteria; order Rhodobacterales; family Rhodobacteraceae; genus Muriiphilus; species Muriiphilus fusiformis. Next base: position 372,982 of record NZ_VSIY01000003.1, on the reverse strand, counting down.
TCCGGCCCCCAGGTGCACAGCTTGGCGATCATCGGGTCGTAATACATCGAGATCTCGCCGCCCTCGAACACGCCGGTGTCGTTGCGCACCACGTGGTCGGCCAGCGCGATCTCTTCGGGCGGGCGGTAGCGGGTCAGCCGCCCGATCGAGGGCAGGAAGTTGCGGTAGGGGTCTTCGGCATAAAGCCGCGATTCGATCGCCCAGCCGTTCAGCTTCACGTCGCTTTGCTTGATCGACAGTTTCTCGCCATTGGCCACCCGGATCATCTGTTCGACCAGGTCGACGCCGGTGATCAGCTCCGTCACCGGGTGTTCGACCTGAAGCCGGGTGTTCATTTCGAGAAAGTAGAAATTCTTGTCGCCATCGACGATGAATTCCACCGTGCCCGCGCTGGTATAGTCCACCGCCTGGGCCAGCGCGACCGCCTGTTCGCCCATCGCGCGCCGGGTCTTCTCATCGAGGAACGGGCTGGGCGCCTCTTCGATCACCTTCTGGTTTCTTCTCTGAATCGAACATTCCCGCTCGCCCAGATAGATGCCATTGCCGTGGGAATCGGACAAAACCTGTATTTCGATGTGGCGCGGCTGGGTCACGAATTTCTCGATGAAGATGCGGTCGTCACCGAAACTGGACGCCGCCTCGTTCTTGGACGACTGAAAGCCCTCGCGGCATTCGTCGTCGTTCCAGGCGATCCGCATGCCCTTGCCGCCGCCGCCCGCCGAGGCCTTGATCATCACCGGATAGCCGACCTCGCCGGCGATGCGCACCGCCTCGTCGGCATCCTCGATCAGCCCCATGTAGCCGGGCACCGTCGACACGCCCGCCTCCTGGGCCAGTTTCTTCGAGGTGATCTTGTCGCCCATCGCCTCGATCGCGCCGACCGGCGGGCCGACGAAGGCGACACCCGCGGCCTCGAGCGCCTGGGCGAATTTCGGGTTCTCGGACAGAAAGCCATAGCCCGGATGCACCGCCTCGGCGCCCGATCCCTTGATCGCCGCCATCACCTTGTCGATCACGATATAGGACTGGTTGGCCGGCGACGGGCCGATATGCACCGCCTCGTCGGCCATCCGGACATGCAGCGCGTTGCGGTCGGCGTCGGAATAGATCGCGACGGTCTTGATGCCCATCTTCTTCGCGGTCTTGATCACCCGGCAGGCGATTTCACCACGGTTGGCGATCAGGATCTTCTTGAACATGGCCTGTCCCTCGTTCTTCTGTTTTTTTTGCCACTCGAATAGTTCGGAGATAATGTCTCGAGGCTTGGCTTTTTTCCGCGCTTCGGCGAGGGCGCTTACCCCTTCTCGCCCCCTCAAACCCCAAAAACCGTGGTCCAGGTGAACAAAATGGTCCGTTGAGCGGAAATTCATTGAATCACTGGAGTGATCTTCGACGGTGCGTCGCACCGTCGCCTTCCACTCTCTCGAGAGTTCTCGAGAAGTGGTGCGTTCGATGTACTCATACAAATCTTCGTAACGCGCTGCGCCACCCAATGCCCGGAAGGCATCAAGGATTTCGTCGATCCATTTCATGCGATTTCTCTCTGATTGCCCGGTGGGAAGATTGGCGATCTTCTAGCCCCAAACGAAAAAGCCCGGTCTGGCTCGTAGGGAACCAGACCGGGTAGAAGGGGAAGGGTAACGGTTTGACTAAACCAGGCAGAAAACCGGGATAAAGCCTCTGCCATGTCCCGGACGATGCCAGCGGTTTTCGCGCCGCGACAGGGGCCGCGTGCGGGGGCGGCAAAATGCGCGGCGGATTGCCGGGATTCGGGGCGGGCTGGCGAAAACATGCTCATTCCTCGTCCCAATCCCCGTCCCAGTCATCCTCCGGCGCCGCGCCGTCGTCGAAAGCGTCGGGGAAATTCGCCCGTGCCAGTTTCACGTTGATTCTCAGCATCGCTTGATAACTTGCCGGATCGAACGGGTCTTCGGCGGGCACCACCTCGCGCCCGATCAGCCACGACAGGCGGCCCGCGTCGAGGTTGCCGCGTTCGAACGGCTCGTCGCCGAAATGCGCCCAGAGGGCGGCCAGAAAGGCGGTGTCGGCGCGGCGGTCGGCGGGCCTGCGGTCGGCGTGGCGTTCGCGCCGCACGATCGGGGTCGCGCCCTTCTTGTTGGCGCGGCGCAGCGTGAACTGGAAATCGGTGCCGGGCAGGCGGCCGGGAAAGCCGCGATGCTTGGTCATGTCGGGCAGGGGCATCAGAACGGCTCCCAGATGCAGGTGTGGCCCTCGGGGCGGTAGGCTTCGAAGACCTGCGCGGCCTCGGGATCGGCCTCGCCGAATGCCACCGGGCGGTCCGAGATCGACACCACGATCTGCGCCGGTTGCGGCCCGATGTTGGCGATCCGGCCCAGCGCGAAATCCTCGCACAGCGCGCGCATGTCGGCCTCGAGTTCGTCGTAGGGGGTGGACTTGATGACCGTGGCCAGGTCCGGCTCGATGAAGCGAAAGCGCACGGTCAGCCCGGTCGGCCCCGGTTCGCCCCAGATCACGTCGTGAAACGTGACCTCGCGCCCGGACGGCAGCGCGATGGCACCCTCGGCCCCGACAGGCGCGGCCAGCGCGGGCGTGGCGGCAAACGCCGCCAATGCTCCGGCGCGGGACAGGGCGCGTGCTGTGGGCCTGGGGTCGTGCATCACCGGGTCTCCGATCCGCCTAGAGCGGGATGTTGTCGTGCTTTTTCCACGGGTTCTCGAGCTTCTTGTTGCGCAGCGAGGCGAACGACCGGCAGACCCGCTTGCGGGTGGAATGCGGCATGATCACATCGTCGATGAAGCCCTTTTCGGCGGCCACGAAGGGGTTGGCGAAGCGGTCCTCGTAGTCCTGGGTGCGCTTGGCGATCTTGTCGGGATCATTCAGTTCCGAGCGATAGAGGATTTCCACCGCCCCCTTGGCCCCCATCACCGCGATCTCGGCGGTGGGCCAGGCATAGTTGAAATCGCCGCGCAGGTGTTTCGAGGCCATCACGTCATAGGCCCCGCCATAGGCCTTGCGGGTGATCACCGTGACCTTGGGCACCGTCGCCTCGCCATAGGCGAACAGCAGTTTCGCGCCGTGCTTGATGACGCCGCCGTGTTCCTGCCCGGTGCCGGGAAGAAAACCCGGCACGTCCACGAAGGTCAGGATCGGAATCTCGAAGGCATCGCAGAAGCGCACGAACCGCGCCGCCTTGCGGCTCGAGTCGATGTCGAGACAGCCCGCCAACACCATCGGCTGGTTGGCCACCACGCCGATCGTGCGGCCTTCGAGGCGGATGAAGCCGGTGATGATGTTCTTTGCGAAATCCGCCTGTATCTCGTAGAAATCGGCCTCGTCCGCGACCTTGAGGATCAACTCCTTCATGTCGTAGGGCGTGTTCGGGTTGTCGGGGATCAGCGTGTCGAGCGAGTGATCGGGCCGCCCGGGGTCGTCGAAGAACGGCCGCACCGGCGATTTCGCCCGGTTGTTCAGCGGCAGCATGTCGACCAGCCGGCGCACCTCGACCATTGCCTCGACATCGTTGTCGAAGGCGCCGTCCGCGACCGAGCTCTTGCGGGTATGGGTCGAGGCGCCGCCAAGCTCCTCGGCGGTCACCACCTCGTTGGTCACGGTCTTCACCACGTCGGGGCCGGTCACGAACATGTAGGACGAATCGCGCACCATGAAGATGAAATCGGTCATCGCCGGCGAATAGACCGCGCCGCCCGCGCAGGGCCCCATGATCACCGAGATTTGCGGCACCACGCCCGAGGCCATGATGTTGCGCTGGAACACGTCGGCATAGCCCGCCAGCGAGGCCACGCCTTCCTGGATGCGCGCGCCGCCGGAATCGTTCAGCCCGATCACCGGGGCGCCGTTCTGCACCGCCATGTCCATGATCTTGCAGATCTTTTCGGCGTGCGTTTCCGACAGCGAGCCGCCGAACACGGTGAAATCCTGGGAAAAGACATAGACCATGCGGCCATTGATCGTGCCCCAGCCGGTGACCACGCCGTCGCCCGCGATCTGCTGCTTCTCCATCCCGAAATCGGTGCAGCGATGCGCCTTGAACATGTCGAACTCCTCGAACGAGCCCTCGTCGAGCAGAAGTTCGATGCGTTCGCGCGCCGTCAGCTTGCCCTTGGCGTGCTGGCTGGCGATGCGTTTCTCGCCCCCGCCCAGCCGGGCGACATCGCGGCGTTGTTCCAGTTTTTGCAGGATGTCTTTCATCTGGCGGCCCTCCATGTGTTCAACGCAACCTAACGGTCCGGGGCCGATCTCAAAAGCACTTTCCGGCGAATTTGCAAAGTAATCGCAAGGCTTTGGTTGCGAATTGCAAAATTGCGAAGGACGCAGCGTCTTTTCGTTCCCGGCCCGAAAAAGGCGCAATCCATATCGACAAAGCCCAAGGTGCGCCATACGCCAAGTCCATGTCCGACGTGCCCGTCATCCGGTTCCTCGACAGGACCACCCCTCCTCATCTCGTGACGCTGATCATGCTCGCGGGGGTCAGCACGCTGTCGCTGAACGTGTTCCTGCCCTCGCTGCCGGGGATGACCGAGTATTTCGAGACCGACTATCACCTGATGCAGCTTGCGGTCACGCTCTACCTTGCGATGAACGCGCTGTTGCAGGTGGTGATCGGGCCGATTTCCGACCGCTACGGGCGTCGCCCGGTGCTGTTGTGGAGTTGCGTGGGCTTTGTCCTTGCCACCATCGGCTGCCTGTTCGCGCCGAATGTCGGCGTGTTCCTGGCGTTTCGGATGCTGCAGGCGGTGATCGGGGCGGGGATGGTGCTGTCGCGGGCGGTGGTGCGCGACATGGTCTCGACCGACAAGGCCGCCTCGATGATGGCCTATGTCACGATGGGCATGGCGGTGGTGCCGATGTTCGCCCCGGCAATCGGCGGCGTGCTCGACGCGGCGCTGGGCTGGAAGGCGAATTTCTGGCTGCTGGTGCTGGTCGGGGTGCTGGTCTGGTGGGTGGTCTGGCGCGACCTGGGCGAAACCGGGATGCGGCGCGAAGGCAAGATGATCGACCAGGTCCGCGAATACCCCGAGCTTCTGACCTCGCCCCGGTTCTGGGGCTATGCGGCGGCGGCAATGTTCTCGTCGGGCGGGTTTTTCTCGTATCTCGGCGGCGCGCCCTATGTCGGGCAGGAGATTTTCAGGTTGAGTTCGGCCGAACTGGGCATTCTGTTCGGCGCCGCCGGCTGGGGCTATCTCGCCGGAAACTGGGTCGCGGCGCGGATGTCGGTGCGGTTCGGGATCAACCGGATGATCCTGGCCGGGGGTGGCGTCGGGGTCGCCGGGCTGCTTCTCAATGCCGTGCTGCACATGGCGGGGCTGGGCGGGCCCTGGGTGTTCTTCGGCCTGATGATCCCGCTCGGCATGGGCAACGGCATGGTCATGCCCAATGCCAACGCCGGCATGGTCTCGGTCCGGCCCGGCCTTGCGGGCAGCGCCGCCGGGCTGGGCGGGGCGATGATGCTGGGCGGTGGCGCGGTGCTGTCGTCCTTTGCCGGCACCGTGCTTGGCCCCGACAGCGGCCCGACGCCGCTGCTGCTCTTGATGCTGGCCACCACCGGCGCCTCGGTCGTCGCGATCCTGTTCGTGATGCGGCGCGAACGCCGGCTGCGACTGACGCGCCTTTAACGGCTTCTGCGGTCGATCCGGGTCGACAGGTGGATCAGGCTTTCCGAGCCGCGCACCCCGTCGATTTCCCCGATCCGGTCCAGCGTGTCGTCCAGCGCCGCGGTCGAGCCTGCGGCGACGCTCAACACCATGTCGAACCGGCCCGAGGCGGTATGCGCCCGCTCGACCGCCGGCAACGCCTTGAGGCGGGCCAGAACCGCGGCCGTGGCGCGCGGCTCGAGGCTCAGAAGCACCGTGGCGCGGATCAACTCGGCCTCGGCGGCGTCGCCCAGGCGCAGCGCATAGCCCGCGATCACGCCGCGCGCCTCCAGCCGGTCGATGCGCGCCTGCACGGTCGAGCGTGCCAGCCCCAGCTTGCGCGCCAGCGTCGCCACCGGGGCGCGGGCGTTTTCGGCCAGAAGGCGCATCAGGTCGCGGTCGATGTTGTCCATTCGTCGGTATCCTTGTCGATCTGCCCGCAAACCCTGACAGATTCGCCGCTCTGACGCTACCATCCGGCGGTTCTTCGGCCCACCTTGGGGGAAACGATGCGAACAGGTGAGCCCATGCGCGACTATTCCCAGACCCAGCCCCGGATTTGGCCGCAGATCTGGCCAAACGAGATCGACCATCTGCAACACGTGCGCCCCGAGGCGCCGGTGCTCTATTTCGCGCCCGAAAAGCTGGCCGACACCGCCCGCCGCTTTGCCCAGGGTTTCGACGGGATGACGACCTACGCGGTCAAGGCAAACCCCGAGCGCGCGGTGCTTGATACCCTCGTGGCCGCCGGCGTCACCGGCTTCGACGTGGCCTCGCCCGCCGAGATCGCGCTGGTGCGCGATGTCGCGCCGGGCGCGGCGCTGCATTACAACAACCCGGTGCGCAGCCCCGCCGAGATCGCCGCCGGGGTCGCGGCGGGCGTCGCGTCCTGGTCGGTCGACGGGCTGTCGGAACTGGCCAAGCTGATCGAACAGGTGCCGCAGGGCACCGAGGTTGCCGTGCGCCTGGCGCTGCCGGTTTCCGGTGCGGCCTATGATTTCGGATCGAAATTCGGCGAGGCGCCGGAAGGCGCGGCGCGGCTGCTGCGCGCCGTGGCCAAGGCCGGTTTCACCCCCGCGATGACCTTTCACCCCGGCACCCAGTGCGCCGATCCGGCCGCCTGGGCGCGCTATATCGAAACCTGCGCCGATATCGCCGAGGCCACCGGCGTGCGCCTGGCCCGGCTCAATGTCGGTGGCGGCTTTCCGGCAGCCACCGGGCCGCATGTGCCGCCGCTCGAGGCGGTGTTCGACGCCATCCACAGCGCCCGCGACGCAGCCTTCGGCCCGGATGCACCGCGCCTGGTGTGCGAACCGGGCCGCGCCATGGTGGCCGGGGCCTTCAGCCTCGCCACCCGGGTCAAGGCGAAGCGCGAATGCGGCTCGCTGTTCCTGAACGACGGCATCTACGGTCTTCTGGCCGAGGTGCCGCTGATGGGCCTGCCGGGCCGGGTGCGCGTGGTGGCGCCCGACGGCAGCCTGCGCGACGGCGCCCCGATGGGCCGGGTGCTCTATGGCCCGACCTGCGATTCGCTCGACCGGCTGCCGCAGCCGGTGGACCTGCCGGGCGATGTCGAGGAAGGCGATTACCTGATCTTCGACGGGATCGGCGCCTATTCCACTGCCACCGCCACAGGCTTCAACGGCTACGGCGCCTACGACCTCGTGACCATCCGACAGCCCGCGCCATGACCGCCCGGTGACTGGACACCGCTGCGCTGTCGCGTAGTCTCGCCCCTCGAAACAGCGCGGGGTGAGACCTTGGAGAAATTCGGACAGAGCCAGAGCGGCAACCGCTTCGAGGACACCCGGCTTCTGACCGGGCAGGGGCGCTATATCGACGACGACGCGCCCCGCGACGCGCTGGTGTGCCACATCCTGCGCTCGCCTGTGGCCCATGCCCGGATCACCGGGCTTGATGTTTCCGAGGCGCACGCGGCCCCCGGCGTCCACCTCGTGCTGACGCTGGCCGACCTCGAGGCCGCCGGCATCGACGTGGCGATCAAGGCGACACTGGCCCCGGCGCGCGATGGCGGCAAGGGGGCGGCGCCGGAACGCCCGGTGCTGGCGCGCGACCGGCTGCGCTTTGTCGGTGAACCGGTCGCGGCGGTGGTGGCCGACAGCCTCGATGCCGCGCGCGACGCCGCCGAGCTGATCGAACTGGACTACGAAGAGCTTCCCGCCCACGTCACGCTCGCCCCCGGCGGGCCGCAACTGCATGACGAGGCCCCGGACAATGTCGGCATCGACTATGCGCTGGGCGACGCCGAGGCGGTCGACCGCGCGATTGCCGATGCCGCCCATGTCGTGACCATGGAGATCGAGGACAACCGCGTGATGATCGCCTCGATGGAGCCGCGCGGCGCCTGGGCGGCGGTCGAGGACGGGCGGCTGCATCTGGCGCTTTCGGGGCAGGGGGTCTGGGGGCCGAAACGCGACATCGCCGCGGCCTTCGGGCTCGATCCGGACGCGGTGCGCGTGACCACGCCCGATGTCGGCGGCGGCTTCGGGCTGAAGGGGCAGATGTTTCCCGAATACATCGTGCTGGCGCATGCCGCGCGGGTTCTGAACCGCCCCGTGCGCTGGATGTCGGACCGCACCGAGGCGATGCTGACCGACAGCGCCGGGCGCGACCTGCGCCATGTCTCGACCCTGGCGCTCGACGCCGACCACCGCATCACCGCCTACAAGGTCGAGACCGTGTTCAACCTCGGCGCCTACAACGGCCCGTTCGGGCAGATGATCCAGACGCACCTGTTTTCGCGTGTTCTGACAGGGGTTTACGATATCGACTGCGCCCGGGTCGAATCCCGCGGCATCTATACCAACACCACCCAGACCGAAGCCTATCGCGGGGCCGGGCGGCCCGAGGCGATATTTGCGCTGGAACGGCTGATCGACCGCGCCGCGCATCAACTGGGCGTCGATCCGTGGGAGCTTCGGCGCAGGAACTTCATCCCGGCGACGGCGTTCCCCTACACCACCGTGTCGGGCGAGATCTATGACGTGGGCGATTTCCACCGCGTGCTCGACCGGGCCGAGACCTTCGCCGACCGTGCCGGGTTCGCCGCCCGCCGCGCCGAGAGTGCGGCGCGCGGCAAGCTGCGCGGGCTGGGGCTGGCGACCTATATCGAATCGATCCTCGGCTCGCCCGAGGAGGATGCGACCATCGAGTTCACCGATGACGGCCGCGTGCGCCTCTATGTCGGCACCCAGTCGAACGGGCAGGGGCACGAAACCGTCTATGCCCGCTTTCTGGCGGCGCAGACCGGCATCCCGGTCGAACGGATCGAGGTGGTGCAGGGCGACAGCGACCGCATCGCGCGCGGCGGCGGCACTGGCGGGTCGCGCTCGGTCACGGTGCAGACCAACGCCACCCGCGCCGCGGTGGCCCGCGTGGCCGAAGGCTTTGCCGCGTTCCTGGCCGTGGCCGAAGGCGTCGATCCGGCCGATGTGCGCCTTGACGACGGGGTGTTCCGCATCAAGGGCTCGAACCTCACCCCGACGATGATGGATACTGCCGCACTGGCCCTGTCGAAAGGGCGCGCCGACCTGCTTCGCGTCAGCGAAACCGCCCGCCTGCCGGCCCGCTCCTACCCCAACGGCGCCCATGTCGCCGAGGTCGAGGTCGATCCCGAGACCGGGCTCGCGCGGGTGGTGCGCTACAGCGTGACCGACGACTTCGGCACCATGCTCGACCCGGTGCTGGTCGCGGGCCAGGTGCATGGCGGCGTTGCGCAGGGCTTGGGGCAGGCGATGCTGGAACGGGTGGTGCATGACGACGAGGGCCAGCTTCTGACCGCCAGCTTCATGGACTACGCGCTGCCCCGCGCGGACGACGTGCCGGCCATCGGCTTCACCACCGAACCGGTGCCCTCGACCGCCAACGCGCTGGGTATGAAAGGCTGCGGCGAGGCGGGGACCGTCGGCGCCATGGGCGCGGTCGCCAACGCCATGCAGGACGCGCTGCGCCAGGCCGGGGTCGAGACCGCGCAGATGCCCTTCACCCCGGAACGGGTGTGGCGCATGTTGCGGGACGCCCGCCGCGACTGACGTGCCCCGTCTTCTTTGCTCCGAAAATACCTTGCGGGGGTTTGGGGGTGCAAAACCCCCAGCCGCGGCCTAGGCCATCTTCATCACGATGCAGGTGGTCGAGCCGGTGGCATAGAGCTTGCCGTCCCCGACCCCCTTGATCTCGCCGATCGCCACGCCGGTCGAGCGCCCGGTGTGCTGCGACACCCCGATTGCCTCGACCTCGGCGCCCAGCGGCACCGGGCGGATGATATTCACCTTGTATTCCAACGTGGTATAGACCGACCCCCTGGGCACCAGCGTCATCACCGCGCAGGCCATCGCACTGTCCAGGAGCGTGCCGTACCAGCCGCCATGCACCGTGCCCAGCGGATTGGTATGGGAAAACTCCGGCGTGGCGCGAAACACCACCCGGCCCGGTTCGACCTCGGCCAGGCGATAGTTCATCAGCCCGCCGATCGGCGGCCCCGGCAGGTCGCCCGCCTTCATCCGTTGCATGAATTCCAGACCCGAAAGCGCCAGAACGTCCTCGGTGCTCGGCAAGTCGTCGGGGCGTGTCGCAGTGGCCATGGCGCACCTCCTGGCGGGCAGGATCACCACCGCCGCGCCGCGTGCAAGCCTGACGTGGCGTTCGCCGCGGCTCAGGCCACCTCTTGCAGCGTCACCTTCGGCGTCACGCCAAGTGCATGGGCCACGTCGCGGGTCAATTGCGGCTTGTTGAGCGTGTAGAAATGCAGGTCCTTGACGCCGCCCTCGATCAGGTCGGCGCAAAGCTCGGTCGCCAGCGCCACCGACAGCAGGTCTTCGCGCCCGTCGCGCGCCGCCTTGTCGAAAGCATCGTCCAGCCAGCCCGGCACATGCGCGCCGCAGCGGGTGGCGAACTTGCGCACGCCCGCCCAGTTCTCGATCGGCAGGATGCCGGGAATGATCGGCGCGTCGATCCCGGCCTTCTCGCACTTGTCGCGGAAGCGAAAGAAGGTCTCCGGCTCAAAGAAGAACTGCGTGATCGCCGAGGTGGCGCCCGCGTCGATCTTGCGCTTCAGCCAGGCGACATCGGCATCGGTGTCGGCGGCCTCGGGATGCGGGTCGGGGTAGGCACCGACGCGGATGTTGAACTTGCCGGTGGCCGCCAGCGCCTCGATCAATTCGACCGAATCGGCAAAGCCCTCGGGATGCGGCACGAAGCCCTTGGCGCCCTTGGGCGGGTCGCCGCGCAGCGCCACGATTTCGTTGACCCCGATCCCGGCGTAGGTCTCGGCAATCGCAAGGGTTTCCTCGCGGCTGGCATCGACGCAGGTCAGGTGGGCGGCCACGTTGAGGCCATAGCGCTTGTGGATCGTCGCCACCGCGTCATGCGTCAACTCGCGCGTGGTGCCGCCGGCACCGTAGGTGACGGACACGAAGCTGGGGTCCAGCGGCGCCAGGTCGCGCACCGTGTCGGACAGGCGAAACGCCGCCTCGATGTTCTGCGGCGGGAAGAATTCGAACGAGACGCGCGGGGTGGACATGGTGGGTTTCCCGGTGTGGTTTCCCGTCTTGTATCGCCGGCATCCTTGTGAGACAAATTCATAAATCTCACCAAGTTTATGAGACAGTCTCATATGTATCTGGAATTCCGCCACCTTCGCACCATCCGCGCGATCCATGATGCCGGCGGTCTGGCGCGCGCCGCCGATATCCTGCACATCACCCAGTCGGCCCTGTCGCATCAGGTCAAGGCGCTGGAGGAACAGGTCGGGATGGAGCTGTTCCAGCGCCGCTCCAAGCCGATGAAGCTTTCGCCCGCCGGGCTGAAACTCCTGCGGCTGGCCGAGCGTGTGCTGCCCGAGGTCGCCGCCGTCGAAGAGGAGTTTCGCGCCATGCATTCGGGGCGCTCGGGCCGGATGCACATTGCCATAGAATGCCACGCCTGTTTCGACTGGCTGTTTCCGGTGCTGGAGCAGTTCCGCGCCGCCTGGCCCGATGTCGATGTCGATATCCGGATGCGGCTGGCGTTCGACGCGCTCGAGGCGCTCAGGCGCGAAGAGGTTGATTTCGTTGTGTCTTCGGACCCGGTCGCACTGCCCGGCGTCACCTTCACGCCGCTGTTCGACTACGAGCCGATGTTCGTCTGCGCGCGCGGCCACCGCCTGGCCGACCGCCCGTTCATCGAGGCCGAGGATTTCGAGGAGGAAATGCTCATCCACTACCCGGTCGAGCGCGCCAAGCTCGACATCTTCACCGCCCTTCTGACCCCCGCCCGGATCGAGCCGCAATCGACCCGCGCGGTGGAACTGACCGAGGTGATCCTGATGCTGGTCGCCGCCGGGCGCGGTGTCACCGTGCTGCCCGACTGGGTGCTGCGCGACGTGCGCGCCAAACCCGATTACGTGGTCAAGCGCATCACCGAGGCGGGGCTGTCCAAGCGCATGTATGCCGCCACCCGCGACGAGGACGTGGCCCGGCCCTACATCGCCCACATGATGCGCCTGGCGCGCACCGAGCCGGTGAAACTGCAGAAACGCTGAGGCGCGGGAAGAGTCTGAAACATCGGAGTGAATGGTGCGGTCGAGAAGACTCGAACTTCCACGGGAGTTACCCCACAGCGACCTCAACGCTGCGCGTCTACCAATTCCGCCACGACCGCACTGTCTGGGCTTGGTGGCGCGGTCAATAGCGAAGGTTGCGCACGATGTGAAGCGAAAAGTTGCCGCCTCGGCGCGGGCCTGCCGGGGCAGGGCGCGGCGGGTGCCGGGCACGTGACATTGCCGCGCACCGGGCGTATGTCGCGGGCATCATCTGGCGGCGCGATGCGGGGTTTGGCATGGTGGAATGGCGCATATCCGACGGTCTGACCGGCTATGACGAGGCGGTCGCCTTCATGGAGGCACGCGCCGGCGCCATCGCCGAGGGCGTGGCGGACGAGATGATCTGGCTCGTCGAGCATCCCCCCCTCTACACCGCCGGCACCTCGGCCAATCCCGCCGACCTGGTCGATCCCGGCCGTTTTCCGGTGCACGAGACCCGGCGCGGCGGGCAGTATACCTATCACGGGCCGGGGCAGCGCGTGGCCTATGTCATGCTCGACCTGAACAGGCGTGGCCGCGACGTGCGCGTCTTCGTCAAGCGCCTCGAGGCCTGGATCATTGCCGCCCTGGCCGAGTTCAACGTCAGGGGCGAGTTGCGTGACGGGCGCGTCGGCGTCTGGGTGGTGCGCGAGGACAAGCCCCTGACCGCCAGCGGCGCGCCCGCCGAGGACAAGATCGCCGCCATCGGCGTGCGGCTGCGCAAGTGGGTCAGCTTTCACGGCATCTCGGTCAACGTCGATCCGGCGCTTGACCATTTCACCGGCATCGTGCCCTGCGGCATCACCGATCACGGCGTCACCTCGCTGGTCGATCTGGGCCTGCCGGTGACGATGGCCGACCTCGACCTTGCCCTGCGCGCCACCTTCGAGGACGCCTTTCCCTCACCCGAAACCGTCCCGGGCGGTATCACATTGCCTTGAAAGGGCCGCGATTCCCCGCGCGGTGCGTCAATGCGACCGAGAGTCCCCTTGAGATCGACGGCGATTTGCCGCAGGTTTCGGTCCTACGACATGCTATGGTGTGCGGCGGGAACAAATCTATGTTGGGCGCGTTGCATACCGGACCGCTGAACCGAAATTGAGACCGAAAGGAAAGCGATGAAAACCCTTCTCACCACCGCCGCGGCGCTGCTGGCCCTGTCCACCGCCGCCTTTGCCGACGGCGATGCCGCCGACGGCGAAAAAGACTTCAAGAAATGCAAGTCCTGCCACGCGATCACCGACCCGGACGGTGAGGATATCGTCAAGGGCGGCAAGACCGGCCCGAACCTTTGGGGCGTCATCGGCCGCCAGGCCGGCACCGAGCCCGAGTTCGAAGGCAAGTACGGCGATTCGCTGGTGGCCGCGGGCGAGGCCGGGCTGGTCTGGACCGAGGAGCTGCTGACCGAGTATTCGCACGACCCCAAGGCGTTCCTCGCGGACTATCTCGACGATGACAAGGCCAAGTCGAAGATGACCTTCAAGCTGAAGGACAGCGAAGACGTGGCCGCCTACCTCGCCACCTTCGGCGACGGCGGCGAAGAGGGCGACAGCTGACGCCCCGCTCTGCGCGCTGACCGCGACTTTTCCCGGCCCCGCCCGAGCAGAACTCGGGCGGGGCCATTTTTTTGGTGCTTTAGGGGCTTATTGTCGCAGGGACAACTTGCCCCTTCCGGTTTCCCGACTTAAAAACATTCCAAATCCTGCGGACAAATCGGCAGATCGCAGGCGGGAAACGCACAAGGGAGACGTCGCATGGCGGACGCAACCATTCACGGGGACGATCACGAGGATACGCGCGGCTTCTTCACGCGCTGGTTCATGTCCACCAACCACAAGGACATCGGCATCCTCTATTTGTTCTTCTCGGCATTCGTCGGGTTGATCTCGGTCACCTTCACCGTCTTCATGCGGATCGAACTGATGGAGCCGGGGGTGCAGCACATGTGCCTCGAAGGCTTCCGCATGTTTGCCGATTCGGCGGCCGAGTGCACGCCGAACGGGCATCTGTGGAACGTGCTGATCACCTACCACGGCGTCTTGATGATGTTCTTCGTGGTCATCCCGGCGCTGTTCGGCGGCTTCGGCAACTACTTCATGCCGCTGCAGATCGGCGCGCCGGACATGGCGTTCCCGCGGATGAACAACCTCAGCTTCTGGCTCTACGTGACCGGCACCATGCTGGGCGTGGCCTCGCTGTTGTCGCCGGGCGGCAACGACCAGCTCGGATCGGGCGTCGGCTGGGTGCTCTACCCGCCGCTGTCCACCACCGAGGGCGGCTATTCGATGGACCTCGCGATCTTCGCGGTGCACGTCTCTGGCGCCTCGTCGATCCTGGGCGCGATCAACATGATCACCACCTTCCTCAACATGCGCGCGCCGGGCATGACGCTGTTCAAGGTGCCGCTGTTTGCCTGGTCGATCTTCGTCACCGCCTGGATGATCCTCCTGGCGCTGCCGGTGCTGGCGGGCGGCATCACCATGCTGCTCATGGACCGCAACTTCGGCACCACCTTCTTCGATCCGTCGGGCGGCGGTGACCCGATCCTCTACCAGCACATCCTGTGGTTCTTCGGCCATCCCGAGGTCTACATCGTCGTGCTGCCGGGCTTCGGCATCGCCAGCCACGTCTTCGCCACCTTCGCGCGCAAGCCGATCTTCGGCTACCTGCCGATGGTCTGGGCGCTGATCGCGATCGGCGCGATCGGCTTCATCGTCTGGGCGCACCACATGTATACGGTGGGCATGTCGCTGACCCAGCAGAGCTATTTCATGCTGGCAACGATGGTCATCGCGGTGCCGACGGGGATCAAGATCTTCTCGTGGATCGCGACGATGTGGGGCGGCTCGATCGAGTTCAAGACGCCGATGCTGTTCGCCTTCGGTTTCCTGATCCTGTTCACCATGGGCGGCGTGACCGGCGTGGTGATCAGCCAGGCGGGTGTCGACCGGCTCTATCACGACACCTATTACATCGTGGCGCACTTCCACTACACGATGTCGCTGGGCGCGGCCTTCACCATCTTCGCCGGGGTCTACTACTGGATCGGCAAGATGTCGGGGCGGCAATACCCGGAATGGGCCGGCAAGCTGCACTTCTGGCTGTTCTTCATCGGCACCAACCTGACCTTCTTCCCGCAGCACTTCCTCGGGCGTCAGGGCATGCCGCGCCGCTACATCGACTACCCCGAAGCCTTCGCCAAGTGGAACGAATTGTCGAGCTACGGCGCCTTCCTGTCCTATGCCTCGTTCATCCTGTTCATCGGCATCGTGTTCTACACGATCTTCGCCGGGCGCCGGATCACCGAGAACAACTACTGGAACGAATACGCCGACACGCTCGAGTGGACGCTGCCCTCGCCGCCGCCGGAGCACACCTTCGAGACGCTCCCCAAGCCCGAGGACTGGGACCACTCCCGGGCCCACTAGGGTCTGGCCACCAACACCAAGGGGCCCGGGTCACGCCGGGCCCCTTTGCTTTCCACGGGCCGCATCCACCATGCCGTATGAATGGGAAACGCCGCTGACCCAGGCGCCCGCCGCCGACGCCCCCGGCCGGTCCGACGGCGCGGCTCCGATCGGCGTGCTTCACCTCTGGCCCTACCGCTCGCTGCCGAAACGCGGCTTCGTCACGGTCATGGCGCTGGCCTTCGCGGCGATCCTGATCCCGGTCTCGGCCTTCATCGGCACGCTGGCCTGGTGGTGGCTGCTGGTGCCCGCGCTCGGCGCGCTGGGGGCATTGTGGTGGTTCATGGACCGCAGCTACCGCGACGGCGAAATCCTCGAAGAGCTGGAAATCTGGCCCGACCACATCCGCCTGACCCGCACCGGTCCCTACCGCCGCCGGGCCGGGTGGGAGGCGAACCTGCACTGGGTCACGCTCACCAGCCGCGAGACCGGCGGCCCGGTGCCGCACTACCTCACGCTCAGGGGCGCCGGGCGCGAGGTCGAGATCGGCGCCTTCCTGCACGAGGACGAACGCCCCAGGCTGCACGACGAGATCGCCCGCGCCCTGACGCTGGCCAAATCCCGCCGCGCGCCCTGAACCGGACCGCGCTCGTCGCCTTCATCTTGGCAAAAATACTCCCGCCGGAGGCGAAGACCTTTGCAAAAGGTCTTTGCAGGAGCGTTCCCGAACGCTCTTGCCCCGCCTCAACCCAGCCGGGCCTTGACCATCGGGCCGACCTTGCCGAAGTCCATCTGCCCGGCGTAACGCGACTTGAGCACGCCCATCACCTTGCCGATGTCGCGGATCGTCTCGGCGCCGACCTCGTCGATCGCCTTTTCCACCGCGCGCGCGGTCTCGTCGTCCGACAGTTGCCGCGGCAGGAAATCCTCGATCACGCCGACTTCGGCGCGTTCCTTCTCGGCCAGTTCCAGCCGCCCGCCTTCCTCGTAGGCGCGCGCGCTTTCGTGGCGCTGCTTGACCATCTTGCCCAGGATCGCGAGGATTTCGCCGTCGCTCACCGTGACCTCCTCGCCTTCCGAGCGGGCGGCGATGTCGCGGTCCTTGATGGCGGCATTGATCAGGCGCAGCGTCGACAGCCGTGCGGCGTCCTTTTCCCGCATCGCGGTCTTCAGCGCCTCGTTCAGGCGGCTTCGAATATCCATCGGACCATTCCCCCGATCGGTTTGAAAGCCCCGTATCTACCGCTTTGCGCCGGGCGGCACAAGCCGGCCCGCTTGACCCCGCCTGACCGCCGTCTTAGGACAAGCCCGACTGCCCCAGGGGGAAACGCCATGACCCGACCCAAACCCACCGCCTGCCTCGCGCTTGCCGATGGCTCCGTCTACTACGGCACCGGCTTCGGCGCGACCGGCGTGACCACCGCCGAGCTGTGCTTCAACACCGCCATGACCGGCTATCAGGAGATCATGACCGACCCCTCCTATGCCGGGCAGGTGGTGACCTTCACCTTCCCGCATATCGGCAATGTCGGCGTGAACCCCGAGGATGACGAGACCGCCGATCCGGTGGCCGAGGGCGTGGTGGTGAAATGGGACCCGACCGAGCCGTCGAACTGGCGCGCGATCGAGCCGCTGGCCGACTGGATGGCGCGGCGCGGGCGCATCGGCATGGGCGGCGTCGACACCCGCCGGCTGACCCGCGCGATTCGCCAGCAGGGCGCGCCGCATGTGGCGCTGGCGCATGATCCCGAGGGCAATTTCGACATCGAGGACCTGGTGGCCAGGGCGCGGGCCTTTCCCGGGCTGGTCGGGCTGGATCTGGCCGCAAAGGTCACCTGCGCGCAATCCTATCACTGGGACGAGATGCGCTGGGCCTGGCCCGATGGCTACCCCCGCCAGACCGCGCCGCGTTTCAAGGTGGTGGCGATCGACTACGGCGCCAAGCGCAACATCCTGCGCAGCCTTGCCTCGGTGGGCTGCGACGTGACCGTGCTGCCGGCGACCGCGACCGCCGAAGAGGTGCTGGCGCTGGCCCCCGACGGGGTGTTCCTGTCGAACGGCCCCGGCGACCCGGCGGCGACCGGCGAATATGCCGTGCCGATGATCCGGGCGATCCTCGACGGCACCGACCTGCCGGTGTTCGGCATCTGCCTTGGCCACCAGATGCTGGCCCGCGCCTTGGGGGCCGAAACCGTCAAGATGAACCACGGCCACCACGGCGCCAACCACCCGGTCAAGGACATCGACACCGGCAAGGTCGAGATCACCTCGATGAACCACGGCTTCGCGGTCGACGCCCAGTCGCTGCCCGAGGGCGTGCGCGAAACCCACGTCAGCCTCTTCGACGGCTCGAACTGCGGCATCTCGATGGATGGCCGCCCGGTGTTCTCGGTGCAATACCACCCCGAGGCCAGCCCCGGCCCGATGGACAGCCAATACCTGTTCGAGCGATTCACGGACGCCATGGAGGCCCGCAAGTCGGCCTGACCCGGGGCGTCTTGCCGGGCCTCCGTTAACCATCCGTTAACACCTGTCGCGCAGACTGCGCGGGTCCGGCCCGGCAGGTTTTCAATGGATTCAAGCAGTTTTGGCCCCTTGGCCCCGCATTTGTTCGACGCGCCCGACATGGGCCGCGCGGCGTTCGCGGGCGATCTGCCACGACCGGCCCAGGCGCCGCCGGGGCAGGGCGCGCGCCGCCCGCTGGGCCAGATCCTGCTGGAGCGGGGCGATCTTTGCGCCGATGACCTGGCCCGCGCGCTTGCGCTTCAGGCCGGGCAGGAGGCGCGGTTCGGCGATATCCTCACCGCCAACGGCATGGTGTCCGAGGCCGCGCTTTACGATGCGCTGGCGGCGCAATACGACACCCGGGTGGCCGATCTGCGGGCCGAGCCGCCGGACGCGCGGCTGGTCGACGCGCTGGGGGCCGAGTTCTGCGTGCGCCATGCGGTCGTGCCGTGGAAACGCCTGGGCGGCGGCACCGTCCTGATCTGCTCGCGCCCCGACGAGTTCGCGGCGATCCGCGACCGGCTGCCTGCGGGGTTCGGCCGGGTTCACCTGGCCGTCGCGCCCGAGCGTGACATCCAGACCGCGCTGATCGCGGCGCGCAACCGGCACCTGTCGCGCCGCGCCGAACAGCGGGTCGAGGCCTGCGACAGTTGCCGAAGCTGGCAGGCCGGCCCGACCGGGCGGCTCTGGCTGGGGGTGGCGCTGGCGCTGGTCGCGCTGTTCGTCACCGCGCCGACCTTCGGTTTCGCGGTGCTGACCGGCTGGGTGGTGCTGACCATGCTGGCCACGACCGGGGTGAAACTGGTCTCGGCGCTCCTGATGTGGCACGGCAAACGCGCCGCCGCCGAGGCCCCCGCCGACCCCGAGCCTGCGCGCCTGCCCACCATCTCGGTGCTGGTGCCGCTCTATCGTGAACGCGACATCGCCGGACGCCTGATCCGCAGGCTGGCCGCGCTCGACTATCCGCGCGCCGCGCTCGACATCTGCCTGGTGGTCGAGGCCGACGATCTCCTGACCCGCGAAACCCTCGCGGCCTCGGACCTGCCCGCCTGGATGCGCCAGATCATCGTGCCCGAGGGCACCGTGCGCACCAAGCCCCGGGCGATGAATTTCGCGCTGGATTTCTGCCGTGGCTCGATCATCGGGGTCTATGACGCCGAGGATGAACCGGCCCCGGACCAGTTGCGCAAGGTGGTGCACCGGTTCGCGGCGCGCGGCCCCGAGGTGGCCTGTCTGCAAGGCATCCTGGATTATTACAACGCGCCGAAAAACTGGCTCAGCCGCGCCTTCACCATCGAATATGCCGCCTGGTTCCGGGTGGTGCTGCCGGGCTGGCAACGGCTGGGCTTCGCGGTGCCGCTGGGCGGCACCACGCTGTTTTTCCGTCGTGCGGCGCTGGAAAGCCTGGGCGGCTGGGATGCCCACAACGTCACCGAGGATGCCGATCTCGGTATCCGCCTGGCCCGGCACGGGTTTCGCACCGAGCTGATCGACACCGTGACCCGCGAAGAGGCCAACTGCCGCGTCTGGCCCTGGATCAAGCAGCGGTCGCGCTGGATCAAGGGCTATGCCATGACCTACGGCGTGCACATGCGCCGGCCGCGCCAGCTTCTGGCGGACCTGGGATGGCGCAAGACCATCGGCGTGCAGGTGCTGTTTCTCGGCACCCTCAGCCAGTTCGTGCTGGCGCCGCTGTTGTGGAGCTTCTGGCTGCCGGCGGTCGGGCTGCCGCATCCGCTGGTCGACATGATGCCGCGCGCCATGGCCCTGACCTTGGCGGTGGCGTTCTTTTCAACCGAGCTTCTGAACATCGCCATCGGCATCAGCGCGCTGGGCGCGCCCGAGCACCGGTTCCTGCGCAAATGGGTGCCGACCCTGCATGTCTATTATCCGCTGGCAACGCTGGCCGCCGTCAAGGCCATCGCCGAGATCGTCACCCGGCCGTTTTACTGGGACAAGACCCATCACGGCGACTACCACGTCGAGCCGGACGGACCGCCGCTGCCTATTCCGCAACCGAGTCAAGCCTGAGCCGGGTCTCGAAGGCGCGCGAGATATGGGTGCGCAGCGCCGCATCGGCGGCCTCGCCGTCGCGCGCCTCGATCGCCTTGACGATGGCGTCATGTTCGGCCACCGCGGTCTTTGACCGCCCCTCGACCGCCAGCGAGGTGGTTGCCAGCAGCGCCATGGTCCGGTGCACCAGGTCAAGCTGCTGGATCAGGTAGCGGTTGTGCGAGGCCAGGTGAATCTGCTTGTGAAACCGCCGGTTGGCCCGCGACAGCGCCGCCGGATCGTCGACCAGCGCCCGGTCCTGCTCGACCATCTCGCGCAGCACGCGCACTTCTTCGGGCGCCGCGTGCTGGGCGGCCAGACGCGCCGCCAGCCCCTCCAGTTCGGCGCGCACCGCGTAAAGCTCCGCCAACTGGTTGTGGTCCAGCGAGGCCACGATCAGCGAGCGCCCGTCGCGGGTCAGAAGGCTTTGCGTCTCGAGCCGTTGCAGCGCCTCGCGGATCGGGGTGCGCGAAACGCCGAAACGCTCGGCCAGTTCGCTTTCCACCATCCGGTCGCCGGGCCGGTAGAGGCCGGCGTCGATCGCGTCCAGGATCAGTTCATAGGCGTCCTTGGTTCCGGTCCTGGCCTCGGCCACGCTGTCCTCCTTGTGGGTCCGCCCGACTATGCACCTCTGGCGGTCATATTCAAGCGCGCGGGGCTTTTCAGGCTCGCAACCGGGGGGCAGAGGGCCTAGATAGAACGCATGTTTGCACAGCGTTTTTCCCACGTCACCACCTGGGTCTTCGACCTCGACAACACGCTCTATCCGCCCTCGGCGCGGTTGTTCGACCAGATCGAGGCGCGCATGACCGCCTGGGTGATGGACACACTCGGCGTCGACCGGGCCGAGGCCGACCGGCTGCGGCTGCATTACTGGCGCGCCTACGGCACCACGCTGGCCGGCCTGATGGCCGAACACGATGTCGACCCGGCGCCCTATCTGACCGAGGTGCACGACATTTCCTTCGCCGCCCTGATCCCCGACCCGCTGCTTGCGGCGCGGATCGGCGATCTGCCCGGGCGGCGGATCGTCTATACCAACGGCTCGGCCCCCTATGCCGAGCGGGTGATCGAGGCGCGCGGTCTCTCGGGCGTGTTCGATGCGGTTTACGGCGTCGAACATGCGGGCTTTCACCCCAAGCCGCAGCGCGTGGCGTTCGAGACGGTGTTTTCCGCCGACGGGCTCGACCCGCTGGCGGCGGCGATGTTCGAGGATGACCCGCGCAACCTGGCCGCGCCGCACGAGATGGGGTTGCAGACGGTCCACGTCGCCCCCGAAGCGGCCCCGGCGGCGCATATCCACCACCACACCGACGACCTGTCCGCCTTCCTGGCCGAGGTGATCGCGGGCACCTTTGCGCGCCGGGGCGAGCGGTCGGAGGCGGAATGATGCGAAGGCGCGAGGCCGATATCTTCATCTCCGGCGGAGGCATCGCCGGGCAGGTGGCCGCGGCGGTCTTTGCCGCGCGGGGTTTCTCGGTGATCATGGCCGACCCGGTGCCGCCGGTGACTGAGGCCGGTCAGGACGGGTCCGACCTGCGCTCGACCGCGTTCCTGCGCCCGGCGCGCGACCTGTTCGAGGCGTGTGGCCTCTGGCGGGTGCTGGCGCCGCACGCCACGCCGCTCGACCGGCTCGAGGTGATCGACACCACCGGCTGGCCGCCGGTGATCCGCGACCGGCGCAGCTTTGCCGCCGCCGAAATGGGCGACGCGCCCTTCGGCTGGAACCTGATGAACTGGCTGGTGCGGCGCGAGTTGGCGGGCTACCTCGCCGATGCCCCGGGGATCACGGCGCTCTATGGCACCGGCTTTGCCTCGCTGGTGCAGCGCCGCGATGGCGTGATCCTGGGCCTCACTGACGGCAGCCAGGTGCGCGCGAAACTGGCGGTGGCCGCCGATGGCCGCGCCTCGCCGCTGCGCGAAGCCGCCGGGATCGGGGCGCGCACCACCCGCTATGGCCAGAAGGCGCTGGCCTTCACCGTCACCCACGACCGGCCGCACGACAATGTCTCGACCGAAATCTACAATGAGGGCGGCGCCTTCACCACCGTGCCGCTGCCCGACCACGAGGGGCGGCCCGCCTCGGCGGTGATCTGGATGAACTTCGGCCCCCGCGCGGTCGACCTGATGGCGATGCCTGTGCCGGAGTTCGAGGACGAGATGTTCGCCCGCTCGACCGGGCACCTGGGGCGGTTGCGGCTCGAGGGGCGGCGCTCGACCTGGCCCATAGTCACCCAACTGGCCGACCGCCTGACCGAGGCGCGCGTGGCGCTGGTGGCCGAGGCGGCCCATGCCCTGCCGCCGATCGGGGCGCAGGGGCTGAACACCTCGCTCAACGACATCGCGGCGCTGGTCGAGGCGGCCGCGACCATGCCCGCCGACCCCGGCGCGTCCGCCGTCCTCACCGCATATGCCCAGGCCCGCCGGGCCGACATCGCCGCGCGCGCGCGCGCGATCGACCTGTTCAACCGGGTGGCGCGCTCGGGCGGGGCGGGGATGCAGGCGCTGCGGCTGGCGGGCCTCAAGGCCGTGCACGATATCGCACCGCTGCGCCGCGGCGTGATGCGCGCGGGGCTTGGCCCGGGCTAAGGCCGCGGCCAAGGTGCGACGGAAGATCGCCTTTGCCGCCGCGATCATGTAGAGGATAAGCTGCCATCCATTGCGCACAGGAGACCGACCATGAGCATGCAAGACAATGACACGCGCGGCGAAATCCAGTTTTTCGCCATCGCCCTTCTGATCGTCGTGGCGCTGGTCGTGGCGTTCCTGGTCTGGGGCCTCGCCGGCATCATCGGGGTGATGGCGGTTCTGACCGTGCTGGTCTACCTCGCGCTGGTGCTGATCAGCGTCGGCGGCTAGCCCGCCGTCTTGCCCGCCGGCCCCAGCACCTTGTCGAGCGCGGCCTCCAGCCGGGCCACGCTGGCATCCACGTCATAGAGCTTGTCGAGGCCGAACAGGCCCAGCCTGAAGCTGCGGTAGTCGTCGCCTTCGCCCACCATCAGCGGCACGCCGGCAGCGATCTGCATGCCCAAGGCGCCAAAGGCGCGGCCCGACTGGATTTCTGGGTCGTCGGTATAGCTGACCACCACGCCCGGCGCCTCGAACCCCTCGGCGGCGACCGAGCGCACACCGCGCGCCCTGAGCGCCGCGCGCACCCGGCGGCCCTGGTCCCACTGGGCCTCGGCCAGCTTGTCGAAGCCGTAGTCCTTCGTCTCCAGCATCACGTCGCGAAAGGCGCGCAGCGCGTCGGTCGGCATGGTGGCGTGATAGGCGTGCCCGCCGCCCTCATAGGCCTCCATGATCGCCAGCCACTTGCCGAGGTCGATGGCGAACGAGGTCGACTGTGCCGCCTTGGCGGTGTCGCGGGCACGCTCGTTCATCATCACCAGCCCCGCCGAAGGCTGCGCCGACCAGCCCTTTTGCGGCGCCGAGATCAACACGTCGACGCCGGTTTCCCGCATGTCGACCCAGACCGCCCCCGAGGCGATGCAGTCGAGCACGAAAAGGCCGCCCTCGGCATGAACCGCCTCGGTCACGGCGCGGATGTAGTCGTCGGGTAGGATCATGCCGCTGGCGGTTTCCACATGCGGGGCAAACACCACGTCGGGTTTCTCGGCATGGATGCGCGCCACCACCTCCTCGACCGGCGCGGGCGCGAAGGGCGCGGTGGGGCCGTTGCCGGTGCGCTTGGCCAGCATCACGGTCTCACCCGCCGGGATCGCGCCCATCTCGAAAATCTGGCTCCAGCGATACGAGAAAAAGCCGTTGCGGATCACCATCGCGCGTTTTCCGGTGGCGAACTGGCGCGCCACCGCCTCCATCGCATAGGTGCCGCCGCCGGGAATCACCGCCACCGCATCGGCGGCGTAGACCTCTTTCAGGATCGCCGAGATGTCGCGCATCACGCCCTGGAACGCCGCCGACATGTGGTTGAGCGAGCGGTCGGTGAACACCACCGAGAATTCCAGCAGTCCATCGGGGTCGATATCGGGGCGCAGGGCGGTCATGGGGGCCTCTCGGGTCGGGTTTCGGTCCGCCGACCTTGGCACCGCAGCGCGCGCGGGCGCAAGCCCTATCGGTTGGCGTCGATCCAGCGCGACATCAGGCCCGCGTCGCGAAAGCACTCGTCGGGAATCGCGCGGCGCTTGATCCGGGCCAGCTTCTCGGCAAAGGCGACCTGGCGCGAGGTCGCGCCGGGGCCTGCGGCGCTGCGCGGCGCCTTGTGCGCGTCGATCCAGTCCGACAGCGCGCGGCGGTCGGCAAGACGCGAATGCGGGATCGCGGCATCGAGCCGCCGCGCGATGGCGCGGGCATAGTCGAGCTGTTTTCGGGTCGGGGGCAGGGGGGCAGCATGAGGCATCAGATCTCTCCTCGGCAGGCGGTCAGGCTATAGAACAAATATAGAACATGTCCCCTCATATTTCAAGATGGCGGCAATCAACGCGGCGTGAGCGCGCGGTGCTTGCGCCCGGCCCGGAAGGGTGCAAACTCGCCCCATGACCCTGCCACCGCTCAACCCCGCCGATGCGGATTTCGCCCGAACCCTGCGCGCGCGCCTGCCCGATGCGGCGTTCCGCCCGCTCGGCCCGGCCTACCTCGAGGAACCACGCGGGCTGTTCAGGGGGCAGGGCGGGCTGGTCGTCGCACCCGGAACCGCCGAAGAGGTCGCCGAGGTGGTGCGCGCGGCGGCGGCGGCGCGCGTCGGCGTGGTGCCCTATGGCGGCGGCACCGGGCTGGTCGGCGGGCAGGTGATGCCCGATGGCCCCGCCCCGGTGATCCTGTCGCTGGAGCGCATGACCCGCATCCGCGCGGTCTACCCGGCCGAGAACGTGCTGATCGCCGAGGCCGGGGCGATCCTGGCCGATGTGCAGGCGGCTGCCGAAGCCGCCGACAGGCTGTTCCCGCTGACGCTGGCCTCCGAGGGGTCGTGCCGGATCGGCGGCAACCTTGCGACCAACGCCGGCGGCGTCAACGTGCTGCGCTACGGCAATGCCCGCGAGCTCTGCCTGGGGCTCGAGGCGGTGCTGCCGGACGGCTCGCTCTGGCACGGGCTGCGGCGGCTTCGCAAGGACAACACCGGCTATGACCTGCGCGCGCTGATGATCGGGGCCGAGGGCACGCTAGGGGTGATCACGGCGGCCAGCCTGCGGCTGTTCCCGCGCCCCGCCGTGACCGGAACGGCGCTGATGGTGGTGCCCTCGCCCGGGGCCGCGCTCGATCTTCTGGCACTGGCGGGCGACCGGCTCGGCCCCGTCATCAGCGCCTTCGAGCTGATCTCGGGCCAGGCGATGCGCTTTCTGGCCGAAACCGGCTGCATCGCCCGCGCGCCCTTCGCCGCGCTTCCCGACTGGGCGGTGCTGATCGACCTGGGGCTGGCACGCGGCGGCGACGTCGACGCGGCGCTGACCGGCCTGTTCGAGGCGGCGCAGGCGGCGGGGTTGTCGTCCGACGGGGTGATCGCGCAATCCGAAGCCCAGCGCGCCGCCCTCTGGGCGATGCGCGAGGAGATCCCCGAGGCCAACCGCCGGGTCGGGTCGATCTCGTCGCATGACATCTCGCTGCCGCTCTCGGCGATCCCCGGGTTCCTGCAGGCCGCCACCGCCGCGATTGCCGCGAAAGGGCCGTTCCGGATCAACTGTTTCGGCCACCTTGGCGACGGCAACCTGCATTTCAACGTGTTCCCGCCCCAAGGCCGCACCCGCGCCGACTTCCCCGGCGCGCGGACCGAGGTGGCGCAGGCGGTCCATGACCTGGTGGCACAGTTCGACGGCTCGTTCTCGGCGGAGCACGGCGTCGGACGGCTGAAGGTGCATGCCCTCGAAACCTACGCCGACCCCGCCCGGCTGGCAGCGATGCGCGCGATCAAGGCGGCGCTCGACCCGGATGGCATCATGAACCCCGGCGCGGTTCTGGCGCGCCGGACCGGGCGTCGGGAACAGGGACAGACCACCCCGACATGAGTATTTGGACCAGGATGAAGCCCGTCAAGGTTAACGCGCCCTGTTGACGCGCCCTGACTTCATCTTGGCAAAAATACTCACGACGCGGGGGTGCACCCATCGTGGCGTGCGGCCCGGGGCATGGCCTCGGGATGAAAAAGCGCCCCGCCGGGGGTGAAGGCGGGGCGCCGACACGAGGAAACGTCACGTGCGTGCAAGCAGCGGCCTGTGCTCTCAGGCCACGTCCTGTCTAGCCGCAAAACCTTGCCAAAGCATTTACGCGCCGTCGAATTCGCACAGGACATGCACGTCCATGCCCATGTCCTCGAGCACCTTGCGCCCGCCAAGCTCGGGCAGGTCGATGATGAAGGAACAGCCCACGATCTCGCCGCCCAGCCGCTCGATCAGCCGGATGCCCGCCGCCGCCGTGCCGCCGGTGGCCAGAAGGTCGTCGACCACCAGCACCCGTTCGCCCGGCTGGATCGCGTCGTCGTGGATCTCCATCACCGCCTCGCCGTATTCGAGCTGGTAGGCCTGGCTCAGCGTCGCGCCCGGCAGCTTGCCCTTCTTGCGGATCGGCACGAACCCCAACGTCAGCTGGTGCGCGATGGCACCACCGATGATGAAGCCGCGCGCCTCCAGCCCCACCACCTTGTCGATCTCCTCGCCCGCGAACGGGTGCAGCATCTGGTCGATGGTCATGCGAAAGCCGCGCGGATCGGCGAACAGCGTGGTCACGTCGCGGAACATGATCCCTTCATGCGGGAAGTCCACGATGGTGCGGATGTAGTCCTTGACGGATTTCCGCGTCATCTTGCGGGCGGCCTCAGTCACGGGCATCGAAGTGCCAGCTCATGCCCTGTTCGGGGATGATGAAACGCACGCCCAGATCGTTACCGGCCTCCAGTTCGTTCAGGATCGTGACCTGCGGCAACTCGCCCTGCTTGATCTGGTACTTGATGTGGCTGATCACCACCGGCAGCCCTGCCAGCGCCTGCGGCCCCCCGGCCAGGTCCGCCAGCTTGCCCAGTTCGGCGAGGATGTGTTTCGGCGTGAGGTGGCCGAACAGAAGGTTGTCGGGTCGGTCCGAGGTATAGGAGCTTTCGATCACGATCGCCTTGAGCGCGCCGGATTTCGCCTGCTCGGCGACCGCCTGCCAGATCGTCGCCAGGTGCTCGCCGCCCTCGACGCTGTCGGGGCCGGTGTCGCCGAAACACAGGATGGAATCGCCGCCGCTCTCGAACAGAAAGGCGGTGGATTCGACGCCGCCATGCGACAGCGGAAAGGCGGTGGCGGTGATCGCGGTATTCGCGACCTCGACCGGCTCGCCCGGTGCCAGGGCGATGTAGTCGTATTTTCCGAGATGCGGCTCGGTGCCGCTCTTGCCGAAATTGGGCCAGGCGACCCAGTTGAAATAGGTGCTCTCGATGTTGCCGAGGACGGAGGGCAGGCCATAGATCGGCTTGGCGCTGTCGTCGGGCGAGCCGACGATCAGACCGGCGATGTGGTCGAGATGGGAATGCGAGATGAAATAGCCGCGGATCACGTCGGTAAAGACGTGCCCGACCCTGGTATAGTCCGACTCCGCCGGCAGCTCGACCGCGTCGAACGCGCCTTTTTCGTCGGCGACGCGGATGCCGTTGACGATGGCGCCGGCGTCGCAGGTGACGGCGCGCGGGTCGCCGTGGGGCTGGATCAGGAAGGCGCTGAGATTGCCGCCCTCGAGCCCGCCGCGCGCGCCCAGCGTGACCACGTCGAAACCGTTGTCGGCCAGCGCCGGCGGCGTCAATGCGACCAGACCGAGCGCGGCCAGTCTGAGTGCTGCTGTCATGGAAGTATCTCCCTGCTGGGCGGCACCCCGTGCCGCGTCGGTTTGACGGGGATGAGTTCAGCACGCATCCGGTCCGGCTGGCAAGCGCGGATCGGGTCTCAGCCTTTCAAAACCCGCCCCGCGACCGCATCGAGCCGCGCCATGAGCGCCGGGTCGCGCGCCTCGGGTGCCGTCAGGAGTGCGACGTCGAGCGCCGTGTTGCAGCCGTGGGCGCAGGGGTCGTGCGCCGCGCCCAGCAGCCCGGGCAGCCGCGCCACCAGCGCGCGCGCCTTGTCGGCGTTGGCGCCGAGGGTGGCGATGATCTCGGCGATGTCGACCTCGCCGTGCTGCGGGTGCCAGCTGTCATAATCGGTGATCATCGCAACGCTGGCATAGCAAAGCTCGGCCTCGCGGGCGAGGTTGGCCTCGGGCATGTTGGTCATGCCGATCACGTCGCAGCCCCAGACCTCGCGATAGAGTTTGGACTCGGCCATCGTCGAGAATTGCGGCCCTTCCATCGCCAGGTAAGTGCCGCCCTTGTGCACCGTGATCCCCGCAGCCCCCGCTGCCGTGTGGCAGGCGTCCGACAGGGCCGGGCAGGTCGGATGCGCAAGGCTCACATGCGCCACGCAGCCGGTGCCGAAGAAGGATTTCTCGCGCAGGGTGGTGCGGTCGATGAACTGGTCGACGATGACGAAATCGCCCGGCGCGCGGTCTTCGCGAAACGACCCGCAGGCCGAGACCGACACCAGGTCGGTGACGCCCAGCCGCTTCATCGCGTCGATATTGGCCCGATACGGCACCGTCGAGGGCGAATGCACGTGGCCGCGTCCGTGGCGCGGCAGGAAGGCCATCTTCACCCCGTCCAGCGTGCCGGTCAGGATCTGGTCCGAGGGCGCGCCCCAGGGCGTGTCGACCGTGACCCAGGTGGCCCCCGACAGCCCCGCGATCTCGTAAAGCCCCGAGCCGCCGATCACCCCGATCATCCTGTCCATGCGCCGCTCCCGTCCAATGGCCCGCCCGAGGTTGCAAAACCGGGCCGGGATTTCAACGAAAAAGCGACGCAGGCGCGGCGCCTTGCGTGCCCCGCATGCCGACCCCGCGTCATTCGCACTGGATATTTCTGCGCTGCAGCGTTAAGGACGACCCTTCCAACAGCTTCCCCCAACGAGGTGATCCTTGTCCAAAGCGCTTCTGGCGGTCTTTGCCGACCGTGTCGGCCGCCCCAGCCTGAAACTCTTTCCCAACGTGGTGATGACCCCGGCCCGGTTGCGCACCGAGATCCTGTCGGGTCTGACCGTGTCGCTGGCGCTGGTGCCCGAGGCGGTGGCCTTTGCCTTCGTCGCGGGCGTGCACCCGCTGGTCGGGCTCTATGCGGCCTTCATGGTCGGGCTGATCACGGCGCTGTTCGGCGGACGCCCGGGCATGATCTCGGGCGCGACCGGGGCGCTGGCGGTGGTGATGGTGGCGCTGGTGGCCGATCACGGCGTCGAATACCTGTTCGCGACCGTGGTGCTGATGGGCATCCTGCAGGTCGCCTTCGGCATCCTGCGCTGGGGCAAGTTCATGCGGCTGGTGCCGCATCCGGTGATGCTGGGCTTCGTCAATGGCCTCGCGATCGTGATTTTCCTGGCCCAACTGACCCAGTTCAAGGTGCCGGGCACCGTCGCCGCCTCGGGGCATGGCGCATCCGGGGGCGAGTGGCTGACGGGCCAGCCGCTTGTGACCATGCTGGGGCTGGTGGCGCTGACCATGGCGGTGATCTGGGTGATGCCCCGGATCACCCGCGTGGTGCCCGCGCCCTTGGCCGGTATCGCGGTGGTGGCGGCGGTGGTGATCGGGTTCGGCATCGAGGTGCCGCGGGTCGGTGACCTGGCCTCGATCAAGGGCGGCCTGCCCAGCTTTCACATCCCCGCCGTCCCGCTCGACTGGGAGACGCTCCGGATCATCTTTCCCTATGCGCTGATCCTTGCCGCCATCGGGCTGATCGAAAGCCTTCTGACCCTCAACCTGGTCGGTGAAATGACCGGCCAGCGCGGCGGTGCCTCGCGCGAAAGCCTGGCCCAGGGCGCGGCCAATATCGCGACCGGGTTCTTCGGCGGCATGGGCGGTTGCGCGATGATCGGGCAGTCGATGATCAACGTGAACTCGGGCGGGCGCACGCGCATCTCGGGGGTGGCGGCGGCGCTGTTCCTTCTGGCCTTCATCGTGGTGGCGGCCCCGCTGATCGAGCAGATCCCGCTGGCCGCCCTGGTCGGCGTGATGTTCATGGTGGTGATCGGCACCTTCGCCTGGAACTCGATCAAGATCCTGTTCCGGGTGCCGAAAACCGACGCCTTCGTGATTGTGCTGGTCACCGCCGTGACGGTGGCCGAAGACCTCGCGGTGGCGGTGGTGGTCGGCGTGATCGTCTCGGCGCTGGCCTATGCCTGGACCAACGCGCGCCGCATCCATGCCGATGTCTACACGCCCGAGGACGGGTCCAAGGTCTACCGCGTGCAGGGGCCGCTGTTCTTCGGCTCGACCGACGGCTTTACCGAGCTGTTCGAGGTCGAGACCGACCCCGACACCGTGGTGGTCGATTTCGCCGACAGCCGGGTGGCCGACCAGTCCGCCCTGCAAGCCATCGAGGCAGTGGCGGCAAAATACGAGGCCGCCGGCAAGCGCCTGCAACTGCGCCACCTGTCGCGCGACTGCCACCGGCTCCTGACCCGTGCCGGCCACCTGATGGTCGACAGCGACGACGACCCCGACTATGCCATCGCGGCGGATTACTCGGTGCGCACCGGCATTCTGGGCGGGCACTAGGGCGGGGCTTGCCGCCCCGACCCCCGGCCCCTAGGCTGACCCCGACCCAGCCTTCCGGAGCCGCCGCGATGCGCATCGCCACCTACAACATCGAATGGTTCAACGCGCTGTTCGACGACGACGGCGGGCTTCTGGAGGACGGCGAGTGGTCGGCCCGCCAGAATGTGACCCGCGCCGACCAGCTGACCGCGCTGGGCATCGTCTTTACCGCAATGGATGCCGACGCGGTGATGGTGATCGAGGCCCCCGACGACAACCGCCGCCGCTCGACCGTGCGCGCGCTCGAAACCTTCGCCCGCACTTACGGGCTGCGCGCGCGCAAGGCGCTTTTGGGCTTTCGCAACGACACCCAGCAGGAGATTGCGCTGCTCTACAATCCCGACGTGTTCACCGCCGAGCACGACCCCTGGGGCGAGGAGACCGGCAAGAAGGGCTCGCACGACGCGCCGCGCTTCGACAGCACTTTCCGCTTCGACCTCGATGTCGATGCCGAACCCGAGGCGATCACCTTCTCCAAGCCGCCGCTCGAGGCGCGGCTGATGCTGCGCGAGACGGGGCGCGTTCTGCGCCTGATCGGGGTGCATGTGAAATCCAAGGCCCCGATCGGCGCGACCACGCCCGACGAGATCCTGCGCCTGTCGATCCAGAACCGCCGCAAGCAGTTGGCGCAATGCGTCTGGCTGCGGCAGCGCGTCGACCAGGTTCTTGCACGAAACGAACCTCTGATCGTGCTGGGCGACTTCAATGACGGCCCCGGCTTGGACGAATACGAGAAACTCTTTGGCCGCTCGGGGCTGGAGATCGTGCTGGGCGAGGACGGCAAAAAGCGCCTGCATGACCCCCATGCCCGGCTTGCGCTAAGCCGCCGGGTCGGCGCGATGCCGGTCACCGCGCGGTTCTACCTGCACGAGGAGGGGCGCTATCTGCAAGCGCTGCTCGACTACGTGATGCTGTCGTCCGACCTGTGCGCCATGAACCCGCGCTGGCGCATCTGGCACCCGTTCGACGACCCGGTCTGCTACCACACCCCGGAGCTGCGCGAGGCGCTGCTCACCGGGTCCGACCATTTCCCGGTGTCGGTCGATCTCGATCTCGGCGGCTGATCTTCCAATTCCCGCGCCCCGCCCCCATATTATTCGCATGAAACCGATAGCCACACTCACCGCCGCGTTCTTCCTCGCCGCCGCACCGGCCATCGCGCAGGATCAGAACAGCGCGCCGCGAAACCCCGACCTGTCGACCGGCGCCGAGCTTCTGTCCGAGGGGATGAAGCTGTTTCTGAAAGGGCTGATGGCCGAGGGCGAAGAGGGCTGGAGCAAGCTGGTCGACTGGCTGGATGACGTGACCCTCTACGAGGCGCCCGAGCGTCTGCCCAACGGCGACATCATCATCCGCCGCAAGGAACCGCTGCAACCGGACGCGCCCGAGGCGACCGACCTCTAGGACTGCCCGGCGATCTTCACCACGGTCGTGGCGTCGAGCGCCTGCGCCAGGCTGTCCAGCCGCACCCGTGCCACCTCGCCGAACAGATCCGCCGCGCGCGGCTTGACCTTCAGGTGCAACTCGCGCCGTTTCGGCCGCCAGGTCAGCGCCGCCTGCTTGTGCGGCGCGTCGACCGCGAACATCGCCCCGAACCGCATCGCCTTGCCCAGCACCTCGGCCTTTGCATGTTCGGCTTCGGGCAGGATCGAAAAGATATCCTCGAAGCGCGATCCGTCGCGGTTGTTCTTGTAGCGGTGAAACAGCGCCATTCCCAGGAACACCCGTTCCTGGTGCGTCAGCCCGCCCAGGTTGGCGCGGGTGGCGCTTTCGAAGGTCACTTCGTGGCGGTAATCGGGATGCGCGCGCCAGCTCACGTCGTGCAAGAGGCAGGCCGCGCGCACCAGCCGCAGCCGCTCGGGCCGGGCGGATTTGTAGAGCGGCTGGATGAACTCGAACAGCCCCTTGCCGAACCCGGGCATGCGGGCGTCCTTCTTCTCGGCGAACCGGCAGGCCTCGATCAGCGGGTCGCGGCGGCGAAGCTGCTCGGGCATCTGCTCATACAGCAGCCCCTCGCGGATACCATAGGACGACACCGCGATCTCGCGCGGCTGAAAGGTCCGCACCAGGCGTTTGAGCACCTGCGCGGCGATCGGCACCAGCGCCATGCGCGTGGCCGAGGTGCCGGTGTGCTGGCGCACCTCGTCAAGGTCCACGCTGTCGATCCACGCCAGCGTCGCGGCCAGCCCCTTGGGCGTCATCCGGTATTCGTGCAGCACATGCAGCGGATAGCCGCGCCGGTGCATGTCGAGCCGGGCAATCGCCCGCCACGACCCGCCGACCAGATAAAGGCGCTTGGGCCGGGTGGCGATCTGGCCCGCCAGTTCTTCCATCGTCTCCCGTATATACGCCTTCAGCCCCGCCTTGCCGCCCTTGATGTCGGCCAGTTTCAGCGGACCAAGGCCCGAGCTGATCCGGGTTCCGACCTTGCCGTCCGACACCTCGGCCAGTTCCATCGACGACCCACCCATGTCGCACATCAGGCCGTTGGCCCCGGGCCAGCCCAGCAGAACGCCCTGCGCCGACAGCCGCGCCTCTTCCTCGCCGTCGATCACGTAGAGGCGGATGCCGGTGGCGCGCTCGACCTCGGCGCGAAACTCCGGCCCGTCCTCGGCATCGCGCACCGCGGCGGTGGCGACGGCGGACAGCGGCGGCAGGTCCATGCCCTCGGCCAGCAGGCGAAAGCGCTTGATCGCGGCCAGCGCGCGGGCGCGGCCCTTGGGGTTCAGCCGCCCGGTCTCGGACAGTCCCGCGCCAAGGCCGCAGAGGATTTTCTCGTTGTAGAAATAGGCCGGGCTGCGAGCCGCCCCGTCGAACACCACCAGCCGGACCGAGTTCGACCCGACATCGAGCACGCCCACGCGCTTCAGGGCGCGCACCGAGGGGTCTTCGAACAATGGCCGTCCGAACGGTCCCCAGTCGTGTTCTTCGATTGCGGTCATGGGCCCTCGGCGGTTTGCACGGGTTTATTCACGTTTCCCCGCGCGCGGTCAATCGCCGGGGCGCATCGGCTCAGACCGCGAGCCAGCCGAGATAGCCGGCATAGCCGATCAGGAGCACACCGCCCTCGCGCCGGCTGACGCGCCAGCCGGTGCGCATCAGCACCACCAGCAGCAGCGTCACCGCCAGCATTACCCAGGTGTCGACCCGCGCGATCTGGGCGGCCACCGGGATCGGGTGGACCAGCGCGGTCACCCCGAGAACGCCCAGAAGGTTGTAGATGTTCGACCCCAGCACATTGCCCAGCGCGATGTCGCCGCGCCCGCGCAGCGCCGCCATGACCGAGGTGACAAGCTCGGGCAGCGAGGTGCCGACCGCCACCAGCGTCAGCCCGATCACCGCGTCCGAGACCCCCAGCGCCCCGGCGATCTCGGTCGCCGAGTCGACCAGCAGCCGGGCGCCGAGGATGGTCAGAAGGATGCCGCCCAGCGCCAGCGCCAGCGACACGCCCAGCGCATCGGTGACGGCCGGATCGGCTTCGGAACTGTCGTTGCCGTTGCGGTCGATCCGGTAGGCGACCAGCAGATAGAGGCCCAGCCCCGCCACCAGCCCGAACCCCGCCGCCCGGCCCAGCCCGTCCGTGGCGATAAGCGCCGTGGCACCCAGCGTCGCCAGCACCATCGCCAGCCCGTCGCGCCCCAGCGCCGCGCGCCCGACCGCGAAGGGGCGGATCAGCGCGGCAACGGCGAGGATCAGGAGGATATTGGCGATGTTCGAGCCGACCACGTTGCCCAGCGCCAGCCCGGGCGCCCCGGCAAAGGCGGCTTGCAGGCTGGTGACAAGCTCCGGCGTCGAGGTGCCGAAGCCCACCACCGTCAACCCGATCAGAAGCGGAGAAACGCCAAGGCGGCCCGCCAGTCCGACCGCGCCGCGCACCAGCATGTCGCCGCCGATCACCAGAAGGATGAGACCCAGAACAAGTAGAAAAACGGTCACATGACACCCGCATCGCCCTGCCACACGCCGATCGCGGGGCCTCGCTCCGAACATGGCCCGCGCGCGCGCCGTTTCAACCCCGCGGCTTCACCTTGGCGAAAAATACTCCGGCATGGCGCGCGCCGTCAGTCGTGGCTGTGGGCCAGTTCCGGCACGTCCGAAGCCCCGGCCGAGCCCCGGCCCGACAGCGACGGGTTTTCCATGAAGAAGCGGTGGCAGTTGAACGGGTTTTCGATCCGGCTCAGGTCGGGGCGCAGGAAGGTGCCGTCGGGCTGCATCACCCAGCTTTGCGCCACGTCATGCAGGTTGGCGGCCATGATCTGGCTGACGATCTGCGCCTTGACGGTCTGGTTCGTCACCTCGACCAGCGTTTCCACCCGGCGGTTGAGGTTGCGCCCCATCCAGTCGGCTGACGAGATATAGACCTTGGCCCCCTTGGCGGGCAGCCCGTGGCCGTTGCCGAAGCAGACGATGCGCGAATGCTCGAGGAACCGCCCGACCACCGATTTCACCCGGATGTTGTCCGACAGCCCCTTGATGCCGGGCCGGATGCCGCAGATGCCGCGCACCACCAGCGTGATCTTCACGCCGCGCCGCGAGGCATCATAAAGCGCGTCGATCACGTCCGATTCGATCAGCGAGTTCATCTTGGCCCAGATCTCGGCGGGCTTGCCGGCCTCGGCGTGGTCGCCTTCCTGCCTTATGCGTTCGATCAGGGTGGATTTCAGGTTGAGGGGCGAGATCGCCAGCTTTTCCAGCCGCTCCGGCTGGGCATAGCCCGACAGGTAGTTGAACACCCGCGTGGCATCGCGCCCCAGGGCGGCATCGCAGGTGAACAGGCTGAGGTCGGTGTAGATCTTGGCGGTGATCGGATGGTAGTTGCCGGTGCCGTAATGGGTATAGGTCACCAGGTCGTCGCCCTCGCGCCTGACCACGGTCGAGATCTTGGCATGCGTCTTGTAGTTCATGAAGCCATAGACCACATGCGCGCCGGCACGTTCCAGCCGCCGCGACTGGCGGATGTTGGCGGCCTCGTCGAAGCGGGCCTTGAGTTCGACCAGCGCGGTCACCGACTTGCCCGCCTCGGCGGCCTCGCACAGCGCCGAGACGATGGGTGAATCCCGCGAGGTGCGATAGAGCGTCTGCTTGATCGCCACCACGTTGGGGTCGAGGGCGGCCTGCTCCAGAAACCGCACCACCATGTTGAAGGTCTCGTAAGGATGGTGCAGCAGCATGTCCTTTTGCCGGATCGCCGCGAAGATGTCGCCGCGGTGGTCCTCGACCCGCTCGGGCACGCGCGGGGTGAAGGTGGGCCACAGAAGGTCGGGGCGCTCGTCCAGCACAAGCTGCGACAGGTCGGCCACGCCGATCAGCCCGTCGACCTCGACGATCTCGTCGCCGGTGACGTGCAACTCGCGCTGGATCAGACCCATCAGGGCCGCCGGCGCGCCCGACGAGATCTTGAGCCGCACCACCTCGCCCCGGCGCCGGCGCTTGAGCGCGGTCTCGAACTCGCGCACCAGGTCCTCGGCCTCGTCCTCGACCTCCATGTCGCTGTCGCGCAGCACCCGAAAGGCGCAGCTTCCCTTTTCGACATAGCCGGGAAACAGGCTGTGCAGGTGCAGCAGCAACAGCTCTTCCAGCGGCAAAAACCGCGCCGTGCCTTCCTCGGCGGGCAGGCGCACGAAACGGTCGATCTGGTGCGGGATCGGCAGAAGCGCCTGCAACTTGCGCTTGTCGGCGCTGCGCTGCAATTGCAGCGCCAGCGCAAAGCCGGTGTTGGGGATGAAGGGGAACGGATGCGCCGGGTCGATGGCCAGCGGCGACAGCACCGGAAACACCCGCGACAGGAACACGTCCTCGAGATGCGCGTGGTCGGCCTCGGTCAGGGTGTCGCGGTTGCAGATCACGATACCCTCGTTGCGCAACTCCGAGGCGAGGATGGTGTAGACCTCCTGCTGACGCGCCATCAGGGCGCGGGCGTTCTGGTTGATCTTGACCAGTTGCTCGCCCGGGGTCAGCCCGTCGGCGGCGGGCGTGGTGTTGCCCTCGCGCTCCAGCTCGCGCAGCCCGGCCACCCGCACGGTATAGAATTCATCGAGGTTGGTGGCCGAGATCGACAGGAACCGCAGCCGCTCCAGAAGCGGCACGCGCGGGTTCTCGGCCTCTTCCAGCACCCGCCAGTTGAAGCCCAGCCAGCTCAGTTCCCGGTTGAAGAACCGCCCCGGCCCGGAGATTTCCTCTTCGGGCAGTTCGACCGGCTCGGGGAAGTCCGAATTCAGGAAATCGGCGTCGATCGCGGGCGCGTCCGGGGCCGGGGGACGGGCAGGGGCGGGGCTGTCGAGGGTCATGGCGCAAACCGGGTCAGGAACGGGGGGAGTGGCGCGGATTATGGGCCGGGGCACGGGGCAATGTCCAGCGCGCCGCCTGCGGCTTATTCGTCGTCCGCCGCCTCGAGCAGCCGTTTCGCCAGGTCGCGCGTCACCGGGCGGCGTTCGGCCAGCGCGGTGCGGTCCAGGTCGGCCACCACCGCCTGGGCGGCGGCGAACGAGCGTTCGATGCGCTGGGTCAGATAGGGGATCAGGTTGGCGGGCGCGGCGATCTGGCGGTCGGCGAATAGCTTGACCAGCACGGCGGCCAGCAGCGCCTCGTCGGGCGGTGCCAGCGCCACCGTGGCCGCGCCCTGCATCCGGCTCGTGAGGTCGGGCAGGCCCAGTCCCCAGTGCTGCGGCAGGTCGCGCGCGGTGACGAGCAGGCTGCCGCCCTCGGCCAGCACCAGGTTGTGCAGATGAAAGGCCGCCGCCTCGGCCGCCGCATCGCCGGCGAGCCGGTCGGCATCCTCGAGCGCCACGTTCCGGCCCGCCAGCCGCGCCGGATCGACCCCGCCGATATCGTCCGCCGCGACCACCTCGGCCCCGGCCAGCCCGGCCCAGACCTCGACCAGGTGGCTCTTGCCCGCGCCCTCAGGCCCGGTCAGCACCATCTTGCGCCCGGGCCAGCCCTGCCAGCCCTCGATCGCCGCCAGCGCGGCATAGTTCGTTTCCGAGACGAAGAAATCGCCGC
The DNA here is from genome assembly GCF_008086115.1 of Maritimibacter fusiformis. Lineage (GTDB taxonomy): Bacteria > Pseudomonadota > Alphaproteobacteria > Rhodobacterales > Rhodobacteraceae > Muriiphilus > Muriiphilus fusiformis. Next base: position 335,213 of record NZ_VSIY01000003.1, on the reverse strand, counting down.
GCCCCCGTGCCGGGCGCAGGGGAAGCTCGAAGGTCATCTGCCGCGCCATGGCCTAGTTCGCGTCCTCGTCGGGGTCGTCGGACCCGCCGCGATACAGCATGCTCTGCTTGTAGCGGCGGGTGAAATAGCGCGCCACCACCCCGATGGCCGCGGCCACCGGCACCGCCACCAGCATGCCGACAAAGCCGAACAGCGCACCGAAGGCCGACAGCGCCAGCAGCAGCCAGACCGGATGCAGCCCGACCGAGTCGCCGACCAGCTTGGGGGTCAGGATGTTGCCCTCGACGAACTGGCCGGCGACGAAGACCGCCGCGACCCCGCCCAGAAGCCACCACTCGCCCCAGAACTGGAAAAGCCCCAGCCCGATCGCCAGGGCGCCGCCGACGATGGCGCCGACATAGGGGATGAAGGTGATCAGCCCGGCGATGAAGCCGACGACCAGCCCGAACTGCAGCCCGATCAGCATCAGCGCGACCGCGTAATAGGTGCCCAGGATCAGACAGACCGTGCCCTGTCCGCGGATGAAGCTGGCGAGCGTCCGGTCGATCTGACTGGCCAGATCGCGCACCACCGGCGCGTGCTCGCGCGGCAGAAGGCCGTCGATCGCGGCGATCATCCGGTCCCAGTCGAGCAGCAGGTAGAACGTGACCACCGGCACCACGACGATCAGAAAGACGACGTTGACGATCCCCATTGCCGACGACAGGGCGGCATTGATGAACTCGCCGCCCCGGTCCTGGATCTTCTGGCCCAGCGTGGCCAGCGATTGCCGCAGGATGCTTTCCTCGTTGATCAATGACGGGAAGCGCTCGGTCAGAAAGGCTTGCAGGTTCTGCGCCGCCTTCGGCGCGACGTTGACCAGCGCCACCGCCTGTTCGACCAGCAGCGGGATGACCAGAAGCGCCAGCAGCGTGAAGATCACCACCGCGATCAGCGTGATCACCACCGTCGCCATCACCCGGTTCAGTCCCAGCCGCTCGAGCCGGTCGGCCACGGGGTCGAGGAAATAGGCCACCGCACCGCCGATCACGAAGGGCAGGATGATGTCGCCCAGAAACCACAGCGCGACCAGAAAGAACACCGCCGCGACGGACCAGTATTTCAGTTGCGTTCCGACCGGCAGGGCCATGTGGATTCCTTTGTTTCCCGGCCCTGTTCTTGCCTGTTTGTCCCTCTGGCGCAAGGGCGCGCGGGTGCGGCGCGCAGACCCGGCCCGCTGGTGCGGCCCTGTCCCTGTCCGTCCCCGCCGCCGCCGCGCCCGGCGCGGTCACGAAAAGAAACCGGGCGCGGGGCCTTTTTCAAGACCACCGCGCCCGGCCGGGCGGTGGGAACGTCCGCCCTTGGGAGTGCTCGGGGAGCGCTGGGGAAAACTCAGTGGCAGGCCGGCCGGGTGCCCGGCAGCAGAACCTTGTCGATCACGTGGATCACGCCGTTGTCGGCCATGATGTCGGCGATCACCACGTTGGCGCTCTCGCCGGTGCCGTCGGCGATGGTCACGCCGCCCGACCCCTTGGTGATGCACAGCCGCTGGCTTGCAAGGATCGGCTTGAAGTAGTTGGACCCCGACGGGATCATCCCAGCCGTCAGCTTGCGGTCATCGACGTGATACAGCAGCACATCGGTCAACTGGCCCTTGTTCTCGGGCTTGAGCAGCGTCTCGACCGTGCCCTCGGGCAGGGCGGCGAAGGCGTCGTTGACCGGCGCATAGACGGTGAAGGGGCCTGGGCCCGAGAGCGTCTCGGCAAGGCCGGCCGCGGTCACGGCGGCGACGAGGGTGGAAAAGCGGTCATCGGCGGCGGCGATCTCGACGATATTGTCGGCCTTGGCGGCACCCGAAAGGGCAATGGTCGCGGCCAGCGCGGCGGCGGTGGTTTTCAGAAAACGTGTCAATTCAATCTCCTTGGGGTCTGGTGTGGGCTGCGCCGGGGGCGAACCCCCGGCGCAGGGGGGGTTACATGCAGGACGGGTCGTTGCCCGGCAGGATCACCGTGTCGATCACGTGGATGACGCCGTTCGAGGCTTCGATGTCGGCGATGATCACGTTGGCCATCGTGCCCGAGCCGTCGTCGAGCATGACGCCCTCGCCCTTGATCACGCAGACATTGGCGCCTTCGAGCGCGGTGCCCACCTTGGTGTTGCCCATGGCGATATCGCCCGACATCACCTTGCCGGCGACGACGTGGTAGAGCAGCACGTTGGTCAGATCGCCCTTGGCGTCCGGTTCGAGCAGACCCTCGACGGTGCCCGCGGGCAGGGCGGCGAAGGCATCGTCGGTCGGCGCGAAGACGGTGAACGGGCCTTCGCCCGACAGGGTCTCGACCAGGTCGGCGGCGGTGACGGCGGCGACGAGGGTCTCGAAGCGGTCGTCGCCGGCGGCGATGTCGACGATGGTGTTCTGTGCCAGGGCGGCCGAGGTGGTCAGGGCGAAAGCGGCCGCAAGGCCGAGTTTGGATGCGATGGTCATGTTGTCCTCCTGAGTGATGTCCGTGTCGCGGTTCGTGCTGGGGCTACGCGGGGCGGGGGCACATGGGATCACCGGGGTAACGCAGCCGTGACCGCGCGTGACGGGCGCGTCAGAACGGATCGTGTCGGAACAGGCGGCGCGCGGCCCCGGCGTCAGCCCCAGGCCGCCGCCATCTGGGCGAACATCCGGTCGCGGTATTTGCGCGAGACGGCGGCCTTTGGCGCGGCGGCCATAAAACCGTGATGTGCCCCGGCAACCACATCGATCCCGCTCAGCACCCCGCCCGCGCGCAGCTTGTCGGCAAAGGCGAGGCATTCGTCATGAAACAGGTCCATCGTGCCGACCCCGATCCAGGTCGGCGGCAGGCCGCGCGCATCGGCCAGCCGTGCGGGCGCGGCGGTGGCCGGGATCTCGCCGCTCAGCCCGGCCAGGTAGCTCTCCCAGGCAAAGCGGTTGATCCGCGCGCCCCACAACCGCAGCGTTGCCGGGTCCGGGTCCGGACGGTGGCGCGTCGCCGGGTCCAGCATCGGTTCATGCAGGATCAACCGGCAGGGCAGCGCCGCGCCCGCGTCGCAGAGCGAAATGGCCAGCGCCGCCGCCAGCCCGCCCCCGGCGCTGTCGCCGCCGACCACGATCCGCGCCGGGTCCACATCGTCGCGATCCTGCACCCAACCCCAGGCCGCGCGCAGATCATCGAGCGCCGCGGGGTAGGGGTGCTCCGGTGCAAAGCGGTAGGCCGGTGCCACCACCAGTGCGCCGAACCGCTCCGCCACAATCCGGCAGAACGCCAGCTCCTGCGCCGGGTGGCCGAAGATCAACCCGCCGCCGTGGACCCAGAACAAAACCGGCATCGAACCGGGACGCGGCGCGTCGGGGCGCACCAGCCAGACCTCGCGCCCGCCCGGCACCGGTGCGACCTCGGCCTTGCGCCGCGCCAGCAGGCCGACCAGCCGCATCGCCGCGCGGCCCAAGGGCAACAGGCGCGGCGTGATCACCGAGCGGGGCAACCATCTGGCCGAGGTCAGGTCGGGGTGGAAACGGGGCCGGGTCATCGGGGCCTTGGTTCGGGGCAATGCCCCACCTTTGGACGCCGCATCCCGGCGGTCAAGCCCGACACGCCCGGCGCGGCCCCGCCTTCGCGCTTGCCCGCGCCGCGCCGGGCGACTAAACGGGCAGGCGACCCTGAGACACAAAGGACAAACCATGCGCCTGTCCCGCTATTTCCTTCCGGTTCTGAAAGAAACGCCCGCCGAGGCGCAGATCGCCTCGCACCGCCTGATGCTGCGCGCCGGCATGATCAAGCAGGCCGCCGCCGGGATCTATTCCTGGCTGCCGATGGGCTTCAAGGTGCTGCGCAAACTGGAAAACATCGTGCACGAGGAACAGGTGCGCGCCGGGCACATTCCGATGCTGATGCCGACGCTGCAACCGGCCGACCTGTGGAAGGAATCCGGGCGCTACGACGCCTATGGCCCCGAGATGCTGCGCATCCGCGACCGCCACGACCGCGACATGCTCTATGGCCCGACCAACGAGGAGATGATCACCGACATCTTCCGCGCCCATGTCGGCAGCTACAAGGACCTGCCGCTGACGCTCTACCACATCCAGTGGAAATTCCGCGACGAGATCCGCCCGCGCTTCGGCGTGATGCGCGGGCGCGAGTTCCTGATGAAGGACGGCTACAACTTCGACGTGGACCATGAACACGCGATGCACGCCTACAACCGGCACATGGTGAGCTACCTGCGCACCTATGAGCGCATGGGGCTGAAGGCGATCCCGATGCGCGCCGACTCGGGGCCGATCGGCGGCGACGACACGCATGAATTCCTCGTGCTGGCCGAGACCGGCGAGAGCGAGGTGTTCTATGACAGCGCGATCACCGACCTCAGCCTTGGCAACCGCGACATCGACTATGACGACTGGGACCAGGTGGCGCTGATCTGCAACGAATGGACCAAGCCCTACGCCCGCACCGACGAGACCCATGACGCGGGCCTGTTCGAGAAGGTGCCCGAGGATCGCCGCCGCACCTCGCGCGGCATCGAGGTCGGGCAGATCTTCTATTTCGGCACCAAGTATTCCGAGCCGATGGGGGCCACGGTGAACACCAAGGACGGCGAAAAGGTGCCGGTTCACATGGGCTCGCACGGGATCGGCGTGAGCCGCCTGGTCGGTGCCATCATCGAGGCCAACCATGACGAGGCGGGTATCATCTGGCCCGAGGGTGTCACGCCCTACCACGTCGGCATCGTGAACCTCAAACAGGGCGACGGCGAGGCCGACCGCGCCTGCGAAGACCTTTATGCCGCCCTGACCAGGGCCGGGTTCGAGCCGCTTTATGACGACCGCGAGGAACGTGCCGGCGCCAAGTTCGCGACGATGGACCTGATCGGCCTGCCCTGGCGCATCACCGTCGGGCCGCGCGGCCTCAAGGCCGGCGTGGTCGAGCTGACCTCGCGCCGCACCGGCGAGAGCGAGGAGCTGGCCCCCGACCTGGTGGTCGACCGCCTCCGCGGCATCTACGCGGGCCATCTCTAGCCCCGGCTTGACCGAACGCGGCCGAGGCCGCACACTCTGCGCGGGCCGGCAACAAGACCGGCGGGCAGTCGGAAAGGCAGGCAGATGCGCATCCTCGCACTGGCAGGCGGCATCGCGGGCGCGGTGGCGCTGTCGCAATTTCCCGAGTTCTCGCAGCAATACGTCCAGCGCCTGTCCGGCGCGGTGGACGAATTGCGCGCCGTCACCATCGCCTTCGACACCACCGCGCGGGTCGCCGGGCTGAGCCGCGAGGAAGCCTTCGAAAAGATGGGCGGCAGCGACTTCACTGACAGTCTGCGCGACGACATGCGCGCCCGCATCTATCGCTATGAGCGGCTGAACGCTGACTACCAGGCGCTTGCCACCGCACAGCCGCTCGAGCGCCTGGCCCGGTTCTACCGCTTCCGCGACCCGGACCTGGCCCGGCGCACCTGGGACGACTACCAGCCGGGCGTGCCCGCGACCTCCGAAGGGCTGATCGCCGCGGGCCTCGGCTATGCCGCCGGCTGGGCGCTGGTCACGGCACTTCTGTCGCTGATGCTGCGCCCGTTCCGCCGCACCGCCTGAGCGTGCCGCCTCGCACCCGTCCTTCCCGTGACGGGACCGGAACGCAGCCGATCCCGGCGCCTCCCGGCCTTGATCGGCGAAAAATCGACCCCACAAAGGGGAACAGACGTCGTCGTTGCGGGTTGGCGCTTCACGAACCGGATGGAGATCGAACCAATGTGGCCAGCGCGACCCGGTCGCACGCCGGCGTTCCTTGTGGCATCGCGTCGAAACCGGACCCGATGCCTTGGTCGGGGCGGGCACATGACCGGCCCGGGGCGCGTGTCACGTGCCGGCATCGGGCCCGGGCGAAATTAATGCTTCGACTCGGGCGGGGTTTTCGACATGCTTCGACTGTCCCGGGCTTGTTTCCCGATCGAGCGTCCATGCAGGAGAGCAAAGATGAATTTTCAACGACTTGGGCTGGTGGCGGCGATGGCGCTGCTTGCCGGGTGCGCGGCTGTCGATGTCGCCCCGACCGATGCGGATACGGGGTTTCTCGAAGAACTTCCCGAGGGTGTCCTCGCGGTCGCGGCCCCGTATCAGAACCTTCGGGCCGTCCGCATTTCACCCGAGGACGGGTGCTACTGGTATCTTCACGATGGTCCCGTCGAAAGCACCCTGCTGCCGCTTCGCACCACCCAGGGCAATCCGATCTGCACCCAGGCCGGGGTGCCGCCGGCCGCCACGGGGTGAGGCACGCCCGCGCGCCGGGCGGCGCGCCCTGGCCGCCCGCTCAACTCTGCGCCGCGAGGGCATCCTCGGGCGGATAGAGGAACGCGGTCGATCCGGTTTCGACCTGGTCGTAAAGGCCGATGATATGGGCCATGACCATCCGCACGCAGCCCGAACTGGCCCGCCCGCCGATCGACCGCGGATAGGGCGAGCCGTGGATGCGAAGATAGGTGTCGCGGTCGCCGACATAGAGGTAGAACGCCCTGGCGCCCAACGGGTTGGTCGGGCCGCCCTCCTGCCCATCGACATAGGGCGCGTAAAGCTCGGGGTCGCGCCGGATCATGTTTTGCGTCGGGGTCCAGGTTGGCCACTTGGCCTTGCGGCGAATGGTGTAGGTGCCCGCCTCGTAAAGGTCGCCGCGGGCGATGGCGACGCCAAAGCGCATTGCCGTCCCGTCATCCTTGATATGGTAGAGATAGCGGGCCACCGCATCGACATGGATATCGCCGGGGGTGAGCCCGTCCTTGGCCTCGACCAGCCGGGGCAGGAACCGCGGATGAAGCCCCCACGGGTTCGACACTGCCGGGTCGTAGTTCGGCGGCGTGACCTGTGCATCCCACGCCGCCCACTGCGCCTCGCGCGATTGGGGAACCGCGAACAACGGCCCCGAGATTGGCGGCGAGAACAGCGCCGCAGCGGTCACGACGAAATGGCGTCTGGTCAACATGGCTATGGCCTCCTGGTAGCTGTCGAAGGTGGCGCACGCGCAAGGCACCGATCGGGCCTGCATTGGAACGCGCCCGTTTGCGAGGGTCCAGTCACAAACCCGTGGCTGGCCGGATTGTTCCGCCGCGCGGCGCGGACAACCGGGGGAAATGGCTGTATCGTTGCGGCATGACCGGCCATGCGGCCACGACGACCTGACGGAATGACCTGAGATGCGGAAAACCCTTGTGCTGTCTGCCCTGCTCCTGTCCGGCGCCGTGGCCGGGGTCTGGCTTGTCGACATCACCGGCGAGCGCAGCCGGATGCTGTCGCGACGCGCCGACCTGGCAGAGGGCGCGCGGCTCTATCAGGTCTACTGCGCCGCCTGCCACGGTGCGAACCTCGAGGGCCAGCCCGACTGGCAGTCGCCGGGGCCGGACGGGGTGCTGCCCGCCCCGCCGCATGATGAAACCGGGCATACCTGGCACCACTCCGACCGCGTGCTTTTCGACTACACCCGGCTTGGCGGGCAGGCCGCGCTTGCCGCGCAGGGCGTCGACTTTGCCAGCGGCATGCCGGGTTTCGGCGATCAGCTTACCGACGATCAGATCCGAAACATCCTCGCCTACATCAAATCCACCTGGCCAGAGCGGGAACGCCGGATTCAGGCCGAACGCAGCGCCGTCGAGCGTCAGGTCGACGGCGGCTGACGAGGCACCGGCACCGGGGTCACCGGCGCCATTCCTTGCGTCAGGTCGCCGCCAGTGTGGTGGACTCGTATCCGGCTTCGCGGATCGCGTCCGACAACGCCTGTTCGTTCAGGCTGCTGTCCACGTCGACGGTGCGCGCGTCAAGGTCGCACGAGACCTTGGCGGCGGGGTCGGCGGCGGCGATCGCCTTTTCGATTGCCGCGGTGCAGTGGCCGCAGCTCATGTCCGGTACGCTGAATCTGGTCATGCCTGTCTCCTTTTCACATGCGCTCAGGTGAGGTCTTCCACCGCGGGAAGGTCAAGAGCGCGTGAAAAATAATTTGAACCATTGACCTTCCAGTCAGTGGAACCCCTATCTGAACCCCATGCAACCGAGGGAGACACCCATGCCAGCCGCGCAAACCATCCGAATGTCCGTGCAGAACATGACCTGCGCCTCCTGCGTCGGGCGGGTCGAGCGGGCCCTGTCGGCGCTCGAGGGGGTCAGCGAGGTCGGCGTGAACCTCGCCAGTGAAACGGCGCAAGCGCAGATCGACGGGCCGGGGCGGGTCTCGGAAATGATCGCGACGCTCGACAAGGCCGGCTATCCGGCGCGGACCCAAAGCGTGCGGCTGAACGTGGAATCGATGTCCTGCGCCTCCTGTGTCGGGCGCGTCGACAAGGCGCTCGAGGCGGTGCCGGGCGTCGTGGATGTGAACGTCAACCTCGCCTCCGAAACCGCCACCGTCACCTTTGCCGAAGGCGCGGTGGAGCTGGCCGACCTGCTCAAGGCGGCGGCGGACGCGGGCTATCCGGCCGAGCCGGCAGAGGACACGCTGACCGAGGATCGCAGCGCCCGCAAGCAAGGCGAGGCGCGGGAGATGGCGCGCAAGACCGCGCTGGCGGCGGCCTTCGCCCTGCCGGTGTTCGTTCTGGAAATGGGGGCGCATCTGGTGCCAGGGGCGCATGATCTGATCGGTCGCACCATCGGCCACGACACCAGTTGGATGATCCAGTTCGTGCTGACCACCATCGTGCTGGTCTGGCCGGGCCGCGCCTTCTATACCAAGGGCTTTCCGGCGCTCTTCAAGGGTGCGCCGGACATGAACAGCCTTGTCGCGGTCGGCACCTCGGCCGCCTATCTCTATTCCGTCGTGGCGCTGTTCGCGCCCGCGCTGCTGCCCGAAACCTCGCGCGCCGTCTATTTCGAGGCCGCCGCGGTGATCGTGGTGCTGATCCTTCTGGGCCGCTGGATGGAGGCGCGCGCCAAGGGCCGCACCGGCGCCGCGATCCAGAAACTCCTTGGCCTGCAGGCCCGCACCGCGCGGGTTCTGGTGGACGGCGAGCCGCAGGACGTGCCCATCGAACGGATTCGCACCGGCGACATCCTTGTCGTGCGCCCCGGCGAGCGGATCGCCGTGGACGGCGAGGTGACCGACGGCGGCAGCCATGTCGACGAAAGCATGATCACCGGCGAACCGGTGCCCGTGTCCAAGGATGCGGGCGATCCTGTCACCGGCGGCACGGTCAACGGCACCGGATCGTTCCAGTTCCGCGCCACCCGCGTCGGCGCCGATACCACCCTGGCCCAGATCATCCGCATGGTCGAAGAGGCGCAGGGCGCCAAGCTGCCGATTCAGGGCATGGTGGACCGGATCACGCTGTGGTTCGTGCCCGCCGTCATGGCGGTGGCCGTGCTGACCGTGATCGTCTGGCTGCTGGTCGGGCCGTCCCCGGTTCTCTCCTATGCGCTCGTCGCGGGCGTGTCGGTGCTGATCATCGCCTGCCCCTGCGCGATGGGGCTGGCCACACCGACCTCGATCATGGTCGGCACCGGACGGGCCGCCGAGATGGGCGTGCTGTTTCGCAAGGGCGACGCGCTGCAGCAACTGACCGGCGTCGATGTCGTGGCAGTCGACAAGACCGGCACCGTCACCGAGGGCCGCCCGGAACTGACCGACATGGTTCTGGCCGAAGGCTTCGAGCGGGCCGAGGTGCTGGGGCTGGTGGCGGCGGTCGAGGCGCAGTCCGAACACCCCATCGCCGACGCCATCGTGCGCGCCGCCCGCGCGGAGAAGGCGCCGCGCCATGAGGTCGAAGGCTTCGAGTCGATCACCGGGCACGGCGTGCGCGCCACGGTGGCGGGTCGCGAGGTTCTGGTCGGGGCGGATCGCCTGATGACCCGCGAGGGGCTCGATATCGGCGCGCTGGCCGATGCGGAACGGCGTCTGGCCGAACAGGGCCGCACCGCGCTGTTCGCCGCCGTCGACGGGCGCGTGGCCGCGGTGATCGCGGTGTCCGACCCGGTGAAACCCGCCAGCGCGGCGGCGATCCGCGCGCTGCACGATCTCGGGCTCAAGGTCGCGATGATCACCGGCGACAAGCGCGAGACTGCGGACGCGATCGCCAATGAGACCGGCATCGACCACGTCATCGCCGGAGTTTTGCCCGATGGCAAGGTCGCGGCGCTCGATGAACTGCGCGCGGGCGGAAAGCGCGTCGCCTTCGTCGGGGACGGGATCAACGACGCCCCGGCGCTGGCCCATGCCGATGTCGGCATCGCCATCGGCACCGGCACCGACGTGGCGATCGAATCCGCCGACGTGGTGCTGATGTCGGGCGATCTGCGCGGCGTGGTCAACGCCTTCGAGGTCTCGACCCGCACGATGCGCAACATCCGGCAGAACCTGTTTTGGGCCTTCGGCTACAACGTCGCCTTGATCCCGGTGGCGGCGGGCGTTCTCTATCCGGTGTTCGGCCTGTTGCTGTCGCCGGTTCTGGCCGCGGGCGCGATGGCGCTGTCCTCGGTCTTCGTGCTGACCAACGCGCTGCGCCTGCGCCGGGTCCGCCCCGCGATGGACGAGGCGGAAAAGCTGCGCCCGGTCGCCACGCTGTCCGCCGCCCCGGCCGAATGAGGAGGATATGACCATGAACATCGGAGATGTGGCGATCCGGTCCGGCCTTCCGGCCAAGACGATCCGCTATTACGAGGATATCGGGCTGGTAAAGCCCCTGCGCAGCGCCAACGGCTATCGCAGCTTTAGAGAGCGCGACGTGCACATGCTGGCCTTTCTGGGCCGCGCCCGCGCGCTCGGGTTCAGCATCGAGGATTGCCGCAACCTGCTCAAGCTCTACGAGGACGACCACCGCACCAGCGCCGAGGTCAAGCAGATCGCCGAGGGCCACCTGGCCGAGATCGACCGCAAGATCACGGAACTGACCGAGATGCGCGCAACACTCGCGCGCCTGGTCGATGCCTGCGCCGGCGACCACCGGCCCGACTGCCCGATCCTCGCCGACCTCGCAGCGCCGCCGGCGGAAACCGACCGCCCGGATGACCGCGGTTAGACCACCGTGCAAGAACGCGGCAATGCCTGCGCTGTCTGGGGAAGGCACGCCGAGGCAACGCACGCAGGGTTTCGCGCCCGTTAACCTTTTCCTGCGATAACGCTTCCCGTGCACGAAAGTGGTATCCGTGTCTCGACCCCGGCATATCAAAACCGGACAAGAGGCAGCCGGGACACCTAAGACCACCTGATGAAGGTGCAGGCGAGGCTCTGCGCCCGGCGAAGGAACACTTGCCCCAAGGCGGGCCCGCCACTTTACCCCTTGTGAGTATGTGAGCGATGAGAACGCAGACACCCTGCCGGGAAACTCCCGCGCGGGGCGTTCGGCGTTGGTCCGCCGGCCGCACCGGCTTGACCTTCGGCCCGCCCCGGCCCACTTTCGCGCCGAATCCTGACCGGAGAGCCCGTGGCCAACCGCACCGCCCCCTTTGCCCGTTTCGAATGGATCATCGCCTGGCGCTACCTGCGCGCGCGCCGCGCCGAGGGCGGCGTCAGCGTGATGACCTGGATTTCGCTCATTGGCATCACGCTGGCCGTGGCCGCGCTGATCATCACGCTTGCCGTGCGCACCGGCTTTCGCGGCGAGTTCGTCGATACCATCCTGGGTGCCAATGCCCATGTCACCGTCTATTCGCGGGTGGTCATCGACGCGGCCGGCAATCCCAGCCGCGCGATCGCCGACTATGACGACTGGGCCGCGCGCATCGCCGCGGTCGAGGGCGTCACCCGGGCTGCACCCCTGATCAAGGGCCAGGTGATGGCCAACCGGGGCGACACCAACGCCGGGGTCGAGGTGTTCGGCCTGCGCTACCAAGACCTGCTCACCATCCCGCGCATCGCCGAGCCGGAGGCGTTCACCGGCGACATCTCGGCCTATGAACGCGGCATCGCCATCGGCTCGGGCGTGGCGCGCGATCTTGGCGTCGGGGTCGGTGACAAGATCCGGATCATCTCGCCCAACGGGGTCAAGACCGCCTTCGGCACCACGCCGCGGGTGAACGCCTACGAGGTGGTCTATATCTTCACCGCCGGACGCTGGGACATCGACCGCACCCGCGTCTACCTGCCGTTCGACGAGGCGCAGAGCTTTTTCAACAAGGAAGGCAGCGCCGACGAGATCGAGGTGATGCTGGACGATCCCGAGCATGTCGAGGCGCGGCTGGGCCCGATCCTGTCCGCCGCCGGGCCGAATGCGGCGGTCTGGACCTGGCGCGACAGTTCCGGGGCTTTCCTGCGGGCGCTCGACATGGAGGACAACGTGATGTTCATCATCCTGTCCGTCCTCGTGCTGATCGCCTCGATGAACATCATTTCCGGGCTGATCATGCTGGTCAAGAACAAGGGCCGCGACATCGGCATCCTGCGCACGATGGGGCTGACCGAAGGCTCGGTGCTGCGGATATTCTTCCTCTGCGGCTCGCTCACCGGGCTGGTCGGCACGGCGGCGGGGGTCGTCGTGGGCTGTCTCTTTGCGATCTACATCGACCCGATCTTCGCGCTGGTCGACGCCATTTCCGGCGGCGGGGTGTGGGACCCGTCGGTGCGCGGCATCTACCGGCTGCCGGCCAAGCTGGAGCTGGGCGACGTGCTGTCGGCGGTGGCGCTGTCGCTCACCCTCAGTTTTCTGGTCACGATCTTCCCGGCCCGACGCGCCGCGCGGATGAACCCGGTCGAGGCGCTGCGCTATGAGTGAACCGGTGCTGGCGCTCGACGGTGTGGAAAAGCACTTCAACCGGGGTCTGCCCGGCGAGGTCAACGTGCTGCGCGGGGCAAGCCTGGTGCTGGCGCCCGGCGAGGTCGTGGCGCTGGTCGCACCCTCCGGCGCGGGCAAGTCGACGCTCCTGCATATCGCCGGGCTGCTCGACACGCCCGATGCGGGGCGGGTCAGGATCTGCGGTCAGGACATGACCGACGCGGGCGATCAGACCCGCACCGCGATGCGGCGCGAGCATGTCGGCTTCATCTACCAGTTTCACCACCTCCTGCCCGAATTCTCGGCGGTCGAGAACGTCATCCTGCCGCAGCTTGCCAACGGCGTGGGGCAGGGGGCGGCACGCGAACGCGCGATGGCGCTGCTCGACCGGGTCGGTGTCGGCCCGCGCGCCGATCACCGCCCCGCCGAGATGTCGGGGGGCGAACAGCAGCGCGTCGCCTTCTGCCGGGCGCTGGCCAATGGCCCGGCGCTGCTTCTGGCCGACGAGCCGACCGGCAACCTCGATCCCGAGACCTCGGACCGGGTGTTTGCCGCCCTGATGGACCTGGTGCGCGACACCGGGCTGTCGGCGCTCATCGCCACCCACAACCTTGGCCTCGCCGCGCGGATGGACCGGGTGTTGCGGCTGGACAACGGGCTGGTCACCGAAGGTTAGGATTTCCCTGGCAGACTTGCACCCGGCTGCCCGGCCCCTAGTCTGGGCGGCGGGGTAACAAGGATGTCTGAACCATGGGTGGATTCGCCAAACGTATTTCCATGTCTTTTTTTCTCGCCGCGGGCGTGCTGGCTGCCACCGGCGCCGATGCGAGCGAGCGGTTTTCTTCCGCCGGGCGCACCGACCATATCGTGATCAAGGTCGACGTGTCCGAACAGCGCATGGTGGTGATGCGCGGCGGGCGGCGGCTGCATACCTGGCCGGTCTCGACCGCGCGGGCGGGCAAGATCACGCCGCGCGGCACCTACCAGCCGGAGTGGTTCAGCCGCGATCACAAATCGTCGCTCTATGACGATGCGCCGATGCCGTTCGCGATCTTCTATTCCGGCAACTACGCCATACATGGAACCTATTCCACCGGCGCGCTGGGCCGTCCGGCCTCGGCCGGATGCGTGCGCCTGTCGCCGGAAAACGCACGCGTGCTCTATGAGATGGTCTATGCCACGGACAAGCAGGACACCTACATCATCGTCCAGGACTAGGATGCGCGCCGCGCTTGGTGCGCTGGTGCTGGTCGTTCTTGCGGCGGCCTGCACCGAGGTGCCGGAAAGCGCCGCGCCCGCGCCCCAGCCTGACCGCGTCGAGGCGGTGATCGACCTGTCGGACCAGGCGGTGACGGTCACGCGCCGCGCGGGCGGGCGGGTGGAAACCCATGTCTGGCCAGTCTCGACCGGGCGCGCGGGCTATCCTACGCCCACGGGGCGCTTTCACCCCACCATGCTGTCGCCCAACCACCGCTCGTCGCTTTACGACGACGCGCCGATGCCGTGGTCGGTGTTCTTCAACGGAAACATCGGGATACACGGCACCTACGAGATCGCGAGCCTGGGGCGCCCGGTGTCGCACGGCTGCGTGCGCCTGCACCCCGATCATGCCCGGACCTTCTATGCGATGGTCGAGGCGGCGGGCAAATCCGCCACCCTCATCACCGTTCAGCCCTGACCTCTACTGCACCGCGAAGGTGGCGGTGGCATGGGCCACGTCCTTGCCCGACGGCTCTTCGGTCAGGGCCGCGCGCAGGAAGATCAGCGAGCGTCCGGCGCGCAGGATGGTGGCGGTGCAGCTGATCCGCTCGCCCGACGCCGGGCGCAGGAACTGGGTGTCGAGCGTGACCGTGGCGACCGGGCGAAAGCCCCGGTTGTGACCGGCGCAGGCGACCACCATCGCGGTATCGGTCAGCGCGGTCAGGGCGGGCCCGGCGGCGATGCCGCCCGAGCGCTTGATCGCATTGGTGACCGGCATCGACAGCACGGCGCCGGTGCAGGCGACATCGTCGACCCGGATATCCAGCGCGCGCACCCAGTCGGTGAAATGGTCGTCAAGCCAGCGTGTTGCGGTTTCTATGTCCATGCGGCGACATTGCGCCGCGACGCGGGCGGGTGCAAGCGCTGGCGCTTGGCGTCGGGCAGGGGAATGCGCTAGTCTGCGGCAAAACAACAAGGAGGGGCGACATGAAACCACGGGCAATCCTGATCGCCGGTGCGGCGCTGGCCGGGCTGGCGGGCTGCGTCGAAGAGGCGCCGATGACCGGGGCCGGGCTGTATGGCGAATACTGCGCCAGTTGCCACGGCGCCGATGCCACCGGGGATGCCGGGCTTGGCGCACCCGATCTGACCACGCTGGCCGCACGCCACGGCGGCACCTTCCCGGCGCGTTACGCGATGTCGACCATCGACGGCTATTCCCGCGATGCCACCCACGGCCCGATGCCCGAGTTCGGCGCGCTGATCGCCAGCCCGATCGAGACCTGGACCGACCCCGACGGCACGCCGACCCCGACGCCGCTGTCGCTGATCCTGCTGGCGCAGTATCTCGAAGGGGTGCAGAAGGGCTAGGCCGCGACGGCGCGCGGGAACATCGCCCGGCGCACCGGCGGCACCAGCGCCGTCAGCACCAGCCCGACCGAGAACAGGCACCAGATCGCCGGCATCTCGTTCGGGTCGTCGGTCAGCAGCATCGCCAGCACCGGCCCCAGCACCAGGTGAAACAGCGCGAACCGCCAGGCGCCGTAGAGCACAGGCAGCCCGAACACCGCCGCGAAATAGGCCGGGAACGGCAGATGGCCCTGCATCCATTCGCCCCAGATCGCCGTCCACATGTCATTGAGCGGCATCGTCCAGCCCAGGTGCCAGGTGCCGGTCACGGTGCACCAGCCCGGCCCGCACAGGCTCATCCCGTCGCGGCACGGCCCGGCCCAGTCGAACGGCACCAGCCGGAGCGCCACGATCACCGAGGCGACCCCGGCGGCGACGAGCACGCCGCGGCGCATCCGGCGCGTGACATGCGGTCCGACCAGCGCCAGCAGGAACAGGTTGATGATGATCGGTTGCAGCGTGATGTGAAAGAAACTCAGCGCCGTGACCACCCGGTTCGGCACCAGGTCGCACTGGTCGATCACCATGTAGCCGCCGGCCTGCAGCGCCTCCATGACGGTGAAATATCCCAGCGTCACCGGCACCGCGCGCGGGCTGCCGTTTCGGGCCGAGACCAGGGTTGCCGCCGCGCCCAGTCCGACCATGGCCAGCGTGGCGCTCTCACTCCAGCACATGACATCCTTCCGGGGGCGGCCGATTGTTCGGTGACCGCCAGCATCGGGGCAGGGTGCCGCCGCGTCAAGGGCAACCGGCGGCGGCGGACCCTGCGAAAATTCGATCATTCGGACAAAAAAATCTGTCGCGACCCTTGCCAAGGTGCGTGCTAAGGTTTCGCATGGCCGCTGGGGGAATCGCCGCATTCAGGTGCGTTTCCCTTTGTTCGCGGCTCCTTAACCGGCCGCGCCCGACGTCGGGGCACGGCGTGACATGGAGGTTTACATGACGGTTCTTTCGAAATTTGCCACCGGCACCGGTCTTGCCGCGGCGCTGCTTGCCGGGTCGGTGACGGCCGCTTCGGCCTTTACCGCCTGCCAGGTGACCGACACCGGCGGCATCGACGATGCCGGCTTCAACCAGACCGCATGGAAGGGTGTGCAGGACGCGATCGAGGCCCACGGCATCGAAGGGCGCTTCCTCGAATCCCAGGCCGAGAGCGATTACGAGGCCAACCTCAACTCGCTGATGGGCGGTGGCTGCGACGTGATCGTGACCGTCGGCTTCCTGATGGGCGACGCCACCGCGGCGGCGGCCAAGGCCAACCCCGACCAGAAATTCTCGATCGTCGACTTTGCCTATGACCCGGCGATCCCGAACGTCATCGGCCAGGTGTTCGCGACCGAGCAGGCGGCGTTCCTCGCCGGCTATCTCGCCGCCGGCATGACCGAGACCGGCGTGCTGGGCACCTTCGGCGGCATCAACATCCCGCCGGTGACGGTGTTCATGGACGGCATGGTGCACGGCGCCAACTACTACAACGAAAAGCACGGCACCGACGTGACCGTGCTGGGCTGGAACCCCGAGACCAAGGAAGGCCTGTTCACCGGCAACTTCGACAGCCTCGACGATGGCCGGGCCTTTGCCCAGAACCTCTATGACGAGGGCGCCGACATCGTGATGCCGGTGGCCGGCCCTGTGGGTCTGGGGTCTGCGGCGCTGGCCGACGAGCTTGGCACGGACGAGCTCAAGATCATCGGCGTCGACGCCGACCAGGCGCTGACCGACCCGGAAAAGGCGCATGTCTACCTGACCTCGGTGCTCAAGCGCATGGATTCGACCGTGCAGGAGGTCATCGAAGCCGCCATGAACGACACCTTCGAGGGCGGCGTCATCGTCGGCACGCTGGAGAACGACGGTGTCAGCCTGGCGCCCTACCACACCTTCGAGGGTGCGGTGCCGGCCGAACTGCAGGCCGAGCTTGACGAGATCAAGGCCGGCATCATCGACGGTTCGATCAAGATCGGCATGTAAGCCGACTTCTGCCCGCCGCCGGTTGCCCCCGGCGGCGGGTTTCTGTCCGATTGGGGAGGGGCGAGCTGATGGACGTCGAACTGCGCGGCATCACCAAGCGTTTCGGTTCCGTGGTCGCCAACGATGGCGTGAACCTGACCATCAGGGGCGGTGAAGTGCTTGGTTTGCTTGGTGAAAACGGCGCCGGCAAATCCACCATGATGAACATCCTGTCGGGGCTGTATTCCCCAGACGAAGGCGAGATCCTGATCGACGGCAAGCCGGTGGTGTTCCAGGGGCCGGGCGACGGCATCGAGGCCGGCATCGGCATGGTGCACCAGCATTTCATGCTGGTTCCGGTCTTTACCGTGGCCGAGAACGTGGTGCTGGGGGTCGAACCCACGGGCCGGCTCGGCTATCTCGACCTCAAGCGCGCCCGCGCCCAGGTCGACGAGATCAACCAGCTTTACGGTCTGCACGTCCCCGCCGACACGTTGATCGAAGACCTGCCGGTCGGCATCCAGCAGCGCGTCGAGATCCTCAAGGTGCTGTTTCGCCAGGCCGACGTGCTGATCCTCGACGAGCCCACGGCGGTGCTCACGCCGCAGGAGGTCGAGGAGTTCTTCGGCATCGTGCGCTCGCTCAAGGAGGCCGGCAAGGCGATCGTCTTCATCACCCACAAGCTGCACGAAATCCTCGAGGTGTCCGACCGCGTCAGCGTCATGCGCCAGGGCCGCATCGTCGGCGAGGGCGACCCCAAGACCCTGACCGAGGCCGACCTGGCCGAGATGATGGTGGGCCGCCCGGTCAGCTTCACCGTCGACAAGACAGTGGCCGAACCGGGCCGCCCGATGCTTGAGGTCTCCGACCTGGTGGTGCTGCGCGACAACGACGAGATCGCGGTGGATCACCTGAACATGGTGGTGAAATCCGGCGAGGTGGTCGGCATCGCGGGCGTTCAGGGCAACGGCCAGAGCGCGCTGGTCGAGGCGATCACCGGGCTGGCCCGGGCCGCCTCGGGCAAGATCGTCTTCGACGGCAAGGACATCACGCATTTCTCGGTGCGCCAGCGCCACAGCGAGGGCATGGCGCATATTCCCGAGGACCGGCACAAGTCCGGCATGGTGTCGAGCTTCACCATCGCCGAGAACATGGTGCTGAACTCCTACTACGAGAAACCCTATTCCAAGGGCATGGCGATCGACTGGCCCACGGTGCACAAGACCGCCGCCAAGTATTGCGTCGATTTCGACGTGCGCACGCCCTCGGTGTTCCTGCCCGCCGGCAACCTGTCGGGCGGCAACCAGCAGAAGATGGTGGTCGCGCGCGAACTTGAACGCCAGACCAAGCTGGTGATCGCCAGCCAGCCGACGCGGGGGCTGGATGTCGGCTCGATCGAATACATCCACTCGCGCCTGATCGAGGCGCGGGACGAGGGCGACGGCGTGCTGATCGTCTCGTCCGAGCTGGACGAGATCATGGGCCTGTCGGACCGCATCCTGGTGATGTTCGACGGCCGCATCGTGGCCGAGTTCGACAACACCGGCGGCAAGGCCGACCGCAACGCCATCGGCCTTGCCATGGCCGGCGCGACCGAGGGGGCAGCGGCATGAGCGACCTTTCAAGCATCAACGAACAGATGCGCAGCCTGCTGGCGCGCACCGCGCGTGGGCGTTCGGAATTCGAAGACCTGGTGGTGGTGCCGGTGTTCGCGGTGGTGGTGGCGCTGATCTTCGGCATGCTGGTGATGCTGGCGACCGGGGTGGACATCGCCACCATCGGCAAGAGCTTCGTGGCGCTGGCCAAGGGCTCGCTGGGGTCGGTCAACGCGCTGTCCGAGACCCTGACGGCGGCGATCCCGCTGGTGCTGGCGGGGCTGGGGCTTGGCCTCGGCTTTCGCGCCGGGCTGTTCAACATCGGCGCCGAGGGGCAGGTGCTGCTGGGCGGCACGGCGGCGGTGATCTTCGGCTTCACCTTCCACTCCCTGCCGTTCGCGGTGCTGATGCCGCTGTCGCTGCTGGCCGGGGCCATCGTGGGCGGGCTTTACGCCGCCATCGCAGGTGCGCTCAAGGCCGCGACCGGGGCGCATGAGGTGATCACCACGATCATGCTCAACCTGATCTCGTTCAAGCTGCTCGACTACCTCTTGCGCCAGCCCTACATCCAGAAAGAGGGCCGGGCCGACCCGATCTCGAAATCGGTTCCCGATGCCGCGCAACTGCCGCGCCTGCTTGACTGGCTCGACCCCAACCTGCGCCTGCATGCCGGGCTGTTCGTGATGCTGGCGGCGGTGGTGCTGGTGTGGTGGATCCTGTTTCGCTCCAAGATCGGCTTTGCCTTCCGCGCCTCGGGCGAGAACCCGCATGCGGCGCGCTATGCCGGGATGAAATCCGGGCTGGTGATCGTCGCCGCGATGGGCACGGCGGGCGCGCTTGCGGGTCTGGCCGGGGCCAGCCAGGTGCTGGGCGTACTGGGCCGCGCCTCGCCGGGGTTCTCGGCCGACATCGGCTTTGACGCCATCGCGGTGGCGCTTCTGGGCCGCTCGCACCCCCTGGGCATCCTGTTCGCCGGCATCCTCTTTGGCGGGCTCGAGGCGGGCGGGCGCCAGATGCAGGTCGACGCGGGCGTGTCCATCGACCTGATCGCGATCATCCAGGCGCTGATCATCGTGTTCATCGCGGCCCCGCTCTTGGTGCGCGCGATCTTCCCGTGGGGCTTTGCCAGGAAATCCAAAGGGGGGAGCGAGGTATGAGCGCCGTGACCACCGATACCACCTCCGAAAAGATCGCCACCGGCAAGGCGCGCCAGGCCCGCATCGTGGGCGGCGTGCTGATCGCGCTGGCGCTCTTGGTGCTGTTCGTGCTCGACGTGGGCGCGGGGCAGGTGGCGACCTTCAAGCTGTCGCGGCCGCGCGATGCCATCGTGCTGGGCGACCTCGTGGTGCCCGGACAGCCGTTCAACCTGGTCGCCGCCGCGCTTCTGGCGTTCCTCGGCGTGCGCCAGTTCCTGCGCGGCGGGGTGCGCTGGACCTCGATCTCGCTGGGCGTCGGGCTGGCCATCCTGGTCATGGCCTTCCTGGTCTGGGCCACCGCCGACAAGAGCTTTTCGCTGACCGGCATGTTGCAGGCCACCATGGTGCGCGCCGTGCCCATCGCGCTGGGCGGGCTTGCGGGCGTGCTTTGCGAACGGGTCGCGGTGGTCAACATCGCGATCGAGGGGATGTTGCTGGCCGGGGCCTTTACCGGCGCGCTGATCGGCTCGCTGCTGGGCGGCTGGGGCGGCCTTGTGGCCGCCGTGCTGGTAGGGGGCAGCTTTGGCCTGATCCTCGCCGCCCTTGTCGTGACCTTCCGAATGGACCAGATCATCGCGGGCGTGGTGATAAACCTCTTCGTGCTGGGCCTGACCAGTTACGTCAGTTCGCAGGTCTTCGCCGAGGTGCGCAGCCTGAACAACGCCCCGGTGTTCCGGGCGTGGAAGATCCCGCTTCTGGGCGACATCCCGGTGATCGGGCCGATGCTGTTCAACCAGAACCTGTTCGTCTACGGCGCGCTGATACTGGTGGCGGTGGCGACCTATTACCTGTTCCACACCAAGGGCGGGCTGCGCGCCCGCGCGGTGGGCGAGCATCCGCGCGCCGCCGATACGCTGGGCGTCGATGTCTACTGGACGCGCTATGTCCACGTCACGCTGGGCGGCATGGTGGCGGGGTTCGGCGGGGCGTGGTTCACGCTGGGCTCGGTCGGGCGGTTCGACGAGAACATGACCGGCGGGCGCGGCTTCATCGGGCTGGCGGCGATGATCTTCGGGCGCTGGCACCCGGTCGGTGCGCTGTCGGCGGCGCTGATCTTCGGCTTTGCCGATTCGCTGCAACAGAAGCTCGCGCTTCTCAACACCCCGATCCCGTCCGAATTCCTGGCCATGGCGCCCTATATCGCCACTATCATCGTGGTGGCCGGGCTGATCGGCAAGGCGCGCGCCCCGGCGGCGGACGGCAAGCCCTACGTGAAGGAATAGACCGCCCCGATGACCGAGGCCGACCGCGCCTTGCTGACCCGGCTGTTCGACGCGGCCATTGCCGCCGTCGACCCGGCCAGGGCGCTTGCAGGTCACCTGCCGGACCGGCCCAGGGGCCGCACCGTGGTGATCGGCGCGGGCAAGGGCGCGGCCCAACTGGGCGCGGCGTTCGAAGACCTGTGGGGCGACCCGGTCGAGGGCGTGATCGTCACCCGTGCGGGCTATGGCTGCGCGACCCGGCACCTGAAGGTGATCGAGGCGGCGCATCCGGTGCCGGACGAGGCGGGAATGGCAGCGGGCGAGGCGCTGCTTGACGCGGTGGCGGGGCTGACCGCCGACGATCTGGTGGTGGCGCTGATCACCGGCGGCGGCTCGGCGCTTCTGCCGGCGCCGCCCACCGGCTTCGGGCTGGCGGATGAACAGGCGCTGAACCGGGCGCTGCTGTCGTCGGGCGCGCCGATCTCGGCGATGAACGCGGTGCGCAAGCATTTCTCGCGGATCAAGGGCGGGCGGCTGGCGCTGGCGGCGTCGCCCGCGCGGGTGGTGACGCTGATCGTCTCGGACGTGCCGGGCGACGACCCGGCGCAGGTCGCCTCCGGCCCCACGGTGCCCGACGACACCGGCCCCGAGGCCGCGATGGCAGCAATCGAGGCCTACGGCATCGACCTGCCGGCGCACATGACCGCCCATATCGCCGCCACCCCCGGCCCGACGCCGCAAGACCCGGCCTTTGCGCACAACAGCGTCACCGTGATCGCCTCGGCGGCGCATGCGCTGGAGGCCGCCGCCGACCTGGCCCGCGCCGAGGGCCTGCCCGCCGCGATCCTGTCGGATGCGATCGAGGGCGAGGCCCGCGAGGTCGCCCGCGTGCATGCCGCCATCGCCCGCGAGGTGGCCACCAGGAACCGCCCCTTCGCCCGCCCCGTGGTGATCCTGTCGGGCGGCGAGACCAGCGTGACCGTGAAGGGCAAGGGCCGGGGCGGGCGCAACACCGAGTTCCTGCTGTCGCTGGCCCGGGGGATCGAGGGGGTCGAGGGCATCGCCGCGCTGGCCGCCGACACCGACGGGATCGACGGCAGCGAGGACAACGCCGGCGCCTTTGCCGATGGCACGACCGTGGCGCGGCTGCGCGAAATGGGCCATGATCCGGCGGCGCTGCTGGCGGCGAACGACGCCTGGTCGGCCTTTGCCGCGCTCGACGACCTGTTCTCGCCCGGCCCGACCGGCACCAACGTGAACGACTTTCGCGCGCTCCTGATCCGCTGAGCGGTGTTGATGCAGGTCATTGATCTTCCGGCGCAAAGGGGGGACACTGACAGCGAATTCACAGCGGGAGCGCGTGCCATGTATCAGAATATCCTCGTTCCGGTGGCCTTCGACCAGGGCCGCGACACCAACCGTTCGATCGAGATCGCCGAGGCGATCGCGGGCACGGATGCGACCATCACGGCGCTGCACGTGATCGAGGAAATCCCCTCCTACGTCGCGCAATACCTGCCGGAGAACCAGATCGCCGACAACATCCGCGAGATCGAGGCATCGCTGGCCAAGACCCTGTCGGACCATCCCGCGATCAAGATCGTGGTGATCGAGGGCCACGCCGGCCATTCCATCGTCGACTATGCCGAGGCCAACAAGACCGACTGCATCGTCATCGCCTCGCACCGCCCGGGGTTCCAGGACTGGTTCCTCGGCTCGACCGCCGCCCGCGTGGTGCGCCACGCGCCGTGCTCGGTCCACGTGGTGCGCTGACGCGGCGATCTGCCGGGCCCGCGCAGGGGTTTTGACGCGGGCGCGGCGGGTGCTAGGCTAGGAACGTCAGCAACGGAGGCCGCCATGCCCACGATCACCAAGGACGCCAAACTTCAGACTGTCATCACCACCTTCGAGGTGACACCGGGCACCTGTCAGGACCTGCTGGACGAGTTGCAGGTGGCCTGCAACGATTTCGTCTCGAAACAGCCCGGCTTCATCGGCGCCGCGATCCACGTCAACGACGCCCAGACGCGGGTGGCGAACTATACCCAGTGGAAAACCCGCGAGGATTTCCAGGCCATGCTGCGCTCGGACGAGATGCGGGCCTACAGCCGCAAGTTCAACGACCTCAGCCGGGGGTTCGAGCCGGTGATGTATGACGTGGTGATGACCTCGGGGTGAGGGTTACCGAGCAGGGCCGGGGTAGGGATGCCAACCCGGATCGCGTAGCGATCCGGTTCGCGACCGACCCGCCCGTCACGCCAGAGGCGTGCCTCCGGCACGACGCGGGCGCGAAGTGCGCCCACCCTCGGTCCGGGCGCGAAGGAGGGTCTATAGTGCCATAGCATTGATCGTAACCATCGACCGGCGTAGGTTGCGGGCACCAGACTTGGCGTGGTTGGGGGCGGGAGTGGATCATGAGAGATCTCATTTTGAGGCTCGTATTGCCGGTGATTTTGGCCACCGCGGTATTTGGCTATCTGAATGTCTATAAAGAAGGTTAGAACGCCATAACCAATGGCGGAACTGATACTTGGGCACCGTTCTTCATCGCTTTGGGTAGCACTACTGTTCCTTTCGTGATTGCCTTACTTGTCGCAAGCTTGATGAAACTCTTCAAACGTAGTTCCAGTTTTCTCGATATCTGGATGACGGTATTCGTGATCTCAGCAGCATTCTTCGCCATTTCATTCTTCACCGTCGCACGTTACGAGCGCGAAAACTCCCAAGAGATAATATCGCCTAAATTGATCTTGAGTTTGAAAGCGGGCCATGCGGAAACCTGCCAAATCGCCATTCGAAATCAAATTCAGTCCCAAGGCTTGAAATTGTCCGAGGACGAAATTGAGCGGCAGTGCCAATGTGTTGGCGATGCCTACTTCAACTCGCTGTCCCAGAAGGAATACGACGAAATGATGAAGACGGCAAATCTGCCCCAGCGCGTCTTGACGCGCCGAGAGGATATTCAACTTGAGTGCTTCGTTCGTTCTCTCACTGAGTGAAACCAAGCAGTTCACCAAACGCCCTGTTCCTGGGGCGCACCCCCCCCCCCGCCCGGCACCGCCGGGCAGCGCCCGGACCGCCCCCACGGGGCGGGCGCTTCTCGCCCACCCCTCGGTCCGGGCGCTGCCCTCTGGATATGTCACCTCTTCCCCCGTCCAGCCCTCTGCCCCGGCCTCCCCGCCGTGGACCGCCCCCGCACCTTCCCCTCTGACGCCGCCTCCACCGCCGATTGCCGCGCCAGCGGGTCGTCGGCAATCGCCAGTTCCACGGCCTCCAGCCGGTGCACCTCGTCGCGCAGGCGGGCCGCTTCCTCGAACTCCAGGTTTTCGGCGGCCTTGCGCATATCCGACCTCAGCGCGTCCAGATGGGCCTGCAGATTGGCCCCGACCATCACTTTATCGACTTTCGCCGTCACCCGGCTCATGTCGGTGTCGCCCTCGTAGAGGCCCGACAGCACGTCATCGACGTTCTTGCGAATGGTCTCCGGCGTGATGCCGTGTTCTTCGTTATAGGCGATCTGGCGGGCGCGGCGGCGGTCGGTTTCGGCCAGCGCGCGCTCCATCGAGCCGGTGATGCGGTCGGCATACATGATCACCCGACCTTCCGCGTTGCGTGCCGCCCGTCCGATGGTCTGGATCAGCGAGGTTTCCGAGCGCAGGAAGCCCTCCTTGTCGGCATCGAGGATCGCCACCAGCCCGCATTCGGGAATATCCAGCCCCTCGCGCAGCAGGTTGATGCCCACCAGCACGTCGAACGCCCCAAGCCGCAGGTCACGCAGGATCTCGATGCGCTCGATCGTGTCGATGTCCGAATGCATGTAGCGCACGCGGATGCCCTGTTCGTGCATGTATTCGGTCAGGTCCTCGGCCATGCGCTTGGTCAGCGTGGTGACCAGCGTGCGCATGCCACGGGCGGCGACCTTGCGCACCTCGTCCAGCAGGTCGTCGACCTGCATTTCCACCGGGCGGATTTCCACCTCGGGGTCGATCAGGCCGGTGGGGCGGATCACCTGTTCGGTGAAAACGCCGCCGGTGCGGTCCAGCTCCCACGGGCCGGGGGTGGCGGAGACGAATATCGACTGCGGCCGCATCGCGTCCCATTCCTCGAACTTCAGGGGCCGGTTGTCCATGCACGAGGGCAGGCGGAAGCCGTGTTCGGCCAGCGTGAACTTGCGCCGGTAGTCGCCACGATACATGCCGCCGATCTGCGGCACCGAGACGTGGGACTCGTCGGCAAAGACCAGCGCGTTGTCGGGGATGTATTCGAACAGCGTCGGCGGCGGCTCGCCCGGCGCGCGGCCGGTCAGGTAGCGCGAATAGTTCTCGATCCCGCTGCAGAACCCGGCCGCCTCCAGCATCTCGAGGTCGAACCGCGTGCGCTGCTCAAGCCGTTGGGCCTCCAGCAGCTTTCCATCCTCCTCGAACTGCTTGAGACGCAGCGCAAGCTCGGCCTTGATGCCGGCGATGGCCTGTTTCAGCGTCGGCGTCGGCGTCACGTAATGCGAATTGGCATAGACCCGCACCTTGTCGAGCGTGTCGGTTTTCGCGCCCGTCAGCGTGTCGAACTCGGTGATCGCCTCAAGCTCTTCACCGAAGAACGACAGCCGCCAGCCGCGATCCTCGAGGTGGCTGGGCCAGATCTCGAGCGAGTCGCCGCGCACCCGGAAGGAACCCCGCGCGAAGGCGTTGTCGTTTCGCTTGTATTGCTGGGCGACGAGGTCTTTCATCACCGTGCGCTGGTTGTAGTCCTTGCCGACCTCGAGATCCTGGGTCATCGCCACGTAGGTCTCGGGGCTGCCGATGCCGTAGATGCACGACACCGAGGCGACGATGATCACGTCGTCGCGCTCCAAGAGCGCGCGGGTGGCCGAGTGGCGCATCCGGTCGATCTGTTCGTTGATCTGGCTTTCCTTCTCGATGAAGGTATCGGTGCGCGCCACGTAGGCCTCGGGCTGGTAGTAATCGTAGTAGGACACGAAATACTCGACCGCGTTTTCGGGAAAGAAGCTCTTGAACTCGCCATAAAGCTGCGCCGCCAGCGTCTTGTTCGGGGCCAGGATGATCGCCGGGCGCTGGGTTTCCTCGATCACCTTGGCCATGGTGAAGGTCTTGCCGGTGCCTGTGGCGCCCAGCAGCACCTGGTCCTGTTCGCCGGCCCGCACGCCGGCCGCCAACTCGGCGATGGCGGTGGGCTGGTCGCCCGAGGGCGAAAAGGTGGTGTGCATCACGAAGCGTTTGCCGCCTTCGAGCTTGGGCTTGGCGGGGATCGGCTGGGTCAGGGGGGCGTCGGGCATGAGATTCTCCTGTTGCCTGCCAAATCAAAAATAAGTCATTATTTCAATTATAGTAATCGCAGCCTTGTAACACGAAGTGCAACAACTGCCCCACGGATCAATATCGTTCACTTCGTTGTCCTTTGCTGGACAGCTTGCGGTCCGGATCGAATCGTTCCTGCGCCGCTGCCAATGCCTAGACCAACAAGATGGTTTCAATTGCTTGCGTTTCCCAGTGCACAACGAGTGATACCGGGAGCCGGATGGCGACGTTGCGAAGGACAGGTGCCGTGGCAGTTGTTCATGCCTGCGAGACGTTCAAAGCGTGAAGTTACACCACCTTGGGAGAGGGCAGCAACCACCCCGATTATGAGAATTGAAATCGACATTATCAACTTGTATCCACCAGATCTGTCGATGAACCGCTAATGTATCCAATACCTTGGAAAGGCAGAAGCCAAATTCGCCCGTCAGTCGGGAATGTCGGGGCTTCATACGACAATGCGCTGACCGTTGCGCCCCCGCGGGGACTTGGCGTCCGCGCCATCAACATAGCCCATATGACTTGCCAAGTTCGACGAACAGTGGCCATATTCGGGAAGTTCCTGATACGGCAACGCGCCTCCCCGGACCATTGATGAAAAGTTACAGCTAGCCGTGAATAAGAAGTCGACGCTACCGGTCCACCTGACAGCAATCAGACTGTTCT
The DNA here is from genome assembly GCF_008086115.1 of Maritimibacter fusiformis. Taxonomy (GTDB): domain Bacteria; phylum Pseudomonadota; class Alphaproteobacteria; order Rhodobacterales; family Rhodobacteraceae; genus Muriiphilus; species Muriiphilus fusiformis. The sequence continues at coordinate 308,019 of NZ_VSIY01000003.1, read as the reverse complement.
CCGTAACGCTTCCTGAGTTGTCTGTTAGATTAAGTTTGAAATTGTCCGCATGAAGGAAAAGAATTGCAGACCGTTCGAGACATGCAAGCCCCGGTGATCCGGGCCCTAGCTAGAACCGCAGAGGATATCGGCGCGAAAATCTATTTGGCGGATTATGTGATGTCACCGCGTCCCACAGTCTGGTTTTGTGGCGATAAAGCTCAAAGAATAGCGCTGCTGAGGCAACTGTTTGACCTGGATATCCGGGTATTTACGCTGATAGAGGGTGAACGAACAACACTGTGGCCATTTAGTAAATTGGCGAATCATGCAATCGCGTACCAAAAGCACGCACATAATGGGGTCGTGGTGCATGGTGCTGCCTCCGGCGTTGAAATTGCATTCTGTGCATACAATTCGCAAAAAGACGTTTGGTCGAGCAAGCATGCTGGTGTCGAGAGCGAGGCGTCAACAACGTATCTCTCCTCGTTGAGGAGGGTGTCTTTTCTTGGTGTCGATCTGCCAATCCTGGGTAACGCGGACGCCTTGGTTGAACAGGCCGCGAATCTCCGGAAAATCGATCTAGTATATACTTGGGTCGACGGCAAAGATCCAGAGTGGAAGGCACGAAAGCAAGAATCCGAAATGCAAGTGGGGCGACAGTCAACTACAGCCGACTCGAATCATGCCACCCGATACGAATCGCATGAAGAACTCCTTTTTTCAGTACGATCGGCGCTGCGATACTTTGTTGATCTCGGCAACATCTACGTTGTGACTGATCGACAAATTCCGCATGTGCTTGGAGACCTGCTGGATAATGTTACAATTGTCGATCATCGCGATATTTTTCAAGACAAAGACCATTTACCCACGTTCAATTCACATGCAATCGAAGCAAACCTGCATCGAATTCCAGGCCTGCGCGAGAATTACCTTTACTTGAACGATGATGTTCTTTTCGGAAGCGCGATGTCCGCTGCCAATTTTTTTGATGAATACGGTCGATCCCTTCAGTTTCATTCGAATGCCGTGAGCCTACCGCATGAAACATCGGGAGAAGAAGAACTTGCCGTCAACCTTGCCGGATTGAACAACCGCAGACTCTTGCAGGAGAAGCTGGGCGTGTTTGCTTTTCGAAGTTTCAGCATGCCGCTTACGCCACCAGCAGGTCGCTCATGTTTCAATTAGAAAAGGACTTCCCCGAGGCATGGGAAGCGACCTTACCGAATAAATTCAGATCACCCTATGATTTCTCCATTGCGGGCGCACTATATCAACAATATGCGGCTGCATTGGGACGTGCAGTCCCCGGTTCGATTCGGTACTCGTATGTTGACACCAAGGTCCCGATAGGCAGGGCAAAGACGCGCAGGCTTCTACGGGACGATTGGATCCGTCCACAGATGTTTTGTGTGAACGATACAATCGAGACCGAGAAAGCCGCGAAGAACAAACGTGACACAATGGGGATCGTGGAGAAAGTTCTGCCAGTGAGTGATGGCAAGATTGTGAAATTGACAAGAGGGCCGCAGGCACTCCTCTGGCGATGGGGGCTCTGGGGGCCAAGAGCGTAGGGCTCAGGGCGATGCCTTGGGCTTGGCAGGTTCGAACCGCGTGATCTGATAGTCCTTGAGGTGAATTTTAGTTTGTGTCGTATACTCTTATGTTAACCCATTGATACTATACGACCCAAGATGGAGTTATATTGGTACGCTAACCTCAATAAGATCAGTGACTTACAGGGGGGTAATTTTTTTTGGGGGGGCATTTTCCTGTTAACCCCAAATTGACCCCTTTTTGTTCTCATGCAAGGGGCGGCCGGACATGGCCGCGCGGCCACAGGCGGTGGCGGGCCTCTTGGGGCCATGTTGACTTGGGGGCAGGGATGCGCGACCTTGCCGTTAAAACAAAGGGGCATCGCCAACGATGTCGGGCAGAAAGGCGAAGGCAAAGGGGGCGCAGGCCGCACCCCGCCCGAAAGGGCCGACAGACGAGCATCTGCTCGCGCTGGGCAAGCTGTGTTTTCTGGCCGGGTTCTGCCCGCTGCACCGGGGCTATCGCGGGTCGGTGCTGGCGGGGCTGTTCTTTCCGGCCGTCAATCACGGCTGCGTGCGGTTTTTCGAGGATGAGAACGGCGCCACCGCGGCGGCCCTGATCTGGGCGCGGCTGACCGACGAGGCCGCCGACCGGATGCTGCACGACCGGGTGCTGCCGGGCGAGGCGGAATGGACCGCCGGCCCGAACCTGTGGTTTCTCGACCTGATCGCGCCGTTCGGCCATGGCCGCCAGGTGGCCCGCCACATCGCCCGCCATCCGCCCGAAGGGGCGTTCCGGTTTGCCCGGCTCGACCGCGACGGCAACCTGCGCAAGGTGGTGCTGGGCGATGCGACCCGGGGCCAGCGCGGGCTGGTCGAAGCGGTGCACTTCGTAGGTGAGGCCGCCTGATGGGCGTCCCGGTCCCCTCCACCGGCACCGTCACCGAGGATGTCGCGGTCTCCGGCAGCGGCTATCTGACCGCGACGGGCGATATCAACTTCTGGCTCGGCTCCGACGCGGGCGCATGGACGCCGGGCACCTTCACCGGCACCTATGGCTCGCTGACGATCAACCGCGACGGGGTCTGGTCCTATCGGGCGCTGAATGCCCAGCCCTCGATCCAGGCGCTCGATTCCGGCGACACGCTGACCGAGGTGTTCAACGTCAATTCGACCGGCGGCGCCTCGACCGTCACCATCACCATCCAGGGCACCGACGAGCCGCCCTGTTTCACCCGGGGCACGCTGATCGAAACGCCGCGCGGGCCGCGCCGGGTCGAAGACCTGCGGCCCGGCGACCTGGTGCTGACCCGCGATGACGGGCCGCAGCCGATCCGCTGGGTCGGGTCGCGCCGGCTGGATCTGGGGCCGCAGGATGCGGATCTGCGCCCGGTGGTGCTGCGCGCTGGGGCATTCGGGCCGGGCATCCCGTCGCGCGACCTTGCGGTGTCGCCGATGCACCGGCTGCTTCTGGGCGGGGCCTCGACCCAGCTTCTGTTCGCGCGCGACGAGGTGCTGGTGCCGGCCCGCCACCTGATCAACGACCGCACGATTCTCTGGGGCCAGGTGTCGCGGGTCGAGTATTTCCACCTGCTGTTCGACCGCCACCAGGCGGTCTACAGCCAGAATTGCGCGACCGAGAGCTTCTATCCCGGCGGTGTCGGGCTGGACGGGTTCGACGCGGCCACGCGCGACGAGGTGCTGGCGCTGTTTCCCGAGTTGCGCAGCCTGCCCGGGCGCTATGGCGACACCGCGCGCGAGGTGCTGAAAAGCCACGAGGCGCGGCTGCTGGGCGCGCTTCTGGCCCCCGCGCCCGCGACCGCGACCGACAGCACCGAGCGGGCGGCCTGATCGGGGCCGACCGGTTAACGATTCCTTGCAATTAAACGGCGATGTTTCACTAAATCACGCAACCTTAAGTGTTATTTTCGGTTGCACCCGGTGACCCGCCCGCGTTAGTCTGACGGGGCAAGCAGCAGACAGGCTGCCGGTCCTGGCGAAACACCCACCCCACCCCTCGCTCCCTCGCCGGTGACCGGCAGTCGACTGTGCTTGCACCCGTTCCGATCGGGCCGCTGCGCCGCATCCGGCGTCAGACCGTGACGCGCGCAACCGCATGGGCCGGGCCGTATCGCCGCCCGAACCCCCATTCCGACCGGTGCGCCAGCACCCCCGGACCGGCTGTCGCAGCCCCGGTTTTTCCCTTGCGCCGCCGCCGGTCTTTTCCGATAACAGCCGCGATCACAAGGAGAGCCTGATGCGCGCCCGTATCTACAAGCCCGCCCGCAACGCGATGACCTCCGGCCAGGCCCGGACGAAACAATGGGTTCTGGAAAAGGTCGCCGGCGAGCCGCGCAAGATCGACCCGCTGATGGGCTGGACCAGTTCGGACGATACCCGCGCGCAGGTCAAGCTGCGCTTCGCCACCAAGGAGGCCGCGCTGGCCTTCGCCAGGGAAAACGGCATCGACGCGGTGGTGACCGAGCCGCACAAGCGCGCGCTCAACATCCGGCCCGGCGGCTATGGCGAGAACTTCGCGCCGAACCGCCGCGGCACCTGGACGCACTGAAGCGCGCACCTATCCGTTCAGAAACGCCCGCACCGCGGCCTCGAACTCGCGCGGTTTCTCGGCGTGCAGCCAATGACCGGCACCCGGGATCTTCGCCTGTTTCGCGTTTGGAAACAATGCCTTGATCTTCGGCCGCGCCTCGGGCGTGACGTAATCGGACTGCGCCCCGGCCAGAAACAGCGCCGGGCCGTCGAACTGGCCGGAAACATCGGGGAAACCGGTGATTCGCGTCATCTCGCGGTCGAGCACCTCGAGGTTCAGCCGCCAGCGCCGCGCCTTCACGTCGAGCGATTGCAACAGGAAGGCACGCACCGAAGCGGTCTCGATATCCTCCGCGAGCGCCCGGTCGGCATCGCCGCGGGTCTCGACCGGGCCAAGGTCGAGGCGCTGCATCGCGGCGATCAGGCCCGACTGGCTGTGGTCATAGGCGACCGGGGCGATGTCCGCGACGACCAACCGGCGCAGCCGTTCGGGCCGCTCCAGCGCCAGCACCATCGCCGCCTTGCCGCCCATCGAATGCCCGATCACGTCGGCACGCCCGCCGATCTCCGCGATCACATGATCGAGGTCGCCGGCCATGTCGGCATAGCTCTGGCTGTCGGCGTGGAAACTGTCGCCGTGGTTGCGCATGTCGACGGTGACGACGCGGCGGGCATCGGCCAGCCGTTTGGCGATCACGCCCCAGTTGCGGCCCGAGCCGAACAGGCCGTGGACGATCAGGATGGGCGGGCGGCGGTCATCGTCGCCGAATGTCTGGGTCGCGAGCATGCCGGCTAGATAAGCCCCGGGCGTTGCGGCGGAAAGGGGGGGCGGTTAGTCTGGCGCAAAATTCCGGGCATCATCCGGGGGGACAATGGATCTGGATCAGCGCGCCGCCCGGCTGGCGGATTTGCTCGAGGGCCGCCTGGGCATTCGCGGCCCGGACTACGAGGCCAAGCTGGCCAGGGCCGGTCGGCTGTTGCCGCGCCGGGTGCGCGACGAGGCCGAGTATATCGCGCTGGCCCGGCGGATGCAGCAGAACCCCAAGCTCGCCTCGCAGATCGACTGGGCGCGGATCGACAAGGGGCAGGCCTTTGTCGAGCGGCACCTCAAGACCATCGACCCGGGCGACCGGACCCGGCAGATGGCGCTGTCGTGGCTGACGCAGAACGCGCTCAACCTGGTGATCGTCGCCGTGCTGGTGGCGGCGGCGCTGATGTGGCGGGGGTTTCTGTAGGGCGCGGGCCGCCAAGCGCGTCGCGCGACACCAGCGTCACGGTGACGAAGCTGACGTAGAGCAGCAGATACCAACTGCCGATCTTGGCGAAACTCACCAGTTCGACCGCGCCCGCCCCGGCATAGACCCAGGTGCCGGTGTTGGTGCCGACATTCTCGGCCAGCCACAGCGCCAGCGCCGAGAACAACGCCGCCAGCGGCAGCGGCATCCAGTGCAGCCGGTCGATCCGATACCAGACCCGGGTGCGCCCGAACATCGGCACGGTGGCGGCGAACAGGGCCAGCCGGATGTCGGGCAGGAAATGATGCGCGAAGAAATTGACATAGATCGCCGCGGCCAGCGCGAAGGTGGTCCAGAGCGGCGGGTAGGGTGTGAAGCGCATGTCGAAGATGCGGATCACCCGCGCCATGTAGCTGCCGACCGCGGCATACATGAACCCGGAAAACAGCGGCACGCCCATGAGCTTGAGCAGCCCCGCCTCGGGGTAGGCCCAACTGCCCGCCTGCACCTTGAACAGCTCCATCGCGGTGCCGGTCAGGTGAAACAGCACGATCACCCGCGCCTCGGCCCAGGTTTCCAGCCGGAGCGTCAGGAACGCCACCTGCAGCCCGACCGCGTAGAGCACCAGCGCGTCATAGCGCGCCAGCGCCCAGTCGGGCGACCAGATCGCGCGGGTCAGAAGGATACCCGCCAGCATCAGCCCGCCGAACAGCGCCGCCCACCCCTGTTTCAGCACGAACAGCGTGAAGGTGCCGACAGGTCCGGGCAGGCGGGCGCGGACCCTTGCGCCCAGCCGCTGTTCGAGACTTCGGGTGGTGCGTGTCGCGGCCGGATCAGCCGTCATTCGTCAGGCGTTCGGCCTTCTTGCGCACCAGCACCGTGCGCAGGTCGTGCATCGCCAGCAGCAGCGCGTCGGTGATGCGTTCGAGATCCTCCGCCGAGGCGCGGCTTTGCGCCCAGTGGGTGGTCAGGTTGAGGTGGTCGACGGTGCGCAGGATGTCGTCGAGGTCGCGCTCGGCCAGCACCTCGGCGCGCTCCTCCATCCAGTCCTCGATCACCGCAAGGTCTTCGGGCGACAATTCGCGGTCGCCATGCGGCTTGATCTCGCCGTTCTTGATGTTGACGGTCGCGATCTGGTCCATCTCGATGCGGCGCTGCCGGTTCTCGGTATCGACGCGGAACACGAAGGCGCCGTTTTCGCGGACACGGAAATAGTATTCGGGCAATTCGGTGGTCATACGCTGCTCAATTCTTTTTCTTTATACGCCCATGTGACCCGCCCGCGCCGGACGGGTCAACAGCGCGCGGCGCCAGTTCACGAAAGCGTGGCACAGAAGGTCCGTATGCGCCGGCCCGCTTCGGTCAGGGCCTCCTCGGATGTCGCGTAGCTGACGCGGAAGTTGGGCGACAGGCCAAAGGCCGCGCCGAACACCACCGCGACGCCGGTGTCCTCCAGCAGCGCCTTGGCGAAGGTCTCGTCATCCGTGATGGTGACGCCCGATGGCGTGGTCTTGCCGATCAGCCCGGCGATCGACGGATAGACGTAGAAGGCCCCGTCCGGCACCGGGCAGGTGATGCCGGGGGCGTCGTTCAGCATCTCGACCACCAGGTCGCGGCGGCGCTGGAACAGCCGCGCGTTCTCGGCCAGGAAGTCCTGCGGGCCGTTCAACGCCGCGACGGCCGCCCATTGCGAGATCGTGCAGGGGTTCGAGGTCGATTGCGACTGGATCTTGCGCATCGCCCCGATCAGCTCTTGCGGCCCGCCGGCATAGCCGATCCGCCAGCCGGTCATCGCATAGGCCTTGGACACGCCGTTGCAGGTCAGGGTGCGGTCGTAAAGGCCGGGCTCGACCTGCGCCGGGGTGACGAACCTGAAGTCGTCGAACACCAGGTGTTCATACATGTCGTCGGACATTACCCAGACATGCGGATGGCGCATCAGCACATCGGTCAGCGCCTTGAGCTGGTCGCGCGTGTAGCCCGCGCCGGTCGGGTTCGAGGGCGAATTGAAGATCAGCCACTTGGTCTTCGGCGTGATCGCGGCCTCAAGCTGTGCCGGTGAAAGGCGAAACCCGGTCTCGAGGCCGCATTCCACCGCGACCGGCGTGCCGCCCGCCAGAAGCACCATGTCGGGATAGCTGACCCAGTAGGGCGCGGGAATGATCACCTCGTCGCCGGGGTTCAGCGTGGCCATCAGGGCGTTGTAGAGGATCTGCTTGCCGCCGGTCCCCACGCTGATCTGGGCGGGCGAGTAGCTCAGCCCGTTCTCGCGGGCAAACTTGTCGCAGATCGCCTGTTTCAGCTCCGGCATGCCGTCGGGTGCGGTGTATTTCGTCTTGCCCGCGTCGATTGCCGCCTTGGCGGCCTGCTTGATGTGGTCGGGGGTGTCGAAATCCGGCTCGCCCGCGCCCAGCCCGATCACGTCGCGCCCGGCGGCCTTGAGTTCGGCGGCCAGCGTCGAGACGGCGATGGTGGGCGAGGGCTTGACGCGCGCCAGGGTCGCGGAAAGAAGGCTCATGGTCGGTCCCGGGTTTGTATGTTGCGGCCCCTTCTTCTAGGGTCGCCCCGTGAGGCGATCAAGCGGCAACGGGGGCCAAGATGAACGACGATGCGACGGACGGCTGGTTTTCGGAAGAACGCGCCACCTTCGGCGACCGGCTGGCGGCGGCGCGCGATGGCGCGGGGCTGAGCCAGAAGGATCTGGCGCGGCGGCTTGGGGTCAAGCTCAAGACCGTGGTGGCCTGGGAAAACGACATTTCCGAGCCGCGCGCCAACCGGCTGCAGATGATGGCCGGGCTATTGAACGTGTCGCTGATGTGGCTTCTGAACGGCGAGGGCGAGGGTGTCGACCCGCCGGGGGTCGAGCCGGTGATGACCCAGGACGCGCGCGCCATCCTGCTGGAAATGCGCGACCTTCGCGGCGATATCGACCGGGCGTCGGACCGGCTGGCGAGGCTGGAAAAACAGCTTCGCAAATACCTCGAAGGCACCGGGGCATGAGCGAGGATCACGCGAATCGCCTGAAACGGCTGGCGATGCGTTCGGCCCGGCGCGGCACCAAGGAGATGGACCTGATCCTCGGCCCCTACGGCGCGGCACGGCTGACGGCGATGGAGGGCGCGCGGCTCGACCTCTACGAGGCGCTGCTGGCCGAGAACGACCAGGATCTTTACCAATGGGTCACCGGGCAGGTGCCGGCGCCGGCGCGCTACAAGGCGCTGATCGACGACATCGCGGCCCATGCCGGCGCCGGTTAACCACGATTGCAGACGCGCGGAAGAAACGCCGCGCATTTAACCGAATGTTCGACATTTGCGCCGAGGCTGGTCTGAAACGAGGATTGGCGGAGCGATGAATGTCCATGCATTCTCCTATCGGGCAGGGCGCCCGGCAAGATTACGTGGGGCGCTATCTTGATGCCCTGGCATTGGTGGAACGGCTGCACCGGCTGCTGCTCGACGTCATCAAGGACGAGTTCGAGCGGGTCGGGGTGTTCGAGATCAACGCGGTGCAGGCGCTGTTGCTGTTCAACATCGGCGACAACGAGGTGACGGCGGGCGAATTGAAAAGCCGGGGCTACTACCAGGGCTCCAATGTCTCCTACAACCTCAAGAAACTGGTCGATCTGGGCTACATGCACCACCAGCGCTCCGAGATCGACCGGCGCTCGGTCCGGGTGCGGCTGACGGACAAGGGGCACGGCATCCGCGACGTGGTGGCGGGCCTGTTCGACCGCCATGCCGAGGGGTTGCGCGCGCGTTCGATCCTGCCGCACGAGGCGCTCGAGGATATCAACGCGGCGCTGAAACGGGTCGAACGCTATTGGAGCGACCAGATCCGCTATATCTATTAGGCTGCAGATGCGCCGGGCCAGATGCGAAACCGCCCGCCGAAACGGGTTCGGCGGGCGGTGGTTCAGGGGTCTTTGGCGGTGGCTGCGCCGGTTACTTCCAGCAGCTGACCAGCACCGTCATGTTGGCCGCCAGCGCGCGCAGATCGAACGGCGTCATCGCGCCCTGCACCTCGGTGGTCGCGGCGGCGATGCCGTTGGCGGCGAGAAACTCCGCCAGCGCCGTCGACTTGGCGCTGAGCGCGACCTCGGCCGGCAGTTGCCGGTTGCCCGCGGGCGGGGCCATCAGCATGCCCACGACCGCGCCGCCCTGGTCCAGCACCGGGCCGCCGGTGTCGCCGTCCTGGGCCAGCATGGTCAGCCGCGCGATGCTGTCCTCGCCGGACAGGCCCTGCACCTCGGCCAGTTCGCCATAGGTCAGGGTGGGCGAGCTCAGCCGTCCGCCGTAGGAATAGCCGGCGACCGCCAGTTCGGACTTAAGCCGGGGGTCGTAGGTCAGCAGCTCGGCCACCGCGATCGGGGCCAGCGCCTGCGCCGGCTGCAACAGCGCGATGCCGAGCGTGTCGTCCGTGGCCACCACGCTTGCGTCATAGCTTTCGTTGAGCGTGATGCGCTCGCACCCTGCCACCGCCTCGGTGGTGGTCAGGACCGCGCCGCGGTTCGAGACGAAGAAGCCCGAGCGCGCGCGTTCGGCCTTGCGGATCTCGAGCCCGGAGACCAGGTCGATCGACTGCGTCGCCTCGTCCAGCCCGGCGTTGTCGGGCAGCGCGGCCTCGCCGGTCGAGGCAAAGCTCGTGCGCATCGCCTCCAGCACCAGGTCGCGGCGCCGGTCGACCTCTGGCTCCATCTCGCCGGTGGCGGGGTTGAGCTTCATCGGATGCTGCGGCCAGATCAGCATGAACCCCTTGATCGCGCCGTCGACCAGCTCGGCATGGGTATAGGAAATCAGCCGGTCGTTCGCGCCTTCGATGGTGAAATCGGCATCGCGGCGGCGGCGCTCGCCCTCGGGCGGCACCACTTCCAGCGATTGCAGGATGTCGTAAAGACCGTAAAGCGTCGCCTTGTCGCCGCGCTGGCTGATCAGCACCACGCGCACCCCCTCGTCGCCGGTGTAATGCGCGAACGGCGCCTCGTAGCGGTCGAAGCTGACCATCGCGGTCGGGATCTCGATCGCGATGCCGGCGCGCTGGTCGGTGACGGGGCGCAGCCCGATGCTGTCGAACACCGCCTGATAGGCGGCCAGCACCTCGGCGCGCTGGCGGGTGGTCAGGATGCCGGTGACCTCATAGCCGTTGGCCTCCTGCCAGGCCGACATCGCGGCGCGGGTGCCGGGGCCGAAATCGCCGTCGATCAGCGACTTGTAATAGCCCTGCCACTGCAACGCGATCTGCAGCGCCTTCTTCTCGTCGCCGGACAACTGGTATTCGGACTGCAGCGCCTCCTGCCGGGTTTCCTCGCGCACCGGCTCGGGCTCCGGTTCCGGTTCAGGCGCGGGTTCGGGCTCCGGCGCAGTCTCCGGCGCAGTCTCGGGCGCCGGGTCGGGCGCCGGTGCGGGGTCGGGCTCGGGCGCGGTCTCGGGGTCGGCCACCGCCACCTCCCCGGCCTCGGCGGCCTGGGGCGCATCGGGGCGCGGCGCGGGCGGGGTGGCGGGCAGGGCCGCCGGCGCCTCGGCCAGCGCGTCGTCGCCCACCGGCCAGAACTGCTGCGAATAGGGCCGGCTGTCGGACACGTAGGAATCCGCCGGCACCGCCCCCGCCGCGCGCAACTCCAGAAGCTTCGCGGTGGCGGCGGCCTCGGTGAAGGGGCCGATCGCGGTGGCATACCAGCCCGACTGGCCGATCCGGAACGCGTTCACCTTGTCGATGGTCTCGGCATAGCGACGGGCCGAGGCTTCGGCCTCGCGCAGCGTCGCGTTGGCCTCGACCTGAACCCAATACGCCTCTTGCGCCGTGGCGACGCCGGCGGGCAGGAGCCACGCAAAGAACACCAATACCGAAAAGAACTTTTTCATACTACCTCACACCCCTCGGGGTCCCTGTTGCAAACCGTTCCGGCCAGTAACACACCACGGGCGGGGTCAGGTCAAGAACCGGCATGTCCGATTGACCCTTGCCGGTCAGCGGCCTATTCAAGGCGCGCACTTCCCCAGCCGAGGCACGCGCGATGGCCGAGACCCGACCGACCCGACCCAGGAGCTTTCAGGAAATCGTCCTCAGGCTGCAAGCCTATTGGGCAGAGCGGGGCTGCGCGGTCCTGCAACCCTACGACATGGAGGTCGGCGCCGGCACCTTCCACCCGGCCACCACCCTGCGCGCGCTGGGCAGCCAGCCGTGGGCCGCCGCCTATGTGCAGCCGTCGCGGCGCCCGACCGACGGACGCTATGGCGAGAACCCGAACCGGCTGCAGCACTACTACCAGTTCCAGGTGCTGATCAAACCCTCGCCGCCCGACCTGCAGGAGCTTTACCTCGGCTCGCTCGAGGCCATCGGCATCGACATGGCGCTGCACGACATCCGCTTTGTCGAGGACGACTGGGAAAGCCCCACGCTGGGCGCCTGGGGCCTTGGCTGGGAGGTCTGGTGCGACGGCATGGAGGTCAGCCAGTTCACCTATTTCCAGCAGGTCGGCGGGCATGACTGCCGCCCGGTCTCGGGCGAACTGACCTATGGGCTGGAGCGGCTGGCGATGTATGTGCTGGGCATCGACCACGTCATGGACATGCCCTTCAACGACCCCGACGCGCCGATCGCGCTGAGCTATGGCGACGTGTTCCGCCAGACCGAACGCGAATACTCCCGGCACAATTTCGACGCCGCCTCGACCGACATGCTGCTTCGGCACTTCGACGACGCCGAGGCCGAGTGCAAGGCGATCCTCGACCACCCGGCCACGGACCCCAAGACCGGCAAGACCATCGTCATGGCGCACCCCGCCTATGACCAGTGCATCAAGGCCAGCCATCTCTTCAACCTTCTGGACGCGCGCGGCGTGATCTCGGTGACCGAACGCCAGGCCTATATCGGCCGGGTGCGCGCACTCGCGAAAATGTGTGCTGACGCATTCGTGATGACCGAGGCGGGCGGAAACGGGGCGGCGGCGTGAGCGGCAAACTGGCAGGAGCCTTCATCGTGATCGTCTCGCTCATCGCCGGCATCGTCATGTACTGGACGCAGACCTATGCCTATTACGACGAGGTCAGCGCCGACAGCGCCGACATGACCATGGTCTCGATCGCCACCGGCCAGCCCGAGCCGGTGCTGATCTCGGGCTTCGAGGGCATCGACGCCGATTCCTCGCCGCTCAAGTTCCGCGCCTGTTTCACCACCCAAATGTCGCCGCCCGCGCTGACCGAGACCTACGAGATCTACCCCAACCCCACGCCGCTGACCGCGCCCGACTGGTTCGGCTGTTTCGACGCCGCCCGGATCGGCGAGGCGCTGGAGCGCGGCGAGGCGCTGGCCTTCGTGTCGGCGCGCGAGATTCACAACGGCGTCGACCGGGTGATCGCGGTCTTTCCCGATGGCCGGGCCTTTGCCTGGCACCAGTTGAACGAAACATTGAGCGAGTAGCCCATGCCCGACCTCTTGATCGAACTCTTCTCGGAGGAAATCCCGGCCCGGTTGCAGGCGCGCGCCGCCGAGGATCTGAAAAAGCTGATGACCGACGGGCTGGTCGAGGCGGGGCTGACCTATTCCGGTGCTGCCGCCTTCGCCACGCCGCGCCGCCTGGCGCTGGCCGTCGAGGGGCTTCCCGGGCTCTCGCCCGACAGCCGCGAGGAACGCAAGGGGCCGAAAGTGGGCGCGCCCGAGAAGGCCATCGAGGGGTTCCTGCGCTCCACCGGGTTGACCCGTGACCAGATCGAGGCGCGCGACACCGGCAAGGGCGAGGTCTGGTTCGCGGTGATCGAACACAAGGGCCGCCCCGCCGCCGATATCGTGGCCGAGGTGCTGGACGGGGTGATCCGCAATTTCCCCTGGCCCAAGTCGATGCGCTGGGGCGCGGGCGATCTGCGCTGGGTGCGGCCCTTGCATTCGATCCTGGCGATCCTGTCGGACGAGCAGGGGGCCGAAGTGGTGCCGCTGACGCTTGACGGGCTGACCGCGGGCGACAGCACCCGCGGCCACCGCTTCATGGCGCCGGACCCCATCCGCGTCACGTCGTTCGAGGATTACGCGGCAAAGCTGCGCGCCGCCCACGTCATGCTCGACCCCGCCGAGCGCGCCGAGGCGATCTGGCACGACGCCACGCAAAAGGCCTTCGCGCTGGGCTACGAGGTGGTCGAGGACCGCGCGTTGTTGGCCGAGGTCGCGGGGCTGGTGGAATGGCCGGTGGTGCTGATGGGCGATATCGCGGACGACTTCGTGACCCTGCCGCCGGAGGTGCTGCAAACCTCGATGCGCGAGCACCAGAAGTTCTTTTCGGTGCGAAACCCGGCCACGAAACGGATCGAGAAATTCATCACCGTGGCCAACCGCGAAACAGCCGACAACGGCGCCACCATCCTCGCGGGCAACCGCAAGGTGCTGGCCGCGCGGCTGTCGGATGCGCGGTTCTTCTGGGACAACGACCTGCGCCGGATCAAGGCGGGCGGGCTCGAGGCGATGACCGGGGACCTGGACAACGTGACCTTCCACCGCGAGCTGGGCAGCCAGGCCGACCGCATCGACCGCATCGCGCGGCTGGCGCGCGACATCGCGCCGCTGGTCGGGGCCGACGCGGCCGAGGCAAAGCTGGCGGCAACGGTGGCCAAGGCGGACCTGGCCTCGGAAATGGTCTACGAGTTTCCCGAACTGCAGGGCACGATGGGGCGCTACTACGCCCGGGCGGCGGGCCTGTCCGAGGCCGTGGCCGAGGCCTGCGAGGCGCATTATGCCCCCCTCGGCCCCTCCGACGCGGTGCCGACCTCGCCGGTCTCGATCGCCGTGGCGCTGGCCGACAAGCTCGACCTGCTCACCGGCTTCTGGGTGATCGACGAGAAACCGACCGGCTCGAAAGACCCCTTCGCGCTCAGACGCGCGGCGCTCGGGGTGATCCGCATCATCCTCGCGGGCCGCCTGCGGCTCAGGCTCGACCGCTTCATCGATAGCCAGATCCTGAAACACGAGATCATGCGCGCCCGCTCGGGCGAGGTCGACGACGCGGATATCGCGGCGCTGGAACAGACCCTCGACGAGATCGCGGACAAGGGCATCTTCCGCGCCTCCTTCACGGCGGTGCTGGGGCTTCTAAAGAAAAACGGCACCCCGCCCGCGACCGGCGAAGGCACCTACCTCGCGCGGATCGGCAAGGCGGTGCCGGACCTGTCCGACGACCTGCTCGCCTTCTTTCACGAGCGGCTCAAGGTGCATCTTCGCGCCGAGGGCATCCGCCATGACGTGATCGACGCCTGCCTCAACATGCCGGCCAACGACGACCTGACGCTTCTGGTCAACCGCGCCGAGGCGCTGGCGGGCGTGCTTGCCACCGACGACGGCGCCAACCTGATCCAGGGCTTCAAGCGCGCCAACAACATCCTGACCCAGGCCGAAGAGGCCGACGGGGTCGAATATTCCTACGGCGCCGACATCAAATACGCCGAGGACGACAGCGAAAAGGCCCTGTTCGCCGCGCTGGACGCCGCCGAGGCAAAAATCGCCCCGGCGATGAAATCCGAGGATTTCGCCACCGCGATGACCGCGATGGCCAGCCTGCGCGCGCCGATCGACGCCTTTTTCGAGACGGTGCAGATCAACACCGACAACGCCATCGTCCGGCGCAACCGGCTCAACCTGCTGGCGCGCATCCGCGACACCTGCCTCTCGGTCGCGGACCTGACGAAAATCGAGGGCTGACCGGCTTCATCTTGGCCGATACACTCCCGCCGGAGGCACCCGAGGCGCGCAAGCGCCGAGACATCGAGCGCGCCGCAGGCGCACCGTCTGGCGGCGCGGGCTGACGGCGCGGGCCGGCCGGGCAGAAAAATCCTTGCCAGCGCGGCCCCCGGCGCTATCTTGCGGCCAGAAGGGGAATGCTGCGGTGCAGAAAGCGCGAACCAAGTCCGAGATCACCGGGTTTACCGAGGTCACGCCGACGGCGCCGATCTCGGCCGACCGGCACGGCGGGCGGGCCAAGTGCCTGCAACGGTTGATCCGGCTCGACATGCCGGTGCCGCTGACCATGGCACTCGATTTCACTTCGGTGCGGGCGCTGGCGGCAGGCGACATGCCCGACCTCGACGCGATGCTGACCCGCTTCGGCCCCGATCCGCTGGTGTCGGTGCGGCCCTCCTCGGAAGACCCGGACTGGGGCGGGCCGGGGGCGTTGCTCAATATCGGCATGAACGACCGGCTCTATGCCAACCTCACCGAAAGCCACGGCGAACACGCCGCCAACGCGCTCTACCTGCGCTTCATCCAGGCCTATGCGATCCATGTCGCGCGCCTTGACCCGGACGAGTTCGAGACCGTGCAGGTGCCGACCTCCGAGGCGGTGCGCGCCGCGCTCGAGACCTACGAGGCCGAGACCGACGAGCGGTTTCCGCAGGATATCACGGTGCAGCTTGCCGAGGTTCTGCGCTCGATGGCGCGGGCCTGGGAGGGCACCACGGCGCGGCTGTTGCGCGAGGCCAAGGGCGCGCCGGCAGAGGCCGGGCTGGGGCTGGTGGTGCAGAAGATGGCGCTGGGGGTCGGGCGCGGGCTGTCGGGGTCGGGGGTGATCCAGTTCGTCAACGGCTCGACCGGCGAGCGCGAGATCCGGGGCCGCTACCTGTGCAAGAGCCAGGGCCGCGACGCGCTGACGGCGCCCGCCGACCGCGACGTGCTGTTTCTCAAGCGCGACCCGCGCGGGCGCTCGATCGAGGACGTGCTGCCGAACAACTGGCAGGACCTGCTGCGGTTCGGCGACCTGTGCCGGACCCGGCTGCGCGAAGAGATGCAGATCGAGTTCACCATCGAGAACGAGAAGCTCTTCATCCTCGACGCGATGCGCGTGGCGCGCAATTCGCGCGCCAACCTGCATATCGCGGTGGCGCTGGCCGAGGATGGCATCATCGCCCGCGATGAGGCGGTGCTGCGGGTGCCGCCGCGCTCGCTGCCCGAGCTTCTGCACAGCCAGGTCGACCCCGAGGGCGCGCGCGACGTGATCGCCCACGGCATCCCGGCCAGCCCCGGGGCGGCCACCGGGCGGATCGTGTTTTCCTCGCGTGCGGCCCAGGCGCTGGCGGCCCAGGACGAGGCCTGCATCCTGGTGCGCAGCGAAACCACGCCCGAGGACATTCGCGGCATGCATGCGGCGCGCGCGGTCCTGACCGAGCGCGGCGGCATCACCAGCCACGCGGCGGTGATCGCGCGCGGGCTGGGCCTGCCCTGCGTGGTCGGGGCCTCGGATATGCGCATCGACCTCAAGGCGCGCACGCTGACCTGCGCCGACGGGCGGGTGTTTCACGACGGCGACATGATCACGCTGGACGGCACCGCCGGCGAGGCGCTGGCCGGCGCCGCCCCGATGCTGGAGCCCGACCTTGGCGAGAGTTTTCAGCGGCTTCTGTCCTGGGCCGACGCGGCGCGCGATATCGGGGTGCGGGCCAATGCCGACACGCCCGAGGATGCGCGCAAGGCACTGATGTTCGCCGCCGAGGGCATCGGGCTGGCGCGCACCGAGCACATGTTCTTCAACGACGACCGGCTCTTGGCGATGCGCGAAATGATCTTCGCCAACCGCACCGAGGACCGGCGCGCGGCGCTCGAGCGCATCCAGCCGATGCAGCGCGCCGATTTCATCGAGCTGTTCTCGATCATGCGCGGCAAGCCGGTGACCATCCGCCTTTTCGACCTGCCGCTGCACGAGTTCCTGCCGCATGGCCGCGAGGGTCTGCGCGAACTGGCCGAAGGGCTGGACCTGCCGCTGTCGGACGTGACCCGCCGGGCCGAGGCGATGCGCGAATTCAACCCGATGCTGGGCATGCGCGGGGTGCGGCTGGGGCTGACGGTGCCCGAGATCTACGACATGCAGGCCCGCGCGATCTTCGAGGCGCTGGTGGCGGTGTCGGAAACCGGCGATGCGGTGGTGCCCGAGATCATGATCCCGATGGTCTCGGCCAACCGCGAGGTCGAGATCGTCAAGGCCCGGATCGACGCGGTGGCCGCGGCGGTCAGGATCGAACAGGGGGTCGAGTTCGCCTATCGCCTGGGCGTGATGGTCGAAACCCCGCGCGCGGCGCTGCGCGCCGGCGAGATCGCGCCGCATTGCGCCTTTCTCAGCTATGGCACCAACGACCTGACGCAG
The DNA here is from genome assembly GCF_008086115.1 of Maritimibacter fusiformis. Lineage (GTDB taxonomy): Bacteria > Pseudomonadota > Alphaproteobacteria > Rhodobacterales > Rhodobacteraceae > Muriiphilus > Muriiphilus fusiformis. The sequence continues at coordinate 290,605 of NZ_VSIY01000003.1, read as the reverse complement.
ATGACCTATGGCCTGTCGCGCGACGACGCGGGGCGCTTCATGGGTATCTACGTCAAGCAGGGCGTTTACGAGGAAGACCCGTTCCACACGCTCGATTTCGGGGGGGTGGGCGAGCTTCTGACGATCGGGGCCGGTCGGGCGCGCACGGCGAATCCGTCCGTCACCCTGTCGATCTGCGGCGAACACGGCGGCAACCCCGAATCAATCGCGTTCTGCCGGGCGGCCGGATTCGACTATGTGTCGTGCTCGCCCTACCGGGTGCCGGTGGCGCGGCTGGCGGCGGCGCATCTGGCGATTTCCGAGCGCGGCGTCGAACGGCCGCCCCTAATGTATTGATCGCACAGCCGGTTCGCGAATCTGTCCACAGGGATTTGCCCTTTCCCCACAACATCTTGCGGCGCATAGTTGAGCCACCGCATGATGGCGGCATGGACCCGGGGACGGTTTTGGAGTAAGAGACATTCCCAGATTGCAAGGGCAACCGGTCTCTGATCGGCAACTTTCTGCCCGCAAACCTGGTGGGGGACGCATCATGCTCCGGCTCGTTTTGACGGCCGTTTTCGGCCTGTTCGGCTTTGTCGGCATCGCGCAGGCCGAGGCGGCGGGATCGCCCGAGGGGCTGTTGTCGAAGGTTCTGGGCAACGAACGCGCCGGGCTGTCGGCGGTGTCGCCCTTCGCGATCCGGCGGCTGGCTTCCGTCACCGGCGACCGCCCGGCCAGCGGCGAGTTGCCGATCCACAGCCGCGCCTGGCTGGCCAGCCAGCCCGCGGCCTCGGGCGGCGACGAGTGGGAATGCTTGACCGAGGCGCTTTACTTCGAGGCGCGGGGCGAGACCGTGGCGGGCATGTTCGCGGTGGCCGAGGTGATCCTCAACCGGGTCGAAAGCCGGCGCTATCCCAACAGCGTCTGCGGTGTGGTCCGGCAGGGCACCGGGGCGCGGCACCAGTGCCAGTTCAGCTTTGCCTGCGATGGTCATCCCGAAGACATCGGCAACCCCGCTGCGCATGCTCTGGTCGGCAAGGTGGCGCGCGCGATGCTGGACGGGGCGCCGCGCAGCCTGACCGACGGGGCGGTGTTCTACCACGCCAACTGGGTGTCGCCGCGCTGGGCCGCCAGCCTTGCGCAGACCGCCGAGATCGGCGAACACCTGTTCTACCGCTAGGGCGGCGCGGCCACTTTCCGGTGGTCAGCGGCCTGCGTCTCGGGCATTTTGCCGGCGCAAAGGAGACCGCGCCATGACGTCCGACACCAGGCTTGCCTTCGAGCACCCCAAGGCGCGCGCCGAGGCCGCGGGTCAACCCGCCCAGCCGCCCGACCGGATCTCGCTGCGTGATCATGTCGTCGAGGTCGAGATCGGCGCGTTTCAGGCCGAGCGCGGCAAGACCCAGCGGGTCAGTTTCTCGGTCGTGGTCGAGGTCACGCCGCCCAAGGGTCCGGTGGCCGACGATGTCGACAAGATCCTGTCCTATGACACCATCACCGAGGCGATCGCGCATGAGCTGGGGGCCGAGCGGCTGAACCTGCTTGAGACGCTGGCCGAGCGCATCGCCGACCGCATCCTGATCGCGCCGCAGGCCGAGCGGGTGTTCGTGCGCGTCGAAAAGCTCGACCGTGGCCCCGGCGCGCTGGGGGTCGAGATCGTGCGCCGGCGCGGGCAGGGCGCGCCGCTGGCCGCCGCCGACGACGAGGTGCCGCACCCAAGGGTGGTGCACCTGGGCAATGCGGCGATTGCCGACGCCGGGCTGGGCGGGTTGATCGACCGGCTGGCGGCGGGGCCGGGTCCGGCGATCCTGTGCGTCGGCCCGCCCGAGGCGGCGATGCCGCAGACCGGACACGCGATGACCCAGCGCCGGATCGACCTTCTGGCGTTGGAGATGAACGCCTGGACGCTGGCCGCGAGGGACGACCGCTGCGTGGTGGTGGCGACGCGCACGGAACTGGACTGGGCGATGAAACAGGGACAGATCTCGGTCTGGGCGCCGTCGAAGATCGTGCTCGACGCGGTCGACGGGCCGGCGGCGGGGCCGCGCGACGCGGTGGCGCTGACGGCGTGGTTTGCCGGGTTGATGCAGGCGGCCGAACTGATCGTGATCGGGGCCGAGGCGCCCGCGGCGGATGTGCCGGTGCGCGTCATGTCGCTGGACGAGGCGCCATGACGCGGCGGCTGATCGCGCTGGCGCGCAGCGGGCCGCGGGCGGGTTTGCCGCTGGCAGGCAGCGCTGCGGTCTGGTTCGACGAGGTCGTGACCCATCCGGGCGGCGCACGGATCGCGGCGTCGGAATTGAGCGCCGGGGAACAAGCGCGGCTGACCGGGGCGCGGGCCGATCTGTGCGGTCTGACGCTGGAGCGCCCCCGCGTCATGGGCATCCTCAACCTGACGCCCGACAGCTTTTCCGATGGCGGCGATCTGGCCAGTGTCGCGGCGGCGGTGGCGCGGGCGCAGGCGATGGCGGGGCATGCCGACATCCTCGACATCGGCGGCGAATCGACCCGGCCAGGGGCCGAGCCAGTAAGCGAGGCCGAGGAAATCCGCCGCACCGCGCCCGCGATCCGCGCGATCCGCGAGGCGGGCGTGACCACGCCGATCTCGATCGACACGCGCAAGGCCAGCGTGGCCGATGCGGCGCTGGAGGCGGGCGCCGACATGGTCAACGACGTGGCCGCGCTGGGCTATGACAGCGCGCTGGCCGGGCTGGTGGCCGAACGCGGCGTGCCGGTCTGCCTGATGCACGCCAAGGGCACGCCCGCGACCATGCAGGACGCGCCGCGGTATGACGACGTTTTGGGCGAGGTGCTGGATTTCCTGGGCGAGCGCATCGCCTTTGCCGAGGGGGCGGGCATCGCGCGCGACCGGATCGTCACCGACCCCGGAATCGGTTTCGGCAAGACCCAGGCGCATAACCTGACGCTGCTCAGAAACCTCGCGGCGTTTCACGACCTGGGCCTGCCGGTGCTGCTGGGGGCCTCGCGCAAACGCTTCATCGGCGCGATCGGGGATGCGCCCGAGGCCAGGGACCGGATCGGCGGTTCCCTGTCGGTGACGCTCCACGGTGCGGCGCAGGGGGTGCAGATCCACAGGGTGCATGATACGCGGGACACGGCACAGGCGCTGAAGCTCTGGGCGGCACTGAACGGAACGGATTAGGACATGGCGGACAAGCTTTTCGGGACCGACGGGGTGCGCGGGATGGCCAATCGGTGGCCGATGACCGCCGAGATGGCGCTCAGGCTGGGCGCGGCGGCGGGGCGGCATTTCCGCGGCGACCGGCGCAACAACCACCGGGTGGTGATCGGCAAGGACACGCGGCTGTCGGGCTACATGATCGAGAACGCGCTGACCGCCGGGCTGACCTCGACGGGGATGAACGTGCTGCTGCTCGGCCCGGTGCCGACGCCCGCCGTGGGGCATCTGACCCATTCGATGCGGGCCGACCTGGGGATCATGATCTCGGCCAGCCACAACCCCTTTCACGACAACGGCATCAAGCTGTTCGGCCCCGATGGCTTCAAGTTGTCGGACGGTGACGAGGCCGCCATCGAGGCGCTGGTGGCGGGCGAGATCCGGCTGGCCGAGCCGGCCAATATCGGCCGGGCCAAGCGGGTCGACGAGGGCCGCCAGCGCTATGTCGAGTTCATCAAGACCACCTTCCCCTCGGCCAAGCGGCTGCACGGGCTGAAGGTGGTGATCGACTGCGCCAACGGCGCCGCCTACCGCGCCGCGCCCGAGGCGTTGTGGGAACTGGGCGCCGAGGTGGTGCCGGTGGGGGTCAGCCCGGACGGGCTGAACATCAACGCCGGCTGCGGCTCGACCGACACGGCAGAGGCCGCGCGCAAGGTGGTCGAGAGCGGGGCGGACGTGGGCATCTGCCTCGATGGCGACGCCGACCGGCTGATGATCATAGACGAGCGCGGCCGGGTCGCGGACGGCGACCAGATCATGGCGCTGTTTGCCCGGCGCTGGGCCGAGGACGGGCGGCTTGCCGGCAACACGCTGGTGGCGACGGTGATGTCGAACCTCGGGATGGAGCGTTACCTTGACGGGCTGGGCATCGCGCTGGCGCGCACCGGGGTCGGCGACCGGCGGGTGGTCGAGGCGATGCGCGCGGGCGGCTTCAACCTGGGCGGCGAGCAGTCGGGCCATATCGTGATGACGGATTACGCCACCACCGGCGACGGGCTCCTGGCGGGGCTGCATTTCCTGGCCGAGATGATCGCCACCGGGCAGCCGGCCTCGACGCTGACGCAGCTGTTTCAGACGGTGCCGCAGGTGCTGGAGAACGTGCGTTTCGCGTCCGGCAAGGCGCCGCTGGAGGATGCCGGCGTCAAGGCCGCGATCGCCGAGGGCGCGGCGCGGCTGGAGGGGCAGGGGCGGCTGCTGATCCGCAAGTCGGGGACCGAGCCGCTGGTGCGGGTGATGGCGGAATGCGAGGACGAGGCGCTGATGGCCGAGGTGGTCGGCGGCATCGTCGCAGAGGTCAGCCGCGCGGCGGGCTGACCCGGCGCACCAGCCGCGACAGCGCGCCCCACTGGCTCAGCCCCATGCCGGTCAGGACCAGCGCCAGCGCGGCAAAGACGCTGGGCGGCAGCGCCTCGCCCAGCACGATCGCCCCGACGATCACCGAGACCACCGGCACCGCGTAGTTGACCAGCGACATGAAGGTGGCCCCGGCGCTGCGCACGAGCTGCACCCTGAGCAGCGCCGCCGTCGCGGTGGGCAGGATGCCCAGCACCGCCAGCGCCGTGAGGGTCTGGCCATCGGGCATCCGCGGCACGCCCTCGACGACCAGCGCGACGGGCACCACGATCATGGTTCCGATCACCAAGAGAAGCGCGGCCAGCCCGATCGGGTCGACCGGCGGCAGGCGCTGCATGTTGACCGAGGATATCGCGTAGCAGGCGGCGGCGGTGAGGCAGGCGACGCGGCCCGCCACCTCGCCCTCGATCCCGGTCGTGGCCAGCGCCTCGGGGCCGATCAACACCGCGACCCCGGCAAAGCCGATCACGAACCCCAGCCCCTTGCGCGGCGTCATCCGCTCGCCCGGGACCAGGACATGCGCCAGCGGCAGCACCATGATCGCCACCGTCGCCATCGAGATGCCGGCAAACCCCGAGGTCACGGTTTTCTGGCCCCAGCTGAGCAGCATGAAGGGCACCGCCGAGGAAAACGCGCCGATCATCACCAGCGACAGGCGCACCGGCGTGTCGATGGGTGCGTGAAACAGCCGCCAGCCGCGCGCGCCCCAGACCGCGACCAGAAGCAGGCAGGCAAAACCGATCCGCCCGGCGGCCAGCCAGAACGGCGTGATGCCGCGCAGCGCGATCTCGATCACCATGAAGGTCGCGCCCCAGACCAGCGCGAGGGTGGCGAGCATCGCCCAGCTTCTGGCGGTGATCTGGGGGCTGGTCATCGGCGGTGCTCCGGGGATGGGAAAGGCGTTGGTGGCACGGGGACGGCAGGTCGGCAATGGGGAAAGGCCCCCCGCGATCGGAGGGCCTTGGGTTGCGGATCGCGCCAAGCGGTATCGAAACCGCTTGGAAAGGCCCTTCGAAGGGCTTTGGCGGCGATCAGTTCTTCGACTTGTCGACCATCTTGCCGGCGGAAATCCACGGCATCATGCCGCGCAGCTTCTCGCCGACCTGTTCGATCTGGTGTTCGTCGTTGAGGCGACGGGTGGCCTTGAAGAACGGCTGACCGACGGTGTTCTCGGTCATGAAGTCACGCACGAACTTGCCGGTCTGGATGTCGGTCAGAACCTCTTTCATCCGGGCCTTGGTCTCGTCATAGGGCAGGATGCGCGGGCCCGAGACATATTCGCCGTATTCGGCGGTGTTCGAGATCGAGTAGTTCATGTTGGCGATGCCGCCTTCATAGATCAGGTCGACGATCAGCTTCACTTCGTGCAGGCACTCGAAATAGGCCATTTCGGGCGCATAGCCGGCCTCGACCAGGGTCTCGAAGCCCATGCGGATCAGCTCGACCAGCCCGCCGCACAGCACGGTCTGCTCGCCGAACAGGTCGGTTTCGCATTCCTCGCGGAAATTGGTTTCGATGATGCCGGAACGTCCGCCGCCGATGGCCGAGCAGTAGCTCAGGCCGATCTCCAGCGCCTTGCCGGAGGCGTCGTTGTTCACCGCGACAAGGCAGGGCACGCCGCCGCCCTTGACGTATTCGCCGCGCACCGTGTGGCCGGGGCCCTTGGGGGCCATCATGATCACGTCGACGCCGGGCTTGGGCTCGATCAGGCCGAAATGCACGTTGAGGCCGTGGGCAAAGGCAATCGCGGCGCCTTCGCGCAGGTTGTCGTGGACGAATTCCTTGTAGGTCGCGGCCTGAAGCTCGTCGGGCATGGTGAACATGATCAGGTCGCACCAGGCGGCGGCTTCGGCGATGCCCATGACCTTGAGGCCTTCGCCTTCGGCCTTCTTGGCCGACGGGCTGCCCTCGCGCAGTGCCACGACGACGTTCTTGACGCCGGAATCGCGCAGGTTCAGCGCATGGGCGTGGCCCTGGCTGCCATAGCCGAGGATGGCCACGTTCTTGTCCTTGATCAGGTTGATGTCGCAATCGCGATCGTAATAGACGCGCATCGGCGTGCTCCTTGGATGTTGTGTCTGGCGGCTATCCTAGGGATTTGAGCGGTATGAGGTTTGCAAAATCGACGTGAATGGCATATTCGGCGTGGAAATCATTCGTGATCAGGCGCAATAGTGAGGAATTCATGCAGATCGACGATACCGACCGCCGCATCCTGCGCCGCTTTCAGGCCGACCCCGACCTGAGTGCGGGCGACCTGGCGGAACTGGCAGGCGTCACGCCCGCCACCTGTTCGCGCCGGATCGAGCGGATGACGCGGGCCGGGATCATCAAGGGCAGCCGGGCGGTGATCGACTGGGGCAAGCTGGGCTACAACGTCGAGGTCAGCCTGCGCATCACGCTCGACAAGACCGACCCGCGTGCCTTCGACGAGTTCCTGGCCGCCGCCCGCGAGGTGCCGGAGGTGACGGAGATCCAGACCTTCCTGGGCCGGGTCGATGCGCGCCTGCACATCATCGCGCGCGACATGGGGCATTATCAGCACATCTACCGCGCCCGCATCCTGACCCTGCCGCATATCGCGGATATCGAGCCTTTGATGCAGGTCGCCACGATCTATCGCAACTGGGCGCTGCCGCTGTGAGCGCCCGGCTCGACGACACCGACCGCGCCTTTCTGCGCGCGCTGGGCGAGGATGCGACCTTGTCGGCGGGGGCGTTGGGGCGGCAGTTCGGCCTCAGCCAGCCGGCGGCGTGGCGGCGGTTGAAGCGGCTGCGCGACGAGGGCATCCTGGCCGGGCGGCGGCTGGAGCTGGACCGCGAGGCGCTGGGGTTTGGCGTGACGGTGTTTCTGGGGGTGAAGCTGGCGACCAAGGGGCGGGTCAGCCTTGAGGATTTCGAACGCGCGGTGACGGCGATTCCCGAGGTGCAGGTGGTGCAGCATGTGCTGGGGCTTTACGACTACCGCCTGCGCATCGTGGCGCGGGATCTGGCGGATTTCGAGCGCCTGCTGCGCCGCCGGATCATGACGCTGCCCGGCGTGGGCGATATCGAGGCCAACGTGCTTCTGAGCGAGGAGCGCAGGCCGGGGCCGCTGTGAGCGTGCTGGTCGAGCGTGCTGGCGCGCGGGCGGGCGAGGCGCTAGAATCCGTGCAATGAACCATGCGCGCCAGATTCTGGGCATTGCCGCCTTTGTCCTGCTTGTCGCGGGGTTTGCCGGCGGCGTGTGGTGGTTTGCCAACCGCAACGCGCTGGAGCAGATCGCGGGCAAGGGCCGGGCCGACCTGGCGCTGGCCGCCGACCGGGTGTCGGGGCAGATGCTGCGCTACCGCGAACTGGCCGTGGTGCTGGCACGCCATCCCGACCTGGCCGCGATCCTGTCCGGGGCGGGCGATGTGGCGGCCGCCCGGGCGGTGGTGCTGGGCTTTGCCGACATGACCGGGGCGCTGACCGTCGAACTGGTCGACGCACGTGGACGCCTGGTGGTCGCCTCGACGCCGGAGGGCGGGGTCTATGCCCCCGGCGAATTGCCGCTGTCGCGCGCCCTGAACGGGGCGCTGGGCACGCGCCACCGGGTCGAGACCGACGCGGACGGCACGTCGCAGCGCATCTTCGCCTTTGCCGCGCCGGTGTTCGGGCCGGAGGGCAAGCCGATCGGCGCGGTGCTGGTCGAGGCCGACGTGCGCCGGTTGGAGGAAAACTGGCCGGGCAATGCGCCGGCGGTGTTCTTCTACGACGCCGGCGGGCGGGTGCTGATCTCGAACCGCTCCGACCTGGTGCTGGCGCGGCTGGGCGAGGGCGGCAGCTTTCCCGATCACCGGGTCAGCCGGGTCGGCGAGCACGAGATCTGGCACATGCCGCAGGAGCCTTACCTGCCGGACCGGGCGCTCTATCTCGAACGCGACATGCCGGTGCTGGGGCTGCGCGCCGGGCTGATGCTCGATACCGCCTCGGCCAGCCGGATCGCGGTGACGCAGGCGGCGCTGGCGGGCGCGCTGGGGATGGTGTTCGGGGTGCTGCTGTTTCTTGCCGCGCAACGCCAGCGCGCGCTGGCCGGGCGGCTGATGATCGAGGAGGCGATGACGGCGGAGCTTGAACGCCGGGTCGCGGCGCGCACCCGCGATCTGTCGCGCGTCAACGCCGATCTGCGCCGCGAGGTGACCGAGCGCAAGGAGGCGGAACTGGCGCTGAAACGCGCCCAGGCCGAACTGGTGCAGGCCGGCAAGCTGACCGCGCTGGGCGAGATGTCGGCGGGGATCAGTCACGAGCTCAATCAGCCCCTGATGGCGATCCGATCCTACGCCGAGAACGGCGAGATGTTCATGGAGCGCGGCAACGAGGCGCAGGCGCGCGAGAACCTCACGCGGATCTCGGAACTGGCGCGGCGGATGGGGCGGATCATCCGCAACCTGCGCGCCTTCGCCCGGCAGGAGAACGAGCCGATTTCGGATGTCGACATGGTGCAGGTGATCGAGGCGGCGCTGGACCTGGCCCGGCCCAAGCTCAAGTCGGGCGGCGTGACGCTGGACTGGGTGCCGCCGACCGGGCCGGTGATGGTGCGCGGCGGCGAGGTGCGGTTGCAGCAGGTGGTGATGAACCTGGTGTCCAACGCCGCCGACGCGATGGTGGACAGCGACCGGCGCGAGATTTCCATCACGCTCGACCATACGGGATCGCATGTCAGCCTGTCGGTGCGCGACACCGGGCCGGGCATCGCCGAGCCGGAGCGCATGTTCGACCCGTTCTATTCCACCAAGGCGGTGGGGGCGGCCGAGGGCATGGGGCTGGGCCTGTCGATTTCATACGGGCTGGTGCAGAGCTTCGGCGGCGCGATCCGGGGGGCCAACCATCCGGGCGGCGGTGCGGTCTTTACCGTCGAGTTGGTGCCCGCCGGGCAGGAGGTCGCGGCATGAGCGCTTCGGTTCTTCTGGTCGACGACGACCGCGCGGTGCGCGAGGCGCTGGGGCAGACGCTGGAACTGGCCGGGCTGAAGCCGGTGCTGGCAGGCAGCTATATCGAGGCCAAGGACCACATCGCGCCGGGTTTTGACGGGGTGGTGGTCAGCGACATACGGATGCCGGGCAAGGACGGGTTCGACCTGCTGGCGCATGTGCAGACGGTCGATGCCGACCTGCCGGTGATCTTCCTGACCGGCGAGGGCGATATCCCGATGGCGGTGCGCGGCATGGCGGCGGGGGCGTTCGAGTTCTTGGAAAAGCCCTGCGGGCCGCAGGACCTGCTGGCGGTGGTGGAAAAGGCGCTGAGCCGCCGGGCGCGGGTGCTGGAGAACCGGCGCCTGCGGCGGCAGGCCGAACAGGGCGACGCGGCGCAACGGCTGCTGGTCGGGCAGTCGCGGCAGGCCGAGGATCTGCGCGCCCAGGCGCGGGCGGCGGCGCGCACCCAGGCCGAGGTGCTGATCCTGGGCGAGGCGGGCACCGGCACCTCGAAACTGGCCGAGGTCATTCACCTGATGTCGGGCGCCGCGACCCGGCCTTTCGTGAAACTGCCCGCGCCCGCGCTGACGCCGGGCGACGTGGTGCGCGCGCTGGGCGAGGCGGGCACCGGCACGCTGTTTCTGGACGAGATCTGCGGGCTGGACCCGGCGGCGCAGTTCACGCTGGTCGAGTTGCTGGACGAAAGCGGGCGCGCGCGGGTGATCGCGGGCAGCACCCGCGATCTCGAGGCGGCGGTGGCCGAGGGGCGGATGAATGCCGATCTCTACTACCGGCTCGACGTGATGCGGGTGCGCATCCCGCCGTTGCGCGAACGCGCCGAGGACATCCCGGCCCTGTTTCGCCATTTCGTTGCCCAGGCCTGCGAACAGGCGGCCCTGCCGGTGCCCGATATCGGCCCCGAGGTCACCGCGCGGCTGATGGCGCAGGACTGGCCGGGCAACTCGCGCTCGCTGATGAACGCGGCGATGCGGTTCGCGCTGGGGCTGAGCGAGGCGGGCGAGAGCGCCGAGATGGGGCTGGTAGAGCGCATGGCGCAGGTCGAACGCTCATTGCTGATCGAGGCGCTGACCCGGCACCGGGGCGCGGCGAGCGAGACCGCGCGGGCGCTGAAACTGCCGCGCAAGACCTTCTACGACAAGCTGGCGCGGCACGGGATTCGGCCCGAGGACTACCGGCGCTGACTGTGCGGATTTTCACACAGGCGGCGGGCCCACCTGTGCGGGATTTCGCCATGCCGGCGGCACATGGCTGCCCTGCGCCTGGCGCAAGCAGCGGAAAGAAAACCGAAAAACCGGCCCCGAAAGCGCCGGGTAACATTTGCTTGAGTGGTGTCGCGTGCTCATCCCTAATGCGGGCAGGTGCCCGAACGGGCGCTGACTCTATCAAATTCGTCATCCCTCGGGAGGAGACACTATGAAGAACCTGACCACGGCCGTTTCGGCCCTCACCCTTGCCGCCACCGCCTTTGCCGGCGCCGCCATGGCCGACCCGACCAAGTGCGACGACGGCGAGATCGTGATGAAGTTCAGCCACGTCACCAACACCGACAAGCACCCCAAGGGCATCGCCGCCAACCTGTTCATGGAGCGTGTCAACGCCGAGATGGACGGCACCGCCTGCGTCGAGGTCTATCCCAACTCGACGCTCTACAACGACGACCAGGTGCTCGAGGCGATGTTGCAGGGCGACGTTCAGTTCGCCGCCCCGTCGCTGTCGAAGTTCGAGACCTTCACCAAGGTGTTCCGCATCTTCGATCTGCCGTTCATGTTCAAGAACATGGACGCGGTCGAGGCCTTCCAGAACTCGCCCACCGGCGAGGCGATGAAGGACGCGATGGTGCGCCGCGGCCTGCAGGGGCTGGAGTTCTGGCACAACGGGCTCAAGCAGTTCTCGGCCAACAAGCCGCTGCTCATGCCCGAGGACGCCGCCGGGCTGAAGTTCAGGGTGCAACCCTCGGACGTGCTGGTGGCGCAGATGGAGGCGCTGAATGCCTCGCCGCAGCCGATGGCGTTCTCCGAGGTCTACGGCGCGCTGCAGACCGGCGTTGTCGACGGGCAGGAGAATTCGTGGTCGAACATCTACGGCCAGAAGTTCTTTGAGGTGCAGGACGGCATCACCGAGACCAACCACGGCTTGCTCGACTACATGGTCGTGGCCTCGGTCGACTGGCTCGACAGCCTCGATCCGGCGGTCAGGGACCAGGTGCTGACCATCCTGGCCGAGGTGACGGACGAGCGTAACGCCGCCGTGGCCGAAGTGGACAATGCCGCGCGTCAGGCGATCCTCGATGCCGGTGGCGTGATCCGCGAGCTGACCGACGAGCAGCGTCAGGCCTGGGTCGACGCGATGAAGCCGGTGTGGAGCCAGTTCGAGGCCGACGTGGGCGCCGACAACATCGCCGCGGCGCAGGAAATCAACGCCTCGATGTAATCGGGCAAGGCTCGGGCGGTCCGGCACACGGGCCGCCCGACGCCGAAACAAAGGGCCTGACAAGAGGCCCGGCAAGGGGGAGGGGCCGGCATGAGCCAGCGCCGGAGTTTCAGAGGCTTCGAGGAAAACGCCATCGCCCTGATCCTGGGGCTGATGACCGCCGTGACCTTCGTGAACGTGGTGTTGCGCTATGTCTTCAACTCGTCGCTGATCTGGGGGCTCGAGGTCACGCTGATCCTGTTCGCCTGGCTGGTGCTGTTCGGCATCAGCTTTGCGGTTCGCGTCACCGCGCATCTGGGCGTCGATGCGCTGACCGGGATCATGCCCAAACGCCTGGCGCATGGCGTGGCGCTGTTTTCCGCCGCGATCTGCCTGGCCTATTCGCTGTTGCTGCTCAAGGGGGCGTGGGATTACTGGGCGCCGTTCGCCGGGCTCTACCAGACCGAGGGCCGCTGGTTCCCGGTCGGGTTCGACGAGACCACCCGCGACCGCGCCTTCTATGTCACCGACCAGGTGCCGATGCCCGGGTTTCTCAGGTTCCTAGAGGGTCTGATCAACCAGGGCGAGGAATACGAGAAGCTGCCGCGCGTCATTCCCTATGCGATCCTGCCCATCGGCGCGGCGCTGCTGCTGATCCGTTATGTGCAGGCGACCATCCGCATCCTGCGCGGCGAATCCGGCACGCTGATCGTCAGCCACGAGGTCGAGGAAGAGATCGACGCGCTGGCCCATTCTCAAAAGGACGCCTGACATGGATGTGGTTCTGCTTTTCCTGATGATCGTCGGGCTGCTCTTGGTCGGCGTGCCGATCGCGGTGTCGCTGGGCCTGAGTTCCATCGTCTTTCTGCTGGTGTTCTCGGAAACCTCGCTGGCCTCGGTGGCGCAGAGTTTCTACCAAGCGATGGCGGGGCACTACACGCTGCTCGCCATCCCGTTCTTCATCCTTGCGTCTTCCTTCATGTCGACCGGCGGCGTGGCGCAGCGGATCATCCGCTTTGCCATCGCCGTGGTCGGGCATTTTCGCGGCGGGCTGGCGATTGCGGGCGTGTTCGCCTGCATGATGTTCGCGGCCCTGTCGGGGTCGTCGCCCGCCACCGTGGTCGCCATCGGCTCCATCGTCATCGCGGCGATGCGGCAGGTCGGCTATACCAAGGAATTCGCCGCCGGCGTGATCGCCAACGCGGGCACGCTGGGCATCCTCATCCCGCCCTCCATCGTGATGGTGGTCTATGCCTCGTCGGTCGAGGTCTCGGTGGGCCGGATGTTCCTGGCCGGTGTCATCCCGGGGCTTCTGGCCGGGTTCATGCTGATGGTGGCGATCTATGTGATCGCCACGATCAAGGGCATGCCCAAGGGCGACTGGGCCGGCTGGCGCGAGGTCGGGGCGTCGTTTCGCGATGCGATCTGGGGGCTTTTGCTGATCGTCATCATCATGGTCGGGATCTACGGCATCCCCGGCGTGACCGGCGCGATCTTTACCCCGACCGAGGCCGCCGCCGTGGCCAGCGTCTATGCCTTCATCGTGGCCAGCTTCGTCTATCGCGACATGGGGCCGCTGGCGGACCGGGACGGGGCGGGCAAGATCGCGCTGTGGAAAAAGCCGCAGGCGCTGGTCACGGCGCTGTTTCACCCCGACACCCGCGCCACGCTGTTCGATGCGGGCAAGCTGACCATCACGCTGATGTTCATCATCGCCAACGCGCTGATCCTGAAACACGTGCTGACCGACGAGCAGATCCCGCAGAGCATCGCCAATGCCATGCTGTCGGCGGGCTTTGGCAAGATCATGTTCCTGATCGTGGTCAACGTGATCCTGCTGATCGGCGGGCAGTTCATGGAGCCGTCGGGGCTGATCGTGATCGTCGCACCCTTGGTGTTTCCGATTGCCATCGAGCTTGGGGTGGACCCGATCCACCTCGGGATCATCATGGTGGTGAACATGGAGATCGGGATGATCACGCCACCTGTGGGGCTGAACCTGTTCGTCACCTCGGGCGTGGCCGGGATGCCGATGATGAAGGTGGTCAAGGCGGCGCTGCCGTTCCTGGGCGTGCTCTTCATCTTCCTGATCATGGTCACCTATATCCCGTGGCTGTCGACCTGGCTGCCGACCAGCGCGATGGGGCCGGAGATCATAACCAACTAGCCGCCGAAAGGTGGACTGACGGCCCGCATTCCGCGAGGGGTGCGGGTCTTTTGCCGTCTGACGGGTGGCGGCGGAGGGTCGTGGAAAAAATTTACCATCCGATAAAACATTCCGTTTGATAAAAGAATTGTTCCGTGCCACGCTCTGGCAAAACAAAACAACAAACGACACCGACAGGGAGAACGATGTGACCCATTCGCCGACGACGCCCGGCGTGGTCGCGGGGCGTTTGCCGCCCCCGGTCCTGGCCGACAATTTTGCCGACCTGCACCCGCCGCTTGACGCCCACGAGGCCGCGGTGGCAGCTGATCGCTGCTATTTCTGCTATGACGCGCCCTGCATGGAGGCGTGCCCGACCACCATCGACATTCCGCTGTTCATCCGCCAGATCGCCACCGGCACGCCGGAAGCCGCGGCCAGGACCATTCTGGACATGAACATCCTGGGCGGCATGTGCGCGCGGGTCTGCCCGACCGAGACCCTGTGCGAAGAGGCTTGCGTGCGCATGGACGCCGAGGGCGACCCGGTGCAGATCGGGCGGCTTCAACGCTTTGCTACCGATACGCTGATGGAGAAGGGTCCGCAGCCCTACGAGCGCGCCGCGCCGACCGGCAAGACGGTGGCGGTTGTGGGCGCGGGGCCGGCGGGGCTGGCCTGCGCGCATCGGCTGGCGATGCATGGCCATGACGTGAAGCTTTATGATGCGCGGCCCAAGCCGGGGGGTCTCAACGAATACGGCATCGCGTCTTACAAGACAGTCGAGGATTTCGCGGCGCGCGAGGTCGAGTGGCTGATGGGCATCGGCGGCATCGAGCTGACCACCGGGGCGGCGCTGGGCAACACGCTCAGCCTTGACGGGTTGGTGAAGGATCACGACGCGGTGTTCCTCGGGATCGGGCTGGCCGGGGTCAATGACCTGGGTATCGACGGGGCCGGGCTGGAGGGGGTCCGCGACGCGGTTGATTTCATCGCCGACCTGCGCCAGTCGGACGATCTGTCCAAGCTGCCGGTGGGCCGACGCGTGGTGGTGATCGGCGGCGGCATGACCGCCATCGACGCTGCCGTGCAGGCGAAACTGCTGGGTGCCGAGGAGGTGACGCTGGTCTACCGCCGGGGCCGCGAGGCGATGCCGGCATCGGAGTATGAACAGAACCTTGCCGCCGCCAAGGGCGTGCGCATCATCGACCACGCCGCGCCCAAGCGTATCGTCGGGGCCGCGCAGGTCGAGGCGGTCGAGTTCGACTATACCGACGACGACGCCAAGCCCACCGGCGACGGCTTCACCCTTGCCGCCGACCAGGTGCTGAAGGCCATCGGCCAGAAGCTGGGCGACGCGGCGTCGCTGAAGACCGAGGGCGGCAAGATCGCCATCACCGAGACCGGGCGCACGTCGGTCGCGGGGGTCTGGGCCGGGGGTGACTGCGCCACCGGCGGCGAGGATCTGACCGTGACCGCCGTGGCGCACGGGCGCGATGCCGCCGAAGACATCCACGCAAGCCTGATGGGGAGCTGAGACATGGCAGACCTGACCACGGACTTCATCGGGATCAAATCCCCCAACCCGTTCTGGCTGGCCTCGGCACCGCCGACCGACAAGGAATACAACGTCCGCCGCGCCTTCGAGGCCGGATGGGGCGGTGTGGTGTGGAAAACGCTGGGCGAGGCGGGGCCGCCGATCGTCAACGTCTCGGGCCCGCGTTACGGCGCGATCTGGGGGGCTGACCGGCGGCTTCTGGGCCTGAACAACATCGAACTGATCACGGATCGCTCGCTCGAGATCAACCTCGAGGAAATCAAGCGCGTCAAGCAGGACTACCCGGACCGCGCCATCGTCGTGAGCCTGATGGTGCCGGTGGAAGAAGACGCCTGGGCCAGGATCCTCGACGCGGTGTCGACCACCGGCGCGGACGGGGTCGAGCTGAACTTCGGCTGCCCGCACGGCATGGCGGAGCGCGGCATGGGCTCGGCGGTCGGGCAGGTGCCGGACTATGTCGAGCAGATCGCGGGCTGGGTCAAGAAACACTCGGACATGCCCTGCATCGTCAAGCTGACGCCCAACATCGCCGATATCCGCATGCCCGCCGAGGCCGCCAAGCGCGGCGGGGCGGACGCGGTTTCCCTGATCAACACGATCACCTCGATCACCAGCGTGAACCTCGACGAGATGTGCCCGGAACCGATGATCGACGGCATGGGTACGCATGGCGGCTATTGCGGCCCGGCGGTGAAACCCATTGCGATGAACATGGTGGCCCAGATCGCGCGCAGCCCGAAGACGGCGGGGCTGCCGATCTCGGGCATCGGCGGCATCACCACCTGGCGCGACGCGGCCGAGTTCATGGCGCTGGGGGCGGGCAACGTGCAGGTCTGCACCGCGGCCATGACCTATGGTTTCCACATCGTGCAGGAGATGATTTCGGGGCTGAGCCAGTGGATGGACGAAAAGGGTTACGTTTCGACCGCCGACTTCATCGGCAAGGCCACGCCCAAGGTCACTGACTGGCAGCACCTGAACCTCGACTACGTCACCAAGGCCGAGATCGACCTGGACCTGTGCATCAAGTGCGGACGGTGCTATGCGGCTTGCGAGGACACCTCGCACCAGGCCATCGAGATGGGGCCGGGGCGGGTGTTCACGGTGAAGGACGACGAATGCGTCGCCTGCAACCTCTGCGTCAACGTCTGCCCAGTGGAGGACTGCATCACCATGCGCGTGCTCGAACCCGGCGAGGTCGATCTGCGCACCGGCATGACGATCCCGGCCAAGGACGACAAGCGCACCTGGCTTCAGCATCCCAACAACCCGGCGGGCGACCCGCTGGCGTGCATTTCGCGCGGGCAGTAGGGTGCTGGGCGCTTGACTGGTGAAGGCCGCGCGTTAGTCTTGAATTGACCGGCTGATAAAAACGCCGGCTTAGAACAAATGGATCGGCGCGGGCGGCCCCGAACGGGGCCGGATCGCCGCCGCAGGACACGGGGAGAGACGTGGCGTTGCTGGCCATGCTGAGCGACAGGACCGGCGCAGTGCGACCGGCGGGGTGTTGCGCCGTTTGCGCGCGCGGTCGCGCCCCGTATCCCTGCCGCATTCCCCAGACAACAGGAGACTGACATGGCCGCTCCCGGCGAGAACCTGCGAATCAATGGCGATAGGTTGTGGGACAGCCTGATGGAGATGGCGAAGATCGGCCCCGGCGTGGCCGGCGGCAACAACCGCCAGACCCTGACCGATGCCGATGGCGAGGGGCGGGCATTGTTCCAGAAATGGTGCGAAGAGGCCGGGTGTTCGATGGGCGTGGACACGATGGGCAACATGTTCGCCACCCGCCCCGGCACCGACCCGGACGCGCTGCCGGTCTATGTCGGCAGCCACCTCGACACCCAGCCGACGGGCGGCAAGTATGACGGCGTGCTGGGGGTGCTGGGCGGGTTGGAGATCGTGCGCTCGCTCAATGACCTTGGCATCAGGACCAAGCACCCGATCGTGGTGACCAACTGGACCAACGAGGAAGGCACGCGCTTTGCCCCGGCGATGCTGGCCTCGGGCGTGTTCGCAGGGGTGCACGATCAGGACTGGGCCTATGCGCGCGAGGACCATGAGGGCAAAAAGTTCGGCGATGAGTTGAAGCGGATCGGCTGGGTCGGCGACGAGGAGGTCGGCGCGCGCAAGATGCATGCGATGTTCGAATTGCATATCGAACAGGGGCCGATCCTGGAGGCCGAGGGCAAGGATATCGGCGTCGTGACACATGGCCAGGGGCTGAGCTGGACCCAGGTGACGGTGACGGGCAAGGAAAGCCACACCGGCTCCACCCCGATGCCGATGCGCAAGAACGCGGGCCTCGGCATGGCGCGGATACTGGACGCGGTCGACCGCATCGCGCTCAGCCACGCGCCGCACGCGGTGGGGGCGGCGGGGCATATCGAGGTGTTTCCGAACTCGCGCAACGTGATCCCCGGCACGGCGGTCTTCACGGTCGATTTCCGCTCGCCCGAGCTTTCAGTGATCGAGGACATGGAGGCGCGGCTGCGCAGCGAGGCGCAGGAGATATGCACCGCGATGGGGCTGGGCGTGGAATTCGAGAAGGTCGGCGGCTTCGATCCGGTCGAGTTCGACGCGGGTTGCGTTTCGGCGGTGCGCGCGGCGGCGGAGCGGCTGGGCTACAGCCACATGAACCTGATCTCGGGCGCTGGGCACGATGCCTGCTGGATCAACCGGGTGGCGCCGACCGCGATGGTGATGTGCCCCTGTGTCGACGGGCTGTCGCACAACGAGGCCGAGGAGATTTCCAAGGACTGGGCCGTCGCGGGGGCGGATGTGCTGATGCACGCGGTGGTCGAGACGGCGGAGATCGTGGAGTGAGGATGGGTCGGCGCGCGGGGCGCGCCGACGCGCCGGGGGTTCTACCCCCGGACCCCCGGAGTATTTTCGCCAAGATGAAGGTAAAACGCGCCAGAAGACGTTACAGGGAGAGATGAGATGAGCACCACAGTCATCAAGCACGGAACAGTCGTCACCGCCGATCTGACCTACAAGGCGGATGTGCTGGTCGAGGGCGGCAAGATCGTCGAGATCGGCGTCGGCCTGCGCGGCGACGAGGAGCTGGATGCGACCGGCTGTTACGTGATGCCCGGCGGGATCGACCCGCATACGCATCTGGAAATGCCGTTCATGGGCACCTATTCCTCGGACGATTTCGAGAGCGGGACACGCGCGGCCTTGTCGGGCGGGACCACGATGGTGGTGGATTTCGCGCTGCCCAATCAGGGAGAGAGCCTGCTTGATGCCTTGAAGCGCTGGGACAACAAGTCGACCCGGGCAAGCTGCGATTATTCGTTTCACATGGCGGTGACCTGGTGGGGCGAGCAGGTGTTCAACGACATGGAAACGGTCGTCAAGGAGCGCGGCATCAACACCTTCAAGCATTTCCTCGCCTACAAGGGTGCCTTGATGGTGAACGACGACGAGCTTTTCGCCAGTTTCAGCCGGCTGGCCGAGCTTGGCGCGACGCCGATGGTTCATGCCGAGAACGGCGACGTGGTGGCGGAATTGTCGGCGCGGCTGTTGGCCGAGGGCAACACCGGGCCGGAGGCGCATGCCTATTCGCGGCCCAGCCAGGTCGAGGGCGAGGCGACCAACCGCGCCATCATGATCGCCGACATGGCCGGTGCGCCGCTTTACGTCGTGCATGTCTCCTGCGAGGAAAGCCACGAGGCGATCCGGCGGGCCAGGATGCAGGGCAAGCGGGTCTGGGGCGAGCCGCTCATCCAGCATCTGACGCTGGACGAGAGCGAGTATTTCAACACCGACTGGGACCATGCCGCGCGCCGGGTGATGAGCCCGCCGTTCCGCAACAAGAAGCATCAGGACAGCCTGTGGGCCGGGCTGCAATCGGGCAGCCTGTCGGTGGTGGCGACCGACCACTGTGCCTTTACCACCGAGCAGAAACGCTATGGCGTGGGCGATTTCACCAAGATCCCGAACGGCACCGGCGGGCTCGAGGACCGGATGCCGATGCTGTGGACGCATGGGGTGGCGACCGGGCGGCTGACGTTGAACGAGTTCGTTGCCGTGACCTCGACCAACATCGCCAAGATCCTCAACTGCTATCCCAAGAAGGGCGCGATCCTGGTCGGGGCGGATGCCGATATCGTGGTCTGGGACCCGGAGAAGGAAAAGACCATCACCGCCAAGACGCAGCAATCTGCCATTGATTACAACGTCTTCGAGGGCCAGAAGGTCAAGGGCCTGCCGCGCTTCACGCTGACGCGCGGGCATGTCGCGGTGCATGACGGCGAGATGCGCCAGCGCGAGGGGCATGGCGAGTTCGTGGCGCGCGAGCCGAATGGCACGGTCAACAAGGCGCTGTCGCAGTGGAAGGCGCTGACCGCGCCGCAGCCGGTCAAGCGCACGGGCATTCCGGCGACCGGGGTATGACCAAAAGCGCCCCCCTGGCCCCGCCCGAGGGCGTGCTGGAGGCCGCGGTCTACGTCGACGACCTCGACGCGGCAGAGCGGTTCTATCACGGGCTTGTCGGGCTCGAGGTGGTGACCCGGCACGATCCGCGGCATGTGTTCTTTCGCTGCGGCGAGACCATCGTGCTGGCCTTCGTGGCCGATGAGACCAAGGTGCCGCCGGGGTCGGGCAAGCTGCCGGTGCCGCCGCACGGGGCGGTGGGGCCGGGGCATATCTGCTTTCGCGTGCCGGGCGAGGCGCTGGACGGTTGGGCCGCGCGGCTAAAGGCGGCGGACATCGAAATCGAGGCGGATTTTCATTGGCCGAACGGCGCGCGTTCGATCTATCTGCGCGATCCGGCGGGAAATTCGGTGGAATTCGCCGAGGCAAAATTGTGGGGACGGGCTGCGTGACGACAAAACCGGTGATCGAGGCCAGGGGTCTCGATTTGACATTCCAGACCAGCGACGGGCCGATCCAGGCCCTGAAGGGCGTCGATCTTGCCATCGAGAAGGGCGAATTCGTCAGTTTCATCGGCCCCTCGGGCTGCGGCAAGACCACGTTCCTGCGCGTGATCGCCGGGCTTGAGCAGGCCACCGGCGGCAGCGTCACGGTGAACGGCATGACACCTGACGAGGCACGGCGCGAGCGCGCCTATGGTTATGTCTTTCAGGCAGCCGGCCTCTATCCGTGGCGCACGATTGCCGGCAACATCAAGCTGCCGCTGGAGATCATGGGCTATCCGCGGTCCGAGCGCGATGCGCGTGTCGAGAAGGTGCTGGAACTGGTCGATCTGGACGGGTTCGGCAAGAAGTATCCCTGGCAGTTGTCCGGCGGCATGCAGCAGCGGGCCTCGATCGCCCGCGCGCTGGCGTTCGATGCCGACATCATGCTGATGGACGAACCTTTCGGGGCGCTGGACGAGATCGTGCGCGACCACCTCAACGAGCAGTTGCTCGAATTGTGGGCGCGCACGGAAAAGACCATCGGTTTCGTCACCCACTCGATCCCCGAGGCGGTGTATCTGTCGACCAAGATCGTGGTGATGAGCCCGCGCCCCGGGCGGATCAGCGACGTGATCGACAGCCCGCTGCCGAGGGACCGCCCGCTGGGCATCCGCGACACGCCGGAGTTCCTGGCAGTCGCGCATCGGGTGCGCGAGGGGCTGAGGGCGGGGCATGCCTATGACTAGGATGGCCGCGATGCCGGAGGCCGGCGCATGAGGTCGGTCATTCCCATTCTCACCATGGTCGCGGCCATCGTGGTGATCTGGTACGGCGCGGCCATCGGGATGAACGCGCAATGGGCGCGCGATCAGGCGGCGCGGGCGGGGACTACGCTGAGCACGTCCGAACTGATCGCGGATACCTGGAGCCAGGAGCGGCCCAAGCTGCCGGCGCCGCACCAGATCGTGGCCGAGCTGTGGAAGACCACGGCGATGATGAAGCCGACATCGAAGCGCAGCCTGGTGTTTCACGGCTGGATCACCCTGTCGGCCACCATGCTGGGGTTTGTTTTCGGCACCGGCGCGGGCATCCTTCTGGCCATCGGGATCGTGCACAGCCGGTCGATGGACATGGGGGTGATGCCCTGGGCGATTGCCAGCCAGACCATCCCGATCATCGCCATCGCGCCGATGATCATCGTGGTTCTGAACTCCATCGGCATCACCGGGCTGGTGCCAAAGGCGATCATCTCGGCCTATCTGAGTTTCTTCCCGGTGGTGGTCGGCATGGTGAAGGGGCTGCGCAGCCCGGATGCGATGCAGCTCGACCTGCTGCGCACCTATAATGCCTCGAAGCCGCAGGCGTTGTGGAAGCTGCGGTTTCCCGCGTCGCTGCCGTATCTTTTCGCCTCGCTCAAGGTCGGCGTGGCGGCCAGCCTGGTCGGCACCATCGTCGGCGAGCTTCCGACCGGGGCGATCCGCGGGCTGGGCGCGCGGATGCTGACCGGCAGTTATTACGGCCAGACCATCCAGATCTGGTCGGCGCTGTTCGCCGCGGCGATCCTGGCCGCCGGGCTGGTCGGGATCATCGGGCTGGTGCAGCGGCTGACGCTGCGGCGGATGGGGGCGGTGTGATGGGCTGGGTCGTCTTTGCCTTCGTCTTCTGGGTCGCGGCCATAGCGCTCAATTCCTGGCTGGCCCGGCATCCGCTGTCCGAGACCCGTTTGGGCAAGCTGCTGGTGCCGACGATCTTCGGCGTCACCATCCTGGTGGTCTGGGAGGCGCTGGTGCGCGGGCTGGAGGTGTCGAGCGTGATCCTGCCGCCGCCCAGTGCCATCGCGGCCAAGTTCGCCACCAGCCTGCCGATCCTGTGGGTCGATTTCGTCCAGACCATCGTCAAGGGGGCGCTGTCGGGCTATGCCATCGGCTGCGGCGCGGCCTTCCTGACGGCGGTGGCCATCGACCGGTCGAAATTCCTGCAACGGGGCCTTTTGCCGGTGGGCAATTTCGTCGCCGCCCTGCCCATTGTCGGCACCGCGCCGATCCTGGTGATGTGGTTTGGCTTCGACTGGCAGTCGAAATCGGCCGTGGTGGTGGCGATGGTGTTCTTTCCGATGCTGGTCAACACGGTCGAGGGGCTGGCGGCCTCCTCCGCGATGCAGCGCGACCTGATGAAGACCTATTCGGCCAGCTACCTGCAAACGCTGTTCAAACTGCGGCTGCCGGCGGCGATGCCGTTCGTCTTCAACGGGCTGAAAATCTCGACCACGCTGGCCCTGATCGGTGCTATCGTGGCCGAGTTCTTCGGCAGCCCGGTCAAGGGCATGGGCTTTCGCATCTCGACCGAGGTGGGGCGGATGGGCCTCGACATGGTCTGGGCCGAGATCGCGGTGGCGGCGCTGGCGGGCAGCGCGTTCTACGGCGCGGTTGCGCTGATCGAGAAGGGGGTGACCTTCTGGCACCCCTCACAACGGGGTTGAGAAACAACCGTCATTCAACAGGGAGAAGACGAATGAAAAAACTGACACTGGCGATGGGGATCCTGGCGCTGGGCACCACGGCGGCGATGGCCGCCGACGAGGTGCGACTGCAACTGAAATGGGTCACGCAGGCGCAGTTCGGCGGCTATTACGTGGCGCTGGAGAACGGCTATTACGAGGACGAGGGGCTGGATGTCACGATCCTGCCGGGCGGCCCGGACATTGGCCCGGTGCAGGTGCTGATGGGCGGCGGGGCCGATGTGATGGTCGACTGGATGCCCTCGGCGCTGGCGGCCCGCGAACAGGGCGCGCCGGTGGTCAACATCGCGCAGCCGTTCAAGAGCTCGGGCATGATGCTGACCTGCCTCAAGGAGACCGGCATCACCAGCCCCGACGACTTTCCGGGCAACACGCTGGGCGTGTGGTTCTTCGGCAACGAATACCCGTTCCTGAGCTGGATGGCGCATCTGGGCATCCCGACCGAGGGCGGCGAGGATGGCGTCGAGGTGCTGAAGCAGGCCTTCAACGTCGATCCGCTGTTGCAGAAACAGGCGGCCTGCATCTCGACCATGACCTACAACGAATACTGGCAGGTGATCGACGCCGGCATCTCGGCCGACGACCTGGTGACCTTCAAGTATGAGGATCAGGGCGTGGCGACGCTGGAGGACGGGCTTTACGTGCTCGAGGAGAACCTCGAAGACCCGGAGTTCAAGGACAAGATGGTGCGCTTCGTGCGGGCCTCGATGAAGGGTTGGAAATGGGCCGAGGAAAACCCGGAAGACGCCGCGATGATCGTGCTCGAATATGACGAGACCGGCGCCCAGACCGAACAGCACCAGATCCGCATGATGAAAGAGGTCGCCAAGCTGACCGCCGGATCGGACGGGGCGCTGGACCCGGCCGACTACGAGCGCACGGTGGCGACGCTGCTGGCCGGTGGTTCGGACCCGGTGATCACCGCCGAACCGGTCGGCGCCTACACGCTGGAAATCACCGACGCGGCGCTGAACTAGGCCCGCCGGACATGACAGGAAAGGCCGCGCCCCGGCGCGGCCTTTTGCTTTGCGCGACCACGCCGGGGCCGCGTGCGACGAAAACGGCGGGGCGGAACATCGTCGGTTGGCCTGGCCGGCGATCCCGGCTAAGTAGGCAAGAGACAACTTGTGGTTCAGGATCGGTCGATGGACGAAACGGACGGCGCAGAAATTGATCTTCGCGAGATGGTTTCGATCCTGCGGCGGCGTTATCGGCTGATCGTCCTGACCGTGGCGATCGTGCTCGGGGTCGCGTTTCTCTACCTTGCCCAGGCGACGGCGCTGTATACGTCCACCACGCTGATCCTGGTCGATCCGGCGCAGAAAAACCTTTTGTCGCCGGAGCTTGACGGGTCGGTGAACGCCAGCATGGCGAGTTCGCTGATCGAGAGCGAGGTCGAGATCCTGCGCTCGGACTCGGTGCTTCTGGCGGTAATCGAGGCCGCCGACCTGACCCGGGATGCGGAGTTCGGGCCGACGCTGTCGCTGCTGGACAAGTTCAAGCAGGCGGTGGGGATCGGCGCGCGCGGGTCCGAGGCGCAGGGGGCGCTGCTGCTCAACCAGACGTTGAGCCGGCTGCGCGACGCGGTCGACGTGCGCCGGCGGGGCATGACCAACCTGATCGCGCTGTCGGTGACGGCCGAAGACCCGGAGCGCGCGGCGTCGCTGGCCAATGTGGTGGCGGCGACCTACATCCGGCTTCAGGTCGAGGCCAAGTCGCAGAGTTTCCTCGACGCGCGCGACGTGCTCGAGGCGCAACTGGCCGCGGCGCAGCGCGCGCTGGCGGGGTCGGATGCGGCGCTTGCGACCTATATCGACGACAACCTGGCGCGGCTGGAACGCGAAAGCGGCTCGGACGCGGTGGCGGCGCTGCGCGCGCGGCTCGAGCGGGCCAATGCCAGCCGGCTGGCGGCCAAGGTCACCGCCGACGACGCGGCCTCGGCGCTGGCAGAGCGCGACTGGTCGGCGCTGGCCGACCGGCTGGGCAACGAGGCGTTGGCCGCGCTGGAGGGCCAGCGCGCCAATCTTGCGGCGCGGCTGGGGCAGACCGCCGAGGGCAGCGATGCGGCGGTCGATCTGCGCGCCGGTCTGAAGGAGATCGAGGCGCAGCTGGCCCGCGAGGGCGAGGCGGCGGTGGCATCCCTGCGCGACGAGGTGATGGGGCTGTCCTCGACCGGCGACCAGTTGCGCGACGACATCCGGCGCGAGCTTCTGGCGGGCGATCTGTCGGCGGAAACCCTGTCGGAGATCTACGGGTTGCAGCAGGAAGCGACCATCGCGCAGCGCCAGTACGACACGCTGCTGACCCGGATGCGCGACCTCGAGGCGCAGGCGCTGGTGCAGGTGGCCGACAGCCGCGTGGTGTCGCAGGCGATCGCGCCGTCGGGGGCGTCGTTCCCCAATACCAGGATGATCCTGGCGCTGGCGCTGGTGGCGTCGCTGGGGCTTGGCGTCGGGCTGGCCTTTGTCAGCGAATACTATGTCGGCGGCATCCACTCGGCCAACCAATTGGCCAACGTGATCCCCGCCAAGGTCGCCTCGGTCCTGCCGAAGGCGACCCAGAGCGTCGAGCAACTGGGCGTGGCCGACATCATCATCGACGCGCCGATGTCGCAGTATTCCGAAAGCCTGCGCCGGCTGCGCGCCAATATCGACCGGTTCTCGCCGGCGGATGCGGAAGGGTCGCGGATGGTGATGGTCACCTCGGCGATCCCGGCCGAAGGCAAATCGGTGACCGCGCTGGCGCTGGCGCGCACCTATGCGGCGGCGGGCAAGCGCACGCTGTTGATCGACGCGGACATGCGCAAGCCGACGCAGAACAAGCTGTTGGGCGTGACGCCGGCCTCGGGCCTGTTCGAATACCTGATGCAGTCGGGCGAAGACCCGCATGCGGCCGATTGCTACGATGTCGACCCGCGCTCGCGGGTGGGCGTGATCTTTGGCCGCCAACGCCCGGATGCGCCGACCGACCAGCCGATCCAGTCCGAGGCGTTTCGCCGGCTGATCGAGGATGCGCGGCACAGCTTCGAGGTGATCGTGATCGACACGCCGCCGCTGATCCCGGTGGTCGATGCACGCTATGTCGCGGCGATGGCCGATGCGGTGGTGATGTGCGTGCGCGCCGGCGAGACCTCTCAGACCGATGTGCGCGCGGCGCATGAACAACTGGTCGACCACGCCGCGCCGACCACCGCGATCCTGTCGGTTCTGACCTTCCAGACGGCGGCGGATCACGGCTACAAGTATTCGGGCTATTACTACTGACGCCGGGCCGTGGCCTGCGTCACCCGTGCAACGGTTGCGATTGACTTGCCGCGCGGGCTTGGCGACGGCGCGTCGGCACGTAGAATGGCCCGGACAAGAGCGATTCACCCGGCAGGGGTGAGGGCAGGGAGATCGGCGTTTGAACGATGGCAGGATGGCCCGACAGGCAATGCGCAGGCTGCGCGTGCGCCGCCTTGCGCTTCGGCCCCGTCACGAACGCCCGAAACGAGTGGAGTTGAGAATGGTATCTGGTCTGACCCGACACATGGCCGGGATGGCGGCGGGCTGCGCGACGGCGCTGGCCGCGACGCTGGCCCCCACGCTGGCGGGCGCCGAGGGCATTCCGGCCCCCGATGCCGCCACGCTGGCGGCGCAATGGGAGGTCTATTCCGGCGACACCGTGCCTTCGGTGATCGAGTTCGCCCCAATGCGCGCGGTCGAGGAGGTGGCGACGGCGGATGGCGGCGCGCTGCGCCTGACCTCGCTGGCCCCGATGGTCAACCGCTGGTACCTGCTGGAAATCGTCCCGCCCGAGGGCCAGGGCCGGGTGCAGAGCTTTCACTTCGAGAATGCCGATGCCGAGACCTGGTTCCTGTCGCTCGAGGGCGGGGCAGACCCCGCGCTGATGATCGAGGGCAATGGCGGCGCCGAGACCTGCCGGCCCTGGGCGGGCGAACCCTCGGCGCTGGCACGCGCGTCGCAGAGTGCGCTGCCCTACGCGCCGATCTGCGAGCAGAGGATCTATCTGCGCAACCGCGTCTCAGGCAGCCGCACCAACCGCGAGGCGGTGTCGGATTTCCTGCGCAACAACGTGGTGTTCGGCGACAAGCTGGTGAACCTGATCAAGGGCACCTTCTTCGAGGATGCCTTCCTCGAAAACGCCACCACGGTCGATGACGGTGACACCGGCGCGGTGGTGGCGGCCCTTGGCACCGCCGATCTGTCGCGCCAGCCGGTGATGCGCACCGCGATGGGCCTGCCGGTGACCGGCGCCGAGGGCGGCATGGAGGCCGGAAGCTGGTATGCGGTCGAGGGCCAGGACGGGGTTTTTGCCAGCGTGATGCAGCCCGGCATGGTGGCGCAGGAGATCCAGGCCGAGCGCAACGGCGCCAACTGGCTCGATGGGGTCGAGCAGAACGCCGATGTCTACCTCGTGGCCTTCGATCTGGGCCGGTTCGAGCTGGGCTATGAACTGGGCACCGATCACCCCGGTGTGGGCTGGTCGTCGCGGCCGCAACGCAAGGCGGGCGACTGGAACCTGCCCGGCCCGGACGGGTTTTCCACCGCCGACCCGCTGGTGCGCAACGGCATGTTGCCGCCGTCCTTGACCAGCCGCGTGGTCGGCGCCTTTGCCGGCGGCTTCAAGCGTGACCACGGCGCCTATCGGTTCTCGGACTACGCGGGCTTCAACCGGGGGCACCACTACGGTTTCATCTCGAACGGCGTGACCTTCAGCCGGCTGATCGAGAACCTGGCCACGCTTTATGTGCTCGACGATGGCTCGGTCCACATGAAGACCTGGAGCGAGGCCGACAACGTCCTGATCCCGCGCATCCGCTATGCCCGCCAGAACGGCGTGCCGGTGGTCACGCGCGACGAGGCGGGGCGTTCGGTGCCGGGCGACCGGGTCACGTCCTGGGGCGGCGGCAACTGGTCCGGTTCGGCGGACGCGCAGTTGCGCACGCTGCGTTCGGGCACCTGCCTCAAGACCGCGGGCGATCGCAAGTTCCTGATCTACGCCTATTTCTCCTCCGTCACGCCCTCGGCGATGGCGCGCACCTTCCAGGCCTATGATTGCGACTATGCGATGCTTCTGGACATGAACTCGCCGGAGCTGACCTATATGGCGGTCTATCGCAAGAACGCCTCGGGCGACGGGCTCGAGCCGATGCACCTCAGCCGCTACATGGCCGACAGCGACCCGAGCGACAACGGCGGGCGCATTCCGCGTTTCGTCGGGTTCTCGGACAACCGGGATTTCTTCTATCTGTTGCGAAAGGACTAAGCCGATGCGTGGAGCGATAGCGGCCCTCGGGCTGGCACTGGGATTGGCGTTTGCAGCGCCCGCAGGCGCGGGGACGCTGGCCGAGAACAACGAGGCGATGTTTCGCCTGATGCAGGAGAAACGCGGCGTGACCTCGGGCCAGATCGCCCGCATCCGCGAGATCTTCAACGCTTCGGGCATGGCCGGCCAGGGCAATCCCGCGATCACCCGCCATCCGATGACGCCCGCCGAGGCGCAGGCGCGGCTGCCGCAGGATGCCTACCAATACTACCGCAACGCGCAGTTCGAGCGGATTTGCGGGCGCAAATACATGGCGCCGCTTTACGATCCGGCGACCGAGCAGCCCGAGGATGCCAAGGTCTGCGTCGACATGTTCGAATATCCCAACGTGCCGCTGGCCTATCCGGTGACCTGGATCAGCGCGCGCGAGGCCGCGCTGGTCTGCGCCGCCGAGGGCAAGCGGATGGGCGATGCGCATGAATGGGAAGGCGCGGCGGCGGGGGCGCTGCTGGAGCCAGACTACCGCTTCGACCTGGGTTCGCACGGCGCGATGCGGGCCTGGCATAACGCCAAGTGGGGGCAGGTCAAGAACTGGACCTACGGGCCGCAGTGGCAGCGTGGCATCTGCGCCCAGGGCAGCCAGAAATCGCCCGGCTGCAACGGCGGAAGCTGGACCGGGTGCGGCTCGAACACCTATCCGGTGGGGAGCTTCCCGAATTGCCGCAGCGCGCTGGGGGTCTATGACCTCGAGGGCAACGCCGCCGAGCACATGAACCTGCCGCTGGCGCCCGACCAGATGGCCAGCCGCGGTTCGACCAAGCTGGGCGTGACCGAGATGAAGGGAAGCTGGTTCATCTGGGACAGCGTGCGCGCGCACGAGGAATGGGCCCGCTGGCGCGCACCCTACTGGCACGGCAGCCCGGTGATGTCGGTGGGCAGCCACCGCAACTATCACCTCGGG
Source organism: Maritimibacter fusiformis (assembly GCF_008086115.1). GTDB lineage: Bacteria > Pseudomonadota > Alphaproteobacteria > Rhodobacterales > Rhodobacteraceae > Muriiphilus > Muriiphilus fusiformis. Next base: position 261,395 of record NZ_VSIY01000003.1, on the reverse strand, counting down.
TTCAGGTGTTTTCGTGACGTGAAGTAGCGCCTGCCAGGGACGACGTGGACGCACGCGCCGGGGGAGACTCCGGCGCGTTTCGTTTGCGCGGGGGGCAGCCACAAGAATAGACCGCCGCGGCAGTGCCGGGCGGTCTTTTCGTGGTCGTTGCGGTCAGGTCAGCGCGAGGCGATGCGGATCACCGGGCCCGGCAGCGGGCCATCGCTGTTGAGCAGATAGGCATAGCGGCCCGACCCCAGAAGCTCGTCGATATCGACCGCCTTGCCGTTCAGATAGGCGGTGCGGCTGACCAGCCGGATGCCGTGGCTGTAATCGGCATAGCTGGCCCCGTGCACGGTCGAGACCGGCTGGATCGGGTTGCCCGAGGCGCGGTGCCAGCCATAGATCGCCACCCGCCCGGGGTTCGATGCCATGCGGCTGGCCATCACCACGTCTTTCTTGTGGCCCGAGATCAGCCCGCCCCGGCCCTGGCGCTGGCCTTCGATGGTGGCGTTGTGGCGCAGGAAATAGCTGGTCGAGGACATCTGCGGGCCCGGCGTCATCGGCGCGGGGCTGAGGCGCACGCGCGCCTGGGCATAGATCGCGTCGACCATGCGCGGGGTCGGCAGGGTCATGCCGAACTGCCCGGCGATGGCTGCGGCGGCGGGCAGGCCCAGCGGCACGCGCACGAAATCATTGTCGGAGCCGAGCGCGAGGTAGTCGGGCGTCACGCAGATGACGATCTCGGTCTGGGCGCCGCGCGCATCGGGGCCGCGAAACACCACCGGCTCAAGCTCGTGCAGGAATGCGGGCATGTTGCCGCGGGCCAGCTCGTTGATGATGCGGTTGTCGCGGCCACCGCCCGATCCGTCGCCAAGGGCGGCGAAAAAGGCCGAGGCGGCGGGGGCGCCCGCGGGCCGGCGCGGCATCGCGCGGGCGTGGTTGCGGCCACAGCCGTTGCCCGAGACGCGCGGGGTCGCGCGGCTGGCGGCGGGGATCACCTGCGCCTCGGGCGCGGCGGCGACCGGGGCGGGCGTAGCCGCCGGGGCCGGTGCCGCCACGGCGATGCGCAGGTCGGCGGGCCGGGCTTCGGGGCGCGGCGAGGTCATCACCGCCAGGTCGGTCGGCGCGTCCGGGGCCGGGGTCACCATAGGCGCAACAGCGGCGGCGGGCGGCAGTTCCGGGCGCGGCTCGGGCCGCAGGTCGGGGGTGAGGTCGATATCGGTGGTCAGCGCGGCCAGTTCGATCTCGGGCTGCGGCTGGTCCGGCGCCGGGGTATCGGCGCGGCCATAGGCAAGCGTCGCCGGGGCGAGGCTGGAGGCCGCGCCGGAGGTCAGGGCGGCCAGTGCCGCGGGGGTGGCGGCGGCGATCAGGCGGCCGGGCAGGTCGGCCATGGCGGCCAGCGCCCCCGCGGGCATGCCGGCGGACATCTCGTCGGTCGGGATCGTCGGCGAGGACATCGACGACATCACGATCTCGCCGCCCAGGCCGCGCGGCGGCGTGGCGGGCGCGGTCGCGGGGGCGGTGTCGCCCCAGTCCGCCGCGTCCAGCGTCGCGCTGCGCAATTCGGGGACGCCGTCCAGTTCCTCGGGCAGACCCGGCCAGCGCGGCGCGGTCATGTCGGCGGCCAGAGCCGGGGTCCAGTCGGCCCGGTCCACCCCGACGGTCTGCTTGGTGTAGAGGACGAAGGCGGGCTTTTCCTCGGCGGTCGCCTTGGGGGCCGGCTGCGGCGCGGGATCGGCCGGGGCGTGGAAGGCGGCGAGATAGCGGGGATAGAGTGCATCGACCGCGAGATAGCTGGCGCTGGCGGACAGCGCCAGAACCGCGAGCCCCCCGGACGCGCCAAGCGCGACCCGGCGCATGGGCCAAGGACGGTTGGTCTCGGTCTTCACTGTGTTCTGAGCTTGTCGGATCATGTCCGCGCTCGTATCCCCTCGAATTTAAGAACACAATAATGCCACTTTTCGAGGATGGGCAGATTTCTGCGCCATTGGCGGATATTCGCCGCAAACCGGGCCAAAAGGCGCGAAATCGCCCCTTTGGCTGCGGCGGGGCGTCGCAGAAGGGCGAAAAAGGCCCCGTTTTCGGGGTCAGGCGATCATCGCGGCGGCGAAAAGCCCGGCCATGACGATGGCCGAGACGCGACTCACCCGGTCGGTCAGGGCGAACACCACCGGGTCCTGGTCGACAAGGCCGCGGTGGGCGAGCAGGACGATTCGGCTGATCCAGAACAAAAGCACCAGGCAGATGCCCCAGAGCACCATCGGCTGGTCGTATTGCGCGCGCACCTCGGGCGTGTCGAGGTAAAGCGCCAGCACCAGCACCGCGAGGAACCCCGCCGAGGTCGCGATCATCGCGACGATCGGCCGGTCCTCGACGGTGTAGGCGCGCCCGGCGGCGGCCTTGGCGCCGGGGCGGCTGTCGAGGTCGACCAGTTCGGCCAGCCGCTTGACCGCGGCCAGCGACAGGAACACGAACACCGAAAAGCTGAGCAGCCAGACCGAGGGCACGATACCGGTCGCCGCTGCGCCGGCCACGATGCGCATGGTGTAGAGCATCGCCAGCACGATGATATCGACCGCCAACTGGCCCTTGAGGTGCATCGAATAGGCGGTGGTCAGCAGGAAATAGGCCGCCAGCGCCGCGACCAGCGCCGGCGAGACGACGGCGGCCAGCGCGAACCCCGCGCCGACCAGCCCGGCCAGCATCGGAAACCCGAAGCGCAGGGGCAGCGCGCCCGAGGCGAAGGGGCGGTTGCGCTTGGTGCGGTGGCGGCGGTCGGCGGCAAGGTCGGTCAGGTCGTTCAGCACGTAGACCCCCGAGGCGATCAGGCCGAAGGCGACGAAGGCCAACGCCGCCCAGCCCAGCGACGCCGGGTCGAAGGCATGGGCGGCGAGCAGCGGCAGGAACACCAGCACGTTCTTGACCCACTGGTGCAGCCGCATCTGGCGCAGGAGCGTGGGCATGAGCGGCGTTTTCGCGGGCGGGCTGGAGGGCGGGGTGCGGGCGCGGCCCGGCTCGATCCCGTCGAACCAGCCCAGGTGCGCGGCCATCGCGGCGGCCAGTTCCGGCGCGCCGCTGTCGGCCAGCAGAACGGCGCGGCCCTCGGCGCGGGCGGCCTCGGCGGCGCTGCGCGCGGCCTCGTCGACGGGCAGGCGGGCCGGGTCGGGCAGCACACCGTCGCGCCGGCCCAGCAGCGCGCGCCAGTCGTCGCCGACCGCGTCCCAGAACATTTCGGCGCGCAGGTTGCCGCGCATCAGGTCGCGGTCGAGGTCGAGGATCAGGGGCGGTGCGCTCTGGCGCGGGGTGGTGTCCAATGCGGGCTCCGGCGGTTCGCGGCGGTTTTGGGCACCTTGCCCGGTCTGGCGCGGCAAGACAATCGCCTCTCGGCACAAGGGGTTGCGGCGCGGCGCGCTGTGGACACATGGCCACGACCGGGCTAGCAATTGGGGAGTGTTCTGAAGGGGGATCGGTGTCGTGAAGGTGTTTGGGAAAATGGTTGCGCTCGGGCTGGTGCTGCCCGTCGCCGCGCTGGCGCAGGATGCAGGCTCGACGGTGGGCACGGCGCTGGGGGCGGCGCTCGCGGATGGCGGTGCGCCGGTGCAAAGCGCCGATGCCGCGGCGGCGATCCCGCTCAAGGCGCCGCCCGAAGGCACGCCCCCGGACGGCGAACCGGTGCAGGACGCCGATGCGGGCGCCGCCGTGCCCTTCGTCGCCGGCGACGGCCAGCCGGCCCCGGCAGAGGCCGGTGACGAGGCGCCCGGCGCTGATGCAGGGACCGCGCCGGAGGCTGAGCCCGAAGGTGACGCCGAGGTCGGCGCGATGGCGGATGGCGGAACCGGGGCTGCGGCCCCGGCGGCCAGCCCCGAGGCCGCCCCCGACCCGCTGGCCGAGGCGGCGGCCAAGTGTCTGGCGATTGCCGGGCCGGCGGACGCAGGCGTGCCGGCGGCGGCGGTGGATGCGGCCTCGCAAAAGGAGACGCTGGCGCGCGCCACGCCGTTCTGCGCGGTCGCCGCCGAGGCCGACAACGCCGACCCCGAGGTGCTTTTTCATGCCGCCACCATCGCGCGCGCCGGGGGCGATGCGCAGGCGATGTTCGACCTTCTGATGCGCGCCGCCGACGCCGGGCTGGGCGCCGCCGAGACCCGGCTGGGCGATGCCTTCCTGTTCGGCGTGGCGCCGGGCGGGCAGGACATCAAGGCGGCGGTCGGCCACTACCAGGCGGCGGCGGACCTGAATGACGCGGCGGGGATGACCACGCTGGCGCTGTTGCACCAGGTCGGGCAGGGCGTGCCGCAGGACGCGGGCCGCATGGTCGAGCTGCTGAACCGGGCGGCGGAACAAGGCTATCACTTCGCGCAGTTCCGGCTGGCGCAGGTCTATCATCGGGGCGACGGCGTGCCCGGGCGGGCGGATGCGGCGCTTGGCATTCCCGACCGGACACGGGCGCTGACGCTCTATGCCCGGGCCACCGAGGCGGGAAATCTCGACGCGGCGCTGGCGCTGTCGGCGCTTTACGCCGACCCGAGTTTCGGCCTGTCGGACGATCCCGAGGAACAGGTGCGCCTGACCCGGATCGTGTCGCGCACCGGCTTTGCCCCGGCGATCGCGCGGATGGGCACCTTCTATGAAACCGGGCGCGGCGTCGATTACAGCCCGGGAATCGCGGCGGGGCTTTACGTCAAGGCGATGGAAACCGGCGATATCACGTTCGAGGAAATGCGCGCCGGGGCGCCGTTCGGCTGGGACAATGCCACCGCGCTGGAGTTCCAGAAGATCCTGGCCGCCCGCGGGCTCTACACCGGGGCGCTGGATGCCATTGTCGGGCCGGGCACGGCGGCGGCGGCGCGGGCGCTGGCGGCCGAGTAGGCTCAGGCCAGCCCGGCCTCGGCCATCAGGCGCGCGGCTTCGGCGGCGATCAGCGCCTCGGCGCCGGCGCCCTCGACCGGGACGCGCCCGACCTCGAGAAACAGGGGCGCGGCGAAGGGCGTCACGCGGTCGGTAGTCACGTGATCGACCCGCGCCCGGGTGCGCGCCAGCATCTCCTCGATCCGGCCAAAGCCGATCAGCCCGGCCATCGCCTCTTCGCGGGTCACGTCGAGCAGCAGGTGGCCGGGGTCGTATTTGCGCAAGGTGTCGTAGAGGATATCCGAAGAAAACGTGGCCTGGCGCGCATTGGCGCGCTTGCCGGGAAAGTTGCGCGGGGTCAGGCCGGCGATGGTGGCCGCCGCCTTGAAGGCGCGTTTCATCAGCGCGTTTTCGGCCAGCCAGCCCTCCAGCCCGTCGCGCAGCCCCTCGGGGTCGAGCAGGCGGGCCGGGTCGGGCACCGGGTCGACCGACCAGATCAGCGTGGCATAGTCGGTGGCGACGAAGCCCAGCGGCCCCAGCCCCGCGTCCTCCATCCGCCGGGTCGCGATCAGCCCCAGCGTCTGCTGCGCGCCCTTGCCGGCAAAGCCGTAGATGCAGGTCTGTGCCCGGCCCTCGTAGGGAAAGCTCTCGACCAGCACGCGGCCCGCCTCGGGCAGGCGCGACACCTGCGCCTGCAGCGCGATCCAGTCGCGGCTGTGGGCGGGCAGGGCGGTGAGGTCGCGCCGGTTGATGAGGTCGAGCACGCGGTGCGAAAGCTGGGTCGAGGTCGAGAACTTGGTGCCCATGAACACCGCCACCTTGGGCTTGCGGCCCTTGTCGCGGCTTACCTCGACATGCATTTCCCTGAGGCTCTCGAACCGCACGATCCTGCCGCCGATCAGGAAGGTGTCGCCGGGGGTCAACGAGGCGGCAAAGCTTTCCTCGACCTCGCCGAGGTTCGACCGCTGGCCACGCAGTCGGACCTTGAGCGTGTCGCTGTCCTGGATGGTGCCGATGTTCATGCGCACCATCTGCGCCGAGCGCGGGTCGCGCAGGTGCCACAGACCGTCGGCGCGCCGTTGCAGCCGTTGCCAGCGGTCATAGGCGCGCAGGGCATAGCCGCCGGTGGCCACGAAATCGAGGCAGGCATCGAAGGCGGCGCGGGTGAGGCCGGCATAGGGGCCGGCGCGGCGGACCTCGCCAAAGAGGGCGTCCGCGTCGAACGGGGCCGAGCAGGCACAGATCAGGATGTGCTGGCAGAGCACGTCGCGCGGCCCCGGCCCGCGCGGCGCGCCGTCGAGGTCATGGGCATGGACCGCCTCGATCGCCGCCTGGCACTCGATCACCTCCCAGCGGTTGGCGGGCACCAGCAGCGCCTTGGACGGCGCGTTGTAGCGGTGGTTGGCGCGGCCGATGCGTTGGACCAGGCGCTTGACGTTCTTGGGCGCACCGACCTGGATCACCAGGTCGACATCGCCCCAGTCCAGCCCCAGATCGAGCGTGCCGGTGCAGACGATGGCGCGCAGCTCGCCGGCCAGCATGGCGGCCTCGACCCGGCCCCGCGCCTCGCGCGATAACGAGCCGTGGTGGATGGCGACGGGCAGGTTGTCGGTGTTGGCCAACCACAGGTGGTGAAAGAAGATCTCGGCCTGGGCGCGGGTGTTGTGAAAGATCAGCGTGGTCTTGTGGCGGGCGACCTGGGCCAGCACCTCGGGGATGGCATGGCGCGCGCCGCCGCCGGACCAGGGCGGCGGGGCCGCGGTGGTCAGCATGGCGATGTCGGGGGCCGGGCCGGGGGCGGCGGTGACGATCTCGCAGCCCTCGGGGTGGAGGTAGCGCGCCAGCGCCGGCGGGTCTTCGACCGTGGCCGACAGCCCGACGCGGGCAAGGCCGGGGGCCAGCGCCTCGAGCCGGGTGAGAAGCAGCATGAACTGGTCGCCGCGCTTGCTTTCGGCCAGGGCGTGCAACTCGTCGACCACGACGCGCCTCAGCCCGGCAAAGACGCGCGGCGCATCGGGGTAGCTCAGAAGCAGCGCGAGGCTTTCGGGCGTGGTCAGCAGGATATGCGGCGGGTCGGCGCGCTGGGCCTTCTTGCGGGTCTGGCTGGTGTCGCCGGAGCGGTCGTCGACGCGGATGTCCAGCCCCATCTCGGCAATCGGCCCGGTCAGGTTGCGGCGCATGTCGGCGGCCAGCGCCTTGAGGGGGGAAATGTATAAGGTGTGCAAGCCACCGCGCGGATTCGCGGCCAGATCGACCAGAGAAGGCAGGAATCCTGCAAGCGTCTTGCCGCCACCGGTGGGCGCGATCAACAGCGTGGCGGGGTCGTTCGCGCGCGCCAGCATGGCGTGTTGATGCCCATGCGGCTGCCAGCCCTTGCGGGCGAACCAGTCGGAAAACAGGGCGGGCAGGGCGGTCATCGCCCGAAGATAGGGCGCGGGCGGCGGGATGGAAAGCGGGCCGCTGCGTTTCCGGGCAGGGGCGGCGCGCGGGCCGCCCCAGGACCGCTAGTGCACGATCTCTTCCTCGCGCACGAACATGTTGGCCCAGGCCCGGTCGATCAACTCGGGGCTCATCTGGTAGGGGATACCCTCGAAGTCGCAGATCGCCATCATCTGGTCGATCAGGAACACCGGCTGGTAGTTGGCATAGATGTTGTCGATGGTCGGGTATTTCTGCTTGAGCAGATGCACCAGCGCGGCCTCGTCCAGCGGCATGCCCTTCTTGCGCGCGACCATGGCGAAGATCTTGAGGAACCCCTCCTGATCCGGGCCGTCGATCTTGATCTTGAAGAAGATCCGGCGCAGCGCCGCCTTGTCGAAGATCTTGTTGGGGTGGAAGTTGGTCGAGAAGATCACCAGCGTGTCGAACGGCACCTCGAATTTCTCGCCCGATTGCAGCGCCAGGATGTCCTTGGATTCCTCCAGCGGCACGATCCAGCGGTTGATCAGCGCCTGCGGCGGTTCGGCCTGGCGCCCGAGGTCGTCGACGATGAACACGCCGCCGGTGGATTTGAATTGAAGCGGCGCGGTATAGGTGCGGCTGACCGGGTTGTAGACCAGGTCGAGCATGTCGAGCGTCAGCTCGCCCCCGGTGATCACGGTGGGCCGGTCGCAAAGCACATAGCGGCGGTCGAACCGGTTGCCGGTGCGCCGCAGCGCGCCGGGGTCTTCGACCACGTCCTCGGCCTTGGAATGCACGATCGGGTCATAGACGGTGATGACCTGCCCGGAATATTCGACCGCGCGGGGCACGTAGATCTTGTCGCCCAAGGCGTCGCGGATGCCGTTGGAGATCGAGGATTTGCCGTTGCCGGGCGGGCCATACATCAGGATCGAGCGGCCCGAGCCGACCGCCGGGCCGAGGTGGTCGAGAAGTTCCGGCGGCAGGATCAGGTGGCCCATTGCGCCGGTCAACTGTTCGCGGGTGATCTTCATGTCGCGCACCGACTGGCGCTTGACCTGTTCGCCGTAACGCTCCATCGGGACCGGCATGGCGCCGTAGTATTCCGACTGGCTGAGCGCATCGAGCGCGCGCGCCTTGCCGGTGTCCGACAGCCGGTAGCCCATCTCGCCGCCCGAGTTCGCGTGCAGCGTGCCCATCGCCTCGACCAGCCCCTGGCCGCGCGCCTCGTCGACGAGGTCCTGCACCACCCGGGTGGGCAGGCACAGCACCCGTTCAAGCTGCGTGATCATCTCCACGTTCATGCGGAACATGGTCTTCAGAAGGATGTCGCGCATCATCACCGGCGACAAGCCAGTGTCGGCCAACGTCCGAAGCGGTGGTGGCGCCTGGACGCCGGGAGAGGTCTGCATGTTCATGGCACTGCTCGCTGCCTGATCGTTTCTGCCTGATTTTTTCCGGGATTCTACCTGCAGGTTGCCATTTCGACAACAAAAACCCGGAATAGTTTGCCATGTAACCCTGCACCAGACATCTTGCGGGACAATTAACAAGAACCGACCGAGGGCAGAATGGGCAGATCGAACGGGGTGGCGCTGGGCGCGTTTCTGGTTGCGGTGGCGGTGGCGCTGTCGGCCGTGACGCTGGCCAAGGGCGGGTTCTACATCGCCAAGCACGAGGGCGACACGCTGCACCTGATGCAGATGGTGCTGCGCATGGCGGCGGGGGATTGGCCGCACCTCGATTTCCAGACCCCGATCGGGGTGCTGGCGGTGGCGCCGATCGCGCTCATCGTCAAGCTGGGCTGGGGCATCGGGCAGGCGCTGCTCATGTCGCAGGTGCTGGTCGCGGCGGTGCTGCTGCCGGCGATCTGGTGGGTGTCGCACAGCCGCTTCACACCCGGTTGGGGGGCGCTGTTCGGGGGCTTTTCGCTGGTCCTGATCCTGGCGCTGGTGCATGGCGAGACAGAGTCTTCCGTATCTTTTTCAATGCACTACAACCGCTGGGCCTGGGCGCTGGCCTATCTGGCGATCGCGCTTGCGGTCTTGCCCGCGCGGGGGCCGGAACGCCCGGTGGCGGACGGGCTGGTGATCGGGCTGGCGCTGGCGGGGCTGGTGCTGCTCAAGGTGACCTATGCGGTCGCGTTCCTGCCGGCGGTGCTGATCGCGCTGATCGCGGCGCGGGCCTGGCGGGTGATCGGGGTGGCCGTGCTGGCGGGAATGGCGGTGGCGGCGGTGGTGACGCTGATGGCCGGCACGCCGATGTTCTGGCTGGCCTATCTGCGCGACCTGGCGACGGTCGCGGGCTCGGACGTGCGCGCCCAGCCCGGGCTGGCCTTGCCCGCGATCCTGAGCGCGCCGGCCTATCTCGGCGGCAACCTGGTGGCGCTGGCCGCGGTCATCCTGCTGCGCCAGGCCGGGCGGATGCGTGAGGGGCTGGTGCTGCTGCTGCTGTTGCCCGGGTTCGCCTATGTCACCTACCAGAATTTCGGCAACGATCCCCAGTGGATCGGGCTGGTCGGGCTGATGCTGATCATGCTGGAGCCGGGGCGCGAGATCCGCAACGCGATGGGCTGGAACGTCGGCAAGGGGATCGGGCTGGCGGCGGTGGCGCTGTTTGCCTTCGCCGCGCCATCGGCGCTCAACCTGGCCTACAGCCCGTTTCGCCACCTTGCCGTGGCGGCCGAGGACTATTCGGCGATTCTGCCCGGTTCGGGGGTGCACGAGGATCTTTTCACCCCGACGCGGCGGGTTGAGCGGGTGGACGGGAAAGTGCCGCTCGACGGGCCGGGCTCGCCGTTTGCCGCCTATGTCGATCCGACGGCGCGCGAGGATCTGATGGTCACGTTTCAAGGCGAGGAACTGCCGATTTGCGCCATCGATCTGGGCATGGTGACATGGTTCCGGGCGATCAGCGACGATCTGAAAGCCTCGGGTCTCACCGAGGGCAAAAGTGCTTTTGTCGCCGACATCCTGTCGAGCTTCTGGCTTTACGGTGCGTTCGAACCGCTCAAGCATGGGGCGCCGTGGTATTACGGCGGGTTGCCGGGGTTCGAGAATGCCGACTTTCTGCTGGTGCCGCTTTGCGCGATGTCGCCGCCCGTGCGCGCGCAGGTGCTCGAGGCGGTCGAGGATGCGGGGGCGACGCTGAACGAGGTGCGCCGGACCGAGACCTATATCCTGTTCGCCAAGGGCTAGGGGCGAGACCGCGTCAGCCTGTCAGAACCGACGCGGCGAGGTAGATCACCAGTGCGCTGCCCAGGCACAGGCCCATCGGGAAATCCTTGCGCGTCCAGCTTTCCCAGCCGGGGGCGAGGCCGCGGATCATCGGGATGGCGCGGGCAAGCCGGTGCACGGCAAAGCCCGCGATCAGCGTGGCGGCGAAGAGGTAGATGAAGGTCACCGCGTCCGGCAGCGCGATGAATGGCGCCATCGCGGCGGCGAACTTGGCGTCGCCCGCGCCCAGAAGCCGGGCGGCATTGGCGACGAAGCCGATCACCAGGACCACCGCCAAGTGGGCGAAGCGCCACAGGTAATCCTCGAGCGGCAGCGCGATCAGCCCGACCAGCGCATAGACCGCCACCAGCGCCATCACCGCCTTGTTGGGGATCTTCATCCGCGCCATGTCGCTCCAGGCGACCCAGAGCGCGATGGGCGTGGCGAAGGGCAGGAACCACAGCGAGACCGCGGCGGATTGGGCGAAGGCCATCAGCCGTTCGCCACGTTCGCTTCCAGGGCCCGCAACGAGCGCACCGCTTCGTCGAAATGCTGCGGGTGGGTGTCGACGGCCTCCTGCAACAGGGTCTTGCCCATGGTCAGATCGCCCTGCTTGACCGCCGCCAGCGCCAGCGTGTGCAAGAGGCGCGCGCGTTCGATCTGGGTCATGTTCATCACCGGCAGGTCGTATTTGCGCTGCGCGCCGCGCGCCATCACCAGGTTGTTCTTGGCGGTGAACATCTTGGGATCGTAGGTCAGTGCCTCGAGGAACAGCTTTTCGGCACCGGCATAGTCGCCGCGCGTCAGCTTGGAATAGCCCCAGTTGTTCAGGGTGCCGGCGGGCTGGGTGGTCAGGCCCACGGCGGTTTCATAGAAGGTATCGGCGCGCGACCATTCCTCGCTCGCGTCCGCCACCATCGCCTCGAGCCGGTAGCGGTCGAAGGTCTCGTGGGTCGGCGGGATCTGGTTCAATGCGTCCTTGGCCTTGGTCCAGTCGCCGGCGCGGATCAGGGCATCGGCCAGGTCCACGCGGTCTTCGCTGGTCACTTCGGGCGACGCGACGATCTGCGACCAGACGGTGACCGCCTCGGCCGGCTTGCGCGCGCGCACCAGCGATTTCGCCAGTCCGCGCTTGAGATCGATGCGGTCGGGGTATTGCGCCACCGAGCGCGTGAAGTATGAGACCGCCTCGTTCGGGTCGCCGACCGTCAACATGATGTCGTTGAGGTTCGATTCGTCGATCACGTTGACGCCGGCGACGGCGCGTTCGACCTCTTCGTCGGTCATCTGTTCACATGCCGACAGCACCATCGCGCTGCCGAGGCAGAGAGAAACAAGTATCCTGTGGCGCATCTTGCCTGCGTCCTTATCCTGCTCGGGCCGCGCGCCGCTTTTTATTGATTGGTCAGGAGCAGGTAGTCGCCTTGCCCCCGGCGCATCAGTGCGAACGTCGCGGTATCGTCTTCACCATATGCGATATTTTCGACTTTTGCGAGCGCCAAGGTAAGGTTTTCCTTGATGGAGTCCGTTTTGCCACTGTCGAGCCCGTAGGCGATGCGAAACACCCGCGCCGCCTCGGCGACCTGGCCGGTTTCCATCAGCACGACGCCCAGGTTGTTCCAGGCCGGCACGAACTCGGGGTCCTTGCGCGTGGCCTGGCGCAGCAGGGTCTCGGCCTGGCCCAGGCGGCCCAGCTTGAGGTTGGCCGAGCCGAGTGCCGACAGCACGTCGACGGTGATGCCCTGGTCGGCGGCCGAACGCAGATAGGATTTCAGCGCCAGCTCATATTCCCCCGCCGCCATGAGCCGGTGCCCGACGATCAGCCCGTCGACGCTGCCCTCGCCATAGGGCAGCGTGGCGGGCGCATAGGGGCCGGCGGTGCGCCCGGCATCGCATGCCGACAGCGCCAGCGTCGCCGCCAGCGCCATCAACGCGAATGCATTCGGTCGTGCGATGTCCGTCCCCTAGAACGAGATGCTGCTCAGTGTCTCCCCGACCGCGTAGACCGACGGACCGATCAGGATGATCAGAAGCGGCGGCACGGTCAGCATCATTGTGGCAAGGGTCATCTTGGTGGGCAAGGTATTTGCCTTCTCTTCGGCCCGCATCACGCGTTTGTCGCGCATTTCGCCGGCATAGACGCGCAGCGCCTCGGCGATCGAGGTGCCGAAAGTGGCGGACTGGATCAGAACGGTGACGAAACTGGCCACATCCGGCACCCCGGCGCGTTCGCCCATGTCGCGCAACACCTGGATGCGGTCCTTGCCGGCCTTGAGTTCCCAGGCGACGATCTCGAATTCATCGGCCAGCGAGGGAAAGCCCGCCCGCAACTCCTTGCCGACGCGCATGATCGACTGGTCCAGCGACTGGCCGGCCTCGACGCAGACCAGCATCATGTCGAGCGCGTCGGGAAAGCCGTTGGTGATTTCTTCCTTGCGGGTCTCGGCGCGGCGCGTGACCCAGTATTTCGGGGCCATGTAGCCCACCGCGCCCGGAATTAGCACCGACAGGATCAGAGACTGTGTCGTGGTCTCGCCGGTGGCCGAGTTCAGCACCGCATAGCCGACCCCGAGCACCAGCATCCCCAGCCCGAGCGCGAATTGCGCGAAGTGAAAGCTGCGCACCGCGTTCTTGCCGGGATAGCCCGCCTGCAACAGCTTGAGCTGGATGGCCGAGTATTCCTCTTCGTCGTTGGGTTCGAGGAAGCTCTTGTATTTCTCGAGCTTCTGCATCTTGTCGGGTGCGTTCTTCTTGGAACGCAGCCCCTGCTTGTCGGACTTCGCGGCCTCTTCGTGCTTTTCCCGGCTGAGCTTGTCGAGCGGATCGACCTGCTTTTTCAGGAACATCGGCAGAGTCGCGACGACCAGCACCAGGCCCAGCCCGCCGACCGCGTAGAGCGGGCCTAGGGGGCCGAACATGTCGATGAGGAATTGGTTGATCGAGTCCATGATCCGTCCTCAGACCTTGATGTTGACCAGCGACTTCATCACGAAGACGTTGGCCACCAGGAACGCCGCCGCCACCAGGGCGGCGGGGATGAAGAGCGAGGTTTCCTTCACGTCGTCGTAGTAGTTGGGCTGGATCAGGTTGATCATCACCAACGCCGCGACCGGGAAACCGGACAGGAAGGTGCCGGACCATTTCGCCTCGGCGGTGATTGCCTTGACGCGGCGAAACAGCTTGAAGCGCGCCCGGATCACCTTGGCCAGACCGTCGAGGATCTCGGCCAGGTTGCCGCCCGATTGCTGCTGGATCGACACCGCCACGGCGAGAAAGCGCAAATCCTGCATGTCCATGCGTTCGGCCAGGTGCTTGAGGCTTTCGCCCACGTCGCGCCCGTAGGAGCATTCATCCGCGATCACGCCCATCTCCGACCCCAGCGGATCGGCCACCTCCTTGGCGACGATCTGGATCGCCGAGCTGAACGGGTGGCCGACACGAAGTGAGCGCACCATCAGCTCGACCGCGTCGGGAAGCTGTTCCTCGATCATCGCGAGGCGTTTCTTGGCCTTGTTGTTGACCCAGACATAGACCCCGCCGACCCCCATCGCGATCGCCACCGCGATGCGCACGGTGGGTCCGGTGCCGGTGCCCACGGTCAGGCCGACATAGGCCACCACCGACACCGCGGCCATCAGCATGATGAGCTGCTGCGGCGAGAAGGCGATCGCGGCCTTTTGCGCCTTTTCGGCCAGCAGCGAATAGACCGGGATGCCGCGGGCGTTCATGTGCTGGTGCATCTCCTTGCGAAGCTGCTCCAGCACCTGTTCGCGCCCGACCCCCTTTTCCAGCAGGTCGAGGCGCCGGTTGACGCGGTTGTTGAGGCTGATCGACTTGCCGAAGACGGTCAGGTAGACGCCTTCGACCAGCACCAGGACGGCGACGAAGATCAGGCCATAGATGATCGGTTCCGGGCTGAGTTGCATCGGTTACTCCGTGACAACGGGTTCAAACAGCGAAGGCGGCAGGTCGTAACCCCACTGGCGGAAGCGGTCCGAGTAGTGCGAGCGCACGCCGGTGGCGGTGAAGTGGCCGTTGATCTTGCCGTCGGGTTGCAATCCGGTGCGCTGATAGCGGAACACTTCCTGCATCGAGATCACGTCGCCCTCCATGCCGGTGATTTCGGTGATCGACACCATCCGGCGCGAGCCGTCCTGAAGACGGCTGGCCTGCACCACGAGGTTGACGGCCGAGGCGATCTGGCTGCGCACCGCCTTGATCGGCATCTCGATGCCGGCCATGGCGATCATGTTCTCCAGCCGGCTGACAGCATCGCGCGCCGAGTTGGCGTGGATCGTGGTCATCGAGCCGTCGTGGCCGGTGTTCATCGCCTGCAACATGTCGATGACCTCTTCGCCGCGGGTTTCGCCCACGATGATGCGGTCCGGGCGCATCCTGAGCGCGTTCCTGAGACAGTCGCGCTGGCTGACCGCGCCCTTGCCCTCGACATTGGGCGGGCGGCTTTCCATCCTTCCGACATGGACCTGCTGCAGTTGCAGTTCCGCGGTGTCCTCGATCGTCAGGATGCGTTCGGAGTTGTCGATGAAGGACGACAGCGCATTGAGCGTCGTGGTCTTGCCCGAGCCGGTGCCGCCCGAGACGATGACGTTGAGGCGGGTGGCGACGGCGGCTTGCAGGTAGGCGGCCATTTCCTCGGAAAAGGCGCCGAAATTCACCAGCTCGTCGATGCCCAGCTTGTCTTTCTTGAATTTCCGGATCGAGACCAGCGAGCCGTCGACCGCGATCGGCGGCACCATCGCGTTGAAGCGCGACCCGTCGGAAAGCCGCGCGTCCACATGCGGGTTGGATTCGTCGACCCGCCGGCCCACCGCCGACACGATCTTGTCGATGATCCGAAGCAGGTGGCGTTCGTCCTTGAAGGTGATGTCGGTCAGGCTCAGCTTGCCGTTGCGTTCGACGAAGATCTGATGCGGGCCGTTCACAAGGATGTCGTTGACGCTTTCGTCCTTCAGAAGCGGCTCGAGCGGGCCCAGGCCCATGACCTCGTCGAACAGGTCCTGGGTCAGGATCTGGCGTTCCTCGCGGTTCAGGACCACGTTCATGTCCTGCAGCGCCTCGGCGGTGATCGCGTTGATCTCGGCGCGCAGGTCCTTTTCCGATGCGGTCTCGAGCGCCGACAGGTTCAGGTTGTCGAGAAGCTGCTTGTGCAGTTCGACCTTGATGTTGCCCAGCCGTTCCTTGCGCTTGCGTTCCTTGTCGACCGGGGCGGGCTGCGCCGCGCGCCGGTCGCGTTGCGGTTTCGGCATCGGCGCGGCCGCCGGCGCGGCCGCCGGCGAGGGCGCGCGGTCACCGTCGACCGCGTGCAGCTTGGGGGTGGGCACGCCCACCGCCGGCTTGGTTCCATCGGGTTTCTTGTAGCGTGAAAACAAGGGCTGTCTCCTAGGCTGCGGCCTCGGCCGCGTCGTTCACGTCGTTGACCGATTTGGCGAGTTTCTGGATGTCCTTGCGCAGCGGCGATTTCGCCGCCGAGCTGGCCAGCGGGGTGCCGTGGTCGCAGGCCTGGACCACCTGCTTGCCGCCGTCGGCAAGCTGCACGTCGATCTTGATGTCGAGGCTCTCGGCCAGGCGCTTGACCCGGGACTTGCCCGACAGGTCGGTGAATTTCGGCGCCCGGTTGAGCACGAAGCGCAGTTTTTCGACCGGCAGATCCTCGGCCTTGAGCGCGCGGATGAAGCGCAGCGCGTTCTGCGCCGAGCGCATGTCGAGTTCGAGCGGCGCGAAGAACACATGCGCGGCGTTCAGCACGGTCTCGGTCCATTGCACCACGGTCGATGGCATGTCGACCACCACGTAGTCGAAATGCGACTTGGCCATGTCGAGCACCCGGGTGATATCGTCGGGGCCGATCAGGTCGAGCGGCAGCATGTCATAGGGCGCGGTAAAGACCTGGAGCTTGTCCTCGTAGCCGACCAGCGCGGCCATGAAGGTGTCCTTGTCCATCGCCTCGGTGTCGGACAGGATCTCGTAGATCACCTCGCGCCGGGGCAGGTCGAGGAAGGTCGCGACCGATCCCATCTGCAGGTCGAAGTCGATCAGGCAGACCTTGCGCGGCGACTTCTTGTCGATATTGGCCAGTTCCCAGGCCAGGTTCACCGCCAGCGTGGTGGCGCCGACGCCGCCCGACAGGCCCTGGACCCCGAGGATCACGCCATCATGGTCGCCGCCCGACGCGGTCACCGGCGCCACGGGCGCGGCGGCAACAGGTTCGGGGGCCGGGGGCGGCGTGCGCAGACGCTCGATCGCGTCATGCAGCGCGCCCTCGGGCAGGGGGTAGGGGACGAATTCCTCGGCCCCCATCTTCAAGAGCTGGTGCAGCGCGATCGGGCTGACCTCTTCGGCCACCACGATGGCCTTGATCCGGCGGGCCCGCGCGGCGCGGATCACTTCCGCGATCTCGGCCAGGTTGGCCTCGTCCTCGTCGTCCATCGCGATGGCGACGAATTCCAGCGACGCGGCGTCGGGCTGGGCGAAGAACGCGATCGCATCGCCGATCGACAGATCGCCCCAGCTTTCACCAAGCTCGGTTTCCATGTCCTCGATCAGCAGGTCGAATTCCTGAACATCGCGCGAGATCGTCACCGCAATGATCGGCGCCGGTTCCTGCTGGAGTGCCGTTGTCCCACTCATGTCGCCTCTTCCTTCACATTTCGGCAGAACCGGGTGGCCCGACCCCGAGTATTCTCGTGAATCCCCTTTCCTGCCGCGCTTCGACTCGCAGTCGATCTGCTCGCAGTCGCCAATGTCGCAGGCAATGTCGGCAACAATGCGGCGAAAACAGCCCTTTCATCGGCCATTTCGAGACGATCGCGGGGGCGGGGAGGGGTTGTTTCCACGCGGGGAACGGCGCCGGCGCGCGCGGTGGGCCGGAAAGAAGACGACGCCAGAGTTTGCGGGAAACTCTGGCGTCGTCGCAGGTCAGGCCGGTGGGGAGGGGTGGTTTCGCCTCAGTCGGTCAAACCGGTCAGCCCGGCGGTGCCGTCGGCATCATGCGGCCGGCTGGCGCTGTCGACATATTCGCGGAAGATCACCTCGGCGTATTTGCCGTTCAGGATCAGGGGCGCATCCGCGACGAAGCCCGACACCTCGGTGACGGTGCGCCGGTTGCGGCGCTCGCGGTTCGGGGTGTCGATCACCGGGCGGGTCTCGCCGTAGGAGACCATGGCCTCGAGCCGCGACCGGCTGATGCCTTGCGAGACCAGGAAATTCACCACCGCCTGGGCGCGGCGCAGACCGAGGCGCTGGTTGTAGGCGGACGAGCCGACCAGGTCGGTGTGGCCATAGACGCGGAAGCGGACCTCGGGGAACTGGCGGATGAAATTGGCCTGTTTCAGAAGGATGGTGCGGGCCTCGGAATCGAGCGCGGTCGAGTTGAAGGCGAAGTTCACCATGTCGGGCACTTCGCGCGAGAAGCGCTGCGCCAGGTCGATCACATACTGCTTTTCGCCGGTGTGAAAGGCCATGTTGTTGGCGGTGGCGGCGCCGAATTCCACCTGGTCGGGGTAAACGCCGGCCTCGCGCGAAAGGTCGGTCTGGTCGCAGGCCGCGACCAGCGCGATCACCGAACCGGCGGTCAGAAGCGATTTCGTCGGGGTCATCGCCATGATCAATCCTCCATCACGTAGCCGTAGGAGCCGCCGAAATCCTGCATCGCAACCTCGCCGGCGGCGCCGGTGGTGGGCAGGTTCGGCGCTTCGGTGCGGCCATGCAGGAACAGATCGCCGTCGCTGGGCGGCCTGATCCGGTCGGTCGGCAGCACCAGCGCCTCGCCGCGGGTGGGCGTGACGAGATGGGGGGTGATGATGATCACCAGTTCGGACTGCGACCGTTCGTAATCGGCCGAGCGGAACAGCGCGCCCAGAATCGGGATGTCGCCCAGCCACGGCACCTGGCCGTTGAGATCGCGGAAATCGTCCTGCAGAAGCCCGGCGATGGCGAAACTCTGGCCGTCGCGCATTTCGACCGTGGTCTTGGTCTCGCGCCGCTTGAACGAGTTCACCGTGATCGAGCCGTCGCCGAAGGTCGCGGCCGAGTCGAGTGCCGAAACCGCCGCTTCGAGCTGCAGGTTGATCAGGTCGCCCTCGACCACGGTCGGGGTAAAGGTCAGCTCGACGCCGAAGGGCTTGTAGTCGATCACCACGCCGCCGGCCCCGTCCGTGACCGGGATCGGGTATTCGCCACCGGCCAGGAAACTGGCCTCCTGTCCCGACAGGGCGGTCAGGTTGGGTTCGGCCAGCGTGCGCACCATGCCCTTGTTTTCAAGGGCTTCGATCATCACCGCAAACTCGAGCGCGCCGGCGTCGAAGCCGAAGGTCATCTGCCCGGTGCGCGCGTTGGAGGACCGCGGGTTGGTGGTCAGGTCGCCGTCGAAGGCGGCGCCGAAATTGTCATTGTCGCTCAGAACCCCGGTGCCGATCGCGGTGCCGAGGTCGCCGCCGAGCAGCGCGCCGCCGATGCCCAGCGAGGTCGACAGGCTCTTGGTGACGGTGCGCTGCATCTCGGCGAAACGCACCTTCAGCATGACCTGCTGGGTGCCGCCGACGCTCATCAGGTTAGACACCCGCTCGGGCGCGTAGCGCTGGGCCAGGTCGAGCGCGCGGTCGAGCGCCGCCGCCGAACTGACCACGCCCGACAGCACGATGCCGTCATTGGCTGTGCGCACCTCGACCGGTTCGTTGGGCAGGATCTGGCGCAGGCGTTCCTTGAACTCGGCCACGTCGGGGGTGACCTGCACCTCGACGTTGGTGATCAGTCGGCCATCGGCGCCCAGAAGCGTCAGCGTGGTGCGCCCGGGTGCCTTGCCCAGCACATAGATGGTGCGGTCCGACAGGGTGGAAATGTCGGCGATGCCCGGGTTGGCGATGGAGATTTCGGCAAACGGCTCGTCGGCCTCGACCACCACGGCGCGGTTCATCGGCACGTTGAGCGCGCCCGACATCGCGCCGTCCATCACCCTCAGGGTTTCGGACAGGCCCGCGCCGGGGGCGACCCCAAGGGCGAGCGACAGCCCGATGGCGGCCGCCTTAAGGATTGATCCTGATCTCATGTGATCCTGCCTCCGATCACGGTTTTCGGGTCGTTTGCCCGGTCTGCTCTGGGGTTGCCATGCCCGCTTTGGCGCGGATCTGTGGTCCCGATTGCGGCGCAGGATGCGCCAGAATTGGCTTCGTTGCAAGAATCAAGGACTTGCGGGCCTGGTTTCATGCGTCTCTGAGGCAACACCGGCGCCGCGCGGCCCCAGATTTAGGGGGGCTGGCGGCGCCGGGGCCTGCATCGGGTGTCGGTCCGCCCGTCAGTTTGTCGGGCAGGGGATCGGGGTTTCGACGATCTCGGCGCCCTTGCGGGTGCGGATCGTGCAGATCTCGGGCGCGCGCTCGATCGTGACCGCCTCTTCGGTGATGCCCAGCAGGATGTTCTGGTCGACCTCGACGCCCGAGGCGATGGTGGTGTCGCCATGCCCGACCAGCGACAGGGACATCCGCCCGGTCGCTTGCGCCTGGGCCAGGGCGGCCACCTGCTGCGGCGTCGCCTCGACCGTGATGGTGCGCGCGATTGTCGGAGAAGTGCGGTCGATATCGGCCATCTGGTCGATCGCGATGATCTTGACGTTCGATTCGATCAATTTGGTGATTTCCTGCCCGCGCCCCTCGCGGCCGGTGTCGGCGCGGCCCGACCAGTAGATGTCGATATGATCGCCCGGCGCCAAAAAGCCCGACACGCCCGAGGTCACGTCGACCTTGATCGCGAAGGCGCGCATCCCGGTGGCCAGCCGCGCGCTGACGCCGGCGTCGGCGCCCGGTTCGGTCAGCTTGACCGCCAGCAGCGCCTCGTCCTTTTCCATCGTGCGCAACACGGTGCGGAAGCGCTTCTCGCCGGCCGGAAACAGCGCGTCGAGCGATGTGAAGGCGCCTTCGGGAATGGCGTTCTCGGGCCATTTCACCATTCGGATGTTGTCCTCGGAGACCACCGCGCCGTAGGTCAGCGGCTCATCCGCCACATAGACCTCGACGGTCGGAATGACCTCGGCCCGGGCCGCGCGCTCCTGTTCGAGCGCCGCCTGATAGTCACCGATATAGCCGCGGGCCATGTAGACGGCAAAACCCGCCAGCCCGACGCCGATCAGAAGAACCAATGCAAAAACTGAGCGCATGTCCTATCCCTTCCCTCACTCGCCGGTCCCCCGGCCTGACGCAATTCAGCACCGCCAATGTGCCCGCGGATTTGGGCAAAAATGTGGATTGTCCGTGCGGATGGCGTGGCTTTTTCCATATCGGAAACAGCGGCCCGTCCGCATCCGCCAAAGGGGAAAGGGCCGCGCCCGAAGGCACGGCCCTGTTCCGAAGTCTTGTGCCAGGATTACTGGCCGTTGCTGACGGTGATGTCGGCAAGCTCGGACGAGATGTTGTCGGCCAGCGTCTGCGTGCCGGTCTGCACGGTCGTCAGGATGGCAATGCCGAGGCCGACGATGGCGGCGGTCAGCACGACCCAGTCGACGGTAACCGCACCGTCTTCGTCGCGGCGGAAGTTATTGATCAGGTTCATCATGGTTCAGGTCTCCTTGGTGTGTTGTGGCGCAGGATTACTGGCCGTTGCTGACAGTGATGTCGGCAAGCTCGGACGAAATGTTGTCGGCCAGCGTCTGGGTGCCGGTCTGCACGGTCGTCAGAATGGCGATGCCGAGGCCCACGATGGCGGCGGTCAGCACGACCCAGTCGACGGTAACCGCACCGTCTTCGTCGTTGCGAAAGGTTTTCATCAGCTTGAACAGTTTCATCTCTTGTCCCTCCGAAAGTTCATCAGCTAGTAGGTTCAGTCTCACGTCCGCCTTGCAGACCGTCCGAACCGCCTGTGAACCGATCCGATGCCCTGCTTGGCATGGTTGGAATTTCCCTTCCGATTGGGGCAAGAGTTGGACATAGATCGTACAATTTCTGGCTGTCCCGAAGGGTCGGATCGAAAACTGACCAAGTCCTTGAAATATATGTGAAATAAAATTCACGCGATGTTAACGATTTTGCCGCAAGCTGTATTGGCGGCGCGGGAATCGGTCGGGATTCGCAGGAATAACTGGCTCTTTCGCCGGGAATTTGCGATGCTTCGATCAATAATAATGCAGAGGCAGAGCAGGTCTTCTGGCAGATGAAGCGTATTGTGTTCACGATTCTGGGCGCGGCATTGGCCGTGTCCATGTCAGTGCGCGTCGGCATGGCCGGCGATCCGCCGCCGTTTCCCGACTTCACCTTCAAGCGGGTGGGCGTGCCGGCACCGGGGCAGGGCCGGATCGACGTGCAGATCGACCCCGAGGAACAGGCCCGCCGCCTTGCGGTGGCACGGCCCGCGCCGGTCGATGCGCCGGCTGAGGTGGCAGCCGGGGGCGCCACGGCTGCGCTGTCGGGCTTTGAATGGTTCTGGGACGAGGTCGCGGCCTCGCGCGAAGGGGCGGGGCCGGCCAATGTCGCGCGTGCGCTGGCCGCGCTTGAGGCCGGCGATGCCGCCGCGCCGCGCCTGCAACACCTGCGCGACATCGCCGCCGCCCATGGTGTCGACATCCTCACCGCCACCATTGGCACCGATGTCTCGCCGGCCCTGGTGCTGGCCCTGATCGCGGTGGAATCCAGCGGCCGGACCGCGGCGCTGTCGGGCGCGGGCGCGCAGGGGCTGATGCAGTTGATCCCCGACACCGCGACCCGCTTCGGGGTCGAGGATGCGACCGATCCGGGCCAGAACATCGCCGGTGGCGTCGCCTACCTGGCCTGGCTGCTCGAGCATTTCGACCGCGACCCGATCCTGGCGCTGGCCGGCTACAACGCGGGCGAGAACGCGGTGGCCCAGCACGGCGGCGTGCCGCCCTTTGCCGAAACCCGCGCCTATGTGCCCAAGGTGCTGGCCGCCTGGCGGGTGGCGCGCGGGCTGTGCCTGACGCCGCCGGAGCTGATCACTGACGGCTGCGTTTTCGCGGGGTAGGGGGATGACGGACAAGCCCCTGGTGCTGGATGTCGACGGCACGTTTCTTGCCACCGACATGCTGCTGGAATGCTTCTGGGCGGGGCTGGGCCGCGACCCCATCGCCACGCTCGCCGCCTCGGTGCGCCATGTCACGCGGCCCGAACGGCTCAAGGCCGAGCTGGCCCGCATCGCCGGGCTGCGCACCGAGCTTCTGCCGGTCAACTCCGAGGTCGCCGCATTGGCCGCGACCGCGCTGGCCCAGGGGCGCGAGGTGGTGCTGGCCTCGGCGTCCGACAGGACCCTGGTGACGCGCCTCGCCGCCGACTACGGGCTGTCGGAGCGGGTGTTTGCCTCGGACGAGAGCGAAAACCTCAAGGGCGCGCGCAAGGCCCGCGCGCTTGTCGCGGCCTATGGCGAAGGCGGCTTCGACTATGCCGGCAACGCGCCGGTCGACCGCAAGGTCTGGGCGCATGCCGACACGGCCATCGTGGTTGGCGACCCGGCCTCGGCCCGGCAGATTGAGGCAAAGGGCAAGGAGGTCATGCGCCTGCCCGGCGGCTGGCGGCCCGCCGATCTTGCCCGCGCGCTGCGCCCGCACCAATGGGTCAAGAACGTGCTGCTGTTCCTGCCGCTCCTGGCCGGGCATGTGTTCGTGCCCGGCCCCTGGTTCGCGGCGCTTATCGGATTGATCGCCTTCTCGCTCGCGGCCTCGTCGATCTACGTGGTCAACGACCTGCTCGACCTCGAGGCCGACCGCCTGCACCCGACCAAGCGCAACCGCCCCTTCGCCTCGGGCAAGGTGCCGATCGGGGTGGGCATGGCGGCGGGGGTCGCCTCGGGGCTGGCGGCGCTGATCATTGCGGCCTTCCTGGGCTGGCCGATGCTGGGCATCGTCACGCTCTACATGGCGCTGTCGCTGGCCTATTCGCTGCGGCTCAAGCGCCTGCGCTGGATCGACATCGCGACGCTCGCCTCGCTCTATACCATCCGCGTGGTCGCGGGCGCGCTGGCCTCGGGCGTCGGCATCTCGGGCCACCTGATCGCCTTCGTGTTTCCGGTGTTCATCGCGCTGGGCGCGGTCAAGCGCATCACCGAACTGACCCTAGCGACCTCCGACGACCGCCTGCCGGGGCGCGGCTATGGCCGGTCCGACCGGGGCGATCTGTTGAACGTGGCGGTCCTGGGCATGGTCGGCGCGCTGCTGTCGTTCTTTCTCTACAGCTTCACCGACCAGGCCCGCGCGCTCTACCCGACGCGGCTCTGGCTGTGGCTGGCGCTGGTCCCGATCGGGCTGTGGCTCGTGCGGATGATCCGCATGGGCTGGCTGGGCCGCCAGGATTACGACCCGATCGTCTTTGCCCTGACCGACAAGCGCGGGCTGGGGCTTTTGATGATCGCGCTGGGCCTGATGTTCCAGGCCGCCCGGCTCTGGGGCGGCTGGTTGGGTCTGTAACTTGCGCTTCTTTCTGGACGAAATACCTTGGGGGTCTGGGAGCGACGCCCCCAGGGCCTGCGTGGCCTGAACGCAAGGAGACGATGCGCGCCGCAGGCGCACCGCCGGGTAGCGTCAGATCGAGAGCTTCTTGAATATCCGCTCCGGAACCAGCTTGATGATCGTCATGATCACCCACCAGAACCCCGGCGTGTAGATCACGTTGCGGCGTTTCTTCACCGCCCTGGCGATGTCGCGGGCCACCTTTTCGGGCGAGGCGACAAGGAACATGCCCTCGACCCCCCAGGTCATCGAAGTGTCGGTAAAGCCGGGTTTGACCGTCACCACGTGCCCGCCGGCCCGCGTCAGCCGGTTGCGCAGGCCCGACAGGTAGGTCGAAAAGCCCGCCTTGGCCGCGCCGTAGACGTAGTTGCCGATCCGCCCGCGATCACCGGCGACGGAACTGACCCCGACGACCGTGCCCGAGGCGCGCGCTTCCATCACCGGCATCACCCGGGCGAGAAACTGCGCCGGGCCGGTGAAATTGTCGAGTGTCACGCGCTCGATCAGGCCGGGGTCGGCGTCGATCTCGGCCTGCGACGGCATCGAGCCGACGAACACCGCCACGTTGATCTCGCCCGGCTCGGCCTCGACCCGGTCGACGATCGGGCCGAATGTGGACGGGTCGCGGGCGTCGAAGCGCATCGCGCTTGCCTCGGCGGCGCCGCGCGCGGTGAGGTCGGGCACCATGCGCCGCGCCTCGTCGATGTCGCGCGCCGCCAGCACCAGCGTCGCGCCCGCCTCGGCCATTTCGCGGGCATAGGCGCGCGCCATCGACGAGGTCGCGCCAAGGATGATCCAGGTCTGTGTCATGTCTACCCCCTCAGCTCCAGCCGCCGCACCATGTCGGTGATCAGAACCCCGTCGGGGTCGGCCCTGGCGGCCTCTGCCGCCCAGTCCTGCCACTCGGGATACATCGCCTTGATGGTGTCGCCGGTGGCCAGCGCGTCCTTGCCGAGATAGAGCCGCCCGCCCGCTTCGATGGTCATCGCCTCGAGCTCGTGGATCAGCCGCACCGCCTTGTCGCGGGCGGGAAAGTCGATGGCCAGCGTGTAGCCCTCCATCGGGAACGACAGCATCCCGGCGCGGCCCGGCCCCATGCGCTTGATCACCGCCAGCGGCGAGCACAGGCCGGAATGGGCGATGCGCCCGACGATGTCTTTCAGCACCGGGGCCGCGTCCACCGGCACCACGCATTGAAACTGGTGAAAGCCGCGTTTGCCGTAGAGCCGGTTCCAGTCGTGAAGCTTGTCGAGCGGAAAGACATGGCTGGCGATCGGCATAACGTGGGTGCGCCCGCGCGCCGGCACCTTGCGCCAATAGGCGGCGTTGAACAGGCGCACCGTGGGGGCCGACAGGGCAAAGCCCGGCAGGTCGATGGGCACCGGCAAGGACGGCCCCTTGCGCGCCTCGACGCCGGTGGTCAGTTCAGCCTCTTCGAGGATGCCGCGCCCGAGGTTCGACCCCTTGGCGGTGCCGTCGATCCAGCCGACGTTGTAGTCAAACCGCGAATTGTCGAGCAGGTCGAGAAACTCGTCGAAATCGCCGACCCGGGTTTCCTTGACCCGCATGCCGGTGCCGGGCGTCGAAATCATCTGGAGCTTGGCCGACAGGATCACGCCGGTCTGGCCGATGCCGCCCATGGTGGCGCGAAACAGCGCCTTGTTGCGGCCGGGCGAGGCGGTGACGCGCTTGCCGCCGGGTTGCAGGAGCGTGACCGAGGTGACGTGCTGACCGAAACTGCCAAGGGCGTGGTGGTTCTTGCCGTGGATGTCGTGGGCGATGGCGCCGCCCACGGTGGGAAAGCCGGTGCCGGGCACCACGGCGGGCAGCCAGCCTTTCGGCGCGAAAAGGCGCAAAAGCTCGCCCAGTTGCACGCCCGCCTCGACCTCGACCACGCCGGTGGCGGCGTCGAAGCTCAGGATCTTGTCCATCCGGGTCATGTCGATGGCCCGCCCGCCGTCGTTCAGGAGCGAGTCGTTGTAGGACCGGCGCATCCCCAGCGCGGGCGCGGGCGTGTCCTCCATGATGCGGGCGAGGTCGGCGGCGCGTTCGGGCCGGGCCAGTTCGCCATGCGCCTTGTGAACCCGGCCCCAGCCGGCGTAATCAGCGGTTTTCCATTGCATGTTTCTGCCTCAGCGATTGACGTTCGGCCAGCGGGAAGACGGCAAAGCCGATCCCGATGGCGAACCAGAGTGTCGTGATACGGATGATCGCGGTGGCGGGCACGGAGGCCTCGAGCCCCACGCCTTCGAGCGACAGGAGCGCGATCATCGCCGCCTCGGCCCCGCCGACCCCGCCCGGCGCGCCGGTCAGCCCGCCGGCCAGCCCCGAAAAGATGAAGATCGCCACCGCCTTGGCCAGCCCGATGTCGGACCCCATCCAGACCAAGAGCAGGTGAAAGGCGTAGCCCTCGGCAAACCAGCCGACCAGCCCGAACAGCGCCGCCACCCCCATCAGCGTGGGCGACGAGAAGGCCGAAAGCGCGCGTGCCGCCCGGCGGATGCGGGCGAAAAGGCGGTGAAAACGCCCGGTGGCGCGGTGCCCCCAGGTCGCCACGCCCGCCAGCAGCGCCGGGCGCGTCGCCACCACGGCGCCGGCCAGCGCCAGCAAGGTGACCGGCACGCCAAAGGCGATGCCGCTGGCCGACAACGCCAGTGCCGCGCCCAGAAGCACCCCCATCGCGGCCAGGTCCGAGGCCCGGTCGACCAGCATCAGGGGCGCCGTGCGCTCGAACGGCCAGCCGGTCTCGCGCCTGATCCAGCGCATGCGGACCAGTTCGCCCACCCGCCCCGGCGTCACGCTCATCGCGAAACCGCCGAGGAAATGGCGCAGGCTTTGCATCACGGTGGTATTGAGGCCCAGGCGGCGCGAGAACATGTGCCAGCGCAGCCCGCGCATCAGGTAGTTGACCAGCGACAGCGCCAAGAGGATGCCGACCTGCGCCCATGTCAGCCGGGCGATCTGGGCCATGGTCTCTTCCCAGCCGGTGGCCGCGGCCAGCCCGATCAGCCCGACCAGCACCAGCCCGAAAAGCCCGGCCAGCACCAGCGCATCGCGCGTGCGGTGCCCGGGGACGGGAGCGACGGGTTTGGGATCGAGGCTCGACATGGTCATGTTGTACCCGTCTAGGAGCGGAATGGGGCGAATTTATGGGCCGTGATCCGCACGACCGCCGGTCACGTTACCCGATCCGCGCCAGTGAGTATTTGTGCCAAGATGAAGCAGCGGTGCCTAGAAGGCCTTGAAGGTCAGGGTGGTCAGCGAGCGGTCGATATTGGGGATGTCGAGCAGGTGGGCGTTGATGTATTTGCCCACGTCCTCGTCCTTGGGGATATAGAGCTTCATGATCAGGTCGTAATCGCCCGATGTGGAATACAGCTCGGAGTGAATCTCGCGCCGGATGATCGCCTCGGCGACCTCGTAGGTGGTGCCGGGGCGGCAGCGCAGTTGCACGATAACCGGGGTGCTCATGGTCGTCCTTTCGCTCGCTCGCGGTGAGAGTGGCATGGGCGCGCGGGGCCAACAAGCCGAATTTGCCGCCTTTTCAGGCCGCGCCGCGCCGCCTATAAGCGGCCCCAACCACGGGAGAGAAGCCCATGCGCAAGGCCAGCGTCAGCCGCAAGACGACAGAGACCGAGATCAGCGTCGAGATCGACCTCGACGGCAGCGGTGCCTATGACAACCAGACCGGCGTGGGGTTCTTCGACCACATGCTGGACCAGTTGGCGCGCCATTCGCTGATCGACATGCGGGTGCGCGCCAAGGGCGATCTGCACATCGACGACCACCACACCGTCGAGGACACCGGCATCGCGCTGGGTCAGGCACTGGCCCAGGCGCTGGGCGACAAGCGCGGCATCCGGCGCTATGGCGAATGCCACCTGCCGATGGATGACGCGTTGGTGCGCGCCGCCCTCGACCTGTCGGGGCGGCCCTACCTGGTGTGGAATGTCGAGATGCCGGTGGCCAAGATCGGCACCTTCGACACCGAGCTGGTGCGCGAGTTCTTCACCGCCTTTTCGGTCAATGGCGGCATCACGCTGCATGTCGACCGGCTGCACGGCTTCAACGCGCACCACATCGCCGAGGCCGCCTTCAAGGCGGTGGCGCGCGCCCTGCGCAGCGCGGTCGAGACCGATCCGCGCAAGGCCGACGCGATCCCCTCGACCAAGGGCGCGCTGTAACGTGCTGACGGCGCTGATCGACTACGAAAGCGGCAACCTGCATTCGGCCGAGAAGGCGTTTCAGCGCATGGCGCGCGAGGTGGGCGCGGGCGAGGTGGTTGTGACCTCGGACCCCGAGGTGGTGGCGCGCGCCGACCGGATCGTGCTGCCCGGAGACGGGGCGTTTCCCTCCTGCCGGGCGGCGCTGTTCGATCATCGCGGCATCTACGAGGCGATGGACGAGGCGGTGAACGTCAGGGGCAGGCCGTTCTTCGGCATCTGCATCGGGATGCAGATGCTGGCCGACCTGGGGCGAGAGTATTCCGACACGCCCGGCTTTGGCTGGATCGGCGGTGAGGTGGTGCCGATTGCCCCCGATGATCCGTCGCTCAAGGTGCCGCACATGGGCTGGAACGACCTTGTGATCGACCATGCTCACCCGGTTCTGGCGGGCATCGAGACCGGCGAACATGCCTATTTCGTGCATTCCTACCATTTCCAGGTGGCCGATCCGGCGCATCGCCTGGCCCATTGCGACTATGGCGGCGAGATCACGGCGATCGTCGGCAAGGGCTCGATCTTCGGCACGCAGTTCCACCCCGAGAAAAGCCAGGCGGCGGGGCTTGCGATCATCGCGAATTTCCTGCGCTGGGCGCCCTGACCTGCCGCACGGCGCTGCCCTATCCGGTTTCAGCCACCATCTGGATATAACCCGTCGGGCATTCCTGCGCGCAGAGGCCGCAGCCCTTGCAATAGTCGAGGTCGAAGACGTAGTGCGAGCCATCGGTGGCCGCCTCGACGGTCTTGATCACGGCGCTGTCGGGGCACATGGTCCAGCAGTTGTCGCAGGCCAGGCAATTGCCGCAGCTCAGGCAGCGTTCGGCCTCGGCCATCGCCTCGGCGCGGCTCAGCCCGCCCTCGATCTCGGTCTCGAAACCGCGTTTGGCGACCGGCAGCTTGGCGACGGCGGTGCGGCGCATCGCGGGGTAGTAGGCGGTATTGAGCCCGGCCACCCCGCGCTCGGGCCGCAGGTCGGCGACCGGGGCGTCACCGCCCAGAAGCCGCGCCGCCACCGCCTGTGCCGCCAGGCGCCCGTCGCCGATCGCCGCGGCCACGGTGCCGCGGTTGCCGCGGGCATCGCCGATGGCGAAAACGCCGTCCTCGCGCAGCCGCCCCCAGGCGTCGTCGGGCCAGAAATAGGCGCCGTCGAGCACGCCTTCGAAGCCGTCCGGGGAGACCTGTTCGCCGACGCAGGGCACCACCATGTCGACCGGCAGCACCCGCTCGGTGCCCTCGAACTCGACCCGCCGCTTGCGCCCGTCCGGCCCTGGCTCCTTTCTCAGCGACACGATTTCGACGCCGGTGACGCGACTGCCCTTCATGATCAGGCGGCTGACGGTGGCGTGTTCGATCACCTCGATGCCCTCTTCCAGGGCTTCTTCCAGTTCGCGCGGCACCACATTGATCAGGTCGTCACGGGCGGTGTTCGGGCCGGGCAGGGCCGAGGCGGTGATCAGGGTCACGCGGTTCGCCCCGGCTCGTTTCATGATCCGGCAGATGTCCATCGCGGTGTTGCCGCCGCCATGCACGATCACGTCGCCGCGCGCCGCGTCGGGCAGGGCGCCGTGGTCCATGAAGTCGCGCAGCAGGTGCAGGCCGTCGTGCAGGTCGGCGGGCACCGCGCCGCGCACGCTCCAGGGTTTGGGCAATTCGCAGCCCGGCGACAGGATCACCGCGCCAAAAGCGTCGCGCAGACCGTCGAGGGTGACGTCGCGGCCCAGTCGCGCGCGCAGGTTCAGCGTGATGCCGGGCAGGGCAAGCAGACGGCCCAGTTCGGCGTCGAGGGTGTCGCGCGGCAGGCGGGTGGGCGGAATGGCCGAGCGCAACAGGCCGCCGGCTTCGGGCGCGGCCTCGAACAGAGCGGCGTTGAGGCCGAGGCGAACGCAATGATAGGCCGCCGACAGCCCGCCCGGTCCCGCGCCGACGATGGCGACCCGGGGCGCATCTGGCGCGGGCGTGTCGACCGGGTAGGCCCAGCCGCGCGCCACCGCCTCATCGCCCAGCCAGCGTTCGACATTATGGATCGCCAGCGCCCCGTCCAGCGCCGCCCGGTTGCAGGCGGTTTCGCAAGGGTGAGGGCAGACCCGGCCGGTGATTGCGGGCAGGGGGTTGGCGTGAACCAGCGCGCGCCAGGCCTGTTGCGGCTGGCCCTCCTGCAATTTCGCGAACCACGCCTGCTGATCCTCGCCCGCCGGGCAGGCGGCGTGGCAGGGCGCCTTGGCGTGGGCATGCACAGGGCGTTCGGTCGAGCGCCAGTTGCCGGTCTTGAATTCCAGCGAGGTGCCGGGAGCGGCCCAGGCGCCGCGGGTCAGTCGGGTCATGGTCATGTCACGTCCTCTCCGCCAGCGGGCCGCCGCGCCGGACATGGGCGATGCCAGTGGTGTCCACCGGGTCGTCGCCGGTGCCCGCCAGCCCGTAGGTCAGGATATTGTGGTCGGCCAGGGCCTGAAGGTGGTCGCGTTCCTCGATGGCACGGGTGTCGGTCTCGTCGAACAGATGTGCGAAACGTCCCTGCAGTTCGAGGTAATCGACCACCGGGCGCGGCGTGCGGATCGGCATGATGTTGGTCAGCGCGCCGCGCTCGAGCTCGACCAGCGGAAACAGCCCGCATTCCACTGCGCGCCGCGCCACCTCGACGGTCAGCGCCGAGGCGTGGCGCCAGCCCAGCGGGCAGGGCGAATGCACCACCAGGAAGGTCGGCCCCTCGATCCCCATCGCATAGCGCACCTTGCGCGCAAGGTCGGCCGGATAGGCGACCGAGGCCGAGGCGGCATAGGGAATGTGATGCGCCGCGATGATCGACAGCAGGTCTTTCTTCAGGTGCCGCTTGCCCATGCGTTCCTTGCCCGCAGGGCTGGTGGTGGTGCTGGCTGCGTGCGGCGTCGAGGACGAGCGCTGGATGCCGGTGTTCATGTAGGCTTCGTTGTCATAGCAGACATAGAGCACATCGTGATGGCGCTCGAGCATGCCCGACAGCGCCTGGAACCCGATGTCATAGGTGCCGCCGTCGCCGCCGAAGGCCAGAACCTTGGTGTTTCTGCCCCTGGCTTTCAACGCCGCCTCCATGCCCGAGGCAATCGCGGCGGCATTTTCGAACAGCGAATGCATCCACGGCACCCGCCAGGCCGATTGCGGCCAGGGGGTGGTGAAGACCTCGAGGCAGCCGGTGGCATTGGCGACCATCACGTCGGGGCCGGCGTTCTCCATCACGATGCGCGCCGCCAGCGCCTCGCCGCAGCCCTGGCAGGCGCGATGCCCGGCCTCCAGCCCGCGAAACCGCGGCTGGCCCTGGCGCAGGGTGCTGGGCGCGGCCTGCGGTTCGTGCGGCCCCGCCGGGGGGCGGCCGTGTTTCGCGCGCAAGCCGTTCAGACGCGTGCTGTCCTGTACCATCACCTGTCCTCCGGCATGAGTTTGTCGAGATCGGCGTCGAATACCGCGAAACGCGGCGCCAGCGGGTTGGCCGCGGCGGCGATCAGCGCCGGATAGACGCTTTCGGGAATGTCGCGCCCGCCAAGACCGAGCGCGTAGTTCAGCACCCGGGGCGCGGCGGTCATGCTTTGCAGCACCGCCGACACCTCGCTGCCGACGATGCCGCCAAGTCCGGGCGAGATCGCGCGGTCGATGACGATCAGCGTGTCCAGCCCGGCCACGGCCTCGCGCAGCGCGCGGGCGGGGAACGGGCGAAAGGCGCGCAGCTTGATCAGCCGGGCGGTCCCCGCCTCGGTCCCGAAATCGGCCAGCCCGGCCTCGAGCGTGCCGACGACCGAGCCCATCGCGAGGATGCCGACCCTGGCGTCGGGATCGCCGGTGACGGTCAGAAGCCCGCCGCTGGCGCGTCCGGTCAGCTTGGCGAAATCGGCGTCGACCTTTTCGATCACGCCAAGCGCGCGGCCCATCGCGGCGTGGTGGCTGTGGCGCATCTCGGCGAACCAGCCAGGATCGACCAGCGTGCCGACGGTCCTGGGATCGGCACTGTCGAGCGCGCGCGAGAAGGCGAACGGCGGCAGGAAGGCGTCGACCTGCGCCTGGCCCGGCATGTCGATCACCTCCATCGTGTGGGTCAGCACGAAACCGTCCATGCAGACCATCACCGGCAATTCCGTTGCCTCGGCGATGCGGAAGGCCTGGATCGTGGTGTCGACCGCCTCCTGATTGGAGGCGCAGTGCAGATGTATCCAGCCGGCATCGCGGACCGCCATCGCATCCGACTGGTCGTTCCAGATCGACAGCGGCGCCCCCACCGCCCGGTTTGCCACCGTCATTACCAGCGGAATGCGCAGCCCGGCGATGTTGAACAGCACCTCGGACATCAGCAGAACGCCCTGGCTGGCGGTCGCGGTATAGGCGCGCGCGCCGGTCGCCGCCGCCCCCAGCACCACCGAGGCCGCCGAGAACTCGCTCTCGACGCTGACGAACTCGGTGTGCAGATCGCCCTCGGCCACCAGTTTCGACAGGTTCTCGACGATGTGGGTCTGCGGCGTGATCGGATAGGCGGCGACCACGTCGGGTTTCGCCATCGCCACTGCGCGCGCAATCGCCAGCGAGCCTTCCAGCGCCTCACGCATCGCTCGCCTCCTTCTGCCAGGCCCCGGCCTCGACCGAGGCCGCGGCGCGGGCGATCAGGGTGAGGTTGCGCGCCAGCGTGTCGCCGTGGAAGCGGGACTTGAGGGCGGCGGCCAGCGCCTCTTGCGGCAGATCGCCGGTCAACGCCAGCAGGGCGGCCAGAAGGGCGGTGTTGGGAATCGGCTTGCCGATCGCCTCCTGCGCCATCTCGGTCGCCGGCACCGCCACCACCCGGGTGTCGAAATTCGCGGCGATCTCGTCTGTCGGTTTGCGCGAATTGACCAGCATCGCGCCGCCCGGTTTCAGCCCGGACGTCAGCGCCGGATCGAGCAACAGCGTGTCGTCCTGCACCACCAGGTAGTCGGGCGCACGCACCTGGCTGCGCAGCGTGATCGGGCGGTCGTCGATGCGCACGAAGGCGGTAACCGGCGCGCCGCGCCGCTCGGCCCCGAAGGCGGGGAAGGCCTGGCAGGTAAACCCGGCCTCGAACGCCGCCCCGGCCAGCAGATAGGCCGCCGCGACGCTGCCTTGTCCGCCGCGCCCGTGAATCCGGTATTCGATCATCGTCACACTCCGCCAATTACCGAGCCCGGTTGCGGCGCGTTGCCGATCAGGCCGGGTCGCCGGGGTTCTGGCACCGCCGGCGACACCCGGCCATGATCCAGAACAAAGTCCGGCGCGGTTTTTTCGCGGCCGTGCATGCGCAGATGCCGTGGCATCACGGACCGGCGCCGCCGTGCGATGTCGTTTCGGCGGTGATGGTCTGGAAGGGGATGGTGATAGGAAGATGGTGGGCGACCCTGGAATCGAACCAGGCGTGGGTCTCCCCGGCGGAGTTACAGTCCGCTGCCGCACCTTGCAGCCCGTCGCCCGAACCGGAGCCGCTGGCGCCGGATCGAGGCGGGGATACAAGCGCCCCATCGGTCCGTCAAGCCGAAAATCCCTTGCACTCGTCGGGGGGCGCCCGCATTGTCCGGCGCGCAGTCGAATTGGGGGTGGCGGTGGTTCAGAAACCGAAATGGGTGATCGAGAAGGAGCGTGCGCGCCGGGCGGCGGCGGCCGAGACCGTGTGGCTGTTCGGCCTGCACGCGGTGCGCGACGCGCTGATGAACCCGGCCCGTGAAAAGCTGCGCCTTGTGGTCACGCGCAACGCCGCCGACCGGCTGGGCGAGGCGATCGCGGCGGGGGGGCTGGAGCCGGAGATCGCCGATCCGCGCAAGTTTCCAGCACCGCTCGACCCTGGATCGGTGCATCAGGGTGCGGCGTTGGAGGTGAAGGCGCTCGATTGGGGCAGCCTTGACGAGCGCTGCGTGGTCGCGGGCGAGGCCGCGCCGCTGGTGGTGCTGCTCGACCGGGTGACCGACCCGCACAATGTCGGCGCGATCCTGCGTTCGGCCGAGGTGTTCGGGGCGGCGGCGGTGATCGCCCCCAGCCGCCATTCGGCGCCCGAAACCGGCGCGCTGGCCAAGACCGCATCGGGCGCGCTCGAGCGTCAGCCCTATCTGCGCGTGACCAACCTGGCCGATGCGATGGGGCGGCTTCAGGCGATGGGCTACACCCTCGTGGGCCTCGACGGCGAGGCGGAGGGCGAACTGCCCGAGACCCTCGCGGGCCTGGTCGACCGGCCGGTCGGACTGGTGCTGGGGGCCGAGGGGCCGGGGCTGCGCGACAAGACCCGCGCCACCTGCGACCGGATCGCGCGCATCCCGTTCGCGCGCGCCTTCGGCTCGCTCAACGTGTCCAACGCCGCGGCGGTGGCGCTTTTTGCCGCGCGACAGGGGCGATAGCACGGCATTGGCTGATCTTGCCATCAAACGGTTGAGATTCGGTGAACCCGGCCAAGGATTTCCGCATCGCACGTTATCAATATCTTCACAGTTTGGTTATTGTCTCTTCCCAAACGCCGAAGCGATCCTATTTGGTATGGCGAGGACGGGCCGTGGAACTCCCGTTATCTCACTTCACTGTCCCTCGTTCCACAAACTGCGCCCGGGGTTCCCGGGCGCTTTTTTTGACACCATCGCCGCCACCCCCTTTTCGCCCGCCCCGGTGCGGCCTATCTGTGGGCTATGGAACAGACACCGACCCCCACCGAAATAGACCAGATTCTTGACGAAACCCGCGTGATCGCGCTGGTGGGCTATTCGGGCAAACCGGAGCGGCCCAGCCACCGGGTCGCGCGCTATCTCAAGAAACGCGGTTACCGGGTGATCCCGGTCAATCCGGGCCTTGCCGGGCAGGATTTCTTCGGCGAGCCGGTGGTGGCCTCGCTGGCCGACATTCCTGCTGACGCCAAGGTCGACATGCTGGACGTGTTCCGCCGCTCCGAGGCGGTGGTGCCGGTGGTCGAGGCGGCGCTTGAGGCGCTGCCGGACCTGCGCACCATCTGGCTGCAACTCGGTGTGACAAGCGATGAAGCCCGTGCGCTGGCCGCCGAAAAAGGCCTGAACTTTGTCCAGGACCGCTGCCCCCATATCGAACTGGAACGGCGCGGCTGAGGCAGGGCGTCCGGGCCTAGCTGTAACGGCGGAAAGTCTCCATCTCGATCGCCTTGCGGGTCTCGAGCGCGGAAATCTCGGTCTGGATCGCCCGACGCTTTTCAGGGTCGGTTTCGGCGGCCAGTCGGTTGCGTGCGCTGTCGATCTGGTGCTGGAGCGCACCGAAAGGCGTCATCACCTCACCTTCACGATAGACATGCGCAAAGGGGTCGGTGTTGAAATCCGCCGGGTCCAGGGGCTTGCCCGCGCCCGGCAGATCGTCGAGATCGCCGTTTTCCAGCGCCTGCCGGAAGGCGATGTCGAGCAGGTTATCGAACTCCATCAGAACGCTCCTCTTGCCCGATTGCAGCCGACCCCGATCCGGTCAGTCCCGTGACGCCTTCTCGGCGATCCCCGACGTGCCCTCGCGCCGCTCGAGCTCGGCCAGCACCTCGGCAAAGCCGATCTCGCGCGCGCTCAGCATCACCAGGAGGTGATAGAGCACATCCGCCGCCTCGCGGGTCAGGGCTTCACGGTCGCCCTTGACCGCTTCGATGATCGCCTCGATGGCTTCTTCGCCGAATTTCTCGGCGCATTTCTCCGGCCCCCGTGACAACAGCGCCGCCGTCCAACTGTCCCTGGGCGACACGCCGCGGCGGGTTTCGATGGTTTCGGCCAGGCGGTCCAACGCGTTCATGTCACAGCCTCACGGGAATGCCCGCGGCGGCCATGTGTTGCTTGGCCTCGCGGATGGTGAAATCGCCGAAGTGAAAGATCGAGGCGGCCAGCACGGCGCTGGCATGGCCCTCGACGACACCCTCGACCAGGTGATCCAGCGTGCCGACGCCGCCCGACGCGATCACCGGCACATCGACCGCATCGGCGATGGCGCGGGTGAGCGGGATGTTGAAGCCCGCGCGGGTGCCGTCGCGGTCCATCGAGGTCAACAGGATCTCGCCCGCGCCCTTGGCGGCGACGGTGCGCGCGAACTCGACCGCGTCGATGCCGGTGGCGCGCCGCCCGCCGTGGGTGAAGATCTCCCACCGCCCCGGCGCCACCGTCTTGGCGTCGATCGCCACCACAATGCACTGCGAACCGAACCGGTCCGCGGCCTCGGCCACCACGTCGGGGTTGGCGACCGCGGCGGAGTTGAACGACACCTTGTCGGCACCGGCCAACAGCAGCTTGCGCACATCGTCGTGGCTGCGCACCCCGCCGCCCACGGTCAGCGGCATGAAGCATTGCTCGGCGGCGCGGGTGACGAGGTCATACATGGTGCCGCGGTTCTCGTGAGTGGCGTGAATGTCGAGAAAGCACAACTCGTCCGCGCCCGCCGCGTCATAGGCCTTGGCGGCCTCGACCGGATCGCCGGCGTCGACCAGGTCGACGAAATTGACGCCCTTGACCACGCGGCCATCGGCGACATCGAGACAGGGTATGATACGGGTTTTCAGCATGAGCCACCTTTAGGACGCGCGGGCGCAAAGGAAAAGCCCTCTGCGCGCCCGCGGCCCCATGCTAGCATCGCCGCAGGGAGGCACGGCATCGAAACCCTGCGCTATATCCTCGCAGCCCTCGCCTTGGGCCTGATCGCGGTCTGGGCAAGCGAGAGCTTCTTCTGGTCGGCGCCGATGCCCGACCTGACCGTTGCTGGCTGGTTTCTGACCTGGCTGGCCTATGCGCTGGCCTGCGCGGTGGTCCTGTCCGCCGTCGGCCTGACCGGCATCAGAGGCATAAGGGGGGTGTTTCTGGGCGGCGCGCTCATGGGGTTTCTGATCGAGGGCGTGGTTGTCGACGAGCTCTATCTGTCCTTTCCGTTCCATCTGGTCTGGACGCCGCTGGCCTGGCACGCGCTTATCACCGGCGTCTGCGTCTTCGGGATGGCGCGGGTCGCGCCGCACTGGCCTTTGTGGCGGCACCTGCTGGCGCTGATCGGGCTGGGGCTGTTCGGCGCGACATTCGCCACCTTCTGGCCGAGCGAGCGCGATAGCCTGCCGCCCGGCGACGTGGTGCTGTTCTACCTGGCAGGGATCGGGCTGGTGGTGCCGCTGGGGCTGATCGTCGTGGACCGGATCGGGCAGGTGCCGCGCCCGCCGCTCTGGGTGGCGCTGGTCGTGCCGGGTCTGGCGCTGGCGCTCTGGGTCGGCAAGACCATCGCCAACCCGGCGCCGATCCGGCTGGTGTTCCCGATCATGGCCGGGCTGACGCTCTGGGCGATGTGGCGGCTGGGCGGGGCAGGGCCGGTCAGCTTCGGCGCACCCGGCGCGGTCCGCCGGCACCTGCTGTTTCCCCTCGCGCCGGTGATCACCGCGTTCATCGCCGTGGCGATCTGGGAAAACGTCGGCGCGCTGGAAGGTCAGGCGGTCGTAGCCCTTGTCACCGTGCCGGTGTCGCTGGGCTGGTGGCTGTGGCTATTGTGGCGGGCCGCCCGCGCTCAGCCGCGCAGGGCGGCCAGCGCCTGACCCAGATCCAGCGCCCCGTCATAGAGCGCGCGCCCGGAGATCGCCCCGTCCAGCGCCACGCCGCAATCGCGCAGCGCGATCAGGTCGTCCAGCGACGACACCCCGCCCGAGGCGATCACCGGGATCGACACCGCCCGCGCCAGCGCCGCCGTGGCCTCGACATTCGGCCCCTGCATGGCGCCGTCGCGCTGGATGTCGGTGTAGATGATGGCGGCAACGCCCGCATCCTCGAAGCGCAGGGCGAGGTCGGTCGCCTCGACATCGGTTTTTTCGGCCCAGCCACGGGTGGCCACCTTGCCGTCGCGCGCGTCGATCCCCACCGCCACCTGGCCGGGAAAGGCCCGGGCCGCGTCTCGCACAAGGTCGGGGTCTTCCACCGCCACGGTGCCAAGAATGACCCGTGCCAGACCCTTGTCCAGCCAGGCCTCGATCGTGGCCATGTCGCGGATGCCGCCGCCCAGTTGCGCCGGCACCGACACCGCCGCCAGAATGGCCTCGACCGCCGCCGCGTTGACCGGCTCCCCGGCGAATGCTCCGTTCAGATCGACCAGGTGCAGCCAGTCGCAGCCCGCCGCCTGAAACGCCGCCGCCTGTGCCGCCGGGTCGTCGTTGAAGACCGTGGCCGCCTCCATCTCGCCGCGCAACAGGCGCACGCACTGGCCGTCCTTGAGGTCGATGGCGGGGTAGAGGATCATGGCGCGCTCCGGGTTCTGTCCGCCGGGCTTCTGGCACATGCGCGCGCCCCGGGCAAGCGCCGGGCCGACGCCCCCCTTGAACCGCGCGCGCGCCGCGGTCAGGATGGGGCAAACGAACGGGAGGAACCCATGAAACAACTCGCACTCGCCGCAACCGTCCTGCTCGGCACGGCCCTGCCAGCCCTGGCCGATCCGGCCTGGGGCATGTGGAAAACCGAGGTCGACGACGGCTCCTATGCCTATGTCGAAATGGCCGGCTGCTCGGGCGGAAAGACCTGTGGCTGGATCCGGCAGACCTTCGATGCCAACGGCGAATACCAGTCGCCCAACCTGGGCAAGGTGATGGTCATCAACATGGAAAACCAGGGCGACGGCAGCTATCGCGGCAACGTCTGGCGGCCCTCGAACGACAAGACCTATACCGGCAAGATGGAGTTGAACGGCAACACCCTGTCGCTGGCGGGCTGCGTTGCGGGCGGGCTGTTGTGCAAGTCCCAGACCTGGACCCGCCTCGAATAGTCCCTTCATCCTGGCGAAAAACACTCCCGCCGGAGGCGCCCGTCCTATCCGCCGGGCGTCACCTCGATCTCCTGGCGCAGGGTTTGCCCGTCAAGCTCGTAGATCAGGATGCGCCCGTCATCGGTGACCACGCCCAGCCAGTCCGGCCCGCGGGTGATGGCACTGGCGCGCGCGCCTTCGGGCAGGGCGATCTGGTCGGGCAGGGGGATCGTGCCCTCGGCGTTGAAACGCATGACAACCACCGCGATCAGCACTATGACACCGGCGATCATGGTCACCGACAGGGTCGTGACCAGCCATTTCAGGTAGCGCACCACGCCCGGCGCGTCCTCGTCCTTCGGAGCCTCATCCATGTCGCAGCCTTCCGCCATCCTGCGGGTCACCATTGCCGAGAACCCGCCGCCGCGCCTTGATAAGGCGCTGGCGCGCGATGTGCCAGAGGCGGCGGCGCTGTCGCGCTCGCGGCTGGCGCGGCTGATCGCCGAGGGGGCGGTGACGCGCGGCGGCGAGGCCGTCACCGATCCCCGCGCCAGGGTGGCGGCGGGCGATGTGCTCGAAATCACCGTGCCCGAGGCGAAGGACAGCCACATCGGCGGCGAGGACATCCCGCTCGACATCGTTTTCGAGGACGACGACCTGATCGTGGTCAACAAACCGGTCGGCATGGTGGTGCACCCCGCGCCCGGCACGCCCGGCGGCACCCTGGTCAACGCGCTGCTGGCGCATTGCGGCGACACCCTGTCGGGGGTGGGCGGCGAAAAGCGGCCCGGCGTCGTGCACCGGATCGACAAGGACACCTCCGGTCTTCTGGTGGCGGCGAAATCGGACAAGGCGCATCACGGGCTGGCCGAGCAGTTCGAGAAACACACGGTCGAGCGGCACTACCGCGCTCTGGTCCATGGCGTGCCCGATGCGGGCGATCCGCGGCTCAAGGGCGTGCGCGGCGTCAGTTTCGAGCCGTGCAACGTGCTCAAGATCACCACGCAACTGGCCCGTCACAAGACCGACCGGCAGAAACAGGCGGTGCTGTTTTCAGGTGGGCGGCACGCGGTGACGCGGGCGCGGGTGGTCGAGCGGTTCGGCACGCCGGGCGCGGCGGCGCTGGTCGATTGCTGGCTCGAGACCGGGCGCACGCACCAGATCCGGGTTCACATGGCGCATGCCGGCCACGGGCTGATCGGCGATCCGGTCTATGGCGGACGCCGCCGCGCCTCGGCGCGTGCGCTGGGCGAGGCCGCCGCCGAGGCTGCGCGCACCTTCCCCCGCCAGGCGTTGCACGCCGCGACGCTGGGGTTTGTCCACCCGGTCTCGGGCGAGGTCATGCGTTTCGAGGCGCCGTTGCCGTCCGACATGGCCGATCTGATTGAAATCTTCCGCACATCCGCGTGAACCCCCTGTCGTTTCGACGGAATCGGGTTCATACAACGTTCAACCCTATGCGTTAGGAGCCGGCCCACGGGCTTGACCGTGAGGGGGCCGGTCCTATATCAATGTTAATCCCCGAAACATACGGGGTTCAGAACGGGAGTGATCATGGCTAATCTGGCGAACTTGCCCGCCCCGACGCCCGAAGGCGGGCTGAACCGGTATCTGCAGGAAATCCGCAAGTTTCCGATGCTTGAGCCGGAACAGGAATACATGCTGGCGAAACGCTGGGTCGACCACCAGGACACCGAGGCGGCGCATCAGCTTGTGACCTCTCACCTGCGGCTCGCCGCCAAGATCGCGATGGGCTATCGCGGTTATGGCCTGCCCCAGG
This sequence comes from Maritimibacter fusiformis, assembly GCF_008086115.1. Classification (GTDB taxonomy): domain Bacteria; phylum Pseudomonadota; class Alphaproteobacteria; order Rhodobacterales; family Rhodobacteraceae; genus Muriiphilus; species Muriiphilus fusiformis. The sequence goes on along the minus strand of NZ_VSIY01000003.1, from coordinate 220,796 downwards.
CCGAGGTGATTTCAGAGGCCAACGTGGGCCTGATGCAGGCGGTCAAGAAATTCGACCCCGAGAAGGGCTTTCGCCTCGCGACCTACGCGATGTGGTGGATCAGGGCCTCGATCCAGGAATACGTGCTGCGGTCCTGGTCGATGGTCAAGCTGGGCACCACCTCGGCGCAGAAGAAGCTGTTTTTCAACCTGCGCAAGGCCAAGGCCCGGATCGGCGCGCTGGAAGAGGGCGACATGCGGCCCGAGAACGTCGCGCGCATCGCCAGCGACCTCAACGTCACCGAAGATGAAGTGATCTCGATGAACCGGCGCATGTCGGGCGGCGACGCCAGCCTCAACGCCACCATTTCGGCCGATGGCGAAGGCGCGATGCAGTGGCAGGACTGGCTCGAGGACGAGGACGCCGACCAGGCCACCGACTACGAGGAGCGCGACGAGCTTGAAGTGCGCCGCGAGATGCTGGTCGAGGCGATGTCGGTGCTCAACGACCGCGAAAAGGATATCCTGACCCAGCGCCGCCTGTCCGATGCGACGGTGACGCTCGAGGATCTGTCGGGGCAATACGGCGTCAGCCGCGAACGCATCCGCCAGATCGAGGTGCGCGCGTTCGAGAAGCTGCAAAAGAAGATGCAGGATCTCGCCGCCGAAAAGGGCCTGCTGGAAACCGCCTGAGCGGGCCATTTCTACGGCGAATGCCCGGCCCCGACCGGCTGCCACATCCGAACGCCCCGGCCTTCGCGCCGGGGCATTCGACTCCTGCCCCGCGCGCCCTCCTGCCAGCGTGACCTCGGTCATTGCAGCGCCCTGCGCCCGCGCGTAGGCTTTGGCCGAAACATCGGAGGACGACATGGCAGAGGCTTTCCGCTGGGGCATTCTGGGGGCGGCGAAATTCGCGGCAGAACACATGGGGCCGGCGATCAACGCCGCGCCCGACAACCGGCTGGTGGCGCTGGCGACCTCGACGGCGGAAAAGGCGGCGCCGTTCGAGGCGGTGTGTCCGGGGCTGGACGTGTTTCTCGATTATGACGCGATGCTGGAATGGGATGCGATCGACGCGGTCTACATTCCGCTGCCGAACCACATGCATGTCGATTGGACGAAAAAGGCCGCTCGAGCCGGCAAGCATGTGCTGACCGAAAAGCCCATCGCCCTGAACGCCGGCGAGATCGACGAGCTGATCGCGCTGCGCGACGAGACCGGGCTGCTGATCGCCGAGGCCTACATGATCGTGCATCACCCGCAATGGCTCAGGGTGCGCGAGTTGATCCAGTCCGGCGAGATCGGCAAGGTCGATCATGTCGACGCCGCGTTTTCCTATGACAACCGCGCCGACCCCGGCAATTTCCGCAACCGCCCCGACGCTGGCGGCGGCGGCATCCGCGATGTCGGCGTCTATACCTATTCCTCGGTGCGTTTCGCCACCGGGGCCGAGCCGGTCGACCTGTCGGCGCGCCTCAAGCGCGAGAATGGGGTCGACACCTGGGCGCAGGTGTTGGGCGAGATGGAGGGCCCGCTCGGGCGTTTCACTTATTCGGCGATGACCTCGATGCGGCTGTCCTTGCGCCAGGAGGTGGTGTTCCAGGGCGAGCGCGGAACCATCACCCTGCGCGCGCCGTTCAATCCCGGCACCTTCGGCGAAGCGCAGGTCGAGATCCGCAGCCCCGACGGAACCATTCGGATCGAACGCTGGCCGCGGGTCAACCAATATGTCGAACAGGTGCGCAACTTCGCCCGAAGCGCGCGTGAGGGCGCACCTTATCCGTGCCCGCTGGAGTTCTCGCGCGGCACCCAGGCGATGATCGACACGGTCTTTGACGTGGCCGTCGAGATCGGCTGAACGACACCGGTTGGCGCCTTGAAAACAAGGGGTCTGACGCCCATATCGGAACTATAGATCAGGGGGACGACATGAAGCCCAAGAAAACGCTTGTCGTGCTTGCCAATGACGGTCAGGCACGGATTTTGGAAAACGAAGCGCCCGGCAAGGGGCTGGTCGAGAACGAGAAACTGGCGCCGGCGCTGGTGGCCGAGACCGAGGCCGAACGCCGCGATCGTCGCGGCCGCAGCAACGCCGCACCGGGCATGGCCCGGCACGCGTTCGACCCGCCGCGCAGCGAGCAGGAGCATGACGAGATCGAGTTCGCCAAGACGGTGGTCGCCAAGGCCGAGCAGCGCTTTGTCGACGGTGGCTTCGACCGCGTCGTGCTGGTCGCTGCACCCAAGACGCTGGGCATGTTGCGCGACCATCTGCCCAAGGTGCTGAGGGATGCGCTGGTGGCGGATGTTCCCAAGGATCTGCTGAAGAAACGGCCCGACGAGGTGGTGAAGCTGCTGGAAGACACCATTTTGCTGTGAGACGTGAAAGGGACGAAAATGGCCAAGAAACCCACTGACAGACCCGAACCGCCTGTCGAAGAGGTTCAGCCCCGGGTGCTTGAGGAGCCGGGCGCGGGCGCGAGCGAACAGGTGACGGACGCGGACGACAACAACGTCTGGATGCGCGGGCTGTGGATGGTGGTGCTGGCGCTTCTGTTCGGCATCGGCGAGTTCGTGCTTGTCGTGGCGGCGGTGCTGCAATTCCTGTGGCTGTTGTTCGGCAAGGAAAGGAACGAACCGATCGCCGCCTTCGGCAAGGATCTTGCCGACTGGCTGGCGCGGATCGCGCTTTATCAGGCCGGCAGCACCGACGAGCGGCCCTTCCCGTTCACCAGGTGGGGGCCGAAGGACTGAACCGAGGAGGCGCTCATGGCAGGCGGCTGGGCCCGTGACGGGGCGGTGAACGAACAGATCGAAGCCTCGATTTCCGAGGAGCTTGAGCGGATGCGCGCCCGGCGCGGGCCCGAGGGCGAAAGCCTGACGGAATGCGCCGAATGCGGCGAGGAGATCCCCGAGGCGCGGCGCAAGGCGCTGCCGGGGGTCAAACTCTGCGTCGACTGCGCGAGCGAACGCGACCGCGCCTTTCGCGCCCGCCCGGGCATCAACCGGCGCGGCTCGAAGGACAGCCAGCTGAAATAGGCGCCAGGGGTTTTCGGAACAGCCTTGGCAAGACCTTTCGGAAGGGTCTTGCCGCTGCCCGGGGGCCAGCCCGGTCTGCGGCGCAGCAGAGGGGGCGCTGCCCCCTGCATTCAATTCGCGAGGCGAATTGAACGCCACCCCCGGAGTGTATGTGCCAAGATGAAGGGGTCAGGCCCGCTCCATCGCCTCCAACTCGTCGATGAAGCCCGAGATCATGCCAAGCCCCTTGTCCCAGAACGCCGGGTCGGTGGCGTCGAGGCCGAAGGGTGCCAGCAATTCCTTGTGGTGTTTCGAGCCGCCCGCCTTGAGCATGTCGAAATACTTGGCCTGGAAATCGGCGTCGCCGTCCTCGTAAACGGCATAGAGCGCGTTCACGAGGCCATCGCCGAAGGCATAGGCATAGACGTAGAAGGGCGAGTGCACGAAATGCGGCACGTAGGCCCAGAAGGTTTCATAGCCGTCCATGAAGTCGAACGCCGGGCCGAGGCTCTCGGCCTGCACGCTCATCCACAGCGCGTTGATGTCGTCGGGCGTGAGTTCCCCGCCGCGCCGCGCGTCGTGCAGCTTGCATTCGAAATCATAGAACGCGATCTGGCGCACCACGGTGTTGATCATGTCCTCGACCTTGCCGGCCAGCAGAACCTTGCGCTGATCCGGGGTTTCGGCGGCGTCGAGCAGTTTGCGGAAGGTCAGCATCTCGCCGAAGACCGAGGCGGTTTCGGCCAGTGTCAGCGGCGTTTGTGACAGCAGTTCGCCCTGACCCGCCGCCAGCACCTGGTGCACGCCGTGGCCCAGTTCATGCGCCAGCGTCATCACGTCGCGCGGTTTGCCGAGATAGTTCAGCATCACGTAAGGGTGCACGTCGGTCACCGTCGGATGCGCGAACGCGCCCGGCGCCTTGCCCGGTTTCACGCCCGCGTCGATCCAGCCCTTGTCGAAAAACGGTTCGGCCAGCCTGGCCATCTCCGGGTCGAACCCCGCGTAGGCGTCGAGCACGGTCTGGCGCGCCTCGGCCCAGTCGATCACCCGGGTTTCCTCCATCGGCAGGGGCGCGTTGCGGTCCCAGACAGCGAGCGTGTCGAGGCCCAGCCACTTGCGTTTCAGATCGTAGTAGCGGTGCGACAGGCGCGGATAGGCCGCGACCACCGCGTCGCGCAGGGCCTCGACCACCTCGGGCTCGACATGGTTGGCGAGGTGGCGCGCAGTCTGCGGCGTGGGCATCTTGCGCCAGCGGTCCTCGATCTCCTTGTCCTTGGCCAGCGTGTTGTGCACGCGCGAGAACAGCCGGATGTTGGCGCCGAACACCCGCGCCAGTTCACGCGCCGCGGCTTCGCGCCGGCCGCGGTCCTGTTCGGTCAGGAGGTTCAGGGTGGCCTCGAGGCTCAGTTCTTCGCCCTCGGGGCTGAAGGTCAGCCCGGCGATGGTCTCATCGAACAGCTTGTTCCAGGCGGCGGCGCCGATGGCGGACTGGTCGTGCAGGAATTTCTCCAACTCGTCCGACAACTGGTAGGGCTTCATCGCGCGCATCCGGTCGAACACCGGCTTGTAGCGGGCAAGGGCAGGGTCGGCGTCGACCACCCTGGCGAAATCGGCGTCGGGAATGCGGTTCATCTCGAGCGTGAAGAACACCAGGGGCGCGGTGAAATCGGTGACCTTTTCCTGCAGGTTCTGCACGAATTGCGCACGCTCGGAATCGGTGGTGTTCTGGTAGTAGCGCAGCCCGGCAAAGGCCATCAGGCGGCCGGCGATGCGCTCGATCTCTTCGTAGGCATGCACGCAGGCCAGCATCGCCGGGGTGTCGAGGCTGGCCAGCCTGCCCTCGTAGGTGGCGGCGAAATCGGCGCAGGCCTTTTCCACGCGGTCGAGGTCGCGGGCGATTTCGGGGGCGTCGGGGGCGGAATAGAGGTCGGTCAGATCCCAGTCGGGCAGGGGGCCGAAACCGGTGTCGGCGCCGGTCTCGGAGGCGGTGGCGCGAGGGGTGACGGGGCGGCGGACGGGATGGGTCGAGGCGGTCATGCAAACTCCTGAAACGAACATCCGAAAGACATAGGCCGCGCGGGCGGCGGTCACAATCCCCCGGGCGTCTCGTGTGCGGACGCTGACCGCTCGGCGGAAAATCGCCGGTCATTGTTCGCCGCCGCGCACCGGTCGCGGGCCGGTCGCGGCGCTGTTGCCGGGGCTGCACCAGTCGGTGCGAAATACCTTATTTCTGCCCCATTTCCGCCACGAAACTTGGGTTAATGAAACTCGGAGTAAAGGGGGTGTAATCGCGGAAAACCGCGAAACACACAAGAGAGGGCACGCCATGGGATGGCACGGCCGAAGGGTGACTGACAGGCGCACGGAACCGTCCGTGACACGCCAAAGGGGATCAATGCGCCGGTTTGCACGCTCGGAGGATGGCTCGATGGTCGTCTTCGCGCTGTTCATTCTGATCCTGATGCTCGGGGCCGGTGGTCTCGGGATCGACTTCATGCGCTACGAGGCGCAGCGCACGCGGCTCCAGGCGACGCTCGACCGGGCGGTGCTGGCGGCGGCCAGCCTCGATCAGCCGCTCGATCCGGAAGCGGTTGTGCTCGACTATTTCGCCAAGGCGGGGCTGTCGGGCTATATCACGGCCGACGATATCGACGTGGTCGACACCCTGACCTCGCGCCGGGTGACCGCCACCGCCTCGATGGACATCAACGCGACATTGCTGCAGTTCCTGGGCGTCAAGACACTGTCCACGCCGGCCGGCGGGGCCGCCGAGGAAAGCGCGTCGCAGACCGAGATCTCGCTGGTGCTGGACGTGTCCGGCTCGATGTCGTGGACCTCGGAATCGGGCTATTCCAAGATCTACGAGCTTCGCAAGGCGGCCAAGGAATTCATCAATATCGTGCTGTGCGATCCGTCCGATCCGCAGAAGACCACCGATTGCACGGTCGAGCCGGGCAAGGTTTCGGTCAACATCATTCCCTATTCGGAACAGGTGCTGGTGGGCGAGTCGCTGCTGTCGCTGTTCAACGCGACCTCGGAGCACAACTTTTCGTCCTGCGTGAACTTCGACGCGGACGATTTCGACACCACCTCGATCACGCCGCTGCAGGAATTGCAGCGCACCGGGCATTTCGATCCGTGGTCGGGCCGCAACGGCATCGGGCAGTGGACCTGCGCGACCAATTCCTGGCGCGAGTTGACGGTGCTGGGCAGCAACGCGGCCACGCTGCGCAGCCGCATCAACGCGCTGGGTGCCAGCGGCAACACCTCGATCGACCTCGGCATGAAGTGGGGCGCGGCCTTCCTCGACCCCGCGACGCAGCCGGTCATAACCGACCTCGTGACGGCGGGAACCGTGGACGCCGCCTATGACGGGCGCCCGCTGGACTGGACCGAGCGCGGGGTGGAAAAGGTGATCGTGCTGATGACCGACGGCATCAACACCGACCAGCACTACCTTTATGACGACCACCGCGTCGGCCCGTCGCCGGTGTGGCGCACCAACGACAAGGTCAGCGGCGACTATCGCTATTCGATCTACCGCGAGTCGAACGGGCAATACTACTGGCCGCACTCGGACTCGTGGGACGATCATGCCTTCGGCACCGGCTCTGTCGATGTCTGCGAGCAGGTCTGGGTCAGCACCGGGTGGTGGTGGGGCTACTGGGACACGCAGTGCACCCAGCAGCCGGAACCTGGGGGCGGCGCCTACCAGCTCGATTTCACCGAGCTCTGGGCGACCAAGAGCTGGGCCTGGTACGACAATTTCTGGTTCCTCCCCTCGCACGGCAGCGAATTCGGCAACTCGACCAAGAACGCGCGGCTTGACGACATCTGCACCGCGGCCAAGGACCAGGACATCACCATCTTCTCGGTCGGCTTCGAGGTCACCTCGGCCAGCGCCACGGTGATGCGCAACTGTGCCAACAGCCCGGCGCACTACTTCGACGTGGACGGGCTGGACCTGTCGGATGCCTTCGCCGCGATCGCGCGCGAAATCTCGAAACTCAGGCTGGTGAACTGACATGTTTGCCTTGGCAAGACGGGTGTTGGGCGGCCTCGTACGAGGGTTCCGGCGTGAAGACGGGACGGCGACGATCGAGTTCGTCATCCTGTTCCCGGCGTTCATGATGCTGTTCCTGTCGTCTTTCGAGATGTCGCTGTTCCTGGCGCGCAACACGCTTCTGGAGCGCGCCGTCGATCTCAACGTGCGCGCGCTCCGGCTCGGCTCGCTCGAACCGGCGACATCGGACGAGTTGAAACGCCGGATCTGCAACGATGCGATGATCCTGCCGCAATGCGAAGACAACATCATGGTCGAGCTGACCAACGTGTCGCCCAATGCCTGGAACCTGCCCAGCGCCGGGATCACCTGTACCGACCGCGACGCGGAAATCCAGCCGGCGCTGGATTTCGAATTCGGGCGGCTCAACGACCTGATGATGGTGCGGGTCTGCGTGGTGGTCGATCCGTTCTTCGGCACCACGCCTTACGTGATGAACCTGCCCAAGGACGACAGCGGCGGGTTCACCCTGACCGCCTCGTCCACCTTCGTGAACGAGCCATGAGGATGGGACGAATGTGGACACAAACCCGCGCGAGGGCGGCCCGGTTCGGGCGCGACGAAGACGCCAGCGTCACGGTCGAGGCCGTGATCATCCTGCCGATCCTGCTCTGGGCGTTTCTGGCGACCTATTCCTGGTTCGATGCCTACCGGGCCAAGTCCTTGTCGCTCAAGGCGAATTACGCGGTGTCCGACCTGATGTCGCGCGAGACGCGGGTGCTGGACATGGACTATCTCAACGGCGCCGAGGAGGTTTATGAATACCTCACCCGCTCGGGAACCGACGCCTGGATCAGGGTGACAGTGGTGCATTGCACCGAGGATTGCGGCGAACCCGGCCGCAAGCTCGAACGCGACTGGTCGAAGGCGACCGACAACATGCCGACCTACACCAACCAGGACGTGATGGACCACCTGGAAGCGACCGTGCCGGTGATCCCGTCGGGCGAACGGGTGATCGTGGTCGAGACCTCGATGGTCTATCAGCCGCCGTTCTCGCAAAATCTGACCGGCATCGGCCGCATGACGCTGCGCGACGTGGTGATGACCCGCCCGCGCTTTGCCCCGCAACTGTGCTTCGCGGGCGAGAACTGCGGCACGTAAGATCTTGTGCATCCCTGCACAAGCGCTGCGTGCGGGGTGACAGATGCGCGACTTGCCGCACATAGCTGCGCGTCCTACCTTTCATTCGAAAGGAGAACGCACATGTCCATCCGACCGATCCTGTCGCAGTCCCGCGCAACGCCCACAGTAGAGGGCGCCGGCGTGAACCTGCACCGCGCCTTCGGGTTTCACGACCCCAAGGCGCATGACCCGTTCCTGCTGTTCGACGATTTCCGGGGCGAACAGCCCTCCGACTATCTTGCCGGCTTTCCCTGGCATCCGCATCGCGGCATCGAGACCATCACCTATGTGCTGGCCGGCGAGGTCGAGCATGGGGATTCACTGGGCAACACGGGCCGGCTGGGGGCCGGTGACGTGCAGTGGATGACCGCCGGCTCCGGCATCATGCACCAGGAAATGCCCACCGGAAACGCCGCCGGGCAGATGCACGGCTTTCAGCTCTGGGCCAACCTGCCGTCGAGCCTGAAGATGACCGCGCCCCGTTACCAGGACATCAAGGGGTCCGACATTCCCGTGGTGGTCGATGACGACGGCACCGTGGTGCGGGTGATCGTGGGCGATTTCTGGGGCAAGTCCGGCCCCGTTGACGGTATCGCGGCGGACCCGCAATACCTCGATATCTCGGTGCCGCCGGGGGTGAAAAAGACCTTTTCCGTCGACACTTACAAGTCGACCTTCGCCTATGTGTTCGAAGGGGCAGGTGCTTTTGCCGATGCCTCGGCGCCCGAGGGCGTGCGGCTGGAGAAAGAGGTGATGGGCCAGGAGGTCAATATCCGCGACCTGTCGGGCAACCGCACGGTGATCCGGTTCGGCACCGGCGACGAGATCACGGTGCAGGCGGGCGAGGACGGGGTGCGGTTCCTTCTGGTGTCCGGTGCGCCGATCCGCGAGCCGGTGGCCTGGCACGGGCCGATCGTGATGAACACGCCGGACGAGCTGCGCCAGGCGATGGCGGACTTGCGCAACGGCACTTTCATCCGCCCGGAGCATTGAGGCGGGGGCGAGGGGCCGGACCCTCACGGTCAGTTTGCAGGCAAACTGACCGCTCACCCCGGAGTGTCTTGCCAAGACGATGGCTCAGGCCTTGAGCCGCTTTGCGTGCCAGGCGAGGTGGTCGGCCATGAAGCTCGAGATGAAGAAATAGCTGTGGTCGTAACCTTCCTGCATCCTCAGCGTCAGGTCGATGCCTGCCTTGGCGCAGGCATCGGCCAGCAGTTCGGGCTTGAGTTGCTCGGCCAGGAACCCGTCCGCCGTGCCCTGATCGACCAAAATTTCGTCCACCCGCGCACCGGCCTCGATCATCGCGCAGGCGTCGTGTTCGCCCCAGGCGGTTCGGTCGTCGCCAAGGTAGCCCGAAAAGGCTTTCTCGCCCCAGGGCACCTGTGACGGCGCCACGATGGGCGAGAACGCCGAGACCGCGCGGAAACGCCCGGGATTGCGCAGGCCGAAGGTCAGCGCGCCGTGGCCGCCCATCGAATGGCCCATGATCGACTGGCGCGCCATGTCGGCGGGGAAGTGCTTTGCGATGACGCCGGGTAACTCGTCCTCGAGGTAGGTCTTCATCCGGTAGTGCCGGTCGAAGGGCGCGCGGGTCGCGTCGAGGTAGAACCCCGCGCCGAGGCCGAAATCATAGGCGCCCTCGGGGTCGTCGGGCACGCCGTCGCCGCGCGGGCTGGTGTCGGGGGCGACGAAGATCAGCCCGTGTTCGGCGCAGGCAGCGCGGAATTCGCCCTTTTCCGTCACGTTCGCCTGGGTGCAGGTCAGCCCGGACAGATACCAGACCACTGGCAGGTGTGTGCCGGGGGCATGATCGGGCACGAAGACCGAGAACTCCATCGGCGTGCAGGTGGCGGTCGAGGCGTGGCGATAGACCCCCTGGGTGCCGCCGTGGCTGCGGTTGGTCGCGACGGTTTCCAGGGTCATCAGAACACCACGACGGAACGGATCGACTCGCCCGCATGCATCAGGTCGAAGCCCTTGTTGATGTCCTCGAGCGACAGCACGTGCGTGATCATCGGGTCGATCTCGATCTTGCCGTTCATGTACCAGTCGACGATCTTCGGCACGTCCGTGCGCCCCTTGGCACCGCCGAAAGCCGAGCCTTTCCAGACCCTTCCGGTGACAAGCTGGAACGGGCGGGTGGAGATCTCCTTGCCCGCCTCGGCCACGCCGATCACCGTCGAGACGCCCCAGCCGCGGTGGCAGGCCTCGAGCGCGGTGCGCATCACATCGGTGTTGCCGGTGCAGTCGAAGGTGTAGTCCGCGCCGCCGTCCGTCAGTTCGACCAGATGCGCGACCAGATCGCCCTTGACCTTGGTTGGGTTGACGAAATGGGTCATGCCAAAGCGTTCGCCCCAGCTTTTCTTGTCGTCGTTGATGTCGACGCCGATGATCTTGTCGGCCCCCACCATGCGCGCGCCCTGGATGACGTTGAGGCCGATGCCGCCCAGCCCGAACACGATGACGTTCGAGCCGACCTCGACGCCGGCGGTCTTGGTCACCGCGCCGACCCCGGTGGTGACGCCGCAGCCGATGTAGCAGGCCTTGTCGAAGGGCGCGTCCTCGCGGATTTTCGCGACCGCGATCTCCGGCAGGACGGTGAAATTCGAAAACGTCGAGCAGCCCATGTAGTGATGGATGGTCTCGCCCTTGTAGGAAAACCGCGAGGTTCCGTCGGGCATCACACCCTTGCCTTGCGTCGCGCGGATCGAGGTGCAGAGGTTGGTCTTGCCCGAGGTGCAGCTTTTGCATTCGCGGCATTCGGGGGTGTAGAGCGGGATCACGTGATCGCCGGGCTTCACGCTTTTCACGCCCGCGCCCACCTCGCGCACGATGCCCGCGCCTTCGTGGCCGAGGACCGAGGGAAACAGCCCCTCGCTGTCCAGCCCGTCCAGCGTATAAGCGTCGGTGTGGCAGATGCCGGTGGCCATGATCTCGACCAGCACCTCGCCTTCCTTCGGGCCTTCGAGGTCAAGTTCGACGATTTCGAGGGGTTTTTTCGCCTCGAAGGCGACGGCAGCACGGGTTTTCATGAGGCGTTCCTTTCCAACTGACCGCCGGCGGCGGGACAGGGTCGAGGATAGGCAATCCCGGCCGGGTCTGTCCAACCAAGAAATCCGGGGCAGCCGTCAGGAATGGGCGCCGAACAGCGCCGCCGCCCGGTCGAAAAAGCGCGTGCGCGTCTCGGGGCGCTCCATCACGATTTCATGCTCGGCACCCTCGACCAATTCCAGCGCGCCGCCGGTCCAGCCGCCCATGATCCGGTGCACCCGGTCGGGCGCGACGATGCGTTCGCGGCTGCCGAGAAACGTGACGGCAGGGGTCGGGGGCGGCGCCATCCGGGTCAGCCGTGTGGTCTCCAGAAGGGCCGCGCGCAGCCACGACAGGGTCGGGCCGCCCAGGGCCAGCGCCGGTCGGGCGCGAAGCTGGCCTTGCAGGAAGGCGAACATCTCGGGGTCGGTGGTCAGCATGTTGTCGTCATAGGGCGCGATCGCGGCGTAGCATTCGCGCTCGCCGGTCGGCACCAGCCGCTCGCCCAGGCCAATAAGCGTGCCGCCGAACGACGACACCCAGGCCAGCGGGCGCTTGTGGGTCGGCAGTTGCAGCCCCCACATCGGGGCCGAGAAGGCGGCGGCCCGGATCGGCAGGCCGTTGTGCAGGGCGCGCAGCCCGATGCAGCCGCCCATCGAATGGCCGATCAGAAAGAACGGGCCGGGCAGGGCCTCGGCCCGGATCAGCGCGTTCACCGCATCGATGTCGCGCTGGTATTCGTCGAAATGCCCGACATGCCCCAAGAGGGGATCGGGCGTGGCGCGGTCGGCAAGCCCCTGGCCGCGCCAGTCGACCGTGACCACGGCAAAGCCGCGCGCGGTCAGGTCTGCCGCGGCGGGGCCGTATTTCTCGATATACTCGCTGCGCCCGGGAAACAGCATCACGGTGCCGGTGGGCGTGCCCTCGGGCTGCCAGATCGCGGCGCGGATGCGCACCCCGTCGGGCGTGTTCAGCCACCAGGCACGACCGCCGCGCGGGCCGCGCGCGATGTCGTCGTGAAGCGGCGCAGGCTCCATCCTAAAGCGTGCCTCGTCGACTGGATGCACGTGTTTCAGCCAAGCGCGACACGCTCTAGCCCAGCGCGCTGCCCAGCCGCATCGCAGCACCCATGTCGCCGTCGATCGACAGCTTGCCGGTCATGAAGGCCGAGGTCGGGTTCAGCTCGCCCGACACGATGGACTGGAAGGTGTCGGCGCTGGCGGTCAGGGTCACGTCGGCGTCACCGTCGCCCTGGCGCACGCCATCCTGGTCGACCATCACCGCGCCTTCGCCCTCGATGACGAATTTCGCCACGGCGTCGAAGCCGTCGTTGCCGATTTTTTCCTTCAACGCGGCCACCGCTTTTTCGATCACATCACTCACCGGGGTTCCTCCATCTGGGGCGTTTGGATCATTCCCGGCGAGTCTAGCGGAAAAGGCGAAGCCGGTGAAACCGATTCGCGGCCCGGCTGCCGGCACGTCATGCGCCGGCGCGGTGTTACGCGAAGGTGATGGGCAAGCCCCCGGCGGGTCTGTTAGACTGGCGCCATGCTGAGGCTCATGGTCTTTCTCGTGATGTTCGCCACCGCGCCGCCGGCGCTGGCCGAAGAGGCGCGGCTGGACGAGTTGTTCGCGGCGCTCAAGACGGCGGACGAAAGCAGTTGGGAAGCGATCGAGGACCGGATCTGGGCCGAATGGTCCGAGTCGGGGTCGGCGGCGATGGACCTGCTGCTGGAACGCGGGCGCAGCGCGATGGCGGCGGATGCGCCGCAGGCCGCGGTCGAACATCTGACCGCGCTGGTCGAGAATGCGCCGGATTTCGCCGAGGGCTGGAACGCGCGCGCCACCGCCTATTTCCAGCTTGGCCTCTATGGCCCGGCGCTTGCCGACATCGCCCGCGCGTTGGCGCTGGAGCCGCGCCATTTCGGGGCCCTGTCCGGCCTTGCGGTGATCCTGGAAGAGACCGGCGCGCTTGAGCGCGCCGCGCGCGTCTACGGCGCCGCGCTTGCTATACATCCCCGCCGCCCCGATCTAAGAGAGGCGCTCGACCGGCTCGAAGCCGAACTTCGGGGCAAGAGCATCTGAGCGGCCGGCGCCGCAGAGGCAGCAGACAAGGAGGCCGGGATGGCGGGGATCAGCGCGGTTCTCGGGCCGACCAACACGGGCAAGACGCATTACGCGATCGAGCGGATGCTGGGCTATCGCACCGGCGTGATCGGGTTGCCGCTGCGGCTTCTGGCGCGCGAGGTCTATGACAAGATCGTCGCGGTGCGCGGGCCGAGCGTGGTGGCGCTGGTCACCGGCGAAGAGCGCATCGTGCCCGACCGGGTGCAATACTGGGTCGCCACGGTCGAGGCGATGCCCGAGGGGCTGGGGCCGGATTTCCTGGCGGTGGACGAGATCCAGCTTTGCGCCGATCCCGAGCGCGGCCATGTCTTCACCGACCGGCTGCTCAATGCGCGCGGCACCCACGAGACGCTGTTCATGGGCTCCGAGACGATGCGCGGCGCGATTGCCGCCCTGGTGCCGGGGGTGCAGTTCCTGCGCCGGGAACGCTTCAGCGAATTGACCTATGCAGGTTCGAAAAAGATAAGCCGACTGCCCGCCCGCAGCGCGATCGTGGGGTTTTCGGTTGAAAATCTCTATGCCACGGCGGAACTGATGCGGCGTCAGAAGGGCGGTGCGGCGGTGGTGATGGGCGCGCTCAGCCCGCGCACCCGCAACGCCCAGGTGGCGATGTATCAGGAGGGCGATGTCGATCACCTGGTCGCCACCGACGCCATCGGCATGGGGCTGAACCTCGATGTCACCCATGTCGCTTTTTCGGCCCTGTCCAAGTTCGATGGCCGCCGGATGCGCCGGCTGGCGCCCAACGAACTGGCCCAGATCGCCGGCCGCGCCGGGCGCTACATGACCGACGGCACCTTCGGCGTCACCGGCGAGGCGCCGGGGCTGGATGCGGAGGTGATCGAGGCGATCACCGAGCACCGCTTCACCCCGATCCGCAAGCTCAACTGGCGCAATTCCGACCTGCGCTTCGGGTCCGTCGAGGCGCTGATCGCAACGCTCGAAGCCGGCACCGACGACCCCTGGCTGACCCGGGCGCGCGAGGCCGACGACCTGATGGCGCTGAAGGAATTGTCGGGCGACGGCATGATCCGCGCGCGCGCCAGCGACGGGCCGGGGGTCAGGCTCTTGTGGGATGTCTGCCGCATCCCCGATTTTCGCTCCATCAGCCACGGCGAGCACACCGGTCTTCTGTCGCGCATCTTTTCCGATCTGCATGAACATGGGCGGCTCGACGAGGACTGGTTCGCCACCCAGGTCGCGCGCATCGACCGGACCGCTGGCGACATCGACGCGCTGTCCAAACGCTTGGCCTTCATCCGCACCTGGACCTACGTGGCGCAACGCAAAGGCTGGCTGGCCGATCAAGACCATTGGCGCGGCGAGACGCGTGCGGTAGAAGATCGCCTGTCGGATGCGCTTCATGCCGCGCTGACGCAACGATTTGTCGACCGGCGCACATCCGTGCTGCTGCGCCGGTTGAAACAGAAGGAGAGCCTTGTGGCCGAGGTGAACGACAAGGGTGAAGTGACCGTCGAGGGCGAATTCGTCGGGCGGCTTGAGGGGTTTAGGTTCAGCCAGGACAAATCCGCAAGCCCCGAGGAGGCCAAGACGCTGCGCGCGGCGGCGGTGGCGGCGCTGGCGCCGCAGTTCCACCTGCGCGCCGACCGCTTCTACAACGCCCCCGATACCGAGCTGGATTTCACCGAGCAGGGCGGGCTGATGTGGGGCGAACACGCCGTCGGCAAGCTGGTCAAGGGCGACGACATCCTCAAACCCCGGGTGCAGCCCTTCGTCGACGACGAGGCCGGCGGCGACGTGGCCGACAAGGTCGCCCGGCGCCTGCAGCATTTCATCGACCGCAAGGTCGCGGCGCAATTCGAGCCGCTGATCGCCCTGTCCAAGGACGAGACTCTGCCGGGGCTGGCGCGCGGTTTTGCCTTCCGGCTGGTCGAGGCGCTGGGCGTGCTGCCCCGCGCCGAGGTGGCCCACGAGGTCAAGGAACTCGACCAGGAGGCGCGCGGGCTGTTGCGCAAGCATGGCGTGCGCTTTGGCCAGTTCACCATCTTCATGCCGTTGCTGCTGAAGCCCGCGCCGACGCGGCTCCGGCTGGTGCTCTGGAGCCTCGCGGCGGGGCTGGACGAGTTTCCCGAGGCCCCACCGCCGGGGCTCGTCACCATCCCGACGATCGAGGGGGCGGACGCCCGGATTCACACGCTGGCAGGCTACCGCGTCGCAGGGGCGCGGGCGATCCGCATCGACATGCTGGAACGCCTGGCCGACCAGTTGCGCAGCCAGAACAGCCGGACCGGGTTCGAGGCCAACCCCGACATGCTGTCGATCACCGGCATGACGCTGGAGCAGTTCGCCGACCTGATGCAGGGGCTTGGCTACAAGGCCGAGCGGGGCGAGCGCGCCAAGATCCGCGCCGTGGCCGAAGACCCGACCCCTACCGGCACCAGCGAGGCCGAGGCGCAACCCGGCCACGACGTGACCGGCGAGGCAGAGCCAGGGGCGGCGGGCGCCAGCGAGGTCGACGCCATGCCGACCGCCGAAACTCCCGAGGAGCCGGCAACGCTTGTCGAACATCCCGAGGGCGCCAGTGGCGCCGCCTCGGTCGAGGCGCAGCCCGGGTCCGACACCGCCGCCAGCGCCCATCCCGGCGACGCGGGCGCCAGCGAGGTTCAGGCCAGGGCCACCCCCGAGGACGAAACCGAGGTGTTCTATACCTTCACCTGGGGCGGGCTGGGCGGCGGCAAGCCGCGCGGCCGGGGCAAACCCCGCGCCCAGGGCGATGCGGCCAAGGCGGCCAAACCGCGCGGCAAGGGCAAGCCCCGGGGCACACCCCGCAAGGACGACAAGCCCGCCAGCTTCTCGTCACGGCCCCCCAAGAAAGACCGGATCGACCCGGACAACCCCTTCGCCCAGGCGCTGATGGGGTTGAAGGACAAGACCTGAGTGGCTGAGACGCCCGGCCCATCCGCACCCAGGCCCGTCATGCGCGCCGACAAGTGGCTGTGGCACGCGCGGTTCTTCAAGACCCGGGGCCTGGCCACGAAACTGATCGCGGGCGGGCATCTGCGGGTCAATTCCGCGCGCGTCGCCAAGCCCGCGCATGCCATCGGGCCGGGGGACGTTCTGACCTTTGCGCAGGGCCGCCGGGTCCGGGTGGTCCGGGTGGTGGCCCTGTCGACGCGGCGCGGCCCGGCGCCCGAGGCGCAGACGCTCTATGACGACCTCAGCCCGCCCGCCGACCCGGCGCCGCGCGCGCCCGGCTTTGACGGCAAGGGACGGCCCAATAGGAAAGAACGTCGCAACGCCCGCCTTTATGACCCGACCCGGCTTGAATGATCCGGCCAAGGGGGTTAGCTAACCTGCGGAATCGCCATTCGGGGTGTCTCATGACCTACATCGTCAACGACAAGTGCATCGCCTGCAAATACACCGACTGCGTCGAGGTATGCCCGGTCGATTGTTTCTACGAGGGCGAGAACATGCTGGTCATTCACCCCGACGAATGCATCGACTGCGGCGTCTGCGAGCCGGAATGCCCCGCCGACGCGATCCGCCCGGACACCGAGCCGGAAGCCGCCAGGTGGGTCGAGTTCAACCGCAAGTATTCCGAGATGTGGCCGGTGATCATCGCCAAGAAAGACCCGCTGCCCGGTGCCGAAGAGCGCGACGGCGAAGAGGGCAAGCTTGAGAAATACTTCTCCGAAAAGCCCGGCGGCGACGACTGATTCGCTCTGAACCGTGCCGCGGCGCGGAAAACGCGGCCAAATCGGCGCGTAACGCTCTGAAATTTGGCGATAAACACCCTGTTTGCAGGTGCGGCGCTTGGTTTTCGGGCATTTTTGATGTATACTGTTTTCCTGATATGAACCCGGAGACCTGATGCGCGCCATCGTGGGGCACGAAAACGCGCTGATTACCTGCGACCCCGATGTGACGAAGCGGTTGATGCCCGTCAACCGTGGCAACGCTTGTCACCGACGCGCGCTTTGAAAGGAAGAAACCTGACATGAGCAAGGCCAAGAAGCTCGATTTCCGTCCCAACGAATTCGTCGTCTACCCGGCGCACGGAGTCGGCAAGATCATCTCGATCGAGGAACAGGAGGTCGCCGGACTGAAGCTCGAATTGTTCGTGATCTCGTTCGAAAAGGACAAGATGACCCTGCGCGTGCCGACCAACAAGGCGACCGAGATCGGGATGCGCTCGCTGTCCAGCCCCGACGTGGTGTCCAAGGCGATGGACACGCTCAAGGGCAAGGCCCGCGTCAAGCGCGCGATGTGGTCGCGCCGGGCGCAGGAGTATGAGCAGAAGATCAACTCCGGCGATCTGATCTCGATTGCCGAGGTGGTGCGCGACCTGCACCGCACCGACGACCAGCGCGAGCAGAGCTATTCCGAGCGCCAGCTCTATGAGGCCGCGCTGGAGCGTCTGACCCGCGAGATTGCGGCGGTGTCGGGCGGCGACGAGATTGCCGCGCAGAAAAAGGTCGGCGACGTCCTGATCTCCCGCGCCGCCTGATCGTTCGAAAAATTGCTGAACCGCCGTCCCCCGGGGCGGCGGTTTTGCGTTTCAGACCAGCGTGCTCAGCGCCATCAGCGCCGCGATCTCGGCCACCTGCTGCGTCGCGCCCAGCACGTCGCCGGTCTGCCCGCCGATGCGGTGTTTCGCCAGCGCGGCCACGCCGATTGCCGCCAGCGCCACCCAGAGGGCAGGGGCCAGAACGCCCCAGCCCACCGCCAGCAGCGACAGCCCGAATGCCACCCCGACCCCGAGCGACGCGGTGGCCTGCGACGGGGTGCCGAGCGAACTGGCCAGCCCGCTGCCGCGCGCGTTGGGCAGGGCCGCCAGCAGCACCGCCATCGGCGCGCGCGACAGGAGTGCGGCGGCCAGAAGCGGCGCCAGCACCCAGCCGTGGGCGAACAGCACCGACTGCGCCGACCAGCGCAGGATCAGCCCCAGCCCCAGCGCCAGCACGCCGTAGCTGCCGGTGCGGCTGTCTTTCATGATCTCCAGCCGCCGGGCGCGGTCGGCCCCGCCCCAGAAGCCGTCGGCGCAGTCGGCCAGCCCGTCCTCGTGCAGCGCGCCGGTGGCGGCGATCTGTGCTGCCAGCGCCAGCCCCGCCGCCAGCCAAACGGAAAGGCCGAGCCACAGCGCCACCTCGCCCACCAGCGCCGCGACGAACCCCACCGCCAGCCCCGCCAGCGGCCAGGCCCAGGCCGCGTGCGGCCCGCGCCGCGCGTCGCTTTGCACCGGAAACCGGGTCAACAGCCCAAGCGCCTCGGTGATGTCGCGCGCCTCGGCCAGGGGGGTGTCGTTTTTTGCCACGCAATCGCCCTTTCCGATCTGTCCAGTCCGCGGGGACATGGCTAAAGAGGTCGCCAATGCATGGCAACAGGAGACCGAAGATGTCCGACGCGCCCTTTACCAGCCTTGCCGGGTTTCGGACCCTGTTGAAGAGCCTGAACGGGCCGGACGGGGCCGCGCGCGCGGCGGCCGAGGCGCGCAACGGGCAACTGACCAAGCCGCCCGGGGCGCTGGGGCGGCTCGAGGATCTCGGCATCTGGTATGCAGGCTGGCGCGGCGATGCGCGCGCCCAGGTCACATCGCCGCAAGTTATTGTCTTTGCAGCCAATCACGGCGTGGCGGCGCGCGGCGTTTCGGCCTTTCCGGCGGAAGTGACGGCGCAGATGGTGGCCAATTTCCGGGCCGGCGGCGCGGCGGTCAACCAGTTGGCGCGGACCTTCGGCGCGCGCATGGATGTGCATTCCATCGAGCTTGAGCGGCCCACGGCGGATTTCACCACCGGCCCGGCAATGACCGAGGCCGAGGTGGTCGCGGCGCTGGCCATCGGCTGGAACGCGGTCGATCCGGCCAGCGATCTTCTGGTCGCGGGCGAGATGGGCATCGGCAACACCACCTCGGCGGCGGCGCTGGCGCATGCGCTGTTCGGCGCGGCCCCGACCGACTGGGTCGGGCGCGGCACCGGGGTGGACGATGCCGGGCTGGCCCTGAAGGCGCGCGTGGTGGGCGAGGGGCTGGCCGCCAATCCGGGTGCGGCGCACGACCCGCTCGAGGCGCTGCGCTGCCTTGGCGGGCGCGAGCTGGCGGCGGTGGCGGGTGCGATTGCCCGCGCGCGCCAGTTGTCGATCCCGGTGGTGCTGGACGGGTTCATCTGCACCTCGGCCGCCGCGGTGCTGGAGCGCGCGGCACCCGGTGCGCTCGATCACGCGGTGGCCGGGCATGTCTCGGCCGAGCCGGGCCATCCCCGGCTGTTGGCCGCGCTGGACAAGACGCCGCTTTTGTCGCTCGGGATGCGGCTGGGCGAAGGCTCGGGTGCGGCGCTGGCGGTGGCGGTGGTGCAGGCGGCGGCGGCCTGCCTGTCGGGCATGGCGACCTTTGCCGAGGCCGGCGTGTCGGACGGTTAGCGGCCCGATTTCCGCCTCGCCGTGTCGTTTTCCTCGAGCTGCGCCATCAGCGCGGTTTCGAGGTCGTTCTGAAGCTCGATCGCGCGCTTGATATAGGCCTCGTTGTCGACCGTGTGCACGCCGGGCTTCCACAATTCCGACAATTCGCGGATGGTCTCGCGGTCGTGCTTGTAGAAGGCGGTCTCGACCTCGTTGGCCTCGAACTCGGAAAGGCCGATGTTTTCCAGCACATAGCGCCCGGCGCGCAGCGAACTGTCGAACATCTCGCGCACCACGTCGTCGGCCCCGGCGGCGCGCAGCGCATAGACGTCGTTGCGGTCGCGGGCGCGGGCGATGATGTGCAGGTCGGGCCTGACCGCGCGGGCGTGGCGCACGATCTTGACCGCGTCCTCGGGCCGGTTCACCGCAACCACCAGCACCTTGGCCTTAGCCAGGCCGGCGGCGCGCAGCAGGTCGGCGCGGGTCGGGTCGCCGAGAAAGCTTTTCACCCCGAAGCGGCGCATCAACTGGATGGTCTTGAGGTTGCTGTCCAGCACCGTGGTCGAAAACCCCGCCGAGCGCACCAGCCGGTTGACGATCTGCCCGAAGCGCCCGATGCCCACGATGATGACGTTGTGCTGTTCGTCGATCGGGTCCGGCTCGATCGGGCCGCCGGCGTCGGCGCGGCGCTTGGAGATCTGGTCGTAGGCGATGAAGAACAGCGGCGTGAACAGCATCGACAGGGCGATGACGGTCAGCACGTCCTGCGCTATCTGGCCGGAGAATACCCGCAATTGCTGGCTGAACGCGGCCAGGACAAAGCCGAACTCGCCCGCCTGTGCCAGCCCCAGCGTGAACAGCCACTGGTCGCGCCCGCGCAGCCGGAAGATATGCGCCAGCGCATAGAGCACCAGGCCCTTGGCCAGCATCAGCGCCAGCGTCAGCCCGATCAGCCGCAGCGGATCGGCAAAGAAGCCGGGCAGGTCCATGCCCGCGCCGACGGTGATGAAGAAAAGACCCAGCAGCAGCCCCTTGAACGGCTGGATGTCGCTTTCAAGCTCGTGGCGAAACTCGGAGTTGGCCAGCACCACGCCGGCCAGGAAGGCGCCCAATGCCGGCGACAGGCCGACCGCGCTCATCAGAACCGCGATGCCGACCACGATCAGAAGCGCGAAGGCGGTGTAGACCTCGCGCAGCCGGGCGGTGTCGATGTAGTGAAACATCGGCCTGACCAGAAAGCGCCCGCCCAGGATCACCGCCGCCACCGCGCCCAGCGTGACCAGCGCCGCCGCCCAGCCGGGCAGCCCCGCGACCAGCGACAGCGACGAATGATCCTCGGCCGCGCGCCGCGCCGCACCCCCGGCCAGAAGCGGGATCAGCGCCAGCATCGGGATCACCGCGATATCCTGCGCCAGCAGCACCGAGAAACTCGAACGTCCGCCGGCGGTCTGGATCAGCCCCTTTTCGGTCAGGGTCTGCAGCACGATGGCGGTCGAGGACAGCGACAGCATCATTCCCAGCGCCACCGCGGTTTCCCAGCGCAGGCCCATCGCCAGTGCTGCGGCGAAGACCGCGATGCCGGTCACCCCGATTTGCAGCCCGCCCAGACCCATCAGCCGGTGGCGCATGTCCCACAGCGCCCTCGGGTCCAGCTCCAGCCCGATCAGGAACAGCATCATCACCACGCCGAATTCGCCGAAATGGCGCAGGTTTTCGGGATCGGTGCCGGCGATGCCGGTGATCGGGCCGATCACCAGCCCGGCCAGCAGATAGCCCAGCACCGACCCCATCCCGAAGCGCGCCGCGATCGGCACGGCGATCACTGCGGCGGCGAGGTAGATCGTGGCTTCGAGCAGAAAACTGTCCATGCTTTCGTATCGCAACCGCCCCGGCGAATGGCAATGGAATTGCGCGATAACCGCCGTGTTTCGGTCAGGTCGGCAGCGGGGCGTCGGGTTTGAGCTGGTCCATCACGATCTGGCTGTGCACCCGCGCCACCGACGGATGCGGCAACAGCACCTCGTGAACCAGCCGGTTCAGCGCCGGCAGGTCTTCGCAATAGACCCGCAGCAGGTAGTCGGCCTCGCCGGTCAGGGTCCAGACCGAGATCACCGCCGGCTGGGCCTCGACCAGGTGCTTGAAGGCGGCCACGGCCTCGGGGGTCTGGCTGGCCATCTGCACCTGCACGAAGGCCTGCACGTCCAGCCCCAGCCGCAGCGGGTCGAGCCGCGCGACATAGCCCCGGATCGCCCCGCGCTCTTCCAGCCGCTGACGCCGCCGCCCGGCCTGCGAGGCCGACAGGTTCAGCCGCGCCCCCAGTTCCTGCGCCGTCAGATGCGCGTCCTTTTGCACCGCGTCCAGAAGGCGCGAGTCGGTCTCGTCGAGGGGAATGCGTGTTTCGTGCATGAGCGGCCTGTTTCGTGCGGATTTACCGTTCCAAGCCGAGTGGTTTCGGCGATAAACGCGCGCAATTCTCGCATCTCCTGCGACATTCTGTCAACAGACGCAGAACAGGAGGCTTTCATGGGTCCGTTTCCGCACGACTCCCCCAAGGCTGAGATCACCGCCGACAATCCCGCCGGCACCGACGGTTTCGAATTCGTCGAGTTCGCTCACCCCGACCCGCAGGCGCTGCGCGACCTGTTTGGCCGGATGGGTTTCAGCCACACCGCCAACCACAAGACCCGCGCCATCGAGCTGTGGCAGCAGGGCGATATCTCGTATCTGATCAACATGGAGCCGGGCAGCCACGCCGCGCGGTTCGCCGAGGAACACGGGCCAAGCGCGCCCTCGATGGGCTGGCGCGTGGTCGATGCGCGCCACGCCTTTGACCATGCCGTCTCCAAGGGGGCCGAGCCGTTCGAGGGGCCGGGCAAGGCGCTGGACGTGCCCGCGATCCACGGCATCGGCGGTTCGCTGATCTACTTCATCGAGGATTACCACGACACCTCGGCCTATAACGCCGAGTTCGACTGGATCGCCTCGGCCCATCCCGAGGGGGTCGGGTTCTACTACCTCGACCACCTGACGCACAACGTATTCACCGGCAACATGGACAAGTGGTTCCATTTCTACGGCGACCTGTTCAACTTCCGCGAGATCCGGTTCTTCGACATCCAGGGCAAGTATACTGGCCTGTATTCCCGCGCCCTGACCAGCCCCTGCGGCAAGATCCGCATCCCGATCAACGAGGACCGGGGCGAAGAGGGGCAGATCGTCGCCTATCTCAAGAAATACAAGGGCGAGGGCATCCAGCACATCGCGGTCGGGACCGAGGACATCTATGGTTCGGTCGATGCCATCGCCGCGCGCGGGCTGGCCTTCATGCCGGGGCCGAACGAGACCTATTACGACATGAGCTATGACCGGGTGAAGGGCCACGAGGAGCCAAAGGACAAGCTGATGAAGCACGGCATCCTGATCGACGGCGAGGGCGTCGTGGGCGGCGGCGAAACCCGGGTGTTGCTCCAGATCTTCTCGAAAACCGTGGTCGGGCCGATCTTTTTCGAGTTCATCCAGCGCAAGGGCGACGACGGCTTCGGCGAGGGCAACTTCAAGGCGCTGTTCGAGTCGATCGAGCGTGAGCAGATCGAGAAGGGCGAGTTGAGCGCGGCCCGGTAGCGCCGCGCCTCAGCCCGCCAGCGCGCGCAGCCGGTCGCGGTTGCGCGCGGCCCAGTCCTCGAGCGTCTCGGGCGCGCGACCCAGCACGGCCTCGACATCGCCCGGCGTGGCCTGCTGGCGCGAAAAGCGCGGCAGGAAGTGCAACAGCAGCATCACCATGATCATCGGCCAGCCCATGCCCTGCCGCCTGGCGTGGATGACATAGCCGGGCAGACTGGCGCGGACATAGCGAAAGCCGGTGCCGGCGGCGCGGTTCACCGCCGCCAGTGCCGCCTCGAAATCCATCAGCCGCCCGCTTGAGACCGTCACCGCCTCGTGCCCGACCTGACCGGTGAGCGCCGCCGCGATCACCGCGGCGATGTCGCGCACCGATATCCAGTCCAGCGCCAGCCCGCCCGCCGGCAGATAGATGCGCCCGGTGCGGGCCAGTTCGGGCGCCAGCGTGGTGGTCAGGTTTTCCATGAAATACGACGGGCGCACGAACACATGGGCAAACCCCATGTCGCGGATCACCGCCTCGATCTTGGCATGCGGCAGATAGCCCCGGCTTTCGGCCCCCTGCACCGACAACAGCACGATCCGCGTGGCCCGGTCGTGCGGGTCGAGGAAGCGCCGGAACGGTTCGGGGTCGGTCAATTGCGGCGGGCGCATCAGGAAGATCGCGTCGAACGCCCGGCCCGGCCCGGTGCCGCTGGCAAGGTCGACCGCGACCGGCTCGGCCCCGTCCGGGCCGCCCTGCGCCGGGTCGCGCAGGCCCGCGAACAGGCGATGGCCGGAGCCTGAAAGCTGCGCCAGCACTTCGCCCCCCACCGTGCCGGTGGCGCCGGTGATCAGGATGTCCATCGTGGCCCGATCACTTGAAACTGCGGCTGTCCTTGATCTGGTCCCAGGCCCAGACAACCTCCTGCAGCTGTTCCTCCTGGCTGCGGTCGCCGCCGTTCATGTCCGGGTGCAGCACCTTGATCAGCGCCTTGTAGGCCTTGCGCACCTCGGCCTTGGTCCAGTGGTCGCGGGCTTCGAGAATCTCGATGGCGCGGCGTTCGGTCGGCGGCAGCTTGCGGGTGCCGGTGATCGACTTGCCGGGGTTGCGGGTGGCGTTCTCGCCCAGCACCTGGTGCGGGTCGTCAACGCCCAGCCGCGCCCAGGCGCGCTGTTCGGCGGAGTTCTTGAACGGCTTGGTCTGGCGCTCCCAGACCCGATCCTTGTCGGCCTGTTCGTTGATCTCTTCCTCGGTCGCGCCGTTGAAGAAATTCCATTTCAGATTGTATTCGCGCACGTGATCCTTGCAGAACCACAGATATTCCTCAAGGTGGTCGGGCGAACGGGGTGCACGGTATTGGCCGCGCTCCTCACAGCCCGGGTGTTCGCAGACGCGTTTCGAGGTTTCGAACGCGCCCGACATGCCGCGCTTGCCGCGGGTCTGCTTCTTTTTGGCGGATGACACCGAAATGTCGAATCCGAAGGGATCGAATTTGTCCATGACACCACTCTTTCCGACTCGAACCCGAGAGTTTAGACCATTTGGCGAATGTTTGAAGAGGCAGGATGAAAAAATGACCAATCGTTCCGAGGAAATCCGTTCCGCGCTGACCGCCGCCTTCGCGCCGCGCGAGCTTGAGGTGATCAACGAGAGCGACAAGCATCTCGGCCACGCCGGCCATGACGGCACCGGCGAGAGCCATTTTCGCGTCAGGATCGCCGACGACGCCTTCGCCGGCATGTCGCGCATCGCCCGCCACCGCGCCGTGCATGACGCGCTGGGCAAGGAGCTTGTGGCGAAAATTCACGCCCTGGCGATCGAGGTGTCGGGCTAGCCGCTACTCGGCGGCAACGTCGCGGTTGTCGCGGCTCGCGGCGGGGCCGGGAACCTTGTGCTTGGGGGCCTCGTGGCTGGCGCCGGGCAGGCGGGGCGCCGGCGTGCGCTCGACCCGTTCGAACTCGACACGCGGCGAGGCCAGCGGCGCTTTCGCGCCATCCTCGGGGGCGACCTCGGCGGCGTCTGTGCTCCGCGCGGCTTCGGCGGCGGCGCGGCGGAACACCAGCACGTTCTGGAACACCGTCGATTTTCCGGTCAGCCCGGCGCGCTCCTCGGAGGGCAGGGTGTCGGCGCGCTGGTATTCCCAGCCTTCCGCCGCCATCTCGTTCATCAACTCCGAAAGCGTGTTGGCGAAGCGGTCGGCGGGCGACTTGAGGCCCCTGATCTTCTTGCCCCGGGTCGGTGCCGGAACCACCTTGTATTCGAACTGCATCGGTCTGTTTCCTTGTGAGCGCCCCCGAGACTAGCAGATTCGCGTGCGAAAAGTCCAAGTGCGCCGTTGAATGCACCACGCCTGTGGCGGAAAAACCCTCATCTGCAAGGGATTGCGGCGCGGCTTTCCGCCGACGCAATATCTCGGGCCTATTTGCGCGCGATCCCGATCGAGCGCCCGGCGCGTTCGGGCCGGTCGGGATGGCCGTGTTTCGCGGCGAAGTCGGCCAGGCGCAACGCGATGTCCTCGGGCATCGGCGCGACCTTGGGGCCGGACATGTCGACATGCAGCCCCATCGCCTCGCCGGTGGCCGACAGCCAGCCGTCGACGTGGTGGATTTCCTGGTAGGTGTGAAAGCGCTTCTCGTCATGGTCGAGCAGCCAGGACTGCACCCGCACCTTGTCGCCCAGATGCAATTCGCGCACGTAGCAGACGTGGAACTCGGCGGTGTAGGTGGTGAACCCGCGGGTCCTGGCATAGTCCGCGCCGAATCCGATCAGGTCGTAGAATTCATCCGCCGCCTTGTCGAATAAGACGTTGTAATAGGCCATGTTCATATGGCCGTTGTAGTCGATCCAGTCGGGCCGGACCTCCATGACGCTGGAGACAAAGGGTTCTGACATGCGTGTCACTCCATCCGGATTGACGGGGTTTTCTACAGCCCCAGTTTCGCCGCCACGATCTCGTTGACCGCCTTGGGGTTGGCCTTGCCGCCGGTGGCCCTCATCACCTGGCCGACGAACCAGCCCGTCAGCTTGGGGTTCGCGCGCGCCTTTTCGACCTGGGCGGGGTTGTCGGCGATCACCGCGTCCACGGCGGCCTCGATGGCGCCGGTGTCGGTGACCTGTTTCATGCCCTCGGTCTCGACGATCTCGGCGGGCGCGCGCCCCGAGGTATAGGCGATCTCGAACACGTCCTTGGCGATCTTGCCCGAGATGTCGCCAGATTTGATCAGCGCGATGATCTCGCCCATGTGCTCGGGCGAGATCGGGCAGGTGGTGATGTCGCGGTCGTCCTTCTTCAGCCGCCCGAACAGCTCGTTGATGACCCAGTTGGCGGCCAGCTTGCCGTCGCCGACCTCGGCCACCTTCTCGAAGTAATGCGCCGCCTCGACATCCGCCGTCAGCACGCCCGCGTCATATTCCGACAGGCCGAACACCGTCACGAACCGCGCCTTCTTGGCGTCCGGCAGTTCCGGCAGGCTCGCCTCGATGGCATCGACCCAGTCCTGTTCGATCTCCAGCGGCAACAGGTCGGGGCAGGGGAAATAGCGGTAGTCGTGCGCTTCTTCCTTCGAGCGCATCGAGCGGGTCTCGTTCTTGTCGGGATCATACAGCCGGGTTTCCTGCACCACCTCGCCGCCATCCTCGAGGATGGCGATCTGGCGGCGCGCCTCATAGTCGATCGCCGCCTGGATGAAGCGCATCGAGTTCATGTTCTTGATCTCGCAGCGGGTGCCGAGATGGGCGAAATCCTGGGTTTCCTGGTAACGCTCGTAGTCGCCCGGACGGCAGACCGAGACGTTGACATCGGCACGCAGGTTGCCGTTCTGCATGTTGCCGTCGCAGGTGCCCAGATAGCGCAGGATCTGGCGCATCTTGACGACATAGGCGGCGGCCTCTTCGGGGCCGCGAATGTCGGGGCGGCTGACGATTTCCATCAGCGCGACGCCGGTGCGGTTGAGGTCGACGAAGGACATGTTGGGGTCCATGTCATGCACCGATTTGCCGGCGTCCTGCTCAAGGTGGATGCGCTCGATGCGAACCCGGCGCGCCACGCCCGGCCCCATGTCGACGATCACCTCGCCCTCGCCGACGATCGGGTGGTAAAGCTGCGAAATCTGGTAGCCCTGCGGCAGGTCGGGATAGAAATAGTTCTTGCGGTCGAAAGCGGAAAAGAGGTTGATCCGGGCCTTCAGCCCCAGCCCGGTGCGCACCGCCTGCTCGACGCAGAACTCGTTGATCACCGGCAGCATCCCCGGCATCGCGGCATCGACGAAGGCGACGTTGGAATTCGGCTCGGCCCCGAAGGCGGTCGAGGCGCCGGAAAACAGCTTGGCGTTGGAGGCGACCTGGGCGTGCACCTCCATGCCGATGACAAGCTCCCAATCCTCTTTCGCGCCCGCGATTCGGGTGGGTTTCGGGGTCTCGAAGGCGAGATGGTCGAGCATGGCGTGGGCTCCCTTGGGTGCGTCTGTGGCGTTCTAGGGCAGGGCCGGGCAGGGGGCAAGAGGCGCGAATGGGCGAGAAATGGCGCATTTCGCGCCTTCGCGGCCCCCCGGGGTTGCCCATGTGGCGCGATTGCAGTCCATCGGCGCTGACAAAAACAACCCGAGATCACTCATGCAGTTCAAGACCGGCCTGATCGCGCTTTCGCTCGCCGCCCTCGCGGGTTGCGCCAGCTTCGACACCGACACCCGTTATTCCACCAAGAACGCACCCGCCGAGGATGCGGCGATGCGCTGGGATTCCCTGCCGGGGGCGGACGCCTGGACCGAAACGACGCTGGCCGCGCTCGACAGCCACGGCAGCGCGCTGGTTTCGGTAGTGCCGGCGGATATCGACACCTGGTGCCCGGCCTATCGCGGCGCCGATGTCGAGGGCCGCAAGGCGTTCTGGACCGGGCTTCTGTCGACGCTGGCCAAGCATGAAAGCACCTGGAACCCGCGCGCCGTCGGTGGCGGCGGGCGCTGGTTCGGGCTGGTGCAGATCTCGCCGGCGACCGCGCGTCACTATGGCTGCGCCGCCGGCTCCGGCGCAGCGCTTCAGGACGGCAACGCCAACCTGTCCTGCGCGGTCCGCATCATGAGCGTGACGGTGCCGCGCGACGGCGTGGTCAGCGCCGGGATGCGCGGTGTCGCCGCCGACTGGGGCCCGTTCCATTCCTCGACCAAGCGCGAGGACATGCGCGCCTGGATGCAGAGCCAGAGCTACTGCGCCGCCGGCTGAGGCCAGACCCCGCGCGACAGCACTTGACCGGGCGCGCTCGGCACGGCTCAATGCGGCGTCCGGCTGGAGGATGTCATGGCCAAGGTGCGCACCTGTCTGTGGTTTGACGGCACTCATCTCGAGGCCGTGCACTTCTATACCGGCCTGATCCCCGGCTCGCGGATCGACGGTGCACCGAACCCCGAGCATCCGCCCGTGGTGATCGACTTCACGCTGGCCGGCACGCCGTATCAGGCGCTGAACGGCGGGCCGCACTACACCCACACCCCCGCTGCCTCGATCCAGGTGATGACCGAGGATCAGGCCGAGACCGACCGGCTGTGGGCCGCGCTGATCGCGGGTGGCGGGGCCGAGAGCCGGTGCGGCTGGTGCGTCGACCGCTTCGGGGTCAGTTGGCAGGTGGTGCCGCGGCAACTGGTGGCCACGGTCGGCGGGCCGGACCCGGATGGCGCGCGGCGCGCGACCGAGGCGATGCTGAAGATGACGAAAATCGACATCGCCACGCTCGAGGCGGCCTATCGCGGCGCCTGAGCCGATTCAGGGACGGGATGGGACGCCATGGGCCGGGCGGTGTTTTGCGCACCGCTCATGGGAAATCATGGGCGAAGCCCGATGAATCGCCGAATCAAACCGGTGAATCCGGGCTGAATTGCCGGGAATCGCGGCGATTCCGCGACCGGAACGGGCAAATTCGGAACTTTTTTCAGATTTTTGTGGGAAATTTCGACCGAGATGGCGCGCGCTATATATTGTGTGTGGTGCGCGGCGTTCCGCTAGGTTTACGCGCGGGCAGGGCAATTCTGGCACAAATTCTTGTGTTTCGCCGTGCTGGAAACGCTCATCTAGTGGGTTCTGGGATCAAAAAGGTATTGATTACCATCAAATCCCATGTCATCCCTGTTTCCACGATGAGGACGGGAACCAAGGGGCAGCAAGACCCCGAAACATCTCCCAAGTCAGGTTTCATACAGGCACCCCGCTTTCATCGGCAAAAGAGAGATCCGGCGCACTCGCGAGCAGACATCCCCCCAGGTGGCGACTGCGATCGGACGAACCCAGAGATGGGACGAGGGCGGCGGATTGGGCAGTGGCAGCAGCTCAATCCGTCGTTTTCGTTAAGGCGGGCGACAAACGAGGGACAGACAGGAGCCGCGCAAAGTGGCCAGGGTATTCAGAGGCGAGGGGCTCCACAAGGTGGATGCGAAGGGCAGGGTGTCGATCCCGGCCCTGTTTCGCCGTGTGCTCGAGGCCGGCGATCCCGACTGGACCGAGGGGCTGACCCCCAACATGGTGATCGTCTATGGCGACCACCGCCGCAAATACCTTGAATGCTACACGATGGAGGCGATCGACGAGGTCGACCGCAAGATCGCGAAACTGCCGCGCGGCTCGGTCGAGCGGCGCCGCGCCCAGCACCTGTTTCACGGCGAGTCGCTGCCCACCTCGGTGGACGAGACCGGGCGGCTGGTGCTGCCCGCCAAGCTGCGCCAGAAGATCGGGCTGGAGGGCGAGGCCTATTTCATCGCCACCGGCGACACCTTCCAGATCTGGAACCCCGAGACCTACGAGGAGGTCGAGCGCAAGAATGTCGAGGCCTGGCTCGACGAGATGCCCGAGGATTTCGACCCGCTGGCGCTATTGCCCGGTGACGACGAGGGCGCGTGATGTCTGCCGACGCACGCGTGACCTCCCCCCGTTCCGATCCCCACATCCCGGTTCTGCTGCGCCCGCTTCTGGCAGCGGTGGCGCCGGTCACCGGCACCTGGGTCGATGGCACTTTCGGCGCCGGCGGCTACGCCCGCGGGCTGCTCGAGGCCGGGGCGGATCAGGTGATCGGCATCGACCGCGACCCGACCGTGTTCGAGATGGCCAGGGCCTGGGCGGGCGCCTATGGCGACCGGCTGCGGCTGGTCGAGGGCACGTTTTCCGACCTCGACGAGATCGCCGGCGGGCCGGTCGATGGTGTGGTGCTCGATCTCGGCGTGTCCTCGATGCAGCTTGACGAGGCGCAGCGCGGCTTTTCCTTCATGCGCGACGGCCCGCTCGACATGCGGATGAGCCGCGCGGGGCCGACCGCGGCGGACCTCGTCAACACGATGGACGAGGAAGATCTGGCCGACATCCTCTATCACTACGGCGAAGAGCGTGCCGCGCGCCGCATCGCGCGCGCGATTGCCCGCACCCGCACCACGCAACCCTTTGAAACCACGTTGCAACTGGCCGAGGTCGTGGCCCGGCAACTGCCCCGCCCCAAGCCCGGCCAGAGCCATCCGGCGACCCGCAGCTTCCAGGCCATCCGCATCGCGGTGAACGACGAGTTCGGCCAGCTTGCCGCCGGGCTGGAGGCCGCCGAACGCGCGCTCAGACCGGGCGGCAGGCTGGCGGTGGTGACGTTTCATTCGCTCGAGGACCGGGTGGTCAAACGCTACCTGCACCTGGCCGCCTCCGAGGGCGGTGGCGGCAGCCGCTATGCCCCCGAACGCGCCGCCGAGGTGCCGCGTTTCACCCTCACGCCGCGCCGCGCCATCGGGCCGGACGAGGACGAACTGGCCGAAAACCCCCGCGCGCGCAGCTCGCGCCTGCGCGTGGCAACCCGAACCGATGCGCCCGCCAACCCGGTGGCGCGCGAGAAACTGGGGCTGCCCGCCCCGGTGTTGAGAGGCTGACAGGATGATGCGGTCGTTGTTTCTGGTAAGTGCCACGCTGGCGGTGTTCGGTCTGGGCTACTGGGCCTATGGCCAGAACTACAAGACCCAGGCGGCGCTGGGCGAGGTCGAGGCGTTGAACCACCAGATCGGCCGGATGCGCGAGGAACTGGCGGTTCTGCGCGCCGAATGGGCCTATCTCAACCGCCCAGACCGGCTGCGCGACCTGGCCGAGCTGAATTTCGACCGGCTGGGCCTGTTGCCGCTGGCGCCCGAGCAGTTCGGGCGGATCGACCAGATCGCCTATCCGGGCGAGGAGACCGTGCTGCCGATCTCGGATGCCATCGACGTGACCGGAGTGTTGCCGCAATGAGCCCCCGCGTTCCCCTGCGCCCGCTGGCGCGCATCCTCGAGGCCCGCGCCAAGGGCGAGAATCCCGACCTGATCGAGCGCGAGAACAAGCATCGCCGCCACGAGGACATGCGCGACCGGGCGCGGCTGCGCGCCGAAAGCCGGCTGGTGGTGCTGGCCGGGCTGTTCGCGCTGGCGTTCGGGGCGGTCGGGGTCAAGATGGGCACCATCGCCTCGTCCGACCCGTCCGAGCCGCGCGCCCATGCCGCCGGGGCCGCCATCGCGGCGGCGCGTGCCGACATCACCGACCGCAACGGCCGCATCCTGGCCACCAACCTGGTGACCCATTCGCTTTACGCCCAGCCGCCGCAGATGGTCGACCCGGCCCGCGCGGCGGCGGAACTGGCGCGGATCTTTCCCGACCTCGACGAAGAGCGCCTGCTGGGCTGGTTCACCGGCACGCGCAAATTCCTGTGGATCAAGAAACGCATCAGCCCCGAGCAGAAACAGGCGGTGTTCGACATCGGCGAGCCGGGGCTTCTGTTCGGCCCGCGCGAAATGCGCCTTTACCCGAACGGCACGCTGGCCGCGCATGTGCTGGGCGGCGCGCGCTTCGGGCAGGAGGGTGTGAACGCCGCCGAGGTGATCGGGGTGGCGGGCATCGAAAAGGCCTTCGACGACCGCCTGCGCGACCCGGCCCGCGCCGGTGAGCCGTTGCAGTTGACCATCGACCTGACCGTGCAGGCGGCGGTGGAGCGGGTGCTGGCCGGCGGCATGACGATGATGAACGCCAAGGGCGCCGCGGCGGTCCTGATGGACGCACGCACCGGCGAGGTGGTCAGCCTGGTCAGCCTGCCCGATTTCGACCCCAACGACCGGCCCTCGCCTCTGGTCGAGGGCAACCCGTCCGACAGCCCCTTGTTCAACCGCGCGGTGCAGGGGCTTTACGAGCTTGGCTCGACCTTCAAGATCTTCGCCGTGGCCCAGGCCCTCGACCTCGGGCTGGTGTCGCCCGAGACGATGATCGACACCCGCGGCCCGCTGCGTTGGGGCAAATACAGCATCAACGATTTCCACGACTACGGCGCGCGCCTGTCGGTGACCGACGTGATCGTGGAAAGCTCGAACATTGGCACGGCGCGCATCGCCATGCAGCTTGGCGCGGTGCGTCAGCGGGCGTTTCTCGAGGCGCTGGGCCTGACCACGCCCACCGGGCTTGAACTGGTCGAGGCGCCGGGGGCGAAACCGCTGGTGCCCGCCAACTGGTCGGAACTGTCGACCATGACGATCAGCTATGGCCACGGGCTGTCGGCCAGCCCGCTGCACCTGGCCGCCGCCTATGCCACCATCGTGAACGGCGGCACCCGGGTGATGCCGACGCTGGTGCGCGACGGCCCGATCCAGCGCGGCCCGCGCGTCATTTCACCCGAAACCTCGGCAATTGCCCGCGACATGCTGCGCCAGGTGGTGACGCGTGGCACCGCGAGTTTCGGCGAGGTGCCCGGCTACGAGGTCGGCGGCAAGACCGGCACCGCCGACAAGCCCAAGGAACGCGGCGGCGGCTACTACGAGGACAAGGTGATCGCCACCTTCGCCAGCGTCTTTCCCGCCGACGACCCGCGCTATGTGCTGGTGCTGACGCTGGACGAGCCGGTGATGACCTCGGGGCGCGAACCGCGCCGCACCGCCGGCTGGACCGCGGTGCCGGTCGCCGCCGAGGTGATCCGCCGGGTGGCGCCGCTGCTGGGCCTCAAGCCGCAGATTGAACCCCTGACCCCAACGGGTGTAACACTCACCTCGAACTGATCGGGGATGATTATGACCGCGCGCGCTGACACCACCACCCTTGCCGCCCTTGGGCTGTCCGCCCGGGGCAAGCGCGAGGCGGCCATCACCGGCCTGTCGGTCGACAGCCGCAAGGTGCGCCCCGGCCACCTGTTCGCCGCCCTTCCCGGCAGCCGCATCCACGGCGCCGAGTTCATCCAGTATGCCCTGCGCATGGGCGCGGGCGCGATCCTGACCGACCCCGAGGGGCTGCGCCTGGCGCATGACCTGATCGTCGAACATGACCCGGTGCTGGTCGTCACCGAAGACCCGCGCGCGGCGCTGGCATGGGCGGCGGCGCTGTTCTACGGCAAGCAGCCCGAAGTGATGGTGGCCGTCACCGGCACCAATGGCAAGACCTCGGTGGCCAGCTTTACCCGGCAGATCTGGTCGCTGCTGGGCCTGCCTGCGGTCAACATCGGCACCACCGGCGTCGAAGGCGCCTTCGCCGCGCCCTCGGCCCACACCACGCCCGAGCCGATCACCCTGCACGAGATGCTGGCCGAGATGGCCGACCACGGCGTGACCCACGCCGCGATGGAAGCCTCCTCGCACGGGCTGGACCAGCGGCGCCTGGACGGGGTGCGCCTGGCCGCCGCAGGCTTCACCAACTTCTCGCAGGACCACCTCGATTATCACGAGAACTTCGACGACTACTTCGCCGCCAAGGCGGGGCTGTTCACCCGCGTGCTGCCCGAGGATGGCATCGCGGTGATCAACATAGACGACGCCAAGGGCTGGGCGCTGGCGCGGCTGTGCGAGGGGCGCGGGCAGGAGGTCATCACCGTCGGCGAGGACGAGCGCGCGACGCTGCGCATCGTCAACCGCCGCTTCGGCGCCACCGGGCAGGAACTGCGCTTTCACTGGCAGTTCCAGCCCAAACAGGCGCGGCTGAACCTGATCGGCGGCTTTCAGGCCGAAAACGTGCTGATGGCCGCCGGGCTGGCGATCGCCGCCGGCTCGGCCCCCGAGGACGTGTTCGCCACCTTCGACGAGCTTCATACCGTGCGGGGCCGGATGCAATGGGCCGCCACCCGCGAGAACGGCGCGGCGGTGTTCGTCGACTATGCCCACACCCCCGATGCGCTGGCCACCGCGCTGGCCGCACTTCGCCCGCATGTGATGGGCCGGATCGTGGTGGTGTTCGGGGCTGGCGGCGACCGCGACCGCTCCAAGCGCGCCCGCATGGGCGAGGCGGCGGCACAGCATGCAGACATCGTCATCGTCACCGACGACAACCCGCGCTCCGAAGACCCCGCCGCGATTCGCGCCATGGTGATGTCCGGCTGCCCCGAAGCCACCGAGGTCGGCGACCGCGCCGAGGCGATCCTGCGCGGCGTCGACATGCTGGGGGCGGGGGACGCGCTCCTGATCGCGGGCAAGGGGCACGAGACCGGCCAGATCGTCGGCGACGACGTGCTGCCGTTCGACGATGCCGAACAGGCCTCGGTCGCGGTGGCCGCGCTCGAAGGCCGGCTGGCATGAGCCTTTGGACCGCCGCCGACGCCGCCCGCGCCACCGGCGGGCAGGCGCGCGGCGACTGGGCCGCGCAGGGCGTGTCGATCGACAGCCGCACGATCCGCCCCGGCGATCTGTTCGTGGCGCTGTCCGACCAGCGCGACGGGCATGATTTCGTGGCGCAGGCGCTGGCATCGGGCGCCGCCGCCGCGATGGTCAGCCGCATTCCCGAGGGTGTTGCCGACGACGCACCGCTTCTGCTGGTCGACGACGTGCTGGCCGCGCTCAGCCGCCTTGGCGCCGCCGGACGGGCGCGAAGCCGCGCGCAGGTGGTGGCTATCACCGGCTCGGTCGGCAAGACCTCGGCCAAGGAAATGCTGCGCACCGCCCTGCGGGGACAGGGCCGCGTCCATGCCGCCGAGGCCAGCTACAACAACCACTGGGGCGTGCCCCTGACGCTGGCGCGGATGCCTGTTGACACCGATTTCGCCGTCCTCGAGATCGGCATGAACCACCCCGGCGAGATCGCACCGCTGGCCCGCCTGGTGCGCCCGCATGTGGCGCTGATCACCACCATCGCGGCGGCGCATCTTGCGGCCTTCGACGGGATCGAGGGCATCGCCCGTGAAAAGGCCGCGATCTGCGAGGGGCTGGAGCTGGGCGGCACTGCCATCCTGCCCGGCGACCTCGACACCACCCCGATCCTGACCGGGGCGGCCAGCGCGCGGGGCTTGCGTGTCGCGACCTTCGGTGCCGCGCCCGGCAACGACCTGATCCTGGATCGGGTGGACCTGTCGGACGACACCACCTGCGCGCGGATGCGGCTGGGCGAGGTCGTCCAGCTTGTCCGCCTCGCCACCGCCGGGCGGCATTTCGCGATGAACGCGCTGGGCGTGCTGGGCGCGGTGCGTGCGCTGGGCGCCGACGTGACGCTGGCCGCGCGCGCGCTGGGCGACTGGCAACCGCCCGCCGGGCGCGGCACCCGCGAGGCGATCTGGCTCGACCCGGTCGAAGACCTGTCGCTGATCCTGATCGACGATGCCTTCAACGCCAACCCGACCTCGATGGCCGCCGCGCTCGAGGTGCTGGCCGCCGCGCATCCGGTCAACGACGCCGGGCGCGTCGCGCGGGGGCGGCGCATCGCGGTGCTGGGCGACATGCTGGAGCTTGGCCCGGACGAGGCCGCGCTTCACGCCGCCCTGGCCGACCTGCCCGCGCTGGCCGCGCTCGACCGGGTGCATTGCGTCGGGCCACGCATGCGCGCGCTCTGGACCAGGCTGCCCGCCGAAACCCAGGGCCAGTGGTCCGAAACCGCCGAGGGCCTGATCCCCCGCATCCGCCACCTGGTCGATGCCGGCGACGTGGTTCTGGTGAAGGGCTCGAAAGGCTCATACGTCAGCCGCGTGGTTGACGCGGTGCGCAAACTGGGCCATCCGCAGGACGACTGAAAAATGGGACGCGCTGGATGCTATACTGGTTGACCGAATTTTCCGACGGGGGCGATGTATTCAACCTGTTCCGATACATCACCTTCCGCGCCGGCGGCGCCTTTTTCACGGCCCTGATCTTTGGTTTCCTGTTCGGACGTCCCCTGATCAACCTGTTGAAACGGCGCCAGAAATCCGGCCAACCGATCCGCGTCGACGGCCCCGAGGGCCATGTCGAGACGAAAGCGGGCACGCCCACGATGGGCGGCGTTCTGATCATCGGCGCGATCGCGGTGGCGACGCTCTTGTGGGCGCGGCTCGACAATGGTTTCGTGCTGATGGTGCTGGGGGTGACGCTCAGTTTCGGGCTGATCGGGTTTGCCGACGACTTCTCCAAGATCCGCAAGAATGACAATTATTCCGGCCTGTCGGGCAAGACCCGCCTGCTGCTGGAAGGCGTGATCGCGCTGGGCGCGGCCTGGTTCGTGGCGCAGTTTCACCCGGCGGAGCTTACCAACCAGTTGGCGCTGCCGGTGTTCAAGGACACGCTGATCAACCTGGGCTGGTTCTTCCTGCCGTTCGCGGGGTTCGTCATCGTCGGCGCGGCCAACGCGGTCAACCTGACCGACGGTCTGGATGGCCTTGCGATCATGCCGGTGATGATCGCGGCGGGCACGCTGGGCATCATCGCCTACGCGGTCGGGCGGGTCGACTTCACCGAGTATCTCGAGGTTCACTATGTCCCCGGCACCGGCGAGCTTCTGATCTTCGCCGCCGGTCTGATCGGGGGCGGGCTGGGGTTTCTTTGGTATAACGCACCGCCCGCCGCCGTGTTCATGGGCGACACCGGCTCGCTGGCGCTGGGCGGCGCGCTGGGGGCGATCGCGGTGGCAATGAAGCACGAGGTGGTGCTGGCCATCGTCGGCGGCCTGTTCGTGGTCGAGGCGCTGTCGGTCATCATCCAGGTGCTCTATTTCAAGCGCACCGGCAAACGGGTGTTCCTGATGGCCCCGATCCACCACCACTTCGAGAAACGCGGCTGGTCCGAACCGCAGATCGTGATCCGCTTCTGGATCATCGCGCTGGTGCTGGCGCTGATCGGGTTGGCGACGCTCAAGGTGCGCTGAGGCAAGGCGCTTCGAAGCGGTGTCCCCCCGCCGCCTCTGGCAAAACGGGCCGCAACCGGCTACCAAATTCCGAGCATCAACCGGAGCCCCGCCATGATCCCCGTCCGTGGATACGAAGGCCAGAACGTCGCCGTGCTCGGCCTTGGCCGCTCCGGCCTCGCCACCGCCCGCGCGCTTGAGGCCGGGGGCGCCAACGCGCTCTGCTGGGACGACAGCCCCGAGGCGCGCACCCGCGCCGAAGGTGAGGGTCTCGGCCTGCACGACCTGTCGCGCCGCGATGCCTTCGACAACCTCGCCACCCTGATCGCCTCGCCCGGCATCCCGCATCTCTACCCCGCGCCCAACCGCCACATCGCCCGCGCGATGGCCGCCGGCGTGCCGGTCGACAACGATATCGGGCTGTTTTTCCGCTCCTTCGCGACGCCCGAATGGGACAACATGGAGACGCCGCCCAAGGTCGTCGCCATCACCGGATCGAACGGCAAATCCACCACCTCGGCGCTGATCCACCACATCCTGACCGAGGCCGGGCGCCCGGCGCAGCTTGGCGGCAATATCGGGCGCGGCGTGCTCGACCTCGACCCGGGCAGCGACGGGGGCGTGGTGGTGCTGGAACTGTCGAGCTATCAGACCGAGCTTGCCCGCGCCCTCACCCCCGACATCGCGGTGTTCACCAACCTCAGCCCCGACCACCTCGACCGGCACGGCGGCGTGGGCGGCTATTTCGCGGCCAAGCGGCGGCTCTTTGCCGAGGGCGGGCCGGATCGCGCCATCATCGGCGTGGACGAACCCGAGGGCGTGTTCCTCGCGGGCCAGATGGCCGAGGGGCCGGGGGATGACCGGGTGATCCGGGTGTCGGTCGACCACAAGCTGACCGGCCCCGGCTGGCAGGTGTTCGCGCGCAAGGGCTATCTGTCGGAATACCGCAAGGGCCGGCAGGTGGCCTCGATCGACCTGCGCGACATGTCCGGCCTGCCCGGCAGCCACAACCACCAGAACGCCTGCGCCGCCTTCGCCGCCACCCGCGCGCTGGGCCTTGGGCCACGCCAGATCGAGGCGGCGCTGGCCAGCTTCAAGGGCCTGCCGCACCGCTCGCAACTGGTGGGCGAGGCGAATGGCGTGCGCTTCGTCAACGATTCCAAGGCCACCAACACCGACAGCGCCGCCGCCGCCCTGACCGCCTTTGCCCGGGTGCGCTGGATCGCCGGCGGGCTGGGCAAGGAGGGCGGCATCGCGGCGCTGGCGCCGCATCTGGGCCATGTCGCCAAGGCCTACCTGATCGGCCATTCGGCGCGCGAATTCGCGCTGGCGCTGGGCGATACGCCGCACGAGATCTGCGACACCATGGCGATCGCGGTCGCGCGCGCCGCCGACGAGGCCGAGCCGGGCGATACCGTGCTGCTCGCCCCCGCTGCCGCGAGCTTCGACCAATACCCCGATTTCGAGGCGCGGGGCGAGGATTTCACCGCACTCGTCAAGGCACGTCTGGCGGATTGACCCCGTAGTAGCGCCGGATCAGCGCCGCGTCGCCCGCGCGAAGGGCCGCCAGCGGCTCGGAGCGCGACACCAGGAACGCCTTGGCCGGACGCCGCGCAAGGGTCAGCGCCGCGCGCCGCCACCACGGCCAGTCTGCGGCAATCTCGTCGAGGTGGCTGGCCAGCGTGTCCTTGCGGAAATGCAGGATGTCCTCCAGCGCATCGCCATCCATGTAATGGCCGCAATGAAAGTTGCGCGTGGCGAAGGCCGCCTCGGGCAGGTCGAACCGGCCCAGCCCGATCCGCGCGAACACCGCCTCGAGATAGGCGCGAAAGGTGGTGCGGCAGGCCGCCCCGCCGCCCAGGTTGAAGGTCTTGCCCGCCAGCGCCGCGCGCGCGTGACGCGCCGCCGCCAGCGCCCGGCCCGTATCCTCGGGCGTCAGGATTTCCAGCTTGGTGTCCAGCGGCATGTGGAACATCAGGGGCGTCATCCGGTGCCCGCCCATCACCGCCGACAGCCGCAGGATCGTCCAGTCGAGCGGCCCCCGGCGCACCACCTCTTCCCCGGCGATCTTGGTGGTGGCGTAGTGGTCGCCCTCGGAGGGGGCCAGCGGATCGCCCACCCGGATATCGGGGTCGGCGCAGCGGTCGCCGTAGACCGAGATCGACGAGGCATGGATGAAGAATGCCCCCGGCGCCTCGCGCGCCAGGGTGGCGATGAGCGCCCCGGTGCCGCCGATATTGACCCGGTCGGCCAGATCGGGCTGGTCGTCGGCCAGGGGCGGCAGCACCGCCGCCAAGTGGATCGCCGCCGTCACCCCGCCCAGCCTGCCCGCCAGCGTCGCCGCATCTGCGATGTCGCCCGCCACCTTCTCGACAGCGGTGCCAAGCCGGGCCAGCGCCCGAGCGTCGCGGTCGGTGGCGAGGATTTCGGGGCGGTCGGGGGCCGCCACGAGGGCAGCGACCGTCGCGCGCCCGACGATGCCCGCGGCCCCGGTGACCAGCACACGTTCCTTGTTCGTCATGTCCGTTCACTCGACCCGTTCAGGCGCCAATTGCGGTGCGTGTGGAAAAATGCCGGCAATCATGGCATGATAGCGGTCACGAGGGCGTATCGGAACCGTCGAATTCGCGAAGGGGGCGCGTTTCAGCGATGGGGGGTCAGTGCAATTCCGACCGTTGGCGGCCCGCGCCGCGGCAAGGCGATCTTGTCCGGGCGGCGCTGACGCTGTTGGCGGCATTCCTGCTTGCGGGCTGTTTCGCAGCGGGTGACGCGCCGTTGCTGGACAGCCGCGAGGCGACGACGCAACTGCCGGCGCGCTTTGCGCTGGCCGGCCTCGATGCGCGGGGTCA
Organism: Maritimibacter fusiformis; assembly: GCF_008086115.1. Classification (GTDB taxonomy): domain Bacteria; phylum Pseudomonadota; class Alphaproteobacteria; order Rhodobacterales; family Rhodobacteraceae; genus Muriiphilus; species Muriiphilus fusiformis. The sequence continues at coordinate 180,623 of NZ_VSIY01000003.1, read as the reverse complement.
GATCGAAACTGGCAGCAGCGAGCTTGCCGGCGGTCTGCCGGCCTTGTTGAAAGTGGGCCTCGCCGACGGAGAATACAGGATCGAGTCGCAGGGCGCCGGTGCCCGTCCCGAGGATTTGCAGGGCTTTCGCCTCTATCCCCTCGACGGCGGGTGGCTTGGCGTTGAACTGCGAACCGGAGACACCGCGCCGGCGTATTACTACACGATCCTGCGACTTGCTGACGACACCGTCGAACTGGCGGTGCCAAGCCGGATCGGCGATCTCGGCAAGGATCTGGAGGCCGCCGGTATCGCCCATGAGAAAGTGCTGGGCTGTTGCAGCTTCGACGACCCGGCCGCGCTTCGCCGTGCCCTGACGCTGGCCACCGGCAAGGCCGATGCGCTGGACATGGTGCGCTACCGGGTCGTGACCGATGCCGAAACCGTCGCGCGGCTCGACAAGCTGGCCTTGGCGTTGGCGAAACAGGAACGCGCCGCCGAGGCCGCAAGGGCGGAAGAGAAAGCCGCGCCCGAGGCAGGCGGCTCCATCGGGCCGATATCCGATCTCGCCACCCAGGTGCTTGCCAGCCCCTGGGCCAGGACGGATGGCGACTACCGGGTGATGCGGGTCGAGTTCTACCGCGCCGTGATCCTGCAATTCTCGGTCAAGCCCGACCGTTCGGTCTGCACCTTCCTGATCGCCTTCCGCGATCGCCGCGACGGGGACGTGAACAAGGGGCTCGACCGGGGCTGCGACGGCACGCTCGAGCGGATTCAGCTGGTCGGCGGCGAGGCGGAAACCCGCCCGCCCACCCGGGCAGAGCGCGACGAGATCGCGCCGGTGCTGGCCGCCTTGCCGGCGCTGTTCGACGCGGTCGATGACTTTGCGACATATACGCCCCGGGCGCAGCTTGCGCTCCTGCCCGATCCCGAGGTGATCGGGCGCAATCGCGCGCTTCTTCAGGACATGGCAGACGCCGCAACGGCCTCGGCCCTGCGACCGGTCCCGGACCCGGAGCGGCGCGGCTCGAGCGACGTGATCCTCAAGATCTGGGTCGGTGGCGGGCGCGACGACGGCGGTTTCGAGGTGTTTTTCCTGGCCAGGACCGGGGCCGGCAACCGGCTTTACGACTGCTACTGGGGGTCGGACGGGCCGGAAGGGGAATGGTCGATGATCGACGACGATTGCGACGCGATCCCGGAAAGCGCGTCGGAGCGCGGGCGGATACGTGTCCTGAACGCCGCCGGCAATGAAAAGGCGGTGCAGGGCATGCTGCTCGACGTGGCACGCTTCGCCAGGGTCGCCAACGAGAGGTTCTGAGCATCGGGTGAACCCGCGCGGGCGGCTCAGGCTTGCCGGTCGGCGCGCTTCGTGATCAACCGAAGGTCATGAACGTCAAACTCGCCGTCCTTCTGAAACTCGCAGCCGTCGCCACCTTCGTGGCGATGCAGGCCCTGATCAAGGCCACCGATGGCCGCGTGCCGCCGGGCGAGGTGGTGTTCTTTCGCTCGTTGTTCGCCTTTCCGGTGATCATCGTCTGGCTCGCCTGGCGGCGCGAATTGCGCGTCGGGCTCAAGACCGACAACCTGATGGGCCATGTCTGGCGCGGCATGATCGGCACGCTGTCGATGGGGCTGGGGTTTGCCGGGCTGACCATGCTGCCGCTGCCCGAGGTCACCGCGCTGGGCTATGCCGCGCCGATCCTGGTGGTGGTCTTCGCCGCGATGTTCTTGGGCGAGGAGGTGCGGCTGTTTCGCCTGTCGGCGGTGGCGCTGGGCATGGTCGGGGTGCTGATCGTGCTGTCGCCGCGCCTGACCACCCTGACGGCGGGCCAGGTCGAGGCGGTTCAGGCGCTGGGGGCGGCGCTGGTGTTGATGTCGGCGATCTTCGCGGCGCTGGCGCAGATCTTCATCCGCAAGCTGGTGATGCGCGAACGCGCGGCCACGGTGGTGTTCTACTTCACCCTGTCCTCGATGCTGCTGGCGCTTCTGACGCTGCCGTTCGGCTGGGTGGTGCCATCGGGCATGGACGCGGCGCTGCTGGTCGGGGCCGGGACGCTGGGGGGCATCGGGCAGGGGCTCGCGACCTCGGCTTATCGCTTCGCGCCGGCCTCGGTGGTGGCGCCGTTCGACTATGCTTCGATGCTGCTGGCCATTGCCATCGGCTACGTGATCTTCGCCGAGGTGCCGACCCGCACCACCCTGGGGGGTGCGGCGCTGATCGTGGTGGCGGGCATCGTGATCATCTGGCGCGAACACCAGTTGGGGGTCGAGCGCGACCGGGCCCGCCGGGCGATGCCGCCGCAGGGCTGACCCGGCCGCCGCCAGAATGAGCGCCTGCGGCGCGCTCGGTTCTTCGTGTTTGAGTATTTGCCACCAAGATGAAGGGGCAGGGGGTCACTTGGGCGGCTTTGTCCAGCGTCGCCACAAGGGTTTGACGTCGAGCGCCGCCACCGCCACCCCCAGCGGGATCATCCAGAAACCCAGCACCGGCAGAAAGCCCAGGATGCCGCCGGCGATCAGCACGATCCCCGCCACCAGCCGCAATCCCGGCGGCAGGCGGCTGCGGCTCCAGGCCAGCGTTCTCGCCCAGGTCTTGCGAAAGCGGTTCATCGGTTCACCCGAACCATCTTGCCCGGATTCAGGATGCCGTTGGGGTCGAGCGCCTGCTTGATCGCCGCCATCACCGCCCAGCCCTCGCCATGCTGTTTCGCCATGTAGTCGAGCTTGCCGATGCCGATGCCGTGTTCACCGGTCACGGTGCCGCCGAGGTCCAGCGCGCGCGTCGCCATGCGCGCGGACAGGCGCCGGGCCTCGGCGAGGTCGGCGGGGCTGTCGGGGTCGACCAGCAGGATGGCGTGGAAATTGCCGTCGCCGACATGGCCGAGGATCGGGCCGGGGATCGAGGCGGCCTCGATGTCGGCGCGGGTGTCCTCGACCGCCTGGGCAAGGCGCGAGATCGGCACGCAGATGTCGGTGATCAGCGCCGTGGCGCCGGGTTTCAGCCCCAGGCAGGCCCAGTAGGCGTGGTGACGCGCCGCCCAGAGCGCGTTGCGGTCCTCGGTGCGGGTGGCGGTCTGGATGCCCTGCGCGCCGAAATCGGCGGCGATCTCGGCGAAGGTGGCGGCGTCCTCGGCGACCGCGCCGTCGGAGCCGTGGAACTCGACGAAAAGGTGCGGAGTCTCGGGCAGGTCGGTGCCGGCATGGGCGTTGACCGCGGCGATGGAGGCCTCGTCGAGGAACTCGATCCGCGCCATCGGCACGCCCGCCTGGATCACCGCCGTGACCGCGCCGACCGCCGCTGCGATGCTGTCGAAGGCGCAGGTGCCGGCGGTGATCGCCTCGGGCTGGCCCTGCAGTTTCAGGGTCAGTTCGGTGATGATGCCCAGCGTGCCCTCGGAGCCCAGCATCAGCGCGGTCAGGTCGTAGCCGGCGGCGGATTTACGCGCATCGGTGCCGGTTCGCACGATGCGCCCGTCCGCCAGCACCACCTCGAGCGCCAGCACGTTGTCGCGCATCGTGCCATAGCGCACCGCCGTGGTGCCCGAGGCGCGGGTCGCCGCCATGCCGCCCAATGATGCGTTGGCGCCGGGGTCGACCGGAAAGAACAGCCCCGTGGCGCGCAATTCGCGGTTCAGCGCCTCGCGCGTCAGCCCCGGCCCGACCACCGCCAGCATGTCGCCGGGCGAGACCCTGATCACCCGGTCCATGTGTCTGAAATCGAGGCTGACGCCGCCCTGTATCGCGCTGGTATGGCCCTCGAGCGCGGTTCCGGCGCCGTAGGCGATCAGCGGGCAGGCGTTTTCGTTGCAGATGGCGGCGATGGAGGCGACCTCTTGGGTGGTTTCGGGATAGGCCACGGCATCGGGCGGGGCCGGGGCGAAATGCGCCTCGGAGCGGCCATGGGCCGCCAGATCGGACTTGGACCGGCTGAGCCGATCGCCTAGAAGTGCCGAAAGCCCGGCAAGCGCAGTTTCGATGGTCATGCCATCCCCCGATGTGCCCCCGGGTCCAAGGTAGGCGCGCTTGCCAGCCGATGCAAAGACCGTGAAAGTCGGACCTGATGGCGAGACGGCTAAAATTTTACCTGTTTCGGCGCGCAGTTCGCCTGCGCCGCGAGTTGGCCGAGGCTTGGCACGTCTTGCGCGAGCAGGGACCGGGGCAGGTGCAGTTCTGGTTCATCGCCCTGGTGGTGGGCATCGCGGCGGGCTTCGCGGCGCTGGGGTTCCGGCTGGCGATCGGCTGGCTGGAGGCGTTCTTCTACCAGGCAGACGATGTCACCCTGATGCACACCAGTGCCAGCGCGCTGCCGTGGTACTGGGTGATGATCGTGCCGGTTCTGGGCGGGCTGGCGGTCGGGCTGATCCTGAGCTGGTTCACGCCCGACGGGCGGGTGCGCGCGGTGGCCGACGTGATCGAGGGGGCGGCGCTTTACGATGGCCGGGTCGAGCGGCGCGCCGGCGTCGGCTCGGCGCTGGCCTCGCTGATCACGCTGTCGACGGGCGGATCGTCGGGCCGCGAGGGGCCGGTGGTGCACATGGCCGCGGTCATCGCCACATGGGTATCGGGGCGGATCAATGCCTCGGGCGTGACCGGGCGCGACCTGTTGGGCTGCGCGGTGGCGGCGGCGGTCTCGGCCTCGTTCAACGCGCCGATTGCCGGGGCGCTGTTCGCGCTCGAGGTGGTGCTGCGGCATTTCGCGGTGCATTCCTTTGCCCCCATCGCCATCGCCAGCGTCGCGGGCACGGTGATCAACCGGCTGAAGTTCGGCGGTGTCTCCGAGTTCACCCTGCGCCAGTCGGGCGACGTGGCGTTCTACGTCGAATTGCCCGCCTTCCTGATCCTCGGGCTGGTGTCGGGCGTGGTCGCGGTGGTGCTGATCAAGTCGGTGTTCCTGGCCGAGGATCTCGGCGACAAGTTGCAGCGCGTCACCCGCCTGCCGCAGGTTCTGCGCCCGGCGCTGGCCGGGCTGATGCTGGGGGCGCTGGCGGTGTTCTTTCCGCATATCATCGGCGTCGGCTACGAGACCACCTCGCTGGCGCTGACCGGCGAGTTGCTGCTGCGTGAGGCCATCGTGCTCTGCGCGCTCAAGATCGTCGCGGTGTCGATCACCATGGGCGGGCGCATGGGCGGCGGCATGTTCTCGCCCGCGCTGATGGTGGGGGCGCTGACCGGGTTGGCCTTCGGGCTGATCGCCACGGCGGTGTTTCCCGACGTGTCCGGCTCGCAGACGCTCTATGCGCTGGCGGGCATGGGGGCGGTGGCGGCGGCGGTGCTGGGGGCGCCGATCTCGACCACGCTGATCATGTTCGAGCTGACCGGCGACTGGCAGACCGGGCTGGCGGTGATGGTCAGCGTGTCGCTGTCCTCGGCGCTGGCCTCGCGCTGGGTCGACATGAGCTATTTCCTGACCCAGCTCGAACGGCGCGGCATCCGCCTGGCCGCCGGGCCGCAGGCGTGGCTCATGTCGACGGTGCGGGTGGCCAGCGCGATGCAGAAGGCCGACGCCCCCGGCGCGCCGCCCGAGGAAAGCTGTTGGGAGCTGGTCGAGAGCGGCGTCTACATCGACGGCAACGCCACGCTGGAGGCGGCGATGCCGATGTTCGACCAGCACCGCGTCGATTTCATCCCGGTGGTGACGATCGGCGGCGAGGGCCAGCCGCCGGAATTGTGGGGGACGCTGCACCATGTCGATGCGCTCAAGGCATTCAACCGGGTGTTGGCCGAAACCGCCGCCGAGGAGCATTCCTGAGCGCCGTGGCGTCGCGCAAGCGTGACAAGCCCCCGGAAAGAAAGTGTTTTGCGTATCTATTGGACCGCGCTAGCCTGATCTTGCACAGGCAAGGAGGTCTTTCGATGTCGGATACCTTTGTTGCAGCGGCGGACGGGCTGGTGGAGGACGGGGTGCAGGAAAGCGGCATCCCGCTGAGCGACAGCCTGCGCCACTATCTCGCGATCACGCTGGCGCGCTTCATGCGCGATTGTCCGGGGCTCGACCGGCTGACGATCCGGGTGCTCCAGGCGATGGACGCGGACGCCCCGACCCCGGCGCTGCGCCGGCTGGCGGATGAATGCCTGATCGCCACCTCGCTGTTTCGCGCGCGGCTGGTGCATTCGGGCGGATCGCTGGGCCATTACATGGGGCTGGGGCAGAGCGCCTATGACGCGGCGCGGATGGTCGAGCAGGCCCATTCGTTTCCCGACATGCGCGACGTGATCGTCGCCGCCACCGACCGGGGCCGCGGCGAGAGCCTGACCAGCCGCATCGCGGCCGCCCGCGCCGGCAGCCGCATGGCGCGCGAGGCGCTGGCCGAGGACAATATCGTCGCCTTCCCGGCGCCGCGCTGGATCGTCTGAGGCCCGCGAAAAACGAGCGCCTGCGGCGCGCATGTTGGTCTCGGCCCCGTCCTTCGGACGGGGCCTCGGCCATGAGTATTTGCCGCCAAGATGAAGCGGCAGAGGGTCAGAGTTCCTCGACCGTGGCCTTGTCGGGATAGAAGGCGATGTGCCCGGCGATGGCCGCGACCGCGTCATGCGGGGTCTCGTAGCTCCAGCCCGCGTCGTCGATCACCGTGGATTTTGTGTGGATCGCGTAATAAGACGCCTCGCCCTTGTGCGGGCAGGTGGTGCGGGTCTCGGTCGGCTCGAGCATCGCCATGGCGAGGTCGCCCTTCGGGAAGTAGATGACCGGCGGCAGGTCGCCCTCGATCAGTTCCAGCGCCCGGTCGGTTTCGCCCAGCACCGCGCCACCGGCGCGCACCACCCATTTGCCGGGCTTGTCCCGAACTTCGATCGTCTTGGCCATGTCGTTCCCTTTCCTCATTGTCAGATCGGCGCGCAGGCCGCATCGAGCCAGGCGCGCGCCGCGGACGAGACCCGCGGCCCGATCTTTTCGCGCACCATCGCGTGATACCGGTCGAGCCAGTCGCGTTCGTCCGGCGACATCAGGCCCGCCACGATCAGCCGCCGGTCGATCGGCACCCAGGTGAGAGTCTCGAACATCAGCATGTCGCGGTCGTCGCCGCCCTCGGGGCGCGGCGCCGGAGTGACCACCATCAGGTTCTCGATGCGGATGCCGAAGGCGCCCTCGCGGTAGTAGCCGGGTTCGTTCGACAGGATCATGCCCGGTTCCAGCGGCGTGTCGGACAGGCGCGACAGGCGTTGCGGCCCTTCGTGCACCGACAGGTAGGAGCCGACGCCGTGGCCGGTGCCGTGGTTGAAATCCTGGTGCGCCAGCCACAGCGGGTAGCGCGCCAGCGCGTCGAGATGCGCGCCGGCCACGCCCTTGGGAAAGCGCGCGCGCGACATCGCGATCATGCCTTGCAGCACGCGGGTGAAGGCCGCTTTTTCCTCGTCCCCGACCGTGCCCACCGGCAGGGTTCGGGTGATGTCGGTGGTGCCGTCGAGGTATTGCCCGCCGCTGTCCAGCACCACCAGGTCGCCCTGCGCGAGCCTTCGGTCGGTCTCGCGGGTGACGCGGTAGTGCATCACCGCGCCGTTCGGCCCCGACCCGGCGATGGTCTCGAACGAGATGTCCTTGAGCGCATTGGTGGCCCGGCGCTGGCTTTCCAGTTCGACCACCAGGTCGATCTCGGTCAGCCCGTCGCTGCCGCCGCGGTGCGCGGTGGCGTCATACCAGGTCAGGAACTCGACCATCGCCGCCGCGTCGCGCAGATGCGCGGCGCGGGCGCCGGCGATCTCGACCGGGTTCTTGCGCGCCTTGGGCAGGATGGTGGGGTCGTCGCCCCACTGGATCGCGGTGCCGGCGGCCTCGAGGATGCGTGCTACCGCCTCGGGAGCCGTCGCCTTGTCGAGCCTGACCGGGCCGGTCAGCCCGGCGAGCGCGTCCTCGAACGCGCCCTGGGGGTAGAGCGAGACTTCGGGGCCGAAGTGCGCGCCGATCCCGACCGGGCGAGCCGGATGGGTGAACAGGTCGACCCGGCCATCGTCATGCAGGATGGCAAAGCCCTGCACCACCGGGATGTGCGGCAGGTCGTCGCCGCGGATGTTCAGGAGCCAGGCGATGGAATCCGACAGCGTCAGCACTGCCGCCTTCTGCCCGGCCTCGCGCAGCACGCCGGCCAGCTCGGCGCGTTTGTCGGCGTGGCTGCGCCCGGCGAACTCGACCGGGTGCGGGTGGATGTGGCCCGAGGGCGGTGCCGGGCGGTCGGGCCAGATGCGGTCGACCAGGTTGTCGGTCGCGACCAGTTCGATGCCCGCCCTTGCCGTCGCCTTGGCCATCGTCTCGACATCGCCGCGGCTGTGCAGCCAGGGGTCGAAGCCGACCTTGCCGCCGCCGGGCAGGTGATCCGCCAGCCAGTCGCCGGGCTGGATCTCGGGCCAGTCGACCGGGGTGAAATGCGCCAGATCGACCTGCCGGCGCACCTGGGTGCGGTAGCGCCCGTCGACGAACACCCCCGCCACTTCGGCAAGAACCGCGCAGGACCCGGCGGAGCCGGAAAACCCGGTCAGCCAGCCCAGCCTTGCGTCGCACTCGGCCACGTATTCGCCCCGGTGGGCATCGCCGCGCGGCACCAGAAAGCCGTCGAGACCTTCGCCCGCCATCACCTCGCGCAACGCCACCAGCCGGGCGGGGCCCTGGCTGGGGTCCGCCACGGTTTCGAACCTCTGAAACATCGCAAACTCCGGTTTTGCGGCATCGAACAGCGAAACCGGCGGATGTGCAAGCGGATCGCTGCGTCGCGCCGCCGGTTCAGCCGGGCCGGGTGCGCAGGCGTGAGGGTGGCAATATCGCGCGGGCGTCGCGGTGACGCCCGCCACCGCCTACCCCGCGCGTTTCATTCCCATCACCCGGGCGCGCGCCCGCGGGTCGCGGTCGAACAGGCAGGCAAGTTGTTCGGTCATCGCGCCCGCCAGTTGCTCGACATCGGTGATCGTCACCGCGCGTTCATAGTAGCGGGTCACGTCATGGCCGATGCCGATGGCCAGAAGCTCGACCTGGCGGCGGCGCTCGACCATGGCGATCACGTCGCGCAGGTGCTTTTCGAGGTAGTTGGCCGGGTTCACGCTGAGGGTCGAGTCGTCCACCGGCGCGCCGTCCGAGATCACCATCAGGATCTTGCGCTGCTCGGGCCGGTTCACCAGCCGCCGGTGCGCCCATTCCAGCGCCTCGCCGTCGATGTTTTCCTTGAGCAGCCCCTCTTTCATCATCAGGCCAAGGTTGGCGCGGGTGCGCCGCATCGGCGCGTCGGCGGATTTGTAGATGATGTGGCGCAGGTCATTCAGCCGCCCCGGCGACTGCGGGCGCCCGTCGGCCAGCCATTTCTCGCGCGCCATGCCGCCCTTCCAGGCGCGGGTGGTGAAACCCAGCACCTCGACCTTGACATCGCAGCGCTCCAGCGTGCGCGCCAGCACGTCGGCGCAGATCGCCGCGATCGAGATTGGCCGGCCCCGCATCGAGCCGGAATTGTCCAGAAGCAGCGTCACCACGGTGTCGCGGAATTCGGTGTCCTTTTCGACCTTGAAGCTGAGCGGCGTGGTCGGGTTGGCCACCACCCGCGCCAGCCGTCCGGCGTCGAGGATGCCTTCCTCGAGGTCGAACTCCCAGCTTCGGCTTTGTTGCGCCTGCAGGCGGCGCTGAAGCTTGTGGGCCAGCCGGTTGACCGCGCCCTTGAGCGGTTCGAGCTGCTGGTCGAGATAGGCGCGCAGGCGCTCCAGTTCCGCCGGTTCGGCCAGGTCTTCGGCGGCGATCTCCTCGTCGTGGTCGGACAGGTAGACCTTGTAATCCGGGTCAGCTTCCGAGGCGGGCGGTGGCGATGGCGGCTCGGGCGGGGCCTCGGCCTCGGGCATCTCGGCCTCGTCGCCCATTTCCTCGTCGGCCATCTCGTCCATCGAGACCTCGGCCTGGGCCTCGTCGTCCATCTCTTCCTGCGAGCGGTCCGGGTCGGCCTCGGGTTCCTCGGAGGTGTCGGGGGACTCTTCCTCTTCCTGCTCGGTCTGGTCCTCGTCGGATTCCGCCTCGTCCTCGGTGTCCTCGTCCTGGGCGTCGGGGTCGTCGCCAAGCTGGTCGCCGTAGCCCAGATCCTCGATCACCTGCCGGGCGAGGCGGGCAAAGGCGCGCTGGTCGGCAAGGGCCGCGTCCAGCCCCTCGAAGGTCGCGCCGGCCTCGGCCTCGATGAAGCCGCGCCACAGGTTCATCACGTTGGCCGCCCCCGGCGGCATGTCGCGCCCGGTGGCCAGGTGGCGCACCAGGTAACCCGCCGCCTCGGGCAGCGGCGCCTCGGCGCTCGAGGTCATCGCGCCATAGCCCTTGCGCAGTGCCTCCTCGGCGATCTTGTGGTCGATGTTCGACGCCGTGCCCGGCATCTCGCGCGCCCCCACCGCCTCGGCCCGCGCGGTTTCCATCGCGTCATAGAGCGCGCGCGCCATGTCGCCCGGCGGGGCATAGCGGGCGTGGGTGGCGTCGTCGTGATACTTGTGCTTGAGCGCCAGCGCATCCGCCGTGCCGCGCGCCAAGAGCACCTCGTCGCGGCTCATCCGCCGGGTGACCTGCGGCAGACGCATCGAATCGCCCGCCACGCCGGACGGGTCGACGGTGTAGCTCACGTTCAGATCGCGGTCGTCGGCCAGCACCTTGGTGGCCTCGGCCAGCGCCTTCTTGAACGGATCAGCGGGGTTGTCGACGGGTTTGATCATGGTCTCGTTAAAGCACCGGTCCGGGGGATCGGCAAGCCACCCCCGGACCCGCCCGCACAAGACCGGGCAACAGGGTGATCCGCCGCACAAGTTCTGTGCTTTGGCGCACAAATCAAGCGATTGAATCGGCGCGTCAGTGCATCAATATGGATATCAAGCGGCCCGGAGCCGCGCACATCATTCAAGACCGCCACAGGAGCATCACATGACCACCGCCGCAGTCACAAAACCGAAAATCGCCATCATCATCGGCTCGACCCGCGCCGCGCGCTTTGCCGACAAGCCCGCCGCCTGGCTCCTGGACAAGGCCCGTGCGCATGACGACATCGAGGCCGAAATCGTCGACCTGCGCGACTTTGACCTGCCGATGTTCGACGAGGTCGCCTCGAACCTGTTTGCCGAGACCCAGGACCCCAGGGCGCGGGCCTGGCAGGACAAGATCGCCGAGTTTGACGGCTATGTCTTCGTCACGCCCGAATACAACCACTCGATCACCGGCGCGTTGAAGAACGCGCTCGACCAGGCCTATGTCGAGTGGGGCAAAAAGCCGATGGGGGCGATGGGTTACGGCGGTGTCGGCGCGGCGCGGGCGATCGAACACCTGCGCGCCATCGCGATCGAATTGCAGATGGTGCCGGTGCGCAACGCCGTCCACCTCGCCGCCGGATCGTTCATGGCGGTCAGCCCGATGGGCGAGGGCAAGGACATGGACGCGGTGGACGCCGTGCTCGCACCCTCGGCAACGGCGATGTTCGACGACATCGCCTGGTGGGCGCATGCCACGATGGCCGGACGCACCGCGCTCGACCGCGCGGCATAAGGCGGCGCTTCGGTCCGGCCCACGCGGCCGGGCCGGGGCCGGGCGTGCCGGGAATGGCGCGGATGCGCCGCTTTCAGGTGCCGTGCGTGAACGTCAGGCCGCCGGGGTGAGCGATCAGCCCAACGCCGCGCTCGCCGCGCTTTCCGGCAGTTCCTCGTCAAAGCAGCGCTGGTAGAATTCCGCCACCGTCTGGCGCTCCAGCTCGTCGCATTTGTTCAGGAAGGTCAGCCGGAAGGCATAGCCTACGCTGCGGAAGATCTGCGCGTTCTGGGCCCAGTTGATCACCGTGCGCGGGCTCATCACAGTGGACAGGTCGCCCGCCATGAAGGCGGTGCGGGTCAGGTCGGCCACCGTCACCATCTGGGCGACGATCTTGCGGCCCTTCTCGGTGTTGTAATGCGGGTTCTTGGCCAGCACGATGGCGGTTTCGGCGTCGTGGCTGAGGTAGTTCAGCGTCGCCACCAGCGACCAGCGGTCCATCTGCGCCTGGTTGATCTGCTGCACCCCGTGGTAAAGCCCGGTGGTGTCGCCCAGCCCGACGGTGTTCGCGGTGGCGAACAGGCGGAAATACTTGTGCGGCGTGATGATCTCGTTCTGATCCAGCAGCGTCAGCTTGCCGTCATGCTCCAGCACCCGCTGGATCACGAACATCACGTCCGGGCGGCCTGCGTCGTATTCGTCGAACACGATGGCGGTCGGGTTGCGCAAGGCCCAGGGCAGGATGCCCTCGTGGAACTCGGTCACCTGCTTGCCGTCGCGCAGCTTGATCGCGTCCTTGCCGATCAGGTCGATCCGGCTGATGTGGCTGTCGAGGTTGACGCGCACCGTGGGCCAGTTCAGCCGGGCCGCGACCTGTTCGATATGGGTCGACTTGCCGGTGCCGTGATAGCCCTGGATCATCACCCGGCGGTTGTGCATGAAGCCCGCAAGGATCGCCAGCGTGGTGTCGGGATCGAACTTGTAGGTCGGGTCGAAGTCCGGCACGCGCTCGGTTTTATGCTCGAACCCCTTGACCACCATGTCGGTGTCGATGCCGAAGACATCGCGGACCGAGATTTCTTCGGTGGGTTTCGCGTCAATATCCATCGTGCCGTCCATCGCTCATTTCGTGGGTTTCGGGCATGTCCGGCCCGTGGCCGTTGGTGCCCGATATTGCCGGGGGGTGCAAGTGCCGCGGGGCTGGTCATGGCCCCCCGGGCGCGGTTAGGCTTGTTCGAACCGACGAGGACGCATGGCAACGCGCGACAACATCGAGGATTGGCTGGCGCGCACCGCCCAGGGCGACCGTGCGGCGTTCAAACTTCTGTATCGCGACACCTCGGCGAAACTTTTCGGGCTGTGCTTGCGTATCTTGAATGACCGGGCCGAGGCCGAGGACGCGCTGCAGGAGGTGTTCGTCAAGGTCTGGCACGGGGCGGGCAGCTACCGGGCCAACGGGCTCAGCCCGATGACCTGGCTGATCGCGGTGGCGCGCAACCATGCCATTGACCGCCTGCGCCGCCGCCAGGCCGCGGCGGGCGGCATGGACGAGGCCGCCGAAATCGCCGACGCCCGCCCCGGGCCCGAGGCGCAGGTGATGGCACGCGCCGAGGCGGGGCGGGTCGTGGCCTGTCTTGACGAGTTGGAGGGCGCGCGCGCCGAGGCGGTGCGCGGCGCCTACCTGGACGGCGAGACCTATGCAGACCTGGCCGAGCGGTTTTCCGTGCCGTTCAACACGATGCGGACCTGGCTCAGGCGCAGCCTGATCAAACTGAGGGAGTGTCTGGAACGATGAGCGCGACCGACCTGCCAGACGACGACCGCGCCCTTGCCGGCGAATACGTCCTCGGGCTGTTGGCCCCGGACGAGGCGCGGGCCTTTGCCGCGCGGCTGGCCGATGATCCGGCGCTGGCCGCCGAGGTGGCGCGCTGGCAGGAGGATTTCGCGCCGCTGGCCGGTGAGGCCGCACCGGTGATGCCGCCCGCCCGGGTCTGGCGCGCCACCAGCGCCCGGCTGTTCGGCGCCCGCCGCCGGGGCTGGCTGACCTGGGGCCTGCCGCTGGCCGCCGCCGCGCTGGCCATCGCGTTGATGCTCGCGCCCGACCTGTTCTCGCGCGGGCCGACCGCGCCCGTCGACCCGGCCTTTCGCGCCGAGATCGCCGCCGAGGATGGCAGCCTGGCACTCGCCGCCGCCTATGACGCCGACACCGGCGCGCTCTATCTCGAGCGCCGCGGCGGCTCCCCCGCGCCGGGCCGCGCGCATGAGCTTTGGCTGATCTCGGGCGATGCCCTGCCGGTGTCGCTGGGCGTGTTGCCTACGGACCGGACCGCGCTCAGCCTGACCCTGGACCCAGAGTTGCGCCGCGATCTCGAGGGCGCGACGCTGGCGGTCTCGGACGAGCCCCTCGGCGGCTCGCCCACCGGCCTGCCGACCGGGGCGGTGCTGGCCGCGGGCACCCTCACACCGGCGTGATCCGATGTGATCGGGGCTGTGAAACTTCCCCCGCCTCCCTTGCGTGGCTTCGAGCGATCCCGGCCAGAACCGGACCGGGACGACCAGAGCAAACCAAGGGAGATACCTCATGCTTCGTCAAACCATTCTCGCCACCACCGCCGCCCTCGCGCTGACCGGCGCCGCCTTCGCCGCCAGCCATGCCGAGACCGGCAACCCGATGGTCGGCGGTGCCGCGATGTTCGCCGACAAGACCATCGTAGAGAACGCGCTGAACTCGGCCGACCACACCACGCTGGTCGCCGCCGTCAAGGCCGCGGGGCTGGTCGAAACGCTGTCGGGCGACGGCCCCTTCACGGTCTTCGCCCCCACCAACGACGCCTTTGCCGAGCTTCAGGCCGGCACGGTCGACGACCTTCTGAAGCCCGAGAACAAGGACCAGCTGGTCAAGGTTCTGACCTGCCATGTCGTCGCCGCCAACGCGATGTCGGACGCGATCATGGGCATGATCGAGGACGATGGCGGCATGCATGATGTCGAGACCGTCGGCGGCTGCGTGCTCAAGGCCAGCTACGACAACGGAATGTTGACCCTGACCGATGAACGGGGCCGCGACGCCCATGTTACCATCGCCGACGTGAAACAGTCGAACGGCGTCATTCACGTGATCGACAGCGTGCTGCTGCCGGGCATGTAGGCCGACCCGACCCGACCCGACCGGGGCCGCGCGGATCGTGCGCGGCCCCACCCAGACCCGAAAGGAGCACCGCCATGAACCGCCGCGCTTTTCTGACCACCACGTTTGCCGCCGCCGCGCTCGGCCCGCAGATCGCCCGCGCCCAGGGCTTCGAGATCACCCGCTCCGAGGCCGAGTGGCGCGCCATGCTTACCGATCTGCAATACGAGGTGATGCGCGAGGACGGCACCGAACCGGCCTTTTCCTCGCCGCTCGACAAGACTTATGACGCCGGCGTGTATCACTGCCGGGGCTGCGACTTGGCGCTCTATGCCTCGGAGGCCAAGTTCGACAGCGGCACCGGCTGGCCCAGCTTCACCGCTTCCCTGCCAGGCGCCATCGGCACCCGTGCCGACCGCTCGTTCCTGGTGCTGACGCGCACCGAATGCCACTGTGCGCGCTGCGGCAGCCACCTTGGCCACATTTTCGACGACGGTCCCGCGCCGACCGGCAAGCGCCACTGTCTGAACGGGGCATCGCTGGTGTTCAAAGCCGCCTGACCCCATCGCCCGGCCGCGCGCGTCCTCCCGGCGCCGGGCGGGCAGGGGCCGGGGAGTGTCGCCCCGGCCCCTGCCATCGAGCATCCGCACCCTCTGGCCAAATCGCCCCCGATCTGGTCCACTCGCGCCGCGACCCACCCGGAGGCGACATGCTGGCGTTCCTGCGCGAACTCTACCTCGGCCACACCAAGCGCGCGTATCGTTTCCGCTATGCGCTCCTTGCCTTCGACGTGGCCACCATCATCTTCGTCATCGTGACCTCGTTTCTCGACCACACGCCGGCGATCGAGATTGCGGATGCCGTGTTCGGCCTGCTCATCCTCGCCGACTTCTCCAGCCGCCTCGCGGTCGAGCGTCGGCGCCTGCGTTATTTCACCCAGGTTTCCACCTGGGCCGACATCATCGCGATGGTCAGTTTCCTGGCACCCATTGCCGGCGAGGGCTTCGGCTTCCTGCGCGTGTTGCGCACGCTCCGGCTGTTGCACACCTACCAGTTGTCGATCCGGCTCCGGCAGGATTTCACCTATTTCCGCCGCCACGAAGACGTGATCCTCGCCAGCGTCAACCTCGCGGTGTTCCTGTTCGTGATGACCGGGCTGATCTATGTCACTCAGCACGAGCGCAACCCCGAGATCATGAATTACGCCGATGCGCTCTATTTCACCGTGACCACGCTGACCACCACCGGCTTTGGCGACATCACGCTGGAGGGCACGCGCGGGCGGATGCTGTCGGTGCTGGTGATGATCGTCGGCATCACCCTGTTCCTGCGCCTGGCATCGGCGATGTTCCGCCCGCCCAAGGTGCGCCACACCTGCCCGACCTGCGGGCTGAAACTGCATGATCCCGACGCGGTGCATTGCAAGCATTGCGGCGAGACCATCCGCATCGAGACCGAGGGCGTGGCATGAGGGCGGCGCTGTTCCTGCTTCTGGCCACCGCCGCCCCGGCGTATTCGCAGGATGCGCGCGATCCGGCCAGCGTGCCGCTGCCGCTTGCGCTGGAACTGGAATTGAAACTGCGCGGCGAGGCGGTGATCGAGCGGTTCGGGACGACCTACGACCGGCTCGCCGGCGGCGGCGCGATCCCGTTGATCGGCCCCGGATCGACGTTGGCCATCCGCGCCGCCGCCGACCGCGCGCGGGTGTTCCTGGCCTATACGCAATACGATCTGGATGGCGATGGCGAGGTCGACCGGGGCGAGTTCAACGCCCATGCCGAGATCGCCTGGGGCGGCACCCTGGGCGAACGCGAATACGCCATCCTCGACCGTGAATGGGCCGAGGCGGATGTGAACGGCGACAATCTGCTGACGATGGGCGAGATCCACGCGCTCGCCGTCGCCATGCACCCGGTGCCCGAGATCGGCCCGCCGGGCGAGGAGGGCGAGTTGATGATGGGGATGGACCTCGACAACGACGGATTCGTCAGGTGGGACGAGGTCGAGGCGGTGCTGAGGGCGCGCGTGCCGGGCTGAAGCCCCGGTTCAGCCGAGCGGCAGAACCTCGAGCGCATAGACCTTGCGGCCCTTCTGATAGGTCAGTTGCGAGGCGGTGATCGAGGTCACCTGGCCGCCGTCCAACCGGTCGCCGACCTTGACCTTGACGTAGCGGCCGTTTTCCAGCCGGACCAGGGCGCGGCGCGAGTTCGACCCGCCGTAGATGCCGATCAGGTTGACGGCACGCAGGTTCAGCGCGTTTTCCACCGTCGCGCGCGCCGCCACGTTGGCGCTGGCCGGGATCACCGGCGCGGCGGTGGCGGCCGGTGCGGCGGGCGCTGCGGCCACGCGCGAGCCGTCCGACATCGCCTCGCGCACGCTGTCGACGATGGCGGCGAAATTGTCGGGCCGGTGCTGCGGCGGGATCGAGCGCGCCACCGCAAGCTCGGAGGCATCCGCGAAGGCCGCGTCGATCACATCGTCGACCGCGGCGTCGATCAGCCCGCCGTCGGGCGCGTTCGAGGTCGCGACCACCAGATCCTCGGGCCGGGCGCGCGGCGTGATCACCGCAAGCTCGGTATCCGGCGCGTCGGGTTCTGCGCCGGGCGCATCCGGTTCGGTCCCCGGCAGGTCCAGCGCCGCGCCGTCCTCGGGCGCGGCGGCTTCCGGCGATTGCGGGGTCTCGGGCGGCGCATCCGGCGCGTCCGGCGCATCGGGTGTCGCCGGCGTTTCCGGCGCGGTTGCCGCCGGCACCGGCGGATCGGGCAGGGCGGGGTCGGTCGGGATCGTCAGGTTGGCCGGGCGCGGCACCGGCTTGACCCGCGGCACCCCCTCGGCGCGCGGCGCGCCGGCCTCGGGCGGGCGCGCGGGCGGCAGAACCGCCGGGCGTCCGGCATAGACCAGGATGCCGCTGGGCGCCACGGTGCCCTCGGGCGTGGCGACCACCAGCCCGGCCTCGTTCAGCGTGAAACTGGTGCCCGGCGGTGGCGGCGCCATCGTGTTGGGCGGCAGGGTCTCTTCGCCGGCGGCCCCCGCGGCGGGCAGGGCGGGCACCTCCTGCACCGCGGCGATCGGATCGAGCGCGGCCGGGTCGGGCACGTCGATGCGCGCGCCGGACGGGTCGGCCATCGGTTCGGGCGCGCGCTGCCAGATGCCGGTCGCGGCATAGCGCGCCTCGGCGGCCTCGGGGCTGAGAACCTCGCCGGTGACGGGCGCCGCGGGCGGCTGGGCTTCGGTCACCGCGGTTTCGATCGCCGCCGGGTCGACCACCGGCGGCGCCGAGCTTGCCGGCTGGGTTTCGGGCGCGGGCGGATCGGTCGGCGAGGGCACCGTCTCGGGGTTGCCGTCGCTGCCTTCGGTGCCGGTCTCGCCGCCGGCGGGCGGCGCCTCGGCGGTCGGTCCGGTGCCGGGCACGACCTCGACGTCCGAGCCGGGGTTGAACAGCGTCACGTCCTCGCCGGGGTCGAACACGGTCGACCACAGCGCGATGATCGCCATCACCAGGATCAGCCCCAGCGTCAGGATCACCCCGAGATAGCGCGGCCTGCGCTCGAGATCCTTGGACCTGCGCGCGCCGAACACGGTCATCGCCTCGGCTTCGCTGCGCGGCTTTTCCACGGCGGCGGGTTTGATCGTGGCCGCGGGTTTGGTGGTGGCGGCGGGTTTGCCGGGCGGCGCGGATTTCACCTCGGGTGCGGGTGCGGTCGCCGCCGCAGCCGGGGTCGGCGTCGGGGGTGTCGCGGGCGTCGGTGCCGGTGTCGGTTTGGCGGCAGGCGTCCGGGTCTCTTTCGCCGGCGCCTTGTCGTGCGCTTTGTCGTCCGTCTTGCCACCGGCATCCGCGGCGCTGTCGCCGTCAGACTTGCCCCGGCGCCTGAGCTTGCCGAACGCCCCACCAAGGCCGCGCAGTCCGCCCGAGCGCGTCTTGCCGAACGGCTTGTCCGGGGTCGGCAGCGGTTTGGTCAGCGCATCGGCCATCCCGGCGCGCAGCGAGTCGAGCTTCGGCGGCGGCGTGTCCGGCAGATCGACCCGGCGCGGCGCGTCGCCCTGCGGCCCGCTCTCGGTCGCGCGGTCGGCCCGGGGTGCCATCGGCCAGCCATCCGAGGCCGCCGATTTCGTCGCACCGTTCGAGCGCGGGCCGAAGTCGATCGGCCGGGGCGCTGCATCCGGCCCCGCCTCCGCGGCCGCCGGGTCGCGGCGGGTGTGGAACGGCAGCGGCGGCCGCGCCACGGGCTTGGCGGTGTCGGCGTCGGCATCGCGGTCCGGCAGGGGCAGCGGCGGTGGCGCGACGGGTTCGCGCGGCGCGGGCGTCTCCTGCCCGGACCACGGCACCGGCCCCGCAGGCGCGGTGCGGCGGGGCTGTTCCTTCGGTTCGGGTGCCCGGTCGGTCGTGCCGGTCTCGCCCCGGCCGCCCGCGCGGGTCGACGGTTTGGCGCCTGCCGGCGTGTCGTCCGGGGTCTCGACGGGGGCGGCGCGGGGCCGTTCGTCGACCTCGTCCGGCGTCGGCGGGAACGGGGCCAGCACCGGGGTCACCCCCTTTTCGCCGCGCTCCGACGCCTTCGGCCGGCGCGGCACGGCGCGTGTCTTGCGGCTCGGCGTCGGTGTGGCAGCGGGCGCCTCGGGCGCGGGGTCCGGCGCCGGGGGCTCGTCCGGCTCCGGTGCGGTGTCACGATCGGCCTCGGGCGGGCTGTCCTGCGCGGGCGTCGGCTCGTCGTCATCGTCGAACCCGGCGAAGGGATCGGGCAGTTCCCGCTTCCAGCTCTGCACCGGTTCGGATGCCGGTTGCGGCGCGGGGGACGGCGCCGCCTGCGGCGCGGGCGGTGCATCGTCCTCGACCCGGGTTTCGGCCGACAAAGGCATCGCGCGGGGCCGGCGCGGCACCGGGCTGGTGTCGGGCACCAGCCGCTCGCCCGGCGGCAGGATGCGCGTGGCCGCCCGGGTCTTGCCGAAGAACGGCTCTCCCGAGAAATCGCCGCTGTCGGGCCGGGCCACGAAACTGACCGGGTTGAAGCGGTGTTCGACCGCGAAATTCTCGGCCTCGTCCATGGTTTCGCGCGCCAGCACCGCGACGCGCGCGCGCTCGCCCTCGGCGCGCCAGTCGAACACCAGGTCGCCGACCTCGTAGGGCGTCAGCCCCTCGAGTGCGGCGCGGATCTGCACCTCGCGCGAGATGTCGTCCGGCCCCGGCGCCTCGAGCGTGACATAGAGCAACTGGCTGTTGGGAATGATCAGCTTGGTGGTGACGCCGCCGCTTTCCAGCTCGGCGGCGGTGCGGCGCAGCTCGGCCAGGTGGCTGCCCATGAGCGGATCGTCAAGCGCCACTTCGCCCACCAGCGACCAGCCCGAAATGCCACGATGTAGCAGGCTGATGCCGTCATGGCTGAGATCGAGCGCGAAATTCGGTTTCATAAATACAACGGACCATGCTGCTTCGGCGCGCCGGTGTCCCCCCCGGTGCGCCGGTGAACCTAACGCAGGAAACCTGACAAGGGAAGGAAAAGCCATTGCTTTTCCGCGTCGTGGGCGGGTTCTGTCCGATCATGGCACGATCTTGCCCATGCCGGCCCGCCAGCCACTAGATTTGCCCTGTCCCGGGCCCGGTGGCGGCTAGCTCGCGACTCGGCAAATGTTGATAAAGTGCAAATCGGGCGCGCGCAACCCAAGCGGGTAATCTTGACATTGCGCACGCTTTCGGGTAGTGTCAACGCCAAGCTAGGAGACATGCAACCGGCCCGGGCCACGCGCCCGGCGCCGGTTTTTTTGTTGCTCGGAGGAGCTGGCAAGAAAGGCAAACGCTGGCAATGACCAACGACATCACCAACGGGAAGGAGGCCGTTCAGGACACGTTTCTGGCGGCCGCGATGAACACGTTTCAGCGCCTGGTCGAGGTGCTCGACACCCTCGCCGAGGCGCTCAGACACGAGCATCTCGATGCGCTCACGGGCGCGCAGAAATCGGTGCCCGACCTCAACAAGGCGGTGCTGATGGTTCTCAAGGAAAGGCAGACGCTTCATGACCTCGAACGCAAACACGGTGGTTCCCCTGCGGGAATCGAGCTCGACCTCGACCGCGCCCGCGATGAAATTGAACTCCGCCTGGCTTGCCTCGGCGCCGCGCGAGACGCAGACGCGCTTCCTGGCGGGGCTGAGTGACAACGCGTTGCGGGCGCTGCCTTATCTCTTCGACTTCTGGGCCTTGCCGCACCAGTTGCCGCCCGATGGCGACTGGCGCACATGGGTCATCCTGGGCGGGCGCGGCGCGGGGAAAACCCGCGCCGGGGCCGAATGGGTGCGCGCCGAGGTCGAGGGGGCGACCCCCGGCGCGCCCGGCCGCTCGGCCCGCGTCGCGCTGGTGGGCGAAACGCTGGACCAGGTGCGCGAGGTGATGGTGTTCGGTGAATCGGGTCTGCTCGCCGTCTCGCCCCCCGACCGCCGCCCGGTCTGGGAGGCCACCCGCCGCCGTCTGGTCTGGCCCAACGGCGCGGTGGCGCAGGCGTTTTCGGCGCATGAGCCCGAGGCCCTGCGCGGCCCGCAGTTCGATGCCGCCTGGGTCGATGAACTGGCCAAGTGGAAACGCGCCGAAGCCGCCTGGGACATGCTGCAATTCGGCCTGCGCCTGGGCGAGCATCCGCGCCAGGTGGTCACCACCACGCCGCGCAACGTCGGCGTGCTCAAGGCCATCCTCGCCAACCCGACCAGCGTGACCACCCACGCGCCGACGCTGGCGAATCGGGCCTATCTGGCCAAGAGCTTTCTCGACGAGGTCTATGCCCGCTACGGCGGCACTCGGCAGGGGCGGCAGGAACTGGACGGGGTGCTGCTCGACGATGTCGAGGGGGCGATGTGGACCTCGGCGGCGCTCGAATCGGCGCGGATCGACACGCCGCCCGCCTTTTCGCGAATCGTCGTCGCGGTCGACCCGCCGGTGACGGGCCACGCGGGGTCGGACGATTGCGGCATCGTGGTGGTGGGCGCCATCACCGACGGCCCGCCCGCGGACTGGCGCGCGGTGGTGATCGAGGATGCCAGCCTCTCGGCGGCCAGCCCCACCGACTGGGCGCGCGCCGCCCTGGCCGCGCGGGCGCGCCACGGTGCCGACCGGGTGGTGGCCGAGGTCAACCAGGGCGGCGACCTCGTGGAAACCGTGCTGCGCCAGATCGACCCGATGGTGCCGTTTCGCGCCGTGCGCGCCACCCGGGGGAAGACCCTGCGCGCCGAACCCGTCGCCGCGCTTTACGAGCAGGGCCGCGTCGCGCATCTGCGCGGGCTTGGCGATCTCGAGGACCAGATGTGCCGCATGTCGACCATGGGCTACCAGGGATCGGGCAGCCCCGACCGGCTGGATGCGCTGGTCTGGGCGCTCACCGACCTGATGGTGGAACCGGCGCTGAAGGCGATGAACCCGACCCTGCGAACGCTGGGTTAAACAGTTCTTTAACCCTGTCTGGCAGAGTGCCAAACATCGGATCACAGCCCGGCAGGGTTTCACCGACAACGAAATTTCCCGAACGCCCGCAAAGACTTGCGTGGGCGGCCGGGGGCGGATTGCCCGCATCGGGCGAAGCATGAAGGAGACGCGGAACATGGCGGTGTTCGACTTTCTCAAGCGGGCCGAGACAGCCCCGGACGAGGCCAAGGCCTCGGCCACCGGGCCGGTGATCGCCTATCGCGGCACCGGCCGCGTGGCCTGGAGCCCGCGCGACACCGCGAGCCTCATTCGCTCCGGCTTCACCGGCAACCCGATCGGCTTTCGCGCCGTCAAGCTGATCGCCGAGGCCGCCGCAGCGCTGCCCCTGGTGTTGCAGGATGCCGAGCGGCGCTATGACACCCACCCGGTGCTGTCCCTCATCACCCGCCCCAACCCGGCGCAGGGCCGCGCCGAGCTGTTCGAGGCGCTCTATGGCCAGATCCTGCTCTCGGGCAACGGCTATCTGGAAGCGGTCGGTGCGGGCGGTGTGCCCGGCGAGTTGCACGTGCTGCGCTCCGACCGGATGAGCCTCATTCCCGGCGCCGATGGCTGGCCGGTGGCCTATGACTACACCGTGGGCGCGCGCAAGCACCGCTTTGCGTTGGGCGAGGGCGCCGCCCCGGTCTGCCACATCCGCGCCTTCCACCCGCAGGACGACCACTACGGCCTTTCCCCGATGCAGGCCGCCGCCGGTGCGCTGGACGTGCACAACTCGGCCTCGGCCTGGTCCAAGGCGCTCCTGGACAACGCCGCCCGGCCCTCGGGCGCCATCGTCTATCACGGCGCCGACGGGCAGGGCACGCTGACGCCCGACCAATACGACCGGCTTCTGTCCGAGATGGAGGCCTACCACGTCGGCGCGCGCAATGCCGGACGGCCGATGCTGCTCGAGGGCGGGCTGGACTGGAAGCCGATGGGCTTCTCGCCCTCCGACATGGAGTTCCAGAAAACCAAGGAGGCGGCAGCGCGCGAGATCGCCACCGCCTTCGGCGTGCCGCCGATGCTGATCGGCATTCCCGGTGATGCCACCTACGCCAACTACCAGGAGGCCAACCGCGCCTTCTACCGCCTGACCGTGCTGCCGCTGGTGGCCAAGGTCACCGCGGCGGTGGGGCATTGGCTGTCGGGCTTTGCCGGGGCCGAGCTGGCGCTGAAACCCGACCTCGACCAGGTGCCGGCCCTGGCGGGCGAGCGTGACCAGCAATGGAAGCGCGTGGCCGAGGCGGATTTCCTGACCGAGGCCGAGAAACGCGCCCTGCTGGGTCTGCCGAAACTGACCGAGGAAGATTGAATATGACCCGACAAATACTTGACCTAGAACACAAATTCGTCGCCCTGGGCAAGACCCGCGCGACCGAGGACGGCCTCGCCATCGAAGGCTATGCCAGCCATTTCGGCACCCCCGACCGGGGCGGCGATGTGGTCCAGCCCGGCGCCTATGCCGCCTCGCTGGCCGCGCTGGCGGCGAAAGGCGGGCAGGTCCGGATGCTGTGGCAGCACGACCCGGCCCAGCCGATCGGCGTCTGGGACGCGGTGCGCGAGGACGCGCGCGGCCTTTTCGTCAAGGGCCGCATCCTGGCGGATGTGGAAAAGGGCCGCGAGGCCGCCGCCCTGATCGCGGCGGGCGCCATCGACGGGCTGTCGATCGGCTACCGCACCATCAGGGCCACCAAGAACGACAAGGGCCAGCGGCTCTTGCACGAGCTGGAGCTTTGGGAGGTGTCGCTTGTCACCTTCCCGATGCTGCCCAGCGCGCGAGTCGGGGCCAAGGGCGACACGCCCGAGGACCAGGCCCTGCGCGACCTGGCCGCTTCGATCCAAGAGGCGCGCCGCATGCTGGTTTCGCAATCGCGGGCCGGCGATCTGACCCGACAGAACAGGATGGATCAATGAGCAAGACCGAAACCCCTGCTCAGGGCGTGTCCCCGGCCAGCGAGGTGAAACAGGCCATCGCAGGCTTCATGAGCGATATCAAGATGTTCCACGACGACATTGAAACCCGACTTGACCAACAGAAAGAAGAGCTGACGATGCTGGACCGCAAATTCCACCCCCAGACCAAATCCATGCGCCCGGCGCTGGCCGCCGCCGCCGACCTCGATGCCCCGCACAAGAAGGCGTTCGAAGCCTATCTGCGTTCGGGCGACGATGACGGGCTGCGCGGGTTGAGCGTCGAGGCCAAGGGCATGGCCACCAACGTCGCCGGCGACGGCGGCTACCTGGTCGACCCCGAGACCGCCGCGACGATCCAGAGCGTGCTGCGCTCGAACGCCTCGCTGCGCGCCATCGCCAACCTGGTGAACGTCGAATCGACCGCCTATGACGTGCTGATCGACCACGGCGACCTGGGCTCCGGCTGGGCCTCCGAGACCGACCCCTCGGTCGAGACCGCGACGCCCACCATCGACCGCATCACCATCCCGCTGCATGAGCTGTCGGCCCTGCCCAAGGCCTCGCAGCGCCTCCTGGACGATGCCGCCTTCGATATCGAGCACTGGCTGGCCCAGCGCATCGCCGACAAGTTCGCCCGCGCCGAAGCGGCGGCCTTCGTCGCCGGTGATGGTGTGGACAAGCCCACCGGTTTCCTGACCCACCCGGATGTCGACAACGATGTCTGGACCTGGGGCAGCCTGGGCTACATCGCCACCGGCACCGCGGGCGATTTCGACGCGGTCAACCCGGCGGATGCGATCTTCGACCTGGTCTACGGTCTGGATGCCGAATACCGGGCGGGCGCGAGCTTCGTGATGAACTCCAAGACCGCGGGCGCGGTGCGCAAGATGAAGGATGCCGACGGGCGCTTTCTGTGGTCGGACGGCCTGGCGGTCGATCAGCCGGCGCGGCTGGTGGGCTACCCGGTCCTGATCCTCGAGGACATGCCGGACATCGGCACCGACGCCACCCCGATCGCGTTCGGTGACTTCGCCGCCGGCTACACCATCGCCGAGCGTCCCGACACCCGCATCCTGCGCGATCCGTTCTCGGCCAAGCCGCACGTCCTGTTCTACGCCTCCAAGCGCGTGGGCGGGGATGTCAGCGACTTCGCGGCGATCAAGCTTCTGAAGCTCTCGGCCGCCTAAAGGCCCGAACCCGAACCCGCGCCGCCCCAGCGGCGGCGCGGTCAGTGGGCGCGCGCGGGTTTGTCCCGTTCCTAGCTGCTTCCCTCCGTCCGAGCGACGGGACAGCGCGCGCCCATGCCATTTTCGCAGGCCCGGGGGGACCGATTTTCGGAGAAGTCACATGATGTTAGGCGAGCAGACCCCGGTGCCCAGCGCGGCCCTGCCGGTCGCCCAATTCAAGGACCATCTGCGGCTTGGCAGCGGGTTTGCCGATGACGCGGTGCAGGACGTGGTGCTCGAGGCCCATCTGCGCGCCGCCATGGCCGCCATCGAGGCGCGCACCGGCAAGGCGTTGATCACCCGCGCCTATGGCTGGACCCTGACCGCCTGGCGCGATCTCGGCGCCCAGGTGCTGCCGGTCGCGCCGGTCAGCGCCATCACCGGGCTGTCGATCTTCGACCGGCTCGACGCCGAAGAGGTGGTGAACCCGTCGCGCTATCGCCTGGCGCCGGACCGGCACCGCCCGAGGCTGGTGGCGACGGGCTTTTGCCTGCCGACCATCCCGGTGGGCGGGCGCGCAGTGATCGGCTTTGACGCGGGCTTCGGCCCCGCCTGGGACGATGTGCCCGCCGATCTGCGCCACGCCACCCTGATGCTGGCCTCGCGGTTCTACGAGGCGCGCGGCGGCGGCGCGGGCGAAGTGCCGGGCGAGGTCGTGGCCCTGATCCAGCCCTGGCGGGTGATGCGCCTGTTCGGCGGGGGCGCGATATGAGGCGCCCGGTTCTCAGCCGCAGGCTGGTGCTGGAAGCGCCCGAGCGCACCCCCGATGGTGCGGGCGGTTTCACCACCACCTGGACCCAATTGGGCACGCTCTGGGCCGAGGTCAAACCCGGCACCGGGCGCGAGCGGGCGGTGGAATTCGCCACCGTGGCGCAGATCCCCTACCGCATCACACTGCGCGCCGCCCCCGAGGGCGCACCGTCGCGGCCCCGGCCCGAACAGCGTTTTCGCAGCGGCACCCGCATCTTTCGCATCCTCGCCGTGACCGAACCCGACCCGGGCGCGCGCTACCTGACCTGTTTCGCGCAAGAGGAGATCTCGCAATGAGCTACGGCGTTTCCACCGCGCTGCAACAGGCGGTGTTCCAGCACCTTGCCGCCGACCCGGCGATCACCACGCTGGTCGGGGCGGCGATCTACGACGCGGTGCCGCCGGGGATCGTGGCGGGCACCTATGTCTCGCTCGGCCCCGAGGACGTGCGCGATGCGTCGGACCAAACCGGCCACGGCGCGCTGCATGAGATCACCGTCAGCGTCGTCACCGACGCGGCGGGGTTTTCCACCGCCAAGGCGGTCGCCACGGCGGTGTCCGACGCGCTGGTCGACGCGACCCTCAGCCTTGATCGCGGGGCGTTGGTCTACCTCAACTTTCACCGCGCCCGCGCGCGCCGGGTTCAGGATGCCGATGTGCGGCGGATCGACCTGAAATTCCGCGCCCGCGTGCAAGACATCTGACCCCCAAACCGGAGATACCGACATGGTTGCCCAGAACGGCAAGGACCTTCTCATCAAGCTCGACATGGACAATGCGGGCTCGTTCACCACCATCGCGGGGCTGCGCGCCACGCGCATCAGCTTCAACGCCGAAAGCGTCGATGTGACCTCGCTGGAAAGCGCCGGCGGCTGGCGCGAACTTCTGGGCGGGGCGGGCGTGAAATCGGCCTCGATCTCGGGCTCGGGCGTGTTTCGCGACGCCGGCACCGACGAGCGCGCGCGCCAGATCTTCTTTGACGGCGAAGTGCCGGATTTCCAGGTCATCGTGCCCGATTTCGGCATCATCGAAGGCCCGTTCATGCTGACCGCCATCGAATACGCAGGCAGTCATAACGGCGAGGCGACCTATGAGCTGTCGATGGCCTCGGCGGGTGCGCTGTCGTTCACGGCGCTCTGACATGGCGAACCCCTGGACAGGCGAGGTGGCGCTGGTGATCGACGGCGAGACGCGGGTGATGAAGCTGACGCTTGGCGCACTGGCGGAACTGGAAGAGGCGCTGGGCGCGGGATCATTGGTCGAACTGGTCGAGCGCTTCGAGCGGGGCGGGTTTTCCACCCGCGACGTGCTGGCGCTGATCGTCGCGGGGTTGCGCGGCGGCGGCTGGCAGGGGCAGGCGCGCGACCTCATCGCCGCCGAGATCGAGGGCGGGCCGGTGGCGGCGGCCGAGGCGGCGGGGCAGCTTCTGGCCCGCGCCTTCGCCACCCGGGCATGACCGGGCTGGACTGGCCCGGACTGATGCGCGCGGGGATGCGCGGCCTCGGCCTTGCCCCCCGCGACTTCTGGGCGCTGACGCCCGCCGAACTGATGCTGATGCTGGGGCGCGAGGCGGGTGAATTGCCGCTGGGCCGGGCGCGGCTGGACGAATTGGCGCGGGCCTTTCCCGACCGGGCGTCGGACAAGACAACGGAGATGGAATGATGGCGGATCTTGACGGAATCGACGGCTTTGACGACCAGATCGCGGCGCTCGAGGGCACCCTGGCCGGGGCCGGTGCGATGGCGGCGGCGTTCGGGCATGAGCTGGAACGGATGGGCGCGACCATCGACGTGTTGGGCACCGATGTGAGTGCCTTGTCCGGCGGCCTCAGCCGGGGGCTGAAACGCGCCATCGACGGGCTGGTGTTCGATTCGAAATCGCTGACCGACGCGCTGCGCACGGTCGGAACCGCGATGGTGAACACGGTTTACAACGCTGCCCTCGAACCCGTCACCGACCATGTCGGCGGCCTCCTGGCCGAGGCGGTGGGCGGGGTGATGAACGCCTTTCTGCCTTACGCGCAGGGCGGCGCGTTCTCGCAAGGACGGGTGATGCCGTTTGCGCGCGGTGGCGTGGTCAGCGCGCCGACCACATTCCCGATGCGCGGCGGCACCGGGCTGATGGGCGAGGCCGGGCCGGAGGCGATCATGCCGCTGGCGCGCGGTGCCGACGGCAAGCTCGGCGTGCGCGCCGAGGCCGGGCGCGGGGTCAACGTGGTGATGAACATCACCACCCCGGATGTCGAGGGCTTCCGCCGCTCGCAGGGCCAGGTCGCCGCCCAGGTCGGACGCATGA
This sequence comes from Maritimibacter fusiformis, assembly GCF_008086115.1. Lineage (GTDB taxonomy): Bacteria > Pseudomonadota > Alphaproteobacteria > Rhodobacterales > Rhodobacteraceae > Muriiphilus > Muriiphilus fusiformis. Next base: position 152,437 of record NZ_VSIY01000003.1, on the reverse strand, counting down.
TTGCACGCGGGCAGAGGTATGGCTGAGGGCGGGCCGGGGGCGCTGCCCTGAGTGACCGGGCCACCGGCCCGGTTGCGAACCCGGCAGGCGGACTTGCGTGCAAGACCGACGAGAGGGCCGAGGTATTTCGGCCAGAAAGAAGAGATGAGCGCGGGCGCGCGGGCGCCGGTGGGATGAAAAGGACAAGTCCATGAATTTTCACGAAGTTCGATTTCCGCCGACCCTGAGTTTCGGCTCGATCGGCGGGCCGGAGCGGCTGACCGAAGTGGTGACGCTGGCCAATGGTCACGAGGAGCGCAACACCCCCTGGGCACATTCGCGCCGGCGCTATGACGCGGGCGTGGGGATGCGCTCGCTCGACGATGTCGAAACGCTGATCGCGTTCTTCGAGGCGCGGCGCGGGCAGTTGTTCGGGTTTCGCTGGAAGGACTGGTCGGACCACAAGTCGGGTCTGCCGTCGGCTGCGGTGGCGCCGGGCGACCAGGTGATCGGGCAGGGCGACGGGCACCGGACCGCGTTCGCGCTGATCAAGACCTACCGCTCCGGCGGGCACAGCTATGCGCGCCCCATCGTCAAGCCGGTGGCGGGCAGCGTTCTAGTGGCACTCGAGGGCGATCCGCAGGTGGAAAGCGTGCATTACAGCCTCGATCCGGCGACCGGCATCATCACCTTCGACGCCGCCCCCGCCGAGGGGGCCGAGATCACGGCGGGCTTCGAATTCGACGTGCCGGTGCGGTTCGACACCGACCGCATCCAGACCTCGGTGGCCTCGTTCCAGGCCGGCGACGTGCCGAGCGTTCCGGTGGTGGAGGTGCGGGTATGATTTCGCAGGAATTTCAAACACATCTGGACACGGGCGTGACCACGCTGGCGCGGGCCTGGGTTCTGCGGCGGCGCGACGGGCGGGTTCTGGGCTTTACCGACCATGACCGCGACATCGAGGTGGCCGGCGTGACCTGCAAGGCCGACACCGGGCTGACGGCGCGCGCCCTGGCCCAGACCACCGGGCTGTCGGTCGACAATTCCGAGGCGCTGGGCGCGCTGTCGGATGCCGCCGTGACCGAGGCCGACATCGCCGCCGGGCGCTATGACGGCGCCCAGGTCGAGGCCTGGCTGGTCAACTGGGCCACGCCCGGGCAGCGCCTGATGCAGTTTCGCGGCAACCTGGGCGAGATCACCCGCGTCGCCGGCGGCTTTCGCGCCGAGCTTCTGGGCCTGGCCGAGCGGCTGAACCGCCCGGTTGGCCGCGCCTATCAGACTGCCTGTTCGGCGGTGCTGGGCGATGGCGATTGCCGGGTCGACCTGGCCGGGCCGGGGTTTTCCGGCGAGGGCGTGGTCGAGACCGCCGAGGATCAGAAACGGCTGGGGCTGACGGGGCTTGAGGGCTTTGACGACCGCTGGTTCGAGCGCGGGCGGCTGACGGTTCTCACGGGCGCCGCCGTGGGCTTGATCGGCATTGTCAAGAACGACCGCCCCGAGGCGGCGCTGCGTCGCATCGAGCTGTGGCAGGCGCTGCGCGCCGAGGTCGCGCCGGGCGACCGGGTGCGGCTTGAGGCGGGCTGCGACAAGCGCCCCCGGACCTGCCGGTTGAAGTTCGGCAACATGCTGAATTATCGCGGCTTTCCCGACATTCCCGGCGAGGACCGGATGCTGTCGGTGCCGGTCGGGGCCGAGACCGGGGGCGGCGGCAAATGACCGGCGACATCGTCACCGCCGCGCGCGGCTGGATCGGCACGCCCTACGTGCATCAGGCGTCGTGCAAGGGGGCCGGGGCCGATTGCCTGGGCCTGATCCGGGGCATCTGGCGCGAGGTCATCGGGGGCGAGCCGATCACGCTGCCCGCCTATACGCCCGACTGGTGCGAGGCTTCGGGGGACGAGGCGCTGTTGCGCGGCGCCACGGCGCTGCTGACCCCGGTCGAGGTGCCGGAACCGGGCGACGTGATCCTGTTCCGGATGCGCCGGGGCGCGGTCGCCAAGCACCTCGGGCTCTTGGCCAGCGACCGGCCCAGCTTCATCCACGCCTATTCGGGACATGGCGTTGTCGAAAGCCCGTTCACCCCCCCGTGGCAACGCCGCGTGGTGGGATATTTCCGTTTTCCGACAAAGGGGTAGGTCATGGCCACACTGGTTCTCTCGGCATTGGGGGCGGCGGCGGGCGCGTCGCTCGGCGGCGGCCTTCTGGGCCTCAGTTCGGTGGTGATCGGGCGTGCCATCGGCGCGGTCGCAGGGCGCGCGGTGGATCAGATGATCCTGGGCGCGGGCTCGGACCCGGTCGAGCACGGCAAGGTCGACCGCTTTCGCCTGACCGGCGCCTCCGAGGGCGCTGCGGTGACGCGGCTGTTTGGCCGGATGCGGCTGGGCGGGCAGGTGATCTGGGCCTCCGAGGTGCAGGAGCACGTGGCGTCGACCGGCTCGGGCAAGGGCATGCTCAACGGGCCGAAAAACCGCGAGTTCAGCTATTCCGTCAGCCTCGCCGTGGCGCTCTGCGAGGGCGAGATCACCCGCGTCGGGCGGGTCTGGGCGGACGGGCAGGAGATCGCGCCGGGCAGCCTGACGATGCGGGTCTATCCCGGCTCCGAAGACCAGTTGCCCGACCCGCGGATCGAGGCGGTGGAGGGCGCGGGCATGGTGCCGGCCTATCGCGGCATCGCCTATGTTGTGATCGAGGATCTGGACCTTACCGCATATGGTAATCGCGTGCCGGTCCTGAATTTCGAGGTGTTCCGCCCCGAACAGCCCGGCGAGGCCGAGGTGGCGCGCGGCGTTCGGGCGGTGGCGATGGTGCCGGGCACCGGCGAATACGCGCTGGCCACGACCAGCGTGCACTACGGCGCGCGGCTGGGCGAGGCGGTGCCGGTCAATGAAAACACCCCCCTGGGCATGACCGATTTCTCCGCCTCGCTGACCATGCTGGACGAGGAATTGCCGGGCTGCGAGGCCACCGCGCTGGTGGTGTCGTGGTTCGGCTCGGACCTGCGTTGCGGCGCCTGCGAGGTCGCGCCAAAGGTCGAGAAGCACGATCAGGAGGGGCAGGAAATGCCCTGGCGCGCGGGCGGCGTGACGCGGGGGCAGGCGGGGCTGGTGCCGCGCGACCAGGGCCGCCCGGTCTATGGCGGCACGCCCGCCGACGGTTCGGTGATCGAGGCGATCCGGGCGCTGCGGGGTGCCGGCAAGGCAGTGACGTTCTATCCGTTTGTGCTTATGGATCAAGGGGTTGACAATGGTCTTCCCGATCCGTGGACCGGGGCGGACGATCAGCCGGTGCTGCCCTGGCGCGGCCGCATCACGCTGTCGGTGGCGCCGGGGCAGGACGGCTCGCCCGATGGCACGGCGGCGGCGGAGGCCGAGGTCGCGGCGTTCTTCGGCACCGCCCTGGCGGGCGATTTCACGGTCTCGGGCGGCACGGTCAGCTATACCGGGCCGAACGAGTGGTCGTATCGCCGGTTCATCCTGCACTACGCCCATCTCTGTGCGCTGGCGGGCGGTGTCGACGCCTTCCTGATCGGCTCGGAAATGCGTGGATTGACGCAGATTCGCGGGGCCGGCGGCAGCTTTCCGGCGGTCGCCGCGATGCGGCAGTTGGCGGCGGATGTGCGCGGCATCCTGGGGGCGGGGGTCAAGCTGTCCTATGCCGCCGACTGGACCGAGTATTTCGGCTATCACCCGCAGGATGGGTCGGGGGATGTGTATTTCCACCTCGATCCGCTCTGGGCGGATGCGAACATCGACTTCATCGGCATCGACAACTACATGCCGCTTGCCGATTGGCTTGCAGAAAACGAACATCTGGATGGTCAGAATGCCGAAATATGGCATGAAAATTATCTGAAATCGAACATCCTGGGTGGCGAGGGTTATGACTGGTTCTACCACGCCCCCGAGGCCCGCGCGGCCCAGATCCGCACCCTGATCACCGATGGCGCGCATGGCGAGCCCTGGGTTTTCCGCTTCAAGGACATCCCGAACTGGTGGCAGAACGCGCATCACGAGCGCATCGGCGGGGTGCGCCAGGCCAGCCCGACCGACTGGGTGCCGGGGTCCAAGCCGGTCTGGTTCACCGAACTGGGCTGCGCCGCCGTCGACAAGGGGCCGAACCAGCCCAACCGGTTTCTGGATGCGAAAAGCGACGAGAGCGGGCTGCCGCGCCATTCCGACGGGCGCCGCGACGACTTCATACAAATGCAATACTTGCGTGCGATGCTGGGATTCTGGGCGGATTCGGCCAACAACCCGACCGATGAGACCAGCGGCGTCACCATGCTGGACATGTCGCGCGCGCATGTCTGGGCCTGGGATGCGCGGCCGTTTCCGTGGTTTCCGGGCGACCGGGACCTGTGGGCGGACGGGGAAAACTACGCCCGCGGGCACTGGCTGAACGGGCGCACCGGCAACCGTTCGCTGGCCTCGGTGGTGCGCGAGATCTGCGCGCGTGCGGGTGTCGACGCGGTCGACGTGTCGGGCCTGGCGGGGCTGGTGCGCGGCTATGCGCTGGACCAGACCGCCAGCGCGCGTTCGGCGCTGCAACCCCTGATGCTGGCTTACGGCATCGAGGCGGTGGAGCGCGGCGGCGTGCTGCGGTTTTTCTCGCGCTCGGGCCGCACCGACCGGGTGATCGCGGGCGAAGCCCTTGCGATCACGACCGAGATCGGCGGCGCGCTGGAACTGGTGCGCGCGCCGGAGGCCGAAATCGCCGGCCGGGTGCGGCTGAGCTTCACTGAGGCCGACGGCGGCTATGAAACCCGCGCCGCCGAGGCGGTGTTCGCGGGTGACGACAGCGACGCGGTGGCGGCCTCGGACCTGCCGCTGGTGCTGACCCAGGGCGAGGGCCGGGCGATCTGCGAGCGCTGGCTGGCCGAGGCGCGGGTGGCGCGCGACGCTGCGCGGTTCGCGCTGCCGCCGTCGGGCCTGGGCACCGGGGCGGGGGACGTGGTGCGGCTCGATACCCCCGGCGGGGCGGCGTCGTTCCGCATCGACCATGTCGAGGAGGCCGGGGTGCAGATCGCCCGCGCCGTTCGGGTCGAGCCGGGGCTTTACGTCCCGTCTGACACGCTCGACCTGGGCGTGCGCCCGCGCCGGCACGTGCCGCCGGTGCCGGTGCTGCCGCTGTTCCTTGACCTGCCGCTGATCGGCGGCGACGAGGTGCCGCATGCGCCGCACCTGGCGGTGACGGCCAGGCCCTGGCCGGGGTCGGTCGCGGTCTACGGCGCGGCGGCGGATCACGGCTATGCGCTCGACCGGGTGGTGACGGCGCCCGCGGTGGTGGGCGAGACCGAGACGCCGCTGGCACGCGCACGTGCCGGGGTGATCGACCGCGGCCCGGCGCTGCGGGTGCGGCTGACCTCGGGCACGCTGTCCTCGGCGCCGCTGGCGGCGGTGATGAACGGCGCCAATTTGGCGGCGATCGGCGATGGCAGCAGCGACAACTGGGAGCTGTTCCAGTTCACCGGGGCCGATCTGGTGGCGCCCGACACCTGGGAAATCACCGGGCGGCTGCGCGGCCAGGCAGGCAGCGACGCGCTGATGCCCGAGGTCTGGCCGGCGGGCTCGGTGGTGGTGATGATCGACGCGCAGGTCGGCCAGATCGACCTGCCCAGTTCCGCGCGCGGGCTGGAGCGGCATTTCCGCATCGGCCCGGCGCTGCGGCCCATCGACGACGCCACCTATCGTCACGAGGTGCGCGCCTTTGACGGCATCGGCCTGCGCCCGCTGGCGCCGGTGCATCTGCGCGCGACAGAGGCGGGCGGCAACCTGGCGCTGAGCTGGGTGCGGCGCACGCGGATCGACGGCGACACCTGGCAGGCGGTCGAGGTGCCGCTGGGCGAGGAGACCGAAAGCTACCTGGTGCGCGTGGCCGCGGGCGGCGCGACCCTGCGCGAGGTCGGCGTGACGGCGCCCGGCTGGACCTATACTGCCGCGATGCGCGCCGCCGACGGGCCGGCCGAGGCCATCGGCGTGGCGCAGGTGTCGGCGCGATTCGGGCCGGGACCGTTTCGCTGGCTGGGCCTGTGATGCGGCGCGTGATGCACGGCGACGTGGTGGCGGCGGGCTGCGCGCTGCTGGCGGTGCCCGAGGCGGGCCGGGCGCGGCTGTTGTCGCGGATGCTGGCCGAGGCCGAGGCCGCCGACCGGCACCGGCGCGCGACCGGGCGGGCGCATCCGGTCTGGGGGACCGGCAGCCTGATGTCGGCGGCGCTGGCGCGGGATCGGGTGGCCGAGCCGTTCCTGGACGATCGCGCCTATGCCGAATGCCTGGCGCTGGTGTTCGAGGTGCTGGCGCGGCGGGCGCGGGGCTGAGGCTCAGCCGTTGGCGCAGGTGATGCAGGTGGGGACGGTGGCATCGAGGGCGAGGCGTTTCGGCGCGATGTCCTCGCCGCATTCGGTGCAATAGCCGAACTCGCCCGCCTCGATCCGGGCAAGGGCCGCCGCGATGCGGCTGCGCCGGGCGCCGCGCCGCGCCTGGGTGGCGCGGGCCATCGCCTGACCCTGCAGCGCGTCCATGCGGCTGAGCCGCCCGACCGATTGCTGATCGAGCGTCACGGTCTTTTGCCCCTCGGCGCCAAGCGCGTCCTCGGCGGTCAGCCTGGCCAGCTCGTCCTCGAGCGCGCTGCGGTATCGGGCGATGTCGGCGTCGGTCATGGCGCGATCCCCGCTCACGGCTTTGTCGCTTTGAAGTCCGAGCATATCTGTCGTATATGGTTTGGGCAAATCAAGGGAGGCCGCGCCGATGGCCGAGACACGCCGCGAGACCCAGACACGTCCGATCCCCCTCGACCCGGTCTGGGACCGGATCACCCGCGAAGCCCGCGAAACGGTGGCCGACGAGCCGGTGATGGGCGGGCTGGTGCATGCCTGCGTGCTGCACCATGCCAGCGTCGAGAAGGCGCTGAGCTACCGGATTTCCGCCAAGCTGAGTTCCAACGAGATGTCGATGCTGGTGCTGCGCGAGGTCGCGGACGAGGCCTATCAGGCGGCGCCCGAGCTTGCAGAGGCGGCGCGCGCCGACCTGGTGGCGGTGCTGGAACGCGACCCGGCGACCTACCGGCTGTTGCAGCCGATCCTGTATTACAAGGGCTTTCAGGCGATGCAGGCCTACCGCGTGGCGCATTGGCTGTGGCGGCAGGGCCGGCGTGACCTGGCCTATTTCCTGCAGATGCGCTGTTCGGAGGTGTATGGCGTCGACATTCACCCGGCGGCCCGGATCGGCAAGGGGATCATGATCGACCATGCCCATTCCATCGTCATCGGCGAGACCGCGGTGGTCGGCGACAATGTCTCGATGCTGCATTCGGTGACGCTGGGCGGCACCGGCAAGGAAGAAGAGGACCGCCACCCCAAGATCGGCGACGAGGTTCTGATCGGGGCCGGGGCCAGCGTTCTGGGCAATATCTCCGTGGGCTGCTGTTCGCGGATCGCGGCGGGTTCGGTGGTGCTGGAGGATGTGCCGCCGGCGGTGACGGTGGCCGGGGTTCCGGCCAAGGTGGTGGGGGCCGCGGGCTGCGAGCATCCTTCGGTCACGATGAACCAGCTTTTAACCAAGCCCGAAGGCTGAGGCCGCGCGACGTCGGCGGCGGACCGGCGGAGGACTGCCGGGCTGTCACGTGACTCTCGCCAGATGCGTAGACTTATGCGAATGTGTTTGTGCGCGCGGATGTCGGAAGCTCACGGGAGAGAACGGATGAGACGATTTGCGATGGTAGTGGCGCTGGGATGCGCCGGGCTTGCCGCGCCTGCGCTGGCGGCGGATGATGAGATGACGGCGCTGGTCGACGAGGCCAAGGGGCTGATGGGCAGTTTCGGCGGCACGCTCAAGGACGAGTTGATGGCGGCGGTCAAGGCCGGTGGGCCGGTCAACGCGATCGGCGTGTGCAACGAGGTGGCGCCGGAGATCGCGGCCTCGGTGTCGGAGGGGTCGGGCTGGAATGTCGGGCGTTCGAGCCACCGGCTGCGCAACCCCGACAACGCGCCGGACGCATTCACCGCCGCGGCGATTGCCGAGTTTCTCGAGCGCGAGGCGGCGGGCGAGAAACCCGACGACCTGGCCAAGGCGGCGATTGTCGAGGAGGATGGCAAGCGGGTCTTTCACATCGTCAAGGCGATCCCCACGGGCGATCTCTGCGTCAACTGCCACGGCGGCGACGAGGTGACGGCCGAGGTCGAGGCCAAGCTCGCCCAGCTTTACCCCGACGACGAGGCGCGCGGCTTCTCGGTCGGGCAGATGCGCGGCGTGTTCACGCTGTCGAAGGTGCTCGACGACTAAGATATTGGCTGGAAACGAAAAAGGCCCGGTCGCGTGACCGGGCCTTTGCTGTTTGCGGGTCGCCGGATCAGGCCAGAAGCGCCATCGGGTTTTCCAGCCCGTCCTTGATCGCGGCCAGAAGCTCGGCCCCGAGCGCGCCGTCGATCACCCGGTGGTCGACCGACAGCGTGACGCTCATCACCGTGGCGATGCCAAGTTCGCCATCGTCCTTGACCACCGGCTTTTTCGCGCCGACACCGACCGCGAGGATCGCGCCGTGCGGCGGGTTGATCACGGCGTCGAAGTTGTCGATGCCGAACATGCCGAGGTTGGAGACCGCGAAGGTGCCGCCCTGGTATTCATGCGGCGCGAGCTTGCGGTCGCGGGCGCGCGCGGCGAGGTCTTTCATCTCGGCCGAGAGGGTGGACAGCGACTTGGTGTCGGCGTCCTTGAGAACCGGGGTGAACAGCCCGCCCTCGACGGCCACGGCCACCGCCACGTCGGACGGTTTCAACTGCAACACCCGGTCGCCGGCCCAGACGGCATTGGCGGCGGGCACCTGTTGCAGCGCGTTGGCGCAGGCCTTGATGATGAAATCGTTGACCGACAGCTTGATGCCGCGCCCCTCGAGCTGCTTGTTCAACTGCGCGCGGAAGGCCATCAGCGCGTCGAGATGGATGTCGCGGCGCAGGTAGAAATGCGGGATCGTCTGCTTGGCTTCGGTCAGGCGCACCGCGATGGTCCGGCGCATCCCGTCGAGCTTGATTTCCTCGAATTCGCGGTCCGCATACATCTTGAGCACGGTTTCGGTCGAGAAACCGGCGGGCGCTGTCGCGACGGCGGCGGGGGCCGCGGCGGGGGTGTCGGCCTTGGCCGGTGCGACCGAGGGCTTCGCGTCCTCGACATCGGCCTTGACGATGCGGCCTTTCGGACCCGAACCCTTGATCTGGGCGAGGTCCAGCCCCTTGTCCCTGGCGATCCGGCGGGCAAGCGGCGAGGCGAAGATGCGGCTGCCGTCGCTGGCTTCCGGCGCGGCCGGGGCCTTGCTGGCAGCGGGCTTGTCGGCGGGCTTGTCGTCTTTGGCCTCGGATTTCGCCTCGGCCCTGGGGGCGTCGGATTTGGCCGGGGCCTTGGCGGTGTCGCCGATGTCGTCGGCGCTTTCGCCCTCTTCCAGAAGCACCGCGATCGGGGTGTTGACCTTGACCCCCTCGGTGCCCTCTTCGACCAGGATCTTGCCCATCGTGCCTTCGTCGACGGCTTCGAATTCCATCGTCGCCTTGTCGGTCTCGATCTCGGCGATCAGGTCACCGGCGGAGACGGTGTCGCCCTCCTTGACCAGCCATTTGGCCAGCGTGCCCTCTTCCATCGTGGGCGAGAGCGCGGGCATCAGGATTTTTGTCGGCATCTCTGGCTCCTCAGCGGTAGGTCACGGTGTGCACGGCGTCGATGACCTCCTGGGTCGTCACCAGTGCCAGCTTTTCGAGGTTGGCGGCATAGGGCATCGGCACGTCCTTGCCGGTCAGGTTGATGACCGGCGCGTCGAGATAGTCGAACGCCTGCTGCATCAGCACCGACGAGATGTGGTTGCCGATCGAGCACACCGGCCAGCCCTCTTCGACGGTGACGCAGCGGTTGGTCTTCTTGACGCTCTCGATCACGGTTTCCGTGTCCATCGGGCGCAGGGTGCGCAGGTCGACGACCTCGGCGGAAATCCCGTCCTCGGCCAGCTTCTCGGCGGCCTCGAGCGCGTATTTCATGCCGATGCCGAAGCTCACGATGGTCACGTCGTCGCCTTCGCGCCAGATCCGGGCCTTGCCGAAGGGGATCGTGTAGTCGTCAAGGTCGGGCACCTCGAAGGTCTGGCCATAGAGCAGTTCGTTTTCCAAAAACACCACCGGCGTGTCGCCGCGGATCGCGGTCTTGAGCAGGCCCTTGGCGTCGGCGGCGGAGTAGGGCATCGCGACGTGCAGGCCGGGGATCTGCGCATACCATGCCGCATAATCCTGGCTGTGCTGGGCGGCGACGCGGGCGGCGGCACCGTTGGCCCCGCGAAACACCACCGGCACCGACATCTGGCCGCCCGACATGTAGCGGGTCTTGGCGGCAGTGTTGATGATGTGGTCGATCGCCTGCATGGCGAAGTTGAAGGTCATGAACTCGACGATGGGGCGCAGCCCGCCCATCGCGGCGCCGGTGGCCAGCCCGGTAAAGCCGTGCTCGGTGATCGGCGTGTCGATCACGCGCCTGGGGCCGAACTCGTCGAGCAAGCCCTGGCTGACCTTGTAGGCGCCCTGGTATTCGGCGACTTCCTCGCCCATCAGGAACACGGTGTCGTCGGCGCGCATTTCCTCGGCCATCGCGTCGCGCAGGGCTTCGCGCAAGGTGGTGGACTTCATCGCGGTGCCTTCGGGGATCTCGGGGTCGGACACCTTTTTCGGCGCGGGCATCTCGGCGCCGGGGTTGGCGGCGACGGGTTCGTCCACGGGGCCGGTCTCGGCCTCGGCTTCGGCCTTGTCGGCCTTGCCCTTGTCGTCCTTCGCGGAGGTGTCGCCGATATCATCGGCGCTTTCGCCCTCTTCCAGCAGCATCGCGATGGGGGTGTTGACCTTGACCCCTTCGGTGCCCTCTTCGACCAGGATCTTGCCCATCGTGCCCTCGTCGACGGCTTCGAATTCCATCGTTGCCTTGTCGGTCTCGATCTCGGCGATCACGTCACCGGCGGCGACGGTGTCCCCCTCTTTCACGTTCCATTTCGCCAGCGTGCCCTCTTCCATCGTCGGGCTGAGCGCGGGCATGAGAATTTCGATTGCCATGTCTGTGTCTTCCCTCGGATCAGGCGTAAATGTCGGTCCAGAGCTCGTCCAGCGACGGCTCCGGGCTTTCGCGGGCGAAATCGGCGGCGGCGTTCACCACGCCCTTGATTTCCTTGTCGATCTCCTTGAGCTCATCCTCGCTGGCATGCTTGCCCTGGAGCAGAAGCTCGCGGACGTTCTCGATCGGGTCGCGGGTGTCGCGCACCTTCTGCACCTCTTCGCGGGTGCGGTATTTCGCCGGGTCCGACATCGAGTGGCCACGGTAGCGGTAGGTTTTCATCTCGAGGATATACGGCCCCTTGCCGTCGCGGCAATGCGCCACCGCCTTTTCGCCGGCGGCCTTGACCGCCTGCACGTCCATGCCGTCGACCGCCTCGCCGGGGATGCCGAAGGCTTCGCCGCGGGTGTAGAGGTCGGGCGTCGAGGTCGAGCGTTTCGACGAGGTGCCCATCGCATACTGGTTGTTCTCGATCACGAAGACCATCGGCAGTTTCCACAGCGCGGCCATGTTGAAGGTCTCGTAGACCTGGCCCTGGTTGGCCGCGCCGTCACCGAAATAGGTGAAGGTGACGCGGTCGTTCTCGCGATACTTGTCGGAAAACGCGAGCCCGGCGCCGATCGGCACCTGGGCGCCGACGATGCCGTGGCCGCCGTAAAAATGCTTTTCCGTCGAGAACATGTGCATCGAGCCGCCCTTGCCCTTGGAATAGCCGCCCTCGCGCCCGGTCAACTCGGCCATGACGCCCTTGGGGTCCATGCCGGAGGCCAGCATGTGGCCGTGATCGCGGTAGGATGTGATGCGTTTGTCGCCCTCTTCAGCGGCGGCCTCGAGCCCGACGACAACCGCCTCCTGGCCGATGTAGAGGTGGCAGAAGCCGCCGATCAGACCCATGCCGTAAAGCTGGCCGGCCTTTTCCTCGAATCGCCGGATCAGCAGCATCTCGCGGTAATAGGCGAGCAGGTCTTCTTTTGATGTGTTTGATTTGGCTTGTTTTTTGGCGGCTGCCATAGGGCGTCCTCCCAACCTGTCCGAATAATGGTTTAATGTTAAACTACCATATACAATAATCTCGGCTTTCGCGCGAGGGGGGAATTTCGTGCAAGGCGAAGGGGTTGCGGGCCGCGCGGACGGGTCAGAGGCGGCGGCGCTAGCGCAGCACGACCTCGTCGGGGCGCACCAGGCCAAGGACCGAACGGGCCTGTTCATCCAACAGGTCGAGGTCGAGAAAATCGTCGGACAGCCGCCGCGTCTTGTTGGCGAGCACGGCGATCTCGGCCTCGAGGCGGGCGCGTTCGGCGCGCAGGTCGTCGGCCTCGGCCTCGATTCGCACGCGGTTGAACAGGCCGAAATCGCCCTGCACGCTGGCAAAGGTGAAATAGAGGCCGAGCAACACCAGGAAGGCGAAATAGGCCATGCCTGCAAAGCCGGATTGTCTGCGTGTGCGTGCCATGCTGCCTCGTGTCCGGCGCCTCTGACGGGCGCTCCGGGGCACTATCTCACAGCCGGGCGGCTTTGGGAATCCCCCGTTTGACAGAGGCGGCGGGCTGGGGGCTAATACCGGGGCAGTTTCAGGGCAAGGAGGCCGCCATGACCCAGATACCGCCGCAATCCGACCTGCCCGGCCACGAGGTCGAGAACCAGCCGGGGCCGCCGCCGGCGCTGGACCTGTTCGCCAGCGACCTGCCGCTGCGCGATGCGTTGGCGCGGGCCGGGGCGCGGATGGATCACGCCGCCACGGCGGGCGCGCGGCTGGGGACCGAGGAAATGCGCGAGGCCGGATGGGCGGCGCGGCATCATCTGCCGGAGCTTCGCCTGTTCGACCGGGGCGGGCGGCGGCTGGACGAGGTGGCGTTTCACCCGGCCTATCACGCGCTGATGGCCGAGGGGGCGGCGCTGGGCTATGCCTCTGCCGCCTGGGACGGGCAGCCGGGCGGGCATGCGACGCACGCGGCCCTCGTCTACATGATTAGCCAGATCGAGCCGGGGGTGTGCTGCCCCCTGACCATGACCTATGCGGCGGTGCCCGCGCTGGCGGCCGACCCAGGCCTGGCGGCGCTGTGGCGGCCAAAGCTGACGGCGGGGGTCTATGACGCGCAGGTCCTGCCGGTAGGTGAGAAGGCGGGCGCGACGCTGGGCATGGCGATGACGGAAAAGCAGGGCGGATCGGACGTGCGCGCCAACACCACGCGGGCAGTGCGCGAAGGTGACGACTACCGGCTGACCGGGCACAAGTGGTTCTGCTCGGCCCCGATGTCGGACGGGTTCCTGACGCTGGCGCAGACGGATGCGGGCCTGACATGTTTCCTGGTGCCGCGTTGGCTGGAAGGGGAGCGCAACGCGATCCATATCCAGCGGCTCAAGGACAAGCTGGGCAACCGGGCCAATGCGTCCTCGGAGATCGAGTATCACGGCGCACTGGCGCATCGGCTGGGCGACGAGGGCGCGGGGGTGCGCACGATCATCGAGATGGTGCATCACACGCGGCTCGATACCGCCGTGGCGCCTGCCGGGCTGATGCGGGCGGGGCTGGCGGAGGTGAAGCACTGGGTCGAGGGGCGACGCACGTTCCAGCGGCGGTTGATCGACCAGCCCCTGATGCAGGCGGTGCTGGCCGACCTGGTGCTGGACTGGGAGGGCGCGCTGGCGCTGGCGATGCGCGCGGCCGAGGCGTTCGACGGGACCGGCGAGGCCGACCGGGCGTTCGCGCGCATCTCGGTGGCGCTGGCGAAATTCGTTAACAACAAGCGCTGCCCGGTGGTGCTGGTCGAGGCGATGGAGTGCCTGGGCGGCATGGGTTACGTCGAGGACACGCCGATGCCGATGTTGTATCGCGAGGCGCCGCTGAATGGCATCTGGGAAGGGTCGGGGAACGTGATCTGCCTCGATATCCTTCGCACGCTGGCGAAAGAGCCGCTGGCGGGCGAGGCGCTGGCGGCGGAACTGGCGGCGGCGACCGGGGCGGATCGGCGCTATGACGCGGCACTGGCGGCGCATCGCGAACGCTGGCCGGGGCTGCCGGAGGAGGGCGAGGCGCGGTGGTTCGCCGAGAGCCTGGCGGGGCTGCTGGCCGCCTCGATCCTGATCCGGGCGGGCGTGGCGGCGGTGGCCGATGGCTATGTCGCAACCCGGATCGAGGGCGCGCGCGGGCATGTGCCCGGCGCGGTCTCGGGGCTGGACAACCGGGCGCTGGTGGGCCGGATCTGAGGCTTGCCTACTTCGCGGCGATCGCGTCCGCCGGGGGCGCGGCGAGTTTTTCCTCGACCAGACGATCCGCGATGACCTCGGGGCCGACGCCCTCGGCGCGGGCGCGGGTGAAGGCGCGGTCGAGGAATTCGGTGATCGCGGCAAGGCGGGTTTCGGTGAAGGGGGCGCGGTCGCGGATGCGCAAAACCTCGGTGGCGGCGTTGATGATGCCGCCGGCGTTGACCACGTAGTCGGGGGCATAGAGGATGCCGCGCGCCATCAGCCGTGAGCCGTCCTCGGGGGTGGCCAACTGGTTGTTGGCCGAGCCGCAGATGGCGCGGACCTTCAGCGTCGGGATGCTGGCCGCATCGAGGATGCCGCCGATGGCGCAGGGGGCGAAGAGGTCGGCCCCGGCGGCGATGATCGCATCCGGCGCGATGGCGGTGGCGCCGAGCGCGGCCACGGCCTCGTCGACGCGGGCCTGATCCATGTCGGTGACCAGAAGCGTGGCGCCTGCTTCGGCGAACATTCCGGCCAGCGCGCGCCCGACATTCCCAAGACCCTGGAGCGCGATGCGTTTGCCGACGAGGTCATCCGACCCGGTGGCATGGGCCAGCGTGGTGCGCGCCGCCTCGAACACGCCGCGCGCGGTGACCGGCGAGGGGTCGCCGCTGGCGTATTCGCCCGAGGCCAGCCCGGCGACATAGCCGGTGGAGCGGGCGACGATTTCGAGGTCGGCGGGGGTCATGCCCATGTCCTCGGCGGTCCAGTAGCGGCCCTCCAGCGCCTCGATGGCCTGTCCGAAGGCGGTCAGGCGGGCGGGGGTCTTGTCGCGGGCGGGATCGCCGATGATCACCGCCTTGCCGCCGCCCAGCGGCAGGTCGGCGGCGGCGTTCTTGTAGGTCATGCCGCGCGCCAGCCGCAGCACGTCGTCCAGCGCCGCCTGTTCGGTCTGGTAGGGGCGCATCCTGAGCCCGCCGACGGCGGGGCCGAAGCGGGTGGAATGGATGGCGATGACGCCGGTCAGCCCGGCGTCGGCGTCGCTGACGCGCAGCACGCGCTCGTATCCGTCGATTGCGAGATCCTGAAGTTCCATGGCGGTGCTCCTCCGTAGTCCTGACCCGGATATGGGGGCGCAGCGCGCGCCCTCACAGGCGGCTCAAGCAAATGTGTGGGGGCGGCGGCCCCGTATCACGCCGGTTCAGGTGATCGAGGCCTGGTAGATCGAGTCGATCGAGGCCGCGATGGCGGCGTTGAACTCGGCGTCGGACTGATCCGCGGACAGCCCCTCGGTCAGGGCGCGCGAGAAGCTGGCGATGACGCCGTTGTTCTCGGCCAGCCGCGCGTTGGCCTCGTCGCGCGAATAGCCGCCCGAAAGCGCCACGATGCGGATGATGCGCGGGTGGCCCACCAGCGTGCCGTAGAGGTTGGCGGTGTCGGGCAGGGTCAGTTTCAGCATGACCTCCTGGCCCTCGTCGAGGCTGTCGAGGTGTCTGGTCAGTTCCTCGAGCAGGATGTTCTCGGCCTCGGCCTTGTCGGCGATGGTGATCGTCACCTCGGGCTCGATGATCGGCACCAGCCCCTTGGCGAGGATCTGGCGGGCGACGGCGAATTGCTGCTCGACGATGGCCGCGATGCCCTCGCGGTTGGCCGCAGAAATGACCGAGCGCATCTTGGTGCCGAAGATGCCGGCGGCGACGGCGCGGTCGAGCAGTGCGTCCAACTCGGGCATCGGCTTCATGAGCTGCACGCCGTCATGCTCGCCCTCAAGCCCCTTGTCGACCTTGAGGAAGGGCACCACGCGGCGATCCTGCCACAAAAATTGCGCCGCCGGTTTGCCGCCGATGTCGCGGTCCATCGTCATCTCGAACAGGATCGCGCCGACCACCTTGTCGCCGGTGAAGGCCGGGGCCTGGGCGATGCGCGCGCGCATGGCGTGGATCAGGTCGAACATCTCGGCCTCGGAGGCATAGGCGTCCTCGTCGATGCCATAGAGCTTCAGCGCCTTGGGGGTCGAGCCGCCGGACTGGTCCAGCGCGGCGATGAAGCCCTTGCCGGTTTTCATCTGGGTGAGTTGGTCGGTGTTCGGCATGGTGGCCCCCTGTGAACGATCTGAGCTTGCCGCTTTCTAGGTCGGGGCGCGCGGGGGTGCAATCGTGGTTGCGCTATCGCGGCCAGCCTACCCCAGGGCGGCCAGACCCGGGAAGGTTTCGAGCAGCCAGTAGGAAAAGTCCGAAAAGCCGCCGGTCAGCATCAGCAGGCCGATGGTCCAGAGCAGCAGGCCCATGATCCGCTCGATCCGCACCATGTGGCGTTTCATCCAGCCCATGAGGCCCTGCATGCGCGGGAAGAACGCCGCGACCAGCAGGAACGGGATGCCGAGGCCCGCGGCATAGACGGCCAGCAGGAAGGTGCCGCGCGCCACGTTCGCCTCGGAGGCCGCAAGCGACAGGATCGCGCCCAGTTGCGGGCCGATGCAGGGGGTCCAGCCGAAGGCGAAGGCCAGGCCGAGGATATAGGCGCCGAACGCGGTGCCGCCCTGGTCGCCCGCATCCAGCCGCGCGTCGCGGTTGAGGAAGGGAATCGTGAAGATGCCGAGGAAATGCGCGCCGAACACCATTACCACGATGCCCGCGGCGGTGTTGAATATGGTCTGGTTTTGCAAAAAGAACGCGCCGAAGGCCGAGGCCGCGAAGCCCAGGAACAGAAACACGGTGGACAGGCCCATCACGAAGAACAGCGCCGTCATGAACGCCTTGCGGCTGGCGCGTCCGCCGGCGGTGGAGAGGTCGGAGACGCTGACGCCGCTCATGTAGGCGAGGTAAGGCGGCACGATCGGGAGCACGCAGGGGCTGAGAAACGACAACAGCCCCGCCACCAGCGCGATGGTCAGCGCGGGCAAAAGGCTTGCGTCGATGAGGTCGATCCCGAACATGTCCTGGCCTCCTGTCATGCGCCGCGCCGGGTGGGTTTCGGTGCCGGCGGGGGCATCATGCCGACCCGCTTTAGCCCGGGGCGCGCGCGGCGTCACCTGTCATCTCGTCACATCCCCGAGATGGGGCGCCATGCGGCGCGGGGGACAACGAAAAGCCGGGCCACTCGGGCCCGGCCTGGTTTCTCGTGTTGGCTGGCCTAGCTGCCCAGCGACCACCAGCCCTTGCGTTTGGGCTTGGGGGCCTCGTCGTCGCCGTTGGCCGCGACCGGCTCGGGGGCCGGTTTCGGGGTCTCGCCCGGGGCCGGGGCGGGCGCGGGGGCCTTTTCGGCGGTCTCGGCCAGGTCTTTCGCCGGTTCCGGCGCGTCGGCCTCGTCCTTTTTCGCCTTCGACTTGGAGGTGCTGGCCTTGGGCTTGGCCGTGGCCGCCTTGGAGGTGCTGGCACGCTTGCGCGGGGCCGGTTTGGGCTTGTCGGCCTCGGCTTCGGCGGGCGCTTCGGCTTCCGCCTCGGCGGGGGCCTCGGCCTCGACCGGGGTGTCGGCCTTGGCCTCTGCCGGTTCCGCCTTGGGCTTGGCGCGCGAGGAGCGGCTGCGGGTCACCTTCTTCTTGGGCTTGTCCTCGGCCTTCTCTTCGGCCTCGGCGGCAGCCTCAACAGGCTGGGCCGCCTCGGCGGTCTCTGCCGCGACCGGCTCGGGCTGCGTCGCCTCGGGCTGATCGGCGGTCACCGGCTGTTCGGTTTCGCCGTTGCCGCTGTCCGACCCGTTGTCGCCATTGCCGTTGTCCGACCCGTTCTCGCCGTTGCCGTTCGAGGACTTCTTGCGCGGACGCCGGCGGCGGCGGCGCTTTTTCTTGGGCTGTTCCTCGCCGTCGTCGGAGGTTGTCGGGGCCGCCTGGGTCTCGGCGGTGTCCTGGACCTCCTGCGCCTCGTCGGTCTCGTCCTCGTCGATGTCGTCCATCAGCGCGGCACTGGCCGAGATCACCGGCGTGGCCTCGGGCACGGCGCGGGTGGCGGTCTTGAACTTCTCGATCGAGAAATCGGGCGAGATCAGGAACGGGTCGGCCTCGAGCCGGACCGCCATGCCATAGCGCGCCTCGATCTGGGCGATGTGCTCGCGCTTGTGGTTGATCAGGTAGTTGACGATGCCCACCGGCGCCTTGAGCAGCACCTCGCGCGACCGCTTGCGGGTGCCTTCTTCCTCAAGCTGGCGCAGGATCGACAGGGCCAGGTTGTCGTCGGAGCGGATCAGGCCGGTGCCGTGGCAATGCGGGCAGGGCTGGGTGGTGGCCTCGATCATGCCGGGGCGCAGGCGCTGGCGCGACATTTCCAAGAGGCCGAAGCCCGAGATGCGGCCCACCTGGATGCGGGCGCGGTCGGTTTTCAGCTTGTCTTTCAGCTTTTTCTCGACCGCCGCGTTGTTGCGCCGCTCTTCCATGTCGATGAAGTCGATCACGATCAGCCCGGCGAGGTCGCGCAGGCGGACCTGGCGGGCGACCTCTTCGGCGGCCTCGAGGTTGGTCTTGAGCGCGGTGTCCTCGATCGAGCCTTCCTTGGTGGCCCGGCCCGAGTTCACGTCGATCGCCACCAGCGCCTCGGTCACGTCGATCACGATGTAGCCGCCGGAGCTGAGCTGCACGGTCGGGTTGAACATGCTCGACAGGTAGCTTTCCACCTGGAAACGGGCAAACAGCGGCAGGGTCTCGGCGTAGTGCCGGACGTTCTTGGCGTGGGACGGCATGATCATCTTCATGAAGTCCTTGGCCATGCGGTAGCCCGCTTCGCCCTCGACCAGAACCTCGTCGATGTCGCGGTTGTAGAGGTCGCGGATCGAGCGTTTGATCAGGTTGCCTTCTTCGTAGATCTTGGCCGGCGCGATGGATTTCAGCGTCAGCGCGCGGATCTCTTCCCACATGCGTTGCAGGTATTCGTAGTCGCGCTTGATCTCGGCCTTGGTGCGCTTGGCGCCCGCGGTGCGCACGATCAGCCCGGCGCCCTTGGGCACCTCGATGCTGCCGGCGATTTCCTTGAGCTTCTTGCGGTCGGCGGCGTTGGTGATCTTGCGCGAGATGCCGCCGCCACGGGCGGTGTTGGGCATCAGCACACAGTAGCGCCCGGCCAGCGACAAGTAGGTGGTCAGCGCCGCACCCTTGTTGCCGCGCTCTTCCTTGACGACCTGGACCAGCAGGATCTGGCGGACCTTGATGACCTCCTGGATCTTGTATTTCCTGGCGCGCGGCTTGCGCGGCTGGCGGATTTCCTCGGTCACGTCCTCGTCGGCGACGGATTCGATCGCGTTGTCGTCGTGATCGCCATTGTTGTCGTCATCGTCGTGGTCGTCGTCGCCATTGTCGTCGTCGTGGCTGTCGTCGGCCCCGTTGCCGCCCGGTTCCTCGACCGGCGTATCCTCGACCAGCGCCATCGGCGACAGGCCCTCGACCGGATCGTCGCCGGCCTCGTCGTCGCCGTCAAACTCGATCACGTCCATCGCTTCGGGCGTGTTGGCCTCGGCGGTGGCGACGGCGTCGTCGCTTCTGGCCTTCGCGGCACTCGACTTGCTGCGCGAGCGGCTGCGCGAACGCGACGGCTTGGCCTCGCGCTCGTCCTCCTCGCGGGCCATCGCCTCGGCATAGGCGCGCTCTTCCTCGAGCAGCGCCTCGCGGTCGGCCACGGGAATCTGGTAGTAGTCGGGGTGGACCTCCGAAAAGGCCAGAAAGCCGTGCCGGTTGCCGCCGTAGTCGACAAAGGCGGCCTGCAACGAGGGTTCGACCCGCGTGACTTTCGCCAGGTAGATGTTGCCAGCTAGCTGGCGCTTGTTTTCCGATTCAAAGTCGAATTCCTCGACCTTGTTTCCGTCCACCACCACGACGCGGGTTTCCTCCGCGTGGGTGGCGTCGATGAGCATTTTCTTAGCCATTGTGTTCCGATGCACCCCGGAGCGGGCGCGGGCCGGTCAAGGCGGGCGCGGGATCGGGGGTGACTTGTATGGGCGAGCTTCGGCGCGGGCACACCTGCCACAGCACCGGGCGGCGATGCCCCCCGGTCTGGATCAACGGTCTGTCCTGCGCGCCTCATCGCGTTTCGTCTCCGGCACCCTGTCATAGCGTGACGGGGGCCTGTTCAGGGCCGCGCCGCCCCCTCGGGGTTGGCGGGCAAATGTCTGGCCATGTGGCCGGTCCGGCCTTGCGGCCGCCTCTCGGTCTGTCCGGTCTCCGGCGTTTGGCGCCATGGCGAGACGGGGCAGCGAAACTTTCGGGCGAGGACGCAGCGCGCGTCTTTTCGCCGTCGGATGAACATAGTGTCGGCGCGCCGGCAAATACAATGGGCAAAATCGCGCGCCGGGTGAATTGCCCGGCGCGGGCCGGGGATTCCCGTGTGATTTCAAGGGCCGTGGCGGGCGCTGACGCGGGCGTCAATAGAGCCCGCCGGCGGCCACCGAGCCGGTGTCGGCGCGGTCGGGAATCACCGTCAGGTCGCCGGTGGCGGTGGTGCTTTCGCGGGTTTCGGGGTCGATCTCGCCGGGCAGGAACAGCGGCAGGTTCGATCCCATCGCGAAGCCGCCGTCGAAGGCCACGCCGAACACCGGCTCTTCGCCGTCGCGGAAATACTCGGCCACGACATAATCGCCGGTGGCGTCGTCGGGCAGGCGGGCGCCGGAATAGCGGTCGATCTTGATGAAATGCCCGCCCGGCGGCACCCGGAAGCGGCCGCCGCCGTATTTCTCGACCGCCTCGGTCATGAAGCGCTGGAACACCGGCGCACAGGTGCCGCCGCCGGAGCCGCCGATCAGGGTTTGCGGCCGGTCGAAGCCGATGTAGCAGCCCGCGACCACGTTCGAGGTGAAGCCGACGAACCAGACATCCTTGGAATCGTTGGTGGTGCCGGTCTTGCCCGCGGTGGGCACCGGCAGGTTGATCGCCCCCGCCGCGGTGCCGCGCTGCACCACGCCCTGCAGCATCGAGGTGAGCTGATAGGCGGTGATCGCGTTCATCACCCGTTCGCGGTTCGAGATGATCGTGGGGCCTTCGCCGGGCGGGATGCGCAGCAGGTCGCATTCCTCGCAGATGCGCTGGTCGTGGCGGTAGATGGTGCGCCCCATGCGGTCCTGCACCCGGTCGACCAGCGTGGGTTCCACCCGCTCGCCGCCGTTGGCGAACATCGCGTAGGCCGCGACCATCTTGAACAGCGTGGTCTCGGACGAGCCGAGCGCGTTGGCCAGGAACGGGTCGAGGTGGTCGTAGACGCCGAAACGCTCGGCGTAGGAGGCGACCACCTCCATGCCCACTTCCTGTGCCACGCGCACCGTCATCAGGTTGCGCGACTGCTCGATCCCGGTGCGCAGCGGCGAGGGGCCGTAGAACTTGTTGGACGCGTTCTTGGGCCGCCAGATGCCGCCGCCGGTCTCGATCTCGATCGGGGCGTCGATGATGATCGAGGCGGGGGTGAAGCCCGAGTCGAGTGCCGCGGCATAGACGAAGGGCTTGAAGGACGACCCCGGCTGGCGGGTGGCCTGCGTCGCCCGGTTGAACACCGAATGCTGATAGGAAAACCCGCCCTGCATCGCGATCACCCGGCCGGTGTTCACGTCCATCGCCATGAAGGCGCCTTCGACCTCGGGCACCTGGCGCAGGGTCCAGCGGATGAAATCGCCGCTGCCATCTTCGCCCTTGGTCATCCGGCGCACATGCACCACGTCGCCGCGGGTGAAGTTGTCGGTGAACGACCCCGTCATCCAGCCGATGTCGTCGCGCGGCACGTCCCAGGGATTGGGTTCGGGCTGGCCTTCGATCTTGAGCGTCAGGGCCTGGTCGCCGACCTGGTCGACCACGGCCACGAACCATTGCCCGTCCAGCGTGATGTCGCGCGCCACCGACACCTCGGCAAGCGCCGCCTCCCAGGTGCCGTCGTCCAGCGTGGCCGGGTCGATGGTCTTGCCGGTGCCGCGCCACTGGCGGCGGTCGCGGTCATAGGCTTCGAGCGACTTTTGCAGCGCGTGGGCGGCGACGATCTGCAGGTCCGGGTCGACCGTGGCGCGGATCGTGAGGCCGCCGCCGAAGAACTCGTCCTCGCCGAAGTTGCGGCTGAGCTGGCGCCTGATTTCGTCGGTGAAGTAGTCGCGCGGCGGCAGGGTGGCGCGGAACGACGGGTAGTCGCCGTTCTGAACCGAGCGCAGCGGCAGGGCGACTTCGGCGCGATAGGTGGCCTCGTCGATGAAGCCGTTCTCGAGCATCTCCTTGAGCACGAAATCGCGGCGCTGGGTCAGACGCTCCTTCGAGGTCACCGGGTGGTATTTCGACGGCGCCTGCGGCATCGCGGCCAGCATCGCGGCCTCGTGCGGAGCCAGTTGGTCGAGCGTCTTGTTGAAATAGGTCTGGGCCGCGGCGGTGACGCCAAAGCTGTTCTGGCCCAGGAAGATCTCGTTGAGATAGAGCGCGAGGATCTCGTCCTTGGACAGGGTCTGCTCCAGCCGGGTGGCGAGGATCAGTTCCTTGATCTTGCGCTCGAACGAGCGGTCCGAGGACAGAAGGAAGTTCTTCATCACCTGCTGGGTGATGGTCGAGGCGCCGCGCAGCCGTGCGCCCTGGGCCGCCTGCAGGGCGGCGGCCACCATGCCGCGCAGGTCATAGCCGCGGTGCTGGTAGAAATTCTTGTCCTCGGCCGAGATGAAGGCCCATTTCACCAAATCGGGGATCTGCTCGGGCGGGGTGTAGAGCCGGCGCTCGGTGGCGAATTCGTCCATCAGGGCGCCTTCGCCGGAATAGATCCGGCTGATCATCGCGGGCTGGTAGGTGGCCAGTTGCTCATGCGACGGCAAGTCCCTGGAATACATCCAGAAAATCGCGCCCAGCGTGATCGCCCCCATGAGCACCGCCAGGGTCAGCCAGGAAAAGATCGAGCCGATGAAGCCCAGTATGAATCGGAACACGCGCGCCCCCGTAGGTCCGGTTAGGCGCCTCCTATATGCGAGCGCGCGCGCCGGGTCAAAACACGATCGGCGGCGTTTTGCCTTTTGCCGGGGCCGTGGTGCCGGTTTTCCGCCCAGAGGGCGCGGGGCGGCGTTTTGGCTCTCGACGCGGGCGCGCCGATTGCCTAGCCCGGTGGCATGACGCCAGATGACATCCTCCCGACCTATGAACGAGTCGCCAAGGGCTTTGCCCGGTCGCGCGACCGCACGCTCTATGAACGCCGCTGGCTGGACCGGGCGCTGGGCTATGCGCCCGGGCGCCGGGTGCTCGACCTGGGCTGCGGGCCGGGTCTGCCGATTGCCTCGTATCTCCAGGACCGCCGGGCCGAGATCACCGGCGTGGACGGGGCGCAGGCGATGGTGGCGCTGTTTCGCCAGAACCTGCCGCATGCGCGGGTCCTGCACCGCGACATGCGCGGGCTGGACCTGGGCGAGGAGTTCGACCTGATCCTGGCCTGGAACAGCCTGTTTCACCTGTCGGCAGACGACCAACGCGCCATGTTCCCGGTCTTTGCCGCCCATGCGCGCCCGCGCAGCGTGCTGGTGATGACCACCGGCCCCGAGGCCGGCGAGGCGATCGGGCAGGTCGAGGGGCAACAGCTCTATCACGCTTCGCTGTCGCCGGCGGATTACCAGGCGCTCCTGGAGGGGCAGGGCTTCGAAGTGCTGGCCTTTACCCCCGAAGACCCCGATTGCAACGGCCACTCAGTCTGGATGGCGCGCTATCTCGGGGTGACCTGAGGGGCGTGTGCGGTGAGGGGCCTTGGCCTCCGTGCCTTACCTTCGCCCGAATTCCGCGCTAGCGTTGCGGGCAAAACAACCGTTCGGGCGGGAAGATGAGCAGTCCTGCAAAACAGGAAGTCAGGCGGCGCCGGGTGTTCTACATCCCCGGCTACGACCCGATTCATCCACGCCGTTACCGCGAGCTCTACCGCAAGGAATCGGCGGCCCAGGCGAAGATCTCGGGCTATGAGGTCGATCTTGTCGGGCGGCAGGGCTCGGCCACCTACGGCTGGCAGGTGACGGGCCGGATCGACGGGGCGGAGACGCGGGCCGAGTTCGATGTGCTGGTGTGGTCGGATATCGTGCGCAGTTCGATGGAGCGCAATATCCTGCAAACCTACATCCTGATGGCGCGCACCGCCTGGACCTATATCGCCACCGGCGCCTTCGGGCGGCTGATCCGGCTGCGCAAGGGGCCGGTGATCGCGGCGCTTTATCCAATCGGGATGCTCACGGTGCAGGCGCTGGTGGCGATTGCGGCGGGGCTGGCGACCGGGGCGGTGTTCCTGGCGCTGATGGGCTGGCTGGCGCACACCGTCTCGGATGGCGGCACGCTTCTGCCGGGCCAGAAGGTCATCGCGGCGATGCTGGGGGCGGTGGTGTTCACGCTGGTGCTGGGGTGGTTCCGGCGCATCGACAACCGGCTGTTCGCCTATTACCTGATGCACGATTATGCCTATTCGGCGGCCTCGCGCGGGGCCGATCCGCCGGCGCTTCAGGCGCGGATGGGCGAGTTCGCGAACCAGATCGCCGCCGCGCTGGAAACCGATGTCGACGAGGTGCTGGTGGTCGGGCATTCCTCGGGCGCGCATCTGGGCGTGTCGATCCTGGCCGACCTGGTGCGCGAGGGACGGGTGCCCAGGGACGGGCCGAAGCTGGGGTTTCTCACGCTGGGGCAGGTGGTGCCGATGGTCAGTTTCCTGCCCAAGGCGCACCGGCTGCGCCGCGACCTGCACGAACTGAGCCAGGGCGACATTCCCTGGGTCGACGTGACCGCGCCGGGCGACGGCTGCGCCTTTGCGCTGTGCGATCCGGTGGCGGTGTCGGGTGTGGCGCCCGAAACCGGCAAGCGCTGGCCGCTGGTGATCTCGGCGGCGTTTACCAAGACGCTCAGCCCGGAGCGCTGGAAGGAACTGCGCTGGCGGTTTTTCCGGCTGCATTTCCAGTATCTCTGCGCCTTCGACCGGCCCGGCGACTACGACTATTTCAAGATCACCGCCGGGCCGCTGACGCTGGGCACGCGCTTTGCCACGCGCAAACCCTCGCGCTCGCGCAAGGAAGAGGCGGTGTCGAAACATACCGCGATGGCCCCGGGAGCCGCCCTGTGAGCGGGGCCTGCCCGCATCTGCCGCCGAAACCGCCCGCCCGGCCCGCGCGGGTGTCGCTGCGCCGTTATATCAAGCTCTTTCGCGCCGATATCCTGTCGGCCCAGCCCGCCCGGCTCTATCGCGCCTGGATGGCCGAGTTCCGCACGCCGTTCTTCACCAGCTACCTGTGCAACGACCCGGAGTTGGTCAAAACCGTGCTCAAGGACCGGCCCGACGATTTCCCCAAGTCCGACCGGGTGCGCGAGGGGCTGGCGCCGCTTCTGGGCAATTCGGTGTTCGTTACCAACGGCGAGACCTGGAAGCGCCAGCGCCGCATCATCGACCCGGCGTTCGAGGGCGGGCGGCTGCGCGATACCTTTCCGGCGATGTGGGCGGCGGGGCAATCGGCGGTGGCGCGGCTGGCCGCGCGTGCCGACGGCCAGCCGGTCGAGATCGAGGCCGAGACCAGCCATGCCGCCGCCGACGTGATCTTTCGCACGCTGTTTTCGATCCCGATCGAGAACGAGGTGGCGGCGGGGGTGTTTCGTGAATTCAAGGCGCACCAGCATGCCCAGCCGGTGCTGAACCTGTGGGCGCTGATCCCGCTGCCGAAATGGCTGCCGCGCCTGCACCGGGGCGAGATCAAGCGCACGGCGCGCGAGATCCGCGCGCTGATCACCCGGCTGACCGCCGAGCGCATGGCCGAGATCGAGGCAGGCACCGCGCCCGACGACCTTGCCACCAAGATCATGACCACCGCCGACCCCGTGACGGGGGCGACCTTCGACACCGCCGAGATGGTCGACCAGGTGGCGATCTTTTTCCTTGCGGGCCACGAAACCTCGGCCTCGGCGCTGGCCTGGGCGCTGTATCTGGCGGCGATGTTTCCCGACTGGCAGGAGCGGGTGGCCGACGAAGCCCTGCGCGAGATCGACCCGGAGCGGGCCGAGTTCGCCGTGGTCAAGCGGCTGGCCAATGCCCGCGACGTGTTCCGCGAGACCCTGCGGCTTTACCCGCCCGTGCCGATGATGGTGCGCGAGACGACATGTCCCGAGCAGTTCCGGGGCCGCGCCGTGGCGAAAGGCGCGCAGGTGGTGCTCAGCCCCTGGCACCAGCACCGGCACGAGCGGCTGTGGGAGCGGCCGGACGAGTTCGACCCCGGCCGTTTCGCCACCGAGAACGGCAAGGCCGGGTTGCGCAATGCCTACATGCCGTTCTCGGCGGGGCCGCGCGTCTGCACCGGGGCGGGGTTCGCGATGGTCGAGGGGCCGCTCTTGCTGGCGATGATCCTGCGCGCCTACCGGGTCGAGCTGGTCGAGGGCCGCCCGGCGATGCCGGTGGCGCATCTGACGGTGCGCGCCAAGGACGGCATCTGGCTGCGGATCAGGCCGCGGGCGGGGGGCGGGGATTGAAACGGGCGAGGGGCGGCGCGCCCCGGGGCGACGGCCGCCGCCGGGGCAAATGCGCCGGCGGGACGGTCGGGCCTTCATCCATCTTTTTCAAAGTGGGGGCTTGCAATCGGGCCGGGCCACCCCATCTGTGTTGAGCAAAGCATCTTCCTACGACCTTCTGTTTCCTAACGGCCTCAGACGATCCTACGTGGACACTGAGCCGGGCCATCGCGTTATGCGGGTGGCAATCAAACAAGGAGACATCACGATGGCCAATGGCACCGTGAAATGGTTCAACGCGCAAAAAGGCTTCGGCTTCATCGCCCCGGAAAATGGTTCGAAGGACATCTTCGTTCACATTTCCGCCCTTGAACGCGCCGGGCTGCAACAGCTCGACGATGGGCAGGCCGTGACCTTCGACATCGAAAGCGGCAACGACGGGCGCGAATCCGCGTCCAATCTCGCGCTGGCCTAAGCGCGGCGGACCGAATTGCGAGGCGGCGGCGGCCTTCGGGCCGCGGTCGCCTTTGCATTTGTCCCGGCCGTCCGGTCGCACGGGGCGGTCATCCCGAACCCTGATGCCGTAACCGGCCCGCGATCCCGTTCCCCGAGGAGATTTCAAGATGGCCAAGCTCAACAAGGACTCGCTGTTCAAGGCAGCCAAACCCAGTTCGGAAACGCTGATGGACAAGACCACGCGTGTCGTGCGGGAAATTCGGGATACCGAGGCCGAAGAGCGCCAGGACAAGACATCGCGCCTTCGCAAGACCCGCCTCGAACGAGACGCGGCGCTGCGCGCCGATGCGCCCGCCCCGTCGCCGAAGAAAAAGCGCAAGTAGGCCCGCGCCACCGCGGGTGGACAAGGTCCGGCCAATGAAAACCCCGC
Organism: Maritimibacter fusiformis; assembly: GCF_008086115.1. Taxonomy (GTDB): domain Bacteria; phylum Pseudomonadota; class Alphaproteobacteria; order Rhodobacterales; family Rhodobacteraceae; genus Muriiphilus; species Muriiphilus fusiformis. The sequence goes on along the minus strand of NZ_VSIY01000003.1, from coordinate 124,944 downwards.
TTGAAACGGCGGTGCTTTGGCATTTCGGGACGCGGCGCATCGGGCGTGGGAAAGGCGAATTTCCGCGCCGTTGCGGCATCATTGGTGCCTGCGGTGATGCGGAGAGTCGGCAACCATGCCGGGATGGTCCGTGCCGGAGGCTATGCGGGCCCCGAGGCGCCGGAGATGAATCGGCTTGCCAAACAACGACTTAGTGGCGGAGAGACAGGGATTCGAACCCTGGGACCCCGTGAAGGGTCAACGGTTTTCGAGACCGCCCCGTTCGACCACTCCGGCACCTCTCCGCGGGGGTCAGGCGGGGACATAATGAACCGGGCGGGGGTCTGCAAGGGATTTCTGCGGCGGGTGTTTGCCAAGTTTGGCGTGCGCTCTTGGCAGCGGCCGGGCGCGGCTCTAGGGTCGTCGGACCGGACAGCAGAGGAGCGCGACATGGTGGGGCTACGAAACATCCTGGGGGGGCTTGCGGCGCTGGTGGTGACGTGCACGGCGCTGGCCGCGCAGGCGGCGGAGCGCGACGAGTTGCGCGCCTTTCTCGAAGTGACCGGCTTTGACGTGGCGATCACCTCGATGCAGCAGGGCGCGATGGCCGGGCCGGGGCTGGCGGGCGATGCGCCCGATGCCTTCGGCGACCAGTGGGTGCGGCTGGCCGAAGAGGTGTTCGACCCCGAGGTGATGCTGGAGCGTGCGCTCGACATGATGGCGGCGGTGATGCCGGACGAGTTGGTGTCACATGGCATGGCGTTCTACGGCTCGGACCTCGGGCAAAGGCTGGTCGAGGCGGAGAACGAAAGCCACATGACCCCGGACGAGGAGCGCTACCGGATCGGCGAGGACCTGGTGGCGGCGATGCTCGACGACAACCCGGGACGCGCCGAAGACCTGCGCGCCATGACCAACGCGATCGGGGGCGTCGATTCCAGCGTGCCGGCGGTGATCGAGATCCAGGTGCGTTACCTGATGGCGGCGGCGGCGCGGACCTCGGAGGCGACCTATTCCGAGGCCGAACTGCGCGCGATCCTGGCCGAACAGGTGCCGCGGATGCGCGAGAACATCGAGGTCTATTCGCTGCTGGGCAGCGCCTATGCCTACCGCGACTTCACCGACGACGAGGTCGCGGCCTACCTGGCGGCGCTGGAACACCCGCTGATGCAGCAGGTCTACGAGGTGCTGAACGCGGTGCAATACGAGGTCATGGCGGAACGCTACGAGGCGCTGGCGGCCCGGCTTGACGAGCTCAGCCCGCAGCAGGAGATCTGAGCGGGCAGAGCGCGGCCTTGCCCCCTTGACTTTCAAGGCGTTCGCCGTGATAAGCGCGGCTCCCGGACGGGGATCGCCCCGCCGGTTACACGTCAATCACGCCCCGACAAGGGCGCGCTGTTTGAGGCCGGGGGTGGCGACACACCCGATGAACGCCGCTGAGCCGGGGCCGAAGGACGCGGGAAAATGAAGGAAGATCATATGTTTGCGGTCCTCAAGACCGGCGGCAAGCAATACAGGGTCCAGGCCGGCGATGTGCTGCGCGTGGAAAAACTGGCCGCTGCCGCGGGCGATAAAATTCAATTCAACGAGATTCTCATGGTCGGCGCGACCGTGGGCACGCCGCTTGTCGACGGTGCCGGCGTCCAGGCCGAGGTGATCGACCAGATCAAGGGTGACAAGGTCATCCATTTCGTCAAGCGCCGGCGCAAGCATGGCTCAAAGCGCACCAAGGGCCACCGCCAGCAGCTGACGCTGCTGCGCGTGACCGACATCCTCGAGAAGGGTGCCGACAAGTCGGGCGTGATGGCCGCGGTCGGCGCCGGTTCGGTCTCGGCCAGCGCGGTCGAGGCGGCCAAGCCCGCCAAGAAGGCGGCGCCGAAAAAGGCCGAAGCCAAGGCCGAGAAGCCGGCGAAAGCCGCGCCCAAGGCCGAAGCCGCGGGTGCCGACGATCTCAAGGCGCTGTCGGGTGTCGGCCCGGCGCTGGAGAAAAAGCTGCACGAGGCCGGTGTCACCACCTTTGCCCAGATCGCGGGCTGGTCGGACGCCGACATCGCGGAAATGGACGAGAAACTGTCCTTCAAGGGCCGGATCGAGCGTGAAGGCTGGGTCGAACAGGCCAAGAAGCTGGCGAAGTAAGGAGAGAGCGAGATGGCACACAAGAAAGCAGGCGGTAGCTCCCGCAACGGCCGCGACTCTGCCGGTCGCCGCCTTGGCGTCAAGAAATACGGCGGCGAGGCCGTGATTCCGGGCAACATCATCCTGCGTCAGCGCGGCACCAAGATGTGGCCGGGCGAGGGCGTCGGCATGGGCAAGGATCACACCATCTTTGCGACCGTCGAGGGCAAGGTGACCTTTACCAAGGGTCTCAAGCGCCGCACCTTCATTTCGGTTCTCCCGGTGGCGGAGGCCGCAGAGTAAGCCGAAACCCGGACAGACGCATTCGGAGGGGATCGGCAGAAACGCCGGTCCCCTTTTCAATTCGGGGTTGCAGGGCCGGAGGAGGGTCACGCAATGTTCACGATCTCAGCGGATCATAATCATGTGAAGCGACCGCCGCCGATGCGCGCGGCGGCCCATATGAAGGATCTGTTCACGCCTTTCGGAGGAGGGAAAGCCGTGGCGAAAGACACGACGATCGAGCAGAAGACGATCGCGACGGAGGCCGGGCGCTTCGTGCTCAGGCCGCCGCGCAAGGCCGACGCGGGGCTGATCACGCTTTATGCCGGTGACCGGCGGGTGGCCGAGGGCACCCGCTCGATCCCGCATCCGCTGCCGCCGGGGCTGGTCGAGGGCTATATCGCCCGCGCCCTGTCGCCCGAGCGGGACGAAGACGTGTGGATCATGGATGGCACCGGCGACGGCGCCGACGGGCCGGGCCAGGAGGTGCTGGGGGTGATCAGCCTGACGCGCATGGACCGGGGCCAGTCGCAGCTGGGCTATTGGGTGGCGCCGGGGTTCTGGAACACCGGGCTGGCATCCGAGGCGGTGCGCGCGCTGGTCGCGGCCAACCCGCTGGGCAACGTGGCGCTGTTCGCGGAAGTGTTTCAGGACAACGCCGCCTCGGCGCGGGTGCTGACCAACGCGGGCTTTGCCTATATCGGCGACGCCGAGGCGCATTCGATCGCGCGCGGCGCCAACGTGCCGACCTGGACCTATATCCGCAAGATGGGCTGAGGCGGGTGGCCCCGCCGCCCGTCACGCTGCGCACCCGCCGGCTGCGCCTGCGCCCCCTTGTGCGGGCGGATGTGCCGGCGCTGGTGGCGGCGCTCGATGACTATGACGTGTCGAAATGGCTGACGGTGGTGCCGTATCCCTATGGCGAAGCCGACGCGCTTGCGTTTCTCGACCACCAAAAGGGTGCCGCGCCGCTGGCGGCGCTGGGCATCTTCGACGATCAGGGGTTTGCCGGGGTGATCGGCGCCGCTGACGGGCTGGGCTACTGGCTGGGCCGGGCGCATCACGGCAAGGGCTACATGCGCGAGGCGGCGGCGGCGGTGGTGGCGCGGTTTTTCGCCAGCAGCGACGCGGCGGCGCTGACCTCGGGCTATTTCGAGGGCAACGCGGCCTCGGCGCGGGTGCTGGCGGGGCTGGGCTTTGTCGCGGACGGGCAGGACCGGGTGATGAGCCGGGCGCAGCGGGCCGAGGTGGTGCTGAACCGGGTGATCCTGCACCGGGCTGAGTGGCAGGCGCGGCATGCAGGCTGAGATCGCCACCGCGCGGCTGACCCTGCGCCGGTCGCGCCCCGCGGACCTTGCGGCGATGCACGCGCTGGTGTCGGATTTCGCGGTGGTCAGAAACACCGCCACCTGGCCCTGGCCGCCGGACCGGGCGTTCACCGCCAGCCGGTGCGCGCCGATGGACCCGGAGATGGGGCTTGGCGGGCCGGTCATTCACGAGGGCGCGCTGGTCGGGATGATGGGGGTCAGCGTCAAGCAGGACGCGGTGGAACTGGGCTACATGTTCGCGCGCGCCCACTGGGGCCGGGGTTTCGCCACCGAGATCGGACGCGCGCTGATTGCCCATGCCTGGGCGCGGTACGACTGGCCGGCGATCGGGGCCAGCACCTTCACCGACAACCCCGGCTCGGCCCGGGTGCTGGACAAGCTGGGCTTCGTCGAGGGACCGGCCTCGATGGGCGAGAGCCGGGTGCGCGGCGGGAGCTTTCCCACCCGGACGTTCCGGCTGATGCGGCCGGCGTGAAACCGGGCGGGATTTGCGCCGCCCCTTGAGCGTGGCGGCGTTTCCCTCTATCGCATCTGCGAACGACAAGGGCGCAACGACATGAAATTCCTCGATCTCGCCAAGGTTCACATCCGCTCGGGCGCGGGCGGGGGCGGCTGCGTCAGTTTCCGGCGTGAAAAATTCATCGAATACGGCGGGCCGGACGGCGGCGACGGCGGGCGCGGCGGCGACGTGGTGGCCGAGGCGGTCGACGGGCTGAACACGCTGATCGACTTTCGCTATCAGCAGCATTTCTTTGCCAAGAACGGCCAACCGGGGCAAGGCAGCCAGCGCACCGGCAAATCCGGCGACGACATCGTGCTGCGCGTGCCGGTGGGCACCGAGATCCTCGACGAGGACGAAGAGACGGTGCTGGCCGACATGACCGAGGTGGGGCAGCGGGTCACGCTGGCCTCGGGCGGCAATGGCGGCTTTGGCAACCTGCATTTCAAGACCTCGACCAACCAGGCGCCGCGCCGCGCCAACGCCGGCCAGCCCGGGGTCGAGCGCACCATCTGGCTGCGTCTCAAGCTGATCGCGGACGTGGGGCTGCTGGGCCTGCCCAACGCGGGCAAGTCGACCTTTCTCGCCGCCACATCGAACGCGCGGCCCAAGATCGCGGATTATCCCTTTACCACGCTGGTGCCCAACCTTGGCGTGGTCGGGGTCGACGGGGTGGAATTCGTGGTCGCCGACATTCCCGGCCTGATCGAGGGCGCGCACGAGGGGCGGGGGCTGGGCGACCGGTTCCTGGGCCATGTGGAGCGTTGTTCGGTGCTTCTGCACCTCGTCGACGGCACCGCCGAGGACGTGGTGGCCGACTGGCGCACCATCATCGGCGAGCTTGACGCCTATGGCGGGGTGTTGGCCGAAAAGCCCCGGGTGACGGTGCTGAACAAGGCCGATGCGCTGACTGACGAGGACATTGCCGCGCGCCGCGCGGCGCTGGAGGCGGCGACCGGCGGGCCGGTTCTGGTCATGTCGGGTGTGTCGCACGAGGGCGTGACCGAGGTGCTGCGCGCGCTCAGGGCCGAGATCGGGGCCGACCGGCTGCGCCAGACACGCGCCGGGGAGACCGGCGGGGAGGATGACGCGTGGCATCCCTGAGCCAGGCCCGGCGCATCGTCGTCAAGATCGGCTCGGCGCTGCTGGTGGACCGCCACAGCGGCGCGCTGCGCTCGGACTGGCTGGCCTCGCTGGCCGCCGACGTGGCGCGGCTGAAGGCGCGCGGGGCGGATGTGGTGCTGGTCTCGTCCGGTTCGATCGCGCTGGGCCGCGGCGTGCTGGGGCTGCCCGCCGGGAGCCTTGCGCTGGAGCAGAGCCAGGCGGCGGCGGCGGTCGGGCAGATCCGGCTGGCGCGCGCCTATGAAGAGGTGCTGGCGCCCCTGGGCATCACCGCGGCGCAAGTGCTGGTGACGCTGGAGGATTCGGCGGACCGGCGGCGCTATCTCAACGCGCGGGCGACGCTCGAGACGCTTCTGGGGCTGGGCACGGTGCCGATCGTGAACGAGAACGACACGGTGGCGACCGACGAGATCCGGTTCGGCGACAACGACCGGCTGGCCGCACAGGTGGCGGTGACGATCGGGGCCGACCTGACGGTGCTGTTGTCGGATGTCGACGGGTTCTATTCCGCCAACCCCAGGGAAGACCCGACGGCCACGCGCTATGACGTGATCGAGGACATCACCCCGGCGATGCTGGCGGCGGCGGGCGATGCGGGCACGGGCCTGTCCAAGGGCGGCATGAAGACCAAGCTGATGGCGGCCAGGACCGCCACCGCGGCGGGCTGCGACCTGATCGTCACCGAAGGCTCGCGGCTGTCGCCGCTGGGCGCGCTGGAAACCGGCGCGCCGGCCACGCTGTTCAAGGCGCACACCACGCCGGCCTCGGCGCGCAAGCACTGGATAAGGTCGATGAAGCCGCGCGGCTCGGTGCGGCTGGATGCCGGGGCCGCGCGGGCGCTGGGCCAGGGCAAGTCGCTGCTGCCTGCGGGGGTGACGGCGGTCGAAGGCCGGTTCGGGCGTGGCGATCCGGTGGATATCCTCGACCCCGAGGGGGTTCGGATCGGCGCCGGGCTGGTGCGCTACACCGCCGAGGAGGCGCGCGCGCTGATCGGCAAACGCTCGGACCGGATCGAGGAGACGCTGGGTTATCCGGGCCGCGCCGCGCTGATCCACCGCGACGACATGGCGATGTGAGCCCGTCATGCGGTGCGCCTGCGGCGCGCTCTATGTCTCGGGCCCTTCGGGCCCTCGGATATGAGTATTTGCCGCCAAGATGAAGCGCAAATGGGTCTTTGACCTTGGCATCGGGCGGGGGCAGAATGGCGGCGTTTCGAAAGGAGACCTTCGTGAAGGACCAGGGCGACATTCACGCGATGATGCAGGATATCGGCCGGCGGGCGCGGGCGGCGGCGGCGGATCTGGCCTATGCCCCGGCCGAGGCGAAGGCGCGCGCGCTCGATGCCGCTGCGGATGCGGTCTGGGCGCGGCGCGGCGAGATCGTCGCGGCCAATGCGAAGGACCTGGACTATGGCCGCGACAAGGGCTTGTCGGCGGCGATGATGGACCGGCTGATGCTGGACGAGGCGCGTATTCAGGGCATTTGCGGGGGCTTGCGCGCCGTGGCCGGGTTTCCCGATCCGGTCGGGCAGGTGATGGCCGAGTGGGACCGGCCCTCGGGCCTGCATATCAAGCGGGTGCGCACGCCTTTGGGCGTGGTCGGCGTGATCTACGAGAGCCGCCCGAACGTGACGGCGGATGCGGGCGCGCTGTGTCTGAAGGCGGGCAACGCGGTGATCCTGCGCGGCGGGTCCGAGAGTTTCCATTCGTCAGGCGCGATCCATGCCTGCCTGGTCGAGGGGCTGGGCGCGGCGGGCCTGCCTGCTGATGCGATCCAGCTTGTGCCGACGCGCGACCGGGCGGCGGTGAGTTCGCTTCTGACCATGACCGAGCATGTCGATGTGATCGTGCCGCGTGGCGGCAAGGGGCTGGTGGGGCTGGTGCAGCGCGAGGCGCGGGTGCCGGTCTTTGCCCATCTCGAGGGCATCGTGCATGTCTATGTCGACAAGGCCGCCGACCCCGACAAGACCCGCGCGGTGGTTCTGAATTCCAAGACCCGGCGGCCCGGCATCTGCGGCGCGGCGGAGTGCCTTTTGATCCACCGCGAGGCGCGGGAGCTTGGCCAGCAGGTGATCGACGAATTGATCGCGGCGGGGATCGAGATGCGGGTGGGGCCGGGGCTGACAGGGTCGGTCGAGGCCCAGGAGGACGACTGGGGCCGCGAGTTTCTCGACACGGTGATGGCGGCGAAGCTGGTTGACGATATCGACGCGGCCATCGCCCATATCCGGCGCTATTCCTCGCAGCATACCGAGGCGATCCTGACCGAGGACGACGCGGCGGCGGCACGGTTTTTCGAGCGGCTCGATTCCGCGATCCTGATGCGCAATGCCTCGACGCAGTTCGCCGATGGGGGCGAGTTCGGGATGGGCGCCGAGATCGGCATCGCCACCGGCAAGATGCATGCGCGCGGACCGGTGGGAGCGGAGCAGTTGACCAGCTTCAAGTATGTCGTCGAGGGTGACGGCACGATCCGGCCCTGAGCGTTCAGAACGTCAGGACGAGGGCGGTTTCGCAGGCCTGGGCGGCGAGACGGCGGCCCTGGGCGCGGGCCTCGGGGCCGATCAGGGCGAAATGGACCTGGGCCGGGGTGATGTCCGCGGGCGTGTCGGGATCGGTCAGCGCCGCGAACAGCGCCGGGTCGGGGGCGAGGCGGGGCGCGTCGGCGCTGACCTGCCAGGCGTCGCCCGAGGCGGTGACGGTGATGCGCCCGCCGCGCGGCATCGCGCTTTCGCAGCACATCAGGGCCAGCAGCGCCAGCTTGGCCGGGCCGCGCGCCACATCGCCGGGCACCTGCCAGTCGACCGCCACCCGCGCGCCGGGGGTCGGGGCGGTCAGGGCGGCGATTTCGCGGGCCGGAACCGTGGCCCCGGGGTGGGCCGCGCCGAAGGCGATGCGAAACAGCCGGATGCGGGCATTGGCGCTGGCCACGCTGTCGGCGATCAGGCCGATCTCGGGCGTGTCGAGTCCGGTAAGCTCGAGCAGTTCGACGCCATTGCCGATGGCGCCCAAAGGGCTGATAAGGTCATGGGCGATGCGCGAGCCGACCAGGGCCACGAGGTCCGGGCCGTCGCCAGTGCTCATGCCGGGGACCGTGTCGAAAGGGAAAGGATCATGACCGATCTGTCCGCATTATATGAACCGGGGGTGCTGGTGCGCCACCCGGCGCGGCCCGACTGGGGGCTGGGCCAGGTGCAGTCCAATATCGCCGGTCGGATCACGGTGAATTTCGAACATGCCGGCAAGGTGGTGATCCTTGCCGCGCGGGTCGAACTGGAACTGGTGGTCGAGCGGTGAGCGGCCATGCGCCTCGGTTCAACTTGAGGGGTCTGACGGCAGGCTATCACAACCGCAACGGGATTCAACCCTGCCGCTTGCCCAGCCCCGCTGCGTGCTGCCGGTGCCTGGCGCTCACGACCGGCGCGCGCGCCCCGGCATGGCGCAGGGCCGTGCGGAGGCGGGCGTTCATTTCAACGCAGGATGCCATAAACCGTTTCGACATCGCATTTGTTCTCGACTATGTGTCGGGTCGCCCGCGACGGCTGGGTGTTGCGTGCCTTTCGGCATCAAGTTGTGTTTCAACTTGGCCATGAAACGTTTTAGAAGACCGCAGGAAGGAACCCGCGCCGGTATGCTGAAACCCGACCCAGAGTTCGAGATTTGCCTCGCGACGGACGAGGCGGATATCCTTGCCGGGCAGCGCCTGCGCTACGATGTGTTCATCGACGAGCTTGGCGGCGACGGCCCGCTGGTCGATCATGCCGCGCGGCTCGAGCGGGACGAGTTCGACCCCTATTTCGATCACCTGCTGTTGCGCGACAAGGCGCGGCCGGGCGCGCCGGCGGTGGGAGTCTATCGGCTGATGCGCGACGACCAGATGCCGGCGGCGGGGCGGTATTATTCCGAGGCCGAATACGACCTGACCGCGCTCAAGTCCTCGGGCCGCAAGCTGATGGAGCTGGGCCGGTCCTGCGTGCATCCCGACTATCGCGGCGGCGAGGCGCTCAAGCGGCTGTGGCAAGGGCTGCTCGACTATACCCTGACGCACGGGATCGAGGTGATGTTCGGCGTGGCCAGCTTTCATGGCACCAATATCGACGCGCTGAAACTGCCGTTGTCCTACCTGCACCACGAGCACCTGGCGCCGCCGGAACTGCGCACCCGGGCGCTGGCGCCGCATTATCACCGGATGGACCTGATGCCCCGCGACGCGATCGACCAGAAGGCGGCGATGCGCCAGATGCCGGCGCTGATCAAGGCCTATCTGCGCCTGGGCGGCACCGTGGGCGAGGGGGCGTTCGTCGACCGGCCGTTCAACACCACCGATGTCTGCATCATCGTCGATCTCGACCAGGTGCCGGCGCGCACCCGCGAGATGTTCGGCCGGGGGCTGCGCGGGTGAGTTATACTTGGGATGATGCCGCGCCGAAGCCCGACCTGCACGTGTCGCTCGCCGGCAAGGTGCTGGCGGGTGCGCGCATCGTGCTGTTCCTGCTGTGGATGGTGGTGGTCTATGCGTCGGGGCTGTTGGTGCGCCTGGTCGAGCCGTTGGCGTTCGGCGCGCATCGCCCGATCACGCACCGGATGATCCAGGGTTTTTTCGCCGTGTCGATGGCGATTTTCGGCATCCGGGTGCGCACCGAAGGCACGCCGATGCAGACCGCGGGCGTGGTGGTGGCGAACCATTCCTCGTGGCTCGACATTTTCGCGATCTATGCCCGTCACCGGGTCTATTTCGTGGCCAAGGACGATGTCGCGGGCTGGCCGGTGGTGGGGCGGCTGGTGCGGTTTTCCGGCGCGCTGTTCATCAACCGCAGCCGGCGCGGCTCGGCCGCCCAGATCGTCGATCTGCGCGACCGGGTGCTGGCCGGGCAGCGGCTGAACTTCTTTCCCGAGGGCACCTCGTCGGACGGCCAGCGGGTGTTGCCGTTCAAGCCGACGCTGTTCGCGGCCTTCGCCGATCCGGCGCTGCGCGACATCACCCGGGTGCAGCCGGTCACCATCGTCTATACCGCGCCCAAGGGGGCCGATCCGCGGTTCTATGCCTGGTGGGGGCAGATGACGCTGGGGCCGCATTTCATCAAGGTGGTGTCGCGGCTGCGCCAGGGCGAGGTCAAGCTGATCTACCACGAGCCGGTGGCGGTGGCCGATTTCGCCGACCGCAAGGCGCTGGCGGCGCATTGCGAGGCGGTGATCCGCGCGCGCTTCGAGGCCGAACGCGCAAAGGCTGCCTAACCGCGCGCCCTGGCCAGCCGGACCAGCGTGGCGATCGGGTCGTCGGTGCGCCAGACCTCTTCGCCCAGGGCCAGGAAATCCGTGACCGGCGCAAGGTCGCGCACCAGTGCCTCGGTCAGCCCGCCTTCGGCCACCACCGGCACCTCGATCATCTCGCTCCACCATTCGAACAGGTCGCGCGGTGCGGTGGTGCCGTCGCCCAGCGCGGTGGCGCCGACCGGGCCGAACGACACGTAATCGGCGCCCATCTCGCCCGCGTTCATGCCGTCATGGCGCGAGGCGCCGCAGAAGCTGCCGACGATGGAATCGGCGCCAAGATCGGCGCGGGTCTTGCGCACGTGCCGGGGGCCGTCAGAAAAATGCACCCCGTCCAGCCCGAGGCGGTCGACCATGAGCACGTGATCGGTGATCACCAGCGCGATGTCGCGGGCATGGGTGACCTCGCGACAGGCATCCGCGGCGCGCGCGATCCGGTCCTCGTCGCGGCTGGCCAGGGCAAGGCGCACGCAGGCGACCTCGACGGTGTCGAGCGCGCGGGCGAGCACTTCGGGAAAGCCCGAAAGCGAAATGTCGGGCGGGGTGATCAGGTAGAGCTTGGGCTGCTCGGTTTCGGCCATTTTCGGCTCCTTCGCGGGTGTCGCCGCTCCATAGCCGGTTTTTTTCGCCTTGGCTATCGCGGGCGATGCCGACGCCTTGCCATTGGCCGTGGCTTGGGCGTATCACCCCGGCGATGAACGAGGGACGCGAGATGAGCGACAGGGGCGTGGGGCCGAGCCCGGCGATCGTGCTGGTGCGCCCGCAGATGGGCGAGAACATCGGGGCGGCGGCGCGCGCGATGCTGAATTTCGGGCTGGACCGGATGCGCCTCGTGGCGCCGCGCGACGGCTGGCCCAACCCCGGCGCGGTGGCGATGGCCTCGGGTGCCGGGCGGGTGCTGGACGCGGCCACGGCGCATGACGACCTGCCCGCGGCGATCGGGGATTGCGATTTCGTCTTCGCCACCACGGCGCGCGGGCGCGAACTGGCCAAGCCGGTGATGAGCCCCGAACACGCGATGGCCGAGGCGCGCCGGCTGGTGGCGGCGGGGCGCAAGGTGGCGATCCTGTTCGGACCCGAGCGCGCGGGGCTGGAAAACGCCGACATCGCGCGTGCCAACGCGATCATCACGGTGCCGGTGAACCCGGAGTTCTTCTCGCTGAACCTGGCCCAGTCGGTGCTGCTGATCGCCTATGAGTGGCGCCGGCAGGGTGGCGACGTGGTGCATGAGGTTCAGGCCAACACCGATCCCGCCAGCGTCATCGAGGTCGAGAAGCTGGCCCAGCACTACGAGGCGCGGCTGGAGGAGGCGGGGTTCTTCTTTCCGCCGTCCAAGGCGCCGGGGATGAAGGTTGTGCTGCGCAACATGTGGTCGCGGCTGGGGCTGACCGGCAGCGATGTGCAGCGCTTTCACGGCATGCTGCGGCAATTGCTGCGCGACCGGGATCAGGGTTAGGCAGAAGGTGCGCCTGCGGCGCGCAGGCCGTGTTCATGGGGGCGCTGCCCCCAGCGTCCGGTTTGCCGGGCAAACCGGACGCTCCCCCGGAGTATTTCGGCCAAGATGAAGGCGCGGGTCAGCCGATGATTTCGGGCAGCAGGCGTTTTGCCTCATCGGCGGGCGGGATCAGCGCGTCGCGTTTTTCGCCAGGGAAAAAGCGCGCGCGCATGGCGGTGGCCAGCGGGCGGGGGTCGACGATCACCACGCGAGGGCCGATCCTGGTGGTTTCCGCGCGCCAGCTTTCGGCCAGGGCCATCTGGGCGGCCTTGGTCGCGCCGTAACCGCCGAAGAATTTCTCGCCGGCGTGGTCGTCACGGAAAAACACCGCCGTTCCGGTCTCGCCCAGAAGCGGCGCGACGAAGGCGATCAGGCGGGCGGTTGCGTCGACGTTGACGGCCAGTGTCCTGGTCCAGTCCTTGCCCTCGATATGCGGCACCGGGGTCAGGTGCATGGCCTCGATCGCGGTATGGACCCAGAGGTCGACCTTGCCCCAACGGTCGTGCACGGCGCGGCAAAGCTGCGCCATCGCGTCGGCATTGGTGATGTCCATCGGAGCAAGCGTGGCCTCGCCGCCCGCGGCCTTGATGCGGTCGTCGACCTCTTCGAGCGCGCCGGTGGTGCGCCCGACCGCGACGATATGGTGGGTCGGGGCCAGTTCCACCGCCAGCGCGGCACCCAGGCCGCGCGAGGCGCCGGTGATCAGGGCGATCTTGTCGGGCATGATGTCCTCCGTCTTGCCGGGCCGGGTATCTCACCGGGGCGGGGCGGTGTCCAGAGGGGGCGGAGCCAATCCCGGGGGGGGGTGGTTCAGCCGATTTCGGCCAGGCGCAGGCGGATGAGGTCGTCCAGCGCCCAGTCGGGCAGGGGGTGGCCGGGCGTGAAGGTGACACCGCTTTTCGAGGTCTTGAACCCGGCCTTGGCAAGGCGGGGGGCGAGCTGTGGCACGATGCTGCCGGAGAAGGGGTAGAAGCCGAGATGCCGCGTGAAGGCGGCGAAGCCCGCCGCGATGGCCGGTTTGCCGGTGCTGGAGGTGACGCGGAAGGCCGGCATCGCGTAGGAGATGCAGGCCTCGGCCCGCGGCAGTCGGGTGCGGATGCGCGCCGACAGGGCGGTGAGCGCCGCGCACTGGTCGGCGGGCAGTCGGGCGAGGTATTCGGTGTGGGGGTCCGGCATGCTCATCGGGTGAGCTTGCCGCCCGGTCGTGCCTTGCGCAAGCCTCAGCCGTGCCGCGCGACGCCCAGGAAGGTGGCGTTGCCGTTGGGCAGTTCCACCACCACCCCGGCGCGCGACACTTCGAGCAGTTTGCCGATGGCGGTGCGTTGGGCCTGTTTGCCGGTCAGGATCGTGCCGTCCGGCATCCGGATCAGGGCGCGCAGGTCGTCCTCGGCCCCGGCGAGGCCGATCAGCGCCACCTGGTCGAGCACCAGCACGTCGGGCTGGGTGGCCTGTTCGGCAACGAAAGCGTTGGGGGCGCCGCCATGCGGCGTGCGTGCTGGGTCGGCCATGATGACCTGCGGGGCTGTGTCGGACCCTGCAAGTCTGGTCACATGCCGGTTGCGATCCGGTTAACCGTGCGCCCGCGGCCTATTGCGCCGCCTTCAGTTCGAAGCCCTTGGCGATCATGTCGCGCGGCTCGACCGGGTATTCGCCCGAGAAACACGCATCGCAGTATTGCGGGCAATCGGGTTTGCGCCCGGCGGCTTCGCCGACCGCGCGATAAAGCCCGTCGAGCGAGATGAAGCGCAGGCTGTCGACGCCGAGGTAGTCGCGCATCTCGTCCTCGCTCATCGAGGCGGCCAGAAGCTTGGAGCGTTCGGGCGTGTCGACGCCGTAAAAACACGGCCAGGCGGTCGGGGGGGAGGCGATGCGGAAATGCACCTCGGCGGCCCCCGCGTCGAGGATCATGTCCTTGATCTTGCGCGAGGTCGTGCCGCGCACCACGCTGTCGTCGACCAGGATCACGCGCTTGCCCTCGATCAGGGCGCGGTTGACGTTGAGCTTGAGGCGCACGCCCATGTTGCGGATCTGTTCGGTCGGCTCGATGAAGGTGCGGCCCATGTATTGGTTGCGGATGATGCCCATGCCGTAGGGAATGCCGGACTCATGCGCATAGCCGATCGCCGCGGGGGTGCCCGAGTCGGGCACCGGGCAGACGAGATCGGCGTCGACAGGAACCTCGCGGGCCAGTTCGACCCCGATCTGGCGGCGGGTTTCATAGACCGAGCGTCCGCCGATGATCGAATCGGGGCGCGAGAAATAGACGTGTTCGAAGATGCAGAACCGGGGCGGGCGCGGGCGGAACGGGCGGCGGCTCTCGACCCCGTCGGCGGTGATCACCACCATCTCGCCCGGCTCGATCTCGCGCAGGAACTTGGCGCCGATGATGTCGAGCGCGCAGGTCTCGGAACTCAGCACCCAGAAGTCGCCCAGCTGCCCCAGCACCAGCGGGCGCACGCCCAGGGGATCGCGCACGCCGATCAGCTTGGTGCGGGTCATGGCGACGATGGAAAAGGCGCCCTCGACGCGGCGCAGCGCGTCCTCCATCCGGGCCGGGATGTCGCGTTGCAGCGAGCGCGCCATCAGGTGGATGATGCATTCGCTGTCCGACGAGGATTGAAAGATCGAGCCGCGGTCGATCAGCTCGCGCCGAAGCTCGTCGGCATTGGTGATGTTGCCGTTGTGCGCAATCGCGGCCCCGCCCATCGAGAACTCGCCGAAGAACGGCTGCACGTCGCGGATCGCCGCCCCCTTCTTGCCGGCGGTGGAATAGCGCACATGCCCGATGGCCACCGGACCGGGCAGGGTTTCCATCAGGCTGGCCTTGGTGAAATTGTCGCGCACATAGCCAAAGCGCCGGGCCGAGTTGAAGCCCTGTTCGGGGTCATGCGCGACGATGCCGCCGGCTTCCTGTCCGCGGTGTTGCAGGGCGTGCAGGCCGAGGGCGACGAAGTTGGCGGCGTCGGGCGGGCCGATGACGCCGAAGACGCCGCATTCCTCGTGCAGCTTGTCGCCGTCGGTCACGGCGTCGAAATCGAAGGGATGGGCTGGCGGCATGTCGGGCATTGGCAGGGGCTCCGAATCCGGTTGCGCGGGTTGCCCTCTCATAGTGCCTTGCCCGGGCCGTGTCACGGGTGCAGGCGGTCTTTGTGATCGGATGTAGGGCGCGGCCTCAGTTGCCGGCGTTGCAGGTGTCGACAAGCGCCTCGAAACGCTCGACGATCCAGCCCGGCGCCTCGTCGGGGATGCGCTCGTTTATCTTCTGTTCGCTGCGGGCGAAGATCTTGGCGGTGCGCGAGTTGTCGACCATCGGGATCGCCTCGGTGGCGACCAGCCGGTCATAGACCACCAGCGCGACCGCGACGATCAGAAGCCCGCGCAGCACGCCGAAGACGAAGCCGAGCGCCTGGTCGACCCCGCCCAGCGCCGAGCGCTGGATCGCCGAGGAAAACAGCGGCGTGAAGATCGACACCACCACCAGCGCCAGCGCCAGCACGCCGGCGAAGGCGGTGATCACCGACAATTCGCAGCTGTCGGCGATGAAATCGCTGAGGACGGGGATTTCCTTGACCAGCGGCACGGCGCGCGGCGCAAAGACATAGGCGACCACGGCGGCAAAGACCCAGCCCGCGATCGACATGCCCTCGCGCACGAAGCCGCGCGAATAGGCCAGGATGGCCGACACCAGGATGATCGCTGCGACGATTCCGTCGACAATCGTGAAACCGTCCATGCGTGTCGTCCTCGTTTGCTGCCTCAGCCGGCGCCGAAAATCTCGCCGACGAAACTGGCCAGATCGGGCATCGTCGTGGGCGTCATGCCCTGAACCTGCCCGAATTTCGAGCCGGCCGGGGCGATGGCCGTTGTGAAACCAAGTTTTTGCGCTTCTTTCAACCTGTTTTCGGTCTGGCCCACCGGGCGCAGGGCGCCAGACAGGGATATTTCGCCGAAAACCACGGTTTCGCGCGGGATCGCGCTGTCCTCGCGCGCCGACAGAAGGGCCGCGGCGACGGCAAGGTCGGCGGCGGGTTCCGAGATCTTCATGCCGCCGGCCACGTTGAGATAGACATCAAGCCCGGTGAACGGGATGCCGACGCGGGCTTCGAGCACGGCAAGGATCATCGCCAGCCTACCGGCATCCCAGCCCAGCACCGAGCGGCGCGGTTGGGCCAGCGGCGAGGGGGCGACGAGCGCCTGCAACTCGACCAGCACGGGGCGCGTGCCCTCGATCCCGGCAAAGACCACGCTGCCCGGCGCGGGCGCGTCGCGTTCGGATAGAAACAGCGCCGAGGGGTTGGCGACTTCGGCCAGCCCGCCGCCGGTCATCTCGAACACGCCGATCTCGTCGGCCGGGCCAAAGCGGTTCTTGACGGCACGCAGGATGCGGAACTGGTGCCCGCGCTCGCCCTCGAAATACAGCACCGTGTCCACCATGTGCTCGACCACCCGCGGCCCGGCGATCTGGCCGTCCTTGGTGACATGGCCGACCAGCACCACGGACACGCCGTGACGCTTGGCGAAACTGGTCAGCTCATGCGCCGCGGCGCGCACCTGGCTGACCGAACCTGGCGCGGCCTCGACATTGTCGGCCCACATGGTCTGGATCGAATCGATCACCACGAGGTCGGGCCTCTCGGCCTCGAGCGTGGTCAGGATATCGCGCAGGTTGGTCTCGGCGGCCAGTTTCACCGGTGCGTCGGCAAGGCCTAGGCGCTGGGCGCGCATGCGCACTTGGGCTGCGGCCTCTTCGCCGGAAACATAGAGGCATTTCAGGCCGTTGCGGGCGAAACTTGCGGTGGCCTGCAAAAGCAGCGTGGATTTGCCGATGCCCGGGTCGCCCCCGACCAGGAGCGCCGAGGCGGGCACCAGCCCGCCGCCCAGCACCCGGTCGAATTCGGCCACGCCCGACAGGGTCCGCGGCGGCGGGGCCTCTTCGGTGGCCAGATCCGACAGCACGATGGTCCGCCCGCGCCGGGCGCCCAGCGACTTGGCGACGGGGCCAGCCGACAGGGGCTTTTCCTCGACGATGGAATTCCACTCGCCGCAGGCTTCGCAGCGGCCCGACCACTTGGTGTAGGCGGCGCCGCAGGCCTGGCAGGTGAAGCTGGGGGATTTCGCCATCAGGTCGCCCCCGAACCGGCGTGCCCCGGGCGCGAACTGGGTCCGCCCGGCAGGAGGGTGACACCCACGGGCAAGCCGGGGGTATGAACACCAC
Organism: Maritimibacter fusiformis; assembly: GCF_008086115.1. Taxonomy (GTDB): domain Bacteria; phylum Pseudomonadota; class Alphaproteobacteria; order Rhodobacterales; family Rhodobacteraceae; genus Muriiphilus; species Muriiphilus fusiformis. The sequence goes on along the minus strand of NZ_VSIY01000003.1, from coordinate 107,639 downwards.
TGAATGAGGCGTGCGCCCCTTTGCGGTGCGTGGTGGTGTTGGACGCCCGAGGCGAAGGGCAGCGCCCGGCCCGGCGGGGAGGGTGCGAAGCGCCCGCCCCGTGGGGGGCGGGTCGGGCGCTGCCCGGCGTGCCGCCGGGCGCAATCAAGTGGGTCACGCCCCTCATGCCCGCCGTCTCCCGGTCAGAAAGCTGACCAGGATCGAGGCGACGACGCAGAAGGTGAACAGGTAAAGCCCCCAGCCGGTCTCGATCCGCGCCATGCCGACGCCTTTCAGCACGACGATGTAGAGCGCGATCAGGAAGATGTCGGCCATCGCCAGTTTCCCGAGGAAATTGAGCGCCGGAAGCATCCGCCGGCGCATCTGGCCGAACTGGATCAGCGCCACGCCCACCACCTTGAGGATCGGCGCGAAGATCGCGAAGAAGGTCACCAGAAGCGCCAGGAACACGTCCGTCTCCCACAATGCCTGAAGGCCCGAGACCACGCTGATTTCCTCCAGCCCGAACAGGGGCAGGTTGACCCCGGCACGCAGCAGCGGCGCGAACCAGGCGACCGGAAACAGGATCAGGAGCGAGAGGTTGAGGTAACGCAGCGCGGCCATGCCCTCGCTTACCCCAAGGCTGGCGCGAATTCGAGCCTCATCTGCCAAGGCTCACGACCGTCCCCGGCTGTAATGCCGGGCATAGCGGTGGCCAAGTTGCGTCAGCACCTCGTAGCCGATGGTGCCGGCCATGTCGGCCACGTCGTCCACGCCCTGATGCGGGCCGAGCATGGTGAGGTGGTCGGGCGCGGCCTCGAGGTGGGTCACGTCGACGCCGATCAGGTCCATCGACACCCGGCCCACGATCGGGCAGGGGGTGTCGCCGGAAAACAGAACCCCGTGGTTGGAAAGGTGCCGCGACAGCCCGTCGGCATAGCCCGCCGCGACGGTCGCGACCTTCATCGGCAGATCGGCGACGAAGGTGTTGCCGTAGCCGACGCTTTCGCCGGGGGTGAGGGCGCGGGTCTGGATCACCGGCAAATCCAGCGTCACAACCGGCTGGGCCGCCTCGAACGGCTGGCCACCGTAGAGGCCGACGCCGGGGCGGGTTAGGTCGAAATGGTAATGCGGGCCAAGCAGGATGCCGCCAGTCGCGGCCAGTGAGCGCGGCACGTCGAGGCCTTCGGTCATGTCGTGGAAGGCGGCAAGCTGGCGGGCGTTCATCTCGTGCCCCGGCTCATCGGCGCAGGCCAGGTGGCTCATGATGAGGCGCGGGCCTTCCGCCAGCACCAGGTCGCGCAGCGCCAGCCATTCGGCGGGCTCCATGCCCAGCCGGTTCATGCCGCTGTCAAGCTGGATGCCGAAGGGATGGCCGGGCAGGGCCTCGATGTGGCGGGTGACCTGGTCGACGGAGTTCAGCATCGGCACCAGGCCCAGATCGTGGATCAGGCCGGTGTCGCCCGGCATGTGGCCGGAAAAGACCGAGATTTCCGGCCCCGGCCCCAACGCCTCGCGCAGCGCGATGCCCTCCTCGGCCACGGCCACGAAAAACCGCCGCGCGCCCGCCGCCGCCAGCGCGCGCCCGGCGCGGGCAACGCCCAGCCCGTAGGCGTCGGCCTTGACCACGGCGGCGGTCTGCACGTCCGGGTCGCTCATCGCGTCCAGCGCGCGCCAGTTCGCGGCCAGCGCATCGAGGTCTATGGTCAGTCGTCCGGTGCTCATGGCCCGAGGGTTTCCGGCAGTCGCGCGCCAAGGTCAAGCGTGAAAGGGGGTCAGGCCTCGTCGGCCAGTTCGGTCTCGATGCGGTTTTTCTTGTGAAGGGTCTTGTGGACCGGGCAGCGGTCGGCAATCTCCAGAAGCCGCGCGCGCTGTTCGTCGTCGAGGTCGCCGCGCAGATAGACGATGCGGTTGAACTGATCGACCTTCTGGCCCTTGCCGCCATCCTCCTGCGCCGCGTCCTCGGCGGCATCCTCGGCATGGACCTTGGCATGGGTCACGTCGACGCGCACATGATCCAGCGGCCAGCCCTTGCGCCGGGCATACATGCGGATGGTCATCGAGGTGCAGGCGCCCAGCCCGGCGGACAGAAAGCCATAGGGCGACAAGCCCCGGTTGGTGCCGCCGAATTCCTCCGGTTCATCGGCCAGCAGGTGATGGAAGGGACCGTTGGTGATGTCCTGCATGAAGCCGTCGGGGTCGGCCTCGGTCACGCGGATCACGCCTTCGGGCGCGTCCGAGGGCGGCTCCGGCGCCTTCAACTCGAGATAGCGCGCGGCCCAGGCCGCGATCACGTCGGCAGCGTATTCGGCATCCTCGGCCCGGCTGATCAGGTGGTCGGCATCGTCCAGCGTGACAAAGCTCTTCGGGTGCATCGCGGCCTGAAAGATCGCCTGGGCGTTGTCGATCCCGACCACCTGGTCGAGCGGCGCGTGCATCACCAGCAGCGCCGCGTTCAGCTTGCGGATCGCGGGGCCGAGTTTCTCGGCCTGGATGTCCTCGAGGAAATCGCGCCCGATCATGAAATTGCGCCCGCCAAGGTCGACCTCGGCGACCCCGTCGGCCACGATCTCTTCGAGTTTGCCGGTGAAGTTGTGGGTGACGTGATCGGGCGCATAGGGCGCGCCCAGCGTCACCACGGCCTTGACGTGGTCAAGCTGCGCGCCGGCCTTCAGAACCGCCGCCCCGCCCAGCGAATGGCCGATCAGCAGCGAGGGTTCCATGTCCATCTCGGCCAGCCGCGCGGCGGCGGCGATCAGGTCGTCGACATTGGAGGTGAACGTGGTGTCGGCAAAGTCGCCGCCGCTCTGCCCAAGCCCGGTGAAGTCGAAGCGCAGCACCGCGATCCCGGCGGCGGCCAGCCGTGCCGCGATGCGCCGGGCCGGCAGGATGTCCTTGGAGCAGGTGAAGCAGTGGGCGAACAGCGCCGTGGCCAGGTGCGGCCCGTCGGGGCGGTCGAGCCGGGCGGACAGGTCCGAGCCGTCGTGGCCGGGGAAGGTGATGCGTTCGGTTTTCATGTCGTCTCCTTGGGTCTGGGATCAAGGTGGCGCGGCGCGGGCGGGGTTGCAAGAGGCGCGGCGGACGGGAAAACTCGGACCATGCGCGAGATTTGCCAGAACACCCTGCCGCTGCGCCCCTGGGCCGAGGCCCATACCGCCCGCCTGCCCGGACTGAGCCCGGTCGCGCCGGGGGACTGGCTGATCGCGGACGAGACCTACGGCGCGCAGATGGGCTACCGCGAGGCCTTGGTGCGCGAGCGGCGCGGCGACGTGGTGCGCATGGCCCCCGAGGCGCGACCGGCGGCGGGGGAGCTGTTGCAGGCGGTGCTGGCGCAGACAGACCTGATGGACGGGTTCACGCGGGTGGGCGAGGCCGTGAACTGCCCCGACGGGCGCGTGGTCATGCTGGACCGGGACGATCCGCTGGGCACCTGCGGGCGCCTGGTGCAGGAGGATTTCGCGCTGATGCAGGTGCGCGATCCCGATCGCGGCGGCGAGCATGTGCTGACCGGCGCGGTGCTGTGTTTCCCGGCAAGCTGGACGCTCGCCGAGAAATTCCTGCGCCCGCTGACCGCGATTCACGGGCCGGTCGCCGCCTATGACGCCAACATCGCGCGCCGGGTGCAGCGGCTGTTCGACGCGATCCGGCCCGGTGCGCCGATCTGGCGGGCCAATGCGCTGATCTACGACGATCCCGACCTGCACCAGCCCCGGCCCGAAGGCGCGCCCCGGCAGGTGGCGGCAGGCGGGCCGCGCTGGCTGCGGATCGAGCGGCAAACGCTGGCGCGCCTGCCCGGGGCGGGGGCGGTCGCGTTCTCGATCCATACCTACGTGCTGCCTTTGGCCGCACTCGCCCCCGCGGACAGAAACGCGGCCATTCAACATGCGGCATTGTCGGGGGGTGCCCCTGCGGGGTAGACTTGCACCCGAGACAGACGCGGTGGGGAGAGTGGATGACGATGAGGCCGGGACGAGTTTTCCGATGGGCGGCGGGCATCGCAGGTGTTGTCCTGATGCTTGCCGGTTGCGGCGAGAAATACGTGCCGCTGACCGAGGCCCAGATGGCGCGGATCGACACGCGGCAGGCGCTGCTTGACTGTTGCGCCTCGCAAGCCGGGTCGTTCCCGCCGGAACTGGTGTTGTCGGTCGAGCGCAATTCGTTCTGGGTCGCCCCGGCGGGGCGCGCCCTCAAGGTCCGGCCCTCCTGGCTTGAGGACGACATCGAGTTGCACCACGCGGTGCTGGCACGCGCCCGACCGCTCGATGTGCTCTTGATCGCCAATGCCTCGCGCGCCTCTGGCGTGGTCGGCGGCGGCACCTTCGGCCACCTCGCGATCTATATCGGCACCGAGGCCGAACTGCGCGCGATGGGCCTGTGGTCGCACCCGCTGATCGTGCCGTTCCAGGACGACATTCGTGCCGGAAAGGTGGTGATCGAGGCACTGGACAAGGATGTGCACCTGTCCGGTTCGCCGGAGTTGTTCGAGACCGATCATATCGCGCTGTTGCGCCCGACCTCGATTTCGGCGTCGCGGCGGCGCGAGGCGATCGTGGCGCTGTTCGGGGACATGGGCGCGCGGTTCGATTTCCATTTCGACGTGCGCGACGACAGCGCGATCTTTTGCACCGAACTGCTGGAACGGGCGCTGCCGGAACTTGGCCTGCCGGCGCGCGCGATGTATGGCCGCGAGGTGATCCTGCCCGACGAGATCGCGGCGCAGACCCTGGCCGGGGTGCTGCCGTTCGAGTTGCGCCTGTTCATTCGCGGCTATCCCCAGGGCTGGCGGGTGCAGGGCGCGCGCGAAATGACCGCGCTGGTGCTTGGAACCAATATGTGAACTTCGCCGCACAAGGCATTGCCCTGAAATGAAAAAGGCGCCCCATAGGGCGCCTTTCCAATCCGTGTCCCGCCGCCCTAGCAGCTGTAGTAAAGCTGGTATTCCACCGGGTGCGGGGTTTGCTCGTAGAAATAGACCTCTTGCCACTTCAGGTCGAGATAGCCCTTGATCTGGTCCTTGGTGAAGACATCGCCCGCCAGCAGGAAATCGTGATCCGTCGTCAGCGCATCGAGCGCCTCGCGCAGGCTGCCGCAGACCGTGTCGATGCCCTCGAGCTCTTCCGGCGGCAGGTCGTAGAGGTTCTTGTCCTGCGACGGGCCGGGGTCGATCTTGTTCTTGATCCCGTCCAGCCCGGCCATCAGCAGCGCCGCGAAGGCGAGGTAGGGGTTGGCGGCGGGGTCGGGGAAACGGGCCTCGACACGCTTGGCCTTGGGGCTTTCGGCCCACGGGATACGGATGCAGCCGGAGCGGTTGCGGGCCGAATAGGCGCGCAGCACCGGCGCCTCGAAGCCGGGGACCAGCCGCTTGTAGCTGTTGGTCGCGGGGTTGGTGAAGGCGTTGAGCGTCTTGGCGTGTTTGAGGATGCCGCCGATGAACCACAGCGCCTCCTGGCTGAGATCGGCGTATTTGTCGCCCGCGAACAAGGGCTTGCCGTCCTTCCAGATCGACATGTTCACGTGCATGCCGGAACCGTTGTCACCGGCGATGGGCTTGGGCATGAAGGTTGCCGTCTTGCCATAGGCCTGGGCGACGTTATGGATGACGTATTTGTATTTCTGCATCTCGTCGGCCTGGGTGGTCAACTCGCCGAAGATCAGGCCAAGCTCGTGCTGGGTCGAGGCGACCTCGTGGTGGTGCTTGTCGACCTTCATGCCAAGCTGCTTCATCGTCGACAGCATTTCCGAGCGGATGTCCTGGGCGTCGTCGATCGGGTTCACGGGGAAATAGCCGCCCTTGACGCCGGGCCGGTGGCCGGTGTTGCCCATCTCGTATTCGGTGTCCGAGTTCCACGCCGCATCGACGGCGTCGACCTCGAAGGACACCTTGTTCATGCTGGTCGAAATCCGCACGTCGTCGAACAGGAAGAACTCGGCCTCGGGGCCGAAGAACGCCGTGTCGCCGATGCCCGAGGACTTGAGATAGGCCTCGGCCTTCTGCGCCGTGCCGCGCGGGTCGCGCTCATAGGGCTCGCCGGTGTCGGGCTCGACCACGGTGCAGTGGATGCACAACGTCTTTTCGGCATAGAACGGGTCGATATAGGCGGCGGTGGCGTCGGGCATCAGCTTCATGTCGGAGGCCTCGATCGACTTCCAGCCGGCGATCGACGAGCCGTCGAACATGAAGCCTTCCTCGAGGAAGTCTTCGTCGACCAGGTCGACATCGACGGTGACGTGTTGCAGTTTCCCGCGCACATCGGTGAAGCGGATGTCGACATAGGCGACGCCTTCGTCCTGGATCAGCGCGAGCAGGTCGGCGTTGTTCATTGCTGGGTGTCCTTTTCGGTGTTCTGGATGGTGTGGGATCAGACGGCGTCTTCGCCGGTCTCGCCGGTGCGGATGCGCACCACCTGTTCGACCGGTGAGACGAAGATCTTGCCGTCGCCGATCTTGTCGGTGCGCGCGGCGTTGATGATGGCGTCGATGGCGGTGTCGACCATGTCCTCATTGAGAACCACCTCGATTTTGACCTTGGGCAGGAAATCGACGACATATTCGGCACCGCGATACAGTTCGGTGTGACCTTTCTGGCGGCCGAAACCCTTGACCTCGATCACCGAAAGCCCCTGGACGCCGATGTCCTGAAGCGCTTCCTTGACCTCGTCGAGCTTGAACGGCTTGATGATCGCTTCGATCTTTTTCATGTGGTGCTCCGCGGGTGGAAATCCTGTTGCGGCCCAGTGACCACTTTCGCGGGGCGGCCACAATTCGTTAGGGTCTGTCAGGTGTGGGTGGGGCAGTGAATCCGGCTCATCTGCACGAAAAACAGGCAGACTGCCCGGTTGGCGGGCAATGAATGAAGCGGCGGGGCGCAAAGATGGACCAACTTCTGACCTCGGCACAGATACGCGCCACCGAGACGGCGGCGATGGCGGCGGGCGATGTCACCGGGCTGGACCTGATGGAGCGGGCCGGGGCCGGGGTGGTCGACGCGGTCTTTTCCACCTGGCCCGGGCTGAAGGCCGGGGGCGAGGCCTGGGTGCTGGCGGGGCCGGGCAACAACGGTGGCGACGGCTACGTCATCGCGCGGCTTCTTGACGGGCGGGGCTGGCGGGTGACGGTGTTCGCGCTGGGCGACCCCGCGCGCCTGCCGCCCGATGCCAGTGCCAACCATGCGCGGTGGGCGGAACTGGGCGAGACCCGGACGCTGGCCGCTCTGCCCGAGGCCACGGGGCAACCGGCGCTGATCGTCGACGCGCTGTTCGGCACCGGGCTGACCCGCGACCTGCCCGACGAGGTGCGCCGTGCGCTTGCGGGCGTGGCCGAAGTGGCGCGCGACGGTGCCACGCGGGTGGTTGCGGTCGACATTCCCTCGGGGCTGTGCGCCGACAGCGGGCGGCGGCGGGGCTGCGATCTGCCTGCCGATCTGACCGTCACCTTTCACAGCGCCAAGCCCGGGCATTTCCTGGCCGATGGGCCCGAGATTTGCGGCGCGCTGAGGGTGGTGGATATCGGGCTGCGTTCGGACCCCGGCCCGGAGGTGCTGCGCCTGACAAGCGCGCCGCCGCGCCGCGTCGTGCACAAATCCGGCGGACACAAATACAACCACGGCCATGTGCTGGTGCTGGCGGGCGGGCCGGGGCGGGGCGGGGCCGCGCGGCTGGCGGCGCGGGCCGCGCTGCGCGTCGGGGCCGGGCTGGTGACGCTGGGGCCGACGCCCGATGCGCTGGGCGAGAACGCTGCACGGCTTGACGCGGTGATGCTGGCGCCGGTGGCGGATGCGCCGGTGCTGGCGCGCATCCTGGACGACAGCCGGCTGAACGCGCTCTGCCTCGGCCCCGGTCTGGGGCATGAGCGGGCGCGCGATCTGGTGCCGGTGGTGCTGGCGGCGCGCCGGGCCACGCTGCTCGACGCCGATGCGCTCTCCGCTTACAGCGGCACGCCCTCGGCGCTTTTCGACCATTTGCACCCGGCCTGCGTGCTGACGCCGCATGACGGTGAATTCGCGTGGCTGTTTCCCGACCTCGCCGACCGCCTCGCCGCGCCGCCTGGCGACGGTGCTGCGTTCTCACGGCTCGATGCGGCCCGCGCGGCGGCACGTCGGGCGGGTTGCACCGTGCTGCTCAAGGGGCCGGACACGGTGATCGCCGCCCCGGACGGGCGCGCCGTGCTTAACGCGGCGAGCTATGAGCGTGCGGCGCCCTGGCTGGCCACGGCGGGGGCGGGCGACGTGCTGGCGGGGTTGATCGCGGGGCTTCTGGCACGCGGGCTGGCGCCGGTCAACGCCGCGGCATTGGCGGCTTGGCTGCATGTCGAGGCCGCGCGCGGTTTCGGCCCGGGCCTGATCGCCGAGGATCTGCCCGAGGCGCTGCCGGGTGTGTTGCGCGGCCTGAAAGACTAGGCGCGACGCGGCCAGTGCTTGTTCCTGAAATGCCGTTGGCGCTGCCCGGTCCGCGCCGCGGACCGGGTCATGAGGGCAGACGGCCCCCGGTGCTGTGCCTGTCAGGAGACCTTCAGGTCTTGGTCTTGCAGGTGTTGATCCCGAGCGCCGCGTAGATGCCGCACCAGCCGACCAGCCCGGTCACCAGCGGGATCAGGCCCAGCCAATAGGCCCAGCTCCAGGCCCCGTCGGGGTTGAGGAAATAGCCCAGGATAAGCGCCGCACCGATGATCACCCGAAGACCCCGGTCGATCGTGCCTTCATTGGTCTTGAACATGAGGGACTCCTTTCATGACAAATGCTTGTCATGTATCTTACGTAAGTGCGCCGGCTTTGGATTGAAGAGGGCGCGGCACTCTGTCCGGTGTCGGGCGCTAGCTGCGCCCGCGCTTTTCGAACCGGGGCAGCATGGCCGAGAAATCCCTGCCGGCGCCGTCCTCGTGCTCGACGAATGTCTCGTAGAGCTGCATCGCGGCCAGCCCCATCGGCGTGTCGGCGTCGGCGGCCTCGGCGGCCTGCTGGCTCAGGCGCAGATCCTTGAGCATCAGGTCGGCGGCGAACCCGGGCTTGTAGTCGTTGTCGGCCGGGCTTTTCGCCCCGATCCCGGGGGCGGGGGTATAGGCGTTCATGGTCCAGCTGTAGCCCGACGAGGTCGAGACCACGTCATACATCTTCTGCCGGTCGAGCCCCAGCTTGTCGGCCAGCGCGAAGGCCTCGCAGGTGGCGATCATGGTGACGCCCAGGATCATGTTGTTGCAGATCTTGGCGGCCTGGCCGTTGCCCGAGGGGCCGCAATGCACCGCCTTCTGGCCCATGATTTCAAAGAGCGGCGCGACCTTGGCAAAGGCCGCATCCGACCCACCCGCCATGAAGGTCAGTGTGCCCGCCGTGGCGCCGCCGACCCCGCCCGAGACCGGCGCGTCGACCGCGCCCAGCCCGGCAACTTCGGCGTCGGCGGCGACCGCGCGGGCGCTGTCGACATCGACGGTGGAGCAGTCGCAGAACACCGCGCCCGGAGCCATTGCCGGGATGATCTCGGCGGCCACCGCGCGCAGGATCCTGCCGTTGGGCAGCATGGTGATGACCACGTCGGCGCCGGTCGCGGCCTCGGCGGCACTGGCCGCCTTGGTCACGCCCTCGGGCATCGGGGCGGCAAGGTCGAAGCCCGTCACCGCGTGGCCCGCCGCCGCGAGGTTGGCGGCCATCGGCCCGCCCATGTTGCCAAGTCCGATGAATCCGATCTTCATGTGCTTTCTCCCATCTGGTGCGCCTCGAGGCTCAGCGCGGTATCCCCAAGCTCTGCCAGCATCCGGCCCACGTCGGCGTCGGTAACGTCTTCGAGGCGCGCATGCTGCCAGCGCGGATTGCGGTCCTTGTCGATGATCGCGGCCCGGATGCCCTCGACGAAATCGCCGAACTCGGCCGAGCGGTAGGTGAAGCGGTATTCCAGCCCAAGGGCCGCGCGGATCGTTCCGGCGGCGCGCGAGAGGCGGATCAGGTCGATGGCGCAGGCCACCGACAGGGGCGAATTGCGGCGGATCGCCTTGAGCGTGCCCTGGGCGAAGGTGCTGTCGTCCTCTTCGAGGGACGCGACGATCTCGGCCCGGCTGCCGGAAAACAGGTGGTCGATCTCGGCCTTCTGGCTGGCCAGCGTGCCCTCGGGCGGCGGCGCGGCCAGGTGTGTCACCGCGCCCGCGTCGCCGGTCTGCTCCAGCATCGCGATGAGGTCGAGCCAGTGTTCCTGCGCGATGTAGTGATCGGCAAAGCCCGCAAGAATCGCATCCCCCGGACCCATCCGCGCCGCCGTGGTGCCGAGGTATTCGCCCAGGCGCCCCGGCGCGCGGCCCAGAAGCAGCGAGCCGCCGACATCGGGCACGAGGCCGATGCCGACCTCGGGCATCGCCACCTGCGAGCTTTCGCAGACCACCCGGTGCGAGGCATGGCAGCCGACACCGACGCCGCCGCCCATGGTAAAGCCCTGCATCAAGGCGACCACCGGCTTCGGGTATTCCGCGAGTTTCGCGTTCATGCGGTATTCGTCGGCCCAGAAACGGCGGCCATAGGCGAAATCGCCCGCGCTGGCGGTGTCGTAAAGCTCCTGGATGTCACCGCCGGCGCAAAAGGCGCGCTCGCCCACGGCGTCGATCACGATCAGCGCGACCTCGGGGTCGCCGCGCCAGCCGTCCAGCGCGGCCTCGATCGCCAGGCACATCTCGTAGGTCAGCGCATTCAGCGCCTTGGGCCGGTCGAGCGTGATCCGGCCCGCGCGGCCCAGTTTGCGGATATGGATGTCGTCACTCATCGCGCGGCTCCATCAGCCCCGGTCCGCCAGCATCTGGCGCGACACGATCAGCCGCATGATCTCGTTGGTGCCTTCGAGAATCTGGTGAACCCGCAGGTCGCGCACGATCTTCTCGATGCCGTAGTCGGCCAGATAGCCGTAACCGCCGTGCAGTTGCAGGCACTGGTTGGCCACGTCGAAGGCGGCGTCGGTGACATACATCTTGGCCATGGCGCAGAACTTGGTCGCGTCGGGGGCCGCGTTGTCGAGCTTCCACGCCGCCTGGCGCAGGAAGGTGCGGGCCGATTGCAGTTTCACCTCCATCTCGGCCAGCCGGAACTGCAGCGCCTGGAACTGGTCGATGGTGCGCCCGAACGCCTTGCGCTCGCCCATGTAGGCCAGCGTGAGATCCAGCGCGTTTTGCGCCCCGCCCAACGCTGAGGCGGCGATGTTGAGCCGCCCGCCGTCCAGCCCGGCCATCGCATAGACAAAGCCGCGCCCTTCCTCGCCGATCAGGTTGTCCTGCGGCACGGTGCAATCGTCGAACTGCACCTGCGCGGTCGGCTGCGCGCGCCAGCCCATCTTGTCCTCGAACCCGCCAAAGCTGAGGCCGGGGGTGCCGTCCTCGATGATCATGGCAGAGATGCCTTTCGGCCCGTCGCCGCCGGTGCGCACCATCGACAGATAGACATCCGAATAGGCGCCGCCCGAGATGAACGCCTTGGTGCCGTTCAGCTTCCAGCCCTCGTTGGTCCGCTCGGCCCGGGTGCGCAGCGCGGCCGCATCCGATCCCGATCCGGGTTCGGTCAGGCAGTAGGAATACACTTTGGCCATCGAGGTCAGATCGGGCAACCAGCGCGCCTTGTCGTCATCGCTGCCGAACTTGTCGATCATGCCGCCGCACATGTTGTGGATCGACAGGAACGACCCGACCGCCGGGCAGGACATCGCCAGCGCCTCGAACACCAGAGTGGCGTCGAGCCGGGTCAGACCCGATCCGCCGTGCTCTTCTGAGACATAGATGCCGCCCAGCCCAAGCTCGGCCACCTTCGGCCACAGGTCTTTCGGAATGGTGCCCTGCCGCTCCCAGTCGCGCGCGAAGGGGGCGATGTGCTCCTGCCCGAAGGCATGGGCCATGTCGAAAATGGCCTGTTGTTCCTCGGAAAGTGCGAAATCCATGCCCAGCGTTCCTCCCGGCTGGTCCGCGCGGGGGTGCCGCGCCGACGATACTGGCCCCGGTGTTCCCTGTCGCCGGAGCGCTTGAATTGAACCGATGTTCAATTCCGGAATTGATCGGGTTTCCGCGCAAATCTCAACCCGAAATCCCTCAAAGAGGCTTTGCAGGGATGCAAGGCGCGGTCAATGGTCCGGCTCAGAGATCGGCGTGAAACTCCGCGATCAGATGCCGCACCACTTCGCGCAGCGCCTCGTTCACCGGCAATTCCGACTCGACCGCATCGCGGTAAACCCGGCGCTGGCGGTCGGCGGCGTTGCCGTTCAACAGGATCGTGCGCGCCCCCTCGACCTCGGCGAGACAGCCCAGCGCTTCGGCGTCCTCGGCCACAAGCTCGATCAACTCCTCGACCAGCACCTCCATCGGTACCACTTCGTGGCGGCCAAAGTCGATCAGCCCGCCGCGCACCCCGTAGCGTTGCGCGCGCCAGCGGTTTTCCGCGATCAGGAAGTTGGCATAGAGCCGCCAGCGCTGGTTGCGTTTCTTCAGCCGCCACAGGCAGCGCGCCAGCGATTGCACCAGTGCGGCCAGCGTCAGCGTGGTTTCCATCCGGGGCGACACGTCGCAGATCCGCGCCTCGATGGTGGGAAACCGGGCCGAGGGGCGCAGATCCCACCAGATTTTCGAGGCATCCTCGATCAACCCCAGGTCGACCACCGCCTGAACCGAACGGGCATATTCCGCCCAGCTTGAAAACTGCGGCGGCAGGCCGGTGCGCGGCAGGTTGTCGAAGATCGTCAGGCGGTAGCTGTCGAGCCCGGTATCCTCGCCCTGCCAGTAGGGCGACGAGGCCGACAGCGCCAGAAGATGCGGCAGGAAGTAGGACAGCTGGTTGACGATGTCGATGCGGTCCTCTTCGTCCGGTATCCCGACATGCACATGCATGCCGCAGATGAGCAGCCGCCGCGCGACGCCGCCAAGATCGCGGCGCAGGTCGTTGTAGCGTTCCTTGTCGGTGTGGTGCTGGTCCTTCCAGTCCGCGAACGGGTGGCACGAGGCCGCGATCACCTCGAGCCCGTGGGCGCGGGCGTGTTTCGATACGGTGCGCCTGAGATGCCCCAGATCTTCGCGCGCCTCGGCTGTGGCGCGGCAGACATGGGTGCCGATCTCGATCTGGCATTGCAGGAATTCGGGGCTGACACGTTCGTCGAGGTCGGCCTTGCAGGCGTCCATCAGGCTGTTCGGCGCCACCGCGAGTTCGAGGGTTTCCTGATCGACGAGCAGGTATTCCTCTTCGATGCCGATGGTGAAGTCCGGGATTTCCCTGGCCATCGCCTCTCCCCAAGCCTGTGGGGGTCAGGTTCGCAGGAAATCCGTTGCCGGGCAAGGCTTTCGCCACCTTGCCCGGCAGATGTCGTCAGATCAGGCGCACCTGGGTGCCGACCGGAACCAGTTCGAACAGCTCGGCGATCTTGTCGTTGTAAAGCCCGATGCAGCCGTCCGAGGATTTGCGGCCGATCTTGCGCGTGTCATGGGTGCCGTGAATCAGGTAGGCGGGCCAGGACAGATAGAGCGCATGCGTGCCCAGCGGGTTGTCCGGGCCGGCGGGCACCACGTCGGGCAGGCCAGGGATGCGTTCGTGCATCGAAGGGGTGGGCGTCCAGGTCGGGCCGACCTTCTTGCGCACAACCTCGGTATAGCCGCGCTTGGTCAATTCGTCGGTGCGCGGCACCGAGGTCGGGTAGAGCCTGTAGGTCTCGCCGTCGCCCGACCAGAAATGCAGCGCCCGGCTGATCGTGTCGCAGACGATGGCGCCCTTGCCGAGGGTCTCGAAATGATCCTGCCAACGCTCGGTGCGGAAGCTCGAGATATTGTGGCGGGTGAAGGGTTCGGCCTCGGCCCCGGTGTCGGGCAGGGGGGTTGCGGGCATGGCCCGCAGGATCGCGGGCGCGAAGGGGGTAAAGGCGGCTGCGGCGATGAAGCCGCGGCGGGTCAGGGTCGATTTCGTCATGTCCGTATCCTGCTCGCTGAAAGTGGATGTTTCAGGTCGATTACCAACGCCGGCGCGGTAAGGCCAGATGCCCGATGCGCCCTCGCCGGAACGTGATGCGAGGTGAGCGGAAAGGTGCCAATCGGCCACGAAAAAACGCCCCGGAGCATCTCCCGGGGCGTTTCGTCAGGTCTGGCGGTCAGGCTCAGTCCATCGCCTTGAAGTGGAACTCGCCGCCGTCCTTGATGCCCGAGAACCAGCGCGCGGTGACGGTCTTGGTCTTGGTGTAGAACCGGAACGCATCCGCGCCATACTGGTTGAGGTCGCCAAAGCCCGACTTCTTCCAGCCGCCAAAGCTGAAATAGCTCAGCGGCACCGGGATCGGGAAGTTGACGCCGACCATGCCGACGTTGACCCGGTTGGCATAGTCGCGCGCGGTGTCGCCATCGGCGGTGAAGATCGCGGTGCCGTTGCCGTATTCGTTGTCCATCACCAGCTTCAGCGCTTCTTCATAGCTGTCGGTGCGCACCTGGCTGAGGACCGGGCCGAAGATCTCCTGCTTGTAGATGTCCATCGCGGGCGTGACGTTGTCAAACAGGCTCGGGCCGACGAAAAAGCCCTCCTCGTAGCCCTGGAGCGAGAAATCGCGCCCGTCGACCACCAGCTTCGCGCCCTGCTCGACACCCGAGGCGATCAGGCCCTCGATGCGCTGTTTCGCAGCCGCAGTGACCACCGGGCCGTAATCCACGTCGTCGCCGGCGGTGTAGGGGCCGACCTTCAGCTTTTCGATGCGCGGCACGAGGCGTTCGATCAGGGCGTCGGCGGTCTTCTGACCGACCGGCACCGCCACCGAAATCGCCATGCAACGTTCGCCCGCGGCACCAAAGCCGGCCCCGACCAGCGCGTCGGCGGCCTTGTCCATGTCGGCGTCGGGCATGATCACCATGTGGTTCTTGGCGCCGCCGAAGCACTGCGCGCGCTTGCCGTTGGAACAGGCGCGGCCATAGATGTATTGCGCGATCGGGGTCGAGCCGACGAAGCCGACCGCCTGGATGGTGTCGTTGTCGAGAATCGCGTCGACGCTTTCCTTGTCGCCGTTCACCACCTGGAACACGCCATCGGGCAGTCCGGCCTCTTGCAGAAGCTCGGCCAGCATCATCGGCACCGACGGATCGCGTTCGGACGGTTTCATGATCATCGCGTTGCCGGCGGTCAGCGCCGGCGCGAGTTTCCACAGCGGGATCATGGCGGGGAAGTTGAACGGCGTAATGCCGGCCACGACACCCAGCGGCTGACGCATCGAGTAGAGGTCGATGCCCGGGCCGCCGTCGTTCATGTATTCGCCCTTGAGCATCGACGGCGCGCCCATGCAGACCTCGACCACCTCGAGCCCGCGCTGAACGTCGCCGCGCGCATCGGGCAGGGTCTTGCCGTGTTCGCGGCTGAGGGTCTCGGCCAGTTTCTCCATGTCGCGGTTGATCAGTTCGGCCAGCTTCATCATCACCCGTGCGCGGCGCTGCGGGTTGACCGCGGCCCAGGCCGGTTGCGCCTCGGCGGCGCGCGCCACGGCGGCGTCAAGCTCTTCCTTGGTGGCCAGCGCGACCTTGCCCTGCACTTCGCCGGTGGCGGGGTTGAAGATATCCGAGTAGCGGCCCGAGGTGCCCTTGACGACCTTGCCGTCGATCCAGTGTTCGACTTGGTACATGATATTCCTCCTGAAAATTCCCCCGCACATTAGGCTTGCAAAAATGCCGCGAACAGAGGCAAGTTTCCAAAAGCGTTTTGCGTAAACGCAAGGGGAGGGGCGGAGATGGACCTCGATTGGGACGATCTGCGGATATTCCTCGCGGTGGCCCGGGGCGAAAGCCTGTCGGCAGCCGGGCGGGTGCTGAAACGCGACCCGGCCACGGTGGGGCGGCGGATCGCCCGGCTGGAGGAAGTGATGGGCGCGCCGCTGTTCGCGCGCTCGCCCCAGGGCTACGGGCTGACCGAGGCGGGCACCCGGCTGATGGTGCATGCCGAAGAGGCCGAACAGGCGGTGATGCGCGGTGCCGAGGCGCTGGACCGGCAGACCGGCACGCTGTCGGGGCAGGTGCGCATCGGCGCGCCGGATGGCTGCGCCAATTTCCTGCTGCCGCAGGTCTGCGCCCGCATCGCCGCCCAGCATCCCGACCTCGAATTGCATGTCGTGGCGCTGCCGCGGGTGGTCAACCTGTCGAAACGCGAGGCCGACATCGCCATCGCCGTGTCACCGCCCGAGACCGGGCGGCTGACGGTGCAGAAGATCACCGACTATCACCTGCACCTGGTGGCCTCGCGCGGCTATATCCGGCGTAGTCCGGCGATCAAGAGCCTCGACGACATCGCCGGCCATCCGGTGATCGGCTACATCCCCGACATGATCTTCGACAAGGAACTGGACTACCTCGCCGAGATCGGCGCGGACCATGCGACGCTGGGGTCGAACTCGGTGTCGGTGCAGCTCAACATGCTGCGCCAGGGGGCGGGGCTGGGCATCGTGCACGATTTCGCGCTGCCCTTCGCGCCGGGGCTGCGCAAGGTGTTGCCCGAGGCGATTTCGCTGACCCGCACCTTCTATCTGCTGCGCCATGCCGGCGATGCCCGGATCGAACGCCTTGCGCGGGTCTCGGGGATGGTGCTCGACGGGGTGCGCGCCGAAGTGGCGCGGCTCGAAGCGCGCACTTGACACCCTTTGGGCCGCGCGCAAGGTTGACATGGCGCGAGGGGAACCAGGCCGCGGACAGCGCGCCCAACGAAAAGTCGGAGACCGAAGATGCTCATCAGCCAGATCCTCAAAGACAAGCCCACCCAGGGCATCCTCAGCGTCAAGCCGGGCACCAAGGTGGCCGCCGCGGCGGCCCTGTTGTCGGAAAAGCGGATCGGCGCGGTGATCGTGACCGAGGACGGCACGCGGCCGCTGGGCATCCTGTCGGAACGCGACATCGTGCGCGAACTGGGGCGGCGGGGCACGACCTGCATGGAAGACGTTGTCGACGACCTGATGACTGCCGAGCTGATCACCTGCAAACCCGGCGACCGTGCCATCGAGGTGCTGCAGCAGATGACCGAAAAGCGGTTCCGGCACATGCCGGTGATGGAAGGCGACGAGATGATCGGGCTGGTGTCGATCGGGGACGTGGTCAAGGCGCGGCTGGACGAATTGTCGCGTCAGGCCGAAGACCTCAAGAACATGATCATGGGTTACTGACGCCGCAGCGCAGAAAATTCTTGCATTCGCGCATGCCATGATGTTGCCTGCGCGCGAGAAAAACAGGAGTTCTCATGCGCATCGGCCTTTATCCCGGCACGTTCGACCCGATCACGCTGGGCCATATCGACATCATCCGGCGGGCCTGCGTGCTGGTCGACCGGCTGGTGATCGGCATCGCGATCAACCGCGACAAGGGGCCGATGTTCGATCTCGAGGAGCGGGTCGAGATGGTCGAGGCGGCCTGTGCCAAGCTGGCCGCCGAGACCGGCACCGAGATCGTGGCGCATCCGTTCGAAAACCTGCTGATCGACTGCGCCAACGATGTCGGCGCGCAGATCATCGTGCGCGGGCTGCGCGCGGTGGCGGATTTCGAATACGAATACCAGATGGTCGGGATGAACCGCATTCTCGACGACAGCATCGAGACGGTGTTCCTGATGGCCGAGGGCAAATACCAGGCGATCGCCTCGAAACTGGTCAAGGAGATCGCCCGGCTCGACGGCGACGTGTCACGCTTCGTGACGCCGGAGGTGCGGATGCGGCTGCTGGAGAAGCTGGGCAAGGTCTGAGCGACGCGCCCGGCGTTCAGCCGTAGACGGCGCGGCGCGCGATCTTGTCGGCGTCGCCGGGGTAGATACCCAGATCCTCGACGGCAAGCTCGACCGGCAGTGCCTCGATCTCGCGTTTGACGCGCAGGTATTCGGCGCGTTTCTCCAACGTCCTGCGCAGGGTGGCGAAAGCAGTCATGGCGGTCTCCTTTCCTGCTGACCGGTTGCGTTCGGCCTCAAGATAGGAATGCTGCACCGCAGCGCAATCCCCGTGGTAGCGATAACGGAGTTGCGCCGGGCGCATGGCGGATTGCCGCCGGTCGGCCGGGCAGGGGCGTCAGGTGGACGGGGGGATGTCGAAGCCGTGGGCCGCGATCTCTGGCTTCCACAGCAGGCTGATCAGGTCGATGGCGTCCTGGTTGCCGCGGTAGCAATCTTCGAATGCCACCTTGTGCGGCAGCTTGCGCGAATCCTTGAGCCTGATGTCGCCGATCCTGAACCGCGAATGCAGGCCGCGCCCGGCAAGCCACCGCTGAAGATCCTCATCCAGCCTGTCGAACCTGAGCCATGTATCGACGATCACCCTGCCGTCGATCGCGGTGATCTTCTTGTTCTGCACGAGGGCCTGGGGATTGTTCATCACGAAGTCCGCGAAAGACAGTTCCTCCGGGGTCTTGCGCCGCACGGCCATGTCATAGTTGTAGCGGCTGACCGCGAAGGTAAACGGGTCGCGCAGGATCGAGATTATCTCGTAGGATTCGAAGATCCGCGCGCCGACCCGCTCTCGGACGGTCTCGGCGATCTGGTGGTCGCTGAAGCTAAACAGTTTCCTGACCGCGTGCGGGTGGCGCAGGCCCAGCCGCACCTCCAGCGCCAAGAGCCATTCATGCAGGCCCAGGTTGCGAAGCTTCTCGCGATAGTTCTGCGGCCCCCTGATGCCCAGGCGCTTGCACTGGATTTCGTCATCGTCGCCAAACACGATCCCGTAGACCGGGGTTATCACATCATCGGGGCCGCACAGATCGCTGAGGAAAAGCTCGACCGAGGAACCGGCGACCTTGGTCGGCTTGAGAAAGATGAACTTGTGTTCATGTGAGATGATCATCGCCGCCCTTCCGTTTTGCGTGGGGCGCAGAGAAAAGCCCGGCGCTGGCCGGGCTTTCCTGGTGTTTTTCACATTGGGGTCAGATCAGCTTGCCCATCGCGACGGCGGTGTCGGCCATACGGTTCGAAAAACCCCATTCGTTGTCATACCAGGTCAGGATGCGCACCATGGTGCCGTCCATCACCTTGGTCTGGTCCATGTGGAAGACCGAGCTGTGCGGGTCGTGGTTGATGTCGATCGAGACCAGAGGCTCGTCGGTATAGCCGAGGATGCCCTTCATCGGGCCATCGGCGGCGGCGCGGATGGCGGCGTTGACCTCGTCCACGGTGGTGTCGCGGGCGGCTTCGAACACCAGGTCGACGACCGAGACGTTGGGCGTCGGCACCCGGATCGCCACGCCGTCGAGCTTGCCGTTCAGTTCCGGCAGCACCAGGCCAACGGCCTTGGCCGCCCCGGTCGAGGTGGGGATCATCGACATCGCCGCGGCGCGGGCGCGGTAGAGATCCTTGTGCATGGTGTCCAGCGTCGGCTGGTCGCCGGTGTAGGAGTGGATGGTGGTCATGAAGCCGCGGGTGATGCCGATGGTGTCGTTCAGCACCTTGGCGACCGGCGACAGGCAGTTGGTGGTGCAGGACGCGTTCGACACGACCGTGTCCTCGGCGGTCAGGGTGTCGTGGTTGACGCCATAGACGATGGTCTTGTCCGCACCCGCGCCGGGGGCGGAGATCAGCACCCGGCTGGAACCGTTCTCGAGATGCGCCGCGGCCTTGTCACGGGCGGTGAAGATGCCGGTGCACTCCAGCGCGATGTCGACATCCGACCACGGCAGTTCCTTGGGGTCGCGGATCGCGGTCACCTTGATCGGGCCCTGGCCCACGTCGATGGTGTCGCCCACCACCTTGACGGTGCCCGGGAACTTGCCGTGCACCGAGTCGTAGCGCATCAGGTGGGCGTTGGTTTCCACCGGACCCAGATCGTTGATCGCGACCACCTCGATATCGTTGCGTCCCGATTCCATGATCGCGCGCAACACGTTGCGCCCGATCCGCCCGAATCCGTTGATTGCGACCTTGACCGTCATGTGACCTCCAGAAGCTCAAAATAGCCCCGCACGGCGCGTGGGGGCAGCCGCGGCCAAGGTCGCGATTTTCGCCCGGAGGTCAAGTGATACAGTGTCGCAAAGCCGATGTTTGCGTTACCGCCAGAACGCCAGCCAATCGAGCAGGGCATAGAGCTTGCGGCCCAGGAACACCGGCAGCCCGCCGCCGAACGCGAAGGCGTCGAGCGCGAAGACGGCGATGATGATCAGGGCAAGGCCGAGGGCGATCCTGTTGGTCATGCCCCGGTTTCTGTCGCATCCCCCCGCGCCGGGCAAGGAAATTCGCCGCGCGCCCGGAAGGGCATGTGCGGGGTTTTGTCCGCCCGTGCAGTTGCGGTAGGGTCGCGCAAATCACAGGCGGATCGGGGCGGGCATGAGCGGACTACTGGCACTTCTGGACGACGTTGCGGCGATTGCCAAGGTGGCGGCGGCCTCGGTCGACGATATCGCGGGGCAGGCGGCCAAGGCCGGGGCCAAGGCCGCCGGTGCGCTGATCGACGACGCCGCGGTGACGCCGAAATACCTGGTCGGGTTCGCCCCGGCCCGCGAATTGCCGATCGTCGGCAAGATCGCACGCGGCTCGATCCGCAACAAGCTGTTGTTCCTGTTGCCCGCCGGGCTGATCCTGTCGGCCTTCGCGCCCTGGCTGATCTCGCCCCTGCTGATGCTGGGCGGGGCCTACCTGTGCTTTGAGGGTGCCGAGAAGATCTGGCACGCGCTGTTTCCGCACGAACATGTCGTCGACGCGGCCCCGAAGGTTCCCGGCGATCCGACCCATCTGGAGAAAACCAAGGTGGCCGGGGCGATCAAGACCGACTTCATCCTGTCGGCCGAGATCATGACCATCGCGCTGGCCGCGATCCCGCATTCGACCATCTGGATGGACGCCGCGACGCTCGCGGTGGTGGCGATCGGGGTCACGGCGGCTGTCTATGGGCCGGTGGCGCTGATCGTGAAGGCCGACGACATCGGCCTCGTCATGGCCGAGCGCGGCGAATGGGCCTTGACCCGCAAGGCCGGCTGCATGCTGGTGCGCGGGATGCCGGGGTTCCTGCGGCTTCTGACCATCGTGGGCACCGCCGCGATGCTCTGGGTCGGCGGCAACATCGTGGTGCACGGGATGCACACTCTGGGCTGGCACCCGATCTACGATTTCATCCACCACTGGGCCGGGCTGGTGGGCGGGCTGGCCTCCGAGGCATTGGCGCCGACGGTGACCTGGATCGCGCGGGCGACGATGGACGGCGTGTTCGGGCTGGCGCTGGGGCTGGTGCTGATCCCGATCGGCACCCGACTGATCGCTCCGGTCTGGGGGGCGGTGTTCAAGGGAAAGGCGTGAGGGCCGCCGGGCCGAAGCCGGACGGCGGAATTGTATTCTGACGTTGCTCGGCGGTCCAGTTCAGCCGAGCAATTCCTTGACCCTGGCCACCACCACCTCGGCGGTGATGCCGAAATGCTGGTAGAGCGCCGGGGCGGGGGCCGAGGCGCCGAAGCTGTCCATGCCGACGAAGGCCTGCTTGGCCTCGCGCCCGCGTTCACCCAGCAGCCAGCGATCCCAGCCGCCTTCGCGCCGCGCCGCCTCGATGCCGACGCGCACCGGGCCGGCGGGCAGCACCTTGCGGCGGTAGCTTTCGTCCTGGGCCGCGAACAGCTCCATCGACGGCATCGAGACGACGCGGGTGCCGATGCCTTCGGCCTCCAGTGTCTCGCGCGCCGCCATCGCGATCTCGACCTCCGAGCCGGTGGCGATCAGGATCGCGCGGCGCTTGGCGGTGGCCTCGGCCAGCACATAGGCGCCCTGGGCGGTGAGGTTCTTGGTCTTGTGCTCCCGGCGCAGCGTCGGCAGGCCCTGGCGGCTGAGCGCCAGCACCGACGGCGTCGAGGTCGAGGTCAGCGCCAGTTCCCAGGCCTCGGCGGTCTCGACCGTGTCGCAGGGCCGGAAGGTCCAGGTGTTGGGGGTGGCCCGGCAGATCGCCAGATGCTCGACCGGCTGGTGGGTCGGGCCGTCTTCGCCAAGGCCGATCGAGTCATGCGTCATCACGTAGGTGACGGGCGCGCCCATCAGCGCGGACAGCCGCATCGCGCCGCGGGCATAGTCGGTGAAGGCGAGGAAAGTGCCGCCGTAGGGGCGCAGGCCGCCGTGCAGCGCCATGCCGTTCATCGCCGCCGCCATGCCGTGTTCGCGGATGCCGAAATGCACGTAACGGCCCTTGCGGTTGGAAGGGTCGAAAATGCCCAGGCCGGCGGTCAGGGTGTTGTTCGAGCCGGTCAGGTCGGCCGAGCCGCCGATGGTCTCGGGCATGATCGGGTTGATCACCTCGAGCACCATTTCCGAGCTCTTGCGGGTCGCGACCTTGGGGCCTTCGTCGGACACCTGCTTTTTCAGCGCCTTGATGGTCGCGGACAGCCGGCGCGGCGTGCCGCCTGCAAACACGCGGGCAAATTCGGCCTGGCGCTGGTCGGAGAGGGCACCCAGGCGCGCCTCCCACGCCTCGCGGGCCTCGGCGCCGCGCGCGCCGATCTCGCGCCACTGGCCGCGGATGTCCTCGGGCACCTCGAAGGCCGGGTGCGACCAGCCATAGACTTCGCGCAGCTTTGCGATGTTCTCGGCGCCGAGCGGCGAGCCGTGCGCCTTGGCGCTGTCCTGATACGCCGAGCCGAGGCCGATGTGGGTCTTGCAGTCGATCAGGGTGGGCTTGTTCGAGCCTTTCGCGGCGGTCAGCGCGCGGTCGATGTCCTCGGGGTCGTGGCCGTCGCAGGACAGAACCTGCCAGCCGGCGGCCGCGAAGCGTTTGCGCTGGTCGGTCACGTCGGACAGGGAAATCTCGCCGTCGATGGAGATATTGTTGTTGTCCCACATCACGATCAGCTTGCCGAGTCTCTGCATCCCGGCCAGCCCGATCGCCTCGTGCGAGATGCCTTCCATCAGGCAGCCGTCACCGGCGATGACATAGGTGTAGTGGTCCTGCACCTTGCGGCCAAAGCGGGCGCGCAGCGCTTCCTCGGCCATCGCCATGCCGACCGCGGTGGCCAGACCCTGGCCCAGCGGGCCGGTGGTGGTCTCGATCCCCTTGGCATGGCCGTATTCCGGGTGCCCGGCGGTGATCGAGCCCAGTTGGCGGAAATTGCGGATCTGCTCGAGCGTCATGTCCTCGTAGCCGGTCAGGTGCAGCAGCGCATAGAGCAGCATCGAGCCATGGCCCGCCGACAGCACGAAACGGTCGCGGTCGGGCCAGTCGGGGTTGGAGGCGTCGAATTTCAGGTGTTTTTCGAACAACACGGTGGCCACGTCGGCCATGCCCATCGGCATTCCGGGGTGGCCGGAGTTGGCCGCCTGCACGGCGTCCACCGCCAGCATGCGCACGGCAGCCGCGCGCATCCAGTGTTCGGGGTGTGTGTTGCGAAGCGTTGCGATGTCCACGGCGTGCTGTCCTTGTCTGGGGCCCTATTGCGGGCCGGTGATAGCAGCCGGGGCGCTTGGGTCAAGCACGCGGGCCAAGTGCTTGACCGCAAAGGGGGCGCAATTCCCCTGGCCATTGGTTAAACTTGCCCTTGCCCGGCTCCGGAGGCGATTCGCATCGGGGTGCGGGGCAGGACTGGCCCGGACGCCACCGCCTCCGGTTGCGTCCGCGTCTTGCAGAAGAAACTGGGAGTGGGCAGAGAATGAGCGACATAACCGACCTGCAAAGCCGGATCACCACGGCGCTCGACCGGATCGGCATCGGGCTGGACGCGCTGGTAAAGGCCCCCGAACCGGGCGCCGACAGCGACGAGGTGATCGGCCTGCGGGCCGCACTCGAGGAGGAACGCACCGCCAACGCGCAGCTCGAGGCGCGGGTGCTGGCGATCAAGGAAAAGCAGGATGGCACGGTGCGCGCCCTGTCCAACGAGGTCGACCGGCTGCGCGGGCTGCTCGAGGCCGAGGAGGCGGCGATCGCGCGCCTGACCCGGGTCAATGCCGAGTTGCGCGCCAACAACGCCGCCCTGCGCGAGGCAATCGCCGAGGGCGTGGCCGAGCCGCACCTTGTGAACAAGTCGATGATGGCCGAGCTTGACGCGCTGCGCGCCGCCCAGGACGCGGACCGGACCGAGGTCGACGCGGTCTTGGGCGAGGTCTCGCGCCTGATCGAGGACATGACCGACCGCCATGCGGCGGCAGAACAGGGGGCCGCGGATGCCTGACGTGACCATTACCATCGGCAACCGCAATTTCGAGGTTGCCTGCCAGGAGGGCGAGGAACACTTCCTGCACGCCGCCGCCGAGATGCTCAATACCGAGGCGTCGACGCTGGTCAGCCAGATGAGCCACCTGACCGAAAGCCGGATGCTTCTGATGTCGGGCCTGATGCTCGCGGACCGCACCGCCGGGATGGAGGACAACCTGCAGCTTGCCGAGCAGCGCATCGCCCAGCTCGAGGCGGAACTGGCCGAGGCGCGCGATGCGCTGAAGCCCTCGCAGGTGCCGGACGCGGTGACCGACACGCTGGCCGAGATCGCGGCCCGGGCCGAGGCAATCGCGGCTGTGGTCGAGGAAAAGGTCTCGGATTAAAGGCGCTTGCGAGCAGACGTTAATGCACCCGCGCGGGGCCATCCCGGCGCGGGTGTTGTGGTCTCATCGCGTATCGAGCGTTTGCCCCGGCCGCCCGCGCCGCGCCGACCCAATGGCCGGCGCGCGGATTTTGAGCCGTCGCCGCTGATCAGTTTTCGGCGACCAGCTCGGCCTTGACCTGGGCCAGGAACTCGGCCCGCTTCAGCCGCACCTCGTCCGCCGACGAGGCATCGCCCAGGTCGCCCGCGACCTTGCGCACCACGTCTTCGTGCCCGGCCTCTTCGAAATCGGACTTGATCACCTCGGCGACATAGGCCGCCACCGCGTCCTCGGGCTTGCCGAGTTTCTTGGCGGCCCAGAGCGCCAAGAGCTTGTTGCAGCGGGCCTCGGCCTTGAACTGCATTTCCGCGTCATGGGCGAATTTGGATTCGAACGCGCTTTCCCGGTCGTCGAAAATGGACATGTTTCGGCATCCCCTGTTGAACTCGGCTCTCATATGCCCGCGCCGGTGCGATCAGGCAACCCCCTTGCGGACCCCGCGCGGCGGTCGGCATCGCCGCGCCGGCCACCCGGCCCGGCTTGCGGGGCCTTGGGCATTGGACTATACGCCGGCCAAGGCGCGGCCGTGCAACGGCCCGCGCGCGAGGAAAGGTTTTGTCATGGCACGACGCAAGAAGCTCTACGAAGGCAAGGCCAAGATCCTTTACGAAGGACCCGAGCCGGGCACATTGGTGCAGTATTTCAAGGACGACGCCACCGCCTTCAACGCCGAGAAGCGCGCCACCATCGAGGGCAAGGGCGTGCTGAACAACCGCCTGTCCGAGTTCTTCATGACCGGGCTGGGCAATATCGGCGTGCCGACGCATTTCATCAAGCGGCTGAACATGCGCGAGCAGTTGATCCGGCAGGTGGAGATCATCCCGCTCGAGGTGATCGTGCGCAATTTCGCCGCAGGCTCGATGGCCAAGCGGCTGGGGCTGGAGGAAGGCACGCCGCTGCCGCGCCCGATCATCGAATTTTCCTACAAGGACGACGCGCTAGGCGATCCGCTGGTGCCCGAGGAATACATCATCGCCTTCGGCTGGGCGTCGCAGCAGGATCTGGATGACATCGTCGCCCTGGCGCTGCGGGTCAACGATTTCATGGCCGGGGTGATGTTCGCCGTCGGGATCAAGCTGGTCGATTTCAAGATCGAAATCGGCCGCGTCTGGGACAACGACTACATGCGTCTGATCCTGGCCGACGAGATCAGCCCGGATTCGTGCCGCCTGTGGGACATCGAGACCGGTCAGAAGCTCGACAAGGACGTGTTCCGCCGCGACCTGGGCAGTCTCACCGACGCCTATACCGAGGTTGCGCGCCGCCTGGGCGTGCTGCCCACCAATGTCACCCACGCCACCAAGCCGACGCTGATCAACTGAGGCGGGCAGGGGTTTTCTGAAACCCGTGCCGGGACGATTGCGAAAGGTCCGGGCGGGGTCGTCTGAAGGAAAGGAAGCCGCATGAAAGTCCGCGTCGATGTGATGCTCAAGTCGGGCGTGCTCGACCCGCAGGGCGAGGCGGTGCGCCACGCGCTCGGCTCGCTCGGGTTCGAAGGGGTCGACGGGGTGCGCCAAGGCAAGGTGATCGAACTGGACCTGGCCGAGACCGACCCCGACAAGGCCCGCGCGAGCGTCACCGAGATGTGCGAAAAGCTGCTCGCCAACACGGTGATCGAAAGCTATTCCATCTCGCTCGACACCTGAGGCATCCCGGCCGCAGACGGGACAGAGGCTCGCCTGCCAATCCGTTGCTGCCGTGGCGTGAAAACGGGAAAACCGCCACGTTCCTCGTGCCGTCGAGCCCGTTTGACATGCGGCCGGGACGTGGAAAAAACGCACCGGACGGACGAGGGTTCCATCACGCGCCGCGCCTCTTGATCTTGGTGGGCCGCGCGCGTATCAGCACCGCATATCCGCCAGGGAGCGCACCATGAAAGCCGCCGTCCTCGTCTTTCCCGGGTCCAACTGCGACCGCGACATGGCCGTCGCCTTCCAGCGCGCCGGCGCGCAGGTCAGCATGGTCTGGCACAAGGACGACCACCTGCCCGAGGATACCGATATCGTCGGCGTGCCCGGCGGCTTTTCCTTCGGTGACTACCTGCGCTGCGGCGCCATCGCCGCGCGCTCGCCGATCTCGCGCTCGCTGGTGGCGCATGCCGGGCGCGGCGGCTATGTGCTGGGCATCTGCAACGGCTTTCAGGTCCTGACCGAGACCGGGCTGCTGCCGGGCGCGCTGATGCGCAACGCCGACCTCAAGTTTCTCTGCAAACCCATTGATCTGACGGTGGAAACCGCCGACAGCGCCTTCACCTCCGGCTACGTGCGCGGGCAGCGGATCACCCTGCCGGTGGCGCATCACGAAGGCAATTACAACATCGACCCCGCGACCCTGACCCAGCTCGAGGCCGAGGACCGGGTGGCGTTTCGCTATACCGACGATCTCAACGGCTCGACCGACCGGATCGCGGGCGTTCTGTCGGGCAACCGGCGGGTCCTGGGGATGATGCCGCACCCGGAACGCGCGGTGGATGCGGCGCATGGCGGCACCGACGGGGTGGCAATGTTCCGCTCGCTTGTCGAGTCGCTGGTCGCCGCCTGACTTGTTGCGGGCGCCCGCGCGGCGTAACTTCTGCAAATGGCCCGTTCCGTCGCCTCCGTTCGGCCGCAGGCCGAAACCCTGCCGTCCCCGGCCAGCCTGTCGCTGCGCGCCCGGCTGTTTCTGATCGTTCTGGTGACGCTGGCGGTGGCGGTGGTCTGGGTGTCGAACGACTGGCTGACCCAACGCTATACCGAAACCACGCGCACGCGCGCCGAGCTTCGGCTGGCGCTCTATTCCGGCAACCTGATTTCCGAGCTTCAGCGCAATTCGGTGGTGCCGCTCTTGCTGTCGCGCGACCCGACGCTGATCGGGGCGCTGAATTCGGACGATTTCGCCACCTCGTCGCAACGGCTGATTTCCTACCGCGACGAGATCGGCGCGGCCTCGCTGGTGCTGTTGGACAAGACCGGACGGGTGGTGGCCGCGACCAACCGCGAACAGCTCGGCGCCTCGCTGCGTCAGGCGCCGTATTTCGTGAATGCGCTGCGGTCCTCCGACACCATCTTCACCGCCGCCCAGGACGATATCGGACGGTTCAATTTCACCTATGCGCGCAGGATTCAGACCGCCGGCCAGTTGATCGGCGTGATCGCCGTCGAAGTCGACCTGCTGAAATTCGAACAGGGATGGGCCGGGATCTCGGACGCCGTGCTGGTCACCGACAGCACCGGCCAGATCATCCTGACGACCGAGCCGAAATGGCGCGGCAAGACCGAGGCCGAGGCGATGAGCGCAATGTCGCCGCCCAGCGCGATCGAGCGCGCCATCCAGGCCACGGCGGAATGGGCCTCGCTGCCCGCCGAGGCGCTGTTCACCGGCGACGACGTGATGCGGCAGGAGGCCCGGATTCCCTTCCAGGGCTGGCGCATGGCGTCGTTCACCACCTTCGCATCGGTCCGCGAGCGGGTGAACGGGGTGCTGGCGCTCGAGATCATGGGTTTTGCCATTCTGCTGGCGCTGACCTTCTATGTCATCAGCCGCCGCGCCACCACGCGCTCACGGCTGTTCGCGCTCGAATCGGCCGAGTTGCGTCAGTTGAACGATGCGCTGCACCGCGAGGTCGCCGAGCGCCAGAAGGCCGAGAAGCACCTTCAGGTCGCCGAACAGACGCTGGCGCAAAGCTCGAAACTGGCGGCGCTCGGCGAAATGTCGGCTGCCGTCAGCCACGAATTGAACCAGCCGCTGGCGGCGATGAAGACCTATCTGGCGGGTGCCAAGCTGCTGCTGCAGCGCAAGCGCCCGGAGGAGGCGCTGAGTTCCTTCCAGCGCATCGACGATCTGATCGACCGGATGGGCGCGATCACCCGGCAGTTGAAATCCTATGCCCGCAAGGGCGGCGACGCGTTCGAACCGATGGATGTGCGCGAAAGCGTGTCCGCGGCGCTGTCGATGATGGAGCCGCAGCTCAAGCGCCGGCAGGTCCGCATCACCCGCAACATTCCGCGCGACCCGGTGATGGTCGAGGCCGACCGGGTGCGGCTGGAACAGGTGCTGATCAACCTCCTGCGCAACGCGATCGACGCGACCAAGACGGTGGACAACCCGCAGGTGGATATCCTTCTGACCGGCGGCGAGGTGGTGCTGATCTCGGTGCGCGACAACGGGCCGGGGGTGGCGGATTTCGATCGGCTGTTCGAACCGTTCTATACCACCAAGTCGCCCGGCGACGGTGTCGGGCTGGGGCTGGCGATCTCGTCAGGGATCGTGGCCGACCTCGGCGGCCGGCTGACGGCGCGAAACGGCACCGGCGGCGGGGCTGTTTTTGAAGTTGAACTTCCTATCTTGAAAGATACGGAGCATCATTCCGCATCGGAGATCGAAGCCGCCGAATAGCGCGGCACGGGTCCGACCGGGCAGGGATGGCCCGGATGAACCGGCCCGAAGGGGGCCGAAAGGGTAGAAACAGATGGCACAGGCAATGAAAATCGCGATCGTCGACGACGAACAGGACATGCGGCAGTCGATCAGCCAATGGCTGGCGCTGTCGGGTTTCGACACCGAAACCTACCCCTCGGCCGAAGAGGCGCTGAAAACCGTGGGCCAGGATTACCCCGGCGTGGTGGTCTCCGACATCCGCATGCCCGGCATGGACGGCATGCAGTTCCTCAAGAAACTGATGAGCCTCGACAGCGCGCTGCCGGTGATCATGATCACCGGGCATGGCGACGTGCCGATGGCGGTCGAGGCGATGAGGGTCGGGGCCTACGATTTCCTGGAAAAACCCTTCAACCCCGACCGGATGACCAAGCTGGCGAAGAAGGCGACGCAGCAGCGGCGCATGACGCTGGATGCGCGTGCGCTGCGGCGCGAACTTGGCGACGGCACCACGATCATGAAAAAGCTGATCGGCGCCAGCCCGGTGATGGAGCGGCTGCGCGAGGATATCCTCGACCTGGGCCAGTCCGACGGCCATGTGCTGATTGACGGCGAAACCGGCACCGGCAAGACGCTGGTGGCGCATGCGCTGCATGCGGTCGGTGCCAAGGCGGGCCGCAAGTTCGTGGTGGTGCGCTGCGCCGGGGTCGACGAGGAGACACTTGGGCGGCGGCTGTTCGGGCCGATGGACGACAGCGGCCACCAGCCGCTGGTCGAACAGGCGCGCGGCGGCACGCTGGTGCTCGAGGATATAGAGGCGTTGCCGATGGGGTTGCAGGCCAGGCTTCTGGCCTGGATGAACGACCAGGGCACGCCGCCGGAAACCCGGGTGGTGGCGATCTGCAACCTGCAGGAGGGCGGCAAGACCTGCGAGGATTGCCTGCGCCCGGATCTGTTCTACCGGCTTGCGGCCATGACCATCACCCTGCCGCCGCTGCGCCAGCGCGGCGAGGATATCCTGATGCTGTTCACCCGCTTCGCCGACCAGTTCGCCGACGAATACGGCTGCCCCGCGCCCACGGTGACGGCGCAGGAAGCGGCCCAGCTTCTGCAGGCGCCCTGGGCGGGCAATATCCGCCAGCTGATCAACATCGCCGAACGTGCGGTGCTGCAATCGCGGCGCGGTTCGGGCACGATCTCGTCGCTTCTGATGAACGACCACGACGACGTGCAGACGGCCACGATCACCACCGAGGGCAAGCCGCTCAAGGAATATGTCGAGGCGTTCGAGCGGATGCTGATCGACAACACCATGCGCCGGCACAAGGGCTCGATCGTGGGGGTGATGGACGAGCTTTGCCTGCCGCGCCGGACCCTGAACGAGAAGATGGCGAAATACGGGCTGCAGCGGTCCGACTACCTCTGATCCCGCCGCCGGCCCGCAGGCAACCGCGCCAGGATCGGCGCGCCGCATCCGTCTTCATCTTGGTCCAAATACTCACGGGCAGGGCATAGCGGCCAGGTGCGGCCCCTCCGCCTCAGCCCCGACCCTCCAGCCGCGCCTTGCGGCCGCCCTTGCGGCGGGCGGGCCGGGCCGCGCGGTCGGGCAGGGCGGCCAGGATCGCCTTGCGCTCGACCGGGGCCAGCCTCGGCCAGGCCGCGATCTCGTCGAGCGAGCGGTGACAGCCGAGGCACAGCCCCGAGGCCGGCTCGATCACGCAGACCTTGACGCAGGGGCTGTCGGCCTCGTCGCGTTTCCAGATGTCGTCGCTCACAGATGCCTCAACCGGTCCAGTGCCCCTTGCAGGATATAGCCGGCGGCGACGTGGTCGATCACCTCGGCGCGACGTTTTCGCGACGTATCCGCCTCGATCAGCGCGCGTTCGGCAGCCACCGTCGACAACCGCTCGTCCCAGAAGCCGATCGGCAGGTCGGTCAGGCGCGACAGGTTGCGGGCAAAGGCGCGGGTCGACTGGCAGCGCGGGCCTTCGCTGCCGTCCATGTTGCGCGGCAGGCCGATCACGATGCCGCCGATGGATCGCGCATCGAGGATGGCCATGAGGGCCTCGGCGTCCTGGGTGAACTTCTTGCGCCGAATGGTCGAAAGCGGGGTCGCGACCTGGCGCAGGCTGTCCGACACCGCGACGCCGATGGTCTTGTCGCCGAAGTCCAGCCCCGCCAGCGCCGTCGCCGGGGCCAGCGCCGCGGCGAACTCCTCGATGTCGTCAAGAATCACTCGGTCACCAGCCCGGCGTCCACCGCCGCGCGGCGCACGATGGCCAGCGCCGCGTCATCCCCGGCCAGGGCCTGCTGCGCCTCGCGCCAGACCGAGGCGGCGCGCGCGGGCTCGTCCATTGCGGCCAGCGTGTCGATCAGCTCGGCCCATTTCTCGGGCGGGCCACCCGCGGTGGCCAGTTCGTCCGACAGCCGTGTCGCCAGCCCGTCGAGCCTTGCCGCGCGCCCCGCGGCCTCGATGTCATTGGCGGACGGGCGCTCAAGCGCCGGGGCCGGGGCCTCGCCGGTCAGCCCGGCTTCGGTGGCCGCCGCGGTGACCAACGCCAATTCTTCGGGCCGGTCCTGAAACACGGCCTGCGCCTCGGCAAAGATCGTCCTGGCCCGGTCCAGATCGCCCTGCACCCCAAGCGCGCGGATCAGCCTGGCCCAATCCTCGGCGCTGCCGCCCTCCGTCGCCAGCCGTTGCATCAGCCCGTCGACCATCGCGCCGATCATCGCGGCGCGTTCCTCGGGCGTCATGTCGGCGGCGGCCTCGATATCCTCGGCGCTGGGGCCAGCCGGGGCGTCCGGCAGGCGGTAGTCGACCCCGGCCAAGGCGGCCAGTTGCATGATCTGGCCCCGGATCGGCGCCACCCAGGGCGCCTCGGGGTCGGAGGTTTCGAGCAGGTCGCGCCACATCCGGAACGCCAGGTCCGGTCGGCCGGTCTGGGCAAAGAGCAGCCCGGAATAATAGCGCGCCACCGGGTTCTGCGGGTCGCGTTCCAGCGCCGCCGTGAGCGCCTGTTCGGCCTCGGGCGAGACATAGCCCTCGGCGGCCATGATCATCAGGTCGGCATATTGCGCGTAATCCTCGCCGGTGGCCTCGTCGCCCATCAGCGCGATCGCGCGGGCCTTGGCGGCATGCGCGGCGCGGTAGTTGGCGAGCGCGGTTTCATGCGTGACCAGAAGGCTTTGGCCCTGAAGGTCGTCCGGGCGGCTGGCCACGGCGGCGCGCAGCCTTTCGACCAGATCGACGTAATCCGCAGGCGCGTCGGGCGGCGGCCCGTCCCAGACCGGGGCTTCGGCTTCGGCCTCGGCCTGGCTCATCCGGTTGTCGCGGGCCTCGACGGCGGCGGCGATCCGGCCCTTGAGCGGCATGTCCCAATAGCCCGGCGCGCCAAGGTCGTAATAAAGCCAACCGCCGCCGCCCACGATCAGCGCGAAGGTGACCGCGATGGCGCCGTAGGTGGCGGCCCTGGGGGCGGCATCGGCGGTCGGGCCGGACTTGAGCTGGCGGTCGGCCTCGAGCAGCCGGCGCGAGATTTCCACCCGGGCGCGTTCGGCGTCGGCCGGGGCGATCACGCCGCGCGCGGCTTCGCGATCGAGCTCCTTGAGCTGGTCGCGGTAGACCTGCATGTCGTAGGCGGCGCTTTCGGCGGTGCCGGAGCCGCGCTTGGCGATCATGGCATAGCCGATCACCACGACGGCGACGAGGGCGGCGCCGAGCGCCAGTATCCAGAACCCCATGGTTTCTCCGTGGTTCGACTGTTCGATTGCCCCCCATCTATATCTTCGCGGCCCGGCTCGAAACCCCCATCCGGGCGCTCAGGCCCGTCCGGGGACCGGATGTGCGCCGATGTCGCAATTCCACCGCCGATCGCCGCTCAGCGGTTGGGCGAATCCCCCGGCCACGCTAGAAGGGGGCGGGCGCGGCCTTGGCGCCCCGTGTGAGGGAGTGCGCGATGCGTCGATATTCAGCTTTTGCCATCGCGCGCGAGGCGCTGCGCCACCACGCCGGATGGGGCCGGGCCTGGGCCTCGCCCGAGCCGAAAAAACGCTATGATGTCATTATCGTAGGCGCTGGCGGGCACGGGCTGGCGACGGCCTATTACCTCGGCAAGAACCACGGCATCACCAATGTCGCGGTGCTGGAAAAGGGCTGGCTGGGCGGCGGCAATACCGGGCGCAACACAACCATCATCCGCTCGAATTATTTGCAGGACCCGTCGGCGGCGATCTATGAGAAGGCGCGCTCGCTATATGAAACGCTGAGCCAGGATCTGAACATGAATGTGATGTTCAGCCCGCGCGGCGTGATCATGCTGGCGCAGACGCATCACGAGGTGCGCGGCTACCAGCGCACGGCGCATGCCAATGCGCTGCAGGGGGTGGCGACCGAGTTCATCGGGCCGGCGCGGGTCAAGGAGCTGGTGCCCATCATCAACCTCGACGGCCCGCGCTACCCGGTGCTGGGCGGGCTGTGGCAGGCACGCGGCGGCACCGCGCGCCACGATACCGTGGCCTGGGGCTATGCCAGGGCGTGTTCGGCGATGGGCATGGACATCATCCAGAACTGCGCCGTCACCGGGGTCGAGACCGAGTCCGGGCAGGTGAGGGCGGTGAACACCTCGAAAGGCCGGATCGAGTGCGGCAAGCTGGCGCTGGTGGTGGCCGGGCATTCCTCGGAACTGGCGGAAATGGCAGGGTTCCGCCTGCCGATCGAAAGCGTGGCGCTGCAGGCGCTGGTCTCGGAGCCGATCAAGCCCTGCATGGACGTGGTGGTGATGGCCAATACCGTGCACGGCTACATGAGCCAGTCCGACAAGGGCGAAATGGTGATCGGCGGCGGCACCGACGGGTTCAACAACTACACCCAGCGCGGCAGTTTCCATCATATCGAGGAAACCGTGCGCGCGCTGGTCGAGACCTTCCCGATGATCTCGCGCCTCAAGATGCTGCGGCAATGGGGCGGCATCGTCGACATGACCGGCGACCGCTCGCCGATCCTGTCGAAAACCCCGGTGGGCGGGGTCTATGTCAACTGCGGCTGGGGCACCGGCGGGTTCAAGTCGATCCCCGGCTCGGGCTGGGCGATGGCGGAACTGGTGGCGAAAGACGCGCCGGGGCCGCTGGCGGCACCCTTCGGGATGGAGAGGTTCCGCGAGGGGCGCTTCATCGACGAGAGCGTGGCCGCGGGGGTGGCGCATTGATGGCGTTTGGCAGACGGATGAGGAGCGTTGCGACATGCTGACCCTGGAGTGCCCCTATTGCGGCATCAAAGCCGACGAGACCGAGCTTGCCCCCGGTGGCGAGGCGCATCTGAAGCGCCAGGGGCCGGGTGCGTCGGACGAGGAATTCGAGGGCTACATGTTCGCCCGCGCCAACCCCAAGGGGGTTCATTTCGAGCGTTGGCGGCATGCGATGGGCTGCGGCAAGTGGTTCCTGGCGGCGCGCGATACGGTGACGCTGGAGGTCTACGGCACCTATCCGGCGCAGACCGCCGCGCCACCCAAGGCGCTGATGGAGAAGATCGAAAAACGGCAATCGGATCGCGGGGGGAAATGATGAGCGTGTTCGAATTGCTGACGCAATCCGACCGGGGCGAGGGGCGCTGCCCCTCGCGCTCCCCGAGGTATTTCGACCAGAAAGAAGAGGCAGGGCGATGAGTGCGCGGCTTGAGGGTTGGGGGCGGTTGATCGACCGGTCCGAGCCGCTGACCTACAGCTTCAACGGGCGTGACCTGCGCGGCTATCGCGGCGACACGCTGGCCTCGGCGCTGCTGGCGGCGGGGCAGGTGATGCAGGGGCGCAGTTTCAAGTATCACCGCCCGCGCGGGCCTGTGGCGGCGGGGGCCGAGGAGCCCAATGCGCTGGTCAACCTCGGGCAGGGCGCGCGGTTCGAGCCGGATCAGCGCGCGACCACGACGGAGCTGTTCGAGGGGCTGGTGGCGGAGAGCCAGAACCATTGGCCGTCGCTGGATTTCGATGTCGGGGTGGTCAACAACGCGCTGGCGCGGTTCCTGCCGGCGGGGTTCTACAACAAGACCTTCATGGCGCCGCGCGGGGCCTGGAAACATGTGTTCGAGCCGGCGATCCGGCAATCGGCCGGGCTGGGGCGCGCGCCGAAGGCGGCGGATGCGGATCGGTACGAGCATCTTTATGCGCATTACGACGTGGTGGTGGTCGGCGGCGGCGTGGCCGGGCTGACGGCTGCGCGGGCGGCGGCGACTTCGGGGCTGCGCGTTCTGGTGATGGAGCAGGCGCCGCATTGGGGCGGGCGCGCGCCGGTCGACGGCGGCGAGATCGACAGGCTTGACCCGGAGGGCTGGGTTCGGAACGTCGTGGAAGAGCTTGAAAAGGCAAAGAATGTCACGCTACGGCGACGGATGATGGCGGCGGGGGTGTATGATCACGGCTATCTCATCGGCTATGAACGGGTGGCTGACCATACGCCTCTGGACGGGCGCCCGAGGCACCGGCTCTGGCGCATCCGGGCGGGGCGGATCGTCACCGCGACCGGGGCGATCGAGCGGCCGCTGGCCTTTGCCGGCAACGATGTGCCGGGGGTGATGCTGGCCTCGGCGATGCGCGACTATCTGGTGAACTGGGGCGCCGCGGTGGGCCGCCGGGTGGTGGTGGTGACCAACAACGACGACGCCTATCGCACCGCGCTGGCGATGCATGAGGCCGGGCGCGAGGTGGCGGCGGTGCTGGATGCGCGGCCGCTGGTGACCGGCGCGCTCGCCACCCGGGTGCGCGAGGCGGGCATCCGCGTGCTGGAGGGCCGCGCGATTGCCAAGGTGCACGGGCGCAAGGGTGTGACCGGGGTGGCGGTGACGGCGCAGGCGGGCGCGGGCGGGGCGGTCGAAGAGATCGGGTGCGACGCCGTGGCGATGTCCGGCGGCTGGTCGCCGGTGGTGCATCTGTGGTCGCATTGCGGCGGCAAGCTGGTCTGGGACGAGGCCCAGGCGCTGTTTCGCCCCGATCCATCGCGCCCGCCTACGGGGGCGGATGGCGAAGGCTTCGTGGTGACTGCAGGTGCGGCCTCGGGCGCGCTGACGCTGGCCGGAGCGTTGGCCGATGGCCATGACGCGGGCAAGGCTGCGGCCAAGGCGATGGGCGGCAAGGTCACGCGCAAGGCGGCCCCCAAGGCCGAGCCAGAGGAGGCCCAGCCGATCCTGCCGGTCTGGATCATGCCGGCAGAGGCGGGGCCGGAACTGAAGGCCAAGATGTGGCTGGATTTCCAGAACGACGTGAAGGTGTCGGACGTGGAACTGGCGGCGCGCGAGGGTTATGAGAGCGTCGAGCACACCAAGCGCTACACCACGCTGGGGATGGCGACGGATCAGGGGAAGCTGTCCAATATCAATGGCTTGGCCGTGCTGTCTCAGGCGCTGGGGCAGGACATTCCGGCCACCGGCACGACCACCTTCCGCCCGCCCTATACGCCGATCTCGATGGCCTCGATCGCCGGCGAGGCGCGCGGTGAGTTGTTCCAGCCGCTCCGGCGCAGCCCGATCCACGACTGGCACGAGGCCAACGGTGCGCATTGGGAGCCGGTGGGGCATTGGCGCAGGCCCTACACCTATCCGCGCGGGGCGGAAACGCTGGCCGAGGCGGTGAACCGCGAGGTCAACAATACGCGGGCGAATGTCGGGCTGCTCGATGCCTCGACGCTGGGCAAGATCGTCGTGAAGGGGCCGGATGCCGGGCGCTTTCTCGACATGATGTATACCAACGTGATGTCGTCGCTGCCGGTTGGCAAATGCCGCTATGGCCTGATGTGTTCGGAGAACGGTTTTCTGATCGACGACGGCGTGGTGGCGCGGCTGGCCGAGGACACCTGGCTTTGTCATACCACCACCGGCGGGGCGGACCGTATCCATGGGCACATGGAGGATTGGCTGCAATGCGAGTGGTGGGACTGGAAGGTCTACACCGCCAACCTGACCGAGCAATTTGCCCAGATCGGGGTGGTCGGACCGAAGGCGCGCGCGGTGCTCGAGGCGCTGGGCGGCATGGACCTGTCGAAAGAGGCGTTGCCGTTCATGCACTGGGCCGAGGGTGAGCTTGCCGGCATCCCGGCGCGGGTGTTCCGCATCTCGTTCTCGGGCGAGTTGAGCTACGAGATCGCGGTTCCGGCGGGTCGGGGCCGGGAATTGTGGGATCGGCTGGTCGAGGCCGGTGAGGCGCATGGCGTGATGCCCTACGGCACCGAGGCGCTGCACGTGATGCGGGCCGAAAAGGGCTTCATCATGATCGGGGACGAGACCGATGGCACGGTGATCCCGCAGGATCTGGGGCTGAACTGGGCGATCTCCAAGAAGAAGGAGGATTTCCTCGGCAAGCGGGCGCAGGAGCGCCCCCACATGGCCGACCCGGAGCGCTGGAAGCTGATCGGGCTCGAGACGCTGGACGGTTCGGTCATTCCCGATGGCGCCTATATCGTGGCCGACGGGGTGAACGAGAACGGGCAGCGCAACACCCAAGGGCGCGTGACCTCGACCTATTTCTCGCCGACGCTGGGGCGCGGCATCGCCATGGCGCTGTTGCATCGCGGGCCGGAGCGGATGGGCGAGGAGGTCGAGATCCCGGTGCTGGGCGCGGGCAAGGCGCCGATCCGGGCGCGGGTGGTCGAGACCTGTTTTTTCGACAAACCGGGGGCGAAGCAGGATGTCTGAGGCGGTATCGGCGCTGGAGGGCGCAACATACGAGGGCTATTGCACGGTGTCGGACCGTGGCCCGGTGGGCATGGTGACGCTGCGCGGCGACCTGGGGTCGGAGGGCCTGGCCAAAGCCGTGAAGGCGGCGACCGGGCTGGCGTTGCCGGGGCAGGGTGCGATCGTGGGCAAGGGCGGCGTGTCGCTGGCCTGGATGTCGCCCGACGAGCTGATGCTGTTTTGCGCACATCAGGACGCGCCGGGGCTGGCGGCGGGTCTTGCCAAGGCGCTGGCGGACCAGCACGCGCTGGTGGCGGATGTCTCGGACGCCCGCGCGGTGCTGCGGCTCGAGGGCACGGCCGTGCGCGAGGTCATGGCCAAGCTGACCCCCGCCGACGTGGCGCCGGGCGCGTTCGGGCCGGGACAGATGCGGCGCACCCGCATCGCGCAGGTGGCGGCGGGGTTCTGGATGCCGGACGAGACCAGCTTTGACGTGATCGTGTTCCGCTCGGTCGCCCGCTATGCCTTCGATCTGATGGCGAATGCGGCCAGACCGGGCGGCGAGGTGGGGCTGTTCGCCCCCTCCTGAGCCGCCGTCGCGCCCGAAAAACCGCCCAAGCACAAGGTTTTGCACCCCGGCCCCTTGACCATGCCCCGGGGGACGGCCCATCTATTGTCCGAGAGAAACTGTCAGAACAGGAGGATTTCCCAATGAGCTTCAGCCTTCCCGACCTACCCTATGCCCATGACGCGCTGGCCGGTCTTGGCATGTCCAAGGAAACGCTCGAATACCACCACGACATTCACCACAAGGCCTATGTCGACAACGGCAACAAGCTGATCGAAGGCACCGAATGGGCCGACAAGAGCGTGGAGGAGATCGTCAAGGGCACCTATCAGGCCGGTGCCGTGGCGCAGAACGGCATCTTCAACAACGCCAGCCAGCATTGGAACCACACCCAGTTCTGGGAGATGATGAGCCCGAAAGAGACCGGGATGCCGGGCGAGCTGGAAAAGGCGCTGGTCGAGGCGTTCGGCTCGGTCGACAAGTTCAAGGATGATTTCGCCGCCGCCGGCGCGGGCCAGTTCGGCTCGGGCTGGGCCTGGCTGGTCAAGGACAAGGACGGCGCGCTCAAGGTCACCAAGACCGAGAACGGCGTGAACCCCCTGTGCTTCGGGCAGACCGCGCTTCTGGGGTGTGATGTGTGGGAGCATTCCTATTACATCGACTTCCGCAACAAGCGCCCGGCCTACCTGACCAACTTCCTCGACAAGCTGGTGAACTGGGAAAACGTCGCCTCGCGGATGTGACCGCTAACGAAACCCGACACAAAAGGCCGCCCTTCGAGGCGGCCTTTTTTTGGTGGCAAATCTGCCACATCGGACGCCGTAAGCCCTTTTGCCGCATCGAAAAGAATCCGGAAACGAGAACGGTTAGTGATGAAGCAGTCGCTTGGTGATTGTGGCTTTTGAAGGGGAAGGCCGGTCGGATGTCGGGATCGAAACAGCGGGAATTCATGGGTGGGCGTTTGGTCAAACGGGCAAAGGGGCCTGTCGGCCTCGTGTCGGTCGTGGCGGTGACCTCGGTGCTGGGCGCAAACGGCGCGCTGGCGCAGGCGGCGGGGGACTGCATCACGCCGCCCCCGGGCGGGCCGGCTGACACCGAGATCTGCAACCTCGGCACGTTGACGGGCGGCACCTATAGCCGTGCCAATGGCGTCAATGCCGATGGCAGTGTGGTGGTGGGCTATTCGGACACTCCGACGGGATCACGCGCCTTTCGATGGGTCGAGGGTGGCACGACGGGCGATGCCGAGATGGAGAACCTCGGCACTTTGACGGGCGGAGGATATTCTTTCGCCTATGGCGTCAATACCGACGGCAGCGTCGTCGTTGGCGAAGCGGGCTCAGCGTCCGGGACCCGAGCGTTTCGCTGGGTCGCGGGTGGAACCCAGATGGCGAATCTCGGCACGCTTGACGCTGGAAATTACAGCGTAGCTACTGGCGTCAATGCCGATGGCAGCGTCGTGGTCGGCAGTTCGACCTCATCGTTGGGCTCCCGTGCTTTTCGCTGGGTTGCAGGCGGCGTCTCGGGCGATTCAGGAAATTTGCAGATGGAGAACCTCGGCGCGCTGAACGGCGGCGCCTATAGCGATGCATTCGGTGTCAATGCCGATGGTAACGTCGTCGTAGGTAGTTCAGGCTCATCGTTGGGCACCCGTGCTTTTCGCTGGGTTGCAGGCGGAATCTCGGGCGATTCTGGAAATCTGCAGATGGAGAATCTCGGCACGCTGGACGGTGGATCATCCAGCGGTGCCCTTGACGTCAATGCCGATGGCAGCGTCGTGGTCGGGACTTCGGATTCGTCCCTGGGAGTCCGCGCCTTTCGCTGGGCAGAGGGTGGTTCGTCGGGCGATTCCGAAAATCCCCAGATGGAGAACCTCGGCACGCTGGACGGTGGGTTTTCCAGCGCTGCCCGCGGCGTCAATGCCGATGGCAGCGTCGTCGTCGGCTATTCAACCTCATCGCTGGGAGTCCGCGCCTTTCGCTGGGTCGAAGGTGGAACGGCGGGCGATGCCGGCAATCCCGAGATGGAGAACCTCGGCACGCTGACCGGGGGAACGTATAGCTATGCCCATGGCGTCAGCGCCGATGGCAGCATTGTCGTGGGCTTTTCGAACTCGACCGCCGGAGAGCGCGCCTTCATCTGGCGCGGCGCGATGCAGGATTTCGACAACCTGATCGCCTCGTTCCCGGTGCTGGCCAATGACAGCGCCGTGGCCGCCGCACAGCAGCAGCGCGCGCTGGGGCAGACGATGGGCCAGGGCTTTCTGGCCGGGGACGGTCAGATCGCGATGCGGCTGCATGGCGGGTTTGGACACACGGCGCAGAACCCCACCACGGTCGGCGAACGGTCGACGGCACTTGGGCGGTCAGTTTCGGCTACGGTCTCAGCGATGCCTTTACCCTGGGCATGTCCGCCAGCTTTGCCGGCACCAACCTTGCCAACAACGGCTTTGACATGCAGTCCGCCGCGGGCCTTGCCGCTTGGGGCCGCTACAGCGCCGGGGGCGCTGCCGGCACCGGCCTGCAGGCCAGTGCCGCGCTGGGCTGGAGCCGCGCCGAGGGCGAGATCACCCGCGGCCGGCTGCTGGCCGATGTCGACCTCGCCACCGGATCGGCAACGCTGCAAAGCTGGGGCCTGACCGCACAGGCGGGCTACGGCATGGAGTTCGCCGGCGTGCTGGTCACCCCCTTCGCCGCCATCGCGCACTACCAGACCACCCGCGCCGCCTATACCGAGGCCGGGGCGAGCTTCAACGCCACCTACGACGCGATGGACGTGTCGCGCACCGACCTGACGCTGGGCGTGACCGCCGAGATCGCCATCGGCGCGCAGGGCACCCTGTCGCTGGGCGCCGGGGTCGACTGGACGCTGGGCACGCCCGCCGCCGTGCTGACCGGCACCTCCGACATTCCCGGCATGACGACCTTCAGCGTCCCCGGCGACTTCGTGCCCAACCGCACCCGCGCCCATGCCAGCGTCGGTTACAGCCACGACTTCGGCAACGGCATCAGCCTCTCGGGCGATCTCAGGGTCGGACAGGCGGTCTATGGCACCAGCCCGGATGTGCGCGGCGGCGTCACCGTCGGCTTCACCTTCTGACACGTCGGGGACGCGGCCCGGATATCGGCTTGACCCTGCGTCCCGACTCTGGCCTCTGGGTGTGAGGCGAGCGGGGACGGGTGAGCGATGGGCGAGATCGGCAAGGGAATGGTCGCGATGGCAGCGGCCTGCACCATCTGGGGGCTGTCGCCGCTCTACTGGAACATGGTGTCGCATGTGCCGCCGCTCGAGGTGCTGGCGCACCGCACGCTGTGGTCGCTGGTGTTCTTCGGGATCGTGCTGGCGCTGAGGGGGCGGCTGCACGAGGTCTTTCGCCTGATCGTCCGAACCGGCGACGCGTGGAAGGTGCTGCTGGCGGCGCTGACGATCTCGGTCAACTGGTTTCTGTTCATCTATTCGGTGCAGATCGAACGGGTGGTCGAGGCATCGCTGGGCTACTACATCTTTCCGCTGGTGTCGGTGCTGTTCGGCATGGTTTTTTTCCGCGAACGCCTCGACCGGGTGCGCGGGCTGGCGGTCGGGCTGGCGGCGGTCGCGGTCGCGGTTCTGACGCTGGGGCTGGGGGTCGCGCCGTGGATCTCGCTGGGGCTGGCGCTCAGTTTCGGGTCATATGGCGCGATCAAGAAGGGGCTGGTGGCCGGGCCGGTGGTGTCGGTCACCGCCGAGGTCGCGGTGCTGGCGCCGCTGGCGATTGTCTGGCTGGCCGGGGTGCATGCCTACGGATGGCCCGGCGAGAGCGCAGCCGCGGTCGCGGCCTTCGGGCGCGACCTTCAGGACAGTCTCGTGCTGGCGGGCGCCGGGGTTGCGACGGGCCTGCCGCTGATCCTGTTCAGCTATGGCGCACGGCGCCTGCCGCTGGGCATGACGGGATTGTTGCAATACCTCAACCCGAGCCTGCAATTCCTTGTCGCGGCTGCGATTTTTGCCGAACCGATCACCCGCTGGCACTGGATCGCCTTTCCGCTGATCTGGATCGCGGTGGCGATGTTCTCGCTCGAGAGCCTGCGTCAGGACAGGGCGGCGCGCAGGCGGGC
Source organism: Maritimibacter fusiformis (assembly GCF_008086115.1). Lineage (GTDB taxonomy): Bacteria > Pseudomonadota > Alphaproteobacteria > Rhodobacterales > Rhodobacteraceae > Muriiphilus > Muriiphilus fusiformis. The sequence goes on along the minus strand of NZ_VSIY01000003.1, from coordinate 65,478 downwards.
CATGAGCGCGTCGATGTCGGGCACCACGGTGATATAGTCGCGCAGCGTCGCCTCGGCAAAGCCTGCGCCGATCACGTGGTCGATCAGCCCGATCAGCGGATCCCAGTAGCCATTGGTGTTGAGCAGGACCACCGGCTTGTCATGCAGGCCAAGCTGGCGCCATGTCAGCACCTCGAAGAACTCATCGAGCGATCCGGCGCCGCCGGGCAGCACCACGATGGCGTGGGAGTTCATGAACATGACTTTCTTGCGCTCGTGCATGGTCTCGGTCACCACGAACCGGGCCAGGTCGCGCTTGCCCGCCTCGCGCTCCAGCAGGTGCACCGGGATCACCCCCAGCGTGTCGCCGCCCGCCGCGACCGCTGCGCGCGCGACCGCGCCCATCAGCCCGATATCGCCCGCGCCGTAGACCAGTTGCCAGCCCTCGGCGGCCAGTGCCGTGCCCAGCGTTTCGGCAGCGGTGGCATAGGCGGGGTCGGCGCCGAAACGGGCGCCGCAGAAGACGCAGACCGAGGATTGCGGGGCTGTCATGAACGGGCCTTTCCCTATAAGTGTTTTGACCGGTGATAAACAGCTTGATAGGCTGCCTCAAGCGTCTGCCGCAAAGAGTGGGCCGCGGGTAAACGGGACCGAGACAGATGGGCGGTAACTTGCAAGGTCGGGGCGGATGGCTCCTGGGCGCTTTGGCGATCGTGGTGATCGCGATCGCGGGCTATTTCATTCTCAGGGACCCGGCGCCCCAGCCGGAGCCGGAAACGCCCCCGGTCGCCACCCTTCCCGAGACACCGGCGGCACCCGAAACGCCAGAGGTCGCGGCGACGCCCGAAGCCGACTCCGCGCCGGATGACGTGGCCCCCGAGGCCGCCCCGCCCCTGATGCCCAGCTTCGACGTGGTGCGCATCAAGCCCGATGGCGGCGCGGTGGTGGCCGGGCGCACCGAGCCCTCGGTGCCGGTGGCGGTGATGATCGACGACCTGAAGACCGCCGAGACCAAGGCCGATGGCGAGGGCAATTTCGTGGCCCTGTTCGACCTGCCGCCCGCCGATGTGACCCGGGTGATGACACTTCAGGCGACCTTGCCGGACGGTTCGCTCCTGATGTCGGAAGAAAGCGTGATCGTCGAGGCGGTGGCGCCGGTCGAGGTGGCCCAGGCGCCCGAGGCCGAGCCTGCACCGGGATCGGGCGCGGCCCCCGAGGCCGTGGCCACGCCCGAAACTGACGCGGCGCCGGGCGCGACCCCGGATACTCCAGGTGAACCTGCGCCCGACACCGTCCCCGAGGCCGGCGCCGATGCCGTGGCCGGCGCGCCTGCCGATATGCCCGCCGATTCGCCCCGCGACACACCGTCCGACACCGCCCCTGACACCGCCCCCGATGCCGGTGGCGACGCGGTGGCCGAGGCGCCTGCGGATATGCCCGCCGACACACCGTCCGACACAGCCTCCGGCATCGCCGCCGATGCGCCCGATGTGGCCGCCGCGCCCGAGACCATCGAACCGGCGCCCGCGCCCGACACCGCGCCCGCGGACATGGCCGCGCTCGACCCCGCGCCGGATGCGGATGCGCCGGACGCGCCGGGTGACCCGGACAGCGCCGCGCCGGACGCGCCCCGCGTGCTTCTGGCCGGACCCGAGGGGATCACGGTGCTGCAGGACAGCGCGCCCGATGCGCTGGTGCTGTCGATCGATACGATCAGCTATGACGATGGCGGCGAAGTCGCGCTGGCCGGGCGCGGGGCCGCCTCTGACAAGTTGCGCATCTACCTCGACAACCTGCCGGTGCTGGGGGCCGAGGTCGGCCCGGACGGGCAGTGGCGCGCGCCGCTGCCCGAGGTGGCGCCGGGCGTCTATACCCTGCGTGTCGACGCCGTGGCCGCCGATGGCAGCGTGACCTCGCGGGTCGAGACACCGTTCAAGCGCGAAGACCCGGTGGTGCTCGAAGCCGCCCAGGCCGAGGCCGAGGCGGCGACCGGCACGGGCCGGCGCATCGCGTCGATCACCGTGCAGAAGGATGACACGCTCTGGGCCATTGCCCGCGACCGCTATGGCGAGGGGATGCTCTACGTCAAGGTGTTCGAGGCCAACCGGAACCAGATCCGCGACCCGCACTGGATCTATCCCGGCCAGGTCTTCACCCTTCCCGACGACGACACCGCGCCCGCCGGCACCAAGTAGCGCGCGCCTCTGGTCTTTTCGCGCCGCGCCCCTTACCTAGTGGTCTTTCAGCAACCGGGATGGCGCGAATGCGGGGCGGACGACCGACAATTACCGATGCGAACATCAAGGGCGCCGGCAAGGGGCAGGGCTGGCGCACCATTCGGCGTGCCGCGCCCTACCTGTGGCCCGAGGGCAAGCCGGGCATCAAGGCGCGGGTCGTCATCTCGATGGCGTTTCTGCTGCTGGCCAAGCTGATCTCGGTCGGAACCCCGATGCTCTACAAGGCGGCGGTCGATCTTCTGACCGGCGATGGCGGCACTTCGGCGGCCTGGATGCTGGCCCTGGGCGCGATCGGGCTGACGGTGGCCTACGGCGTGGCGCGGTTCCTGGCGGTGGGGTTCCAACAGCTGCGCGACGCGGTGTTCGCGCGTGTGGCGCAGCGCGCGCTCCGGGCGCTGGCGCTCGAGACGTTTCAGCACATCCACGCCCTCAGCCTGCGCTATCACATCACCCGCAAGACCGGCGGCCTCAGCCGGATCATGGAGCGCGGTGTCAAGGGCGTCGAGTTCCTGTTGCGCTTTTTGCTGTTCTCGATCGGTCCGCTGATCATCGAACTGGCGATGGTCGCGGCGGTGTTCTTCGTGCTGTTCGATGTCTGGTATCTGGCGGTGGTGGTGGCGACGGTGGCGATCTACGTCGCCTTCACCTTCAAGGTCACCGAATGGCGGGTGAAGATCCGCAAGCAGATGAACGACCAGGACACCGATGCCAACCAGAAGGCGATCGACAGCCTGTTGAACTTCGAGACCGTGAAGTATTTCAGCGCGGAAAAGCGCGAGGCGGGGCGCTATGACGCCGCGATGGCGGGGTATGAGACCGCGGCCGTCAAGACCTCGCAATCGCTGGCGTTCCTCAACGCCGGCCAGAGCTTCGTGATCACCACCGGGCTGGTGCTGGTGATGGTCATGGCCGGCCTCGGGGTCGAGAGCGGCGCGCTGACGGTGGGCGATTTCGTGATGGTCAACGCCTACATGATCCAGATCACCATGCCGCTCAATTTCCTCGGTTCGGTCTATCGCGAGATCCGTCAGGCGCTGGTCGACATGGGCGAGATGTTCGACCTGCTCGAACAGCCCGCCGAAGTGAAGGACAAGCCCGGCGCACCCGATCTCAAGGTCAGCGGCGGCGCGGTGCGGCTGGAGGGGGTGTCGTTCGGCTATGACCCGGCGCGCCCGATCCTGCACGGCATCGATGTCGACGTGCCCGCCGGCCAGACGGTGGCCATCGTCGGCCCGTCCGGCTCGGGCAAGTCGACCATCGGGCGGCTGCTGTTTCGCTTTTACGATGTATCGGACGGGGCGCTGACCATCGACGGGCAGGACGTGCGCGACGTGACGCAGGAAAGCCTGCACAGGTCCATCGGCGTGGTGCCGCAGGATACGGTGCTGTTCAACGACACCATCCGCTACAACATCGCCTATGGCCGTGAGGGCGCGAGCTTTTCCGAGATCGAGGCGGCGGCGAAGGCCGCGCGCATCCATGATTTCGTGGTCAGCCTACCCGAAGGCTATGACACCCAGGTGGGCGAGCGCGGGCTGAAGCTGTCGGGCGGCGAGAAACAGCGCGTGGGGATCGCGCGCACGCTGCTCAAGAACCCGCCGATCCTGCTGCTGGACGAGGCGACCTCGGCGCTCGACACCGAGACCGAGCGCGACATCCAGGAAAGCCTCAAGGCGATGGGCAAGGGCCGCACCGTCATCACCATCGCGCACCGGCTGTCGACGGTGGCCGATGCCGACCGGATCGTGGTGCTGGAGGACGGTGTGGTGACCGAAGAAGGGCGCCACGATGACCTGTTGGCGCGCGGCGGCAAATACGCCGCGATGTGGGCGCGCCAGGCCGCCGAAGAGGACAGCGAGGAAGCGGCGTAGCCGCTCTTGCCGCCGGGGCGCGGGCGCGCGGTTTCGTGCGCCGCCCGCGCTACTCCGCCGCTTTCAGCGGGTTGCCGTCCTTGTCATAGCCGTCTTCCGGGCGCACCGCCTCGTCCTCTTCCGGGCTGCGGCCGCTTTCGGGCAGAATGGTGGTGTCGTGGACCCGGCCGGTTTCTTCCAGCACCATGCCGATATCTTCTGGCGCGGGGGCTTCGTCGCCTTCGTCGGCCTCGGTCTGGTCGTCGAAATCCCACACCAGCTCGTCGATGCGGGTGCGCCGCGCGGTGCGGCCAAGGGCGATGTCGCGCGCCGCCCGGCTTTGCCGCCCAAGCGCCAGCGCCTTAAGTCCGGCCACCGACTTGTAGGCGCCGACCCCCAGCCAGACGCGCAGCGCCAGCATCGAGGGCGTGAACACCAGCGTCAGAACCGTGGCGATGCCCAGCCCGAACACCACGGCGGTGGCAAGCTGTTTCCAGAAGGTCGCCGCCGGCGCGTCGATGGAATAGCCGCCATTGATGAAATCGAGGCTGAGGCCGAACATCAGAGGCGCCAGACCGGCCATCGTGGTGATTGTGGTCAGCAGCACCGGGCGGATGCGGGCCTCGGCGGTGCGGGTGATCGCCTCGACCCGAGGCATGTAGCGGGAATATTCCTGGTAGGTGTCGATCAGCACGATGTTGTTGTTCACCACGATTCCGGCCAGCGCCACGATGCCGGTGCCGGTCATGATGATCGAGAACGGCTGTTGCATCACCATCATCCCGACCAGCACGCCCGCGGTCGACAGGACCACGGCCAGCAGCACCAGCACCGAGTTGTAGAAGCTGTTGAACTGCGCCAGCAGGATGATGAACATCAGAAACAGCGCCCCGGTAAAGGCGGTGATCAGGAAGCTCTGGCTTTCGGCCTGGTCGACGGTGTCGCCGGTCCATTCCCACTCGATCCCGGTCGGCAGGGGATCGGACTTGAGCCAGTCGGTGATCAGCGCGATCCGTTCGGTCGGGGTGATCACGGTCTTGGAATAGGCGCCGGGATCGGCGGCCTCGGCGATGATCCGGTCGGCCTCGGCGGTGCGCATCACCCGGCCCGCGTCGTCGGCGCCTTCGCGCAGCAGCACGAGGTCTTCGGCCACGCCCGCCTTGATGTCGAAATAGCGCCGCTGGTCGGTCCGGTCGATCTGGGCAAGCGTCGGCACAGGCTCTCGCGTGACGAAGTTGGACAGGGGCACAAGGCCCTGCGGCGTGCGCAGCTTGAGGCTGTCCAGCGTCGACAGCACCCGGTCCTGTTTCGGCAGGCGCACGCGGATCTCGATCTCTTCGTCGGAACTGTCCACCCGCATGGTGTCGAGCAGCAGGCCGGTGGTGATCAGTTGCACCATGCCGCCCACGGTGGCGACATCGGTGCCGTAACGCCCGGCGGCCTCGACATCGACATCGAGTTTCCAGTCGATGCCGGGCAGGGGGCGGCTGTCTTCCAACGCGATCAGGCCCGGGATGCTTTCGAGCTTTTCGCGCGTCTGTTCGGTCGCATCCAGGAGCGTCTGCCAGTCGTCGCCCTTGAGCCTGAGCGACACCGCCTTGGCCGAGGCCGGACCACCGGCGATAGCCACCACGTCGGTGCGGATGCCCGGAACATGGGCCAGCCGTGCCTCAAGCTCGTCGACCACGACATTGCCGTCATAGGCGGGGTCGGGGATGCGGCGTTCATAGGGAATGAAGCCCAGGAACCACGCATCTTCGGTGGTGTAGGGGCGATCCTCCCAGGTCTCCATCTCGATCTGGATCTGGCCGATCTGGTCGCGCGGGCCCGAGGCGCCGCCGGTGTTCTGGTTGATGCCGCCTTCGCCTGCGAAGGAAAACACGTTCTTGACGCCCGGCGTGGTGCGCACCAGTTCCTCGACCGTAAGGACCATGTCGTCCTTTTCCTCGATCGACAGGTTGCCGCGCGCCTGCACGTAGAGGATGGCGCGTTCCGGCTCGGTATCGGCGAAGAAGGTGACGCCAAGGTTGTTCTTGCCGTAGAGCACGAAGGTGCCCGCGACCAGGCCCAGCACCACGACGATGGACACCAGCGGCATCACCGGGTTGCCGGCGATGGCGTGGATCACCCAGCCGAAGGGCGAGCGGCGGTAGCCCGACTTGATCGCCTTGGGCTTGCGTTTGATCTTGGCCGCGTCCATCGCGATGGTGGTCAGGACCGCCGCCACCAAGAACAGCACGATCCCCGGCAGGATCGCGACGATGCCGCTGAGCGGGCTTTCGCCCCCGAACAGGTAGCCCGGGTTGATCACCTGCATCGCCGCCACGAACAGAAGTGCTGCCGGCGGCAGCACCAGCAGCGCGCGCACCACCCACGGCAGCACCCGCAAGACCCGGCTGGCCCGGTCGAGCGACCGGCTCAGCCGCCCGGACACGCCGCCGACCACCGGCAGGTAGATCAGCGCGACCAGCAACGATGAGGTCAGCACATAGATCAGCGTGAGCGGCAGCATCGCCATGAACTCGCCCGGCACCCCGGGCCAGAACAGCATCGGCAGGAAGGCGCACAGCGTGGTCGCGGTGGAACTGACGATGGGCCAGAACATCCGTTTGGCGGCCTCGGTATAGGCGGCCATCGGGCCGACGCCCTCGGAAATGCGCTTGTCGGCGTATTCCACCACCACGATGGCGCCGTCGACCAGCATCCCGACCGCCAGCATCAGCGCGAACATGACGATGTTGTTGACGGTGAAGCCAAGCACGCCAAACAGCGCGAAGGTCAGCAGGAACGAGGACGGAATGGCAAAGCCGACCAGCAGCGCCGAGCGCATCCCCAGCGTCGCCAGCATCACCACCATGACCAGCGCGATGGCGGTGATCACCGAGCCTTCGAGCTGCGAGACCATGCTTTTGACCACCTGGCCCTGGTCGTTGGAAAAGCCCATCGTCACCGCGTCCTGCAACGCCTCGGGCCAGTCGGCCTTGGCGGCAAGGGCCGCGGTGCGCACCTGCTCGACCGTGTCGATCAGGTTGAAGCCCTTGCGCTTGACCACCTGCAGCGCGACGGTGGTTTCGCCGTTGAAACGGGCGGTGCCGGCGCGGTCCTCGAAGGTCAGGCGGATGTCGGCCAGATCGCCCAGCGTCACCACCGAATCGCCGCTGACCTTCACCGGCAGGGCGTAGATGTCGGAGATTTCCGAGAAGCTCGACGGAATCTTGACCGAGTTTGCGCCGGTCTCCGTTGTGATCTGCCCGGCGGCGATCAACTGGTTGTTGTTGCGCACCACGTTGAGCAGTTCGGCGGCGGTGACGTTGTAGCTTTCGAGTTTCAGCGGGTCGATCACCACTTCCAGCATCTCGTCGCGGTAGCCGGCCAGTTGCGCCTCTAGCACCGCATCGACCGATTCCAGCCGGTCCTGAAGGCTGCGCGCCAGCCGGACAAGGCTGCGTTCGGGCACCTCGCCGGTCAGGTTGATGACGAGGATCGGGAACTCGGTGAAATTGATCTCGTTGACCGAATACTTGTCGGCGCCTTCGGGAAACTTCGCCTCGGCCGAGTTCATCGCGTCGCGCACGTCTGCGATGGCCTTGGAGCGGTCCCAGCCGAAATCGAACTCCAGCGCCACGCCCGCGTAGTTTTCCGCCGCCGTGGCGGTCATGGATTTCAGCCCGTCGACATCGGCCAGCTCGGTCTCCATCGGGCGCACCAGCAGGCTCTCGCTGTCCTCGGCGGAAATGCCCTGGAACGGCACCGAGACGAACAGCGCCGGAATCTCGATATCCGGGTCGCCCTCCTTGGGCAGGCCGAAATAGGCCGCCGTCCCCGCCAGCAGGGTGACCGCGATGAAGGCGATCACCATCCGCGCCCGTGACGCGGCCAGATCGACGATATGGGTCATGAGCCGGTCTCGCGCAGGGTGACATCGAGCGCGACGCCGTCCTTGACGTAATCCTGCCCGACCACGATCACCCGGGCGGTGTCGGGCAGGCCCGCGACCCAGACGCCTTCCAGCGTGTCGCGCAGCATTTCGACCGGGGCGAAGCGGGCGATGTTGCCGTCGCCGACGACGCGCACCCCAAGCGCGCCGGTGTCATTGAGCGTCAGCGCCGATTGCGGCAACAGATGCGCCATGCGGCCCGAGGACTGCACCAGGATCTCGGCGGTCTGGCCGTCGCGGATCGTGAGGTCGGCGTTGGCCACCTCGGCCTCGACCCGAAAGGTGCGCGTGGTCGGATCGGCGGAACGCGACAGGAAGGTTACCTGCCCGACCACCTCGCGCCCCGAGGCCAGCCGCGCGCCTGCGGGCGCCCCGATGGTGACCCGGTCGACATCGACCTCGGCCACGAAGCCCACGAGCCGGATCGGATCGAGGTTCAGGATCGTGGCGCAGGGCGAGCCGGGTTGCAGCAGGCTGCCCAGTTCGGCGGTGTCGGTTTCCAGCACGCCGGCAAAGGGCGCGCTGATGCGGGTGCGCTCGATCTCGCGCCTGGCGGCGGCGACGCCTGCGGTGGCGCTTTCGATCGCGGCCTCGGCCGAGGACGCGCCGGATTGCGCCTGCGTCAGCGCCGCGCGCGCAGCCTCCATCGCGGAATTCGCCGCCGCCACCCGGGTCGAGGCGGCAAAGCCCTCGGTGGCCAGCTTTTCGGCGGCGTTGAGGTTGATGGCGGCCTCGTCAAGCCGCGCCTGGGCCTCGGCGACGCGGGCGGCGGCAGTGGGGGCGTTGGCACGGGCCTCGGCCAGTCGCGCCTCGGCCTCGGCCAGCGCGGCCTCGCGGGTGCCCATCTCGATCTCGCACATCAGGTCGCCGGCTTCGACCAGCGTTCCCTTGGGGATCGGTGCCGACACCACCTTGCCAGAGGTTTCGGCCCGCAACTCGACCTCGCGCGAAGCCTGGGTGCGGCCACGCAGGATCACCGCGCTGTCGATCTCGCGCGCCTCCGAGTCGATGGCGATGACGGCAACGCCGGCGGGGGTGTCGGTCGTGCCGGTCTCGGGGGCAGGGGCGGGCGTCGTGCCGTCTGCCGCAGGTTCTGCCGCCTCGATCCCGGCAAAGCGCAGGACCGCCTCGCGCTCGAACACGAACAGGAACAACCCGACGACCACCACAATCGCGGTCAGGATCGGAATAATGCGCATGGGCCCCCCGGGGGTTTTCGGCACTTTCTCGGCCGCACGGAACAATGTGCTGCTCAGATAAGACGATTGCGCTTTCGGCTCAACCGCTTCTGACGCGTTATAGGCAGATGTTGCGGCTTTGGATCACTTTTACCGCAACCCTTGGCAAGCGCGCGGGCTTCGCGTTAAAGAGAGGCGACACGAAACCCGGAGACCGACCCCGTGAGCAGCACCGACTCCTTCATCGACGAAGTGACCGAAGAGGTCCGCCGCGACAAGCTCTATGGCTACCTGCGCAAATACGGCTGGATCGGGGTGCTGGCGGTGGTGCTGATCGTCGGCGGCGCGGCGGTCAACGAATGGCTCAAGGCGCGCGAGCGGGCCAAGGCGCAGGCCGCAGGCGACGCGATCCTGGCCGCGGTGGCGGCAGAAAGCCCGGCGGCGCGCATTGCCGCGCTCGATGCGATCGGGGCCACCGGCGACCGGGCCGCGCTGATCGACCTGATCGTCGCCGCCGAGGCCGACGACACCGGACTTGCCGCCGAGCGGCTGCAGGCGATCGCCGCCGATGCGACCCTGCCGGCACTCTACCGCGACCTGGCCACGCTGAAACGCGCCATGCTGCCGGGCAGCCCGGTGCCGGCGGATGAGCGCAAGGCCGACCTGGCGCCGTTGACCGCGGCCGGGGCGCCGTTCCGGGCATTGGCCGAGGAACAGATCGCGCTGGCCGAGATCGAATTGGGCGAAACCGACGCGGCCTTGGCCCGTCTCGGGGCGCTTTTTGCCGATCAGGACGCATCTGGGGCCTTGCGCGAAAGGGCTTCACAGTTGATTGTGGCACTGGGCGGCGACCCGGACGGGGCCTGATGGCCCAATGCCGCGGCGAGACAACGAAAAAGGGCAGAGCTTGGGGGGCAAGCGCGTGAAACAGAATACGGTGATCCGGAACCTGGCACTGGTGTCTTTCATGGCGCTGGCGGTTGCCGGCTGCTCGAAAGAGGTCATCCTCGAAGGGATGCGGGAAGAGCCGCGCAGCCCGGGCTATGACGTGAGCGACCCCGCCGCGGTGGCCGCAGCAGCAGCACGTGATGCCGAGGCCTTGCAGCCTGCGGCAAATCGCGCGGTGCCGGTGAACCTCGGCCCGGCGGTCAATGTGGCAAGCTGGACGCACCGTGGCGGCAATGCCGCCCACCTGGTGTCGCACGCCACCCTGTCGGCGCAGCCGCAGCTGATCTGGTCGACCAAGGCCGGCGCGGGCAACAGCCGCAAGGCCCGCATCACCGCCGAGCCGGTCTCGGACGGCAGCCGCATCTATGCGATGGGCGCCGAGGCCAGTGTCACCGCCGTCAGCATGGGCGGCGGCGCGGTCTGGAGCACGAGCCTCGTTCCGGCGCGCGAACGCGCCGGCGCGGGCACCGGCGGCGGGCTGGCGCTGGGCGACGGCAAGCTCTTTGCCACCACCACGTTCGGCGAGCTGATCGCGCTCGACCCGGCCAGCGGCGCGGTGCTGTGGCGGCAGGATTTCGACGCGCCGGTCACAGGTGCGCCGACGGTGTCCAACGGGCAGGTCTATGTCGCGACCGCGAACTCCAACGGCTACGCGGTCAACACCGCGACCGGGCGGATCGTCTGGCGCATCTCGGGGATGCCGACGCATCACGGCGTCTCCGGCGTTGCGGCACCGGCGGCGGCGGGCAACCTCGCGATCTTCCCCTTGGCCAACGGCAGCCTTCTGGGCATCGACCGGGGCGACGGCAGCGCCGATTGGGCGGCGCGCGTCGCAGGCTCGCGCCCGGGCCGGGGCAGCGCGGTGTTGCAGGACTTCACCGGCGAACCCGTGGTCTCGGGCTCGACCGTCTACGCCGCGACTCCGGCGGGCCGCGCGGTTGCGGTCAGCCTCGGCGGCGACATCCTGTGGACCGCCGACGAGGGCGCGCAGGGCATGATGGCGGTGGCGGGCGGCGCGGTCTTCTTCGTCACCGACGAGGCCAAGCTGGTGCGCCTGTCGGCCCGCGACGGCGACAAGATCTGGTCGGTCGACCTGCCGCGCTACACCAAGGACAAGCCGCGCCGGCTCAAGTCGATCTTCCCCAGCTACGGCCCGGTTCTGGCCAGCGGCAAGCTCTGGGTCGCCTCGGGCGACGGCTATCTGCGCGCCTTCAATCCGGTGGACGGCAGCATGGTGTCGATCACCGAACTGCCCGACGGGGCGGCCAGCCGGCCAATCACCGTGGGCGGCATGCTGGTGATGATGACGACGCGCGGCGACCTCGTGGCTTTGCGTTAACCGGCGATCCGGTGTAAGCGGGCTGCCTGACGCCTTTGGACCTGACGCCATGACCTTTACCCTCGCCATCGTGGGCCGCCCGAACGTGGGCAAGTCCACGCTGTTCAACCGCCTTGTCGGCAAGAAGCTCGCCCTGGTCGACGACCAGCCCGGCGTCACCCGCGACCTGCGCGAAGGCACGGCGCGGCTGGGGTCGCTGCGCTTTACCGTGATCGACACCGCGGGGCTCGAGGAGGCGACCGACGAAAGCCTGCCGGGCCGGATGCGGCGGCTGACCGAACGCGCGGTCGAGATGGCCGATGCCTGCCTGTTCCTGATCGACGCCCGCGCCGGGGTGCTGCCGACCGACGAGGTGTTTGCCGACATCCTCAGGCGTAAGAACGCGCACGTGATCCTGGGCGCCAACAAGGCCGAGGGCCGCGCCGCCGAGGCCGGGCTGATCGAGGCCTACGGTCTGGGCCTGGGCGATCCGATCCCGCTGTCAGCCGAGCATGGCGAGGGCATGGCCGAGCTTCTCAGTGTGCTGACGCCGCTGGTCGACGCGATGGCCGAACGCACCGCGCTGATCGAGGCCGAGGCCCCCGAGACCGACGTGGCGCTGCCCGAGGACGGCGACGACGACGAGGACGGCGAGGCACTGCGCCTTCCGACCGAGGCCCGCCCGCTTCAGGTCGCGGTGGTGGGGCGGCCAAACGCGGGCAAGTCGACGCTGATCAACCGGCTGATCGGCGAGGAACGCCTGCTGACCGGGCCGGAGGCCGGGATTACCCGCGACGCGATCTCGCTCAGCTTCGACTGGTCCGGCACGCCGACCCGCATCTTCGACACGGCGGGGATGCGCAAGAAGGCCAAGGTGCAGGAAAAGCTGGAAAAACTCTCGGTCGCGGACGGGCTGCGGGCGGTCAAGTTCGCCGAGGTCGTGATCGTTCTTCTGGATGCCGCAGCGCCATTCGAGCAGCAGGATCTGCGCATCGCCGACCTGGCCGAGCGGGAGGGCCGGGCGGTGGTGATCGCGGTCAACAAATGGGATGCCGAGCGCCACAAGCAGGAAAAGCTGCGCGACCTGCGCGAGGCGTTCGAGCGGCTGTTGCCGCAGTTGCGCGGCGCGCCTCTGGTGACGATCTCGGCCAAGACCGGAAAAGGATTGGACCGGCTGCACGATGCGGTGATGCAGGTCTACGAGACCTGGAACCGGCGGGTGTCGACCGCGCGGCTCAACCGCTGGCTCGAGGGCATGATCGCGGCGCATCCGCCCCCGGCGCCCGGCGGGCGGCGCATCCGGCTGCGCTACATGACACAAGTCAAGACGCGGCCGCCGGGGTTCGTCGTGATGTGCTCGCATCCCGAGAAGCTGCCGGAAAGCTATTCGCGCTATCTTGTCAACGGGTTGCGCGACGACTTTGACATGCCGGGGACACCGATTCGCCTGACCATGCGCAGCCAGGCGGACAAGAACCCGTTCAAGAACAAGAAAAAGTCGACGCCTTCGCGGTTGCGCAAACACCTGGGCAAGCCGCCGGCCAACACCTGAGCGCGGATCACCGCGCGCGGGTTGGCGGTGCCATTGCCGGGGCCGTGACGCATGCGCCCTGAACCTCGATGCCGCCGCCAAGCTGGACGATGCGCGCCGCCCCGGCAAAGCCCAGCGTGATCAGCCGCGCCGTGCCAACGCCGCCGACCGGGGCGATATAGGCGCCGTCGGCCATGCGTGCGGCGGCCACCAGTGCCGCGTCCCGCCCGAACATCGCCCGCGCCCGCCAGCCCCGGACCAGCAGCATCTGCCCGGCGGCAACCAGCATGTCGGGCGCCCCGTCCCCGGGGGTGAGCACGACGGGCGAGATCCGCAACATTGCCGCGACCGGCAGATCGCTCGCCGACACATGCGCCAGCCGCTGCGCCCCGGCGTCAAAGGTGATGACCCGATCGCCCGCCCGCAGCCGCCCGGCGGCGACTGGCCCACCCGGCGTCATCACCGGGGTGCCCGCCCCGATACCGGAGAGGCCGCGGCACTCCTGCCGCATCCGCCAAGGCGTGGTCTGTGTCATCGAAGGCCTGCTCGGCTGCCATTACGGTCTTGTTAGCCCGAGAATAGTTAAGGATCGCCTCACGGGCGAGCATTTTCTGCCCCGACCTTGCCGCTTCCCCTCTTTGCGGCCTTGTGCGGTCCTGCTAGAAGGCGCGGCGTGCGGGTGTGGCGGAACTGGTAGACGCACCAGATTTAGGTTCTGGCGGAGCAATCCGTGGGGGTTCGAGTCCCTTCACCCGCACCAGTGCCGCCCTGCGGTGCCTCTGCCCGGCAAATTGCTTGCACCGGCGTGCATCGCCCCATAGAAGGGCGTGAAATTTTCCGTGGGGGGCAGCGGCCCTTCGCCTGACCCGAGCAAAGGACGAACACATGTCTGTCACCGAGACCCTGAACGAAGGCCTCAAGCGCGCCTACAAGCTGATTGTCACGGCGCAGGAGCTGGACGACAAGGTCAACGAAAAGCTGACCGAGGCGCAGCCCGAAATCGAGATGAAGGGCTTTCGCAAGGGCAAGGTGCCGATGGCGCTGCTCAAGAAGCAATTCGGCCAGCGCCTGATGGGCGAGGCGATGCAGGAAGCCATCGACGCCAAGATGGGAAGCCATTTCGAGGAAACCGGCGACCGCCCGGCGATGCAGCCCGAGGTCAAGATGACCAACGAGGACTGGTCCGAGGGCGACGATGTCCATGTCGAGCTGGCCTATGAGAAACTGCCCGACGTGCCCGAGGTGGATTTTGCCAAGCTCAAGCTCGAGCGGATGGTGGTCAAGGCGGGGGATGACGAGGTCGACGGGGCGCTGAAATCGCTGGCCGAGAACGCGCAGGACTTCGAGGACCGCAAGAAGGGCTCCAAGGCCAAGGACGGCGACCAGGTCGTGCTCGATTTCGTGGGCCGCGTGGACGGCGAGGAGTTCGAGGGCGGCGCGGCCGAGGATTTCCCGCTGACGCTGGGCTCGGGCCAGTTCATTCCGGGCTTCGAGGAGCAACTGGTCGGCGTGAAGGCCGGTGACGAGCTGGACGTGACCGTCACCTTCCCCGAGGAATACGGCGCCGAGCACCTGGCCGGCAAGGAAGCGGTGTTTTCCTGCACGATCAAGGCCGTGAAGGCGCCCAAGCCCGCCGCGATCGACGACGATCTGGCCAAGAAATTCGGCGCGGAAGACCTGGCGCAGCTCAAGGCGCAGGTGACCGAGCGGCTCGAGGCCGAATATGCCGGTGCGGCCCGCGCGGTGATGAAGCGCAAGATGCTCGACCTGCTCGATGAGACCGTCAGCTTCGATTTGCCGCCGTCGCTGGTCGAGGCCGAGGCCAAGCAGATCGCGCATCAGCTCTACCACGACGAACACCCCGAGGATCACGGCCACGACCACGGCGAGATCGAGGTGACCGACGAGCACACCAAGCTGGCCGAGCGCCGGGTCAAGCTGGGGCTGTTGCTGGCCGAGATCGGCCGCGCCGCCGAGATCGAGGTGTCCGACGCCGAGATGACCCAGGCGGTGATGAACCAGGCCCGGCAGTATCCGGGGCAGGAGCGTCAGTTCTTCGAATTCGTCCAGCAGAACGACCAGATGCGCCAGCAGATCCAGGCGCCGATCTTCGAGGACAAGGTGATCGACCACATCGCCGAGCAGGCCAAGGTTGCCGACAAGGAGGTCAGCAAGGAAGACCTCGAAAAGGCGGTTGAGGCGCTCGACCAGGAATAAGGGTCCGGTGATCCGACAGAAAGGCCGCTCCTCCGGGGCGGCCTTTTTCGTTGCCGCGCGCGCCGGGGGCGGGCGCATCGTCTGGCGCGGGCGGCCGGAACTGGTGCTGATCGGTCCGGCGGACGAGCGTTGGGATCTGGCCTTCATCGCCGAACACCCCTCGGCCAAGGCTTTCAGCGCGATGGTCAAGGACCGTGAATACCGCGCGGCGATGATGCACCGTCAGGCGGCGGTCAAGACCCCGCGGCTGGTCCGGATGGAGCCGCTGGAAGCGGGGCAGGATTCCGGCGGGTAGGGTGGAGAGCGATGGCCATCCCGGCGCGGGGCCGGGATGAGGTGATCAATATGCGCTTCAGTCGAGGCGTTCTTCGAAGCTCTTGGCGATGAAGCCGGGCAGGTGATCGCCCATGCCGACCACACCCTTGTCGCGGCCGCCGGATCGTTTCGACGCCGATCCGCGCGACGAGCCGGATTGGCGCGGCTCGCTTGCCGCCGGGGCTTGCGGGGTTTCCGGCTGCGGGGCAGGGTCGGGCCTGGCCTCCGGTTTCGGCTCGGCCTTGGCGGCGGGCTTGCGCCCTTTCGGCTTGGCCTCGCGCGGCGCCTCGTCACGCGGCTTGTCCTCGCGGGGTTTTTCCTCGCGCGGCGCATCGCTCTTGCTCGCTTGGCCCGGCGGGTCGATCCGGTCGATCTTGCCTTCGATCAGCCGCTCGACCGCGTCGAGGTTCTTTTCGTCGCGCGGCTCGCAGATCATCAGGGTCTTGCCCTTGCGTCCGGCGCGCCCGGTGCGGCCGATCCGGTGGATGTAATCCTCGGCATGGCCGGGCACGTCGTAGTTGATCACGTGGCTGACGTTGGGAATATCCAGCCCGCGCGCGGCCACGTCGGAGGCGCAGAGAAACTTGATGGTGCCGTCGCGAAAGCCCTGCAGCACTTCCATGCGCCGCGATTGCTCGAGGTCGCCGTGGATCGGCTGGGCGTTGTAGCCGTGTTTCTGCAGCGATTTCGCGACGATATCGACATCGGTCTTGCGGTTGCAGAAGATGATCGCGTTGGTGCAGGCGTCGCCCTCGCCGTCGATCAGCGCGCGCAGAAAGGCGGTTTTCTCGCTTGCGGCGCGGTCGCGGCGGCTGGGTTTGAACATCACCAGCTTCTGTTCGATGGTGGCCGAGGCCGTGGCCTGGCGCGCCACCTCGATGCGGGCCGGGTTGGACAGGAAGGTGTTGGTGATGCGCTCGATCTCGGGCGCCATCGTGGCCGAGAAGAACAGCGTCTGGCGGGTGAAGGGCACCAGCCCGAAGATGCGTTCGATATCGGGGATGAACCCCATGTCGAGCATCCGGTCGGCCTCGTCCACCACCATGATCTGCACGCCGGTCAAGAGAAGCTTGCCGCGTTCGAAATGATCGAGCAGGCGGCCCGGCGTGGCGATCAGCACGTCGACGCCCCGGTCGATCAGCTGGTCCTGCTCCTTGAAGCTCACGCCGCCGATCAACAGCGCCTTGGTCAGTTTGACGTGCTTGGCGTAGGTGTCGAAGTTCTCGGCCACCTGGGCGGCCAGTTCGCGCGTCGGACACAGCACCAGCGAGCGTGGCATCCGCGCGCGGGCGCGGCCACGGGCAAGTAGGGTGATCATCGGCAGGGTGAAGGACGCAGTCTTGCCGGTGCCGGTCTGGGCGATGCCCAGCACGTCACGGCCTTCGAGCGCGGGCGGGATCGCCCCTTCCTGGATCGGGGTGGGGGTCTCATAGCCCGCCTCCTCGACGGCCTTGAGGACTTTCGGGCTGAGTTTCAGGTCTGAAAACTTGGTCAAGTGGGGCCTTTCGCGTTGCGGCTGTCGGACGGCCGCAATACCCGCGCGGCCCGTTCGGCCGGATTGCCAAACGTCTCGATGCAAAGCGGCTTACTGCGGGTCGGTGAAAAGGTCAAGGAAATGGCGCGCGCGCCTGTCTCAGGGCTGTTTTGTGGGCGAGCCCTGTTCGAACCGGGCCACGGTCTTGTCGTAGTCGGGGTGGATGGTGCCGAACAGCCGGTCCCAGATCGAAAAGAAATTGGCGAAATTGTAGTTGAAATACTCGTGATGCTGGTCGTGAAACGTGGTGCACAGCATCGGCGAGGGAAAGCGCGTGGTGCGGTCGGCGAAATACTCGAAACCCGCGTGTCCGATCTGGCCGTTGATATGGTCGAGCAGCCTGTGCGCGATCAGGACCAGCGGTGCCAGCGGCAGGAAGATCGGCGCGACGAGGTAGTAGCTTTGCATCGCGAAGGCGTCGATCAGCGTGTCGGAATAGTTCGACCAGACCGTCGGCGCGACCGACTTGTGGTGCAGGAAATGGTGCTTGTAGAGCCTGGGCAGGTGCATGATGCGGTGGCCCCAGTAGAACCAGGCGTCATAGACCACCACCGACAGCACGAACCCGCCGATGGCGCTGAACCAGGTCAGTTCGACATGGCCCCACAGCGTCCAGCCGTTCCAGGCCAGGAACACCCCGCCGGCAACGCAGCCCGATGTCACCACCAGCGATTTCAGCGAGGCGATGATCTCGACCCGCGCCCGTTTCTCGCCGCGCCGCCTGGGCTGGATGCGGCGCTCCGGGTGGCGGTTGTTGATCGCGATCATCAGCCCGCCCTGTCCGAAGTAGAACGCCAGGTGCAGCGCATAGCTTGCCGCCCAGAAGGCCGCGAAGGTCAGAAGGGTCTGGATCATGGCTGGCCTTTCAACGTCGCACCGGGGCGGGGCGCCGGGTATGGTCGGCGCTCATCCCCCGTGCATCTCCTTGGTCGCGGTCAGGGTCAGGTCGGGATAGTCGCGCTCGATCCGGTCGATGTCCCATTGCAGGCGGGTCAGGAACACCACGTCGCCGTCATGGTCATGGGCGATGTGCTGCTTGTTGGCGTTCACGAACTTGTCCATCGCGGCCTTGGGCCCGGTCACCCAGCGCGCCGAGGTGAATTGCGACGCCTCGAAGCGCACCGGCAGCCCGTATTCCAGCTCGATCCGGCTGGCCAGCACCTCGAACTGAAGCGGGCCGACGACGCCCACGATGAAGCCCGAGCCGATGCCCGGCTTGAACACCTTGGCCGCCCCTTCCTCGGCGAACTGCATCAGCGCCTTTTCCAGGTGCTTGGCCTTCATCGGGTCGCCGGCGCGCACGGTCTGCAACAGCTCCGGCGCAAAGGACGGGATGCCCGTGACGCGCAGGGCCTCGCCCTCGGTCAGGGTGTCGCCGATGCGCAGCTGGCCGTGGTTGGGAATGCCGATGATGTCGCCCGCCCAGGCCTCTTCCGCCAGTTCGCGGTCGGAGGCGAGGAACATCACCGGGCTGGAGATCGCCATCGGTTTTTTCGTGCGCACATGGGTCAGCTTCATGCCGCGCTTGAAATGTCCCGAGGCCATGCGCAGGAACGCCACCCGGTCGCGGTGCTTGGCGTCCATGTTGGCCTGAACCTTGAAGACAAAGCCGGTCACGTTTTTCTCATCCGGCGCGATCTGGCGTGGTTCGGCCGATTGCGGCTGTGGTTCGGGGCCGTATTTGGCGATGCCGTCCATCAACTCCTTGACCCCGAACGAGTTGATCGCCGAGCCGAACCAGATCGGCGTCATCATCCCCGCCGCCACCTCGTCCGGGTCGATGGCGGGCAAAAGCTCGCGCGCCATCTCGACCTCTTCGCGCAGCTTTTCCAAGAGGTGCGGCGGCACGTGATCGGCCAGTTTCGGATCGTCCAGCCCCTCGATGCGGATCGATTCCGCCACCTTGTTGCGGTCGGCCCGGTCCATCAGTTCCAGCCGGTTGTTCAGCATGTCGTAGCAGCCGAGAAAGTCGCGCCCCATGCCGATCGGCCAGCTTGCGGGCGTGACGTGGATCGCCAGCATCTCCTGGATCTCGTCGATGATCTCGAAGGTGTCGCGCGCCTCGCGGTCCATCTTGTTGCAGAACGTCAGGATCGGCAGGTCGCGCATCCGGCAGACCTCGAACAGCTTCTGCGTCTGGCTTTCCACGCCCTTGGCGCCGTCGATCACCATGATCGCGGCATCGACGGCGGTCAGCGTGCGGTAGGTGTCCTCGGAAAAGTCCGAGTGGCCAGGCGTGTCGACCAGATTGAAGCGGTAGGGGCCGAAATCGAAAGACATCGCCGAGGCCGAGACCGAGATGCCCCGGTCCTGCTCCATCTTCATGAAATCCGAGCGCGTGCGCCGTGCCTCGCCCTTGGCGCGCACCTGTCCCGCCATCTGGATCGCGCCGCCATAGAGCAGGAATTTCTCGGTCAGCGTGGTCTTGCCCGCATCCGGATGCGAAATGATCGCAAAGGTGCGGCGCCGCGCGATCTCGGGCGGCAGGGGCGGGCGGTTTGTGGCGGTGTCCAGCATGGGCGCGATATAGCGACGGGCCGGGGGCGGGGCAAGCGGCAGCGTTGCCCTGCGGACTCAGTCGCGCGCCGATTTTTTCGGCCTGATTGCCCCGCACCGGTGCAGGGCGTAACCTTCTGCGAAAAAAAGCAAGAAAAGAGCAGGACCGAAACATGCGAATGACGACGATGGTGGCCTTTCTGGCCGGAGCCAGCGGCCTTGCCGGCTGCGCCCAGATCAGCCTGATGACCAAAGCGGTCGAATACATGGACATCTCCGGCGAGCTTGACGATGCCGAGGGCGTTGCGGTCGACATGCCGGAGGGCGGCACCGCGGACTATGACGGCGTGGTCGGGATCGGCGCGCGCTACCGCGATGGCGGCGTGATGATGCTGGGCGACGCGGCGCTGACGGCGGATTTCGACGCCGCCACGATCGACGGCAGGCTCGACGACTTCATCGTCGCCGAACTCGACGGCGATGTCGATATCGACGAGTTCCTCGGCAACCCGATCGGCGCGGCGTTCAGCTTCCGGACCGCGGATGGCGAGATCGGCGTCACCGGCGGCTCCATCGCCGGCACCGGTTTCCTTGCCGATTTCGAGGGCACCGTCACCACCGACGATAACGCCTACTATGCAAAGGGCGAACTCTACGGCGACTTTCTCGGCGCCAACGGCCAGTTGATCGAGGCGCGGGCGGATGCCGCCGACATGCTCTTGCGGCGGAACGGAAGCGGGGCCGAAGACGTGGAGCTGTATCTGGCGGCCGAGGCCGACTGAGGCATAACACCTTAGAACCGTTCAAGAAATGTGTGGCTTTGCAGTCACTGGCCCGTCGCATTCAAAGATGCGTGATTGACAGGAAGCCCGCGCGGTGCCGCAATTGTCCAAAGGGTAAAAAACGGGATTTCGACATGCGGGCATTGATTTCGGCGGCCATGCTGGCCGCGCTTCCGGGCTGCGTCCTCACCGGCATCGACCCGGCCGGGCTTGGCGAAAAAGCGGGCGAGATGTCGGCCCTGAACAATGCGCTGCCCCCCGGCGGCGATGTCGAAACGCCGCAGGGCGGGCAGGCGGTCTATGACGGCGTCGCCTCCTTCTACCTGCAAGACGGGCCGAACCCGCAGGCGCCGCCCGTCACCGGCCATGCGATCCTTGGCGATGCCCGCCTGACGGTCGATTTCGGCGCGCGCACGGTTGGGGGCGTGATGGACGATTTCGAGGTGGCCGAGTTCCTGATGGCCGATCTCGACGATGACAGCTTCCAGAACCTCGAAAACTGGGAACCCGCGACCGGGCAGATCGTGCTTGCCAATGGCACGATGGTGAACACGACGCGTTTCGATGCCGATTTCGCGGGCGACCTGACCACCGCGCTGCATGTCTACAGGCTGAACGGGAAAATGCTGGGCATGTTCCGCGGGCCGAACGGCGAATACATCCTAGCCCACGGCGACCGGGACTTCGGGGACAATGTCACCATCGACGGCGAGACCCCGCTTGACGGCCGCTTCGACCTGATCGCGGTCACTGAGTAGCATCCCACCTTGCGAGGATTTCCCATGCGCTTGATCCCCACCGCCGCCGCCCTCGGCGCCCTCACCTTCACCTCCGCCTGCGTCCTCACCGGCATCGATCCGGCGGACCTTGGCGCCAAGGCCGGAGCGCTGGCAGAGCTTGAGCAAGACCTGCCGGACTATGACCCCGACGACGGCGTGCCGGCGGACGGCGAGGCGCGCTATGCGGGCAACGTCGCGTTTTTTTTCTGCAAGATGGCTTCGTTCGCCAATTGCCCGAGGAAGAGGGCGGCGACGTGATCTATCGGGATGGCACCGCCATCCTGGGCGACGCCCATCTGGTCGTCGATTTCGGCGATGCCAGTGTGACGGGAACGATGGACGATTTCGAGGTGGCCGAGTTCCTGATCGCCGATCTCGACGACCCCAGCTTCCAGGGCCTTGAAGACTGGGAGCCCGCTGCCGGGCAACTGGTGCTGGCCAACGGGCGGCTGGAAAACACCAAGAACATCTACGCCGACTTCGCCGGGGACATCACGACCGCGCAGCATGTCTATACGCTCAACGGGGGTCTCTGGGGCCTGTTCCACGGCCCGGACGGTGCCTATCTCCGCGCGCGGGGCGACCAGGGATTTGGCCAGGCCGTGCTCATCGACGGGGTGAGGCCCGACGACGCGCAGATGGAGATGATCGTCGCCCGCGAGTAGGCGCCTCAGAGCATCGACACCCGTTTCAGCATCGCCGCCGCGTCGGGGCGATGTGCCAGGTCCCGGTCGCTCAACTCGCGGCCGGGCAGGGGGGCGCTGTCGGGCGTGGCGGCTTTCAGCCGGCGCGTGACCTCCTCGGGCAGCGCCGGGCGGGTCGCGGTGTCGAGGAACTGGCTCTCGGCGGCGATGCCCTCGGCATAGAGGATCTCATGGTGGTCCAGCAGGATCTGGAAATAGTCGACAAAGCCGCCCGGCTCCTGCGTCACCGTGGTGCCGTTCACAAGCAGACCGGCGCGGACCAGCACTTCCTTCTGCCCGGCCCCCAGCGCGTCGATGCGCTGGTAGATGAACAGCCGGTGATTGGGGCTGACCACCAGCGCGCGGTCGTTGTTGAGCGCCCCCGCCGCAATGGTGATCGGGGCGAAAGCCCCGGTGGCGCGCACCGTCTGCATCCCGATCCAGCGCACTTCCTGCGGCCCGGAATCGCGGGTCAGCACCCTGTCGCCCGCGCCGAGCTCTTCGATCGGCACCTGACGCCCGTCCGCCATGCTGATCCGCGTGCCGCGGGTGAAGGCGACCATCGCCGAGGCGGCCAGACGCGCGCCCGCGCCCTCGCGGTCGATGGTGACCAGCGCATAGTCGGATTTCGGCCTGATCCGGTCGAGCGGGTGCAGGTAGACGCGGGCAATGGTGCTGGAGGCCGGGTCGACCTCGACGAACACCAGCGCCTCCAGCGTGCCGCCCCTGCCCATGAAGGTCAGCAGGCTGTCGAGATAGACCGGCGCGCCGGGCTGTCCCAGGGCGCTGTCGCGGCCGATGTGAAAGCTCCGCCCGTCTTGGGCCATCGCCAGGCCAAGGCGGCTTGGCCGGGCCTTGGCATCCAGTTCATAGACATCGTCATGCACCAGCTCGCTGGCGTCGCCCAGCGCGTCGCCCTGGTTGGCGCCGCGCAGGACACGGAAACATTCAGCCGGAAACACCGCCAGTTGGCGGACCGGCGCGTCCACATGAGTTGGTTGAAATGACATTGCAACTCCCGCCCGCGACCCCCACCGCTGACTCGGAGACACTAGCCGCCGCGCCCCGGTCCGGTCAATGATTTCCGCAACTTGGCGGGCATCGTTGCCACGTGGCATGGGCCTCGCCAGCGGGTTGTCGCCGTTTCGCGCGCAATTGCGGCCGGCACCGCGCATTGTTGCCGGGCGCGCGACGGGCGCATGGGCGAATCGAGGCTGCGGTGTTAGTCCACGGGCAGTCGGACACGGGAGGCGGAGATGGATTTCGGTATCAGAGGCAAACGCGCGCTGGTCTGCGCGTCGTCCAAAGGGCTGGGGCGCGGCTGTGCCGAGGCGCTGGCTGGCGAGGGCGTTCACCTTGTCCTGAACGCGCGCGGGGCCGAGGCGCTGGAGGCCACGGCGACCGAGATCCGCGACCGCTACGGCGTCACGGTCGAGACAGTCGCCGCCGACATCACCACCGGAGAAGGCCGCGCCGCGGTTCTGGCGGTGGCGGGCGCGGTCGACATCCTCGTGACCAACGCGGGTGGGCCGCCGCCGGGCGTATGGTCGGATTGGGAGCGGGACGATTTCATCGCCGCCCTCGATGCCAACATGCTGACCCCGATCGCGCTGATCAAGGCGCTGGTGCCGGGGATGATGGACCGGGGCTGGGGCCGGGTGGTCAACATCACCTCGCGCGCCGTCAAGGCGCCGCTGGCCGCCCTTGGCCTGTCCAATTCCGCCCGCGCCGGGCTGACCGGCTATGTCGCGGGCATGTCGCGCCAGGTGGCGGGCGCCGGGGTGACGGTCAACAACCTCTTGCCCGGCTCGCACGACACCGACCGGATCAGGGGGCTGGACGCGCACAACGCCGACGCGAAAGGTATCACGCCCGAGGAGCACAAGGCCGCGCGCGTCGCCGGCAACCCGGTCGGGCGCGATGGCACGCCCGAGGAATTCGGCGCCGCCTGCGCCTTTTTGTGCTCGCGCCAGGCCGCGTTCATCGTCGGCCAGAACATCCTCATCGACGGCGGCGAGGTCAACGTGACGCTCTAATCGCGGCTCAGCATCCGGTCGACCTCTGCCCCCGCGATGCTGCGTGTGAGCGGTGTGAAATCGCCGTCACCGAACATCGCGCGGCCCGCATCGGCGATCACCCGGTGCGTGGCCCGCGCCAGCGCCGAGCCCAGCGACAGCCGCGCCGCGCCCATCCCGGCGAAGGTGGATTGCGGCACCGAGGCGAAATCGCCCGCGACCAGCACGTTGACCGGCAGCCGCGTCGCCGCGCAGACCCGCGCCTGCGCCTCCAGCGACCCCGGCACCGGCACATAGAGGCAATCGGCCCCCGCCGCCTCAAAGCCCGCCATCCGCGCCAGCGCCTCGTCTAGGTCGTATTTCCCGTGCATCACCCCGTCGGCGCGCCCCACCAGCACGAAATCACGCGGCAGCGCCCGGGCGGCGGCGGCAGCGGCGCGGATGCGCTCGATCGCCAGGTCGCGCGGGTAGGGCACGCCCTCGGGCAGGTCCATGTCCTCGATCGAGATCCCCGCCAGCCCGGCCTCGCAAGCCAGCCGCACGGTCTCGGCGCAGGTCTCGGGGGATGCGCCATAGCCGTTCTCGAAATCGCCCGACACGGGCAGGTTGACGGCGGCCACCATGTCCTCGGCATGGGCCAGCGCCTCGTCGCGGCTGACATGGCCCAGATCGGGGCGGCCCAGCGTGAAGGCATGCGCCGCCGACGATGTGGCGATGGCCTCGGCTCCCAGCGCCTCCAGCATCCGGGCCGAGCCCCGGTCCCAGGCATTGGCGAGGATGAAGGGGTCATGCGGCCGGTGCAGGGCGCGAAACCGCGCGCCGATATCGTCTGTCATGGCATCGTCCTTTCCACATCCGCGCCGGTCGGGCCGGCGCCGCTGCGCCATGGTGGGCGCGCGCCGGGCGGTTTGTCGACCCTGCCCGGCAAAAGCGGGCCGGAAAATGCCCGAAGACCCTTTCCAAACCGCCCCATGCGTGAAATAGGGAAGCGCCAAACGAAGCTTCAAAGGAGGCTGCCATGAGGATTCGTGAGGCTCTGACGTTCGACGACGTGCTGCTGGTTCCTGCCGCCAGCCGCGTGCTGCCCTCGACCGCCGACACCCGCACCCATGTCACCCGCAAGATCCGGCTCAACATCCCGCTGCTGAGCTCTGCCATGGACACCGTGACCGAGGCGCGCATGGCCATCGCCATGGCCCAGTCCGGCGGCATGGGGGTCATTCACCGCAACTTGTCCATCGAGGAGCAGGCCCGCGAGGTGCGCCGCGTCAAGCGGTTCGAGAGCGGTATCGTCTACAACCCGGTGACGCTGACCCCAAACCAGACGCTGGCCGACGCCAGGGAATTGATCGACCGCTACAATTTCACCGGCTTTCCGGTGGTCGACGAACAAGGCCGCGTTGTCGGCATCCTCACCAACCGCGACATGCGCTTTGCCGAGGACGACAGCACGCCGGTGCATGTGATGATGACCACCAGCAACCTGGCGATGCTGGCCGAGCCCGCCGACCTCGAGGAAGCCAAGAGCCTGATGCGGGCGCGGCGGATCGAGAAACTGCTGGTGCATGACGGCAATCGCCGCCTGACCGGGCTGTTGACGCTGCGCGACACCGAACAGGCCGTGCTGAACCCCACCGCCTGCAAGGACGAGCTTGGCCGCCTGCGCGTGGCGGCGGCGACCACCGTGGGCGACGCCGGGTTCGAGCGCTCCGAGGCGCTGATCGACGCGGGCTGCGATCTGATCGTGATCGACACCGCGCATGGCCATTCCGAGGGCGTGATGCTGGCCGTCGAGCGGGTCAAGCGGCTGTCGAACGAGGTGCAGGTGGTCGCCGGCAACGTCGCCACGGGCGAGGCGACGCGGGCCCTGATCGACGCGGGCGCGGATGCGGTCAAGGTCGGGATCGGGCCGGGCTCGATCTGCACCACGCGGATGGTGGCCGGCGTCGGCGTGCCGCAACTGACCGCGATCATGGATTGCGCCGAGGCGGCGGGCGAGGTCCCGGTGATCGCCGATGGCGGCATCAAGTTCTCGGGCGATTTCGCCAAGGCGATCGCGGCGGGCGCATCCTGCGCCATGGTCGGCTCGATGATCGCGGGCACCGATGAAAGCCCCGGCGAGGTGATCCTGTATCAGGGCCGGTCGTTCAAATCCTATCGCGGCATGGGCAGCCTCGGCGCGATGGCGCGGGGTTCCGCCGACCGCTATTTCCAGGCCGACGCGGCCTCCGACAAGCTGGTGCCCGAGGGCATCGAGGGCCAGGTGCCTTACAAGGGATCGGCTGGCGCGGTGGTGCACCAACTGGTCGGGGGCCTACGTGCCGCGATGGGCTACACCGGCAGCGCCACGGTGCCCGACATGCGCAAGAACGCCAATTTCGTGCGCATCACCGGGGCCGGGCTGAAGGAAAGCCACGTCCATGACGTGCAGATCACACGCGAAAGCCCGAACTACCGTATCGGGTAGGAAAATGAATGGGTTGAGGGCCGATATTAAGGTGAACCCGTGACCCCCGAAGCCCGGGTCGCGGCGGCCATCGACCTGATCGACCTGTGGCTGGGCGGCGCCAATGCCGAGCAGGCGCTGACCCATTGGGCGCGCAGGAACCGCTATGCCGGCTCCAAAGACCGCGCCGCGATCCGCGACCATGTGTTCGACGCGATCCGCTGCCGTCGCAGCTTTGCCGCCCTTGGCGGGGCCGAAACCGGGCGCGGGCTGATGATCGGTGCGCTGACGGCGGCCGGGTGCGATCCGGGCGAGGTCTTCACCGGGCAGGGCTACGCCCCCGCGCCGCTGGCCCCCGGCGAAGGCGAGGCGCGCGCGATGTCCGAGGCCGAGCGGCTGGATTGCCCCGACTGGCTGGTTGCCCCGCTGAAGGACGCGCTTGGCGCGGATTTCGCCCCGGTCATGGAGGCCCTGCGCCACCGCGCGCCGGTGTTCCTGCGGGTGAACCTTGCCAGGACCGACCGGGCGCAGGCGCGCGAAGCCCTGGCCGAAGAGGGCATCGTTGCCACGCCGCACCCGCTGTCCCCGACTGCGCTCGAGGTGACCGAGGGCGCGCGCCGGGTCGCGCAAAGCCGGGCCTATCAGTCGGGGCTGGTCGAGCTGCAGGACGTGGCCAGCCAGGCGGTGGTGGACCTGTTGGGGGTGACGCCGGGGATGCGCGTGCTTGACTACTGCGCGGGCGGCGGCGGCAAGAGCCTCGCGCTCGCGGCCCTCGGGGCGGCGGTGTCGGCACATGATTCCGAACCGCGCCGCATGGCCGACCTGCCAGCGCGCGCAGCCCGCGCCGGGGTCGAGATCGACCGCCTTGCGCCGGGGGCTGCGCGCGGCGGCCATGATCTGGTGTTCGCCGACGCGCCCTGTTCCGGCTCGGGCGCGTGGCGCCGCGCGCCGCAGGGAAAATGGGATCTGACGCTGGAGCGTCTGGATGAACTTTGCCGCATACAGGCCGGAATTCTGAATGAAATCGTGCCTTTCGTGGCGCCCGGTGGCGGGCTTGCCTATGCCACCTGCTCGCTGCTGGCGCGCGAAAACCAAGCCCAGATAACCGCCTTCCATGCACGCCATCCCGGGTGGAAAACCGTGGCGGAACGGCAGTTTACCCCGCTGGACGGTGGCGACGGATTTTACGTCGCACACTTGACGCGGTTGGAAAAGTGAAAGTAGAACAACTGCAAGTTGTCAAAATCGCTCCCCGTTCGGGCGCGTGGGCTTAAGCCTCCATTAAGAGAGGATGCGGTCTAATGGCACCGGACCGAATCGAACCAGGGGGCCCGGATTGGCGCATTCCGCCTTGTCACCGCGACCGCTCACGCAGGCGGCGCTCGATCTTGCACCAAGGGCCTTGCCCATTGCGCTGATCTCGGCGGTTTTGCTCGCCGGGGCCTGGGTCGCGCCGCACCCGGTGGCCGCGCTGGCGCTGGCCGCGACCGGCGCGATTTTCCTGGCCCTGCTGGTCCTCGTGCGCCTCATCGCCGCCCGTCACAGGCGCGCCGAGGCGGTGGTTGCGGGGTTTCTTGACGAATTCACCGCCGATGACGCCACCCCCTCGATCACGACCGATACCGACGGGCAGATCCTGCACCTGAATGGCGCCGCCCGGTCGCGGTTCGGGCCGGGCGATGCGGCAACGCTGGTGGCGCTCCTCGACGATCACGTCGCGGCCCCCGCCGCCCTGATCTACCGGCTCCAGAACCGCGCCGCCGCGATCGGCGCCGCGCAAGAGGATCTGGCGGTGCGCGGTGGCGGCATCCGTCTATCGGTGCACCGGATCGGCGCCCGCGGCTTTCTGTGGCGGATCGAGGATATCACCGGCCCGGGCGCATCCAGCCGCGCCGGCGAATCGATCAGCCTGCCGATGATGGTGGTGTCGCGCGCCGGCACCATCCTCTACATGAACGACGCGCTGCGCCGCGTTCTGGGCGGGCGCGAGACCACGCTGGAGGGGGTGATCACCGACCTGCCGCTGCGCCCCGGCGAGGTGCACCATATCGCCGGTGCCGATGGCGCCCAGCGGGTGCTGCTGCACCAGTCCGAAAAGTCGGCGGGACGGCGCGAGATCTACCTGCTGCCGCCGCCCGAGCACCCCGCCGTCGACCCCGACGAATGGGGCCTGGTCGAGGCGCTTCCGGTGCCGCTGGTCAAGCTCGACAAGAACGGCCGCATCCAGAGCGCCAACCGCCGCGCCCGGGCGCTGCTCCAGACCGGACCGGCAGGCGAGCATCTTTCCGACCTGGTCGAGGGGCTTGGCCGCCCGGTCTCGGACTGGCTGCGCGAAGCCTGGAGCGGGCGCAACCTGGGGCGCGCCGAAACCCTGCGCGCGACGCGCACCGACGAACGGTTCCTGCAAATCTCGCTGGAGCAGATTCGCGACGAAGACGGGCCGGCGGTGGTCGCGGTTCTGAACGACGCCACTGCCTTCAAGTCGCTCGAAACCCAGTTCGTGCAAAGCCAGAAGATGCAGGCGATCGGTCAGCTTGCCGGGGGCGTGGCCCATGATTTCAACAACCTGCTGACCGCGATCTCCGGCCACTGCGACCTGTTGCTGCTGCGTCACCAGCGCGACGACCCGGATTTCAGCGACCTGACCCAGATCTCGCAAAACGCCAACCGCGCCGCCGCGCTGGTCGGGCAGTTGCTGGCGTTTTCACGCAAGCAGACGCTGCGCCCCGAACAGCTCGACCTGGCCGAAACGATGGGCGAATTGACACATCTTCTGGGGCGGCTGGTCGGCGAAAAGGTCCAGGTCGATTTCGAGGCCGAGTCCGAAATCCTGCCGGTGCGCGCCGACAAGCGCCAGTTGGAACAGGTGGTGATGAACCTGGTGGTGAACGCCCGCGACGCGGTCGGGGGTGCGGGGCGGGTCCGGCTGGTGCTCAACAACGTCTTTCTCGAAGCCCCGCTCAAACGCGATCAGGCCGTGGTGCCGGCGGGGGAATACGCCACCATCCGGGTGATCGACGAGGGCGACGGCATCGCGCCGGAACACCTCGCCAAGATATTCGAGCCTTTTTTCACGACCAAGCGCGCCGGCAAGGGCACCGGGCTGGGCCTGTCGATGGCCTACGGTATCGTCAAGCAGTCGGGTGGCTTCATCTTCGCCGATTCGGTGATGGGGTCGGGCACGACCTTCACCCTCTACCTGCCGGTCAGCCGGGCCGAGGATGCGCGTGTGGCCGAGGCGATGGCCGGGCTTGACGCGCCCGACCTGGAAGACATCGAGGCCGCAGCCGCGATGCCCGTGCTCGACCGCCCCGATTCCGAGCCCGATCAAGCCCACGACCCGGCAGCGCCCATCCTGCTTGCGGACCCCGGCCCGCCGAATGATGGCGATCTCCCAGCGCCCACGCACCTGGGGACCGGGGCGGGCGGCAACGTGCTTTTGGTCGAGGACGAGGCGGCGGTGCGCGCCTTCGCCGCCCGGGCGCTCAGGTTGCGCGGCTATACGGTGATCGAGGCCGACAGCGCCGAGGCGGCGCTGGCCCGGCTGGACGACCCCAGCCTCGAGATCGATGTCTTTGTCACCGACGTGGTGATGCCAGGC
This sequence comes from Maritimibacter fusiformis, assembly GCF_008086115.1. Classification (GTDB taxonomy): domain Bacteria; phylum Pseudomonadota; class Alphaproteobacteria; order Rhodobacterales; family Rhodobacteraceae; genus Muriiphilus; species Muriiphilus fusiformis. The sequence continues at coordinate 35,632 of NZ_VSIY01000003.1, read as the reverse complement.
ATGGATGGTCCGACCTGGGTCGCCGAGGCGCTGCGCGCCCGACCGGGGGTGAGGGTGGTGTTCGTTTCGGGGTATTCCGAGGATGCGATCAGCGAACACCAGGCGCGAATCCCGAATTCCGTGTTCCTGCCCAAGCCGTTTTCCCTGTCGGAGCTGACGCAAACGGTTTCCCGACAGCTTCACTGAACGCCAAACGGTCGCTTTTTTTCGGCGCGGAAACCTTCGGTTAACCAATTCCGTCTTAGGCTGGGCACGGGAAACACTTGCAATGTTCGCATTTTGATCTCATAAGGGAAATCTAGAACAAGAGGCGAACACGAGCGGTGATTGCCGCCTGCCCCCGGGTATGGAATAAGGAACCGAACAATGGCAACGGCTGATATATTCGACATGGACAAGAAACGCGACGGCGACAAACAGAAGGCGCTCGACTCGGCGCTGGCCCAGATCGAACGGCAGTTCGGCAAGGGCTCGATCATGAAGCTGGGCGCGGACAACCCGGTGCAGGAAATCGAAGCGACCCCGACCGGATCGCTCGGGCTCGATATCGCGCTGGGCATCGGCGGGTTGCCGAAGGGGCGGATCATCGAGATCTACGGCCCGGAAAGCTCGGGCAAGACCACGCTGACGCTGCATTGCATTGCCGAAGAGCAGAAAAAGGGCGGCGTCTGCGCTTTCGTCGACGCCGAACACGCGCTTGACCCGCTTTATGCACGCAAGTTGGGGATCAACCTGGACGAGCTGCTGATCTCGCAGCCCGACACCGGCGAGCAAGCGCTTGAAATCGTCGACACGCTGGTGCGCTCGGGGGCGGTGTCGATGGTGGTGGTCGATTCGGTCGCCGCCCTGACCCCGCGCTCGGAACTCGAAGGCGACATGGGCGATTCCAGCGTCGGCGTGCAGGCCCGACTGATGAGCCAGGCGATGCGCAAGCTGACCGGCTCGATCAGCCGTTCGAAATGCATGGTGGTGTTCATCAACCAGATCCGGATGAAGATCGGCGTGATGTTCGGCAGCCCCGAGACCACGACCGGCGGCAATGCGCTCAAGTTCTACTCGTCGGTGCGGCTCGATATCCGCCGGATCGGCGCGGTCAAGGACCGCGACGAGGTGGTCGGCAACGCCACCCGCGTCAAGGTGGTCAAGAACAAGGTGGCGCCGCCGTTCAAGCAGGTCGAGTTCGACATCATGTATGGCGAAGGCATTTCCAAGACCGGCGAGTTGCTCGACCTCGGTGTCAAGGCCGGCGTGGTCGACAAGTCCGGCGCCTGGTTTTCCTATGGCGACGAACGCATCGGGCAGGGCCGCGAGAACGCCAAGACCTTCCTCAAGGACAATCCGCAGATGGCGCTCGAGATCGAGGACAAGATCCGCGCTGCCCACGGGCTGGATTTCAACGCGCCGGACGGCGACAAGGGCGATGCCGGCGACGACCTGATGGAGGCCTGATCCGCCGGGCCGATCTTCTGACGGGGCGGCGTATCGAAAACGCCGCCCCGGCAATCCCGGTCCGCCATCTGCTGTGGACAGTCGCGAACGCGGGTTCTAAACCGGGGGCCATGCCCGACGGGGCGCCAATCCATCGCCGGAACCGACACAGACATGGCCAGCCTGAACGACATCCGATCCACCTTCCTGACCTATTTCGAACAGAACGGGCACCGCGTCGTCGACAGCTCGCCCCTCGTGCCGCGCAACGACCCGACCTTGATGTTCGTCAACTCGGGCATGGTGCAGTTCAAGAACCTGTTCACCGGCGTCGAGCACCGCGACTACAACCGCGCCACCACGGCGCAGAAATGCGTGCGTGCGGGTGGCAAGCACAACGACCTCGACAACGTCGGCTATACCGCCCGCCACCACACCTTTTTCGAGATGCTCGGCAACTTCTCGTTCGGCGACTACTTCAAGGACCAGGCAATCCATTTCGCCTGGGAATTGCTGACGCGGGATTTCGCCATTCCCGCCGACAAGCTGCTGGTCACGGTCTACCATACCGACGACGAGGCGGCGGCGATCTGGAAGAAGGTGGCGGGCCTGCCGGATGAGCGCATCATCCGCATCCCGACCAGCGACAACTTCTGGCAGATGGGGCCGACCGGCCCTTGTGGCCCCTGCACCGAGATCTTCTATGACCACGGCGAGCATATCCCGGGCGGCCCGCCGGGCAGCCCCGACGAGGACGGCGACCGCTTCATCGAGATATGGAACCTCGTCTTCATGCAGAACGAGCAGTTCGAGGACGGCTCGATGCGCGCGCTCGACATGCAGTCGATCGACACCGGCATGGGGCTGGAGCGGATCGGCGCGCTGTTGCAGGGCAAGCACGACAACTACGACACCGACCTGATGCGCGCGCTGATCGAGGCCTCGGCCCATGCCACCAGTGCCGATCCCGATGGCGCGGGCAATGTGCACCACCGGGTGATCGCCGACCATCTGCGCTCGACCTCGTTCCTGATTGCCGACGGGGTGATGCCGTCGAACGAGGGCCGCGGTTACGTGCTGCGCCGGATCATGCGCCGGGCGATGCGGCACGCGCATCTTCTGGGCGCCCAGGACCCGGTGATGCACCGGCTGGTGCCCGAACTGGTGCGCCAGATGGGCCAGGCCTATCCCGAGCTGGGCCGCGCCCAGGTGCTGATCGAGGACACGCTTCTGACCGAGGAAACCCGGTTCAAGGCGACGCTGGACCGGGGGCTCAAGCTGCTGGACGAGGAACTGGCCGCGCTTCCCGACCAAGGCGATCTGCCCGGCGCGACCGCGTTCAAGCTCTATGACACCTACGGATTCCCGCTCGACCTCACGCAGGATGCGCTGCGCGAAAAGGGCCGCGCGGTCGATGTCGCCGGGTTCGACGCGGCGATGGCCGAGCAGAAGGCCAAGGCGCGCGCCGCCTGGGCCGGGTCGGGCGAGGCGGCGGATGCGACCATCTGGTACGACATCGCCGAGGCCCACGGTGCCACCGAGTTTCTGGGCTACGACACCGAACATGCCGAGGGGCAGGTGATCGCGATCGTGGCCGACGGGGCGGAAACCGACGTGGCCCGGGCCGGTGACAGCGTGCAGATCGTGGTTAACCAGACGCCGTTCTACGCCGAGGCCGGCGGCCAGGTCGGCGATGCCGGGCTGATCCGCACCGAGACCGGCAATGCGCGCGTCACCGACACCCGCAAGGTGGCGGGGGTGTTCCTTCACCACGCCGAAGTCGAGGATGGCGAGATCCGGCGCGGGCAGGGGGCGGAACTGGCGGTCGACCACCTGCGCCGCACCGCGATCCGCGCCAACCACTCGGCCACGCACCTGCTGCACGAGGCGTTGCGCCAGGAGTTGGGCGAACATGTCGCGCAGCGCGGCTCGCTCAATGCCCCCGACCGGCTGCGCTTCGACTTCAGCCATTCCTCGGCGCTGACCCGGCAACAGCTTGATAACGTGGCGATGGAGGTCAACGCCTACATCCGCCAGAACGCGCCGGTCGAGACCCGGATCATGACGCCGGACGAGGCCCGCGAGATCGGGGCGCAGGCGCTCTTTGGCGAGAAATACGGCGACGAGGTGCGGGTGGTGTCGATGGGCCGCGCGGCGACCGGCAAGGGGACCGACGGGCAGACCTATTCGATCGAGTTGTGCGGCGGCACGCATGTGCGGCGCACCGGCGATATCGGGCTGTGCGTGATCCTGGGCGACAGCGCGTCCTCGGCGGGGGTGCGCCGGGTCGAGGCACTGACCGGCAAGGCCGCTTTCGCGCATCTCGAGGCCGAGGCGCGCCGCTTGTCCGAAGTTGCCGCCGTGCTCAAGACCCAGCCCGCCGACCTGGTCGACCGGGTGCGCGCGCTGGCCGAGGAACGCAAGGCGCTGGCCAGCGAGGTGGCGCAGTTGCGCCGCGAGTTGGCGATGGCCGGCGGCGGCAATCAGGCCGAGGAAAAACCGAAGGAGATCAACGGGGTGGCCTTCATTTCGCAATCCCTGTCCGGGGTTTCGGGCCGCGACCTGCCGCCGCTGATCGACGAACACAAGGCGCGCATCGGGTCGGGCGCGGTGCTGCTGATCGCGGATGTCGAGGGCAAGGCGGCGGTGGCCGCCGGTGTCACCGACGACCTGACCGGGCGGCTGTCGGCGGTCGACATGGTGCGCGCCGCGGTGGCCGAACTGGGCGGCAAGGGCGGCGGTGGCCGCCCCGACCTGGCCCAGGGTGGTGGCAAGGATGCCGCCAATGCCGCGGCTGCCATCGCCGCCGTTGAAACCTTGATCGGAGGATAGAATGCCCGCACTTTGGATAGCCCATGTGACCGTCACCGACCCCGAGGCCTACGGCAAATACGCCGAACTGGCCGGGCCCGCCATCGCGCTTCACGGCGGCCATTTCATCGCCCGCTCGGCGCGCTACGTCCAGCTTGAGGGGCGCGATCACGCCCGCCAGGTGGTGGCGCAATTCCCCAGCCTGGAGGCTGCCGAGGCCTGCTATCACTCGGACGAATACCAGGCCGCGCTCGATCATGCGCGCGGTGCCTCCGAGCGGGATCTGGTGGTGGTCGAGATCGAGGACTGAGCCCCGCCTAACCCTACCGCACGCATGCTTTCAAAGACGTTAACCTGAATACGTCATCCTGCCCCAAACCGCGAAAAGGGGCAGGCCGATGCAGACCATTCACGACATTGCCGACGAGATTCTCACCCGCGAGGGCGGCTATGTGAACGACCCGGACGATCCGGGCGGCGCCACCAATCATGGCGTGACGATCCACACCATGCGCCGGCTGGGCCTCGATCTGGACGGCGACGGCAGCGTCACCACCGCCGATGTGCGCGCCTTGAGCCGCGCGCAGGCGCGCGACATCTTCATCCGGCACTATTTCGAGGCTCCGGGCATCGCCGCACTGCCGGAGGCGCTGCATCCGGGGGTGTTCGACATGTATATCAACGCCGGTGCCAACGCGGTGCGGCTGTTGCAGCGGATGCTGGGCGAGATGGGACAAAGCGTTGCCGTCGACGGGCTGATCGGGCCGGAAACCATCGCCGCCGCACGCGCCGCCGCGCGCGCCGCCCCCGGCCATATCGCCGACGCCTACGGCATCGCCCGGCGCAACTACTACTACCGGCTGGCCGATCAGCGCCCCGCCAGCCGCAAATACGCCCGTCGCCGCGATGGCGGCAAGGGCGGCTGGATCCTGCGCGCCGAGGCGATGATCGATCCGAAATATCACCTGTCGGAGGCCGAGCATCGCGCCCGGGTGGCGGCATGGGACTGATCGGCACGATCCTGGGGGCGCTCTTTGGCGGTGGCCGCAACGTGGTGCGCGAAACCGCCGAGGTGTTTTTCGAAAACACCGAAGCGGGTGCGGCCCGCGAGGCCGACTGGCGCGCCGCCGCGCTGGCCGAGTTCGCTGCGGAGTTTACGGGAGAGCGGCGGGGCTGGTTCGACCGGCTGATGGACGGGCTGAACCGGCTGCCGCGCCCGGCGCTGGCGATCGGCACGCTGGGGCTGTTCTTGGCCGCGATGACCGACCCGATCTGGTTCGCCGCCCGGATGCAGGGCCTCGCCCTCGTGCCCGAGCCGCTGTGGTGGCTGATGGGCGCCATCGTCAGCTTTTATTTCGGCGCGCGCCACCAGCTCAAGGGGCAGGAGTTCCAGCGCGCGCTGACCCAGACCATGCTGCGCACATCGATGGTGACGCGCAACCTCGCCGCGCTTGGTGCGCTCGAGGCCGGGGCCTCGGCGGCCGGCGATGCCAACCCGGCGCTGGACGACTGGCGGGCCGGCAATGGCGCCTGATTTCCTGGTCTCGCTGGTGGCCGAGCACGGGCCCTGGGTGGTTCTGGTTTTCTACCTTTTGTGGCGCGATCTGCAAAAGGACCAGGCCACGCGGGCCGTGCTCGACAAGAACTCGTCTATCCTGATCGAGATCACCACCATCATCCGCGAGCGTCTGCCCGCCGGGAACGGGGTGCGGTGATGGGCCGGTTGAAACGCGCCACCCGGTGGTTGCGCCGCCGTCTGGCCGGGGCGCGGCTGGACGAGGCGATCAAACGAAACAGGCGGGCGGCCGCGGCGCTCGACCGCGCGGTGAGAGAGGTTCTGGCCCGATGAAACAGGCATTGGCATTGATCGTGCTGGTCGGCGCGACGCTGGCGGCGGCGCATGAACTGGCAGGGTTCGCGGCGGTGTTCACGCTGGTCTACGGCGCGATTGCCGCGATGGCCGCGATGATCGCGGCAACGTTCTTCTGGCTCTGGGCGGTGCGCGCGACGCCCTTGGCGCTTGGCATGGCGGTGTCGTGGTCGGGAATCGCGCTGGTGACGGGCTGGGGCTGGTTCTTCGAGTTGCTGGGGCGGCCCGGCGGGGCGCTGGGGCATCCGGCGGTGCTGGCGCTGCTCGCGCTCTACGTGGTCGGCGCGGTGCTGCATTTCTCGGTGATCCACCGCTCGTTCGGCCGCCACGGCGCGGGGTTCCTGTGGCCGGTGGCGGTGTCTGTGGCGCTGTCGGTGTTGGCTTTCGTCGCGGTGTGACGCGTGCGGATCGGGTTGTCACTTCGCCCAGGCGAGGCCGACATAGACCTCACCGGAAAAGCTGAAACCCGTGGGCGCGGACGCTGCGCGCGTCTTCGCCGGGGCAGGCGCGGGCTTGGGGGCGGTGGTCCCGGCCCCGGCCCGCGTCCAGGTGCCGTCGCGGCAGGTGGTCGAGGGCGAACCGGCCCAGTCGAACAGACCGACCGCCGTGCCGGGTTGCCAGCACGAACGCGCGGTCTCGGCGTTGAGCGCCGCCGGAAGGCAAAGGGCGAGCGCGACGATTGCGGGTCTGACAGGCATGCGCATGCGGGGCACCTCCGTGGTTGGCGCCAGTGTGTCACGAATCCCTGCGCCCGGCCAGTGGGGCCGGGCGATGCCACCCGATTGGCGGCGGTTGTGCCGAGGTCGGTCGGCGCGGCCGGCTCAGAACCGGTAGCCGGCGCCGATCTTGCCGTAGTAGATCGGCACGCCGCCCGAGAATTGCCGCAGCCGGTCGAGATCGGCGCGCAGATAGACCTGGTCGGTCACGTTGAATTCACCGCCGCCGCCGATCTGGTAGTAGGTGTTGGCGCCGTTGGTGCCCGCACCGAGCGTGGCGAACAGCATCATCTCCGGGCTGAGCGCATATCCCAGCCGTCCCGCCGCCGTGCCCCAGACCTGGCCGCCGTTGGTGACGAACACGTCCCCCTCGACGCCCGCGATCGCGTCGCCGGCAAAGGCGAAGTTGTAGCCGGCCTGCACGCCGCCCATCCAGCCGACGAAACTGAACGATGTGCCGGCGTAGATCCCGGCATAGGCGCCTTCGAAGCCCTGGGCCTCAGCCGGGGCGATCGCGGCGAGCGTCAACCCCGAGGCCAGCAGAACGGATTTCATTGTTTTTTTCATTTGATCGCTACTCCTGCTCAATGCCCAGATTATCGCATGATTTGCGCCGACAGGCTATCGCCCACCTGCCAGATGTGGCGCCCTGTGGGAAAACCGACACAAGACCGGCCATCCGTGCGCCCGATTACATTTCCGCGACATCGGCGCGCATGGCATTGGCGCCGCCGTCGATCCGGCATATGGTCGCCGCATGATCGCAGAACTTGGACATGTCGCGCTGATCCTGGCGCTTGGGGTTGCCATCGTGCAGGCGGTGGTGCCGATGATCGGGGCGCAGAAGGGCTGGACCGGCTGGATGGCCGTGGCCGCCCCGGCCGCGCTCTTGCAATTCACCTTTACCCTGGCGGCGTTCGGGGCGCTGACCTGGGCTTTCGTGACCTCGGATTTCTCGCTCCGGCTGGTCTGGGCGAACTCGCATTCGGCCAAGCCGATGCTTTACAAGATTTCCGGCGTCTGGGGCAACCACGAGGGCTCGATGCTGCTGTGGGTGTTGATCCTGACGCTGTTCGGGGCGATGGCAGCGGGCTTCGGCTCCGGGCTGCCGCCACGGCTGCGCGCCCGCGCGCTGGCGGTGCAGAGCGCCATCAGCGTCGCGTTTCTCGCGTTCATCCTGCTTACCTCGAACCCGTTTCTGCGCCTCGCCCGCCCGCCGTTCGACGGGCAGGACCTGAACCCGCTTTTGCAAGACCCCGGCCTCGCCTTTCACCCGCCGTTCCTCTACCTCGGCTATGTCGGGCTGAGCATGGCGTTTTCCTTCGCCGTCGCGGCCCTGATCGAGGGCCGGGTCGATGCCGCCTGGGCGCGCTGGGTGCGGCCCTGGACGCTGGCGGCCTGGATCTTCCTGACCATCGGCATCGCGCTGGGTTCGTGGTGGGCATATTACGAGCTGGGTTGGGGCGGTTTCTGGTTCTGGGACCCGGTCGAGAATGCGAGCTTCATGCCCTGGCTGTTCGCCGCCGCGCTGCTGCATTCGGCCATCGTGGTGGAAAAGCGCGAGGCGCTGAAAAGCTGGACGGTCCTGCTGGCCATTCTGGCCTTCGGGTTTTCGCTGATCGGCACCTTCATCGTGCGTTCGGGCATCATCACCTCGGTGCACAGTTTCGCCTCGGACCCGTCGCGCGGCATCTTCATCCTGTTGATCCTGCTTTTCTTTACCGGCGGCGCGCTGGTGCTTTACTCGTTCCGCGCCAGCGCGATGGAGGCCAAGGGCGTGTTCGCCGTGGTCAGCCGCGAAAGCGCGCTGGTGGTCAACAACATCCTCTTGGCCGTGTCCTCGTTCGTGGTCTTCATCGGCACCATGTGGCCGCTGGTGGCCGAGATGTTCTTTGACCGCAAGCTGTCGGTCGGGGCGCCGTTCTTCGAGGCGGCCTTCACCCCCTTCATGGTCGCCATCGCGATCATCCTGCCGATCGGCGCGATGCTGCCGTGGAAACGCGCGCGGCTTGGCCGGGTGGTGCGCTCGCTGGTGCCCGCGATGGTGCTGGCGGTGCTTACCTTCCTGCTGGTCTGGGCGATCCAGAGCGAACGCACGATCCTCGGCCCGGTGGGCTTTCTGCTGGGCGTCTGGCTGGTGGCGGGGGCGGCGACCGACATCTGGCGCCGGCTTGGCGCGGGCGGTATCGGGGCACGGCTGGGCCGGGCTGGCCGGGTGCCACGGGCCGACTGGGGCCGGGTGGTGGCGCATGCCGGGCTGGGCGTGACCTTCATGGGCATCGCGGGCCTGATGGCCTGGCAGGTCGAGGATATCCGCGTCGCCCAGGTCGGCGAAACCTTCGAGGTTGCGGGCTATGAGGTGACGCTGGCCGATGTGACGCGCGAGGAAGGGCCGAACTATTTCTCGACGGTCGGGCTGATGGAATTGCGCCGGGATGGCAAGCTGGTGGCGTCGCTGCGCCCTGAAAAGCGCGTCTATCCGGTGCAGTCGATGCCGACCACCGAGGCGGCCATCGCCAACGGCTTCTGGCGCGACCTCTACATGGTGATCGGCGATCCGCAGGAGGGCGGCGGCTGGGCCGTGCGCACCTTCATCAAGCCCTTCGCCAACTGGATCTGGGCCGGATCGCTGCTGATGGCTCTCGGCGGCACGCTGAGCCTGTCGGACCGGCGCTACCGCGTTGCCGCCGGCGCGACCCGGCGCAATGTCGTGGGCGGGGTGCCGGCGGAATGAAGCGCCTGGCCCTGATCCTCGCCCTGATCGCGGCCCCGGCGTTTGCCGTGAACCCCGATGAGGTGCTCGACGACCCGGAACTGGAAGCGCGGGCGCGCGGCATATCCGCCGAGTTGCGCTGTGTCGTCTGCCGGGGCGAGAACATCGACGAAAGCAACGCCACCATCGCCCGCGACCTGCGGCTTCTGGTGCGCGAACGGCTTGTCGCGGGGGACAGCGACGACGAGGTGATCGCCTACCTGGTCGAGCGCTACGGCGAATACGTGCTGATGAAGCCGACCGTCGATGGGGCCAACGTGCTGTTGTGGTGGGCCGGGCCGGGGCTGTTGCTGGTCGCGGCGGTGGGGGCGGGGCTTTACCTGCGCCGCCGGTCCCGCGCCGACGAGCCGGCGGCCCGGCTGTCGCCCGAGGAAGAGGCCCGGCTGTCGGAATTGATGCGCGACTGATCGGCGGCGTCCGCGACGGGGCCGTCATTGCCGGGTGACGGGGCGTCCGGCTTTTCTTCGCGCGCGAAACCGCTAGTCTGCCGCGAAACCGATTTGCGGAGGGGCGGATGCGCTACCAGACGATTGAATACGACCTGACGGCAGGGGTGGCGGTGATCACGCTGAACCGGCCCGACAAGATGAACGCGCTCAATACCCAGATGCGGGCAGAACTGGTCGACGCGGTCAAGACCGCGGCGGGGGCGGCGCGGGTGATCGTGCTGACCGGGGCGGGCCGGGCGTTCTGCTCGGGCCAGGACCTGGGCGATCCGGTCGATGCCGCACATGTGGATCTGGAACGCGTGCTGCGCGAGGAATACGAGCCGATCCTGCGCGCCATCGCCGAGGCGCCGGTGCCGGTGATCGCGGCGGTGAACGGTGCCGCCGCCGGGGCCGGGGCCAACCTTGCGCTGGCCGCCGACGTGGTGATCGCGGCGCGCTCGGCCTATTTCATGCAGGCTTTCGCCCGGGTGGGCCTGATGCCGGATGCGGGCGGCACCTATGCGCTGCCGCGCACCATCGGGCTGGCGCGGGCGATGGGGGCTGCGCTGTTCGCCGACAAGATCGGGGCCGAGCAGGCCGCCGACTGGGGCATGATCTGGGAGGCGGTGGACGACGACGCCTTTGCCGAGACCTGGCGGGCGCGGGCCGATCACCTGGCCTCCGGGCCGACCCTGGCCTTTGCCGCGACCAAGCAGGCGTTGCGCGCGTCGCACGGCAATTCCTACGACGACCAGTTGGCGCTGGAGGCCCGGTTACAGGGCGAATGCGGGCGTTCGCGCGATTTCAAGGAAGGCGTGCTGGCGTTTCTGGACAAGTCGCGCGTGGCCAGGTTCGAAGGGCGGTAGGTGGGCGCTGCCCCCGGAGCATGTGCGTCAGGGTGAACCGCGGGGGCCAAGCGCGTCATACGGTCGTGCAAGACGAAAAGGCCGCCCGATGTGGGCGGCCTTTGGCGTTTTCGGCTCGGACGAGCTGTCAGCGGTCCTCGACGTCGATGTAGTCGCGCCGGGTCGCGCCGGTGTAGAGCTGGCGCGGGCGGCCGATCTTCTGCGCCGGGTCGGCGAGCATTTCGCGCCACTGCGAGATCCAGCCGACGGTGCGCGACAGCGCGAAGATCGGCGTGAACATCGAGGTCGGGAAGCCCATCGCCTCGAGGATGATGCCGGAATAGAAATCGACGTTCGGATAGAGCTTTTTCGAGACGAAATATTCGTCTTCGAGCGCGATCCGCTCAAGCTCCTTGGCGACCTTCAGGGTCTCGTTGTTCTCGATGCCCAACAGGCCCAGCACCTCGTCGGCGCTTTCCTTCATCACCTTGGCGCGCGGGTCGAAGTTCTTGTAGACCCGGTGGCCAAAGCCCATCAGCCGGAACGGATCGTCCTTGTCCTTGGCGCGCGCGATGTATTCCGGGATGCGGTCGACGGTGCCGATCTCGCGCAGCATCTCGAGGCTGGCCTGGTTGGCGCCACCATGCGCCGGGCCCCAGAGGCAGGCGATACCGGCGGCGATGCAGGCAAACGGGTTGGCGCCGGACGAGCCCGCCAGCCGCACCGTCGAGGTCGAAGCGTTCTGTTCGTGGTCGGCGTGCAGCGTGAAGATCCGGTCCATCGCGCGCGCGAGGATCGGGTTGACCTCGTAATCCTCGGCCGGCACGGCGAAGCACATGTAGAGGAAGTTCGACGCATAATCGAGCGAGTTCTTCGGATACATGAACGGCTGGCCGATGGAATACTTGTAGGCCATCGCGGTGATCGTCGGAACCTTGGCGATCATCCGCACCGCCGCCACTTCGCGCTGCCAGGGGTCGTTGATGTCGAGACTGTCGTGGTAGAAGGCCGACAGCGCGCCGACCACGCCGACCATGGTGGCCATCGGGTGCGCGTCACGGCGGTAGCCCGAGAAGAACTTGGTGATCTGTTCATGCACCATCGTGTGACGGGTCACGCGCATCTCGAAATCCTCGAGCTCCTGCGCGGTCGGCAGATGGCCGTAGAGCAGCAGGAAACAGACCTCGAGATAATGGGATTTCTCGGCCAGCTGGTCGATCGGATAGCCGCGATACAGAAGCTCGCCCTTGTCGCCGTCGATGAAAGTGATCTCGCTTTCGCAGGCCGAGGTCGAGGTGAACCCGGGGTCGTGGGTAAAGACATTGCCCAGCGCATAGAGCTTGGTGATGTCGATCACGTCCGGCCCGGCGGTGGGCGAATACATCGGCAGTTCGAGGTTCGTGTCGCCGAAGCTGAGCTTTGCCGTTCCCGTCTGGTTCGCCATCTTTGTCCCTTTCGTTGAGGCCCGCCGGTCCGGATCGACCGGTCGAGGTTAGGCGGCGGCGTCCGTCAGCCGCGCCACGGTTTCTTCTCGGCCGAGCAACAGCATCATGTCGAACACGCTGGGGGTCGCAACCCTCCCGGCAAGCGCCGCCCGGAGCGGCGCGGCAAGTTTGCCAAACTTCGTGTCATGAGCTTCGGCCAGAGCGTTCAGCACACTCTCGAGTTCTTCGCGCACCCAGCTAGCAGTTTGCAAATGCGGCGTCAATTCTTTCAGTATACGACGGGATACATCATCCAGCGCCGCTGCTGCCTTCTCATCCGGCACCATCGGGCGCGATGTCAGGATAAAATGCGCCTTGTCAAGGAGTTGCGGCAGGGTCTTGACGCCGCTTTTGATTGCGGGCAGGGCGCGGGCCAGCGCGCCGCATTCGGCCTCGGTCAAAGACGGGCGACCGGCTGCCGCAAGGTAATCCTGCACCTGCGAAACCAGGGTCGCCTCATCCGTCATGGCGATGTGCTTGCCCGAGATATTGTCGAGCTTCTTGAAGTCGAAACGCGCCGCGCCCTTGCCGATTCCGTCGAGATCGAACCAGTCGCGCGCCTGGGCGTCGGTGAACACCTCGTCGTCGCCGTGGCTCCAGCCCAGCCGCGCGAGATAGTTGCGCATCGCGGTCGCCGGGTAGCCCATGGCGCGGTATTCCTCGACCCCGAGCGCGCCGTGGCGTTTCGACAGTTTCTTGCCGTCGGGGCCGTGGATCAGCGGGATATGCGCCCAGACCGGCACGTCCCAATCCATCGCCTGATACACCAGCATCTGGCGGGCCGCGTTGTTGAGGTGGTCGTCGCCCCGGATCACGTGGGTCACGCCCATGTCGTGATCGTCGACCACCACGGCCAACATGTAGGTCGGCGTTCCGTCCGAGCGCAGGCAGATCATGTCGTCGAGTTGGTCGTTGCGGATGGTCACGTCGCCCTGCACCCGGTCCGCGATCACAGTGGCGCCGTCGCGCGGGGCCTTGAGGCGGATGACGAACGGCGCGTCCGGGTGGTCGGCGGGGTCGGCGTCGCGCCACGGGCTCTGGAACAGCGTCGAGCGGCCCTCGGCGCGGGCGGCCTCGCGGAATGCGGCGATTTCGTCCTGGCTGGCGAAGCACTTGTAGGCATGGCCGCGCGCCAGCATCTCGTGCGCCACCTCGGCGTGGCGGTCGGCGCGGGCGGCCTGGCTGATCGCCTCGCCATCGTGGTCGAGCCCAAGCCAGCGCATCCCCTCGAGGATCGCCGCCGTCGCCTCCGGCGTCGAGCGTGCCCGGTCGGTGTCTTCGATGCGCAACAGGAACTTGCCGCTGCGCCCGCGGGCATAGAGCCAGTTGAACAGCGCCGTGCGTGCGCCCCCGATGTGCAGATAGCCGGTCGGCGAGGGGGCGAAGCGGGTCACGACCGGGGGCGTCTGCTGCGAAGTCATGGGCGCGTTAACCTTTTGGAAACCATGTTCGGGTGAATGTGGCGCAGGTCTAGACCTTGCCAAGGGAGAGAACAAGGGTGAGCCGTCTGGCGCTGATCTCGGGACGGCTGGAGCGGTTGCGCGGACGGCTCTTGCTGTTTGCGCCGGTCTGTCTGGGCAGCGGCATCGCAACCTATTTCCGCCTGCCGGTCGAGCCCGGCGCGCTGGCCTGGGCGCTGATCGGGCTGGGGGCGCTGGCGCTCATGCTCATCGGGCTGCGCTACTGGCCGACGCGCTGGACCGGGTTGGCCAGCCTTGCCTTCGGGCTGGCGCTGGTGCTGGGCGGGCTGCTTGCCGGGGGTCTGCGCACCGAGACGACGCGGGCGCCGGTGCTCGATTTTCGCTACTACGGGCCGGTGGAGGGCCGCATCGTGACCATCGACCGCTCGGCCTCCGAGGCGGTGCGGCTGACGCTGGACCGGTTGCGGCTGGACCGGGTGCGCCCGGACGAACTGCCGGTGCGGGTGCGGGTGTCGCTGCATGGCACACAGGGCTTTCTGATCCCCGAACCCGGCCAACGCATTGCAATGACGGCGTTTCTGTCGGCTCCCGAAGGGCCGGTCGAGCCGGGCGGCTTCGATTTCCGGCGCATGGCCTGGTTCGACCGGATCGGCGCGGTCGGCTACACCCGGGCGCCGGCCCTGATGCTGGCCCCGGCCGAAACCGGCCTCGGCGGGCTGGTCATCAGCCGGCTTCGGGCGCGCATTGCGCAGGCGGTTCAGGCCATCGTGCCGGGCGAGGAAGGCGCCTTCGCCGCGGCCATCCTGACCGGCGACCGGACCGGCATCGCACCGGCCACGCTGGCGGCGCTGCGCGGCTCGAACCTGTCGCATCTGCTGGCGATTTCGGGGTTGCACATGGGGCTGTTGACCGGTTTCGTCTTCACCGCCCTGCGCTATGTCATGGCCTTGATCCCGGGCTTCGCGGCGCACTACCCGATCCGCAAGATCGCCGCGGTGGGCGCGCTTCAGGCCGGGGCATTCTACCTGGCCCTGTCGGGCGGCAACGTGGCGACCGAGCGCGCCTTCGTGATGGTCGCGGTGATGTTCGGCGCGGTGCTGCTGGACCGACGCGCGCTGACGCTCAGGGCGGTGGCCGTGGCGGCGCTGATCCTGTTGGCGGCGCAGCCCGAGGCGCTGGCCGAACCCGGCTTTCAGATGTCGTTCTCGGCCACCACGGCGCTGGTCGCGGTGTTCGGCTGGCTGCGCGATTGGGACGGGCCGCGCCTGCCACGCTGGCTGCGCCCGGTGTCGGCGGTGGTGATCTCGTCGGCGGTGGCGGGGGCGGCGACGGCGCCCTATGCGGCGGCACATTTCAACCAGGTGTCGCATTTCGGGCTGGTCGCCAACCTGTTGGCGGTGCCGGTGATGGGCACGCTGGTGATGCCCGGCGCAGTGCTGGCGGCGGTGCTGACGCCGGCCGGGTTGGCCGGTCTGGCGCTCAACCTGATCCGCTGGCCGATCGCCTGGATTCTCGCGGTGGCCGAGCGGGTGTCGGGCATGGAGGGCGCGCTTGGGCACGTGCCAAGCCCGGCGCCGGTGGTGCTGGGGCTGATCACCGCCGGGGGCCTGTTCGCGGTTCTGGCCACCGGTCGGCTGCGGGCGCTGGCGCTGGCGCCCCTGGTTCTGGGCTTCGCGATCTGGTCCGACACGACACGTCCTGACGTGCTGGTGTCGTCGGGTGGCGGGCTGGTGGGCAGCATGACACCGGCCGGTCGGGCGCTGTCGAAAGAGCGGGGCGAGGGTTTCGCCGCGGCAAGCTGGCTGGAAAACGACGGCGACGCGGTGGCGCAGGTGGTGGCCTTTCGCCGGGGACAGGACAGGGACGGCGCGTTTCGGATCGGGGCCGCGCGGCTGGTGCACCTGACCGGCCAGGGCGCGGCGGCGCGCGTGGCGGCGGCCTGCGCCGAGGCCGATATCGTCGTCGTCACCGCAGAGGTGCCGGAGCCGCCGGCGGGCTGTGCGGTCTATGACAAGCTGCGGCTGGCCGAGACCGGCGCGCTGGCGCTGCACGTGGACGGTGAGGGCTTGCGGATCGTGACCGAAGCCGAGATGTCCGGCCAGCGCCCCTGGACGCGGCGCTGAGTCAGTAGCTGCGGATCAGGCCGACTAGCTTGCCCTGCACCTTGACCTGACCGGCGCGCAGCAGGCGGGTTTCATAGGCCGGGTTCGCGGCCTCGAGCATGATCATCTCGCCCGACTTGCGGAACCGCTTCAGCGTCGCCTCGTAGCCGTCGACCTGCGCCACCACGATGTCGCCGTTGTCGGCGTGGGATGTCTCGCGGATGATCACCACGTCGCCCGAGTTGATGCCGGCGTCGATCATCGAATCGCCTTTGACTTCAAGCGCGTAATGCGGCCCCTTGCCGACCATCGACCCGGGCACGGCAACCTGGGTTTCGCCGTCCTCGATCGCCTCGATCGGGGTGCCGGCGGCGATCCGGCCCAGCAGCGGCAATTCCATCGCCTGTGCCCCGCCCAGCGGTATCGCGGCCGGGGGCGTGCGGTCGGGACGGTCGCCGTCGATCACCCGCGGCTCGAACCCGGCGTGGCCGGACGGGTCCAGCGCCTCGGGCAGCTTGACGATCTCGATGGCCCGCGCCCGGTGCGCCAGCCGGCGGATGAAGCCGCGTTCCTCGAGCGCCGTGATCAGCCGGTGGATGCCGGATTTGGAGCGCAGGTCCAGCGCCTCTTTCATCTCGTCGAACGAAGGCGGCACGCCGTCGCGGCTCACCCGCTTGTGGATGAATGCCAATAGATCGAGTTGCTTGCGGGTCAGCATGGCGCCAGTCCTCCGAACCTGTCGCGCCCGGGAATGCGGGCTTGTTCGGGGAATGTTCTAGCCGCGTTCCCGTTTCGTGTCAACAATACCTGCCGGGCCGGGTGCGCTTCGCGATCAGAAGGAAACGTAGTCGACCAGTTCGCCCGCCTTGCGCGCCGCATCGCCCGTCGGGCGCACCAGGAGCGCGTCGGCCTTGTGCAGGATGCTGAGCATGGCGCTGTCCTGGCGGGCGAGGGGCCGGATGCCCTCGGGCGTGAGGCTGGCGCGCATGTAGTGTTCGCGGGGCCCGTTCGCGGGCACGTCAACGGCCAGCGGCGCGCTTTTGCGGGGCGCCGGATGGGCGCCGAGGCCCTGCATGGCGCGCAGCATCGGCAGGATGAAGATCGTGCCGCAAACCATGGATGACACGGGATTACCTGGCAGTCCGACCATGACCGCGCCGCCCATGCGCCCGGCCATCAGGGGCTTGCCGGGGCGCATTGCCACCTTGTAGAAACTCTGCTCGAGACCCAGTTCGGCGGCGACCGGACCGACCAGGTCGTGATCCCCCACCGAGGCGCCGCCGATGGTCACGACAAGGTCCGCGCCCTCGGCCAGACTAAAAATCGTGCGCAGGCTTTCCACGTTGTCACGGGCAATCGGCAGCAGGCGGGCGCGGGCGCCGGCGGCCTCGACCATGGCCTTAAGTCCGAAGGCGTTGGAGGCGATGATCTGGTCGGGGCCGGGGGTCTCGCCGGGCATCACCAACTCGTCGCCGGTGGCGATCAGGGCGACCTCGGGGCGGCGTGACACGGTGACCTCGGCGTGGTTCATGGCGGCGATCAGGGCAAGGTCGCGCGCGCCCAGCACCCGCGGTGCATCGAGCGTCGCGCCGATGGTGAAATCCATGCCGAGGGGCCGCACGTAAGGGCCGCGGTCAAGCTCGGCGCCCAGCGTGATCAGGTTGCCCTCGCGGGTCACGTCCTCCTGGATGATCACCCGGTCGGTGCCGACCGGAACCGGCGCGCCGGTGAAGATGCGCACCGCTTGCCCCGCGCCCACGTTGCCCTCGAAACGCGTACCGGCGGCCGAGGTGCCGACCACCTTGAACATCGCGCCGGGCTCGGCCTCGACGCCCTTGAGCGCATAGCCGTCCATCGCGGCGGCGGCGAACGGGGGCTGGTTGCGCTCGGCCACCACCGGCTGGGCCAGAACCCGGCCCGCGGCCTGGGCAAGGCGCACGCGTTCGGTGCCGAGGGGGCGCGACAGGGCGAACAGCGCCTCCAGCGCCTCGGCCACCGAGATCATGCGTCGGCCTCGTAAGTGCCGGATTTGCCGCCGGTTTTCGTCACCAGCCGGATGCCCTCGATGCGCATCCCCTTCTCGGCGGCCTTGAGCATGTCATAGACCGTGAGTGCTGCCGTGGTCACGGCGGTCAGCGCCTCCATCTCGATGCCGGTCTGGCCCGAGGTCTTGACCGTGGCCGAGATCCGCACGCCGGGCAGGGCGGTGTCGGGGGTCAGGTCCAGCGCCACCTTGGTGATCGGCAGCGGGTGGCACAGCGGGATCAGGTCGGCGGTCTTCTTGGCCCCCATGATGCCCGCGATCCGCGCAATGCCCAGCACGTCGCCCTTGCTGGCCGTGCCCTGCATCACCAGGTCGAGGGTTTCGGGCGTCATCACCACGCAGCCCTCGGCCACGGCGGTGCGGTCGGTCACGGGTTTGTCCGAGACATCGACCATATGCGCCTGGCCCTCGGCGTCGAAATGGCTGAGCTTGTCGGTCATGCCGGCACCGGATTGGCCAGGATCGCGCGGGTCGCGGCCTCGACATCGGGCTGTCGCATCAGGCTTTCCCCGATCAGGAAGGCGCGCGCGCCGGTGGCGGCCATCTCGGCCAGGTCGGACGGCGTGGAAAGGCCGCTTTCGCAGACCAGAAGCCGGTCGGGCGGGGCCAGGCGGGCCAGCACGCGGGTGGTGTCGAGCGAGGTCTCGAAGGTCTTGAGATTGCGGTTGTTGATGCCCAGAAGCGGCGATTTCAGCGCCGTGGCGCGCTCAAGCTCGGGGGCGTCGTGGACCTCGACGAGCACATCCATGCCCCAGGAAAACGCGGCGTCTTCCAGTTCGGCGGCCTGGGCGTCGGTGACGCTGGCCATGATGATCAGGATGCAGTCGGCCCCCAACGCGCGGGCCTCGGCGACCTGGTAGGGGTCGTAGAGGAAATCCTTGCGAAGCGCCGGGAGGCGGGTGGCCGCGCGCGCCGCGACGAGGAACTCGTCCGCGCCCTGAAAGCTGGGCGTGTCGGTCAGCACCGACAGGCAGGTCGCCCCGCCGGCCTCGTAGGCGCGCGCCAGTGCGGGCGGGTCGAAGTCGGCGCGGATCAGGCCCTTGGAGGGGCTGGCCTTTTTCACCTCGGCAATCAGGCCATAGCCTGTGCGCGTGGCCTCTTGCAGCGCCTTTGCAAAGCCGCGCACGGGGGCGGCGGCGCGAGCGGCGGCCTCGACCTCGACAAGCGGGCGGGCGGCCTTGCGCGCGGCCACCTCGTCGAGCTTGTAGGCCTTTATCCGGTCAAGCACGTTGGTCATGGCAATGGTTTACGCGGGCTTTGTCGGGTCGGCAATGGCAACGGCCACCCGCCCCTTGTTGCAATGCTTCTTTGCTCGAAAAATACCTTCGGGGGGAAGTTCAATTCGCGCCGCGAATTGAACATGGGGGGCAGACAGCCCCCTGCGACCCCCGCCATCCGCCTCAGCCCTTCAAAACCGAGCGCCCGGCATACTCGGCGGTTTCGCCGAGTTGTTCCTCGATGCGGATCAGCTGGTTGTATTTCGCCAGCCGGTCCGAGCGCGACAGCGAGCCGGTCTTGATCTGGCCGCAGTTGGTGGCGACGGCGAGGTCGGCGATGGTGGCGTCCTCGGTCTCGCCCGAGCGGTGGCTCATCACGTTGGTGTATCCGGCGCGGTGCGCCATATCGACGGCGCGCAGCGTCTCCGACAGGGTGCCGATCTGGTTGACCTTGACCAGCATCGAGTTGGCCACGCCCTTCCTGATCCCGTCGGCCAGCCGCGTCGGGTTGGTGACGAACAGATCGTCGCCCACCAGTTGCACCTTGTCGCCCAGCTTGTCGGTGAGCAACTTCCAGCCGTCCCAATCGTCCTCGGCCATGCCGTCCTCGATCGAGATGATCGGGTAGTCGGCACAGAGAGCTGCCAGGTAGTCGGCGTTTTCCTCGGAGGTCAGCGACAGGCCCTCACCCTTCATCTCGTATTTGCCGCCCCGGTAATACTCGGTCGAGGCGGCGTCGAGGGCGAGGTAGATGTCCTGGCCGGGTTTGTAGCCGGCCTTCTCGGTGGCCTTGAGGATGAAATCCAGCGCCTCGCGGGCCGAGGACAGGCCGGGGGCAAAGCCGCCCTCGTCGCCGATGCCGGTGTTGTGGCCGGCTGCCGACAGTTCCGCCTTGAGGGTATGGAACACCTCGGCGCCCATGCGCACCGCCTCGCGGATGTTGGCTGCGGCGACCGGCATGATCATGAATTCCTGGATGTCGATCGGGTTGTCGGCATGTTCGCCGCCGTTGATGATGTTCATCATCGGCACCGGCAGGATGCGCGCCGACGAGCCGCCGACATAGCGATAGAGCGGCAGGGTCGAGAAATCCGCCGCCGCCTTGGCCGCTGCCAGCGACACGCCGAGGATCGCGTTGGCGCCGAGGCGGGCCTTGTTGGGGGTGCCGTCAAGCTCGATCATGGTGGCGTCGAGCGCCTCCTGCTCGGTCGCGTCGATGCCGGCCAGCGCCTCGGCGATCTCGCCGTTGACGGCGGCCACGGCCTCGAGGACGCCCTTGCCGCCATAGCGCGCCTTGTCGCCGTCGCGCCGCTCCACCGCCTCGTGCGCACCGGTCGAGGCGCCCGAGGGCACCGCCGCGCGGCCCATGGTGCCATCGTCGAGGATCACGTCGACCTCGACGGTCGGGTTGCCGCGGCTGTCGAGGATTTCACGGGCGAAGATGTCGATGATGATGCTCATGGCGGCTCCCGGTAGGCTGGTGGTGGGCTTTGGGTGGTCAGGTGTCGGTCGGGGGCGTCATACCCTGCGCGGCCGGGCTTTGGAAGGGCGCGCGCGCCATCGCCCGACGCTCGCGGATCAGGGTGTAGAGCCCGGCGCCGACCACGATGGCCGCGCCGATCAGCATCCAGGCGTCCGGGCGTTCGGCAAACAGCGCCCAGCCAAGCAGGATGCCGAACACCAGCCGGACATAGCGAAACGGGGTGACGACGCCGACTTCGCCCGCCTGCATCGCCAGCGTCAGCGCGTGATAGCCGATCATCGCCAGCGCAACGGCGCCCGCGATCATCGCCATCTCGGTGCCGTTCAGGCGCACCGCGCCGCCCGAGATCGACAGCATCACCGCGCCAATCGGGACCAGCAGCATGAAGCCCCAGGTCGAGGTTTGCAGAGGGTGAACGGAACGCGGCTGGTGGCGGCTGCCAAGGTCGCGCACCGACAGGCCGAGGGCCGCGATGATGGCAACCACCGCGCCGGGGTCGAACGCGTTTGCCCAGGGGCGCAGGATGATCAGCACCCCGGCCAGCCCCGCCCCGATCGCCATCCAGCGACGCCAGCCGACGCGCTCGCCAAAGAACAGGATCGCCCCCAGCGCGACGAAGATCGGGTTGGCCTGCAACAGCGCCGAGGCCAGCGACAGCGGGATCAGCGTCAGCGCCATCACGAAGGCCGAGGTGCCGACGACCTCGCCGGCGTTGCGAAACAGGATCATCGGGTGAAAGAAGGCGCGCGACCAGATGCAGTATCCCGCCCGGTTGGCCAGGATCGCGAACAGAAAGCCGCCCGCCGCCCCCATGTAGATCAGCACCTGGCCCAGCGGCACGGTCTGGGTGATGGTCTTGATGAACGCATCCTCGGCGGAAAAGCCGAGCATCGCGAGGATCATCAAAAGCGCGCCGCGCAGGTTGTCCATGTCGGCCTCCGGGGGTCGGGCAGGGTTGGGAACGGCCCCGCGATACGCCCGGGCGCGGGGAAAGGGAAGGGGGGCGGCGGTTTTCGTGGACTAATGGCGGGGCGTGTCCTGAAGAGCGCAGTTTTGCGCCGCCAGCCAAAATCATCGAGCTGTCCGAGGTCGAGGATTTCGAGCCGATGGTGGTTCAGGTCGGTTGGGGCGGTCCGGTCGCGCAGTTGTGCGTGCGACTGCGGCGCGTTGGCGCTAGGCTGCATGTGACAACCGGAAAGGCAGTTCATGGACCTCGACCCCGACACCGACCTCAGTTTTACCCGCAACCTCAAGGCCCCGCGCGGCCTGATCTGGGAATGCTGGACCACGCCCGCGCATATCCTGCACTTCTTCATCCCCGAACCGCACCAGGTGACGGATTGCGACATCGACCTGCGCGTCGGCGGGCGGTTCAACACCACCTTCAACGTCGAGGGCGACGAGATGAGCAACCGGGGCGTCTTTCTCGAGATCGTGCCGGAGCGCAAGCTGGTGTTTACCGACACCTATACCGAGGGCTGGAAACCCGCGCCGGACCCGTTCCTGACCTCGATCCTGATCCTCGAGGACGATGCGGGCGGCGGCACGCGCTATACCGCGATCGCCCGCCACCGCTCGCCCGAGACGCGCAAGCAGCACGAGGACATGGGGTTCTTCGACGGCTGGGGCATCGTGGCCGACCAGCTTGACGCCTATGCGCTTGGGCTGGCGCGGGGTTAGGCGCCGGTCTCCACGATCTCGAAATCGTGCGTCAGCGTCGCGGTCGCGGCCATCATCGCCGAGGCCGAGCAATACTTGTCGACCGACAGCGCGATGGCGCGCTCGACCCTGGCCGGGTTGAGCCCGCGCCCCTTGACGATGAAATGCATGTGGATGCGGGTGAACACCTTGGGGTCGGTGTCGGCGCGGTCGGCATCGAGCGCGACCTCGACGCTGTCGACCGCCTCGCGGCCCTTCTCGAGGATCGAGACCACGTCATAGGCCGAACAGCCGCCGGTGCCGATCAGGACCAGTTCCATCGGGCTTGGCCCGGGCTTCTTGCCGTCGCTGCCGGCCGCGCCGAAGGCGATCTTGTGGCCGCTGCCGGCGGTGCCGACAAAGCTGCGTTCCTCGATCCATTTCACGCGAACGTCCATCGTCATCTCCCGTATTCGTGCCGGTCAGGGGTAAGGCGGCGGCGGGGCGATGGCAACCGTGCTCAGACCAATTCGCGCTCGCGCCCGAAGCGTTTGGCGACGCGCGCCACGCTCAGCCCCTGCACGATGATCGAGAACAGCACCACGACATAGGTGGCGGTCAGGATCAGGGGTTTCCATTCGCTGTCCGGCAGCGCCAGCGCCAGCGCGACCGAGATGCCGCCCTTCAGCCCGCCCCAGGTCATGATCGGGATCACCCCGTCGGAAAACCCGCGAAACGGCTTGAGCAGGACGACCGGGATCGACACCGCCGCCAGCCGCGCGACCAGCGCCAGCCCGACCGCCAGCGCCCCGGCGGTCAGCGTGTCGAGGGTGAAGGCGATGGCGAAGACCTCGAACCCGATGACCAGGAACAGGACCGCGTTCAG
Source organism: Maritimibacter fusiformis (assembly GCF_008086115.1). Lineage (GTDB taxonomy): Bacteria > Pseudomonadota > Alphaproteobacteria > Rhodobacterales > Rhodobacteraceae > Muriiphilus > Muriiphilus fusiformis. The sequence goes on along the minus strand of NZ_VSIY01000003.1, from coordinate 12,486 downwards.
GATCTCGTCCACCAGTTTCCAGAAGGCATCGACATAGCGGCGAGTCTCTTCGCTCATGCCGTGCCGGGTGCCGACATCGCCGATCAGAAGCCCGGCCGAGACCGCCATGATCGGGGCCGACACATGCAGCGCCACCGCCAGCTCATAGCCGCCGAAGGCCAGCCCCAGCGTCAGCAGCACCTCGAGCGGGTAGTCGTCGATCCGGCGCATGACGCGAAACACCAGCCAGCCCAGCGCCACGCCCAGAACCGCGCCGCCCACCGCCTCCTTAAAGAACAGCCGGGCTGCATCGGCCAGCCCGCCGCTGCCGTGGACGGTCTCGGAATGGTCGCCGGTGATCGCCGGAAACGCCAGCCCGACCAGCACCAGGTAGACGACATAGCCGACCCCGTCGTTGAACAGCGATTCGCCCGCGATCTTGATCTCCAGCGATTTGGGCAGGCTGGCGCCGCGCAGAACCCCCAGCACCGCCACCGGGTCGGTCGGCGAGATCAGCGCGCCGAACACCAGTGCCACCAGAAGCGGCATGCCGGTGATCCAGGAAAACCCGACCCCCACGATCAGCGTGGACAACCCCACGCCCAGCGTGGCCATCAGCGCGACGACCAACCATTGTTCGCGCAGGTCGGCCAGTTTCACATGCAGCGCGCCGGCGAACAGCAAAAGGCCCAGCATCCCCTCGAGCAGCGTGTCCGAGAAATGGATCGACCGCACGAAGGCCCGCGCCTCGTCGTCCATCGAGAACGCCGGGATCAGCGCGTCGAGCCCCAGCACCGCCAGCGACGACACGAAGGCAACGACCAGGATGCCGATCGAGGACGGCAGCTTGAGAAAGAAGTAGTTGATCGCGCCGAACGCGCCCGCGAGCACGATCAGCAGCGACGCGATCTGGAGGATGTTCATGGACCGTCCCGGGGTTGCAATCGGCTCAGGCTAGCACGCGGCGTCGGGCCGGGAAACGGGTTGACTTCGCCGGGCCGGGCCCATCCTCTCGCGATCATGGAAGAAAAACGGAATCTCGACGGCTTTGGCGTCGTGCTCCTGGTGCTGGCGGCCACGGTGATGGGCACCAACCAGGCGATCATCAAGCTGGTGAACGACGGCCTGCAGCCGGTCTTTGCGGCCGGGCTGCGCTCGGCGGGCGGGACGCTGCTGGTGCTGGGCTGGATGCTGATGCGCGGCCAGCGGCTGGATTTCAGGCCCGGCACGATCCGCGCCGGGCTGTTGATCGGGTCGCTGTTCGGGCTGGAATTCCTGCTTCTGTTTCTCGCGCTCGACATGACGACGGTGATCCGCACCTCGGTGATCTTCTATTCGATGCCGGTCTGGCTGGCGGGGGCGGCGCATTTCCTGCTGCCGGGCGAGCGGCTGACTGCGGCCAAGGCGCTGGGGCTGGCGCTGGCGTTTGCCGGCGTTGTCTGGGCGATCGTCGACCGCGGCGGCGTGGCGGGCGAGGCCAGCCTTCTGGGCGATCTGTTCGCGCTGGGGGCGGCGCTGGCCTGGATGATGCTGGTGCTGGTGGCGCGGATGTCGCCATTGCGCGTGGTGTCGTCGAACATGCAGATCTTCTGGCAGGTGCTGATCTCGACCCCGCTCCTGCTGGGCGCGTCGGTGTTTTTCGGCCCCTGGGTGCGTGACTTCGAGCCGGTGCATCTGTTCTGGGTCGGCTACCAGATGGTGGTGGTGGTCGCGGTCGGGTTCCTGGTGTGGTTCTGGCTGCTCAACCGCTACAAGGCCGCGCCGGTGGCCTCGTTTTCCTTCCTGTCACCGGTGATCGGGGTCGCCGCCGGCTGGCTGTTCCTGGATGAGCCGCTGACCGCATCGCTGGTGGTGAAGCTGGCGCTGGTGGCGGTCGGGATCGTGTTGATCAACCGGCCAGCGCGGCGCTGAGGGCGCGGGGCGAGGCGTGCTGTGACAGCCGCTCGTCAGGCTTGCAGGTCAACTCTGCCGGGGCCGGGGGCAGGTCGATGTCGGCCCAGACCGGCAGGTGATCCGAGGCGACGCGGCTCAGTTGCGTCTCGACCACGCCGGCGCCCTGAAAGCCGATGTCATGGGTCAGTCCGATCCGGTCCAGCGCGGCCACCGGGCGCGCGGCGTGGAAGGAATGGCCGGGCGCGTGCATCACGTAGTCGTCCTGGAATTCCTCAAGCCCGGCATGGGGCGACCATTCGTTGAAGTCGCCCAGCACCGCGGTCGGCAGGCTGCAATGATCCAGCGCGCGGCGGATCTGGCGAAGCTGCCCGTGGCGGTGGCGGCGCATCAGCCCGAGGTGCACGCCGACCACCCGCAGCCGCCCCCCGATCACCGCTGAAACCGCGCCGCGTGGCTCAAGCCCCGGCAGGTCGATCCGCGTCACCTCGCTCACTTCGATGCCCTTGCGCACCAGGATGGCATTGCCATGCCAGCCCAGCGAGACCCGGTTGGTCGCCAGCATCGCAAAGGTGAAATCGGTGTGTTCGGCGATCAGGTGGAAGGGCAGCGCGGTCGGGCGCATGCCGAGCCGCCGGTCGGCCTCCTGCAGCACCACCACATCCGCCTCGATCCCGTTGACCACGTCGATCACGCGGCCCGGATCGCGCCGGCGGTCAAGCCCGACGGCCTTGCGGATGTTGTAGCTTGCAAGTTTCATGCGTGTCCTACTGCTCACCCCCAATATGGGGAGGATGGGCCGCCGAGGGAAGGCCCCTGTTGTCGCGCCAACGCGGATTTGATCGCCGCGCCGGGCCGTTTGCAACGCTCAGGTGCCGCAAAAGGTCTGCTGCACCTCTTCCTCGGGCTTCGGCGGGGCGGCGAAGGCCGCACTGTCCGGGGTGTCGTCGAAGGGCCGCGCCAGCACCGCGTTCAGCGCGTGGAACGGTGCGTAATCGCCGGTCACGGCGGCCTCGATCATCTGCTCGATCCGGTGGTTGCGGGGGATCACGGCGGGGTTGGCGGCGCGCATGGTGGTGGCCGGATCGCCAGGTTCCTGCGCCAGCCGCGCCTGCCAGTCGGCGGCCCAGTCGGCCCAGCCCTCGGTGACATGGGCCGAGGCGTCGCCCTCGGCCAGCGCGCGGAAGGTGTTGGTGAAATCGGCGCCCGAGGCGGACATGGCCTTGAGCAGGCGCACGATCAGGTCTTCATCCTCGGCGCGCGGCGCGGCGATGCCGATCTTGGCCGCGAACCGGGCCAGCCAGGCCGCCCGGAAGGCCGGCGCGAAGCGGTCGAGCACCTCGGTCGCGGCGGTCACGGCGGCCTCCTGGTCGGGGTCGATCAGCGGCACCAGCGCCGAGGCCAGTTGCGCCAGGTTCCACAGCGCGATGTCGGGCTGGTTCTGGAAGGCATAGCGCCCCATCCGGTCGATCGAACTGAACACCGTGGCGCCGTGATAGGCATCCATGAAGGCGCAGGGGCCGTAGTCGATGGTTTCGCCCGAAATCGTCATGTTGTCGGTGTTCATCACGCCGTGGATGAAGCCCACACTCATCCAGTCGGCGATCAGCCTGGCTTGTGCGGTAACGGTGTGAGCGAGCAGGCCAAGCGCGCCCTCGGCGTCCGGCGCGTGGCGGGCAAGGGCGTGATCGGTCAGCGCCCGCAATCCCTCGGTATCGCCGCGCGAGGCCAGTGCCTGGAAGGTGCCGACGCGGATATGGCTGGCCGCGACCCGCGCGAGAATGGCGCCGGGCAGGGATGTCTCGCGATACACGGTCTCGCCGGTGGTGAGCGCCGCCAGTGCGCGGGTGGTGGGGATGCCCAAGGCGTGCATCGCCTCGGACACAACGTATTCGCGCAAGACCGGCCCCAGCCAGGCCCGCCCGTCGCCGCCGCGAGAATAGGCGGTGCGCCCGGCGCCCTTGAGCTGGATGTCGCGGCGGTTGCCGTGGATGTCGATCACCTCGCCCAGAAGCACCGCGCGCCCATCGCCCAACTGCGGCACCCAGTTGCCGAACTGGTGGCCGGCATAGAGCTGGGCGATCGGCTCGGCGCCCTTGGGGATCACGTTGCCCGACAGGTCCTCGGCGGTGATGCTGTCGGGGTCGATGCCAAGCTCGCGGGCGAGCGGGGCGTTGACGGTGATGAGGTCCGGGGCCGCGACCGGAACGGGCGGCTGCGGGGAATAGAGCCGGGCCGGGAGGCGGGTATAGGAATTGTCGAATGTCGCGCGCATGTCGGGGACATGGGGATGCGCCGGGGATTTGTCCAGACGCGGGGTTTCAGGGCAGGCGGGCCAGCCGTTCGGTCAGCAAATCGAAGAACCCGTCGGCGTCGATGTCGCCTATAAACGTCGCATTCGGCGCGCGGTCGGTCACGCCCCACCAGTCGGCGACCGTCATGCCGCGGGTGAGGTCCGAGCCGGTTTCGATCTCGACATTGACGAAGCGGCCGGAAAAGAGGTCGGGGCGCAGGAGCCAGGCCACGGTGGTCGGGTCGTGCAGCGGGCCACCCTCGGAGCCGTATTTCTCGATGTCGAAGCGTTCGAAGAAGTCGAGCATCTCGGCAGTGAAGCGCCCGGTGCGGGTTCCAAGGCCGCCGAAGGCCGCAAGACGCGGGCGGGTGACCAGGGCCTTGTGCGTGACATCGAGCGGCATCATGGTAATCTTTGCGCCGGAATGCAGCACGATATCAGCGGCTTCCGGGTCGTCGTAGATGTTGAACTCGGCCGCCGGGGTGATGTTTCCGACCTCGAAATAGGCGCCGCCCATCAACACGATCTCGGCAATCCGGCCCGCGATATCGGGGGCGCGGGTCAGGGCCGTGCCCAGGTTGGTGAGCGGGCCGAGGGCGCAGAGCGTGACGCTGCCGGAGGGCTCGGTGCGCAGGGTTTTGACGATGAAATCGACGCCGTGGGCGGCTTGAAGCGGCATCTCGGGTTCCCACAGGTCGGGGCCGTCCAGCCCGGTCTTGCCGTGGACATGCTCGGCGGTGACCAGCGGGCGCGTCATCGGCGCGTCGCAGCCGGCAAAGACCAGGGCATCGGTGCGCCCCGCGACCTCGCAGACGATGCGGGCGTTCTTGGCCGTCAGCGCCAGCGGCACGTTGCCGGCCACGGCGGTGATGCCCAGAACCTCGATCTCGGGGCTGGCCAGCGCCAGCAGGATGGCCACGGCGTCGTCCTGGCCGGGGTCGGTGTCGATGATGATCTTTCGTGTCATGTCAGGGCCTTATGCTGCAAGCTCAATCCAGATCGGGGTGTGGTCCGAGGGTTTTTCGCGCGCCCTTATGTCCTTGTCGATCTGGCAGTCGGTCATGAGGTCGGCGCATTGCGGCGACAACAGGAGGTGGTCGATGCGGATGCCGTCGTCGCGCTGCCAGGCGCCGCGCTGGAAATCCCAGTAGGTGTAGAGGCCGGGTGCCCCGGTGCGGGCGCGCAGGGCGTCGGTCAGGCCGAGGTTCGTGAGGCGGCGAAACGCGGCGCGGGTCTGGGGCAGGAACAGGGCGTCGTCGCGCCAGGCTTCGGGGCGGGCGGCATCCTCGGCCTGGGGGATGACGTTGAAATCGCCGGCCATCAGGAAGGGCTGTTCGCTGGCCAGGAGGTCGCGGGCGCGGGCCTCGAGCCGGGCCATCCATTTGAGTTTGTAGTCGTATTTCGGCCCCGGCGCGGGGTTGCCGTTGGGCAGGTAAAGGCCGCAGATGCGCACCGCCGCATCGCCGACCACGGTGGCCTCGATATAGCGCGCCTCGGTGTCGTCCGCGCCCTCGCGCCCGGCGCCCTCGGCGCCAGGCAGGTCGCGGGTCACATCCTCGAGCGGGTATTTCGACAAAAGCGCCACGCCGTTGAAGGATTTCTGGCCGTGGGTCGCGACGTTGTAGCCCATGTCCTCGAAAGGCTCGCGCGGGAAGCCTTCGTCGACGGTCTTGATCTCTTGCAGGATGGCAACGTCCGGGCGGGTTTCGTTCAGCCATTCGGTGACGGCGGGCAGGCGTGCCTTGATGCCGTTGATGTTGAAACTTGCGATTCTCATCGCCGTGGGCCTCCGGGTCTGTGCCCGCCCATCCTTAGCCGCCCGCTCGCCCCGGCGCCAGCGGTGACGGGTTCACATCGCGGCAATGGCGCGTCCGGCGGCGTCGGCCGAGGCCCAGGCCCATTGGAAATTGTAGCCGCCGAGCCAGCCGGTGACATCCACCGCCTCGCCGATGATGAACAGCCCGGGGACGGTTTTCGACATCATGCTTTGCGAATCCAACCCCTCGGTCGCGACGCCGCCCAGCGTGACCTCGGCGGTGCGGTAGCCTTCCGAGCCGGTTGGCGTGAGGGTCCGGTTTTTCAGGGCGGTCTCAATCTGCATCAGCCGCTTGTCGCTGTGGTCGGCGAGGTTGCCGGTCAGGCCAAGCTCCGGGGTCAGCGCCTCGACCAGCCGGGTTGGCAGGTGGTGGGCGAGATGGGTGGTGATGGCGCGCTTGCCTTCGCGCTGGCGCTGGGCGCGCAGGCTGTCGGCCAGCGCGATGCCGGGGATCAGGTCGATCGAGATCGCCTCGCCCTCGCGCCAGTAGGAGGAAAGCTGCAGGATCGCCGGGCCGGACAGGCCACGATGGGTGAAAAGCAGGCTTTCGGCAAAGCTGGCGCGGGCGTTCGAGGCGATGACGGGGGTAGAGACGCCGGCGAGCGGCGCGAAGCTGTCGCCGAAGGTCAGCGGCACCAGCGCCGGGCGGGTCTCGGTGACGCGGTGGCCGAACTGGCGGGCGATGTCGTAAGCAAAGCCGGTCGCGCCCATCTTGGGGATCGACTTGCCGCCGGTGGCCAGCACCAGAGTCTTTGCTCCGATCTGCCCGGTGGGTGTGGTCAGGCGAAAACCGTCCGGGCCGTGGGCGACGGTACTGACCGGGGTTTGCAGGCGCAGCGTGGCCCCCACGGCCTGCATTTCCTCCAGCAACATGTCGACGATCTGCGTGGATTTGCCGTCGCAGAACAACTGCCCCAGGGTCTTTTCGTGCCAGGCGATGCGGTGGCGGGCCACAAGATCGAGGAAATCGGCAGGGGTGAAGCGAGCCAGCGCGGATTTCGCGAAATGCGGGTTTTCCGACAGGAAATTGGCCGCCGTCACAGCGAGATTGGTGAAATTGCAGCGCCCGCCGCCGGAGATGCGGATCTTTTCGCCCGGCGCGCGGGCATGGTCGAGCAGCAGCACACGCTTGCCGGTGGCGCCGGCCCGGGCGGCGCAGAACAGGCCGGCGGCCCCGGCGCCGATGATCACGCAGTCGTAGGTCTCAGTCATGGCCCCGGGTTGACCACGGCGCGCAGCGCTGGGCAAGGGGCATGTCAGCAGGCCGCAATGCCCATGACGGCGAATTGGCCGAGATGCATCGTGGACCCGGCCAGGGGTTTGTCCATGTGAGTTTCGCTGCAATCAGCGCCGTGCGCTTTCAGCCTGAACACGAGGCGCCGCCCAACACGCAAAAGCGGGCGCAGTGCGGGTGGTTCAGCGCGACCGGGCGGTCGGCCTCGGCCAGTGTCGCGCCAAGGTCGAATTCGGGTGCGTAGGGCAGCAGCGTGCAGGCCACCACCGAAGGCGCCGCGCCCCTGCGTTTCACCACCATGCGCGACGAGGCGCACATCACCGCGTCGGGAGAGGTGTCGAGGATGTCCCAACAGGCTGTGGTGATTTCGGGGACGGGGACGGTTTCGTCCATCTCGGGAAAGATCACGGTGGCGGCGGGATCAAAGGCGTCGATGGCAAAGCCCTCGGCGGCGATCAGGCAGGCATAGCCGGCGCGCGCTTCGGGCTCGGGGTCATGCCAGCGCGCGCGCCCGGCGATGGCAAGCCGTGCGCCCTGCGCCTGAAGCCAGCGCATTCCCTTGAGCGTTTCGGCAAACCCGCCCGGCCCGCGCACCGCGTCATGCTCGGCCTCGGTCCAGTGGTCGAGCGAGACCCGGAAAGTGATCCTGTCGCCGAAACCCTTGATCAGTTGCGCGGTCAGCGCCTGCACCCGCGGGCGCATCATCGGCTTCATCGCGTTGGTCAGAACCAGCACGGAATGGCCCGCCGACAACGCGTCGCGCATCATCGCGGGGAACTCCGGGTTCATGAACGGCTCACCGCCGGTGAAGCCGATTTCGGTGACGGGCCAGCCGAGTGTTTCGACCTGGCGAAGATAGTCGCGCACCTCGGCGGCGGTGATGTATTCCAGCCGGTCGTTGGTGGGCGAGCTTTCGATATAGCAGCCCACGCAGGCGATGTTGCACAGCGTGCCGGTGTTGAACCAGAGGGTTGTCGGATTGGTCAGCGCCACGGTGGCGCGCGGCGAACCATCGGCGGTGACCGCCGGGTCACGGAACTTGCCCGCGTTCGCGTTCGTTACTCGTTGATCCACCTGTCGCTCCGCCTGTGTCTGCCGGTCCAGCAGGGCTACCGCAAGAGCGGCGCGCGGAAAACCCGCTCAACGTATCCGTGACGCGGTTGTGAAGGGCGGCGGGGGTGCTAGACTCGGCCCGGTGAAGAGGATAACAGCGGGGTCGAAACGTGCTCGTTAGCGCTAACGAAGGCAGATCCGGGCGGCAACGCGCCCGGCAACGGAGAAACGACATGGTATCGCGCGTCATCCCGGTCGACCCATTCGACCTGGTCATTTTCGGCGGAACCGGCGATTTGGCCCGCCGCAAGATCCTGCCGGGCCTCTACCTGCGATTCTGGGACGGGCAGTTGCCCGAAACCGCGCAGATCGTCGGTGCGGCGCGCTCCGAGATGTCGGACGAGGATTTTCGCGGCATGGTGCGCGCGGCGATCAACGAGGTCGTCCCGGCGCGCAAATGCGATGCCGACCGGCTGGATGCCTTTCTGAACCTGGTTTCCTATGTCGCGATCAACGCCACGGGCGAAGGCGGCTGGCGCGAACTGGCCGCGCGGATGCGCCCCGACCGGGTGCAGGCGTTCTATTTCTCGGTCGGGCCAAGCCTGTTCGGCGACCTGGCCGAGCGGTTGCACAGCCACAAGATCGCCGGGCCGGGCGCGCGCATCGTGGTGGAAAAGCCCTTCGGCAACGACCTGGCCACCGCCCGCGCGCTCAACAAGACGCTGGCGCTGCATTTCGACGAGACGCAGATCTACCGGATCGACCATTACCTCGGCAAGGAAACCGTGCAGAACCTGATGGCGGTGCGCTTTGCCAACATGCTGTTCGAACCCCTGTGGAACGCGCAATACATCGACCATGTCCAGATCACCGTGGCCGAAACCGTGGGTGTCGGCGGGCGCGGCAGCTACTACGACAAGTCCGGCGCGATGCGCGATATGGTGCAGAACCACCTGATGCAGCTTTTGTGCCTGACCGCGATGGAGCCGCCGTCGAAATTCGACCCCGACGCGGTGCGCGACGAAAAGCTCAAGGTGATCCGGGCACTGGAGCCGGTGCCGGCGCATGACATCGTGCGCGGCCAGTATCAGCCGGGACCGGACGGGCCGGGCTACCGCGAGGACGCGGAAAACCCCGACAGCCGCACCGAGAGCTTCATCGCGATGAAGCTGCACATCGCCAACTGGCGCTGGAACGGCACGCCCTTCTACCTGCGCACCGGCAAGCGGATGAAGGCGCGGGTTTCCGAGATCGTGGTGCGCTTCAAGGAGCCGCCGCATTCGATCTTCGAGGACGACACCGGGCAGAGCGCCAACGAATTGACCATCCGCCTGCAACCCAACGAGGGGATGGACATGACCGTCACCATCAAGGAGCCGGGGCCGGGCGGAATGCGGCTGGTCGATGTGCCGCTGGACATGACCTTTGCCGAGGCGCTGGGCGAAGAAGCCGCGGACGTGCCCGACGCCTATGAACGCCTGATCATGGACGTGATCCGGGGCAACCAGACCCTGTTCATGCGTGGCGACGAGGTCGAGGCCGCCTGGGCCTGGACCGATCCGATCATCGCCGGATGGACGGAACGCGAGGAAAAGCCGCACCGCTACGAAGCCGGGTCGACCGGGCCGGAGGATGCGCTTATCCTGCTGCACCGGGATGGCCGCCGATGGAAGGAACTTCGCGCATGAACCTGATCGAATACGCCGACAGCGAGCTGATGATGATGGACCTCGCCCATATCGTCGCGGGCGAGATCAACCGCAAGCTGATGCACAGCGAACGCGCCTCGCTGGCGCTGCCGGGCGGCACCACGCCGGGGCCGGTGATGGACGCGCTGTCGGCCACCTCGCTCGACTGGGAGCGGGTGGACGTGATGCTGACCGACGAACGCTGGGTGCCCGAGGACGACCCGCGCTCGAACGCGCGCCTGCTGCGCGAACGCCTGCTGGTCGACAAGGCGGCCAAGGCCAATTTCATACCCTTCTGGTCCGATGCCGGCGCGCCCGAGGAATGCGTGCCGGTCGCCGCCGACAAGGTGCGCGCGGCGATGCCCCTGACGCTGGTGCTGCTGGGGATGGGCGAGGACATGCACACCGCCAGCCTGTTTCCGGGTGCCGAGAACCTCGATACCGCGCTGTCGCCCAACGCGCCGCCCCTGCTGGCGCTGCATCCGCCGGGCGTGCCAGAAGCGCGGGTGACGCTGACCGCGCGGGTGATCAACGACGCGATGAACAAGCACCTGGTCATCATTGGCGACGCCAAGCGCGAAGCGCTCGAAAAGGCCCGCGCCTCGGGCGACGGGCATGTCGCGCCGGTGGCGGCGGTGATGCGTGACCTCACCGTGCATTGGGCGAAAGAATAGGCGGCATGGACTGGGACGGGCTGAAACGCCACCGCTCGGGGCAGGGCGATCTGCGAATCGAGACGCTCCTGGACAACCCGTCCCGGGCGCGCGATTTCTCGATCCGCGCGGACGGGCTGCTGTTCGACTACTCCAAGACCACGATGGACGAGGAGGCGCGCGCCGGCCTGTTGGCGCTGGCCGAGGCGACGGGTGTCGCGGCGCGGCGCGACGCGATGTTCAAGGGCCACAAGATCAACGAGACCGAGGGGCGGGCGGTGCTGCACACCGCGCTGCGCGACCCCGGCCCTGACCCCGTGATGGTCGACGACGAAGACGTGCTGTCCGGCGTCCACGCCACGCTGTCGCGGATGGCGGATTTCGCCGACGCCCTGCGCGGCGGTGACCTGTGCGCCCCCGGCGGCGGGCGCTTTACCGACGTGGTCAATATCGGCATCGGCGGCTCGGACCTCGGCCCGGCGATGGCGACGCTGGCGCTGGCCCCCTACCACGACGGGCCACGGCTGCACTATGTCTCGAACGTCGACGGGGCGCATATCCACGACACGCTGGCCCGGCTCGACCCGGCGGCGACGCTGGTGATCGTGGCCTCCAAGACCTTCACCACCATCGAGACCGTGACCAACGCCGCCACCGCCCGCGACTGGCTGGCGCGCGCGGTGGGCGAGGAGGCTGTCGGCGAGCACCTCGCGGCGGTCTCGACCGCCGCCGACAAGACCGCCGAATGGGGCATCGCGCCCGAGCGCGTGTTTGGTTTCGAGGATTGGGTCGGCGGGCGCTATTCGCTCTGGGGTCCGATCGGGCTGGGGCTGATGATCGCCATCGGGCCTGCGCATTTCAACGATTTCCTCGCCGGTGGCCATGCGATGGACCTGCATTTCCAGCGCGCGGTGGGGGCTGACAACATGCCCCTGATGCTGGCGCTGACCGGCATCTGGCACCACCAGGTCTGCGGCTACCCGACCCGGGCGGTGCTGCCCTATGACCAACGCCTCGCGCGCCTGCCGGCCTATCTGCAACAGCTCGAGATGGAGTCGAACGGCAAGTCGGTGGCGATGGACGGGCATTCGCTCGACATCCCCTCCGGCCCGGTGGTCTGGGGCGAGCCCGGCACCAACGGCCAGCACGCCTTCTACCAGTTGATCCACCAGGGCACCGGCGTGGTGCCCTGCGAATTCATGATCGCCGCCGAGGGGCACGAACCCGCGCTTGCCCACCAGCACCGCCTGCTGATCGCCAACTGCCTGGCCCAGGCCGAGGCCCTGATGAAAGGCCGCTCGCTCGAGGCGGCGCGCGCTCTGATGGCGGCGCAGGGGCTGAGCGGGGACGAGTTGGACCGCCAGGCCCGCCACCGGGTGTTTCCCGGCAACCGGCCCTCGGCCATGCTGGCCTACCCAAAGCTCACGCCGTTCGTGCTGGGGCAGATCCTGGCGCTATACGAGCACCGGGTGTTCGTCGAGGGTGCGGTGCTGGGCATCAATTCCTTCGATCAATGGGGCGTGGAACTGGGCAAGGAGTTGGCCCGCGCGCTTGAACCCGTGGTCGCGGGCGACGCGAGTGCCGCGGGCAAGGATGGCTCCACCGCGCAACTGATCGCGTTTGTCCGGGCGGCGCGTTAACCCCGCATCAAGGTTAACGGCCCCGGCCGCAAGCGCGCCGCACCTGCCTTCATCTTGATCCAAGGGTCTATTCCAGCTGAGTGTTCCTGAGAGCATGTTAAGGTGCTCTTATGGCTCAGAAAAACCGCTATCTGTTTCGGGGGAGAATTTCGGAGCGGAAGTTCCGCGATCTTCTGCGTCTTTTTGCGCTCGATATCACGGCCGATCGCGCGGCGGCCCTGACCGGTCTGAACCACAAGA
>NZ_VSIY01000002.1 GCF_008086115.1 Maritimibacter fusiformis | reverse complement strand
GGTAGTGTCCCCGGGGATGGTGTAGGAGGCCGCGCGCGAAGCCTTTGGCTTAGCGCAGCGCGCGGCCGGGCTGGCGGCCACCGCGTTTCTTCGTAGTCTGAGGTTGTTCAACGACCGATGACAACGAAGGAGAACACGATGACCGATGCCATGATCGACCTTCCTGGCGTGATCGCCAAGAGCGATGACGCGGATTTTTTGCGCGAGCTGATCCAGGACGCCGCGCAGCGGCTTATGGACATCGAGGTGGCCGCTGTCTGCGGGGCCGGACACGGCGAGCGCAGCCCGGACCGTGAGAACCAGCGGAACGGCTACCGGCCGCGCCAGTGGGATACCCGCGCGGGCACCATCGGCCTGAACATCCCGAAGCTGCGCAAGGGTAGCTACTTCCCGACCTTCCTCGAGCCGCGCAGGACCGCCGAGAAGGCGCTGATGGCCGTGATACAGGAGGCCTACATCCATGGCGTTTCGACGCGGTCCGTTGATGATTTGGTGCGCGCCATGGGGTTGACGGGCACCTCCAAGAGCCTGGTCTCGCGGCTGTGCGAGGAGATCGACGAGCGGGTGCAGGCGTTCCTCAACCGCCCGCTGGAGGGCGACTGGCCCTTTCTCTGGCTCGACGCCACCTACGTCAAGCTGCGCGAGGGCGGGCGGATCGTCTCCATGGCGGTGATAGTGGCCGTGGCGGTCAATACCGACGGGCGGCGCGAGATCCTGGGGATCACCGTCATGCCATCCGAGGCAGAAACGTTCTGGACCGACTTCCTGCGCTCTTTGACACGGCGCGGGTTGCGCGGCGTGCAGATGGTCATCAGCGACGCCCATGAGGGCCTGAAGGCTGCTGCGCGCAAGGTCCTGAGCGCCGGGTGGCAGCGCTGTCGCGTGCATTTCCAGCGCAACCTGCTGGCCCGCGTAAGCAAGGCGAACAAGCCTGTGGTCAGCGCCGTGGTGAAGACCGTCTTCGCCGAGAAGAACCGCGACCGGGCCCATGCCCGCTGGCGCGAAGTCGCCGACAACCTTCGTGACCGGTTCCGCGATGTCGCCGAACTGATGGAGCGAGCCTTTGTCCGCCATTGGTCCGAGGACAATGGCGAACGCCGAACACGACGTGCTGGCCTACATGGCCTATGACGAGAGCCTGCGCTCGAAATTGCACAGCACCAACCCCTTGGAGCGCGTCAACAAGGAGATCAAGCGGCGCACCAACGTCGTCGGCATCTTCCCCAACCGCGAGGCCGTCGTCCGCCTCGTCGGGGCGCTCATGTTGGAGCAAAATGATGAGTGGGCCGTCTCCCGCCGCTACATGCCGGTGGAAAAGCTGACGGCCCTGTGCAACCATGATGACGAGACGGCAATGATCGCCGCTCAGTGAACGAGCGACACCAGCTATGAAGAAGCAGGTGAATGCCAGTTCCTACACCACGCCACGGGGCACTACCGGCTGCCGGGCTCGAGATTGCGCAAGAGACCGCGCTTGCAAACGGAACTGGGACACAACTCAGGTTGCAGAGCGGCGCAATCGTTAACAGCTACCACACCGGCAAGTTCAACGTTCAGGGCAAGAACCAAGATCCGGTCAAAGAATGCTTGGGTGTGCCAGCACCTCAAGCTGTTGCAGCGAATGGCGGTGCCGCGGCGGCGAAACCGGTCTTGAGCAAGGTGTTCGTCGTATACGGGCACGACAATGCTGCACGTACTGAGCTGGAAGCCATGCTTCGCCGGTGGAAGCTGGAACCACTGATTTTGGACCAGCTTCCCTCAGAAGGGCAGACCATCATCGAAAAACTTGAGACAACCATCGCTGGAGTAAATTTCGCTGTGGTGTTGGCTACGCCGGACAATGAAGGTCATCGGGCAGGGCACGATGATGAGAAGGCCTATCGCGCCCGGCAAAACGTTGTTATGGAACTTGGCATGATGCTCACCCTGCTCGGAAGAAAGAGGGTGGCGATTCTGATGAAGCAGCAAGACAATATGGAACGCCCTTCCGACATTCAGGGGCTGATCTACATTCCCTATAAGGACAACCTCCAAAAGGAAGCGGGTCTTCTGCTCGCCAAGGAGATGCAGGCGCAAGGCTACCCAATATCACTCGCAAACGTCTAGTCTGACGGGGGCGCCCTGCGCCGCCATCGGCACAGAGCGCCTGTCGGTTCGCACGGCAAGGAGAAGCCGTGTTCGACTGGTTCCGTTTGTTTTGCGTCCGACGGTTTCCTATGGGACGCGCGGTAGGCGAGACCGCGTGCCGCTGCCCTGCCATCTCCTGCGGCAGCGGCTGAGCAAACCTAAATAAGCCCGTCTTCCTCCCACTGACGCAGGCACCGCAGCACGCCACCGTCACCCGTCTCGCCAAGCATGTCGATCCGGTCTAGCGAACCCGCTTCCACCTCGGCGCGTATTTTTTCTTCGAAGCAGTTGAACGAGCCGAACGCGATGGCGATACGTGACCTGCGGGGCTTGCGCGCTTCCTCCATGCGCTGCACCTGCGGGTTTCGCAAATTCCCGGACACGGATTTCAGTAAATCCCGGACACGCGTTTCGGTAAATCCCGGACAGGGATTTCGGTAATTCCCGGACAGCTCCGGGGGCCTTGGGCACGTTTTGTCATCGCCTGCGTCGTCACGGCATTCTGCCGGTCTTGATCGAGACCGGGAGGGGACATGCCAAGACGCAAGCAACCGAGGCGTACGACCGTGCGAGACATACAAACAATACTGCGGCTGACGCATGAACAGGGCCTTTCGGTGCGCGAGGTTGAACGCCCAGAAGGGCGGCGGCTTCGCGCGCGTCCAGCGGGCGGCGCTTGGGTTCGTATCGGAAACGCCGATCGACAGGAAACAGGCCGGTGGCTGAACAACAGGGCCGAGAATTCACACCTGCCAGTTCGACGACGGGAATTGGCGATGCTGCGGTTCCGGAGGATGCGAAGTCTGCTGAAATTCACAGCTGCCCACGCCTCGGTCTCAAACCATTTCAACCGGGAACGCAGTCTCTCCCGTCGCGACATCTTCAAACAAAATCGCGCCGTCGCTCTCGCCGAGTTGCGCGGTCTCTGCGCGAGGTAAGAGACAGCCTCACTGTCCTAGCTGAGACTGGTTCGCATTGGTCTGACACCTCCGCCACTTGCCCTCGCGAAAGCGTTCTCCCCATCCGACTGCGGCCGGATTTTTCCGTTGTTTTGGAGGGTTATGCGGGTGAACTAGACGACGATTGAGTAGCAAACCTCCGGCCGGTGACATGGACCTCCAGCGCTGCCGGGTCTGGCGTACGATGAGACCCATCGGCCTGAATGCCTCGGGATCCGGGAACAGACCGAGACAGAGCTCGATCCGCTCGCGGAACTTGACGTGGGCCCGGTCCCGGTACCATGCCTCGACCAGTTCGCATGTCACCTCCGGCCTGGTCGGCCGGTGAGTCTGCACGACGATGAAGCCGCGGATCAGCTTCACGCTTTCTTGGACATGCGGGACAACCTTCAGCCGGTATTGGCGCCCGAGGTAGAGATGAGTCTCCCCGGCGACGAACCTGCGATCCGGCGTGCGCGGCAGGAACTGGGCGAAATACCGCTGCTGCCTTATCACCCATGCCGCTCGCTTCCGCAGCCTGGCGTCTATGGCATCAAGCGTCGCGTCCTCCGGGGCCGCGATGACCACCGAAGCGTCCGGCTCCACGGCGATCTCCAACGTCTTCCTCGGGCGGCGGACAATCTCGTACCGGATCTCCTGCTCACCGTACTGCAGGCAATGCAACTCCCGCGTCATGCCGCGAACCGGGCCCGGGCAAGTTCCATGATCTTCAGTTCGAGATCGTCGAGTATCTCAACCGGCAAGTCGACGCCCTTCTCATCGCGCAGGACGTCGAAGAAGTAGTCATCGATGGCTTTGCGCAGATTGTTCTGGGGAACATGCCGGCGACACTCCTGCTGGCGCGCCAAGCTGGCATCCCGTTTTCCCAATGTTTTGCATATGGGCAGGGGTTGCTCCTTCTCGATGCAAAGAAATATTGCAGACATGTGCAAAAATGGTTGCAGATAGGTGCAAAGCAGATGCATGGTTCGGTCGACGACCGGAACCGCCGGGGCGCCAGTCTGCGGCTTGGCGACCTGCTCGCAGGAGCACGTAACCGGCCGAGTGTTGGGGTCGTGCTGGAATAGTGAGTGTCATGAATTGACCGTTGAATACTTGAGGCAAAGCAAGCCTGAAGCGAATCGCGCCGTTGATGCAGCCCGGGCGATCGCCGTCGCGTCTGGAGCGTTGGAAGATATCGAGACACTCGCCGGTATTGTGGTGTCGAAATTGGCGGTGACGTTCGAT
Organism: Maritimibacter fusiformis; assembly: GCF_008086115.1. GTDB lineage: Bacteria > Pseudomonadota > Alphaproteobacteria > Rhodobacterales > Rhodobacteraceae > Muriiphilus > Muriiphilus fusiformis. The sequence goes on along the minus strand of NZ_VSIY01000002.1, from coordinate 9,243 downwards.
TCATTTGGCCGCGACGCCAATTGCCAGAGCGAAGGTGAGAGTCAGGGGAATAACGCTACGGTCAGGTCAGAGGTCATGGCTGACATCCCGGATGCTCACAGGCAGGTAAAGCATCTCACTCACGCGCAGCGTGATAGCATTGGGGACGTCGCGGTCGAGATCGTGCCTGATGAAATTCTCCGTCCCAAGAACACTCCGGTGCGGTCGGTCTGTCGAGGCGCCCCCTGCAGAGAATTCTCGATCATGGCATGCGCCCCGATGTCGGTGGTCACCATCAGGCGGCAGGGCAAACCCGCAAAAAAATACCGTCCATCCGCGTAAATGCACCCCGCTGCTGACACCCAGATCGGAGTGTCGGCAGCACAACCAGGCAATGGAGAGACCATGAAAGGTTTTCAAGATAAATTCACAGATCTTCCCGACTATATCATCAAGATCACCAAGGAGATCTGGGAAGATCGCGGCCTCGCGACCCTCAATCACTATTACGCCCCGGATGTGATCATGCGGTCACCCGGTGGAGTGTTGCAAGGCAATGTGCCGGTCATTCAGGACACGGTCGAAACGTTGTGCCAGTTTCCCGACAAGCAACTTCTGGCCGAGGATGTGATCTGGTCCGGCGATGACGACGAAGGCTACCTGTCCTCGCACCGCGTGCTGACCTACGGCACGCATACCGGTTTCGGTCGATATGGCCCGCCGACCGGCCGAAAATTCGTTACCCGCGCGATGGCCGATTGCGCCGCGAAGGATGACGTCATTTATGACGAGTGGGTGCTGGGCGACACGTCAGGGCTGATGATGCAGCTCGGGATCGACCCGATCGAGAACGTCCGGGACCGCATCACGCAAGAGGGCGGGCCGCAAAAGGCGCGTATGCCTTTCACACCGGCGACCGATGTGAAAGGCCGTTACAACGGCAAGGGCAATGACAACGAGTGGGGTCAGAAGCTGGCCGAGCTTCTGACCCGGATCATGAACAGCGAATATTCCGTGATCCAACGCGATTATGACCGCGCCGTGTATTCCGAACATCCCGGTATGCGCACCGGCTGGTCTTGGGCCTTTGCCGAAACGGAATGGATGCACCTTCGCGCATCCTTCCCATCGGCCAAATTCGAGCTGCATCATGTCATCGGTCGCGAGGATAAGTGCATGCCGCCCCGCGCCGCGGTGCGCTGGTCGCTGACCGGCAAGCATGACGGATGGGGACGATTTGGAAAGCCCTCAGGCGCCGACGTCCATATCATGGGGATTACCCATGTCGAATTCGGTTTGTGGGGATTGCGACGCGAGTGGACTCTGTTCGACGAAGCATCGATCTGGAAACAGATCCTGATCCATAGCGGCTCACACGACTGATGCCGTTTTGTGGGGTCTCAAGGTCGAACGAGGCCAGCCCATCGACCGGGCCGGCCCCGTTCCTTCGGGCAATTCCGGCCTTGGCCGTGTGACGGCTCGGTTGAAAGCACTCACAGTGAAAATATGCACAACCAATTGCACATATCTGCACAAAACTAACAAAATTATTGCAATGACTGACGTTGCGGGATACCATTCCTAATAACGGGCGCTCGCCCCGGGTTCGGCCATGACTCGTAAACAGCGTCGCGTGGACCAAGCGGCACCGCCTGAGGAGAGGATGCAATGCCCCATAAAGTCTTTCTCTCATTCCTTTGGCCTTCGCTGATCGTGATGATCCTATTCATCGCACTGCCGATTGTGTCGGTGGTCTATCAATCGCTGCATGTCGAACATGAACAGATCATGATCGTGGGCGAAACCTGCGGCCCTTTCGGCTGCACCGAAGAGGTCAGTGTCGACGCGGAAGCGATGGGCAAACTGCGCGAGGAAAAGCCCGCTGGGCGGTTCAATGGGCTGGGGACCTATTTCAATGAAAGCCACCTGGCGACCGATGAGATTGCCGAAATCTTCGCAACCAGCGCGGATTTCCGCGAGTTCCGCAACCGGGTCATGAACCTGCCGTTCTACAATGCACTGATCTTTACCGTGAGTTATACGCTCATCGTGACTCCCTTGGTGATGCTTGTCGGCTTCATAATCGCGATCGTGGTCAACATGGTGCCGCGCCTGTTCAAGGGGCCGGTGATCTTCTTTTCGCTTCTGCCGATGATCGTGACGCCGCTGATCGGGTCGCTGGTGTTATTCTGGATGATCGATTCGCGCGGAGTGATCGGGGCGTCCTTGCAAGTGTTGTTTGCAGACCCGACGCTATCGCTCAAGGCATCGCCGACGCTAACCTGGGTGACGCTGTTCACCTATGGGGTCTGGCATTCGGCGCCCTTTGCCTTCGTTGTGTTCTATGCCGGCTTGCAGACCGTGCCGCAGGATACGATGGAAAGCGCGATGGTGGACGGTGCCAATAGGTGGGAACGGATCCGCTTCGTCACCATTCCGCATCTGATGCCGCTGGCGATCTTTGTCGCGCTGATGCAGTTGATGGACAATTTCCGGGTTTTCGAGCCGATCATCGGTTTTGCGGCTTCGGCCTCGGCCTCGTCGCTCAGCTATCTTATTTTCAACGATCTGCGCATTTCGAACACACCGCTTTTCGGCTCCGCCGCGGCGACGTCGATGCTGACGATTTTCGGCATCATCATCCTGTTGTTGCCGGTGCTACGTCAGAACTGGCGTGAATTCAATCGCAAGAGCTGAGGGGATCATGTCAAACCCTGCAGAAAAACGCCCCTTGCCTCTCAAGGCCCTGGCGATCTCGATTGTCCTGATCTGGATCATCATTGCCGCGTTTCCGTTCCTGTGGACTATGTGGGGAAGCTTCAAGGTCGAGGGTGATTTCTTCAGCCGCAGCGACTGGATGAACGCGGTCACCGGCCCCCTGACGCAGGAAAAACATGGCAGCACGTTCACGATGGAGGGCTATGAAGGTGCCTGGATCGAGCGGGAATTCTACCGCGCGGTGATCAACACGGCCATCGTCACTGTATCGGTCGTCGCAGTTTCGTTGACCCTCGGCACCCTTGGCGGCTACGCCCTTGCGCGTTCGGGCTACAAGTATTCGTTCTGGCTTCTGATGATGGCGCTGGTGTTTCGCGCGATGCCCGGTGTCACGCTGATCTCGGGCTATATGCTGCCGTTCTTCGAACTCAATATCTGGGGCTATCTGCCGACAGCGATCATCGTGCTGGTCGCAATGAACCAGCCGTTCACGCTGTGGATGCTGCATTCCTTTTTCAAGTCGATCCCGCGCGATCTGGATGAGGCGGCATTGGTCGATGGTTGTTCCCGGTTCCAGGCGTTCCGGCTGGCGATCATTCCGGTGATGTGGCCGGGCGTGATCACCACCGGGCTGTTCAGCTTTTTGACCGCCTATAACGACTTCGCGGTCACTTCGATGCTGCTGAGTGAGCAAAACCTGACGATGATCCCGCAGATCAACTCGTTCCTTGGATCGAGCCAGGAGGAAGGCAAGGTGATGTACGCCGTCGCCGCCGTGGTTTCCTCGATCGTTCCGCTGTTCGTGTTCATTATGATTTTTCAACGGCGCCTCGTCAGCGGCCTGACCGCTGGAGCGGTGAAAGGATAAGAGGCCCAGCGCATGGCAAGATTGCAACTGAAGAACGTCAACAAGCGTTGGGGCAGTTTCGTCGGCGTCGACAATTTCGACCTCGACATCGCCGACCAGGAATTCCTTGTCCTGCTGGGGCCCTCAGGCTGCGGCAAGACGACCACGATGCGCATGATCGCTGGGCTTGAAGAGGTCAGTGAAGGTGAGATCTGGCTGGGCGACCGCATGGTCAACAACCTCGAACCCAAGGACCGCGATATCTCGATGGTGTTTCAGAGCTACGGGCTCTATCCCAACCTCACGGTCTACGAGAATATCCGTTTCCCGCTGCGGGTGCGCCTCGTGCCGAAGGAGCAGCATGACGAGATGGTCATGCGGGCGGCCAGGATGGTCGAGCTTGAGGACTTCCTCGATCGCCGCCCTGCGGAACTGTCAGGTGGTCAGCGCCAGCGCGTCGCTCTTGGCCGCGCTATCGTGCGCAAACCGACCGTGTTCCTGATGGACGAGCCGCTGTCGAACCTCGACGCGAAGCTGCGCGTCTCGACCCGCGCCCAGATCAAGAACCTGCAATCCAAGCTCAAGACCACGACCGTCTACGTGACCCATGACCAGATCGAGGCGATGACTTTGGCGGACCGCGTTGTGGTCATGAACAAGGGTCGTATCCAGCAGGTCGGCACGCCGACCGAAATCTACGACACGCCCGCCAACGTCTTCGTCGCAAGTTTCATTGGCTCGCCTGCCATGAACCTTGTCCAAGGGCGGCTCGAGAAAGGCGTGTTCCAGGGACAGGGCATCCGTGTTATCGGCCTGCGCGCGGACAAGTCCGGCAATGTCACGCTGGGTTTCCGCGCTGAGGATGCCGAGATCGTGAAAACCGACGGCAACATTTCGGCGCCGATCTATTCCATCGAACTTCTTGGTGAGGCCTCGATGGTCACGTGGCGGCTTGGGGGCGCATTGGTGTCGGTGCGCGCCAATAAGGGATTTCGCGCCGAAATAGAGGATGTTGTACAGGCAGATATCCCGGCCGATGCATGTCATTTGTTCGACACCGAAACCGGCGAGCGGCTCTAAGGTTTGAACTGCCAGTGGCAGGGCGCAGGTGCTTCGATACGTGCAGGCCCCGGTGGCCACGGTCCGTGACGTCAACCGTCGCCCGGTAATGCATGTTCTCAGTCAGATGTGTCGTTCGGGGCACCGATTGGGCCGCCAATAATGCCACCAGGCGAGGCTTGAAGGTTTCTTTAAGCCGATGCCACTGCTGACCGAGGCAGATCGGGTCAATGTGGATTGGACGACTGTGGAGGGATCGGCGGCGAAATGCGCTGCCGGTATTCTCACACCAGGCTATGCAGTTCTGCCAGAATAGGTGCACACAATGTGCAATTTTATTGCACCAAGATTGCGATCGTGATACACATTTTCTAGGCTCAGCATATCCGCATCTCGCTGAACCCATCGTTTTCAAACGGGAGGAACCTGTGAAACACCTGAAATCAACCGTGGCAGGGCTTGGCCTGCTATTTGCGTCAACCCTGATGGCACAAGCTGATTGCGGTATCGAAAAGGGTTCCGTGCGAGTGCTGTCCAATGACTTCGAGGCGCTGCGGGTTGTCGGCGGCGCGGTCAAGGAATGCGCCTCCGGCACCGTTTCGGTCGAGCTGGATCAGACCACCGAGCACAAGGCCATCCAGGTTCCGGCGCTGACCACCAACCCGGCCGCATATACCGTGGCCGTGGTGGCAACCAACTCGATCGTTCCATTGCTGGGTGAGGATCTGATCCGCCCACTGGATGAATATGTCGAAAAATGGGGCCAGGACCTGCTTCCGCAGCAGCTGATCAAGGTGAACGGCAAGGTGATGGCGATCGCGTTTCTCGCCAATGGCCAGCATCTCTACTACCGCGATGACATCCTGTCGGAAAACGGGATCGAGCCGCCGCAAACCTTTGACGAGATTCTGGCGGCCTCCAGAAAGCTGCGCGACGCTGGGGTGATGGATGCGCCTTTCGGAACCGAGTATCTGCCGGGCTGGGGGTTGGCGGCAGAATTCATCAACGCCTATCTCGGCACCGGAGCCGATTTTTTCGAACCGGGAAGCGCCAAGCTTGCCATCAGTGGCGAAGCGGGCGTTGAAACGCTCGAGCGGATGAAAGCTTTCACCGAATACATGCGCCATGACTATAGCACCGACGATTCCTCAACGCTTATTCCGCTGTGGAAAGAAGGTGAGTTGGCGATGATGTTTGCCTGGGGCTCGCGTGCCCGCGAATTGATGGATCCCGAAAGCAACCCCACCGCCGATGTGACCCGGGTCGCCGCAATGCCGGCCGCCGTAGAAGGCGGCGTACCTGCCGCCGCGCTGTGGTGGGACGGTTTCAGCATTGCCAGGAATGTGTCCGACGAGGATGCCGAAGCGTCTTTCCGCGCGATGGTGCATGGGATCCGGCCCGAGATGGCCAAGGAGCACCGCGATGTGGCCGTTTGGCTGGTCAAGGGATATGAGCCGACCAAGACCGCAGAAGGCGTCGCCGCCAATATCGCAGCGGGTGCACGGCCCTATCCGATGCTGCCCTACATGGGTTTTCTGCACAGCGCTCTGGGCGAGAACCTGGGTGACTACATGCAGGGGCTTGAGTCCGCAGAGCAGGCTTTGGCCGATGTCGAAGCCGCTTACAGCGCTGCGGCGCGCGAAAGCGGATACTTGAAGTAACATCGCCGCAGCGCCCGTTGTCGGGCGCTGCCCTCTGCCGGCAACGCCGCCATCCGTCCGATGGCGGCGTTTTTCTACACGGTGCGAGCGCAGCATCGTGCATCTTGTGCATGAAAGAAGTGCAATATAGGATCAGAGTAGCTCGGAACACGTTGGCCCGCCGATATGCCACAACCCCCAGATTCAGGAATTCCCATGCCCGAATTCAGCAAGACCTGGCCCGATTTCACCGATTTCGTCATCGAAATCACACGTGAAATTTGGGACGAACGCAAGATTTTGGCCCTGCACGACTATTACGCCAAGGATATTGTCGTGCGTACCCCGGGCGCAGTTTCGCTGGGTGTCAATGCGACCATACAGGCGACCTATGCATCCCTCGGCGCAGCCCCCTATCGCACCGCTGGTGCCGAGGATGTGATCTGGTCGGCAGATGCGACCGGGCATTTCTATTCCTCGCATCGCGTCTGCGACGTGTTTGTGCATGACCACGACAGCGCCTATGGGCAGGCCACAGGAAAAAAGGCTTGGTACTGGATCATCGCCGATTGTGCTGCTCGAGATGACATGATCGACGACGAATGGCTGATCCGCGATACCGGCGGCATTGTCCGGCAACTGGACTGGACTCCACGCGATTTCGCCGCCTATCAGATCGAGGAAGAAGGTGGACCGGAAAACTGTGTCAGGCCGCTGACTGCCGTCAATAACCTGCCCGGCCCGTACAAAGGGTACGGCAACGACGATCCTTGGGGTGTCAAATACGAAGCGATCTTGAATCGCATCATGTCCGGCGATCTGAGCACGATTCTGGATGAATATGACGAACAGTGCCACACGATATATGCTGGCGGACGCAGCGAACACACGCCGAACAGTGTGAACGCCTTCTGGGCACAGCTTCGGTCAGCACTACCGAATGCGACATTTTCGATCGAACACCGGATCGGCCGAGTGGATGACCTGATGCCCCCCCGTGCGGCGCTGCGCTGGACCCTGCACGGCAAGCATGAGGGCTGGGGCGCGTTTGGCAAACCCACCGGAGCTGAAGTCTATGTCATGGGTATTTCCCATGTGGAGTTCGGCCCGCGCGGCATTCGCCGGGAATACGCTCTGTATGACGAGGTGGCGATCTTCAAGCAGATCCTGTTGCAGTCTGGTGGGCACCGTTCGGTGGAACCCCTGTCCGACCGCGAGGGCGCAGAGCCCGGCGACATGACGATGCTGCTGCAAACGCGCCAACGGGCGTGACGAAACACCTTGCGACCAGGAAACCCGCCCCCATGACAACATCGACCTTTCTGCAACCCTCTGAAACCGCACTTCTCCCCTTCGTTTCGGTCGAAAACATGATGCGCCTCGTGAACACAACGGGTGCCGCTGTCTTCATGGGCGAGCTGGCGCAGTATATCGAGGACGATTTCAAACGATGGCCCGAGTTTGACAAGACGCCGCGTGTGGCATCGCACAGCCGCGATGGTGTGATCGAGTTGATGCCAACCGCGGATGCCGAGAACTACGGATTCAAATACGTCAATGGTCACCCCAAGAACCAGCGCGAAGGCTATCAGACCGTGACCGCGTTCGGAGTGCTGTCCTCGGTCGCGAACGGCTACCCAATCCTTCTGACAGAGATGACGGTTCTGACTGCGCTACGCACGGCCGCAACCTCGGCCCTAGTGGGAAAATACCTGGCGCCCAAGAACGCCGAAGTCATGGCGATGATCGGCAATGGCGCGCAATGCGAATTTCAGGCAGTCGCCTTCCGCGAGATGTGCGGGATAAACCGTCTCCGTCTTTTCGACATCGACCCGGCGGCAACGCGGAAAGCGGCCAGGAACCTGGCTGCGCAGGGATTCGAAATCGTCACTTGTGCAAGCGGAGAAGAGGCGACCGAAGGCGCCCAAGTCATAACGACCTGCACCGCCGACAAGCAGAACGCGACCGTTCTGACCGACAACATGGTTGGAGCAGGCGTGCATATCAACGCGATCGGCGGCGACTGCCCTGGCAAGACAGAACTGCATCGCGATATTCTCATGCGGTCGAAAATATTCGTTGAATACCCCGAACAGACCCGCATCGAGGGCGAGATTCAGCAACTGACCGCGGATCATCCCGTCACCGAACTTTGGCAGGTGATGACGGGCGCCGCGGCGGGTCGCCAAGACGATCGCCAGATCACGCTGTTTGATTCCGTCGGGTTCGCGATCGAGGATTTCTCGGCGCTGCGCTTTGTCTATTCCAACGTCCGCAATGGCGCGTTCTGCGAAAAGCTCGACATGCTGGCCGACCCCGATGACCCGCGCGACCTGTTCGGCATGTTGGAACGGGCAAAATCCGCGCCGCCCGCCGGCATCGAGAACATGGCTGTTTGATCCAGCAGGAATGCGAGACGACATGACCGACTTCCAACCCGCAAAGGATCTCGTCCGCCAGTATCATCACGACCTGTCCGCTGCCGCGCCCGAGGCCGTGGCCGAGGTTCTGGCGCGTTATACGGGCGATCGCTGGCTCTGGCGCGGGATGCACCCGTTCCACGAACAGACCGGGGCCGAGGCGGTGGCGGATATGTTCTGGTCTCCGCTGAAAGCGTCCTTCACCCGCCTTCAACGCCGCCCCGACATCTTTCTTGCCGGTCGCAACGAGATGGACGGATTTCATTCCGTCTGGGTCGTGTCGATGGGGCATCTGATGGGGCTTTTCGACCATCCCTGGCTTGGCATCCGGCCAACCGGCCGCATCACCATGCTGCGTTATGTCGAGTTCAACCGGGTGGAAAACGGCAAGATCACCGAGACCGCGATGTTCTGCGACATCCCGCAAGTGATGGTCCAGGCGGGCCAGAACCCGTTTCCTCCGCAAACCGGCGCTCATCTGGTGCAGCCCGGCCCGATGACACATGAAGGTTTGATGTGGGGTGCGCAGGACCCGGCAAAGGGCAAGGCGACGCTGGATGCGATCAACGCGATGCTGACC
>NZ_VSIY01000017.1 GCF_008086115.1 Maritimibacter fusiformis | reverse complement strand
CGAAGGGCTTTTCAGGGTTGCCGCTACTCTTCGAGCGACCTGCTGATACACTGCGTTGGCACCTTTGGCACGGCAAAGTGATGACCGCCGCGACAATCCTCAAGGTTCTTCAGATCGATTGCGATCGTCTGCACGCCGAAACCCGAGAATTACGAGAAGCGGCCAAGCGGGTCAAAGCCCGGTGCCAGGACCTCTATTCCTACCTTGCGAACAACTTCGACGCGCTCGTAGACTACGGCCATCGACACCGGAATGGCCTCGCAGTTTCGTCGTCCCGGGCAGAAGGCTGTGTTGATGACATCGGCAACACCCGCATGGGCAAGCGGCGGCGCATGAGATGGTCACCGCGGGGCGCGCAACGGGTTGCCGTCACTCGGGCCGCTGTCCTTGACAGAAGGCTAGGCGTCTCAAAGCGGGCCGCTTAACCACCAAGTTTTGCCCACTCCCGGCAAATTCGATGCCCGAAAGGCATGATGAGCTGCTGGCTGAAGATTTCTTCGATGTGCTGGGCGCGCGCCAGTGATCTCCGGATTTTTTCCCTTCAGGTTTCCGCGTCCCGCAGCTCTCGCAGAGCAGCCAGATAGCGGTTCATGCGGCGCATGTCCTTTTCGGTCAGTGCCGACAGTCGCGACGCGTTCAGATTGTCGAGGATGTCTGCCGTTTTGACCCGGCGCGCGATCTTGTTGCCCTTGGCGCGTCGGACGAAGGCCACGTAGACGGCCTCGCTGTCGCCTTCATCCTCGGGCCTCTTCGTGACAAGGCGTAAAGCGTCGAGCACAGTCGGCGAGAACCCTTCTTCCTCAAGGCGCTTGAATGTCCAGCCAGGGCCGTCTTCGACCACGTCATGCAGGACGCCAACGATCCGTTCGTCGTCGGTCTCTAATGACATCATCACCCGGAGCGGATGTAGCAGATACGGCGCGCCGGCCTTGTCGGTTTGTCCCCGATGGGCTTCCGCAGCGATTTCAATGGCGCGATGAAGGTTCAATAGCTTCTCCTAGTGTATGAATATGATCGTAAGCGTCGTCTGCGGCCCACTCGGGATCAGCTTGACGGCGTGAAGTTCCACGGCAGGAGATCGTCGATGCGGCTTTGAGGATGGCCGGCGGCGATGGCCTCAAGGGTCGTCTTGAGGTAGGTGAAGGGCTCGACGTTATTGATCTTCGCGGTTTCGATGAGCGATGCGATGCGGCCCCAGGCCCGCCCGCCTTCGTCATGTCCGGCGAACAATGCGTTCTTCCTGTTCAGAGCGATCGGCCTGATCAGGTTCTCGATGCTATTCGAGTCGATTTCGACCCGCCCGTCCTGCAGGAAGGTTTGCAATCCCTCCCAATGGCGATGGATATAGGCCAGCTTTTCGCCGAGGCGCGACCTGGCGGAGATGCGTAGGCGCTGCGCCTGCAGCCATTCCCCGAACGCCGCGACGAGTGGTGCGGTGCGCGCTTGGCGGGCCGAGAGCCGCTGTCGCGGGGACTATCCTGAATTTTGTGCTCTGGCGTGATAATTGCTCTGAAAGGAGACCCACGTATGAGCATCGACAAAGACCTGTTGGACCGTTTGATGGAAGGCCGGTCGGCTGGCGACCTTTTCGGCAAAGAAGGTATTCTGTCCGAACTGACGAAGGCGCTGGCGGAACGCGCGCTGACGACCGAGATGGAGGAACATCTTGGCGAAGAACGTGCCGAAGAAGCGCCTGAGGGCCAGAACCGGCCACCCAACCGGCGCAATGGCAGCAGCCGCAAAACGGTAACGACCGACACCGGCAAGGTCGTCCTGGACATTCCGCGTGATCGCAACGGCACCTTCGATCCGCTGCTGATCGCCAAGTATCAGCGGCGCTTTCCGGAGTTCGAACGCAAGATCATCAGCATGTATGCCCGCGGTATGACGACCCGGGAAATCCAGGGGCATATCGAGGAGATCTACGGCTTCGAGGCCTCTCCCAGCCTGATCTCGGCGATCACCGAGGCCGTCATGGACGAGGTCACCGCCTGGCAGAACCGCCCGCTGGAGCCCTGCTATCCGGTAGTGTTCATGGACGCGATCCGGGTCAATATCCGCAGCGATGGCGCGGTCAGCAACAAGGCGGTCTTCGTCGCGCTGGCGATACTTCCAGACGGCACCCGTGACGTTCTGGGCCTTTGGTTTCAGGCCAATGAGGGGGCCAAGTTCTGGGCCAAGGTGCTGAACGATTTGCGCAACAGGGGCGTCCAGGACATCCTCATCGCCGTGGTCGACGGCCTCAAGGGCTTTCCCCAGGCCATCGAGGCGGCCTTCCCGCAAACCCAGGTCCAGACGTGCATCGTCCACCTCCTGCGCCATTCCATGAGCTTCGCCAGCTACAAGGACCGCAAGGCCGTGGCGACGGCCCTGAAGGCGGTCTACACCGCCGTGGACGCCAAGGCGGCAGAGGCCGCGCTGGCCGAGTTCGAGGGCAGCGACCTGGCCGCCCGCTATCCGGCCATCGCACCGAGCTGGCGCCGGGCCTGGGACGAGGTGGTCCCGTTCCTCGACTATCCTCCTGCGGTGCGTCGACTGATCTACACGACCAATGCCATCGAGGCGCTGAACTCGAAAATCCGGCGCGCAGTTCGAACCCGCGGCCACTTCCCAAGTGATGAGGCGGCCGCGAAATTGATTTATCTCACGCTCAATGCTACCTCAACCGAGTGGAAGCGTTCGGTGCGCGAATGGCACGCGGTGAAAAGCCAGCTCGCCATCATGTTCGAAGACCGCTTCCCAATGGCGTAACAAAATGCGCCAGGGCACAAAATTACGCACAGTCTCCTGTCGCGGAGCCGCGCCGCGGATGTCGGCCTCGATCTTGTAGATCTCGGCGATCCGGCGCAGCCCTTCGGCGGCGATCTCCGACCCGTCGCGGTCGAACACCTCCTTCAGCTTGCGCCGCGCATGGGCCCAGCAATGCGCCACGCGGATCGGATCGCCGCCCTTTCGGGTGGAACGCGTCAGGCGGTTGTAGCCCTGGTAGCCGTCGAGTTGCAGGATCCCGTCAAAGCCGCGCAGGATATTCTCCGCGTTTTCCCCGGCACGGCCGGGAGCGTAGAAGAAGACCACGCCCGGAGGGTCATCCCCGCCCCAGCCCCGGTCATCACGAGCCAGTGCCCAAAGATATCCAGTCTTGGTCCTGCCGCGCCCCGGATCCAGCACCGGGGCGGTGGTCTCGTCCATGAAGAGCTTGGTGGACGCCTTCAGATGCTCGGCCAGCCGGTCGACCACGGGGCCGAGATGGAACGCGGCGGTGCCGACCCAGTCGGCCAGTGTCCCGCGATGGATGTCCATCCCGGAGCGGGCAAGGATTTGGCTCTGCCGATATAAGGGAAGGTGGTCGGCGTATTTGCTGACCAGCACATGCGCGATGGCACCCTCGGTCGGCAGGCCGCCCGCGATGAGATGCGCCGGCGCCGGCGCCTGGGTCACGCCATCGGTGCAGGCGCGACAGGCATACTTGGGGCGAACCGTGACGATGACCCGCAGCTGAGCGGGCACGATGTCCAGCCGCTCGGTGCGATCCTCACCGATCTTGTGCATCTGCCCGCAGCCACAGGGACACAGCAGGCTTTCCGGCTCGATCACGCGCTCGATGCGCGGCAGGTCCTCGGGCAGGTTGCCCCGGTTGCGCCGGGCCGCACGCCGGCGTCGGCGTTCGGAAGGTGCCTGCGCGTCCTGCTTCTCCTCGGTCTCGGCGATCGCGACCTCAAGGTCCTCGAAGGTCAGCTGCCGGTCATCCTCGCTGAGCTTCTCGGAGCGTTTGCCGTGAACCGCGTGGTTGAGCTCGGCGACCAGATGCTCGAGACGCTTGTTGGCTTCCTTCAGCACATCCCGCTCGCGCAGCACCGCCGCGACAGCTTCACGCTGCGCCTCGGGGATGGCGGACAGGTCAATGGTCGCGGCGGCGGGCATGGCGGCAAGATAGCCCCAACCGGCGTCGGATGCGCGTCCTTTCCCAAGCCTGATTCATTCTGCCGCAGCCGGGCGGCGGGTCTCCAGCGCCCTCACCTTGCGCCAGTCCAACCCAGCAAACAACGCCTCGAACTGCGCTCGGTTCAACGTCATCACACCGTCCCGAACCGCCGGCCACGTGAAGGTCGTCTCCTCCAGCCGCTTGTAGGCCATCACCAGCCCGCTGCCGTCCCAGAACAGGATCTTCAGCCGGTCGGCGCGCTTTGCCCGGAACAAAAACAGGGTGCCCGTGAACGGATCCTCCTTCAGGACCGATTGCACCAGCGCGGCGAGCCCGTCGTGGCCCTTCCTGAAGTCCACCGGCTGGGTCGCCACCAGGATACGGACGGTGTGGGACGGCATCATCAGGATGACGCCCCGAGCGCATGCACGATCTCGGCAATCCGCACCGCCGTGGTATCGGCGGCGAGTTCGATCGCCACGTCACCGAAGATCAGCCGCAGCTTGTCATCTGGTAGCGGGGAAGGCTCCGGTGCCTGCGGCGGTTCCGGATCGCACAACACCAGCGGCGCGAAGGTCGTCGGTTCAGTCGCCGTCTCGGCGGCGGGCAGGACCAGCTTGCCCTGCTTGGCCAGGCATCGCCACGCAGAAAGCTGGTTCGGCTTCACTCCGTAACGCCCAGCTACGGCGTTGACTGTTGCCCCCGGTTCCAGCGTCTCCGCGACGGCCTGCGCCTTTACCGCCTCTGGCCATCGCCGGTGCCCGCTCTCGAAAATCTCAACCCCGAGCGATCTGAGAAACGCAGTCTGAGCATCCATTGCGAAACGCACTCCCATCATAAGATGGGTATCACCTCGCAGTCCGCGCCGGGGCGAGCAACGTGTGGCTCAGCCACCGCTTACATATGATCGTGACCATTCGGTTGGTATTTTTGGAACTTCACATCACTCCCATGGCGCAAAGTTTGGCGTGGATACAATGATACGGTTCCTAAGAGCTTCGAGTTCTGGGGAAATTGCTGCGTGGGTTCCCTGATGCGGCAAAACTTCCCCGTGTAATTGTGCACGCAGCTCCATCCACCGCTCCTTCAGGACCTGCCAGTTGTGATCATCATAGGTCCCGCTGACAACGACAGGATGAATGCGTATACGTGGTGGGTCGCCCTCGGCGTGCCCATACCAATTTTCCAAGTCTTGGAGCCAACGGCTGCCCTTGCGGTCCACGCGACCGATCTGTTGTTCGACAATACCCGGGTTCCATTCTGCATGCAGTATGACCACAGTGCGGCAGGCTTCATGCAGGTTTAACCCCTCCCGCCCAACACGGGATTGAGCGAGAAGTACCATTGGCCAGCTGGAGGCGCGGTTGAATGCGGACTGCAGCAAGCGGCGTGTTTGAGGTGGGGTTGCGCCAGACATCATCCGGGCAAAATTGCCCTCGCGCCCGGAAAAGTCCTGAAGATACGATGCCAGCCTAGACTGCAAGACACTGTCGTGTTCTTGCTCTTCATCGGTTGATAGGTCATCCAGCAGCCCTTTGAACAGCGCCAGCATTTCGTCGCCGGACCACGGTACGTCAGCACTCTCGCGCCTGTCGTCAAGCGCCTCCAGTAGTGCCCCGATATCGCCTTGCAGCTCTTCATCATCGTCATCTTGGCGCAAATAGCCAACCAACAGCGCGGCGGTATCATCCTGCGGTGCCAAGGCTTCGAGTTCACGATGCAGCCTTGCAAGCTCTGTGCGGCGCGCACTGGACCATTTCCGATATCGTTCGGTCAGCATCTGGTTGATCGAAGTGATACCGCCTGTCGTCACACAGAGATCAGGGTCGTTCATGGCGGCAAGAACGGCGGGTTCGCTCTCATCCCGTACTTTCGAGGCTGGCCAGTGCCGTCCGTCTCTGAGTCGCCGGAGCATTTCGCGCGCGTCCAGTAGCCGGGTCAGCGCATTCATCGGAGTTATGAAACGCCCGAAAACGAGAACCTTTTCGTCTCGTTCGGCATAAGACTCGATCAGTCGAACTGCGGCTAGTATCGCAGGATGGGTGTAGATATCCGCAGGCTGGCCACGGAAGGCATCGAACCAGAATGACTGCGGGCCTTCTAACTCATCGTCCTGCGGCAGCTGTTCAACAGGTTCGGATTCGGGTGCGAGACCAAAACCGTACCCTTGGGCGACCGATAGTCTTGCACGCTTCACGCGATGGTCTTCCTGGGGCAGGATCGAAAGCGCTTCAGCTGCACAAAACCGCCGCAGCCAGTCGCGAGTGAACCCCTTCGTTGTCGGCGACACTTTTAAGTCCTCGACGACGCGATAATCTCCATGCGCTTCCTGAAATGCGCTGATCTCAGGATCGTGTCGCTTGTCCCTTCTTAGAACATAGGGGCGCAATGCCTTTTGAAATCTGATTGCAGCGGTCTCGAAGCTATCGGTCAATGGCTCGTCAAGTTCTTCGACCCGGATGCGTTTGACTATATCGACATAACCGCTGATCCATTCGGTAAGTTCGGCAAGCGGAGTAATATCTTCACCATCGTCCCGCCCACTGATCCGGCCTAGCGTGTCCTTCCATTGCCCGGAATCCAGTTCCACAGGCGTGGCAGTCATCCCGAGGCGGAATGGATCATCGGCCTCCCAACTGACTGGTCCGAGAATGCGCGATAGGCTGGAATCCTCCCCACGGGCCTTGTGGGCCTCATCAACGACGATCAAGTCGAACTGACCCAGCCCATAACCTATGAGCGGCAGGATCTTGCCCTTGTATTCATCGGCCGCAAGCCATCGGTGGTCTCCGGACAGATCATCAAGCACGCTCCGACACAAACCGTGTTCAATGATAGTGTCGGCAATCATGCGGGCGGCGCGGCGGGTGGCATGGACCTGGCTAATCTCACCACGGTGAAAGCTGTCGCGCATGAAATTGCGTCGTTGCCCTGCTAATAAGCGCACAACATTCGGAAGCAATTCACGCCGCCATCCCCCCGCCGGACCGTTGCCTGTGTTCGGAAAGCGCATGGCTGCAAATGTGTGCGAGATCATCAGGACTTCTTCATCGGCCCAGCCATTTTTCGGCAATTCCCGCTGCTGTCTGCGATCCTTAAGCCAGTCCGCGTGTTTGATTTTACGTTTTTGGCTTCCTTCGGCATCTTCCTCGGTGAGGAAACCCGCGATAAATCCGTCATAGCTGCGCAATGGCAGCAGGGTCTGGTCATCAGGGTGAAATAGCCTCAGTTCCTTCTGCCACTGCACGCCCAACCCAGCCGGAAGCACAATCGCAGCTCTGCCGCCCGCGTTGCGAACTGCTGAAATGAGCGCAACCGCTATTCGGGTTTTGCCCATCCCGACTTCGTCGGCCAGCAAAGCGGCCCGCTGACCGGATCTGATCCGCGCGGCGAGTTGCGCAACAGATGCGCGCTGTCCAGCATCAAGCGGTTCATCCGTCTGTTGCGACGCGAACTGCTCAAGATAATCAGCGGCCTTCATCCAATCCATGTCACATGCCCTCGTCAGCCCAAAGCGACGGAAGGTCATCGATCTTCCATTCCCGAGCCACAGCCTTCAACGATTGTTCCAGCAAGGTCAGGTTGATATCGTCAGGGCACATCCGCGGGTCCATTAATGCCGGCAAGGGATTTGCCTTAGCATCGCGAAAAAAGCCAATCATCGGCTGCTCCTGCTTGCAGATCGCGCGCAAAGTCTGACGCAGTTCTCGACACCAACGCTGCCAATCTCGCGGGTCAAGTCTTGCCTGGGTCTCGCCAAGCCGCACCAGAAGGCTCATCATCCGGCGAATAGCATAGGTTGCGGGTGGCAAATCCGTGGTGTCCGAGGCTTCCACCGTTGGCTCGCCGCCTTCGGGTCCGTCATCGGGCTGATCTGCGTCCAAGGGTTCTGGGAACGCCTGCAGGCCAGCCAAGACGTCTTCCACCGTCAATTCGGATGGCCGTGGCACAACAAGCACGCCCTCCGCGATAATGGGAACGCGCCAGCCACCGTGTGTCAGCGTGACAACGGCTGGAGCAGGTGCAGGCCAGATGCAGGGCGTGGGGCACGATGCACCGTCCGGACCTATGACATCCAGAACAATCCCGCCTGGCGCACAAATCGTACCATCCTTCCAGATCAACCAAGACACTGGCGGCAGGGTTTCAGGCTCCTCGGGGGGCACAAACCCGCTGCCAGAGTGTAGCTTCGAAGGTTCGACGGTCTCGTTGAACTGGATTGGCAACAGGGTCGCAAAACCATGCTTGCTGTTCTTTCGGCTGCGCCATTTCAATCCTTTGGGAAGATCGACGACAACGCCCGCTTCAAGATTGCCACCCGCGCTGGCGGCCTTTTCAAATCCGTTCCGGCTGAGATTTCCCGACCCTAGATAGACGCGCCCAACGGCCTCGTCGTGCCCTGCGCCGAGCAATACAAACTTAGCGTGAAGTTGCCCTTCCTCGCCATGCATAGCGGAAATCGGGCGCCTGAGATTCCAACCAGCCGCGGTCAGGGCCGGGCCACGCATGGCCAGACCTTGACAGGACAGCGGGTTCAAAAACAGGTCCAAAGTCGCAGATTTCTTCAAGAGCTTTTCTTCGACCAGCTTCTCGCGAAACCTCTCAGGCAGCCCCGCGCCACCATCGCCTTCTGCTTCAAAATAACCGGACCCAAGGATTAGGCGTTCTGCCTTTTTTCCCAGTCCAAGTCGATCGACAACCTGTGGGAGCAAAGCCTGAGACCGGCTGTCGATGAAGCGCGGCGGCAAGGTAGAGGCCGGAAGGTGACCGATCTGTTCCTTAAGGCGCGCATAGGGCAGCGCGCCGTCATATTCCCGTTCGATCAGCGCGCAATCCCCGCGTTCACGCAGCCATTCAAACATGTTCCAGGCCGCCCGAATATCTGCAATATCCTGATCTTTCGGATCATCGGTCTGAAGATCAATTGACCAGAACAGGTCGATACTGTCCGTCAAAGGGTCTTGCGTCCAGTTTCCCGTGCTGACCGCGAGCCTGATGATATATCCATCTTCATCGCGTTTGCGAAATCCCAGCAAAGCAACCTTGGCGTGCAAGAGGTTGTAACCTCGATCCTGCAGTCGCATCCACATCCAGGCTAGGCCCGATATGTCCGAAATTGCGTTCATTGTCGGGTGAATGAACGCGGCTAATACGGGGCGCGCCATTTCTCCAGTGAAGCTGCGCCGGATCTGCCCCATCACATTGGGCGTTGCCGTAAATCCGCAGAAGAAACCGAAATCCCCGAAACAATCCTTGGGCGGCATGAAGAGGGTGATAAGCGTTGTGTTCATAATGCCGGTTCTTCACCTGCTGAGTCCCGACATCCCGGGTTCACATCGCCGTTCAGTTCGGCCGCAAGGCAATGAAGATTGAAAAGTCGGAATAACTGAGGTGCGAACTCGGCATCATTGACGGGTTCGTCTGCATCGATGCTTGGCATCTCGCCGGCCGCTGGTCCCAGAACGATACGATCCTCCCGCCACCTGATCACCGTTCCATCGCGCTCGGCCAGCTTTTGAAGAAGCTGTTGGTCGGGCAAATCCCGGACCTCTGAAAGGAATTTCCGGCTGCTTGACTCATCTGCTGCGTCAATTCTGGCGCCCAGCTGGAGGGCGTATCGGCGAAGCTTTGCGAGGGGCTCGCCCACGGTTTTATTGGCCTCGTCGAAGGGCAGCCAAGCATCCTCATTGGCATCGCGAAGCTGAAGCAGACGTTCTTCCAAGCGATACAACACCGCCAGTGCGGCACTGCGTAAATCCATGAAAGCCGCCCCCGCGCGCAGGTCCGTCCAATGGTCGGCAGTTATCCCGCTGAGCGGTTCGACAGCATTGAGCTGACCTGCACTGGGCCCGGTCTTGAGTGCTACAAGAGCACGCCGACGCGACGTTGACGGATCGTCACCTCCGACAAGCCGGGCCAAGATCAGCTTGCGAACGTCGGGTGGGACGGCAGCATTTGGCGACAGGTCTTCAATTACTTTATTCAAACCATGAGGGGATCCCCCATGTGCCCATGCGCCCAGAACACGACGGTAGTTTGCCATCACCGGCAGGTTTAGCATCTGCGCGCCTGCGGTGTGGATGGTGAAAGCACCAAAGCGACTGCCCCGCACGAAACCAAGCGCAACCAGTGGTTGCACCATGGCCATGCGGATGGGTTGAACCACATAGGTGCCGCGTCGCTTGAGATTCTTGAAACTCCAGTCTTTCAGCCCTTGCATCTTGCGTAGACCGCGCACGCGACGGTCCGCCAAGCCCTGTTCGGTGGCTTTTCGCATCATCAAAGCCTCGACGGCGTTGCCGACTGGCAAGGCCGAAACACCTAGCTCCTCGGCAATGGACACCGCCAAAACCGACCAGAGAATCGGCATCGGAAACCACATGCCACCCAAGCCTGGTACTGAACGATCGTTGAAGTGCCGCACGGCGCTAGCAAGGCCCAGGTTCTGCTGCCTGCGCTGCGAAATGATGGTGTCAGGCGCGAGTATTCCCCAGGGCATCAAGAAGTACTTTCTTGATGCCCGCGGGCAGGAATAGAGGCCAGGTTCAGAAAACCCAGCCGCCCATGATCAACCCAAAATACTGCCACACCATTCAATTTGTACGTCGGGAATATGTCTCGGACCAAGTCGGCATAGGCAGAAAGCTGCGGCCAGTAGAGGCCAAAACCCTCACCCGCACCACCGGTCTTGTGGTCGATCAAAAGGCAACCCTTAGGCCCCGATGCCAACAGGTCGATCATACCGGGAATTTCAGCACCCTCTTTAGTACGTCCTAGAAGAGGAATTTCACATAGCAGATCGGTATATCCATCGGCCGCAAGCCAGGCTTTCAGCGCCGCCGCTCGCTCTGCGACCAGTGCCAGGGTTGCGTCGTCCAATCCGGTTGCCTTGGGCAGGGCTTCAGTTAGATCATATCGCGTAAGGCAAGTTCGCAGGGCAAGATGGATGGCTGTCCCACGCGCCGCGTCACTGACGGTGTGGGGCCATGGTTCGCCCAAGGCGATACCCTGGCTTTTGGGGGCTGACAGCGCGGTTGTCGATTGCGATGGCTGCAACCTCCAGGGCGTCAATTCCACAGCAGGCAAGGGGGTAGCGCTGCCGAGCAGTGGTGTATCAGCGATCTCTGCCTCCGAATACGTGGTGAAGCCCGCGTGTTCGGGCAACTGCCTAATGATGGCCGGGCAATCAACCCCGCCGATGCGCAGTGTATCACCACCTATCTGTGGCGCGCAGGCATCCATGAACACATGGAACAGGCACTTGGCTTCCGGAGCTTCCTCGTCACGCTCCTTCAGGAAGCTTGGCCACTCTAGAACCAGCCGGTCGCGTGCCCGGGTCAGGGCGACGTATAGAAGGTTCTTCGCATTTGCCTCGAAATCTGCGCGCCGATCCTCGATGAACCGTCGCTCTGCCTCTGGGGCGGCAAATCCCGGCGTGTGGATTAGTGCGGCTGAGGCCAGCACGGCGTCCATATCGTCGATCTTGTCAAGCGCGGTGAACCGGGTCGCGGTGGTGCCCGGCCAGTCTTCGATCCCGTGGTCGAATTCCGCAACCACGGTGATCGGCCATTCACGCCCCTTGCTGGCGTGCCATGTGACGATCTCGACCGCCTCGGCGCTGTTGGCGGCGGGGTCGGGACGGCGGTCGAAATCGCGCTCGCTCGCGCGAGCATCCAGCCAGCCAAGAAACACCTTGGCGCTTTCGCCATGGAAACCGGCTGCGGCCTTGAGATCACGGTGCGCGGATTCGAAGTCGCTTGCTTCGGCTTCAAGCCGCAGAAGGTCAGCACGCGCCTGTGCCGGGTCGGGCTGACGGTCAGCCCAGACCCGAAGCCCTGCAGCATTGATCACCAGGTCCACTGCATTGGAAATCGGCAAGCGAGTAAGGCGGTCCGACAACGCCGCTAGCTGCATCAGGACCGCATCATCCGCCAACCGACCTTGGATCTGCGCTTGCATGGCGGCTTGGAGGCTGAGCGGATCGGGGCCGAGGGTGCGCAGGACAAGCGCGGCATTCGTATCGGCAGGGTTCGCGGCATAGCTGAGCGCCGCGCGAGCCGTCTGAACAACCGGGCTTGTCGCCCAGCCTTCCTCGGCAATGCGGACAGGTACGCCGCGCGCGCGCAATTCCTCGGCATAGCGGGCTGCGGTCGCGTGCCGGCAGACCAGCAGAGCGACGTCAGAGGGGCGCACACCCCTTGGGGCCTTGCTGTGTCGATCAGTGATCGTTTCGCCCGCCTGCAAGATCTGAGCGATGCGTTCTGCAACATGCTCTTGCGGCTTCGAGTACTTTCGAACCCCGCGACCTTTGACGATATTCAAGACCTCGAGCGCAGGACCGGACACCGGATCACGCGTCGGGGCTAGAGGGTTATAGCCTGCGCCAAACAGCCCTGCACCCATAGCATTGACGAAGTCCATCACCGCCGGTGTAGACCGCCAGTTGCGGTCAAGGGGCTGCGTCGCATCGGGGTTGGCCGCCGCCAGCGCCTGAGACAGGCGGGGATCGGCGCCCTGAAACCCCATGATCGACTGCTTTACATCCCCCACCAGCAGGGTTCGTGGCGCACGGGCACCTAATTGCCAGAGCAACGCGAACTGCACCGGGTTGGTGTCCTGAAATTCGTCGATGATGACGCAGTCGATCTCATCCAGCACTGCCTGTCGAACTGCCGAATCAGTGCGCAATAGCCGCTCGGCGCCTGCAATCATGTCGGCATAGTCAATCAGCCCAAGCGCCTTTTTGCGCGCCTCGTAAGCCTCCATCACTTCCTGCGCACAGGCGATCAGGCATTGAAAGTGCAGCTTCGCATCGGCCAAGGGGCCGGGATGTGACGGCAGCACCTCGGCAGCCTGCATGATCGCAAGCGCAAGATCGTCATAGCCCTCAGGCGTTTTTGAATTCCGGTTCGAGATAAAGAGGTTGCGTAGTGACTGCCAAAGGCTCCAGTCCCGATCCAGCATCGCCGGGTCGCGTTCGACACGGCGAAACAGGGCCAGATTGTTTTCCAGTGTCTCGCGGGGGCCCTTGGCTGTCACGCCGTCCATGCCACCGTCAGGAAAAACCGTGAGGATGGTGGCAACTGCCGTCGCCAACGCATCACGGGCGGCTGTGGGGTCTGCGATCACCTTGCCATAGATTTCATCGAGTCGCGTTAGTGCGGGTGCGATCAGCCCGGGATCACGGCCTTTGTCGCCGAGCCCCCGCAACAGGTCGATCATCGACAGAACCCGGCTCCGTAATGAATCTTCGACCGTTTCGCCTTTTTGCCAGTTGGGCTGATATCCGAACCGCTCGGGTTCAGCCTTGATCGGATCAAGCGACTTTGCATGGGCCAGCGCCTGCCGGACCAGCAGCTCGCGTTCAGCATCGCCAAGGTGACGGGGTTGCAGAGATGCACCTGCTGCCAACGCATGTTCCGTCAATAAACGCAGGCCTAAGCCATGGATGGTAGAGACATATGCGCGCTCCACGGCCATAGCCTCGGTGACCAGCCCGTCCGCCAGAAGACCCGCCCGGATACGTTCGCGCAATTCGCCCGCAGCGGCTTCGGTAAAGGTCACCGCAAGGATGCGTTCGGGTCGTACGATCTTGCGCTTCACCCAGTCAGAAAGCTGGGTCTTGATACGATGGGTTTTTCCCGCGCCCGCGCCGGCGGGAACGATGACCAACCCTCGGTCTGAATCTGCTCCGTCCATGGTCATACCTCCTCGATCTGGCGGATGAACGCGGTAACCAGGGTCGAGCCATCGGTCAGCGCATAGGGCGTGAATCCTGCTTCTTTCTTGAAAAAGCCCTCATCGGCTGAGGTATTAAGCACCACCCGGCCGGCCCCTAGCTGCGCCAGCCGTTCAGCAAGCATTGCAACGGCCGCATCGTTGACGGCGTCGCCCATGTCGCGGGCGGGAGATCCTTCTGCAGGCACATGCCCGGAGGTTAAGAGCCCACCATCATTCATAAGGTGATAGGCAATACCGACCTGTCGGCCAATCAGCGGGTCCATCCCGTCGCCGTCGCGCCGGATAGGACGGGCGAGCATGTCTCGGTATAGCCCTGCTTGCAGATCCCACCCGGCCTCCATTCGCCTGCGCCGGGCCGATGTGCCGCTTTTCTTGTGATCGACGACAAGCAGCGTACCGTCTGGCAACTCAAGGATCGCATCAGCCTTACCGTGCAGGTTGATGCCATGCGCCTCACCCGCCAGCCAGATCTCGTTGCCGATGATTTTTGCGCCAAGCGCCAGCAGATGTTCGCGCCAGCGCAGCGCCGCCTGAAGGATCTCACGCTCGAGCCCGCTGCGCTCCATTTCCCATGATGCGCTACGCAGAAACCCAGCATGGCGGGTCAGCGCTCGATCATAGGCCTCGGCAACTGCAGCGGTCAGTGCCGCAGGTTCTGGCAGGGGTTGGTCCTTCAGGAACACATGTTCAAACACGTCATGGGCAATGTTGCCTTTGGCCATCACATCGAGTTCCTCAGCGGACCAAGACATGTCGCCCGCGCCAACCTCGTCCAGAAGCCATGCCAGCGGGCTGACCAAAAGTGTTTCAAGCCGTGAGGGCGACTGAGGTTTGCTTGTTCCGTCATCTTTGCGACGGAGCGCCAACAGGTCGAGGCCGGGGAACGAGAGAGCCTCGGGGAGGTCGTCCGGTTCCGGCAAGGGTGGCAGACGGTGATGTGCCACAGGCCAGTCGCCAGGCGGCAGGCGCGACAGGTCGAGGATCAGATCATGAGCTTCTTCTACATCCGATATTGCGCGTGCGACCAGTGATAGCCCAGCTGAAGGTTGCTGCCGCACGCCCGACAGATCGCGCCACGGGACCAGAAATGTCACAGATTCCGCAACCGCCTGAAGCTGCTGGTCAAAGAGGAAGAGGCTTTCAGCCAAACCCTCTGCCCTCCCGCGAAGCTGCAAACCGGTGGTGGTTCGAATTGCAGTGATTTCGCTGTCCAGAAACAGCGGGTTGGCGCGAGGCCGGGTCGGATACCGACCGTCGGTGAAATCCGTGATGATCAGATGTCGGCATTGCCGCCACGGAGTTTCGTGCGCAGACCAGAGGCTTACACCTTCAAGGTTGCGCTCTGGATCGGGACTTGACGGGGATGCAATCTGGATACCGCGCAGAATAGCTTCCCAGTCTGGGCTACCCTCGCCGGGCGGGATCGACAGACGGGCTCGAACCTCGTTCCCTTGCGCAATGCGCTCACAGATACGGTCGATCAGGAAACGCAGTTGCGCAAGGCTGCCGGCTGAGGCGCGCATGTCCGTCCAGAGGTCTTTGTGCGCTTGGGTGGGCGACAGGACATCGCCGCGAAAGTCACCATTCATAATGCTTTCGGCAAGGTCGCGCCCGGTTTGGGCTGACCATGGCATCAGCGGTGACAATGCGAGACTTGCAAGGACCATCGCAGGTGTGGGTGTGCGCTTGGCTAACGCCAGTTGAAGTGCTGTTTCACCAACGATGTCGCGCTCTGGCAGGCTGGCGGGAAGTCCGGAAATCGGCACGCCCTGCTCGGCAAATGCACGCGCGATCTGGCGTGGGTCACCGGAGGCCAGCACAGCAATCTCCCGCGCCGCGATACCGCTTTCGATCAGGGCACCCGCGCGAGCGGCGGCGAAATCAGCGCAGGCAGCCACATCGCGCAGACCATAAAAGGCGAGACTGCCATCCTTTGGCCCGGCCTCGATTGCTGCCTCGGCTACCCCACCCTGCAAAGCGTGCAGCCGCGATCCTTCACGCGCCGCGCGCGCCTTGGCGGGCGCAGCCACAGCCCCGAATTCATCCTTAAGTCTTCCATAAAGCGCCTTCATCGCGGCTGGTGCATGCGGGTCAAGGGACCCTTCAACAACCGGCAATGGGTCAAGGAACCGCCCATGCGGCAGGTCCAGAACATGGCGGACCGCAGCCAGCCCCTCGGGCAATGCGTCACCCAGCTTGCGCCAAAGTGCGATCAGAGCATCCAGATGTCGCCCTGCACGGCTGTCGCCCATCGCGCCCGCTGATGGAACGCGCAGATCGGCAGTGGCCAGCACCAGACCTTCCAACGCCGCGCTAACGGCCGACATTGTCTCGACCGGTGCATTGGCCAAGCTCTCTTGCCACACCGGGTGAGGCTCTTCCGCTACCACTCGCCCCGGCACCCATTCTTGGGCTTTGGGGGCAAGTGATAGCTCTGCAAGACCGGTATCGGTCAGACGGTAATGTAGGCCGGAGCGGGGATCGGCGACGAGAAAAGGGTAGAACATGGATTTCGGGCTCACTGTGCAAATTGATACTGTAATGGGAAATTATTTTGAATCAATGGCTTGTGCGGCTATTGTCATTCTCTTTCGAACTCTCAATCGATGCATTTCGGATATTTCCCCATGTATCTAACCGCCCGGATAAAACTCGAAGAGATCCTCTGCCGCACCACTGTCAGATGAAAGCTCCCTGTAATCCCGTACCAGCTGCGAGATGATGTCTGCCCCTTCAACGATTTCGGCCCAACGGTGTTGAAGCACAGCTGCAGGATCAAGCAGACCCAGCATATTCCCAGCAACCGCCGCTGTTGAATCGCTGTCTCCACCATGGGTAGCCGCAATCAGTAGAGCCTCTTCGAAAGCGCCTCCAGCAAGGCAGGCATAAAGCGCGATGGACAGCGCTTCCTCGGCGATCCAGCCGCCACCGAGAGATTCAACGGTTTCTCCCGAACCGTCCCGCGGCGCGCGGAGCGCAGCCTGGATTGCCCGCGCAGTCTCTTCGCCCCCGGTCAGTCGCGCATAGGCTTCTGCAGTCCGGGTCGCACTCTCCTCAAGGTCGGCACCTGCCGTGACATCGGCAAGCATTTCCGCCCAGGCTGCAGCTGCAAGCTGGCCGGTTGGGTGGCCATGCGTCAGAGCAGATGTCTCGATAGCCATCGCACGGACCTGTTCGCGGGGGAACATCAAGCCGATCGGGGCCACACGCATAATGGTGCCGCATCCTTTGCTGTTGTTTCGCGCAGGGTCCCCAAAATGCGCGCTCGCTGCCAAGGATGACAGGCAGGTATTGCCAGGCGCGCGGCAGACCCGAAGGCGCGGGTCGTTGACCAGTCCCACATCATCAGTCTGAACCTGCGGTTTGCCACCTTGGGTTTTGAGCCAACGCAGCAGCGCGTGATGGATCACGGACGGCGGGTGGCATATACCCTTGAGAATGCCGCGGATCTGCGCGCGGATGATCCCCTCGACGGTAAACAGGGTCATCTGGGTGTCGTCTGTGATAGCGCCGTGCAGCCCCATGTGTCTTGGCAACTCCGAAATGCCGGTCGGAAAACGACGGCTAATTTCGGTTAGAGAAAGGAATTCGATATCGGCACCCAAACTGTCGCCGATCGCCCCACCCAGAAGGCTGGCGTGCAGTCGGATAAGCGACAGCCCGTCATGTCGGGCGTAGTCGCGAACAAAGCGTTCCTGTATCGGCGTTTCAATGGCTCCTGACCGCGCGGCACGGACGAGGGCCATGGCCTCGCCTGCTGGATGCCCGCGATCAACCAGCAAAAGGGCTGCAACGGTTCCCGCACGCCCCAGTCCCCCTCGGCAATGGACCAGCACACGGCCGCCAGTTTCCAGAATGCTATGAAGGCGGGGCGCCAATTGGCGCCAGCGCGCCTTGGCCTTTGGCGTTGGTACATCCAGATCGGGGATCGGGAAGTGGTGCCAGTCCATGCCTCGTGCCCTGGTCGCATCGCCAAGACCCGTGACAGAAAGCAGCTCTAACTCCGAGTCCTCGACTAGGGTCACAACGGCTTGCGCGCCCCAAGCCTTGATTGCATCGAGATCAATGTCCAGATCGCGGTCCCATCCCGCGCCAAAGACACTGTCGCCTTTTTTACCGGGACACAGGGTCAGGCCGAGATGACCGTTGCCAACAGGCAAGCTGTCGATGCGAAGGGGGTGAGATGTGCTGTTCCGAAGCAAGCGCGATTCTTTCTTTGTTGATCCTACTTGAGACTACTGTCCGCACACGTCACTTTCGGTCGTATCAGACGAAGAGTTGCCCGAAATCTCCAAGAATTGCGCTTCAACCTGATCTCCCCATCTTGCCAGATACCAGTCCATCTCCTGCCGTCCTCCCGCGCGGAAACGGACGATCAGTGACCCATCCTCCATCCGCCTGGTCTGCTGTTTGGGATGAAACAGATATCCCGCAGCTTCATCGGCAACGTCAGGCAGAAACCGCCAGACGACATCAAGCGGTTCTTCCCGCCACACACCAAAGCTCTCTGATAGCCATTCCTGCAGATCGAACCCTTTGGGGCGCTCATAGACCTCAGGTTCCAACGAAACCCGTTCAAAACCACAAAGCGCAAACAGTCGAAGATCGTCCTGATATTCGCTCCAAGCCAAAAGGTATTGGCGCCCTTGACCAAATAACATGGCAATTGGGCCGAGCCGGGTATTGCGTGAAAGCTTTGCCGAAGCACGGGCGCGATGATCAGCAGAGATCATAACCCCTGCAAGGATTGCTTCGCGAATTGTAGATAGAGTCTCGGGCGAAATTTTTTCTCGTGGTCCGGGCCGGAATGCAACGCCGTCAGCCAATAATTGTGCTTCAAGGTCAGCAGCAATTAAACGGCGGCGATCCTCGCGGAACATTGCCTGCACCTTCACCAAAAGGCGCTCCAATGTTTCCGCTGTTAGCTCATCGCCCTCACGCCGCGCAATAGCGGCGGCGCGGTGGCCGGCGGTCAGTTCATCCAGCGTGGGTTCAGCCATTCGGCCCAATGATCCCGGCGGAAAGCGCCAATATTTTCGACCACTTTCGCCGGAGATTTCCTCAATTTGAGGGTAGGCGTTGCGTACGGCATCACGCATGCGTTCTGCCGTGCGACGGGATACGCTGAATTCTCGCTCTATGTCAGAAAGCGAAATCCCCTCGGCTGACCCCTGCATTATCAGAGCGAGACGTTGCAAATCTTCCTGGCGAGCGTAGCGCATAACTCCTCCTAGCAATACAGAGCAACCATTGTGGTGGAGCACTTTGGCGTCAACGGCCAAAGCCAATCGGTCGCGTTGTTCCTATCTTTGCCGCATCCTCAAGGGTCAGAGCGCGCAGAATTTCCTCTGGGTCCGCAACACCCAGTGCCTGCATTCTGCGGGCCACGTTCGCGAAATCTCCCGGAGTAAGTCGATCAAGCGTAGCCAGTTCCTTCGGGGGCGAACATGAGAAATGCGCAGCCCAAGCCAGAGGCAGTTGATCGACTGAGAGAAAATCGAACCGGATGCGGAAGGTAAACCGGCGCTGCGTTGCAGGGTCGAGCTTTTTGGCGAAGTTGGTAGTGCAGACGAAGGGCAACGGGTGGCTTTCCATCCAGGTCAGCATCTCATTGACCTGGCTCACCTCCCAGCTGCGTTCAGCGCCACGACGGTCAGCCAGCAGACTGTCAGCCTCGTCGAAGATGAGCATCGCACCGTCGGCGCGTGCGTCAGAAAAGGCCCGCGCGATGTTTTGCTCGCTTTCGCCAACCCATTTCGACATGAGGTCCGAGGCGCGCTTTTCGATCACCGGCATGCCGATGACCCGGGCCAGATGCCGTGCCCATGCGCTTTTGCCGGTGCCCGCCGGTCCCTCAAGACAGAAACTGACCCGGCGGGGTGCGCCTGACCGAGTTAGCTGCCCTTCGATCCGGGCTAGATCAACGTCGGCGTGGGCCAGACCTTCTTGCCAAGGCACCTCTGAATAATGCCGCGGCGCGCTGTCGACTCCGCCCTTTGCCAGACGGGCTGCAGCATCCAGCACCTGCGAGACAACAGCCTGCCCACCATCGCAAAGCCTTGCCACCACCATCGCGTCCGAAACAAGCGCCGGGGCCTGATCATGCCGTTCCGCCATATCCGGCAGGGCGGTGTCCGGTATGCCGGCACCATGTCGCTCTTCGAGGCGTTGCCAGATACGCGCTCGCACCCGGCCCGATGGCGGGCGCATCATCACCGAGTAGCTGATCCTCCGTAGAAAAGCAGGATCACAGGCGTGAACCGAATTCGTAGTCCAGATCACCGGGATCGGATTGGTTTCGAGAATTCGATTGAAATGAACTTTCGACAGCATCTCATGGCTAAAGCGGAAGCTGTGCCCACCAATCAGGTCTTCCATCTCGTCGAACAGCAGTACGGTATCCGATCTTTGCCCTAGCATGCGAGATGCCATTGTGAGCTCGGCCAAACGCTCCCGGCGCGACGGCTCGCCTCCGTCATCGTCCGTTTCGCCGACCGCGCGCAGTTCAGCGCCGACCTCATGCGCGAGCACCTTGGCGAACTCGGTCTTGCCTGTGCCGGGAGGGCCGTAGAGCAGTATGTGCACGCCTGGTTGGCGCTTTGCCAGCGCCTTGGACAGTAGTTCACGCATCAGGTCCGCATCTCGGCTTAGACCTTCGAAGTCTTGCCATTGAGCCTGCGGCGCAGCCGCACGCGGGAACATCAGGGCGATCAGGTCGGAAATGCTATCCACTTCGGCAAGTAGCGCGAGGGTCAGGCGATCAGACAGATCGAACGGCATCCGGCGGTGACGCCCGCCGCTGTTGCGCTGCACCAATCCCGAGCAAGTGAGGCGACCGGATGCCCGCATGGCTGTGCGGATTTCAGGCTCGGGCGCCGCGCAGAACCACGACAACAGCAGCGGTACCGTGACTTCTCTGGTTTCCAGCGCGCCATCGACGACATGCTCGAAGCCATCGAACAACTTGTAGAACGCGACGAAGGTCAGCATGGATGTTTCGGCAGGGGATAGCCCGAAATGCTCGCCAAGACGGGTTGCATTGAGCTGAACGATCTCGCCCTCACCGCCCCCGGCGCTCGGCGCAAGGTCGTGCGCGATGGTCCTGATCTTGTTCCACCATTGCGAGCTTGGTCGGCTACGGGGCCGTTCGGGACATTCGACTTCGGTCAGGTACTCCAGCCAGCCGGGCAGTTCCTTTGCGATACGGCTGGCGGGACCGAAACGGTTGGCCAATCGGACGATCAGATCAAGGGCGAGGTGTTGTTCGTGCGTCATTGTTCATCTCCGTCGTTTCAACAGAGATGTCACGGCCATACGTCAAATTTGGACAGATGGCTTCGATCATGTAGAGTACGGTCCACCGATTTCGGTCGTCAGGCTCTGTCCGTCGTCAGGATTTTTCGGACTTCTCGGGCTGTCTTGTAGCGGAGGCGCTGGTTCGGTTTCTGTTTGAGTTTAGGCGGTCGCGGCCTGGTGCTGCAACCAGCGTTGTGTATTGCCATGGTTGCGTGACGTTTCCGATCTGAAGCGGCATGCGGGAGTGCTATCCGAGAACCCGTCTAGTCTCTTCAGATCTCTGTCTGTTTTGAAGTCGCAGCCCCAATCTCATTCAAGTCACCGCTGAATCTCGCCTGTCAGCACCGCTCGTCCATGCACTGCCAAGGTTGCTGAAAACCTCTGGCACCCAAACTTGCGGATAACATCGAGCACCCGCGCTTCGTAGGCAGCGTGTCCGATCAAGCGACACAAGTCGGACGCGTGGAACTGGCGGTTCGCAGCTGGTGCGGCTTGCATCTGTCTCAGCAATTCGCCCTCTTTGGGGTCCGTTATTGGTCTCGCGGGCGGCTTGACCGCGGGACGAGTTGGAGTTCCCGAAGAATTTCGCCATCGTCGCATGAAGCCAAGCAGGAAGCCGGCCGGCACCTTTCCGTTGCCTCGGGACCGGTTGAAGGCGAGGAAGCGATCCCAGATGACCTGGGTGTCGATGTTCCAGCAAGGCAACGTGGCCTTCGCTGATTTGATGAGCTCTGCCCAACTGGTCTGGAAAACGTTCGAACTCGCGGTGATTTCGATCAGTCCTGAGAAGATAGTTTTGTTATTATTATCTCTAGATAGTGATGTGTCGCCTTCACCTGACACGAGATCATGGGTTTCACTCTCCTCGTCGAAGGCGGAAAACCGAAAGATCCAGGGCGCGAACTTGCCATTCGGCTTCGCCCGCTCGAGCTGCAACTCCGAAGCCTCAAGTTCGTTCAGAAGAACCGTAAGATACTGCCGTGAGACACCCATCTTCTCCGCCAGAGCCGAGAGGGTGAAGGCTGCCGTTCCGCGCGACAAACCGTTGTAGCCATCCTTCCAGGCGATGGCGTCGAGGATGAGGGTGGCAAGCTTGTGCGCAGCAACAGAGAGATTTGTCTGCGTGATCCGTCTCAGGATCAGGCCGGTCGTAGGTTCCATGGTCGAGGTCTCCTTGGAGATCCGACGCCATGTCGTGAGACAACAACATTCTTGCCAGCAAAACAACTTTGCTGGTTGCAGGTGTTTTAGCGGTGCGCTAGGAAACTCTTGTTCACGGAGTTTTCTAGCACGGCGTCAGGCTTCACGGTCTGGCGTCGTCTCCTTTTCGGGGGTTTTGCACAGCCTTCCGTGCGGGGTTGTCAGGACGCGCGCGGTAAAAGCCGCGCGCAGATTTTGTCAGTAGCGAACTTCTTCAGAGCCATAGTTCCCGGCGTGATCGCGCCAGTCGACGAAGACAGAACGGTAGAAGTAGCTGCCACATCCATTCGGGATGCTCAGGCCGGATGCGGCTGGCACCTGGCCCACGGTGGATCTTGTCCATCGGTAGTCGCCCTGCACGCCGTAGGACCCCAATCGCGTCGAGTCGCTGCGATTGCAGTCGCCATCTCGGTTTTCGTGCTGGCGGTACTGGATGTGATACACGCGAATGCTTCGAACGAAGTCAAAGGCGTCGCCCGAGATGTCGATGTCTGCTTGTTCATCCGCCTGGACGCGGACAAGGGGGATCGGAGTCGATTCCTGCGGTTCGGGCGGATCGCGGAACGTGATGTCATAAAGACGTTCCATGGGTGACATCGGATTGGGATCGTTGAACGACACACCCATCGGACACCGCCAGATTTGCAAGGGCGGCTCGATCGGCCATGGCGTGATCCGCCGAATGAAGACCGCTCTGGCATGCGCGCAGGGCGCGGAGGCAGGCCAGCCGCCCGCAAGGCAGAGGAGGATCGCACAGTCGACCTGATAGGCCTGAGCCGGACCTGACGAGGCCATTAGTCCGGATATGCTTAGTGCCGTGGCTGTTGCCACGCTGTGGATCACGTGCTTCATGATGCCGACTCCATCTATAATGGTGCAGCGATACGAAACAACATTAATGATGGCAAGGAGATTTGATTGATGGTTGCGCGCAAGTCTTGCCTTTGTCGCTCATCAAGTTCTCGAGCCTGGCAGCGGGCCGCAGAGGAGTTGCGGCCAAAGAACCGGCCAAATTGGCGGACGGGATGCCACTTTATGAGTCGGCAACCTCATGATAGTCTGTGGTTTTAGAAGAGGTGATTTATGGCCATCAAAGCGGCCAGAAAGCAGGACAAGTGACAATCCCGGATGATGGAGAAACGGTAGGACTGTTCGAGCCACTCATGGTTTCTGAAGGTGCACCAGCGCGCGCGGGTCTAAACGATCTCGCGCTCGAGCTGGCAGAAAAATCTGCCGCGTTCCGGAGCGGGTTGCCTTCCTCCGTCTCGGAGGCGTTGGCAGATCTCGTGCGGGCGATGAACTGCTACTACAGTAACCTCATCGAAGGGCACGACACCCATCCCATCGACATCGAACGCGCGATGCAGGGCGACTATAGCGCCGACCCCAAGAAGCGGAACCTTCAGCTCGAAGCCAAAGCGCATGTCGCGGTCCAGAAATGGATCGACGAGGACGGCATGGCGGAACAGCCAACCGCGCCCACGTCCATTATCGAGCTGCATCGCCGCTTCTGCGAGCTGCTGCCGCCTGAGCTTCTCTTCGTCGAAAACCCGAAGACGGGCGAAAAAATACCTGTTGTGCCCGGCGAGTTGCGGACGCGCTACGTTGAAGTCGGGCGGCACGTTGCCATCAGCCCTGGCGCGGTGCCGCGATTTCTCGAACGTATGCACAAGGCTTACAGCCTCCCCGGCAGGATCGAACCAATCCTTGCTGCGGCTTGCGCGCATCACCGGCTTCTGTGGGTACACCCTTTCCTCGACGGGAACGGGCGTGTTGCCCGCCTGATGTCTTACGCCATGCTGCGCAAAACGCTCGATACACACGGGCTCTGGTCTGTGGCGCGCGGGCTTGCACGACAAGAGGCGGCCTACAAGGAGCACCTGGCCTCCTGCGACGGTCCTCGTCGCGGAGATCGTGACGGCCGCGGCACGTTGAGCGAAGCCGCGCTTGCCTCCTTCGCAGACTTCTTCTTGCGCACATGTATCGACCAGGTGGAATTCATGGAAAGTCTGATGCGACCTGATCGTCTGCGTGACCGCATCCTGATCTGGGCCGAAGAAGAAATCCGCGCCGGAGCGTTGCCTCCAAAATCCGATACCGTGTTGAAAGCCGTCCTCTATCAGGGGCAGATCGAACGTGGAGAGGTCGAGTCCATACTTGGCACGAGCGATCGCACCGCACGACGGGTGACGTCTGCGCTACTTGAAGCGGGGGCTTTGTCATCGACCTCGACCCGCGCGCCGCTCAAGCTGGCGTTTCCTGCCAAGTATGCAGGTCGGTGGATGCCCGGGCTGTTTCCTGAAAAAGACACATGAAGTTTGGCACAAAGCGGTGATGCTTGATGGTCTCAAGGAAATGGCCGAGCTCCTCTATTCGACAGCATTCAGGAACCTGGCGTAGTCCTCACTGACCTCCCTCGCCTCAACAAAGGCGCGGGCTCGCTCGGTGTCGAGACAACGGAAGTAGTCCTGCACATCGGCAATGTAAGTCTCGAAATCGCTTCTGATCAGATCGGCGTAGGCACGCATGTCTTCTTGCGACTGAGGCAAGAACGGTCGTTCGGGAGGCACGCAATCTGCCGCCGCGGCTATCGGCATGCTTCCAAGCAGGAACGCGAACAGCAACGGTGCGTTGCGCGCAATAAACAACCGCAGGGCAAAACTCCTTTGCCGCCTTTAAGATTATCATTCTGTCGGCTATCACCGTTATCGGAGCAAGGCGAACTTCGTCAACACGTTATTATTGTCTTGCTATCATTAATGTTGTTTTGTATCGCTCACGGTGTTGCGACCCCGTGGGCCTGATACTGCACCCAGGCAGAACAAGGACCCAAGGGAAGGCCATGATAGAAGAAGCCCCGAATGTGGTTACAGAAGACGGACTGCGCGGCTTGCTCGCCGAGGGCTACCTCATTGAGGTGGTCTGCAAGGAGAGAGCAGAGAAGCGCCATAACAGCTGGTACGGCTCGTGGGTCATCCGCGCCGTCGCCACTGATGGGCGTGACGATAAGATGCTCGTCACCAGCCGAAGCGTCCTCAAGCTCCGCGACTTCAAAACCATCGTTGGCCTTGTCAGTTTCCTGGCCGACATGGGCTGTACGACCGCTAGCATCCCACTTGAAGAAGGTGGCCGCGAGCGCCACGCCGCGCCTCCGGTCAAAGGCAGCTGACCGCGCGACTGCGCTCGTCGTTGCTTTGGGTACAGGCGTTTGTTCCGCGCCCCCGGCCCTGGCCGACGGTTTCATCTTTTCGGTTGGCCCAGACGGCCAATTGATTTCCTCTTCTCAAGAGGCAAACGGGCGCCTTTTTCTCTTCGCAGAACCTCGCGTTCCTGACGCAACGAGCGAGACAGCGATCCCGGCTCGATCCGCCGCCCGCGCCACCCCAGAAATCCTCCATGCGATCGAGACCACGGCTCTGCGGTATGCCGGGCATGGTGCGCTGCGTCGCGCAGGGCTTTCAGTCACTGATTGGGCGCTCCTTTACCGGGCCAATATCGAAGTCGAGAGCGCATACAATCCGGCTGCACGTAGCCCTGTCGGTGCCATAGGCCTTGGCCAGCTTATGCCGGATACCGCCCGCGATCTCGGCGTGGACCCACATGACATTGCGCAGAACCTCGACGGATCAGCCCGCTACTTGCTGATGATGCTCGAGCAGTTCGGCGAGGGCTCTCTGGCCCTTGCGGCGTACAACGCTGGCCCTGAGGCGGTCACACGCCACGGCGGCATCCCCCCTTTTCGAGAAACCCAAGGGCATGTGGCCCGTGTGACTGCCGTGTTTGAGCGGCTCAGAGGAGATCTTTCATGACATCGAGACCTTCGATCATCGCGCTCGGCGCGATGGCCCTTATCGTGCTGGCGGGTCCAGCGCTTGCACAGAGCATCGACCTCTCGCCGGTACAGACCCTGCTTCAAGGCATTGTCGATGCGATCACCGGGCCCTTGGGGATCGTGATTGGCACGCTCGCACTGATCGGGGTGTTCCTTTCTTGGCTCTTTGGCATCCTCGACTTTCGTCAAGCGCTTTGGGTCGTGGTTGCAATCGCGGGCATCGCCGCAGCACCCACCATCGTCGCCGCCATCTGGACCACCTGAGCTCCATCCATGGCTGACCAGTCCCGCGTGTTCATCGGTCTTCTCAGGCCACCCAAGCTGATGGGCTTGCCGATCATGTACGCCATGGTCTGGCTCTTCGGCTCGACGCTTCTGTTCCTCTGGGTGCAGAGCTGGGTGGTGGCTGTGTTCGCGGGGCTGGCCTGGCCGGCGCTCTGGAAGGCCGCAGACTGGGATCCGAACTTCCTTGATGTCCTGGTGATCACCCTGCAGGAAACCCCGCCCACGACGAACCGCAAGCTGCACGGAGGCGACAGCTATGCCCCGTGATGGAATTGCCGATGAGGTTGAGAACGCCATCGATCCGCTGACCGCGCTACCCGCATGGGTCAAGGGCGAGAAGCGGCTCTCAATGATGCTGCCTTATGTGAGCCTCGTGAACGACCGAACGATCCGGACACGCGGCAACGAACTGATGCAGTGCATCCGCCTCGAAGGGGTGAACAGCAGCACGAGCGAGGACGGGCATCTCGACCGGATCGGAGGGTTGCTGGCTGGCATCGTCGCGCAGGTGGGGACGGAGTTCTCCTTCTACCTGCACAAGGTCTCGAAAGCGGTCGATGTGACCCTGCCGCCCATTCCGGGCGAGGGGTTTGCTGCCGCCGTCGACAAACGATGGCACGCGCATCTCGGCCGCGCGGGCTTGCGCGACAAGACGCTGACCCTGACCGTGCTGAAGCGACCTGAGACCGGCAGCCGCTTGCCGTTCGGACTTGGGGCGTCTCGCTCGCGACATGCGGCCGACACCACCCGCCGCTTGCGCAAGCTCGACGAGGTTGTGGGCTTTCTGCTGTCCTCCTTCGATGAGCTGAAGCCCCGCCTGCTGGCCGCAAGCACCGGCGAGCTTCTGGGCTTCCTCGGTTCACTCAACACGGGCGAGGAGCACCCGCTCTTCCCCCGGTCGCGCCTCGGTGTGATCGCCGAGGACGTAGCAAATACCCGCGTCACCTTCCGCGGCACGACCATCGCACTCTCGGACGGTGCCGTCGGCGAAAAGCTCGGGGCGATCTTTGCGGTGAAGAACTACCCTGCCAAGACCGATAGCCTGATGCTCGACGAGTTGAACTTGCCCGTCGACATGGTGGTCACGCACTCTTTTGTGCCGATCAACGCCAACATCATGGCGGGCCGGATCAAGCGGCAGCTGCGGCTAATGCAGGCCGCCAATGACGGAGCCGTCAGTCTCGCCCAGGAACTGGAACTCGCGCAGGACGATCTGGAATCCAAACGCCTGATCTTCGGCGAGCACCACATGACCGTGGCCGTCTATGCCCGCACCCAGACGGCGCTTGACGATATCGCGGCCGAAATCCGCAACATCTCCGCCACCTCCGGCATCAACCTGATCTCGGAAGCCTTCGGGGCACGGGCGCATTTCATGGCGCAGCATCCCGGGAACACCGGCGCGCGCAGCCGCAAGGCCGCGATCACGAACCACAACTTCGCCGATCTCGCGACCTTCCACCGCACACCGCTCGGAAAGACCGGGCGGGAAGTCCCTTGGGGCGTGCCGATCACGCTCTTTCCGACGCCAGAGCGCAGCGGTTTTCGCTTCAACTTCCACGAACAGGGCGCGCCGGATCGCGAACCCACGGGTGGCCACACGCTGATCCTCGGCCGTCCCGGCTCCGGCAAATCCGTCCTGGCGGCTTTCCTGATGACCATGGCACGGCGGGCAGGTGCGCGGGTCTTCGTATTCGACTATCGCGCGGGCATGGAGATGGCCGTCCGCGCGCTCGGCGGCAGCTATTCGACCGTGCGGGCGGGGCGCCCCACGGGCCTCAATCCGCTCCAGACCGAGATCGACATGCGGGGCCAGGCATGGCTTGCTGATTGGCTCGCGAGCCTTTTGGAGCGGCGCGATCGACCGCTAACCCCGGTTCAGACCAACCGATTGCAGGAAGTCGTGCGCCAGAACGCGAGCGCAGGACATGCGGGCCTGCGGAACTGGTCGGATTTCGCCTCGCTGCTGGTCTCGACCGATGACGAGGGCGATCTCTTCGAGCGTATGCAGGAATGGACGGCCGAGGGTCGCTACGGCTGGATCTTCGGGGCCAATGCCGAGGACAGTTTCAGCATCGACGGTGACGTCGCGGGCTTTGACCTCACCGGCATCCTCGATTCCGAGAGCGAGCGGGAACGCATGGCGGTCCTGTCCTACCTCTTCCGCCGGGTCGAGCGGGTGATCGAGGACCGCAAGCCCACCATCATCGTCATCGACGAGGCATGGAAAGCCCTCGACAACGCCTACTTTGCGGAGCGCCTCAGCAACTGGCTGGTGACCGCCCGCAAGCAGAACGCCGTCGTCGTGATGATGACGCAATATGCCAGCCAGCTCGAGCGCACGCGCACCGGCAAGACCATCGTGGAAGCGGTGCCGACGCAGGTGCTCTTGCCCAACATTCGTGCTTCCGCCGCTGACTACGCGATGCTCGGCCTGACCGAGAAAGAGCTCGACGTGCTTCTGGGCGTCGGCTCGGCCTCGCGGCTCGCGCTTGTACGCGACGACCGTGGTTCCGTCGTGATCGATACCGATCTCAGCGCGCTCGGCCCGCTCGTGACCATCCTTGGCGGAATGGAGAAGGGCGAAGCGCTTGTCGGCGCTGATTATCGCGAACGTCCTGATTTCTGGAGAGTGACATGACCCGTATCATCATTCGCAGCGTCGTGCTGCTCGGGCTCGGCCTGACCCTGACAGCCTGTGCGCAGCATAACCCCCCGCAAGCCAACTGCTTCAATTTTCGCGAGGCTCCTGCGCAGGCAGGAACCGCCACCGCCACGATCTCGACCATGGGGGCGGAGGTCACGCGCCGCGACACGGCCTGCGATTTCGTCCTCTTGGGGGCGGGCGGCTGAACCAATGCGGACCTGGCTTCCTCTCTCGATGATCGGTTTTGCGCTGGCAGGTCCCACGGCGGGGCCAGCGGTCGCCCAGGGCGTGCCGACCTTCGACCTGCGCCTCTTCGCAGAGCGGCAGGCCATCCTTGAGCAGACCGATCGGGACCTGGCATTGCAGCAGGACCGGCTAAGCCGCGAGGAGGAACTGGCCGAAATCGAGCGCCAGCAACTCGCCTCCCTCGAAGGGCTGATGGATGCCATGTCGCTTGGCGCTGGAGATGTGGCCAGCACCGTGGCGGGGCTCGAGGCGGGGCAGGGGGCGGTAGACGATGTCGAAAGCGCAGCCGCCAGTCTTTATGCGCCCGAGGACAGCAATCCAGCGGCAGCGCGGATGTTCGGCGACGCCCGGGAGGGGATCGAAGAGCTGATCATCCGCGCAGCACGCGACACCCATAGTCTGTCAGGGGTCGGCCGTGCGGGCCTCTCGCTCGTGCAATGGCGCTGCCTTCTGCAGGCGCTGATCTGGCAGGAAAGCCGCTTCCAGATCGGGGCGCGCTCTCCCGTAGGGGCCTTTGGCCTTACACAGATCATGCCCGGCACGGCGGGCGATCTCGGGATCTACCCGGCCTATTACGATGACCCCTGGCTGCAGGTCACCGGCGGCGCGCGGTACCTCGCGCAGATGCTGAACATGTTCGATGGCAACATCATCCACGCGCTTGCCGCTTACAACGCAGGTCCGGGCAACGTGCAGAACTACGGTGGTGTCCCGCCCTTCGCGGAGACCCAGCATTACGTCGTCGTGATCCCGCAGCGGTACAACAGCTACCTCGCCGCCGTCGGCGGCATCGATGCGCTCGGCACAATCGATCCGGTCCTTCTGGCGAATGCGAGCTTCAGCCTCTCGGCCCATGGGGCGGGGGTCTACGGGGATTATTCGCTGGTCTCGGTCCGTGCGGCCGCTTTGCGCGTGCAAGACATCATCACCCGCATCAATGAGACCGAAGACCTGCACGAGGCCATCGCGCTCAACACCTATGCGCGCGCCGAGCTTGCGCGACTGGTCGCGATCCGGACCCGGATCAAGGCCGCCCACACACAGCCGCTGAGCGAGGAACAACTCGCCATGGCGGCGGCCCAGGCCGCCGAGCGGCAGTTCATGGATTTCACCCAGGAGACATTGCGATGATCCGGCGCTTGTACCGTTCCCTCACCACCACCGCCGCGACCCTCGCGCTGACCACCGCCCTCGCGGGGCCTGTCACCGCACAGGGCGTGCCCACGGTCGATACCCAGAACATCGCCCAGGAAATCCGCCAGCTTCAGCAGATGCTGCAGGATTTCGGGATCCAGACCGATCTTCTGGACAATGCGTTGGAGCAACTGGACATGCTGCAAAGCCAGCTCGATCAGCTGAACGAGATGTATGCCTCGCTCACCGGGCCGCGCAGCATCCTCGGGCTTGCCATGGGCGGGAACCTCGACACCTTGCTTGAGGCCAACTTCGAAGACATCCCCGGCCTGATCCGAGGCATCCAGGCGGGTGATTGGAGCGCTCTCATCGGGCCTAATGCCGGGCCCATGCGCACGCAGATGGAACAGGCGCTGGCAAGCGCCGGGTTCGACGAGGATTCACTCCGTGAGATCGCCACCAGCGGCAATCCGGGCGCCGAAGGCGTGGCTACGCGGGCAACCACAGGTGCTGTGATGTCGGCGGCGGCGCAGAACAGCCACGCAGAGGCGGAACAGTCGCTCGAACGGGTGGAACGTCTGGTCGAGATGATCCCGGACATGGAAGATCTCAAAGCCTCGATGGATCATAACACACGCGTCACGGCGGAACTCGCCATCGCCATGACCCGGATGTGGGAGCTGGAAGCGATCCAAACCCTAGGCGCTGGCAATGCAGGCGTGGTTGACGCCGCCACCGTTGCCGAAGAACGCCGCTACATGGACTTCACCTTGCCGGACCTTGAGCCATGAGTAGGGCAGGAGTGATGACTGCGCGCGAACTCGTGGAAGAGGAACTTGTCTACGGTGCCCTGCGCCGGGAACAGCTTTGGCGGATGATCGGCCTTTCTGGAGCAGGCTTTGGTGTATTCGGCTGTTTGACAGCTGCGGCTGTCGCGCTGATGGTCGAGACGCCGCCTCCCGTGGTTGTCCCCTACGATCCCGCGACCGGGATGGCGCTCCCCAATGCCACGGTTGAAACCGTGTCGCTTGCCGAACGTCCTGCCGTGATCGAAGCGCAAATCTACCGCTACATTCTCGACCGCGAGACCTACAACCAGCTCGACAACGATCTTCGTGTCCGCCGTGTCCTCGCACAGTCTTCCGGATCGGCCGAGGCCAACATGCGCGCGATGTGGACATCGGGGCAGGAGAGCTATCCGCCGACGCGATATGGGGCGGCAGCCGAGATGGCCGTTGAGATCGCATCGATCACCCTTATTGGCGATAACCGCGCCCAGGTGCGGCTCAGAAAGCGCCTGACAAGCCCGCAGGGGGTACAGGATGGATCGTTCACTGCCACGTTGATGTTCGAATTCCGGCCCGAGCGGACCCGCGCGATCGACGATGTCTGGCAAAACCCTTTCGGTTTCACCGTCACCCAATATGCCATCCGATCGGACCGTTCCGAATGACTCGCACTCCAATCTCTGCGCTGCTGGCCGCCAGTATTCTCGCGTTCGCGGGAACGACTGCTTTGGCCGAAACTACGCCCCGCCCAGGCTCTCATGACAATCGCGTGCGCGTCGCGACCTGGACTGAAGGCCAAGTTTACCGTGTCGTCACGACTCTGACCCGCGTCACCACAGTCGAATTCGGTGAGGGTGAAACCATCCGCTCGATCATCGCCGGCGATACGGTCGGGTTTCAATTCGACGGTGTCCCGGGTGGCCGTGCCTTCGCCATCAAGCCGACAGCATCTGGCGTCGCCACCAACATCACCGTCTACACCAACCGCCGCTCCTACTACTTCCATGTCGTCGAAGCCCGGGAGACGCCGCATTATGTCGTGCAGTTCCGCTATCCTGAAAGCCGCGTGCAACCCACCAGGGCGGTTGCGGCCGATGCGCCGAACGCGAACTATGCGGTCAGCGCCCGAGAAGAGTTCACGCCGACGGCCATCTGGGATGATGGTACCTTCACGTATTTCCGGTTCGCACGGAATGCGCCGGTGCCCGCCATCTTCCGATATTCGAACGGCAGGGAACGCGCGGTGAACAGCCAGGCCTTGAGTGACGGCGTCATCCGCGTGTCCGGCGTCAACCGACAATGGGTCCTTCGCCTTGGCGAAGAGGTGATTTGCGTCCAGGACGCAGGACAGGCCACATCATGACCGAAGGTACGGAAGACCTCGCCGCGCGCCTCGCGGCTCTCGAAGGTTCGACGGGCAAAGCGAAGGCCAACAAGCGGCCTGCGCCGCTTGCCGCGATCCTTGGAGTCGTCGGCATCGCCGCAGCAGGTGGTCTGGCGTGGGCCGCCCTGCAGCCGTCGGCAGAAACACCAATGGCGACCGCCGCGCCGGAAGAGTTCCAGAGCAGCGGCCCCGGATTCGGAGATCTGGCGCCGATTTCTGCCCCAGAGCCCAGCCAAGCCCCGCCTACGGACACAGGTCCGAGCGAGTCGGAACTCGCGCTGATGGAAAGTCTTGCGACATTGAGAGCGGAACTCGAGGAACTACGCGCAAGACCGGCCGAGGCCGCGGATAGCGGGGCGGAGCAGGCTATTGCCGACCTGACGGCGCAAATTGCCACCTTACAGGAAGCATCCGCCGAGGCTCAGCGTGCCCTCGAGCGGCAACTGACCGAGCGGGATCGCGAATTGGATCAGCTCCGCATGGACTTGGAACTTGCACGGCTTGCACCACCAGAGCCGACCTCATTGGGACCAAGTGAAGAAGAATTGCGGCTGGCCGAACTCGAAAGGCGGCGCGCAGCCGAAGCTGAGGCCCGCGCAGAGCGCATCGCGTCTCCTATGATCGCGTTCTCCGGGATGGGCGCGGGTGCGGATAGGGAGAATACGCTGGAAGCCGCGCGTCTGAATGCAGATGAAGCCTTTGTTCGTTCGGGCGCGCAACCAGCACAGGTGACACGTGCCGAAGTGATCGCGAACCCATCGAACACGGTTGTTCAGGGCACCATGATTCAGGCTGTGACAGAGACGGCCCTCGACAGCACACTGCCCGGCGCGATCCGCGCCATCGTCTCGGAAGACGTCCATTCTTTCGATGGAACGCGTATCCTGATCCCGCGCGGCGCGCGGCTGAT
The DNA here is from genome assembly GCF_008086115.1 of Maritimibacter fusiformis. Taxonomy (GTDB): domain Bacteria; phylum Pseudomonadota; class Alphaproteobacteria; order Rhodobacterales; family Rhodobacteraceae; genus Muriiphilus; species Muriiphilus fusiformis. Next base: position 65,072 of record NZ_VSIY01000017.1, on the reverse strand, counting down.
CGGGCGCTACCGCTCTGATGTCGCACTTGCCCAATCGCGCGTCATGGTGGCATGGGATCGGATCATCTTGCCCGATAATCAGACCGTGCAGATCAGCGCCTTCGGTGGAGACGAACTCGGCCGTACTGGCACCACCGGGTTTGTCGACACCCGTTTCGCGCAACGCTTCGGCTCCGCCGCGCTGATCTCCTTGATCGGCGCCTTGCCTGCGGCTGCAGCGGGTCAAATCGACAGCGAGGCGGCGGCCGATGTTGCGAGTGATGTCGGCACCGACCTGCGCGATAGCACGCAAAGCGTGATGCAGGACTATCTGGCGATCCGGCCAGTGATACATGTCGATCAGGGTACACGGATCACGGTCATGGTTGATCGTGACCTCGAGATTTTCTGACATGGCTGCAAGTTATCTGGAAGCGTCGCTCGACCGTTTCGGCCCCGAGGTCCTGCGCGACGACACGATCGAGATCTGCATCAATCCCGACGGACAAGTCTGGGGCGAATTCCAGGGCGATCACTTCATGCGAGGTCTCGGCAGCCCGCTGAGCCAGACCGAGATCAAGGACCTCGGCAACCAGATCGCCTCGGCCGCCTCGACGACGCTCAGCACGAAGAAGCCCATTGTCTCGGTCTCGATCCTATATCGAGATCGCCCGATCCGCGCGCAGGTGATCCAGCCACCGGCAGTCGAGGGCGGGTTTTCAATATCGTTGCGCTTCTTCTCCTCCCTGCCGCTGGAGGCAATCCGGCTCGGCTTCCTCTATGGAAAGGAGCGCAGCCTCGAAGGTCTGCGGCGCGAACGAAACGCCGCGCTGCGCGATGTGGTTGCCTCCGGCGACATCGACGCCGCGCTGCGCTTCTGCGTCGAGAACAAGCTCAACATGATCGTTTCGGGCGGTACATCGACCGGCAAGACGGTCGCGGCGCGCAAGATCCTTTCGCTCATCCCGCCCGAAGAGCGGATCATCACCATCGAGGAGGCGGCCGAGCTGCGCCCCGAGCAGCCCAATGCCGTGACGTTGATCGTGGACCGGGACACGGATGCCCGCAGTGCAGATGTGCTCTTGGCCTCAACGCTTCGCATGCGACCCGACCGGATCGTCCTGGGCGAAGTCCGCGGGCGCGAGGCGATGACGTTTCTCGAGGCAATCAATACCGGCCACGGTGGATCGCTGACTACGCTCCATGCCGAGACTCCACAACTTGCTGTTCGCCGCCTCGCCATCGCCGCCCTGAAAACCGATGTGCCAATGACCTACGCCGACATGATCGATTATATTGAGGGCTCGATCGACGTGATCATTCAGGCAGGCCGCCATGAAGGCACGCGCGGGATCACCGAGTTCTTTCTCCCGGGCCAAACCACAGATTTGAACCTCGACACGGTCGACGGCAGAGGCAACAAGAGCCCCTCCGTTGCCGCTGAGTAAGAAAGGAACCCCCCAGATGCGAAAACCAATTCTCGCACTCATGCTTGCCGCCTTGGCGGGCCCCCTTGCGGCGCAGACTTCGCCTCCGATCTCAAACGATCTCACGGTCGATATGTCGCCTCAACAATACCGGATCTGCAACGATCGTCCGGCGCGCCCGACCTGGATGGACGAAATCAATCCGCGGGAAGCTTACAAGGCAGCAGCTTTGATGGAGTTGTACGAAATTCGAGCCTGGGAGGAGATCGCTGAATCTGGCGACTGCAGCTGTGAAACCCGCTTTCCCGCTTGGGATAGCTCCGATGGCGAATATCATGAAAGGTATGCAGGCCTTAGCCAAGCCGAGCATTCAGCGTTTCGCCGCGACTGGATTGAAGTAAGGAAGCAACTCGAGCCGAGCGTGCGTACAATCTGCGAAGCTCAAGGCAACTGGTAATGGGCGTCGTCAGCTGGATGGTCGGAACGGCAGACGCGTTCCTTGTCGATGCCGCTGAGTCCCAGTTCGGGGCCGTGGCAAGCAATACCGGCACGATCGTCCTGCTGATGGTCACGCTTTCGCTAATCGGCGTCTGCATCAACATGGCATTCCAGTTCCGCAGCATGGATGGGGCCAACTTCTTCTGGTACCTGATCAAGCTGACCCTTATCGGTCTGTTCGCCTTCAATTGGGCAAACTTCAATGCAGTAGCAAACGCAGTCATTGGAGGCTTGGACTACGTCGCTGGCGCACTGGTGTCTTCGGTTGGCGGCGGCGGAGCCGGAGCCACACACTTTGCCGGCGAATTCGACATCCTGATCGAAAAATTCAGCCAGTACCTGAATGCCATCGGCAGCAACCTGAACTGGATGACGGGCGCGATCCTAGGCGGCATCGGGCTTATTCTTTTGAGCCTCCTTGGCTTCATGACCGGCATCGTCCTCATATTCGCCAAGATGATGCTGACACTCATGCTTGGTCTTGCTCCGATCATGATCGCACTGTCGCTCTTCGACGCGACCAAGGACTTCTTCCATAGGTGGGTCTCGACGACGGTCAGCTATGCCTTCTACCCCATCGTCATCGCAGCTATGTTCTCGACCGTCGTCGGCATGGCGAATTCTCTGCTCGCCCAACTCGGTGATCCGAACTCGGCAACCAACATCGGATCACTGGTGCCGTTCTTCGTCATGATTTTCCTGGCGAAGGGATTTGTGGCAGCAACGCCCCTGATCGTGCGTGGTATCTCGGGGAACCTCATGGTGGCGGCGGCGCCCGCCGTTGTCGCTGGAACAACCGGGGTCATGCGCGGGCTCTTCAACACAGCTGGCGTCAAAGGGAGGTCACGGATCGGGGCACTAAATACTGGAGAAGTGATTGGGCGAGGTGTTGTGCAGAGTCCAGCGGCCGTGCGGGCAGCCGCTACACAGGTCGTCAGAATGGCGGAACGCGCGAAACGCTTAGTCGGCTAGCGTGTGGGGACAAGAACTCGTAACCTTTCAGCCAATCTGTCAAAATTTCTATGGCTCTTCGAGTGCTTAACCAAGGGCTCCAAGACGATCTAGGAGGATCGTCTATCGCCCCATGGCCGACCATGGGGCCACTGAACGACCAGTTAAGTCTCAACGATTACTGCATTGATATTTTTGATGAAAATCACATTCTAACGAACAAATGCGTCGTGGAATCCGCAGAAGGCGCGAATTTTGCTTGGCCATGGACACGAATTTCGGCAGAAGAGCGGAAGGGAGGACGAAGCGAGAGATGCCAGCAGCCTTGACCAAAGATTCAGATATTCGGCAGGCGCTGCACGCGAAACGGCTGCGGAAGTACAAAGCACACCCAGATACATTGGTGATAGATGAACTGGGCCTCGCACATGCGAAAAGCCGAGTGGACGTGGCAGTCATCAACGGCTGCATTCATGGCTACGAGATCAAGAGCGCCAAGGATAATCTCGACCGGCTCGGTTCACAGATCGAAATCTACCGCCAAACGCTACAAAAGCTCACGATTGTTGCCGCACCCAAGCATATTGAAAACATCGTCGCCGACGCACCCGATTGGTGCGGTGTTATCGCCGCAGAGCAGGGACCAAGAGGCGGTATCAATTTTCAGGTGTTCCGAAATGCGGCCACCAACCCCGAGATCGATCCCGTCATGATGGCGCATCTCCTCTGGCGAGATGAGGTCATAGAACTGCTAAACAAGGCCGGATACGTCCCTAAGGAACTCCGGCGGCCGAGAAAGCAACTCTACGAGATGCTGTGCGAAGCGATGACCGTTCGAGAGATCACTGCTTCAATTCGCTCATTCATGGCGCGGCGAGAAAGCTGGAGAGGTCGTCCAGAACACGCGTGATGTGGTGATTGATCGCCACCTCCTTCCAGCGAGTCTGATTGCTTGGGCCCTCCAGATGTGCCGCACACTTCGCAATGTAGTCGTCGCCAATTGAGTAGCCGGCACCGGCGAACTTGCCACACGCCACGATCGACGCACAATGATCATGCATCTGGGAGCGATTATCATTAAATGCTCCTCCCTTGCGAACTTCCCAATCTCCCGCTGTCGTGTAAACGAGTTTGCCCGCCGCCTTGATCATTCGCATATCCAAGGCTTTGAAATCAGGATGAACAATCGTGTAGTCACCGTAGTTGGGCCGACGCATTCCCGCAGGGATCTTCCCAAGCAGTGCCTGATAGAAGAGCCAATCATGGCGGGGCAATTGGTCTGCCCCCTTGGCAACGTCCTTGAAAGTCTCAGGAATTGCCGTGCCGATCATCATGAAGTTCCGGAAGGCGTCTAGGTCGCCCAGTCTGCGCATGGCCGCAATCAACGCACCTGCGAAAGCAGCATAGGGCTCGTAGTTCGGCGATCCCAGGTCAATGACGAGGTCAATTTCGTCGAGAGATTGACAGAGAGACGCTGCCAACGCCTCAGTGCGTGCGCGCACATTAGGCTTCATCAAGTCCTCCAGTCGGACAGAGATCGCAGACCCAAGGCCGTCTGTCGCAGCTATTGTCCGAACAGACGTGATGATGGCTGCCGTCGCATCAAGTGGAACGGACGGTATCGCATTCGCTTGGGTCGTACGAAGAGCCTCAAACACGTAGGCGGGAATATCTCGCCCATCATCCATCCGCTCATTTGCGATGCCGGGATGGAGGCTCACCCAAGCAGGCCTCCGGCCCCACTTGGCATTGAAGCGGGCGGCGAAAGGATGCACATGCTGGTGGACCGACTTCTTCGGCTGCCTTGCTTCAAAATCGTACTCTACTTCGGGAATGGTGATGTAAGGCACGACACGATCCTTGGCTGCGGTGGCAAGACGAGTAAGCGCCTGATACTCGCCTTGCCGCCAACGCAGCGCCGGTACATACATATCTTCAGTCAAGATCATCGCCAGCCTCCTCAAGCTGCGAGCGTACCTGACCTAGACCAATCAGATCGTTCAGAATCGTGTAGTTGCCGCGCTCCTTCCTGATCCGCCCCGCGATGATGCTCGGATCTATACCGATGGTCTCCGCATCAATTTCCACGGCCTCGTCGGACAAAGCGAAACGCGAAAGACACTGATCCCACAGATCACCAGGTATCAGAGTATCGAGTGCAAATTTGTCGGCCTCCGCCTCGATCGCATCGCCGTCGCTACCACCCTCTTCGTCGAAGAAGTCAAAGCGCAGGCCGTCGAAAAGATGCAAGAAGACGTGACCGAGTTCGTGCAGTAGTACGAACCAGAAGTTGTCGAGGCGATCATGCCGAAGGGTGAGTGCAACGACCGGCGTGTCACCGTCTGCTAGCATGGCAGCGCCGTCGAGATATGACCCCGGAAGGTGCCGCTCAACAATCAAAACGATTCCCTTGCTGGCCAACAAATCACGAGCGCGCTTCGGTCCGTCCTTGCGCTTGGTGAGGTCCACCAGTTGCGGCATCCACCGATCATCGACTTCGAAGTGGCCGATCTCTTGCGCTTCGATCTTTCTGCGTGCTCTCTCCAGAACGCGCGCCTGCCAAGCAAGTAGAGCGTACTCGTTGGGCGCATTGCCACTGTGCATCTTCTTGCGGTGAAGAGCTGTGGCAAATTGTGGGCCAGCCGACTGCAGAAAATACTCTTTTACCCGCTCGACGGGGTTTGCACCGCGCGGCAGGTCAAACCACTTGCGCTTGATCATCTCCTTGTAAGGAAGCTGGCCCCAAACGATATCGTCGGCATCGGCCCATACGAACACCGAACCGCCAGCCTGCTTCGGCCCCTCGAAACTACCTGACGCCTTAACGCCGAGCGCCTTCGAAATCTCGATCAGCCGCCCAAGGCTAGCCCCCATGTAGTCGGTTGCTTCGTAACGCTGAACCTGTTGAGGCTTCATGCCAAGCTTCTCGGCAAGGTCAGTCTGGTTCATGCCGGAAGCGATGCGCGCCTGCACAAGTACGCGCGGCAATTCTTCAAGTGCGTATGTTTTCGAGAACGAGACTTGACCGGATTTAAGAAGGTCGTATTCGGCAAGCTCTGCCCCGATTTCGGCGATCTGACTGTTTATAGCGGCGATCTCCGCCTGCTTAAGCCATGCTTGGTCGGTCTCGCGCGCCTTCGCGGCAGCCAAAGCGCCTTTCAATTTATCCAGTTGTGCGCTCGCTACGTTGTACTGTTTATCACTGTAGATCATGGCTGCACCTTTCCAGAAAGAAGTGGATCGGCCGTAAGCGAAATTGCGATGATCCCCTTTTGTTTCCCCGTAAAACGGTCCTGCTGAAAAAATTCGACAAACGTGGCTCCGACATCAGAACACAACATCGAAGACGGAAAGAACTCACCTTTGAATGCGGCTTTCTGAGCGGCACGACCGTTCTCAAATCTCAGAAATACGCCATCAAGCTTCGCTGGATCGACGCCATTAGGATCCCAGCAGGCGTCGAAATCACCCGGCTTTGGCTTTCCTGAAATAAAACTACCATCGAGATAGACGGTCGGACACCCTGCCCGCCGCAACCTGCCGCACGCATCGACAAGTCCATCGTGCAGTTCGCGCCGCCAAGGATTCGTCGCGAACGCCGCCGACACATCGCTAAGATCGGCCATATGAATTCCCGGAGGCAGCACAGGCCAAGGCGAACCGGGCAATGGTATAAGTTTTGGGATCATACTTACAACAATATTGTTGTAATATAAAATTTGCAAGCTTGTTCTGCATTGATCTGAGAGAAGCGGAAACGCGGGCCTTGCTCAGGTAACGAAACAAACACCCTAAATACCGCCATCTGCGGATCACTCAGTGCCTCACCCGAAGCAGACATCGACGAAAGCTCGCTCCTGGACGACCCTAGAATTCAACCGAGTACCCATTACGCAGTAATCACACATGCTCCGCAAGAATCGCTCTAGTCGTCTGAACGGCGGTTTCCAGTGCCGTCCGGTTTGCATCCCTGATCCCCAATCCCTCGATATCAAGCGACAACTGACCTTGGCCACCGCCACTCGCAGCTGCGCGGGCTGCGCGACCGCGAGCCTTCGCTAAACTGACAGGATTAGTCTTCGGCGCATTCGAGCCTTCGTCCCGCGCGACATTTGCCGCACGCACCTCCTGCAGCTCCTGCTTCAGCTTCTCCACTGTCTCGCGAGTCTCGGACATCTGTCGGTCCCGCCGAAGGCCGTCCTCGTCCGGATATGGGAAGCTTCCCGATTGACCGGCGTGCAGAACCTTTAACACCGGATCCTCGAAATACTTCACCCTTCTTGCGCGGATGGGCATCTGCGCGTCGATCACAAGGATGACCTCGTCGAGGTCCATGCGCCGGGCCTCATCCTCTGTCAGAAGCGGGGTATCTTCTGTCCTCTCCGAAACGCTGCGCCCCTCAAACGGATTGCGTCCAACAGCGCGGGAGCGGGTCACCACGCGCTTGGTTGTCTTGCCCACGGCCTGGCTCAACTCTTCGATGGTCTTCTGCTCGGACGGAGTGAGGTAGAGCTTCACCCCGGCGCCACCCTGCAGCGACCGGCGGGTGTTTTCGCCATAGATCTCATCGAGCGCGGGGATGGTCTGGGTCACGATCGCGAGGTTGCCGCCGAACGAGCGCAGCGTCTTGATGCTCTCGGCGACGATCGGCATCTTCCCGAGCCGGTCGAACTCGTCGAGCATGATCATGACCGGCCAAGGTTCGTCATCGCCAGGTTCCTGTGCTTGCAGCGAAGCGATCAGGTCCGAGAAAAAGAGACGGATCAGCGGGGCAAGCGGTCGGATCATCTCGGATTCGACCACAAGATAGATCGCATGTGGGCGGCGGCGGATATCCCGGAATGAGAAGTCAGAGGTCGCGGTGGCCGCGTCGATCGCGCGGTTGTCCCAAGTGTCGAGACCCGATGTCATCAGGAGGGAGAGGTAGGAAGTGAGGGTGTCGTTGTTGGTCGATGCCATACGCTCGAAGATCAGTTTGGCCGACTTGTTCTTCACCTCCTGTGAACGCTTCAGGTATTCCTTCTGCTTGTCGCCCCCCGAGGCTGTGATGCGATAGATCTCGCCGATGGTCGGCACGCCGCGCTCGAAGGCCAGAAGGCCGGCCGCCACGAAGAGGTCGATACCCCCGGCCAAAAGCCCGCTCAGCTTTTCATCGTCGGTCTGCAGGAAGAGCTTCGCGGTGAGTTTCAGCTCCATCTGCTGCCGGTCGGGGTTGGTCATGGCAGCAATGCGCGCCAGCGGATTATAGCGATGTGTCGGTCGGTCCCAGTCGGTCGGCGCGAAGCGGAAAACCTTGTCCCCCATGATGGCGCGGAAGCGCGAGGTCTCGCGGAAGTTCTCGCCTTTCACGTCGAGCACCACGGCCGAGCCCTTGTAGGTCAGAAGGTTCGGGATCACGAACCCCACGCCCTTGCCCCGGCCTGTAGGCGCCACGATCAGCGCGTGGGGGAAGGTTTTTGAGACAAGGAACGGGCGCTTGGAATTCGGGGAGCCGAGCTTGCCCAGAAGGAAGCCGCCGCCGGGCTTGGCAAAGAAACCGTTCCTCTTCATCTCGCTGCGAGTCTGCCAATGCGTCGTCCCGAAGCGGGTCAATGCATCCCCCAGAAGCGTGACGCTCAGCATCAGCGATGCCAGGCCGAAGCCGCCCAGGATGAGGTTCACCCAGAGGAAGTCTTTCGGTGCAGACTGAGACAGACCCCGATATTCGCGGGCAAGCAGGGTGACGTCGAAACGCGAGGGAGAAAGCCCATAGCGGAACATGACAAAGCCGGTCGCCACGACATAGCCCATGGCGAGACCGACCAGCACGAGGCTCAAAACTCCTAGGGCAATCTTGCCTTTATCCATGGGTGATCCCCTTCTCACCATGTGCCGCGGCGTGGCGCGCGCGCTGCGCCTCGATCTGCTCTTCGGCCAGAGCATCGAGAACGCGCTCCATGGCCGGGCCATGCGCGGTGACCTCGCTGCTTTGAAGATAGGTCTTGGCGAGTTCCAGCTGGCGCAGCGGATCCTCGGTGAACTTGTCCAGGACGTCCGCATTTCCCGCCCGCAGCGCGTCGATTGCGTCGGGGCTTAGTCGCTCGTTTATCTGCTGGACGATGTCCTGCTGCTCTGCCTCGGAGAGCGGGCCCTCGACGTCGGCGTTTCGCACAAAGGCCATGACGGTTGGCGCTGTCTCTTCCAGATACCGGCGCTCGGCGTAGTCTTGTCGCGCCTGGTCCTCGATCTCGAAACTGCGTTCGCTGATATAGGCACGCGACGCGCCGAGCGAACGAAGGTGGTTGATTTCGTCCTCGACGGCCTGCCCGAATTCGTCATCCGGCATTTCCGTGCGATAGCGGGCGAGGATGCGGAGCTCTTCCGTGATCGGACCGAGATGATCCGAAGGATCCCGCAAGGCGAGGTCCATGTCGCCAGCATGAAGCGTGCGGTCCTGCGCCGATACCGCATATTGCGGCGGCATTCGACTGTCAGTCATCTGTTCCCAAGCCATCGAGGCCAGTTCGGCATGCTGCGGAGATCTCTGCGCGTAGGCATCGAACGCGGCGCGGGCCTCCTCCACCTCCACGGCGCCCGCCCGCCGCACCGAGGGGTCGTCGGAGAACGGATGATCGAAATCCGTCCGGCGGAACTGCGCCACCAGCGCTCTGAACGCCTGCCGCTCCGATGGGGCAAAGATGTCGGACCCATCTTGCGCCAGATCGCTCCCAGGTGTCGTCAACCGCTCACCAAGCGCTGCCTCAGCGTCATCCACCTCGTCGACCTCGGTTGGCGCGCGCAGGACGCGTACATCGGTCAGAACATCGCCCAGCCGAACATGCACGGCTTCCAGCCGGTCGAGCGCTTCTTCCCGGTCCGCAGATTTATCCAGATCGAGGTCGCTTGCTTTGGCAATCCCCTGCAGATCCTGTGCCAGCCACTGGCGCTCCAATGCGGCATTGCCTGCCCCCTCCCGCAGGCGCGCGGCCACAGCCTCGGCATCGATGCCCGTGCCTTGCAACGCCTCGGCCAGCTTTGGTGCCACCTCTCCATCGTCAAGACGCGCGAGGTGTTCTTCACTTAAGTTCGGCCTTGCATAGATGCCGTCCCGGGACGGAGCATCGACCAGGGCGGCGGAGCGATCCCCGAGCGGGTTCAAATGCGCGACCGAGGCCAGAACATCGGTCAGCTTGCGCTCGATCACCGGCCGCTCGGCCGCCGGCGCCCTGTCGATCGCCGCCTCGATCTGGCGAATGTTCTGAGAAAACTCGGTGATCAGCGTGTCGAACGCTGCTTCGTCTTGGGACATGTAGATGGCTCCGTCAGATTGAATCTGACCGCCGCTGGCAAGGATGGTGCTGGCCCTCTCGAGCGCTTCGGCCACGTCTTCGAAATTCGAACGTGACGCCTCCGCCGCGAGCCCGCGGTAGATCAACGCGTTGTGCCTGACGGTTTCCAGAGCGGCCGCCAGGTCAGCACCGGTTCTCTGGCGCTCGACTGGGGGACGACCTTCGTTGCGGGCCTTGTAGATTTCGAAGGTCTCGGCGGCGTAGGTCGTGACGCCGCGATCCAGACGACGCGTCGCCTCAAGGCGGATCCCATGAACCCGGGCCGCCTCGACCATCGCCTCGCGAAAGGCGTCGTAGTTGAAGTGATGATCCTTCCCGAGAAAGAACATTTCGCCATCCTTGCTGCGGCGGTTCAGAACGATATGCGCATGTGGATGCGCGCGATCTTGGTGTATTGCAGCAATATAGTCGAATTGCGACCCCTCACCTTGAAAGAACTTCTCGCAGACCGCCTGGGTGATATCGCGCACTTCGTCGCCGCTCGTTCCAACCGGGAATGCCATCAGCAGATGCGATGTGTGGCCGAGCTTGGGGCTGTGGCGCTCGTTCCACTGGTTCTCGAACCGCCGCGCCACTCGGTTGATCTCGGCTTCCGAGAGCTGCTTCTTCCCGTCATGGGTGCCGCGGCTGTCGAGGATATGGGTCGACTTCGTCGTGAGATATGTGAGCTGCGCCCGTAGCTGCGCTCCGGTGTGACAGCCCCCTTTCGAGATCGCCTTGAAGATCGCTGGCGAATAGCCGCGCGCGGCCCGAACCATCTGCGCGCCCCTGGAAAGCCCCTGCCAGGATCCCGAAACCCGGCTCCAGCCGCGGTCGAAGAGCGCCGGGTCGATGCCCCGGGCCCGATCACTCCGCGCCATGCGCATCCCTCCCGGCGAGGCCCGCCAGGGCAGAGCTGATCTCAAGGTCCAGCAGGCTGCGCCGCGCACGCGACATCTCCTGGACCTGATCGGCCAGATCGAAGACCAGACCCGCAAGGGCGCGGACGTCACGGTGACTTGAGGCCGGGTAGGACAGTCTCTCGCCCCGCACCTTGGCCTCGTTCAGACGTCGCGCGATCTGGTTCACGTTGTTGCCGACCCGGTTGAGCGCGGCGCCGAGATTGCGCAACTCGTCACACATCTCGTCGTCGGGCAGGAAGACACCTTCGGCCGCCAGCATCAGGCGGCGCATGGCATCCGAGCGGTGCGCAATCCCACGCCGCGACAGCGCCGCGTCGAACCGGCGCAGGTCGTCGTCCGAGACCCGGATCCCCACAACCCGCGATCGGCTGCCGTTCGCTGTCTGACGCTCATCCCGGTGGTTCACCACGTTGTAGATCGTCTTCAGGCTGACATCGTAGCGCGCGGCCAATGACGCCGCGGAGACGCCGTTCCGGCGCTCCTGGGCGATGGTCGATCGTTCGATCTCTGACAGTCTGCGACGGCGGGGCATTTTGAAGTTAACGTTCCTATTTCTTGCCAACTTCGTACAAGCCCGCCGACTCCCAACGCAAGTGGAGTCGGCCATAAGGGCTTGTACTCAATGTAGAAAATCGCCCTGTAGGGGCGATTTCCCGTCCTTAGTCAAATGGATCGCGCTTCGCGCTCATTGCACCACGCGATGCGGTCCCCGCATCGCGCATCGCGTCGTTTGCACCCCGTCTCTTGCACCCCGCAAGACGGGTTTTGCTGCGTGCTGACCGTCTCGCGTCACCCGCAGAACGACATACGCGAGACTGCCTCCCGCCGTCTGGAGCGCGCTATCCGTCACCTGCATTCCGTCCGCAGTACATCGCCGAGCGCATCCCGACATTTGGAGGGTGTGCGGTGCCCCGCGACGAATGCTGAAGGCGCCACGGCAGACGTCGCACGGTCATCGCACAACGCCGTCCGCTGCATGCCAAACGCGGGTCGCATCCCGACTTCTGCTTGACCCCTCCGCCTCATGCGTTTAGCGACATTTTGGTATTATCGTTGCGATTCACTATTTTTGCGGAGGATCAGAATGCCGAACGAAAATCTTGTGGTGGTCGCAGCGATGGCCCGGAAAGGGGGCAGTGGAAAAACGACGCTTTCGCGCGCCTTGATCAGCGCCGCGATCGCCGCCGGACGCAGAGTGATGTTGATCGACACCGACAGCACGAGAGTACTCGGGGCCTGGCATGCTCGGGCGGAAGCCGGTGGGCTGAGTTCGCCGCTTCTCTGCTCGGCCACCGTCGAAAGCGTGGCGGGTGTCGAGGACCAGATCGATCAGGTCTACATGGCAGGCACGGCAGACTTCATCTTCATCGATACCGCAGGGGTCGGTGCCGAATGGTCAGACGGCATTGCGGTGCTTGCGGACCACATTGTGACGCCTGTCATGCTGTCGACGTCTGATTTCGATGTCGGCGCACAGACTGCCGATTGGTATGAGAAGCTGAAATCCCGCGTTGACGACCCCTCCAGCCTTCCGCGCCACCACGTCGTCCTCAACATGGTTGACCCGAAAACGACCCGTGCTGACGCGGCCCTGATTGAAGAAGCGCTCACCCGTTTTCCGGTGATTGAGACCGTCATGATGCGGCGGAACACCTACAAGGAGATGGACCAGAAGGGGCTTCTCCACGCCTTGGCGCTGGAAAAGCAATCTGATCCAAACCCTCTGATGCGTCCACATGTACGTCATGTCGTCGAGGCGCTCGAGGAGGCGACGGACATCCTCAACAATATTCTTGCTGCGTGAGGACAGTCGATTGCGCAAGAAGATCCCGACCATCACTAGGCCAGACCCAGCCTACGCCGCCACCCTGCAACAGGGTGACCGCGAGATTCCCGGGAAGGAAGATGAGGCACAGGTCACAGCAACAAAGACAGGCACCCCAGCCACTGACGTTGACGCTGATCGGCACGAGCCAGAGCTTGTGCCGGGAGGTACCGTGGCGCCGCACCAAGTCACCGCGGAAAGCTCTGACCCGCATACCAGCCTGAGAGCTCCCGTATCGGCGCGCGCATTGAGCCCGACCCGAAAGATCGACATCAGGGTCAACGCACTCGAACGACAGGAAGCTGCGCTAGAGACTTGTGGTGTTGAGCCAGCACATGTGGTGCGTGCCGCCCTGCGCCGTGCAGTCAAAGGCTGGCAACTGTCGCCGGTCTTCGCGCCAGTCGCGGAGGAGCGGCGCACTCGAAACACGCAGTGGCAGGCCCGGACATCACTGGCAGTAGATGCGGCCAGCCTGGGTGTCCTCCTCCGGGACCACGACCCCCTCGACGTCTTGAGTAAATGGGCTCTGATCCGCGGCCAAGTGGAACCACGCATATGGGGCGAGATCGACAAAATCTTGGAAGAAATTGCGGTTCGCGCTGCATCGCCGCATGAACCGTAAGATACCTATCTGAAAAGATAACTTGCATTTCGCCGGTGGATTTTCGCCCACCTGGAACGGTTCATCTTGCAGTTGCAGAAACCTAGTCCTAACACCAGCTAACAGGAATTTCAGACCTCAGTAGTGACGAGTTGCGAGGTCCATTTAGGAGGAACGCATTATGAATTCGAAGCCCCGCCTGACTGGCGAACCGATCATGCGCATCCTCTGCAAGACATCTGAAAATCTGGTTGGCTACCTTTACCAATGGAACAATGGTGACGTGCAGCCTGCCTGGTTCGACGGCGCCATAGCGGACGTTCGCTATGAACCATTCATTCAAGCGCGGGAACAAAACCCCGCCGATCCGAAGGCCCCCAGACCGCGTCAGCAAGGTCTGACGCACCTTGAAAAGGCATAGCTCAAGGCCTCGCGTCGGTTTGTGGGTCACCCCATCGCGCAGGTCCTTTGAGCGATAGAGTTGACTTCTATGCCTCAGAAGTGGTCTAGATGTGAGTTATAGAAAGGATGTCTATAACTCATGGCTTGGAACTGGACGCTGCCCGATTGGCCGGATTTCCGGTATGATGCCTCCGCTCTGGAGCCGTTTGAGCAGACGTTTCTGCTGTCGTCCGGAGAAATCCTCGGCGCGGTCCATCATGTCAGCCAGCCGGAGCGCGAGCAACTCCGCATCGAACTGCTCAGCGAGGAAGCGATGCAGACGAGCGCCATCGAGGGTGAAATCCTTGATCGGCTCAGTGTCCAGTCTTCGCTGCGCCGCCATCTGGGCCTCGATCCGGACAGCTACCCTGCCAAACCGCGCGAACAGGGCGTCGCGGAAATGATGGTCGACGTCTATTCCAGTTTTGCAGAGCCGCTGACCCATGAGACATTGTACCGCTGGCATCGGATGCTCCTGTCCCATGACCGTCGGTTGGAAACCATCGGGGCCTACCGACAACACGCCGAGGCGATGCAAATCGTTTCCGGCCGCCTTGACCGCCCCACGATCCATTTCGAAGCGCCGCCTTCGGAGCGGGTCATGCCTGAGATGGAGCGATACGCGGATTGGTTCAACAAGACCGGGCCGGGGGGAGCAGAGCCGCTTCCAGCGCTGACGCGCGCAGGGCTAAGCCACCTCTATTTCGAGAGTATCCACCCATTCGAAGACGGCAACGGCCGCTTGGGTCGCGCCCTCGCTGAAAAGTCGCTGGCGCAGAACATTGGCCAGCCGACCCTCATCTCGCTCGCCTTCACCATCGAGAAGGAGCGCAAGGCATACTACGATCAGCTTGAGCAGCATCAAAGAACGCTCGACGTGACCGATTGGCTCGTCTGGTTCGCGGAAGTTGTCTTGAAGGCCCAACAGGCAACACTCGACCGCGTCGGCTTCTTCATCAGCAAGGCACACTTCTACGATCGTCACAGAGACCACTTGAACGAACGCCAGGCCAAGGCCATCGCTCGAATGTTTCAGGAAGGCCCTGGCGGTTTCAAAGGCGGCCTCAGCGCCGACAACTATCTCAAAATCACCCGAACTTCACGCGCAACCGCAACCCGCGATCTGCAGGATCTAGTCGAGAAAGGTGCGCTCAGCCGAACTGGTGAGCGACGCCATACGAGATACTGGTTGAACCTGAATCCACGGGCGTCGAACCAGCTACAATGATTGCCGTAGAAGTGAGACAGCGCCAAAGGCGTTGCCTATTCTCTGAGCGAGACAGACTGGTTTCCGGCACTATCCGCGCGCAGGTCAAGATCAGACGCGGATGAGAGAACAAAGCCAAGATTGTCGCCAAGGCCAAAGGGAAAAATCACCGGTTGGGCCTCTAGCGTTCCGAGTCCGACAGGACGACCTACGGCTTCCAAAACGGCGGTTGTCATCCAACGTACGAGGTCCGATCCCTCCAATGCACAGGCTTTCTTCCGGGTTAACGTTTTGCCGTTGTCGCTTCGATCAAGCAGCGCCCAGTCTATCTGAGACTGAAGGACCATATTGGTCATCCGTCTGGTCCCCTCACGTTCGCCATAGATTTCTGCCATCCGACGATGCACTTCAGCGGTCGTGCAGTCGCCTTGAAGCGAAGTCAATCTGCCAACAATCTCGGCCACTTTGGCGAAGAAGGGATATGTCACGATAGCCATGCCCCATGTCAGGGCCGCCGGCGAGGTAGATGGCGCCGATTGGAACAGTTCCACGCCGCGTTGAGCAAAAGGCTCCAGATCCTTTCGCGGCTCTAACCAAAGGCGGTTCAGTACAGTTCTGGTCTTTTTCCTAGCCGCAGGCCCTGAATGGGCTTCATCCAACAGAGCATCGAGCTCGCTGATGTCAGCGAGACCGGCCCTGACTTCCAGCGCTTTTTTCGCCCACTCGAGGCGGATGAAGCGGTCAAATCCTATCTGAGGTGCTGTCGGTCGCATGTTCTTCTTTCTTCATTCTTATCTTCACAAACGGCACAACCAGTTCCTCTAACGCCATTCCTCCATGAGCAACGATCTTGTTCCCTCTTGGCACAAACGCGCCGCGTTCATTCGCGTAAACTGGCAAGAAGTCGGACGGAAGCCCTGGACCGCTAAACTGAAATGCATCGATATCGGGCGGGACGGATGCAGCAAGGTCCTCGCTGCGATAGGCCCTGACGCGCTCACCCTTCATCTCGGAGACAACGCCCTGGCTGAGCCGTCCAATGCCGTCGGCGTCAACATTGCCATGGTCCGCAGTCAGGTAGATATGATAGCCGTGCTGAGCAAGCATGAGAAACAGCTTTTCAATGAAGCCGGTATCGCACCACTCGCGAATTTGGCCAGCAATCCCGCGTTTCCCAAGCATTGCTCCGTGGACAATTTCATCGACCATATCAACGACGAGGCCCGCAACCTTGGTCGTCGGCTTTGAAAGTACGTCCTCGAGTAGAGCCAATTGGTCGGAACGTTTGAGCCCCTTCTGGAAAACGACCTCTGGCTTCCGGAGGCCGTTTTCCTGCCAGAACTTCGTCCAGAGAGACGACTCTTGTGCCGTCGAATCCATTGAGCCTTGAAACTCCCGTGGCTTGAGGCCCGAAAAGAGCGCCTGGCGAGAGATTGACGTCAGAGTCGGCAGCCACGCAAAGCAGCCGCCCTCGTCGGCGGAAAAGTCGGGAAGCTTGGTCGACAGGTGGTCCCTGATCTGGGCCCACTGGTCCAATGCCAAACCATCAAAGACAAGAAGAGCAATTCGATCTTCGCCAAAGCCCCTGCGCATCGCGAGATAGCGCGGCACGTGATGTACCATCACCGGCGCTTTTGCGACGGGTAGGGACGGCAAGTCGGCAAAATGCTGAAGCACCCAATCCTTGAGGCGGGCATCGGCCTCTCTTTGCAAACTCTGGAGCTGCCCCTGCAGGTTATCTGCGTCCGCCGCTTTCAGTTCGTTGAAGCGGTAGATGAGTTCTCCAAGGCGGCGCGCCGCCTCTACCCAATCTCGATGCGACGCCCCCTCCGAGGGTAGACTCGCCACGTTCCTTTTCGCTCCCTCCGACACCAGATGCGCAAGTGCCTGAGGGTCATCTATCAGACCAACCTGTATCCAATCGGGAAGGTGCTCAGGACGGACACTTGCCTCAATAGGCTGAAGGGCTCCCTCGAGGAACATGGTATCTATGATCACCCTTACGTCGGGGTGATCAAATGGCACGTCATACGCATGGCCTTCGACCGGCTCCTGATCCCTGCCGCGGGCATCAGGTTCAACGCCATATTTTGCGACGAAACGCGCCCAAGATTCCTGTATTGCGCGGAGCATAAAGGGTTTTGAGGCGAGCAGTTCACTAATCGGAAGACTTCCAAGAGATGTGTCCCGAAGAACGGTTGCGACATGGTTTGCAAATAGGCTGGGAAGGCCAGCCCCGCGATAGTGAAGCCGCAGAGCTTCTCGCCAGAAATCCTCCGGTCGATTCAGCAGATAAGGGCTAAGCCTGAAGATGTGCGTGAGGACAAAATTCTTGGTCTCAGCCTCACCGAGCAGCTGCGTCACATGCTTCTGGTAGGCTTGGAACAGCCCTTCATGGTGTTCAGCGTCAAGCTTGCGGACGACACCATAATTCAGATTGGGGAAAAGATCAGCCAAGCTCAGGCTGACTTGTCGTGCTGCCCTGATGTAGTCCCAAGGGATGGAATTGATGTCCGCGCCCCGCCACTGCAGGATGAGCGCCTTCGCGGTGCCTTTCTGACCCACATCCCATGCGGATCGATAACGCTCTTCATACTCGGTTCTAAACGAAACAGAATCTTCGAACGGGAGAACCTCAAAATCGCGTTCGCGGAGCCCGAGCAGAATGGTCTCATCCAAGAGCAGGCCATCCGGATCCAAGGCGATCCAGAAGCGAGACAGATCTGCGGGAAACTCCCGCAGGATACGATCGGCCCAAATACTCATCGTGCACCAGCCACCGTTTCGCCAATTCGCAACACGAGGAGGGCATTGAGATCGGGCGAGTAAGATGCCGCAGCATCGAGCTGCGCCATCCGAGCTTCATGTTCTTTCTGCAGCCGCTTCCGTCGATAATCACGAACAGTCTGAAGCCCCACTCTGCCAATCGCCTGGTGTCGAGCTTCGAAAGCATAGAGTGCGCGTTCGCGTTCTTCCTCGATCCGAGCCTTGTGCTCTGTCACAAGATCGGAGAACACCCGCTCTCCTTGCGTGACCGCAGCCCCTTTCGATCTCTCGAACCAGTCGCGCGGCGCCTCGATCTGAGGCGCAGCAATCGGCTCGATCTGCTCCGTCAGAAGCACGTCCCAAATGCGTTTTGCCGTCGGTTGGAAGGCGCGCCCTTCATCATTGACGAAAACGGATAGGAAGCGGCGGCGGCTGAAATCGTCAGCTGCCAGACTGACTTCCCAAAGCGACCAAACGCCTTTCACACTATCAGGCAGGCCTGCTATGCGGACAGCGGGGACGGGTTGACCGGCGATGCAACGCGGAAGATCGGCAATCAAAGCCTGCGCTCTTGGATCTTCCAGCGTGACCCACTCTACTTCGGGCCGATCTCCCGCGGTGCGGGCATCAAAACACACCGAAGATGACTCTGTGCCATCGGCCCACCGTATCCGCCAGGTATCGCCTTCCTTCTTGGCTTCACCCCCCCGCGCAGGGAGGCCAGTTGTGATTGCCCGCTCCAGCCAAAACTGTGCCGGATGGTCTCGCCACTTGCGCGCATCATCGGCTTCTAGTTCATGTCCGTCGGCGAGCAGATCACTATTCTTCCGGTTCTCTGCCAACGAGGATCGAAGCTGCGTCAGAACGGCATCGCATTCTGTTTCGATCGATGCCGGGTCTTGGATCCCCTGAACAAAGAGTTCGTCGAACAGTGGCTCCGCCTCGACCGAATCCATCACATCGGCAACTTTGTCCACGCCGAATTCCTCGGCGATCACAGCGAGCTTTGTTTCGAGAACTTCGCGCACCCGATGCTCGACGGTGTCTTCGAGTACGAAATTGATGGCTCGCACAATATGCGGTTGCCCAATGCGATCCACGCGCCCAATACGCTGCTCGACCCTCATCGGGTTCCACGGCATGTCGAAGTTGATGATGACATGGCAGAATTGAAGATTGAGGCCCTCCCCGCCAGCGTCCGTCGAGATCAGGATACGCACATCCTTCGAGAATGCCCGCTGCGCGCGGCCACGCGCCTCAAGGTCCATGCTCCCATTGAGCGTTGCAACCGAGAACCCCCTGCTTTCGAGAAATTCCGCGAGCATGGCCTGGGTCGGAACAAACTCGGTGAAAACCAGAACCTTGAGTTCAGGATCGTTTTCCTCCTGCTGAATCTTGTAGATCTGCTCAAGGAGTGCTTCGGCTTTTGCGTCTGTTCCTTGCGCTTCTGTCTCACGAGCGAGGAACAAGAGTGCCTCAACGTCTTTTCGCTCGTCATCCAAGGCATCGAAGGCCACGGCGATATCGATCTGGTCATCACCCGTTAGCTCATGCCAGTCTCCGACACCTTCGGTGGAAAAGAGCTGAAGCTGTCGCTGGTCGTCGTCCAGAGCGAGGAGGCGCTTTTCCAAGGTTGCGCGGATAGCTGCGGTGCTGGACGTCACCAAACGCTGCATAAGGATCATCAAGAAGCCGATGTGCCGCTGCTTCGATGCCATGGCTTGGTTATAGCCGTGGCGAACATACTCAGTGATCGCTTCGTACAACCCTTGCTGTGCTTTGTGTCGGCCAAGCCAGGCGACAGCCTGAATGCGGGTCATTCGTGGCTTGAACAGAGGCTTGCCTTCAGCATCGATCGCAAGCCTCTTCTCTGTCCGCACAACGAACGGGCGCACGCGGTCGCTCGAGACGCTGTTCTCATCGGGGAAAGAGTCCCGATCCAGCAGCTGCATCAGACGGTGGAATTGATCCGTTTTGCCTTGGTGGGGCGTTGCCGACAGAAGGAGAAGGTACGGGGCGGCCTCGGCAAGTGCCGCGCCCAACTTGTACCGTGCAACCTGATCCGTGCTGCCTCCCATTCGGTGAGCCTCGTCAATGATCACAAGGTCCCAGTTGGCCGAGATCAGGTCTTCGAACCGTTCACGGTTGTAGGTGCTGAGTTGCTCCGCGCTCCATCCGCGCCGCCCTTCGAGTGGCTTCACGGAATCCAGCGAACAGATCGCCTGATCGTGCAGCCGCCAGAGATTCTCCTCATCATCGCGGAACTGACGGTATGCCGAAAGCTCTGACGGCTCGATGAACTGAAAGTTTTCACCAAAGTGCAGGCGCATCTCGGCCTGCCATTGCCGCACAAGACCCTTGGGCGCGACAACAAGGATCCGCTTGGCCATGCCGCGAAGCTTCAACTCCCGAAGGATCAGACCGGCTTCGATGGTCTTGCCGAGCCCCACCTCATCCGCAAGCAGATAACGAATCCGATCCCGGCTCATGGCGCGGTTCAGGGCGTAGAGCTGATGCGGCAAAGGAACGACGCTCGACTGGATCGGCGCCAGAAGCAGATTGTCTTCCAGCGCATCCAGGAGCTTTGCCGCGGCGGCCGTATGCAGGATCTGGTCGACTGTCGTTCGGACAGCGTCGAGTGGCCCTAGCTCCCGAGACCTGGCACGGACAACGGCATCCTTGCCCGGGAGCCAGACGCGGTATGCGGTTTCGCCCCACATCTCCTCCCGGTCCACGACGCGGCAGGGTGCGGCATGTCGTTCATGCCAGCACCACGCGCCAATGCCAAAGTCTTGAGAGCCATGCGTCACGCATCAGCCTCCGTACGGGTCAGCGCCTGGTCGTACCAGAGCAGGAGCTTTTCATCCTCTTGTAGCGTCTCGTCCGGCAGCTTCTCGGCTATACCAATGATCGTATTGTAGTCCTTCGCAGCCCAGGCCGTCTTGAAGCCGGCCCGCAAGACCTCGAGGCGCGACTCCTTGAGCTGGCGCTTGTTCGCGGTCTTGTAGGCTTCGAACTCTTTCAGCAACGACCGTTCGCGTTTTTGTTCCAGATCCTTCGCCTTGTTCGGATCGGGCACATACCAGCGGTCCTTCGCCTTAGCCTTCAGGCGCGGGTCTTCCTTCTCAAGACCCCGGAGATCCTTGAAGTTGGTCGAGAGATAGCTGTGGATCTGGCTCGGCACGTCGCCGTTGCCGTCGAAGCGCAGGAAGTTGTCTTCGAGCAACGCCGAAAGCTCCGGCTTCTCTTCGTGCTTTTTCCAGCCGGCACCTAGCTGTGCCATAAACTCCGGATGAATTTCTTGGTAGGTCGACGGGCGTTTTCTGAGAAAGTCGCTAATCCAGTCAATCGCCGAGCGCTCATCGGAAACGAACATCTCAATCTGCGGAGGTTGTTCATATTTTGACCGCTTCCGATCATACTCCGCAACCTGATCAGCGAGGAAAAACATTCCATCACGCTCGTAGAACCGTTGGCGCACTCCTTCTTGGAACTCTTGGCTCGACAAGGGAATTGTCTCATTGTGCCTTACAAACCAAGCCACCATCCGGTCAAAAAGGATTCTTGGATCTCTCTCAGTGACAAACTCCATCAATCCGTTTTGAGCCTTAAAAACAGGAAGATGGCGAAGGTGTGACTCCACAAAGTCCCACGCTGTCTTCTCGCCATTCTCGCCAGCGTCGAATTTCCGTTCAAGATCTTCGCTTGGCTTGTAAGCTGAAATAACAAGGTCTTGCTTGACTGAAGTCTTGTTATTTATCGCGTTAAAGCTTCCCTGCTTCTTATCGAGCGCCGCCACGTTGGCAACAACAAAGCCGGCTTCCTGCAACGCTGACTGAATTGCATTCCAAACGGAGGCCTTGGTGTTGGAAAATTCAACCGTCATCCAGCGACCGGGTTTTAGCACACGGAAAGCTTCACGGAAGCATTTTATCATGAGTGAGCGATAGGCATCCAGATTCTTGCCTTGCGATCTATTTTCAATCGCCTCTTCTTCTGGACTCGTTCGTACTTTTAGCCACGCCTCCCAGAGAAAATTCAACTCCGAGTACATTATGTTCGCTCCAAACGGAGGATCGATAAAAATGTAGTCCACAGAGTTATCAGGGGCACGAAGCGCCCCTGCCGATTCCGTTGTAATTATGGAGCTCCGAGGTCTGCGCTCGTCGAAAATAGCTGATAGCCGCGACGCGCCTCTCTTGAAGGATGAAGTGACGCTAAGTCCACGATTTAGGGAAGGGATGTAAAGCGTACCGCTCAGGATTCCTCCACCTTGCCCTTTGTAATCAGGCTTCTTGACGACATAACGATACATTTTGCTCAGAGTATTGAGCATTGAATACGTTACCAGAAAACGGTGGTCTAGTCTTCCCGCATGAGACCGCAAAGCCGCTAGCCAAGCCAAACTACTTTTGGAATAGAAGTGGTGCGCCCTCGTAATACCAAGTCGCTTTGGCTCACCTGTTTTGTCACCATCTTGTACTTCATCTACCGGCACCCAATAGGAAAGCTCGTATTCCTCAATTTTTCTAAAGTTCTCAAAGTCGTTCGCATCGGGTACTTTCTCAAACCGGCGCGTACCAACGCTATAGTTAATCAACACAGGGGCCTGTTTTGGTTGACGAATAGGTTCGTCAGTATGAGGGTCTAGCGACGATAGCCAAGCGCGCTCTACAGAGCGTTTGTCCAGTTCCGAAGAGCAGTGAGGGCAGTTGAATTTATCATGAATTTTTCCGATTTCCCTATCAACCGCGACGTCCCAGAAGACCATTTCCTCAGAACACTCAGGACACAAAAACACATCAGACCAAACGACATAATTGATCTTACCTTTTGGACCGTTGTCTCCGTGGCTGGTTTCGTACATCCAACCCAGCTCATTATTCACTTTTGCCAACAGCTTATTCGACGCACGAGTGAATTCATTGCGATCAAGAGGTTTGTTATAGTTGGATGCGATGAAGGTGGCAGCCGGAGATAGGTCACAAAGGATCGCGTTTCTCGCACCTAGTTGAGAAACTGGTCGCCACTTCTTTTGACCATCTTCGTCTTGCTGTTCCAAGACTGTACCATCATCAAGAACTTGGTAACCCATCGACTGAAGAACTGAACGATCTCCGCAAAGTTGGGCCGCAACACCAGTCATCCCGGTTCCGCAAAAGGCGTCCAGAATGAGATCACCCGGCTTTGTATAATGCAGCAAGTAGCGCATTACTGCTTTGTGCGGAACCTTGGTGTGATAACTATGCGCGTTGTAGATCGGATCATTCTTTCCCTCCTTCACATCAGCTATGAATGGGAGGCTCGAGTAGTCCTCGTCCGTAGAGTGCGGCCGTCCCACCGTCTGGATGAATTGCTCGACAAAAGGATTTGGACAAGCGGTGTAGTACGGGGGATCCGATAGCTCTAGAATTGATGCGTCGTCCGCATCTGGAAAGCCCGCAATCGAACGGAACTCAGGCTCGTTCAGCTTCTCGGCCAGGAGCTTCAGGAAGTGCTCGCGGCGTGCATCATCGTTCGGGAACGTCATACCCAGGCATTCGACCGGCCCGCCGTTCTTGCCGCCATCCATCTTCAGTTGTTCAGTCATCGGTTCGTCTCATCTCAAAATTGGTTGGCGGAAGTTCACTCGACCACGAAGCGCAGCTTGGTCGTGTCCTTGCCTTTGCAGCGGTCGGTCAGGAACGCCTCGAACCGCTTGCGCAGGTCTTCGGGCGTCGCGGGCGACCCCCCCTGAAGCAGGGCCTGCCGAATGTCGCTGCCCGACACGACGACCTTGTCGAGACCGGACAACGCCTCTTGCACAGCGCTGATGAACTCGGGCGTGACGGGATCGGGCAATGACTTGCTGTCGACAAAGCCGGTGACGATCTTGCGCGACCCTTCCTTCAGCAGTTCAAAGTTGGACTGGATGATCGGATCCTCGAGGTTGTCGAGAAGCGTCTGCACCCATCCGTCCAGCAATTGATCGAGCTCATCATCGAGCTGTTTGAGCACATTGGCCGCGGGCAGCATGTCGCCCTGCTCATTCGCCGGGCGGAAGTTGCAGTGCGGGCAAACCGGGCTGGCCGCCAGTTCGGAGTCGATCAGCGAGGCGCAGCTCTTCAACTTGTCGAGCTTCTCCTCGAACGTGGTGAGCTGGCTTGTCGGCATCAGCGAGATATTCGCCAGAGCCCGCATGCCGACGAGCCGAGAGTCCTTGCGCAGCGCGGTCTTCGTCTTGTCCTCGGACACCCCGAGACGCGCCTTGCTGTGCAGGCTGACATACGCCGTCACGTAGTCTTTTTTCAGCTTGGCGAGCGTCTGCCGGTGTTCGGATCCATTCTGTCCAGTTCGGCTCGTCGACAATGCATCGAGGACCTGCTTGCGCGTGTCCTGAGCCTGCTTCACCCATGCGTGGTCAGACGGCAGCACCATCTCGGCCTGGCCAAGATAGCTTGCCGTGTTCCCGAGTTCGCCGATCAGGCTGATGAGTCCTTCCACGGAGTTCAGAACCTCAAGGTTCTTTTTCTGGGCTGCGATATCGTCAGACCCAATGCGCAGATTTTTGAGCTTGCCGACCGTGTTATAGGGCGACAGGCTTTCCGAGAAGGCCTTGAGCTCGTCGAGCTTCGATCTCCAGTCGCGAATCTCTTCCTCGCGCAGGAGAGGCTGGCCCCAAAAGCTAAGCCGGTTCGCCATGTCAGTGGATGCTGCAAGCACACGTTTTGTGAGCTTGCTGACTTCCTCCTGAAGCGCCTTGACCGGTTCATCCGAGCCTTGAGTTGCTTGCTGCGCGAGACCCGGCGGCAACTCCAGCATCTCGAAGAGTGACCGGAGCACGGCAACGTTGATCTCCTTCGGCGCCTCAACATGCTTGAACTGCTTCAACTCATCGAGCGGACGATCCGCGAGAAGCCCGATCTTGCCGGAGTCAATTTTGTCCCCGGTAATCGCGAGGACAATGTCACCGGAATAGACCAGTGACCCAAGCACCGTAACCAATAGGTCGGTCTCGAGCCGGTACTTGTCTGGGCTGAAATATTCGATATCCGCATTTCCAACGAGCAACTCACTGCGGTTAAGCACTTGCCCATGACCTTTGGCCTTCAGCCGCGCGAGAACCTCCTGAGCGTATCGAGATTGAACCGGATCGATGCGATCACCATCGAGCATTTCGAGGCCATCCAGGACGATCACAGCGTCTTTCGTACGGTTGCTCCCTGTGAGAGCATGAAGCGCATTTCCAATGAGCTGCTTTCGGTTGGACTCCGTCACGAGCGCCGAGAATGTTGGGTATTCGGGCGAAACATCGGCGAACCGGCTGCTTAGCGCGATCCCCGCGATCACGTTGACGACGTCGCGGAAGTTGATGCGCTCGTCCGGCCCCAAGCGCGCTTTGTCCCTGAGTGAAATGCCTTTGGTCCAGTCACGAAGTGTCTTGGACTTGCCTTGGAACGTGACCTCGAATGCCTCCAGCTGTTTTTCCTGCAGCCATTTGCTCATTTCGCGCAGCGCATCGCGAGCGCGGTCGAGATACACGCCTTTCGCGCCACCACTTGCCGTGGAGGCCAGTTCCTGGGCGGCGGCGTAGAAGCTCAGCAATCGCTTGATGGTTTCGTCTGGTGATTTCAGACGGAAGAAGACCTCGTCGGGCTTCTGCTCATCACGGAAACGCGGGGGATCGAAGGGCTGGATGAAGTACAAATAGAAATCCCGCTCTGGCTGAGCGGTCGGCCGGTCGTTCGGCGCGCCAAAGAACAGATAGCCAATCCGTTCGACGCGACGCTCCTGCCACTCGATCTGGTATTGCCAAATCTGGTGTCCCGTCACGTAGCTGGACTCGTCCGTGCGCTCCATGAGTTGGCGAATGGCGCCGTAGTAAGCGCGATCGAGCGCATCCTCCGAAAGAGCCTCGGCGCGCTTCTCGATTTGCGCGTCGTAATCGACGTCCTTTTTCAGGTCGAGATAGTATTGCTCGGTGTCTGGCGCCTTGGAGATGAACTGACCGTTCACCGTCTTGAGGGTCTCTCGAAGCGTGGTCTGGACCGCGGTGAGTAGGTCGTCAGACGGGTCGCCACCCATGTCTTCAATACCCGGCTGAAACAGGCAAAGCGTGTCGCGCAGTTCCTCGGCCGTCGGTCCGACAGGAACATAGATGTCCCCGCCCGTCGTCAGGCGGTGGACCGAAAGGCCGTCAATGATGCGAAGCGCCATCGGCTTGTAGGCCGGCCGGGTGAACGCCTTGGAGACCCTCTCCGCAAGCACTTCTGAGACCTTGAGCACTGGCCCGATATTCGGATCTGAGCGCAAGACGGAGTTTGTTGCGACAGTGTCCCAAAACTTGTCGAAGCCGATTAGACCGGGCCGATCTGAAGGGACTTCATCATCAAGGATTGCCTGGATCTGATCACGCAAGGTCACCAACGCGCCCCGCTTCTCGGTGAAGACCAGGCGCTCAAACGTCCCGATGTAGTCTGGGTGTACTGGGAACAAACGCACATACTCGTCCATCCGCTCATTCATTGAGCCATAGAATTTCGAGAATGGCGCAAGGTAAGCGCGGATCTTGTCCTGCTGGTCCGCGGACTTCTTCAAGAGACGTTCCGCGACAACGAAACTGACATCTTGTCTTGCCAGCAAAACCTGAGTGAAGCGGTCCTTCACCCTCCGCAGGCTATCCGCCACATGTTGAAAGCGGCTGCTATCGAAGATCGCTTCCTGAACGCCTGCAACGAAACGGAACCGGAGATGTTTGGTAACCTCTCCGATCTCGCGGAGGAAGGACAAGTCGAGTACCAGTTCGTGGTCTTTTCGCGACCGCAGGTATTCGAGAAACTCGTCGACAACGAGGAGAACACCTTGATCAGGGTGAACCTCCGCAAAAGCCGACATCATCTCCTCGAACGCAGCCTTGTTATTGATAACTTTGTCGGCAGGCGGGAATGCATATGTCACGCCGTGCTTTTCCAGGAACACCTCAAGCTGTTGGGTGATGATGTCGCGCAATGACATCTGACTCGAAATCTCAATCCGATGCACTTTGAAGCGGCCCGCAATTGTCTTTGCAGCCTCCGCCACTTTGGGGTGCTGGATCATCGGCAGATATGCCTCATCTTCAGCGACAAGTGACAGCACCGACATCAAGTGCGACTTACCAGTGCCGTAGTTCCCGACCACCAAGACGCCTTTGTGGTCCACAGCCTCATCGAAGGAGAGCTGCGGGATCATGAGCTTGGCGATGCGGTCGGCCATGTCATCCGAGATGACATAGGTGGACACAAGCTTCTTGGCTTCATCAGGACGATCTGCATCGAGAAGCTGAATAACCGATTCAATGGGCTCAAATTGAATGAGATCGCCGTAACGCATTGCCATCTCGAGATTTCCTTTCAATTTACTCTGAACGGAACCACGCCATCACAGCTGTAGTCCTGATATTCTGGATGTCCTGTCGTGGCATACGACAGCCTGTTGTCTGTGAGCGTCCCCGGCCAAGCCGCAACAACGCGTCGCGCCTGAGAATGCCGCCGGAGCAAATCGAGCGGACTTAGCTTCAACTCCTGATCGAACAGGAGTTCGAGATTGTCCATGAGGAGAAGCCCTTCCCGCGAAAACTCATCCGCCAACCCTTTCAGAAGGTCGGCTGCTTGAAGGTGTCTCCTGGGGCTCGGGATTGTCAGCAGTTCTCGCCCGAGGGCAGCTCCAATGTTGAGGATGTGCAGCTTTCGACGTCCAGCCAGTTGGCGAAGCAAGTCGCTTTTCCCGGAATTTGGCGCGCCTATCAGCAGCAATAGTTTGCTGTTCACCACAGCAAGATCGTCAACAACGCGTTCAAGTGCCTCGATCATCCGCTTACGCCTCCGCTCACGGACGCCGAGACGCTCGGTATCGAGTGCCCGATTTCGGGGGCGTTCATCAGGACAATCTGTTGGTCTTGCGGGCGCCGGGCGGCGGGATCTGTATCCAATCCCAAGCGCCTCAGCGCGTAGTAGAGCAGCGCGCGGCGCACCTTTATCTTCGCGCTGCCGCCACGCATCCCGTAGTCGAGGGCAATGACCTTAGCCTGCGTTTCTGACAGTTCGGGATGAGGAGCCACTTCGAGGACGACTTCTGAATTCCAGTCGAGATCATCATCGGCCGTTTTCCCGCTTTCGCGTGAGCCACGAATCCCAATCATCCGGGAAAGAAGGAAATCCTTGAAACACTCGTCGGTTAGACAAAACGCGCGGGCGTGCCAGCGAAATCCATCGAAGGCAATCGCGTGAGGCGCAATCCAACGCCACCGCGGATCTGGGCTGGAAAGGGACTGGTATCGTATCTCTATCTCTTCGGATCGCCTGATCGCTCCCACAACGGACCGAAGCGTCACGGGGTCAACACCACGGACCGGCGTCGACGCAGAGGCAAAGGACGGAAGATTAGCGATCCAAGAGTCTTCACGGTCAAGAATGTTTTCGGCCACGGACCGTAGCTGAGCTAGATAGCGACTGGCATCAGGTTCTAGAAATTGTGGTTGGAAAGCACTGCCTCGCACATAAGTCCGCGCACTCTTGTCGTAGACCATGTTCGCCGGAGCAAAGCCGATGTAGCGATTCAGGTCAGTGGACGCTTGGTTGACCGAGACACCGAACTGATCCATGAGGTCACTCCGGTTTACATGCCCCTCCCAGAACAAGCGGAACTCTATGAACTCGAGACGTTGCTCGACTCCCCATCGAAGTTCTGACCTGTCGTTATCCACCCTAGCCTCCCGGTATCCCAATGCGCATTGTAACTATGCGCGCCCATTTTCTGGGCCTGCGACAACCTTAGGGAGTGACACCGAGATTATCAATCGAATTTCAAGACGTTGCCTTGGAAGTCGACCATTCAGGCGTCGATACCCCAGGGACTGGCACTGGACTATCAAACCACAAAGGATCAGCTAGCTAGAACGCAAGTATCCTCGGCGATGCTTCGTGGCTGCGAGCTTCAATAGGGCGGTCACAGCATGCCCCTCGTCCGGGTGCTGTTCGATTAGCATCTGCCCTCGAAACCCGATACGGCCCCATTCCCGCACAAGGCATGCGCCGCCAAACAGGTCCGGCTGAACGCTCATTCGATAGAAGCGCCGCATGTTGAGAGACGGGTCGATCCGCTTGAGATCGACCGTCGTCGGGAACACTTCCATTTGCTGCGATGTGTCGAACATGTTGTTGGTGCCCCTCTCCAGACCACAATATCAAGCGCTCTTCGACGTTTCCACAATGTTCTGTCCCGGATTGAAGTCGGGGGCTCACGCCCCCTTCTCGAACTTCATGACCGGGATGCCCAGCTTTTTGGCTTTATCGGCGAGGTTTTCCTGGATACCGGTTCCGGGGAAGACAAGGACCCCGACCGGGAGCACCTCCAGCATCGCGTCGTTGCGCTTGAAGGGGGCAGCCTTGGCGTGCTTGGTCCAGTCAGGCTTGAAGGCCACCTGCGTCACGCCCCGGGCCTCGGCCCATTTGGCGGCGATGAGCTCTGCGCCCTTGGGGCTGCCACCGTGCAGAAGGACCATGTCGGGATACTTGGTCCGGACCTGGTCGAGCTTGCCCCAGATCAGGCGATGATCGTTGAAATCGGTCCCGCCGGTGAGGGCGACCTTGGGGCCTGCGGGAAGCATTACCTCGGTCTCGGCGCGGCGCTTGGCGGCCAGGAAATCGCGGCTGTCGATGAGCGCTGCGGTCATGTGCTGGCGGTTCACCATCGAGCCGGTGCGGGGGCGCCAGGTCGATCCCGTGTGATGGACGAACTCGGTGGCGGCGTGATCGCGCATCATGTCCATGCAGTTGCGCCGTTCAACGAGAGTCAGGCCTTCGGCCGTCAGGCGCTCGAGTTCGACGGACTTCACTTCGGAGCCGTCCTGCTCGCGCTGGAGGCGGCGCTGCGCCTGCTCGTTCTCATCGAGCGTCCGCTCGATCCGGGCCGTGGCGCGGTGGAAGAGGTTGACCTGGCCCCAGAGCACCTCTTCGAGGTCGGGTTCCATGCGGGTGTCTTCCAGGGTCGCGACGAGGGCGTCGAAGATGTCGGCGACGGCGACGGCGAGGCGCTGCCCATCGGGCATCGGGCGCGGATCGGGCTCGTCAAAGGAGCGATAGCCGTAGAGCTGGAGCTCGTCGAGTGCATGGGCGGTCTGGGATGCGCTATGGGCGGGTTCATACGCGTCGTCGTGGGTCTGGATCGTCATCGGTTTCTTACCTCCGGGCCTGTCTCGTCCGCGCGTCATCCCGCGCGGCCTTCATGGGCAGACCCGAGCCGTCGGGGCGGTTGCCCCTTCACCCCGGCTTCACCGGGGCCGGAACAGCGTGGAGGAGGTCCGCAGGGAAGCTATTTGTCTCGCGATGCAAAGGCGGCTTTGCCGCCGGCGGAAATAGGTTCCCTGCCGACCTTGCAGGGGCAACCGCTTTGACGGCCTGCCCATCTCTTGAAGGCCGCTCGGGTGACGGGTGGATGCGCAAGGACCTGGATGGGGTCAGGACGACGATCCAGAGCCACGACTGGGATGCAGCCCCCTGCCACGCACTCCCAGCCCCCCCTGCGCGATGCAGCTCAGCTGGGCAGGCGATGCCGATCCTCTGGCCCGATCTGACCTGCCAGATGCTGGCGCAGCGCGTCCTTGCCGTTCGCCCGAAGATCATCGTTGAAATCCCCGAGCCGCGGTTCCAGCACCCGCACGCCCACCCCGACCTCGGAGGCTCTGGCGCTCAACTTCTTTGCCGCGCGCTGCCCGGCCGGATCGCGATCGATCGCGACGTAAAGGCGCTTGAGCCCCTCCGGCAACAGGACCGCCCCGAGGTGTCCCGACGAGAGCGCCGCCCAGACGGGCAGGCTGGGAATCGCCTCGGACAGGGACAACATGGTTTCGATGCCTTCGCCGATGACGAGGATGTCGTCCTGCGGGGTCAGCCTGACTGCATTGCCGAGGAGGTGACCCATAGCCCGACGCTGTGGATTCACTGCCGCCTTCCCCTGTCCGTCAGGCGCCAGCCAGGTGCGATGCACGCCCTGCACGGCCCCTGCCCCATCGGTAACCGCCGCGATCATCGCCGGTCTGGGGATGCTCCGGGTCTGCCCCTCTTCCCGCTGCCAGCACTTCGGGTGGAAGCGTAAGGCGCCGTTCGCCCCAAATTGGGTGATGCCTCGGGAACGGAGGTAGGTCTCAGCAAGCGTGCCTGTGATCGGGTTCGAGGCAGCAAACAAGCGCGCCGCCGCCGCTGGCGTGCCACCGGGGGTCTTGGCCTTCCTCGGCTCTTGCCTATCCGGGACGACCGGCTGCGGACGGCCAAGATGCGCTCGGGCCTCGGTGAGAAGGTCGGGGAAGCGCGTGATCCCCGTCCGGGCGCGGATGATGTCCAGGAGATCGCCATGCTCGCCTGTGGCCCCATCCGTAAACTTGCCCGCTGCCCCTGGTCCCGACGCAGGGCCCGTCAACCGCACGAAGAGTGACCGGCCGGGGTTGTTCTGCAAATCGCCGACGATCCAGTAGGATCCTTCCCGCCGTCCGGCGGGAAGGTAGGCACGACAGACGCCTTCGGCATTTTCTGCCAGATCGCGCACGAGGTCTTCGGTCTCGGAATACATGGGTTAACAACCTCCGCGATCATGTAGCCTTGCGACAGGACAACGTGCAAGCAGACGATCCAGTATCGCGACACCATCGGCGTCGGTCGGGCAGAACAGCCGAAGCTTCCAACTGATGATCTCCGAGAAGAAGCCATCGGCCTTGAGCCGATCCTTGGCTGCCTCCGAGAAGCCCGACAGTTCGATCCGGTTCGCGCCCATGACGCGCGAGCGGTGCAATTCCATCCCTTCGGACAGGCACACCACGGTCTTGCCCTCCAGAACGAGGGCATGGACCTGCGCGGCCGAGAGCTTGGGCGCATCGGCGGCCAGCGTGGTCGCGACCCAGGCAGGCGAGACGCGGCGGCCGATGATGCGCTGCCCGTCATCGGTCTGCAGGCGGTAGACGCGGGTTTCATCCTGGGGAAGCTGCTTCCAGATCGGCAGCAGCAGACCTGCCACGATGTGCAGCGTGGAGCCCGAAAACTCCGGCACCTCGGCCAGTTCCGCAGTCCACGCCGCAGTGAAGGCCGCGCGGTCGGCCTCGAGCCAGTGGGTGTCCTCCATGACCTTGGCCGGGACCGTGCTGGCATCAAGCGGGCGGATCAGGCGCAGGCGCGGCTCGATGGTCCCATCGTCCAGCATGTGACTGGTGGCGGGAACCTGCACGGCAGCCCGGCCCGAGCGGCTGTTAATGAGAAGACGCGCCTTCGGATCATCCAGCCAGTCGAGCGCATCAACCAGCGACAGCGGCGTGTTGCGGCGCTTTTCCGCGATGGTGAGAAGCTGGGTTTCGGCGCCGGAGCCAGGATGGGTGTAGATGACGCGTGCGTCGGCCACCCGGAAGCTCTCGGCACGCAGGGTCTCGAGCCCGAGATCATAGACCCCGGCGGCGATGGCGCCCTCAATTCTCTGATCGAGCAGCTCCTCGAAACCCGCGAACAGCACGGCCTGCATGTCGATCGTCAGCGCCAGCAGGCGATTGAGGAAGGTCGTGATCGGCGGCAGGTCATCCTTCAGCCCGTTATCATCGGTCAGGCTGAGCCCGGTCGCATCCTCGAAAGCCCCGAGCGAACATCCGGCCAGATCGCCGCGATAGATGCGGCGGTAGAGTTGGCGCAGGGCGTCGCGGGCGTAGGGCGACTCGAGGTTATCCTCGGGACGGAACAACCCCTGGCCTCCGGTCTGACGCTGGCCGCGCGTGATGGCGCCAAGCGTGTCGAGGCGGCGCGCGATGGTCGAGAGGAACCGCTTCTCCGCTTTCACATCGGTGGCGACCGGCCGGAAGAGCGGCGGCTGCGCTTGGTTGGTCCGGTTGGTGCGCCCGAGGCCCTGGATCGCCGCATCTGCCTTCCATCCGGGTTCCAGAAGGTAGTGGACCCGCAAGCGCTGGTTCTTCGCCCCGAGATCAGCGTGATAGCTGCGCCCGGTGCCGCCGGCATCCGAGAAGATCAGGATACGCTTTTCGTCATCCATGAAGGCTTGGGTCTCAGTGAGGTTCGCGGCTCCGGCCCGGTTCTCCACCACGAGCCGTGCCGAATGCCCTTCGCCCTTGCGCACGATGCGCCGTGAACGCCCCGTGACCTCGGCCACAAGATCGGTGCCGAAGCGCTGGACGATCTGGTCGAGCGCACCAGGCACCGGTGGCAGCGAAGCCAGCTTTTCGATCAGCGCGTCACGACGGCGGACGGCTTCGCGGCACTCCACCGGTTGGCCGTCTCGCGTTGCGGGTCGCGAGGAGAGATTACCTTCGCTGTCGGTGAAGGGCTCGTAGAGCAGGATCGGGAAGGAATGGGCGAGGTAGTCGAGCACATATTCCCTGGGCGTGATGTCGACCCGGATGTCGTTCCACTCCTCGGTCGGGATCTCCGACAGGCGGCGTTCCATCAGTGCCTCACCCGTCGAGACGATCTGGATGACCGCCGCGTGACCCGCAGCCAGATCTGCATCGATGGATGCGATCAGCGTGGGGGTCTTCATCGAGGTGAGCAAATGGCCGAAGAAGCGCTGTTTCGCGCTCTCGAAGGCTGACCGCGCTGCGGACTTGGCCTGGCGGTTGAGCGTGCCGCTGTCGCCGGAAATGTTCGCCGCCTCCAAGGCCGCGGTCAGGTTGTTGTGAATGATGGCGAAGGCCCCGGCATAGGCATCGTAAATGCCGCGCTGCTCGGGGCTGAGCGCATGTTCGAGCATGTCGTATTCGACACCGTCATAGGACAGCGACCGCGCCGTGTAGAGACCGAGCGCCCGGAGGTCGCGGGCCAAAACCTCCATCGCCGCGACACCGCCAGCCTCGATGGCTTCCACGAATTCCGACCGGGTTTGAAAGGGGAAATCCTCCCCGCCCCAGAGGCCGAGGCGTTGCGCATAGGCAAGGTTGTGGACGGTCGTCGCGCCCGTGGCCGAGACATAGACCACACGGGCATTCGGAAGCCTGTGCTGCAGGCGCAGACCCGCCCTGCCCTGCTGCGATGCCATGGTATCGCCCCGCTCACCTTTGCCGCCGGCGGCATTCGCCATGGCATGACTTTCGTCGAAGAGGATCACCCCGTCGAAATCCGCCCCGAGCCAGTCGACGATCTGGTCGACGCGGGACTTCTTGGCGCCGCGTTCTTCGGAGCGCAGCGTGGCATAGGTGGTGAAGAGGATGCCCTCGGTCAGCGGGATGTCGCGGCCCTGCGCGAAGCGCGAGAGGGGCGTGACAAGCAACCGCTCCTGGCCGAGTGCGGACCAGTCGCGCTGCGCATCTTCCAGCAGCTTGTCGCTCTTTGATATCCACAGCGCCTTGCGTCTTCCTCGGGCCCAGTTGTCGAGCAGGATCCCGGCCGACTGACGGCCCTTGCCCGCCCCGGTGCCATCGCCGAGGAAAAAGCCCCGGCGAAAGCGGGCGACGGAAGCGGCATCCTCCGGTGCAGCGGAGACCATGTCTCCGGTCTCATCGACGGTCCAAGACCCGGCGAGATGCGCGCCATGCGCCTCGCCCGCGTAGATCACCGTCTCAAGCTGCGCGTCGGACAGCAGGCCATCGCGCAGGACGGCCGGGGGCAGCCTGGGGCGATAGCTGGGTTTCGGCGGCACGACAGAGGCCATGGCCGCCGATTGCACAAGCTTGGTCGGATGCGCGGCCGCGCCGGGGATGTCGATGGCCTGCAGACGGAATGTCTCGTAGATCGCATCCGAAAGACGCGCAGCATCTTCGTCCTCGGCGACGTCGCGAGTTGCGTAGTTTAGGTCCTCGGCCTCGATCGGTGTGTCTGATTTCGCCGGTTGAACTGAGGAGGTCGCGCGGGATCGGCTGACGGGTTTGCGGGTGGTGAGGTGAGAATTTCCCGGGAAGCGAGAAGAGTGGCCCTGCGCCGCAGCAGGAGCTGGATCCAACTTGAGGCGCGGCGGAACTTCCGCAGTGACCCGGGACATCAGATGCGCCACGTCCGGAGAGATGGGCTGGTGCAGGTCTGCGGTGATGCCACCCGGCTCGCCGCCGCGGCATTTATCGAAGACAGAGACGCGAGTCTCGAAGCTGGTGCCGTGCTTGGCGAAAGCCGCGCCCGACACCGCGCCTGTGAAGACGAAGTGGGCCGTCTCGGTCAGACGGCCGAAGGTCTCGGCCCAGGCGGGCGCATCCGGTGCGAAACCGGCTCCGGTGATGGCGACGAGCCGCCCGCCGGGCGCCAGCCGGGCAAGCGCCGAGCGCAGATGCCGGGCCGTCGCCTCGGTCGACCGACCATCGACATTGGCTTGGGCCGAAAACGGCGGGTTCATCAGAATGACGCTTGGGCGGACATCTTCGCCGAGGTAATCGTCGATCTGCGCGGCATCGAACCGGGTGGCCGGGCGGCCCGGGAACAGCAGGCCAAGAAGATCGGCGCGGGTGTCGGCCAACTCATTCAGAACGAGGCTGCCGCCCGCGATCTCGGCAAGGACCGCCAAAAGGCCGGTGCCAGCCGAAGGCTCGAGGACCAGGTCGTGGGGCGTGATCTGCGCTGCCGACAGTGCCGCGAGTCCCATGGGCAGCGGCGTCGAGAATTGCTGAAAGCGCTCCATCTCTTCCGACCGCCGGGTGTGCGTGGGCAAGAGGCCTGCCACCTTGGCGAGGATCGGCAAGAGCGCCGCAGGCGAGCCGGCACGCGTAAGCAGCGCCCGACCGAATTTCCGCAAGAACAGAACCAGCGCCACCTCGCCCGCCTCATAGGCGAGCTTCCAGTCCCAAGCACCGGTCGCATCGGAACCGCCAAAAGCATGTTCCATCTCGCGGCGCAGGCGCAGCGCGTCGATCTGAAGCCCTTGCGCCAGATCGGGCTGCAGCGCTTCAGCAACAGCAACGATCGCAGGGGCAGGATTTGCTGCCAACGGAACAACGGGCGCAGGCAAGGACGCCTGCGCAACAGGGGCAAGATGGGTCATCGGGAAACTCCGGAATGAAGGACAGGATCAGGCCCGGACACCCTCTCTCGGGCAGCCTCGGACCTGATCTTTCCCGGCCCCTCTCTCCCTCTCGCACCAAGGTGTTCCCGACGCTTGGCTTGATTTTGTTCTTGTTATGTTCTATGTTCAGAGCCAAGTCAGAAAGGGGGTTCCACCATGGAAAGCACCAAGCACGCCCTGCCCGTAACGCCCAAGCAGATTGCCTATGCGCGGTCGCTCGCCCTGCGCAACCGGACGCTCCTGCCCTGGGAGGTTCAGCAAGACCGGCGATCTTTGAGCGCCTGGATCGAGGCTCAGGCCCAGCTGAAACCGGTATCGGACATGGACCGGCTGCCCACGTCCAAGCAGGTGGCCTTCGCTGAGAAACTCGCCCGGATCAAAAGGCGCGCCGTTCCGGACGAATGCTTCCGCGACAAGGGGCTCATGTCGAAGTGGATCGACGGGAACAGGTGACCGGTGTCAGCTGGTGGATGGCTTGTCGGCGCAAGAATCCACCAGAGTTTCCCTCCGCCTACGAAACGCTGCTCGTAGTGCGTCGGTCGGTGGGGGCGGACAGTCCAACGCCTCACAGAACGGCTGATGGTCACATGGCTTCAAGTTAGTGACGTCCGCGCTGTTGTCGTTTGCCTGTTTCATTTCTTCGGACCCCCAAAGGCGCATGCGCTGTAACTTGTCAGCCGACAGCCGCAATCGAGTAGTGCGGTGTCCCATCCCACACAAGATCCCAAGACGCGCCCGGACGAACGTTCTGAATTGCGCGGGGCTCGAAGCAGACCAGGCAATTCCCGCCCGATGCAGGAGCCCGGACCGAAGGGTAAATCAGGCCCTTGGATCCGCCCCGACGCAGATGCTGTGCCAGGCTTTGGCCCTCGGGATACCCGACAGCCGGATCCGGATGCAGCGCCGGATGACCTGCCTCACCGGTCATGTCATCGAAGACGCCGATGAAGTCGGCCAGCAATTCCACATAGCGGGCGCTGTCCTGGAAGCTGCCGGTAAAGCCGAGTTCGCGTGTGCGGTGCCAGGCCACTTCGCTGACAGAAACCATCACATCCCATGCGCAATACCACGCGCCGCGCTCCTCGGCGTTGAAGCGGTTTCCGCCGACGCGGGTGTAAGTGAAGGCTGCGTTGACGTGACTGTCCCCATAGATGCGCAGATCGCGGCTGCGGCGTTGCCAAGCGAGTTCGCGCGGGTCCAGATGCGGGTTGCGCCCGCGTTCGGCCTGTAGACGCCCACTGGTCAGGCCCTCGATCTCTGCCAAGACCTCCATCTCGTCATCGGTATCGACGAGACCGCGCAGCGATGGTGGCTTGTGGTAGGTGGCGGGCAGGAGACGAACGAGACCGCGATCAGAAATCTCGGTCTGCTTCATGCCCCACCACGCAACGCATCAAGATAGGTCCGAACCGCGAGGATCTGCGGCAAACCCCCGTCGATGGCGGTGTCGACTGGTCGGCTTCCACCAAAGAGCGGCCCCTTGTTCGGTCGGGTGAACCAGCTTTTTGCCAGAGGCTCCGAGAAGTAGAGTTCCAGCGACTTGAAGATGCCAATTACAGCGCTGAGCCGCAGCAGTTGGTCCTTGGTGAGCTCTCCGGCGAAATCCGGCTTCTTGGCGCGCTTCCACGTGCTCTCTGACATGTCGGCAAGGCCAGCCGCTTCCTTGAGACTGAGACCCCAAGCATCGGCCACGCGTGCATAAGCTTTCAACGCGACGGCGTTGATCTGTGCGGGTTCCCGGATTTTCTCTGCAACGTACATGGCGTCCTCCATTGGCTTCAATATAGTCCATATGGACCTGCTGTAAAGATCAAATGAACCTTGTGCTTTGATCTCTTTTACCCGAACCGCCGCCCTCCTTCCGTGAACGTATACTCATTGACGATGATCCCCTCGTCGATGGCCTCGTCCGAGGTGAGGTGGTCGGATTCGGCTTCAAGCTGGCGGTAGAGCCAGCGGGCCAGATCACGCAGCGCCTCGGTCACAACGTCTTCCGCGTCTTCGGTCGGCGGCTGCCAAGTCGGGCTGTCGCGCGTGACGTCCACCGACATGGTGTATTCATGGTAATAGCGGCCACGGTGGCTGGCCTCGGCGGCGAGCTGGTAGAAGTTCCGCCGCTGGATGGCCTGCAGCCGGTCGGCGATGCCGTGCAACGTCGCGTCCGTGGGCGCGTAGTCCCGAATGCGCGCGGCGGCGCCCTTGGCGTGGGACCAGTAGCCTTCGAAACAGGCCCCGTCGCCTTGGCTCCAGAAGCCGGAAAACCAGATGCAAGGCTTGGCCCGCGCCCCGCCACCCATCATGCGGACAGGAGTGGTTTTCAGGCGGATGCCGAGGATCTCGCAGACCCGCTCAAAATCCTCATAGACCGCGTCCCACCAATCGTCATGGGGGCCAAGCTCGCGATACCAGCTGCGCGCCTTCTCCTTGGCGGCATCCGAGAGTTCGGGGAACTGGTAGACGGTGGTGCAGATCACCTCAGGCATCGATGTCCTCCCCGTTCAATGCGGCGGCCAGCCATTCTTGCGTGCTGGACCAGCCGATGGATTTGCGCGCGCCGAGATCGATGGCATGCGCGCCGCCACCAAAGGCGTCGAGTCGTGGCCGAGAGCAGGTCAGAGAATACTGGAACCCCCAAGGGCCGGTGAGGTCGAGCTCTTCAGCAATACGCAGGACGAAGCGGATGACGGCTTCGACATCGCCGTTCCCGTCATCATGGATCCAGAGGCTGCTGCCCTCGGGCGCGTCCTGGCGCACGAGATCAAAGCCCGCAACCTCCGGGTCGTCGGCGTCCTGATCCGCAGCGCGCAGATCGTGAAACAGCGCGAGTGCACGGGCAGCCTTGTCAGGGCTGCCGACGTCGATCAGGCACGAGAAATGGGTGAAGTAATCCGCCATGGGGACCTCCTGAATGGGGAAGACCCGGCCAGAAGGCCGAGTACTGGATTGGAAGGGTCGGCCGGGAGCGATCAGCCGGTCGGTTTGTCGTCCGCTGCCTGTCGCGCGGCATGCGCGGAGAGCATCTGCCGGTAGAAGCGTTTGCGTGCGGCCCGGAAGCCGCGCAGTGCGCGCGTGTTGGGGTGGAGCGCTCGGACCGCCGCGCGAACCACTGCCAGTGGCGAAGCGGTCGGCGGCAAGCCGAGACTTAGATAAGTGGGATCGGTCATGTCAGCTGACCTCGACCACGGGCGAGACGAGATGCGGATCGACCTGTGCCTCGATCCGTTCGGTCCGACCCATCCAAGGCTCGGGCCGAATGGCCTTCACCCAATCGGCGAAGCTCGGGATGAAGCCGAGGTCCTCCTTAACATGCTGCTCGCCGACCCAGCGGGTCGGGATGACGCGCCCGGTCGAGAGCGTGATGGTCGGGCCGAAAATCGTCTCGGCCATGAAGATGCCCTCCGCATGGTGGCGCAGCGCCCGGTGCCGAAAGTCGGCTGTGATTTCCTTGCTCTGGTCGAACCAGGAATGCACGGCGAGGTAATCCTCGACCGTACCGCCCCATTTCTTCACCGATGACAGGGCGTGGTGATAGGGATGTGCCATCGCCGCCCCCTCAGAAATCGTGGGTGGTGAGTTCGGACGAGGTGAAGCGCTCGTTGAACTCGAGGTGGATGCAGCGAGCGCTCGCGTCGAAGCAGAATTCGCCGTAAGCCCCGTCGTTGTTTTCCCAACCGCCATGGGTGTCGGAGAGCAAGTCGTAGGCCAGTTGCTCCACGACATCTTCGAGCGAAAGCGCCCGCATCTCGACCTCCGGATCGTCCCAGGTCAATGCGGCATAGGCGATCTGGGTCTTGGGGAAAGTGACTTCGGCGTCGCCAGCGTAGGCTGCGATGCTTTCAACCTGGCCGCTATCGCCATAGCCGTCAAAGCTCACGGTCACATGGGTGATGCCCGCGGCAGTCAGGCCATCGAAGAGGCGCTCCTTGTTGGCCGGACGCAAAGCTGCGATGCGCGCGTCACGCTCGGACTGCCGAGCCAGCACGGCGGCGAAATCAATCTTGGACGGCGCCATCGGCGCGGCCAGGGTGGGTTCGATCTTGGACATTGGAAACTCCGAAATGAGCGAAAGGATCTGAACCCCGAGGCTCTCTCTCGTCCTCCTAGGCTCACATCCTCCCCTGCCCTTCTCTGACTCTCGGGCGTCACGCCGCGATCTGCAGTGCGCGAGACGCGAAGACACGCCAGAGCGGATCGACAAGACGGGCATCGAGAACGTCGGCGTGGTGCCGCAGCCGTCGCGCGAGGCCATGTTCATGCCACTCGGCCGCTCGTATGGCATGCGCGCGGGTCTGGCTGGCCTCGGACACGACGGCGCGGGCTTCGGCGGCATCCGAGACCGGGTGGCACCATGCGACCCCGCCATCATTGGTAGCCCCGGCCAGAACGAGGCGGCCCTCCCGATCGAGGATTGCCAGGATGCGCGGCGCGTCTTCAGGTGTGATATCTTCGGCGTGAACGATTGCTCCCTGCATGGCCTCGGCCAGCGTGGCAAACCGCTCCAGTACCTTGGGGTGTGCCTGCCCGGACATGAGAGCCGCGGGCGCACGGCAAGCCGTCGTGAGTGCGAACGGCAAGTCTTGATCTGCAAAAACGGTCAGGAGGCTCGGCGGCAAACCTGTTTTCTGCGTTTCCGGCTGAGTTTGGAGAGGAAGGTCGAACATCGGCATATCTCCGACGGTGCAGAGAGCCTCTCTCCCCGCTTCAAACCGTCAAAGACCAAACCGCCCCCCTCGGGCTCTCTGTCGCTGATCGGGTCGATCATTTCGGCGTTGGTAAATCGCTCCATCGAACCCGCAAGTAGCGCCCTTCGCGCTTTGGGAGATCTTTTCGGTCGATCATCCGACCCGAGACCTGAAAATCCTCGTTGATCTTTACAACCAAGAGCTTGTTGAAATGCCCATTGGTATCGACCACAACCACATCCTTTGTCTTGAATGGCGTAATGGTCTTGACCTCGACATGATCATTGCCAAGTCTTCCGTCAGCACCCTGGGCATAGGTCTTGTTCAACTTGATACCGTACGTGATAGCACCAAACAGCTCACCGATATCGCCGTAGACAGAGAGGTGAAGGCCGGTCTCGAGGTGATAGCTTTCCGCGAGGGACAGGAGATCCTCAAAATATGGGATCATAGACCGGATCGCGTTCGGGTATTTAGCGCCCCACTCCTTGTAGCGAAGCTGCTCGTCGATTTCCGACCAGGTAACCCATTCACCGTCATCATAAAATGCACGATCTGACCAATCAATTTCTTCCATGCGCGTACTTCCAACACCTAAACGTGTCGGGCACAGTAGCAGATCGATGAAACAGGAACGAGACCGGAGGCGATATCGCCTCCGGTCGCCACCTCAACCAACGCGGTCGAGGAGCTTCTTGGCGCGCCCTTCCATGTCGAGCCGCGCATCCTGCTGGGTCTTGTCGCGCGCAAGCCGCGTGATGCCCTGCACGAAGTCGAAGATGCTTTCGGGCGGGCGGCCCTCTTCCATCAATACCTTCTCGATGATCTTGCCGGATTCGGTCTTCGAGAAGCCGCGCTTGCGCAGGAAATTCGCACGATCTTCGTCGCTGCGCGCCACGATCTGTTGCCGCGCCGCTTTGATGCCGTTCACGAACCCCTGGGGCGAGGAATTGGCGAAGCGCGTCAACGCGGGTGCCGCCTCATGTGCAAAGCGCGAGGCGGCGTATTTCGAGTGGCGGATCTTGATCTCCTGGAAATCCTCGACGCCCCACAGGTTCCGGTTCTGGCACACCGCCCGCAAGTAGAAGCTCGCCATGCCGAGGGTCTTTGCCCCCACCTCGGAGTTCCAGCAGTAGAATCCCCGGAAGTAGAGGTCGGGCGAGCCGTCCGCCAGCTTGCCCGCTTCAATCGGATTGCGATCGTCGACCAGGAACAAGAAGACATCGCGGTCTGAGGCGTAGAGCGTGGTCGTGTCGCGGCTGATCTCGACATCGGGATTGTAGACCCCGGTCGACCAGTCGAGCACACCCGGCACCTTCCAGCGTGTGTCACCCGTGCCATTGCCCGCGATGCGCTGCACCGCCTCGACAAGTTCGAAGTCATGGATGCGGCCATAGTCGGGGCCGGTCACGGCGCGCAGTTCGGTCCGGCCGTCTTCCGTCTCGAAAGTCTTCACCTGCTCGGCGCGGTGGTTGGTCAAACCGTATTGCAGGTTGATCCCCGCCAGAGGCGCGGGCAGCTGCCGTAGGTAAGAGGCCGGAGCGCCGACAATGCTGGCGAGCTGGCCGAAGGCCCAATGGGTGGGTGCAACCGGTTCATCCCCCTTCGGCAAGACCAGGTGCAATCGCTCGGAGCTGTCGCGCGTTGCCTCGACACGGATGTCGGCTGTCTGAACCACCCGGCTGCGGCTGCGCTCAGAGCGACCCTTCACATTAGCCCAGAGATCGTCAAGCGACAGGTACCGCTCGTCATCCGGCCGGTTGAACCATTCGGACGACACCCGCCCGTTCCGCTCGCCCCGGCTTACATCCACTTTCCAGCCACCAGCCCGCGCCGGCTGAACCGGATCCAGTACTTCCACAACACCCATAGGCATTCCTCCGTGACAAGCGCCGGGAGCCACTCTCCCAGCCATCAACCTGTCACCGGGAAACCGGCACTCCTCTCGCTCTTCACCCGGAGCGCGCATGGCGGCAATGCGGACAAGCCAGACCTTGTTTCCCGCTTTGTATCCCATCATCTTTGACCTCACCCCCGGTTGCGAGTTGACCGAAACATCTGTCAAACGTAACATCATGGAAATAATAGGATCCGGGTCTGGAGTGCCTTTAATGACGAGCAAGTACACCTTTGAAAACCATGGCTTTGAGGAAATCGAAGCGTCCGAGGGCATGACGAACGCAGCCGCGTACACGAAGGAATGTTCTGGCGGGCGCTCCGACTGCTGCACGCGCACCTGCAGCGCGGACGCGACATTTGTCGCGAGCGATGAAGACTGGGCCAAGTTTCTCGATGTACGAGGCGGTCAGATCCAGTATTGATCTGCGGTGACGATGACCAATTCGGATCGCTTCGTCTCTGGCTCAGGGACGGGGTGGATGTCTATATTTCCCCAGATGACGTCGTTCACTTCGTCTTTCTGTCCACGAGGAAGCGGCTACGCCTCAAGGTGACGCCGCTTTTGATTGAGTGCCTCGAGTGGCTAGACGGCTCCGCGTCAGTCATGGAGCTGGATGCACGGTATGAAGCACAGGCATCCAGGCTGGACAGCAAGCACCCTTCGTCATTTGTTGACTTCATTCAATATCTTTATGGAAAGGGGATCCTTGTCCGGAAGGATTGGATGCATAATGCGTTCTGCCCCGAACAAGTTGAGCGTTATTCTCGACAGCTGAATTTCTTTCTCGACATTGAAGAGTCCGAAGCTGCGGCCACGGCCCTCCTAAAGAGAATAATGAACTGCAGGATCGCACTGATTGGTATTGGCGCGGTCGGCAGTTGGATTCTCAGAGAGCTTGTTCAGATCGGCTTCCAGCGCTTCATCCTTGTTGATCCAAAGACATTGAAGCCCGCCGATCGCACACGAAATGCAATTTTCGATCACCGACTGATCGGCGAACCAAAGGCTTTGGTTGCCGAGAGATTCGTTCATAGCCAAGCGCTCGAGCCAGAAACACGCGCCATACAATCCCCCCTCGACATAGAAACGAACGTCGAAGAACTCATCGGAGCGGATACAGACCTGATCATAAACACTGCGGACGAGCCATACATAGGCGCGACAAGCATAAAGCTATCGAGATACTGTGTGGAGAAGGGTCTGCCCCTGCTGGTTGCTGGTGGTTTTGACGCTCACCTCGCAAGTCTCAGCGAGATGATTGTTCCCGGCCAAACACCTTGCTCCGACTGCTATGCAATACACTTTGAAGAGACATTGCGCGGTTGGAAACCAATCTCCCATCCCGTCGTTGATCGCCGTCGAGGCTTCGGTGGCCTGCCGTCGTTGTCGGCATTTGCCGCCTCGGCCGCGGTCCTGAAGATCGTTCGGCTCCTTTCGGAAAATGGTGGGGACGTCGAGCAAGGCCGAGGTGAGTTCCTGTTCGATCAATACAGTATCGACAGTTTCAAGGTAGAAAGAAATCCTGAATGCCCGACCTGCGGCGAC
This sequence comes from Maritimibacter fusiformis, assembly GCF_008086115.1. Taxonomy (GTDB): domain Bacteria; phylum Pseudomonadota; class Alphaproteobacteria; order Rhodobacterales; family Rhodobacteraceae; genus Muriiphilus; species Muriiphilus fusiformis. Next base: position 21,035 of record NZ_VSIY01000017.1, on the reverse strand, counting down.
TTTGAAAGGCTGCAGGCACGTGCAGATTGAATTCTCACCCGGCTCACGTTGGTTATTGCGACCGTCCGTCTCCTTGATTCCGGTCGGCGATGGGATCTTTGAGTTATTTCAGTCTTCTACGCGCAGATCCATGCGATTTCGGCTGAGATCAGAAATCGCCGATGTCATCAGGGGGCTTGATGGCAGCCAGCGCCTTGAGGAGATCTGCGAGGTGCACGGAGCTTCGGTGTCACAGGTATCGCATCTCATGGAAGTTCTGCACGAGCGGTGCGCCGTTGAACCGAGGGCGGTTCGAGACACTATTGACGCCACGGAGCACTACCGCGTCCTGAATTTTCTTGGAGACTACTTTCCTGCCGCAGAACTGTTTGCTGCCTTCGAAAGGCTCCGCTCAACAAGGGTTGCCATTCTGGGCTGTGGTGCCGTGGGTAGCTGGACCGCAGTGCAGCTTGCTCATTCCGGCCTCGAAAACTTCACCGTGATTGACGGCGATCAAGTGGAGGAGTCCAACCTTAACCGCTCGATCTTCCTTCATGAGGACATTGGTCAACCAAAGGTCAAGGCCATCTCATCCGCCCTACATCGGATATCACAACGGGTTCGGGTTCGGAGAGTCAAAGAGAATGTATGCGATGCAGACGGACTCCGCGCTTTGCTTTCCGAGGCAAGACCAGACGTGATTGTAAATTGCGCCGACGAGCCGTCGGTGGACCTCACGAGTGAATGGATCAACGAATACTGTCAGGATCGACGCGTCCCATATGTCATCGCAGGCGGGTACAACCTTCACCTGAGCCTGATTGGAATGACGGTCAGTCCCGGTGTGTCTGCGTGCATCAACTGTTCGCGCATCACACTGGATGAACTCGAAGACGAGTCTCTGCAAGGTGTGCGAAGACTGTGGCGCCCGAAGCGCAATCTGGGAAGTCTCTCCCCGCTCACTGGGATAACCTCGTCGTTGGCGGCATCTGAAGTCCTACGTCTTGCGGTCAAGTCTGACAGGCTCCGTCCAGCCATGTGGAACCGCCGGGGAGAATTCAACTTCCTGACCAACGAACTCTCGTTTGTAGATCTTGCGCCACGTCCAGAGTGCGGATGTACGGCCGAGAGTATCCGCTACTAAGTTCCCAAGCGTTCCCCTTAGCTTGAGCATCTTCCCCGGGCAATTCTGTCGCGCATGCGGATCTTCCTTCTTCGCCTTCTCGGCCTCGCTCGCGGCTTTGACGCTGCAATTGGTGGGCGGCGTTAGGAAGCGAAGCAGACAGTCGACGAGCTGAGGGCGCGAACATGTCAGACGCGATCACTGTGGCGCGACCGGAATAGTGGAACCTACGGGGCAAATCCAAGGCTCGCGGCGGCGGCAAAAATGGACTCGAAGCTGCCTTGCGGCGCACGGCGAACCCGGCGGGTTGCCCCGCCAGGCCCGAGAGGGAGACCCCGTTCCTCAGAACGGGATCTCATCGTCGCGGTCGACCAGCTCGGGGTTTTCGTTCTCGGCCGACTTCGGGCGGCTCAGGAAGTCGACCTTCTCGGCGATGATCTCGCAGCCGTAGCGGTCGTTCCCCATGCTGTCGATCCACTTGGTGTAGTGGATGCGACCGTGGACGAGGACCTTCATGCCCTTTTCGCAATGCTCAGCGACCGTCTTGCCGAGACCGTTGAAGCAGGTGATACGGTGCCATTCGGTGTCCATGACCCGGTAGCCGTTCTCGTCGCGCATCACACGGCCTTCCGAGAGGCGGGGGCGCGAGGTGGCGAGGCTGAAGTTGGTGATCTTGGTGCCGCTCTGGGTGGTGCGGACTTCGGGGGTCTGACCGATGTTGCCGGCGAGGATGACGATGTTCTGCATGATAAGCTCCTGTGTTTCCTGTCTTCGGGACCGTCCCTTCGACAAGACCCTGAAAAAGCCCGTCGGGCGACGCGTGCACGGTGGACAGCATGGACACCGGACACCCCCAGAGGACCGGGGTGGAGCGGGCAGGACGCCAACGGCGGCCAACACGGCCCGGACTGACGCGGGGTTGCGCGCAGGAGACCGAACGGGATTAGGGGTTTGTCAGTCGAAGGGATGGCCCAGGAGACAGAGAGATGCGGGGAGCCCATGCCAGACCATGTCCCCTTGCCAATCTGACTGTTTGACCCAAAGCCCAGCACCCCACCAGCGGCCAAAGTGGCTATCACCAGCTCTCGTCGCACTGCCCTTGCCTGCTAGGAAATGCAGGGCCCTGCCGCGACATGCTATAGATACCGGAACATTCAAGACCCGGCACGCACCAATGGCTGATTACAATCTCGCGGCACTGTCGCTCGGCGAGCTGACGAAAATTCAGGAGGACGTCGCCAAGGCGATCTCCACCCATCAAGATTGGCAGAAGGCAGAAGCCCGCGCCTTAGATGAAGCTCTTGCCCAGAACCAGGGCTACTACCTCGCCGAAACTGTCGGCTCCAAAACGAAAACAGCGCATTCGCCAGAAACGGCGAGATACCAGCATTCTGAGCATCCAGCACCCACCTGGTCTGGCTGACGTCGCAAACCGCGGTGGTTCGTGAAGGCGTTGGTGGTCGGCAACATCGCAAGTGAGGCAGCAATACGTTGAGGGAATTAGCGACGCGATGGCCCCTTTTCTGACATCCGCGCGGGGAACTGCTGGTTATCAGTTTCTGTGCGTCTTACCTGACCAAGGCAGCGCCACAACTGGCCGCTTGCCCGCGCCTGCTGGCCATCGTCCACCGGAGCGAGCCTCCCGAAACCCTCTATATTTGAAATGACTGGAGCGTACTGCTCGGAGAAAATGAGCAAGCGATGCCTCGGCGTTTGACAGGATGGCCGGGCCGGGCAAACCTCACTTCATTGAGGGAATAGGTAGGGTTGTATGTTAAACGAAAATGCATATCGGGACAGCGTCCGAGAGAGGGACCTGGACAACTTTCTGGTCGAAGAACTTTCGTCCTCCGACGACTTTCGCGACTGGCTTCTGAGCCGCATCACGGCTGATTTCCTGCCGCCGGAGACCGGAGATATTCGCGTGCGCAAGAGCCCTGTCCGCGCCAGCCTCGACGGTCGGCAAACCGATGTAGAGTTGGGCTGGTTCTCCCGCGGCGATCAGCAAGCCTGTGTGCTACTGGAGAGCAAGGTCGCCGACAACTTCCAAACCGGCCAGGCCGAGTCATATTTCGGCGAGGTCCAGGCGCAGTTACTCAAGCTGGGGCCTAAGAGGGCGGCCGCCGTGCTCGTCGCCCCGGCCGGCAAGATGCCAAGCTTACAGCACAACGGCGCGTTCGCGGCAGATGTCACGATCGAGGAGATCATCGCTTTCCTGGAAAGCCGGCTCGTGGATCTCGACGAAGGGGAGCTGTCTCGGCGGCTATCAGTGAGGATCGAACTCCTGGAGGCCCTGGCCGGGAAACGGGCGTCGGGTGGCTGGGTGGCGAGCACAGTGGCCGAGAAGAAGGACTTCGGGATCGCCTACGAGCAGTTGGCATCGGAAATCCTGCCCGATTTGAAAGTTCGGCCTTCGACTGATGGCCCCAAGGCGACCACACGCATCTTCGAAGCAATGCATATCTCGGCGCTTCCCAACATGAGGCTACGGCACGAATTTGGAAAACAAGAAGCCTGGAAGTACACTAACGTCCAGTTCCCGAAGCAGGCAAATCGAGTCGCGGTGTTGCGTTCAAGCGCGCTGCTGCAGGGGACCTCTTATCAAGTGGAAACCGCAGGGCAGAGCCTCTCCATTCGCGCCAGGACGCCCGGCGTGAACCCGATGCGCCCCTTCGAGGACGAACAACACAAGGTCGAGGCGGGTCTCATCGCGACCCGGGACCTTTTGGCATGGATCCGGGCCAATGCGGCCGAGATCGCGCGCCTTCTTGAGACCAACTGAGCCGTCTCCACCGTCGCTTGGTCAGTCGTTTTCGCGCAAACGCTCGACATAGGAGGGAACACGCGCGATGGAGAGGTCACGATGGAAGGCAATGCGATCAGGGAGCAACACGGTTCACACCGGGTCGCATACCGACGTTCTTAGGATCGGCATCGCCGATCTCTTTGTCGGTGATAGGAGAAGGGGCGCACCTGCGCCGCGCACGGGGCCCAAAGGAGGTGAGGCCAAGGCCTCACCCGAAGGGATCGTATTCCGAGACGATCACGACCTCGTCCCCGTCGATTTCATCGGCGGGGACGGCGCCATAGGTTCCATCACCGGCCTGGAAGACGACGATCGAGACCATGAGCGTGGCGGCGAGGGAGGCGGCGAAGGCGTGTGCATCTTTGCGGGACATCTGTTTGGCTCCTGTCTTGGAGGCGGAGGACCATCCCCCGCGCGACAGGACCCCGCAGGCCCGAAGACTGGCTGACATCACCGGGTGCGTTCGGCTCGTCCGAATCCACCCGGCGGCACGGGTTCGCCCGTAGTCCGACCCCTCGCGGGTTGATCTCGAAGACAGGATTCGGGGCAAGGAAGGGAATGGCGAGCGGGGGATGGTGCGACCGCTGACTGGAGCCGTATGTTCCGCTGATGCTATCGCTGCCAGCCTCCCGGGCAGGCTTTTCAAGGAAGACCTCATTCCGTGTTGGATTGGATCCTATGGTGCCCCGCGATTTCGCGGGAAAGGGTCGTGATGGGTGAGAGGCCCGCGCTTTGGCGGGCCCCTTGGGTTCTACATGGGCTCAGGCGGCAAGCTCCGCGCCCCCTGCCCTATCGCCGTCCTCGCTGCCGACGATCTCCAGCCGCGCGTTGCGATAGCCTTCTTTGGCGATCCAGAGTTCGGCAGCCGTGACAGACTCGGCCAGGTGGAGCAGTTCCGTGCAGCCGCCAAAATCCACCAGGACGCGCACCTGTCCGGGCTTCGGTTCCTCTGCTACCTCGAAGGTCAACGCACTGTCAGCCGAATGCGTTCGCATGATGGTGACAAGAATGACCCCGTCCGAGGAGAAGTTCCCCTCGTGCAGCGTGAACGACGCCGGCGCCGTCCAGGTTGGATAGGGTCGCGGCGGCTCCTTCTTGACGAGACGTCCAACGCCGTTCGAGCGTTCCCAGGCCGCGAGCTTCTTTGTGAACCGGGCGGGCGGTTTCGTTGTGCTATCGGTGTAGCGAATGAGCGCGCCCAGGGGCGCGGTTTCGAGAATGGTGGTTGCAGACATGATTCCTCATCCTGAATGCGTCATTTTGCATTCATCTTATTGATATTGTTGTATTTTATGTAATTGAGGGCGGGTTTCCCCGCCCTCGGATGGCGCGGATCACTCGGCAGCCATCATCGACGCATCATCACCCGGCAGGTCAGCGGTGAGGAAGGCGGGAAGGTCGACATCCTCGGTCTGACTGGCGTCGGAAACGGGCTCAGGCACCCCCTGCCCTTCCGCACCGTCGAGTGCTACCAGGTCGTGACGGCGAAGAACCTCTGGCAACCAACCGCTGCCTTTCAGCAGACGCTCGGCTTCGGTCGCCATCTCGCCCTTCTTCAGGTGATCGAGGAGTTGCGCCGTCCCCTCCCCTTTAGCCTCACGTACGGCCTCGAGGATCCGGACCTTTGGCACGCGGTTCAGGTAGGTATCGACCGTCGGCTCCCAACCCGCCTCGACCATGTCGAGATCGACCGCCTGTGCGACCAAGTCGGACTGGGCCATCCGCTTGGTCAAACCGCTGGCGGAGATACCGGCACCATAGGGGTTCACCTTCTCATAGAGCGCGTTGATCCCGAAGCTGAGGCAATGCGCGAGCAGCGACAGCCGGCTCCCTTGATCAAGGGAGGTCAGGTAGTCCCAGAGCGCGGCATCGTCGCCGAGCGGCAAGTCGGCCTCCCACTCCGCATGGCGATCGTCCACCAACTTGGCCACCACGCTGTCCTTCAGATCGCTCGCCTGCGCCGACATGTAGACGTGACGGACCGAAGCCTCGAGGCAGCTGCCGGCCGAACTGGATGTCCGGAAAGTGTCGTTGACGAGCTTCAGGAGCAGCAGCGTCAAGGCGACGTCGGGAGAACGCCCGACAGCTTCCCGCAGTGCCAATGTCCGGTGCGCCGTCAACTCCATGACCAGCCGCTCGGGCAACGGCTTCAACGCACCATCGTCCTCGTCGTCGGACACGTTGGCGCCAAGCGCCTGACCAGCAGAGGTGATCACCGTGCCATGGCCGATACCATCCACATTACTCCCCGCTGAAAGCTCAGCGCCCTGCCCGCCTGCCGCCTGTTCACCGCTGTGGACGTCGGCATCTTGCCGAGGTTCATCCTCGGGCCGGACAAAGCCCCGATAAGCTGCAAGCTCGCCATAGCGATCAAGCGTCACGAAGGCCCCTGCCGTCGCGATCTCCTCCGCGTCGAAGATCAGCGGCCTGGCCTCGAGCTTCTCCATCGCGACTTCCAGCTCGCCAAGACGTGCGTCGATCTCTTCGGGGAACTCATCCTGTCCCTCGTATTGCTCTTCGAGCGCCCGGTACTCGGCAAGCAGTTTGGCATGGGCCGCGCCTTCGTCATCTGTCATCGGCGCCGGGTCGCCATTGAGCCGACGCAAGCCGTGGCTGTAGCCATAGGGCAAGTCGAGAGAGACCTCGATCCACTTCCAGCCCTCGGTCGCGATCGCTTCGGCTTCAGCCTGAAGCCTCTCGCTGACCAGTCGGTCGAGCAGGGCCGGGTCTTCCAGCCAACCGCCGTCGTCGCCCTGGAAGAGGTCGTGCAACATGGTGCCGCCAGCAGCCTCGTACGCCTCGACGCCGACAAAGGCGGCCCGACGGTCAGACGCGCGCACCGACGTTTCCGTCAGCATCCGCCGGATCTGATAGGGCTCCTTGTTCCAGGATGACCGGATCGCCTCCCAGACCTGAACCTGGCGCTCATGATCCGGATTGACCGTGAAGGCCATCAGCTGCTCCAGCGTCATCTCGTCCTCGGCATAGAGCTCAAGCAGGGCAGGGGCCACGGCGGCGAGTTTCAGGCGCTGTTTCACCACCTGCGGCGTGACGAAGAAGGCGGCTGCGATCTCTTCATCGCCTTGACCCTTCTCCCGCAACGCCACGAAGGCGCGGAACTGGTCGAGCGGATGCAGGGCTGCACGCTGCATGTTCTCAGCGAGCGAGTCGTCTTCGGCGAGGATGGTGGAATTGGCATCCCGCACGATGCAGGGAATGGGCGTGGTCTTGGCCAGGCGTTTCTGCTTCACCAGGAGAGACAGGGCCTGGAAGCGTCGGCCGCCAGCGGGGATTTCGAACTTGCCGGTCTCGGCCCCATCATCCGCCAGAACGGGCCGAACGCTCAGGCTCTGCAGCAACCCACGGCGGGCGATGTCTTCGGCCAGTTCCTCCACCGAGATACCGGCCTTGATGCGCCGGACGTTGGACTGGCTCAGCACGAGCTTGTCGAAGGGTATGTCCCGGGACGGGGACAGGGTGACTTTCTGGGCAGATTTGGCCATCAGATCTTCTCCGCGACGGGCGCCGGAAGCCACTCTCCCGATCTCACTTCCCGTCACCCCTTTCACAGCCCATCTCTACCTCTCGACATGTCCACCGCGGTGGACATCACGCAGTTGCTGTCCCAGAACGAGAAAGCCTCTCCAACAACAGTGATGGGTTGAAGTCAGTTTCTCTGCGACCGAGCGTGATGCTGTGGAAATACGCTCCAAAGTCTCGGATGCGATTGCTCATCTGGAGAATTATGAAGATGGCGCATGATGCTTTTTGAGAGCCTATCTTCTTAGCAGCCTTTTCGAAGGTGCTTTCGTGGATTCCCATCATTGGAGCGAGCGTTCTCGCGTGACTTTCGACATCGTGCCAGTTCCTAAGTGAGTTCGTTGCGAACGATGTAGCCTGGTCACAAACTGTTGTGAGCGTTTGCAGGGGAGGTGTTTGGCTGTTGGTCCCCCTTTCTAAATCTTTTTGTTCTTTTTTAGACTTAGAGTGGTGGCGGACAGTTTGCCCGTCATTGGCGGGCAGTTTCATTGTTTCTGGTGCGTCCACCGCGGTGGACATCTGTTTGCATTGAGCCTCCAGTTCGCCGAGCAAAGTACGATACTCCGCGATCGAGAGCTTCCTCCGAAGAACTCGGCGTACCTGATGAGTGAGTTCGTTCTCGGGGTCAGCTTCGTCGATCTGAGCAAGTTTGGTTAGGATTTGCTTTCGCAAAAACACGCGATCCCGACGAGCGTTTTCCATCGCTTGGGCTGTCGCAAGTAGTTCGCCGGCACGCGCGAGCAACGGAGCCAGCGACAACCCATAGCTAATGGACTGACCTTCGGAGGACTTCACTCGGTATCTCTTGCGATTTGGGCTGTCGTGGCGCTTCATGAAACCGAGTTCAACAAAGCGATCGATGTGCCTACGGAGGGTTCGTTCATCGATCCCGCCAACTCGACGGCAGATCTCGTCGTTGGAAGCGAAGACTGTGTCTCCATGCCCAGGCTTGAGAAAGCTCAGCATCGCTTGGAGTGTTTGAACATGTCCTGGACGGAGACCGAACAGGCTGCGAGTATCTCTGAGCGCGCGGAAGACTGCCCAGATGTCGGTTTCAGGTGTTGACGTGGCGGGGGTGCCCTTGCCGACGCCAAAGGTCTGAACGGAAAGCTTTGTGAATGCCATGTTTGTTGAACGACGACCGTTGCGGCCCACAACTTCCCCGGCTCTTCCCGCTGTTCTTGGCGAGAAAAGGCAACAAAATGACGTCCACCGAATCGGTGACTCTTGACCGGTATGTCGGAGATTGCTACATCACAGGTGCTAATCAGATGATGAGGGCTCTCCGGGGGAAACCTTGGGGGGCTCTTTTCTTTTTGGTCTTCGCCTTTCTCCTCTGCTCGTGTTTTTGGTTATGACCGGGGATCAGCTCCCCGAGCCTCTCTCATTCTGCCATTGTTCAAAAAGCTGTCGCAGCGTGGTTTCCGCGCGATCTTCGAGCCATTGGCCGAATTCCGGGTTGTCCTTGCGGGTGATCTTGATAGCGATCGACTTGCCATCGACTGAAAGTGTGCCGACAGGGCTACCACTATTGTCCTTTACCACGGTCGTTTGGCCACGGGCGCTTTGGTCGGCTGCGCCACGCGCCTTGCTGGAGCAAGCAACATAGACGGCTTGAAACTTGTCCGAGCTTGGAGTGGTGTCAGGCAGAGAGGCAAGTGTCTCACGCGCAATGTCGACAAGCGGAACCTTCTCTGAAAGTGCAGCAAGATCACCCCATTGGCGTCGACCTACGCCATGAGCCGGGCCGATAAGCCGGACAAGTTCGTCAGGCAGCTGCTCGATGACTACACGATGGTTCGACACACCTTGCCGGGTGAGGCCTAGGGCGTCCTGAATGACGCCAGGCTTGTAACCGGCCTCCTGCATCTCTTTGATAAAAAGAGATTTTTCAATGAAGGACGGATCCAGCCGCAGGTTGTTTTCCTGACCTTGCGCGATCAGAGAAGCATCATCATCGAGCGTTCGAACGATCGCTTTGACGGTTCCACCAACTCTTCGAATGGCTGCAAGTCTGCGACGCCCGTAGATGATGCGGTATCGATCCGGTTGGTCAGAGGGGCGAACCATGATCGGCACTTGCTGACCATGCTTGCGAATGCTTTCGGCGAGATCTTCAATGCTACTATCTTCCAGGATCAGGCGATCCCGGAGGCCATCCATATCGATCCGGTCGGGTTCGATATCTCGGATTGAGTTGGCAGTGATTTCCCGGAGAGAGTCCCGCAATCCGCCAACCGAGCCAGGTAGCTTCGAGGATTTGACCGGGGCAGGGGAGGGGGCTGCCGACTCTTTCTCGTCTTTCGGTGGCTGGTTGAAGATATTTCGAGCCATCAGCGACGCCCCCATGCCATTTGGATTGTCTGCTCCAGCTCATCGGCAACGCTGTTCACGCTGGTCAAAGCCCGATCAATGGTCTTCCGAATGAGCTGGCTCGGGTCTACCTCATAGATGGTTTGCTGAGTCATGCCGGCGTCAGAAATGGCTGTCGACTTCAGCATCGGTTCAGTCATGACTTGGCCCGCAAGGATTGAACGTAGGTACCCGGCCATTTGCGTTTGTGGTCCGTCCGACGGCTCGTAGCGTGTGATCAGGAACTTTACGAAGTCCCAAGTGACATGTCGTCCAATCGCCTCTTCGACGGCTTTGACCGTTTCCGAAGCGAGTTTGAGGAACTGGCTCATCGAAGCGATGTCGAGCATGCCGGGGACGACAGTCACAAGTAAGCCCGTGGACGCTGCCAATGCTGTCAATGTCAGGAAGCCCAGCTGCGGAGGGCAATCGATCAGCACGATGTCATAGTCTGAGTCGACTTCCTCTAGCGCCAGAGCAAGACGCTCTGCAAAAATCGGCTGAACCCTGCGCGCAAGGGCATTCGCTGTCTCGGTTTCGTACTCGGACAACATCAAGCCAGCCGGGACCATGTCGAGCTTGTGGAAGTATGTTTTCTGGATGACCTCCGAGAGCGGAACCTGATCATCGTATCTCAATGCGTCGTAGATTGTGCCGCCTTCGGCGAATTCGAGCTCAGGCCGGAAGCCGAAAAATGTCGTCAAACTGGCCTGCGGGTCGAGGTCCAGCACAAGCACGCGGTAGCCACGCAGGGCATACCTGTGTGCCAAATGGATCGTCGCTGTTGTCTTCGAGCTGCCGCCTTTGAAATTCACGACCGAAATGACCTGAAGACGGTCACCGTCTCGGCGGCCAGGTTTGTACGCGTCAGCATTTTTGCCTGTCCGCGCCAAAATGTTGCGGAGGTCGTCAACTTCTTCGGCCGTGTAGAACCTATGACCGCGACCGTCAGTGTGAACTTCTGGGAAGCTGCCATCTTTGTGGCGGTTGCGCAGGTTCGACGTACTAACGCGCAGCAACTCGGCGACCTCGGTCGAGCTGAAGCGGCGCAAGGACTTGCGTTCTTCTGGTTCGAACGCAACTTTCATCTGCCGGTCAAGCGACTCAGCAAGACTGTCTGCAAATGCTCCGATGTCGGAAGAGCCTATGCCTTGCGCGTAGCCCGTATTTCGATCATCCATGTTCTGCCGCCTCTCATGGCCTTTGCTAAGGCTCTTTGTCGTTCTGACGGTCGAAGCCACGTCTGACGCGTTTTACCGTCAGAATGGAGATGCCACGAACATCTGAGTCCGGCAAGAAGAATCTAGATGTAGTGGAAAAGTTATCCACAGCACCAATTTGGTCGCGCAGGGCTTACGCTAGATAAAGCATTGATTACCAACGATAAAAACCGTGTCTGGCGAAACCGACATCCTTCGAGATATTTTCTGCTCGCGCGAACTAACCCCAAGGCATTGTTGGATATTTACGTGGTTTTCGTCCAATTGAGGCGATGATTCTGGAAGATTTGGGCCGAGCGAACAGGGTGGTTTGCCGACCATTAGCGCCTACAAAAGGCCGAGGCGCTCTGCACGCTCCAGCAGCATTCTGACTGAGGAAGGCTGCCAGCTGGTTCGACCGCGAGGGGTGCGCTCACGCATGGATTCGAGTCGGTCGCAGATTGCCTGCAAGGTGATCTCGGGGTCAGCACCTTTGATTGCGGCGACAATCGCAGGCAGGCGATCGTCGGTTTCGCGACGTCCAGCGCGTCCAAGCACTTCAGCGGGCAGGAATCCGTCCCCCACGTATGCCTTCACGGCGCGGAGCAAACGGCTTTGGGTCCAGTGGCGGTCGTGGGGCAGGGGAGCATTGATGATACGCAGCACGTCTTCCCAGGCCATATCCGGCCGCAGGCGGCGTACATGGGGCACCCAATCCTGCGCTGTTTCGTGCAAGCGCTCCATGTAGCCGTCCTGTCGTGCCAACCGCACCTTGCGCAGCGCTTCAGGGTCCTTGGCGCGAAGACCTGGGTTGCCGCCGACGCGGCCCTTTGAGCGTGCCGAGGCAAGTCCGGCTTTGGTACGCTCGCGGATCAGAGCGCGTTCGAACTCAGCCGCAGCGCCCAGAACCTGCAACGTGAACTTGCCCTGGGGCGAGGCAGTGTCAATCGGGTCCTGGAGCGAGCGGAAGAACGCCCCCTTGCCCTCCAGTCTTTCGATCACCTCAAGCAAGTGCGACAAAGACCGCGCAAGCCGGTCGATCCGCACGACGACCAGCGTGTCGCCCTTGCCAATCCGCTCCAGCACACGTGCAAGCACGGGCCGCGCGCGATTGCCGCCCGAGGCGTGCTCTTCAAAGATCTCGGCGCATCCCGCAGACTGCAGTGCCTCAGACTGGGGCAGGGGGGTCTGATCCTCGGTGGAGACGCGCGCATAGCCAATCAGGGGCATGAAACTGGGCCGTTTGCAATTTAATATATCGTCAATAAACGACCGTTTATAAACAAATGCAAGCAAGTGTTCTCTCGTCGTGCTGGTGCACAATCCCTTGGTTTCCTTGCGCTGAGCGCGATCTGGGAGGTTCCGCCAGCAGTCGCGCGGGCATACTATATAAAGAGCGAAGGCAACCGTCATAAAATCACTTGGGTAATGTGCAAAAGATTAGTATTTTGCACATATGAAGCCGCAACCGTCTGCATTGACTGATGATTTCGATGACGCCCTCATCACATTCGAGGAGGATGAAGAGGCTCACGACGAGGATCTCTGGTTGTCGCGTTTAGTTCCTGATTTCAATTGAAGCAGTAAGCTGAAACTGAAGTGCTGGAATTTCATCTTAGCGCTTCACCAACGCGTCAAGATTCCTGAGCTTCACAGCCCTGCGGCTTTGGTCAGGTTCACCCTGAACCTGTCGCGCCTGCGCTGGTAGCGCCGGGTCATCTCGGCCGACGCATGTCCGAGTTGCTTTTGAACATAACGCTCATCAACCTCTGCCGACGAGGCGAGCCCGGCACGCAAGGAATGCCCCGAGAACATTGCCAGCCGTTTGGCTTCCGGCAAATCGGATCTGACGCCGCTCTTCAGAACGGTTGCTTTGATCAGCCGTGCGACGTGCTTGTCGGAAAGGCGGGCCTCGAGCGCACGTTTGCCATCCCGCGATGTTCGCACGAAGACCGGCCCGAAGTCGATCTTTGCAAAATACAGCCATTGCTCAAGTGCGTGGACAGGACAGGTCTGGTCGCTTGAGCCGCGCCCGACCTCGACCTCGCGCCACCCGGTCTTGGCGTTCAGCGTCAGCAGAGCGCCATCTTCGAAAATCTCGATCCAACCGCCGGAGTCCGGTGTATCATCCTTGTGCACGTCAAGGCTCACGATCTCGGAGCGACGGAGACCTCCAGCATAGCCCAGAAGTAAGGTCGCCCGGTCTCGAAGCCCGCGGAGATCATAGGGAAGGGTGCCCACCATGGCCTGGATGTCATCGGGCAGGATCGCTTCCTTCTGAACCGGCGGACGCGCGTGTCTGCGCCTAATCCCGGCCAGAACGGTGGCGACATGGCGGTCCTTGCGATCAAGAGTGAACCCGCGCTGCCTGTAGTTCCAAGCGAGGCCGGAGAGGCGCCGCTCAATGGTGGAGACCGAGAGAGCAGGGGCCTTACCAGTCGCGGCGGCCAGGTCCGCCACATAGAGCCCGACCATCTCGGGCGAGGGGGGCAGGGGATCCGTCCCTTTCAACCGGCACCAACGGGTGAAGTGTTTCCAGTCGGCCGAGTAGGCCTTATTGGTGTTCTCAGCTGTTGAGGCCTCGGCGTAGTCGCGCGCGGTGTCGATCAGCCGGTCGAGCGCGCCGGAGCCGGCCACATGAGCGGGCAGAGCGATTGAGGCTCGGTCCCGAGAGGTTCTCTCGTCGTGTTCGTCACTGTTCAGCGAGTCATAGGACGCTGAGCTCGAAATCTCTGCGTCAGACGCGTCGGAATCCTCGATTCTGGTGCCGTTATTCGTGAGACTGCTCATGTTTCCGAGCATATCAGTGTTACGTCTGATAATGCAAGATTATCGGACATCATGGCAAAAGATAGAGCGAGGCGTTTTCTGTGCTATTTTCTGGAGCAAAGCGCCGCGATGGTTTAGGCTTCAGTCATGACATTTGCCCGACCGGAACACTCCATCGACACAGACACTCTACCCCGGATGCCCGCATGGGTCACCTCGGCACGTCCTGAAGCCTTTGAAGATGTGGCGTTTTTATCGGGCGCGGCGCTGAACCACCTGCATCTTGTGTTGGGACGCGAAGAGGTCCCCAAAGCCTTGTTGCGGGATCGGCTGGCGCTGCGAGCGGCCGAGGCATGTGCCGGGTTTTCTGGTCGGCCGGAAAGAGCCCCAGAGCTGCGCGACGCGATTCATCTTCTGCGCCCTGGCGATCTACCTGGTCCCGCGGGGGAAACTTACCTTGCCTGGCGTCGCGCGGTGGAGCGGCCGGTGTCGATCAAGGCTCTGGGCCGAGCCTTGCCGATCTTGGAGTTGGGCCAGATTGCTACATGGCTCGATACGGGGAAGGGAGCGCCGGTGACCCGTGCCGCGATAGCGCTGGATGCTGTCCTGACGGAGGCACCCCGTGCCAAAGTCCCGGCGTTGATCCTCGCGGACGCCGCCCTCGCCCAGGCGCTTGGTTGGGATCGTGTCGTGCCGCTGCTGGCCGCGGGTTTGAAACGCACAGACCTGCGCAAGCGGGGTGACGATTTGCGCCTAGCCTGTCATCGCGCAGTGACCGCATCCGCGGTCGAGGCCGCGCGTCTGGCTGTCGATCTCGCGCGTCGGGCTTCGCTTTTGAAAGGAGTTGCACCAAAGCTTCGGGCCAAGGGGGCAGGGGCGGCGGTGAAAATATTCCTGACGCAGGACGCCGTGGCGCCCAGTGCCCTGCCTTTGCCGGACCGCGCGGCGCGGCGGCTCTGTGACCGGCTTGTCGATCTCGGCGCGGTCCGTGAGCTAACCGGGCGCGACACATTCCGGCTCTACGGGGTGTAGCCATGAGCATGGACAGCGAAAGTGGGAACCGGTTTCGCGGTTCGGACATGCGACCAGAAAGGAAGTCGAAGGATCGACCAGAAGCTGAGCTTGATCGCGAGTTGCTCGACCTGCCACCGGAGTTGCGCTGGCGGGAATGGATGCGCCGGATCGAGGCGGTGCTGTTTGCCTCTGCCTCGCCTGTACCGCGCGAGGATCTGGCGCGCATAGTGGGGCAGGGGACTTCGGTTGATCTGCTGTTGGAAGACCTTGCCGCTGATCTGGAAGGGCGGGCGTTCGAGATTGCCATGGTCGCAGGGGGGTGGATGTTCCGGACGCGGCCTGTTTACGCGCCTGCGATCCGCGCCGCAGCGGATGTCGGAGACCAGTTGCTGGACCTGAACGAGTTCGACGTCGCGATTTTGGCGGCCATCGCCTACCACCAGCCGATCACCCGCGATGGGCTCAAAGACATCTTTGGCAAAGAGATCAACCGGGACCTGATCGGAAGGCTGCATGCGCAGGGTCTGATTGGAACTGGGCCGCGCGCGCCGCGTCGTGGTGCCCCCTATACCTTCGTGACCACAGACGCGTTCCTCGCAGCTTTCGGGCTGGAGAGCTTGCGCGACCTGCCAGACGCTGAACAGCTGAATGATGCCGGGCTGGCCGCGCGCGCCTGAAACTCACCGGGAATTTTTACAGCGCTTGCCGCTGCTGATCGAGCCGCGCGGCCGCCTGAACGAGATCCGCCAAATGCGGGCCAGCGGTGGTAGAGCAAGGCCCAGCTTTGGGCCGAGGCAGGACGGCAACGCTGAAAGATGTGACCAGTCCGCTCCAAGCTGGCGCAGCCTGAACGACGCGTTTCCAATAAGAGATCGCGGGACTTCTTCGCGTTCCGAAAGGCGTCGACCGCCCTTCCGTCAATTGCCGAAGCAGATGATAGCGATCTCGATGAGGGAGGCGCGCGATGGACATGCGCTGTTTACCAAATTGAAAGCAGGCTGATCCAAGAAGGTCCGGGAGTGATCGCCCCTCTGCCATTCGATGCCCTGCTGCATGCAAACGAAGCAGATCGTCGATCAGGCGCTCAAGACGCCGAACCCCATTGGTGGCAGGACGGGTGCGTTTGCAGAGGGCCGCGCCGCACCGGGCGCAGATCTGATGCGGCACAAGACGCTTCTGGCTGAACGGAGCCAATCCGCCCCCGCAAGACGGGCACCTGTCTCGAAGCCGACAACCGTGGTGAAAGCAAGAAACGCGTGTCGCCAGGCTCCAGCCTCGGCGAAAATAGGGCGTTTCGTCTTCCGCCAGACAGGCCGGGCAGAATTGCAGCCAGGTCGCCTGCGTCTTTGGTGCGCAACTCTGCTGAGGCGATGCCCGCAGGGGCAAACGCAACCGGGCCAAGGGGTCAGGAGCAATGGTCAGAGCCGCGATGTCTTCCAAGGGTATGTGGGTATGTTCTCCCAGAAACTGCAGAATGCGATCTGGCATCGCTCGATCAAGACGTGCCGACCAGTTCTGACCTGGCGCTCCGAGAAGCGCACCAAAATAGTGCGGAGGTATGCCGTTTGCGTAAGCGAGGCGGTGCAGCCAGCTCGACAGAAGTTCACCTGGTGCGGGCATAATGCTCATGGGCCAACGGTTTCCCGCCACACTTTCATACCGCTCTGCAGGCGTCACGGAGATCCCGGTCGGCCCAAACCTCATGTCATCTCGTGACGCAAAGCGGAATTGCGGCGCCTCGAGAGAGGCACATAGCCAAGGTCCGACAGGGTTGCGCCCGTGATCCGGTCCTCACCGCGCGAGATTGCCGCAACTGCCGCCCTGGTGACTATCTCGATAACCTCGCCGATCAGCCCCTCTGACAGATCGTGGATGATCTTTGCCAAGGGTTCGCGCGACAGATCGGAGGCATTGGCTAGCGGCAGACTTACCTCAAGGCTGTCCAGAAGTGTCGCGAAATCCTCGTCATACGCCCAGCGTGGAATGGGGATCGTATCGAAGCGTGAGCCCATTTCGTCCGTGTCATGCACCGCATCGTAGATCGCGATTTCGCCGACAAGGACGGGTGAGATGTCATGCACTCGTGCGATCCGCCGCAAGAACGAGAAGATGGCCTTCACATCCTCGCGCCGCCCGCGCAACGCGCTGTGGAACTCGTCGAAGATCAAAAGGCGCGGCTTCAGGCGCTCCAGAAGATGATCGACCTGATCGCCGGCGCGGGCCAGGCTGCGCCAGCCAGCGGCTTGTGGCGCGCGCAATCCGGACAGGATGCTGGCATAGAAATGCGACAGCCCTGCACCTTCCCGGGTCTGAATCACCCACACCTTTTGCTGCTCGGCAACACGCAGATGTTCGACGGCGAAGCGTTCGGCGATCATGGTCTTGCCGTTATGGTAGGGACCGGCAAGCAGCAAACCGCGTGGGCGCAGGGATGGCGGTCGCTCAAGCAGCAGTCGCATCGCGTCATGCGCCGCGCCGGCCGCCGGATGGCTGATCCAGCGCGGCGCGCGCACATGGGCGATCCGCACTGCGTCATCGGCCTGCAAGAGTGGGACGGTGGCGGACATGAGGTGGTCCGGCACCTTACCAATCCTCGATTGGGAAGACCCGCCGCGGACGATCCGGGTCGAGCTTTGCCTGGGCCGAGGCGGAAGGCGTAGCGAAGTCGGCATAAGGCTTCTTTGCCTCGGTGGCATGCCGGGCGCGGGTCATCTCCTTCAAACGGCTTTTGGGGGTTTTGGCGGCGGCAACAGTTGCGGCGATTTCGCGTCGGATGGCTGATGCCTCCTGCACAGGGCGCCGCTGGATTTCACGCCGCTGCTGTCGATCCGCCTGGTGCTGCCAAAGCGTGATCGGCTCGGCCAGTCCGTCCCGTCGCCTGACCGGCCGCCAGGCCTGCGTATCCGGATCCTTGACGTAGACATGGCTGATGTCGCGAGGATCATAGCACAGATCGAGCGGCTCCAGCCGGTCACGACGCGCAACCAGCGGGCCAAGCCAGGGCTCGAAATAGTCGATGGCGAAGAGACTGAAGCCCTGAGGTGAAATTTTCCGCGTCTTGCGTGGCAGGAAATTCAGCAGCACATCGACAGGCGCATCGATAGGCCGGTCCTTCGGCTGGAACCGATCTTCCCACTCTTTCGCCGGAACGGTCAGCCTGCGCGCATTCTGGCTCAGGTTGTGGTCGATGATCGCGAGCGCGATGCAGCGTTCAAGATCCGCGAAGCTGAGCCGTGCCCGCGCTTCCGAAGCATAGTCGCCCCGATCCGCGATGGAACGCCCCGTCTTGCCGGGCAAGGCGCGTAGCGCGGTGTTCACTTTCCCAAGCAGGCGTTCCACGACTCCGCCCCGATGCACGGTGCCCTTGTTCCGCATGCGTATGGCGATGCCATAGTCCGCGCATCCTCTGCTGAAGGTGCTGCTCTGGAACTCCTTGGCGGAATCGACGACGATTTGCTTCGGGCGACCGTGCATCGGCCAAGCATGATCGATACCGCGTTCTGCCAGCCAGTCAATCTTGCAGCACATCGCGTGCGCCAGACAAAGCGCGACAGACAGTCGTGACGGCCGCTCGAGGGTCAGGCAGAAGCCGATGATCGCGCTCGTGGCCACATCTGCAGCGATGGTCAGATAGGGACGACCAACGAAGACACCGTGGTCATCAATCACCTCAACAAATTGGATGTCTGCCGGCGTGTGATCGATCTGGACAACGTCGAGCGCGTGGTTAGCCCGGATGTAGCCCGGTCGCGGCTTCAGCCGGTGCAGGTGTTTACCATCCGACAGGCGGCGGCGGGCAATTTCTTCCGGGGCGAACAGAATGGGGATCCGCCGGGCGACAGTGACATAGGCGGGTGGAGTGTGCCCTTCCTCTGCGCAGCGGGTGCGGATCTCTTCAACGATCGGTGCAAGGTCCGGCTGCTCCGGGCGCAACCACATCTCCCGCAGGGTCACCGCGATGATGTTCTCGACTGCGGGGTTGATCCTTGGTTGTCTTGTTCCACTCCTTCGCGGCAGAAGGGACGATACCCTGCGCTCTTCCCGATACCGCGCCAGATAGTTGTAGACTTGGCGTGTCGAGAGCCGCAGCTCGGATGCCGCGCGCATCACGGCCTCACGCACCGGCGCCGCTCCGTCAAGAATCCGGTCCAACTCGCGCGCGGTACGCGTCGCCTTGGCCCACGCTTCATCCGAGGCATGCGCTTCGCCGGACGTCATCGATATGAAACTTCCGAGACCGGCTGGGTCATGCGCCAACAGGGCGGCCACTTGCTGAAATACGGAACCAAAATTGAAGCCTTAAGCTGAAAAATGATGTGTGCTTACCCCGTATCATCCAGAAATCACGTAATAATCATGTGCTGAAATGGTGAAGAAAATGCGACATCTGGTTCCTGCCGGGCCCGGCGGACGAGGAGCCCGACGATCTGGCGCCCGGACCACGGGCAGTACCACGCGAGACCGCGGTTCTCGACGACTGGCGGAAGGCTGAGGCGGGCCATGCCGCGAAGCTCGCCCGCGTCGCAGGCAGACTCGCTGCGCTGGACGAGCGGCTGAAGCGGAGTCCGGAGGGCTGGCGGCACAGACTCGCCCTTATCGAGGCGGCCAATCTGAGTTGGTTCGCGGGTGATCACATCGGTCTGGACCGGCTGGCGCTCTGGATCTCGCTACGCCTGTCCGGTGTCCAGGACGACGCGGCGGCGCTGGCACGTGTCGGATGGGCGGTGCGGCGGCTGACGGGTGGGCCGGGGCCCGAGATGGGCCTTTCCGCATTCCTTGACCGCCGTGATCCCAAGAACCTGGATGATGAAGTCGAACCGTTCGCGGATCGCGCGAGCGACTGGCTGGACTTGGTGGCGCAAGCAGCCGATTTGCACCCGATCGCCCGCGCCTGCATGGGCTTTCATCTCTGGAGCCTTGCTGGCCTTGGGCAGCACGGCGAGCAGATGGAAGCGGCGGTCACGGCGACGCGGATCGCGGCCAGCGAGGGCAGGGGCGCTATCTTTGCGCCTTTGGCCATGGGCGGGGCAGGGGGGCTACGCGCCGGTGGCTCGCCGACTGACCGTCTCGCCCGCTGGCTCGACGGGATGGAAACCGCATGCCTGACCGCAATGCGGCACCTCGACGATATCGAAGCATGGGCGGCAAGGGCAGAAGCTGCAATGGTCCCGCTCTCGGGCAAGACACCCCCAGCCTTGCGCGCCGCGCTGACCGAATGGCCCCTCGTCTCTGCCCCAATGGCCGAGGCCCTGACCGGGGCCAGCCGCACCGCCGTCCAGCGCAACCTTGCCTGGATGGAAGCGAGCGGCCTGATCCGCGAGATGACCGGGCAGGGGCGATATCGGATGTGGCGTGTCGCAAATTGAAGATAGCCGGAAGCTGCGGCATTCGTGCTGACGATGCAGAGAATTGCGCAGGCTTGGCATCTTCGCCGGCCAGAGCCAGCCCGCGAACAACTTGGCATCGGTCTCGAAGCTCCGGTCGGTTACCGCATGGGTGGCGATCCCGCCGATCATCCACCGTCAGCGCTGCTTCGCCACGTCGCAAGTGGCAAAGCCCAACTCCATCCTTAACAGGTTGCTGAATTAGTCGCTGATCCGGAACGCTGTCCCTTCAACGGTGCCGGTCTGGTGATCTTCACACCTGTCGACGGGTCTGAGGCGCCCACGTGGCGGCGTGCTTCCGCCTCATGCTCCCAGCAATCTGGGCAGTCGGGCCAGGTTATTGGCGGCCATCGTCAGAATGAAGCGGGAGCGCGCCCGTTCGACACCGCGATAGACGGTTTGAGCCATGCCGCCGACGGTTTGGGAGTGGGCAAAACTTGGTGGTTAAGCGGCCCGCTTTGAGACGCCTAGCCTTCTGTCAAGGACAGCGGCCCGAGTGACGGCAACCCGTTGCGCGCCCCGCGGTGACCATCTCATGCGCCGCCGCTTGCCCATGCGGGTGTTGCCGATGTCATCAACACAGCCTTCTGCCCGGGACGACGAAACTGCGAGGCCATTCCGGTGTCGATGGCCGTAGTCTACGAGCGCGTCGAAGTTGTTCGCAAGGTAGGAATAGAGGTCCTGGCACCGGGCTTTGACCCGCTTGGCCGCTTCTCGTAATTCTCGGGTTTCGGCGTGCAGACGATCGCAATCGATCTGAAGAACCTTGAGGATTGTCGCGGCGGTCATCACTTTGCCGTGCCAAAGGTGCCAACGCAGTGTATCAGCAGGTCGCTCGAAGAGTAGCGGCAACCCTGAAAAGCCCTTCG
>NZ_VSIY01000016.1 GCF_008086115.1 Maritimibacter fusiformis | reverse complement strand
ATGGCTAAGGAAAAGTTTGAACGCTCCAAACCGCACGTGAACATCGGGACGATCGGTCACGTTGACCACGGCAAGACGACGTTGACGGCTGCGATCACCAAGTATTTCGGCGATTTCAAGGCCTATGACGCGATCGACGCGGCGCCGGAGGAGAAGGCGCGGGGGATCACGATCTCGACGGCGCACGTGGAATACGAGACCGACGCGCGGCACTATGCGCACGTCGACTGCCCGGGCCACGCCGACTACGTCAAGAACATGATCACGGGTGCGGCGCAGATGGACGGCGCGATCCTGGTGGTGAACGCGGCCGACGGCCCGATGCCGCAGACGCGCGAGCACATCCTCTTGGGCCGCCAGGTGGGCATTCCCTACATGGTGGTGTTCCTGAACAAGGTTGACCAGGTGGACGACGCCGAACTGCTCGAGCTGGTCGAGATGGAAGTGCGCGAGCTGCTGTCGGAATACGAGTATCCGGGCGACGACATCCCGATCATCGCGGGCTCGGCCCTGGCCGCGCTCGAGGGGCGTGACCCGGAGATCGGCGAGAACAAGATCCGCGAGCTTCTGGCGGCGGTGGACGAATACATCCCGACGCCGGCGCGCGCTGTCGATCAGCCGTTCCTGATGCCGATCGAGGACGTGTTCTCGATCTCGGGCCGGGGCACGGTTGTGACCGGGCGGATCGAGCGTGGCGTGATCAACGTGGGCGACGAGATCGAGATCGTCGGCATCAAGGACACCAAGAAGACGACCTGCACGGGCGTCGAGATGTTCCGCAAGCTGCTTGACCGCGGCGAGGCCGGCGACAACGTGGGCGTGCTCTTGCGCGGCATCGACCGCGACGCGGTGGAGCGTGGCCAGGTGCTGTGCAAGCCGGGTTCGGTGACGCCGCACACCAAGTTCGAGTGCGAGGTCTACATCCTGACCAAGGAAGAGGGCGGGCGTCACACGCCGTTCTTCGCCAACTACCGCCCGCAGTTCTACTTCCGCACCACGGACGTGACCGGGACGGTGACGCTGCCGTCGGGCACCGAGATGGTGATGCCGGGCGACAACCTGAAGTTCGAGGCCGAACTGATCGCGCCGATCGCGATGGAAGAGGGCCTGCGCTTCGCCATCCGCGAAGGCGGCCGCACCGTCGGCTCGGGCGTCGTGTCGAAAATCCTCGCGTAAGAGGCGCGTCGAGAGAATTGCAGGGGCCGTCCTTCGGGGCGGCCCTTTTCTCATCCGGTGGGATCGTCTAAACTTGCCCCCACCACCAATGGAGGGCCAGATGGACAAGCGCTGAACCGACCTGAATTGAACGCAACCCGTTTCACAGGAGTTCAGCCATGCCTGCGCCCTTTCTCGACGCCGATGCGCGTCATCCCCTGACCCGTCTCGATGGTGAGCCGCATGTCCAGACCGTGCAGCTTGCCCGTGTCATCGACCACCCGAACATCGAGGTCGGCGATCACACCTATTACAACGATTTCGACCCGGTCGCGGACCATGCCGCCCGGATCGCGCCCTATCTTTATGCCGGTGCGCCCGAGCGTCTGGTGATCGGGCGGTTTTGCCAGTTCGCCCATGGCACGCGGTTCATCACCTCGTCGGCGGACCATCCGAAACGCTGGTTTTCCAGTTTTCCCTTCGCGATGTTCAACCACGAGGTTCTGGATCTCTACCGTGAGGAATTCGCCAGGGGGCGTGACACGGTGATCGGCCATGATGTCTGGATCGGACATGGTGCGCTGATCCTGCCGGGGGTGACCGTCGGCAATGGCGCGATCATCGGCGCGGGCGCGGTGGTGGCGCGCGACGTGCCGGGCTGGAGCGTGGTGGCCGGCAACCCGGCCTGCGAGGTCCGCGCGCGGTTCGCGCCCGAGGTCGCGGCGCTGCTCGACCGGCTGGCGTGGTGGGATCTGCCGCTTGCGGAGATCCGCGCGCTGGTACCGGTTCTGGCCTCGGCGGATGTCGATGCGCTGGCGGCGGCGGTGGCGCGGTTGCGCCCGGGCAGGTGATGCGATTGCGCTGGCCGGTGCCGCGCGGCGCTGGCAGGATGGGTGCATGACAAGCCTGCTACGCCATGCCTATGCGCTGGACGGGCCCCGCGCCGGTCAGCCTCTGTCGGAAGCCGAGGCCATCGCGGCCCTGCGCGCCGACGATCTTGCCTGGGTGCATCTGCCGGCCACCGACCCGGGCACGCGCGCCTGGATCGAGACGCATCTCGGCTATCTCGACGACCACGCCACCGAGGCGCTGGTGGCCGAGGAGACCCGGCCGCGCGCCACCTTCATCGGCGACGGGGTGCTCTTGGTGCTGCGCGGCATCAACCCCGGTGCGGGGGCCGACCCGGAGGACATGGTCTCGGTTCGCATCTGGGCCGATCCGCATCGCATCGTGACACTGTCACGCCAGCCGATGCCAGTGCTGGACGACCTCGTCGCCAGCTTCGCCGGGCCGGATCGCCCCTCGACCGCCGGCGCCTTTCTGGCGGCGCTGGCGGATTTTCTGAACAACGAGATCGAGACCTTCGCCGCGAACCTGTCGGAGGCGGCGGCGGACATCGAGGAACGGGTGATCGACACCCCCGACCCCGATCAGCGCCGCACGGTGATGACCATCCGGCTGGCCGCGATCACGCTGCGCCGCCATATCGCACCGCAACGCGACGCGCTGGAGGCGCTGATGCGCGCGACCGGGCCGCTTCTGGCCGCAGACGACCGGCGGCATCTGCTGGAGGTTCACGACCGCATCACCCGGCTGGTGGAAAACCTCGACGCGATGCGCGAACAGCTTTCGGTGCTGCGCGAGGAGTTGGCCGGGCAGCTTTCGGACCGGATCAACCGCAACATGTATCTGCTGTCGATCCTGTCGGCGGTGTTCCTGCCGCTGGGCTTTTTCACCGGGTTGTTCGGTATCAACATCGCCGGGATGCCGGGCACCGACGATCCGCGCGCCTTCGCGCTGTTCGCGGGCGCGATGCTGGCGGTGGCGCTGGGGGTGCTTGGTTTTCTGCGCTGGAAACGGTGGTTCTGAGGCCGCTTTGCCCCTTGCAAATGCAGGATCGCTTTCGTATGTCACAGGCCGGCCACAGGGGTATAGCTCAGTTGGTAGAGCGACGGTCTCCAAAACCGTAGGTCGCGGGTTCGAGCCCTGCTGCCCCTGCCATTTCCTCCGACATCCCAGATATTTCCGCGTTCCCGCCAAATCGCTGCCGGATTCCGCCGCGAATCTGGGCCGGGATCATCCGGGCGGAGTCGGAGCGTGCAGCGTCTTTTCATTCTTTTGCTGGTTTTGCCCTGGTGGGCGTATTTCCCGCTGGCGGGCGGGGTCGGCTATCTGGCCGAGATGAGCTATCGCGGCGCATTGGCCGAACAGGCCGAAAAGGCGGCGGCGCTGGCGGAGGCTCCGCCGCCGGTCGTCGATCTGTCCGCGTTGCGCCGGGATGGCGACATTCACGCCGCGGACGAGGTGCATGTGCGTGGCTGGATCGACACCGACCGCAATTACGAACTGATCAAGCGGACCAACGGGGTGCGGACCGGCACCCGGTTCATGTACATGATGTTCGGTTCGCAGGACGTTCCGGGCGTGCAGGTGGTGCGCGCAGCGATGGTGTTGACCAAGGCCCAGCGGGATGCGTTTGTCGACCGGATCGACGATTTCATGGTTGCCGAGATCGAAGGCCGGCCGGTGTTCGATCTGAACGGCTTTGGCGAATTGACGGGAACCTATGCCGCGCTCGCCTACGACGCGATCGAGGAGCAGGGGTTGGAGCGCAGCGACGAGTTCATCTTTGTCGAGCCGTTCCTCGAGGGGCGCGCGGCGGCGCTGGCCCCCAAGGGTGTGCCGATGAAGACGCGCGGGAACGGCTGGCTGATCGCGCTGGGCGTGGCGCTGTTCGGGGTGGTTCGCTGGTATTTGAACCGTGCGACGGCGGGGCCGCGCACGCCGGGGGATGGCTATGACGCCGGTCCGATCTCAGGGCCGGGCCAGCCGGCGGTGCCCCTGGCGAAGTCGATCGCGCCCAACAGCCCACTTGGCCGCATCGCGGCCCGGCGCGCGCCGCCGGAGGCGCAGCAACCGGCCCCTGCAAGGGTGGCGTCGGGCAATGTCGCGGTGCGCCGGGTGGTGCCGCGCGCGGTCAACGCGCCGGCGCCGGAAGCTCCGCCGGTCTCCCCGGCGCCGCGCACCGGGTTCGATCTGGCCTTCCTCGTCAAGGTCGGGCTGGGCATGGCGGTGGTGGGGCTGGTCAGCTATGATCCGGGGCTGATCTCGCGGATGCTTCCGATGGCCTTGCCGTTGGCCCTGATGGCCGGCACCTTGCTGTTTGCCCGCCGGTTGCGCCGCGCCGTGACCGCGATTTTCTCCCGCGGCGGCGACAAGGTCGTCTGAGCACGCAAGGCGGGCTTGAAAACCCCCGGCACTTGCCGTATGTGCGCCCTGTTCCGCGAAAGGCAGAATTGATGGCAAGACCCAACCCGTTCCAGTTCATTCAGCAAGTGCGCTCCGAAGTCGCCAAGGTGGTCTGGCCGACCCGCCGCGAGGTGCTGACCACGACCGGCATGGTCTTTGCGCTCGCCGCGCTGACGGCGATCTTCTTTTCGCTGGTCGATCTGGCGATCCGCACGGGTCTGTCCGGGGTGCTCAACCTGTTCGGCTGACGCGGCGTGGGCGTTCGGGCCGGAACGGCAGGCGCCAAAAGGCTTGAATCCACACGGTTTCACGGGTAGAGCGAGCCTCAATTCCCGAACAGGCGTGCAATGATTCGAGTTGCACGCCGCTTTTTGTTTCGGGCGAAGCGGCGCAACCGCTTGGAATTCATTGACGATCGGCGGCACGCCGCCGGATACGATGCGAGGCTGAAACAGATGGCGAAACGGTGGTATTCGGTGAGCGTTCTCTCGAATTTCGAGAAGAAGATCGCCGAGCAGATCAGAACTGCTGTCGCCGATGCCGGGCTCGAGGACGAGATCGACGAGGTTCTGGTCCCGACCGAAGAGGTCATCGAAGTGCGCCGCGGCAAGAAGGTCACCACCGAGCGCCGGTTCATGCCGGGCTATGTGCTGGTGCACATGGAAATGTCCGACCAGGGCTATCACCTGATCAACTCGATCAACCGCGTCACCGGCTTTCTCGGCCCGCAGGGCCGCCCGATGCCGATGCGCGATGCCGAGGTCGAGGCGATCCTTGGCCGGGTCGAGGAAGGCGAGGCGGCACCGCGCACGCTGATTTCCTTCGACGTGGGCGAGAAGGTCGCGGTCACCGACGGCCCGTTCGAGGGCTTCGACGGCATGGTCGAGGGCATCGACGAGGACAACCAGCGCCTCAAGGTGTCGGTGTCGATCTTTGGCCGGGCAACCCCGGTCGAACTGGAATTCACCCAGGTCACGAAACAGGGCTAGGGTGACGGCCGGGCCGATGCCCGGCATCCGTGTGGGAGGCGAGGGCGACGCGTCGTCCGGACCAGACCACATCAACCGAGGCCGGTGAAACGCGTTTTGCCGGTGTTGAAAGAAGGAGAGGCCAGATGGCCAAGAAAGTCGTCGGCAAGATGAAGCTGCAGATCCCTGCAGGTCAAGCCAACCCGTCGCCGCCCGTGGGCCCCGCCCTTGGTCAGCGCGGGATCAACATCATGGAATTCTGCAAGGCGTTCAACGCCAAGACGCAGGACATGGAGCAGGGCGCGCCGTGCCCGACCGAGATCACCTATTACGGCGACAAGTCGTTCACCATGGTGATCAAGACGCCGCCCGCGGCGTATTTCCTCAAGAAGGCAGCCGGGCTCAAGCCGGTCGGCAAGCGCAACCGCCCGCGTGGCTCCGAAGCGCCGGGCCGCACCGTCGCCGGAACCGTGACGGTCGCGCAGGTGCGCGAGATCGCGGAAGCGAAGATGAAAGACCTGAACGCCGTCGATATCGAAGGCGCGATGAAGACCGTCATCGGCTCTGCCAAGTCGATGGGTATCGAGGTGAAAGGGTAAGTCATGGCCAAGATCGGAAAACGTACCCGCGCCGCCCGCGAAGCCTTTGCCGGCAAGTCCGACGTGTCGGTCGAGGATGCCGTCAAGCTGGTCAAATCGAACGCCAACGCCAAGTTCGATGAAACCGTCGAGATCGCCGTCAACCTCGGCGTCGACCCGCGCCATGCCGACCAGATGGTCCGCGGCGTGGTCTCGCTGCCCAACGGCACCGGCAAGACCGTGCGCGTCGCCGTCTTTGCCCGCGGCGCGAAGGCCGAAGAGGCACAGGCCGCCGGGGCCGACATCGTCGGTGCCGAAGACCTGATGGAGATCGTTCAGGGCGGCAAGATCGAGTTTGATCGCTGCATCGCCACCCCGGACATGATGCCGGTCGTCGGGCGCCTGGGCAAGATCCTCGGCCCGCGCAACCTGATGCCGAACCCCAAGGTCGGCACCGTGACGATGGACGTGAAACAGGCCGTCGAAGCCGCCAAGGGCGGTGAGGTCCAGTTCAAGGTCGAAAAGGCCGGTGTGGTTCACGCCGGCGTTGGCAAGGTCTCGTTCGACGAGGGCAAGTTGGTCGAGAACGTGCGCGCCTTCGTGGACGCGGTGCAGAAGGCCAAGCCGGCCGGCGCCAAGGGCTCCTACATGCGCAAGGTGTCCCTGTCCTCGACGATGGGGCCGGGTGTCTCGGTCAGCATCGACAGCGCCACCGGCAACTGACGCCGGATCGACAGTTGAATTTGCACAAAGGCGGGTCCGGTGGGCCCGCCTTTTTTGCATTTTTCACCAACGCAAGCTTGCATGAACTGCGTTCTTGTCCTATTTAGTGTAGTAACAAAAAATGAAGATCGAGTATGATCCCGCCAAGCGCGACACGACCCTTGAGGTTCGCGGGCTGGACATGGCGGACGCGATGGCGGTGTTCGACGGTCCCCATTTGACGGTCGAGGATGATCGGCGGGATTATGGCGAGACACGAAACCTTACCATCGGTTTCCTGGCGGGCCGCCTGGTGGTGATGGCATGGACGCCGCGTCAGGGTGCGATTCGAGTGATCAGCATGAGGAAGGCAAATGAGCGCGAGAAAAGAGCATACGGACCGCGACTTGAGCAGTGAGCCCGATGAAGACCTGCCCGATCTGTCCACGGAATACTGGGCCAGGAAGATTGCCAAGGCACCGGTGCAGCGGGGCAGGCCGAAAGCGGCTGTCACCAAGGTTTCCACGACGATCCGGCTGGACCCTGACGTGATCGAAGCCTTCAAGGCCGAAGGGGCGGGATGGCAAAGCCGAATGAACGAAGCATTGCGAAAAGCGGCGGGGCTGGAGTAGCCTCACCAATCCCGCATTTGGGGCTTTTCTTTTCCGCCGCGAGATACTACACCCCTCGCCTGTCAGGTCGCCCGAGTCGTTCGTGGCGGCCTGTCGATTCGTCCGAGACGGCGGGTGGTGGCGCTTTTGCTTCCATAATTCCTGCCTGAGACGGGTAGACCCGGATTTCTTCGGTTGGCCCAGGCCTTCCGGGGCGAGATTGGCAGACCCGTAAGGACTCGACCATCGGGCCCAAAGCCCGGTGAAACATGAGCCGGAGGGTCGCAAAACCCTCCATACTTGGAGTGAAACTGTGGATAGAGCCCAGAAAGAGAAAGTGGTCGAGGAACTCGGCCAGATCTTCGAAAGCTCTGGCGTCGTCGTGGTTGCCCACTACGAAGGTCTCACGGTTGCTGAAATGCAGGACCTGCGCGCGCAAATGCGTGAAGCGGGCGGGTCGGTGCGTGTTGCCAAGAACAAGCTCGCCAAGATCGCCCTTGAAGGCAAAGCGGTGGCTTCGATCACCGAATACCTCGAGGGGATGACCGTTCTCGCCTTCTCCGAAGACCCTGTGGCTGCGGCCAAGGTCATGGACAAATACGCCAAGGGTAACGAAAAACTCGTGATCCTCGGCGGTGCCATGGGCGAAACGGCTCTGGATCCGGCCGGTGTCAAAGCCGTCGCCGCGATGCCGTCGCGTGAAGAGCTCATCGCTCAGATCGTGTCGCAGATCGGCGCGCCTGCTGCCAACATCGCCGGTGCCATTGGCGCACCTGCTTCGAACATCGCATCCATCCTTTCCACCATCGAGGAAAAGGCTGCGTAAGCAACCCCGAGACCGGCGTGGCGAAGCATCGCTGACGTTGGATCACATGACCAGAAAACGGAAACAGTAAAATGGCTGATCTGAAGAAACTTGCTGAAGAGATCGTGGGTCTGACCCTTCTCGAAGCCCAGGAACTGAAAACCATCCTCAAGGATGAATACGGCATCGAGCCCGCCGCGGGCGGCGCCGTGATGATGGCCGGCCCCGCCGGCGACGCCGGTGGCGAAGCCGCCGAAGAGAAGACCGAATTCGACGTCGTCCTGAAGTCGGCCGGCGGCAACAAGATCGCCGTCATCAAGGAAGTCCGCGCGATCACCGGTCTTGGCCTCAAGGAAGCCAAGGACCTGGTCGAAGCCGGTGGCAAGATCAAGGAAGGCGTGTCCAAGGACGAAGCCGAAGAGATCAAGACCAAGCTCACCGGTGCCGGCGCCGAAGTCGACGTGGCCTGACGGCTCTGGCGGGCTGATCCCCGCCGTTTGAAACACTGGCTGGGTCCGGAATTCCGGGCCCAGCCGAACCTGTCTTGGCAAGGGCTTCACGACAAGCCTTTTCCAAGGCGTGGTTCGCGGATCGGGAGGGCGCCGGTGGGACGGCACCCGGGAATTGATCCGAACCCCCCATCTCGAACGGCGCGCGGCCGGGGCCCGACGGCTGGCGCGTCAGTGAGAAAAGAATAGGTGTATTCCCGATGGCGCAGTCCTACCTCGGTCAGAAACGTCTCCGCAAATACTATGGCAAGATCCGCGAAGTCCTGGAAATGCCGAACCTCATCGAGGTTCAGAAGTCGAGCTACGACCTCTTTCTGAACTCCGGCGACGGGCCCGAGCCCACCGATGGCGACGGCATCCAGGGGGTGTTCCAGTCGGTCTTTCCGATCAACGACTTCAACGAGACCGCGGTGCTTGAGTTCGTGAAATACGAGCTCGAGGCGCCGAAATACGATGTCGAGGAATGCCAGCAGCGCGACATGACCTATTCGGCGCCGCTCAAGGTCACGCTGCGCCTGATCGTATTCGATGTCGACGAGGACACCGGCGCCAAGTCGGTGAAGGATATCAAGGAACAGGACGTGTTCATGGGCGACATGCCGCTCATGACCCAGAACGGCACCTTCGTGGTCAACGGCACCGAGCGGGTGATCGTCAGCCAGATGCACCGCTCTCCGGGCGTGTTCTTCGACCACGACAAGGGCAAGACCCATGCCTCGGGCAAGCTGCTGTTCGCCTGCCGAATCATTCCCTACCGCGGTTCGTGGCTGGATTTCGAGTTTGACGCCAAGGACATCGTGTTCGCGCGCATCGACCGTCGCCGCAAGCTGCCGGTGACGACGCTGCTCTATGCCCTGGGCATGGATCAGGAAGGCATCATGAATGCCTATTACGACACCGTCGACTACAAGCTGGTGAAGAACAAGGGCTGGGTCACCAAGTTCTTCCCCGAGCGGGTGCGCGCCACCCGTCCGACCATGGACCTGGTCGATGCCAAGACCGGCGAAGTCATCTTCGAAGCCGGCAAGAAGGTCACGCCGCGCGCGGTGAAGAAGCTGATCGACGAAGGCAAGGTCACCGAGTTGCTGGTGCCGTTCGACGCGATCGTCGGGCGCTATGTCGCCAAGGATATCATCGACGAGAAGACCGGCGCGATTTACGTCGAGGCCGGCGATGAACTGACCTGGGAAGTCGACAAGAACGGCGACGTGACCGGCGGCACGCTGAAAGAGCTGGTCGACGCCGGTGTCACCGATATCCCGGTGCTCGACATCGACAACGTCAACGTCGGCCCCTACATCCGCAACACCATGGCGGTGGACAAGAACATGGGCCGCGACACCGCGCTCATGGACATCTACCGGGTGATGCGCCCGGGCGAGCCGCCGACCGTCGACGCCGCCTCGGCGCTGTTCGACAGCC
This sequence comes from Maritimibacter fusiformis, assembly GCF_008086115.1. Lineage (GTDB taxonomy): Bacteria > Pseudomonadota > Alphaproteobacteria > Rhodobacterales > Rhodobacteraceae > Muriiphilus > Muriiphilus fusiformis. The sequence goes on along the minus strand of NZ_VSIY01000016.1, from coordinate 11,894 downwards.
TGTTCTTCGACAGCGAACGCTATGACCTTTCGGCCGTTGGCCGGGTCAAGATGAACATGCGCCTCGACCTCGACGCCGACGACACCCAGCGCACGCTGCGCCGCGAGGATATCGTGGCCTGCATCAAGGCGCTGGTCGACCTGCGCGACGGCCGCGGCGACATCGACGACATCGACCACCTGGGCAACCGCCGGGTGCGCTCGGTCGGCGAGCTGATGGAAAACCAGTATCGCGTCGGCCTGCTGCGCATGGAGCGCGCGATCAAGGAGCGCATGTCGTCGGTCGAGATCGACACGGTGATGCCGCAGGACCTGATCAACGCCAAGCCCGCCGCCGCCGCGGTGCGCGAGTTCTTCGGCTCGTCGCAGTTGTCGCAGTTCATGGACCAGACCAACCCGCTGTCGGAAGTCAGCCACAAACGCCGCCTGTCGGCGCTTGGCCCGGGCGGTCTGACCCGCGAACGTGCCGGGTTCGAGGTGCGCGACGTGCACCCTACGCATTATGGCCGGATGTGCCCGATCGAGACGCCGGAAGGCCCGAACATCGGCCTGATCAACAACCTCGCCAGCTTTGCGCGGGTGAACAAGTATGGTTTCATCGAAACCCCCTACCGCAAGGTCGTGGACGGGCAGGTGACCGATGAGGTCAAATACATGTCCGCCACCGAGGAAATGCGCCACACCGTCGCCCAGGCGAACGCGCATCTCGACGAAAATGGCCGGTTCGAGAACGACCTGGTGAACACCCGCCAGTCGGGCGAATACACCATGGCGCCGCGCGAAAGCGTCGACCTGATCGACGTGTCGCCGAAACAGCTGGTCTCGGTCGCGGCCTCGCTGATCCCGTTCCTCGAGAACGACGACGCCAACCGCGCGCTGATGGGCTCGAACATGCAGAAACAGGCAGTGCCGTTGCTGCAGGCCGAGGCGCCGCTGATCGGCACCGGGATCGAGGGCAAGGTCGCCGTCGATTCGGGCGCCGCGATCCAGGCCCGCCGGGCCGGCGTGATCGACCAGGTGGACGCCACCCGTATCGTTGTGCGTGCCACCGAGGATCTGTCGATCGGCGATCCGGGGGTCGACATCTACCGGCTGCGCAAGTTCCAGCGTTCGAACCAGAACACCTGCATCAACCAGCGCCCGCTGGTGACCGTGGGGCAGACCGTCGAGAAGGGCGAGGTGATCGCCGATGGCCCCTCCACCGACATGGGGGAACTGGCGCTCGGCAAGAACGTGGTCGTCGCCTTCATGCCGTGGAACGGCTACAACTACGAGGACTCGATCCTGATCTCCGAGCGCGTGGCGCGTGACGACGTGTTCACCTCGATCCACATCGAGGAGTTCGAGGTCGCGGCCCGTGACACCAAGCTCGGGCCGGAAGAGATCACCCGCGACATTCCGAACGTGGGCGAAGAGGCGCTGCGCAACCTCGACGAGGCCGGCATCGTCTATATCGGCGCCGAAGTGCAGCCGGGCGACATCCTGGTGGGCAAGATCACCCCGAAGGGCGAAAGCCCGATGACGCCCGAGGAAAAGCTGCTGCGCGCGATCTTCGGTGAAAAGGCGTCGGACGTGCGCGACACCAGCTTGCGCGTCAAGCCGGGCGATTTCGGCACTGTCGTCGAGGTTCGGGTGTTCAACCGCCATGGCGTCGAGAAGGACGAACGTGCGCTTCAGATCGAACGCGAAGAGGTCGAGAGCCTGGCGCGCGACCGCGACGACGAGCTGGCGATCCTGGATCGCAACATCTACGCCCGTCTGCGCTCGATGATCGAAGGCAAGACCGCGGTGAAGGGGCCCAAGGGCGTCAAGGCCGGATCGAAGATCGACGAGGCGCTGCTGGACAGCCTGTCGCGCGGCCAGTGGTGGCAACTGGCGCTGGAGGACGAACAGGACGCGGCCCAGGTCGAGGCGCTGCATTCGCAATACGAGGCGCAGAAACGCGCGCTGGAGCACCGCTTCGAGGACAAGGTCGAAAAGGTGCGCCGCGGCGACGACCTGCCGCCGGGCGTGATGAAGATGGTCAAGGTCTTCATCGCCGTGAAGCGCAAGCTGCAGCCGGGCGACAAGATGGCCGGGCGTCACGGCAACAAGGGCGTGATCTCGAAGGTGGTGCCGATGGAGGACATGCCGTTCCTCGAGGATGGCACGCCGGTCGATTTCTGCCTCAACCCGCTGGGTGTGCCGTCGCGGATGAACGTCGGTCAGATTCTCGAAACCCACATGGGCTGGGCGGCGCGCGGCCTCGGGATGCAGATCGAAGAGGCGTTGGGCGAATACCGGCGCTCGGGCGACCTGACCCCGGTGCGCGAGGCGATGCATCACAGCTATGGCGACGATGTCTATGACGAGGGCATCGCCAAGATGGACGAGGCGACGCTGGTCGCCGCGGCCGAGAACGTCACCCGTGGCGTTCCGATCGCGACCCCGGTGTTCGACGGCGCAAAAGAGGCCGACGTGAACGATTCACTGATCCGGGCGGGTTTCGACACCTCGGGCCAGTCGATCCTGTTCGACGGCCGCACCGGCGAGCAGTTCGCCCGCCCCGTGACCGTCGGCGTCAAGTACCTGCTCAAGCTGCATCACCTGGTGGACGACAAGATCCACGCCCGTTCGACCGGGCCTTACAGCCTGGTCACCCAGCAGCCGCTGGGCGGCAAGGCGCAGTTCGGCGGGCAGCGGTTCGGCGAGATGGAAGTCTGGGCGCTGGAAGCCTACGGCGCAGCCTACACGCTGCAGGAAATGCTGACGGTGAAGTCGGACGACGTGGCCGGCCGCACCAAGGTCTACGAGTCGATCGTCAAGGGCGAGGACAACTTCGAGGCCGGCGTTCCCGAGAGCTTCAACGTGCTCGTCAAGGAAGTCCGGGGTCTCGGCCTCAACATGGAACTCCTGGATGCGGAGGAGGATGAGTAACGGCGCCCACGGCAAAAGCCTGACAAGGCTTTTGCCCAATCCTTTCGCAAAGGATTGGCGCCGCGTCACCCCGACCGCACCAGATTGAGGAATTCAAGATGAACCAGGAACTGACCACCAACCCGTTCAACCCGCTGGCTAGCCAGAAGATCTTTGACGAAATCAAGGTCTCGCTGGCCTCGCCGGAACGAATCCTGTCGTGGTCCTACGGCGAGATCAAGAAGCCGGAAACCATCAACTACCGGACCTTCAAGCCCGAGCGCGACGGGCTGTTCTGCGCCCGCATCTTCGGGCCGATCAAGGACTATGAATGCCTTTGCGGCAAATACAAGCGCATGAAGTATCGCGGCGTCGTCTGCGAGAAATGCGGCGTCGAGGTGACGCTGCAGAAGGTGCGCCGCGAGCGTATGGGTCACATCGAGTTGGCCGCGCCGGTTGCGCATATCTGGTTTCTCAAGTCGCTGCCGTCGCGCATCGGCCTGATGCTGGACATGACTTTGCGCGACCTCGAGCGTATCCTCTACTTCGAGAACTACGTGGTGATCGAACCGGGTCTGACCGACCTGACCTATGGCCAGTTGATGAACGAGGAGGAATACCTCGACGCCCAGGACCTTTACGGCACGGACGCCTTCACTGCCAATATCGGCGCCGAGGCGATCCGCGAGATGCTGGCCGCGATCGACCTCGAGAGCGAGGCGGAGCAGCTGCGCGCCGATCTGGCCGAGGCGACGGGTGAGCTGAAGCCCAAGAAGATCATCAAGCGGCTCAAGATCGTCGAGAACTTCCTTGAGTCGGGCAACCGCCCGGAATGGATGATCCTGACGGTGATCCCGGTCATTCCGCCGGAACTGCGCCCGCTGGTGCCGCTGGACGGTGGCCGGTTCGCAACGTCGGACCTCAACGACCTGTATCGCCGGGTGATCAACCGCAACAACCGTCTCAAGCGGCTGATCGAGCTGCGCGCGCCCGACATCATCGTGCGCAACGAAAAGCGGATGCTGCAGGAATCGGTCGATGCGCTGTTCGACAACGGCCGCCGTGGCCGGGTGATCACGGGGGCCAACAAGCGCCCGCTGAAATCGCTCTCGGACATGCTCAAGGGCAAGCAGGGCCGGTTCCGCCAGAACCTTCTGGGCAAGCGGGTCGACTTCTCGGGCCGCTCGGTGATCGTGACCGGGCCGGAACTCAAGTTGCACCAGTGCGGCCTGCCCAAGAAGATGGCGTTGGAGCTGTTCAAGCCGTTCATCTATTCGCGGCTCGAGGCCAAGGGGCTGTCGTCGACGGTCAAGCAGGCCAAGAAGCTGGTGGAAAAGGAACGCCCCGAGGTGTGGGATATCCTCGACGAGGTGATCCGCGAACACCCGGTGTTGCTGAACCGCGCGCCGACGCTGCACCGCCTCGGCATCCAGGCGTTCGAGCCGATGCTGATCGAAGGCAAGGCGATCCAGCTTCACCCGCTGGTCTGCTCGGCCTTCAACGCCGACTTCGACGGCGACCAGATGGCCGTGCACGTGCCGCTGTCGCTCGAGGCGCAGCTTGAAGCGCGCGTCTTGATGATGTCGACCAACAACGTGCTGTCGCCGGCCAACGGCGCGCCGATCATCGTGCCGTCGCAGGACATGATCCTGGGGCTTTACTACATCACGATGGAGCGCAAGGGCATGAAGGGTGAAGGCATGGCCTTTGCCGATGTCGACGAGGTTCAGCACGCGCTGGATGCCGGCGAGGTGCATCTGCACGCCAAGGTTCAGGCCCGGATCAAGCAGATCGACGAAGAGGGCAACGAGGTCTACAAGCGCTTCGACACCACGCCGGGCCGTATCCGCCTGGGCGCGCTGCTGCCGATGAATGCCAAGGCGCCGTTCGACCTGGTCAACCGTCTGCTGCGCAAGAAAGAGGTGCAGCAGGTCATCGACACCGTCTACCGCTACTGCGGCCAGAAGGAATCGGTCATCTTCTGTGACCAGATCATGTCGATGGGCTTCAAGGAGGCGTTCAAGGCCGGGATTTCCTTCGGCAAGGACGACATGGTCATTCCCGAAACCAAGTGGGGCATCGTCGAGACGGTGCGCAACCAGGTCAAGGAATACGAACAGCAATACATGGACGGCCTGATCACCCTGGGCGAGAAATACAACAAGGTGGTCGATGCCTGGTCGAAGTGTTCCGACCAGGTGGCCGACGCGATGATGGGCGAGATTTCGGCGGTGCGCACGGACGATGCGGGCGCCGAGATGGAGCCCAACTCGGTCTACATGATGTCGCACTCGGGTGCGCGGGGCTCGCCGGCGCAGATGAAGCAGCTTGGCGGGATGCGCGGGCTGATGGCCAAGCCCTCGGGCGAGATCATCGAGACGCCGATCATCTCGAACTTCAAGGAAGGCTTGACCGTTCTTGAATACTTCAACTCGACCCACGGCGCCCGCAAGGGCCTGGCCGACACCGCGCTCAAGACCGCGAACTCGGGCTACCTGACCCGGCGACTGGTCGACGTGGCGCAGGACTGCATCGTGCGCGAAAAGGACTGCGGCACCGAACTGGCGATCACCGCGTCCGCGGCGGTCAACGATGGTGAAGTGGTCTCGAGCCTGGCCGAACGCATTCTGGGCCGGGTGACCGCCGAGGATGTCATCAACCCGGCAACCGGCGAGGTCGTGCTGTCGAAGAACGAGCTGATCGACGAGCGCAAGGCCGATGCCGTCGAGGCGGCGGGTCTTGCCTCGATCCGCATCCGCTCGCCGCTGACCTGTGAGGCCGAGGAAGGCGTCTGTGCGACCTGCTACGGGCGAGACCTGGCGCGCGGCACGATGGTGAACGTCGGCGAGGCCGTCGGCATCATCGCGGCGCAGTCGATCGGCGAGCCGGGCACGCAGCTGACGATGCGAACCTTCCACATCGGCGGCATCGCCCAGGGCGGCCAGCAGTCGTTCCAGGAAGCCAGCCATGAAGGCAAGGTCGAATTCCGCAACGCCAGCACGCTGCAGAACGCCTCGGGTGAAGAGATCATCATGGGCCGCAACATGCAGATCGCGATCATCGACGAGAACGGGGTCGAACGGGCGTCGTTCAAGCCGGGCTACGGCTCCAAGCTCTACGTCAAGGACGGCGCCAAGATCGCCCGCGGCGACAAGCTGTTCGAATGGGACCCCTACACCCTGCCGATCATCGCCGAGGCTGCCGGCACCGCGAAATTCGTCGACCTCGTCTCGGGCATATCGGTGCGCGAGGACACCGACGACGCGACCGGCATGACACAGAAGATCGTGTCCGACTGGCGGTCGGCGCCCAAGGGCTCGGACCTCAAGCCCGAGGTGATCCTGGTCGGTGAAGACGGCGAGCCGGTGCGCAACGACGCCGGCAATCCGATCACCTACACCATGTCGGTGGACGCGATCCTGTCGGTCGAGGACGGCGCGGCGATCCAGGCCGGCGACGTGGTGGCGCGTATCCCGCGCGAAGGCGCCAAGACCAAGGACATCACCGGCGGTCTGCCGCGGGTGGCGGAACTGTTCGAGGCACGGCGTCCCAAGGATCACGCGATCATCGCCGAAATCGACGGCCATGTGCGTTTCGGCAAGGACTACAAGAACAAGCGCCGCATCGCCATCGAACCGACGGACGAAAGCCTCGAGCCGGTGGAATACATGGTGCCCAAGGGCAAGCACATCCCGGTTGCCGAGGGCGATTTCGTCCAGAAGGGCGACTACATCATGGACGGCAACCCGGCGCCGCACGACATCCTGGCGATCATGGGTGTCGAGGCGCTGGCGGACTACATGATCGACGAGGTGCAGGACGTCTATCGTCTGCAGGGCGTGAAGATCAACGACAAGCACATCGAGGTGATCGTTCGCCAGATGCTGCAGAAGTGGGAGATCATGGACTCGGGCGAAACCACGCTGCTCAAGGGCGAGCATGTGGACAAGGCCGAGTTTGAAGCCGCCAACGACAAGGCGATCGCCAAGGGGGGCCGTCCGGCCCAGGGTCAGCCGATCCTGCTGGGCATCACCAAGGCGTCGCTGCAGACGCGTTCGTTCATCTCGGCGGCGTCGTTCCAGGAGACCACGCGGGTGCTGACCGAGGCGAGCGTCCAGGGCAAGCGCGACAAGCTGGTCGGGCTGAAGGAAAACGTCATCGTCGGCCGGTTGATCCCGGCCGGCACCGGCGGGGCCACGATGGAGGTGCGCCACATCGCCCAGGAGCGTGACCGCAAGGTGATCGAGGCGGCCCGCGCCGAGGCCGAAGCCGCCGCCGCCCTGGCCGCGCCGGAAGACGACGGCGACGGGTTCTCGGCCGACGACGTGTTCGGCACGCGCCCCGACCCGGACGAGACGCCGGATCACGGCGAGGACAGCCGCGACTGAGCCAAGCGGACCTGACAACGGAAAGCCCCGCCGATCCGGCGGGGCTTTCTGGTTTTCGCGACCTCCGGTCGGCTCGACGGTGCCGTGGCGTTCTTTCCGCGAAACCCCGTGTTGACAAGCCCCCCGACTCCCCATATACGCGCGCCATTCGGGCTACCGGGCCTTGTCCCGCGCGCCTGTCTGCAAAAGACATGTGGACACGATCCGGGCATACCCGCGAGGGCGCCCCGATCCTCTGAGAACCCACCGCGTCGCCCCAAGGGAATGGGGCGGGTGCGGCACCTTGCGTTTTACGGACGCGTATGACGCTGAAACGATTTGAAATGTGTTGCAACACGGGGAACGAGACCCAATGCCAACGATCCAACAGCTGATCCGCAAGCCGCGACAGCCCAAAGTCAAGCGCTCGAAGTCCATGCACCTTGAGCAGTGCCCGCAGAAACGCGGCGTCTGCACGCGCGTCTATACCACCACGCCGAAGAAGCCGAACTCGGCCATGCGGAAAGTCGCCAAGGTGCGCCTGACCAACGGCTACGAGGTGATCAGCTACATCCCCGGTGAAAGCCACAACCTGCAGGAGCACTCGGTGGTGCTCATCCGCGGTGGCCGGGTCAAGGACCTTCCGGGTGTCCGCTATCACATCCTGCGCGGTGTTCTGGATACCCAGGGCGTCAAGGACCGCCGTCAGCGTCGCTCCAAATACGGCGCCAAGCGTCCGAAGTAAGAGGAATTTGAGATGTCCCGTCGTCACGCCGCCGAAAAGCGCGAAGTCCTGCCCGATGCCAAGTATGGCGATCGGATCCTGACGAAATTCATGAACAACCTGATGATCGACGGCAAGAAGTCGGTCGCGGAAACCATCGTCTACAACGCGCTGGGCCGTGTCGAGGACAAGGTCAAGCGCGCGCCGGTCGAGATCTTCCACGAGGCGCTCGACAACATCAAGCCCTCGGTCGAAGTCCGTTCGCGCCGGGTGGGCGGTGCCACTTATCAGGTGCCGGTCGAAGTGCGCCCCGAGCGCCGCGAGGCGCTGGCGATCCGCTGGCTGATCGCTGCCTGCCGCAATCGCAACGAGAACACGATGGAAGAGCGTCTGGCGGGCGAACTGCTCGACGCCGTCAACGGTCGCGGTTCCGCCGTCAAGAAACGCGAAGACACCCACAAGATGGCCGACGCCAACAAGGCGTTCAGCCACTACCGCTGGTAAAACCCGAAAGACTGAGTTTATGGCACGCGAATACCCCCTCGAACGCTACCGCAATTTCGGCATCATGGCGCATATCGACGCCGGCAAGACGACGATGACCGAGCGGATTCTGTTCTACACCGGCAAGAACCACAAGATGGGCGAGACGCACGAAGGCGCCTCGACCATGGACTGGATGGAGCAGGAAGCCGAGCGTGGGATCACCATCACCTCGGCGGCGACCACGACGTTCTGGCAGCGCCAGGAAGACCCGACGCCGGAAGGCACCTCGGAGACCAAGACGCGCTTCAACATCATCGACACCCCCGGCCACGTCGACTTCACCATCGAAGTCGAGCGTTCGCTGGCCGTGCTCGACGGTGCCGTGGCGCTGCTCGACGGCAACGCCGGGGTGGAGCCGCAGACCGAAACCGTCTGGCGCCAGGCCGACCGCTACAAGGTGCCGCGCCTGGTGTTCGTCAACAAGATGGACAAGATCGGGGCCGATTTCTTCAACTGCGTGAAGATGGTCAAGGACCGCACCGGCGGCACCCCGCTGCCGATCGCGCTGCCGATCGGGGCCGAGGACAAGCTCGAGGGCATCATCGACCTGATCAAGATGGAAGAGTGGGTCTGGATCGGCGAAGACCTGGGTGCAAGCTGGGTTCGCCAGCCGATTCGTGCCGAGCTTCAGGATCTGGCCAAGGAATGGCGCGACAACATGATCGAGCTTGCCGTCGAGCAGGACGATGATGCGATGGAAGCCTATCTCGAGGGCGAAGAGCCCGACGAGGCGACCCTGCGCAAGCTGATCCGCAAGGGCACGCTGGCGCTGGCCTTCTTCCCGATGCTCGCCGGCTCGGCCTTCAAGAACAAGGGCGTGCAGCCGCTCCTCAACGCCGTGGTGGATTTCCTGCCCGGGCCCAAGGACGTGCCCACCCTGATGGGCTTCTCGCCGGACGACGAGAACGAAGAGCGCAACATTCCGCGCCCGGCCTCGGATGACGAGCCGTTCTCGGCGCTGGCGTTCAAGATCATGAACGACCCGTTCGTGGGCTCGCTGACCTTCACCCGGATCTATTCCGGGACGATCAAGAAGGGCGACCAGATGCTGAACTCGACCAAGGGCAAGCGCGAGCGTGTCGGTCGGATGATGCTGATGCATGCCATCGACCGGCAGGAAATCGAAGAAGCCTTTGCCGGCGACATCATCGCGCTGGCGGGCCTGAAGGACACCACCACCGGCGACACGCTGTGCGATCCGCAGAAGGCGGTGGTGCTGGAAACCATGACCTTCCCCGATCCGGTGATCGAGATCGCGGTCGAGCCGAAGACCAAGAACGACCAGGAAAAGATGAGCCAGGGTCTGGCGCGTCTTGCCGCCGAAGACCCCTCGTTCCGGGTCGAGACCGACATCGAATCCGGTCAGACCATCATGAAGGGCATGGGCGAACTTCACCTCGACATCCTGGTCGATCGCCTGAAGCGCGAATTCAAGGTCGAAGCCAACATCGGCGCGCCGCAGGTGGCCTATCGCGAGACCATCGGTCACGAGATCGAGCACACCTATACCCACAAGAAACAGTCGGGTGGGTCGGGCCAGTTCGCCGAGGTCAAGCTGGTGATTTCGCCAACCGAGCCGGGCGAGGGCTATTCATTCGAAAGCCGCATCGTCGGCGGTGCGGTGCCGAAGGAATACATCCCCGGCGTCGAGAAGGGCATCAAGTCGGTGATGGACTCGGGTCCGCTGGCGGGTTTCCCGGTGATCGACTTCAAGGTCGCGCTGGTCGACGGCAAGTTCCACGATGTCGACTCGTCGGTTCTGGCGTTCGAGATCGCCGGTCGGATGTGCATGCGCGAAGGTCTTCGCCGGGCGGGTGCCAAGCTGCTCGAGCCGATGATGAAGGTCGAGGTGATCACGCCGGAGGAATACACCGGCAACATCATCGGTGACCTGACCTCGCGTCGCGGCCAGGTCTCGGGGCAGGAACCGCGCGGCAACGCCGTGGCGATCTCGGCCTTCGTGCCGCTGGCCAACATGTTCGGCTATATCAACACGCTGCGCTCGATGAGCTCGGGCCGGGCCCAGTTCACCATGCAGTTCGACCACTACGATCCGGTGCCGCAGAACATCTCGGACGAGATCCAGTCGAAATACGCTTAACCGGGATGGCGGGGAGACCCCCGCCCTACCCATCCACCGTAGGGCGGGGTTCACCCCGCCGCCCGTAAAGACCAGAGGAGGCCATCATGGCTAAGGAAAAGTTTGAACGCTCCAAACCGCACGTGAACATCGGGACGATCGGTCACGTTGACCACGGCAAGACGACGTTGACGGCTGCGATCACCAAGTATTTCGGCGATTTCAAGGCCTATGACGCGATCGACGCGGCGCCGGAGGAGAAGGCGCGGGGGATCACGATCTCGACGGCGCACGTGGAATACGAGACCGACGCGCGGCACTATGCGCACGTCGACTGCCCGGGCCACGCCGACTACGTCAAGAACATGATCACGGGTGCGGCGCAGATGGACGGCGCGATCCTGGTGGTGAACGCGGCCGACGGCCCGATGCCGCAGACGCGCGAGCACATCCTCTTGGGCCGCCAGGTGGGCATTCCCTACATGGTGGTGTTCCTGAACAAGGTTGACCAGGTGGACGACGCCGAACTGCTCGAGCTGGTCGAGATGGAAGTGCGCGAGCTGCTGTCGGAATACGAGTATCCGGGCGACGACATCCCGATCATCGCGGGCTCGGCCCTGGCCGCGCTCGAGGGGCGTGACCCGGAGATCGGCGAGAACAAGATCCGCGAGCTTCTGGCGGCGGTGGACGAATACATCCCGACGCCGGCGCGCGCTGTCGATCAGCCGTTCCTGATGCCGATCGAGGACGTGTTCTCGATCTCGGGCCGGGGCACGGTTGTGACCGGGCGGATCGAGCGTGGCGTGATCAACGTGGGCGACGAGATCGAGATCGTCGGCATCAAGGACACCAAGAAGACGACCTGCACGGGCGTCGAGATGTTCCGCAAGCTGCTTGACCGCGGCGAGGCCGGCGACAACGTGGGCGTGCTCTTGCGCGGCATCGACCGCGACGCGGTGGAGCGTGGCCAGGTGCTGTGCAAGCCGGGTTCGGTGACGCCGCACACCAAGTTCGAGTGCGAGGTCTACATCCTGACCAAGGAAGAGGGCGGGCGTCACACGCCGTTCTTCGCCAACTACCGCCCGCAGTTCTACTTCCGCACCACGGACGTGACCGGGACGGTGACGCTGCCGTCGGGCACCGAGATGGTGATGCCGGGCGACAACCTGAAGTTCGAGGCCGAACTGATCGCGCCGATCGCGATGGAAGAGGGCCTGCGCTTCGCCATCCGCGAAGGCGGCCGCACCGTCGGCTCGGGCGTCGTGTCGAAAATCCTCGCGTAA
>NZ_VSIY01000015.1 GCF_008086115.1 Maritimibacter fusiformis | reverse complement strand
CTCAGCGCTCTTCACTGCAACGAACCGCATGCTGGGACGGCTGGCCGCTTCGGCTATCGCCTCGGCGTCGGCGCGGTCATTCTTCTGGCGTTTCACGAACGGCTTCACGTAGGCGGCCGGAATCAACCGCACCTCATGGCCACTTGACTGGGCAACACGGCCCCAATGATGCGACGTAGCACAGGCCTCCATCGCCACCACACAATGCGCTTGCTCCGCTAAGAGCTGATACAGCCGTGGGCGCGTTACCGACCTATTGAATGCAACAGCGCCGTCCGCCATGACGCCGCAAACCTGAAAACTGCCCTTGGCAACATCAATCGCCAAAATGCTAATCTCTGACATGGATGCCTCCCTCGCGTTGGTTCCTACGAAACCGTTATGGCACACTCGATGCCGTCGGGTGGGGGCATCCACGGGTGGGGGCATCCACCGCATCAGTTCACAGTGCCCGCAGCCGCTGCGGCACCTGCACCGCCGTCTGCGGGGACTGCATCACCGTAAACTCTCTTTACAATTTCATTGGGAATGGCGTGCCCCAGCTATGGTGTGGGCCCGGCTTTCCCATGCCGAGCCTTTAGTCTCGGCCCTTCGGACTGCAATCCCATTGCGCTTGGGGGCGGGACGCGCGAGTGCAACCCTACTCACTGAAAAATTGTTCCCAAGCAAGACCGCACCCGGTTCGTGGCGTCGAAGTTCCGCTTCGCCGGCTAAAGGAAGTCACTTCTGCAGCGCAGCGAATTCACACTTCCCGCCCATTTCGTTGAAAAACTCCCCAATCGACGGAAAGAAGACAGGTCGGCAGAACATCATCCCGAGAAGCAGCGAGATCGCAAACGATGTTTGCAGGGTGGTACATCACGGGAACGATGTTCCAAATTCTTGAGACGGTTTTCTGGTTGAAGGGTTTTTTTACAGAATCCGCCCTCCTTGACGTCCAGGTCGACCGCTGCACGGGTCTGGCCCTTGTGCATTCGGACATCCTATTTGCTGTACAGGTCGCTTGATGGGCAACGGGCTACTGCAGCCGGAGACGATATCTGCCCCGATGCTATGAACTTGAGGCGGCTCGACATGAAGCTGAGCGAAGCAGGAAGCGCCAAGTGACGCGCTTCGAACCAACCCCCTTGAAAAGCCTAATAAATGCGAACAGGGCATTGACCACAGCGCGAAAAAATATGCGCGCCGCGAAAAAAAATACTCGCTCCCCTACAGCGCCTCAGAAATCGAGGTTTTCCACCGACAGGGCGTTGGACTGTATGAACTCGCGGCGCGGTTCGACCACGTCGCCCATCAGCTTGGTGAAGAGGTCGTCCGCCTCGGCCAGATCGTCGACCTTGACCTGTAGAAGCGTGCGCGCCTCGGGGTCGAGCGTGGTTTCCCAAAGCTGATCGGGGTTCATCTCGCCCAGACCCTTGTAGCGTTGCAGGGTCAGGCCCTTCTCGCCCTCAGCCAGCACCGCCTCGAGCAGTTCGGTGGGGCCGTGGATCAGTTGCTCACGGTCCTTGCGCACCAGATTGGCCGGGTCGCGGTAGTGGTCGCGGGTCTCGGCGCTGATCTGGCCCAGCCGCCGCGCCTCGCCCGAGCGCAGGACGGCCCCGTCCAGCGTGCGCACCTCTTCGACGCCGCGCAGGATGCGCGCCAGCCGGATGCCGTGATCCTGGGTGATCCGGCCCTGCCAGCCGCGCTCATACTCCGCCGCGACCAGGTCAAGGCGTCGGGCCACGTTGTCGGCCACCGCCTGCAGATCGCCATCGGCCGCGCCCGGGTCGAACGCCCCGGCCAGCGCCGCCTGTTCGAGGATGTTGCGCGGATAATGCGTCGGGAAGGCGTCGAGCACCCGGCGCACGCTGCGCGCGGCCTCGACCACGCGGGCCAGATCTTGCCCGGCGATCTCCTCGCCGTTCGACAGCTTGAGCACGGTGCCCTCGGTGCCCTGCTGGATCAGGTAATCCTCGAGCGACGGCTGGTCCTTGATGTAGACCTCGGACTTGCCGCGCGCGACCTTGTAGAGCGGCGGCTGCGCGATGTAGAGATAGCCGCCCTCGATGATCTCGGGCATCTGCCGGAAGAAGAACGTGAGCAACAGCGTGCGGATATGCGCGCCGTCGACGTCCGCGTCCGTCATGATGATGATCTTGTGATAGCGCAGCTTGGAGATGTCGAACTCGTCGCGGCCGATGCCGGTGCCAAGCGCGGTGATCAGCGTGCCGATCTCCTGGCTCGACAGCATCCGGTCGAACCGCGCCCGCTCGACGTTCAGGATCTTGCCCTTGAGCGGCAGGATCGCCTGGTTGTGGCGCGACCGGCCCTGTTTCGCCGATCCGCCCGCGGAATCGCCCTCGACCAGGAACAGCTCGCGCTTGGCGGGGTCTTTTTCCTGGCAGTCGGCCAACTTGCCGGGCAGCGACGCCACGTCCAGCGCAGACTTCTTGCGCGTCATCTCGCGCGCCTTCCGCGCCGCTTCGCGCGCCAGCGCCGCCTCGACGATCTTGCCGACGATCATCCGGGCCTCGGCCGGGTGTTCCTCGAACCAGTCGCTGAGTTTTTCGTTCATCAACCCCTCGACCGCCGGGCGCACCTCGGACGATACCAACTTGTCCTTGGTCTGCGACGAGAACTTGGGGTCCGGCACCTTCACCGACAGAACGCAGGTCAGCCCTTCGCGGGCGTCGTCGCCGGTGAAATTGACCTTTTCCTTCTTCGCCAGCCCGGAGGAGTTGGCGTACAGGTTGATGGTCCGCGTGAGCGCGCCGCGAAAGCCCGCAAGGTGGGTGCCGCCGTCGCGCTGCGGGATGTTGTTGGTGAACGGCAGAACGGTCTCGTGATAGCTGTCGTTCCACCACATCGCGACCTCGACGGTGATGCCGTCGCGCTCACCGACCATGTGGATCGGCTCGGGGATCATCGGGCTTTTGTGCCGGTCGAGGTATTTGACGAATTCCATCACCCCGCCGTCATAATGCAACTCGGTGCGCAGCGGCTCGGCCGGGCGCTCGTCCTCGAGGAGGATGCGCACGCCCGAGTTCAGGAACGCCAGTTCCCGCAGCCGGTTTTCCAGCGTCTTGAAACTGTAGTCGAGGTTCGAGAACGTGTCGGTCGAAGCCATGAAACGCACCATCGTGCCTTTCCGGCCCTCGGCGTCGCCGACGACCTCGAGCGACTCGACCGTGTCGCCATGTTCGAACCGGACCCGGTGTTCCTTGCCCTCGCGCCAGATCGTCAGTTCCAGCCAGTCCGACAGCGCGTTGACCACCGAAACGCCGACGCCGTGCAGGCCGCCCGACACCTTGTAGGAGTTCTGGTTGAATTTGCCGCCGGCATGAAGCTGGGTCATGATGACCTCGGCCGCCGAGACGCCTTCTTCTTCGTGGATGCCCACGGGAATGCCGCGCCCGTTGTCCGTGACCGAGACGCTGTTGTCGGCGTGGATCTTCACGTTCACCGAGTCGGCATGGCCGGCCAGCACCTCGTCGATGCCGTTATCCACGACCTCGTAGACCATGTGGTGCAGGCCCGAGCCGTCATCGGTGTCACCGATATACATGCCGGGGCGCTTGCGAACCGCCTCTAGTCCCTTGAGAACCTGGATAGAATCCGCCCCGTATTCCGGGGACTTCTGCGCGTCGTCGGCCATGCAAGCCTTCCTTGGAATGAATGCGCAAGTTATAGGGGGTTCGGCCCCGGTTTACCAGCGTTTCGCCCCCATATTTGGGGGTCCGGCTCAGGCGATATGCCCGGCCTCGTCAAGCGGCGAGAACGGGTTGAAAGCAAACTCCCAAAGGTGCCCGTCGGGGTCGGCGACATAGCTGGAATAGCCGCCCCAATCGGTCCTGAACGGTGCGCGCACCGGGGTCGCGCCAGAGGCGATCGCATGGGCATAGGCCGCGTCCACCGCCTCGGGCGAGGGCTGGTTCTGGGCCAGCGTCATCGCGCCGGTCTTGAATTCGCCGATGTCGCGCCCGGTTTCCTCGGCCAGACCTTCCAGCGTGAACAGGGCGAACTTTGCACCGTTCATGTCGTAGAAAGCGACCTTGTCCATCGCCTCCTCCAGCACCCAGCCCAGCGCCTCGTAATAGGCGCGCGCACGGGCCAGGTCGGCCACGGCGAGGGTGATGAAATTCACCCGGTTCAACGGCAGGCTCATGTGTCGGTCCTTTCCTCGATCTCGCTGACCCCGTTCACGTCGCGAACCTCGATCTGTTGTGCGCGCGCGCCCAGGGGCTCGAACAACTCCGGCCCGGTGCCGGTCATGAAGGCCTGCGCCCCGAGCGCGCAGATCTCATCGTAGAGCGCGGCGCGGCGGGTGGCGTCCAGATGCGCCGCGACCTCGTCCAGCAACAGGATCGGCGGCGCCCCGAAATCGCGCGCCAGGGCGCGAGCATTGGCCAGGATCAGCGACACCAGCAGCGCCTTTTGCTCGCCGGTCGAGGCATCCTTGGCCTGGACCCCCTTGGCGGCATAGGTCGCGGCCAGATCGGCCCGGTGCGGCCCGGCCAGCGTGCGCCCGGCCATCAGGTCGCGCGCCCGCCCCTCGTCGAAAGCAGCCAGCAGCGCGTCCTCGCCCTCCGGCCCGTCCTCGGCCCCATCGGCATGCAGCAGCGTCAGGTCGGCGGTGGGAAAGCCGGTCTCGGCCTCGGCCTGCGCGCCGGCCAGAAGGTCGACCGTCGCGGCGCGGTTGTCTTGGATTTCGGCCCCGGCCCGCGCCATCTGCGCCTCGAGCGCGTGATACCAGTGCCGGTCCCGCGCGCCGTCCTTCAAAAGCCGGTTACGCTCGCGCATCGCCTTGTCGTAGGTCAGCACCGCCTCGGCATGTCCCGGCTCAAAGCTCATCGCCATCCGGTCGAGAAAGCGCCGCCGCCCGTCCGACCCCTCGGTCCAGAGCCGGTCCATCGCCGGCACCAGCCAGACCATGCGCGCGATCCGCCCCAGCGCCAGTTGCGGCGCGGTCTTGCAGTCGATGGTGACTTGCCGGGGCTGGCCGGGTTCGGCCCAGGTCTCGACCTCGTGCAATTGGTGCAGCGACTGGACAAGCGCGGTGATCTTCCAGCCTAGCGCCTCGGGCCGGCGCGCGACCTCGTCCGCCGCGGCCCGGCGCAGACCGCGCCCCGGCGACAGCAGGCTGACCGCTTCGAGGATGTTGGTCTTGCCCGCGCCGTTCGCCCCGTAAATCGCCACCGGCCGCCCGTCCAGCGCCAGCACCGCGCGCCGATGCGAGCGGACATGGCTGAGCGTCAGGTTGCGCAGGAAAAGAGCGGTCACACGCGCATCGGCATCACGACATAGATCGCGCTGGTGTCATTGCCTTCGCGCATCACCACCGGCTGGCCGGAAGTGTCGAACAGGAATACCGCGTTCTCCCGGTCGACCTGGCTGGCGATCTCCAGCAGATACTTGGCGTTGAAGCCGATCTCGATCGGCTCGTCGCCGTAGGCCACCGCCAGTTCTTCCTCCGCCGCCCCGGCGTCGGGGGCGTTCACGGACAGGATTAGCTTGTCCTCGGACAGCACCAGCTTGACGGCGCGCGAGCGTTCGCTCGACACCGTGGCGACGCGGTCGACCGCCTGGGCGAACTCGCGCGCGTCAACCTCCATCTTCTTGGTGTTGCCGGTCGGGATCACGCGGCCATAGTCGGGGAAGGTTCCGTCGATCACCTTGGAGGTCAGGGTGATTTCCGGGGTCGCGAAGCGCACCTTGGTTTCGCTGACCGAGACCGCGATCTGGGCCTCGTCATCGTCAAGCAGCTTGCGCAACTCGCCCACAGTCTTGCGCGGCACGATCACGCCGGGCAGACCCTCGGCGCCCGCGGGCAGATCGGCATCGACCCGCGCCAGCCGGTGCCCGTCGGTCGCCACGCAGCGCAAAACCTTGCCGCCCTCGGCCTCGGCCACGTGCATGTAGACGCCATTGAGGTAATAGCGCGTCTCCTCGGTCGAGATCGCGAATTTCGACTTGTCGAACAGCCGCCGCAGCACCGGCGCGGGGGCCGAGAAATTGGCGCTGTATTCCGAACTGGCCATCACCGGGAAGTCTTCGCGCGGCAGCGTGGCCAGCGAAAAGTTCGAGCGCCCGGCCTCGACCGTCAAACGCCCCGAGGCGCCATCGTCGGCCAGCACCACCAGCGCCCCATCGGGCAGCTTGCGCACGATCTCGTGCAGGGTCACGGCGCTGACGGTGGTGGCGCCGGCGCGCTCGACCATCGCCGGCACGCGGTCGACCACCTCGATATCCAGATCGGTGGCGCGGAACGAGACATTGCTGCCCTCGGCCTCGATCAGCACGTTGGCCAGGATCGGGATGGTGTTGCGCCGCTCGACAACCGATTGCGCCTGCCCGACCGCCTTGAGCAGCGAGGCGCGTTCGATGGAAATCTTCATGTCCCACTCCCGGCAAATATAGGGACGCCGACCATAGCCCGTGACGCGTCCGTCGCAAGATTTTTCTGGACTTTCCGAGAGTTTCCCAAGGCCGTCAAGGGCTGTGCGACGCACGTGGCGCCGCGTCTCAGGCCTCGAGCGCGCGGCGCAGAAGCTCGACATCCTCCGCGATCTGCGAGTCGGTCTTGATCAGCTCTCCGATCCGGCGCACCCCGTGCATCACCGTGGTATGGTCGCGCCCGCCAAAGCGGCGCCCGATGTCGGGCAGGCTGCGGGTGGTCAGTTCCTTGGCCAGCCACATCGCCACCTGGCGCGGACGCGCCACAACGCGCTGACGCTTGGGGCCGACCATGTCGGACATGCGGATGTTGTAATGCTCGGCCACCTTGCGCTGGATCTCTTCGACCGTGACCTTGCGGTCGGTCATGCGCAGGATGTCGGCCAGCGCGTCCTGGGCCTTTTCCAGCGTGATCTCCTGCCCGACCAGCGAGGCAAAGGCGAACAGCCGCATCAGGCCGCCCTCGAGCACCCGCACGTTGGTGGTGAGGCGGTGGGCGATGAATTCCAGCACTCCGTCGGCGATCTTGAGTTCCGGGTATTGCTCGCGGTAGCGGGCGACCTTGGTTTGCAGGATGCCCAGGCGCAGTTCGTAGTCGGTCGGGTGCAGGTCCACCACCAGCCCCGATTGCAGGCGCGAGCGGATGCGGTCCTCGAGATCCTTGATCTCGCCCGGCGCGCGGTCGGCCGACAGGATGATCTGCTTGTTGTGATCCACCAGCGCGTTGAAGGTATGAAAGAATTCCTCCTGCGTCGATTCCTTGCCGGCGATGAACTGCACGTCGTCCACCATCAGCACGTCGACCGAGCGGAACAGGTGCTTGAAATCCATCATCTGCTTTTCGCGCAGCGCCTGCACGAAGCGATACATGAACTGTTCCGCCGACAGATAAACCACCTTGAGCGACGGGTCGCGCGCGCGCATGTCCCAGGCGATGGCGTGCATCAGGTGGGTCTTGCCCAGCCCCACGCCGCCGTAAAGAAACAGCGGATTGAAGGTGACGGGTCCGCCCTCGGCCACCCGGCGGGCGGCGGCATGGGCAAGCTGGTTGGGCTTGCCGACCACGAAACTGTCGAAGGTGAACCTGTTGTCCAAGAGCGCGCCAGGCAGGTCGTCGCCCTCGGCCCGGACGGGCCTCGCGCCGGTCGCGCGGTCCGGCGTGGCCGCCGGGCTCTTGTCGAGCTTGGGCACCGCGAACACCAGCCGCGAGACCTCGGCACCCGAACGCACCAGGTGTTGCAGGATCTGGTCGCCGAAATTCCGCTCGACCCAGTTGCTCATGAAGTTGGTCGGCACCAGGAACGTCGCGACACCGTCCTCAAGCTCGGCGAACTCCAGCGGCTCGATCCAGTTGCGGTAGTTGTTCTGACCGACTGCCTGTTGCAGCGAATCGCGGACCTTGCCCCAGTGCTCGTTTGTCATTCTCGTTCCGACCCGAATCTGTCCCTGGCCGCATCGCGGCGATTGTCTGTCCCGTCACGCCGGCCAAATCGCGGCGCCCCGCGACGCTGTGGTCACGGGCTGCAATCCTGTGCCGAAATGGCACGCTGACATGGAAAGACATGCGCCCACGGCGCAGGCGCGCCGGTGGCGGTAACGGACGACCGAACGCCAGGATCCCCACCCCCCGTTCGGTCAATCATGTCGTGACGACACCGCGAACCGTCCCCCCGGACCGTTCGCGATAGGCTGCCGGCGGCATTGTCGCCGGACCTGCGCGCCCCGAGTCGTTTTCCCAAGTCAGCGAAGTGAATCGCCTGGGCAAATTAGCGGTCGGGTCGCGCGCTTCGCAACCGATCTTCAACCTTGACTCTGAAAAGGCGGAAACGAATCCCGGGTGCCTTTCACGAATCCGATTTTTTCACAGGAAAACCGGCCGCGGACAAAAAAAGACGCGCCCGAAGGCGCGCCCCAGCGTTGTAGTTTGGCCGCAGTCTGGCCTTGCGAACGGCGCTCAGCCCAGCGCCTTCACCCGCGCCGACAGGCGCGACATTTTGCGCGAGGCGGTGTTCTTGTGCAGGACGCCACGGGTAACACCGCGCATGAGTTCGGGCTGGGCCGCTTTCAGGGCGGCGGCGGCCTTGGTCTGGTCGCCCGAGGCGATCGCCTCTTCGACGCGGCGCAGATAGGTGCGGATGCGCGAACGGCGGGCTTTGTTGATGTCCATGCGGCGCTCGTTCTGACGAGCGCGTTTCTTTGCTTGGGGCGAATTCGCCATTGGTCTTTCCCTTTCCCGGGTCTCGATTTCAATTCTGTCGCGCAACGAGACCCGACCGGGGTTTTCCAAACCGGCTCATCCGACCAAAGCGGGTCTCACGCGCATGTGGGGGCCTCTTACGAGGTTTTCGCCGCGTTGTGAAGCCCCCCGGAAACGTCGGCCTCTAACGGTCGCGGAACTGCGGTTCGCGCTTTTCGAGGAAGGCGGCCATGCCCTCCTTCTGATCCTCGGTCGCGAACAGCGAATGGAACAGGCGGCGCTCGAACAGGGTCGCCTCGGTCATCGGCATTTCCTCGGCGCGGTTCACCGCCTCCTTGATCGCCATGACCGACACCATGCTTTTCTCGGCGATCTTGCGGGCCGCCTTCTGCGCCTCTTCCATCAGCTTCTTGGCGGGCACCACGCGGCTGACCAGCCCGGCGCGTTCGGCCTCTTCGGCGTCCATGAAGCGCCCGGTCAGGTTCATGTCCATCGACTTGGCCCGGCCCACCAGCCGGGTCAGGCGCTGGGTGCCGCCCATGCCGGCCATGACGCCCAGGTTCACCTCGGGCTGGCCGAATTTCGCGGTATCCGACGCGATGATGAAGTCGCACATCATCGCCAGTTCGCAACCGCCGCCGAGCGCATAGCCCGACACCGCCGCGATGATCGGCTTGCGGATGCGCAGGATCGCCTGTTCCTCGGCGGTGAACAGGTCGCCCGCGAACACCTCGACGAAGCTTTTCGTGCTCATCATCTTGATGTCGGCCCCGGCGGCGAACGCCTTTTCCGAGCCGGTGACGATGCAGCAGCGCACCTTGTCGTTCTTCTGCGCCTCGCCCAGCGCCTCGCCAAGCTCGCGCAGCAGGTCGATGCTGAGAGCGTTCATCACGTCCGGGCGATTGAGCCGGACCGTGCAGATGTTGTCCTCGATATCGACGATGATGTTCTTGTAGGCCATGAGCGTTCCCGATCCATCCCTTGGGCTGCCGTCAGGGTCCGACTCCTATGCGAGTCCCGCCCAAAGGATCAAGTCATCTTTGGCAACGCGGGCAATAGAAGCTCGACCGCCCGGCCTGCACGATCCGGCGCACCCGGCCCGCGCAACCCTCGGTCGGGCAGGGTTCGCCCTCGCGTCCATAGACCCGGAACCCGTGCTGGAAATAGCCCAACTCGCCGTCCGCCTGCCGGTAGTCGCGCAAGGACGAACCGCCGGCGGCGATCGCATCCGTCAGCACCGCGCGGATGATCGGCACCAGCCCCGCAATGCGCGCAGCCGAGATCGCGCCTGCCTTGCGCGCCGGATGGATACCGGCCCGAAAGAGCGCCTCGCAGACATAGATATTGCCCAGCCCGGCGACGATACGCTGGTCCAGAAGGGCGGATTTGATCGGCGTATTCTTCCCCGCCAGCGCCGCGACGAGGTAATCCTCGTGAAACGCATTGCCCAGCGGCTCCGGCCCCAGCCGGGCCAGAAGGGGATGCGCGCTGCCGATGGCGAACAGGTCCATCGCGCCGAACCGGCGAGCGTCGTTGAAGGTGATCCGCGCGCCGCCGTCCATGTCCATGACGACATGATCGTGCTTTTCCGGCGCCGGGTGATGGTGGTGAAACTTGCCCAGGCTGGTGCCGGAAATCAGCATCCGCCCGGACATGCCCAGATGGATCAACAGCGTCTCGCCGGTGTCGAGATCGGCCAGGATATACTTCGACCGTCGTCCCAGCGCGGTGACCGTCGCCCCGGTCAGCCGCGCCGCCATGTCCGGCGGAAACGGCCAGCGCAGACCCTCGCGCCGCACCTCGGCGCGGGCGATCCTCTGGCCCATCATCACCGGCGCCAGCCCGCGGCGCACTGTCTCGACTTCCGGCAATTCCGGCATTGGCGCGGCCCCTTCCATTGTCTGCCCCTGCCCGGCGCTATATGAGGGGTCAGATTGCACCTGTGGACAAGGGCCGATGACAGCGCCAGACAAGAAAACCACGCATTTCGGCTATCAAACCGTCGACGAGGACCAGAAGGCCGGGATGGTCCACGGTGTCTTTACCAACGTCGCCTCGAAATACGACATCATGAACGACGCCATGTCGATGGGCATCCACCGCATCTGGAAAGACGCGATGATGGACTGGCTGGCGCCGCGCCCGGGGCAAAAGCTGCTCGACGTGGCCGGCGGCACCGGCGATATCGCCTTCCGCTTTCTCGACCGCGCGCCGACGGCGCGGGCCACCGTGCTGGACATGACGGAATCGATGCTGGTCGAGGGCCGCAAACGCGCCGAGGCCGGGCGCATGGCGGCGAGCCTTGACTGGGTGGTGGGCGACGCGATGGCGCTGCCGTTCCCGGACAATGCCTTCGACGTTTACACCATCAGTTTCGGCATCCGGAACGTCACCCGCATCCCCGACGCGCTGTCCGAGGCTTTCCGCGTGCTGCGCCCGGGTGGGCGGCTGATGGTGCTCGAATTCAGCCAGATCCCGAATGCGCTGATGCAGAAGGTCTATGACCTCTATTCCTTCAACGTGATCCCGCGCATGGGCAAGCTGATAGCCAACGATTCCGACAGCTATCAATACCTCGTCGAATCGATCCGCAAGTTCCCCGACCAGGAAACCTTCGCGGCCATGATCCGCGAGGCGGGGTTCGAGAACGTGAGCTATCGCAACCTGTCGATGGGCATCGCGGCGCTGCACTCCGGCTGGAAGATCTGATGCGCGGGCCGCACAACATCTGGCGCCTGGTGCGCACCGGGGCGACCTTTGCCCGGACCGGCGCGCTGGGCGTGGTGCTGGAGGCGATGGAGGCGCCGCCGCTGGTGCGCGTGGCGGTGCGCGTGGTGAGTTGGCCCTTTGCCTTTCTCGGCCACAAGGGCGACCCGGAGCGCCCGCCGCTGACCCGCGCGCTGACGGCGCTTGGCCCGGCCTACATCAAGTTCGGCCAGACCATGTCGACCCGGCCCGACGTGGTCGGCGAAGACCTGGCGCGCGAACTGGCTTATCTGCAGGACAAGCTGCCGCCGTTTCCCACCGAGATCGCGCGACAGACCATCGAAGCCGAGCTTGAGATCGAGGTCGACGCGGTATTCTCGGAATTCTCGCCCCCGATCGCCGCCGCCTCGATCGCCCAGGTTCACCGCGCCCGCATCGCCGCCACCGGCGAAGAGGTGGCCGTCAAGGTGCTGCGCCCGCGCATCGAGCGCGCCTTCCGCACCGACCTCGACGCGTTCCATTTCGCCGCCGCGATCCTCGAGGCGATGCTGCCGATGTCACGCCGGTTGCGCCCCTCGGACGTGGTGCAGCACTTCGAAGATACGGTGATGGGCGAGCTTGATCTGCGGCTGGAAAGCGCCTCGGCCTCGGAATTCGCCGAGAACACCAAGGACGATGCAGGGTTCGTGGTGCCGGCGGTCAACTGGGGGCTGACCTCGAAGCGGGTGATGACGCTGGGCTGGGGCGAAGGCATTCCGGCCAACGAGGTCGGGCGCGTGCGTGAGGCCGGGCTGGACTGCGAGGCGCTGGGCAACCGGGTGCTGCACCTGTTTCTCAGCCACGCGCTGCGCGACGGCTTCTTTCACGGCGACATGCACCAGGGAAACCTGAAATTTGCTCTGAACGGCGACATCGTCGCGCTGGATTTCGGGATCATGGGGCGGATCGACGAATACACCCGCCGGGTCTATGCCGAGATCCTGTTCGGCTTTATCCGCCGCGATTACCGCCGCGTGGCCGAGGTGCATTTCGAGGCCGGATACGTCCCCGCCGATCAGGATGTCGACGAGTTCGCCCGTGCGCTGCGCGCCGTGGGCGAGCCGATTTTCGGCATGGACGCCACCCAGATCTCGATGGGCCGGCTGCTGCATTACCTGTTCGAGGTGACCGAATGGTTCGGGATGCAGACCCGGACCGAGCTGATCCTGCTGCAGCGCACCATGGTCGTGGTCGAGGGCGTCGCGCGCTCGCTCAACCCGCATATCAACATCTGGCAGGTCGCCCGCCCGGTGGTCGAAACCTACATCTCCGATTCGATCGGCCCCAAAGCGGTGCTGACCGACCTTGCCAAGACCGCCCGGGTGCTGGCCCGGTTCGGCCCGCGCCTGCCGGGATTGGCCGAGGCGGCGCTGATCCGCCAGGCACACCCGCCGCAGGACGAACGCCGCGCCCGGCCCTATCGCGCGATGGGCTATGTCGCGCTGGGTGGCGGCATCGCGCTGGCCGGGGTCTGGCTGGTGTCTATCCTCTGAGCGCGGCGCCGAGCGCTTGGCCTTCCAGCTTTGCCGCCCGGGCATAACCGGCATCGCCGCGCGCCGCGCGCCACAGGCAATAGGCCGCCATGCGCCAGTGAAACAACGGCTGCAACGCCCGGAAGCGCGCCACGATGTCCGGCCTTCCATAGGCGTCGAGGAACGCCTCGGCCTTGGCCGCGGACAGCGGCGCATTGCCCGACACCGCCTGCATTGCGGGTGACAAGAACAGCGACAGGTCGCCCGCTGGATCGCCCCGCCCGGGGCATTGCCAGTCGATCAGCGTGACCCCGGCGGGCGTGACCAGAACATTTCCGGCGGTCGCATCGCCATGCACGAACACCGGCGCGGCCCCGGAGGTCGGGGCCTCCGGCGGCTCCTGCGCGGCAAGTTCGGCCCCGGCCTGCCCGATATCCGCCAGCATCGCCCGCGCCTGGTCGCGCATCGCCCGCGCATCGCTCGGGCGCGGCGGCAGGTCGGGCGGCAGCGGTTGCGAATGCAGACAGGCCAGCGCACGCGCCACCGCGCCCGCATCATCCTGCGGGCGCCAGACGCGGCCCGCGACATGCAGATAGATCAGGCTGCCGCCCGCCTCGGTCGCGGCGTCCGCAACGAAATCCGGGGCCAGCCCGGTGCCGGACAGGGCCCGCAACGCCGAGGCTTCGGCTGCGGGATCGTTGGCGAACAGCGGCGTCTCGCCGCCGGGGCGGTAGAGCTTGCACACCAACACCGGCGCGCCGGGCCCGGCCGGCACGATCCGCCAGACCCGGTTGGTATTGCCGCCCGGCAAGGCCTGCCAGCGCGCTTTCGGCGCAACAACCCCGGCCGCGACCCAATGCGCCACCAGCGCGGCGGGCGGTTCCGCCGCTCCGCTGCCATCGGGTTTGTCTGCCTGCACCTTTGCCGTCACCACGCGCGCCCTTCGAAGGCGCGCACGCTAGGGCCGTGCCTGCGCTGTGGCAAGCCCGGGCCGGCCTATTCCGCCTCTCTCGGCGCGCGCAGCGAGCCGACATCGCCAGCCCTGACCTCGGCCCCGCCATTCAGGACCAAAATGGTCTCGCCCTCCTCCACCCGGGCTTCGACGATCTCGGAATAGGCCGCCACCGGGTCTTCGCCGATCACCTCGCCCTGCGACAGGCTGAGCAGCGAAAAGCTGTAGAGACCCGGGGAAAACGGCTGGCCAAAGGCATCCACCCCGGCCCATTCGACCGGCTGATCCGACACCGGAAGCTCGATCCGATCTCGCTCGGCCCCGGCACTGTCGCGCACCACCAGCACGGTTCTTTGCGCCCCGCTGGCCGGTTCGGGGTGCAGCGAAATCGGCCGGTTGTCGAACCAGACCGGCGCGGCGGCGCGCGCCTCCATCCCGACCCAGCCGGCCAGGTCGGTCATTCCCATCGCGCCAAGCTGCTTGCCCAGCGCCGACAGCAGGTCGTTGGTCTTGACCTGCTGCTCGACCCCGGAAAAGGTGGCAAGCTGAACCGCGTAATCGGTGCTCTCGATCGGGTTCATCGGGTCCTGGTTCTGCATCTGGACGGTCAGCATTTTCAGGAACGTCTCGAAATCCGACGAGATCATCTGCCCCGCGGACGGGGCCGGCGTCGCCGCGCTGGCGGGGGTGATCTGTGGGGTGTTGGCAGTGGCGATTTCCATCGCGGTCTCCTTGGTCAAATCCTGATGTCGATCCCGGCGCGCGGGCCAAGCGGGACCGGCGCGGGTGTCATGGCGGCTTCAGCGGCGATATCGGCGGGCAGCGTTGGCGGCTCGCCGCCGGGCGGGGTCATCGCGGCGCCGGGCTGTGCGCCACCGCCCCCCGGCGATCCATGCTGGAAACTGAACCCGACCGAACCATGCCCCAGCCGCCGCAACTCCTCGGCGAACAAGTCGATATGCCGCCGGATCAGGTCGAGCGTCTCGGGCCGGTCGGCCTGCAACGTCACGGCGAGAGCGCCGTGTTCCGAGCTCATCGAAATCCGCAATCGGCCCAGCTCTTCGGGCTGAAGCGTCACGTCCAATGAACGCGAGCCTCCCTGAGTCACGGTTTGGGCAATCTGAACCGCAACGCCGCGAGCCAGATCAGGGGCATTGGCGGGCGACACGAAGTCACCACGCCCGCCCGCCGCGCGCGGCGAGACCTCGGCGCCGGGCGGCGAGATGCCCTCTGCAAGGTCCGGTTCGAGGGCGGGTGACGGTTGCGAACCGGCCTCCGCCGGCGTTGCGGAACTGGCCTGTTTCGGGATCTGCCCCGCGGCGGTGGGCGATGACGCCGTGCGCCCAACCTGAGCTTCGGGCGTCTGGGCAGGGGCGTTGACCTCGCGGGATGCCGGGGCGCCCGGCAACGGCGTGACGTTCGGTGTCCCCGGCGATGCGGACCCTGCCGCAGGATGGGGGGCAGGCACGCTGGTCTGCGTGCCCTCACGAGGTGCTGCGGATGCGACCGGTGGCACCCGTTGCAGGGGCTTTTCGCCGGGTGGCGCGTCAGCGCGCGGTGCGGTTTCCCCTGCTGCGACGGGCGGTTGCGGATACTCGCCGGGCTGTGTGGTCGCCGGCGACGAAACAGTCGGTTTCGCAGGCCCGCCGACGACGGCCTGAGGCGTTTGCAAAGCCGAACCATCGGGAGCGGTGGCAAGCCGCGACGGGCTGGCCGAAAACGGGATCTCCACTGTGCGCGCGGTCGACACCGGGCGGCCCGGCACACCCGGCTCTCCCTCCCGGCCGCCATCTGCTTTGCGCGTCATAACGCCGCCCGGGCCGGTTTCCCGTGTCTCGGTCTTTCCCGCGCCACCCGGCAGCCCCGGTCCGGGGTGAGCAGGCGTCGAGAGGTCGGGCGTCCGCGCGGTCTGGGACTGACCAGACTCCAGTCGCGCGCCGTGTGCGATCGCTCGTGCCGCGTCCGCTGCGTGATGACCTGCCACCGTGCGAACCGGGGCGAATACATCCGTGGGCGGTGCCGCCGAAATGCCTGGCGCCGCGGATTCGGTCGCGACAGAGCCGCGTGACGCATTCACGAATTGGCCCCCCGCACCGCTGCCCTTCTCGTGGGCGCGCGGTGCGGGTATCTCGGCGCGATCCGGTGCCGCCGCAACCAATGTGGGTGGTATCGGCTCAGCCGCCGCCTCGCTCTCCCGTTGCGCCAGGTCAGGCGCCGGTAGAAACGCCGCCGATTCATCCTGCGCAGCCGGGTCTGCCGGATGGTCGACCGAGCTGGGCGGTTCGTCCGGCGTTTTCGCCCCCCGCGCCGGGATCGCGTCACGAGCGTTGATTGCGCTTGCGGATGCGCCTTGCAGGACCTCGCCCGTCCGTGGCCCGGCCGGCGATGTCACCGGCCAGACTGCGTTGACAAAAGACCCGACAGCGCGAAAGCCCGCCGACCCATCCGGCATCGTCGCTTTGCCAGCCTGTTTGCCCGTCGACGGTTCGAGCCCAACCGACAAACTGCCCGCGGTTGGGGGCGCCACCAGGTCCGCCATCGCGAGAACGAAAACACCGCCCAACCCCTGCCCCGGATCAGGCTGCGCCACGCCGGCAGCCACGCCGGCAAGGACTGGGGCCGCGCAAGGGCTGGGTGCGGATACTGGAAATTGCATGATCATCCCGGGTTTTCTGACGCCGATTTCCGCACTTTGGCGCAGAACAATTACCGAATCTTTACCGGCGCGCGCCAAGATGGCCGAAAGCGCATCGAATTGGACCGAATCGAATGACCCCTGTCTCCCTCACGCTGGCCACCCCGCAGGCCCCAGCGACCGGACCCGATCCCCTGATGGCCGCCGCCCGCGAGCTCGAGGCGACTTTTCTGGCCGAAATGTTCGCATCCGCGCAACTCGGCGCCGCGCCAAAAGCCTTCGGCGGCGGCCCGGGTGAGGAGCAGTTTGCATCGTTTCTGCGACTGGAACAGGCCCGTGGCATGGTCGCCGCGGGGGGAATCGGCCTGGCCGAATCACTCTTCGAGGCGATGAAGGAACGTTCGCATGGGGCGGACTGACACGGGCACGAATCGTGATGCGCTGGAAGACCTGCTGGAGCGGGAGCGGACGCTGATCCTTGCTGGCGATTTCGACGGGCTCATGCGGCTGACCCGCGAAAAGGACGCGGGTTTCGCCGGCCTTCGCGCGCAGCCCGAAGATGCCGCCGCGCTCGACCGGATTCGCGCGTCCGCGCGGCGCAACCAGAGCCTGCTGAACGCGGCGGCGCGCGGATTTCGCGCGGCGCAGGAGCGGCTGGCGGCACTGGAGCGCCCTGGGGCGGCCCTGCGCACCTACGGGCGCGATGGCGCGCCACGCGATCTCACCCGGCAGCCGTCCGGCCTGATCCGGCGCGCCTGAGCGACCGCATCGAATTCGCCTAAAATCCGCGATATCCGACCCGTTCGAATTCACCCTTCCTTCAGCACTGGTCGCGCAGGGTGCAGTCGCATCCTGAGGGGGTGGCGCGGACGGCGACCGATCCGCAGAGGTCAGAACGGCCCTGAACCAGCCCCGAACCGGGCGGACCGCTCACCAGGCGCAAAATGGCGCCTTACGACTGAAGGAACTGAAACATGTCCAGTATTCTCACCAATTCCAGCGCGATGGTCGCGCTCCAGACGCTCAAGTCGATCAACTCGAACCTCGCCAAGACGCAAAGCGAAATCTCGACCGGCAAGGCCGTGGCCAGCGCCAAGGACAATTCCGCCGTCTGGGCGATTTCCAAGGTGATGGAGGCCGACGTGAACGGCTTCACCGCGATCTCCGACAGCTTGTCGCTGGGCGAATCGACAGTCGCGGTGGCCCGCCAGGCAACCGAAACCGTCACCGACCTTCTTACCCAGATGAAGGGCAAGATCGTCGCCGCGCAGGAAGAAAACGTCGACCGCGAAAAGATCCAGACCGACATCGCCGCCTTGCGCAACCAGATCGCCTCGGTCGTGGGCGCAGCCCAGTTCAACGGGCTGAACATGGTGCAGGGCAGTGATGACGTGAACATCCTCTCCTCGCTTGACCGCGCCTCGGACGGCAGCGTCACCGCCTCGAACATCACCGTCGCGCGCCAGGACATGACCACCGGCCAAGGCACCTTCGGCACCGGCGCATCGCTGGCCGCGAACGGCACCGCATCCGCCGCCGCCGTCGCCAATACCGCCAACACCGCGATCGTGAGCGTGGGCAACACCTGGGCCAACAATGATGTCGCCAACCTGACCGTCGCGGGCGTGGAGCTTGCCTATACGTTCCAGACCGGCGACAGCGTCAGCGATGTTGCCGCCTATTTCGAAGGCGCGATCAACGGTCTCGGCCTCGAGGGGATTTCCGCCTCGAGCTCCGGCGGCGACCTGACCATCAGCACGACCCGTGCCTTCGAGGAGGTCGCCATCGCGACGGCCGAAACCACGGCAGGCGACGGCGACGTGCTGATCACCACGCTGAATGGCACCGGCTCGCTCTCGCTGACATCGGGCGATATCGCCGAACGCGCCGAGAGCATCGCGTTCTCGACATCGGCCGCGGTCAACGAAGGCGACAGCTACAAGGTCACAATCGGCTCGGCCTCCTACGACTATATCGCCGGGGCCGGCGAATCCATGGAGGACGTGGCCAAGGGGTTGAAGATCGCCGTCGATTCGGCTGGCAATGCGGACCTCACCACGCGGGTGGTACAGGACAGCACGACCGGCGCCTGGTCTCTCAAGGTCGACAACAACGGCAGCTCGGCGGCATTCTCGCTGTCCGGCAACGCCGATGGCGAGGCGTCGGGCGGCCTGTTCGGGCTTTCCAGCATCGACGTCACGACCTCGGCCGGTGCGACCGCCGCGCTCGACAACATCGAGACCTTCATCGACAACGCGATCGACGCATCCGCCTCGTTCGGTTCGGCCCAGGGCAGGATCGAGACCCAGAACGACTTCATCGGCAAGCTCACCGATTCGCTGAAAAGCGGGATCGGATCGCTGGTCGATGCGGACATGGAGGCGGCTTCGGCCCGCTTGCAGGCGCTCCAGGTGCAGCAGCAGCTGGGCACCCAGGCGCTTTCCATCGCCAACCAAGCGCCGCAGAACATCCTGTCGCTGTTCCGATAGGGCGCCCGGGCGGGGCGCCGCTCCGGCGCCTCGCCATCCCCACCCATCCCCACATTCCAGCGATAGGATAACCCGTGACCGCTCTTTCCATGGCCAAAACGGCCTATGCCGCCAACAAGACCCCGATCCGCACGACGCGCGGCACCGAATACGACGCCTTCGCGCTCGTCACCCACCGCCTGCGGACCGCCGAAGCGCGCGGGCGGCCGGGTTTCGCCGACCTCGCCCAGGCCCTTCACGCCAATCGCCGGCTCTGGACCATGCTGGCCGCCGATGTCGCCGAAGACGGCAACGCCCTGCCACCCGGGTTGCGCGCGCAGATCTTCTACCTCGCCGAGTTCACGACCCAGCACAGCCGCAAGGTCCTGCGCGGCGACGACACCGCCGAGGCGCTGGTCGACATCAACACCGCCATCATGCGCGGGCTGCGCACGAGCGGAGTGGCCGCATGACCGGCCTGGTTCTGAAACTCGGCCCGAAGGAACGGGTCCTGATCAACGGTGCGGTGATCGAGAACGGCGACAGGCGCTCGCGGCTCTCTATCGTCTCGCCCAACGCCAACATCCTGCGCCTTCGCGATGCCATCCACCCCGAGGAGGTGACGACGCCGGTGCGCCGCGTGTGCTACATCGCGCAGCTTGTCCTGTCCGGCGACGCCGACAAGGACGAGGCCCGCCTGCAACTCCTGCGCGGGATCGAACAACTCAGCCAGGTGCTGACCGACCACGACAGCCGGTCCCGGCTGACCGAAGCGACCGAGGCGGTGGTGGGCGGCCAGGTCTACCAAGCGCTCAAGGCCCTGCGCGCGCTTCTGCCGCGCGAAGAACGGCTGTTCGCCGCCGCACCGGCCCGGGCCTGAGCCATGGGTTTCCAACCGATCGTTCCCTTCGGCGGCATGGCCGGTTGGGCATTTCTGCAACGCACCCGCGCTGCACAGGCGGCAGCCCACGAGGCCACCCCGGCGATCTCGCGCGACACCGCCTATTTCGCCGAGAAGATCGGCAGCATCGACAGTGCCGCCGATCTTGTCGGCGACTACCGCCTGCTCAAGGTCGCGCTTGGCGCCTTCGGGCTGGACGACGACCTGCCGAACAAGGCCTTCATCCGCCAGGTGCTCGAGGGCGGGTCCATCGCCCCCGACAGCCTGGCCAATCGAATGGTCGACAAACGCTACCTCGCGATGACCAAGGCGTTCGGCTTCGACCTTGGCACACCGCGCACCAGGCTCAGCGATTTTGCGGACGAGATTCTGTCATCCTATCGCGGCCGGCAGTTTGAAATCGCGGTTGGCGAGCAGAACCCTGACATGCGCCTTGCGATGTCGCTGCCCCGGGATCTGGGCACCATCGTCGAATCCGACAACACCGCCGACGGGCGCTGGTTCGCCGTCATGGGAAACGAGCCGTTGCGAAAGGTGTTCGAAACCGCGCTTGGCCTGCCGTCAAGCCTGGCGATACTCGACATCGACCGTCAGCTCGGCGTTTTCCGCGAGCGGGCCGCGGCGGTGTTCGGCTCTGGCGAGGTCAGCCAGTTTGCCGACCCCGACCGGCTCGAAGACTTGAACCGGCTGTTCCTCATGCGCGCCCAGATCGCGGACGGCGGCGCAAGCATGTCCCCCGGCGCGGTGGCCCTGACACTGCTGCAATCCATCTAGCCGGTGCTGTCATCGGCGCCCTCTTCGTTTCGGGCGCTTTCTGACGCAAGACAGGCGGCCAGCCGGCGGAAACTGGCAGCGCTGTCCTCGCGTTCGTCCTGGGCCAGGAACGCATCGAGCGCCGGCCAGCTTTCGATCGCCGCATCGAGCGCGGGATCCGAACCGGCGGCATAAAGCCCGGCGCGGATCATCATCTCCGAGCGGTCGTAGGCCCCAAGCCGGCGCCGCGCCTCGCCGATCAGCGTGTTTTCCGCAGCATTCGCGGCATCCGGCAGCGCCCGCGACACCGACCGCAGCAGGTCGATGGCGGGAAACCGGCCGCGTTCGGCGATCTTCCGGTCAAGCACGACATGCCCGTCGAGCACCCCGCGCAGAATGTCGGACACGGGCTCCTCCATGTCCGAACCGGCCACCAGGACCGAAAACACCGCCGTTATGTCACCGCCTGAGCCGGCCCCCGGCCCGGCCCGCTCGCACAACGTGGTGATCTGGTGCGCGGTCGAGGGCGGGAAGCCGCGCAGGCTGCCCCCCTCGCCGGCGGCAAGTGCGATCTCGCGATGGGCCTCGGCGAACCGCGTCACCGAATCGGCCAGCAACAAAACGTGTCGGCCCTGGTCGCGGAAGTGTTCGGCCACCGCCATCGCCGTCCAGCCGCAGCGCCGGCGCACCAAGGGCGACTGGTCCGACGTGGCCGCCACCACCACCGCGCGCGCCATGCCGGCGGTCCCGAGCACCCGCTCGATGAATTCGCGCACCTCGCGCCCGCGCTCACCGATCAGGGCGATGACGACGACATCGGCATGAACCCCGCGGGCAAGTTTCGCCAGCAAAGTCGACTTGCCCACACCCGACCCGGCGAACAGCCCGATGCGCTGCCCGCGCACGATCGGCAACATGGTGTTGAACACCGCCAGCCCGGTTTCGAGCCGCGTGCCCAGCACCCGCCGTTCGGTCGGGTTCACCGGCTGGCCGCGCAACGCCCGCGCATCGCGCCCGCGCAACAGCGGCCGCCCGTCGAGCGGTTCGCCCATCGGATCGATCACCCGGCCGATCCAGCCATCGTCCGGCGCGATCTGGCTGGTCCCGACCAGGGCCACCTCCGCCCCGATCCGAAGCCCCTCGACATCGCCATCGGGCAGGACGCAGACCAGGTCTTCCGCAAGGCTCAGAACCTCGCCGCGCCGCCCATCGCCGCCGATCGTCACCATGTCGCCATGGCCCGCGACATGCGACAGGCCCGTGACCTCGATGGTGCCGCGCCCGATCCGCACCACGCGCCCGATATCGCGCGCGACCGGAATTGCGGCCACCTCGGCGACCAGATTTTCAAATCCGAACTGTTTCATCCTGCCCTCCCGGCCTTGGTGAAACCGTTTATAAACGAATCAGAGTTAAGCCTTGGTTGAACGCAATCGAGGCAGAAACCCGATGTTCGAAAAACTGGAAGTCCTTCAACTGGCGCAGGGCCTGGCGCGATACGGTGCCGCGCGTCAGGCGGCCATCGCCGAAAACGTGGCCAACGTTGATACGCCGGGCTACCGCGCCCGCGACCTGGCGCCATTCTCCGAGGTGTTTCGCACCGGCGGCGACGCAATGCGTGCCACCCGATCCGGGCACATTGCCGGTGCAAGCGGCAGCGCCGAGCTGACCGCGCGCGAGGTTCAGCGCCCCGGCGCGGCCTCGCCCGATGGCAACACCGTCACCCTTGAAACCGAGATGTTCGCCGCCGCCGAGGCCAAGCGCGACCACGACAGGGCGCTGGCGATCTATCGCTCGACGATGTCGGTCCTGCGCGCCGCCGTCTCGGGCCGAGCATAGGAGGCAGGACCATGAGCGACCTTCTCTCCTCCGTCCGCGCGGCGACCAGCGGCATGGCCAGCCAGGCCGCGCGACTCAGGCATGTGTCGGAGAACATCGCCAACACCGACACGCCGGGATACCGGCGCAAGATCGTCGCCTTCGAGCAGGTGCTGGAGCACGGGCGCGCAACCGGCCGGGTCGAACCCGGTCCGGTGCGGCTCGACCCCGGCGCGCTGCCGCGGATCTACGACCCCACGCATCCGATGGCGGACGAAACCGGTCACTACGATGGATCGAACGTCGATCTGGTGATCGAAATCGCTGACGCGCGCGAAGCGCAGCGCAGCTACGAGGCGAACCTCAAGATGTTCGAGCAGGCGCGCGACATGGGCCGCAGCCTGCTCGAACTGCTTCGCAGATAGGAGGGTCCGGAATGGACGTCAAATCCGCCCTGGCGACACAAGGCTATGCGGCCACCCGCCCGGCCACCGCGCCAAAGGCGCAGCCGGACGGGGCAGGCGCGGCATTCGGCAACCTCGCCGGTGACTTCGCCGCGACCCTGAAACAGGGCGAGGACATCGCCCAGGCGGCGATGACCGGCGGGGCCGATCCGCACGCGCTGGTGATGGCGCTGGCGCAGTCCGAACTGGCGGTCGAAACCGCCGTGACGGTGCGAAACAAGGTCGTCGAGGCCTACCAGGAAATCCTGCGGATGCCGGTGTAATGATGGGGGAAATCGTCTTTTTCGACACCATGCGCGCGGGACTGTGGAACGCGGTGATCATCTCGCTGCCGATCCTGTCGGTGGCGCTGGTCGCGGGTGTCGCGGTCGGGCTGTTTCAGGCGCTGACCTCGATCCAGGAAATGACCCTGACCTTCGTGCCCAAACTGGCGGCGATCCTGGCGGTGTTCTGGGTCTCGATGGGCTTCATGTCCTCGACCCTGACCGGGTTTTTCCAGGACACCATCATCCCCCTGATCGCGGCAAGCTGACATGGACGCGGCGCTTTACACCACCCTCACCCGCCAGTCCGGCCTGATGTCCGAGATGGAGGCGGTCGCCCACAATATCGCCAACGCCTCGACCACAGGCTACCGGCGCCAGGGCGTGATCTTTTCGGAATTCGTGGCCGCGCTGGGCAATGGCGACCCGTCGCTGTCGATGGCGCTGGGCAATGTCCGCGACACCCGGCTGGACCAGGCACCACTGGCCCAGACCGGCGGCACCTTCGACCTCGCCATCGAGGGCGATGGGTTTTTCATGGTCGAGGGGCCGGAAGGCCCACTTCTGACCCGCGCGGGCAGTTTCACACCATCGGAGACCGGCGAACTGGTCACGCTGGACGGGTTGCGCCTGCTGGATGCCGGCGGCGCGCCGGTGTTCGTGCCGCCAGATGCGCGCGCCGTCGCCGTTGCCGCCGATGGCACCATGTCCGCCGACGGTCGCCCGCTGACCGAGATCGGGCTTTACCTGCCCGCCGACCCGACCGACCTCAGCCACCGCGACGGCGTGCGCTTCGAGGCTCCCGGCGGCGCCCTGCCGGTGATCGAGGGCGCGCGCATCCTGCAAGGGTTTCTTGAGAAATCGAATGTGGATCCGATCGCCGAAGTCACCCGGATGATCGAAATCCAACGCGCCTACGAACAGGGCCAGACCTTTCTCGACCGCGAGGATGAGCGCATCCGCGGCGTGATCCGGTCGCTTGGCCGCTAACCGAAGGAGGCCGCTATGCGTGCCCTGAATATCGCCGCCACCGGGATGCTGGCCCAGCAGATGCGGGTCGAGACGATCTCGAACAACCTCGCCAACATGTCGACCACCGGCTACAACGCCCGCCGCGCCGAGTTTGCCGACCTGCATTATCAACAACTGACGCGCGCCGGCACGATCAACGCCGCCGACGGCACCGTGCTGCCGACCGGCGTGCAGCTTGGCCTTGGCGTGCGCCCGGCAGCGGTCACGATGATGATCCAGCAGGGCGCGCTCGACCAGACCGGCGGCGATCTTGACATCGCCATCGAAGGGCGCGGCTATCTCGAGGTCACGCTGCCCTCGGGCGCGTCGGGGTTCACCCGCGATGGCGGGTTGAAACGCACCGGCGACGGGCTGATCGTGACCTCGGACGGCTACCCGGTGGTGCC
The DNA here is from genome assembly GCF_008086115.1 of Maritimibacter fusiformis. GTDB lineage: Bacteria > Pseudomonadota > Alphaproteobacteria > Rhodobacterales > Rhodobacteraceae > Muriiphilus > Muriiphilus fusiformis. Next base: position 414,580 of record NZ_VSIY01000015.1, on the reverse strand, counting down.
CGACATCACCGTTCCCTCCGACGTGCGCGCAATCTCGATCAACGCCGACGGCGAGGTCTATGCCTATTTCAACGACGAGGTCGAGGCGCAGCTTCTGGGCCAGTTCACACTGGCGCAGTTCACCAACGAAAAGGGGCTCGAGGCGATCGGATCGAACACCTTCCGCGAAACCGCGGCCTCGGGTCCGCCGCTGGTCGGCGTGCCGGGCGAGGACGGACTGGGCGCGCTTCGCCAGGGCTATCTCGAGCAAAGCTCGGTCGACGCGGTGCGCGAAATCACCGAACTGATCGAGGCCCAGCGCGGCTATGAGCTGAACTCCAAGGTCATCACCGCCGCCGACCAGATGCTCGCCGCCGCAACGCAGGTGCGCTGATGTTGCGTCTCGCCTTTCTCGTCGCGCTGGCCATCGCCCCGCCCGCCACGGCCGAAACCGTGCTGGCTGCCCGCACCATCCGGGCGCAGGCAATCCTGGCGCCCGGCGATGTCACGCTGGCCGCCCACGAGGTGCCCGGCACCTATGTCGCCATCGACGAGGCCGTCGGGCTGGAGGCCCGCGTGGTGCTCTATGCCGGCCGCCCGATCCGCATCGAGGATCTCGGCCCGCCCGCAATCGTCGAGCGCAACCAGATCGTCACGCTGATCTATCGCACCGGCGGCCTGGCCATCGCCGCCGAGGGCCGGGCGCTGGCGCGCGCCGGGATCGGCGACCGGCTGCGGGTGATGAACCTCGCCTCGCGCCACACCGTGTCCGGTCATGTCCGCGCCGACGGCACCGTTTCGGTCGGCCCGCTTTCCCCTTCATTGCTGCCCCAGGAGTAACCCCATATGCGTCTTCGCACCCCTTTCATCGCCATCGCGGCCCTGATCGTCACGCTTTCCGGCTGCGGCGACCGGCTGGAAAACATCGGCCGCCCCCCGGCCCTGACCGGCATCGAGGGCACGCGCGAGGCCGCGGCGATGAACACCCTGCCGCTGCCTCACGACATCACCGCGCGCGCCGCCGCCGATGACGCCTCGCTCTGGACCGGCGGACGGCGCTCGCTTCTGGGGGATCGCAGGGCGCAGGCGGCGGGCGACATCCTGACGGTGGTGATCGAGATCGACGACGAGGCCGAGTTCTCCAACATGACCGAACGTGGTCGGTCGGGGTCCGAGAAGATGACCATCGCCGCCTTCCTCGGCCTGCCGCAACTGGGCCCCTTCGCCAATGTCGCGCTTGATCCCGGCGTCGCGGTCACCTCGACCGGCGCCAGTGCGGGCGACGGCACCACGCGGCGCAACGAGGAACTGACGCTCCGGGTTGCCGCCACGGTGGTCGGCACGCTGCCCAACGGCGTGTTGCAGATCCAGGGCAGCCAGGAAGTGCGGGTCAACAACGAACTGCGCGAATTGCTGGTCACCGGCTACGTCCGGCCCGAGGATATTTCCCGTCAGAACGAGATTCCCTACGACAAGATCGCGTCGGCACGGATTTCCTACGGCGGGCGCGGGCAGATCACCGACATGCAGCAGCCGCGCTACGGTCAGCAGCTGACCGACATCGTCCTGCCGTTCTGAGCGCATGATGGCCAAGCTGCTTCCCCTTATCCTCGCCCTCCTCGGCCTTGCCGCCGGGGGGGGTGCCGGCTTCCTGCTGCGCCCCGACCCGGCACCGCCGTTGGCTGACGCGGTCAATCCCTGTGGCGACGCAACCGCGCCTGTCGCCGCCCTGCCCGTGGACAGCGGCCATGGCGACGAAGGCACCGGCGGCACGGATTTCGTAAAGATAAACAACCAGTTCGTCATCCCCGTGGTGCACGACACCGACATCGCCGCGCTGGTCGTGATGTCCCTGAGCCTCGAGGTGGTGTCGGGCCAGACCGAAGCGATCTATCAGCGTGAACCGAAACTGCGGGATGTCTTCCTCCAGGTCCTGTTCGACCATGCCAATGCGGGTGGTTTCGACGGCGTGTTCACCCAGCTCGGCCGGATGGACAGCCTGCGCGCTGCCCTGACCGAGGTGGCGCAGGGCGCCGTCGGGCCGCAAGTCGTGGATGTGCTGATTACCGACCTCGCCCGCCAGGATCTCTGAAGCTAGCGCGCGTCGGTGAACAGCCGCCGCTGCGCGCGCTGCTTCTGCTCGGCCTCTCCCAGTTGCTCAAGACCCGAGATCGCCTCGACCCGCCCGAAGGCGCGCCGGGTCACGACCCTTTGCGCTTCACGCCGCGCGGCGGCATCGGCCAACGCGCCCATCAACGCGCGCCGCCGCGCCGCGACCCAGTCAAGCCACGGTCCGTCGCGCCCGGCCATGCGCGCACAATCGGCATCTTGCGGTTCCGCGAGTTGCCCCGCCCGCGCGCGCACGTCCCGATCCAGGTCAGCAATCGCCGCCCGCAGGCCGGCAACCTCGTCGCTGATACGCCGCAACCGCGCAAGTTCGGCGTCGAGGATCAACTGCGTCACCTCCGCCATCCCTGCCAGTTCCGTGGTCATCGCGGTGCCGGCCCGGATATGCGGCCGGTCCGTGCCCGCATCTTCTGCCGCATCGCCTCGGCAAATCGGATCGCCGCGGCGATCTGCTGGTAATGCTCCGGCCTGATCTCCTCGCCGACCCCGACGCTGGCATGGATCGCCCGCGCGCACGGCGGATCGCGATGGATCGGCACGCCGGCCTCGGCCGCGACCTCGCGGATGCGCGCGGCGATCTCGTCCACGCCTTTCGCCACGCAGATCGGCGCGGCCCCCGGCGCGCGGCTCCATTTCAGGGCCACGGCGTAATGCGTCGGGTTCACCACGACCACGTCGGCTTCGGGCACATCCGCGAGCATCCGGTTCATCGCGATGTCATAACCGCGCTGCCGTCGCTGCTGTTTCATGTGCGGGTCGCCCTCGGCCTGCTTGGCCTCGTCCATCATTTCCTTGCGCGACATCCTGTGGCGGCGCAGATGCTCGTGGCGCTGCCACAGGAAATCGACGGCACCGATTGCCAGCGCGATCAGCACGACCAGCGACAGGAACTGCACGCAAAGATCGAGCAGAACCGCCGTCGCCATCGCCGGCGACAGCGCCAGCGTCCCGACCACCTCGGGCATCCGGCGCCACAGAAACACGCCAAGCACGGCGGAATAGACCGTGAGCTTGAAGAAACTCTTGGCGAACTCGAACAGTCCGGAGCGCCCGAACTTGTTCTTGGCATTGGACAAAAGGCCGATCCGGCTTGCCTTGGGTTTCAGTTTCTCGGGCGCGACAACGAAACTGCGCTGCACCACGACCGACACGATTGCCAGGGCCGCCGGCACCAGAAGCCACGGGGCCAACCCACCGGCGATACCCGCCAGGATCGTGCCAAGGATCGGCCAGTGCCCGCCGGAAAACAGGTCCGCCGACAGGCTGTCGGGCCGCGCGATCAGCCCGGTCAGGACGGCGCCAAGCCCGGTCAGCAGCGGGCCGCCGACCGACAGCGCCACCACCAGGAACCCGCCGTAGCTGGCCGCGGCGGTCAGGTCGGCCGAGCGCGGCACCTCGCCCTTGCGGCGCGCGTCATCGAGCTTTTTCTGCGTCGGTTCATATTGTTTGTCTTCGTCCTGACCCTCGGCCATCACGGCGCTCCGAACGGATCGGCCAGGACCACGAGCAGCCCGTCGCCCCACAGCCCGATCAGAAGCGGCGCGACCAGGAACAACAGCAATAGCCCGCCCGCGGTGATCGCCGGTGCCCCGACGAAGGCGACCATGAGTTGCGGCATCGCCCGGTTGATCACCCCAAGCGCCAGGTTGTAGACCAGCGAGGCGACGACGAATGGCGCGGCCAGCGTGAAGGCCAGCGCAAAGGCCCGCCCGACATGGGCGCGGCCCCAGGCGGTGAACAGGTCGGCCCCGGGCAGCACCCCGGGACGAAAGGCGTCATAGGACTGGACCAGCACTTCGGTCAGCCGCACGTGCAGCCCCAGCATCACCGCCAGCGCCAGCCCGGCGACCATCAGCACATGGCCCATCGCCGGCTGTGGATCGACATTCGCGCCGCCGAAAATCTGCGCCAGCGAGGTCGATTGCGCGGCGATCGACCCGGCCATCTGCAGGACCAGCACGAACAGGCGGATTACCACGCCGATGGCCAGCCCGGCCAGGGTTTCGGTCAGGACGAACCGGCCCCAGTTGCCGCCGGACATGACCGGCTCGACCACCGGCGCAACCGCCGGGGCGACGATCACGGTGAACGCCAGTGCGAGCATGAGGCGCACCCGTTCGGGCACCGAGCGTTCGCCGAAGGCCGGAAACAGCGCCATCGCCGCGCCCACCCGCAGGAACACAACGAAGCCCAGCGCCAGCCAGTCCTGACCCAGTTCCGCCAGCGCCGTTGCCGCCGCCGTCATGCCGGTACCAGGCCGACCAGCGCCGGGCGCGCATCCGTGCCGATTTCCTCGAAGGAAAACACCGGGTTGGCCAACCCCTTGGCGGTCAGGACGGTGCGCAGGAAACGGCGGCGGCGGGTCGAGGTGACGAGCGCGGGATAGACGCCCTTCTCGCCCGCCTTGGCGATCCGGTCGGCAATACCCGAGGCCAGCCTGTTGAACGCCTCCGGCGGCAGCGCGATGTCCTGCGGCCCGCCATCGCCACCCACTTGGTAGGCGGTGAAGGTCTCTTCCCACTCCGGGGCAAGCTGCACCAGCGGCAGCGTCCCGTCCTCGCGCCTGATCTCGGCGATCAACTGGAACCCGAGCCGCTGGCGCACGTGTTCGCAGATCGCCTCCGGTCCGGCCTGGCCCTGTCGGGCCTCGGCGATGGCCTCGAGGATGGCTGGCAGGTTTCGGACCGACACGCGTTCGTCCAGCAACAGACGCAGCACCGACAGCAGCAGGTCGACCGGCACCTTGTCGGGCACCAGTTCGTCGAGCAACCGGCGGTTGGCCTCGGCCCGGGCCGGGTCGGAGAGGTTGGTGAATTCGTCGAGCAACCGTCGCAGCGCCTTGAGGCTGAGAAGGCGTGCGAAATTCTGTTTCATCACCTCAAGAAGGTGCGTGGCCAGAACCTCGGTCGGGGTTACCACCGTGGCGCCCTGCAAGGCTGCGTCTTCCTGCATTTCCGCGGCGATCCACCGGGCCGGGGCGCGGTAGACCGGCTCTTCTACATCATCACCGGGCGGCAGTTCGGCCTCGGCCCCGCCAAGAATGGCAAGCACCCGGGCCGGTTGCAGCCTGTCGCGCGCCTGTTCGACCCCCTGCACGCGCACGACGTAATGTCCCTGCGGCAGCGACGGGTCGTCGGTCAGCCGGATCTCGGGCAGGATCAGGCCATAGACGCTGGCCACATGCGTGCGCATGTTGGCGATACGCGCGTCCAGTCCGGTGGCCGGGTCAAGCACAAGGGTCACCAGGTCGGTCGCGAATTCGACGTGGATATCGTCAAGATCGAGCACATCTCCGAGCGAGTCGCGCGGCTTGGTCTCGGCCGGATGCGCGTCGGCGACCGCACGCGCCGCATCCGCAGCCTTTGTCTTGCGATGCACCCACCAGGCCGCCCCGCCCAACCCGATGGCGCCCGCCAAGAAAGGCACGAACGGCAGGCCGGGCACCAGGGCGAACAGGGCCAGCAGCACCGCCACCGTCGTCAGCGCCGGCGGGTAGCGGCCAAGCTGCGCGAACAGCGCCAGATCGGTCGGGCCGGTCGCGCCGCCGCGCGCCAGGAGCAACGCCGAAGCGATCGAGATGATCACAGCGGGTATCTGGCTGACCAGACCATCGCCGACCGTCAGGATCGCATAGGTCTCGAACGCCCGGCCAAGGTCCATGTCATGAATCGCGACCCCCATGATCAGGCCCATCACGATGTTGAGCAGCGTGATCAGAAGCCCGGCGATGGCATCGCCCTTGACGAATTTCGACGCCCCGTCGAGCGACCCGAAAAACGTGGTTTCCGCCTGTTCGCGTTCGCGTCTTGCCTTGGCCTCGTCATGGCCGATCGCGCCCGACGCCACATCCGCGTCGATCGCCAGCTGCTTGCCCGGCATCGCGTCGAGCGCAAAGCGCGCGCCCACTTCGGCCATCCGGCCGGCACCCTTGGTGATCACGATGAAATTGACGATCAGCAGAACGCCGAACACCACCAGGCCCAGGAAAATGCTGCCCGACATCACGAAATTGGCGAAGCCCTCGATCACGTTGCCCGCCGCGGAGGTGCCGGAATGGCCCTCGCCGATGATCAGCTTGGTCGAGGACACGTTAAGCGACAGCCGCAGCATCAGCGAGGCCAGCAGCACGGTCGGAAAGGCCGAGAAATCCAGCGGCCGCTCGATGAACAGGGTCACCGTGAACATCAGGATCGCCAGCGCAAATGACGCGGCAAGACCGATGTCGAGCACCCAGGCCGGCATCGGCAGGATCATCATCACGATCACCGCCATCAGAGCCAGGGCCAGCAGGATCGTGGGGCGGAACATCTGCGCCAGAACCGGTTTCATCGCACCGCCCTAGCCCGCGCCATCGCGCGCGAACAAACTGCCGGATGCCCCACGCGCATCCAGCGGAACCAGCGAGCCGATCGCGGCATCCCCACCGGCCTGAAGCAGCGGAAAGGTGTTGACCCGTGCGTGCGACGGGGGCGCGGCGCCGCCGCCCGTCCCGCCCGCGATCGCGGTCACCCGCAGCGGAAGAGCATCCTCGGCCAGAAACATCGCGCGATAGGACGCGAACCGGGCGCGATAGCGTTCGGCGTGGTCGGGCGTGCGCGAATGGTAGGCACCGGCGGCAAGCTCCCAATCGCCGGTTTCGGCAAAGAGCTGTTGCAGGAAACCAGCCGCGTAGAGCGCATTGGCAGCCGGGTCGAACATCTGGTCGATCGTGGCGAAAGCCTCGTGGTGCCATTTGTAGTTGATCTGGAAGCACCCGATATCGAAACTGCGCGCGCCCAGGTCATGATGCGCCGTGGCATAGGCGAGTGCCGCGGTCCGGTCATCGAACCACATGCCCTTGCCTTCCATGTTCACCGTCCATGGCCAGGGCCGGGCGATGCCGTCGCGGGTGCGGCCGGTTTCGGTCAGCGTGATCGCCTTCATCACCGATATCGGCACACCGGTCCGTGCCGAGGCCAGGGTCGCGGCCTGATCGCAGATGACCGCTTGATCCAACGCCGGCTCGGTTGCCGCCATGATTGGCCCGTTGACCGCGATCTGTGCGAACGCCACGGCCACGGCAACCCTCGCGGTGCGCCCCGCACGCTTTGCGGCGCGTGACCACCTGCTCGGATTGGTCCGACGAAACCAGATCATGGGCGATTTCAGCTCCTCGCGCCGCCGCATTCTTGCGGTCGCCTCCCAGTCTAGAGCCCAGGTATTGACAATTGGTAAGCGGGCAGCCGTCAGTCCCGCGGCCCTGGTACCTCATCCAGGATGCGCTGCAACGTGGCGCGCACCTCGGCACTGGCGGCGACCAGCCCCCTTGACCGGGCGAGCGGCGGGCCGTTCTGAAGACCCTGGTCTGGCCCGTCCTGCAACATCAGGCGTGCCGCCGCGGCACGGGGTTCACCCTCGAGATCCGCGAGCCGATCCCACAACCCGCCAAGCCAGGCGGTTTCGGTTTCGGCGGCGGCGTCGCCTAGCTCTTCATATTCGGATGCCGCCCCGAGATGATCGGACGCCGCCGCCATCGCCTCGGCACGCAGTCGCTGCGCGGCCGCTCCGTCCAGGCCGGCAAGATAACCGACCGCGACCTTCGGCTTGCCCTCGCGCAAAGCGACACGGGCATAAAGCAACCTGTCCTCCGGCTCCGGCAACGCGCTGCCGCCGTCGAGCAGGCCGCGCGCGCGATCGGTGAAGCCGAGGTCAATCAGCCGCGCGGCAACCGCGCGCCGCGTCTCGGCCTCAAGCGGCGTGGTTTTCGCATTCAATGCGACCACTTGTCGAAGGAACGTGGCGTCTGACGCATCCGACGCCAGCTTCCGGGTCAGCCTGTCGGTCAGGTCCTCGTGCCGGCCGGCGGGAAGGTCATTGCCTCCGGACGATTGCGCAAGAAGCGCGAACGCCTCATCGAATCGCGACGCCGAGGCAAGCGCCTCCAGGCGCGCCGCCCGCAGTTGGCGCCCAGCGGCGCTGCCGCGGCGCTCGAACTCGAGGCTTTCGATCAGGTCAATGGTCGCCTCGGGCACCACTTCGCCGCGCGAGAGCGTTGTCTCCACCCGCTCCAACAGCGCCTCCGGCAAAACGCCGGAGCCATCCTCGATCAGCGCATCCAGATGGGTGTCAGCCGCCTCGGCATCGCCGGTCGCCCGTGCCAGCCGGGCCGACACAAGACCGAGGGCCGGGGTCGGGGTCGGGGCGCCTCGTTCAGAGGCGCTGCGGATCGCGGCCGCCGTCTCGGTGTCGCCGATGTCCAGGAACTTCTGCGCCAGGATCGGCCCGAGGTGCCGGCGGTGTTGCGCGGACAAGGCACCGAATGACAGCAGGACGGCGCGCCGGTTGATCGGTTGCCCCACGTCCAGGCGTTTCGCGGCCAGCACCGCCCAGAGCGCGGTTGCGCCGTCGCACTCCGCCTGCCCGGCCAAAGGGCCGTCCGCATCGGCGTGCCCGTGGTCCATGATCTGCGCCATGGCGGCAAGCAGGTCGGCGCGAACCACGTCATCGGGATGGCGCCGGATCACCGCCAAGGCCTCGGCGCCGAACCCGATAAAGACATAGTAGCGCGCCAGTTCGGTGACCCCTTCGCCATTGGCGATGTCGAATTCGCCCAGCAATCGCGCGCGATACGCACCGATTTCGGTTCCGTTCTCGACCGGGGCGCCCCACGTCTCCAGCGCAAGAAGCGCGGGGTCGATACAGGCTCCGCCATCCTCGGTTTCCGCCCGACCGCCAGCGGCGCGGTCCAGGCTGGTGGTGACGGCGACATGATCGCGGGCCGAAACCGGCGGCGGTGGGACCGGGGCCGGGGGCAATTCGGGGCGCGCGGTCGGAGGCTCGCCCAGCGGATGGGTGGCTGCTGCGATCTCGTCTTGCATGGTGCTCATGTCCGCCTCGACCAGACCCTGCGCGGCCGCCCGTGCGATCTGTTCGAGAAGGGCGGTTTCTGTTTCCGTGACCCTTGGATCAGGGGCTGCCATCGTCACCGGCGGGTCCGGCAACGAGATCTCGATCGGTCGTATCGGTCCGGCCTCGGCGGCAACAACCCCGCCCGGCGGCAGAAACCGCAATTCAGGTCCGGCGTCACGGGGGGATTCTGGTGCGATCAGCGGCAAGCCCGCCCGGTCGCCCACCGCCACCGCAACCGCAGGGGCCGTGGTTTCGGCCAGTGTTGGCAAAGCCGCGGCAGGCAAGGTTGCCTGGAACTGCGCCGCGGAGGCCGAGGCCGTTCCGTCCTTAATATCCAGCACGACTCGCCCGCCGCGCAGGTCGAACGCATCGCCGTGGCAGGCACAGTCTACCGAGAGAAACAGCCGCCCGCCGCCGCGATCCTCCATCTCGGCTATTCGCGTGCGCGGGATGCGGTCGAAGGCGCGGCGAAGATCGTAGGTGATGTCCGACCGACCGGGGCGGAATTCGAAGCCGCCGTCGACCCGGCCAAAGACCCAATCGGCCGCAACGTCGGTGTCGATGACCAGCCGGGTGAAATCCTCGTGCTCGCCACCGAGCACCAGCACCTGTTGCGCCACGCCCGGCACCGGAGTGAGCAACGCAAAAACCAGGGCGACCAGCCGGATCATGCGGCGTCCTTCTTGACCTCTTTGAGCGCGTCCTCAAGCTCGAAGAAACTCGGGCGGATGTGGCTGGGGGTATTCTGCCGCCCGACCTCGATGCAGATGTTGGTGGCGTGGCTGTAGAGGTTGGCGACCAGAACCTCGCGGATCAGCTGATAGAAATGTGCATCCTCCTCGACCACGGTTTTGACCTTGGTCGCGAACGGGCCGACCAGCCCATACGCAAGGAAGACCCCCAGAAACGTGCCGACCAGTGCACCGCCGATCATTTTCCCAAGGATTTCCGGTGGCTGGTCGATCGACCCCATCGTCTTGATCACCCCGAGCACGGCCGCGACAATGCCCAGCGCCGGCAATCCATCGGCGATGGTCTGAAGCCCGTGACTGGAATGCAGGGCGTGGTGAAGGTTGGCTTCGATTCGCTTTTCCAGCACCTCTTCCACCTGGTGCGGATCGTCGTAGTTCATCGACGCCGACCGCAGCGTGTCGCAGATCAGGTCGACCGCCTCGCGGTCCTCGAGGATGCGCGGGTAGCGGGCGAAAATCCCGCTTTCGCCCGGGTTCTCGATATGCTCTTCGAGCGCCACGGCATCCTGTCGCGCCTGCCGGATCAATTCGAACAGAAGGCAGAGCAAGTCCTTGTAATCGGACGGTTTCCAGCGCGGGCCGTTGAACACCTTGCCGATGTCCTTGAAGGTTTGCTTGATCGCCGGGATATCGTTGGAAATCACGTAGGCGCCAGCCGCCGCGCCACCGATCATGGTGAACTCGAACGGCAGGGATTTGAGGATGATGTCGAGATGGCCGCCGGCGGCAAGGTAGCCGCCGAACACCATCACGAAGATCATCGCTATGCCGACAAATCCGATCACCGCATTCTCCTGCCCGTCCCGTTTCGGGATCATCCTGCGCCAAAGGCGTTAAGAAACCGCTGCCATTTCCGGGCCTATTCGGTCGGCACTTCGGCATTGCGCCCGGCCAGAAGGACGCTGATCGCGTAGGCCGCATCCGGCGTGAGGCCGGCCATGATCGCGGCAGCCGCGTCGGCCCGCATCCGGCCCAGGAACCCGGCGGCGAATTTCGGGTCCATCGCGGCGAAGACCTCGGCCGCCTCCTTGGGTTTCATGTTCTCGTAGACCGCTGTCAGCCGCGTCAGGTCGTCCTCGGCGGCGGTCGAGGCCAGCGCCATCGTTGCCGAAAGCGAGGCCTCGGCCTGTTCCAGCGCTGCCATGTTGCGCGCGATCTGCTCCTCTGCGACCGCCAATGCCTGCATTCGCGTCGCGAGCGTGGCTTCGCGGTCGTCAAGCGCCCCTTCGCGCTCCTTGAGAAGCGCGAGCACCTCGGAAATGTCATCGTCCCCAGCGCATTCCGCCGCGCCGGCGTCAGCCCGGCCGCGGGCCGCAAGCTCGCTGGCGATCGCCGGGCCGCTGCCGGCGCCGAGCCGGATCAGGCCGGAGGCCGCCAGGCACAACGCGATGATCCAGAGCACGCCGCGGGCGCCGCGACGTCTGCGCTTGCCTTTGGGTTTCCCGGGCTTTTCTGCCATCGGCTACCCCCCCATCCGGCGTTTGCTGGAAAACAGCGGCTGGGCGGCTTCGTTCGCCGCCTCGGTCCAGGCCGCGTCCTGTTCGGCCTCGTCGCGGGCCAGCGGGGTCGGCGCCGTCTCGGGAAGGTCATGCAGCGACGCCATCATCAGCTCCAGCTTGCTGGCCGACGCCTCGGCGCGCCCGGTCAACCTGGTCAGGGTGTCGGCCGATTGCGCCGCCGCCGTGCGCGCCCGGTCGAGCGTTCGGGTCATGTCATCGACCTGCGCCGACAGCACCGCCACCGCACCGCCGACCCCGTTCTCGAGGTTGTTGAACCGCTTGAGCCGCCGCGCCAGCACGATGCAATAGAGCGCCGCGCCCAGCGCGCCCGCGCCCAGCAGGATGTCGGATATCATCGTCAGGATCTGGTCCATTCTGGTCCTCCTTGTCCGTCAGTTCAGGACGAACTCCATGATCAGCAGGTCACGCACCCGGCCTTCACCGGTCACAAGCTGGATGCGTCGCAACATCTGTGCGCGCAGGTCGATCAGCGCATTCGGGTTCTCGAGATCGGCGACCTCGACCGCGCGCAGGTAGGAATTCAACACGTCCACGACGCGCGGGATCACCTTGGTCACCTCACTCTCATGCCCTGGTTCGACCTCGAGCGCGGCGCGAAACCGCAGGTGCCGGTTGGCGGCCGAATCGCCGACCGAGACCACCAGCGGCTCGAGCGACACGAAGGCCACCGGTGGCAGATCCTCGATCGGGCCGGGGCTGTCGGCCCCATGCGAATCGTCCGCCGGCGCGCCAAGGATCAGGCCGGAATAGACGGCATAGAATCCGCCACCGCCCAGCGCCAAGGCCAGGACCAGCCCGATCAGCAACCCCGCCTTGCCCGGTTTTTTCGGTGCCTTGGCTGCGTCCGTATCCGTTTGCGCATCCGACATGTCTTGCCCGTCTGTTTTCTTCGAATCGCTTATACGCCGACAGGGGCTAACCGAATCTTAAGGGCATGCGGTCCAAGGTGACTCGCAGACGGGCAGAAGCCCGCCGGGAATGGAGCCGCCCTTGCAACAGATCCTGACGATTTGGCACGCGCTGGACATGCGCAAACGGATCATCGTCGTCGCCGCCACCGTGGCGATGTTCGCCGCCGTGCTGGGCCTCGCGCGCATGGCCGCGCAACCGACGATGGCGCTTCTCTATGCCGGGCTGGAACCGGGGGCGGCCGGCGAGATCGTCACCGCGCTCGAAGCGCGCGGCGCGGTGCACGAGGTGCGTGGCGGCGCGATCTATGTCGAAACCGCCCGGCGCGACGAATTGCGCATGACCCTTGCCGCCGAAGGGCTTCCGGCCAACTCGTCGCGCGGTTACGAGCTGCTCGACTCGCTGTCGGGATTCGGCACCACGTCGCAGATGTTCGACGCCGCATACTGGCGCGCGAAAGAAGGCGAGTTGGCGCGCACCATTGTCGCGTCGCCCAGGATCGAAGCGGCGCGGGTCCATATCGCGGCGACCAGCGCCAATGGCTTGCGCGCGCGCGCCGCGCCGACCGGGTCGGTCACCGTCACGACCGGCGGCGACGGGCTGGGTCCAGCCCAGGCGCGGGCGTTGAAATACCTCGTCGCCTCGGCGGTGCCGGGGCTGGCGCCCGAGGATGTCTCGGTGATCGACGCGGTGCATGGCCTGGTGCTGTCGGGGGACGAATCCGCCGGTGCCAGGCTAGACGGCAGCGACCGGGCCGAAGCGTTGAAACGCAGTGTCGAGCGGCTGCTCGAAGCCCGCGTCGGCTTTGGCAACGCGGTGGTCGAGGTGACCGTCGATACCGCGATGGAAAGCGAAACCATCGTCGAACGCACGCTCGATCCCGACAGCCGGGTGGCGATCTCGACCGAGGTGGAGGAAACCAGCACCTCGGCCACCGACAGCCGCGCCGGGGCCGTGACCGTCGCCTCGAACCTGCCCGCCGGCGATGGTGCCGCGGGCGACGGCGAATCGCGGTCCAACGACACCGGCACGCGCGAGCGGACCAACTACGAAGTGTCGGAACTGACGCGCGAGGTGCAGCGCGGCCCCGGCGCCATCCGCCGCATCACGGTCGCGGTCCTGGTCGACGGGTTGGAAGGCGTGGACGCCGCCGGCGCTGCCACCTGGTCACCGCGCCCCGAAGATGAGCTTGTCGCCCTGCGCGACCTGGTGGCCTCGGCGGTGGGTCTGGACGAGGCACGTGGCGACTCGATCACGATCAAGTCGATGCAGTTCGAACCGGTCGCCGAAGCCGGAACCGCGGCGCAATCCGGGTTCTTCGCGGGCCGCGCCCTCGACGCGATAGCTCTGGCCCGGATCGGCGCCCTCGCGCTGGTCGCCCTGATCCTCGGATTGTTCGTGGTGCGCCCGATCCTGGCCAGCCGCAACTCGGCCGACCCCACCATGCTGGCGCCGCCGGACCCGGCGCCCCGCGCCAACGCGCCAGACCTGCCCGCCCTGACCGGCGAGATCGACGACGGCAGCTTCCCGACCGGGTCCGACATGGCGGTCGTGTCCGACTTCAACCCGGGCAAGGGCACCGACCTTGCTGTGCCCGGCAACGGCAACGCCGCCGACCCGGTCGACAGGTTGCGGGCGCTGATCGCCGAGCGTCAAACCGAAACGGTGGAAATTCTGCGCGGTTGGATGGAAGACGAAGCCGGAGAAAACGCGTGACCTCGGCACGCCTGAACCTCGAGGATTTCTCGGCCTTCGCCGCCAGCCACGAGGCCGCGCCGCGCGCAACCGGCGCCGCGTCGCCGGCCCCGGCCAGTCAGGCCGACGCCGAGGCCGCGCGCCTGGAGGGCTACGAGGCCGGCTACCGCGCCGGCTGGGATGATGCCGCGCGCGCCGAGGCCGAAGATCAGAGCCGCATCGGCGCCGAGTTCGCGCGCAACCTGCAGGATCTGGGCTTCACCTTTCACGAGGCGCGCGCCCATGTGATGCAGGCGCTGGAACCGCTCCTGACCGGCATGGTCGAACGCGTATTGCCGCGGTTGGTCTCCGAAACCATCGGCCAGACCATCGTCGAAGAGCTTCTGCCGCTCGCAACAGCGGCGGCCGGCAACCCGATCGAAGTCGTGGTCAGCCCCGCGAACCGTCCGGTGGTCGAGGAAATGCTGGCCCGCTCCGACACGGTTCCATTCACCCTGGTCGAAGAACCGACCCTGGCCGAGGGTCAGGTCTACTTGCGCTCCGGCGCGCTCGAACGGCAGATCGACTTCACCGAAGCGGTCGACCGGATTGGTGCCGCGATCGGCAGTCTTTACCAACTCAACGAAAAGGCTTTCCAACATGGATGATGCCCGCAACACCCCGGCCGAGAGCAACCCGTTCACCCAGGTCCCGATCGAGATCGTGGTCTCGGTCGGCAAGGCGCGCCCACTGGTGCGCGACCTGCTCCGCCTGGCACAAAACTCGGTGCTGGAGCTGGATCGCAAGGTTACCGACCCGGTCGAATTGTTCATCGGCGACAAGCTGGTGGCGCGGGGCGAGTTGGAAGAGCTGGACGGCGAGGCCGCCGGTCAGCTCGCCGTTCGCCTGACCGAGGTGGCCGACCTCAAGCCCGGGCTCTGACCGATGCGAGTGCACCCTCAATTCCCGGTCCCCGTTTGGCTGATCGCGTTAACCACGATCCTGCTCGTCGCCTCCGCCCCTGCGGTCGCGCAGGACGTTTCGATCTCGTTCGATGGCGGCGAAAGCCTGGCGACGCGTTCGATCCAGCTTATCGTGCTGATCACCCTGATCAGCCTGGTGCCGGGGCTCGCGGTGATGATCACCTGCTTTCCCTTCATCGTCACGGTGCTGTCGATCTTGCGCCAGGCGATCGGGCTGCAGCAGTCGCCGCCGAACATGCTGATCGTCTCACTGGCGCTGTTTCTCACCTATTTCGTGATGGAGCCGGTGCTGACGGAGGCCTGGACCAACGGCGCCGAGCCGTTTTCCAACGGCGAGATGCCGCTGGAAGAGGCGTTCATGGCCGCGCTCGCGCCGTTTCGGGTGTTCATGGCCGGGCGGGTCGACCCGGCGACCTTCGAATCGCTCGCCGCCCTGCGCGACACCACGTTCGCGCCTGGCCCCGGTGCCGACTCTCCGATGTCGGTCCTGGTGCCGTCGTTCCTGCTCAGCGAAGTTTCGCGCGCCTTCCAGATCGGGTTTCTGATCTACCTGCCGTTCCTGATCATCGACTTGGTCGTCGGGGCGGTCTTGATGTCGATGGGCATGATGATGGTCCCGCCCGCGATCGTGTCACTGCCGTTCAAGCTGGCGTTCTTCGTCGTCGCCGATGGCTGGACGCTGATCTCGGGCGCGCTGGTGCGCAGTTACTTCTGACGTGTCACCCGCGGCTCAGCGAACCACGAATTCGGCGTGCAGCGCGCCCGCCGCCTTGATGCTTTTCAGGATGTCGATCATGTCGCGCGGCGACACGCCCAGCGCGTTCAGCCCGGCGATGACCTCCGACAATGACGTGCCCTCGCGCAGCTCGGCCAGCCCGGTTCCCGGCTCTTCCTCGATCGACACGCCGGTGCGGGGCACGACGATGGCCTCGCCGTCGGAAAACGGGTTGGGTTGCACGACCAGCGGCGCCTCTTCGATCCGAAGCGTCAGGTTGCCCTGGCTGACCGCAACCTGGCTGATACGCACATCCGCGCCCATCACGATGGTGCCGGAGCGCTGATCGACCACCACCCGCGCGCGGCGTTCGGGCTCGACCCGGATGTTCTCGACATCGCCCAGCGCATGCGCCGGGCTGATCGCCCCGGTTGCAGCGATGTCGAGCGCCACGGTGCCCGCGTCCAGCATCCGCGCCACCGCGCGGCCATAGGAGGCGTTGATCGCCACCTCGATGCGCTCGGCGGTGGTGAAATCGGGGGTGCGCAGCGCCAGCCGGATCGACGTGAGCTTGGTGAAATCGAAGTCGATCTCACGCTCGACCCGCGCCCCCGAGGGCACCATGCCAGCGGTCGGCACGCCCTCGAAAACGCTTGCGCCCGCTCCTTCGGCCGACACGCCGCCCGCGATCACGGTGCCCTGCGCCACCGCGTAGATCTCGCCGTCGGCGGCGTTCAGGGGTGTCATCACCAGGGTGCCGCCCAGCAGGCTTTTCGCGTCCCCGATGGCCGAAACCGTCACGTCGATGGTCGAGCCGGAGCGTGCGAAGGGGGGCAGGCTGGCGGTCACGAACACGGCCGCGACGTTCTTTGGGCGAAACTGCTCGCCGGTGATGTTCACACCCAGACGCTCGAGGATGTTCGACATGATATCCTCGGTGAACGGTGCGTTGCGTATGCCATCGCCGGTGCCATTGAGCCCGACCACAAGACCGTATCCGACCAGGTCGTTGCCGCGGACCCCATCGAATTCGACCAGGTCCTTGATACGGATCGCGTTGCCCGAGGCAGCACCGGCAAACAGCGTTAACATCAGCCCGAAAAGGGCGAGGCGGACGAGGGTCATCGCATGTAATCCGTGAATTTCAGGCCCGCGATGCGGGCGGTTACGGTGTAGAGCATTTCGATCCGGGAATAGACCGCCTCAAGCTCGGTCGCGGTGTCATAGGGGTCGGCGCCGATCAGGCCGGCGCGGGCAAGCTCATAGGCCGACGCCTCAGCGGCGTTGCGCGCACGCGCATCCTCGATCCGGGCCTCGATGGCGCCGATGTCGGCGCGCAAGTTGGTGATGTCGCCGTCCGCGGCCAGCATTCGCTCCGAGGCCGTGCCGATCAGTTCCGCCTGTTGGTCCTTATCCGCGTCCAGCACACCTTCGGCGATCAGTGCAGCCAGCGCCTGTGATTTCAGCACCGCGCGCAGGGCGGGGTCGTCGGCCCGCGCCGGCACTGCCACGGATTCGCCCTCGGCGATGGCCATCGGGCCCATGTCGCTGGCCGCTCCGAGATAGGCGACGGTTTCAAACCCGCCGCCCGGCGCATCGAACCAGGCGTCCACCGCCGCGGTGACGCCGGCGGCGGCGGTCTCGCCTGAAACCGCGGCGACCAGCGCCGCCATGATCGTCTCGGCGGGGGCCATCGCCGGGCGGTCGGTGGCGGCACCCGCCAGCAAGGTCCGGTCGGCGGCGCGGGTGTTGAGCGCCGCGACGCTGGCGGAAAACTTCTGGTGCGCATCCCGACTGGTGGCGTGGATCATCACGGGGTCGCGTGAACTCGCCGCGGTCAGCGCGCCGGGCGTCAGGTCGCGGCCCAACTGCTGCACCGCCTCCAGCGCGAGTTGCGTGGCTTCCATCAACCCGGCCGCTTCGGCGTTCGAGGTGCGATAGGCGGCCATCGCGGAAAGGCTGCGCTCGATCGCCGAAATCGGGCCGAAGTCGCCCGATACCTGCGCGCCGAGATCGCTTCGCACCCCGGTCGCCAGTTCGCGGCCCAGGCGCGTCAGGTCGGACTTCAACCCGGTCGATTGCCGCCGGATCTGAAAGGTGCTGGCAAGATCGCCGATGGACAGGATCGGCATCGTCAGATCCTCATCAGCGCGTCGAGCATGGCGTCGACCGTGGTGATCACCCGGGCATTGGCGGCATAGGCCTGTTCGATCAGCATGAGTTTCTGCATCTCGTGGTCGGTGTCGACGCCGGTGCTCATCTCGGCCTCGACCAGGCTGTCCTGCTGGGCCACGGAGAAGCTCTGCGCGCCCTCGGCGTGCAGGCGGGCCGCGCCGACGAGTGACAGGAAATCCGCCGCCAGCCCGCTGGACGAGCGCGCGACACCGAGAAACCCGCCCGAGGCAGGCACCCGTTCGGCGCCCAGCGCGGCGGTGAGATCACGCAGCAGCGACGAATTGCTGACAGCGCCGGGCACCGCGGCGCCAAGGCCGTCGCGCAGGCGCCAGAGCGCGCCGCCGCGGTCGGGGTCGGCCAGCGCGTTGACCTCGATCCGCGAGGCCAGCGCGATCTCGTCGATGCTGGCAAAGGCCGCACCCGCGTCGGTGAACAGGCCGGCGGCACCGGGCGCGCGGGTGGCGTCGACGGCTGGCGCCTGGAGCCGTTCGACCAGGTCGCGCGCCACCGCGTCGAGGCGGGTCTGCGCCTCGGGCGCCAGGGTGTCGCGCACCTCGAAAGCCGCGCCGAGCGTGCCACCGCCCAGCGGGCTGCGCCCCGCGCCGGTGGGCACGTCGAGGCCATTGACGGTCAGGCCCGACAGCGCGCCGCCGGCCTGGGTCATTTCCGGCACGATGACGCCGACCGGGGAAAACCCGATATCGGCCGCGCGACCGTCAAGCAGGATGGCCCCACCGGTCGAGAACAGCGCGATCGTGCCGTGCCCGCGTTCGACCTGCTTCATCGGGACGATGGCCGAGATCGCGTCGACCTCCTGCTGGCGCAGGTCCAGAAGCGGCGAAGCATCCTGGCCGCGCGACCGCGCCTCCTTGATCTGGTAGTTGAGGTGCTGCACCCGTCCGAGCCCGTCGTTCAACTGCCGCAGCTGGGTGTCGATCGAAGCATCGGCCTGCATCCGGATCGACTGGACGGCATCTGACGCCTGGTTCAGCTTGCCGGTAACATCGCCGGCGGCCTGCAACACGGCGGCCAGGCGCGCCTGGCTGTCCGGGCGCGAGGCCGCCTCGATCAGGGTCGCCTCGAACCGGGCCAGGCGGCCCGACAGCGATCCGGCCGCGTCGGGCGTTCCGAGGATCGCCTCGATGTCCTTGTGAAACCCGGCCAGCGCGCTGTCGTGACCGACGGCGGCATCGGCCAGGCGGCGGTCCTGCACGATGCTCATGTCGACTTCGCGCCGGACCCCGGTCACGTTGACCCCGGCAGAGGTGCCGTCGCCGATATGGCGCGCGGCCAGTGAAATCTCGCGCCGGCCATAGCCCGGGGTCATCGAATTGGCGACATTGGACGAGACCAGTTCGGCCGCGCGTGACGCCGCCGTCAGCCCCGACAGGGCATTGGCCAGCGAACCGGTGATGGTCATGTGCTACCTCCGGGCGTCCTGCCCTAGCGCTTGATGTTGGTGGTCTCCTGCAGCATTTCGTCGACGGTCTGGATCACCTTGGCATTCGAGGAATAGGCGCGCTGGGTCTGGATCAGGTTGGTCAACTCGCCCGCGACATCGGTGGTCGAGCCTTCGCGGGTGAAGCCGATCACCTCGCCGGTCGGGCCGTCACCCGCATCCCACAGGAAGAACGAGCCCGATTGCGGCGAGACCTGGTAGGTCTGGTTGGAGTGCGAGATCAGCCCGTTGGGGTTGGCCACATCGACCAGCGGCACCTGGTAGATGGTGCGGGTGAAGCCGGTGTCATAGCTGGCGGTGACATAGCCGTTCACGTCGATCTCGACCGAGGTGAGGTTGCCCACCGGCGAGCCGTCCTTGGTGATCGATGTCGGCGCGAAACTGTCGGAGAGTTGCGTCAGCCCGGCGGGATCGCCGATCCGGCCGATGGTCACCTCCATCGGACCGCCATCGACGGTCAGGTCAAGTGTGCCGTCGGTCGCGTTATAGGCCCCGCCCGACAGCACGGTGACCGATTGCAGCGTGCCGCCATTGGCCCGGCTGTCGTCGAACACCAGTTCATATTCCCCGATCACCGCGTCGTTCGACGCCGAGTCGCGCAGTTGCATGGTCCAGGTGTTGGACGCGCCGGTTGCCGGGATGGTGGGCGTGAAGGTGACGTTCAGCGCCTCGGAGGTGCCGAGGTTGCCGAAATATTCGATCGACAGCGGCAGCACATCGCCGGATGCCCCCACCTCGGTCTCGGTGGCCGGCAGGTTCACGCCCAGGTTCATGCGCGTGGTCGGATCGCCGGATTGCTGGTTCACCTGCACCCGCACCGGCTCCAACGCCGTGACGGTGTCGCGCGGGTAAGTGCCGACATTGCCATCGGCATCGGCGGGCCAGCCCAGAAGCACCATGCCCGTCCCGGTCTTCATCACGCCGTTCTCATCGGCGCGAAACGAGCCGGTTGTGGTCGTCATCATCGGCATGTCTTCGCCGGAATATTCGAGAAACGCCTCTTTCGTCACCGGCAGCATTCCACGGCCGGAAATCGCGATATCCATAGGGTTGGAGGTCGAAATCAGTGGGCCGCGTTCGTCGATCAGGCGTTGCGTCGTCGCGCGCACGCCGCCGGCGGAATACCGGCCCGCGCCGGGGGTGCCGCCGATCACCATCGATTCGAAATCGGTGGTCGAGCGTTTGTAGCCGTAGGTGGCCGAGTTCGCGATGTTGTCCGAGATCGTCGCGAGCCGCGTGGCATTGGCGTTCAGGCCGGCGACCCCGGCACTCAGCGAGGAAGAAATCGTCATGGTGCGCCTTTCTGCTGCATCATTTACCCACAGCTCTAGCACCGACGGATTAACACCCGGCTAACGCGGTGCACGCAGCAGGATCAGCACGATCCGGTTGTTGCGCGCGGCCATCGGATTGCGCGCCGCCGGGCTGCGGTCGGAATGACCGGTGACGCGCTTGATCCGGGCCGGCGCGATGTCTTCGGCCTCGAGCAGTTCTCGCACCCTGTCGGCCCGTTCGGCGGACAGATCCCAGCCGGAATAGTCAGCGACGACAACGGGCCGCGCCGCCACATGCCCCTCGACCGCGATCCCGTTGGTGACCAGCGCGAACACCCGCCCCAGCATCGCCACGAGGTCGATGAGCAGCGCGGTCGGCTCGGCGCCCTCAGTGAACACCGGCTCGCCTTCGAGGTCGAAAATCTCGATCATCAACCCTTCGTCGGTAATCTCGGTGACGATGTGGCGGCGGGCCGGATCGCTGATCATGCTTTCACCGGAATTGCCGGTCAGCATGTCTTCGAGCCGCTCCAGCGTGCGCGCCTCGACCGCCGCGTCTACGCCCGCGCCGCTGTCATCCGGGGGGCTGTCGAAACCGCCCTGCCCGTTCTGCGCCAGGGTCTCTTCCGAGAAAACGCTGTCGCCGCCGAACGCCCCGTCGCCGCCGCCCGAGGCGCGTGTGACCGGGATCGTCGGGCTGAAGTAGTCGGCGATTCCCTTGCGTTGTTTCTCGGTCGTTGCGTTGAGCAGCCACATCAACATGAAGAAAGCCATCATGGCGGTCACGAAGTCGGCATATGCGACCTTCCAGGCGCCACCGTGGTGGCCGCCGCCCGAAACCTTTTTGACCCTCTTGATGATGACGGGCGCATTGGTATGCGCAGCCATCCCACCACCTCTTGTTTCACCCGGGATCATGTGTAGCGCAGAGCGGTAAAGCCCGGCTTAACTTTTCAATTTGTTCATAGTTTTTGCCGCTCCGGCCGGCCCGGCTTGACTTCGAATCAAACGCGCCGATACGCTGCCGCTGCGTCAGGATGACACAGCATCCGCCACCCGGGAGATCCGCCATGACCCGCGACATTACCCGCGCGCGCGACAGCATGGGAACCGAACCGGGCTACATGCCCGGTTTCGGCAACGACTTCGAGACCGAGGCCCTGCCCGGCGCCCTGCCGCAGGGGCAGAACAGCCCGCAGAAATGCGCCTACGGGCTGTATGCCGAGCAGCTTTCGGGCACCGCCTTTACCGCGCCGCGCGGCCAGAACGAACGCACCTGGTGCTATCGCATCCGCCCGTCCGTCAAGCATGTCGGGCGGTTCGAACGGATCGACATGCCCTATTGGAAGAGCGCGCCGCATGTGCGCGACGACGTGATCTCGCTGGGCCAGTACCGCTGGGACCCGGTGCCGCATTCCGATGCGCCGCTGACCTTCGTGACCGGGATGCGGACGATGACCACGGCGGGGGACGTGAACACGCAGGTCGGCATGGCGGCGCATGTCTACCTCGCCACCGCCTCGATGCAGGCCGAGTATTTCTATTCCGCCGACAGCGAGCTGCTGGTGGTGCCGCAGGAGGGCGCGCTTCGGTTTCACACCGAGCTTGGCACCATCGACCTGGCGCCAAGGGAGATCGCCATCCTGCCGCGCGGCCTGGTCTATCGGGTCGAGGTCACATCCGGCCCGGCGCGTGGTTTCGTCTGCGAGAATTACGGGCAGACCTTCGATCTGCCGGGGCGCGGGCCGATCGGCGCCAACTGCATGGCCAATCCGCGCGATTTCAAGACCCCGGTCGCCGCCTTCGAGGACCGCGAGACGCCGTCGAGCGTCATCGTGAAATGGTGCGGACAGTTCCACCGGACCGAGATCGGGCACAGCCCGCTGGACGTTGTGGCCTGGCATGGCAATTACGCGCCTGTGAAATACGACCTGACCACCTATTCCCCGGTCGGCGCGATCCTGTTCGATCACCCCGATCCGTCGATCTTCACCGTGCTCACCGCGCCCTCGGGGCAGGAAGGCACCGCCAATATCGACTTCGTGCTGTTTCGCGAACGCTGGATGGTGGCCGAGCACAGTTTTCGCCCGCCGTGGTATCACAAGAACATCATGTCCGAGCTGATGGGCAATATCTACGGCCAGTATGACGCCAAGCCGCAGGGCTTCGCGCCCGGCGGGATCAGCCTGCACAACATGATGCTGCCGCACGGGCCGGACCGCGATGCCTTCGAAGGTGCGTCGAATGCGATGCTGAAACCGGAGAAGCTCGACAACACCATGAGCTTCATGTTCGAGACCCGCTTTCCACAGCACCTGACCGAGTTCGCCGCGCGCGAGGCGCCGTTGCAGGACGACTATGCCGAGTGCTGGAACGGGCTGGAAAAGAAATTCGACGGCACGCCGGGGGTGAAGTGACCGTGCCGCCCTCGGTTCCCGCCCGGAGTTTGCCATGCCCTTGCTGAAGTCATGGATCGACAGCGCCAACAGCGCCACGACGCCGTTTCCGCTGAACAACCTGCCCTGCGGGGTGTTTTCGGTCGGCGAGGGCGATCTGCGCTGCGGGGTGGCGATTGGTGATCGGATTCTGGACGTGACCGGGCTGGAAGAGGCCGGGGCTCTGCGCGCCGACCCCGAGGCGACGGTGCTGGACGCGCCCGACTGGAACGACTTCATGGCGCTAGGGCCGGAGGCCTGGGCCGCCTTTCGCGCCCGGTTGCAGGCGATGCTGGGCGAGGCCGCCGACGAGGCGACACGCGACATCTGCACCACTTATTCGGTGCGCCTGCACGAGGCGGACCTGCACATGCCGTTCCGGGTGGCGGAGTTCACCGATTTCTATGCCGGGCGGCACCATGCCTTCAACGTCGGGCAGATGTTTCGCGGGCCGGAAAACGCGCTGCCGCCGAACTGGCTGCACATGCCCATAGGCTACAACGGCCGGGCCTCGTCGGTGGTGGTCTCGGGCACACCGGTGCGCCGGCCCTGGGGGCAGATCAAGCCGGCGGGTGCCGATCAGCCGGATTTTGCGCCCTGCCAGCGCTTCGACTTCGAGCTTGAGTTGGGCGCGGTCGTGGGGCAGCCCTCGTCCGGCCCGGTAAGCGTTGCCGAGGCCGACGCGATGATCTTCGGCTATGTGCTGCTGAACGACTGGTCGGCGCGCGATATTCAGACATGGGAGTATCAGCCGCTCGGCCCGTTCCAGTCGAAAGCCGCCGCCACCACCGTCGGCCCGTGGATCGTCACGGCAGCGGCGCTTGCGCCGTTCCGCTTGGACACACCGGAACGCGAGGTGCCGCTGCTGCCCTATCTCAATGAGCCGGGGCCGATGCTTTATGATATCGACCTGACGGTTTCGCTCACTCCCGAAGGCGGGCCGTCTTGCGTGATTGCGCGGACCAACTACGGCCAGATGTATTACTCCGCCGCGCAACAGCTTGCGCATCACAGCTCTTCGGGCTGTCCGATGAACGTGGGCGATCTGCTTGGGTCGGGCACCGTTTCCGGCCCTGAGCCCGGCACCTTCGGCTCGCTTCTGGAGCTTTCGCAGGGCGGGCAGGCCCCGATCCGGCTCGATGGCGGCGACACCCGTGCGTTTCTCGAGGATGGCGATGGCGTCACCCTTGAAGGGCAGGCCAAGGGCGACGGATACGTGATCGGGTTCGGCACTTGCAGCGGCACGGTGCGGCCCGCCCTTGCCGATCCCTATGCCCGCTGATCGCGTTTCGCGCGGCGCACGGGCCAGACAAAGCGACGCGGCGTCCAAGCCCGGGGTTGGACTGGCCGCGTTGCGCGCCCATATTGGCGGCAACGGAATTTGAAGGAGCCGACCATGCTCGAATTGGGACAAACCAACGGTGCCGCCACGAACGCCGGCGCCCACGTCAAGGACATCTCGGAAGCCACGTTCATGGATGACGTGATCGAGGCCTCCAAGGAGGTGCCGGTCATCGTCGATTTCTGGGCGCCGTGGTGCGGGCCCTGCAAACAGCTTGGCCCGGCGCTGGAAGAGGCGGTGAACGCCCTCGGCGGCAAGGTCAAGATGGTCAAGGTCAACGTCGACGAAAACCAGCAGATTGCGGCGCAACTGCGCATCCAGTCGATCCCGACGGTCTATGCCTTCCACGATGGCCAACCCGCCGACGGTTTTCAGGGCGCGTTGCCGCCCAGCCAGGTCAAGGAGTTCGTCGAAAAGATCGCCGCCCTTGGCGGTGACGGCGGGCTGGCGGACGCCATCGCGGCGGCCGAGGAAATGCTGGAGGCCGGCGCGCTCGACGATGCGGCGCAGACCTTTGCCGCGATCCTCGAGGAAGACCCGAAATCCGCGGCGGCCTTTGCCGGGCTGGCCCGGGTCAAGCTGGCTCAGGACAAGGTCGATGACGCCGAGGCGGTGCTGAACGGCGCCCCGGCCGAGATTTCCCGCGCCGCCGAGATCGAGGCGGTTCACGCCCAGATCGCTCTGGCCCGGCAGGCCGCCGAAGCCGGACCGGTTGCCGACCTGCAGGCCGCGGTCGAGGCCAATCCCGACGACCATCAGGCGCGGTTCGACCTGGCCAAGGCGCTGCATGCCTCGGGCGATGTCCAGGGCGCGGTCGACGCCCTGTTGGAGTTGTTCCGCCGCGACCGCGAATGGAATGACGGCGCCGCCAAGACCCAGCTTTTCACCATCTTCGACGCGCTGCCGCAGAATGACCCGATCGTCACCAGCGGCCGGCGCAAACTGTCGTCGATGATTTTCGTCTGACCGGCACCGAGCCGGACCGGGGGGAACATGATCCCACGCGCCGACCTGCCCGAGACCCTGCCGATCTTCCCGCTTCCGGGCGCGCTGCTGTTGCCGCGCGGCCGGTTGCCGCTGCACGTGTTTGAACCGCGCTACCTCGCGATGATCGAGGACGTGCTGAAAACGCCCGGTCGCCTGATCGGCATGGTGCAGCCGATGGACGACAGCGGCGAACGACTGCACACCATCGGCTCGGCCGGGCGGGTGACCACGTTCACCGAAACCTCGGATCATCGCTACATGATCACCCTGACCGGTGTCAGCCGGTTTCGGATCACCGGCATGATCGAGGGCTTCACACCCTATTTGCGCGCCAATGTCTCATGGGACGGGTTCGAGCGCGACCTTGGCAATGCCGAGCATGACCGTGGCTTTCGGCGCGAGGAGTTTCTTGACCTGTTGGCGCGCTATTTCGACCTGACCGAGTTGCGCACCGACTGGGACAGCCTCAAGGATGCCGACGACGAGTTGCTGATCAACTCGCTCAGCATGCTCTGCCCGTTCTCGCCCGAGGACAAACAGGCCCTGCTGGAGGCGCCGTCACTGACCACGCGGCGTGAAACGCTGGTGACCTTGATGCAGTTCGAGCTGGCCTCGAAACGCGCCGGAACCGAGGACAAGCTGCAATGACCGAACCCACCGCATTCGACCGCAAGATGCTGGAAGCCCTGGTCTGCCCGATGACCCAGACCCGCCTGAGCTATGACGCGGCGCGTCAGGAACTGGTCTCGAAGGCCGCCAACCTGGCCTTCCCGATCCGCGACGGCATCCCGGTCATGCTGATCGACGAGGCGCGCAAGGTCGAAGACTAGCGATTGCGCTTTTCGACCTCGGCGACGATCGAGAACATCGCCGTGTTGAAGCGCACGTCTTCGGTGGTTTCGCCAAGGATCACCGTCGTTTCCGACCCGGTGTCGTCGGTGATGACCCACTGCCGAAGCTCGACCGGATCGGCGGTGAACATCAGACGGATGTTGCCGTATTCCGGGTGCTCCGGGTCTTGCGCGGTGATGATCGTGGCGGTGCCGTCGTAGTCGTGCCCGACCACCATGTTGGCGCGCGACAGATCGACGTTCCTGGCAAGGATCAGGTTCAGGGGCGTGCGGTCCAGCGGGTATTCCTCGGGCCCGGTGTTGGACTTGCCGTCGAACACCGCCAGCTTCTGCCCGCCCGCGATCACCAGCGCCTCGTTCGGCGGATCGTATTCGAACCGGGCCCGCCCGGGGCGGTGGATCATGATCCGGCCGGTCGAGATCGTCTGATCGGCATTGATCTGCGTGATCTCGGCCTGAAGCGTCGTCATGCCGTTCAGATAACGCGAGATATCGTTCAGCGACAGCTTGTCGGCCATCGCGGGCAGCGCGCTCAGCGCCAGCAGCGCGGACGCGAGAAGGGGGCGAAACATTTTCATGGCAACAACCTAGTAAGGGGCGCGGCGAAATCCATCCCGCTGCGCCCCATAACCGCACAAATCCCGGTGATAGGCGATATCACGCCCGCCTGTTGCGCCCGTCTATTGCTCTGGCACGAGGATTTCACGTTTGCCGACATGGTTGGCGGACGACACCAGGCTTTCGTCCTCCATCTGCTCGACCAGCCGCGCGGCCTTGTTGTAGCCGATGCCCAGCTTGCGCTGGATATAAGAGGTCGAGCACTTGCGGTCCTTGATGACGATCGCCACCGCCTGATCGTAAAGCGCATCCTCGCCGGTGGTGTTGCCGCCGGTGTTCAGGCCCAGAACCGCGTCGATGTTGTCGGCCTTGTCGTCATCCGGCCCCTCGACCACGCCGCCGATATAGTCGGGCGGGCCGTAGCTTTTCAGATGGGTGACGATTTCCTCGACTTCCTCGTCGGACACGAAGGGGCCATGCACACGGGTGATGCGCGCGCCGCCGGCCATGTAGAGCATGTCGCCCATGCCCAGAAGCTGCTCGGCCCCCTGCTCGCCCAGAATGGTGCGGCTGTCGATCTTCGACGTGACCTGAAAGCTGATCCGGGTCGGGAAGTTGGCCTTGATCGTGCCGGTGATGACATCGACCGAGGGGCGCTGCGTGGCCATGATCAGGTGAATGCCCGAGGCCCGCGCCATCTGCGCCAGGCGCTGGATGCACGCCTCGATCTCCTTGCCCGCGACCATCATCAGGTCGGCCATCTCGTCGACGATCACCACGATATAGGGCAGCTTGACCGGCTGGATTTCCTCGGTCTCGAAGATCGGATCGCCGGTTTCCTCGTCGAACCCTGTCTGCACGGTGCGCGAGAACATCTCGCCCTTGTCGAGCGCGTCCTTCACCCGGCCGTTATAGCCCTCGATGTTGCGCACGCCCATCTTGGACATCTTCCGGTAGCGTTCCTCCATCTCGCCCACCACCCACTTGAGCGCGACAACCGCCTTTTTCGGGTCGGTCACGACGGGCGAAAGCAGATGCGGAATGCCGTCATAGACGCTGAGTTCCAGCATCTTGGGGTCGATCATGATCAGCCGGCATTCCTCGGGGGTGAGGCGATAGAGCAGCGACAGGATCATCGTGTTGATCGCCACCGACTTGCCCGACCCGGTGGTGCCCGCGATCAGAAGGTGGGGCATCTTCGACAGGTTCGCGACAATCGGATCGCCGCCGATATCCTTGCCCAGCGCCAGCGGCAGTTTCATGTTCGAATCGCCGAAATCGCGGCTGGACAGGATCTCGCGCAGCACCACCTTTTCGCGGTGCGCGTTGGGCAGTTCGATTCCGATCACACTGCGCCCCGGCACGGTCGAAACCCGCGCCGAAAGGGCCGACATGGAACGCGCGATATCGTCGGCCAGCCCGATCACCCGGCTGGCCTTGAGGCCCGGCGCCGGTTCCAGTTCATACATCGTGACCACGGGGCCGGGGCGGACCGAAACGATCTCGCCCTTGACGCCGTAATCGTCCAGCACGCTTTCCAGCATCCGCGCGTTTTCCTCGAGCGCCTCGTCCGAAAGGTGGTGGCGTTCGATATGCACCGGGTTGGTCAGAAGGCTCAGGGGCGGAAGCTCGTAGTCCTCGGCATTGTCCTCGAAACGCAGCGACGGCTGCGCCTCGGCCTGGGCCTTGGTCGACGGCCGCACCGGCTTGACCGGCGGGTGCTGCACCACCTTTTTCGACTCGGGGACCGGCAGGGTGAACCTGGCCGGAAGCTCCGGTTCCGCCTGGCGCGGCGGCGGGGACGGCAGGGTGTAATGCGGCGCATCCGCGTCGACCAGATCGTCCTCGGCCTCGATGAACGGCGCTTCGGCGCGCGCGCTCGGTGCGGTGGCGCGCGGTGTGGTGTCAAGAATCATCGGTGTCGGCCCCTTGCCGCGCACCACCGGCGGCTCGGCGCGCAGCGTGGTGTCGGGTCCAGCGCCTTCGCGGGCGCGCACCCTGGCCTTGGCATTGGCGATCGCGGCGGCCATCGGCGACAAAGGCTCGGTTTCGGGCGCGTGCTGCGGCGCCGGGCCGGGCTGTCCGCTGCGTGAGCGCAGGGCGTTGGCGATCTTGGCGCTGATCCGGTCGGATGACCCCAGCCCATCCGGTATCTCGCCCTGGAACACGCCCGGATCGACCAGTTCAGGTTCCGGCACCGGCTCGGGCGGGCGGCGTTTCAGACCGGACATGCGCGACAAAAGCCCCTGGCGCGGCGCCTCGGCCGGCTGCGCCGGAGCGGCATGGGCGCGATCCATCGGCGGCTCGGCCCGCAGCACGCGGCGCGATTGCAGGGGGGGTGGCGGCGCGAAATCGGTGTCGGGGTCGTCGTCATAGTGCGCCTCGGCATAGGCCCGCGCCTCGCGCCGCTGTTCGCGGCGGCTGCGCAGCGCCTGTGCGCCGCGCGACGCACCGGCCACCGCACCCTGGGCGGCGCCTCGCGCGCCCAGCCCGACCAGCTTGAGCACACCGGCATAGACCATCACCACCGACCCGACCGCGCCGATGGCCAGGAACTTGCCCAGCCGCAGCACTTCGGAAAAGGTGACGCCGATCACGAAAGCCCCCAGCAGCAACAGGCCGAGGCCCGCCGCCGCCGACAGGAACTTGAGGCCGAAGCCGGTGTCGAACGGCAACACGCCCAGGACGGCGCCCAGAACGGTATCGCCAAACAGCCCGCCCAGCCCGAAAGTATGCGTCCAGGCCGGACCCGGCACCAGCGTCGAGGCATAGACCGAGGCCATCGCCATCACGATGGGGGCAAAGATCAGGCGGCTCAGAAGCTGCTCGGTCTGCATGTGCATCAGGAACCGCAGACCCCAGGCCATCAGGATCACCACCAGCGCCCATGTGCCCTTGCCGATGATGATCGCCAGCGGCGAGGCAATCGCCGCCCCGACCCCGCCGAGAAGGTTAGTGGCCGGCCCCTCGGTCACCGACATCCAGCCCGGATCATCCGGCGAATAGGAGCCGATGATCAGGACCACGAGGGTGGCCAGCGCCAGAAGCCCGAGGCCGGCGAGTTCCTTGCCGCGCCGCTCGATCATCTCGCGGGTGCTGGTGTCGAAAATCGGATCGCGGTCCCGTGTCTGATAAGCCATGCCTCACCTCGTCCTTAGTCGTACAGGCAGCGTTTCAGCGCCTTCAGCGCCTGCTGCATCTCGTTCTTGTCCGTCACCAGGGCAACCCTGATATGGCCCTTGCCCGGATTGACCCCGTCAACCTCGCGCGACAGGTAGGCGCCGGGCAGAACCCGCACGCCGGTTTCGGTCCACAGCTTCAGCGCCGCCGCCTCGCCGTCCTCGACCGGCAGCCAAAGGAAAAACCCGGCCTCCGGCCCCCGGTAGCCCGGGACATCGCCCAGGATCGCATCGGCGAGCGCATATTTCTCCTGGTAGAGCGCGCGCGAAGCCGCCACGTGCGCCTCGTCCGCCCAGACCTTTTCGGCCACCCGTTGCAGTGGCAGCGGCAGCGGCGCACCGGCAAAGGCGCGCAACTGCTTGATGCGCGCGATGCTGTCGGCCCCACCGGCGACAAAGCCCGACCGCAGGCCGGGCAGGTTCGACCGCTTGGACAGCGAATGAAAGATCACCACCCGGTCGGGATCGGCCCCGCCCTCATGCGCCACCTCGAGCGCGCCGGGCGGTGGCGTGTCGCGGTAGACCTCGGAATAGCATTCGTCCGCGAATATCTGGAAATCGTGCTTTTCGGCCAGCGCGATCAGCCCGGCCCAGTAATCGCGATCCGCCACCGCGCCCTGTGGGTTCGAGGGCGAGCACAGATAGGCTATCGCGGTGCGGTTCAGGATGTCCCTGGGCAGGGCGGAATAGTCCGGCAGATACCCGGTTTCCTCGGTCGCGGGCACGAACACCGGATCGGCCCCGACCGCAGCAGCGGCAACCGCATAGACCTGGTAGAACGGGTTGGGGATCAGGATCGCCGGGCGTTTTCCATTCACCGTTTCCGGGCACAGCGCGACGGCGGCGTTGAACAGCCCCTCGCGGGTGCCATTGAGCGCCATGACCTGCGTGCCAGGGTCGAGCGCCACGCCATAGCGGCGCATCACCCAATTCGAGATCGCCGCGCACAATTCGGGTGTGCCGTCGTTGGGCGGGTATTGCCCGAATCCGGCGATGTTCTCGGCCAGCACGTCGCCGACGAAATCGGGAAAGGCATGTTTCGGCTCACCGATGGTCATGTGCACGACGTCACCGCCCGGCGCGTGACCGTCGAGCAACCGCCTCAGGCGCGGGAACGCGTATTCTGGCAAGCCGGAAAACCGCTCGGGGAACGTCATGGTATACTGCTACTGCCTCGTGCGCGGGGTCATTTGCGCCCCGATTTTTTTCCAGAATAGCCGGTTCCACCGGCCCGGTCCAGAAAAACGCCGCGAATCCCGGAGTTTGCCGTTTGCGCCTGTGGCTTTTAGGCCAAGGCCCGCTCGGCGGCGGCACCGAGGCGCAACAGTCGCTCGTCGCTCATGGGCGCGCCGAGAAACATGATCCCGGTCGAGGGCATGCCGGTCGGAAGCGTCAGCGCCGCCGATCCCATCAGGTTGCCGATACGGGTGTTGGACAGCGTCAGCAGGTTCTCGGTGACGTAATATTCCTGGTCCGTCATCAGGCGTTCGAGGTTGGGCGGCATGTTGGCGGCGGTCGGCAGCACCACCGCATCGACCCCGGCGGTCAGACGGTGAAACTCTGCCCGGACCACATCCAGACGCTTCCATGCGGCCACGTAGTCGGCCCCGCTGAACTGGCCGCCGGTGCGGAAACGGTCGCGGATCTGCGGATACATCGCGTCCGGGTCGGCCTCGATGGCGTCGCGCCAAATGGCATAGGCTTCGGTGGTGAACAGGATGGCCGACATGCCCAGCGCCTCGTCGACGATATCGAACGCAGCCCGCGATACCTCGACCCCTGCACCCATCAGGCGGCCCAGCGCAAGGTCAAAGCCCGCGCGCGGTTCGTCGCGGGCCTCGGTCAGGCCGTTTTCCAGCACCAGAAGACGCACGCCGCGCAGGCTGGCACCGGTCAGATCGGTCGTGCGCTTTCGCCCCTCCAGCGCCGCCAGCAACAGCGCCGCGTCCTCGACGCTGCGGCACAGCGGCCCGGTGGTATCGAACCGCGCCGCAAGCGGCACCGTCCCGCGCGCCGAAAGCCGCCCCCAGGTGGTCTTGAGCCCGACCAGATCGTTCCAGGCCGCCGGAATGCGCACCGATCCGCCGGTGTCCGACCCGATCGCGGCAGGCGCCAGGCCGAACGCCACCGAGGCCGCGGCCCCCGAGGACGATCCGCCCGACACCGCGCCCTCATCGTTCACGCAAGGCGGCGTGGCGGTGATGGGGTTGAGGCCAAGACCCGAAAAGGCCAGTTCCGACATATGGGTCTTGCCCAGCCCCACCAGCCCTTCGGCAGAGGCCATTTGCACCACCTCGGCATCCATATCCGGCACCCGATCACGCAACAGGGCCGATCCTGCCTCGGTCGCCGTGCCGGCGGTATCGAACAGGTCTTTCCAACTGATCGGCACCCCGTCGAGCGGCCCAAGGCGCTGGCCCAGTTTCGCGCGCCGCGAAGACGCCTTCGCCTCGGCCATCGCGCGGTCTTCGGTCAAACGGGCATAGATGCGGTCGCCATGCGGATGCGCCTTGATGGCGTCGAACAGCGTTCCGGCCAGGTCGACCGGGTCGATCCGGCCCGCCTCGATACCCCGCCCAAGCTCCGCCGCAGTTTGCCAACGCCAGTCGTCCGCCATTGCCGCCTCCCGTCATCCGGGCGACGGTAGCGGGGTGGCCACGCATGGACAATCCCGATTTCCCGCGCCAAAGATGAGCCATGAGTTGCGACACCGATATCCTGATCGTGGGCGGCGGCCTCAACGGCCCGGCGCTGGCCCTGGCGCTGGCCGACACCGGCTTTGACGTGATCGTGATCGACGCGCAACCGCCCGGTGCGCGCGGCGAAGAGGGGTTCGATGGACGCGCCTATGCGCTCACATTGGCCTCGCAGCGCCTGCTTACGGCCATCGGGGTCTGGGACAGCGTCAAGGACCACGCCCAGCCGCTGAGCGAGGTGCGGGTCTCGGACGGCAAGCCCGGCACCGGCGCCGGCCCCTTCGTGGTCGAGTTCGAGCGTGGCGGAATCGACGAGGGGCCGGCCGGCTACATCCTCGAAGACCGGTTCCTGTCGCGCGCCCTGACCGACGCCATCAAGGCGCATCCCAAGGTGACGTTGATCGGCGGCGAAACTGTGGTGGCGCAGGCGGTCGGACCAGCCGATGTGACAATCTCCCTGGCGTCGGGCCGGGAGTTGTCCGGGCGGATGGTGGTGGGTTGCGACGGGCGGCGGTCGGGCACCGCCGCGCGTGCCGGGATCAGGCGCACCGGGCACGACTACGGCCAGTCGGGGCTGGTCTGCGCGCTGGAACACGAAAAGCCCCACGGCGGCATCGCGCATCAGCTTTTCCTACCCCCCGGCCCGCTGGCGATCCTGCCGCTGCCGGGCGATATGTGTTCGATCGTCTGGACCGAAACCACCGCCGAAGCCGCCCGGGTGCATGCGCTGGACGATGCCGCCTACATGGAGCATCTGCGCCCGCGGTTCGGTGATTTCCTGGGCGAGATCAAGCTGGCGGGCAAGCGTTTCACATACCCGCTGAACCTGACGCTGGCCGAAGCCTATGTATCCGACCGGCTGGCGCTGGTGGGCGATGCCGCGCACGGGGTGCATCCGATCGCGGGACAAGGGCTGAACGCGGGACTAAAGGATGTAGGCGCTCTGGCCGAGGTGCTGACACTCGCGCGGCGGCGCGGCGAGGATTTCGGTAGGATCGACGTGCTTGAGCGCTATCAGCGTTGGCGGCGGTTCGACGTGGCCACGATGGTCGCCGCGACCGAAACGGCGAACACGGTGTTTTCAAATGACAATCCGCTGGTCCGCGTTGGGCGCGGTGTCGGGCTGGGCGTGATCAACGCCCTGCCCGGGCTGAAACGCTTTCTGATGCGCGAGGCCGCAGGGCTGACAGGCGACCTGCCGCGCCTGATGCAGGGGCGACAGATCTAGCGTTTGCCGCAGAGCCGAAGCTGGGTGTCATAGACCACCGCCCGCGCGGCAACACTGTCGGCGATGCGCAACAGCCAGGCCTTCTTGTTGTGCGACCCGCGCAGGTAGCCGGCGCGGCCCTCGTGATAGGCCAGGTACTGGCCGCGCGCGTCGTTCAGGTCGATGCCGGTCTCATTGAGCGTGTGGGTCATGTACCAGCCCATGAAATCGGTCGCGTCGTCGATGTCGTGACGTTTCGCACCTCGCCCGCCGCGGTCGCGCTGGTATTCCGCCCAGGTTCCGTCCAGCGCCTGCGCATAACCGTAGGCGGAGCTTTGCCGGCCCATCGGAATCACCCCCAGCACGTATTGCACCGGCGTGCGAATATCGCCGTCGAACTTCGACTCCTGGTAGATGATCGCCATCTGGACCGGCACCGCGACGCCCCAGCGGTCCTCGGTCCGTTTCATCGCCTTCAGGTATTTCGGGCGCTCGCGCACGATGGCGCAAGCGTCGTCGAGGTTCCTCGGCGGCGTGAAGTCGCTACCGGCGCAAGAGCCCAGAAGCACCAACAAGATCAGCGTGCGAAGATGTCTGCTCATCTGCCCCTCGCATCTTTTTGTTTTCATTTTTCGAACATGATAACCGAATTGGCACGGCGTGGGAATGGGGGTGGCAGGAAATCCGGCGAGGTGATTTGGACGGGTAATCGGAAGCGGCGTGATTCGCAGGACGGGCCGGACAGGCGGGCGTCGGCTCCCGCGGCGCTGTCATCGGGGACGGGCGCACGCCCCCTCGGCGGGTATGGGGGCCATCGGCGGACGGTTCACAGTCTGTTTCCCGAAAAACGCACCGCGGTTTGTGGACTCTTACCGGTCAGAGGCACTAATACTTGCACGGGGACTGTTACGACATGCTGAAGACTCGAGCAAAATATCACCTTGGCCAGATCGTGCGCCATCGCAAGCACCCGTTCCGCGGCGTGGTGTTCGACGTCGACGCGATGTTCAACAACTCCGAGGAATGGTACGAGGCGATCCCCGAGGACAGCCGGCCATCGAAGGATCAGCCGTTCTATCACCTGCTCGCCGAAAACGATCAGAGCTATTACGTGGCCTACGTGTCGGAACAGAATCTGATCGCGGATTATTCCGGCGAGCCGGTGACGCATCCCGACGTGCCCGAATTGTTCGGCGATTTCGAGGACGGTCACTATCCGCTCGACTTTCAGCTGAACTGACCCCGCCGCCAAATCTGACCTGAAAGCACCCATGCGCATTGCGCGGCCGACGATTCGCGCCGCGTCAATGTCAGGCGCCGCCAACCTGAGCGTGCCCAAGTCGTCGTTGCCGCAACCTGCGTGTAGACCTCGGTGCCACGCACTGGGTGGGGGCTGTTACGCGCGGCACCGAGGGAAGCCTATGCAGCTACTCCCTCAATGTGCCGTGGCATTCTGGCCGTGGCGCAGCGGCAATCGGGCAATTCCGGGGCAATTCACCCGGACAGCGACCCGATGGCGATCAGTCCGCCCCATCAACCGCCCCTGTGATGTCGAGCCTGAATTTCAACTCGTTGCGGTTGCCGATCCGGCGATAGCTCAGGCCGCGGGTCAACTCATGGATCATCAGCCAGCCGAAACCGCCCTCCGGCAAGCCCTCGAACGGCACCATCAGGTCGGGGGGATGTCCGGTGGGCGGCCCGCCATCCGGCATCGGCAATCCGTCGTCGCGGATGGTGAACGCCAACCCATCGGGCACCGGGCGCACCGCAAGCTCGATCACGCCGCGCCCATGATTCTGGTAGGCGTGTTCGACGATGTTGTTGAGCACTTCGGCCAGCACGATTTCCGCGATGCCGCTGTGCTCCTCGGGGATCGACATGGCGCGAAACACCACCCGGGCGCGGCGCAGCGCACGGCGGACCGACTCGGGGTCGCCGGGAAACACCAGGTTCAGCCCCGGGCCTGTGCGGGCGCCGTCGCGCTGGTGCTGATCGCGGGCGTTGCCCATGAACGCGTATGCCCTAGCCTGCATCGGCGTGACCGTTCAGGGCGGCGTCGGCAGACACATGAATCACGAATACCGTGTCCATCCGGGTCAGCCGGAAGACCTTGGCGACCATCTTCGTCAGCCCCGCAAGCTCGACCCGCCGATCCGGCGCCGCCATTTTCATCACCGCGACCAGGGCGCCCAGCCCGGAGCTGTCGAGAAACCCGACCTTGGACAGGTCCAGGATGATTCGTTCCGGCGCATCCTCCGTCACCTCGCGCATCCTGTCCTTGAACCGGATCGCGACCGAAGCATCGATTCGCCCCTCGGCGACCGAGATCAGCCGGACATTGCCGATATCCTGGCGCGAAAGTTCCATTGCATGCTCCTTCGTCGCAACGTCGTTTCGAACTAGGCTAGACCCCGATCCTTACCATTCGGTAAGCGAGGGGCACCGAGACGGGAGAGAATCGACATGAAAGACGTTGTCATAGCCGGTGCCGCGCGCACGCCGATGGGCGGGTTCCAGGGCGATTTCAGCACAGTCACCGCCGCCGAGCTTGGCGGCGTGGCGATCCGGGCGGCACTGGCGGAGGCCGGAAACGGGACGGTTGACGAGGTCTTGATGGGCAACGTCCTGCCCGCGGGCCAGGGCCAGGCCCCCGCCAGGCAGGCCGCATTCGCCGGCGGGCTTGGCGAAGAGGTGCCGGCGACCACGCTGAACAAGATGTGCGGCTCCGGCATGAAGGCGGCGATGATCGCGCACGACCAGATCGCGCTGGGCGACCGCTCGGTGATGATCGCGGGCGGGATGGAGAGCATGAGCAACGCGCCCTACCTGCTGCCGAAAATGCGCGGCGGAGCGCGGCTGGGACACAGCGAAGTGCTGGACCACATGTTCTTTGACGGGCTCGAGGATGCCTATGACAAGGGCCGCCTGATGGGCACCTTTGCCGAGGATTGCGCCGAGGCCTTTCAGTTCACCCGGGAGGCGCAGGACGAATACGCCATCGCCTCGCTCACCCGCGCGCTGGAAGCGCAGAAATCGGGCGGGTTCGACGGCGAGATCGTGCCGGTGACGGTCAGGACGCGGGCGGGCGAGGCGGTGGTTTCCGCCGACGAACAGCCCGCCAAGGCCCGGCCCGAGAAGATCCCGCATCTCAAGCCGGCGTTTCGCAAGGACGGCACGGTGACGCCCGCCAATTCCTCGTCGATCTCGGACGGGGCGGCGGCGCTGGTGCTCGCCTCGGGCGACGCGGCGGAGCGGGAGGGGCTGAAGGTGCGCGCGCGCATCCTTGGCCATGCCAGCCACGCGCAGGCGCCGGGGCTGTTTCCGACCGCACCGATCCCGGCGGCGCAGAAACTTCTGGACAAGATCGGCTGGTCGGTGGGCGATGTGGACCTGTGGGAGGTCAACGAAGCCTTCGCCGTGGTGCCGATGGCGTTCATGCGTGAAATGGGCTTGCCGCATGACATCGTGAACGTGAACGGCGGCGCCTGCGCGCTAGGGCACCCGATCGGGGCATCCGGCACGCGGATCATGGTCACGCTGCTCAATGCACTGGAAAAACGCGGGCTGAAATGCGGCGTCGCGGCGATCTGCATCGGGGGCGGCGAGGGCACGGCGATCGCGATCGAGCGGGCCTGATGGACTACACCGAGCTGGAAGACAGGATCGCCGCGATCTGTGCCGGCGAAACGGATGTGATCGCGCTGATGGCGACGGTGGCCTGCGAGGTGCATCATTTCGATGACCGCTTCGACTGGACGGGGTTCTATCGCGTGACCGGGCCGGAGCACCTCAAGATCGGGCCGTATCAGGGCGGGCATGGCTGCCTCGATATTCCGTTTTCGCGCGGCGTCTGCGGCGCTGCGGCGCGCACCGGCGAGGTGCAGTTGGTGCCGGATGTGAACGCCTTTCCCGGCCACATCGCCTGCGCCAGTTCGACCCGGTCGGAACTGGTCCTGCCGGTGTGGGACAAGTTCGGCGAATTGATCGGGGTGTTCGACATCGACAGCGACCAGGCGGATGCCTTCACCGAGGAAGACGCGGATCGGCTGGCGCGCATCCTGGCCCGCGTTTTTGCCGCATGACGAACGACTATGCCCCGCCCCAAGGCCCGCTGGAGATCATCCACGACGACGATGCGCTGTTGATCGTGAACAAGCCGGCGGGGCTGCTCAGTGTGCCGGGGAAGGGCGAGCATCTGGCCGATTGCCTCATCACGCGGGTGCAGGCGGACTATCCCGAAGCGCTGCTCGTGCATCGGCTTGACCGCGATACATCCGGGGTGATGACGTTCGCGCGGTCCCGGCTGGCCCAGCGCCACCTTGGCCAGCAATTCGAGAAACGGCGGCTGAAAAAGGCTTATGTCGCAAGGGTTTGCGGACGGATCGCGGACAAGACCGGCAGCGTCGATCTGCCCTTGATCGTGGATTGGCCGAACCGGCCGCTGCAGCATGTTAACCATGAGACCGGCAAGCCCGCGCTGACCGACTGGCGGGTGATGAAGCACGAAGGCGACACGACCCGGGTGCGGCTGTTTCCGCATACCGGACGCAGCCACCAGCTTCGCGTGCACATGAAGGAAATCGGCCACCCGATCCTGGGCGATCCGTTCTATGCCGAGGGTGACGCGCGGAACTTTCCGCGCATGATGCTGCATGCGGAAAGCCTGAAACTGCGCCACCCGCTTGGCGGCGAGTGGTTCACCTTCCGCGCCAAGGTGCCGTTCTGAGCGCGCTGGCGGCGTTGACACCGCCAGCGCAATTGCTCAGGCCTCGCTGGCCCAGCCGCCGATGGCCTTGACCTCGAGGAAATCCTCGATGCCCCAGACCCCGGCCTCGCGGCCATTGCCCGACTGCTTCATGCCGCCGAAGGGTGCGCCCGCGCTGCGCGACTTGCCGTTCATCTCGACCATGCCCGAACGCAGTTGCAGCGCCACGCGGTTGGCCTTGGTGCCGTCCTGGGTCTGGACATAGTTGGTCAGGCCATAGACCGTGTCATTGGCAATCGTGACCGCCTCTTCCTCGGTGTCGAACGGGATGATCGACAGGACCGGGCCGAAGATCTCCTCGCGCGCGATGGTCATGTCGTTGGTCACGTCGGCAAATACCGTGGGCTTGACGAAGTAGCCTCGGTTCAGGCCATCGGGCCGCCCCAGACCCCCGGCCACCAGCCGCGCACCCTCGTCAATGCCCTTCTGGATCAGGCCCTGGATCTTGTTCCACTGCGCCTCGTTCACCACCGGGCCGATATGGCGGCCCTCTTCGTGGGCGTTGCCAACGGCGATGGAATCCGCGACCTGGGCGGCGGTTTCGACGGCGGCGTCGTAGATGTCGCGCTGCACCAGCATCCGCGACGGCGCGTTGCACGACTGGCCGGTGTTGTTCATCATGTGGGTGACGCCGCGTTTGACGGCCTTGTCATCGGCATCGGCAAAGATGATGTTCGCCCCTTTGCCGCCCAACTCCAGATGCACCCGCTTGAGCGTGTCGGCGGCGTTCTTCGAGATCGCGATGCCGGCACGGGTCGAGCCGGTGAAGCTGACCATGTCCACATCCTTGTGCCCCGACAGCGCCGTGCCGACCCCCGGCCCGTCGCCGTTCACCAGGTTGAAGACGCCTTTGGGAAACCCTGCCTCATCCATGAACTCGGCAAAGAGCATCGCGTCGATCGGGCTTTCCTCGGACGGCTTCAGAACCATCGTGCACCCGGCAATGGCGGCGGCCACGACCTTCAGCGTGATCTGGTTCATCGGCCAGTTCCACGGCGTGATCAGCGCAGTGACGCCGACCGGCTCATACACGATCCGGTCGTTCGGCGCATGATCGCCCAGCGGACGGATGAACTGAAATTCCTTGGCCGCCTTGATGAAGTTCTGGATGTGGAAGGTGCCGGCACCGACCTGTTGGGTGCGGCTCCACTCGATCGGGGCGCCCATCGTGAGGGTCATCGCCTGTGCCAGCTCCTCGGAGCGTGCCAGGTAGACCTCGAGCAGTTTTTCGACCAGCGCGATGCGCTCGGCGGGCGGGGTCGCCATCCACGCCGGGAACGCGGCGCGCGCGGCGGCAACGGCGGCGTCGACATCGGCCTGGCTGCCCAGAGAAATGATTGCCCCCGGCTCTTCGGTCGAGGGGTCGATCACCTTGTGGTCGTTCGGCACTGACGGGGCCACCCAGGCGCCGTCTATATAGAAGTCGCGTTTTTCGATCATGTCACACTCCTGTTCGAATTTGGCGCCAATCTGTCATTGCACACCGGGAAGAACAAGGCGGGACAGTTGACCTGTGCAATGGCCGGATCGGGGAGGTTATTCTGTCGCAGAGGGCTGGAAATCGACAGATTGGAGCGTATCTAGATTGGGAATGCAACGCACAAACAGGAGGCCGTTATGGGACTTCGCATCAACGAAACCGTGCCCAATTTCCACGCCAAGACCGATCAGGGCGAGATTGATTTTCATGACTTCATCGGGGACAGCTACACCATCCTGTTCTCCCACCCCAAGGATTTCACCCCGGTCTGCACCACCGAATTCGGCGCCGTCGCACAACTCGCCGACGAGTGGGAGAAGCGCGGCGTCAAAGTGATCGGCCTGTCGGTCGACACCGCCGAAGAGCATGTGGAATGGAAGAAGGACATCGAGAAGTTCGCAGGCGCGAAGGCCAACTTCCCGATCATCGCCGACGACGATCTGGCGGTGTCCAAGGCGCTCGACATGCTGCCGGCCGAGGCCTATCTGCCCGACGGACGCACGGCGGCTGATTCCGCCAGCGTGCGGGTCGTGTTCATCTTCGGCCCGGACAAGAAGCTGCGCCTGTCGATGACCTATCCGATGTCGGTCGGCCGCAACTTCGCCGAGGTGCTGCGCGCGCTGGACGGCGTGATGAAGACCGATGGCGCACCGATCGCGACGCCGGCCAACTGGGTGCCGGGCGAGGACGTGATCGTGGCGACCAGCCTGTCGACCGAACATGCCAAGGCCAAGTTCGGCGCGGTGAAAGAAGTCTTCCCCTACCTGCGCACCACCGCCGATCCCGGCTGAGTGCGACAGGAGCGAACCTAACGAAACCCCGCCTTCGGGCGGGGTTTTTCGTGTCTCTTTACTTCTGTGGGAAGTAATCCTATGTTGCTTTCAGGAGAAAGAAAAATGCCGCAGAATGCTCATATCGAGATACAAGACACCAGCCACGCACCCGGCCGGGTCGTGGCCAAGGCGGTCGTCAACGCCGCGCGTGAGCTTGGCCTTTCGCAGCGCGAGCTTGCGGGCATCCTCGGGGTCAGTGAATCGACCGTGTCGCGGATGAACGGCGGCGGCCATGACCTTGCGGGCAAGCCGCTGGACCTGGCGCTTTACCTGATCCGTGTTTTCCGCTCGCTCGACGCGGTGGCGGGGGGCGAGGCGGCGACGGTGCGGGGCTGGATCAAGGCCGCCAA
The DNA here is from genome assembly GCF_008086115.1 of Maritimibacter fusiformis. Lineage (GTDB taxonomy): Bacteria > Pseudomonadota > Alphaproteobacteria > Rhodobacterales > Rhodobacteraceae > Muriiphilus > Muriiphilus fusiformis. Next base: position 373,442 of record NZ_VSIY01000015.1, on the reverse strand, counting down.
TGCCGACCTGCACGGCGTGCCGAAGGACCTGATGCGCACGCCCGCCGGGCTGGTCGACGTGATGAACTACCTCGATGCCGCCCGTGCTCCGACCTGAGGCGCATTTCCAGCCTTATCGGCGCAATGTCTGGCGGGTGATCGAAGGGCAGTCACGATCCTCGACCGTCCGGCTGGTCGACACCTTCGCCGAGCACGACACGCTGGAGGCTTTGCTGGAAGACAGCAAGCCGCCGGTGCCCGAGGATTGCCGGCATCTCGATTTTCAGTTCTGGTCGCCGTTCCGCTATGGCCGCTACCCCAAATCCTCGCGCTTTCGCCGGGCGGGACGCACGCCGGGGGTCTGGTACGGGGCCGAGGAGCCGCTGACCGCGATCAGTGAAACCGTGTGGAAGACGCTGGCGTTCTATCGGGCTTCCGAGGGCACACCCCTGCCGCGCCGCCCGATCGAGCACACGGCGGTGATGGCCGATATCCGCACCGACCGCGCGCTGGACCTGACCGCACCGGAGCTTGCCGGGGCGGGGAACTGGACCGACCCCGAGGACTACGCGGAGTGCCTGGCCCTCTCGGACGCGATGCGCGCCGTGGACGGAGAGGCGATCCGCTATGCTTCGGTGCGCCACCCGGAACCGGCGGCGAATGTCGCGGTGCTGTGCTGCGGCGCCTTCGCCCAGCCGCGCCCGATCCAGCACCAGACCTGGCAGGTCACCCTGTCATGGTCTCTGGTGCGCGTGTCTTGCGAGACGCTCAACCAACGCTTCATGTTCGCGCCGGGGGAAACGGCGCTTCGGTTCTCGGACGGAACCGGCCCGGTCTAGCGCGGGCGGGCGGCGACCCGCAGCGCCTCGGCCAGCACGTCGCGGTCACCGATGTGGTTGGCCAGCGTCAGGATCAGCCGGGCGTTCAGCGCGTCGCTGTCCGGTTTTGTCAGCCCATCGTGCACCGCCAACAGCTCGGCCAGGAAATCGTCGCCGTCTTCGATATTCGGGGTCAGGGTCAGTTTGGCCATGTCCTCATTCCTTTCCGGTGGCCCGGCGCAGGGCAAAGCGGATCTGATCCTCGTCGAAATCCGCGAACCGCGCCGCCACGTGCTGGTCGGGGCGGATCAGGTAGACCGCCGACGGCTCATCCCCCAGGTAGCGCGCGGCAAGCGCCCCACTGGGATCGTCGCGGGCCGAAACCGCCAGCCGCGTCGCCACGATCCCGCCATCCTCGAAGGTTTCGGGGGCCTCGGTGTCGATGGCCAGAAGCACGAAGCCGCCACCCAGCCGCGACAGAAGGAAACCGTCACCGATCGGCGCATCCGGGCAGGGCGCGCCCGGACGGCTGCGCGCCGGTGCGCTTTCCAGTGCGTCGGGGGTGTTGATCGGCGAACCGTCATAGATCGCCGGCTGCGACAGCCGGCCGGAATTCACCAGCGGGCGGGCAAACTCGTGCCGTTCCGCCAGATCCAGCACGGCATCGCGAAACAGCCGCGACGCCTCGGACTTCGGCGTGACGAATTCGGTCGCGCGGGTCGAGTGCCGCATGTTCTCCTCGGCCCCCATGATGCGCTCGACGTCATAGCTGTCGAGCAACGCCGCCGGAGCCTGACCCTTGGCCACCAGCGCCAGTTTCCAGCCGAGGTTGTCGGCATCCTGCAGCCCCGCGTTCGCCCCGCGCGCGCCGAACGGCGGCACCTGGTGGGCAGCGTCACCGGCGAACACCACGCGGTTCTTGTGAAACTGCTCCATCCGGCGGCTCTGGAAGGTATAGACCGACGCCGATTCCAGTTCGTAGGTCATTTCCTTGCCCAGCATCGCACGCAGACGCCGGTCGATGGCCTCGGGCGCAAGCTCGGCCTCGCGGTCGATGTCGTGGCCGATCTGGAACTCGATCCGCCACAGGTCGTCAGGTTGCTTGTGCAACAGCGCCGACTGGCCCGGGTTGAACGGCGGGTCGAACCAGAACCGGCGCTCGGCGGGAAATCCGGTCTTGGCCTTCACGTCGACAACCAGGAAATGATCCTCGAAATCGACACCGGCAAACTCGATCCCCATCATCCGGCGGATCGGAGACCCGGCCCCGTCGCAGGCGACCAGCCAGTCGGCCTCGATGTTGTAGGACGCCTCGGGCGTGTCGATCTCGAGCGTCACGTGATCCTCGTGGCTGGCGATGGCCGAGACCTTGTTGCCGCCGCGCAGGTCGATCTTCCTGCCCTCGGCCTGCAGCGCGCGCAGCCGGGCGACCAGGGCCTCCTCCAGCGCGTATTGCTGCAGGTTCACGAAGGCCGGATGGGCGTGGCCGTCCTCGGGCAGCAGGTCGAACTCATGGATCAGCTGGTCACCGACGAAAAGCTTGCTGATGCTCCAGGCCACGCCCCGGTCAAGCACCGGCCCGGCACAACCGAGCCGGTCGAGAATCTCGAGCGGGCGCTTGGCATAGCTGACCGCGCGCGACCCGGCCGAGACCTTCTCGTTGTCGTCCAGCACCACCACCGGCACGTCCTGCTGGGCCAGGTCGATGGCCACGACCAGCCCGACCGGCCCGGCGCCGACAACCACGACCGGATGACGCACGATCTGGATCGCGTCCTGGTCGGGATGGCGTTCGTAAGGATAGAGCGGAATGTCGAAAATCCTGGTCATGCGGGGTCCCTCCGGGGCTGTCGGGCGCAGGATAGCGGTTTCGGGCGGCACCAAAACGACACAGATCAAATTGGCGGTGTTCGGCGGCGCATCGCCGCGCGTCGCGGAACTGGACAGGGGCGCGGCGCTGTGCACCATTCGCGGAATGGTCAGTCGCGCCTCCCTGCCCTATTGGGCCACATTCCTTATCACGCTGGCAAGCGGGCTGATCCTGTTTGCCATGGACCGCACGCTGATCAGCGGCAGCGGCAATGTCTGGCTGTGGTATGGCGGCCTTGGCACGGCCGAGAGCAACATGCACCTGACCGACTGGTATACGCCCAGCCACCTGATCCACGGATTCGCCTTTTACGGGGCGCTCTGGCTGGTGGCGCGGCGGATCGGGATCGGCTGGCGGCTGGTCATCGCGACGCTGGTCGAGGTCGGCTGGGAGGTTCTGGAAAACACCGATGCGGTGATCGAGCGGTATCGCAACACCACGTTCTCGACCGACTACATCGGCGACAGCGTGCTCAATTCCTCCGCCGACGTGGTGGCGATGCTGATCGGCTTCTGGCTGGCCCGCGTGCTGCCGGTGTGGGTGAGCGTGGCGATCTGCGTCGGCTTCGAGGTTCTGACGACCGTTCTGATTCGCGACGGGCTGATCCTGAACGTCGTGATGCTGCTCTGGCCGTCCGAAGCCATCCTGCAATGGCAGGCGGGCGGCTGATCGGACCTAGAGATCGAACCGGGCGAACACCGGGGCGTGATCCGAAGGCTGCTCCCACCCGCGCACGTCGCGCAGGATCCGGCTGTCATGCCCGGCCGCGGCGATATCGGGCGTTGCCCAGATATGATCGAGCCGCCGGCCCTTGTCGGCCTTGTCCCATTCGGGCGAGCGATAGGACCACCAGGAATAGAGATTGCCCTCGGGAATGTCCTTGCGGGTGATGTCCACGAAACGGCCGGCGTCCTGCATCTCGGCCAGATGCTCGACCTCGATCGGCGTATGGCTGACGATGCGCAAAAGCTGCTTGTGGTTCCAGACGTCATCCTCGCGCGGGGCAATGTTGAGATCACCGACCAAGATCGCCTTTTCAGGGCGCGTGCCGTGGAACCAGTCGCGCATTTCGGTGAGGTAGTCGAGCTTCTGCCCGAATTTCTCGTTCACCGCGCGGTCGGGCTTGTCGCCCCCGGCGGGGACGTAGAAATTGTGGATGACCACCCCGTTTTCCAGCCGCGCCGCGACATGACGGGCATGGCCAAGCGAGGCGAAATCCATGTCGCCCACATCTTCCAGCGGCAGTTTTGACAAGATCGCCACGCCGTTGTAGCCCTTTTGCCCACGCGCGACCATGTGGCCATAGCCAAGCGCGCGAAATCCCTCGAGCGGGATCTTGTCGACCGGGCTCTTGCACTCCTGAAGACACAGGATGTCCGGCGCTTCCTCCTGCATCAGGCGGCGGACCAGCCCCTCGCGCAGACGCACCGAGTTGATGTTCCAGGTGGCAAGCGTGAACGACATGGGAAAGCTCCGGCTGAGGGTTTCGCCGACCCTAACGGTGACATGCGCCGAGTTCCAGCGGTGCGCGTCCGGGTTCGGGAACAATCGCGCCGTGCGGACGTCGTTCCGACATATCCGCCACAGGCGGTCGAAACTCAGAAATGAATCGTCAAGAGAGGATCGAACGATGAATATTACGACGAAAATCGCCAGGATCGAGACCGGTGACGCCTACCCTACCCGTCTTCCCGGCGCCGAACGGACGATAGAACGGCAGGATCCGGTGCTGTGGTCGGACTGGACCCCGGCGGCCCCGCTGTCGCAGGAGGCGGCGGCGCAGTATCGGGACAAGGGTTATCTGGTCGCGAAAGACCTGTTCAGCAAATCGGAAATCCGCCGCCTGATCGAGGCCGGCGCGGCCCTGCGCCGCAACGGCGCCGAGATACGCGGCGAAGACCTTGTCACGGAACCGGGTTCGGACGAGGTGCGCACTGTCTTTCGGCTGGACGAGCATTCCGAACTGTTCCGCCGCCTGGCGCATGACCGCCGGCTGGCCGGCATCGCAGAGTTCCTTCTCAACGACCGGGTTTATCTGCACCAGTCGCGGCTGAACTACAAACCCGGCTTCACCGGCAAGGAATTCTACTGGCATTCGGATTTCGAGACCTGGCACGCCGAGGACGGGATGCCGCGGATGCGCGCGGTGTCGGCCTCGATCCTGCTGACCGACAATTCCGAATTGAACGGGCCGCTGATGCTGGTTCCCGGCTCTCACAAGAGCTTCGTGGCCTGTGCGGGCGAAACGCCGGCGCGCAACCACGAAAGCTCGCTCAAGAAACAGGTGATCGGCGTGCCGCAGCCTGAGACCATCGCGCGCATGGTCGAGCAACTTGGGTTGGATGTGGCCACCGGGCCAGCCGGCACCGTGGTGTTTTTCGAGTGCAATACGTTGCACGGCTCAAACGGCAACATCACGCCCTTCCCGCGCTCCAACGCGTTTTTCGTCTACAATGCGCTGTCGAACCGCCTCGTCGCGCCATTTGCCGCCAAGGCGCCGCGCCCGGCGTTCCTGGCCAATCGGGAACAACCCGAGGCGATCGAGCCGGTTGAGGGCGAAATCACGCTGTAGTGCGTTTGCCCCAAAAAAGGCCCGGGCAAAGCCCGGGCCAGTCCAACAGGGAGGATTCCGCGTCATTGCCCCGACGCGGACAGGGGTTCCGTTTAGACCGTCTGGCGAAACAATCGCCGTGTTCTTTCAGGATAGCTATGAATCGAGGCGACAATAAGGCGCGATTTTCACCCTGTGGCTGTCATGCAACAAGGCGATAGCCGCCGCTTTCGGTCACCAGCAGCCGCGCGTTCGAGGGGTCGGGCTCGATTTTCTGGCGCAGGCGGTAGATGTGGGTCTCGAGCGTATGCGTCGTGACCCCGGCGTTGTAGCCCCAGACCTCGTGCAGCAGCACGTCGCGCGCCACCACGCCTTCCTGCGCGCGGTAGAGGAACTTGAGGATGTTGGTCTCCTTCTCGGTCAACCGGATCTTGCGGTCGTCCTCGGTGATCAGCATCTTCATCGACGGCTTGAAAGTATAGGGGCCAAGCTGGAACACCGCGTCTTCGCTTTGCTCGTGCTGGCGCAGCTGGGCGCGGATACGGGCCAGCAGAACCGGGAACTTGAACGGTTTGGTCACATAGTCGTTGGCCCCGGCATCGAGGCCGAGGATGGTGTCGGCGTCGCTGTCATGGCCCGTCAGCATCACGATCGGGCATTTCACACCCTGCTTGCGCAGCAGTTTGCACAGTTCGCGCCCGTCGGTATCGGGCAGGCCGACATCGAGGATCACCAGGTCATAGATCGCTTCTTTCGCCTTCTGCATGGCGTCGGCACCGTTGCCGGCCTCGAAGACATCGAAATCCTCGGTCATCACAAGTTGCTCGGCCAGCGCCTCGCGCAGGTCTTCGTCGTCATCGACCAGAAGGATGTTTTTCTGCGTTGCCATTGCCGGGTCTCCGTGTTGCTTCACCCGGATGTGAGCATGGGGCACGGCAACGGCAACAAATGCTGCAAACGCCTCACGCGGACGTGTCGAAATCGCGGTAATTGTTTCACATTTCCGCAAACGGGCCTATTCAGGGCGGCGACTGCGAGGAACCGATGACGCTACTGCCCGATCTCAGCGAACTTGCCGCGCGCGCCCGTGCCGATCTGCGCATGGGGCTGCCGGTGGCGATTTCCTTTGCCGGACAGGCGGCCCTTGTTGCCGCCGCCGAGACGCTGGACGACACCCGCCTGTCGGCTTTGCGCGCCCTGGGGCCGGTCATGCTGGCGATCACGCCGCGACGGGCCGACACGCTCAAGGCGCGGGCCTATTCCGACCACGTGGCGCGGGTGCGGGTGCCGGGCGATGCCGGGGTTGAGTGGATTCACAACGTCGCGGACCCGGCGGGCGATCTGGCGATGCCGATGAAAGGCCCGCTGACGACCGAGCGCGGCGGTGACGAGGGCATCGCGCGCGCCGGCGTGATGCTGGCCAAGGCCGCACACCTGCTGCCCGCGGCGGTGCTGGTCGCGGTGGACGATGCCGGGGCGGTGGCGGCGGAGAACCGGCTGACGTGGCTGTCGCTGGACAAGCTCGATGACCTGGTGCCGACCGGGCCGCTGGACGAGGTGGTTGCCGCCCGGGTGCCGCTGGCGGTCAGCGAGGCCGGGCGGGTGCACGTCTTTCGCCCGCGCGACGGCGGCGAAGAACACTATGCCGTCGAGATCGGGAAGCCGGAGCGGTCGAAACCCGTGCTGGCGCGGCTGCATTCGGCCTGTTTCACCGGCGATCTGATGGGCAGCCTGAAATGCGATTGCGGCCCACAACTGCGCGCGGCGCTGGCGGCGATGGGCGAGGCGGGCGCGGGGGTGCTGCTCTACCTCAACCAGGAGGGCCGCGGCATTGGCCTTGCCAACAAGATGCGCGCCTACTCGTTGCAGGATCAGGGCTTTGACACGGTCGAGGCGAATCACCGGCTGGGGTTCGAGGATGATGAGCGCGATTTCAGGATCGGCAGCCAGATTCTCAGCGCGCTGGGCTTCTCATCCGTCCGCCTGATGACCAACAACCCCGCCAAGGTGGCGATGATGCAGGCCAATGGCATCGAGGTGGTCGAGCGGGTGCCGCTCAAGGCCGGGCACAGCACGCACAATGCCGCCTACCTGGCGACCAAGGCGAAGAAATCCGGGCATCTGCTGTGACGCCCGACGATCTGGTCGTCACACGCTGGGGCGCGCGATTTCACGGGCGGCGATTTCCGTGCGCGGCGGGGCGCGGCGGCATTACCCGGGACAAGCGCGAGGGCGACGGGGCGACTCCGGCGGGCATCTGGCGGCTGGCCTATGGCGGCTACCGCGCCGACCGGATCACGCCGCCGAAAACCGTGCTGCCGCTGGTGCCGATTGGCCCCGCCGACATCTGGTCGGACGATTCCGACGATCCGGCCTATAACCACTGGCTGCACGCCCGCAATCACCCGTTCGGGCATGAGCGGCTCTGCCGCGCCGATCCGCTTTATGACCTTGTGCTGGTCAGCGATTGGAACTGGCCCGATGCCCGGCCCGGGGCGGGGTCTGCGATCTTTGTTCACGCCTGGCGGCGGCCACGCTATCCCACGGCGGGCTGCATCGCGTTTCGCCCGGATCATCTGCGCTGGATCACCGCGCACTGGACGCTGCGGTCGCAGGTCGTGGTCTATCCGTAGTCGCGTTCACCGAAGATTGCCGAGCCGACGCGCACATGGGTTGCGCCTTGGGCGATGGCGCGCTCGAAATCGCCCGACATGCCCATCGACAGCCCCTCGATACCGTTGCGCGCGGCGATCTTGGCCAGAAGCGCGAAATGCAGCGAGGGCTCCTCGTCGGCGGGCGGGATGCACATCAGCCCTTCGATTTCCAATCCAAGATCGCGGCACTCCGCGATGAAGGCGTCGGCCTCGGCGGGCATCACGCCGGCCTTCTGGTCTTCCTCGCCGGTGTTGACCTGCACGAACAGGCGCGGGCACTGGCCCATCTCGTCCTTCAGCCGCGCGAGGGTGCGGGCGAGCTTGGGGCGGTCGAGGGTTTCGATCACGTCAAACAGCTCCATCGCTTGGCGCGCCTTGTTGGTCTGGAGCGGGCCGACGAGGTGCAACTCGACCCCCGGAAAGCGGTCGCTCAGGTCCGGCCATTTGCCGGCGGCCTCCTGCACCTTGTTTTCGCCAAAAACGCGGTGGCCCTCGGCCAGCACCGCGATCACGCGGTCGATGGGCTGCACCTTGGACACCGCGACCAGGGTGGTGGAGCCGGGCGCGCGGCCGGTGCGGGTTTCTTCGGCGCGAATGCGGTCGAGGATGTCGGACAGCGGCATGGCGGCTCCGGTCTGGGGTGAACTCATACCGTTCTAGGCCGGGACCACCCCAAAAGAAAAGAGCGGGCACAAGGCCCGCTCTTCCCGATCCAGATCCCTGAGTGGGATCAGAACTTCATGCTCACGCCGACAGCGAAGATCGAACCGGTGGTGTCCGCATCCCACTTGTATTCGGCGTCGAGCGACACGCCGCCGCCGAGGTCGTAGCCGACGTTCGCGCCGTAATCCATCTGGTCGTCCACGCCGTCGTCTTCAACGAAGGCGCCAACCGAGTAGGGGCCGGTCGCGTACTTGACGGAGGCTTTCCAGTCCCAGTCGGTGGTGGCGTTTTCGTAGTCCAGGTCAACCGCACCGGTGAAGCCGCTCATCGTGGCCGAGGCGCCGAAGCCGATCTTGTAGTCGGTGACCGAGGCATCCCACTCCGGCTCGACGTAGAAGGTGTAGTCGGCCATGCTGTAGGACAGCTTCACACCCATGTCGCCGTTGGTCATCGTGCCCGACGGATCGTAGGTGTAGTAGGCTGCGACGGTGAAGTCACCCCAGGTGTTGGAGTACTTGAAGTTCACGTCGTAGGTGGTCGCGCTGGCGCCGTCGGCGTCGTAGACCACTTCGAACTTGCCGAAGTCACCCGACAGGTAGACCGAGGCGTCCGAGATGGTGCCTTCCGGCGGCACGGTGGTGCCGTTGGCGGTCACGGTGCCGAAGCCGCCGTCGGTGTGGTCCTTGTTCATGGACACGCCCATGGCCTTGATCTTGATCTTGGCACCGGCTTCCAGGCCACCGTCGGTGGTCGTCGCCATGCCGGCGGTGAACGAAGCGGTCACTTCCGGAGCGAAGCCCGAGGTCGTCGACCAGGCCACACCGGCGTAGGCTTCGCCCGACCAGGTGAAGTTGTTGTTGTCAGCAGCGGCAAAACCGGCGGTACCCACCAGGATCGTCGAAGCAAGGAGAATCTTTTTCATTTCGTTTCCCTCGTTTTCTAAAAGGTGCACCTCAACTCAGGGGAATCCGAATTGAGTATGCTGTTTCCTCTCTCTTTCCCCGCTCCAATGCAAGCGATCCAGACTGCGGGTGGTGATTGTGGGCCGGTATGGTGCAGCTATGCCACAGTCGGCCCGGACAGCCGGAAATACCTGAGCCGATTCATCTTTATACGGGCACATCTGGTAGAGAAACCGGCAAATCCCCCCAAGGCTGCCGCGGGAAATCGCTTGCCCGGGCAATTGCCCTTGGTTACTTAGGGACTGAACTTGGACGAGCGGGGCATTCCTATGGGCATCGGGCAGACCACGACCAGTGCGGTCATCATCGCCGGGCTTCTGGCGCTTCCGGGCTGCAGCGGCGGTTTTGGCAACCTTTTCGGTGAAACCACCACAACGGCACCGGCCAACGCCGAACGCCCGCAACGTGAGCGGGCCAAGCCGGAGCGGGAAACGATCTGGGATCTGTTCTCGGACCGGGACGATCCGAACACCACGGTCGAGGTCAACAAGTACCTGTGGAACGCGGCGCTCGACGTATTGAACTTCCTGCCGCTTCAGGCCGCCGACCCGTTCACCGGCGTCATGGCCTTCGGCTACGGCACACCCCCGGGCGGCGGACGCGCCTACAAGGCCACCGTCTTCGTGCGCGACCCGGCGCTGGACGCGCGCTCGATCGAGGTGGCGCTGCAGACGCAGGGCGGCGGCGCGGTCTCGGCCGAAACCGCCCACGCGGTCGAAGACGCGATCCTCGCCCGCGCGCGGCAACTTCGCATCCAGGACCGCAGCCTCTGACACTGGACCCTTCGGTTTCATCGGATTACACCAACGCCGGGCCAACGCCCGGCGTTTTCATTTTCCAAGGATCGACCACATGTCCCGTTACGACGCCCGCAGTATTGAGCCGAAATGGCAGAAGGCCTGGGACGAGGCCGGGACCTTCAAGGCGGTCCGCGACCCGGCCAAGCCGAAATACTATGTGCTCGAGATGTTTCCCTACCCGTCCGGGCGCATCCACATCGGCCATGTGCGCAACTACACGATGGGCGACGTGATCGCGCGCTACAAGCTGGCGACCGGCCACAACGTGCTGCACCCGATGGGATTCGACGCCTTCGGGATGCCGGCGGAAAACGCCGCGATGGCGTCAGGCGGGCATCCGAAAGACTGGACCTATGGCAACATCGACACGATGGTCGCGCAGATGAAGCCGCTGGGCTTCGGGCTGGACTGGAGCCGGATGTTCGCGACGTGCGACCCGGAATACTACGGTCAGCAGCAGTCGATGTTCATCGACTTCATGGAAAAGGGGCTGGTCTATCGCAAGAACGCGGTGGTGAACTGGGACCCGGTCGACATGACCGTGCTGGCCAACGAACAGGTGATCGACGGCAAGGGCTGGCGATCCGGTGCCGAGGTCGAACGGCGCGAGCTGACGCAGTGGTTCTTCAAGATCTCGGATTTCTCCGAGGAACTGCTCGACGCGCTGGACGGGCTGGAAAACTGGCCCGACAAGGTGCGGCTGATGCAGGCCAACTGGATCGGCAAGTCGCGCGGCCTGCGATTCGGTTTCGACCGGGTCGATGGCGGTGAGGCCATCGAGGTCTTTACCACCCGCCCCGACACGCTGATGGGGGCAAGCTTCATCGGCATATCGCCCGACCACCCGATTGCCAAAGAACTTGAGGCGGCGAATCCTGAAATTGCCGCGTTCAACGCCCGTTGCCGCAAGGGCGGCACCACCGCCGAGGCCATCGAGACGGCGGAAAAGCTGGGGATGGACACCGGCCTGAAGGTGAAGCACCCGCTCGATCCGTCATGGGAACTGCCGGTCTGGATCGCCAACTTCATCCTGATGGACTACGGCACCGGCGCGATCTTCGGCTGCCCGGCGCATGACCAGCGCGACCTGGATTTCTGCCGCAAATACGATCTGCCGGTGATCGACACCTTCAGTTCTTTGGGCGTAGAGCGGAAATCTGACAAACACGGACTACCGGTGTCGCTGGACAGCTCACCGGAGCTTGGAAGTGCTGACGCCTACGTTCCTCCGAAAACAGAACGCGTTGTCTACACAAAGCCGGTTTTTGGCGCACCACGCGAAATGACGGGCGAGCAAGCAGTCGAGGAAACAATCAATATCGCCGAGAAGCAGGGCTGGGGAGTTGGTCTGACTCAATACCGCCTGCGCGACTGGGGGCTGTCGCGCCAACGCTACTGGGGCTGCCCGATTCCCGTGGTGCATTGCGAGGCCTGCGGCGTGGTGCCGGAGAAGAAGGAAAACCTGCCGGTCCGCCTGCCCGACGATGTCAGCTTCGACCAGCCCGGCAACCCGCTCGACCGGCATCCGAGCTGGGCCGCGACCGACTGCCCGAAATGCGGCAAGCCGGCCCGGCGCGAGACCGACACGATGGACACCTTCGTCGATTCGTCGTGGTATTTCGCCCGCTTCACCGCGCCCCATGCCGACACGCCCACGGTGGCCGAGGATGTCGACTACTGGATGAACGTCGACCAGTATATCGGCGGTATCGAGCACGCGATCCTGCACCTGCTCTATTCGCGCTTTTTCGCCCGCGCGATGCATATCTGCGGACACCTTCCGAAAAAGGCGATCGAGCCGTTCAACGCGCTGTTTACCCAAGGCATGGTAACGCACGCGATCTATGTCACCCGCGACGACAACGACCGTCCGGTCTATCACTTCCCCGAAGATGTCGAAGTCACCGAATCGGGCGCGCGGCTGGGTGCGACCGGCGAGGCGGTCGAGGTGATCCCCTCGGCCAAGATGTCGAAGTCGAAAAAGAACGTGGTCGACCCCGAGGACATCATCCGCGACTACGGCGCCGATACCGCGCGCTGGTTCGTGATGTCCGATTCGCCGCCCGAGCGTGACGTGGAATGGACAGCCGCGGGGGCCGAGGCCGCCGCCAAGCACCTGTCGCGGGTCTGGCGCATGGCCGACGAGATCGCCGGTATGGCCGGCGCGGGCGAAGGCGACGACGACTTGCTGCGCGCCACCCACAAGGCGATTGCCGAGGTAACGGCGGGGATCGAGGGCTTTCAGTTCAACTCGTCGATTGCCAAGCTCTACGCCTTTGCCAACACGATCCAGAAATCCAAGGCCGGGGCCGAGGCGAAACAGGCCGCGATGCGCGTCATGGCGCAGCTCATGTCACCGATGACGCCGCATCTGGCCGAAGAGATGTGGGCGCGGCTGGGCGGCGCGGGGCTGGTTGCCAACGCGGACTGGCCCAAGGCCGATCCGGCGATGCTGGTCGACGATAGCGTGACCCTGCCGATCCAGGTCAACGGCAAGCGGCGCGACGAGATCACGGTGCCGAAAGACATGCCCAAGGACGAGGTCGAGGCGCTGGCGATGGCCACCGCCGGGGTTCAGCGCGCATTGGACGGCAAACCACCGAAAAAGGTCATCGTGGTGCCCGGCCGGATCGTCAACGTGGTGGCCTGAGGATGAAACTCAGCCCCCGCGACGCGCCGCGTTTCTTTGCGAAACCCGAGACCGGGCGCACCGGGGTGCTGATTTTCGGAAACGATGCGATGCGGGTGGCGCTGAAGCGGCAGGAGCTGATCGCCAATCTGGTCGGCCCTTCGGGCGAAGAGGAAATGCGCCTGACGCGCATCCCGGCCAGCGATCTGCGCAAGGACCCGGCGCTTTTGTCGGATGCCGTCAAGGCGCAGGGCTTCTTTCCCGGCCCGCGCGTCGCCTTCGTGGACGAGGCGACCGACACGCTGGCCAAGACCATCACCGCCGCGCTTGACGATTGGCGCGAGGGTGACGCCACGGTGATCGTGACCGCCGGCAGCCTCACGCCGCGTTCCGCGCTGCGCAAGTATTTCGAGGGGCACAAGAACGCCTTTGCCGTCGCGATCTACGACGACCCGCCGACCAAAGCCGAGATCGAGGCCGAACTGGCCAAGGCCGGGCTTGACCGGATCGACCCCGAGGCGATGACCGATATCGCCGGGTTGTCGCGTGCGCTCGACCCCGGCGATTTCCGCCAGACCATCGAGAAACTGTCGCTCTACATGCTGGGCGAGGCCGGGCCGGTGACGCCCGCCGATGTGCTCGCCGTCGCCCCCGCCTCGACCGAGGCCGACACCGACGAGGTGCTGCACGCCGCCGCCGAGGGCCGGGCGGGCGAGCTTGGCCCGCTGCTCACGCGGCTCGAGGCGCAGGGGGTGCAGCCGGTGGCACTGTGCATCGCCGCCACCCGGCATTTCCGCACGCTCTTTGCCGCCGCCTCGGACCCCGGCGGTGCTGCGCAGGGCATTTCCCGGGTGCGCCCGCCGGTGCATTTCAAGTCGCGCGACCGGATGGTGCGGCAGGCACAGACCTGGGGGGCGGCCCGGTTGGAAACGGCGCTGCAACTGATCGTGGAGACCGACCTCACGCTACGCTCCAGCGCGCGGGCGCCGCAGATGGCGCTGGTCGAACGCGCGCTGATCCGGCTGGCGCACATGCCCCGGACCTGACGTTTCGGTTGCCCGCCACCCCGCGCTCTGCTCCACTCGGCGCAAACGGAGGCTTTCATGTATACACTGATCGGACCAATCGACACGCGCGCCTTCCGGGTGCTCTGGATGCTCGAGGAACTCGGCCTGCCCTATGAGCATGTCAAATCCAAGCCCCGCACCGCCGAAACGCTGAAACACAACCCGGCGGGCAAGGTGCCGGTGCTGCTGGAAGGTGACGTGGCGCTGACCGATTCGGTGGCGATCATGCAGTATCTCGCCGACAAGCACGGCGCCTTCACCTATCCCTGCGGCACGATCGAGCGCGCAAGGCAGGACGGGTTCACCCAGTTCGTGAACGACGAGCTTGACGGCACGCTCTGGACCGCCGCCCGCCACAGCTTCATCCTGCCCGAGGACAAGCGGGTGCCGGCGGTGAAGGACTCGTTGAAATGGGAGTTCGGGCGCAGCGTGGATGAGTTGATGCGGCGCATGGGCAACGGGCCGTTCCTGATGGGCGAAAAGATGACGGTGCCCGATATTCTGACGGCGCATTGTGGCTCCTGGGCCATCGCGGCGAAATTCCCCTTGGAAAACGAGGCGTTCAACGCCTACCTCAAACGGATGCGCGGGCGGCCGGCGTTCGGACGGGTGCGCGCGCTGGGCTGACGGCGTCAGCCCTGGCGCTGCGCCCAGCCGATGGCCTGACGCGCCGCCGCGCGCCCCGTGGCCAGGCAGCCGGTGATCAGGTAGCCGCCGGTCGGCGCCTCCCAATCCAGCATCTCGCCCGCCGCGAACACCCCGGGACAAGCCGTGAGCATGTAGCCGTCCAGCGCCGACGCGGCGATGCCCCCGGCGGTCGAAATCGCCTCGTCCAGCGGGCGCGGTCCCTGGTGGCGGATCGGCAGCGCCTTGATCAGCCGGGCCAGCGCATCGCCTTCGGGCAGCGGACGGCCGAACTCCATCAGCAGCGCCAGCCGCGCCGGATCGAGCCGCAGCGCCTTGCGCAGATGCGCGGCGACCGTGGCCTTGCCGCGCGGACGGGCGAGGCGGGCGGCGACTTCGGCTTCGTCCCAATCCGGGCACAGGTCCAGCGTGAGCGTCGCGCCATCGCGCAGGGGTTTGGTGACAGAATAGATCGCGCTGCCCTCAAGCCCGCGCGCCGAGATCACGAATTCGCCGCGCAGGGTCACGTCGCCCGCACTCAGCCGCGCAGCCTTGACCGGTGCTCCGAAATGCCGGGTCATGTGCGGCGACCATGTGACCGCAAGCCCTGCATTCGCGGGCTGAAACGGCGCAAGCTCGACGCCTTTTTTCGCCAGGATCGCGGCCCATGTGCCGTCCGACCCCAGCCGCGCCCAACTTGCACCCCCCAGCGCCAGCACCGTGACATCGGGCGACAGGTTATCCCGCCCCTCGGGCGTGTCGAAAACCATGCCATCGCCATCGAACCCGGCCCAGCGCCAGCGGGTGCGAATCTCGACCCCCTGCGCGGCAAGCCCGGCCAGCCAGGCGCGGAGCAGCGGTGAGGCCTTCATCGCCCGTGGAAACACCCGCCCCGATGACCCCGTGAACACCTCTTGCCCCATGCCGCGCGCCCAGTCGGCCACCTCGACCGGGCCGAACTCGGCAACCGCGGCGCGCAGGAGCGCCGCGGTGCTGCCGGTGAAGGCCGACTGAAACACCGAAAGCGGTTCGTCCTTGGTCAGGTTCAGCCCGGATTTCCCGGCCATCAACAGCTTGCGCCCGACCGTCGGCTTGGCCTCGGCGATGGTCACGGCGAAACCGGCCCCTGCCAGTTCACCCGCCGCCATCAGCCCGGCTGGCCCCGCCCCGATCACCAGCGCCGTTGTTGTCATTGTTGCCTCGCCCGGAAATCCGTTTCACCCTGCTCGCATGGAACCCCGCCCCGAGACAAGCGATCCGACCTGCCCGCTTTGCGGTCGGCCGATCCCGCCGGGCGTGCCGCAAAGCCGGCATCACCTGATCCCGCGCCTGAAGGGCGGCAAGGGTGGCCAGACGGTTCTGCTGCACCAGATCTGCCACAAGGAGATCCACGCCAGCCTGACCGAGGCGGAACTGGCGCGCGATTTCAACACGCCCGAAGCCTTGCGGCAGCATCCGCGTCTGGCCGGCTTCATCCGCTGGGTCGCCAAACGCCCGCCCGAATTCACCTCGCGCAGTCAGGGCAACCGGCGCGGGCGTTAGCGAATCAGCGCCTTGATCCCGGCCACATGATCGGCGCTCGCGCCCAGCGCATCGGCGCTGAGGTCGGCAACCGTGTCCTCCAGCGCCTCGCGCGGCACGATCCGGTCGATCAGACCCCAGGACAGCGCCTCGTCGGCCCCGACCTTCTGGCCCGCCATCAGGATCATCTTGGCCCGCGCCGGTC
Source organism: Maritimibacter fusiformis (assembly GCF_008086115.1). Classification (GTDB taxonomy): domain Bacteria; phylum Pseudomonadota; class Alphaproteobacteria; order Rhodobacterales; family Rhodobacteraceae; genus Muriiphilus; species Muriiphilus fusiformis. The sequence continues at coordinate 357,099 of NZ_VSIY01000015.1, read as the reverse complement.
CGATCAGCGCCGCCATGCGCAGGGGGTCCGAGGGCTGTGGCAGAAAGCCCAGCTTCATAACCGGATAAAAGAACTTCGCTTCGGGCACCGCGATGCGCAGGTCGCAGGCCAGCGCCATGCCGAACGCCCCGCCCGCCAGCGTTCCGTTCAGCGCGGCGATGGTCAGGCAGGGGGCGTTGGCGATGGCGCCTGACAACCGCTCCCAGACCGGATCGGTGGCCAGCCCGGCGCGCGCCTCGTCCAGGTCGGCCCCGGCAGAGAACACCTTGCCCCTGCCGGTCAGGACCAGGGCGCGCGCCTCTGCCGCCGCGCCCTCGGCGAATTCGGCCAGGCCGGTCAGCATCGCCCTTGTCAGCGAATTGGCCTTGTCCGGGCGGTTGATGGTGGCGGTCCAAAGCCCGCCGGTCTTGTCGAAGTCGATCATGCGTCCGCCTCCCCGGAACTGCCGTTGGCGCCATGGCTAACCCGGCGCGCCGCCGGGTTCCAGCCCGCGCTCCCTTGCGACAACCGGCCCGGGCGGCTACCTGACAGGGATCAAAACGAGGACCACCATGCCCGAAAACCTGCAATCCCTGACCGACCGCCTGCTGAGCGCCGCCAAGCGGGCCGGGGCCGACACCGCCGATGCGCTGGCGGTTCACGGCACCTCGCTGTCAATCGACGTTCTGAAAGGCAAGCTGGAACATGCCGAGCGGTCCGAGGGGGTCGATATCGGGCTGCGCGTGCTGATCGGCAAGCGTCAGGCGGTCGTGTCGGCCTCCGACACGTCGGAGGAGACCATCGAGACGATGGCCGAACGCGCCGTGGCAATGGCCCGCGAAGCGCCCGAGGACGCCACGGTGGGGCTGGCCGACCCCGATCAGTTCGCCCGCGACTGGGATGTTGAGGCGTTGCAACTGTCCGACCCGTCGCCAGAGCCGGAGCCTTCCGCGCTCGAAGCCGATGCCCAGCTTGCCGAAGCGGCGGCGCTTGCGGTTCCCGGCGTGAGCCAGGTGCAGGGCACATCGGCGGGATACGGTCGGCAGGCGATCCACTTCGCCACCTCGAACGGCTTTTCCGGCGGCTATGGCCGCACCAACCGGGCGCTGTCGCTGGCGGCGATCTCGGGCACGGGGGCCGATATGGAGCGGGATTTCAACGGCGAATCCCGCATCTTTCAGGCCGATCTGCCCGGCGCCGAGGAAATCGGGCGGATCGCCGGCGAACGCGCCGCGGCCCGGGCGGGTGCGCGCAAACCGCCGACCGGGGCATTCCCGGTGGTGTTCGACGAGCGCGTCGCGACCTCGATTATCGGGCATCTGCTGATGGCGGTGAACGGGTCGTCCATCGTGCGCGGCGCGTCGTTCCTGCGCGACAAGCTGGGCGAGGTGATCCTGCCCGAAAACCTGTCGCTGATCGAAGACCCGCACCGGCCGCGCATTTCCGGCTCGCGCCCCTTCGATGGCGAAGGGCTGCCCACCGCGCGCCGGGTGATCATCGAGAATGGGGTGTTGACCGGCTGGACCCTCGACCTGGCGACCGGGCGCAAGCTCGACATGCCATCGACCGCCAGCGCGGCGCGCGGCACCTCGTCGCCGCCGTCGCCGACGGTCTCCAACGTGGCGCTGACCCAGGGGACGAAAAGCCGCGACGACCTGCTGCGCGACATCGGCACCGGCCTGCTGGTCACCTCGCTGATCGGCTCGACCGTGAACCCCAACACCGGCGACTATTCACGCGGCGCGGCGGGGTTCTGGATCGAGAACGGCGAGATCGCCTTTCCGGTCAACGAATGCACCGTAGCCGGCAACCTGATCGACATGTTCCGCACCCTGATCCCGGCCAATGACGCCGAGGCGCACAAGTCCCGCATGGTGCCGTCGCTTCTGGTCGAGGGGCTGACGCTTGCGGGAAGTTGACGACCTGAGCCTGCTGGTCGGCGCCGCGCACGAGGCCGGCGACATCGCGCGCCGCTACTTTCGCCGCGACCCCAAGGTCTGGGACAAACCCGGCAGCGCGGGGCCGGTCAGCGAGGCCGACCTTGAGGTCGACGCGATGCTGCATGACCGGCTGATCGGGGCGCGGCCCGACTATGGCTGGCTGTCGGAGGAAACGCCGGACAGCCAGGCCCGGCTGGGCACCGACCGGCTGTTCATCGTCGACCCGATCGACGGCACCCGCGCCTTCATCGAGGGCGACCCCTCGTGGTCGCATTCGCTGGCGGTGGTGCGGGGCGGCGAAGTCAGCGCAGCGGTGGTCTATATCCCGGTCTCGGGCAAGCTCTATGCGGCGGCCCGCGGACAGGGGGCGACACTGAACGACGCCCCGGTCGCGGTGTCGGGGCAGACCGAGCTGACCGGGGCGGCGGTGCTGGGAACGCGGGCGAATTTCGAGCCGTGGCACTGGGCCGAGGCGGATGTGCCCGAGGTCAGGCGCAAGTTCCGCTCGTCGCTGGCCTACCGGATGAGCCTGGTGGCCGAGGGGCGCTATGACGCCATGCTGTCCCTTCGCGCGACCTGGGAGTGGGACGTGGCCGCGGGCGCGCTGATCGTGACCGAGGCCGGCGGGCGGGTCAGTGACCGGCGTGGCGCGGCGCTCCGGTTCAACAACGCCATGCCGCAGGTCAACGGCGTGGTCGCCGCCGGGCCGGTGTTGCACGAAGAGCTTGGCCGGCGGCTGGTGTGACACATGCGGCGCGGCGCGTATTCCGCTTGGCCCGGGCGGCCGATTGGCGCTAACATCAAGTGATAGCTCGCAAAGGACAGCGCCCGTGACCGATCAGAGCAATTCATCCCCGAAACGCCCGCTGACACTGCGCGATGTGTCCGAGGCGTCCGGCGTGTCGGAAATGACCGTCAGCCGCGTGCTGCGCAACCGTGGCGACGTCAGCGCCGGCACCCGCGCGCGGGTGCTGGAGGCGGCCAAGGAGCTGGGCTATGTGCCCAACAAGATCGCGGGCGCGCTGGCATCGCAGCGGGTGAATCTGGTGGCGGTGATCATCCCGTCGCTGTCGAACATGGTGTTCCCCGAGGTCATGACGGCGATTTCCGAGGTGCTGGACGACACGCCGCTGCAACCGGTGGTGGGCGTGACCAACTACAAGCCCGAGCGCGAGGAAAAGGTGCTCTACGAGATGCTGTCCTGGCGTCCCTCGGGGGTGATCATCGCGGGGCTGGAGCATTCCGATGCGGCCAAGGCGATGATGGCCTCGGCCGGGATTCCGGTGGTCGAGATCATGGACACCGATGGCGATCCGATCGACTCGGTCGTGGGCATTTCACACCGCCGCGCCGGCCGGATGATGGCCGAGACGATCATCAAGGCGGGGTATCGCAAGATCGGGTTTCTCGGCACCAAGATGCCGCTCGACCACCGCGCGCGCAAACGCTTCGAGGGGTTTACCCAGGCGCTGGCCAAGGCCGGGCTGGAGATCGTCGACAAGGAGTTCTACGCCGGCGGCTCGGCGCTGGCCAAGGGTCGCGAGATGACGGCAGCGATGCTGGCGCGGAACCCCGGCCTGGATTTCCTGTATTTTTCCAATGACATGATCGGGGCGGGCGGATTGCTCTATTGTCTCGAGAAAGGCATCGACGTGCCCGGACAGATCGGGCTGGCCGGGTTCAACAACATCGAACTGCTGGACGGGCTGCCGAAACGGCTGGCGACGATGGACGCCTGCCGCGCCGAGATCGGGCGAAAGGCCGCCGGGATCATCGCCGACCGCGCCGCGCAAGGCGACGACGGCGGCTCCGGCGGCAAGCGGATCGAACTCAGCCCGACGATCAACCCCGGCGACACATTGCGACTGCGTCCGTCACAGGGCGCCTACCCGGAAGACTGAGCCGGGAGCGGTGGACAAACGCCGCGCAAGATCGCATTAAGTCGCGCGTGGCCCTGTGGCTCAACTGGATAGAGCAGCCCCCTCCTAAGGGGCAGGTTGCAGGTTCGAATCCTGCCAGGGTCACCATTCCATGAACATCACCGAACCGGCCCGCAGCGCCCGTGTGTCGCGCGCGCAAAGCCGGTCGCGATGGGTTTCGCGCAGCGGGTCGCAGGAAGGTCCGTGTCGCTGCCGCACCTGTCTTTGATCTGGATCATGTCGCCGGTAAAATTTTTGCGTGACGGTCGGCGGAAGCGGCCTGCGTTCTGGGAGACCGGCCATTTCGCCCTTATCTTTTTTCGGGGCGCATCAACCTAGAATTAATCTAGGTATTCGGTTTTCCCACTGCAAGGGTGTGCGACATATTTTATCGACCCGTCTGGTTCCAGTTCCAAGGACTGTTCGGCGGGCCTACACCTGTCTCATGGAAGGGGAAAAGAATGGCAGACAAAGACAAGACCGAGCAGGAATCACCGCCGGAATCGACTGAGCCGATCCCGGCAATGCAGCAGATTCTGGACAACCCGTTCCTGCTGCTGTTCCTCGGCGTCACCATCCCGACGGTTCTCTATATTATCTGGGGTGTCATGGAAGTTGCCTCCATCCCGGTCGCCAGCTGATAACAACCAAGCCCGAAAGGTCGCACCATGGCCCTCAATCCTCCGAGTAACCGCCTTTGGTGGAAGGAACCGATCCACGGCATCGAACTCGCCTGGATCATCATTGCCTTCCTCTGGGGGCTTTTCATGTTTTTTTTCATGATCGCCTGGCATTTCATCGGCGATCAGAACCTCTCGACCGAGACATACCGGCTCCAGCCCGAAGCTTTCGTTGAGAAAGTCGAGGCATTTGCCGAAGAATACCAGCTCATGGACGAGAACGGCGAGCCCGTCGAGATCGACGGCGTGCCGGTGATCAGCCCGCCCGCCGGTGGCGACGTCTACATGCTCGGACGCCTGTGGGAATGGTGGCCGATCCTGGAACTGAAGAAGGACCAGTCCTACCGGTTCCACCTGTCGTCGGCAGACTGGCAGCACGGCTTCTCGCTCCAGCCCGTCAACATCAACCTTTCGGTGCACCCGGGCCTCGAGCACGTTCTGACGCTGACCCCGACCGAGACCGGGGACTACGGCATTGTCTGCAACGAATACTGCGGGATCGGCCATCACAACATGAGCGGCCTGATCCGCGTCATCGAATGATCGGGAGAACAGGGATATGACAACAATTGACCACGGGGCAATTTCAGCACCCGTCGCGGCAGTGCAATACCGCACCTGTCCTTTCACCGGCCGCCGGATCGAGCGCAGCGCGGAGCTTCTGATCCGCGTCAACGCCGTCGCGGCTGTTCTTTTCCTTGCACTCGGCGGGCTGTTCGGCCTGCTGGTCGCGCTGACGCGCTGGCCGGCGGTGCAGCTTCTGCCGGCGGACTGGTTCTACCTGGTCCTGACCGGGCACGGCGCCAACGTGCTGCTGTTCTGGATCATCTTCTTCGAGATCGCGGTGCTCTACTTCGCTTCGGCGGTGGTGCTCGGCTCACGCCTCGCGGCGCCGAAATGGGCCTGGCTGGGCTTCGTGCTGATGGTCGTCGGTGCGGTGATGGCGAACTATGCCGTGCTGCATGGCGACTCGACGGTGATGTTCACCTCGTATCCACCGATGATGGCGGAACACTGGTTCTACCTGTCGCTGATCGTCTTCGCGGTCGGGGCGTTGATCGGTGTGTTCGTGTTCTTCGGCACGCTGGTCGTGGCCAAGAACGAGAACACCTACAACGGGTCGGTGCCACTGGTCACCTTCGGCGCCATCACCGCGGCGATCATCGCGGTCTTCACGCTGGCGGCAGGGGCGATCATCCTGATCCCGACCTGGCTGTGGTCGCTCGGGTTCATCTCGGGCATCGACACGCTGATGTACAAGCTCGTCTGGTGGGGCATGGGGCACTCGTCGCAGCAGATCAACGTCTCTGCGCACGTGTCGATCTGGTATGCGATCGCCGCGATGGTGGTGGGCGCCAAGCCGCTGTCCGAAAAGGTCAGCCGCTTCGCCTTCCTGATGTACATCCTGTTCCTGCAACTCGCCTCGGCACACCACCTGCTGGCCGAGCCGGGACTGAGCTCGACCTGGAAGATCGTGAACACGTCCTACATGATGTATCTCGCGGTCATGGGGTCGATGATCCACGGCCTGACCGTTCCGGGTGCGATCGAGGCGGCACAGCGCCGCAACGGCTATACCCGTGGCATGTTCGAATGGCTGACCAAGGCACCATGGGGCAACCCGGCGTTCTCGGGTATGTTCATGAGCCTTGTCATGTTCGGTTTCCTCGGCGGTATCACCGGCGTGATCCTGGGCACGGAACAGCTCAACGTCCTGATGCACAACACGATCTACGTTCCGGGCCACTTCCACGGCACCGTGGTTGCGGGCACGACGCTGGCGTTCATGGCGATGACCTTCCTGGTCGTGCCGCTGATCTTCCAGCGTGACATCGTGTTGCCGACCTTGGCCAAGTGGCAGCCCTACCTGTTCGGTCTGGGTGCCGGTGGCATCTCGCTGTTCATGATGGGTGCCGGCACGCTCGGGGTTCCGCGGCGTCACTGGGACCTGGCTATGACCGACGCCGGCATTCCCTACGAGTTCGCGCCCGGTGCCTACCTGATGATGGGGCTGAACGGCATGTCCGCGATCCTCGCGGCGACCGGTGGGCTGTTGTTCATCGTGCTGGTTGTGGCCTCGATCTTCTGGGGTCCGAAACTGGACAAGCCGGGCGCCAAGCTGCGCTTCCCGCTGCACGATGACGGCGCCAAGGCGGTGTCGGAATACGGCAGCGAAGGCACCTTCAAACTGCCGGGTACGATCATGCTGGTGACGATCTTCTTCGTCTCCTTCGTGCTCTACTACTTCATCAACTGGAAGTATCTCTCGGACCTGTGGCTGTTCAATTGACGAAGAACGGAGTGCCGCGATGCTCGCTGCTCTGAACATGACCGTGTCGATCCTGAAACTCAGGATCGGCACATTCATCGCGCTGGCCGCGCTGGTCGGAATCCTGACCAGCCAGGGCACGCTGGGTGTGGTCGAGTCGCTGGTCTTCACCCTGGCCGTTCTCGGCGCTTCGGGCGCGGCCGGGGGTTTCAACCAATACTACGAACGCGATAGCGATCGGCTGATGGCGCGCACGCGCAATCGGCCGTTCGCCAACGGAACGCTCAAGGAGGGCGCGGTCTGGCCGATCTCTCTGGCCGCGCTTCTGACCGGGTCGCTTCTGATGGCCTGGTCGGTGGGCGGCACGCTGGCCACCTTCCTGGTGTTCCTTGGGGCCGTGACCTATGGCGGCATCTATACCGTCTGGCTGAAGCGCCGCACGGTCTGGAATATCGTGATCGGCGGCGCGGCGGGCAGTTTTGCCGTGCTGGCGGGCGCAGCCGCGGCGGCCCCGCAATTCGGCCCGGTGATCGGGCCTGTGCCGGTTATCCTGGCACTGGTGATGTTTCTCTGGACCCCGCCGCATTTCTGGAGCCTCGCCGTCGTGCGCGGCGAAGACTATGCGCGCGCTGGCGTCCCTATGCTTCCGGCAGTTGCCGGCCCCGATGTCTGGGGCCCGGCGATCTTCAGCCATGTCGTGACCCTTTTCATTCTCTCGCTCGCGCCGCTCATGTTCGGCATGGGCTGGGTCTATGGTCTGTTTGCCCTTGTCGGAGGCGTTCCGTTCCTGCAAACATCCTGGAACCTGATGCGCAAACCGTCCCGGGATGCGGCGAAACGCACGTTCCGCGCGTCACTCGCCCAGTTCGCCCTGCTGTCGGCGGGGGTCGTGCTGGATGAGGCTGTTCGATGGGTATTCTGACACGCACGATCTCGATCCTCTGGGTGGCGGCGCTTGGATCGCAGGCGCACGCCCAGACCGTGCCGGCCCAGGTCGCGCTGGACGCCGAACAGGTCTATGAAATCAGCCAGGATGCGATTGGCGGCCAGGTCGGCGACTATATCCTGCGCGATCAGAACGGCGATCCACTGGCCCTGACCGAGTTGCGCGGGCGCCCGCTGGTGGTGTCGCTGATCTATACAAGCTGCGCCTCGATCTGCCCGGTGATGACCGATCACCTGGCCGACGCCGTTACGGAAGCCCGCAAGGTGCTTGGCCCGAACAGCTTTGCGGTGCTCACCTTCGGTTTCGATGCCAGCGGCGACAAGCCGGCGCGGCTTCGTGCCTTTTCCAACCTTCACGGTCTGGACGGACTGGGCGAGTGGTATGTCGCCAGCGCCGAGGCGGAGACGACCGAAGCGTTCCTTGCCGACCTGGGGTTCAGCTGGCGCGAGGCGGCTGGCAGCTTCGATCACCCCAGCCAGACCACGATTCTCGACGCCGAGGGCAAGGTCTATCGCCAGCTCTATGGCGAGGAATTCCCACTCCCGGTCTTCATGGTGCCGCTCAAGGAGTTGGTCCTCGGCCGCACCACGAATTCGGTTGCGCCCGCCGACCTGTGGAATAGGCTCACGTTCCTATGCACGGTCTACAATCCACTGACCCGGGCCTACAGGTTTGACTATGGCATCTTTTTCGGCATCTTTTTCGGGGCGCTTTCGCTTATCGCGACCGGAGCGGTCATCTTCCGGCTCTGGCTCGAACGGCGGCGTGCGCGCCGCAAGGCTCCATCGGGCCATCCATCCGGCGTTGCCGAGCGCGGCTGAAGAGAAGGCCCAGCCATGAGTATTCGTTCAGCGTTCAAGCGCGGTTTCGACCGCTTGGAGCGTCCGCTCGACGCCGCGTTCGGGCCGGACTGGAACCCGCTTGCCAACCTCGGCCCGCTCGGCTGGTTCATGTTCTGGATCGTGACCGCCACCGGCATCTACCTGTTCATCTTTTTCGACACCGGGGTGGTCAATGCCTATGAATCGGTGGAATGGCTGACCAACGATCACTGGTATCACGCCGGGGTGACACGGACGTTTCACCGCTATGCCTCGGACCTTCTGGTCGTCGTGATGCTGATCCACCTGGTGCGCGAATGGGCATTTGACCGCTATCGCGGCAAACGGTGGTTTTCCTGGGTCACCGGCGTGCCGGTCATCTGGTTCGTCTACATGTCGGGCATCACCGGCTATTGGCTGGTCTGGGACAAACTGGCGCAATATGTCGCCCTGACCACGACGGAGTTGCTGGACGCGCTGCCGTTCTTTGCCGAGCCGATCGCGCGAAACTTCCTTACGCCCGAATCGCTGTCGAGCCGGTTCTTCACGCTTATGGTGTTCCTGCACGTTGCGATCCCGCTGCTTTTGCTCCTGCTGATGTGGATTCACATCCAGCGCATCGCCGCGGCCCGCACCAACCCGCCGCGCGGGCTGGCCATGCTGACGGTCGGCGCTCTGCTGATTGTGTCGTTGGTGATCCCGGCGGTCTCGCAGGAACCCGCCGACCTCGCCACCGTTCCGGCCGAAGTCGGGATCGACTGGTTCATCCTCGGGCTTTACCCGGTGATCGACATGGTGCCGCCCTCGGTGATCTGGACCGGCGCAATGCTGATTACCCTGCTTCTGATCGGCCTGCCCTGGCTTCCGCCCCGCCGCGAGGCCGAGGCGGCCGAGGTCTTTCTCGATTTCTGCAACGGCTGTTCGCGCTGCGTCGAGGATTGCCCCTATTCCGCCATCACCCTGGTCCCGCGCAGCGACGGCGCCGCGTTCCCGCATGAAGTGGTCGTCGACCCGGCCCGCTGCGTGGCCTGCGGCATCTGCATGGGCGCCTGCCCGTCGTCGTCGCCGTTCCGCCGTTCGGGCCCGCTGATCACCGGCATCGACCTGCCCGGCCGCTCGCTGGAACAGGTGCGCGCCGAGGTCATCGCGGCTGCCGCCGATCTGACCGGACCGGGCCGGATCATGACCATCGCCTGCGAACATGGCGCCGCCGGCACGCCCGAGAAAGGCCGCGTCGTCCTGCCCTGCGTCGCCATGGCGCCGCCGTCGCTGTTCGACTTCATCCTCAGCCGCGACCTGGCCGATGGCGTCTGCATCGCCGGCTGTGCCGAGCGCGATTGCCAGAACCGCAAGGGCACCGAATGGACCAAGGCGCGGATCGCGCGCGAGCGTGACCCGATGTTGCGCCAGCGCGTCCCGCGTGAACGTCTGCTGACGATCTGGAAAGGGCCGAGCGAGAGCGGCAAGATCGCCGGTGAGGTCGCGGAATTCTCGAAAAGCGTCGCGGCGCTGGGGCCGGTCGACAATGCCCGCCCGCTGAACCCCGACGATCTCGAGGCGGTTGGCCCGTCGGCAAAGAAAACCGAGGACGGCGAATCATGACCGGGCGTCTGCATCATCTGGTTATCGGCGGTCTGATCTCGACGGCCCTGTTCTTCGGCGTCGCCTGGCTGTCCTACGCGCCGTCGTGGCGCAGCGTTCCCGAGGGGATGGCCCTGGTGCGCCTGAGCTTCACCCACAGCGGCGACCGCAGCGCAACCTGCCGCGACCGGACGCCCGAAGAACTGGCGAAACTGCCGCCCAACATGCGCGCGACCCAGATTTGCGACCGCAGGCGGCCGCCGATCTACGTCGAGCTTCTGGTCGACGGTGATCTCGTCTATGCCGAGGAACGCGCGCCCTCCGGGTTGGCCGGCAGCGGACCGTCCCGGCTGTACGAACGTGTGCTTCTGCCCGCGGGCACGCATACCCTGCTGGTGCGGATGCGCGACAACCCGGCATCCGAAGGGTTCGACTTCCAAGCGGAGCGGCGGGTCGAGCTTGCGCCCGAGCAGAGCTTCGTTATTGATTTCCGCAAGGAAGAAGGATTCGTCTTTCAGTGACCAACGGAGGCAACGACGATGGCACCTATTGAATGGAAACCGGAATTTTCCGTTGGGAATCCGGCGATTGACCACGAACATCAGGAGCTGATCGACCTGGTCAACCAGACGGCCGCGTCGATCCTCGACCGGCGCCCGGATGCCGATGTCCAACGCGACTTCGGCGACCTCCTGCGCGCGATCTCGTCGCATTTCGCGCTCGAGGAACAGCAGATGAAGGCGCACCGCTACGACCAGCGCGACGAGCACAAGCACGACCACGAGCGGCTTCTGGACGAGTTGCGCGACATCATGGACGGCAATCTTGATGCGCCGGACGAGGCCGCGGACCGGTTGGCCAAGACGCTGGAAGCCTGGTTCTCCAACCATTTCAAGACCCATGATTCCCGTCTGCACGACCGCCTGGGGCCGCACGAGCACTAGGACGGCAGGGTCGACAGCTTCCTTTTCCCGGGCTTTCAATCCGGGGAATCCCTGGGGCGACGCCCAGCCTTGCCTCCCGGGAGCGGTTTGAAGGAGCGATTCCCGAAGTCAGAGCCGCTACATATCTTGCCGAAGCGAATCAGGATCGGGCGGGTCGCCATTCCGCAACGCCAACGCACGACCCGCAGTGTCCCCGCTTCGCGCCGGATGAGCCGGTAGCTCAGATCATCCGAATCACGTCCTTGTCGATCGACAGCATGTAGCCGCGCCGGGCGATGGTGCGCACCAGAAGCTCCGACATCATCTGGTTGCCCAGCGCGTCACGAAGCCGCTTGATCCGGGTCGCCCCGGCTGCCTCGTCGCATTCGGAGGCATCGCGGCCGGAGATCACCGCCTCGATCTCGGCCCCGGTCAGCACGTCCTCATCCATCCGGGCCTCGGCCAGCACCGCAAGGGTTTCGATGGCCGCTTCGGTCAGGGTGAATTCCATGTTGTTGAGATACACCGCCCGATCCGCCCGGCTGATGATCAGGGAATTGACCTGGATGCCGGCGCGCTCGATCTCGGACATCCGGCGGCTCAGCGTGATGATGGTGATCAGAAACACCAGTGCGGCGACCAGAAGGCCGGTGGCGAACACCATCAGCACGAAGATCACCACCCGGTAGCTGCTGAGCGTGTCGGAAAAGGCGGTGCCCGACTGGGCGAGAATTTCCAGAAGCTTGATCTCGGCCCCCGAGGTCAGATCGTCGTTCTCGACGAACAGTTGCTCCACCCGGGCGTTGAAGGCGTTGGCATCCGGCAGGTTCATGAACAGAAGAACCGCCGCGACCCCGAGGATCGCGACGATCGCGGCGATGCCAAGAATGACGACGCGGTTGCCTGTCAGGCGCGTGTCAGTAGCGAAGGAAGAACTCTCCCGCACTCGTTTTCCTCTTCTCCGTCAACCCGTCGGCGCCAAACAGCGACACCACATTCAACAGCGTCCAGCCGTCTGGCGCAATCCGCTGGGCGATCACGGGCCGGGCCGCGTCCACCGACGCGCAGGCGCTGTCGGGCAGTTGGACAACACCATAATGCAGCTTCAGCGGGTTGTCGCGCTTGGCCTTGTAGTCGGCATAGCAATCCGCCGCCACCGGGTTGGAAGCGAGCGTGAGGGCGGCGCCAAGCGCCAGGGAGATGAGTGCGTTTTTCATGCTTTGGAATCTGCGCCGGGCGGCACTGCTATTCAATATCAAAGCCCCGAAAGCACGCTGATATCCCATAACCGCCGGCCGATATTGTCTAGCCGTGCTGTCCCGGCCCACCCTTGTCTCATCGCTTTCGCGGCGTCCGCTCACCCGGTCCCGCCTACCGAATTGAGATGATGAAAGGACACGCAATGAAACTCGGATTTGCCAAGACATTCACCCGCACCGCCCTGGCCTCGATGCTGGCGGCCTCGCTGGCGCTGACGCCGATGACCGCACAACCGGCCCGCGCCGACGACAGGGCCAACGCGATCGCGGCGGTTACCATCTTTACCCTGCTCCTGGGCGGCATGGCCGCTGCGGCCAGCCGGGATCGTGACCGTGATCGTGACCACGGCGACTGGGGCGGCCACCACGGCAACCGCGCCAAGGTTCTGCCCTCGCAATGCGCGATGGTCGTGCTCAAGGGTCAGAACCGCGCGCGGTATTACCGCGCCGGATGCCTGCGCAACAATTTCGCCGGCTGGCGGCAATTGCCCGAGCGCTGCTTTGAGCGGCTGGACGTGCGCAATGGCCGTGACATCCGCGCCTACAAGGGCCGCTGCCTGGCCCGGTTCGGCTACCGCGACGAACGGCGCGCTGATCTCTGGGACTGATCCCGACAGGTTGTCCCCGGATGCGCGTCCCGTCCCCGACGCGCATCGAAGGCGGGCGGGCCATCGGCCCCCCGCTTTTTCGCTTGCCTCGGGCCGCACCCTGCGCAAGTCAGGCACATGGCCAGACCCGTGCCCGATTTCAGCCATGAGGCCGACCTGATCGCCGCCGGCGCACGCTGCGTTGCCGGGGTCGACGAGGTCGGGCGCGGGCCGCTGGCCGGGCCGGTCACGGCAGCCGCCGTGGTGCTCGACCCCGACCGCATCCCGGCGGGGCTGAACGATTCCAAGGCACTGACCGCGAAACGCCGCGAGGCGCTGTTCGCCGAGATCATGGCCGTGGCGCAGGTGTCCGTCGCCCATGCCAGCGTTGACGAGATCGACCGGCTGAACATCCTCTATGCCAGCCATCTGGCGATGGAGCGCGCGGTCGCGGGGCTGGCCCCGTCCCCCGACCGGCTGTTGATCGACGGCAATCTCGTTCCCGCCGGGCTGACGGTCGAGGCCCGCGCCGTCGTCAAGGGCGATGCCCGGTGCCTGTCGATCGCCGCCGCCTCGATCATCGCGAAAGTGACCCGCGACCGGATCATGGTGGGATTGGCGCAACAGCATCCCGGCTATGGCTGGGAGACAAACGCCGGATATCCATCAAAACGCCACATTTCGGCGCTGCAAGATATTGGGGTCACCCCCCATCATAGGCGTTCGTTCCGGCCCGTGCACAATATCTTGTATCAAGACAAATCGTAAGTGCCTGATTCAAAAAAGAAATTGACGCCGAATCACCGATGACTCATCTTTGTCTGCAAAGAACGAGCGCTGAAAGCGCCGGGACAGAGGCAGACAGAATGACGAAGAAATCCGCGTCGGATGCGGCTGAGTTGCCGCTCAATCGGATCATTGATGGCGATTGCATCGAGGTGATGAACGGGCTTCCCGAAGCGTCGGTCGACCTGGTGTTCGCAGACCCCCCCTACAACCTGCAACTGCGCGGCGATCTGCACCGGCCCGACAATTCCAAGGTCGATGCGGTGGACGATCACTGGGACCAGTTCGCCTCCTTCAAGGTCTATGACGACTTCACCCGCGCCTGGCTGGCCGCCGCGCGGCGCATCCTCAAGCCCAACGGCGCGATCTGGGTAATCGGGTCGTATCACAACGTGTTTCGCATGGGCGCGGAGTTGCAGAACCAGGGCTTCTGGATTCTCAACGACGTGGTCTGGCGCAAATCGAACCCGATGCCGAATTTTCGCGGCAAGCGCCTGACAAACGCGCATGAAACGCTGATCTGGGCGTCGCGGTCGGAAGAGGCGAAATATACCTTCAACTACGAGGCGCTCAAGGCGCTGAACGAAGGCATCCAGATGCGGTCCGACTGGGTCTTGCCGATCTGCACCGGGCATGAGCGGCTGAAGGACGAAAACGGCGACAAGGCGCATCCGACGCAAAAGCCCGAAAGCCTGCTGCACCGCGTGATCCTCGGCACCACCAACCCCGGCGAGGTCGTTCTCGACCCGTTCTTCGGCACCGGCACCACCGGCGCCGTGGCCAAGATGCTGGGCCGCGACTTCATCGGCATCGAACGCGAGGCGGCTTATCGCGAGGTGGCGGAAAAGCGGCTGGCGAAGGTGCGCAAGTTCGACAAGGAGGCGCTGATCGTCTCGACCTCGAAACGGGCCGAACCGCGTGTGCCCTTCGGCCAACTGGTCGAACGCGGCATGTTGCGCCCCGGCGAAATGCTGGTCAGCCCGCGCGGAAAACGCGCCAAGGTGCGCGCCGATGGCACCCTGATCGCGGATGACGTGAAGGGCTCGATCCACCAGGTCGGCGCGGCACTGGAAAGCGCGCCCTCGTGCAACGGCTGGACCTACTGGCACTTCAAGCGCGAAGGCAAGACCATCCCCATCGACATTCTCAGACAGCAGATCCGCTCGGAACTGGGCTGATCGCAACGGCGTACCGCCTGTGCCGGAGGCCCATGCCCCGGCACACCAACTGACCCCGCCCTCGTGGCGGGGTTTTTTTCGCCTCAGCGCACCAGCGGCACCGGGTGTTCGCCGCGCTTGTATGGCCCCCAGTCGGTGATCTCCGGGTAGTGCAACTTGCGCCACTGGCGGACCTTCGGGTTCATCACCCGCCGCCAGACCGGCGGCACCATCGCCGCCAGCCCCATCAGCGGATAGCCCAGCGGCAGTTGCGGCGCCTCGTTGTCGGGATAGGTCTGGAGCAGCGGATAGCGGCGCGACGGCTTGTAGTGGTGGTCGGAATGGCGTTGCAGGTTGATGAATTGCCAGTTGGTCGCCTTGTGATCGGCGTTCCAGCTATGGTGCGGGCGCACCGGCTCATAGCGGCCATCGCCAAGGTATTTGCGCGTCAGCCCGTAGTGCTCGACGTAATTGGTCAGTTCAAGCTGCCAGATCGCCACGATGGCCTGCACCAGGAACAGTCCCAGCCCCTCCCAGCCGCCAAGCAGCAGCGCGGCGACCAGCGCCAGCGCCTGCATCGCCCAATAGCGCCAGAACGGGTTGGCCCCGTCCAGCACCGACAGACCCCGGCGCGCCAGCATCGCCTTTTCGGCATTCCAGGCCGAGCGCGGCGCCTGCACCAGCACGCGCAGGAAATAGCGGTGGAACCCCTCGTTATACCGTGCCGTGACCGCATCGCGGCGGGTGCCGACCCAGGGGTGATGCACCAGCAGATGTTCGGTGCGGAAATGGCTGTAGAGCACGGTGGCCAGCATCATGTCGGCCAGCCGACGCTCGAACCGGTCGGGCTGGTGCATCAGTTCATGGGCATAGACGATGCCGACCGAGCCCGACAGGATGCCGACGCCGACGAAGACCCCCAGCTTTTCCCAGCCGGCCAGGTGCGTGCTCTGGGTGACATAGACGATGGTGCCGTAGATCATCACCAACTGGATCGGCAGCCAGATCCAGGTGACGAGCTTGTACCAGAACAGGCTGGCCGACGGCGTTTCGGGGTCGGGATTGTCGGTATTGCGGCCCAACAGCGCATCCAGCCCGGAATAAAGCCACCACGCCCCCGCCGGCGGCAACAATAGCGCCCAGCCGCCATAATGCGCGGCCAGCGCCACCAGCGGCAATAACGCAAGCGACGCCCAGAACGGCAGCGCGTGGCTGAACCGGGCCACCATCGGTGCTGGAACCATTGTCACGGCCTCTCCTTCATCCCCAAGGCGGAGTGTAGGGGGTGGGCCGGGTGCGCTCAACCGCTGGCGTCCGCGTCCAGCGCGGCCTTGGCCAGATCATGGGCCTTGCGCATCACCGTGGGCAGGTCGCCGGGGTGCAGCGTGACGAACTCGCCGGTTTTCGGCTGGATGTCTTGCGGCAGGGTCGCGATTCGCAGACCGAGGCGCAGGTGGAAATGCGTGAAGGTATGACGCACCTCGACGCCGGGATCGCGCCAGTCTGCATTCACGGGGGGCACCTCTTGTGGCATCTCGCCCCAATCGCCACCGGGCCAGCCCAGCATCCCGCCCAGAAGGCCGCGTTCAGGCCGTCGCTCGACCAGCCAGGCACCGTCCTCGCGCCGCCCCAGGTAGGCGATGCCGTGACGCACCGGCTTGGGCTTTTTCGGCGCGCGCGCGGGCAGGTCGGACTGAACCCCGGCGGCAAGGGCGGCACAGGAACCGCGCCAGGGGCAAAGGCCGCAGGCAGGCGATTTCGGCGTGCAGATCGTCGCCCCCAGATCCATCACCGCCTGGGCATGATCGCCGGGGCGCGCGCGCGGGGTCAACGCTTCGGCGCGGGACCGTATCTCGGGCTTGGCGGCGGGCAGCGGCGTTTCGATGCGAAATAGCCGCGCCATCACCCGCTCGACATTGCCGTCGACCACGCATTCCGGCCGGTCGAAGGCGATCGCGGCAATTGCGGCGGCGGTATAGGGGCCGATCCCCGGCAGCGCGCGCAATCCATCGAGCGTGTCGGGAAACACCCCGCCCAGATCGTCCGCCACCACCCGCGCGCATTTCAGAAGGTTGCGCGCCCGCGCGTAATAACCCAGGCCCGCCCATTCCCCCATCACCGCGCCATCCTCGGCCCGGGCCAGCGCCGTGACATCGGGCCAGCGCGCCAGGAACCGGTGGAAATAGCCCTTTACCGCCGCCACCGTCGTCTGTTGCAGCATGATCTCGGACAGCCAGACCGCATAGGGGTCCGGCATGACGCCCCGGCGGCGGGCATCGGGCGGCACCCGCCAGGGCAGGTCGCGGGCGTGGCGGTCGTACCAGTCCAGCAAATTGGCGCTCAACCGCCCGTCACGCATGATTTATTCCGCTCTCGTCAAATGCTGTGGCACCAACCGGCCCGGCCCCGTAGTATCGCGGCTGAACGAGAGGAGCGCCAGTGGCGAGAACCGACGAGACCGAAAGCCGCCGGATGCGCGGGTTCGAGCGCACCTCGAGCCTGTTGCAGCCGCGCATCCGCAAGGTCGGCGAAAGCCGGGGCTTTGCCGTGTCGCGCCTTCTGACCCATTGGGAAGAAATCGTCGGCCCCGACACCGCCCGCATCGCACGCCCGGTCGAGGTAAGCTATGGCCGAAGCGGTGCATTTGGCGCAACGCTGGTGCTGCTGACCACCGGCGCCAATGCCCCGATGCTCGAAATGCAAAAGGAGGGACTGCGCGAAAAGGTGAACGCCACCTACGGCTATGCCGCGATCTCGCGCATCCGCATCACCCAGACCGCGCCGACCGGTTTTTCCGACGGCCAGGTCGCCTTTGACCCGGCGCCGAAACCGCGTGACACCACGCCCGATCCGCAGATCGTGGCCGAAGCGCGCAGGACCGCCGCCGGCGTGCAGAACCAGGAACTCCGCGAAGCGCTTGAAGCTCTCGCCACAAACGTTCTATCCCGTCGGCAACGTCCGGCAGACTGAAAGGTGCCTTCATGACCCGAGTAATCTCCATCATCGTTGCCGTGCTCGCGATCGCACTGGGCGGATACTATTTCCTGACCCAGTCCCGCGACGATACGCCGGACCCGACGCCCGCCGCCGAACAACCGGCCACCGATACCCCTGCCGCCGACGATGCGCCCGCGGCGGAAGAGGAAGCGATGGCCGATGAACCGGTCGCGGACGACCCCGCCGCCGGCGAAGAAACGGCGCCGGAAGATGACACTGCGGCCGCGGATACGCCCGCCGACAACGGCACGCCCGCAGATGACACCGCGGACGCCCCCGAAGGCGAAGACGTCGCGACCGCAGACACCCCGGCGGCAACCGAAGACGCGCCCTCCGACGATGCGGCCGTGGCCGCAGAGGACACGCCCGACGCGGATGCGCCCGATGCGGTCGATACCGATCCGGTTTTCGACGCCGACGCGCTGGCCGCCGACATCGTGCAGGGCGAAGCCGATGCGCCGATCACGGTGATCGAATACGGCTCGTTCACCTGCCCGCACTGCGCGGACTTCTACGAAAACGTGCATGGCAAGCTGAAGGCCAACTATATCGACACCGGCAAGGTCCGATTCATTCACCGCGAGGTCTATTTCGACCGCTTCGGCCTCTGGGCCGGCATGGTCGCGCGCTGCGGCGGTCCGCAGCGCTATTACGGTATCGTCGAGATGATCTACGACACCCAGCGCGAGTGGATCGGCAGCGGCGAGAATGCCGAGGTGATCGACAACCTCAAGAAGCTGGGACGCACTGCCGGTCTGGGCAACGACCAGATTGACGACTGCCTCAAGAGCGAACCGCTGGCCGAAGCGTTGGTGGCGGCGTATCAGACCAATGCCGAGGCCGACGAGGTCACCGGAACGCCGTCCTTCGTCATCAACGGCGAGAAGCACCCGAACATGAGCTATGCCTCGTTCACCGAGATCCTCGACGGTCTTCTGGCCGAATGATCACGGCAGGCGCTCGTCCAGCGTGCGCCAGTCCTCAAGTTCAAGACGCACCGGCAGGCTGACAACCGCCTGCCGGTGTTGTCGCGGCAACCGCACCGCGTCTTTCTCGGTCGTCACCAGTTGCGCGCCGCGCGCCTTGGCCTCGGCGAGCAGCCGGGTCAGCAAGGTCGGCGTCAGCTCCTGATGATCGCTCAGCGCCTGCGTGCGCACGAGGTTGGCGCCAAGCCCGTGCAAGGTCGCGAAAAACCGCTCCGGCGCGCCGATCCCGGCAAAGGCGACCACGTCCAGCCCTTCCCACTTCATCCCGGTGGGCAGCGGCGCCAGCCGGGCGCGGGCAACCGGGCAGGACAGGGCCCTGCCCCAGCGGTCGGAAAACGCGTCCTGCGACTTGGCCGGGCCGATCGCGATCACCAGGTCAACGCCGCGCAGCCCGCGCCCGAGGGGGCGTTTCAACGGCCCCAGCGGCCAGGCGATACCATTGCCGAAACCGCGCACCGCATCCTCGGCCAGCACGGTGAGATCGGCGGCAACCACGGCGTCGGGATAGCCGCCGTCGAGCACCACCACCTCGGCCCCCTCGGCCACCGCCGCGCGCGCGCCCTCGGCCAGATCACGCGCCACCCAGGTCGGCGCGAAGGCGGCGATCAGAAGCGGCTCATCCCCCACGTCCCCGGCATCATGGCCGCGCTCATCGACGCGAAACGGCATGCCCTCGCCCACCGTCACCACATGCACGGCGCGGCCCTTGGCCGCCAGACGTTGGGCAATGGCGATCACCGTCGGGGTCTTGCCGGTGCCGCCCAGCGACAGGCTGCCCACCGCCACGACCGGCACGGGCAGGCGCGCAGGGGTAACGCGCCGGCGCGGGCGGCCCGGGGCAAATGGCGCGAGCAGTCCGAGAAGCGCGCCCGGCGGGCGATACCAGAACCGGGGGGCCACGGTCAGAGCCCCCGCTTGTCAAGCGCCTCGACCGCCAGCGCGACGATCCTGTCGGTGGCCTCGGCGCCGCTTGTGGTGACTTCCCACGCGGCGGCGGCCATCTCGGCCACCTTGTCGGGGGCCAGCAGGTATTCGACCGCGCGCGCCAGGCTTTCGGTGTCGCTGACCGTCCGCGCCGCGCCGCTGTCGCGAAGACGCTCATAGCTTTCGCGCCACAGCCCCATGTCGGGGCCATAGAGGACCGCCGACCCCAGCGCCGCCGCCTCGTAAGGGTTGCGCGCGCCCGGGCCGTTGCCGGCCAGCGACCCGCCCATCAGCGCCACCGGCGAAAGCCGATACCAAAGGCCGTATTCGTCGGGCAGATCGGCGATGAAGATCTCGACCGCCGGTTCCGGCTCATCATCCTTGGATCGCAGCCCGACGACCCAACCCGCGGCCTCGAGCTCGGCGGCGATCGCCGGTCCGTCGTCGCATTGCGCTGGCAGAATGACCAACAACAACCGGTGCGAGCGGCGCATCGCCAACCGGTGCGCTTCGACGACCATCGCGATCTCGTCCCGCGTTGCGCCAGCGGCCAGCCACACAGGGCGCGCGGCCAGGATCTCGGCCAGCCCGTCACGTTCGGCCTGGCTGCACGGCAGCGGTGCGCCGCCTTCCTGCAAAAACCCCGTGGCCTCGATCCGGTCGGCAGGCACGCCCAGCGCGCGCAATCCATCGACGGCGCGCGAGTCGCCCGCCAGCACATGCTGAAAGTTCTTCAGAAGCGAGCGGCGCAATCCCGGCAGCCAGCGCCACCCGGGCCGTTCCGGCACCCGCGCGTTGATCAGGAACATCGGAATGCCGGCGCGTCCGGTGGCCTCGATCAGCACCGGGTCCAGCCGGTTGTCGCCCCAGATGCACAGATCCGGCCGCCAATGCGCCAGGAACTCCGCCGCCCCCGGCCCTTCGGGATACGGCGCATATTGCTGGATCACGTCCGATGGCAGGCGCACGGCCAGCAGTTCATCCGGGCCATGACGCGCCGTGGTGATCAGGATCGCGACATCGTCACGCGCCTCGCGAAGCCGGTCGATCAGGTCGGGCAGGCCCAGCGCTTCGGCCTCGCTGCCGACATGCATCCAGATCAGGATGCCCTCGGGACGATTCAGGGTGCTCATGCCCATGCGCTCGGTGCCACGGTCCGGGTCTTCTGTCCCGGCCGCGATGCCCCGGTTCAAACGCCGTTCCGCCCGGACCTTGCCGTTCACCTTGCGCGAGGCAAGAAACAGGGCGAGCGCGAATCCGGATCGCCGGGCCATGATGATTGCCGGCTCAGCCCAGCTCTTCGGTCGGCGAGGTTTCGGCTTCCTCGTCGCGAAGGCGATGCAGATGGGCGATGAAATACCGCATATGGGCGTTGTCGACGGTGCGCTGCGCTTCGGACTTCCACGCATCATAGGCGCTCTGGTAGTCGGGATAGATCCCGACCATGTGAATGTCGTCGACGTTCTTGAAAACCGACCCGGTCGGATCGACCAATTCGCCTCCGAACACCAGATGCAGCCGTTGAACCATCCTCGCCTCCGCGTTTGTCCATGCGCGGCGACCCTAGTGGAGTTGCTGCAGGGGGAAAAGCCCCGACGGAATCGCCCGATGAGCCGGGGCGACCGCTGGGCAGACTGTCCGATCCTCCGGGGCAAATGCGGTGAAATCGCGCCGGACGCGGCAATTGGCGGAAACAGGCGGCGAAGTGACGGTAATGGTGGCCGTGGCGGCAGGCGGAGCCGCTAAAGCGAAACGAGGAAATCCCGCGCCGAGACTGCGCGCATTGATTCGAGGATGAGGCGATGGCCGTGGTAAACCTGCTGGACCGTTCCGACCCGGACCCGCTCAAGAGCTTTCTCGACGGCGCCTCAATCGAGGTGATGCCGCGCACGGCGGCGAAGATAGAGGACTTCAAACCACTCCTGCCCGCCGGCACCCGCATCTATATCGCCCATATCGAGGGCACCCCGATCGACGAGATGATCGCGACCGCACGGCGGCTGTCGGCGGACGGGTTCGCCGTGATGCCGCACCTGCCGGCGCGGATCATCCGCGATGCTGCCGAGCTGGACCGCTGGATCGGCCGCTATGCCGACGAGGCAGGCGTGACCCAGGCGCTGGTTCTGGCCGGCGGCGTGGCAAGGCCGGTGGGCGCCTTCACCGACTCGATGCAACTGCTCGAAACCGGGCTGTTTCAGAAACACGGCTACACCCGGCTGCATGTCGCGGGCCACCCGGAAGGCAACCGCGACATCGACCCGGACGGCTCCACCGCCAATGTCGACGCCGCACTTCTGCGCAAGCAACGCTTTGCCGAGGAAACCGGCCTCGACATGGCCGTTGCCACCCAGTTCGCCTTCGACGCAACCCCGGTCATCGCCTGGGCCGAGCGGCTGGCGGCGATGGGCGTCACCCTGCCGATCCATGTCGGCGTGGCCGGCCCGGCCAAATTGCAAACGCTGATCAAATTCGCGATCGCCTGCGGCGTCGGCCCGTCGCTTGGCGTGCTTCAGAAACGCACCAAGGATCTGACCAGGCTCCTGAAACCGTTCGAACCGACCGAGGTCTTGACCGCCCTGGCCCTCCACAAGTCCGAACACCCCGACAGCCTGATCGCCGGCGCCCATGTCTTCCCGCTCGGCGGAATCGGCGCCAGCACCGATTGGCTGGCCGCGCAGGCAGACTGAACGGACCGCTTCGCAAGCCGAAAACGGTGGCCTTGGGGCCGTTGTCTTGACTGACATTCTCGGGAAATGGTGCCCAGGAGAGGACTCGAACCTCCACGACCTTTCGATCACTGGTACCTGAAACCAGCGCGTCTACCAATTCCGCCACCTGGGCAGGTGTCGTGAGGCCGCGATGTAATGGGGGGCGCGGGCCGTGTCAACGGGGATTCGGACACAAAAGGCGTGACGGTTTGCGCCCTTGTCCTGACAGGGGCGCGGGGCTATTCAGGGGCGCGATGAAGGCAAGGAGTTGGGCATGTCGAAACTGGTGACGATCTATGGCGGATCGGGTTTTGTCGGGCGCTATATCGCGCGGCGCATGGCCAAGGCGGGCTGGCGGGTCCGCGTCGCCGTTCGGCGCCCGAACGAGGCACTGTTCGTCAAGACCTACGGCGTGGTTGGCCAGCTTGATCCGGTGCTCTGCAACATCCGTGACGATGCCTCGGTCGCGCTGGCGATGCAGGGGGCGGATGCGGTGGTGAACTGCGTCGGCACCTTCGACAAGGGTGGCAAGAACAACTTCGGCGCGGTTCAGCACGAGGGCGCCGAGCGGGTGGCGCGGCTGGCCGCGGCAGAGGGCATCTCGCGTCTTGTCCATATCTCGGCGATCGGCGCCGACAAGGACTCCGACAGCCTCTATGCCCGGTCCAAGGCGCTGGGCGAAGAGGCGATCCTTAAGCATTTCCCGAATGCGGTGATCCTGCGCCCCTCGGTGATCTTCGGGTCGGAGGATGCATTCTTCAACCGCTTCGCCGCAATGACGCGGTTCGGCCCGATCCTGCCGGTTGTGGGGGCGTCGACCAAGTTTCAGCCGGTGTTTGTCGACGACGTGGCCGCAGCAGCCGAATTGGGCGTGACCGGACAGGCCGCGCCGGGCATCTATGAGCTTGGCGGGCCGGAGGTCGCGACCTTCCGCGAACTCATGCACAAGATGCTCGACGTGATCGAACGGCGCCGCGCGGTGGTCAACCTGCCGTTCTGGCTGGCGCGATTCTTCGCCTTCTGGTTCGACCTGTGGCAATCCATGTCCGGCGGTTTGATCAGGGCACCCCTGACCCGCGACCAGGTGCGCAATCTTGCCCATGACAACGTGGTGACCGAGGACGCCAGGGGTTTTGCCGACCTCGGGATCGACCCGGTGGCGGTCGAGGCGGTGCTGCCCGACTATCTCTGGCCGTTCCGTCCCTCGGGTCAGTATGCCGCGATCAAGGCCTCGGCGCGCAATCTGCGGGCCTAGGTGTAGGCGATCACCAGCAGGACCACGCCCAGGATCACGCGGTAGATCACGTAGGGCGTGAAGCTGACCGATTTCAGCAACCGCATCATCAGGCTGAGCGCGACCAGCGCCGACAGGAACGCGAAACCGGCGGCGATGGCGCCGTCGCGGGCCGCCCCTATGTCAGCGGTGGCCACGACCTCGGCCCCCAGGAACACGCCCGATGCCAGGATTGTCGGGATCGACATCAGCATCGCAAGCCGGGCCCCGTCCTCGCGCGTATAGCCCAGCGCCCGCGCCCCCGAAATGGTGGCGCCTGACCGCGACACGCCGGGAATCAGCGCAATCGCCTGCCACAATCCCATGACGATGGCATCGCGCAGCGACCACTCCGGCGCCGTCTTTTCGGTCGCCCCCTCCTGGTCGGTCCAATAAAGCACCAGCCCGAAGATCAGCATCGTCCAGCCGATCACCGCGGTCGAACGCATCGCCTCGTCATAACCCGTGAGCTTGAGGATCAGCCCCGCGACCACGACCGGGACGGTCGCGACGGCCAAAAGGAAGGCAAGCCGCGATCCGGGCGTGTCGATCCGCCCGGTCAAAAGCCGCGGCACACCGGCCAGCGCCTCGGCAACGTCGCGCCAGAAATAGAGGATCACCGCGCCCAAGGTTCCGACATGCACCGCCACGTCGATCACCTGGCCCTGGTCGGCAAGCCCGGTGAGTTGAGGCAACAGAATCAGGTGCCCGGACGACGACACCGGCAGAAACTCGGTCAGGCCCTGGATGACCGCAACGATGAACAGATGCCAAAGGGACATGGGCGGCGCGCTCCGCTGGAGAAGTTGCGCAAAGCTAACCTGCGGGAAATGAATGGAAAGCGGTAATTTAAGGCAGCATTACTGCCATATTTCCATTAAAATGTGAGTCCCGTCCGCAAAAACCCGCAAGAAACTTTTGCAATGGGTCAGTGTTTGTGACTATTAATTTCCAGAAACCCTGCTAAACAAAGCGCCGGATTGACGGAGGACTCCATGGCCAGGCAGCCGATGCTGAAATTCGTGAACATCGGGCGCGACATGCCCGAGAAGCGCGACGCGAATGTTCGCAACCATGATTTCCATGAGATCTACGCGGAATACGCCGAGGCGAAAGCCGCCGAGCAGGCCAGCCGGTGCAGCCAATGCGGCGTGCCCTACTGCCAGACCCATTGCCCGCTGCACAACAACATCCCCGACTGGCTGCGCATGACCGCGATGGGCCGGTTGAAAGAGGCCTATGAACTCAGCCAGGCCACCAACACCTTCCCCGAGATCTGCGGTCGCATCTGCCCGCAGGACCGACTGTGCGAAGGCAATTGCGTGATCGAAACGGCGGGGCATGGCACCGTGACCATCGGCGCGGTCGAGAAATACATCACCGACACGGCCTGGGAAAACGGCTGGGTCGAAGAGATCGTGCCGATGGCCGCCCGGGGCGAAAGCGTCGGCATCATCGGCGCCGGGCCGGGCGGGCTGGCGGCCGCCGACGTGCTGCGGCGCGCGGGCGTGCAGGTGACGGTCTATGACCGCCATGACCGGGCCGGCGGGCTGATGACCTACGGCATCCCCAGCTTCAAGCTGGAAAAGGACGTGGTGATGCGCCGGGTGGCCCAGTTGGAACGCGCCGGGGTCGAGTTCGTGCTGAATTGCAACGTCGGCGTCGATCTGAGCTTTCAGGCCATTCGCGGACAACATGATGCGGTCTTGCTGGCCACAGGGGTCTACAAGTCGCGTGAGCTGACCGGGCCGGGCGCGGGGGCAAAGGGCATCGTGCGCGCGCTCGACTACCTGACCGCGTCGAACCGGATCGGCTTTGGCGACGAGGTCGAGGCGTTCGAGAACGGCACCCTGAACGCAGCGGGCAAGCGGGTGGTTGTGATCGGCGGCGGCGACACCGCGATGGACTGCGTGCGCACCGCGATCCGGCAGGGCGCGACCAGCGTGAAGTGCCTGTATCGCCGCGACCGGGCGAACATGCCCGGCTCGCAGCGCGAAGTTGCCAATGCCGAGGAAGAGGGCGTGGAATTCGTCTGGTTGGCCGCACCCAAGGGGTTCGGTGGCGATCCGGTCTCGGGTGTCATGGTGCAGAAAATGCGGCTGGGCGCGCCCGACGTGACCGGGCGGCAAAGCCCCGAACCGATCGACGGCGCGGACTATGTCGAACCGGCCGACCTTGTGATCAAGGCACTGGGTTTCGAGCCGGAGGATCTGCCGACGCTGTGGGAAGAAGAGGCGCTTCCAGTGACCCGTTGGGGCACCATCAAGGCCGATTTCCAGACCGGCGCGACCGAGTTGCCGGATGTCTTCGCGGTTGGCGACATCGTGCGCGGCGCAAGCCTTGTCGTCTGGGCGATCAAGGACGGTCGCGAGGCGGCCGCGGCGATCCTTGCCGGCTTTGACGCGCAGGCGTCGCAGGTTGCGGCCCAGTGAGCGTCGCGATGAGGAGCCACGCCGACGCAGCCCGCTTTATGACTGCATGCCTGACCCATATGACCGAAGGGAGCACGGCACGATGAACACGCGCCTGACCGCGATCACCGCCCTTTTGGCCACCCTGGCCACCACCCTGCCCGCCGAGGCCGCCGGGTTCACGCCGCCCAAGGGCTGCGAAACCTTCCTCACGGTTCAGTCGCGCGAATGCTCGGTCTCGCTGCTCTGGCGCTGCGACGGCGGCGACGATGGGCCGATCTGGGAGGCGAATTTCTCGGAAGGCGGCCTGCAATCGGTGGTCAGCTATGCCGCCAATTACCAATGGCTCGACGCGGTCTACATGTGGGACAGTTCGCGCGAGGAATTGGTGCCGCCCGCGACCGACCCCATCGACCTCGACACCCTGATCGGCACCGGCATCGACACCTACGATTTCATCATGCGCCGTTCCGAACCCCAAGGCACGCGCGACGTGCGCATGGTCGGGGCCGACCAGTTGACCGGCAGATCGGTCACCATCGACGGCTACGACCTCGAGGCCGTGGCGACCGAGCTTCAGATCCTGACCGAGGATGGCCGCGTCGAATACCAGAGCCGGGGCATCCAGTACCTTTCACACGACCTGCGGCTGTTCTTTCTTGGCCGAGAAACCGTGACCGGCACCGATGGCGTGGCGGCGGAGTATGACGGCACCCCGGTCGATATCATTCGGCCCGGCGAGCCGGGTTTTGGCACCACCGTGCCGCTTTATGACTGCAACCCACAGGATGCGGGGTTCATCCCCACCGCGCCGATGCTGCGGCAAGAGGAGACGAGCGATGACCGGATTTGACGACACCTGGCAGGCCGAGGAAACCGCCCGCCGCGCCTGGCTGGCCGAAAATGGCATGTATCGGGACGAATTCGAACATGCCTCCTGCGGGGTCGGGCTGGTGGTGTCGATCGATGGCACACCGTCGCGCAAGGTGGTGGAGAACGGCATCGACGCGCTCAAGGCGGTCTGGCACCGGGGCGCGGTGGATGCAGATGGCAAGACCGGCGATGGCGCCGGTATCCACGTGCAGATCCCCGTCCCCTTCTTTCACGACCAGATCCGCCGCACCGGACACGAGCCGCGCGAAGACCAGATGATCGCGGTCGGCCAGGTGTTCCTGCCACGCACCGATTTCGGCGCACAGGAAACCTGCCGCACGATCATCGAGACCGAAGTGCTGCGGATGGGCTATAATATCTATGGCTGGCGGCACGTGCCGGTGGATATTTCCTGCCTCGGCGACAAGGCCAACGCCACCCGTCCCGAGATCGAACAGATCCTGATTTCGAACGCCAAGGGCGTGGACGAAGAACGCTTCGAGCGCGAGCTTTACGTGATCCGCCGCCGGATCGAAAAGGCCGCCTTCGCCGCCGGGGTGCGCGAGCTTTACCTTGCCTCGCTGTCGTGCCGGTCGATCATCTACAAGGGCATGATGCTGGCCGAACAGGTCGCGGATTTCTATCCCGACCTCAAGGATGAGCGATTTGAAAGCGCCTTTGCGATCTATCACCAGCGTTATTCCACCAACACCTTTCCGCAGTGGTGGCTGGCCCAGCCGTTTCGGATGCTGGCCCACAACGGCGAGATCAACACGCTCAAGGGCAACCTCAACTGGCTGAAATCGCACGAGATTCGCATGGCCAGCGCCACCTTTGGCGACCTGGCCGAGGACATCAAGCCAATCGTGCCGAAAGGGTCTTCGGATTCGGCGGCGCTGGACGCGGTGTTCGAGGTGCTGGTGCGCGCCGGGCGGTCCGCGCCGATGGCGAAGGTTCTGATGGTGCCCGAAGCCTGGTCGAAGCAGGCGCTCGAACTGCCGCAGGCCTGGATCGACATGTACAACTACGCCAACGCGACGATGGAGCCGTGGGACGGCCCCGCCGCGCTGGCGATGACCGATGGCCGCTGGGTCTGCGCGGGGCTTGACCGCAACGGGTTGCGCCCGATGCGCTATGTCGTCACCGGCGACGGCATGGTGATCGCGGGCTCCGAGGCCGGGATGGTCCCGACCGACGAGGCGGGCGTGTTGGAAAAGGGCGCGCTCGGCCCCGGGCAACTTCTGGCCGTCGACATGCAGGACGGGCTGTTGTTCCACGACACCGAGATCAAGGACAAGCTGTCGGCCAGCCAGCCGTTCGGCGAATGGGTCGGGCGGATCAGCGACATCGAGGAAGACCTGGCGAAGGTCGAGGAAAAGCCGTTGTTCTCGGGCGACGACCTGCGCCGGCGTCAGATCGCGGCCGGCTTCACGCTCGAGGATCTCGAGCAGGTGCTCGCCCCGATGGCCGAGGACGGCAAGGAAGCCATCGGCTCGATGGGCGACGATACCCCCAGCGCGGTGCTCTCAACCCGCTACCGGCCGCTCAGCCATTTCTTCCGGCAGAACTTCAGCCAGGTGACGAATCCGCCGATCGACAGCCTGCGCGAATACCGGGTGATGAGCCTCAAGACCCGGTTCGGCAACCTCAAGAACGTGCTCGACGATGCCGGCAGCCAGTCCGATATCCTGGTGCTGGACAGCCCCTTCGTCGGCAACGCCCAGTTCGACGAGCTGACCCGGCATTTCAACGCGGCGATGGCGGAAATCGACTGCACCTTCCCGGTTGGCGACGATCCGCACGCGCTGGCCGATGCGCTGGCCCGGATCCGGGCGGACGCCGAGGAAGCGGTGCGCTCGGGCGCCGGTCACATCGTTCTGAGCGACATGAAACAGGGGCCCGACCGGGTGCCGATGCCGATGATCCTGGCCACCAGTGCTGTGCATTCCTGGCTGACCCGCAAGGGGCTGCGCACCTTCACCTCGCTCAACGTGCGCTCCGCCGAATGCCTTGATCCGCATTACTTCGCGGTCTTGATCGCCAGCGGCGCCACGGTGGTCAACGCCTATCTCGCCGAGGACAGCCTGGCCGACCGGATCGAACGCGGGTTGCTGGACATGACCCTGACCGAGGCGACGCGCAACTACCGCGAGGCGGTCGATCAGGGCCTGCTCAAGATCATGTCCAAGATGGGCATCTCGGTAATCTCGTCCTATCGCGGCGGGCTGAATTTCGAGGCCGTGGGCCTTAGCCGTTCGATGGTGAACGAGTATTTTCCCGGCATGATCAGCCGCATCTCCGGCATCGGGATCGGCGGCATCCAGCGGAAACTGGAGGAAATCCACACCGCCGGCTGGCGTCATCCGGGCACCAGCATCCTGCCCATCGGCGGCTTCTTCAAGGCGCGCACGGGCGGCGAAACCCATGCCTGGCAGGCCACCAACATGCACCTGCTGCAATCGGCCTGCGACCGCGCCTCCTATGAATTGTGGAAGCAGTATTCGGCCAAGATGCGGGCCAACCCGCCGATTCACCTGCGCGACATGCTCGACATCAAGCCTCTGGGCGCACCGGTGCCGATCGAAGAGGTGGAAAGCATCACGGCGATTCGCAAACGGTTCGTGACACCCGGCATGTCCCTGGGCGCGCTAAGCCCCGAGGCGCACATGACGCTGAACATCGCGATGAACCGGATCGGCGCCAAGTCGGATTCCGGCGAGGGCGGCGAAGACCCGGCGCATTTCCTGCCGATGCCCAATGGTGACAACCCCTCGGCCAAGATCAAGCAGGTCGCGTCCGGCCGGTTCGGGGTGACGGCGGAATACCTCAACCAGTGCGAAGAGCTTGAAATCAAGGTGGCCCAGGGGGCCAAGCCCGGCGAGGGCGGGCAGCTTCCGGGGATGAAGGTCACCGACCTGATCGCGCGGCTGCGTCATTCGACCAAGGGGGTGACGCTGATCTCGCCGCCGCCGCACCACGACATTTATTCGATCGAAGACCTCGCGCAACTGATCTACGACCTCAAGCAGATCAACCCGCGCGCCAAGGTGACGGTCAAGCTGGTCGCCTCGTCGGGCGTCGGGACCATCGCGGCGGGCGTGGCCAAGGCCAAGGCCGACGTGATCCTGATCTCCGGCCACAACGGCGGCACCGGCGCCAGCCCCGCGACCTCGATCAAGTTCGCGGGGCTGCCGTGGGAAATGGGCCTGACCGAGGCGCACCAGGTGCTCAGCATGAACCACCTGCGCGACCGGGTGACGCTGCGCACCGATGGCGGTCTGCGCACCGGGCGCGACATCGTCATGGCCGCGATGATGGGGGCCGAGGAATACGGCATCGGCACCGCCGCGCTGATCGCGATGGGCTGCATCATGGTGCGTCAGTGCCAGTCCAACACCTGCCCGGTGGGCGTCTGCACCCAGGACGAAGACCTGCGCGCCAAGTTTACCGGCTCGGCCGACAAGGTGGTCAACCTGATCACCTTCTATGCCACCGAAGTGCGCGAGATTCTCGCCTCGATCGGCGCGCGCTCGCTGGACGAGGTGATCGGGCGGGCCGACCTGCTCAGCCAGGTCAGCCGCGGCTCGCCGCATCTCGACGATCTCGACCTCAACCCGCTGCTGGTCACGGTCGATGGCGCCGACAGGGTGGTCTACGACCGCGACCGCCCGCGCAACGAGGTGCTGGACACGCTCGACTCCGAGATCGTCAAGGACGCCGCGCGCTTTCTGAATGACGGCGAAAAGATGCAGCTTCAATATGCCGTGCGCAACACCGACCGCACCATCGGCACACGCATCTCGAGCCATATCGTGCGCAACTTCGGCATGCGCAACAGCCTGCAACCCGACCATCTGACGGTGAAGCTGACCGGCTCCGCCGGGCAGTCGCTGGGGGCTTTCGCAGCGCCGGGGCTGAAGCTCGAAGTGTCGGGCGACGCCAACGACTATGTCGGCAAGGGCCTGTCGGGCGGCACCATCGTGGTGCGCCCGCCGATGGCCAGCCCGCTGGTGGCCAGCGAAAACACCATCATCGGCAACACCGTCCTATACGGCGCGACCGACGGGCACCTGTTCGCCGCGGGCCGCGCCGGCGAACGGTTCGCGGTGCGAAACTCGGGCGCGAAGGTGGTGATCGAAGGCTGCGGTTCGAACGGCTGCGAATACATGACCGGCGGCGTGGCGGTGATCCTCGGCTCGGTCGGTCCGAACTTCGGCGCGGGCATGACCGGCGGCATGGCCTACATCCACGACCCCGACCGCGTTGCCGGCGACTACCTGAACCCCGAAACGCTGGTGACGGTGCCAGTGACCATGGAGCATTGGGAAACCGAACTGCGCGATCTGATCCTGCGTCATGCCGACGAGACCGGCAGCGTCAAGGCGCACCAGATCCTTCAGGACTGGGACACAGAACGCGCCAATTTCCTGCAGATCTGCCCAAAGGAGATGCTGCCGCACCTGCCCGTGCCCTTGAGCGCGCAAGACAGCGCCATTCCCGCGCAGTAAGCGGGCGGTGTTCGCGAACCACGGGGCGCCGGCAATGGCGCCCCGTTTGCGTGTCAGACCTGGGCAAACCCAACGACGTAGTTGTGTCCGTAGTGCTTGGAGCATTTCGGGCACAGGGTGTAGAAAAAGAACACGTCGCCATCCGGATTGCCGCGTTCGGCGGCGATATCCTTCATTTCGTCGTGCCAGGCCCCGGCTTCGGAAAACGGCGCGTCGAACACCTTGGTCACGAAATCCCCGCTGAGCCGGACCATTTCTTCGTCCGCAACGTCACGCGTCGCGGCGAAGTAGTGTTCCGATGTCCAGGGCCCCAGGTCTTTCGACAGGACCAGGAAATCCTCCGGATCGAAGGCATCCGCATCCTTCAGGTGGTCCTGGACGCGCTGGAACACCCGCGCCATGTCAATCGGCATGTGAAACACCGCATGGGTGCGCGCGCGCACGAAAAGCCTGTCCTCGAAATGCAGGTCAAGCCCATCCCACGCGCGCGGGTCGATCAGTGCGCAACACCCGGTCTCCGATGCCCCGGTGTCGTAGGTCGGCAGGTTGTCATAGGGCATGTCATCCTCCTCTGGTGAATGAATCATAACGTCCCGGCCGGCGTTCCGCCTTGATCTGGGTCTTGACCGACCAATTCGAGCCGTGGTCTGAACCTGCCATGGCAAAGAAACCGAAGCGGAAAAAAAGCGCGACACGAAGACTGGTCGCCACGTCGCTGCGCCTGACCTGGCGCTGGCTGCGGCGGCTGCTGCTGGCCTTTGCCGCCGTGGTTTTCGCGCTTGTCGTGCTGTTTGCCTTCGTGAACCCGCCGACCACGCTCTACATGGCGTCGGAAAAGGCGCGGCTCGACGGGCTGAAACACGACTGGACCGATCTCGACGCGATTGCGCCGGTGATGGCGCGGTCGGTCGTGGCGGCGGAGGACGCGAATTTCTGCACCCATTGGGGCTTTGACATGACCGCGATCCGGCAGGTGATCGAATCCGGCGAAAGCCGGGGCGCCTCGACCCTGACGCAACAAGTGGTCAAGAATGTTTACCTCTGGCCGGCGCGAAGCTGGGCGCGCAAGGCGCTGGAGGCGCTGATCACGCCGGTGGTCGAACTGGTCTGGAGCAAGCGCCGGATCGTCGAGGTCTATCTGAACGTGGCCGAGTTCGACGAGGGCGTGTTCGGGGTCAGTGCCGCGGCGCAACACTATTTCGGCATCCCGCCGGACCGGCTGTCGGCGGATCAGGCGGCGCGGCTGGCTGCGGTTCTGCCCGACCCCAAGGGCCGCTCGGCATCCCGCCCCTCGCAATTCGTGCAGGGCCGCGCGGCGGCAATCCGCGACGGCGCCGCGACCATCCTGCTCGACGGTCGCGCGGCCTGTTTTTCGCAACCGGCCCCCTGAGTCGGGGTGGCCGAAACCCGCCCCGCGCCACCGACACGAAGTCACGAGGATTGAACCGCGCCGGGTTTCGCGCCATTACGGGCCGGAACCCCACCAGCAGTGATGTGCCATGAACCGCCTGTTTCATTTCCAGCTTTCCCCCTTCTGCCGCAAGGTCCGGCTGTCGTTGGCCGAAAAGAAGATCGAGGTCGAACTGGTCGAAGAACGCTATTGGGAAAAGGGCGCCGAGTTTCTGCGCCGCAACCCGGCGGGCAAGGTGCCGATCCTGCGCTATGGCACCAAGACCCTGACCGAAAGCGCGGCGATCTGCGAATATATCGAGGAACGCCATCCCGAGCCGCCGCTGATGCCCCGCGACGCCGACGGGCGGTATGAAGTTCGTCGGCTGGTCGGCTGGTTCGACGACAAGTTCCATCGCGAGGTGACGGCCAATCTGCTTTACGAACGGGTGAACAAGAAGCTGTCCGGTCAGGGCTATCCCGACAGCACCAACGTCAAGGCGGGCGCCAAGGCCATCAAGTATCACCTCGACTACATGGGGTGGCTTCTGGACAAGCGGCGCTGGCTGGCGGGGGACAACATGACGCTGGCCGACTTCGCCGCCGCCGCGCATCTGTCGGCGCTCGACTACGTGTCGGACGTGGATTGGGACCGGAACGCCAATGTTCGCGAGTGGTATTCCAAGATCAAGTCGCGGCCCTCGTTCCGCTCGATCCTGGCCGACCACGTGCCGGGCTTCCCGCCGCCGCCGCATTACGCGGACCTCGATTTTTGACGCATGAGCTGAAACAGGCGCTGATCGACCAGGCCCTTGCGGAAGGCTTCGCCAAGGTCGGCATCACCCGGCCCGATGCGGTGCCCGAGATCGCCGGGCGGCTTGACGACTTCGTGCGCGCCGGGCGGCACGGGCAGATGGGCTGGATGGCCGAGCGCATGCACTGGCGCGGCAATCCGGCGGCGCTTTGGCCCGAGGCGCGCTCGGTCATCATGCTGGCCGAACCCTATACGCCCGAGCACGATCCGCGCGATGTGCCGGCGCGGCGCGACCGTGGCGCGATCAGTGTCTATGCGCAGAACCGCGACTACCACGACATCGTCAAGAATCGGCTCAAGCGGGTCGGGCGCTGGCTGATCGAGGCGGCCGGGCCGGAGACTGAAATCAAGGTTTTCGTCGACACCGCGCCGGTCATGGAAAAACCGCTGGCGGCGGCCGCCGGGCTGGGCTGGCAGGGCAAGCACACCAACCTGTTGTCGCGCGACCTGGGCAACTGGTTTTTCCTGGGCGCGATCTTCACGACGCTCGATCTGCCCGAGGACGCGCCGGGGCGCGAGAATTGCGGCAGTTGCACCGCCTGCCTAGATGCCTGCCCGACGGATGCCTTTCCGGCGCCGTTCCAGCTCGACGCGCGGCGCTGCATTTCCTACCTGACCATCGAGCATCACGGCCCGGTGGACGAAGACCTGCGCCCGTTTCTGGGCAACCACATCTATGGCTGCGACGATTGCCTGGCCGCCTGTCCGTGGAACAAATACGCGGTCGCGGCGCACGAGGCACGGTATCACGCGCGCGACGATCTGACCGCGCCCCGGCTGGCAGAGCTTGCCGCGCTGGACGACACGGCGTTTCGGGCGATGTTCTCAGGCTCGCCGGTCAAGCGGGTCGGGCGCGACAGGTTTCTGCGCAACGTCTGCTATGCCATCGGCAATTCCGGCGATCCGTCCCTGATCCCGGCGCTTCGCCCGCTGCTGACCGATCCCGACCCGACACTGGCCGAGGCCGCGTCCTGGGCGCTGGCGCGGCTCTCACCCTAGCCACCCGGCGGCACGCGCATCCGGTAGGCTTCCACTGCCGCGCCGATCCCTTCGGCGGCGCGCGTGGCCGGATAGGGACCGACCACCGATGTGCCGATGACGTAGCTGACCACCGGCGGCCCGGTTCCGGGCAGGAATTTCACCTCGAGATCGACGCCCTTGGCCCCGAAAGCATTGGTCAGCGCACGCGCCAAGGCAGCCTGCCTGTCGCCGGACAGGTCGGCCCCGGTCACGCGCGCCACGACGCCGGTCCCGTCGCCATAACCGCCGGTATAGGCACGCAGCGCCTCGCGCGTCAGGCCAAGGGGGCGCAGGTTCGGGTTCTTGGTGACATGAAACCACGACAGCGCCACCGCGCTGGGCAGGATCGCCAAGGCGATGATCGCCATGAGATAAATGTTATTGCGCTGTGCCGGCATGTCTGCCCCCGGAAAACCTTTCCGGGGACATTATCCGACCGACCCTGCCAAAGCGTTAAGCCTGCGCCCTCAGGCGCGCACCAGCGCCTCGTAGGCCTCGGAAATCTCGCGTGTCAGCGTCCCGACCTTGAAGTGATAGTCGCCGATCTGCCCGACCGGCGTGACCTCGGCGGCGGTGCCGGTGAGCCAGCACTGTTCGAACCCCTCCATCTCTTCGGGCATGATGTGACGTTCGTGCACGGTGACGCCGCGATCCTTGAGCATCCCGATCACCGTCTGGCGGGTCAGCCCGTTGAGGATCGCGTCGGGGATCGGCGTATGCACTTCGCCATCCTTCACGAAGAAGATGTTGGCCCCGGTCGCCTCGGCGACATAGCCGCGATAATCCATGAACAGTGCATCCGAGCAGCCCTTGGCCTCGGCGGCGTGCTTGGACATGGTGCAGATCATGTAAAGGCCGGCGGCCTTGGCGGCGGTGGGAATGGTCTCGGGGCTGGGGCGTTTCCATTTCGAGATGTCGAGCTTGGCGCCCTGGAACTTGGCGTCGCCGTAGTAGTTGCCCCATTCCCAGGCCGCCACCGCCAGCCTGACCGGGTTGCGCGACGACGACACGCCCATGTCGTCGCCCGCGCCCCGAAAGGCCACGGCCCGCACATAGGCATCGGTGAATCCGTTGGCCGCGAGCACCTCGTATTTCGCGGCCTCGATCTGATCGACTCTCCACGGGATCGGCATGTCGATCAGCTCGCCCGAGCGCAGCAGGCGGGCGCTGTGTTCACGCGACTTGAAGATCTTGCCGCCGTAGCACCGCTCGCCCTCGAACACCGACGACGCATAATGCAGCCCGTGCGTCAGGACATGCACCTTGGCGTCGCGCCAGTCGACCATCTGCCCGTCAACCCAGATCTTGCCGTCACGATCATCGTATGCTCCAGCCATCTTCACACCTCCTGGCCACGCGTTCTTTGCGAAAGTTGCGCAAAAAGGTCCGCTTCGGGCGTAATCTTGCGAAAAATTCGCAGATCGCTAACAGTTGAGTCTTGGAAAGTCAACAAGGCTGACATAAAATTCAGGCTATCGCGCAGCCAGAAACGAATGACCGGAGGACCGGCCGAATGAACGAACGACGCGGGCCGGGCGGGCAGCCCCTGCTGTTTCTGACCGACGAGCAACTCAGGCGCGGAATCGAGGCGATGTTCTTCGCCTATCGCGGCTTCACCGCCGATCCGGATCGCATCCTGCAGAAACACGGCTATGGCCGGGCGCATCACCGGGCGCTGCATTTCATCCGTCGCAGCCCCGATACCACGGTCAACAACCTGCTTTCCATTCTCGGCGTGACCAAGCAATCGCTGAACCGGGTGCTGCGCACGCTCATCGAGGATGGGCTGGTCGAGGCCAAGGTGGGCACACGCGACAAACGCGAACGCAACCTGGCGCTGACCGACAAGGGGGTCGAACTGGAACGCGAACTGGCCGATGTGCAGCGCGAGCGGATGCGCCTGGCCTATCGCGACGCCGGCCCGGACGCGGTGCAGGGGTTTCGCACCGTGCTCGAAGCGATGATGGACCCGGACATGCGGCGCCACTTCAACCGCCTGATGGGGCCGGAGGAATGATGCCCGACACCCCGGCCCACCTGCTGCTGGTCGAACGCGATGAACGGCTGCGCAAACTGTTGCGCGCGTTTCTCAGGCAACAGGGGTTCCTGGTGTCGGTGGCGCGCGACGCGGAGCATGCCAAGCGGCTGCTGGCCGGGCTCGAGTTCGACCTGATCGTGCTCGACATCGGGCTGGGCGGTGCGCACGACCTGGATGTATCGGGCGGGGCGCCGGTGCTGGCGCTGTTGGGGCGCGACGATCCCGAAGGCGACGGGCTGCGCAAGCCGTTCGAACCGGCGGCGCTGCGCGCACGGATCGACACGATTCTCGACCGCCGGCCACCGCCCGCGGAACCCGCCCCCAAGAGCGTATCCATGGGCGAAATGCGGTTCGACGTGGACCGCGGCACCTTGATGCGGGGCGACGAGCCGGTGCGGCTGACCGCGACCGAGGTGCACCTGATGCGCATCCTTGCCAACCGCGCGGGCGAGCCGGTCGGGCGTGGTGAACTGGTGGCGCAACTGGGGCGCACCGGGCTGGCCACCAAGGCGCGCGCCGTCGACGTGCAGATCACCCGTCTTCGGCGCAAGCTTGAGCGTGACCCGAAGTCGCCGCGTCACCTGCAAACCGTGCGCGGCGCGGGCTACATGCTGGTCGGCGACTGAGCGCGACAGCCTGTCGCCGGGATTTGGCGTGCGCACAGATAAACCGCCCTTGGCATTGCCGCCCCGACAGGACACATTCGCGCCATGACAACAGCGCTCTTCACCCACCCCGACTGCCTCGACCACATCAACCCTCCCGGCCACCCGGAGCAGGTGGCCCGACTGAAAGCCATCGACGCCGCACTGGCCGCGCCGGGCTTTGCCACGCTCGACCGGCGCGAGGCACCGCTGGGCGACGAGGCCGATATCCGTCGCGCCCATCCCAAGGTGCATCTCGACCGCATCCGCGCCAGCGCGCCGGCCGAGGGTCTGACCCAGATCGACCCGGACACCTCGATGTCGCCCGGCTCGCTCACCGCCGCCTATCGCGCGGTGGGTGGTGCGGTCGCGGCGGTGGATGCGGTGCTGACGGGCGAGGCCGGCAATGCCTTCGTTGCCTGCCGCCCGCCTGGGCATCATGCGGAACGTGCCCGCCCGATGGGGTTCTGTCTGTTCTCCAATGCCGCCATCGCGGCGCTGCATGCGCTGGACGTTCAGGGGCTTGACCGGGTGGCGGTGCTGGATTTCGACGTGCATCACGGCAACGGCACCCAGGACGTGCTGTGGAACGAAAGCCGGGCGCGCTTTGCCTCGTCGCACCAGATGCCGCTTTATCCCGGCACCGGCGGCGCGCATGAGAAGGGCGCCTATGAGCAGATCCTGAACGTGCCGCTGTCCGAAGGGTCGGGCGGCGAGCGGATGCGGGCCGAGTGGGAGGGCAGCATCCTGCCCTGGATCTCGGAATTCCGGCCGGAGTTGATCGTGGTCTCGGCGGGGTTCGACGCCCATGCCCGCGACCCACTGGCCGGGCTGCACTGGCAGACCGAGGATTTCGGCTGGCTGACGCACCGGATCTGCGATCTGGCGGATGACGTCTGCGACGGGCGGGTGGTCTCGACGCTCGAGGGCGGATATGATCTGGAAGCCTTGGCCGAGAGCGTGGCCCTGCACGTTGAAATCCTGATGGAGCGCGGAAAATGACCGACAAGCCGGTGGACGAGATGAGCTTCGAGGAAGCGATGGCGGAACTGGAAGCGGTGGTCGGCCAGCTTGAACGTGGCGACGTGGCGCTGGAGGCGTCGATCGAGCTTTACGAGCGCGGCGCCAAGCTCAAGGCACGCTGCGAGGTCAAGCTCAAGGAAGCCGAGGAGAAGGTCGCCGCGATCACCCTCGACCAGGACGGCAACCCCACCGGCACCACCCCTGTCGAAGGGTTGTGATGTTCCGCTCGCGGCTGGCCGAAACCCGCGAGGTCGCGCAAGCCTGCCTGGGCACCGCCCTGCCCGCGTCCGGCCCGATGGCCGCACCGATGCGCCACGCGGTTGCCGGGGGCAAGGGGATGCGGGCGTTCCTGGTGCTGGAAGGCGCACGGATGCTGGGTATCGACGCCGACAGCGCGCAGTTTCCGGCAGCGGCGGTCGAGGCGATCCACGCCTATTCGCTGGTGCATGACGATCTGCCCTGCATGGATGACGACGATCTGCGCCGGGGCCAGCCGACCGTTCACCGCAAGTGGGACGAGGCCACCGCCGTTCTGGCCGGTGACGCGCTGCAAGCCTTGGCGTTCGAGCTTCTGGGCCGCGACGAGGTGGGCACAGCCGAGGTGCGGATCGAACTGTCGCGCAGCCTGGCCCATGCCGCCGGGGCCGAGGGCATGGTGCTGGGCCAAGCACTCGATATCGCCGCCGAGACCGCCGAGACACCGCTGACGCTCGACCAGATCATCGCACTTCAGGCGGGCAAGACCGGGGCGCTGATCCGCTGGTCGGCGATGGCCGGGGCGGTGATGGCGGGGGTGTCGACCGATCCGCTTCGCCGCTATGGCGCGGCGGTGGGGCTGGCGTTCCAGATTGCCGACGACGTGCTCGATGTCGAGGGTGACCCCGACCGCGTCGGCAAGGCCACCGGAAAGGATGCGGACAAGCACAAGGCGACCTTCGTGTCGCTGCTGGGTCTCGACGCCGCCAAGACGCGGGCGCAGGAGTTGGTGGACGCCGCCTGCGAGGCGCTTGCGCCCTACGGAAATGAGGCGCAAACCTTGCGGGAGGCCGCGCGTTTCGTTATCTCGCGGGACTCGTAGGCCCCTCGTGAGGTTCTGATGCCAGACCGCCCCGAAACCCCTCTGCTCGACCGCATCCAGTCGCCCGCCGACATGAAGGCGCTGTCGCTGCGCGAATTGCGGCAACTGGCCGATGAAGTCCGGGCCGAGACCATCAGCGCCGTCAGCGAAACCGGCGGACACCTGGGCGCGGGGCTGGGGGTGGTCGAACTGACCGTGGCGCTGCACGCGGTGTTCGACACGCCGCGCGACAAGCTGATCTGGGACGTGGGCCACCAGGCCTATCCGCACAAGATCCTGACCGGGCGGCGCGACCGTATCCGCACGCTGCGGCAGAAGAACGGGCTGTCGGGTTTCACCAAGCGCGCGGAAAGCCCCTATGACCCGTTCGGTGCGGCGCATAGCTCGACCTCGATCTCGGCGGCGCTGGGCTTTGCCTGCGCCCGCGATCTGGGTGGCGCGCCCGAGCACGGCATCGGCGACACCGTCGCGGTGATCGGCGACGGCTCGATGAGCGCGGGCATGGCATTCGAGGCGATGAACAACGCCGGCCACCTGAAAAAGCGCATGTTCGTCATCCTGAACGACAACGAGATGTCCATCGCGCCGCCGGTCGGCGCGCTGTCGAACTACCTGACGCGGCTCTATGAGACCGAACCGTTCCAGGAATTGAAGGCCGCCGCCAAGGGCGCGGTCAGCCTGTTGCCGCCGCCGTTCCAGGAAGGCGCGCGCCGGGCCAAGGAAGTGCTGAAGTCGATGACCGTCGGCGGCACCCTGTTCGAGGAACTGGGCTTTTCCTATATCGGCCCGCTCGATGGCCACGACATTGATCAGTTGATGGGCGTGCTCGGCACCGTCCACGAACGCGCCACCGGGCCGGTCCTGATCCATGTCATCACCAAGAAGGGCAAGGGCTACCCCCATGCCGAAAGAGCCAACGACCGGGGCCATGCCACCGCGAAATTCGACGTGGTCACCGGCAAGCAGCAAAAGGCCAAGCCGAACGCGCCGTCCTATACCTCGGTGTTCGGCAAGACCCTGACCCAGCTTGCCGAAAAGGACAGCCGCATCTGCGCCGTCACCGCCGCGATGCCGGACGGGACCGGGGTGAACTACCTCGCCGACCGCTTTCCGTCGCGCGTCTTCGACGTGGGCATCGCCGAGCAGCACGGCGTGACCTTCTCGGCGGCGCTGGCGGCGGGCGGGATGCGGCCGTTCTGCGCGATCTATTCGACGTTCCTGCAACGCGGCTATGACCAGGTGGTGCATGACGTGGCGATCCAGCGTCTGCCGGTCAGGTTCATGATCGACCGCGCCGGGCTGGTCGGGGCCGATGGCGCAACCCATGCCGGCAGTTTCGACCTGGCCTATCTCGGCAACCTGCCGGGCTTCACCATCATGGCCCCGGCGGATGAGGCCGAGCTTGTGCACATGGTCGCCACCGCCGCCGCGATTGACGATGGCCCCTCCGCCGTGCGCTACCCGCGCGGCGAGGGCGTCGGCACCGAAATGCCGGAGGCGCCGCAGGTTCTGGAGATCGGCAAGGGCCGGATCATGCAACAGGGCAGCCGCATCGCGCTTCTGAGCCTGGGGACACGGCTGTCCGAGACCATGCTGGCCGCCGAACGGCTGGCGGGGCGGGGCATCACGCCGACCGTGGCCGACGCACGCTTTGCCAAGCCGCTGGACGAGGCGTTGATCCTGTCACTCGCCGCCGATCACGAGGCGCTGATCACCATCGAAGAGGGCGCCATCGGCGGCTTCGGTAGTCATGTCGCGCAATTTCTGGCCGAACATGGCGCGTTCGATGCCGGGCTACGCTTCCGCTCGATGGTTCTGCCGGACACGTTCATCGACCACGCCAGCCCCAAAGACATGTATGCAACCGCCGGGCTGAATGCCGAACAGATCGAGGCCAAGGCACTGTCCGCGCTTGGAATCGCCGACCTCGGAGCCAAACGGGCGACGGATCGCGCATGATTGCACCCGATATGCAACACCGCCGGAATATTGTCCGCCAAAGCCTTGGAACGGGTGGACTTCGCCCGGATGCAACCACAAGTTAGTCGGGTCCAATTTCCAAGACCTGGGGTAAGTGAAATGAAAAAGTTCGTACTTGGCGCCGCCTTTGCACTGGTCGCTGGTGCAGCCGTTGCCGGAACCGTCGCTCCACCGATCATGGAGCCGGCCATCGTGATCGAACAGGCCTCCGGTTCGTCGATGAACCAGCACCTGTTGCCGCCGATCCTGTTCGTTCTGGCCGTCGCGACCAGCATCATCTTCTTGCCGTAAGCGACGCCGGACAGACCTGCTGAATGGGGCGCCTTCGGGCGCCCTATTCTTCTTCCGCCTCCAGCGCCAGCAGCGCGGCAAGCCCGTCGCGATAGGTCGGATACTTCAGTTCGACACCCAGATCGGTCTTGATCCGGTCATTTCGCACCCGCTTGGACTCGGCATAGAAGCTGCGCGCCATTGGTGTCATCTCGGCGCTGGCGAAGTCTTCCTCGGGCGGCGGCGCAACACCCAGAAGCTCGGCGGCATGCGCCAGAACATCTTCGGGGGGTGCCGCGAGGTCGTCGCAGACGTTGTAGACCGCCCCGGGGTTCGGCCTGCGGATCGACGCGGCAAGCACCCCGGCGATGTCCTCGACATGGATGCGCGAAAACACCTGCCCCGGCTTGACGATCCGCCGCGCGGTGCCGCGCCGGACCTTGGCGAACGGTCCCCGCCCCGGCCCGTATATCCCCGCCAGGCGAAAGACATGCAGCGGCAGTCCGGCCTCGTCCGCCAGCGCCTGCCATTGCCCCTCGGCCCTGACCCTCTGACGCCCGCGCCGCGTTGACGGGGTCAGCGGCGTGGTCTCGTCGACCCAACCGCCCTGGTGGTCACCATAAACGCCGGTGGTCGAGAGGTAGCCGACCCAGTCGAACCGCTCAGCCGCGATCTCGTCGCGCAGGGCCGCCAGAACCGGATCGCCATCATCGTCCGGCGCCGCCGACAACAGCAGATGCGTGGCCTCGGCCAGATGGGGCGCCATGTCGCTGCCGGGCCAAATCACCGGCTCGATCCCCTCGGCGGCCAGCGCGGCGGCCTTGTCGGGGCTGCGGGTGGTCCCGATGACGCGCCAGCCCTCGGCGATCAGGGTCTTGGCCAGTGCGCGGCCGGAATAGCCGCAGCCGAATATGAGCATCGTGTTTGTCATGGTCGGTTTATCCAATTTGCGCGCCGCACCCGCAAGCCTCAGGCGGCATAGTCCGACCCTTCGGCATCAAGGATCAGCTTTATCTCATCCAGATGCCGCTCGGCCTGCCCCGGATAGCCGTCGATCTCGCGCGCGGTCTTTTCGGCGATGTCGTCGGGCATCACCCGAAGCGGCTGGCCGGTTTGAAGCGCGCGGATATAGGTCTCGGCGGCACGCTCGAAATAGAACAGGCGGTTGAAGGTCTCGGCCACGTTGGCGCCGGTGACCATGATACCGTGACTACAGATCACCAGAGAATTAAAAGAACATTAAGGCAACTTTCATGCCTTGAAAGATCCATATTTACCTTTTCTTGACACGGTTGGTAAGCCTATAGTTTGTATGAGGCCCATCGGCACTCCCAATATCTGCTCGCTACTGCGAGGGAAAGGAGGTGGTTAGATGGCAGGATGCAAGAAGGTCACGAAGACCGTACGCAGTGGCAAGAAGCCGGGTCCAAAAACTGTACCGGTGAAGCCGCACCGACGCTCCAAGCCCAAGAAGGGCTGCTAGGCGGCAAACTTAGCTGACGAAACGTCGATGGGCCTCAATTTCAGTGAATCATGGGCAGTTCGCTTCTACAAGGACAAATTCTTCGAGTTATAACTCGAGACCTTGCACTCGCCCGCCTTTGCTTCACAATCACTCCATGAGCGATACACCCTTCAAATCCTGGCCCGAAAGCGCCGCGCGACTTGTCGCGGTTGCCGCCGGGCGTGAACCTGCCGATTGCGTGATCCGTGGCGGCAAGCTGGTCAATGTGCAGAGCCGCGAAGTGCTGGACGGCTGGCAGGTGGCGATCGCCGACGGGCGCTTTGCCTATGTCGGCCCGGACGCCGGCCATTGCATCGGCCCCGATACCGAGGTGATCGAGGCCGATGGCCGTTATCTGATCCCCGGTCTTTGCGACGCCCATATGCATATCGAAAGCGGGATGCTGACCCCGGCGGGGTTCGCCCGCGCCGTCATCCCGCACGGCACCACCACCATGTTCACCGACCCGCACGAAATCGCCAATGTGCTTGGGTTGGACGGCGTGCGGATGATGCATGACGAGGCGATGCTGCAGCCGGTCAACATCTTCACCGAGATGCCCTCCTGCGCGCCCAGCGCGCCGGGGCTGGAAACCACCGGGTTCGAGAT
The DNA here is from genome assembly GCF_008086115.1 of Maritimibacter fusiformis. GTDB lineage: Bacteria > Pseudomonadota > Alphaproteobacteria > Rhodobacterales > Rhodobacteraceae > Muriiphilus > Muriiphilus fusiformis. The sequence continues at coordinate 313,203 of NZ_VSIY01000015.1, read as the reverse complement.
CAGCGCCGAGGATGTGGCCGAGGCGATGACCTGGCCGGGCATCATCGGGCTGGGCGAGATGATGAACTTTCCCGGCGTGGTCAATGCCGACCCCAAGATGCTGGCCGAGATCGCGGCGACGCAGGTGGCGGGCAAGATTGTGGGCGGGCATTATGCCAGCCCCGACCTTGGCACGGCGTTTCACGCCTATGCCGCCGGCGGGCCGGCCGACGATCACGAAGGCACCTGCGAGGCCGATGCGATTGCGCGGGTGCGTCAGGGCATGCGCGCGATGATGCGGCTGGGCTCGGCCTGGTATGACGTCGAGACGCAGATTACCGCCGTCACCGAAAAGGGGCTCGATCCGCGCAACTTCATCCTCTGCACCGACGACAGCCATTCCGGCACGCTGGTCCATGACGGGCATATGAACCGGGTGGTGCGCCACGCCATCGCTTGCGGCTGCGATCCGCTGGTGGCGCTGCAGATGGCGACGATCAACACCGCCACGCATTTCGGGCTGGAACGCGAGTTGGGGTCCATCGCTCCGGGGCGGCGGGCGGATGTGATCCTGACTTCGGACCTCGTGACGCTGCCGATCGAGCAGGTCATCGCGCGGGGGCGGACGGTGGCGATGGACGGCAAGATAACCGTCGAGACGCCGCATCTGGACTGGCCCGACAGCGCGCGGGGCACCGTGCATCTGGGCAAGACCCTGAGCGCCGCCAATTTCGAAATCATTGCCCCCGAGGGCGCCAACCGCGTCACCGCCAAGGTGATCGGCGTGGTCGAGAACCAGGCGCCGACCAGGGCGCTGACGGCCGAACTGGAGGTGCGAGACGGGATCGTCGACGGCGATGCGGCCGCCGACGTGGCGCAGATCGCGCTGGTTGAGCGGCACCGGGGCACCGGCGGCGTGGTCAACGGGTTCGTGTCGGGTTTCGGCTACACCGGCAACATGGCGATGGCCTCGACCGTGGCGCATGACAGCCACCACATGATCGTGGTCGGCACCTCGCGCACCGACATGGCGCTGGCGGCGAACCGGCTGGGCGAGGTTGGCGGCGGCATCACCGTGTTTCGGGACGGGCGGGAAATCGCGCTGGTGGAACTGCCGATCGCCGGGCTGATGTCGGAAGAACCCGCCGAGATCGTCGCCGCCAAGGCGCAAGCGATGGTCGAGGCGATGGCGGCCTGTGGCTGCACACTCAACAACGCCTACATGCAGCACTCGCTCCTGGCGCTGGTCGTCATTCCCGAGCTGCGGATTTCCGACCTCGGACTTGTCGATGTGACCGCCTTCAAGATTACCGATCTGTTCGAGGAGCCCTGATGTCGCCCCGAGACCTGACCCTGCCGGTCGTGACCCCGGCGATTCCCGAGCCGGAGCGATTCCGAGACCCCGCCGCCGCGGTTGCCCGCCTGAACGAGCTTTACGATGACGCCTGCGCCTTCCTGACCGAGAAATTCTCGCAGGCCGCGATCGGTGCGGCGCGACCGAAGAACCGGTTTCGCGCCTATTACCCCGAGATCCGGCTGCGCACCTCGAGCCACGATCCGATCGACAGCCGGTTGAGCTTTGGCCATGTTTCGGGGCCGGGGGCGTATTCGACCACGATCACCCGGCCCGACCTGTTCGGCGACTACCTGACGCAGCAGATCGCGTTGTTGATGCAGAACCACGGCGTGCCGATCTGGATCGGGTTGTCGACCACCCCGATCCCGGTGCATTTCGCGGTTGCCGGACGCTCGGACATCACCGTGCCACAGGAAGGCGCGATGCCGTTTCCGCTGCGTGACGTGTTCGACGTGCCCGACCTGTCGACCACCCATGACAACATCGTCAACGGGCTGGGCTATCTGCACGCCGACGGCTCGTCGCCCTTGGCGCCGTTCACCGCGCAGCGCGTCGACTATTCGCTGGCGCGGCTGGCGCATTACACGGCAACCCTGCCCGAGCATTTCCAGAACCACGTTCTGTTCACCAACTACCAGTTCTATGTCGAGGAATTCGAGGCCGTCGCCCGCGCCATGCTGGCCGATCCCGACAGCGGCTATACCAGTTTCGTCGGGCCGGGGAACTGCGAGATCTTCGAGGCCGGTTGCAGCATCGACCACCCGGCCAAGCTGCCGCAGATGCCGACCTATCACCTCAAACGGCCCGACCGCAGCGGCATCACCCTGGTCAACATCGGGGTCGGCCCGTCCAATGCCAAGACCGCGACCGACCACATCGCGGTGCTGCGCCCGCATGCCTGGCTGATGGTCGGCCATTGCGCCGGCCTGCGCAACTCGCAGCGGTTGGGCGATTTCGTGCTGGCACATGCCTACCTGCGCGAAGACAAGGTGCTGGACGACGACCTGCCAACCTGGGTGCCGATCCCGCCGCTGGCGGAAATCCAGATCGCGCTGGAAAACGCCGTGGCGGAGGTGACCGAGCTGGAGGGCTACGAACTCAAGCGGATCATGCGCACCGGCACGGTGGCGAGTTTTGACAACCGCAACTGGGAATTGCGTGAGCATACCGGCCCGGTGCAGCGGCTGAGCCAGTCGCGCGCCATCGCGCTCGACATGGAAAGCGCCACCATCGCCGCCAACGGTTTTCGCTTCCGGGTGCCCTATGGAACCCTGCTCTGCGTGTCCGACAAACCGCTGCATGGCGAGTTGAAATTGCCGGGCATGGCGAGCGAATTCTACACCTCTCAGGTCGCCCGGCACCTCCTGATCGGCATCCGCGCCATGGAGCTTTTGCGCGAGATGCCGCTCGAGCGCATCCACAGCCGGAAACTGCGCTCGTTCGAGGAAACCGCCTTTCTGTAGGGGGAATGCGAAAATCCGACGAAATATCGGTGGAAAACCCGTTATTTTCCGGCTTTTTTCGACACCAGAGATTGTGCGGCGCGCCGACTATCAGTTAAATGCGCCGCATCGAACCCAAGAATGGGACATGTGAGGAGAGAATACATGGCGAAACCGATGACCAAGACCCAACTGGTCGCTGCCCTGGCCGAAGAAATGGGCTCGGACAAGAAAGCCGCTGCGGCGGCGCTGGACGCGGTGACTTCGGTCATTACCCGCGAAGTCTCGGGCGGCGGTGCCGTCACCCTGCCGGGCGTCGGCAAGATCTATTGCCGCGAACGGCCCGAGCGCATGGTGCGCAACCCCGCCACCGGCGAGCAGATCAAGAAAGACGCCGACAAGGTGGTCAAGATGACCATCGCAAAGGCACTCAAGGACAGCGTCAACAACTGACGCGCCCGCCCGGCCTTGCGCCGGGCCATGTTTTGGATAGGGTCGCCCGACGGCGGCCCTTTTCTTTTTTCCGGAGACAGGATGGACATTCGCGCGACCTTGATGGGGCTGGGGTTCGCCCTGATGTGGTCGTCCGCCTTTACCTCGGCGCGGATCATCGTCGCCGACGCCCCGCCGATCAGCGCGCTGGCGCTGCGCTTCGTGATCTCCGGGCTGCTGGGCATCGCCATCGCCGCCGGCCTTGGTCAGAAGATCAGCCTGACACGCGGCCAGTGGTTTTCGGTCGTGGTTTTCGGGATCTGCCAGAATGCGCTCTACCTCGGGCTGAACTTCGTGGCGATGCAGTGGATCGAGGCCGGTCTGGCTTCGATCATCGCGTCGACCATGCCGCTGCTGGTGGCCGCGCTGGGCTGGATCGTGTTTCGTGACCGGCTGTCGCCGCTGGCGTTGGCCGGGTTGGTCACGGGCTTTGCCGGGGTTGCGCTGATCATGGGCACGCGCCTGTCGGGTGGCGTCGACCTGACCGGCCTCGTGCTGTGTGTCATTGCCGCGCTGGCGCTCGCGGTGGCCACGCTGACGGTGCGCAGCGTTTCGGGCGGCGGCAACCTCTTGATGGTGGTGGGGCTGCAAATGCTGGTCGGCGCTGCAGCACTGGCCCCCTTCGGGCTGGCCTTCGAAACCCACGTCGTCACCTGGAGCTGGCAACTGGTGGTCGCCTTCATCTACACCACGCTGGTGCCTGGCCTGGCCGCGACATGGGTCTGGTTCAAGCTGGTGGCGCGGATTGGCGCGGTGCGTGCCTCGACCTTCCATTTCCTCAACCCGTTCTTCGGCGTGACCATCGCTGCTGTCCTTCTGGGCGAGTCGCTCGGGCTTTTCGATGTCGTCGGCGTTGCGGTGGTGACGCTGGGCATCCTCGCCGTGCAACTGGCCAAGCAGCGGCCTGCGGGGCCCGCCGTCTGAAACATTCCCTGACGCGGAGTTGACCCGGCTCACGGCTTCGTTGCGTGACTGCACGCACGGCTCCGGGTCATCTGACCACCATGGAACTGATCCTAGCCTATGCCGCCGGGCTGCTGACGCTGATCAACCCCTGCGTCCTGCCGGTTTTGCCTATCGTGCTGGCAACCGCGCTTCAGGCCTCGCGCCTTGGGCCAGTCGCACTGGCGGCGGGGATGAGCCTGTCTTTCGTGGTGTTGGGAATGCTGGTCACCACCTTTGGCCATGCCATAGGGCTGACCGAAGACGTGGTCTCGCGCGCCGGTGCGGTGCTGATGCTGGGCTTTGGCGTCGTGCTATTGGTGCCACGCTTCAACGCCGCCTTCGCCACAGCCACCGCAGGCTTTGCCGCCCGTGCCGATGCCGGGCTTGACGGTGTCGACCGCTCGGGCCTGCCGGGGCAGTTTCTTGGCGGGCTGCTCCTTGGCGCGGTCTGGAGCCCCTGCATCGGGCCGACGCTGGGCGGCGCGATCTCGCTGGCCTCGCAGGGTGGAAGCCTAGCCTGGGCCGGGGCGATCATGGTGGCCTTCGCGCTGGGCGTCTCGACCCTGATCCTGGCCATCGGCTATGGCCTGCGCGCCACCGCACTCAGGCGCATGGCCGGTATTGCCCGCCCGGTGCTGGGCGTTGCCTTCATCCTCGTCGGGCTCGCGATTCTGTTCCGACTTCATCACGTCGCCGAAGCCTGGGCGGTGCAGAACCTGCCCGCCTGGCTGATCGACCTGTCCGTTTCCATCTGACCCGGAGGTTTACATGAAACGCCGCACATTCCTTGCCACCCTCGCCGCCACCCCGCTTCTGCCCACGCTCGCCCATGCCGCGCCGCTCGACTACAAGCCCGGCCTGATCAACGAACGGATCGACGCGGGCGAGACGGTGTTCCTCGACTACAAGGCCAGTTGGTGCACCACCTGCGCCGCGCAGGAACGCGTTCTGGACGCGCTTAAGGCCGAGAACCCGGCCTACGAGGCCAGGATCACCTTCATCAACATCGACTGGGACACCTGGGCGCGCACCGAGGTGGTGTCGTCGCTGAACGTGGTGCGCCGCTCGACCCTGATCGCGATCGGCCCGGACCGGCGTGAGATCGGCCGTATCGTCGCCGGAACCGGCCGCGACGAGATCAAGGCGCTGATGGACGCGGCTTTGGCGGTGGCGACAAGCTGACGCCTCAGCCGATCCGCCCGCACGGGCCGTCACCGACCTGCGCGCGATGAAGCAGCAGGTGGTCGAGGATGACACAGGCCGCCATCGCCTCGCCCACCGGCACGGCGCGGATGCCGACGCAGGGGTCGTGACGGCCCTTGGTGACGATCTCGGCAGGTTCGCCCGCCTTGGTGATGGTCTTGCGCGGCGTCAGGATCGAGCTGGTCGGCTTGACCGCGAAGCGCACCACGACGTCCTGCCCAGTCGAGATACCGCCAAGGATGCCGCCCGCGTGGTTCGAGCTGAACTCCGGCCCATCCGGCCCCATCGCGATCTCGTCGGCATTCACCTCGCCGGTCAGCATCGCGGCATTCATGCCCTCGCCGATCTCGACGCCCTTGACGGCATTGATCGACATCATCGCGGCGGCAAGGTCGGTGTCGAGCTTGGCATAGATCGGCGCACCCAGCCCTGCAGGTGCGCCGCGCACCACCACCTCGACCACCGCCCCCACCGAACTGCCCGATTTGCGCAGCCCGTCGAGATAGGTGGCCCAGGTCTCGGCGGCTTTGGCGTCAGGCGTCCAGAACGGATTGCGCTCGATCTCGTCCCAGTCGATGCGGGCGCGGTCGATCTCGTGCACGCCCATCCGCGTCATGTAGCCCCGGATCTCGATTCCCGGAACCAGCGCCTTCAGCACCTCGCGCGCCACACCGCCCGCGGCCACCCGCGCGGCGGTTTCGCGTGCCGAAGAGCGCCCGCCGCCGCGCGGATCGCGGATGCCGTATTTCAGCCAATAGCTGATGTCGGCATGGCCGGGGCGGAACTTCTCGACGATGTCGCCATAGTCCTTCGAGCGCTGGTCGGTGTTCTCGATCATCAACTGGATCGGCGTGCCGGTGGTTTGGCCCTCATAGACACCCGACAGGATGCGCACCTCGTCCGCCTCGCGCCGCTGGGTGGTGTATTTCGACTGGCCGGGCTTGCGCCGGTCGAGCCAGTGTTGAAGCATCTCGGGCGCCAGCGCCACCCCCGGCGGCACACCGTCCACGGTCGCGCCCAGCGCGGGTCCGTGGCTTTCGCCCCATGTGGTGACGCGGAAGATATGTCCGAAAGAGTTCATCATGGCCGGGTTCCCTTCGCAAATCCGTTTATGGCTTTCACCTTGCAGGAGCAAGCCTTCGGGGCTAGGCTCACAGTCACCTCGGGGTGCCGCATGCGCGGCTGAGATGCACCAGCAAACCCGTTGAACCTGAACCGGTTAGGACCGGCGGAGGGAAGGTCAGGATCATCCTACCGGAACGCCGCCCGCCCGTATGGAGGATGACATGAAGACACTCACCATCGCAGCGGGATTTGCAGCCATCGCCACAGTGGCGGTTGCCCAGACCCCTGTTCTTACCATTTACACCTATGACAGCTTCGTTTCCGAATGGGGCCCCGGCCCGGTGATCGAGACCGCGTTCGAGGCCGAATGCGGCTGCGATCTGCGCTTTGTCTCGGTCGGGGACGGCGCCGAGATCCTGTCGCGCCTGCGCCTCGAAGGCCCGCGCACCGAGGCCGATATCGCCATCGGACTTGATGGCAACCTGACGGCAGCGGCACGCGAGACCGGGATATTCGCACCGACCGGTGCTGACCTGCCCGCGCTCGACCTGCCGATCGGCTGGGAGGACGACACCTTCGTGCCCTATGACTGGGGCTATTTCGCCTTCGTCTACGACAAGACCAGGCTGGCGACCCCGCCCGCCTCGTTCGACGAACTCGCCGCGTCAGACCTCAAGATCCTGATCCAGGACCCGCGTTCCTCGACACCGGGGCTGGGGCTGCTGTTGTGGGTCAAGGCGGTCTATGGCGACGAGGCCGAGGCGGCGTGGACGGCGCTGAACCGCCGCGTCGTGACCGCTACCAAGGGCTGGTCGGAAGCCTACGGCATGTTTCTTGAGGGCGAGGCCGACATGGTCCTGTCCTACACCACTTCGCCCGCCTATCACATCATTGCCGAGGACGACGACAGCAAGGCCGCCGCGATCTTCGACGAAGGCCACTACATGCAGATCGAGGTGGCGGCGAAACTGGCGACCACCGATCAGCCGGAACTGGCGGACAGGTTCCTCGCCTTTTTGCTGAGCGGTGAAATCCAGGCCGCCATCGCCACGACCAACTGGATGTATCCGGCGGTGATGCCCGAAGGCGGTTTGCCCGAAGGGTTCGGCGCGGCGCTCGACCCCGCAAAGGCTCTGGTCTACCTCGGTGAAGAGGCGCGGACCAAGCGTGATGAGGCATTGGCCGAATGGCTCGCCGCGTCCTCCAGATAAGCCCCGCGACCTGGGCCGGCGGCATCGCGCTGGCCCTCGTCCTTGCGCTGAGCTTCGGCTCGCTCGCTGCCGTCGCCCTGCGCGCCGAAGGGGACACGGGACTTGGTCCCGCCGACTGGGCCGCGATCCGCTTCACGCTGGTGCAGGCGCTTTTGTCGGCGGCGATCAGCGTGGCGCTGGCGGTGCCGGTCGGGCGGGCACTGGCGCGGCGGCGCTTTGCCGGGCGGCAGGTGCTGATCACGCTCTTGGGTGCGCCCTTCATCCTGCCGGTGATCGTCGCAGTGTTGGGCCTGATCGCGGTGTTCGGGCGGGGCGGCATCCTGTCGCAAGCCCTCGGGCTCATGGGGTTCGAGCCGATCTCGATCTACGGCTTTCACGGCGTCGTGCTGGCGCACGTGTTCTTCAACCTGCCGCTGGCGACGCGGCTGATCCTGCAAGGTTGGCTCGACATTCCCTCCGAGCGTTTTCGGCTGGCGGCCTCGCTGGGCTTCGGCACGCGCGATGTTGCGCGGGTTCTGGAGCGCCCGATGCTGCGGCAGGTGCTGCCCGGCGCGTTCTTGGTGATCTTTTTACTATGCCTGACCAGTTTCGCGGTGGCGCTGACGCTGGGCGGCGGGCCGCGCGCGACCACGGTGGAACTGGCCATCTACCAGTCCTTCCGGTTCGACTTCGACCTTGGCCGCGCGGCGCTGCTGGCGCTGGTGCAATTCGCGCTGGGTGCCGCGGCGGCGCTGGTGGCGCTGAGGGTCGCCCTGCCCACGGGTATCGGCGCCGGGCTCGACCGTCCGATGACGCGCTGGGATGCGGCGTCGGGCTGGCTCAGGGTGCAGGATGCGGCCCTGATCGCGCTGGCAACGCTGTTCCTGGTGGTTCCGCTGGCGATGATCGCCATCAACGGGGCCGCAGCACTTCCGAGTCTGCCCGCTTCCGTCGGCTGGGCGGCGCTGCGGTCGCTGGCGGTGGCGCTGGGCTCGGCTGCCCTGACGCTGCTGCTGGCCCTGTCGATCGCCGCGCTGGTGGTGCGGCGCGGCTCGAAACTGGCCGAGGCGATCGGCACGCTGACCATCGCCGCCTCGCCGCTGGTGATTGGCACCGGCCTGTTCGTGATCCTGTTCCCGCTGATCCGGCCCGAGCGGGTGGCGCTGGAGGTCACCGTGCTGGTCAATGCCGCGATGTCGCTGCCCTTCGCCCTGCGCGCGCTGGTGCCTGCCCTGACCGCCGTTGAGGCCGATTTCGGCCGGCTCGCGGATGAGTTGGGGCTGACCGGCACCTCCCGGCTGCGCCGCCTGTGGCTGCCGCGCCTGCGTCGTCCATTGGGGTTTTCCGCCGGGCTGGCGGCGGCGCTGTCAATGGGTGATCTGGGCGTGATCGCGGTGTTCGCCAGCCCCGATGGCGGCACGCTGCCGTTGCAGATATACCGGCTGATGGCGGCCTACCGGATGGGCGATGCCGCCGGGGCCGCACTGTTGCTGCTGGCCTTGTCACTGGCCTTGTTCTGGGTCTTCGACCGTGGGGGGCGGCTGGATGCTGACGCTTGAAAAGATGCTCGTCGCGCTGGAGGACTGGACGCTGAGCGCCGATTTCACGGTGCCAACCGGGGCCAAGGTCGCGGTGCTTGGCCCCTCGGGCGCGGGCAAGTCGACGCTGCTCGCCGCGATTGCCGGCTTTCTGCCGGTGGCCTCGGGCCGGGTCATGTGGAACGCGGCAGAGCTGACCGCGGCACCACCGGCCGCGCGGCCCGTTTCGATGATCTTTCAGGACAACAACCTGTTTCCGCACCTGACCGCCGCACAGAATGTCGGGCTGGGGCTGCGGCCCGATCTCAGGCTGGACGCCGACCAGCACAAGGCGGTCGACAAGGCGCTGGCCCGGGTCGGGCTGGCCGGGTTCGGGCCGCGCAAGCCGGGCCGCTTGTCCGGCGGTCAGGCGGCGCGTGTGGCCCTTGCCCGCGCGCTTTTGCGCAACCAGCCGCTGATGCTGCTGGACGAGCCGTTCGGCGCGCTGGGTCCGGCGCTGCGTACCGAGATGCTCGATCTCGTGGCCGATCTGGCCGACGAGACCGGGGCGACGCTGATGATGGTCAGCCATGAACCCGACGACGCGAAATCCATCGCCGATCTGGTCATCCTGGTGGCCGAGGGCATAGCCTATCCGCCGGTGCCGACCGCCGAGATTTTCGCCAACCCGCCAAAGGCGCTCAGCGACTACCTGGGTTAGGGGACGATGTCCCCGGCCCCTGGCACGGGCGGCTGGCCGGGGAATTGCGGCGCGTCATCGTCGATCTGGCAACAGGCCGATCTCTGGTCGACGAAGGCGTGGCGAAAGACCTGAAGGCCGCTGCAATCGTCCAGCAACCCCGCGTGCAGCACCACCATGCCGGCACCTTCCAGCAGGACTGGCAGGGGCGAGCCGCAGGTCTTGCAGAAATTCCGGCGATAGGCGGGCGGCTCATGCAGGATGGGCGCGGTATAGCTGGCCACCCCGCCTTCATCCCCAACCCATCGAAACCCGTCCGCCGAAGCGGCGATTTCCGGCGCGAACAGCCCGCCGGTGGCGCGGCGGCAACGTTCGGCATGGCAGGCCTGGATCTGGCTGACCCAACCATCGACTTCAAAGCCGACCCGCCCGCACAGGCATCTTCCGGTGAGTTTCATGTCGACCCCGCCCCTTTTGTCGCCTGCGACCCTAGGCTGCCGTGCCGACCCGGCAAGAAAAAAGGCGCCCCGAAAGGCGCCTTTTACGTTCTGTCGAACCGATCAGAGCTTGGCTTGCTTGCCGCCGTGCTTGACCGGATACCAGAGCTTCTTGTTGGTGAGGTAGAGCAGCGCGCTCAGAAGCACCAGAAGCGTGACCGCGACAAAGCCCGCCTGCTTGCGCGCCATCATCTTCGGCTCCGCCGTCCACATCAGGAACGCGGCGACGTCCTCGGCCAGGTTCTGGGCATCGTTCGGATGCCCGTCGTCATAGTCGATCAGCCCGTCGTCAAGCTGCGGCGCCATCGAGACCCAGCCACCGTCGAACGCGGTGTTCTCATAGAGATACTGGCCCGCGACCTCGTCTTCCTCGCCGGTAAAGCCCATCAGGAAGCTGGCGATATATTCCGCACCGCCGATGCCCCGGAACAGCTGGTTGATGCCCGTGCCATAGGGTCCGTGAAAGCCGGCGCGGGCCTTGGCCATCAGGCTCAGGTCCGGCCCCATGCCCTCGCCGGTGACGGCGGGGAAATGGTCGGACGGCTTGGCTTCGCGCCAGTCGTCGAGTTCGGGATCATAGATCTCGAAGTTCTCGGCGGCAAAGGCGCGCACCTCGTCCTCGGTGTAGCCCGGCCCGCCGGGATCGGCGAGCGTGCGCAGCGGCACATATTTCAACCCGTGGCAGGACTGGCAAACCTCGACAAAGACTTTCAGGCCGCGTTGCAGCTGCGCCTGATCGTATTTGCCGAACGGCCCTTCGAACGAGAACGCGATGTCCTCGATATGGGTGTCTCCGCCGCCGGCGGCGTTTGCGCCGCCAGCCATCAGCGCCATCGCGGCAATCGCGGTGAGGGTGAGTTTCCTGATCATTGTCCTACGATCCTTTCTCTCACTCAGCCGCCGAGCCGGAGGCTTCGGGGTAGTGGGCGTTGAAGTCATCTTCGATGGTCTTCGGCGGCGTCTTCGGCTTTTCCATGATTCCCAGCAGCGGCAGGATGATCAGGAAGTAGGCGAACCAGTAGGTCGCACCGATCAGCGAGATCCAGTCGTGCGGGAAGTTGGTGTCACGCGCGCCGACCCAGGTCAGCACGATGAAGTCGATCACCAGCAGCCTGAACCACCACTTGAACATCGGCCGGTTCTGCCCCGAGCGCACCTTGGAGGTGTCGAGCCAGGGGGTGAAGACCATCACCAGGATCGCACCGAACATCGCCAGCACGCCGAAGAACTTGGCGTCGACGATGCCACCGGTGATGAAGCTAGCGAGCTGCACCGCCCAGACATCGGAGGTGAAGGCGCGCAGGATCGCGTAGAACGGCAGGTAATACCATTCCGGCACGATATGCGCGGGCGTCACCAGAGGGTTGGCTTCGATGTAGTTGTCCGGGTGGCCGAGGTAGTTCGGCATGAAACCGACGACCGCGAAGAACACCAGCAGCACAACCGCCAGCGCGAACAGGTCCTTGATCACGAAGTAGGGCCAGAACGGCAGCGTGTCCTTCTTCGCCTCTTCCTTCGACCCACGCCGCACCTCGACCCCGGTGGGGTTGGAGTTGCCGGTGGTGTGGAACGCCCAGATGTGCACCGCGACCAGCGCGGCGATCACGAAGGGCAGAAGGTAGTGCAGCGAGAAGAAGCGGTTCAGCGTGGCGTTGTCCACCGCCGGGCCGCCCAGCAGCCAGGTCTGGATCGCGTCGCCGATGAACGGGATCGCGCCGAACAGGCCGGTGATCACGGTCGCGCCCCAGAACGACATCTGCCCCCAGGGCAGCACGTAGCCGAGGAACCCGGTCGCCATCATCGCGAGATAGATCAGCATCCCGATGATCCAGGTCACTTCGCGCGGCGCCTTGTAGGAGCCGTAGAACAGACCGCGGAACATGTGGATATAGACCGCGAGGAAGAACAGAGAGGCGCCGTTGGCGTGGACGTAACGCAGCATGTGCCCGCCGTTCACGTTGCGCATGATGTGTTCGATCGAGGCGAAGGCCAGGTCGACATGCGGCGTGTAGTGCATCACCAGCACGATGCCGGTCACGATCTGCAACACCAGCGTGAAAGCCAGAACGATGCCCCAGATCCACCACCAGTTCAGGTTCTTGGGCGTGGGGATCATGATCGTGTCATAGGCAAGCGCCACAATCGGCAGCCGCGCATGAAGCCATTTTTCGAACCGCGTACCCGGTTCGTAGTGGTCGTGGGGAATTCCCGACATGTCCGTCCTCCCTAGCCCAGCTTGATCGTCGTTTCGTCGAGGAATTCGGCGACCGGAACCGGAAGGTTCTCCGGCGCCGGGCCTCGGCGGATACGGCCGGACGCATCGTAGTGCGAGCCGTGGCAGGGGCAATACCAGCCGTCGTAGTCACCCGCGCCGTTGCCCAGAGGCACGCAGCCGAGATGGGTGCAAACCCCGATCATCACCAGCCATTTGCCTTCTTCGTCCAACGCCCGGTTGGCGTCGGAGGCATCGGCGGTTCCGTCGATGTTGTGGTTGCGCGCCAGGTCGTCGGGCAGGTCCGCATCGTCATCGGCACGCGCTTCGGCAATCTCTTCCTCGGTGCGGTGGCGGATGAAAACCGGCTTGCCCAGCCATTTGACCGTCAGCTGGCTGCCTTCCTCGACACCCGAGATATCAACCCGGATCGAGCTGAGCGCCTTCACGTCCGCCGAGGGGTTCATCTGGTCGACAAGCGGCCAGACAGCGGCGCCCGTCGCCACGACGGCGGTGCCGGCCGTGGCATAATAGAGGAAATCCCGGCGGGTCCCTTCGTGGTCGTCTGCGTGTGACACGAGAGCTTCTCCCTTCCTGGGCCGCCGACGCGGCCGACACGACATGCGGCCACGGTTGCCCGCAGCCCATTGCGCGGGTGTTTAGCGCGCTGAAATCCACCCGTCCAGCGGACAATCGCGCGCAGGGGGCTCCAGCCTGCGTCGAAGCAGCGCGCCCCCTTGGAAAAAATTGAAATTGTTCCCGATTTGCACCGCTTGCGCCCGGTCAGGCGCCGCGGCCCCTCTCGCCGCGCCTTATTCCGGCCTGGTCGCCTTCATGCTGTCGCGTTCGGCAAACACCGCGAACCAATCGTCCAGCGAATCCCGGCCCTTGCGCCAGCCGCGCGCGTCATGGCGGAAATCGAGATAGCCCAGCGCGCAGCCGACCGCGATCTGACCGGCGTCGAGCGGCCCGGCAAGGTGGCTCATCCAGCGTTCGTTGAGCGTGTCGAGCGCGTTCTCGACCTTGCCCCACTGCGCCTCGATCCAGCCCTTGTCCTGGGTGTTCTCTGGCCGGCAGCGGCCTTCGTAGACGATCAGCGTGGCCGCATCCATGATCGCGTCGCCGGTCGCCTCCAGCGTCAGCGTCTCCCAGATGTGGCGGTCGGGATAGAGCTTGCCGCCGGCGCGGGCATCCAGAAACCGGGTTATCACACGGCTGTCATAGAGCGTGCAGCCATCGGGCCGCACCAGCGCCGGGATCTTGCGCGTGGGGTGCGCCGCGGCCAGCTCCGGCGCCGGCTGGGTCGGCGTGGTGGCGACGGACACCAGCTCGACCTCGTCGGTCTGCCTGGTCTCGTGCAGAACCACCCGGACCTTGCGCACATAGGGCGAAGCCGGCGAATACATCAGTTGCATCATGTCAAACCTTCCTGAACCGCACCCGGCCCAGCGCGGTGGCGTCGATCTCGATCCCAGGGCCGGAGGTGCTGAAACGGAACACCCGGCGCATCCGGCCGGTGGCGTTCACCTGTTCGGCCTCGCGCCGCAGGGTCATCCCCTCGGGCGTTTCGTCGAACGAATCCTCGGCGCGCTGGTCGCGACGCCCCCGCTCGATCCGGCGGGCAATGGTGTAGGTCGCGATCGCCACGGTGCCGTAGCGAAGCGACAGGGCAATGATCGGAGCAAGCGGAAGCGGCATGTGATCCTCCTTCACATCGCCTGAATGTAGGAAGCGCGGGGCACTCTGTCCATCCCGCCGCGCCCGGAAACCACCCGGGGCGCGCAACACCGCCTATGCCGTCAGACGCTGGCCGTCGTGTCCCGTGATCGTGGCCGTCACCACCTGCCCTTCGGCCTGATCCGACGCGAAAATCACCTCGGCAAACTGCTCGGTGCGCCCCATGCGGGGGCTTTCCATCAGAACCGCATGGCCGTGGCCCACCTGCGCCGACAAGTGACGGTCAACCTGCCGTTCGCCCGCTGCCCGCAACCGCGCCGCACGATCCTTGATCGCGCCGCCATGCACCTGCGGCATCCGCGCGGCGGGCGTGCCCTGGCGTGGCGAATAGGGAAAGACGTGCAGCCATGTCAGGCCGCATTCCTCGACCAGCCGCAGCGAATTGTCGAAATGCGCCTCGGTCTCGGTCGGAAAACCGGCGATGATGTCTGCACCGAAGGTGATGTCGGGCCGGAGCCGCCGCGCCTCGTCGCAAAACGCGATGGCATCGTCGCGCAGATGCCGCCGCTTCATGCGCTTCAGGATCAGGTCGTCGCCATGCTGAAGGCTCAGATGCAGATGCGGCATCAGACGCGGCTCGGTCGCGATGGCCAGCATCAGGTTGTCGTCGGCCTCGATCGAGTCGATCGAACTGATCCGCAACCGCGCCAGATCCGGCACCAGCCGCAGGATACGCATGACCAGGTCGCCCAGACGCGGCGCGCCGGGCAGATCGGCACCCCACGAGGTCAGATCGACGCCGGTCAGCACCACCTCGTTGTAGCCCGTGCCGACCAACCGCTTGATCTGCTCGACCACGACGCCGGCGGGGACGGAACGCGAATTGCCGCGGCCATAGGGGATGATGCAGAAGGTGCAGCGATGATCGCAACCGTTCTGCACCTGCACGTAGGCGCGGCTTCGCGTGCCGAAGCCGTCGATCAGGTGGCCGGCGGTCTCGGTCACCGACATGATGTCGTCGATCCGCACCTTCTCGGTGGCCTCGGTCAGCCCGGCCCAGGTGGACGGCTCCATCTTGGCGGCGTTGCCGATCACCGCGTCGACCTCGTCCATCGCCGCGAAGGTCTCGGGCTCGGTCTGCGCGGCACAGCCGGTGACGATCAGGCGCGCACTCGGGTTGTCGCGCCGCAGTCGCCGGATCTCCTGGCGCGCCTTGCGCACCGCCTCGGCGGTGACAGCGCAGGTATTGACGATCACCGCATCCTCGACCCCGGCCTCGGCGGCCAGCGCCTTCATCGCCTCGGTCTCATAGGCGTTCAGGCGACAGCCGTGGGTCGCGAAAATGGGGGGCCTGGCCGCCATCACAACCGCTCCAGGAATTCCGGTGTCAGCACGGCATCGAACACATGTGCAGTCGGGCCGGTCATCCAGACGCCATCATCGCGCCAGTCGAGCGCCAGCCAGCCGCCATCGACCTCGATCCGCACCTTGCGGTCGGTCAAGCCGCGCTGCACCGCCGCCACCGCCGTGGCGCAGGCGCCCGACCCGCAGGCAAGGGTAATGCCGGTGCCACGCTCCCACACCCGCATCCGGATCTCGTCACGGCCGCGCACCTCGGCGAATTCGACGTTGGTGCGTTGGGGGAAAAGCGGGTCATGCTCGACCCTGGGGCCGATCCCGGCAACGTCCACCGCCTCGGCGTCATTGACGAAGAACACCGCGTGCGGGTTGCCCATGCCGACCGCCACCGGATCGCCGTCAAGCGGCAGGTGCTGCACGTCGACCGCACGCGCCAGCGGAACCTCGGCCCAGTCGGTCTGCGGCTGGCCCATGTTCACATGCACCTCGCCCGCGATCCGCCGCGCCTCGAGCGGCCCGCGCGCGGTGCGGATCGTCAGAGCGTCGCGCCCGCTCTCATCCATCAGGAACCTCGCAACGCAGCGGGTGGCGTTGCCGCAGGCCCCCGCCCGGCTGCCATCGGCGTTCCAGAAATCAAGCTCGATATCGGCGCTTTCGCTGTCGCGTATCTCGGCCAACTGGTCGAAGCCGACGCCGCGATGCCGGTCGCCCAACCCGCGTGCCAGAGCCTCGGTCACACGCGCCGACCGCCCCCGTGAATCGATGATCACGAAGTCATTTCCGGCCCCATGCCATTTCATGATGGCCAGACCCCTATCCGCGCGCGCGCTGGTCATGGCCCGCATATACGCCCACGCCGACGCATTTGCCAGTAGCCCCGGATTTAGCGCTTGACCGGATGGAAACACGGCGATACCTAGCCCCCCGCAGTGGGCCGTTAGCTCAGTTGGTAGAGCAACTGACTTTTAATCAGTGGGTCGCAGGTTCGAATCCTGCACGGCTCACCACTTGCATCATATCCCGAAGGCGTGAGGTCACGAGACCCTGAGCCGCACCGTGCTGCCTTGGTCATACCGATACAACGCACTGCCCCGAACAACGCGCAGTTGACGCCCTTTCGGTCCGCATGCATGTGACCCCTCCCCATCCGCCCGGGCGTCCGGCCCGTAAGGTTGGGCTGGAATGTTTCAGCTGATAGCGCTATCAGCCCTGCAAAGACACAAAAGGATCGCGCGTGAGCCAAGAACCGTCTCCCCGTCTGACGCAGGACAATCTGCGCGACGACATCCTGCATCATCTCAAGTTCACCGTCGGCAAGGACCCCGGTCATGCTTCAAGCTATGACTGGCGGCTGGCGTTGTCGTTTGCGCTGCGCGATCGCATCGTCGAGCCGTGGTTCGCCTCGACCCGCAAGACCTGGAAGGAAGACCGCAAGCGCGTGTTCTACCTGTCGATGGAATTTCTGATCGGGCGCATCGTCGAAGACGCGGCGATCAATCTCGGGCTGCAAGACACCGCCCGCGCCGCACTGGCCGAGCTTGGGCAGGATTTCGACGCGCTGGCCGACGATGAGCCCGACGCCGCGCTGGGAAATGGAGGGCTTGGCCGGCTGGCGGCCTGTTACATGGAGAGCATGGCGACGATCGGCTGCCCCGGCTATGGCTATGGCATCCGCTACGAACATGGCCTGTTCCGCCAGCGGTTCGAGGCCGGGCGGCAGGTCGAAACCCCCGAAGACTGGCTGACCCAGCGGCATCCGTGGGAATTCGAGCGCCCGGAATGCGCCTATACCATCGGCTTCAAGGGCGATGTGCACGAGGTCGATGGCCGCGCGGTCTGGACGCCGGGGGAAACCGTGATCGCCTCGGCCTACGACATGCCGGTGGTCGGCTGGCAGGGGCGCTGGGCCAACACGCTCCGGCTCTGGGGCGCGATGCCGACGACGCTGTTCGATCTGGAGCGGTTCAACCGCGGCGATTTCACCGCCGCCGCCGAGCCCGAGACGCTGGCGCGCACCATCAGCCGGGTGCTTTACCCCGACGATACCACCTACCAGGGCAAGGAACTGCGGCTGAAACAGGAATACTTCATGGCCTCGGCGGCAATTCAGGACATCCTGCGCCGCTATCTGGAATCGCATGAAGACCTGAGCCAGCTTGACGAACATGTCGCGATCCAGCTCAACGACACCCACCCGGCGCTGGCCGGGCCGGAGCTGATCCGGCTGATGGTCGATGAACATGCGATGGAGTTCGACACCGCCATGCGGATCGCGCAGGGCTGCCTGGGCTACACCAACCACACGCTTCTGCCCGAGGCGCTGGAGCGTTGGTCGACCTGGCTGATGGGAACCGTGCTGCCGCGCCACATGCAGATCATCGAGATGATCGACGCGGCGCATGCGACGGCCCACCCGGATCGCCCCGCCAGCGTGGCCATCGTGCGCGGCAACGAGGTGCACATGGGCGAGCTGTCGTTCATCATGGCGCACAAGGTCAACGGTGTCTCGGCGCTGCATTCCGGGCTGGTGAAATCGACCCTGTTTCACGAACTTGACGCGCTGCACCCGGGCCGAATCATCAATGTCACCAACGGCATCACGCCCCGGCGCTGGCTGCGCCTGGCCAACCCCGGGCTGGCCGATCTGATCAGCGAGACCATCGGCGAAGGCTGGGAGGCCGACCTCGACCGGCTCAAGGGGCTGGAGCCGCACGCGGACGATGCGGGCTTTCTCGACCGGTTCATGGCGGTGAAGCGGGCCAACAAGGCCGCCGTTTCGAACTGGGTCAGCGCCACGCTTGGCGTGACCGTCAGCCCCGACGCGATGTTCGATGTGCAGGTCAAGCGCATCCACGAATACAAGCGCCAGCTGATGAACGTGCTTGAGACCATCGCCCAGTGGCACGAGATCA
Organism: Maritimibacter fusiformis; assembly: GCF_008086115.1. Lineage (GTDB taxonomy): Bacteria > Pseudomonadota > Alphaproteobacteria > Rhodobacterales > Rhodobacteraceae > Muriiphilus > Muriiphilus fusiformis. Next base: position 294,656 of record NZ_VSIY01000015.1, on the reverse strand, counting down.
AGAAAAACCCCGGCGGCGATTTCGTGCCGCGGGTCAAGGTCTTTGGCGGCAAGTCGGCACCGGGCTATGCGGTGGCGAAAGAGATCATCCACCTGATCAACGATGTCGCGAGGGTGGTGAACAACGACCCCGAGATCGGTGACCGGCTGAAGGTGGTCTATCCGCCCAACTACAACGTCTCAATGGCCGAAACCCTGATTCCCGCCGCCGACCTGTCAGAGCAGATCTCGACCGCAGGCAAGGAAGCCTCGGGCACAGGCAACATGAAACTCAGCCTGAACGGCGCGTTGACCATCGGCACGCTGGACGGGGCCAACGTCGAGATCCGTGAGCATGTGGGCGCCGAAAACTTCTTTCTGTTCGGAATGACCGCCGAAGAAGTGGTGCAGCGGCGCAAGAACGTGAACCACGCCCGCATGGCGATCGAGGCCAACGACGCGCTGCGCGACGTGCTGCAACTTCTGGCCGAGGGCCGGTTCTCGCCGGAACAGCCAGACCGCTATCACGGCATCGTCGACCGCATGTGGCACCATGACCATTACCTCGTCGCGTCAGACTTCGCGGACTACCAGCGCGCGCAGGCCGAGGTTGACGCAGCCTTCCTGGACCGTGACAGATGGGCGCGTATGGCCGCGCTCAACACCGCGCGGATGGGGTTTTTCTCGTCCGACCGGTCGATCCGTGATTACATGCGGGATGTCTGGGGGGCTGAATCGGCACTCTAGAAAGGGGGCAGACGATGGCAAAAAAGCCGGCAGCGACGACAGCGTTCAGGGTAACGGCGGACGCGGGCCGCGCCCTGGCCGAAGGCCGCCACCCCGACCCGTTTGCCATCCTCGGCCCGCATCGGGGGCAACTTGCCGCCTGGGTGCCGGGCGCGGCAACGCTTTCGCTGATCCAGGGGCGGGGTAAGCCCAAACCACTTACCCCCAACCCCGCCGCCCCGGGCCTGTTCGAAGGCCCTGTGGATGCCACCAAGCCCTATCGCCTGCGCGCCGAAAGCGCCGAGGGGGTAAGCTGGGAGTTCACCGACCCCTACCGCTTCGGCCCGGTGCTGGGCGAATTCGACGAACACCTGCTGGGCGAAGGCGGGCATCGACGGTTGTGGGAGGCGCTGGGCGCGCATCTCAAGACCCTCGACAAGGTATCGGGCACGCATTTCGCGGTCTGGGCGCCGAACGCCGAGCGGGTTTCGGTGGTCGGCGATTTCAACGCCTGGAACGGCACCGCCCACCCGATGCGCCGGCGCGGCGCGACGGGGGTGTGGGAGATCTTCATTCCCGGTCTCGGCGAAGGCACGGTTTATAAATACGAGATCCGCGCGCAAGGTGGCGTGATCTTGCCGCTCAAGGCCGATCCGGTCGGGTTCGGCTCCGAACATCCGCCCGCCACCGGCGCGGTCGTGCGGCGCAGCGGTCTGGGCCGCAAATGGCACGACGACGCATGGATGAAGACCCGCGCGGACAGGAACTCGGTCGACGCGCCGATTTCGGTCTACGAGGTGCACCTTGGCAGTTGGCGCCGGGCCGAAAACGGCAGCCGGCCGCTGTCCTACCATGAGCTTGCGACCGACCTGGTCGACTATGTCAAATGGATGGGCTTCACCCACATCGAGCTGATGCCGATCAGCGAGCACCCCTTCGACGGCTCCTGGGGCTACCAGCCGATCGGCATGTTCGCCCCCACCATCCGCCACGGCACACCGCAGGAATTCGCAGCCCTAGTCGAAGCCGCGCACAACGCGGGTCTTGGCGTGCTGTTCGACTGGGTGCCCGGTCATTTTCCGACCGACGAACACGGCCTTGGAAGGTTCGACGGAACCGCGCTTTATGAACATGCCGACCCCAAGGAAGGGTTCCACGTCGACTGGAACACGCTGATCTACAATTATGGCCGGGCCGAGGTCGCGAACTACCTCAAGGCCAATGCGCTTTACTGGCTCGAGGAGTATCACCTCGACGGGATGCGGGTGGATGCGGTGGCCTCGATGCTCTACCGCGACTATTCCCGCCAGCCCGGCGAATGGGTGCCCAACAAGGACGGCGGGCGCGAGAATTACGAGGCCATCGCGCTGCTTCAGGAAACCAACGTGCTGGCTTACGGCGAACACCCCGGCATCATGACGGTGGCCGAGGAATCGACCGCCTTTCCCGGCGTTTCGCGCCCGGTCGATCACGGCGGGCTGGGCTTCGGGTTCAAATGGAACATGGGCTGGATGAACGACTCGCTGGCTTACATGGAGAAAGAGCCGGTCTTTCGCAAATATCACCACGGCGACCTGACCTTCTCGACCGTCTACGCCTGGTCCGAGAATTTCATCCTGCCGATCAGCCATGACGAGGTGGTGCACGGCAAGGGTTCGATGCTGGCCAAGATGCCGGGCAACGCCTGGGAGCAGTTCGCCAACCTGCGCGCCTTCTATGGCTACATGTGGACCCATCCGGGCAAGAAACTGCTGTTCATGGGGCAGGAGTTCGCACAGGGGCGGGAATGGAACCATTCCGAAAGCCTTGACTGGCACCTGTGCGACGACCCGCAACATCAGGGCATCCAGACGCTGGTGCGCGACCTCAACCACCTCTACCGCGACACCCCGGCGCTGCATGTGAACGACACCCGGCCGGAAGGCTTCGGCTGGCTCGAGGCCAACGATGCCGAGCATTCGGTGTTCGCCTACTGGCGCAAGGGGCGCGACGGCGATCCGATGGCGGTCGTCGCGGTCAACATGACGCCGGTCGAGCGCCCCGTCTATCGCCTGGGCTTCCCGGCCCCGGGGCGCTGGGACGAGGTTCTGAACACCGACGCCGAAGTCTATGGCGGCGGCAATCGCGGCAATCTGGGCGGCGTCGAGACCGAGCCGGTGGACTGGCACGATCAGGCACAATCCGCCTATGTCGTGCTGCCGCCGCTGTCGGTTGTCGTGTTCCGACAGGCATCATCCTAGGGGAGGAATGAAAATGGCACCGAGCACCAACAACCGCCGGCTGGCATCGCAAAGCATGGCCTTCGTCCTGGCCGGTGGCCGCGGCAGCCGGCTGAAGGAACTGACCGACAAGCGCGCGAAACCTGCGGTCTATTTCGGTGGCAAGACCCGGATCATCGACTTTGCCCTGTCGAATGCACTGAACTCGGGCATCCGAAAGATGGCCATCGCCACGCAATACAAGGCGCATTCCCTGATTCGCCACTGTCAGCGCGGCTGGAGCTTTTTCCGGGCCGAACGCAACGAATACCTCGACATCCTGCCCGCCTCGCAGCGCATCGACGAAACCAACTGGTACAAGGGCACCGCCGACGCGGTGCGCCAGAACATCGACATCGTCGACAGCTACGACATCGAATACATCGTCGTCCTGGCCGGTGATCACATCTACAAGATGGATTACGAGATCATGTTGCAGGAGCACGCCGACACCGGCGCCGATGTGACCGTGGGCTGTCTGACCGTGCCGCTGGCCGAGGCCACCGCCTTTGGGGTGATGGATGTGGACGACAACGGGCGGATCACCCGGTTTCTGGAAAAGCCCGCCGACCCGCCGCACATGCCGGGCGATCCGAAACATGCTCTCGCCTCGATGGGCATCTACGTGTTCCGCTGGACGTTTCTGCGCGAGCTTCTGCTGCGCGATGCCGAAGATGCCGCGTCCAGCCACGATTTCGGCCATGACCTGATCCCTGGGATCGTCGCGAACGGCAAGGCGATGGCGCACAAGTTTTCCGACAGCTGCGTGCGCTCGGGACTGGAGGAAGAGCCGTATTGGCGCGATGTCGGCACCATCGACGCCTATTGGCAGGCCAACATCGACCTGACCGATTTCATCCCCAAGCTCGACATCTACGACCAGTCCTGGCCGATCTGGACCTATGCCGAGATCAAGCCGCCGGCCAAGTTCATCCACGACGAGGACGGACGGCGCGGCGCGGCGATTTCGTCGCTGATTTCGGGCGACTGCATCGTGTCGGGCTCCGAGGTGAAGCACTCGCTGTTGTTCACCGGGGTGCGGCTGAGGTCCTATTCGGCGCTCGATTTCGCGGTGGTGCTGCCCGACGTGACGGTGAATCGCAAGGCGAGGTTGAAGAACGTCGTGATCGACCGTGGCGTGGTGATCCCCGAGGGGCTGGTGGTCGGCGAGGATGCCGCCGAAGATGCCAAGTGGTTCCGGCGCACCGACGGCGGCATCGTGCTGATCACGCAGGAGATGCTGGACAGGCGCGCGCAGGAGCTGGGCTGACGATGCGCATCCTGTCGGTCGCCTCGGAATGCGTGCCGCTGGTCAAGACCGGCGGGCTGGCCGATGTCGTCGGCGCGCTTCCCGGTGCGCTGGCACCCCTCGGCCATGACATGCGGGTGATGATCCCGGCCTATCCGGGAATCCTCGAAAAGCTGCGGAACAGGGTCGAAATCTGGGCCGATCCCGACCTGTTCGGCGGCCCGGCCAAGGCGCATCTCGGGCGCGTGGCGGATCTTGACGTGATCGCGCTCGACGCGCCGCATCTTTATCGCCGCGACGGCGGCATCTATGCCGACGCGGGCGGCGACTACCCCGACAACCCCGAGCGTTTCGCCGCCCTGTGCTGGGCCGCGGCGGCAATTGCACGCGATGGCGGCGGTGATGGCTGGACACCCGACATCCTGCACGCCCACGACTGGCAGGGCGGGCTGGCCCCAGCCTATCTGCATTATCACGGCAGCGGCGGCACCAGGTCGATGCTGACGATCCACAACATCGCGTTTCAAGGCATCACCGGGGCCGACCGATTGTCGGCGTTGCGCCTGCCGCCCGAAGCCTTCGACAAGGAGGCCGCCGAATACTGGGGCAATCTCTCGACGCTGAAACTGGGGCTGGTCAAGGCCGACGCGATCACCACGGTCTCGCCCACCTATGCCGAAGAGTTGATGCGCCCCGAGTTCGGCATGGGGCTGGAAGGCGTCATCGCGTCCCGCGCCAAGGACCTGCATGGTATCCTCAACGGGGTGGACGAGGCCATCTGGTCGCCCGAGCACGATGACGCGATCGCGCCATATTCCGCCAGAAGCCTCAAGGGCAAGGCCACCAACCGCGCCCGGCTGATCGCGGAGTTCGGGCTGGGCGATGTGCCCGGGCCGCTGGCCATCGTGGTCAGCCGCCTGACCTGGCAGAAGGGCATCGACCTTCTGGCCGAGGCGCTGCCGGATTTCATCGCGGCGGGCGGCGGGCTGGCGATGCTGGGGTCGGGCGACCGTGACCTCGAAGAGGCGATGCGCCGCGCGGCCCATATCTGGCCCGACCGGGTCGCGGTTCGGGTCGGCTATGACGAACCGCTGGCTCACCGGCTGATCGCCGGCGGCGACGCGGTGCTGGTGCCGTCGCGATTCGAGCCTTGCGGGCTGACGCAGATGTATGGATTGCGCTACGGCACGATCCCGGTGGTCGCGGCCACCGGCGGGCTTAATGACACGGTGATTGGCGCGACCCCGGCCAGCCTGTCGGCCAAGGCCGCGACCGGCATCACCTTTCACCCGGTCGACCATATCGCACTGGCCGGGGCACTGCGCCGCCTGGTGGCTCTGCATGCCGACCGGCCGGTCTGGACGACAATGGTCAAACGCGCAATGAAGGCCGATGTCGGCTGGCACGGACCCGCCGCCCGATACTCCGAAATCTACGGGAACCTGACCGCTTGAACGTGCAACGCCCTGCCCTGACGCCCGACATGGTCGCAAGCCTCGATGTCACCCCCGGTCGGCCCTGGCCGATGGGGGCGAGCGCTGATGATGACGGCGTCAATTTCGCGGTGTTCTCGGCCAATGCCACGCAGATCGAAGTATGCCTGTTTTCCGACGATGGCCGCGTCGAACTGGCCCGCATTCCTCTGCCCGAGCGTGACGGCGACATCTGGCACGGCCATATCGCGGGCGTGCGGGCCGGCACCCGCTACGGGCTGCGCGCGCATGGGCCATATGATCCGGCGGGCGGCCACCGCTTCAACCCCAACAAGCTGCTGATCGACCCCTATGCTCGCCAGATCGACGGCAAGTTGCGCTGGTCCAAGGCGCTGATGGGCTATGAAGTCGGCGCGGCGGCGGGCGATCTCAGCTATTCGACCCGCGATTCCGCCTTTGCCATGCCCAAGGGCGTGGTGCTGGGCCACGACGATTTCGACTGGCAGGGCGACACCCCGCCACACCACCGCAGCACCGAAACGCTGATCTACGAGGCGCATGTGAAGGGCCTGACCGCGCTTCACCCCAAGGTCGATCCGGCACTGCGTGGCACCTATGCCGGGCTGGCGTCCGATCCGGTGATCGACCACCTGACCAGCCTCGGCGTGACCGCGATCGAGCTTCTGCCGGTCCATGCCTTCGTCGATGACCGCTTTCTTGCCGAGCGCGGCCTGCGCAACTACTGGGGCTATCAGAGCATCGGCTTTTTCGCACCCGAACCGCGCTACATGTCCCGCGCCGGGATTGCCGAGTTCAAGGAGATGGTGCGCCGGTTTCACGCCGCCGGGATCGAGGTGATCCTCGACGTGGTCTACAACCACACCGCCGAGGGCGACGCCTTCGGCCCGACCCTGTCGTTTCGCGGGCTGGACAACGCGAGTTACTACCGGCTGACCGAGGACCGGCGTCACTATGTCAACGACACCGGCACCGGCAACGCGCTGAACCTCGACCATCCGGCCGTTCTGCGCATGGTGATGGATTCGCTGCGCTACTGGGTCGAGCACATGCATGTCGACGGCTTTCGCTTCGACCTCGCCGCCTCGCTGACACGCGGTGCGCATGGGTTCACCTCGAGCTTTCTCGATACGCTCAGGCAAGACCCGGTGCTTGCTCCCGCCCGGATGATCGCCGAGCCCTGGGACGTTGGCCCCGGCGGCTATCGCCTAGGTGCATTCCCGCATCCGTTCAACGAATGGAACGACCGCTACCGCGACGACGTGCGTGCATTCTGGCGCGGCGATGAACACATGCTGCCGGCGCTGGCCAAGGCGCTGCTGGGCTCGCCCGAGATCTTCGACCGCGACGGCCGCCGCGCCACCGCCAGCATCAACCTTGTCACCAGCCATGACGGCTTCACCCTGGCCGATCTGGTGTCCTACCGCCACAAGCACAACGAGGCCAACGGCGAAGGCAACCGCGACGGCCACACCGGCAATTTCTCGGACAATTTCGGCGTCGAAGGCCCAACCGACGACCCCGAGATTATTGCCGCCCGCGCCCGCCGCCAACGGGCAATCCTCGCCACGCTGTTCCTGTCGCAAGGCATCCCGATGCTTCTGGGTGGTGACGAAATCGGCAACAGCCAGCGCGGCAACAACAACGCCTATGCCCAGGACAACGCGATCGGCTGGATCGACTGGCCGACCGCCGACGCGGGGCTTCTGGCCTTCACGCAAAAGCTCACGTCCCTGCGCCGCAGATACCCGGTGCTGTCGCAGCGGCCCTTCCTGCATGGCCGCGCCCGTGCAGCAGATGGGCTGCCCGACCTCGAATGGTGGCACCCGGATGGTCGCACGCCCGAGGATGACGACTGGCACGACCATCTGAGCGTCATCGGCCTGATCGTGCGCATGTCTGCCGAATGCGCCGACACCGACCCTGAAATGCAGGTGTTCGCAGTGTTCAACGCGGGTGCCGCACGCAAGGTGGTGCTGCCCGAAGGCCCCTGGCACCAGATTCTCGACAGCAGCGACCCCAAGGCCGATGATCGGCCCGTTAGCACGCCGATCACGGCGCCCGCGCAATCCGTCTTGCTGTTCGCCCGCCCCGCCAAGGAGGAGCCCAAATGAGCATCGTGACCGTCGCCACCCAACCGATCGAAGGCCAGAAACCCGGCACCTCCGGTCTGCGCAAGAAAACCCGCGTCTTCATGGCGCCGCACTTCGTCGAGAACTTCGTGCAGGCGACCCTGAACGCCATCGGGGGCGCGACGGGCAAGACCTTTGTGCTGGGCGGCGACGGGCGCTATTTCTCGGACCGGGTGGCGCAGGTGATCCTGCGAATGTGCGCGGCCAACGGCGCGGCGCGGGTCATCGTCGGGCGCGATACGTTGCTGTCGACCCCCGCCGCCAGCCACCTGATCCGGCTGAACCGGACCGACGGCGGTTTCATCATGTCGGCCAGCCACAACCCCGGCGGGATCGACGAGGATTTCGGGCTGAAGTTCAACACGCCGAACGGCGGCCCGGCCCCGGAAAGCGTCACCAACGCGATCCACGCCGAGACCCTGAGCCTGGCCAACTACCGCGTTCTCGAAGCACAGGATGTCGACCTTTCGCGTGTCGGTGAGACGACCATCGGCGACATGGTGGTCAGCGTCGTCGACCCGGTGGCCGATTATGCCGACCTGATGGAGACCCTGTTCGACTTCGACCGCCTGCGCGCCTCCTTCGCGGGTGGTTTTCGGATGCGGTTCGACGCGATGTGCGCGATCACCGGCCCCTATGCGACCGAGATTCTCGAAAACCGCCTGGGCGCTGCAAAAGGCACCGTTGTGAACGGCACGCCGCTGCCCGACTTCGGCGGCATGCATCCCGATCCGAACCCGACCTGGGCGCATGAACTGATGGACGTGATGTTCGGCCCCGATGCGCCCGATTTCGGCGCGGCCTCGGACGGCGATGGCGACCGCAACATGGTGGTGGGCAAGGGCATCTACGTGTCCCCCTCCGACAGCCTCGCCGTGGTGGCCGCCAACGCGCATCTCGTGCCCGGCTATGCCAATGGGATCAGCGGCGTCGCCCGCTCGATGCCGACCTCGACCGCTGCCGACCGCGTCGCCGAGGCGCTTGGCATTCCGGCGTTCGAGACCCCGACCGGCTGGAAATTCTTCGGCAACCTGCTGGATGCCGGGCGGGTCACGCTGTGCGGTGAGGAAAGTTTCGGCACCGGCTCGGATCATGTGCGCGAGAAGGACGGGCTTTGGGCGGTGCTGTTCTGGCTCGACATCATCGCGGCGCGCGGTCAGTCGGTGGCGGAGATCCTCACCGACCACTGGGCGCGGTTCGGCCGCAACTACTATTCCCGGCATGACTACGAGGCGCTGCCCATCGACACCGCCAGCGCCATCGTCGACGACCTGCGCGCCCGGCTTGGTGATCTGCCGGGCACCGTGGTGCAGGGCATGACCGTCAGCGCCGCCGACGATTTCGCCTATACCGACCCGATAGATGGCTCTGTTTCGGCGCAACAGGGTCTTCGTGTGGTGTTCTCGGACCAGTCCCGCCTTGTCATCCGCCTGTCGGGCACCGGCACCGAGGGCGCGACGCTGCGGCTCTATCTCGAACGGGTGGTGCCGGGGCCGAAAGACCTCGACCTCGACGTTCAACAGGCACTGGACCCGGTCATCCGCGCCGCCGAAGAGCTTGCCGGCATCCGCGCCCGCACCGGCCGCAACGCACCCGACGTCATCACCTGAGCCTAGCGGCGCGCGATGATGTCCTTGTGCCAGCCGCGCAGGAACAACAGCCCCAGCGCCAGCGCCACCGCCCCGATCAACGCCGGGTAAAGCGGCGCGGCGTATTGCGGCGCATAGGTCGGATAGACCGCGGCCCGCATCAACCCGGTCAGGTGCACCAGAGGATTGACCCACAATACCGCCTGCACCGCGCGCGGCAGGTCCTCGACCAGAAAAAACACGCCCGAGACCAGGATCAGCGGGCGCATGGCGATGCCCCAGATCGTTTCCCAGAGCGGAAACAACCCGAACAGCAGGCAGTTCAACGTGCCCAGCCCCAGCCCGAGCAGCGCGGTCAGGCCCAGCGCACGCACCAGCGCAGGCAGATCTGGCATCGCCCCCGATCCCTCGACCGCCAGAACCCCGCCCAGCACAAGCCCGATCACGATCAGCCCCGTCAGCAGGTTCAGAACGAACCGCGCGATCACCGCGTCCAGCCAGGTGACGGCGGGAAACATCAAGAGCGGACGCGAGAACCGGATCGACGCGCTGATCGTGCCGTGCAGGCTCTGATACAAGTGAAACGGCAGGAATCCGGTGGCATAGAACAGCAGGAAACTGCGCCCCAGCGGCGGCGTGTGCATCACCAGCCCGAAGGCGACAGACAGGATCGCGATGAACCCCACCGGCTCCAGCACCGCCCAGACATAGCCACCGGGCGAGCGGCCATAGCGCGTCGCCATCTCGCGCAGGATCAGCGCGACGACCACCCGCCCGGTCGCGAACCGCCGCCCGCGATTGACGGGCCGGGGCGCAGAAACCGTGCGCTGCATTTGCGAGATATTCACCAATTCCCTTTCTGATGGTCCCCAGTCACGCCGCGATCTTGCGGCCAAGAGGTGAAGAATTGGTGGAGCTTGCAGAAAAGCAGGACATCCGGCGGGAGGATTCGGCCCTGTCCGCGCGGCGAAAACCGGGGCCGAAGGCGCCGGCGAATCGCAAGAACGGGCCGAAAAAGCCGCCGGCGAAACCACGCCCGCAGGTGATCGAGATCTTTCCGATTGCCGAACCTGCGCGCATGCGGCGCAGGCACTGGGCGCTGGTGTTCTCGTTCATCCTGTTCGTGCTCGCGCCCCTCGGCGCGGTCGGCTGGTATCTGTCCGAGCGCAGCATCGATCAATTCGCCTCGACCACCGGCTTTTCCGTGCGGCGGGACGAGGCGGCTGCGCCCGCCGACATGTTCGGCGGGCTGGTCCAGTTCACCGGCGGCGGTGGTGGCGGCGAAGCCGATATTCTCTATGAGTTCATCCAGAGTCAGGATCTCGTCACCCGGATCGACGCCCGGATCGACCTTCGTGGCCATTTCACCGCCGCACACGACACCGACCCGCTGTTCACACTGGCCCCCGGCGGCACCGCCGAAGACCTGCACGATTTCTGGCAGTGCATGGTGCGGCTGGCCTATGACCAGTCGACCGGGTTGATGACGCTGCGCGTGCTGGCGTTCTCGCCCGACATGGCGCAGCGCATTTCGCAGGAGGTGCTCGATGAAAGCCGGGTGCTGGTCAACGAACTCAACGCCAGCGCACGGGCCGACGCCCTGCGCTATGCCGAGGAAGACCTGGACGAAGCCGTGATGCGCCTCAAGGAGGCCCGCAGCGCGCTGGTCGCCTTTCGCACCCGGACCCAGATCGTCAATCCGTCCACCGATCTGCAGGGCCGGATGGGGGTGCTCAACAGCCTGCAACAGCAACTGGCTCAGGTCCTGATCGACCACGACCTGTTGGCCGCGACCACCACCGACCAGGACGCAAGGCTGAAGCGCACCGAACGCCAGATCACGGTGATCCGGGCGCGCATCGCCGAAGAACGGCGTAACGTCGCGGAAACCGGCGTCGCCGGGCAGGCGGGCTATCCGGCGCTGCTGGCGGAATACGAGAACCTGACCGTCGATCTGGAATTCGCCGAGCAAAGCTACCGCAGCGCCCTCGCCGCGCTCGACGCCGCCATTGCCAGTTCGACACGCGATTCCCTCTACCTCGCCACCTTCATCCGTCCGACGCTGGCCGAGAAATCCGAGTTTCCGCGCCGGCCAGTGATCTTCAGCCTCGCCGCGCTGCTGCTGATCCTCGGGTGGTCAATCCTGTCGCTGATCGCCTACAGTCTGCGCGACCGAAGCTAGCCCATGCTGCGGTTCGAGAACCTGACCAAGAGTTTTCGGGTGCTGGGCCGCCGCCACACCGTGATCGATCGGCTCAGCTTTACCCTGCCGACCGGCCAGACACTGGCGCTTCTGGGTCGCAACGGGGCAGGCAAATCGACGCTTCTGGGCCTGATCGCGGGCACCATCCGGCCCGATAGCGGGCGGATCGTCAGTGACGGCTCGATCTCGTGGCCGGTCGGGCTGGGCGGGGCCTTCCACCCCGAATTGACCGGGGCGCAGAACGTCCGCTTTCTCGCCCGTGTCTACGGCGTCGAGACCGAGTCGCTGATGGCCTTCGTCGCCGATTTCTCGGAGCTTGGGCAGCAATTCCACATGCCGCTACGCAGCTATTCCACCGGCATGCGCTCGCGGCTGGTGTTCGGCGCGGCGATGGGCATCCGCTTCGACACTTACCTGGTCGACGAGGTGACGTCCGTGGGCGACGCCGCCTTTCGCCGCAAGAGCCGCGCGGTGTTTCGCCACCGCGTCGCCAATGCCACCGCGATCATGGTCAGCCACAACATGCGCGATATCCGCGACTACTGCGACACCGCACTGATCCTCGAGGACGGCCGCCTGACCTATTTCGAGGATATCGAGGCCGCGATCCACCAGCACGAGGCCCGTCTGTCCGCCTGAACCCGACGCAGGGTTAACGCCCCGGCTAACATAACCCTGCACAGTTGAGGCATTCTCCGCGATTTGGCCACAAACCGGCGCCGGAGGATGGCCGAATGCGCCCCCAATGTCACTGGATACGGGTGAGACGTGGGGTGTCATCATGCAATTCCAGGTGCGGGGAATCATCACCGACGGTTACGAGGCGCTGGACAGCGCGATCAGCGATCTCGAACTGGTCGGGAACGGTGCGACCGCGCATGTCTATGCGCTGTCGGGGCCAAACGGCGGGCTGGTCAGCCTGCGCCTGTCCGAGAACGGCGGCACGACCGTGCTCGACCACCAGTTCTTCAACCCGTCCTGGGCTTCGGGCATCACCCGCGACCTGGCACTGGTCGACACCGGCAACGGCTTGCGCGCGGTCATCGGCGCGACCGGCCCGACCGCGCTGGGCAGCTATTCCCTGCCAGCCAATGGCAGCATCGGCGGCTTCACGGCCTATTCGGGCTTCACCGCGCCCGAAGGCCGCCTGCCCGCCCTGATCGAGACCCCCGAAGGGCTGGTGGTCGCCCAGCCGGATGGCGGCTTTTCCGCCTATACCGTCACCGGGCCGAACGCTTTGACGCACCAGAGCGACATGCCCGACAGCCCCGGCGCCCTGCGCGGCGCGATCACGCGGTTCGCAACGCTTGAGGTCGGCACCTCGGATATCCTGATCGCGGCCTCCGGGTCCGACCACGCGATCACCAGCTACCGTCTCACGCCGAACGGCCCGGTTGCCGCCGACAAGAGCGGGCCGGACCAGGGTGTCGGGCTGATGGTCCCCACCGCGCTCGCCACCGCGGAAATTGGAGGCGCTCAATACCTCATCGTCGCCTCGGCGCAGGATACGGCAGGCGCACTCAGCGTGTTTCTGGTCGGGGCCACCGGCTCACTGACCCCGACCGACCATGTGCTCGACACGCTCGAAACCCGGTTCGGCGGCGTCCAGAGCGTCGCCGCGATGTCCGCGGGCGGTATCACCTACCTTGTCGCGGGCGGTGCCGACGACGGGCTCAGCCTGTTTGCCCTGCTCCCGGGCGGCCAGTTGCAATACCTCACCTCGATCGAGGATCGCCACGACACCAGCTTGCAGAACGTGACCGCCATCGCAGGCACGGTCCTTGGCGACACCCTGCGCCTCCTGGTGGCCTCGCAAGCCGAATCCGGGCTGACCGACCTGGCCATCGACATCGCGGACCAGGGCATCACCCACGCCGCCACGGAGGGTGGCCAGACGTTTTCCGGCAGTGCCGGTGACGACTTCCTGATCGGCAATAGCGGCAAGGACCAGATTTCCGGCGGGAACGGGGATGACGTGATCGTCGACGGCGCTGGCCGTGACCTGATGACCGGCGGCGGCGGGCGCGACCTGTTCGTGCTGCGCAACGATGGCACCGAGGACATCATCACGGATTTCAACCCGGCCCTCGACCGGCTGGATCTCAGCGCCTGGCCGATGTTCCACGACCCCGCCAGCCTAACCATCACCCCCACCGCGACCGGGGCCGAGGTGGTCTGGCGCGGCGAAGTGCTGGTGCTGCACGGCCCGGGCCAAACCACGCTCAACCCCGCCGCCGTGCGCGCGGCGGTGCTTGCCGGGTTGAATCGGCCTCTCGACCTCAGCGACTACGAGTTTCCCGCCGATACCGCCCATGACATAACCGGCACCGACGGCGACGACATCCTGTTCGGCGGTCCCGGCGATCAGACCATCGCGCCGGGGTCCGGCAATGACACCGTCTGGGCCGGGGACGGCAACGACAGCGTCTTCGGCGGCGCCGGGGTCAAGCTGGTGCATCTCGAGGACGGCGACGACCTGTTTCGCGACCTGTCGGAAAGCCAGGGCAGCGACGGTGACGTGATCATCGCGGGCGCAGGCTGCGACGTGATCTTCACCGGAAGTGGCGAAGACCTGATCGACGGCGGCGATGACTGCGACTTCATCCGCAGCGGCGCGGGCAATGACCTCGTGCTGGCCGGTGGCGGCGACGACATCGTCTATGGCGGCAGCGGCTGGGACCGGATCGAAGGCGGCCCGGGCAACGACAAGCTTTATGGCGGCGCCCATCGTGACCGGCTGTTCGGCGACGGCGGCGACGATTTCCTGAATGGCGGCGACGGCGACGACATGCTGTTCGGCCGCGACGGCGACGACACCCTGATCGGAGAGGATGGCGACGACGTGTTGCGCGGCGACGCAGGCGCCGACACCCTGCGCGGCGGCAACGGCAACGACACCCTGTCCGGCGGCGACGGTGACGATCTCCTGTTCGGCGGCGATGGCGAAGACACCATTCACGGCGCTGACGGCAATGACCGACTCTATGGCGGCTATGGCATGGACCTGATGAATGGCGGCGCGGGCGACGACTATCTCGACGGCGGCACCGCCCGCGACCGGATTCGCGGCAACGAAGGCAACGACATCATCATCGGCGGGCACGGGCATGACCGCCTGTCGGGCGGCGATGGCAACGACTTCATCCGGGGCGGCAGCCAAAACGACTTTCTCTGGGGCGGCACCGGCAACGACGACCTTGCCGGCGACAGCGGCGACGACAGGCTGATCGGCCAGCTCGGCAACGATCTGCTCGACGGCGGGTCAGGCAACGACCGGCTGTTCGGCGGCCCCGGCGCGGATCGGCTGATCGGAGGGGCGGGCGACGACCTCCTGTCCGGCGGGATCGCCGCCGATACCTTCGTCTTCGACACCGACACCAGCGGCTACGACCGGATCACCGACTTCAATCCCGACGTCGACCTGATCGTCATCCGGCAGGCAACAGCCTCCGACCTGACCCTGTCCAGCGCCGCCGGCGACCTGCGAATCTCATGGGACAACGGCGAAATCACCCTGAACGGCATCGCGCCTGGCGAGTTCAGCCTGTCGGACATCCTGTTCGAATAGGGGGTGTTCGGAAGACCGCGAAGTGGTGCCGGTGAAGGGACTCGAACCCCCGACCCCATCATTACGAATGACGTGCTCTACCAGCTGAGCTACACCGGCACTTCGCGTGGTGCCGGGTCATTAGCACCACGCCCCGGCGGTGTGTAGCCCTATTTTTCGGGTTTCGCCTCAACCTCGGGGGCAAGCACTTCGCCGTCGACGGTTTCCGGCTCGACGTAATCCGCATGCGGCGGCTCAACCGGTTCGTCCTGCGGCGCATCCGGCGACGGGTCCGGCTCGGTCACGACCGGCTCGCGCGGCTTGCCGACCAGGAGCGGCAGCATCTCGGCTCCGCCCGGCATCTTGATCTCGCCCTCGGAGGGAACCGTCCAGCTCAGCGTGTCGAAGGCACCGCAGCCCAGGCAGACCGGCGCCCAGTCGCTGTGGATATGATTGCACTTCTCACAGACCCATTGCGGGCCGCGCGGCGCCACCACGGCTTTTGCCAGCCAGCCGCGAACCACGTCGTCGTCGGCGCCCTGACCGCGCTCGATCGCCGCCATCAGCGTCAGGGTGCGCTGGGTCGGGTTGGTCTCGGCCAGATCGCCCAGAACGTCGCGCGCCTTGTCATAGTCCTCGGCGGCGATATGCAGTTCCGCCAGCAGCATCCGGGATTCGGGATGGCCGGGGCGGTGCTTGGTCAGGGTCTTGAAGCGTTTCAACCGCTCAGCCGGTGTCTCGTCCGGGCGGATCGCGGCGAAGGCGGCGGCAAGGTCGGGGTGCGGCTGGGCCTGCCAGGTCTTGCTGAGCACGCGCGCGGCGTAGCGGGCATTGCCCTTCTCAAGATAGCTTTTTGACGCCATCACCGCCGCCGGGATCAGATCGGGCGACAGTTTGTTGGCCTCGATCGCCGATTCGCGCGCGCGGATCGAATTGCCTTCGGCGAACACCTCCTTGGCCTCCTGCAGCGCCAGGACCGCATCGCGCCGCTTGCCCACGTCCTTTGGCAGCGCCCCGGTCCTGACCTTGGTGCCCAGCGTCTTGCGTGCGCCGGTCCAGTCGTTCTGCGTTGCCTGAAGCGCCAGAAGGATATCGCCGGTCTCGGCATGGCGCGGTTTCAGGGCAAAGGCCTTTTCCGCCAGTTTCATCGCGGTTTCGGTGTCGCCGTCCTCGAGCTTCTGCTTGAGGATGCCGCGGATGCCGACAAAGCGCGTGCGCTCATCCGCCAACAGGCGCTTGTAGACCTGTTCGGCCTTCTTGCGGTCACCCGACATCTCGGCGGCCTGCGCGGTGATCAGGTTGGTCAACTCGGGCCGGTGCAGGAACTTCTCGGCCCGCGCTGCCTTGGACATCGCGACCTTTTCCTCGCCCGAGGCCAGCGCCATCATCCCGTCGGCCAGCGCCTCGTAGCCCTTGCGTTCGCGGTTGCGGTCGAAGTAGCGGCTGATCGCGGTCTCGTCCCCGTTCAGAAACCGCACCACCGCCACGAGCAGATTGACCAGCTTGATCAACAGCCAGACCGCCAGAACCAGCACGATCAGCGCGATGACGGTCTGGAACGTGCCCAGCGTCAACTCGGTGCCTCCGATGGCGATGCGCACGCCGCCCTCGGTCTCCATCAGATAGCCCGCGCCCAGCGTCAGCGCGGCGATCAGGACGACGAAAAGGACAATCTTGAACAGGGACCAGAGCATCAATTCATCCTTATTTCAGCGCTTCGGCCAGATCGGCCCCGGCGTTCAGCGCCGCCAGGCGGGTTTCGGCCATGGTCCGCCATTCGGACAGCGCGGGACGGGCCGCCTCGGGCATGGCATCGAGCTCGCCCAGCGCCTCAACGATCTGGCCCTTGCGCAGCGCATCCTCGGCGCGTGACAGGATCGCGTCCGGGTCGTCGCCCGGCCTGGGTTCCAGCGACCTCGTGCCAAGCTGGGTCCGCAAGAAGGCGGCAAAGCGGTTCATGCTGCCATCCTCGACCGCCGCGCGAATGGACGCATCCAACGCGGCCCGGGCAGCGGCTGGAAAGCTGTCTTGCAACATGGCCAGTGTCGGGGCGCCATCGGCCGCAAGGCTGGCAAGCGCGTCGGGCGGTGCCTCGCCCGAGATCGCCGCCAGTTCATCGAGCGCCTCGGCAAACGGCTGTCCGGTGTCGAGCGCCGCCACAACTCGGGCCAAGGCGGCACGGCCAGCCGCGTCGCCGGCCGCTTCGGCGGCCTCCTGCTCCAGCACCTCGGCCTTTTCCTGAACCGTCCGCAACTCGGCCAGTTCCGCCTCGACCATCGCGCGGATCTCTGCAAGCTCGCGCTCATAGGCTGCGGCGGCGGCCTCGGCGGCTTCGGTTCCACCGCCCGGCGCGGTCTTTTCGATCTCCGTGATCCGCGCAGCAAGGTCGTCGAGCCGGGTCGTCGTCGCCTCGGCGTTCTCGGCAATCAGTTGTTCGATCTCATCGCGCAGCACCGACAGGCTGTCGTCGGCGCTCTGGGCTTCGACCTCGGCGGCCAGCGTCTCGGCCTGCGCCTCCAGCCCGGCGATCCGCGCGTCCTGCGCTTCGATTACCGCGATCAGCGGGTCAGGCTCAGGCGCCACGCCCGGAAACGGCCAGCCCTCCGGCACGATTGTGCGCGCCGCCGCGAACCCGATCACCGCCGCGACAAGCCCGCCCAGTATGAGGCCGAACGCAACCCCCATCCCGCCCCGGCGTTTCGCGGGAGCGGCCGGCGGCGTGGGCTGCGGCGGGTCTTCGGGCCTGTCCGGCGTCTCTTCCGGCTGCGCCGCTTCGTCATCGGGGGGCACTGGATCGTCGACGGGTTCGTCCAGCACGACCGCATCCTCGATCGCGTCCTTGACGTCATCGGCCAGTGGCTCGTCGGGCTTTTCGGATGGTTTCGGAGGTTTGGCCATTCACTCCCTTTCGAATCTGCGAGCCCGTCACGGGTGCCCGACAACCCTAGACGCGCCCCTGACCGGCCTCAAGGCGACTCAGTCTCGCAGGCCGCACGAATCCGCTTGCGCATGGTTTCGCCATCAGGCTCGGCACAGACCTCGGGTGAATGTCCGGTCTCGGCGGTCCAGGCTTCGGCTGCTGCCGGGCTGATCGCGATGACATGCACATTCGGCCCGACCCGCGCGACACCCGCCCCAACCAGTCTGGCGGTGCGCGGAGAATAGAGGGGCAGGATGACCCGGGACGAACCCTCGATCAACGCCTTCGCTTCCTCGGTCAGCGACAGGGCGTTTTGCTCGTAAACCGTGACGGAATGTGTCTCTAATCCAGCCAAAGTCAGGTCTTCGGCCACCGTGCCGGCCCGGTGGCGGCCATGCAGATGCACCAGTGGTCCTTCGGCCTGGATCTGGCGGACAAAGCGCGCGGCGTCAGGCGTTACCAGCCTGACATCGCCACCCTTGGCCCGCGCAGCCTCGGCGGTGCGTTGCCCGACGCAATAGACCCGCTTTCCGGTCAGATCGGGCGCATGATCGACCCCGTTCACCGAGGTCAGGATCACGCCGCGATAACCGCCCAGATCCGGCGGCGGGGCGGCGGGCGCGATCTCTAGAACCGGGGCGATCACCACCGGCAGGTCCAGGCCCAACTCCGCCACCAGCGCGCGCGCCTGGCTTTCGGGTCGTGTCAGAACAAGCGTGGGCGTCATCGGCGTCTCGGGATTGTGTGGGGCGTCGGCTGGTGTTACCCCGCTCCGAACCCCATCGCAACCGGCACGGCATGAGCGAACCCGTCACCATCCTTGGCCTCGAATCGAGTTGCGACGACACCGCCGCGGCCATCGTGCGCCATTGCGACGGCGCCGCGCCCGAAATCCTGTCGTCTGTCGTCCTGGGCCAGACCGATCTGCACGAAGCCTTCGGCGGCGTCGTGCCCGAGATCGCCGCCCGCGCTCATACCGAGAAGCTGGACCTCTGCGTCGAGCAGGCCCTGGCCGACGCGAACGTGACACTTGACCAGCTCGACGCCATCGCGGTGACCGCCGGGCCGGGGTTGATCGGCGGCGTGCTGGCCGGGGTCATGCTGGCCAAGGGGCTGGCGGCGGGCACCGGCCTGCCGCTGATCGGGGTCAATCACCTCGCCGGCCACGCCCTGACGCCACGGCTGACCGATGGCGCGAGTTTTCCCTACCTGATGCTGCTCGTTTCGGGCGGTCACAGCCAGTTCCTGATCGCGCACGGCATCGACGACTTCACCCGTCTTGGCGGCACCATCGACGATGCGCCCGGTGAGGCGTTCGACAAGACCGCCAAGCTGCTTGCCCTGCCACAGCCCGGCGGCCCGTCGGTCGAGGCCGAGGCGAAATCGGGCGATCCGACCCGGTTTTCCTTGCCGCGCCCACTTCTGGACCGGCCGGGTTGCGACATGAGCTTTTCCGGCCTCAAGACCGCGCTGTTGCGAGAGCGCGACAGGCTGGTGGAGGCGCATGGCGGGCTGCGGGTGCAGGACCGCGCCGACCTGTGCGCCGGGTTTCAGGCCGCTGTCACCGACGTGCTGGCCGAGAAATCGCGGCGCGCGCTGAGCGAATACATAGCCTCGAATCCGTTCGACCCGGTCTTTGCCGTCGCGGGCGGTGTTTCGGCAAACATGCAGATTCGGGCGGCATTAGAGACTGTTTCAAAGGAATTCGGCGCGCGTTTCCTTGCCCCACCCCTGGCGCTTTGCACCGACAACGCCGCGATGATCGCCTGGGCCGGGATCGAGCGGTTGCGCGCCGGGTTGACCGACGACATGACGCTGGCCGCGCGCCCGCGCTGGCCACTGGACCAACAGAGCCCCGCCATGCTTGGATCGGGCAAGAAAGGGGCGAAGGCATGAGCGGGATTTCGGTTCTGGGCGCAGGCGCCTTCGGCACGGCGCTGGCCATTTCGATTGCCCGCGACGGGCGCAAGGTGACACTCTGGGCGCGCGACCCCGGCGACATGCAGGAGCGGCGCGAAAACACCCGCCGCCTGCCGGGGCATGGCTTTCCCGACAGCCTTGTCGCGACCGGCGACATCGCCGGGGCTGCAAGTGCCGATATCCTGCTGCTGGCCGTGCCGATGCAGCAACTCGCGGCATTCCTGACCGAGCATCGGGCCTTGTGTCGTGGCAAGACGCTGGTGGCCTGCTGCAAGGGTATCGACCTTGCCACCGGACTTGGCCCGGCCGAGATCATCGCGCGCACCTGTCCCGATGCGACCCCGGCGATCCTGTCGGGGCCGAGCTTCGCCGTCGATATCGCCGCCGGGCTTCCCACCGCGCTGACACTGGCCGCGAAAGACCCCGAGCCGTTGCAGCGGGCGTTGTCGACCGCCAACCTTCGCCTATACCGCTCCACCGACCTGACCGGCGTCGAACTGGGCGGTGCGCTCAAGAACGTGGTGGCGATCGCCTGTGGCATCGCGATGGGCGCGGGTCTTGGCGAAAGCGCGCGGGCCGCGCTGATGACCCGGGGCTATGCCGAGATGTCGCGGTTTGCGGGCGCGCGCGGCGCGCATCCCGAAACGCTGGCCGGCCTGTCCGGGTTCGGCGACCTGGCGCTGACCTGCACCTCGGAGAAATCGCGCAACTACGCCTATGGCCTGGCACTGGGCCGGGGAACGACGCCCGATGACGGCACCACCGTCGAGGGCCGCGCGACGGCTAAAGCAGTGTCTAACGCGGCCACATCCGCAGGAATCGACATGCCGATCGCCGATATGGTGGTGGCGCTCGTCGATCAGGCAATCACGGTCAGGGAAGCGGTCGAACTGTTGTTCGCGCGGCCATTGAAAGAGGAATAGAGCATGTTCGCATTGATCTGCACTGACAAGCCCGGTGCCATCGAAACCCGCAAGGCCAACCGCGACGCGCACCTTGCCTATATCGCGGACACCGGCGTGGTGGCCCAGGCCGGGCCGTTTCTGGACGCGGGGGGCGCGATGTGCGGCTCGCTCGTGATCCTGACCGTCGACAGCCGCGCCGAAGCCGAGGCCTGGGCCGAGGGCGACCCTTATGCGCGGGCCGGGCTATTTTTCGACGTGCGGATCGAGGAATGGAAGAAGGTGATAGGCTGATGCGCTACTGGCTTTTCAAGACCGAACCGAACACTTGGGGGTGGGACGACCAGCTTGCCAAGGGCGACGCGGGCGAGGAATGGGACGGCGTGCGAAACTATCAGGCGCGCAACAACATGCGCGAGATGAAGCTGGGCGATCTGGGCTTCTTCTATCACTCGGTGAACGAAAAACGCATCGTCGGGATCGTCGAGGTCTGTGCCGAAGCGCACCCCGACAGCACCACCGACGACCCACGCTGGGAATGCGTCGATGTAAAGGCCGTTCGCACCATCGCAAATCCCGTCACGCTGGATATGTGCAAGGCCGAGCCGCGTTTGAAGGACATGGTGCTGGTCAACAATTCGCGTCTGTCGGTGCAGCCCGTGACCCCGGAGGAGTGGCGGGTGGTGCTGGAGCTAGCTGGCGAAAAAGGTTAGGCGGTTTCCCGGTCCTTCTGCATAATCGCGACAAAACGACGCAGAGGGGAAGGGCGAATGGAAACGATCAACGTGCTCGCGGCTGCTGCCGGCTCATGGGTTTTCGGTGCGGTCTGGTATATGGCGTTGTCGAAACCCTGGCTGGCCGTGGTGGGAATCGAGACGGATGAGAATGGCAGACCGGTCGGCGGCAGCGCGCTGCCCTTCGTGCTGTCGGCGGTCTGCATGGTGCTTGTCGCGGGCCTGATGCGCTATGTCTTTGCGCTGGCCGGGATCGACACGCCCGTCTCTGGCCTGCTGCACGGCGGAGCGATCGGGCTGTTCTTCATTTCGCCGTGGATCATGATCAACAACGCCTACGGAATGCGGCCATTCATGCTGACCGTGATCGACGGCGGCTATGCGACGATCGGCTGTGCGATCATCGGCGCGATCCTGGTGCTGTTCTGAAATAAAAAGGAGGGTCCCGACCCCGCGTTCGGAACCCTCCTTCCACCCCACGTGCTCCCTCAGCACCACACGTGTTCTTTGAAATCAGGTCCGACCGTCCTGGTCTTGCCCCTGACACTATGGGCTGTGGCCGGTTGGTGCAATCGCCAAGTGTTTCGAATTTTGTTCGAATTCAACGCGTTGCCGGAAGCGAAAAAGGCGGCCGGAAGATCCGACCGCCCTGCACCGTCCGGCTCAACGGTTCAGCCGTAGACCGATTCCTTGCCGAAATGCTTGGTCAGCATGTAGTAGACCACCGGCCGATACTTGTTGCGCTCGGACCGGCCATAGGTGTCGAGCACCGAATTGATCGCCTCCATCAACGCCGGGCTGTCCGCCAGCCCCAGCTTCTTGATCAGGAAGTTGTTCTTCACGGTCTCAAGCTCGCTTTCCTGCGTCGCGGCAACGGTTTCGGCATCGGCGTTGTAGATCGCCGGGCCGCAACCGATGGTAACCTTGGTCAGCAGGTCCATGTCGGGTGTCATCCCGCACTTGTTCCTGAGGTCATCGGCATATTTGGCGATCAGATCGTCACGTTTTCCCATACTCACTCTCCCGGTTGTATATCGTCAGGGCAGACCCTGTCGGGCGGAAAGGTAAGCCCAATCCCGGCCGAACCAAAGGGAATTCTCGCCTTGAATTCCCCCTGTCACATCGACGCAGCGTGCCGGATAAGGCATGCCGGAAAACGAAAGCCGCTTGTCGGATCGCCGGTTTCTTGCCAGACCTCGGGTGTGAAACCGGAGGAGATCTTAAACGAATGAACTATCTCAAGAGCACGCCCGACAGCGAAGGCTTTTTCGGCGAGTATGGCGGCGCGATGCTGCCGCCGCCGCTGGAGCCGCATTTCAAGGAAATCCGCGAGGCTTATCTGCGGATCTCGAAATCGGCCGAATACATCCGTGATCTCCGCTATATCCGAAAGCATTTCCAGGGACGACCCACCCCGGTCAGCTATCTCAAGAACCTGTCCGACAAATGCGGCGGGGCGCAGATCTATGCCAAACGTGAAGACCTGAACCACACCGGCGCGCACAAGCTCAACCACTGCATGGGCGAGGCGCTGCTGGCCAAGCACATGGGCAAGACCAAGCTGATCGCCGAAACCGGCGCCGGGCAGCATGGCGTGGCGCTGGCCACTGCCGCGGCCTATTTCGGCATGGAATGCGAAATTCACATGGGCGAGATCGACATCGAGAAAGAGGCGCCCAACGTCACCCGCATGAAGCTTCTAGGTGCAACCGTGGTGCCGGTCGGTTTTGGCGGGCGGTCGCTGAAAGAGGCGGTCGACAGCGCCTTCAACGCCTATGTCCCGCAGGCGGACACGACGCTGTTCGCCATCGGCTCGGTCGTCGGACCGCACCCGTTCCCGATGATGGTGCGCGATTTCCAGCATATCGTCGGCATCGAGGCGCGTGAGCAATTCATGGAAATGACCGGCGATCTGCCCGATATCGTCGCGGCCTGCGTCGGCGGCGGCTCCAACGCGATGGGCCTGTTCTCGGGGTTCATGGATGACGAGGGCGTCGCGCTCTACGGCGTCGAGGCGCTCGGCACGTCATCCAATCTGGGCGATCACGCCGCGACGCTGACCTATGGCGAAGACGGCGATATCCACGGCTTCCGCACCATCGTGCTGAAGGACAAGGACGGAGAGCCTGCGCCGGTTCATACCATTGCCTCCGGGCTGGACTACCCCGGCGTAGGGCCGGAACATGCGCATCTTCACCGCACCGGTCGGGTCACCTACACCGCCTGCGACGACAAGGAGGCGCTGAATGCCTTCTACGCGATCTCGCGTCACGAGGGGATCATCCCCGCGCTTGAAAGCGCCCACGCAATCGCGTTTGCCATGCGTGAGGCACCGAAGCATCCGGGCAAGTCGATCCTGCTCAACCTGTCGGGACGGGGCGACAAGGATATCGACTATGTCACCGAGACCTTCGGCTTCGGTGAGGCAGACTAGAATTCATGAAGGGCGCGCCCTGACAGCGCGCCCTTCGCAGTTGTGACGGTGAAACAGGGTTACTTCGACTCGCCGTCACCGGTATCGCCTTCGTCGCCCATATCGCCTTCGCCAGTGTCGCCGTCGCCGGTGTCATCTTCGACGCCCGTGTCCGCGTCATCCGGCAACATCGCGTCGTCGTCCGGCATCAGGCTTCCGATCACCAGGTCGTCGGGCAGGCTTTCGGCGTTGCTTTCGTCGAATTCGGGCAGGGCTTCGAGCGCTTCCTTGCTGGTGCCCAGCTCGAACGTCCGCCCGTCCTCGCGCAGGGTGAACTCGTCCAGCGGCACCGCAACGGTGTATTCGCCAAGGCCCAGGAACCCACCGATGCCCAGCACTGCCGCAGGCCCGTCGGTGCCGGCGATCACATAGTCGATTTCGGCAATCCGATTGCCGTCCGGGTCATAGGTGACCGTGCCGATCACGTCACCGACGGTCATTTCCTCGATCGAGGTAAAGGCCGGCTGCATTTCGGGCGCGGACATCGTGTCGCCCGTGGTCATCTCGCTCGGCTGGGTGTCCTGGGCGACAGCGCCGCCCGCCATCAACGCGGCCACCGCCGCGGTCATCGTCAACGTCTTGAGTTTCATGTCAGATCTCCTTCGTTCACAGGAACGAGATGGAAACCCGCCATGCCCGTTTTGGTTCCCGGCGCCGCACCGCCCGCCGGCCATGCGCCGGAATCTGCCGATCCACGTCGCCGAAACGGGCAGGTTCCCGCCAGATCGCGGGAACCTGCCGCCAATTCAGTAGCGGTAGTGCTCGGGCTTGAACGGCCCTTCGGGCTTCACGCCGATATAGTCCGCCTGCTCTGCGCTCAGCGTCGACAACTTCACGCCGATCCGGTCCAGGTGCAGCCGGGCAACCTTTTCGTCCAGGTGCTTGGGCAGAATATAGACCTCGTTGCCGTATTCCTCACCGCGCGTCCAAAGCTCGATCTGGGCCAGAACCTGGTTGGTGAAACTGGCCGACATCACGAAGGACGGATGGCCGGTGGCGTTGCCGAGGTTCAAGAGCCGCCCCTCGGACAACAGGATGATCCGGTTGCCCGACGGCATCTCGATCATGTCGACCTGGTCCTTGATGTTGGTCCACTTGTGGTTCTTGAGGCTGGCCACCTGAATCTCGTTATCGAAGTGGCCGATGTTGCCGACGATCGCCATGTCCTTCATCTCGCGCATATGCTCGATGCGGATCACGTCCTTGTTGCCGGTGGTGGTGACGAAGATGTCCGCCGATGACACCACGTCTTCCAGCAGAACCACCTCGAACCCGTCCATCGCGGCCTGAAGCGCGCAAATAGGGTCTATTTCGGTGACTTTCACCCGCGCACCCGCACCACGTAGGCTGGCCGCCGAGCCTTTGCCGACGTCGCCATAGCCGCAAACCACCGCAACCTTGCCTGCCATCATCGTGT
This sequence comes from Maritimibacter fusiformis, assembly GCF_008086115.1. Taxonomy (GTDB): domain Bacteria; phylum Pseudomonadota; class Alphaproteobacteria; order Rhodobacterales; family Rhodobacteraceae; genus Muriiphilus; species Muriiphilus fusiformis. Next base: position 269,157 of record NZ_VSIY01000015.1, on the reverse strand, counting down.
CGGTGGCGCGGCGGATGCCGTCGACAAGGCTTTCCTTGCAACCATACTTGTTGTCGAATTTCGACTTGGTGACGCTGTCATTCACGTTGATCGCCGGGAACGGCAGGTGCCCTTTTTCCATCATCTTGTAGAGACGATGCACCCCGGTGGTGGTTTCTTCCGACACGCCCTTGATCATGTGGCGCTGTTTCACGAACCAGCCGGGGCTGGCCGCCATCCGCTTCTTGATCTGGGCGAAAAGGGCCACTTCCTCGTCGCTGGTCGGGGTCTCGATCAGGTCGGTCTCGCCTTCTTCGACCCGCGCGCCGATCAGGATGTAAAGCGTCGCGTCGCCACCATCGTCGAGGATCATGTTCGCGCCACCCTCGTCGAACTGAAAGATCCGGTCGGCGTAGTCCCAGTATTCCTCAAGCGTCTCGCCCTTGATCGCGAACACCGGCGTTCCGCCCGCCGCGATGGCCGCCGCGGCATGGTCCTGGGTCGAAAAGATGTTGCACGACGCCCAGCGCACCTGCGCGCCCAGCGCCACCAGCGTCTCGATCAGCACGGCGGTCTGGATCGTCATGTGCAGGCTGCCGGCGATCCGCGCACCCTTGAGCGGCTGGCTTTCGCCGTATTCCTCGCGCAGCGCCATCAGGCCCGGCATTTCCGTTTCGGCGATATCCAGCTCCTTGCGGCCATAATCGGCCAGAGCGATGTCCTTGACGATGTAATCGGTGCTCACGTCCATTCTCCATCTGTTTGCCGGGCATCTAGCATCCGGGCGGGATGCGCACAATCGGCGATGCCTCGCGGGCAATACGTCGAAACCCCGCAATCCGATCGGAACCTTTTTCACCGTCGCGCATCGAACCATATGAAGGACATGAGCCGACGCGAAACACGAGGAGGCGCCGATGACACATATACTCACCCTGAACCAGATCGAGCCGGTCACCCACGACGTGCATTGCCTGCGGTTCGACAAGCCCGAGAGGTTCACTTTCGAGCCCGGTCAGGCCGTCGAGCTGGCACTGGACCGTGACGGCTGGCGCGACGAGGCGCGGCCTTTCACCATGACCAGTCTGCCCGAGGACGATTTCCTTGAATTCACCATCAAGAGCTATCCCGACCACGGCGGCGTAACCGAGCAGATCGGCAAGATGCGCCCCGGCGACAAGGTCATCGTTGGCGATGTCTTCGGCGCGATCACCGACGCGGGGCCGGGCGTGTTCATCGCCGGGGGCGCAGGTGTGACACCTTTCATCGCGATCCTGCGCCGGCGCCAACGCGACGATGCGCTGGACGGCTGCACGCTGATCTTCAGCAACCGGCTGGAAAAGGACATCATCCGGCGCGAGGAATTCGAAGGGATGGATGGGTTGAAAACCGTCTTTACCGTGACCGACGAAGCGGTCGACGGGCTTTTCAACCGGATGATCGACGGCGACATGCTGGACGATGTGCTGGAGGATTACGACCGCCGCTTCTATGTCTGCGGGCCGCCGCCGATGATCGACGCTGTGGTGCAGACCCTCAAGGACAAGGGCGTGCCGGACGGGCGGATCACCATCGAAACCGCCTGAGCGATCCGTTCGAATTGCGGTTTTTTTCTCCAGGGGCTAGGCAAGTGCGAAACCACATTGCCCCGGATGACACATGGCCCAGAAACCCGCGCGCGCTTGGCAACGGATGCTGTCGGGGCGCAGGCTCGACCTGCTCGACCCGACGCCGATGGATATCGAGATCGAGGACATCGCCCACGGCCTCGCCTTCGTGGCGCGCTGGAACGGGCAGACCTTCGGCGATTGGCCCTATTCCGTGGCCGAACACTCGCTGCTGGTCGAGGCGCTCTATGGCCGGATGAACCCCGGCGCACCGACCAAATGGCGGCTGGCGGCGCTGTTGCACGATGCGCCGGAATACGTGATCGGTGACATGATTTCGCCGGTCAAGGCCGCGGTCGGCCCTTCCTACGGAGAGCTGGACGCGCGCTTGCAGGCGGCGATTCACATCAGGTTCGGGCTGCCTGCCGAAGTGCCGCAAACGGTGAAGCGGGCGATCAAACGGGCGGACCGGGTCTCGGCCTGGCTTGAGGCGACGCAGATTGCCGGATTCTCCGAAGAGGAAAGCGACCGGTTCTTCGGCAAGCCCGATGAAGGCATCATCGACGGCCACACCATTACCCTGCGCCCGCCGGTCGAGGTTCGCCATGCCTTCGTCGCGCGCCACGAAACCCTGTCGAAAGCCCTTGGTTAGGGTCTGTTCTCGGCTCTCAGGCTGACGCGCAGACCGTGCCGGCATGGGTCGCGCCGCTGCGCCAGCCGACGAATTCCTCGCCCGTAAAGGTCAAAACCAGATCGCCCCAGGCGCGTTGTTGCGCCACGCCTGTCGGACAGCCCGCCACGGACAACGCCCGCCCCGGACCAAGCTCGCGGTCAAGCGCCGCCACCACGCCAGAGGGTGCGCGCCCGAAGTCGACCCGCAGGCCGCCGGGCACCACCGCCAACCCCTGTTGATCGGGCAGGAACTGCACGCCCGCTACCGGCGCGGGCGCATTGGCACAGGCGGTCATTGCAAAAACGCAAATGGGCAGCAGGGCGATGCGCATCGCGCAGACCCTATTTCGGGCTTCGTTTTGCAAGAATGCGCTGCAGCGTGCGGCGATGCATGTTCAGCCGACGGGCGGTTTCCGACACGTTGCGGTCGCACAACTCATAGACCCGCTGGATATGCTCCCACCGCACGCGGTCGGCGCTCATCGGGTTGTCGGGCGGCGGCGGCAGTTCGTCGCCCTTTGCCAGCAGCGCGTTGACCACGTCATCGGCATCGGCGGGCTTGGACAGATAGTCGGTCGCCCCCACCTTGACCGCCGCCACCGCGGTCGCAATCGCGCCGTAGCCGGTCAGCACCACGATCCGCGCATCCGGCCGCTTTTCACGCAGCGCCTCGACCACATCCAGCCCGCTGCCATCCTCGAGCCTGAGGTCGATCACCGCATAGGCCGGCGGACGCGCCATGGCGATGGCCTTGCCGCCGGCGACCGTCTCGGCGGTCTCCGGTTCAAAGCCGCGTTTCTCCATCGCCCGCGCCAGCCTGCGCAAGAACGGCTCGTCGTCGTCGACGAGAAGAAGTGATTTGTCCTCGCCGAGTTCCCGAAGATCGCTATCCGCCATGACGTCCCCTAAAGCTGTTCGCTGGTGCGACATTATGCGCGCCAGCGCCGGGGGTCAATTTGATCGCGACGGCGAATGTGCCTATTTGGCCGCGTCGATGAAACACGCGGTCTTTTCGGCCATGCCCTCGGGGGTTTCGTCGCGGCGGAAGAACTCCAGAAACCCGTGCTCGGGCAACACCAGGTAGGTGAAGGTCGAGTGGTCCACGAGGTAGTATTCCGGGTCGCCATCCTCTTCCTTGCGGAAATAGGTCTTGTAGGCCTGGCTGGCCACCTTGACCTGCTCGAGCGAGCCGGTCAGCCCGATCATGTCGTCATGCATCAGGTCGGTGAACTCGGCCACCCGCTCGGGCGTGTCGCGCTCGGGGTCGATCGAGATGAACACCGCCTGCGCGTCATAACCCCTGTCCTGCAACAGGTCGAGCGCATCGGCGTTGCGCGTGCTGTCCAGCGGGCAGACATCCGGGCAGAACGTATAGCCGAAATAGAGCAGCGTCGGCTTGGTGAAGACATCCGCATCGGTCACCGTCGTGCCGTTTTCGTCGACCAGCGTGAACGGCCCCCCGATCGAGGCCACGCCGGTGCCGATCTCGGTGCTGCGGCAGGCGGCGAACTGGTCGCTGTCGGTCGGTCTGAGCAGCCACCAGGCGGCGCCGGCGATCACGACGATGCCAAGCGGGGCAAGGATCGCGGTAATGGGTTTCATGCGTTTCTCCTGTGTTCTCGCGGCGACATTGATCCTTCAACGCGCCCCGACTAACAAGGGACCAATATGACGCAATCAGCCAGCGGGCCAAAAACAGCACATGTCCGACAGCACTGAGTCGCTATTCCGGGACGGCCCGCAAAACGGCTGGATTCGGTTGCGCACCCTGGTGGTGCTGCGCTGGGTGGCGATTGCCGGCCAGATCGCCGCCATCGGGGTCAGTCAACGGCTGCTCGACCTGGACCTGAACCTCGGGCTCAGCGCCATCGTGATCGGTCTGTCGATCATCGCCAACCTGATCTCGTCCTTCGTCTTTCCCGAAAACAGCCGCGTCGGCGAGCGTGATGCGACACTGATCCTCCTGTTCGACAGCCTGCAACTCGGCGCGCTGCTGTTTCTGACCGGCGGCATCAACAACCCGTTCGCATTGCTGATCATCGCGCCGGTCACCATCGCCGCCACGGCGCTGACGCTGCGCTCGGCGGTCGTCATCGGGATTGCGGCGATCGCGATCATATCCACCGTCACCTGGGCACATCTGCCACTGAAGACCGTCAGCGGCACGATCCTTCGGATGCCCGACCTGTTCGAGCTGGGCTATTGGGGCGCGATCATCGTCTCGGTGATCTTCATCGGCCTCTATACCCGCCGCGTCAGTTCGGAAATCCAGTCGATGCAGAACGCGCTTCTGGCGACGCAGATGGCGCTGGCCCGCGAACAGAAGCTGACCGACCTTGGCGGTGTGGTCGCGGCCGCCGCGCATGAGCTTGGCACGCCCCTGGCCACCATCAAGCTGGTCTCTTCCGAGATGATCGGCGAGCTGGAAGAGGGGTCGGACATGCGCGAGGACGCGGTGCTGATCCGCGAACAGGCCGACCGTTGCCGCGACATCCTGCGTTCGATGGGGCGCGCGGGAAAGGACGACCTGCTGCTGCGCCAGGCCCCTCTGTCGGCGGTGATCGAAGAGGCTGCCGAACCGCATCGCGACCGCGGCAAGGAGATCGTCATCCAGACCGGGCGCGACAACGTGCCGGTGGAGGCGCAGCCGATCATCCTGCGCAAGCCCGAGATCATCCACGGGTTGCGCAACCTGATCCAGAACGCCGTCGATTTCGCCGCGACGACGGTCTGGGTCGAGGCCTGCTGGACCGATACCACCATCAGCGTGCGCATCATCGACGACGGGGCCGGCTATCCGCCGCACCTGCTGGGCCGGATCGGAGACCCGTTCATCCGCAAGGGCCGGCGCAAGAACGATCCGCGGCGGCCCGGATACGAGGGCATGGGGCTGGGCTTGTTCATCGCCAAGACACTGATCGAGCGCACCGGGGCCGAGTTCAACTTCGCCAATGGCACCAACCCCTATACCGGCAGGGCCGAACCGGGCGAACAATCCGGCGCCATCGCCGAGTTGGTCTGGAGGCGCGACGGGACGAATGGCATCGAAGCGCCCGAACGCGCGCCCGTCCTGGGCGAGAACGTCCGGTTTCAAAGCTGACAGGCTCGCTGCCTTAAGCCTCTGTTAACCATCTGTCGCTAGGGTTTGGTTAACCGAAACAGCCCCGGACCCGCCGGAATGGTCACCACGCTTCTTGCCCTCTCGATCGTGCTTGGCGCCTTCGCCGCCGCGCTGGCGGTGCTTGCGGGCTTTGCGCTTCTCGACCGGCGCTCGGCCAGCCGGTTGCGCGGCTTCGCGGCGGATGAGCGTGGCCGGGTCGTGTTCATCTTCGACGACCGGGAGTTGCTGGACGCCACCCCTCCGGCCCGCGCGATCCTCGCCCGGGCTCCGCCGGGCCGAAGCGACTGGGCGCGGCTCAGCGGGCTGCTGTCGCCCTCGTTCCCCGACCTCGCCGCCAGGATCTCCGAACTGGCCGAGGTCGGCGAATTGACCCTGCCATCATCCGATGGCGCCAGCCAGTTGCGCGCGCAATGGCACGATGGCGTCGCCCGCCTGCACCTTGAAGGCAGCGAGGCAACCCGCCCGACCCATGAAGTCGACCATTTCAGCCTCGCCGCCATGTCTCACGAACTCGAAAGCCTGCGCGCCACCGCCGATCTCTTGCCCTATCCCGTCTGGCGGTCAGGGGCGGACGGCAGCATCACATGGTGCAACCGGGCCTATCTCGATCTGGTGGATGTCGTCCACGGAGTCGACGATCTTCGCGTCTGGCCGCCGCAGCCGCCATTCGGCGTGCTGCCCGACACCGATCCCCAGTCGCCACGGCAGCGGGTGGCAGTCACGCCGCTGGGCGACGAGACACGCCACTGGTTCGAGATATCGCAGCAGCCGTTCGGCGAGGGCGAGCGGCTCTATTCCGCGTCCCCTGTCGACCGGCTGGTCGAGGCCGAGACCTCGCGCGATGCCTTCGTCTCGACCCTGTCCAAGACCTTCGCCGCCCTGCCCACCGGCCTTGCGATCTTCGACCGGGACCGCGAACTCAGGCTGTTCAACCCCGCCCTGCTCGATCTCACGATGCTGCCCGCCGAGTTTCTCAGCGGCCAACCCAGCCTTTCGGCCTTTCTCGACAAGCTGCGCGAACATCGGATGATCCCCGAGCCGAAGGACTACAAATCCTGGCGTCAGCATCTCGCGCACCTGGTCGAGGCGGCGGAAAACGGCACCTACGAGGAAACCTGGACCCTGCCCGCCGGCCAGACCTACCGCGTGACCGGGCGGCCGCATCCCGACGGGGCGGTGGCGCTGTTGTTCGAAGATGTCTCGGTCGAGACCATGACGGCCCGCCGTTATCGCACCGATTTGACCATTGGCCAAGCCACGCTCGACGCGCTGCCCCAGGCGGTTGCGGTGTTCATGCCGGGCGGCGTGCTGGCCACCACCAACCGCTCCTATGCCAAGCTGTGGGGGGTCGATCCGTCCGAGACACTGACGGACCTGTCGATTGTCGACACGATGGAACATTGGCGCGCAATGGCCGCGCCCAGCCCGGTCTGGCCCTCGCTCAAGGATTTCGTCACCCGTCTCGATGCGCGCGAGGCCTTTTCGGCGGATATCGTTTTGAAGGACGGGCGTTCGGTCACCTGCCGCGCAGTGCCGCTGGACGGCGGCGCCACCCTTGTCGATTTCACGCCCGCCACCGGCACCAGCGAAGCGACGAAACCGGACACGCCGCAGCCAATCCCCCAACCCATCCACGCCGAGGCGTGATTGCCCTTGCGAGGCGGCGGGCGCGGGCTACAACAGGGGCATGTCCGCCTGGTCCGCCCGTTTCATCCTTTCCTCGCCCGAGGCAACCGCTCGATTCGCAGGTGCGATTGCCCCGCGCCTGGCTCCCGGCGACGTATTCCTGCTCGATGGCCCGATCGGCGCGGGCAAGACCCATTTCGCCCGCGCGCTGATCCACGCCCGCCAGTCCGCCGACGGTGCCCCGGTGGAAGATGTGCCGTCCCCGACCTTTACGCTGGTCCAGACCTACGAAACCCCAACGGTCGAGATCTGGCACGCCGATCTTTACCGCCTGACCCATCCCGACGATGTCGAGGAACTTGGCCTGACCGACGCTTTCGACACGGCGATCTGCCTGGTCGAGTGGCCCGACAGACTTGGCTCGCTCGCCCCGCCCGGCGCGCTGTCCCTGGCCTTCACTCCCGGTCGCACCGATAACGAACGGATCGTCGAGGCGAGCGCGACAGATCCGCGTTGGGGCATGATATTCGACCCTATTGAAGGGGAGTTCTCCTATGATGACTGACCGTGAGGCCCGGCATGTTTGACCCCGCACGCGAGCCGCGTGTCTTTGCCCTGCCGCCGGGTATTGACTTTCCGCGTACGGTGGTCGCGGGGTTGCGGGCGCGGATGGCCGACCATCCGCCCGAGGCATTGGCGCGCGTCACCCTGTTCGTGAACACCCGCCGGATGCAGCGGCGATTGGCCGAGCTGTTCGACGAGGGGCCGGGGCTGCTCTTGCCGCGTCTGCGGCTGGTCACCGATCTGGGTCGGGATGCCGCCTTTGCCGACATGCCGCCCGCCGTGTCACCGCTGCGGCGGCGGCTCGAGCTGTCAGAGTTGATCGGCCAGTTGCTCGACCGCCAGCCCGACCTCGCCCCGCGCGCCGCGCTGTTCGACCTGGCCGACAGCCTGGCCGGCCTGATGGACGAGATGCAGGGCGAGGGCGTCGACCCGGAGGCGGTGCGCAGCCTCGACGTTACCGACCTGTCGGGACACTGGCAGCGCAGCCTGACCTTTCTGGACGTGGTCGAGCGTTTTTTCGGCAGCGACAGTGGCGAGCCACCCGACCAGGAGGCCCGTCAGCGCCAGGTGATAGAGCGCTTGGTGCAAGGCCGGAAATCCGCGCCGCCGACCGATCCGGTGATCGTGGCAGGCTCGACCGGCTCGCGCGGGGCGACCCAGATGCTGATGCAGGCGGTCGCGCGCCTGCCGCAGGGCGCGTTGATCCTGCCCGGTTTTGATTTCGACATGCCGCCCGAGGTCTGGGACGGGATGGAGGATGCGCTGGCCGCCGAGGATCACCCGCAGTTTCGCTTCACCCGCCTTCTGCGCGGGCTGAACCTGCCGCCCAAGGCGGTTCGCACCTGGGACGACACGCCGCCGCCCTCGGCCCCGCGCAATGCGCTGGTCTCGCTCGCCCTGCGTCCCGCGCCGGTGACGGATCAATGGCAGGTCGAGGGGCCGGCGTTTGGCGATGTGACCGGCGCGACCGCTGCCATGACCCTGATCGAAGCACCCGCGCCGCGGATCGAAGCGACCGCCATCGCGCTGATTTTGCGCAAGGCGGTCGAGGACGGCATCACCGCCGCCCTGATCACGCCCGATCGCCTGCTGACGCGGCAGGTCACGGCGGCGCTGGATCGTTGGCGGATCGAGCCCGACGACAGCGCCGGTCGCCCCCTGCCGCTGACCGCGCCGGGGCGGTTCCTGCGCCATGTGGCGGAAATGGCGGGAAGCCGGATCACCGGGCCGGACCTCCTGACCCTGCTCAAGCATCCCCTGACCAATTCCGGCAGCGACATGCGGGGCGAGCACCTGCGCCACACCCGTGATCTCGAGCTTGAGGCGCTGCGTGAGGACATGCCCTATCCGACCCCGGAGACGCTGATCGGCTGGGCCGGGAAACGGCAGGATCGGTTGGAATGGGCCCACTGGATAGGCTCTATTCTTGGCGAATTCGCGCATTCCGGCTCGGGTGAGCTGAGCGAGCATGTGGCTCGAATCCTCGCAATCGCGACCCGGCTGGCGGCGGGTCCCGGCGGTATGGGATCTGGCGGGCTTTGGGACATGCCGGCAGGGCGCGAGGCGCGCAAGGTGGTCGACGAACTGCTGCGCGAGGCCCCGCACGGCGGCACGATGTCTGTCACCGACTTCCGCGACCTGTTCGCGGCGGTGCTGGCGCGGGGTGAAGTCCATGACCCCAACGCGCCGCATCCGGGGGTGAAGATCTGGGGCACGCTCGAGGCACGGGTTCAGGGGGCCGACCTGGTCGTGCTGGCCGGGCTCAATGATGGCATCTGGCCCGGCCTGCCCGCGCCTGACCCGTGGATGAACCGGCAGATGCGACACAAGGCCGGGCTGCTTTTGCCAGAGCGTCAGATCGGCCTCTCCGCGCATGACTTCCAACAGGCGATTGCCGCGCCGCAGGTTGTGCTGACCCGTTCGGTCCGCGATGCCGAAAGCGAAACCGTGCCGTCGCGCTGGCTGAACCGGCTGACCAACCTGATGCAGGGCATGTCGCCCGAGGGCAAGGCGGCGCTCGCCGCGATGCGCGGCCGGGGCCAAGGCTGGCTCGATCTGGCCGCCGCGATGGAGGCGACGCCCCGCACCGATCCGGCCCCGCGCCCCGCGCCCTGCCCGCCGGTCGAGGCGCGGCCGAAGCGTCTGTCGGTCACTCGCATCGGCAAGCTGGTTCGCGATCCCTATTCGATCTACGCCGAAAAGGTGCTCGGCCTGCGCCCGCTCGGGCCGCTGAACCGGTCGCCCGACGCGCCGTTGCGCGGCACCATTCTGCACAGGGTGATGGAGCGGTTCGTGAACGAGCGTGACGGGACAGAACCGCATGACTCCGCCCGCGAACGGCTGATGCGAATCGCTGCCGAGGTCCTGGAGGAGGACGCGCCGTGGCCCGCCGCCCGGGTGTTGTGGCTGGCCAAACTCGGCCGGGTTGCCGATGCTTTTCTGGAAGGCGAGGTCGACCGCGCGGCGCGCGCAGCACTTGCCGCGACCGAGGTGCGGGGCGAGTATGACGCGATCCCCGACCGCTTCACCCTGACAGGTACCGCCGACCGGATCGACCGCGATGGCGAGGGCGCGCTCTACATCTACGACTACAAGACCGGCGCGATCCCGACGGCAAAGCAACGCGCGAACTATGACAAACAACTCCTGCTCGAGGCCGTGATGGCCGAGGCCGGGGCGTTCAAGGGTCTGGCGAAGGCCCGGGTCGCCGAGGTCGCCTATATCGGGCTGGGCGCGACACCGAAATTCGAGCGCATCCAGATCGGGGCGGAAGACATCGAAACGACCCGAAGCGGGCTGATCGAGTTGATCGACGCCTATGCGCGCCGCAGCCAAGGCTACATCGCCCGGCGCGTGGTGGAAACGCAGCGCTTTGCCGGTGACTACGACCACCTTTCACGATTCGGCGAATGGGATCACGGCACAAGGCCCAGCCCCGAGGAGGTCGGCTGATGCGCCAGAGCGACGCGACCCTGCGCCAGATCGAAGCCGCCGATCCCACCGCCAACACCTGGCTGTCGGCCAATGCCGGTTCGGGCAAGACCCGCGTGCTGACCGACCGCGTCGCGCGGTTGTTGCTGGCCGGGGTCTCGCCGCAGAATATCCTGTGCCTCACCTACACCAAGGCCGCGGCGAGCGAGATGCAGAACCGCCTGTTCAAGCGGTTGGGCGAATGGGCGATGAAGCCGGACGCCGAGTTGTGCGCCGCCCTGAAGGAACTGGGCGAGGCGGATGTGCCCGACCTCGGCTTTGCCCGCCAGCTTTTCGCCCGTGCGATCGAGACGCCGGGCGGGCTGCGAATTCAGACCATCCACTCGTTCTGCGCTTCGATCCTGCGGCGCTTTCCGCTGGAAGCCGAGGTCACGCCGAATTTCACTGAAATGGACGAGCGCACGGCGAAAATCCTGCAAACCGAAGTGGTCGAGGATATGGCCGCCGGAAAGGATCGCCCGCGGTTCGAGGCGCTGGCGGAATTTTATTCGGGCGACGACATCGCCAGGCTGACCCGCGAGATCCTGTCTCGGCGCGAGGCATTCGAGGCAGAGACGACGGCGCAAACCATCTGGGGGTGGTTCGATCTGCCGTCGGGGTTTGACGACGACGCGCTTGCCGACCGCGCGTTTGCGCCCGGCGATGCGGCGATGATCGAGGAGTTGCGCGGCATCCTCGCCGGCGGCAGCACAAACGACGCCAAGGCCGCGGTCAAACTGACCGCGATTCGCAACGACCCGCTGACCACATCCGATCTGCCGGTGCTTGAGAGCGTGTTTCTGACCGGCTCTGGCGCTACCGCCCCCTTCGCCGCCAAGATTGACAGTTTCCCCACCAAGGGCACGCGGACCGGGGCCGCGGCGCATCTGATGGACGCGCTCAACGGTCTCATGGCCCGGATCGAAGATGCGCGCGATCTGCGCATCCGGCTGGACGCGGCCCGCAAGACCCGTGCCCTGCACGGATTCGCCCGGCTCTTCCTCACTGAATACGAACGCCGCAAACAGCTTCGCGGCTGGCTCGATTTCGACGACCTGATCCTGCGGGCGGGGCGTCTGGTGAACGATCCGGTGGTCGCGGCCTGGGTTCTGTTCCGGCTGGATGGCGGCGTCGACCATATCCTTGTCGACGAAGCCCAGGACACCAGCCCGGCGCAATGGCGGGTGATCGAGAGCCTGGCCCGCGAATTCACCACCGGCGAAAGCGCCCGGTCTGACCGGCACCGCACATTATTTGTGGTCGGCGATCAGAAACAGTCGATCTATTCGTTTCAGGGCGCCGATCCTGCCGAGTTCATCCGGATGCGCGACCAGTTCGGCACCGCACTTGCAGGCGTCGGGCAAAGGCTGGGCGCGCTGCAACTGGAATACTCCTTCCGCTCATCCGCCGCGGTGCTCGGGCTGGTGGACCGCGCGCTTGAGGGTGCGGCGGGTCTTGGGCAGGAGATCAAGCATCGCGCCTTTCACGGCGAGCGGCCCGGGCGGGTCGATCTGTGGCCCGCGATCGAGAACGAAAAGGCCGATGAGCCGCGCCCCTGGACCGATCCGGTCGACACGCCGTCGCCCGAGGACGGGCAGGTCAGGCTGGCCAACGCCGTGGCCGACGCCATCGCCGAGATGCTTGCCGGTGGCTCCGTTCCCGATGACGACCTTGGCGCGCGCCCGATTCGCCCGCGCGACGTGCTGGTGCTGGTACGCCGCAGGTCCGAGGTGTTTCACCAGATCATCCGCGCCTGCAAGGCGCGCAACCTGCCGATTGCCGGGGCCGACCGGCTGCGAATCGGGGGCGAGCTTGCGGTCAAGGATCTGACCGCGACGCTCGCGTTTCTGGCCACGCCCGAGGACGATCTGTCACTGGCCGCCGCGCTGCGCTCGCCGCTGTTCGGGCTGAGCGAGGACGCGCTGTTCAGGCTCGCCCATGGGCGTGGGCGGAAATACCTGTGGAATGTTCTGCGCGACCGGGCAGAGGATCACCGCCGCACCGTCGAAACCCTGACCGACCTGCGCGATCAGGCCGATTTTCTTCGGCCCTACGACCTGATCGACCGGCTGTTGACCCGCCACGATGGCCGCCGGCACCTGATTGCCCGGCTTGGCCCCGAGGCCGAGGAAGGCATCGACGCGCTGCTGACCCAGGCCATGGCCTATGAGCGCACCGAGGTGCCCAGCCTGACCGGATTCCTGACCTGGCTGGCCGCCGAGGAGGTCGAGATCAAGCGCCAGGTCGACAGCGCCGGCGACCAGATCAGGGTGATGACGGTGCACGGGGCCAAGGGGTTGGAGGCGCCGATCGTGATTCTGCCCGACACCGCCAGGCGGAACCCGCCGAATTCCGGCGAACTGGTCGCATTGGACACGCATCGCGTGGCCTGGAAGAGCCGGTCCGCCGAGACCCCCGGCGCGATGCAGGACGCGCTGAACGCCAAGGCCGAGCGCGACCACGAAGAGGATATGCGGCTGCTCTATGTGGCGATGACGCGGGCGGAAAGCTGGCTGATCGTGGCGGCCGCCGGAAAGGTCGGCGATCCGGGGCAGAGCTGGTATCGGATCGTCGAAAGCGGGTTGCAGGCGGTCGGGGCGGAAACGCAGGATTTCGCGCTTGGCGAAGGGCAGAGGTTTCAACTCGGCACGTGGCCGGAACGGGCCGGCGGTGACGCCCCGGCGTCTGACGATAGCGTGCCGCAACCGCTGCCCGCCTGGATCACGACACAGCCCAGCCCCCCGATCGTGCCGCCCGGCCCACTCGTTCCGTCCGACCTTGGCGGGGCCAAGATCGTCGCGGGCGCCGAGGAAGGAGCAGACCTCGACGCCGCGCTTCGCCACGGACGGCAGATTCACCGGCTGCTCGAGTTTCTTCCGGCCTATGACCGCGACGACTGGCCGCGCATCGCGGGCGACCTGCTGGCGTTTGGCGAGGATGCGGCCCGCCCCGATGAGGTCGAGACCCTTTTGGGCGAAATCTTTGCGGTGCTCGACAACTCCGACCTCGCGCCCTTGTTCGCCCCGGGCACGTTGGCCGAAGTGGAGATCTCGGCCCCCGCGACCGTCGCGGGCCGCACCCGGATACACGGCATCGTCGACCGGCTGATCGTCGAGCCGGATCGGGTTCTGGCGGTGGATTTCAAGACAAATCAATCGGTTCCGGCGACCGAGGCCGACATCCCCGAGGGCATCCTGCGCCAGCTTGGAGCCTATGAACTGGCATTGGGCGAGGTCTATCCGGGGCGCGTCATCGAAACGGCAGTGCTCTGGACACGCACCGGCGCGCTCATGACCCTGACCCCGGGGATTGCCCTGCGCGCAATTGGCCGCCTTGACGGCCCGGTAGGCGGTTCTTAGGTTCTGACCAACAAAATATGCCAAGGAGCAATTTGATGTCCACCATATCCGTCACCGACGCCACCTTCGAAGAAGAAGTCCTGAAATCCACCGTTCCGGTGGTCGTGGATTTCTGGGCCGAGTGGTGCGGACCCTGCAAGATGATCGGCCCCGCCCTCGAAGAGCTGGCCACCCAGTACGGCGACAAGATCAAGATCGCCAAGGTGAATGTGGACGAGAACCCGCAATCGCCCGCGATGATGGGGGTGCGCGGCATTCCGACGCTGTTCATGTTCAAGGACGGCGAAGTCGTGTCGCAGAAGGTCGGGGCAGCGCCCAAGACCGCGCTCGACAGCTGGATTTCCGAATCGATCTGATTCGCCTGTCCAAGACAGAAAGACGCCCGAGGCCAGCGGCCCCGGGCGTCTTTTTTGTTTTCCGTCAGTCAGGTAAACAGATCAGGCAAAGAAAAACCCCGCCGTTTGGCGGGGCTTTCCTCGGTTGGGTCCGAAGACCTGACCGAATGTCTCGATCAGAGCAGCCAGATCGCAGCGGCAACGGCGGCGATGAACAGCAGCGGAACGATGATGCCGGCCGACGACGACGAGGTCGAGGTTTCGACAACAACGTGCGGCTCCATGATCGGCGGCGCAACGGTGCCGGCGTGAGCTGCGGTGGCGGCGAGAACGGCAACGGCCGAAACAAGCAGGACTTTTTTCATCTCAATCTCCAATTGTCTGTCCGACGCTCCGCGCCGGATCCAGGGTAGTTCTGTACCTCGTGAGCCTAGAAAACCGAACCGGCGGTTTTTTGCAACTGGATTCGGCTAAAACATCCTTGTGTTGTCAAATAAGCAACACCTGTGTCCCGACCTTGGTCAGCGCGAAAAGTTCTTCAATATGTTCGTTGTAGAGGCCGATGCATCCGTTCGACGACCGCCGCCCGATCTTGCGCGTGTCGTGGGTTCCGTGGATCCGGTAGTACTGCCAGCTCAGGTAGAGCGCATGGGTGCCGAGCGGATTGTCCGGGCCCGGCGGGATGTAGCTTGGCCATTCGGGATTTCGCGCCAGCATCGACGGTGTCGGCCGCCAGTCGGGGCCAACCACCTTGCGCACCACGCTGGTGCGTCCGCGCCGCGTCATCTCTTCGGTCAGCGGCACCGAGGTCGGGAACAGCTTGTAGATCGACGCGTCCTCGGACCAGTAGTGCAGACTCCGCGACACGGTATCGACCAGGATCACCCCGTTTCTGAGGTTCGAAAAATACGGCCGCCAGTCGAGCGCCCGAAAGCTCGACATGTTGCGGCGCACGATCTCGCGCTCGGCCGTCACGTATTCCGGTTCGCTCTGGGCCAGGGCGGGCGCAACCGCGCCACCGGCGGCGGCCAGCGATGTCGCAAGAAAGGTTCTGCGGTCAAATCCGCGCGTTCTCTTCGAATTCATTGGTCGTTCCAATCCTCGATTGATTGCTAACCTGACGCACTATATACGGCCGTGGCGCCGCGCTCGCAAATCAAACGGGCGTCACAACGGCGATTTCGGTCGGCCCGGCGGGTTGCAATACGCTCAGCGGCGCGCAAAATGATTTGGAATTGGTCGACTTCGGAAGGACACCATGAAACGCGCTTTTTCTCTGCTCGCGGTGCTCGTCATCACGCTGGCCGCATGCGCTGCGCCGGCGCCGGTCCAGCTTGGGCCGGACGGCAAGCCGCTGCCCACGGTTCACCGGATCTCGGCGTTCGAAAAAGACAAGATCACCTATCGCATGGTCGACAGCATCAACGAGTTGCGCCGCGCCGCCGGGGCACCGCCGGTCACGCTGAACGCGCAACTGACCGCCGCTGCTGCGACCCATTCGCGTGACATGCACATTCAGAACCGCGCCTGGCATTTCGGCTCGGACGGGTCGTCGCCACTCGACCGGGTTGCCCGCGTCGGATATTCCGGCGTAATGCTGGGCGAGAACATCTCGGAGACTTTCGAGACCGAGCTTGAGACGCTGGCCGCCTGGATGGAGCAGAAAGACACCCGCGACGTGGTGCTCGACCGGCGCGCGACCCAGATCGGCTTTGCCTGGTATCAGGAAGAAAACGGCAAGATCTGGTGGACCATGCTGATGGGCAGCTAAGCCCGTCTACCGCACGAACCGCGCCGCAAGCTCGACATGGGTCGACCAGCGAAACTGGTCGACCACCCGCACCCGGTCCAGCGAAAACCCCGCCTCGGCAAGCGTTCTTGCGTCGCGCGCGAAGGTCACCGGATTGCAGGACACCGCCGCGACCAGCCCGACCTTCGAGCGCGCGATCTCGGCCACCTGTGCTTCGGCCCCGGCGCGCGGCGGATCGATCACCACGGCGTCGAACCGGTCCAACTCATCAGGCAGCAACGGCTGGCGGAACAGGTCGCGCACCTCTGTCGTCACCTGTTTCAGCCCGCTGGCCATCCGCCACCCCGCGTCGAGCGCCCGGATCATCGCATCGTCGCCTTCCACCGCGTGAACCTCCGCGCGCGCGGCCAGCGGCAGCGCGAATGTCCCGCATCCGGCAAACAGATCGACGATCCGCCTCGCCCCACTAACCGCCGCCTTGACCGAGGCGCAAAGCGCGCCCTCACCCGATTCGGTGGCCTGAAGAAACGCGCCTGGCGGCGGGACCACGAGAGCGGAGCCGAATCTCTGGACCGGGGGCGCGATCAACGCCACCGGTTCGCCGCCCCAGGTCAGGCGCGCCAGACCGTGTTCGCCAGCAATGCCCGCAAGCGTCGTTTCCAATTCGGCACTAAGCGGTTTGCCATCCGCGACGGCAACGTCCACCCCGGCCTCGCTCGCCGTTACCGTGAGCTTGATCTCGGACTTGCGCGATGTACCGGCGACGGTCAGCGCCTCGAAGGCCGGCACCGCCGCCATCAGACGCGGATCGAGCAGGACGCATCTGGGAATGGCGGTCAGATGATCCGATTTCGGCGCATGAAACCCGACCAGCGCGCCGGATTTCGTCCGCCGCCCCGACAGCACCGCGCGCCGCCGCGTGCCCGGTGGCGAGGTCGAAATACCTTCAACTGCATGCGGCAATCCCTGCGCGCGCAAGGCGGACTGAACGATGCCGACCTTCCAGCCGGCGACGAACCCGTCAGAAGCGTGCTGCAAGCTGCACCCGCCGCACGCGCGATAGTGCGGGCAAGGCGGTCGGACGCGGTTCGGCGAAGGGGTCAGGATTCGGGGAAGTTCGAGTCGGTCGCCTGTGATCTCACCCTCGACAACCTCACCGGGCAGGGTGCGCGGCACATAGAGCGGCCCCGGCGCGATACCGTCACCAAGATGTCCCAGGCGTTCGATCACGACCGGCATCAGCCGCGCCCCAGCAACGCGTCGCGCGACAGCGTGAACTCCGACGCGATCCAGCGATCCTCCAGCCTGCGCAGCTCCGCGCCCAGCGCCGGGCCTTGGAACTCGGGCATCAGGTCTTTCGGCGCGACCGGAAACCGGGCCGATGCGCCCAGGTTCAATCTTGCCTCGAGGTCATCGGGCAGGCCGTTACCCAACATCGCCGCGTTCAGCAACACAACGTCCCGCGCCGCACCCGCCCCCAGCCGATAGGCCAGTTCCTCCGGCTCCGCCGTGCCGCCCAGCGCATCGCGCAACCGGGCAAGGTCGCGCGCATCGGAGTTGGACAGGCGAAACCGCTCCTGATGATCGTCGCCGCCAAGGCTGGCCATGCGCCGCATCGCCTTGGGCGGCGTTTTCGACTGTTGTTCCAGATGCACCAGAGGTGCCAACGCGCCGGTCTCGGCGCCGGGCAGGACGCGCGCGAGCACACCCGACCGCGCCATCGCCGAAACCGCAGGCGCCGGGTCAGGGGCGGACAAGAGCTTGCACATCTCGGCGCCGACCCGCTCTCGCGACAGGGTGTCGAGACCGTCGGCCAGTTCCGACACCGCCGCCAATGCCTCGGGATCGAGCCCTTCGGCGGGGTCGCCATACCAGGCATGAAAGCGAAAGAACCGCAGGATTCGCAGGTAATCCTCGCGAATCCGGTCGCCAGCATCGTCGATGAACCGCACCCGCCGGGCGCGCAGGTCCGGAAGCCCGCCAAGCGGGTCCAGCACCGTCCCGTCTGCCCGGGCATAAAGCGCGTTCATGGTGAAATCGCGCCGTCGCGCATCTTCCTCGATGGTCCGCGCGAAGGACACGACCGCGCGGCGGCCATCGGTCTCGACATCGTGGCGGAAGGTCGTCACCTCGAACGGATGCCCTTCGACCACGACGGTGACGGTGCCATGCTCGATCCCGGTCGGGACCGGGTTGAACCCGGATGCCTCGGCCAGCGCCACCACCGTTTCCGGGGTGGCGTCGGTGGTCAGATCAATATCCGAAATCGGCGCGCCCAGCAGCGCATTACGCACGCAACCGCCGACGAAATAAGCCTGAAACCCGGCCTCCAGCAGCATCGAACACAGGCGCTGCGCCCCGGCGTCGTGCAGCCAGTCATCGGTGATGCGAACGCTCACGGCGCCAGTCTTTCGGCCAGGACATGCAGCATCCGGGCGGTGGCGCCCCAGATATAGTAGGGGCCATAGGGCACGGCATAGAACTGCCGCGGCCTGCCCCGGAAAATCCGCCCCTCGACCAGGTAGCGCGACCGATCAGCCACATGCGGGTAAGGAACGGTAAAGATCTCTTCGACCTCGCCCGCCTCGGCGACCGGCGAAAACCGGCCCTGCACAAGGCCCAGCACCGGCGTCACGCTGAACCCGGTGACGGTTTCGTGGCTTGGCAGGGTGCCGATGATCTCGACATTGTCGCGCGGCAGGCTGATTTCCTCTTCGGCCTCGCGCAGGGCGGCGGCCACCGCGTCGCTGTCGCCCGGATCGACCTTGCCGCCGGGAAAGGCGATCTGCCCGGGGTGGTGTTTCAAACCGGAGGCGCGCTTGGTCAGAAACAGCCGCAGACCGGTTGGCGTTTCTTCGAAGGCGATCAGCACGCCGGCCGGACGCAAGGTCCGCGGTGCCGGCCGAAACTCGGGTGCCAGATCGAAATCCGAGGTCGCCCCCTCATCCCCCGCGGCACGCCGCAGCGCGGCGATCTGGTCAGTCGTCCGTGTCACGCCGCGCCTCGGCCTCGAAGCCAAGCGTTTTCGGGTCGAACTCGTAGTGCGCACCGCAGAACTGGCAATCGGCGGTGACCTTGCCGTCCTCGGTGGTCATGTGGCCGATGTCCTTTTGCGAATAGATCGACAGGCTCCGGCGCACGCGGTCGCTTGAACACGGGCAACCGAACTGAAGCCGCGCAGGGTCGAATACGCGCGGCTCTTCCTCGTGAAACAGCCGCACCAGCAGTTGCGTCGGTTGAATATCGGGCCCGGTCAACTCGGCCTCGGTCACGGTTTCAAGATGCGCATTGGCGCGCGTCCAGCCTTCCATCTCGTCACCGTCCGTCAGGATATCCGCCGACGACAAAAGCCCCTGTTCCCCGCTCGCACCATCTTTTGCGACGAACGGCGAGGCTTTCGGCATTTTCTGCACCATGACGCCGCCCGCGCGCCAGCCGTCGGCCTTCTTGTCAAAGCTCAGCGCGAAGCGGGTCGGAAGCTGTTCGGATTGCGCGAAATAGGTCTGGGCACAATCGGAGAGCGTGGTTCCGGCAATCGGCGTCATGCCGGAATAGGGCGTCGTGCCCTCGCCCTGGTCGATCAACACCGCGAAATAGCCATGTCCGATCTGCGGAAACGGATCGGCCAGTTCGTCCAGCCGCTCTCTGTCGAAACTGGCATAGGCGCGCAGGCGACCCGGCTCGCCCGGGGCGTTCGGGGCGAAGTAGTCCGTTGCCACCAGCCGGGCCGGGCCGTCGCCGCGCACCTGCAGCGACAGTTTCCAGCGCAGTTTGATGGTCGGCCCGATCAGGGCGGTCAACAGCGTCGCCTCCGCCACCAGCCGTTCGATGGCCGGGGGATAGTCGTGCTGCGACAGGACTTCGTCGAGCACCCCGTCTAGGCGCACCACCCGACCGCGAATGTCGCTTCGGTCAAGCTGAAACGGCAAAACCGTGTCATCCCAGGCGATGCGTGATCCGATGCTCATGTGTTGCTTTCCCGTTGCGCTTTGGCCCCTCTACCGCGTCTATATGGGCAGGGCAACAGGCGGGGGAAACCCCCGGCAGGGCGCTATCGCGTCCCTATCGCAACGGGGCGCCACCGTGAAACGTGGCCATCGCGCAGGACAGGTCGTCGGCAAAATCGTGGCCCGCGCTGAACATGTCGAGATCCCAGACCAATGCTTCGAAAAAGTCATTGCCGATCAGTTCGGCATTGTCGGTGACGATCCTGGTCAGCCCGGCTTCGTCCAGCAGGACGCCATCCTCATCGGCACATTCCGTCAATCCGTCCGAATAGAGCAGCAACCGGTCGCCCGGCTTCAACGTCAGGCGCCATTGGTCATAGTCCGCGTTCTCGACCAGCCCGATCGGCAGGCCGCCCTGCCCGTGAAACTCCACCTGGCCATCCGCCCGCAGGATCGCCGGGTTCGGATGGCCGCATTGCGTGATGTCGACCACCCCGGTTTTCAGGTCGAGATAGCCCAGCACCAGCGTGAAGTAGATATCGGACTGCATCTCCTCGAGCATCAGCACGTTGAGAAGCGACGCGACCTCCGACGGGGGCCGCGCGGAAAAACTGCCGTCGGTTCCCCGTTCCAGCGCGATGTTCTGCTCGGGCGAGCCGTCCGAAAGATACCCGGCCAGCCGCGCGGTCAGCAGTGCCGAAGCGATGCCGTGGCCCGACACGTCGATGCCGAACAGCGCCACCTTGTCCGGTCCGGCACGAAAGAAACCGACCAGATCGCCCCCGACATGACCGCTTGGCTTGAGAAGCAGCGCGACGCTGGCCGATCCAAAATCACGGGATCGCTCACGCACCAGCGCCTGCTGCAATTTGCGCGCTTCGATCAGGTCGCGGTCGACCGCGTCATAGAGCGTCTGGATTTCCGATAGGGTTTCGCTGACCAGCCGGTTCTTGTCCGACAACTCCCGCTCCATCCTCAGGATGCGGTCGCCGGCGTTGATCCGGGCGCGAAGCTCTTCAGGATTGACCGGCTTGGTCAGGAAGTCGTCGGCCCCGACGTTCAGCCCCTGCGCCACCGCGCCCTTTTCGCTCTTGGAGGTCAGGAGGATGAAATAGACATAGCGGTCGCGGCTGTTGGCGCGCACCTGCCGGCAAAGCTCCAGCCCGTCCATGCCGGGCATCATCCAGTCCGACAGCACCAGGTCGACCGGGTCATGCCGGGTGATTTCCAGCGCCTCGCCACCGCTGGCCGCGCCCACAACCTCGTATCCCTGCCGCACCAGCGACGCGGTCAGGACCATGCGCTGCGCCGCCGAATCGTCGACGACCAGCACACGCCGGATCGCTGTGCGCGCAACCTCGGGCTGCGCCCGCGCTCGTGACACCAAACCCGCCACGCTGAACCCCTTGTTTCACCTCGCTTCTCCGCTCTCGTTATAGGCCCATTCCGATAACGTCCGGTTAAACCTCAAATTTTCCCCATCCCTTTACCGTTCTGCAATCGCCGGGTGCGAAACTGTGCGGATGGAGGCGGCGATGATCGACCTGGACAGGGTTCAACAGCTCAGGGATGAAATCGGGGAAGAGGATTTCCGCGAGGTTGCCGACCTGTTCCTGGCCGAGATCGACGAGGTTGTTGCCCGCCTGGAATCCGCGCCCGATCCGGCGACTTATGAGGTCGACCTGCATTTCATCAAGTCATCGTCCCTCAACCTCGGGTTTCGCAAGCTGTCCGAGTTGTGCCAGCACGGTGAGCGCGCGGCGGCGGATGGCGATGGCGCAAGCATCGCCCTGGCCCCGATCCTGTCGGCCTACCGTGACTCCAAGGCCGCGCTTGCCGAACTCACAGGATGAATTCCGCGACCGCTTCGTCGCCGGTGATATCGCGATAGGCAAAGCCTCCCGCGTTCAGCCGCTCGAACAACCGCGTGAAATTCTCGGGCGAGGCGGTTTCGATCCCGATCAGGACCGTGCCGAAGTTGCGCGCCGATTTCTTGAGGTATTCGAAGCGCGCGATATCGTCCTCCGGGCCGAGGGTTTCCAGGAAATCGCGCAGCGCGCCGGGACGCTGCGGCAGCCGCAGCAGGAAATACTTTTTCAGCCCGGCAAAGCGCTGCGCACGCTCCTTGACCTCGGGCAGACGCTCGAAATCGAAGTTTCCGCCGGAGGTCACGCAAACCACGCGCTTGCCGCGAATCGTCTCGGCCAGATCGCCGAGCACATCGACCGACAACGCCCCGGCGGGTTCCAGCACGATCCCCTCGACGTTCAAAAGCTCCAGCATGGTGCCGCAAACCCGATCCTCCGCCGCGGCATGAACATGGTCGGGCGGGACATCGCGAAGCGCGTCGAACGTCAACTCACCCACCCGCGCCACTGCGGCGCCATCGACAAAGGAGTCGACCGCCGGCAGCGAAACCGGCCTGCCGGCGGCAAGCGCCGCGGCCAGGCTGGCCCCGCCCGCAGGCTCGACATAGCGCAGCTCGATCCCCGGCGCCGTGGCGGCCAGATAGGTTCGGATGCCAGCCGACAACCCGCCGCCGCCAACCGGCAGGACAACGATATCGGGCACGCCGTCCATTTGCTCCAGCAACTCGACCGCCACGCTGGCCTGCCCTTCGATCACATCGGCATCGTCGAACGGGGCCAGGAAATGCCCGCCAGCCTCGACGCAATAGCTTTGGGCCGCGGCCAGAGTGTCGTCGAAATAGTCTCCGATCAGGCGGATCTTGACGTTGTCGCCGCCGAACACCCGCGTCTTGTCGATCTTCTGCATCGGAGTCGTCACCGGCATGAAGATCACGCCGGTCACGCCAAAGTGCCGCGCCGCAAAGGCCACGCCCTGCGCATGGTTGCCCGCACTCGCGCAGACGAACAGCTTTCGCCCGGGATCGACCTCCAGCACCTTGCGCATCGCGTTGAAGGCGCCGCGGATCTTGTAGCTGCGAACCGGGGTCAGATCCTCGCGTTTCAGCCAGATATCGGCGTCAAACCGCGCCGAAAGGTGTTCGTTGCGCTGCACGGGCGTCGGCGGGAACAGCGCGCGCATCTTGCGTTCGGCGACCAGCGCCCTGTCGTGAAAATTCTCCATTGCAAAGGTGTTGCGTGAATCCGGGGCCGGTTCAAGGTGTTCCCGAGACTGCCCGCCCGCAACGGCCCTTGCCGCCCCCGTCACCAGCCGATAAACCCGCGCGAAACCTGTAGATACGGAGTCTCTCATGTCCGCGCCGAAGAAAGTCGTGCTGGCCTATTCCGGCGGCCTCGACACCTCGATCATCCTCAAGTGGCTGCAAACGGAATACGGCTGCGAGGTTGTGACCTTCACCGCCGATCTGGGCCAGGGCGAGGAGCTGGAGCCGGCGCGCGCCAAGGCCGAGATGCTGGGGATCAGCCCCGACAACATCTTCATCGAAGACCTGCGCGAGGAATTCGTGCGCGATTTCGTGTTCCCGATGTTCCGGGCCAATGCGCTTTACGAGGGGCTGTATCTGCTCGGCACCTCCATCGCGCGGCCACTGATTTCCAAGCGCCTGATCGAGATCGCCGCCGAAACCGGGGCCGACGCCATCGCGCATGGCGCGACAGGCAAGGGCAAC
Organism: Maritimibacter fusiformis; assembly: GCF_008086115.1. Classification (GTDB taxonomy): domain Bacteria; phylum Pseudomonadota; class Alphaproteobacteria; order Rhodobacterales; family Rhodobacteraceae; genus Muriiphilus; species Muriiphilus fusiformis. The sequence goes on along the minus strand of NZ_VSIY01000015.1, from coordinate 245,632 downwards.
GATCAGGTCCGGTTCGAACTGGCAGCTTACGCGCTCAACCCCGACATCCAGGTGATCGCGCCGTGGCGGGAATGGGCGTTGTCCTCGCGCACCAAGCTCTTGGACTTTGCCGAACAGAATCAGATTCCGATCGCCAAGGACAAGCGCGGTGAAGCGCCGTTCTCGGTCGACGCGAACCTTCTGCACACCTCGTCCGAGGGCAAGGAACTGGAAGACCCGGCCAAGGACGCGCCCGACTACGTCTATCAGCGCACCGTCCATCCCGAGGACGCACCGGACACGCCGGAGTTCATCGAGGTGACATTCGAGCGCGGCGATGCGGTTGCGATCAACGGCGAGGCGATGAGCCCGGCCACGATTCTGACCGCCCTGAACGAATATGGCGGCAAGCACGGCATCGGGCGTCTCGACCTGGTCGAGGGCCGGTTCGTCGGCATGAAGTCACGCGGCATCTACGAGACCCCGGGTGGCACCATCCTGCTCGAGGCGCATCGCGGCATCGAGCAGATCACGCTCGACCGCGGGGCGGCGCATCTGAAAGACCAGATCATGCCGCAGTATGCCGAGATGATCTACAACGGCTTCTGGTTCTCGCCAGAGCGCGAGATGCTGCAAGCGCTGATCGACAAGAGCCAGGAGCATGTGACCGGGACGGTCCGGCTGAAGCTCTACAAGGGTCTGGCCCGCACGGTTGGGCGCTGGTCGGAGCATTCGCTCTATTCCGAAGCGCATGTGACCTTCGAGGACGACGCCGGTGCCTATGACCAGAAGGATGCCGCCGGGTTCATCAAGCTGAACGCGCTGCGGCTGCGGCTGCTGGCGGCGCGCAATCGGCGGCTGAAGTAACGCAGGCTCAGGGGTGTGACGCCAAGAGCGCGTCCACCTCGTCGCGCGCCGGGAAGGCATCGGCGGTGCCGCGTCGGGTGACCTTGATCGCCGCCGCCGCCGCGCCGAACCGCATTGCATTTTCGCGCGTCATGCCCTGATCCAGCCCGGATGCGGTATAGCCGAGAAAGCAGTCTCCGGCCCCGGTTGTATCGACCGGCTTGGCCGAAAACGCTGGAATAGAGACTGTTTTTCCCGAATAACGGTCGATCCAGTCCACCCCCGCTGCACCCTTGGTTATCAGGAGGTGATGCACCGGTATCCCGGTAACCTCGACGCCCAGCGCGCCGGAAAACTGAACTGCCTCGACCTCGTTCACGACCAGGATATCGGTGACCGGCAACATTGCCTCTGCCAGCCCCGGTTTGAACGGGGCGGCGGAATAGACCACCACCATGTCCCGCTGCTTGGCCGCCCGCGCCGCCGCTTCATGCAGGTTCGCTTCGTTCTGGATCAACAGGATATCGCCGGGCTTTCCGTGGTCCAAAGCCGAATTCAGCAACGTTAGAGACTGTTCGTGATTGGCGCCGCCGAACGTGACGATGGCGTTTTCGCCCGCTTCATCGACCACGATGACAGCATGGCCGGTCGCCTTGTCGGAACGCCCGACGAACTGCGTATCAACGCCGAATGCCTGCAACCGCTCCAACGCCCAGTTGCCTTCGGGCCCGACCGTGCCGATATGGCGCACGTGCGACCCGGCCAGGGCCGCCGCGACCGACTGGTTGGCGCCCTTGCCGCCCAGCCCGGTGTGATGCGCCGAGGCACCGATGGTTTCACCGGGGGTCGGCAGGTGGGTCACGGAATAGAAGTGGTCGAGGTTGATCGACCCGAAGCAGTAGACCGTCATCAGCCGACCTTGCTGGCGGCCAGCACCGCCATGTTCAGGATGTCGTTCGCGGTCGAGGTGGTCGAACAGATCTGGATCGGCTTGGCCACCCCCGCCAGAATCGGCCCGATCACCGTCGCGCCGGCCAGTTCCTGCATCAGCTTCACCGAGATCGCCGCCGAATGCCGGGCCGGAACGACCAGGATGTTCGCCGGTCCGGTCAGGCGGCAAAACGGATAATTGGCCATCACCTCGGGGTTCAGGGCGACGTCGGGCGTCATTTCGCCCTCATACTCGAAATCCACGCCGCGCCGGTCGAGCACTTCGGACGCGAGGTGCATCTTCACGGCGCGCTCGGACACCGGATAGCCGAAGGTCGAGAAACTGGCAAAAGCCACCCGCGGCTCAAGCCCCAGGTTGCGCGCAACGCCCGCCGCCCGCTCGGCGATGGTGGCAAGGTCTTCCTCGTCCGGCCATTCATGCACCAGGGTGTCGGCAATCAGAACGATCCGGCCTTTGATCAACAGCGCGGTGACGCCGACCGCGCCATACTCGGCCTTGGCATCAAAGACATGGTTGATCAGATCGAGCACATGCGCCGACTTGCGCGTAGCACCGGTGACCAGCCCGTCGCCATGCCCATGCGCCAACATCAGAGACGAAAACACATGCCGGTCGCGCGCCGCGAGCCGGTGGATATCGTGCCGGTCAAAGCCCTTGCGCTGCAAGCGTTCGTAAAGAAACGCCTTGTAGGTCGACAGGTGCTCGGTGTTCGCGGCGTTGACGATCTCGAGCTCGGCGACCGCATCGCCCAGCCCTGCGGCCTCGAGTTTTTCCTTTACGTCCGGCTCTCGCCCGACCACCAGCGCTTTGCCGAAGCCGTTGCGCTGATAGGCCACCGCCGCACGCAGCACGTGGGGGTCGTCCCCCTCGGCAAAGATCATCGTCGCCTGCGCCTGGCGGGCACGGGCGTTGAGCGAGCGGATGATCGAGGCAGTCGGGTCCATCCGGGCCTTGAGCGTGTTGGCATAGCGCTCCATGTCGATGATCGGCCGCCGCGCGGCGCCGGAATCCGACCCCGCCTTGGCCACTGCGGGCGGGATCGTGTAGATCAGTCGCGGATCGAACGGCGTCGGGATGATGTAGTCGCGCCCGAAGGTCAGCTTCTTTCCATAGGCAATCGCTACCTCGTCCGGCACATCTTGCCGCGCCAACGCGGCCAGAGCCTCGGCGCAGGCAATCTTCATCTCGTCATTGATCGCGCGGGCGTGGATGTCGAGTGCGCCCCTGAACAGGTAGGGAAATCCCAGCACGTTGTTGACCTGGTTGGGATAGTCCGACCGCCCGGTTGCAACGATGGCATCGGCGCGCACCGCGTGGGCCTCTTCCGGCGTGATCTCGGGGTCGGGATTTGCCATCGCGAAGATCACCGGGTCGGCGGCCATGCTTTCAAGCATCGCGGCCGTCACCGCACCCTTGGCCGACACACCCAGGAACACATCCGCTCCCACCATCGCCTCATCCAGCGTGCGCAGGTCGGTTTTCACCGCATGGGCCGATTTCCACTGGTTCATCCCCTCGGTGCGTCCCTGGTAGATCACGCCCTTGGTGTCGCAAACGATGCAGTTGTCATGCTTCGCGCCCATCGTCTTGAGCAGTTCGATGCAGGCGATTCCCGCCGCCCCGGCTCCGTTCAGAACGATCCGGCAATCCTCGATCTTCTTGCCAGACAGGTGCAGCGCGTTGATCAACCCCGCGGCACAGATCACGGCGGTGCCGTGCTGGTCGTCGTGAAAGACGGGGATGTCCATCTCTTCCTTCAGACGCTGTTCGATGATGAAACACTCGGGCGCCTTGATGTCCTCAAGGTTGATGCCGCCGAAGGTCGGCCCCATCAGGCGCACCGCGTTCACGAAGGCGTCGGGGTCTTCGGTGTCCAGCTCGATATCTATCGAATTCACATCGGCAAAGCGCTTGAACAACACCGCCTTGCCTTCCATCACCGGCTTGGAGGCCAGCGCGCCGAGATTGCCGAGCCCGAGAACCGCGGTGCCGTTCGATATCACCGCCACGAGGTTGCCCTTGTTGGTGTAGTCATAGGCGGTTTCGGGGTTTTCGAAGATGCGCTCGCAAGGCACCGCAACGCCCGGCGAATACGCCAGCGACAGATCGCGCTGCGTCGTCATCGGGACGGACGGCACGATCTCGAATTTCCCGGGAACCGGCTCGATGTGGTAGGACAGCGCTTCTTCCGGCGTGATTTTCTGTTTGGTCATGTGATCGGTCACTCCTCCTCGGCCTGCCCGTCTTAACGGTCGCACCCGGTCCGCTCAACTGATTTGCGGGGCGCACGGCCTGTCCGGTGACTTGCCTCCGTGCTCGCCCCTAGTATGGTGCCGCTGAAACGAGGAGGCGGGCCGTGGCTGGGAGAATTCTATTGACGGGCGGCGCGGGCTATATCGGCTCGCACACCTACGTCGAGTTGAAGTCGGCCGGCCACGATGTGGTCATCCTCGACAATTTCTCGAACGCGCGTCACGACGTGATCGACCGGCTCGAGGTCATTACCGACGGGCCGGTCACTCTCCACGAAGGCGACGTGCTCGACAAGGCATTCCTGGCCTCGGTCTTTGCGGCGCATCAGTTCGACGCGGTAATCCATTTCGCCGCCAAGAAGGCGGTGGGCGAAAGCGTGGAAAAGCCGCTCGACTATTTCGAGACCAATTGCACCGGGTTCTCCAACCTCCTGATGGCCATGCGGGACGGCGGGGTGTTTCGCGTGGTGTTTTCCTCGACTGCCACGGTCTACGGCGAGCCCGAGACCCTGCCTTTTACCGAGGACCACCGGCTTGCGCCGCTCAGCCCCTATGCCCAGTCGAAAGTCGTCTGCGAGACGCTGCTGGCCCAGTGCAAGACGGCGGACGACCGTTGGGCCTACGGCATCCTGCGCTATTTCAACCCGGCGGGCGCGCACGACTCGGCGCTGATCGGCGAAGACCCGAACGACATCCCCAACAACCTGATGCCCTATATCGCCAAGGTCGCGACAGGCGAGCTGCCGACGCTCAACGTATTCGGCGACGATTACGACACGCCCGACGGCACCGGGGTGCGCGACTACATCCATGTGGTCGACTTGGCCCGGGGGCATGTCCAGTCGGTCGCCAAGCTGATCGGCGGCAACGAGACGCACACCCTCAACCTCGGCACCGGCATCGGATATTCGGTGTTCGACATGCTGCACGCCTATGAGCGCGCGTGCGGCAAGAAACTGCCCTACAGGATCGCGCCGCGCCGGGCGGGAGACATCGACTGCTTCTATGCCGATCCGACACTCGCGAATGACTGGCTGGGGTTCGAGGCGCGGCGCGATCTGGACGACATGTGCCGGACAAGCTGGAACTGGGTTTCGCGGCGCAAGAATACCTGAGGGCCTTCCGCCCGGTCCGGCTCTTCTCTAGTCTGGCACGACGAACAACCCGGGGGACCCTGTGACAGCCGAGACCGCCGCCGCGACGCCGATGATGGCGCAGTATCTGGAGATCAAGGCGCGCTATCCCGACGCGCTTTTGTTCTACCGGATGGGCGATTTCTACGAAATGTTCTTCGACGATGCGCGCGCTGCGGCCGAGGCGCTCGATATCGCGCTGACCAAGCGCGGCAAGCACAAGGGCAGCGACATTCCGATGTGCGGCGTGCCGGTGCATTCCGCCGAAGGCTACCTTCTGACGCTGATCCGCAAAGGGTTTCGGGTGGCAGTCTGCGAACAGATGGAAGACCCGGCGGAGGCGAAGAAGCGTGGCTCGAAGTCGGTGGTCAAGCGCGACGTGGTTCGGCTGGTCACGCCCGGCACGTTGACGGAGGAAAGCCTGCTGGACGCCCGCCGCCACAACTACCTCGCCGCCTACAACGAGGTCCGGGGCGACGGCGCGCTGGCCTGGGTCGACATTTCCACCGGCGAGTTTCGCATCATGGCCTGTTCGCCGCCCCGTTTGGGGCCGGAACTGGCCCGCCTGTCGCCGCGCGAAGTAATCCTCGCCGAGGCAAATGAACCAAAATTCTGCGAGTTAGTGTCTGATTTGGGCGCGTCCGTCACGCCGCTGGGCGGATCGGCCTTCGATTCCACGGCCTCCGAAAAACGCCTGCTGGGGCTTTTCGCAATTGCCTCTCTCGATGCCTTCGGCACGTTTTCGCGGGCGGAAATCGGTGCGATGGGGGCGATCGTCGAATATCTCGAGATCACTCAAAAGGGCAAACTGCCGCTGATCCGGCCCCCAGTGAAGGAAGCCGCCTCGCGCGTGATGCAGATCGACGCCGCCACACGGCGAAACCTGGAGCTGACCCATTCGCTGAGCGGCGGGCGCGAGGGGGCGCTGCTTCATACGATTGACCGAACCGTCACGGCGGCGGGCGGCAGGCTGTTGGAGCGGCGGATTTCCAGCCCGTCGCGCGATCTGGCCAGTGTCGAGTCTCGGCTTGAATCGGTGTCATTCATTCAGGAACAAGGTCGCTTGCGTACGGATCTGCGCGGTGCTTTACGCAAGGCGCCCGACATCGACCGGGCGCTGTCGCGGCTGTCGCTGGAGCGGGGTGGGCCGCGCGATCTGACCGCGATCCGCGCCGCGCTCGAGGCGGCAAGCGACCTGGCCGGTCTGCTGGGGAAACATGATCTGCCTGACCGCCTTGCCGATGCCGCCACGGCGCTGACGGGCCATGACGCCCTGCGCGATTTGCTGTCGGACGCCCTGGTTGCCGAGCCGCCGCTTCTGGTGCGCGATGGCGGCTTCATCGCCGCTGGCTACGATCCTGATCTCGATGACGCCCGCAAACTGCGGGACGAGGGCCGCTCGGTCATCGCCGGGATGCAGGCGGAGTATGCCAAAACTGCGGGCGTTCAGAGCTTGAAGATCAAGCACAACAACGTGCTGGGCTATTTCATCGAGACGACCGCGACCCACGCCGAAAAGATGTTGTCGCCGCCGCTGTCGGAAACCTTCATTCACCGTCAGACCACGGCCAACGCGGTGCGGTTCACCACGGTCGACCTGTCCGATCTGGAAACGCGAATTCTGAACGCCGGAAGCCGCGCGATCGAGATCGAAAAGCGGCTCTATTCAGCGCTTTCCGACGAGGTTCTGTCGCATTCGGGCCCGCTTGGGCTGCTCGCGCGTGCCCTGGCGGAGTTTGATCTGGCGGCCGCGCTGGCTGAACTGGCCGAGACCGAAGCCTGGTGTCGGCCGGAGGTCGAGGACAGCCGTGTTTTCGAGGTGGTCGGTGGCCGGCACCCCGTGGTCGAACGCGCCTTGCGCGCGCAGGGAGGCGAACCGTTCATCGCCAACGATTGCCGGCTGGCCGATGGCTCGGATGGCGCGGATATCTGGCTTTTGACCGGGCCGAACATGGCCGGCAAATCGACCTTTCTTAGGCAGAACGCGCTGATTGCCCTGTTGGCGCAGGCCGGCAGCTATGTCCCGGCCACCTCAGCGCGCATTGGGCTTGTCTCGCAGCTTTTCAGCCGGGTGGGCGCGTCGGACGATCTGGCGCGGGGGCGGTCGACCTTCATGGTCGAGATGGTCGAAACCGCCGCGATCCTGAACCAGGCCGATGACAGGTCTCTGGTCATCCTCGACGAGATCGGGCGCGGAACCGCAACCTATGACGGGCTGTCGATTGCCTGGGCGACGCTGGAGCATCTGCACGACGTGAACCGCTGCCGCGCCCTGTTCGCAACGCATTATCACGAGTTGACCCAGCTTGCGGCCAAACTGGACGGCGTCGACAACGCGACCATTGCCGTCAAGGAGTGGGACGGCGAGGTGATCTTCCTGCACGAGGTGCGCAAGGGCGCGGCGGATCGGTCCTATGGCGTCCAGGTCGCCAAGCTGGCCGGGCTGCCCGCTTCGGTGGTGGAGCGTGCCAGGGTCGTGCTAGAGGCGCTCGAGCAAGGCGAGCGCGAGGGCGGCGGCGCGCAAAAGGCGCTGATCGATGATCTGCCGCTGTTCTCGGCGGCGGTGTCCGCCGCGCCGCCAGCCAAGGCAGGCCCTTCGCCAGCCGAAGAAAAGCTCGCCGGAGTTCACCCCGACGAGCTGACGCCGAAACAGGCGCTCGACTTGATCTATGTGCTGAAAGACCTCAGCCGGGGTTAGACGACACCCCGACCTGCGCCGGGCGCAACAGCCGGTCATGCAGCAGGAACCCCTCGGCCATCACCTGGATGATCTGGCCCGCCTTGGTGTCGGGCAACGGCGCCTCGAACATCGCCTGGTGAAGCTGGGGGTCGAATTTCTCGCCGATCTCCGGCGCGACGATGGTGATCCCGTGCTTGGAGAAGATCTGCAGAAGTTCGCGCATCGTCAACTCGACACCTTCGATCAGACCCGCCGCCTGAGCGCGAGCGTCGTCGTTCGCCGCCTCCAGTGCCCGCTTCAGGTTGTCATAAACCGGCAGCATGTCGCGGGCCAGCTTCGACCCGCCATATTGCTCGGCCTCGCGCCGGTCACGCTCGCCGCGTTTGCGGGTGTTCTCGGCATCCGCCAGCGCGCGCATGAAGCGATCGCGCATCTCGTCGCGTTCCGCGCGCAGCTTTTCGACCTCATCCAGCGACGCCTCGTCAGCCAGCGAATCGTTGTCCGCCACCCGCTCGTCCGCATTGACCCCGGCCATGATTTCATCGATCGCGGCCTCAACGTCGGACAGCTCGTCTTTCTTCTTAGGATCTGCCATTTCCCTACCTTTTACCCTCGGTCAGAGATCAGTTTTCCGACCAATTGCGCGGTGTAGTCGACGATCGGCACGATCCGCCCATAGTTGAGCCGGGTCGGTCCGATCACGCCAACTGCACCGATGATTCTACGGTCAGCGTTCATATAGGGGGAAACCACCAAAGAGCTACCCGAAAGTGAGAAAAGCTGGTTTTCCGAGCCGATAAAGATGCGCACGCCGTCCCCTTCCTCGGCCAGGGTCAGAAACTCGGCGATGTCGCGCTTGCGTTCGAGGTCGTCGAACAGGCGCATGATCCGTTCAAGATTGGCCTCGTCGCCGCCATGAGCCAGCAGATTGGCCCGCCCCCGCACGATCAACCGCTCTTCCCCGACCCCCGGGTCGGCCCAGAGCGCGACGCCGTTTTCGATCAGTTCCTGAGCTAGCTGGTCAAGCTCCTGTCGACGGGCCTTGATTTCAACCTCGATCGCGTCGCGCAGTTCCGCCAGCGTCTTGCCCTCGGCAATGGCGTTGATGAAGTTGCCGGCTTCACGCATCGAGGATGCGGTTTGCCCCAGGGGTGGCTGGAACACCCGGTTCTCGACGTGACCATCGGCAAAGACCAGAACCACCAACGCGCGGTCGGGCCCGAGATAGACGAATTCGATATGCTTGATCGGCGTCTCGGCGTGTTTTGGCGTCAGGACCAGGCTGGCCCCGGCGGTGATCCCCGACAGGGCCGAGCCGATGCGGTCCATCAGGGTTGATACATCCGCCTGGTTCGAGGTCACGGTGGCGTCGATTTTCCTGCGGTCGTCATCGGTCAGATTGCTGATTTCGAGCAGCCCGTCGACGAACAGCCGCAGACCCAGCTCGGTCGGCACCCGTCCGGCCGAAACATGCGGGCTGTTCAAAAGGCCCATGATCTCGAGATCCTGCATCACGTTGCGGATCGTTGCGGCAGAGACCTTTTCGGACAGCGTTCGGGTCAGGCTTCGCGACCCCACCGGTTCGCCGGTCTCGAGATAGGCTTCGACCAGCCGGCGAAACACCTCGCGCGACCTGTCGTTCAGTTCTTCCAGATGCGGGTTTGCCGCCATGTGCCTCTGCCTCCGCCCGTCATCGGGCTTGCCTTTTGTCGGGGGCCATGAGACTCCACCGGAAACGAAAAGGAAGGACATCTCATGCGCCCGTCTGGTCGGAAGATAGATGAAATGCGGCCGATTTCAATTGAAGTCGGGGTCACGAAGCACGCAGAAGGCGCGTGCATGATCCGCATTGGCGACACGCATGTTCTCTGCACCGCCTCGCTCGAGGAGCGCGTGCCTCCGTTTCTGCGCAATTCCGGCCAGGGCTGGGTGACGGCGGAATACGGAATGCTGCCGCGCGCCACCAACACCCGGATGCGCCGCGAAGCGGCGGCGGGCAAGCAGGGCGGGCGCACGGTGGAAATTCAACGTCTGATCGGTCGCAGCCTGCGCGCGGGCGTCGACCGGCAAGCCCTGGGCGAACGTCAGATCACCGTCGACTGCGACGTGATCCAGGCCGATGGCGGCACTCGGTGCGCTGCGATCACCGGCGGCTGGGTCGCACTGCGACTTGCCGTCAACAAGCTGATGAAAGCAGGCGACATCACCACCGATCCGCTGACCGATCCGGTCGCGGCGGTGTCCTGCGGAGTCTATGCCGGGCAAACGGTGCTCGACCTCGACTATGCCGAAGACAGCGAGGCCGGGGTGGATGGAAACTACGTGATGACCGGTTCGGGCCGCCTGATCGAGGTCCAGATGTCCGCCGAAGGTTCGACCTTTTCGCGTGACGAGATGTACCGGCTGATGGATCTCGCCGACAAAGGTGTCGCCGAGTTGGTCGCAGCACAAAAGGCAGCCACCGCATGACCCGCAAGCTCGAAGGCGGCAGGCTGGTGATCGCCTCGCACAACGCGGGCAAGATCCGCGAGATCGGCGCGCTTCTGGCGCCGTTCGGTGTCGAGGTGATTTCTGCCGCCGACCTTGGGCTCGAAGAACCCGCCGAGACCGAAGACACATTCGCCGGAAACGCCCGGATCAAGGCGCATTACGCCGCACAGAAGTCGGGGCTTCCCGCCCTGTCGGACGACAGCGGCATCATGGTTGATGCCCTTGGGGGCGATCCCGGGGTCTATACCGCGGATTGGGCCGAAACGCCGAACGGGCGCGACTTCAAACTGGCGATGACGAGGGTCTGGACGCTTCTTGAGGAAAAAGCCGCCCCGGAACCGCGAACCGCGCGGTTCAACGCGACGCTTTGCCTGGCCTGGCCGGACGGTCACGACGAGATATTCGAAGGTCAGGTCGAAGGGCGCGTGGTTTGGCCCATGCGCGGGGAAAACGGCTTTGGTTTCGACCCGATCTTTCTGCCGGACGGCAAAACGCAAACGTTTGGGGAAATGGACCCGGCCGAAAAACACGAGATGAGCCACCGCGCCGTCGCCTTTGCCCGTCTGGTCGAGGGTTGCTTTGCCTGACGACTGGCGTTTTGGCGGCTTCGGCCTGTATGTCCATTGGCCCTTCTGCGCCGCGAAATGCCCTTATTGCGACTTTAACAGCCACGTCTCGGCGAAAATCGAGATGGAAGACTGGCGCGCCGCCTATAAGCGCGAGATCGCGCGCTATGCGTCCGAAACCGGCCCCCGCGTCCTGAATAGTGTCTATTTCGGCGGCGGAACGCCTTCGTTGATGGCGCCCGAGATTGTCGAAACCGTCATCGAGACCGCCGCGAAACACTGGACCTTCGCCAACGATATCGAAATCACGCTCGAGGCCAATCCAACCTCGGTCGAGGCCGGGAAATTCGCGGATTTCAGGCACGCCGGTGTCTCGCGCGTTTCGCTGGGCGTGCAGGCGCTGAACGACGCCGATCTTCGCCGCCTGGGGCGGCTCCATGATGTTGCGACAGCCATGACAGCGTTAGAGACAGCGCGAAACGCATTTGACCGAGTGAGCTTTGATCTGATTTATGCCCGCCAGGACCAAAGCCTCTCGGACTGGCGTCAGGAATTGACCACGGCGCTGGGTTTCTCGCCCGAGCACCTTTCCCTGTATCAGCTGACGATCGAGAGCGGCACCGCCTTCGGCGACCGTTTTCGCCGCGGCAAGCTGCCGGGGCTGCCCGACGAGGATTTGGCCGCCGACATGTTCATTCTGACCCAGGACATTTGCGATGCCGCCGGCCTCCCGGCCTATGAGGTATCCAACCATGCTGTCCCGGGGCAGGAATCACGCCACAATCTGATCTATTGGCATGGCGGTGACTATGTCGGCATCGGCCCGGGTGCGCACGGCCGCCTGACGCTCGACGGACAGCGCCACGCCACGACCACGGAATTGTCGCCCGGCAAGTGGCTTTCACAGGTTTCGCGGACGGGAACCGGCGAGTTGGAGCGCGAGGCGCTGCGCCCGAGAGACCACGCCGGCGAATACCTGATGATGAGCCTGCGGACCACTGAAGGGCTGGACATGAAGCGGTATCGCGACATCGCCGGAAAGCCTATAAATATGTTTGATATCAATGACTTGGAAAATCTCGGGCTGTTGCAATCGTCCGGTGACCGCCTTCAGGCGACGCGAGACGGTCGCGCCGTTCTGAACGCGATCATCACCAGGCTGCTTCCCGACGACTAACCGCCCAGCTTGCGGCAAAGATCGTCGAGCTGCTCTAGCGTCCTGTAACTGATCTTGAGCACGCCGGTTTCCTTGCCGGTATCGTGGTCGATGGCGACCTTCATCCCCAGGCTGGCCGACAAGTCACCCTCCAACGCGACCGTATCGGCATCCTTCTCCAAGCGTTTCGCCTGTGTAGAGCCGCTTTTCGGCTTTGGGGCCTTGGCGAGCCGTTCGACGTCACGCACCGACAGCCCCTTTGCGATCACCCGCCGCGCCAGCCCCGCAGGGTCGTCCGCCGTCACCAGCGCGCGCGCATGACCAGCCGAGATCTGGCCGCTTCGAAGGTATTCCAGCACCTCCGGCGGCAGATTCAACAGCCGGAGCATGTTCGCGATATGCGAACGGCTCTTGCCCAGCGCTTCGGCGAGTTTTTCCTGGGTATGGCCGAAACGATCCATCAGTTCACGGTAGCCCGCAGCCTCTTCGGCGGCATTCAGGTCGGATCGCTGGATGTTCTCGATGATCGCGACTTCGAGCGCTTCGGTATCGGTGTAGGTCCGCACCAACGCCGGCACTTCGTGCAGATTCGCCATCTGCGAGGCGCGCCACCGTCTTTCACCGGCAACAATCTCGTAAGTCCCCGGCGTTCTGCTGTTCTCCCGCAGGATCAGAGGCTGAATCACGCCCTTTTCCTTGATCGACGCAGCCAGTTCCGCAAGGTCATCCTGGCTGAACGTGCGGCGAGGCTGATCGGGGTTCGGAACGATCTGTTCGATCGCGACCATCTGGTCATGCGGGCGCGGGGCATCTTCGAGCGCCGCGTTTTTCGGCTCAGAGGCCGACTCCGGCGATACATCGGCCATCAGCGCCGACAGTCCGCGCCCAAGACCACGAGCAGGTTTTTTTGTCATGTTGGCCTCCTAAACCGACCGCGCCAGAAGTTCTTCGGCCAGCGCCGAATAGGCCGCGCTGCCCTTCGAGGCCGGATCATAACTCAGGACCGGCATCGCGTAAGACGGCGCCTCGCTGATCCGAACATTTCTGGGAATGATCGTCTGAAAGACCAGATTCCCAAGATTTTCCCGGGCGTCATCCTCGACCTGTTTCGACAGGTTGTTGCGCACGTCATACATGGTCAGCACGATGCCCTCGATCCGAAGATCCGGGTTCGCGGCCTGCCGCACCTCGCGAATCGTCAGCATCAGTTGCGACAACCCCTCCAGCGCGAAAAACTCGCTTTGCAGCGGCACGAGCACCGAGTGCGCCGCCACCATGGCGTTGACGGTCAGAAGGTTCAGCGAGGGCGGGCAGTCGATCAGAATGAAATCCAGCGCCAGATCGGCCACGTCCGGTGCGCGCAGGGCGTCGTGCAGCAAATGGCTGCGTTTTTCGTTCGAGACCAGTTCGATATCCGCCGATGACAGATCGGTGGTGGCGGGGGCGATCCACAGCCCCTTAACGTCGGTCGGTCGCGAGACCTTTTGCAGCGGCGCCTCGTCCAGGATCAGGTCATAGGTCGTCAGCACCCGATCCTCGGCCTCCACGCCAAGCCCGGTCGACGCGTTTCCCTGCGGATCGATGTCGACGATCATCACGTTCTTGCCTAGTGCGGCAATGGCGGCGCCCAGGTTGATGGCAGTCGTGGTCTTGCCGACCCCGCCTTTCTGATTGGTGATCGCGATGATCTTGGGGCCCTTCGGCCGCGCCGGGTCAGACACGCCTGATGTCTCCGATTCTAAGGATAGTTGCCTCTGGGTCGGTCTTGCTTGGGTATGTATCCAGCCCGAAGGTCCAGGTTTCAAGCGCTTCTTTCAATTCGGCCTCTGCCCCGGCGCCTTTGAGGAAGATCGCCTCTCCCCGGTCCGCAAGATGGCGCTGCGCGTATCCGAGCAGGCGCGTCAGCGGCGCGAGCGCGCGGGCCGAGACGATGTCGGCCTCAAGCGGCTCCAGCGTTTCGGCGCGGTCGGTCAGCACCTCCGCGTCCAGGCCGGTCTCGCGAATCACGGTGCGAAGGAAGGTGGCCTTTCGCAAATCGCTCTCGACGCAGGTCACCCTGATATCCGGCCGCGCTTCATCCGCCAGAATGGCCACGACCAACCCCGGAAAGCCGCCGCCGCTGCCCAGATCGGCCCAGCGCCCCTTATTTCGATCCGAGATCGACAGAATCTGTGCACTGTCCAGAAAATGCCGCCCCCACAAGTCGTTCAGCGTGGATTTCGCGACCAGGTTGATGGAAGGGTTCCACTTTTTCAGCAGCCCGGCGTAGATGCCGAGCCGCTCGAGTGTTTCACGTGAAACATCCTGATCGGCTGCGAACCGGTCTCGGTCGGTCATGCGGATTTCGCCCGGTCCGCCTGCCGCAGCTTGGCCAGAATCAGCGTAAGCGCCGCAGGGGTCATGCCCTCTATACGCCCCGCCTGGGCAACGGTCTCCGGTCGCGCGGTCTTGAGTTTTCCGCAAAGTTCGCGCGTCAGGCCGTCCAATGAGTCATAGTCGAAATCAGGCGGAATCCGATGTGCTTCGTCCCGCTGCAAGGCTTCGACATCCCGTTTCTGCCGCTCGATGTAGTTGGCATAGAGCGCGTCTTTCTCGATCTGCCGCCGGACTTCCGGGGCAACCGTCGACAAGATGGCATCGTCGGCGGCGAGATGGTCAAAGGTCAACTGCGGAAGCGACAAGAGGTCCATTCCACTCCGACGTGCGCCATCACCGCTGATATTGGCCCCCAATGCACGCGCCTCCTTGGGCGAATAGCCCTTTTGTTCGAGCCGCTCGCGCGCCTTGCCGAGCGCCTCCATTTTGTCCTGGAATTCTGTGCGCCGCACCTCACCGACGCAACCGAGCTCAATTCCCAGCGGTGTAAGGCGCTGATCGGCGTTGTCCGCGCGCAAGCTCAGGCGGTATTCGGCCCGCGATGTGAACATGCGGTAGGGTTCCGTTACGCCACGGGTCGTCAGATCGTCGATCATCACGCCGATGTAGGACTGAGCGCGGGAAAACACGATCTGTTCGCGCTCCAGCGCCCGCAGTCCCGCGTTCAGGCCAGCGACCAGCCCTTGGGCCGCCGCCTCTTCATACCCCGTGGTCCCATTGATCTGGCCGGCCAGATACAGCCCGGGGACATCGCGAAGCTCGAGGGTCGAGCGCAGGGCTTTCGGATCGACGTAGTCGTATTCGATCGCATAACCCGGCTGCAGGATCGTGACGTTCTCAAGGCCGCGGATCGAACGCACGTAGCGCTCTTGCACCTCCACCGGCAGGGAGGTCGAGATCCCGTTCGGATAGACCGTATCGGTGTTCAGCCCTTCCGGTTCAAGAAAGACCTGGTGCGAGGATTTGTCAGCGAACCGCACCACCTTGTCCTCGATGGAGGGGCAATACCGCGGCCCGACTCCATCGATCTGGCCGCCATACATCGCCGACCGGTCGAGGTTTTCGCGAATGATCGCGTGGGTTTGCTCGTTCGTGTGGCTGATACCGCAAGACACCTGGCGCACGAACGGCCGCCTGTGGAGGAACGAGAACATCTCCGGCGTCTCGTCGCCGGGCTGAAGGTCCAGTTGATCCCAGGAAATCGTCTTGCCGTCCAGCCGCGGCGGCGTCCCGGTCTTGAGGCGCCCGAGCGGCAGGCCGAAGTCGTCGATCTGTTCGGCAAGGCGGATCGAGGGGCGGTCCCCCATCCGTCCGCCTTCGTGTCGTTTGTCCCCGATGTGGATCACGCCACGCAGGAAGGTGCCCGTGGTGAGAACCACCGCGCGAGCGGTCAGTTCGTTCCCGTCCCCCAGGCGCAGCCCCGCGACCGCTCCATCCTCGAACAGAAGTTCGACAGCCTCGCCTTCGATCAGGTCAAGACCAACCGCCTGCTCGATTTCCTCGATCATCGCCGCCTTGTAGAGCTCGCGGTCAGCTTGCGCGCGCGGGCCTTGCACCGCCGGTCCCTTGCTGCGGTTCAGGAGGCGAAACTGAATACCAGCCCGATCCGCGACGCGGCCCATGGCCCCGTCCAGTGCGTCGATCTCGCGAACCAGGTGGCCCTTGCCCAACCCACCAATGGCCGGGTTGCACGACATGGTGCCCAGGTCGCTTTTGCGGAGTGTGACCAACGCAGTCCGCGCGCCAAGGCGTGCAGATGCCAGCGCGGCGTCGGCACCGGCGTGCCCGCCTCCGATTACCACCACATCGAATCGCGGATGTTTCACGTGAAACACTCCAATCAGCGCGCCTACTTCCCGATACAGAAGCTGGCGAAGATTTCGTCCAGGATGTTCTCTACATCGACCCGCCCGACGATGGAATCAAGCGCGCGGATCGCGGAGCGGATCTCCTCCGCCGCCAGCTCGGCCCGATCGGGGCCTTGCCCTACCTCGATTCGCGCGGATTCCAAAGCGTCGAGCGCGCGGATCATCGCGATTCTGTGCCGTTCCCGGATCGCCGTCCCCGCGCCCCCAGCCCGCGACACGAGAATTTGCTCGATCCGCCGGACAAGTGCATCCACGCCCTGCCCGGTCTTGCCCGACACGCCACCGGAATCCTCGATCAGATCGGCTTTCGCCCGGACCACGATATCGTCGGCTTCCGGCTCCAGCCCGAGATCGGCTTGCCCGTCCTCGACCAGGAACACCCGCAGGTCCGCGCCGCGCGCGCGTTCGATCGCCCGGCGAATGCCGATGCTCTCGACAACATCCTCGGTCGCGCGCAGGCCGGCCGTATCCAGCACGGTGACGGGCAATCCGCCCAGATCCATCCGCACTTCGATCACATCACGCGTCGTCCCCGCCACTTCGGAGGTGATCGCCGCCTCGCGCCCGGCCAAAGCATTGAGCAGTGTAGATTTTCCGACGTTGGGCGGCCCGACGATGGCCACTTCAAAGCCATCCCGAATACGCTCGGCTATCCCGACGCCGTCGCGCTCTTCGGCCAGGCTGGCCTGCACCTTTTCCAACAGATCGCTGACTTCCGGCGCCACGTCGACAGGCACCTCCTCATCCGCGAAATCGATCGTCGCCTCCAATAGCGCCGCAGCGCGGATCAGGTCGCGCCGCCACACTTCTGCCTTGTCGCCCAGGGCGCCCGACAGAACCCGCAACGCCTGAACGCGCTGAGCCTCGGTTTCGGCGTCGATCAGATCGGCCAGCCCTTCCACCTGTGCAAGGTCGAGGCGTCCGTTCTCAAGCGCCCGCCTGGTAAACTCGCCGGCCTCGGCCGCGCGCAGCCCGGACATCCCGGCAAGCTCGCGCAAGAGCGCATCGGTCACGGCCACGGACCCGTGGACATGAAACTCGACAACCGCCTCTCCGGTAAAGCTGTGGCCTTCCTCGAAACGCAGCACCAAGGCTTGATCGAACGCATCCCCAGCCTTGTCGCGCAGCATCCGCAGGCCGCGCGTCTCGGGCAAGGTGCCGCAAAGCTCCGTGGCAACCGCGAACGCAAGCGGGCCGGACAGACGGATCACCGCCAATCCGGCCCGGCCCCGCGCCGTCGCAACCGCAAAGATCGTATCCATGATCCTCGCCCTGTTCAGCGAACGCTATGCGTTCATGGAGTCGAAAAACTCGGCGTTGGTCTTGGTCTGCTTGAGTTTCGACAGCAGGAACTCAACCGCGTCGGTCGTGCCCATCGGGTTCAGGATACGCCGCAGCACATAGGTCTTTTGCAGGTCCTTGGCGTCGACCAGAAGTTCCTCTTTCCGGGTGCCCGACTTGAGGATGTCGATCGCCGGGAAGATGCGCTTGTCCGAGACCTTGCGGTCGAGCACGAGCTCGCTGTTGCCGGTGCCCTTGAATTCTTCAAAGATCACCTCGTCCATCCGCGAGCCGGTGTCGATCAGCGCAGTGGCGATAATGGTCAGCGATCCGCCTTCCTCGATGTTCCGCGCGGCGCCGAAGAACCGCTTGGGCCGTTGCAGCGCGTTGGCATCGACGCCGCCGGTCAGCACCTTGCCCGAGGACGGCACCACCGTGTTGTAAGCCCGGCCAAGGCGCGTGATCGAGTCAAGCAAGATCACCACGTCGCGCTTGTGTTCGACCAGGCGCTTGGCCTTCTCGATCACCATTTCGGCAACGGCAACGTGGCGGGTCGCCGGCTCATCGAATGTCGAGGACACGACTTCGCCCTTCACCGAACGCTTCATGTCCGTAACCTCTTCCGGGCGCTCGTCGATCAGCAGCACGATCAGATAGCATTCGGGATGGTTGACCGAGATCGAATAGGCGATGTTCTGAAGCAGCACGGTCTTGCCGGTGCGCGGCGGCGCCACGATCAGCGAGCGTTGACCTTTGCCGATCGGCGCAACCAGGTCGATGATCCGGGCCGACCGGTCCTTAATCGTCGGATCGTCGATTTCCAGCTTGAACCGCTCATCTGGGTGCAAGGGCGTCAGGTTGTCGAACGCAACCTTGTGCCGCGCGGTTTCGGGGTCGGTGAAGTTGATCTTTTCGACCTTGGTGATCGCGAAGTAGTTCTCGTTTTCGCCGGGAGCCGAAATCACGCCCTCCACGGTATCGCCGGTGCGCAACGAGAACTTGCGGATCATTTCAGGCGACATGTAGATGTCGTCCGGCCCGGGCAGGTAGTTGGCCTCGGGCGCGCGCAGGAACCCGAAGCCGTCCTGAAGCACTTCAAGCACGCCTTCGCCACCGATTTCCCAATCGTCCTCGGCACGCTCCTTGAGGATCGAGAACATCATCTCGCCCTTGCGCATCGTCGAGGCATTCTCGATCTCAAGATCCTCGGCCAGTGCCAGCAGATCCTTCGGGCTCTGCGCCTTGAGTTCGGAAAGGTTCAATCGTTTTGTCATGGATACACTCGCAGGTCCCGCTTTGGCGGACCGTCATCTTGATCAAGGGAAAGCATCAGGCCGAACGGCCCGCTTCGCGGTTCATACTGATCGCGCATCTCCAAGTCAATCTGGCTGGAAAGATTAGACACAAGGGCGAGCTGGCGCGTATCCGGTCCGGACAAACAATTAAAAGAAAAGATTTAGAAAAGGATTTTGATGTTGAAGGACCTGTGGTCAGTGTGGATTACACGAACTATCCTCAGAACCCGGACCAGTTCGAAGAAGGGTGGATAAAACCGGGGACAATCTGCCGGATGCCAACAAAACTAAGTAAAAACAATAACTTGCATTCGCATCACCTTGTGCGCAGGATAGGGGACAAGCCCGGAGTCGGCCACAACCGCCCCCATTCTCGGCCCTCGGCTTTACACTGTGGACCGAACTCCGATCCTCTGGCGCGAAACGGCCATTCGATGCACAGCAGGTTCGGCTCCGCACTTTCCCGCCGAGTCGCGAACCGGAACAAACAGCGGAAATCCACAGAGTCGTCACCATGCCCAAGCCCCTGATCCTCGCCTCCAGTTCCGATATCCGCGCCACGCTTTTGCGAAATGCCGGCATTTCCTTCGAGGTTCAGGCGGCGCGGGTCGACGAAGATGCGATTCGCGCGAGCCTTTCGGTCGAAACCGCCACGCCCCGCGACGTTGCCGACACCCTGGCCGAGCACAAGGCCAGACGAGTCGCCCAGAAGCACCCAGAGGCGCTTGTCCTGGGTTGCGATCAGATCGCTGAGCTGAACGGTGTGGTTCTGACCAAGCCGGACACACCCGAGACAGCGGCCCGCCAGCTTGCCAGCCTGTCGGGCCAGACCCATCGGCTTCTTTCCGCCGTTGTCATCTGCGAGGCCGGACAGCCTGTCTGGCGCCATGTCGGAACCGTCCGCATGACGATGCGCACCCTGTCGGACGCCTACATCAAGGACTATATCGGCCGAAACTGGAACAGCATCCGCCACGCGGTCGGCGCCTACAAGCTCGAGGAAGAAGGCGTGCGGCTGTTTTCGCGCATCGACGGCGACTACTTCACGGTTCTGGGTTTGCCGATGATCGAACTTTTGTCATACCTCATGGAGCGCGGAGATCTGAGCATATGACGATCAAGGGAACACCGCTTGCCGGTGTGTTGCAAAGCCCCGAGGAACCCGGAACGGTTTCCCCGATCTACGATCACTGGCTGTCCGTGACGGGGGCGGTCGGGCGCTATGTGCCGTTGACGATCCGGCCCGACGATCTTGGCGATGTCATGCGCCTGCTGCCGAAGATCGGATTTGTCGGGCTGAACATCACCGGCCCGTTCCAGCACATGATCCTTGAACATGCCGATATCATCACCGACCGCGCGGCACTGATGTCGGGGGCGAACACCATCATTTTTCGGCCAGACCGGAAAATCCATGCCGACAACACCGATGGCTATGGTTTCATCGAGAACATCCGCCAGCATGCGCCTGGTTGGAACCCCAAGGCCGGCCCCGCCGCCGTATTCGGGGCCGGGCGCACGGCGCGCGAAGTCGTCACGGCGCTGCTGGAGGTTGGCGTGGACGAGATCCGCATCGCCAACCGGACCCGGCCAAGGGCCGAAGCATTGCGTTCCGAGTTCGGGATGCGGATCGTGGTGCATGATTGGGTCAAGGCCGGAAACATCCTGGACGGGGCCATGACCGTGGTGAACGCCACGCCGCTTGGCGCGCGGGGCAAGCCCGAAATGCGGGTGCCCCTGGATGCGCTTGCCCGGGGCGCGGTGGTCAACGACCTGGTCGTGAACCCGCCGATGACCCGGCTGCTCAGTGCCGCGATCGAGGCCGGATGCTACCCGGTCGATGGCGTCGGCATGATGCTCTACCAGGCTGCCCCGAGTTTCGAGCGCTGGTTCGGCCACAAACCCGAAGTCGATCAGGCCGCACGGCACGCGGTTCTAAGCCAGTTCTCGGAATGAAAAAAAAGCCGTTCATCATCGGCCTGACGGGCTCCATCGGCATGGGCAAGACCACGACCGCCGAAATGTTTCGCGACGAAGGCGTGCCGACCTGGGATGCCGACGCCGCCGTGCACCGACTTTATGCACCGGGTGGCGCAGCGGTTGCCCCGATCCGGGCGCTTCACCCCGATGCTATCGAGGATGGCGGCGTGAACCGCGCCGCCCTGAAGGCGTGGATCGCAAAAGACCCCGCCGCCCTGGGCCGGATCGAAGCGGTGGTGCATCCACTGGTCGCCGCCGACCGGGCCGAATTCCTCGAACGGACCGAGGCAGATATCGTGCTGCTCGACATCCCGCTGCTGTTCGAGACCGGCGCAGGTGATGCAATGGACGCCATCGTGGTGGTTTCGGCCCCGGAGGATATCCAGCGCGTGCGGGTGCTGCAGCGCGGAACCATGTCGCCGGAGACCTTCGAGACCATCCGCCAGAAACAACTGCCCGACGCCGACAAACGGGCGCGGGCGGATTACGTGATCGACAGCCGCACCCTTGAAGCCGCACGCGCCGGGGTGCAGGCTGTGCTGAAAGACATACGGGCCAGGCTTGCAGATGCGTGAAATCGTCCTCGACACCGAAACGACCGGCTTCGATGCCAAGACCGGCGACCGCATGGTCGAAATCGGCGCCATCGAACTCGTCAATCACATGCCGACCGGGCGCACCTTTCACCAATATATCAACCCCGACCGTGACATGCCCCTGTCCGCGTTCGAGGTTCACGGGCTTGGCCCCGACCTGCTGACCCCGCCCCGCGATGCGCAACCCCACGAAGTCACGTTGAAGGACAAGCCGCTCTTTGCCGCCATCGCGCAAAGTTTCATCGACTTCATCGGGGATGCGCCGCTGATCATCCATAACGCCCGCTTCGACGTGCCGTTCCTGAATGCCGAACTGGGATGGTGCAACCTGCCCCCCCTGCCGATGGAGCGGGCAATCGACACGCTGGACATCGCGCGGCGCAAATTTCCCGGCTCACCCGCCTCGCTCGACGCGTTGTGCCGGCGGTTCGGCATCGACAACGCCCACCGCACCCTGCATGGCGCGCTGCTCGACAGTGAAATCCTGGCTGAGGTGTATCTGGAGCTGATCGGCGGTCGGCAACCGGGCCTGGTCCTGTCTACAGCGCAGCCGAAACAGGCGTCATCCACCGATGTCTCGTCGGACTGGCGCCCGCGCCCCCGGCCCGCGCCGCTGCCGCCCCGGATCAGCGAACAGGAAACCGCCGCCCATTCGGCCTTTGTCGAGGCACTGGGCGACGGTGCGATCTGGAAAAAATTCGGCCGCGCCTGACCGGTGTCAGTTTGTCGGAGACGCCGCTTTCTGCGCTTCCATCCGGCGGGCCAGATCCTGGCGGTAAAGCGCCACGAAATCGACGTTGTCCAGATTGACGGGCGGAAAGCCGCCATCGCGGGTCACATCCGATACGATCCGGCGCACGAACGGGAACAGGATGCGCGGGCATTCGATCAGAAGGAACGGATGCATCTGCTCATCCGGCACGTTCTCGATCTGGAAAATCCCCGCATAGTCCAGCTCCAGCACGAAAACCGGATCTTCGGTGCCCTGGTTGACCGAGCTGATCTTGAATTTGGTGATCACCTCATACTGGTGCTCGGTAGGGCGCTTCTTCGCGTCGAGGGCAACCTCGATCTTCATCTCGGGCTTCACTTCGCCCTTGGCGCCCTTCTGCGACAGCACGTTCTCGAACGACATGTCACGGATGAACTGGCCCAGAACCTGCATCTTGGGCTGCACTTGTTGCGGTTGCGCCTGCGGTTCTTGCGGTGTGGCTTCGTCGGCCATGGAAATCTCCTGCAAACTCGAAATCGCTCAGTGCTTAACAGGTTGGACCACCCGCCTCAATCGGATAGCTTCAGTGCTTGGTCCAGCCTGACGGGCCTTCGACCGGCGGATGGGTCGGACGTTTTTCGGGCGTCACGTCCTCGAAGTCGCCGTCGATCACATCATCCTCGCCGCGATAGTGCCGCGTCCGGGTTTCGGCGCCCATGGTGAAGCTTTGCACCTGCACCCGCGCGCGCAACCAGTTGAAGGCCGCCCGTCGCACCGCCGGGATCAACAGCGCAAAGCCGACCGCGTCGGTGAAGAAACCGGGCGTCAAAAGCAGCGCACCGGAAAACAGGATCATGGCGCCATGCGCCAGCGGTTCGGTCGGATCGCCCAGCGCGTTGAACGAGCGCCGCAACTGATCCATCGCCAGCGCGCCCTGTTGACGCACCAACGCCGTGCCGATGATCGCGGTCACGATCACGATTGCGAGGGTGGGCCAGAGCCCGATAGCACCCCCCACCTGGATGAAAAGCCCGATTTCAATCAGCGGGACGGCGATGAACAGAAGTAAAAGAGGCATTTGTTCCCCATTGCTGTGTCCGGGCGCAGTAGACTTGACCCCGGCCCTCGCCTACATATGTGCCGTTCGCGCTTGTTTTCAAATCGCGCAGAAAAAAGAGGTGTTCATGTCGTCTCCGGTGATCCAACTCATCGTGCTTGCTGCCATCGCGATTTTTCTCATCCTCCGCCTGCGCGATGTGCTCGGCACGCGGGAAGGGTTCGAAAAGCCGGCGGTGACCCGCTCGATCGAGGGCGACAAGGTGCGCCGCAACAAGTTCGAGGTGATCGAAGGCGGCCCGGATGCCGACATCGTGGACCATGTCGAAGCCGGAAGTCCGGCGGCAAAAGCACTGGCCGCGATGAAGTCGGTCGACCCCAGCCTGAATGTCGGAGAGTTTCTGAGTGGCGCGCGCAGCGCCTATGAAATGATCCTGATGGGCTTCGAATCGGGCGACTTGGCCAAGATCAAGCCGTTCCTGTCCGATGATGTCTACGAAACCTTCGCCACGGTGGTCGAAGACCGCATCGAGAAGGGCTTTACCATCGACGCCACCTTCGTTGGCCTGCGCGAGCTCAAGCTCGTCGATGCCGAGTTCGACAGCGACACCAGGGAAGGCGAGATCACGGTGCGTTTCGTGGGCGAGCTGACCTCGGTGATCCGCGACAAGGCCGGCGAGATCATCGAAGGCAATCCCAACGAGATCAAGCGCCAGAAAGATGTCTGGACCTTTGCCCGCGTCATGGGGTCCGACAACCCCAACTGGCAGCTTGTCGCCACGGGGGAGTGATCCGTGCGCGGCCTCACGGCCCTTGCGGTGGCGGCGGCGGTTTCGCTGGGCCACCCCGCAATCGCCGAACTGGATGAGGCCGATGTCACCATCCTGACCTTCGAGGCGCTCGACGGCTGGGCCAGCGATGACCACGACGCGGCCCTGCAAGTGTTCATCGAAACCTGCGACCTGCTGCGCGAGCCGAGTTGGGCGCCGATCTGCAACCTGGCCGAGGAATTCGATGGGCCGGGCCGCAGGTTCTTCGAGCTGTTTTTCCGCCCCGTCCTGATCGAAGACGGCAAGGACGCGATCTTCACCGCCTATTTCGAGCCCGAGATTCGCGGCTCGCTGCATCGCACCGCCCGCTATCGCATCCCGGTCTATGCCAGCCCGCCGGAACTGGTGAACGGCACCCTGTGGCACACCCGCGAGGAAATCGAGGAAAAGGGGTTGCTCGAGGGGCGGGGGCTTGAGATCGCCTGGGTCGACAACGCGGTCGACCTGACGTTCCTGCAAATCCAGGGGTCGGGCCGGATCGTGCTGGAAAACGGTGACGTGATCCGCCTTGGCTATGGCGGATCGAACGGGCATCCCTACCGCTCGCTCGGCGATGAGCTGGTCCGGCGCGGCATCTATACCCGCCACCAGGTGTCCGCCGCGGTGATCCGCGCCTGGGTCGCGCGCAACCCCGAGGCGGGCGCCGAACTGATCCGGCACAACCCGTCCTATGTTTTCTTCCGCAAGATCGAACACATCCCCGCCGATCGCGGGCCGATCGGCGCGATGAGCCGCTCGATAACTGCGATGCGCACGCTAGCGGTCGATCCCGCCTATACCCCGCTCGGTGCGCCGATCTGGCTGGAAAAGGACGGCGAGGGACCGATGCGGCAATTGATGGTGGCGCAGGACACCGGATCGCGGATCACGGGCGCGCAGCGGGCTGACATCTTCGTCGGCACCGGCGACGAGGCCGGGCGCTTCGCCGGGCGCTTTCGCGATCCCGGCCGCATGGTGGTGCTGCTTCCGATCCAGCGCGCCTATGCGCTGAAGCCGGAGGGCTGAGACATGCACCGGCGCAAACCGCGCGGGCTGCGGCCCGAGGAGAAAGAGCTTTGGAAAAAGGTCATCGAGCAGGCCGCGCCGATGCACCCGGATCGCCCGATGATGACCGCGCCACCGCCGCCGACCACCCGCGCAAAGCCGGTGAAAACGCCGGTGCCGTCATTTCGCATCGGCGCGACCGCACCCCCCAAACCGCCGCACGCCGATCTTGCCCCCAGCCCCGGCGCGCGTGTCGCCAAACACTCGGTGGCGATGGATCGCAAGCGGTTCGCGCACATGAAAAAGGGCCGCCTGTCGCCCGAAGCCCGGATCGACCTGCACGGCATGACCACCGCCCAGGCGCATCCGGCGCTGCAACGCTTTATCCTTGATGCGGTCGCGGACGGGCGGCGGCTGGTGCTGGTCATCACCGGCAAGGGCAAGACGCGCCCGGACTTCGGCCCGATCCCCGAGCGCCACGGCGTGTTGCGCCACCAGGTGCCGCACTGGCTGAACTCGGCGCCGCTACGACCGCATGTCCTGCAGATCGCCGAGGCGCATCTGAAACATGGCGGCGGCGGCGCCCTCTATGTCTATCTCAGAAAGCCGCGCTGAAACGGCCCGATCCGAAGGTGATCGGCATCATCGACCGCGATGAAGGCGTCGGGAAAGCCGGTGCCACGTGACCCCGGCCCTTCGTCAAAGCTCGTGGTGAACATCTCCATGTTGCCGACGATCTTGATGAAGGCCGGCGACGTGATCGCGGTGGAGTGGTTGAGGATACCGTTGGAATAATCCGTGACGTCGACAACCGTGACATCCAGATCCGACAGTTCACCATCCATCTCGAGATTGCCCAGCCGCGGCTTGGCGCCGTAAATCTCGTTCGCGGCAAAGGACAGAACCCGATCCCGACTGGACGAGAAGATCACGAACGGTTGCGGCAATTCACCGATCCGCTCGACCTGGCCCCGGAACACGTCGAGGTCGATATCCGGCGACACCAGGATCACGCCGCCGATCTTGCTGCGCATCCGGTCATCGCGCGCAATGGCAATCTCGCGCAGCGTCTCCATGATCAGCATCGAGCCCATCGAATGCCCGACGATCAGCACCCGTTCGGCCCCGGCGTTGACCACGTCACGAAGCATTTCCTCGAACCCGTCACGGGCAAACAGCATCGAATCGCGGTCATAGCCATAGCGCAACAGCCGCTCGCCGCTGGGCCAGGAATAATGCACCGGCACATCCTCAAGCCCGAGATCGGTGTAGAATTGCGCGAACCGATACAGCCCGTCCTCGTAGGTGGTGTTGTAACCATGAACGAACACCACCACGTTGCGCGACCCTTCAGGGCGCCCGACCAGTTGCGCTGCGATCTGGCTGCGGAACATGGTCTGCCCGGTAAAGATCTCGTTGTTGAGCGTGGCGAAATGCCGGCGCGGATTGGTGCGCCAGCCCGGAAGGTTGACCTCGCCCGCCCGCCGTTTGGGCGGCACCGAAACGTCGAACCGCCCGAACGACAGCCCATTGCCCCGGTCGCGTCCGAATTCACCGTCATCGGTCACGTTGCGGGTGCTGGCGACCAGGATCGGCACGACATCCGCCCCGGCGCGGCTGACTTCCTCCAGGCTGACCATTCGCGCGCCGGAACAGGCGGCGAGAACGGTCAGCAGGACCAGGATAACACTGAGGGCACGCAGGCGCATGGCACGAAATTCCAGATGATTGCGCTGCACCGCTACGATGCTTTCACCGCTTTGGCCAGCACCCTCTTGCCCGCGCGCATCAAATCGCCGAGAGTCCGCCTAGAGCATGTAGCGGCTCACGTCGGTCGTGGCCATCAACTCGCCCAGGTTGGCCTCGACAAAGGCCTTGTCGACGGTCACGGACTCGCCCGACCTGTCCGGGGCGGCGAAACTCAATTCCTCGAACACCCGCTCCATCACGGTATAGAGCCGCCGCGCGCCGATATTCTCGACGCTCTGGTTCACCTCCGCCGCGATCCGCGCCAATTCTGCGATGCCGTCCTCGGTAAAGTCGACCTCGACCTCCTCGGTGCCCATCAGCGCGGTATATTGCAGCGTCAGGGCGTTGTCGGTCTCGGTCAGGATGCGGACGAAATCGGCCTCGGTCAGGGCACGCAACTCGACCCGGATCGGCAAGCGCCCCTGCAACTCGGGCAGCAGGTCGGATGGCTTGGCGATGTGAAACGCGCCCGAGGCGATGAACAGGATATGGTCGGTCTTGACCGGGCCGTATTTGGTCGAAACGGTCGTGCCTTCGATCAGCGGCAGCAGGTCGCGCTGCACGCCTTCACGCGACACATCGCCGCCACGCACATCGGCCCGCGCACAAACCTTGTCGATTTCATCCAGGAACACGATGCCGTTTTGCTCGACCGACTTCAGCGCCGCGCGGTTCACCGCTTCGTCATCCAGCAGCTTGTCGGCCTCCTCGCCCACCAGCACGCCGTAGCTCTCGGCTACGGTCAGCTTCTTGCGGGTGGTGCGCCCGCCGAACGCCTTGCCGAACATATCGCCAAGCGAGATCATCCCCATGCCCATCCCGGGCTGCCCCGGAATGTCGAAAGACGGCATCCCGCCTCCGGTATCCTGCACGTCAAGCTCGACAATGGTGTTATCCAACTCGCCCGCGCGCAGCTTCTTGCGAAACATCTCGCGGGTTTGTTCGCGGGCATCGGTTCCGGCAATGGCCTCGATCACGCGGTCCTCGGCGGCCTGTTCGGCGGCGGCCCTCACATCCTCGCGCATCGCCTCGCGGGTCTGGATGATCGCGCTGTCAACCAGGTCGCGCACGATCTGCTCGACATCGCGCCCGACATAGCCGACCTCGGTGAACTTGGTGGCCTCGACCTTGATGAACGGCGCTTTCGCCAGTTTCGCCAGCCGACGCGAAATCTCGGTCTTGCCGACGCCGGTCGGGCCGATCATCAGGATGTTCTTGGGATAGACTTCGTCGCGCAGATCGTCCGGCAACTGCTTGCGCCGCCAGCGGTTGCGCAGCGCCACCGCGACGGCGCGCTTGGCGTCCTTCTGGCCGATGATGAAACGATCAAGCTCCGAGACAATCTCGCGCGGGGTCAGGTCGGTCATGTCTCGATCGTCTCCACAGTCAGGTTTCCGTTGGTATAGACACAGATATCCGCCGCAATCGCCATCGCGGCGCGGGCGATTTCCTCGGCGGATTTGTCGCTGTCCATCATCGCGCGCGCGGCGGCCAGCGCGTAGTTTCCACCTGATCCGATCGCGGTCACGTCATGCTCGGGCTCCAGCACATCGCCGGCCCCGGTGATGACGAACAATTCCTTGCCGTCACTCACGATCAGCATCGCCTCCAGCTTCTGCAGGTATTTGTCGGTGCGCCAGTCCTTCGCCAACTCGACGCAAGCGCGCGCCAGGTGGCCCGGCGAGGCCTCGAGCTTGGCCTCGAGCCGTTCGAGCAGCGTGAAGGCGTCGGCGGTCGAACCCGCGAAGCCCGCCACGATCTCGTGCCCGCCGGGTTTCAGCCGCCTGACCTTGCGGGCCGAACCCTTGATGACGGTTTGCCCCAGGCTGACCTGCCCGTCGCCCGCGATCACCACCTTGCCGTCCTTCTTGACGCCGATGATCGTGGTCCCGTGCCACCCCGGAAAATCGTTCTCTGCCATGTCGCCTCCGTTCGGTTTCCTCGTATATGGCGCGCGTTCGCGATGCGCACAACCACCGGCCTTGCCGGCGGATTTCGGCGCCGCTAGCGTCAGCCCATGCCCGAGGCGCGTATCCTTCGTATCTACCTGGACCCGGTCATGCTGAAGATGGGTCGCGAGGGCACGTTCGGCTTCGTGAACCGGGTGAGCGAGGCGTTCGAAGGGGCAGGTTTCCGCGTCGACCTGGTGCGCGATGGCGAGACAGAGCGCCTGAAATCCGCCGCGCGCCGGGGTTACAGCCTGTTTCTGATGAAAGAGCCCTTTCACCCCCGCGCCCTGTCGATGCGTCGGGCCTACTACTACCCCTATTGGCGGATCGAGAGGTCGGCGGAGCGCTGGGCGTTCGATGTCGCTAGAAAGCCGTTCGATTCGTCCGTGATAGACCCAAATATCGCCGAAAAATGGACCGCGGACTGGGGCCGCTACCTGTTCGGCGATGCCCCGGCGCGCGCGGTGCGCGAAGCGATGATCTACGTGCCGCTGCAAGGCCGGCTGCTGGAGCACCGCAAATTTCAGCACGTGCGCCCGCTCGACATGATCCACGAGGTTCAGGCCCGCGCCGGGGACCGGCGGATCGTGATCGGCCTGCATCCAGGCGAGATCTATACGGCAGACGAAATGACGGCACTTCAGGCTCTAACACGGGCGGATTCGCGCATGACGCTTCAAACCGGCGGGATGCAGGAGGCACTTCGGCGCTGCGACCTGGTCGTCACCCAGAATTCCACCGCCGCGCTGTCGGGGTTCTTTTTCGAAAAACCCGCGATCCTGTTCGCCAAGGCCGATTTCCACCACCAGATGCCCGCCGTGGCCGAGCTTGGCATCGACGAGGCGTTTCGCAGGGCGCGGGACGCCAAGCCGGACTTCGCGCGCTACCTTTACTGGTTCATCCACCTGAACGCGATCAAGGCCGACGAACCCGACGCTCCGGCGCGGATCATCGCGCGCTGTCGGACGCACGGCTGGAACGTTTGAAATCGGTGTCTAATCAAGCCATCCGGCCAGATTTTCCACGACAACCTCGGCCAGCGCCTCGATATGCGCGTCGTCATCGTTGAGGCAGGGCAGATAGGTGAAATCCTGTCCGCCGGCATCCTTGAAGCTGTGCTGGATCTCTTCCTCGATTTCCTCCAGCGTCTCGATGCAATCGGACGAAAACGCCGGCGCGATCACCGCGATGCGCTTCTTTCCGGCCCGGGCCAGCCGCGCCACCTCTTCGACGGTATAGGGCTTGAGCCATTCCTCGGGCCCGAATTTCGACTGGAACGTGGTGACCACACGTGCCTTGTCCCACCCCAACCGCTCGCGCAGCAGGCGTGTCGTTTTCTGGCATTGGCAATGATAGGGGTCGCCCTCGGTCAGATAGCGCTCCGGCACGCCGTGATAGGAACAGACCAGCACATCCGGCGCTTCGGCCTCGGTCGGATAGGTGCGCTCGACCGATTGCGCCAGGGCCTCGATATAGCTCGGCCGGTCGAAGTAGGCCGGTGCGGTGCGCGCCGCGGGCTGCCACGTTTCCTGCATCAAGGCGCGAAAGAACTGGTCGTTCGCCGTGGCAGTGGTCGGTCCCGAATACTGGGGGTAAAGTGGAAAGAACAAGACCCTGCTACAGCCGCTTTTTACCATTTCCGCAACCTTGGACGGTGTCGAAGGGTTGCCGTAGCGCATCGCGAAATCGACCATCACCCGATCCCCGAACCGCGCTTGCAGTACCGCGCGCAGTTTTTCGGTTTGCGCCTTGGTGATCGTCATGAGCGGGCTTTCGTCCGCCTCGTTGTTCCAGATCTTTCGGTAGTTCGCGCCGGATTTGAACGGCCGGATCGTCAGGATGATCGCCTGCAGGATTGGCTGCCATTTCCAAGCCGGGTAGTCGATCACCCGCTTGTCCGACAGAAACTCGTTCAGATAGCGCCGCATCGACCAGTAATCGTGGTTGTCCGGTGTCCCCAGGTTGGCGATCAGAACGCCGATCTTTTCACCGGGAAGGGTCGGGTGGTCGGCGGGCATATGGGTTGTGTCGCGCATGATCTGTCCTGGCTTGGGGCGAGGTCGGCCCGTGATTACGTTGGTTCCGATACGGTCAATCGGGCAATTTGGTTTCTTTCGTGCCCAGCGCATCCGCCAGACGCATTGCCGCCGATCCCGGGCGCAGCGGTTTTTGCTGGCTTTCATGCGGCGCCCAACCGGTCAGCACGATCATCTCGAAGGTCGCCGGAATGCGCCCGTCATTTCCGAACGCGGCGTCGTAGCGGGCTGCGGCCTCCGCAAAGAATTCGCGTCCTGTCAGGCCGGCCCGGTCGGTCAGCGCATTGCCTTCGCCCATCGCGCGAAGATCGTGCATCAGGGCCAGGGCGTCGGAATAGGTCACAGTTTGAATCGCGCTGTCCGCGACCGGCAGGGCATATCCGGCGCGTTGCAACAGGCTGCCAAGCTCGCGGATTTCGCCCATCGGCAACACCCGGGACGAAAGACCGCCGCGCAACGCGATCTCGGTTTCGGCCAGCACCGCGCGCAATTCGTGCAGGGTCTGTCCGCCGAACATGACCGCCACGAACAATCCATCCGGCACCAGCGCGCGGTGACATTGCACCAACTGTCCCACGGGATCGTTGGCCCAGTGCAGCGACAGCCCGTGAATGACCAGATCATGCGCCCCCGGCTCCAACGCCAGCACCTCGTCATCGGCCACGATGGGCGCATCGGGAAAAGCCTGCCCCCAGATTTCGGGAAAACCTGTCACCACCGCCGGCTTGGTAAACGTTCTGTTAACCATTTCGAGGCGATCCTGCACCTCGTCCACGGCAAGGCGCTGCAGGAACATTCCGTCATCGCGGGCACGTGCGCGCGTCAGGGCAAGGCGGGATCGGTCGACAAGGCTGGACATGGCGCGGAACATAGAAGGAGAGACCCGAAATGCAATCGCCCGTCGCCTTCCTCTACCCGCCGCAATGCGTAAGCTGCGGCGAGCCGATCGAGGACGGCTTCGGGCTGTGCGGAAAATGCTGGGTCAATACGCCGTTCATCACCGGCCATGCCTGCGACAAATGCGGCACGCCCTTGCCCGGCGACGGGGATGGAGCGGCGGATTTTTGCGACGATTGCATGACCATCGCGCGGCCCTGGACAAAGGGACGCGCCGCGCTGATCTACAAGGACAATGCCCGCAGGCTGGTGTTGGCGCTGAAACATGGCGACCGGCTGGACCTGGTGCCGCCGGCGGCGGGCTGGCTGATGCGGGCCGGGCGCGAGCTGATTTCGCCGGAGGTGCTGGTGGTGCCGGTCCCGGCGCATTGGACGCGGATATTCTCCCGCCGCTACAACCAGGCCGCCGAGCTGGCCCGCGGGCTGGCGCGCGAGGCGCGGCTTTCGGTCGCACCGACCGCTCTGATCCGCCCGCGCCGGACCGATACGCAAGATGGCAAGGGGCAGGACCAGCGCTTTGCCAACGTTTCTGGCGCGATCCGCCCCCATCCGCGCAACGGCGCCGGCATGTCGGGGCGCTGCGTGCTCTTGGTCGACGACGTGATGACCTCGGGTGCTACACTTGGCGCGGCGGCGGATGCCTGTCATGAGGCGGGCGCTGCCGAGGTGCGGGTGCTGGCACTGGCGCGCGTTGTAAAGGATGCCTAAGTTCTGCCCGAAACGGTGCCAGCGGCGCGCGGAAAGGACAGAACATGCAACCCGTTACGATCTACACTTCCCAATTCTGTGGCTTCTGCCACTCGGCCAAGCGGCTGCTGTCGCAGAAAGGCGTGGCCTTCGATGAAATCGACGTGGGCGGCAAGCCCGAACTGCGACAGGAGATGATGCAGAAATCCGGCCGTCATACCGTGCCGCAAATCTGGATCGGCGACACCCACGTTGGCGGCTGTGACGAGCTTTTCGATCTGGAGTATTCCGGCAAGCTCGACCCGCTTCTGGCCGGATAGATGCGCGCCGGGCTGGTTCAGATCACTTCGGGCGACGACCCGGCGCAGAACCTGCCGGTCACGCTTGGCCTGATCCGGGCGGCGGCGGCGGACGGGGCGGACATCGTGCTGACCCCGGAAGTCACCAACATGGTCTCGACCAGCCGCCAACGGCAGACCGCGCTGCTGCACCCGGAGGATACCGACCCCAGCCTCGCCGCGTTTCGCGCCGAGGCCGAAGCGCTGGGCATCTGGCTGTCGATCGGATCGCTGGCGCTCAAGACCGATGATCCCGACGGGCGGTTTGCCAACCGGTCCTTCCTGATCGCACCCGATGGCACCGTCGTGGCGCGCTATGACAAGATCCACATGTTCGATGTCGAGATTTCCGACACCGAGAGCTACCGCGAAAGCGCCGGATACCGGCCCGGCGACCGGGCGGTGATGGCCGACACGCCCCTGGGCCGGATTGGGCTGACGATCTGCTATGACCTGCGCTTCCCGCATCTCTACCGAAGGCTTGCCCAGGCCGGGGCGCAGATCATCACCGTGCCCTCGGCCTTCTCGCCGGTCACGGGCGCCGCGCATTGGGAAACGCTCCTGCGCGCGCGGGCGATCGAGACCGGATGTTTCATCTTCGCCGCCGCGCAAACCGGCCAGAATACCGAGGCGCGGGCCACCTACGGCCATTCGCTGGCGGTCTCGCCCTGGGGCGAGGTTCTGGCCGATGGCGGGACCGGGCCGGGGATCACCATGGTTGATTTCGACCTCGCGGACGTGGATAGGTCACGGGGCCGCATCCCGGCCCTGGGCCATGACCGCCCGTTTGAAGGACCATGATGACCGACCAGACCACTGATAACCTGTCCGTCGCGCTGTTCAGCGAGATGTTCATGGCCGACCAGCTGGCCCGCAACGCGCTGTCGAAAGCGCTGCCCAAGGGAATGGAGCTCAGTCATTTCTCGGTGCTGAACCACCTGGCCCATGCCGGCGAGGCGAAAAGCCCGGCGCAACTGGCCCGGGCCTTTCACGTCACCCGTGGTGCGATGACCAATACGTTGAACAAGCTGGAATGGGCCGGTCACGTGCATGTGCATCCCGACTGGGACGATGCGCGGCGCAAGCAGGTTACCATCAGCCCGGCCGGGCGCAAGGCGCGTGACGCGGCGCTGGCGGCGATTTCACCGATCATCGCCGACGTGGTGCGCACCATCGGCGTCGACAAGGTGCGCGCGGCGCTGCCGGTCCTGCGCGAAGTGCGCGCCCGGTTCGATGAACAGACCTAGGCGGGCTTGAGGCTGGCGGTCACGTAGTTGACGCTGAGGTCGCGGGTCGAGATCGACCATTGCCAGCTGACCGGGTTGAACACGAAGCCCTTGGCGTCGACCGGACGCAGCCCGGCGCGGGTGATCAGGTCTTCCAGCTCTGCCGGCGTGATGAATTTCGACCAGTCATGCGTGCCCACCGGCAGCCAGCGCATAACCCGCTCCGCCCCGACGATGGCGACCATGAAGCTCTTCGGGTTGCGGTTGATCGTCGAGGCAATCATCATCCCGCCGGGTTTCAGAAGCTGCTGACAGGCGGTCAGATAGGCCAGCGGATCGGAAACATGCTCGACGACTTCCATATTTAGAACGACATCGAACTGCTCACCCGCCTCGGCCAGTGCCTCGGCGGTGGTGTGGCGATAGTCGATCTCAAGCCCCGACTGCTCGGCATGGATCTGCGCCACCGGGATGTTGCGCTCGGCGGCATCGGCCCCGACCACCTCGGCCCCCAACCGTGCCATCGGCTCCGACAATAGCCCGCCGCCGCAGCCGATGTCGAGCAGCCGCAGCCCTTCGAACGGGCGCGGGCCGGTCAGATCCCGCCCGAATTCCGCCGCGATCTGGCTGGTGATATAGTCCAGCCTTACCGGGTTCATCATGTGCAGCGGCTTGAACTTGCCCGCCGGGTCCCACCATTCGGCGGCCATCGCCTCGAATTTGGCGACTTCCGAAGGATCGACGGTTGTGTCGGCGGATATCATCGGCATTCTCTTTCTCATGGCAGACAGGTCGCCCGCGTTATATAGGGAAGATATGGACAGGGCCGCAGGAAAATCCACCGCAAGCGGGAATCTCTACCGCATGATCGACCCCTATCGCCGCCACATGCTCGAGGTTGGCGAGGGGCATACGATCTATGTCGAGGAATGCGGCAACCCGGACGGGATGCCGGTGGTGGTGTTTCATGGCGGCCCCGGTGGCGGCTGTTCGCCCGCCATGCGGCGGTTTTTCGACCCCGACGCCTATCGCATCATCCTGTTCGACCAGCGTGGCTGTGGCCGATCGCGCCCGCACGCGACGGTGCGCGACAACACCACCTGGCACCTGGTGCGCGATATCGAGCATATTCGGACCACCCTGGGCATCGACCGCTGGATCGTGTTCGGCGGAAGCTGGGGCGCGACCCTGGCGCTGATCTATGCACAGGCGCATCCGTCACGGGTGGCCTGGCTGGCGCTGCGCGGGGTGTTTCTGGCCACCAAGCGTGAGCTTGACTGGTTCTATGGCGGCGGCGCCGGGCAGTTCTGGCCCGACCTCTGGGCGCGCTTTCTGGCGCCGATTCCCGAGGACGAGCACGACAATTTGATCGCGGCCTACAACAAGCGCCTGTTTTCCGGCGACCGCACCGAGCAGGTGACGCTGGCGAAAGCCTGGGCTGGCTGGGAAAACGCGCTGGCCTCGATCGAGAACGACGGCGCACAGATCGACAGCCCGGCAGACTATGCGCTGGCCTTCGCACGGATCGAGAATCACTATTTCCTGAATGGCGCCTTTCTGGACGACAAGCAGAAGATCCTGCCCAACATGCGCAAGATCGCCCATGTTCCCGGTACCATCGTGCAGGGGCGCCATGACATGATCTGCCCGCCCCGCTCGGCCTGGATGCTGCACAAGGTCTGGCCGGTGAGCGAGTTGAAGATGATCCCCAAGGCTGGCCACGCCGTGTCGGAACCCGGCATCGCCGCCGAACTGGTCCGCACCATGGACAAGCTCAAGCGACAGCGCGAAACGCTGGGGTTGTGAACCGCAGCGCGAAATTCTGGGACCGGATGGCGAAGCGCTACATCGCGGCGCCGATCCGTGATACCGCCGCCTATGAACACAAGCTGGCGCTGACCCGCAAACACCTGCGCCCGGATATGGCGGCGCTGGAATTCGGCTGCGGTTCGGGCAACACCGCCCGCCTGCACGCCCCGCTGGTCAAGAGCTACCGCGCCATCGACCTGTCGTCGAAAATGATCGAGATTGGCCGCGCCGAAGGGCCGACCCCCGACAACATGACGATGGAACCGGCGGATTTCGACAGGATCGAGATCGCGCCGGACAGCCTCGATGCGGTGCTGGCCATGTCCGTCCTGCACCTTGTGCCCGATCCAGAGGCGACGATTGCGAAGGTGCGCGGCGTGCTTCGGCCCGGCGGCGTTTTCGTCACCTCGACCGCCTGCCTCAAGTCGATGTGGCCCCTGCGCCTGCTTGCCCCCATCGGCCGCGCCACCGGCCTGATCCCGCCGCTGGCCTTCTTCTCGGACGACGAGTTGCGCGCGATGATGACCGGCGCCGGATTCGAGATTGTCGAGGATTGGCGAGGCGAACGCCGCGCGCCGCTGTTCCTGATCGCGCGGGTGGCGGGCTAAATCTCCTTGCAGTTCCGGCCATGCGCGCCTATATCCCCTTCAACAGCGGCGCGTCGGCTTCCACCCCCGAGGCTCCACCGGAAAGTTTCACGGGCCGCGCGCCCGTTTTTTTGTGCCTGAACACACCCGGAGACACCTTGAACGACCTGATTGCCAAAACCGCGATCGACCGCAGGCTGGCCGAGATCGTCCGCCCCGTTATCGAGGGGATGGGCTATCAGCTTGTGCGCCTGCGGCTGATGGGCGGCAAGACGAAGACCCTGCAGATCATGGCCGAACGGCCCGATGGCGGCATCGAGATCGAGGATCTGACGCAGATCAACACCGCGCTGGGCGCTGTGCTCGATGTCGAGGACCCGATCACCGACAACTACACGCTGGAGGTTTCAAGCCCCGGCATCGACCGCCCCCTGACCCGGTTCAAGGATTTCGAGGCCTGGGAAGGCTACGAGGCCAAGATCGAGACCGATGAGCTGATCGACGGACGCAGACGGTTTCGGGGTATCCTGGCCGGCACCGAGGGCGACGAGATCCTGATCGAGATCGAGGACAAGGGCGAAAAGGTCACCATCGGGCTGGGTTTCGACCTGTTGGCCGACGCCAAGCTGTTCCTGACCGATGAGCTGATCGCCGAGATGCTGCGCCAGCGCAAGGACTCCGGCGACATCGACGAAACGCAATTTGACGAGATCGAAACACAAGAAGACGGTTCTGAGGAGGACTGACATGGCGATTACCTCTGCCAACCAGCTTGAGCTGCTCCAGACAGCCGAGGCCGTGGCCCGCGAAAAGATGATCGACCCGGCGCTGGTGATCGAGGCGATGGAAGAAAGCCTCGCCCGTGCCGCGAAAAGCCGTTACGGCGCCGAGATGGACATCCATGTCTCGATCGACCGCAAGACCGGGCGGGCGACATTCACCCGCGTGCGCACCGTGGTCGA
This sequence comes from Maritimibacter fusiformis, assembly GCF_008086115.1. Taxonomy (GTDB): domain Bacteria; phylum Pseudomonadota; class Alphaproteobacteria; order Rhodobacterales; family Rhodobacteraceae; genus Muriiphilus; species Muriiphilus fusiformis. The sequence continues at coordinate 208,360 of NZ_VSIY01000015.1, read as the reverse complement.
GGACGACGAGCTTGAGAATTACCAGGCCGAGATGACCGTGGAGCAGGCCAGGCAGTATCTCGACGACCCCAAGGTCGGCGATCAGTTGATCGAAGAGGTGCCGCCGGTCGAAATGGGCCGGATCGCGGCGCAGTCGGCCAAGCAGGTGATCCTGCAAAAGGTCCGCGAGGCCGAGCGTGACCGTCAGTATGAAGAATTCAAGGACCGCGTCGGCACCATCATCAATGGTGTGGTCAAGCGCGAGGAATACGGCAACGTCATCGTCGACGTGGGCGCCGGCGAGGCGATCCTGCGGCGCAACGAAAAGATCGGCCGCGAAGGCTATCGCCCGAACGACCGCATCCGCTGCTATGTCAAGGATGTGCGGCGCGAGACCCGTGGCCCGCAGATCTTCCTGTCGCGCACCGCGCCCGAGTTCATGGCCGAATTGTTCAAGATGGAAGTGCCCGAGATCTACGACGGCATCATCGAGATCAAGGCCGTCGCCCGCGACCCCGGTTCGCGCGCCAAGATCGCGGTGATCAGCTACGACAGTTCGATCGACCCGGTCGGCGCCTGCGTCGGTATGCGCGGCTCGCGCGTGCAGGCGGTTGTGAACGAGCTTCAGGGCGAAAAGATCGACATCATCCCGTGGAACGAGGATGTGCCGACCTTCCTGGTGAACGCGCTGCAGCCGGCCGAAGTGTCCAAGGTGGTGTTCGACGAGGACGCCGAGCGCGTCGAGGTCGTGGTGCCCGACGAACAGCTTTCGCTGGCGATCGGCCGGCGCGGCCAGAACGTGCGGCTTGCCAGCCAGTTGACCGGGCTCGACATCGACATCCTCACCGAGGAAGAAGAAAGCGCCCGCCGCCAGGCCGAGTTTGCCGAACGCACCCAGCTGTTCATGGACACGCTTGATCTTGACGAGTTCTTCGCCCAGCTTCTGGTGGCCGAGGGCTTCACCAACCTCGAAGAGGTCGCCTATGTCGACATCGACGAGCTTCTGGTGATCGACGGTGTCGACGATGCCACCGCCGAAGAGCTTCAGGCCCGCGCCCGTGATTTCCTCGAGGCGCAGAACCGCAAGGCGCTGGAGCATGCCCGCGAACTGGGTGTCGAGGACAGCCTGGTCGGGTTCGAAGGCTTGACGCCCCAGATGGTCGAGGCGCTGGCCGAAGACGGTGTGCTGACGCTCGAGGATTTCGCCACCTGCGCCGACTGGGAACTGGCCGGCGGCTGGACCACGGTCGATGGCGAGCGCGTCAAGGACGAGGGTCTGCTCGAGAAGTTCGATGTCAACCTCGAAGAGGCGCAGAACCTGGTCATGACCGCGCGCATCCTTCTGGGCTGGGTCGATCCGGCCGATCTGGTCGAGGAGGCCGAAGACGAAGACGGCGAGACCGCTGAAACCACAGAGGAGGCCGGGGCCTGATTCCAGGCCTCGGGGGCGGCGGATGACGCGCGAGGGCAAATCCAGAGACCGGACGGGCGGCCCGGAACGGCGCTGCATCGCAACCGGCGAGGTTCTGCCGCCCGCCCGTCTGATCCGGTTCGTGGTCGGTCCCGGCGACATGATCGTCGCCGACCTTCTGGGCAAGCTGCCCGGGCGCGGCATCTGGGTCAGCGCCGACCGCGCCGCGCTGGAGCGTGCGGTGGCGAAAAACCTGTTCGCCCGGGCGGCGCGCCAGCCGGTGAACCTGCCGTCGGACCTGGTGGCCATGGTCGAAAAAGGGCTGGTGGACCGGACGGTTGAACTGATCTCGCTGGCGCGCAAGGCGGGGCGTGCCGTGGCCGGCTATGAGAAGGTCAAGGGCTGGTTGGCGACAGAACAGGCGGAGGTTCTGATCCAGGCCTCGGACGGGTCGGCAAGGGGCAAGACGAAACTTCGCCCACCGCCCGGAAAAGGCCGATTCATTGGGTGTTTGAGCGCTCACGAATTGGGTTTGGCTTTCGGACGGGAAAATGTGATACATGGCGCGCTCGCGGGTGGTGGACTCACGCAACGTGTTGTAGAGGAAGCCGCAAAGCTTCAAGGCTTGCGCGAAATTGACGGTGGGACCGCCCACCGGAAAGGTACGAAAACGAATGAACGATACTGACGGCAAAAAGCCCCTTGGTCTGCGCGGCGGATCGCGCCCCGGTCAGGTGAAGCAAAGCTTCAGCCACGGCCGGACCAAGAACGTGGTTGTGGAAACGAAGCGCAAGCGCGTTGTCGTGCCCAAGCCCGGCGCTGCTGCCGCACCCGCTGCCGGCAGCAAGAAACCCGTTGCCGGCGACCCCAAGAAACGGCCCGCGGGCATTTCTGATGCGGAGCTTGAGCGCCGGATGAAGGCGCTTGCCGCGGCCAAGGCCAATGAGGCCGAGGAAGCCAAGCAGCGCGAAGAGGAAGAAAAGGCACGCGAAGAAGAGCGTGACCGCCGCCGCCGTGAGGCGGAGGACAAGGAACGCGAAGAACGCGAGCGCGAAGAGAAAGCCCGCAAGAAGGCCGAGGAGGACGAGCGCAGGCAGCGTGAGGCCGAAAAGGCCAAGGCCCGTGGCAAGCCCGAACCCGTGGTCGATCCGGCCGCGGCGCAGGCCGCCGAAGCGCGCGCCGGCAAACCCGATGGCCCGCGCAAGCCCGATCGCGAACGCGTGCCCGAAACCACCCGCCCGGTCCGCGGCAAGGCCACGCGCGACGACTCGCGTCGGACCGGCAAGCTGACCGTCAACCAGGCCCTGCGCGGTGGCGAAGGTGGCCGGCAACGTTCGATGGCCGCGATGAAGCGCAAGCAGGAACGCCTGCGCCAGAAGGCGATGGGCGGCTCCGAACCGCGCGAAAAGATCATCCGTGACGTGCGCGTGCCGGAAACCATCGTGGTGCAGGAACTGGCCAACCGCATGGCCGAACGTGTCGCGGACGTGGTCAAGGCATTGATGAAGATGGATATGATGGTCACCCAGAACCAGTCCATCGACGCCGATACCGCCGAACTGATCGTCGAGGAATTCGGCCACCGCATGCTGCGCGTGTCCGATTCCGATGTCGAACAGGTCATCGAACAGATCGAGGACAAGGAAGAAGACCTTGAGCCGCGCCCACCGGTCATCACCGTCATGGGCCACGTCGACCACGGCAAGACCTCGCTGCTGGACGCGATCCGCAAGGCCAAGGTGACCGCCGGCGAAGCGGGCGGGATCACGCAGCATATCGGCGCCTACCAGGTGACAACCGATTCCGGCCAGGCCCTGACCTTCCTCGACACGCCCGGCCACGCCGCCTTTACCTCGATGCGTTCGCGCGGGGCACAGGTGACGGACATCGTGGTGCTGGTCGTGGCCGCCGACGATTCGGTGATGCCGCAGACCATCGAGGCGATCAACCACGCCAAGGCGGCAAAAGTGCCGATGATCGTGGCGATCAACAAGTGTGACAAGCACGAGGCGGACCCCGACAAGGTGCGCACCGAACTGCTGCAGCACGAGGTGATCGTCGAAGGGTTGTCCGGCGACGTGCAGGACGTCGAGGTTTCGGCCGCCACCGGCCAGGGCATTCCGGAACTGCTCGAGGCGATCGCGCTTCAGTCCGAGATTCTCGAACTCAAGGCCAACCCGAAACGCGCCGCCCAAGGCGCGGTCATCGAAGCCCAGCTCGATGTCGGGCGCGGCCCGGTCGCGACGGTTCTGGTGCAAACGGGCACCCTTCGCCAGGGCGACATCTTTGTCGTGGGCGAACAGTGGGGCAAGGTCCGCGCCATGGAAAACGACCGTGGCGAGCGCGTCACCGAGGCCGGCCCATCGGTCCCGGTCGAGGTGCTCGGCCTGAACGGCACGCCCGAGGCGGGCGACGTTCTGAACGTGGTCGATACCGAGGCGCAGGCGCGTGAGATCGGTGCCTACCGTGCCCACGCCGCCAAGGAAAAACGCGCCGCGGTCGGCGCCGGCACGTCGCTCGAACAGCTTCTGGCGCAGGCCAAGGCCAGCGAGGACGTCAAGGAACTGCCGATCCTGGTCAAGGCCGACGTGCAGGGCTCTGCCGAGGCCATTGTTCAGGCGATGGAAAAGATCGGCAACGAAGAGGTCCGCGTGCGGGTGCTTCACTACGGCGTCGGTGCGATCACCGAAACCGATGTCGGCCTGGCCGAAGCGTCGAACGCCCCGATCATCGGCTTCAACGTCCGCGCCAACGCCCCCGCGCGCAACAGCGCCAACCAGAAGGGTGTGGAAATCCGCTACTACAGCATCATCTACGACCTTGTGGACGATGTGAAAGCGGCGGCGTCCGGCCTGCTCTCGGCCGAGGTGCGCGAGAACTTCATCGGCTATGCCGAGATCAAGGAAGTCTTCAAGGTTTCCGGTGTCGGCAAGGTTGCCGGCTGCCTGGTGACCGAGGGCATCGCGCGCCGTTCCGCCGGTGTGCGCCTGTTGCGTGACAACGTGGTGATCCACGAAGGCACGTTGAAAACCCTCAAACGCTTCAAGGACGAAGTGAAAGAGGTTCAGTCCGGCCAGGAATGTGGCATGGCCTTCGAAAACTACGACGATATCCGCCCCGGCGACGTGATCGAGATTTTCGAACGCGAAGAGGTCGAGCGCACGCTCGACTGATCGTCAGGCACAAAAAAAACGGCGGGCGCTTCCGGGCGCCCGCCGTTTTCCTGTTCAGCGCCTGGTCGTCGCGCTCAGGCGGCCTTGGCAGAGGCAATGGGCCAGCCGGTAAACTCCCGGCCCCCGACGCGCACGACGATGCGCCCGTCCGCGAGATCGCGCACGAAAATCCCCTGAACCGACACGCAGCTTCCCAGTGTGATTGTTCTAACCATTAGACCTATTCCCCCGAATGGTGCCTCATTTTGCACGATACGGGGCCAATATGGAAAGAGAATTTTGACGTCGGCACGTCACAACCAGTCGCGCAGGATCGGCACGATCGGCTCATCCGCGGGCGGCATCGGGTAGTTACGAAGGTCTTTCGCCCTGACCCAGGCCAGCTTTTGCCCTTCCAGCGGCGTGACGTTGCCCTTCCAGCGGCGGCAGGCAAAGAGCGGCATCAGAAGGTGGAAATCGTCGTAACTGTGGCTCGCAAAGGCCAATGGTGCGAGGCAGGAGGCATGGGTGTCGATGCCAAGCTCTTCCTGCAACTCGCGAATCAGCGCGGCTTCCGGCGTTTCGCCGTCCTCGACCTTGCCGCCGGGAAACTCCCAAAGCCCCGCCATCGGCTTGCCTTCGGGGCGCTGCGCCAGCAGCACCCGGCCGTCGAGGTCGATAAGCGCGACCGCGCTGACCAGAACGATGTTCAAGACCGATAGTCCGCGTTGATCTGGATATAGCCGTGGGTCAGATCGCAGGTCCACACCGTGGCGGTCCCGTCGCCGAGGCCAAGATCGACCGCGATCACAAGCTCGGCGTTCTTCATGTAGCCCGCGCCAAGCTCTTCGCGGTAATCGGGCGAAACCCAGCCGTTTTCGGCAACCAGAATGTCGCCGAACCGGATCGTCAGCCGGTCACGATCCGCCGCCGCGCCCGACTTGCCGATCGCCATCACGATGCGGCCCCAGTTCGGGTCCTCGCCCGCGATCGCGGTCTTGACCAGCGGTGAGTTGGCGATGGCCATCGCATGGGTGCGTGCGTCGGCATCCGAGGCGGCCCCGCTGACCCGCACCTCGACGAACTTGGTCGCCCCCTCGCCATCGCGCACCACCTGGTGCGCAAGATCCAGCATCACACCATGCAGCGCGTCGCGGAACGCCGCATTTCCGTCCACCGAAACCCCCGAAGCCCCGGTCGCCGCCAAAAGCAGCGTGTCCGAGGTCGAGGTGTCGCTGTCCACAGTGATGTTGTTGAAGGTCCGGTCGGTCAGATCGCCCAGCATCGCCTGCAACTCGGCCTTCGCGATCTTTGCGTCGGTAAAGATGTAGACCAGCATCGTCGCCATGTCCGGCGCGATCATGCCGGACCCCTTGGCGATACCCGCGATGCGCACCGGCGCACCGTCGATCATCACCTCGGCCCCCGCCCCCTTGGGGAAGGTGTCGGTGGTCATGATCGCCCGCGCCGCTCCGGCAATGCCATCGGGCGACAGGGCGGCGTTCAACTCGTCGAGTTTCGCGGTGATCCGCTCAAACGGCAGCGGTTCACCGATCACCCCGGTCGAGGACGAGAACACCCGCGCCTGTGGCACCCCGGTGACGCGTGCAACCTCGGCGGTGATCGCGGCCACGGCCTTTTGCCCGCTGGCCCCGGTAAAGGCGTTGGAGTTGCCCGAGTTCACGATGATCGCGGCGCCGCCCGAGGCATCGCCGCCGATCTTTTCCTGGCAATCCAGCACCGGGGCCGAGCGCGTGGCCGAACGGGTGAACACCCCGGCGACCGAAGTGCCCGGATCGAGCAGCGCCAGCATCACATCTGTGCGTCCCGGGTAGCGCACCCCGGCGGACACGGCGGCAAAGCGCACGCCGTCGATCCGGGGCAGCGCAGGGAACCCGCCCGGCGGCGCCAGCGGCGCGACCTTGTGGGTGTGGCTGCGGGCGGCCTCAAGCTCCGCCGTGACCTTCGCCAGCTTCTTCTTCAGCTTGGCGATCTTTTCCGTCTTGCCCATGCGCCGCCCTCTGGTCCCCGGTTACTCGAACATCGACGGATCGCTGAGCACCGCCGGGTCGATCTTGTCAAGCTCGATCCGCTCGACCTCGGCCCCTTCGAGCATCTCGGCCAGTGCCGCCTCGACCGCTTCGTTCTCCAGCGCCTCGATGATCTCGCCGCGCACCGCCTCAAGCTCGGGCACCGGCGCCTCGCGGGTGTCGTTCAGCTTGACCACGTGCCAGCCGAACTGGGTCTGGAGCGGACCGGCCACCTCGCCGACCTCCATGTCCGTCACCGCAACCTCGAACGGTTCGACCATCATGCCCGGCCCGAACCAGTCCAGCGCGCCGCCCTCGGCACCGCTGGGGCCGGTGGAATGCTCGCGCGCGAGCGCCGCGAAATCGGCTCCGTCGTTCAATTCCTCGATCAGGGCCGCGGCCTCTTCCTCGGTCTCGACCAGGATATGCGACGCGTTCCACTCCACCGACGGTTCGGCATCGACGTAGTTCTCGGCATAGAGCGCCTGGACCTTGTCCTCGTCGACTGCGCCGGCAAGGATATCGCCCAGCGTCTCGGTCGCCTTGACGGCGCGGATCTCGTTGTCGATCTGGATCTGGCCGCGCGCGCTGACTTCGGCGGTGGCCTGGCTCAGAACCGTCTGCTGGATAAGCTGTTCGACCAGCCCGGGCAGCAGCACCTCGTTGGGCAGCGCCTGGTATTGCTGCGGCAGGGCCAAACGCGCCGCCATCAGGTGGCCCAGCGTGATTTCCTCGCCGTTTACCGTGGCCACGACCGTCTCGGCGGTAACGTCCATCGTGGCGGTCTCGGTGGCCGGTGCTTCGGCTTCGGCGTCCTGCGCCAGGGCCGGCAGAGCCAGGCCAAGCGACAGTGCCGCACCCACGATAAAGGACGTATGTTTTGCCATCGGCGTCATGTGAATTCCTTTGCTTCAGCCGGGGGTCCGTTCTGGCTCCGGCGTCGTTGACTATTCCGGCCCCGACCCTTACATCGCAAGGGTTCCCGGGGCCGGGTCTCCTGCCCTTGATATGGGGACGGGCCGGGACGAGCAAGCACCCCGCGCAATCACGTCACTGAGAGACCCTTACGGGCGGAGAGAACATGCTGGGTATCGGAAACCTCGCCAAGAAAGTCTTTGGCACCCCGAACGACCGCAAGATCAAGGCCACCCGCCCCACAGTCGAAAAGATCAATGCGCTGGAAGCGGATTTCCAGGCGTTGGACGACGCCGGGCTGATCGCCAAGACCGACGAATTCCGAAAGCGGGTCGCCGAAGGCGAAAAGCTCGACGATATCCTGCCGGAAGCCTTCGCCAACTGCCGCGAGGCCGCGCGCCGTGCTCTGGGCCTGCGCGCCTTTGACGTGCAGCTCATGGGCGGCATCTTTCTGCACGAGGGCAACATCGCCGAGATGAAGACCGGCGAGGGCAAGACGCTGGTGGCGACATTTCCGGCCTACCTCAACGCGCTGACCGGCAAGGGCGTGCATATCGTCACCGTGAACGACTACCTCGCCAGGCGGGACGCCGAATGGATGGGCAAGGTCTATTCCGCGCTGGGCATGACCACCGGCGTGATCTATCCGCAGCAGCCGGACCAGGAAAAGCAGGCCGCCTACCAGGCCGACATCACCTATGCCACCAACAACGAACTGGGCTTCGACTACCTGCGCGACAACATGAAATCCGAGCTGAGCCAGATGTATCAGCGCGATCATTTCTTCGCGATCGTCGACGAGGTCGACTCGATCCTGATCGACGAGGCGCGCACGCCCCTGATCATCTCCGGTCCGTCGCAGGACCGCTCCGAGCTTTACATCACCATCGACAAGGTGATCCCCGAGTTGAAAGACGAGCATTTCACGCTCGAGGAAAAGACCCGCAACGTGACCTTCACCGAGGAAGGCAACGAGTTCCTGGAACAGAAGCTGCACGAGGCCGGCATCCTGCCCGAGGGCCAGACGCTCTATGACCCGGAATCGACCACCATCGTGCACCACGTCAACCAGGGCCTGCGCGCCCACAAGCTGTTCCAGCGCGACAAGGACTATATCGTGCGCGATGGCGAGGTCGTGCTGATCGACGAGTTCACCGGCCGCATGATGGCTGGGCGGCGTCTGTCCGAGGGTCTGCACCAGGCGATCGAGGCCAAGGAGGGCTGCCAGATCCAGCCCGAGAACGTGACGCTCGCCAGCGTGACCTTCCAGAACTACTTCCGCCTCTACGACAAGCTGGCCGGCATGACCGGCACGGCGCTGACCGAGGCCGAGGAATTTGCCGACATCTACGGCCTCGGCGTGGTCGAAGTGCCCACCAACGAGCCGATTGCCCGCGTCGACGAGCACGATGCCGTCTATCGCACCGCGAAAGAGAAATACGACGCCATCGTCGAGGAAATCAAAAAGGCCCATGCCAAGGGCCAGCCGGCGCTGGTCGGCACCACCTCGATCGAGAAATCCGAGTTTCTGTCGCAACTCCTGACCGAGGCCGGGGTTCCGCACAACGTGCTGAACGCGCGCCAGCACGAGAAAGAGGCGCAGATCGTGGCCGAGGCCGGCAAGCTGGGCGCGGTGACCATCGCAACCAACATGGCCGGACGCGGCACCGACATCAAACTGGGCGGCAACGTCGAGATGAAGGTGATGGAGGCGCTCGAGGCCGACCCCGAGGCCAACCCCGACGAGGTGCGCGCCCGGATCGAGGCCGAACACGCCGAGGAAGAACAAAAGGTCAAAGAGGCCGGCGGCCTCTTTGTGCTGGCCACCGAACGCCACGAAAGCCGCCGGATCGACAATCAGTTGCGCGGCCGCTCCGGCCGCCAGGGCGACCCGGGACGCTCGGCGTTTTTCCTGTCGCTCGAAGACGACCTGATGCGCATCTTCGGGTCCGAGCGGCTCGACAAGGTGCTGTCGTCCCTGGGCATGAAGGACGGCGAGGCCATCGTGCACCCCTGGGTGAACAAGAGCCTTGAGCGCGCACAGGCCAAGGTCGAGGCGCGCAACTTCGATATCCGCAAGCAGTTGCTCAAGTTCGATGACGTGATGAACGACCAGCGCAAGGTGGTGTTCAGCCAGCGCCTCGACATCATGAAGAACGCCGACCTTTCGGATGTCGCCGAAGACATGCGCCACCAGGTGATCGACGATCTGGTCGACCACTACATGCCGCCGAAAAGCTATGCCGACCAATGGGACACCCAGGGCTTGCACGACGAGGTGCGCGCCAAGCTCAACATCGACGTGCCGGTCAAGGACTGGGCCGCCGAGGAAGGCGTTGACGACGACGTCATCCGCGAACGTCTGGTCGAGGCGAGCGATGCCGCGATGGCCGAGAAGACCGAGGGCTTCGGCGCCGAAACCATGCGCTCGATCGAAAAGCAGATCCTGCTTCAGACCATCGACGCCAAGTGGCGCGAACACCTTCTGACGCTGGAGCACCTGCGCTCGGTCGTGGGCTTCCGCGGCTATGCCCAGCGCGATCCGCTGAACGAATACAAGACCGAAGCCTTCCAACTGTTCGAGGGGATGCTCGATTCCCTGCGCGAGGACGTGACCCAGAAACTGTCGCAGGTCCGCCCGATGACCAAGGAAGAGCAAGAGGCGATGATGCAGCAGATGCTCGAACAACAGAAAGCGCAGGCCGAACAGCAGCGCCTTGCCGCCCTGGCGATCACCGGCAAGGATCAACCGCCCAGCGGCACGCCGCGCGCCGGCTTCGATGAAAACGACCCCGCGACCTGGGGCAATCCGGGGCGCAACGAACCCTGCCCCTGCGGGTCGGGCAAGAAGTTCAAGCACTGCCACGGCGCGTTCTGAACGGGGCGCGGACCGGCCCGCACCATGGCCCGATCATGGCCATGATGTGACGGCACCGGCCTAACCTCCTATGGCGCCAGCGAATTTCGTTGGCGCTGATCCAGCAACAAAACCGCAAAAAGTCACCTTCTGTTCATTCCTTCGGCCTATTGCAGGACGAGACTGCACGGCAGAGGATTGGAAGGAGATGGCCATGTTTGGCAAGCTCTCGGAAAAAATGGCCGGGGTCGACCGCAAGCGCGTCTATACAGCCGCGGCGGCTTTGTTGATCGCTGGTGCCGCCGGGCATTTCATGCAGCGCGGCAACACGCCCGAACCGAAAACCGCGATGGCCCCGGCAACGCCGCCAGCCATCGCACCGGACCGGGTGGCTGAACCTGCAATGACCGCAATGGTCGTGCCGACCGGGGAAGCGCCCTGGAACGCACCCGAAGCCGTGGCGCTCACCGTGCCGGACCCAACCGATTTCGTCTCACCGGACACGGCACCGCCCGCGCCGGTCGACATGATCGAACCGGCCATCGCGCAAGCACCGGCGCTGGTTGACCCTGCGCCCGAATTCCCGCTGGTCGAAGTGGCGCGGGCGGCAAGCGACAACAGCCTGCGCACCATGGCAGTGCCACAGTCGCTGCCCGTGCCTGCGCCCGAACCGGTCGTGACCGCACCGATCACCCTCGCCGCCGTCGACAGCCCGCAAGAGCTTGCGCCGCTGCCCGAACCGGCGGAGCCCGAATCGCTCGCCTCGGCCTGCGACATCGAATTGTCCGCCGACCCTCGGCCCGGCGCGCTGGTCTTCCTGTCGCTCACCGCGCCCTGCAACTCCGGCGAAACCGTCGAGTTCGACCATGCCGGTCTGAAATTCTCGGAACAGCTCGACCCCGAGGGTGGCCTGGTGATCCTGGCCCCGGCCATGATGGACGCCGCGAATTTCGTCGTCACCTTCGAGGACGGCGCCCGGAAAACCGTGACCGCCACGGTTCCCGACCTGGCCGAATACGAACGCCTCGCGCTGGTCTGGCAGGGCGGCACCGGCCTGCAACTGCACGCGCTGGAGAACGGCGCCTTCTATGGTGAGGCCGGGCACATCTGGGCCGAAACTCCGTCGACACCGGACAACGCTGTCTCAGGGCTGGGCGGGTTCGTGTCGGCGCTGGGAAGCTCGGCCAATGGCTACGCTACCGATGTCTACACGTTCCCCGTCAGCCTGATGCGCAACGGCGAAGCCCCCGACGTGTCGATCGAGGCGCAGGTTGGAGAGACCACCTGTGGCACCCGCATCGCCGGCAGCATCCTGCACGCCAACCCGGGCCGCGCGCCGACCGTCTCGGACCTCTCGATGTCGGTGCCGGGGTGCGACGCCGTGGGCGAATATCTGGTGTTGAAAAACCTGCCGCAAGACCTGAAAATCGCCGGCAACTGAGGCGCGGTTCGCGGGGCATCACATGCGAAATCCAGGTGCGGCGGTTCTCGCCGCACTTTTCCTGATTCTGGCGATCCTGCCCGCCCGTTCCGATGACGTGACCCTGACCTCGCGCGATGGCGAGGTCGAGATCACCGGCACGCTTCTGGGCTATGATGGCGAGTTCTACCGGGTCGACACCCGGTTCGGCATCCTCACGGTGGATGGCTCGGGCGTGAATTGCGAAGGGCCGGCCTGCCCGAACCTCGGCGCTTATGTTGCTGAATTCACCCTGTCGGGCGCGCAGTCGATGGGCGAGGTTCTGGTGCCGTCGCTGGTCGAGGGATTCGCGCTCTATTCCGGCTACGCGCTCGGCCGCGAAGACCTTGCCGGCATTGGCACACTCTACACACTCTATGATTCGAGCGGCGCGCAGCCAGCGGCGCGGATCACCATCCGCCTGACCAGCTCCGACGAGGGCTTTGCCGACTTGCTTGGCGAGGAAACCGACATGGTCCTGTCGCTGCGCGAAGTCACCGCGGTCGAACGCAGCCTCGCGCAGGATGCGGGGCTTGGCGATCTGGCCGGTGCGCGGCAATCGCGGGTGATCGCGCTGGATGCGTTGGTGCCGGTGGTGTCGGGCGGAAACCCCGTCAGGCGCATGTCGATGCAAGATTTGCGCGCGGTGTTTTCCGGTCAGATCACCCGCTGGTCCGAATTGGGCGGCGAGGATGCGCCGATCACGATCTATGCCCGCGATCCGGAATACGGGTTGGGCCGGGCCTTCGCCGGGCTTGCGCTGGCTGACGCATCCCTCGCGCCGCGGGCGGTCCGCCTGAGCACCGACCGTGCCATCGCCGATGCGGTAGCGCGGGATCCCTTCGGTATCGGGATCACCGGCTTTGAGCGGCGAGGAATGAGCGAGATCGTGACGCTGAGCGGGTCATGCGGCTTCGAGGTGGTGGCCAGCCGGGGTGCTGCCAAGGCCGGGGATTATCCGCTGACCGTGCCGATGTATCTGTATCTGCCGGCCCGGCGCCTGCCGAAACTGGCGCGTGATTTCCTTGGCTACCTGCGGTCCGACAGTGCGCAACTGGTGATCCGGCGGGCGGGGTTCGTCGATCAGGCGCTCGACGAGGTGCCGATCGACGTGCAGGGCCAACGGCTTGCCAACGCGATCCGCGCCGCGGGCGACGAGATCGGGCTGGACGAATTGCAACGGATGGTCGCCCTGATGTCGCAGACCGAGCGGTTGACCCTGACGTTTCGGTTCCGCGGCGGGTCGGCGGCGCTGGACGCGCCATCGCGCTCGAACGTCACGCTGCTGGCCTCGGCGCTGGAAGCGGGCCGGTTCGACGGGCGCAGGATCAGCTTCGTCGGGTTCAGTGACGGCAAGGGCGACGCGGGCCAGAACCTGCGGCTGGCCCGGCGCCGGGCCGAGGCGGTCCGCGACGCGGTGCTGGCCGAGACCGAGGCCTTCGACCCGCAGGCGGTCACGATATCGGCCGACGCGTTCGGCGAGGCCCTGCCGATGGCCTGCGACGACACGGCCTGGGGCCGGCACGTGAACCGCCGGGTCGAGATCTGGGTGAAATAGGCTCTGATACGGGCATTTTGCCTCATAACAGACCCTCGGCACGAAAGCTGACCTCGCGCCCGCGTCCGATCACAAGGTGGTCGTGCAGCACGATTTCCAGCGGCGTCAGCGCCGCCTGCACCCGCGCGGTCATCGCGATGTCGTCCTGCGACGGCGTCGGGTCGCCGGACGGGTGGTTATGCACCAGGATCAGGGCCGAGGCGTTCAGATCGAGCGCGCGTTTCGCCACCTCGCGCGGATAGACCGGCACGTGGTCGACGGTGCCGCGCGCCTGTTCCTCGTCCGCGATCAGGATGTTCTTGCGGTCGAGAAACAGGATGCGGAACTGCTCGGTATCGCGGTGCGCCATGGTGGTCTGGCAATAGGTCAGGAGCGCGTCCCAGGATGATATCGCATCCCGCTGCATCACCCGGGCGCGCGACAGCCGGTGCGCCGCCGCCTCGACCAGCTTGAGTTCCAGCACCACCGCATCGCCGACGCCCTCGATCTGGCGCAGGCGTTCGGACGGGGCCGAGACGGCACCGTTGAAATCCCCGAATCGGTCCAGCAGCCGGCGCGCCAACGGTTTGACATCCTGACGCGGGATCGCGCGGAACAGCACCAGTTCGAGCAGTTCGTAATCCGGCATTGCCGCCGCGCCGCCCTCGAGAAACCGCGCGCGCAGACGTTTGCGATGATCGCGCAGGTAGGAGGGCAGGCGGCCTGGCACCGCGCCGGCAGACGCCGGCGTGCCGGTGGCGAACAGCGGAAGCGGGGCTTCGGAAAGCTGATGGGCGTGATGCGACATGGCTGAAGTGTCGCCGAGCCAGGTGAATTATCGGTTAACCGACCGCACGCTGGCGCGATTTCAGCCCTTCATCCCGTCCCAGAAATGCTTGACCTTCGAGAAAAAGCCCGAGCTTTCCGGGTTGTTCTCGGCCGACAGCCCCTCGAATTCGCGCAGCAGCTCTTTCTGCTTGGAGGTCAGATTGACCGGGGTTTCCACCGCAAGCTCGATATACATGTCGCCATAACCGCCGCCGCGCAGCGCAGGCATGCCCTTGCCGCGCAGGCGCATCTGCCGGCCCGACTGGCTGCCGGCAGGGATTTTCACCCGCGAGCGACCGCCGTCGATCGTCGGCACTTCGATGTCGCCGCCCATCGCGGCCGCGGTCATCGACACCGGCACACGACAGTGCAGGCTGACCCCGTCACGCTCGAAGATCGCGTGGTCGGCGACATTGATGAAGATATAGAGATCGCCCGCCGGGCCGCCGCGCATCCCGGCTTCGCCTTCACCGGCCAGCCGGATGCGGGTGCCGGTCTCGACCCCCGCCGGGATGTTCACCGACAGCGCGCGTTCCTTCTCGACCCGGCCCGCGCCGTGGCAGGCCTTGCACGGGTTCTTGATCATCTGGCCCATGCCGTGACAGGTCGGGCAGGTGCGTTCGACGGTGAAAAAGCCCTGCTGCGCGCGCACCTTGCCCATGCCGGAGCAGGTCGGGCAGGTGGTCGGCTCGGCGCCGCTTTCGGCCCCCGAGCCGCTGCACTCCTCGCAGGTCACCGAGGTCGGAACGTTGATGGTCTTTTGCAGGCCGCTGTAGGCCTCTTCCAGCGTTACCCGAAGGTTGTAGCGCAGGTCGGAGCCGCGGGTTGCGCGCTGGCGCCCGCCGCCGCGTCCGCCGCCCATGAAATCGCCGAACAGGTCGTCGAACACATCCGAGAACGCACTGGCGAAATCGCCCTGGCCCTGGAAGCCGCCGGGGCGCGGGCCACCGCCCATGCCACCCTCGAACGCAGCGTGGCCGAAGCGGTCATAGGCGGCCTTCTTGTCGGCGTCCTTCAGGACATCATAGGCCTCGTTCGCTTCCTTGAACTGCGCCTCGGCCTCGGGATTGTCGGCATTGCGGTCCGGGTGAAGCTCCTTGGCTTTCTTGCGATAGCCCTTCTTGATCTCATCCGCGGACGCGCCCTTCTTGACGCCCAGAACCTCGTAATAGTCACGCTTGGACATTGGTCTTGGTTCCCCTCCGGAACGCGAGGACCGGCCCGGTCATATCTGCCGGGCCGGTCGCAAGCTCGCTCAGGTCTTACTTACGACCGCTTGTCGTCGTCGAGGTCTTCGAAATCGGCATCGACGATATCGTCGTCCACACCGCGCGGCGCTTCGTCCGCCTCCGGTGCTTCGCCGGATTCAGCGTCCTGCTGCGACTTGTAGATCGCCTCGCCCAGTTTCATGGCCGCTTCGGTCACGTTCTGGATGCCCGACTTGATCTTGTCCGCGTCGTCTTTCTCGACTTCGTCCTTGAGTGCGGCAATCGCGAGTTCGATTGCCTCGATCGTGGTCGGGTCGACCTTGTCGGCATGTTCTTCCATCGACTTCTCGGTCGAATGGATCAGGCTCTCGGCGTGGTTGCGGGCCTCGACCAGCTCCTTGCGCTTCTTGTCGGCATCGGCGTTTTCCTCGGCCTCTTTCACCATGCGCTCGATGTCCTCGTCCGACAGACCGCCCGACGCCTGGATCGTGATCTTCTGTTCCTTGTTGGTGCCCTTGTCCTTGGCACCGACCGACACGATGCCGTTGGCGTCGATGTCGAAGGTCACTTCGATCTGCGGCATGCCGCGCGGGGCCGGCGGGATGTCCTCGAGGTTGAACTGGCCCAACATCTTGTTGTCGGCGGCCATCTCGCGCTCACCCTGGAAGACCCGGATGGTCACCGCGTTCTGGTTGTCCTCGGCGGTCGAGAAGATCTGGCTCTTCTTGGTCGGGATGGTGGTGTTGCGGTCGATCAGACGGGTGAACACACCGCCCAACGTCTCGATGCCCAGCGACAGCGGGGTCACGTCGAGCAGGACCACGTCCTTGACGTCGCCTTGCAGCACGCCGGCCTGAATCGCGGCACCCATCGCCACGACCTCGTCGGGGTTCACGCCCTTGTGCGGCTCTTTGCCGAAGAACTTGGTGACCTCCTCGATCACCTTCGGCATCCGCGTCATGCCGCCGACCAGGATCACCTCGTCGATGTCGTCCTTGGCAAGGCCGGCATCCTTCAGCGCAGCCTGGCAGGGCTTGAGCGAGTTCTTGATCAGGTCGCCGACCAGGCTTTCCAGCTTGGCGCGGGTCAGCTTCATCACCAGGTGCAGCGGCTGACCGTCCGACCCCATCGAGATGAAGGGCTGGTTGATCTCGGTCTGCGACGAGGACGACAGCTCGATCTTGGCTTTCTCGGCGGCTTCCTTGAGCCGCTGCAGCGCCATCTTGTCCTTGGTCAGGTCGACGTTGTTCTCTTTCTTGAACTCGTCGGCCAGGTAGTTGACCAGACGCATGTCGAAGTCTTCGCCACCCAGGAAGGTGTCACCGTTGGTCGACTTCACTTCGAACAGGCCATCGTCGATCTCGAGGATGGTGATGTCGAAGGTGCCGCCGCCGAGGTCATAGACCGCGATCGTCTTGGTCTCTTTCTTGTCGAGACCATAGGCCAGCGCCGCTGCCGTCGGTTCGTTGATGATGCGCAGCACTTCAAGACCGGCGATCTTGCCGGCGTCCTTGGTGGCCTGGCGCTGGGCGTCGTTGAAATAGGCGGGCACGGTGATGACGGCCTGTTCGACCTTTTCACCGAGGTAGCTTTCCGCGGTTTCCTTCATTTTCTGAAGGATGAAGGCCGAGATCTGCGACGGCGAATACTTCTCGCCCGCCGCCTCGACCCAGGCGTCGCCGTTGCCGCCCTTGACGATGGAATACGACACCAGCTTGGTGTCCTTCTCGACCGCCGGATCGCCAAAGCGGCGACCGATCAGGCGTTTGACGGCGGAAATGGTGTTGGTGGGGTTGGTGACGGCCTGCCGCTTGGCGGGCTGACCGACCAGACGCTCGTCGTCCTTGAAGGCGACGACCGAAGGCGTCGTGCGCGCGCCTTCCGAGTTCTCGATGACCCGCGGTTGCGAGCCGTCCATGATGGCGACACAGGAGTTGGTAGTTCCCAGGTCGATACCGATGACTTTGGCCATGCTCAAAATCCTCTCTTGGCGATGTTTGGGGCTTGGGCCTTCGAAAGCACCCGTGCCCGATCCCGATTTTCTTGGCCGCAGCGTTGGTCCCGCTCCGGCGTCTGGGCGTATATAAGGAGGGCAAATCACCCCTGCAAGCGCCCGAAACCGGCGTTGTGGGCAAAAAAACGAGTCGTATTGGGGGTTTCGGCCATGGGTGACGAGAAACAGCCTGCGACACCTGACCTGTGGGTGGGCGGCGCGGCCGTGTATCGCGGCCTTCTCGACCGCGCGGCGCAGGAGGCGCTGCTGGGCGAAGTGCGCGCGGTGGTCCGCGCGGCGCCGCTGTTCTCGCCCGACACGCCCTATGGCAAGCCGATGTCGGTGCGCATGACCTCGGCCGGGCGCTATGGCTGGTATTCCGACCGCACCGGCTACCGCTATGCCGACCGGCACCCCTCGGGCGCGGACTGGCCGCCGATCCCGCAAGGTGCGCTGGCGGTCTGGCGGCGGGTCACAGCGGCGGCGCGCGGGCCGGAATGCTGTCTGGTCAACTTCTACGGCGAGGGCGCGCGGATGGGGCTGCACCAGGACCGGGACGAGGCGGATTTTTCCTGGCCCGTCGTGTCGATCAGCCTGGGCGACGAGGGGCTGTTTCGCATCGGCGGCACCACGCGGCGCGACAAGACGCAATCGGTCTGGCTGCAGTCCGGCGATGTCGTGGTGCTGGGCGGTGCGGCCCGGCTGGCCTATCACGGGGTCGATCGCATCCGCTTTGGCTCATCCACGTTGCTGCGCGATGGCGGGCGGATCAACCTGACGCTGCGGGTGGTGGATTAGGGTGCGAGACTGCAACAGCCGGAATAGAGCGTCTCGCCCGTCGCTGTCCGGTGCAGGAAATCCACCGTCAGCCCGTAGGTCCGATCCGACATGCCGTCAGAGCAGGCGGCATAGGCGATGATCGGGGTGATCTCTCCGCCACCGCTGTCGGCCCGGATCGCGAAACGGTCGGGCCGGCCCGAGGCCGGAATGCGGGCGCGGGTGATGTAGAAATCAACCTCGCCCATCCGGTCCAGCCGCACGGTGCCATCGGCCCGGATCGACAGGCTCCAGAACGGCTCGGTCCCGCCGCACTCCAGCGCGTCCGGCATATCGCCCCACGCCTGCCCGGGCTGGCGCGCGAGAAAGCGCATCGAGGCCCAGCCGCTGCCTTCGGCGGTGTTCACCAGCCCCCAGGTGCCGGCGGAGTTCAGCGCGACCACTTCGATGTTGCGCTGGAACGGGCCGAAGGTGCCGATGATCTCGGTCGAGGCCGAGGGGCCGGCGCGGATGTTGAGCACATCGTCGCCCGCCACCCCGGTGACATCGTGCAGCGCCGGATAGGGCTGCGCCATTGCGCCGAACGGCAACACCAGCAGGATCAGCGCCAACAGGGTTTTCATCGTCGGGCACCCCAACTCAGAGACACGTGTTTTCGGGTATAGGCCTCACCCATGAAGCCGAGCATGATCAGCACGATGGCAACGATCAGCGGATATTCCCAGTTCGAATAATGCGGGTTGTAGTTGATGAAGGCAAAGCCGCGCGCCTGGTCGATGATGTGAAACAGCGGGTTCCAGCTGAACAGGGCCAGCAGGTTGAAGGGCAGCGTATTGGCCACGAACATCTTGCCCGACGCGATCATGTTGGCGCGGGCATAGATGGTCGAGCCGACACTGGCGACCTGCGGGAACCACGGCTTGATCGCCAGAAAGATCAGACCGACCCCGACACCCGACAGCCACGCCAGAAGCAGCATCGCGAACGCGCCGGCCATGTGGTCGATATGCACCGGGGTAAAGGCGATGTGGTAGATATAGAGAACCGTCGCCACCGACAGCACCTGGATATAGAGCGCGCCCAGCGCCGCCGAGGTGATGGCGATGAAGGTCGTCATCGGTGCGTGGTGCATCATCGGCGAGGCCGGGCCTTCGGAGCTGACCACCGCCCCATGGTCTTGGTCTGGGTGAGGTAAAGGAAGATGCCGGTCATGATATAGACCAGGAAATCGCCCCTGAGCGCCGCGCCGCGCAGGCCCAGCACCGCGAACATCACGTAGAACACCGCGACCAGGATCATCGTTTGCAGCATGTTGATGAACAGGCCGACCAGCGCGTTGTGATGGGTGCGCCGGACGCTGCGCACCGTCGCGTGATAGATCACCTCGAGCAGCGATACCGTCTGCGACAGCTTGCCTTGTTCCTTGCGAACCTCAAACATCCGTGCGCCTTTTGACCTCGCTGCCCTTTTTACAGGGATTTCTTGCCGATCCCTTACGCGGCGACCATAAAAGGGACAGGTGGTGTTTTCAATAATCAGCCATGCGGCAGGTAACAGGAGAATCAGTGTGGATTACGACAGGCTTGCGGTGGAAATGCGACGATTGGCGCTCGAAGCGGGCGATGCGATCATGGCGATCTATGACGCCGACGATTTCGAGGTGCGCACCAAGTCCGACGACAGCCCCGTGACCGCCGCCGACGAGGCCGCCGATGCGCTGATCTCGGCCGGGCTGCGGGCGGCGTTTCCAGACGTGACGCTGGTGACCGAGGAACAGGCCGACAGCCACAGCGCCCGCGCCGAGACCTTTCTGATCGTCGACCCGCTGGACGGCACCAAGGAATTCGTCAAGCGCCGCGGCGATTTCACCGTCAACATCGCCTTTGTCGAGAACGGCATCCCGGTGCGCGGCGTGGTCTATGCCCCGGCGCGCGGGCGGATGTTCTATACGGACTCGGCAGGCGTCTCGGTTGAAGAGGACGGGCCGTTCGACAGGGGTGCCGCAGGTCCGACACGCCCGATATCAGTGTCTGAACCGGACAATTCGGCCCTTATGGTGGTCGCGTCCAAGTCGCACCGCGACCAGGCCACCGACGACTACATCGGCAAATATGCAGTGCGCGACATGACCAGCGCGGGGTCGAGCCTGAAATTCTGCCTGGTCGCCACCGGCGAGGCCGACCTCTATCCGCGGCTCGGCCGCACGATGGAATGGGACACGGCAGCCGGTCACGCGGTCCTGGCCGGGGCCGGCGGCACGGTGGTGCGGTTCGACGACCACAGCCCTCTGAGCTACGGCAAGCCCGGTTTTGAAAACCCTTTCTTCATCGCCTACGCGCCCGGGGTGAAGCTGCTGGGCGCATAGGGAGAGACGAAAAAGTGTCTCTGACAAAGGCAAAATGCGGGAAATGAGCGTGCAAACCGTCTCGGTCATCGTGGTCAGCCGGGAGCGCCCGGACCTGCTGCGCCGTTGCCTGACCGGTGTCGGCCAACTCTGTTATCCCGATTTCGAGATCGTGGTGGTGGCCGACCGCACCGGGTGCGAGGCCGTCGCGGCGATGGGATGGGCAGAGCGCGTCAAGCTCATCCGGTTCGACGAGGCCAACATCTCCGCCGCCCGCAACTTTGGGATCGCGGCTGCGGCAGGCAGTATCGTCGCCTTCATCGACGACGACGCGGTGCCCGAACCCACCTGGCTGACCCACCTGGCCGCGCCGTTCGATGCCCCCGAGGTGATCGCGACCGGCGGCTACGTCCTCGGACGCAACGGCATCAGCTTTCAGTGGCGCGGACATCTGGCGACGCGAACCGGGGGCAGGATCGCGCTGCCCCATGTGGACACCGACCCGTTCACGCCCAAGGCCGCGTCGGGGCAGGCGGTGATGACCGAGGGCACCAACAGCGCCTTTCGCCGCGACACGCTGGCCGGGATCGGCGGGTTTGACCCTGCCTTTCGGTTCTACCTGGATGAAACGGACCTGAACATGCGCCTTGCCGACGGGCGCGGCGATACCGTGCTCGTGCCGCTGGCGCAGGTGCATCACGGCTATGCCGCGTCGGCCCGGCGTGGCCATGACCGCGCGCCGAAGGATCTGACGGAGATCGGCGCATCGACGGCGGTGTTCCTGCGAAAACATGCGCCGGACACCGACCACCCGTCCGCGCTTGCCGCCCTCAGGGGCGAGCGGCGCAAGAGCCTGTTGGCCTACATGATCGACGGCCGGCTCGAACCGCGCGACGTGCGGCGGCTGCTGGCGAGTCTCGAGGCCGGCATCGACGCGGGCATGTCCCGCGCGATCGCAACGCTGGCCCCGATCGGGGCGCCGACAGTCCCGTTCCTTCGGTTCACCGCGTCCCTCTCCGGCCGGTCGCGCCATATCTCTGGCCGTCACCGGCATCGCCGGGCGCTAAAGCAGGAAGCGACGCGCCTGGTCGCAGCCGGAGATATCGTCACGGTGTTTCGCTTCGGCCCGACGCCGCGCGCGCATCGCGTGCGGTTCGTCGAAGGCGGGTGGTGGGAGCAGACCGGCGGCCTGTTCGGACGCACGGAACGCAGCGGCCCGAGGTTCCGCACGGCGCGGTTCGCCGAACGGGTCCGGGGCGAATGGGCGCGTGTGGCAAAGCTGCGCCAATGTGCTACGAACGACCCGTAACGAAATGATATCTTGTCTCGTTTA
This sequence comes from Maritimibacter fusiformis, assembly GCF_008086115.1. Taxonomy (GTDB): domain Bacteria; phylum Pseudomonadota; class Alphaproteobacteria; order Rhodobacterales; family Rhodobacteraceae; genus Muriiphilus; species Muriiphilus fusiformis. The sequence goes on along the minus strand of NZ_VSIY01000015.1, from coordinate 186,537 downwards.
CTGTATCGTGACACTCGCCGGGGTAGAAGTTGAGACGCGTTGGGAGGGATTGAAGTGACATGAAGCGAAGAGTGACCAAGGCGATCTTTCCCGTGGCCGGGCTGGGCACCCGGTTCCTGCCGGCCACCAAGTCCATTCCCAAGGAAATCATGACACTGGTCGACCGGCCGCTCATCCAGTACGCGATCGACGAGGCACGCGCGGCGGGAATCAGGGAATTCATCTTTGTCACCTCACGCGGCAAGGGCGCGCTGGAGGATTACTTCGATATCAACCCGGTTCTGGAAACCAGCCTGAAACGTTCCGGCAAGGACGAGCTTCTGTCGGTGCTCAAGCAGACCAACATGGAATCCGGTGCCATCGCCTATATCCGCCAGCACAAGGCGCTGGGCCTCGGCCATGCGGTCTGGTGCGCGCGCCGGCTGATCGGCAACGAACCCTTCGCGGTGATCCTGCCCGACGACGTGATCGCGGCGGAAACGCCCTGTCTGCAACAGATGGTGGAAGCCTACCAGGAAACCGGCGGCAGCATGGTCGCCGCGATGGAGGTGCCGCCGGAGAAAGCATCGTCCTACGGCGTGCTCGATATCGACGAGGACATGGGCGCACAGGTGCGGGTGAAGGGCATGGTCGAAAAACCGGCCGAGGGCACGGCACCCTCGAACCTTGCCGTCATCGGCCGCTATATCCTGTCGCCGAAGGTGCTGGGCAACCTGAACCGGATCAAGAGCGGGGCGGGTGGCGAGATTCAGTTGACCGATGCCATCGCCGAGGAAATCACCGCCGGTCGTGACGTCTACGGCTATCGCTTCCGTGGTCAGCGGTTCGATTGCGGCTCCAAGGCCGGTTTTTTGCAGGCGACCGTGGCATTCGGGCTGGCGCGCGACGACCTTCGAGGTGAGCTGTTGGCCTACCTCGGAGAGCTGATGTCGGTGCCGAACGCGGCGCAATAGGCGCCGGACGATGACCCAACCAACCCCGATCGACGGGCCGCCGGCGGCGCGGTTGCTGGACCTGACGCGGCTCGTTTCTCGGGTTGCGCGGGGCTGGTCCGGGGTCGACCGTGTCGAGGCCGCTTATCTCCGACACCTCCTGACGCTGCCCGATCCGCTCTTCAGCCTGATCACCACCGGACGCGGCACCTTTCTGCTGGATCAGGACGGCACGCAGGCCCTTGCGGATCGGCTGTTCGGTCGGGTCGACTGGGGCAAGCCCGATCTGGCCTCCTATCTGTTTCGCAAACAACCGCGCGTGAAGCGGGCCGCATTTTCCGACCTTGCCCGCCTGGCGATCGCACACACAAGGCGCAATCGCCCGCCCCTGCACCTGGCGCGGCACCTGCCAGCGGGCACAGCCTGGATCAATGTCGGGCATTCCAACCTCTTGTCGGGCGGCTTCGAGATGATGGGCATGGTCCCCGGCGGCCGTTCAAGCGTGCTGATTCACGACACCATCCCACTGGATTACCCGGAGTATTCCAGCCCGGGATCGGCGGATTTCACCGACCGCCTTGCCATCGTCGCGCGCCGGGCCGATCTGGTGATCTACAACTCGCGCCAGACGCAGATCGTGGCTGAACGCTGGATGGCGGGCCTGGGCCGGGTTCCGCCGGGGATCGCCGCATTGCTCGGGGTCGAGGTCACGGAGCCGAACTCGCGCGAACTGCCCGAGGGCATCGACCTGTCGAAACCGTGTTTCGTGGCGCTCGGCACGATCGAGCCGCGCAAGAACCACCGGCTGCTGTTCGATATCTGGGAGGATTTCGCCCGCACCCTGCCACCCGAGCAAATCCCCGACCTGCATGTCGTGGGGCGCCGTGGCTGGATGAACGGGGACGTCTTCGCCTGGCTCGACACCTCGCCGCTGGTCGGGCGGCATGTGCATGAATGGAACGGCCTGTCCGATGGTGCCGTCTCGGCGCTGGTCCAGGGCGCGCGCGGGCTTCTGATGCCGAGTTTTGCCGAAGGTTTCGGGCTGCCCCCCGCCGAGGCCCATGCGCTGGGAACCCCGGTGATCGCGAATCCTCTGCCGGTCTACCGCGAAATCCTTGGAAACAATCCCGTTTACGCCGATGTGGGCGATATGTATTCTTGGCGGAACAAGATACTTGAATTATCACAGACGGAAAAACCGCGGCAGACGGTGGCGATGGGGAACGCTGGCAGGGTCCCGACCTGGCAAGAGCATTTCAATCTTGTTTTAAAGGTAACGTGATAGCTGCAAGGCTGCCTCTGCGGATCGGAAGGGCAAGGGTTGGGCATTGCACGTTCATATCGGCTGCGCTGGGAGCGGAAGCGCTGGCGCGTGCGGGCGCTGCGCAAACGCCGTCAACTCTCAGCCGTTGTTGATAGAACGGAAACAATCCGGGGCGATGACATCCTGGTCCTGTCGACCCTTCGCAACGAACGGGTGCGGCTGCCCTATTTCCTGCGCTACTACCGCGACCTTGGCGTCAGTCATTTTCTGATCGTTGACAACGACTCCGACGATGGTTCGCGCGAATACCTCGCCGAACAGCCGGACGTATCGCTCTGGACGACGCAGGGCAGCTACAAGCGGGCCCGGTTCGGGGTCGACTGGCTGAACTGGCTGGCGCGCAGATACGGCCACGGCCATTGGTGCCTGACGGTCGATCCCGACGAATTCCTGATCTATCCGTTCAGCGACACCCGCTCGCTCAGAGCGCTGACCGACTGGCTCGACGCCTCGTCGATCCGGTCGTTCGGGGCGATGTTGCTCGACATGTATCCCAAAGGCACGATCGACGCGCAGCCCTATCAGGAGGGCCAGAATCCTTTCGAAATCGCGGCGTGGTTCGACTCCGGCAACTACATGATCTCGCGCAACCACAAGTTCGGCAACCTGTGGATCCAGGGCGGGCCGCGGGCGCGAGCGTTCTTTGCCGACCGGCCCGAGCGGGCGCCGGCGCTCAACAAGGTTCCGCTGGTCAAGTGGCACCGCGCCTATACCTATGTCAGTTCCACCCACAGCCTGCTGCCGCGCGGGCTGAACCTGGTCTATGACGAATGGGGCGGCGAGAAGGCCTCGGGCGTCCTGCTGCATGCCAAGTTCCTCGACACATTCGCCGCCAAGGCCGCCGAAGAGCTCGACCGCAAGCAGCACTATGCCGCCAGCCACGAATACAAGGCCTACCACCAGCACCTGAAGGACAACCCCGACCTGTGGTGCAAGTGGAGCGAACGCTACATCAACTGGCGCCAGCTCGAGATCCTCGGGATAATGTCCAAGGGCAACTGGGCATGACTGTCGGCATCGCCATGCTGGTCCACACGTCGCTGGCCCGTGCGGAACAGGTGGCGCGGCATTGGGCGAAAAACGGCTGTCCTGTGGTGATCCATGTCGACCGGAAAGTCGGGCGCAGCGCCCATGCCCGGTTCGTCGCCAGCCTGTCGGACCTCGATAACGTGAAGTTCTGCGCCCGGCATAGCTGCGAGTGGGGCACATGGTCCCTGGTCAAGGCATCGCAGGACGCCGCCGAGATGCTGCTGGCCAGCTTCCCAGATGTGCGCCACGTCTTTCTTGCCTCGGGCTCATGTCTGCCGCTCAGGCCGGTGCGCGAGATGGTCGACTATCTCGCCGAACGCCCGATGACCAATTTCATCGAAAGCGTCACCACCGAAGACGTGCCCTGGACGGTCGGCGGCCTCGATGCGGAACGATTCACGCTGCGTTTCCCGTTCTCGTGGAAACGCCAGCGCCGCCTGTTCGACGGCTACGTCAACCTGCAACGCCGTCTGGGGTTCGAGCGCACGATCCCCGACGGCCTCGTGCCGCACCTGGGCAGCCAGTGGTGGTGCCTGACCCGCCAGACCCTGACCGCGACCCTCGAAGACCCGGATCGCCCGAAATACGACCGCTATTTCTCGCGCGTCTGGATTCCGGACGAGAGCTATTATCAGACCCTCGTAAGGCTCTATTCCACCAATATCGAAAGCCGCTCGCTGACGCTGGCCAAGTTCGATTTCCAGGGCAAGCCGCATATCTTCTACGACGACCACATGCAGCTTCTGCGCCGGTCCGACTGCTTTGTCGCGCGCAAGATCTGGCCCAATGCCAACAAGCTCTATGACGGGTTTCTGTCCGACGACGCCTCGATCTTCACCGGGGCCGAGCCGAACCCGGGCAAGATCGACCGCATCTTCTCCAAGGCGGTGGAACGGCGGACCAAGGGGCGGCCGGGGCTTTACATGCAAAGCCGGTTTCCCAACGACGGCTGGGAAAACGGGCTGACCTCGGCGCAATACTCGGTGTTCGAGGGGTTTACCGAGTTGTTCGAGGATTTCGAGGACTGGCTGGCCCGGGCGGTCGGCGCGCGGGTGCATGGCCACCTCTTTGCCCCCGAGCGGGTCGAGTTCGCTGGGCGGCAGAAGGTGTTTGCCGGCGCGCTGACCGACAGCGCGGTGCTGCGCGACTACAACCCGCGCGCGTTTCTCACCAACCTGATCTGGAACACCCGGGGCGAGCGGCAGTGCTTCCAGTTCGGACCGCGCGACAACCAGGCGATCAACTGGGATATCGCCAAGGACGTGAACGCGCAGATCTCGGTGATTTCCGGCGCCTGGGCGATCCCGCTGTTCTTTTCCAACGCCAATTTCTCGGACATCCGCAAGGAAGCGGCCCGACTGCAAAAGATCGAGGTCGAGCATCTGGATGTGCTGCGGTCGTTTCACGCCAAGGCGCGGGTGCGGATCTGGACGATGGCGGATTTCGTCGAGAACCCGATGGAGCCGCTGCAGACCATCATCGACGAGATCGGGATCAGATCGTCGCACCGCCTGACCGAGGCGCCGCGCATGGTGTCGCTGGACGGCTTCGGCCAATTCCTGCAAAACCTCAAGAACCAGGGGATGCAGCCGCACCTGATGGGCGATTTCCCCGTCGGCGCACAGCCGCCCCGCAATCAAAAGAAACCGGGCAAGCCCTATCTGGTGAAGTGAAGGCAGGACCATGAGCCGCAAGTTCGACTATTTCGTGATCTTCGCCGAAATGCGGACGGGGTCGAATTTCCTTGAATCGAACCTCGACCTGTTTCCCGGGCTGAAAACCTATGGCGAGGCGTTCAATCCCTATTTCATGGTGCAGCCCAAGATGAAGGAGCTGTTCGGCGTCAGCGTCAAGGCCCGCAACCGCAATCCGATCCGGCTGATCGAACAGATGAAGGAGCATTCCTCGGGGATGCCCGGCTTTCGCTTTTTCCACGACCACGATCCGCGGGTGTTCGAGCACGTGATCGACGACCCGCGCTGCGCCAAGGTGGTGCTGACCCGGAACCACGTCGATGCCTACGTGTCGCGCAAGATCGCCTGGGAAACCGACCAGTGGCAACTTTCCGACGTCAAGGACGTGGTCAAGGCCAAGGCGCGCTTCGTGCCGGAGGAGTTCGAAAAGCTCTATGACCGGATGAAGGATTTTCAGCTCAAGGTGCAGGGCCGGTTGCAGCGCAGCGGGCAGACGGCGTTCCATCTCGATTACGAGGACATCCGCGATCTGGGCGTGGTCAACGGGCTGGCGCGGTTTCTCGGCGAGACCACCGAGATCACCGAGTTCGCCTCGAAATTCACCAAGCAGAACCCGGAGCCCCTGCGCGACAAGGTCCAGAACTACGACGACCTGGTCAAGACGATCTCGCGCATCGACCCGTTCGACCTTGGCCGCATCCCGAACTTCGAGCCGCGCCGCACCCCGATGGTGCCAAGCTATGTGACCGCGGCGCGCGCCCCGGTTCTGTTCATGCCGGTGCAGGCCGGGCCAACCGACGAGGTGCGGGCCTGGCTGGCGGCGCTCGACGGGGTTTCAGAGGACGACTTGGGCAGCGGCATGACCCAGAAGGATCTGCGCCGCTGGCGCCGGCAACACCCGGCACACCGCAGTTTCACCGTGATCCGCCACCCCGCCGAACGCGCCCATGCCGCCTTTTGCCGGCATTTCCTCAACGGCGGGCCGGACACCTACCACGAATTGCGCAATGCCCTGGCCGAGCACTATTCGGTTCCGCTTCCCGACAGCGTGCCGCCGGGCGACGGCTATGACCGCGATGCGCACCGGGCCGCGTTCCTGGGTTTTCTGGGCTTCGTCGCCAAGAACCTGGGCGGACAGACACCGCTGCGCGTTGACGGAACCTGGGCGACACAGGCGCAGGTGATCCAGGGGTTCGGGCAGGTTCTGCCGCCCGACCATATCCTGCGCGAATCCGATCTGGCGGCGGGGCTGGACTATCTCAGCGAAGAGCTTGGCATCCCGATGCCCGACCTGCCCGCGCCCGCGCCGGACCGGCCGTTCACGCTGGCCGATATTTACGACGACGAGGTCGAACGCGCCGTGCGCGACGCCTATCAGCGTGATTTCGTGATGTTCGGGTTTCGCAACTGGCAGGCGCCCTGAGCGAGTCAGGCCGCGCGGGTCGCTTCCCATTCGGTCAGGATCGAATGCAGCGCCACAGGGTCTTCGTTGGCGCGCAGCTTGGCGCAGACATCCGCGTCGCGCATCGTGCGCGACACCAGCGCCAACGCCTTGAGGTGATCGACCCCGGCGCCATCGGGCGCGAACAGGGCGAACACCAGGTCGACCGGCTGCCGGTCGACCGCGTCGAAATCGAGCGGTTTCTCGATGCGCACGAAGGCCCCGATCACCTTGTCGAGGCCCTTGATGCGCGCATGGGGCAGGGCGATGCCATGCCCCACGCCGGTCGGCCCGAGCGATTCGCGATCCTGCAGAGCGTTGAACGCGGTTGTCGCATCGAGGCCGTAGGTGGACGCGACGATCTCGCCGAGATCCTGAAACAGGCGTTTCTTGCTCGAAACGTTGCCGACCACCTTGACCGCGTCGGGGCGGAGAATCTCCGAAAGTTGCATCGTCTCTACTCGCTCGTTCCGGCTCATGTCCGGCGGGCTTCGTTCAGGCGGTGCTGCCCGGTTCGATCCAGCCAACGTTACCGTCATCCCGACGGTAGACCACGTTGACGCCCTTGGTTTTCTCGTTCCGGAAGACCAGCACGGGCGCGTGCGCAAGTTCCATCTGCATCACTGCCTCTCCGACCGACAAGGTCTGGATCCGGGTTTCCATCTCGGCGATGATCATCGGCTGGAGCGATTCCGGCTCGGCCGATTCCGCCGTTTCCTCTGAGGCGAGGATATACGAGGCGCCGCCCAAAACTTCAACCGGGTCGGCCCGCTCGCGGTAATGGTCCTTCAACCGGCGCTTGTAACGGCGCAGTTGGGTCTCCATCTTTTCGGCGCACTGGTCGAAGGCGGCATAGATCTCGGTCGCCTTGCCGGTGGCCTGTGCCGTCAGCCCGGTCGACAGATGCACGATGGTCTCGCAGTAGAACTCATGTGCGTGCTTGGAAAACACCACATTCGCGTCAATGGGCCGCTCGGCATACTTGTTGACGACGCTGCCAAGCTCATCCTTGACATGGGTGCTCAGCGCTTCGCCGATGTCGATCTGTTTGCCGCTGATCTGGTATTTCATCCTACGTCCTCACTTTTACATGGCCGGTCCCGGCCGCGGCATTCAGGCGCGAACGGTGACCGGTGGAATTCCTGGGGGGGGTTCGGTAACGGGCTTGCCCGGTGCGCCCGGGCCCCACTGGCGCCCCGGATAGACAGGCCGCGGAGCGGCCGGAAATGCGTGTGTTCAAGCATATTCTTACTGTCCATTTGGCGATCTGAGGCGCCCGAAGTCAACTCAATCCGGTGTCGAAGGGTCAATGGGCGAAAATGTCGATTTCCGGCCAGCCGGCCAGATCGAGCCGGGCGCGCGCCGGCAGGAAATCGAAACAGGCCTGCGCGATCTCGGTTCGCCCCTCGCGCGCCAGCCGCAGGTCGAGTTTCTCGCGCAGCCGGTGCAGATAGAGGACATCCGAGGCGGCGTAATCAAGCTGCGCCTCGGTCAGGTTGGCCGCGCCCCAGTCGGTCTGTTGCTGCTGCTTGGAAATATCGACCCGCAGCAACTCTTCCAGCAAATACTTCAGGCCATGCCGGTCGGTGTAGGTGCGCACCAGTTTCGACGCGATCTTGGTGCAATAGACCGGCGCGGTCAGAACGCCGAAGGCCGACAGCAGCGCGGCAATGTCGAAGCGGCCGAAATGAAACAGCTTGAGCACGTCCGGGTCCGCCAGCAACCGCGTCAGATTTGGTGCCTCGGTCTGGCCGCGCTGGATCTGCACGAGGTGGGCATTTCCGTCACCCGACGACAACTGCACGACGCACAGCCGGTCACGGTGCGGGTTAAGCCCCATCGTCTCGCAGTCGACCGCCACGACCCGGCCAAGGTCGAGATCGTCGGGAAGATCACGGATGTGAAGATGGTTCGCCATGACCGCCTCGCTCTGGTTTCGGACCTGATAGTGTGGTTGACGCCGCGGTTCAACGCGCGTTTCAGGCGTGATCGAAAAAATCACGCATGAAAGAAACGTAATGTGATAATCTGACCCAAGCCCGCCGGGACGAGCGGGATGGCGATGACAGGAGGTGAGATGATCGAAATGTGGCGCGAGGCGGCGCTGGAAAATGCCGCCACCTGGGTCGCCTGGGGCGGGCTCGTGATCGGGATCGTTTTCGGGTTCACCGTGCACCGCACGAATTTCTGCACGATGGGGTCGATCTCGGACATCATGTCGTTCGGTGACTGGCGCCGCTTCCGATCCTGGCTGATGGCGGCGGGCGTTGCGATCATCGGCGTCGCGGTGATCGAGCGGACAGGCGTCGTCGATACCGGTTATTCGATCTACACATCCTCGACCCTGCAATGGGGCGGGCACGTCATCGGCGGGCTGCTGTTCGGCATCGGCATGGTCTTTGCCGGCGGTTGCGTGACCAAGAACCTTGCCCGCGCGGGCGGCGGTGATCTGCGGTCCTTCGTGGTGCTGGGCGTGATCGGCGTCGCCGGATACATGACCATCGGCGGGCTGTTCGGCCCGGCCCGGGTGGCCGTGACCGCGCCCATGACCACCGACCTGGCAGGCTTGGGGGCCGAAAGCCAACGGATCGACGGGCTTCTGGCCACGCTCACCGGCCTTGGCGCGAACACCGCCAATATCGTCACCGTCGCGGTGATAGCGGGCGCGATCCTGGTCTGGGTCTTCTGGGACCGGGCGTTTCGCACTTCGGCCAATCACGTGCTGGCCGGGCTGGTGATCGGCCTGTGCGTTCTGGCGGGCTGGGTGCTGACCGGCCTGACCTTCGACGATTTCGCCGACAATCCGCAGGTTCAGTCGCTGAGCTTCGTGCGCCCGGCGGGCGATACCGTGGACTACCTGATGCGCTTCACCGCCTATGATGCGGCAAGCTTTACCGTGGCCACGCTGGTCGGCGCGCTGCTGGGCGCGTTTCTGAGCGCCATCACAAACAAAAGCTTTGCCTTCGCCACCTTCAGCGACAGCTCCGACACACTGCGCAACCTGTTCGGCGCGATCCTGATGGGGATCGGTGGGGTCAGCGCGCTGGGCTGCACCATCGGCCAGTCGGTCACCGGGTTCTCGACGCTGGCGCTGGGCTCGCTGATCACGTTCGTCTTTATCGTGATCGGCGGCGTGATCGGGATGAAAGCGATGGAGGCGCTGGCCTGACCAGCGCCCCCCGCAGTTCAGTCGTCGTCGACAGGGTCACCTTCGCCCAACAGCGTCGCAACCTTGAGCGCGATCTTCTTGTAGCCGTCGGCATGCGGACCGTCGGGTGCCGCCACGATGCAGGGCTTGCCCGCGTCCGAGGTTTCGCGAATAGCCATGTGCAGCGGCACCGCGCCCAGGAACATCACGCCCAGCCGACGCGCATCGGCTTCGGCGCCACCGTGGCCGAAAATGTCGCTGCTCTCGCCGCAATGCGGGCAGATGAAGGTCGACATGTTCTCGATGATGCCAAGGATCGGCACGTCCACATCCTTGAACATCTTCAACCCCTTGCGGGCATCGACCAGCGCCAGATCCTGCGGGGTCGAGACGATCACGGCGCCCGACAGCGGCGTCTGCTGCGCCATCGTCAACTGTGCGTCGCCGGTGCCCGGCGGCATGTCGAGGATCAGGAAATCAAGCTCGCCCCAATCCACCTCGCGGGTCATCTGCATGAGCGCCGACACCACCATCGGCCCGCGCCAGATCACCGGCGCTTCCTCGTCCATGAGAAACCCCATAGACATGACCTTCATGCCGTATTTCTTGATCGGCACGACGCGCTCGTTCCTGATCTCGGGCCGCTCGGTGATGTCGAGCAGGCGCGGGATCGACGGGCCGTAGATGTCGGCGTCGAGCAGCCCGACCTTGAAGCCCATCGCCGCCAGCGTGGCCGCGATGTTGACCGCCGTGGTCGACTTGCCGACGCCACCCTTGCCGGAGGCCACCGCGACGATGTGCTTGATGCCGGGAATCGCTGATTGCGCCGGGCGCATGTCGGGGCCGGGCACGCCGGGGTTGGGCGCCGGGGCCTTGCGCAGTTTCGGCGGCGGCGCCTGGACCTGAACCCCGCCGCCCGATTCGGCGGTCAGCACCACCAGCAGGCTCTCGATTTCCGGCAGGTTCGTGGTCAGCCGCGTTTCGATCTCGGCCTTGAGGCGGGCCAGATCGCCCATGAAATCGCCCGGCACGTTGACCGAGACCACGACCTTGTTGTCATTGACCGCGATATCCTTCTCCGAGACCAGCCCGGCCTCGACGATATTGCCCTTCACGCCCTCGGCCTCGACATGGCCGAGGTGCGCCATGATGCGCGTTTTCATTGCATTCTCCAGTTGTTGTCGCGGCCGCTCTCAGCCGCGCGAATAGTAGAGGCCGACGACATGTTCCGCCTCGGCGAAGAACAGCCAGCGCGAGATGAAGACGCCAACAATATGGCTCGCCAACGCGGTCAGCGAGGTGACATGCCCGACCGGCAGCATCAGCAGCAGAACCACCGGAAACAGCCCGATGGTCAGCGCGGCGATGGTGCGCAGCTTGGTCGCGTGGCGGCGCCCGATGACATGCACCATTTCATCGAGGATGTAGTTGCGCGAGGTATGCGCGCTTTCAAACACCCTGACCTTGCCAAGCCCGCCCAGCCCTGTGGCGCTGCCCTTGTCGGTGCCCGACCCGGTGAACCGCGCGTCACCCAGCACCCAGGCCGCGATCTGCACCAGCGTGAGGATCGCGATCAGAAAGCCCGCGACCCGCTGTTCGCCGGTCATCAGCGCCCCGCCTGACACCGCATAAAGCAGGAACAGCACCGGCGTCAGCGGCATGTTCCAGCGCGGCACCGCCTTGAGTTGGGTGTAGATCATCGAGGTCACGAACACGGTGATCAGCGCCAGGATGCTGCCGACATAACCGAAGATTGCAAGGTCGATGCCCAGGAAGATTCGCCCGATGGCGAAGGGCGCGAAAGTCAGCAGGGTGATCACCGCCATGACGCCTTCGCGCGACAACCACGAGGTGCGCCACTGGCTGAACGAGTAGATCACGTTCTTCTTGTTGGCGAGGTGAAAGACCGAGGCCAGAAGCCCGCCGACCGACAGCGCATAAGCGATGAAGAAAACGGCGAACGAGGACCAGCCATAGACGTCCGGAATGCCCAGGCCCAGCCAGGCAAACAGGCCGAACCCGAGGCCGGACAGCGAGGTGAAGATGATGACGGAAGGGGCCGGATGCATTACTTGTCCTCCGCTTTGCCGTTGCTGCCCGGCAGCGCCTCGAGCGCCCGGTCAAGCCAGCCCAGCCAGCCTTTGGGTTCTTCGCTCACGCTTTCCAGGGGCTTCGGCGGGGCACTGTCGAGCGTGTCCTTGAGGCGCGGCGGCAGATACTTGTTCACCGGCTTGGTGCCTTGTTCGGGCATCAGATCGATGCCGCCGCGTTCGGCGACCAGTTTCGACACGTCGCTGTCGGGGTCGCCCAGATCGCCGAAGTGGCGCGCGTTCGACGGGCAGGTGCGCACACAGGCCGGCACGCGGTCTTCCTCGGGGATGTTCTCGTTATATATGCGGTCGACGCAGAGCGTGCATTTCTTCATGATGCCCGACATGAAATCCAGCTCGCGCGCACCGTAGGGACAGGCCCAGGCACACAGCCCGCAGCCCATGCAGCGGTCTTCGTTGACCAGCACGATCCCGTCTTCCTCGCGCTTGTAGCTGGCCCCGGTCGGGCAGACCGTGACGCAGGGCGCATCCTCGCAATGCAGGCAGGATTTCGGGAAATGCACGGTCTGGGCCGGTTTGTTCGGGGCCTCGACCTCGTAACTGAACACTCGGTTCAGGAAGGTGCCCGAGGGGTCGGCGCCATAGGCGTCGATATCCGACAGCGGCTCGCCGTAGTTTTGGGTGTTCCAGCCCTTGCAGGAGGTCACGCAGCCATGACAGCCGACGCAGGTGTCCAGGTCGATCACCAGGCCGAGTTTCTTCTTGGACTGTGCGGGGAGTTGGGTCATCAGATCTTCCTCGCCACGTTTTTCGGTCCCTTGCCCACCGGCGACTTGATCGGCGGCAGCGAAGGCTGGGATTCGGCGGGTTTCGGGTCGGCCTTCTCGATCTTCACGCGCAGGTCGAACCACGCCGCCTGGCCCGTGACCGGATCGGAGTTGGCCCAGCGCATCCCGTCGCCCTTGGGTGGCTGCAATTCGTGGATCAGGTGGTTGAGCAGGAAGCCCTCGGTCGCCTCCGGCGCGTCCTCGTCCAGCGCCCAGGCGCCCTTGCGCTTGCCGATGGCGTTCCAGGTCCAGACCGTGTGCTCGTTCAGCGCCGCATGCAGCGCCACCGGCACCACGATCGAGCCATGCGCCGAGGTCACGCGCGCATAGTCGCCTTCCTTGAAGCCGCCGCTCTCCCAGATCTTCGTCGGCAGATAGAGGTAGTTCTTGCCGGTGATCTGGCGCAGCCAGGCGTTCTGCGTGCCCCAGGAGTGATACATGTGCATCGGGCGCTGGGTCAGCGCGTGAACCGGAAACTCGTTCACGTCGACATTGGTATCCTCGAACGGCTCATACCAGATCGGCAGCGGGTCCATCGTGCGTTTGATCCGCTCGCGCAGATGGTCGGGCGGCTGGATGTCGCCCTGCCCCTCGGCGGCCAGCTGCATCTTGCGCAGCGGCTCGACATAGAGGTTGAAGACATAGGGCGCGGGGGCGTCGAACAGCCCGATCTCGACCGCCCAATCCTGGTAGGCCTTGTTCCACGGCTTGTAGAACTGCGCCTCTTCGGGAATGTGGCCGATCCAGAATCCGCCGTTCTCGATGTATTTTTCAAGCTGGTTCGGGTTCGGCTCGCCACGCCCCGACTTGTCGCCATCCGTGCCGCGCCAGCCGGCCAGCGGGCCGACGCCGGGGCGGCGTTCGTGGTTCTGGATGTAGTCGGCGTAATCGGCATATTTGGCCGTTCCGTCCTCGTTGACCATCCCCGGCAGGCCGAGTTTCGCGCCAAGCTGGATCAGCGCGGTCTGAAAGCCGCGCACGTCGCGGTCAGGCTCGACCACCGGCCAGCGGATCGAATCCGCCGCCGCCTCGGCCTCGCAGATCGGGCGATCCAAAAGGCTGATGCAGTCATGCCGCTCCAGATAGGTGGTGTCGGGCAGGATCAGGTCGGCATAGGCCACGGTTTCCGAGGAATAGGCATCGGAATAGATGATGTGCGGGATCACGTAGTCGCCGTTCTCGTCCTTGTCGGTCAGCATGCGGATGACCTCGGACGTGTTCATCGTCGAGTTCCAGGCCATGTTGGCCATATACATGAACAGCGTGTCGATCTTGTAGGGATCGCCCGCGTGGGCGTTCGAGATCACCATGTGCATCAGCCCATGCGCCGACAGCGGGTTTTCCCAGGAAAACGCCTTGTCGATCCGCTTGGGCGTGCCGTCCTCGTCCATCAGCAGATGCTCCGGCCCCAGCGGATATCCCAGGTGCGGGCCGTCGAGCGGTTTGCCGGGCTGCGCGCCTGCGTGCGGCTTGGGATGCGCCTCGGGCGGTTTCGGATAGGGCGGCTTGAACCGGAACCCGCCGGGAACCTCGACCGAGCCCAAGAGGATCTGCAGCACATGCAGCGCGCGTGCGGTCTGAAACCCGTTGGAGTGCGCTGAAATGCCGCGCATGGCGTGAAAGCTGATCGGGCGGCCGATCATCTTGTCGTGCTTCTCGCCCTTCCAGTCGGTCCACGGACGGTCGAGCACGATCTCTTCCTCGAACGCCACGCGGGCAAACTCGGCGGCCAGGTTGCGGATGCGCGTGGGCGTCAGGCCACAGCGTTCGGCCACCGCTTCGGGGGCATATTCGTCCGACAGATACCGCTCGGCCATCAGTTGGAACACCGTGCGGTGCGTGATCTTGCCGGTCTTTTTCGACGCGGCGAGGTTGGCCAGCGCGCCGGGTTTGTCGAAGGCCACCGCCTTGCCCGTCGCCTGGTCGATGACCAGCGGCTTGCCGTCCTTGTCGCGCAGAAACAGACCCTGTTGCGGGGATTGCGGGTCTTCGTCGACCAGGAACCCGGCGTTGGTGTAGCGCCGCAGATAGTCGAGATCGACCTTGCCCGACCGGAACAACTCATGGATCAGCGACAGGATGAACAGCCCGTCGGTGCCCGGCGTGATGCCCACCCATTCGTCCGCAACGGCGTTGTAGCCCGAGCGGATCGGGTTCACCCCGACGATCTTGCCGCCGTTCGCCTTGACCTTGCCAATGCCCATCTTGATCGGGTTGCTGTCGTGATCCTCGGCCACGCCGAACAGCACGAACATGCGGGTGCGGTCCCAGTCCGGCTGGCCGAATTCCCAGAACGCGCCGCCCATCGTATAGATGCCGCCCGCCGCCATGTTGACCGAGCAAAAGCCGCCGTGGGCCGCGTAATTCGGCGTGCCGAACGCCTGCGCCCACCACGAGGTAAAGCTCTGCGACTGGTCGCGCCCGGTGAAAAAGGCCAGCCTTTTCGGGTCTTTCTCACGGATCGGCGCCAGCCAGCCCGCGGCGATGTCATAGGCTTCGTCCCAGGAAATCTTCTCGAACTCGCCCGCGCCGCGCGGCCCCACCCGTTTCAGGGGTGCGCGCAGCCGCGAAGGCGCGAGATGCTGCATGAGGCCCGACGAGCCCTTGCCGCACAGCACCCCCTTGTTGACAGGATGGTCGCGGTTGCCTTCAATATAGACAACCTCGCCCCCCTTCATGTGCACGTTGATGCCGCAGCGGCAGGCGCACATGTAACAGGTGGTCTTGCGGATCTCGTCCGAGACCGGCGGCGAGGTGTTGATCTGGATTTTCTCGGGTCGGGTCATGGGCATATATCTCGGCATCTAGATATTTGAATGAACATCGCACAAATGTTGCGCGGTGCAATCACTTTCTGGGCAAATGCTGCTCAGCCATGCAGCGCCGTCCTGTTGCGTGACGGGTCGGGGGCATAGATGTCCTGCAGCGCTTCGATCACCGACCGGGCCTTGCCGCTCTCCAGCGAATAGAACACCGACTGCGCCTCGCGGCGGGTGCTGACCAGCCGTTCGCCGCGCATGATGGCAAGTTGCTGCGACACGGTCGACTGGCCCAGCCCGGTGGCATTCTGGATCTGCTGCACCGACAACTCGCCATCGGCGAGATGACACAGGATCAACAGCCGTTTCGGATTCGACAGCACGCGCAGAAGCTCACACGCCTTCTCGGCTGTCTCTATGAGTTCCTCACCTCGCATCGTCCCTCCCTCGCGATCCGCGATCTTTGGTCGCGAATCCTGCTTGCTATGCAGAGTCTACTTGACGTAGCGGGGTTTTGTATTCAAAAATTTCGATACCCAAATACTCACCAAGGGAGGGGCCACCGTGCTTGACGCTGGCGAAAACACCAAACGGATGTCGATCATCGTCACCAAGGGCACGCTCGACTGGGCCTACCCGCCTTTCATCCTGGGCACCACCGCGGCAGCGATGGATGTCGAGGTGACGATGTTTTTCACCTTCTACGGGCTGCAATTGCTCAAGAAGGACCTGGACCTGAAGATCTCGACACTTGGCAACCCGGGAATGCAGATGCCGATGGCGGGGATGCACATGTCGATGCCGAACATCGTCTCGGCGATTCCGGGCGTCGACCGGATGGCGACCACCATGATGAAGAACCTGATCAAGAAGAAAGGCGTCGCCTCGATCCCCGAGCTGCGCGAGGCCGCCGTTGATCTGGACATCAAGATGATCGCCTGCCAGATGACGCTGGATCTGTTCGAGATGGACCAGAAAGACCTGATCGAGGATATCGAGATCGGCGGCGCCGCGACCTACATGGAAGAGGCGCTGAAATCTGATATCAACCTCTATATCTGATACGAACGCGCAAATATTCCGGAGGAGACCCGAATGGCCGACCAAACGCTTGACGCAAAAGGGCTGAACTGCCCTCTGCCGATCCTGAAAACCAAGAAGATGATCAAGGGCATGTCTTCGGGCCAGGTGCTCGAAGTGCTCGCCACCGACCCCGGCTCGGTCGCCGACATGGCGGCGTTCTGCAACCAGACCGGCAACCAGCTGATGGGTCAGTCGAACGAAGGCGATGTCTACAAGTTCGAGATCAAGGTCAGCTGAACGCCAACCCGAGACAAAACCGGGCCTCGCCGATCGGCGGGGCCTTTTTTTTTATTGGCTGATCTTGCGCGCCCGCACGAATTCGACGAACCGCGCCACCCAGGGCGCTGGCCCGGTGGCGCGCAGATGGCAGAACCCGGCCAGCAGGTTGTGGACGATGATCCCGTCATGGTCGCCGTCGACCCCATGTCCGCGCAGGATGTCACGCGCGAAGGTCAGCGGGGCGTCGGTGTTTTCAAGCCGGGCATAGTGAAATTCATGCGCCGCCTGGGCGTCAGTGCCATTGGGCCACGGGTGTGCCGGAGTGTTGCGAAACCGGGTATAGCCGCGCCCCTGTGGCCGTGCGTGCATCACCGCGTCGGCGGGCACCACGCCCACCATCTCGCCAGCCGCCTCTCCATGCCGAATCGACCGGCACAGATACATCAGCCCGCCGCATTCGGCATAACCGGGCAGCCCGCCCTCGATCTTCGCCCTGATATCGGCGCGCAGCGCGGCGTTTGCCGCAAGCGCGTCAACGAACATCTCGGGAAACCCGCCACCGATCAGCACCCCGTCGCAGGCGGGCAGGGCACTGTCGCGCAGAGTGTCGAACGGCACCAGCCGCGCGCCCGCCGCCGCGAAGGCCTCAAGGTCGTCGGGGTAGTAGAAGCCGAAGGCGCGGTCGCGCGCGATGGCGATGGTCACGTCGGGGGCAGGGTCGGGCGCGGCGGGCGGTGGGTCGGACAGGGCAGGCGCGGCATTGGCCAGGTCGATCAGCAGATCGAGATCGACCGATCCGCCGACGATTCTGCCGATCTCGTCGATCCGCCGACCCAATTCGCCGGTCTCCGCCGGTGTGGTCAGGCCCAGGTGCCGCTCACCGATCTCCAGCGCCGAGTTGCGATGAACCGCGCCGACCACCTTCACGTCGGTATAGGTCTCGACCGCCGCGCGCAGCTTGGCCTCATGGCGCGGCCCGCCGACCTTGTTCAGGATCACGCCAACGATGTTAACGTCAGGGTCGAACGCCTGGTAGCCCAAGAGCAGCGGCGCGATGCCCCGCGTCATTCCGTTTGTGTCGATCACCAGGATGACGGGAAGGCCCAGCAGCCGCGCCAGTGCGGCGTTGGAGTCCGATCCGTCGAGCGAAACACCGTCAAACAGACCCTTGTTGGCCTCGATCAGAGACACATCTGCGCCCCCCGCGCGCGAGGCGAGGAACGGCGCGAAGGTGTCCCGGTCCATCGTGTTGAAATCGAGATTGTAGCAGGGCCGCCCGGTTGCCGCGCCCAGCCACATCGGGTCGATGTAGTCCGGGCCCTTCTTGAAGGTCGCAACCTTCAGTCTCCGCGCCGTCAGGGCCGCGGCCAGACCAGTCGACACCACCGTCTTGCCCGAGGATTTGTGCGCGGCCGCAATCAGGAAACGCGGCGCCGGTATCATCCCCGAACCGGCAGCTTCGCCTTGTCGCGTCCGTCCCAGATGTCGCGGGCCAGCGTTTCGGCGTCAGCCATCGTGTCGACCTTGCCCATGGTTTTCAGGGCAATCGCCATGGTCCCGATGATCGCGTGCTCGGCGTATTCGTCCTGATCCTCGCCGCGCCAGACCGGCATCAGCCGCCCGACATCCATCACCTGGTCCGGCGGCGCGTGGCCGTCATCGAGCGTGGCCGCCCAGGTCTCGACCTCGGGCTCGCCCGCGCCATGGGTGGTCCAGACCTGCGTCGGCTTGTTCGGCCGCCGCTCGATCTCGCCGCCGTCGCCGCGGAACACCGAGGCTGCGGGGATCTCCATGAGCTGCGCCGCGCCGGCGTGAACCTCCATGAAGCCCCGGTGAAAGATGCCCTGCATCACGGCGGGCGCGTCGAGCGGGTTCAGCATCCGGGTAAAGCTGTGCACCGGCGACCGCAGG
The DNA here is from genome assembly GCF_008086115.1 of Maritimibacter fusiformis. GTDB lineage: Bacteria > Pseudomonadota > Alphaproteobacteria > Rhodobacterales > Rhodobacteraceae > Muriiphilus > Muriiphilus fusiformis. The sequence goes on along the minus strand of NZ_VSIY01000015.1, from coordinate 168,119 downwards.
CCGAGGATGGGCCTGAGGTTGATCAGGTCGCGCAGCACCGGGCTCATCACCTCGAGCGGGATATAGGCAAAGCCCTGCCCGTCCACTTGCCCGGCGGCATCGTCAAAGCTGTTCGCCACCGGCAGGCCCAGCGCCTCCAACGCATCGCGGGTATAGACCCGCCCCGGCGTGTGCCCTTCGGTGCCGTGCATCACCACGCGGTAACCCGCGCCGACCAGCGCCATCACCGACAGCAGATACCACGGCAGTTGCACCCGCTTGCCGGCATAGGAGGACCAGTCGAGGTCGACCTTGGGCAGATCGGCGGGCCGCTTGAAGGTGTCGCGGGTGCCAAGGGCAAAGCCCGCGATTTCCTCCGGCGCCTCTTCCTTGAGCCGGAGAAGCATCAGGAACGCGCCGATCTGTTCGGCCACCGCCTCGCCGCGCAGGATCATCGCCATCGCTTCGCGGCTTTCCTCCAGCGTCAGGTCGCGCTGCTTGGTCTTGCCCCGCCCCAGGATCGCAACAAAGCGCGAAAACGGGTGCGGGTGGGTGGCGTCGACGTTGGTGTGCATGTTCATGGTGAAGCCCTCTGTCCTCAGCCTTTCGCGGCGACATTGGCATCCGACAGGTTCGTCGGCAGGACACGAAGCACCTTTGCCCCCAATCCAGCTGCGAACAGCGCCAGCGCCACACCGCCCAGACCCAACATAAGCTCCCAGATCGACGGCGTGTAGGGGCTGACCACGCCTTCGTGGAAACCTTCGAGCACTTCGTAGCCCGGGAAGATTTCCAGCGGATAGGCCTGCCCGGCGACGACGATCACATAAACCTGCGCAAAACCGCCGATCACCACCAGCACCGAGGCGAGGATGGTGGACGAGCGTGACGGGTTCAGAAACACCAGCGCGATGGGCACCAGCCCGCCCAGTATCACCTGAACCCCCCAAAACAGCAGGGTGTAGACCCCGCCATCAAGTAGCAGGAACCGCTCCACCGCGATGTGTTCGGCGGCATAGAGGTTGGTCAGGTGCTGCACGGCGACAAAGTAGAGCACGGCGGCGGCGAAGATGCCTAGAAGCCGGCCAAGGCGCTTCAGAAGTTCCTCGCCCACCGGGCGGTCGTTCAGGCGAAACAGCACCAGCGTGACCAGGATGAACACGGCAAGGCCGAAGCTGAAGCTCATCGCGATGAACATCGGCGCCATGATCGCGGCGTCATAGCCGGGGCGTGCGACCACCCAGCCGAAGATCGACCCGGTGCCGGTGGTCAGCGCCAGCCGCCACAGAAAGGCGACCAACCCCGCCGAGCGGACGATGCGGTAGTCGATGCGGCGAAACATCTGCACCACCAGGTAGATCGCGACGATGCCCATGAAACCGGTGTAGAGCAGCACGTTCCAGGCGAAGATCGACGAGAAGTTGTATGTCGTCATCGCGATGATCAGCCGGTCGGGTCGCCCAAGGTCGAGCACGACGATCGCCAGACCCCCCGCCAGCAACGCGATTGCCAGCAGCGAGGAAAACCGCGCCATTGGCTTGTAGGCTGCCTTGCCGAAGACCGAGGCGATCGAGGCGATGTTCAGCGCGCCCGAGGCGGCGACGATCAGGAAAATCGCGAACACATGCGGCAGGCCCCAGACGATCTGGTTGTTCATGCCGGTGACGGCGTGGCCGTGATGCTCCATGTAAAGCACCGCGCCGCCGGCGGCGGCGATGAAGGCGATCAAGAGAACGCCAAGCTGCCAGACACCCGGCGTGGCCTTGAGTTCGCGATAGATGGTCTGATCCATGGCCATTGAACGTCCCCGTCAGAGATTGGTGTAGCGCACGCCCGGGTTCAGCCCGAGATCGTCACGCAGCGCCACCGATGGATAGGTCTTGAGTGCCTTCGAGATCGGGCTGTCGGGGTCTTTCAGATCGCCGAACAGGATCGCCGAATGCCCGGCCTTTTCGCAGGCATCGACACAGGCCGGTATCCGCCCGGTGTCGATGCGCGGGGCGCAGAGGTTGCAGCTTTCGACCGTGCCCTGACCGCGCGGCGAATTCGCCTTCTGGTCGGTCAGCGGTTCATGCACGAACGAGCGCGCCTTGTAGGGGCAGGCCATCATGCAATAGCGGCAACCGATGCAGATATGCTTGTCGACCAGCACGATGCCATCGGGGCGCTGCATCGAGGCGCCGGTGGGGCAAACGTCGACGCAGGGCGGTTCCTCGCAATGCTGGCACATCACCGGGGCCGAGGTGACGCGGCCGGTTTCCTTGTCCTTGAGCGTGACCTTGCGAATCCACTGCGCAGCCTGTTCCGGGTCGATATGGGCGTTCTCCGCCTCCGACCCCCAGCCGTTCTCGACCTTGCAGGCGGTCACGCAATCGTTGCAGTCGGTGGCGCATTTCGACGCGTCGATGAGCAGGCCCCAGCGCTTGCCGGCATCCGCCCCCGCGGCCTCGGCAGCCGAGCCGCCAAAGGCCATCAGGGTCACACCCTCGGCTAGCGTCACCGTCGCCACCGCCGCGCCGGATTTCAGAATGTCGCGGCGGGTCATTTCGGCCCGGTTCGTCATTCGGTTTCCTCCTCCGACAGGCGTGCCAGGTAGGCCGCGATCGAATTGTGATCCGCAGGCGTTGCCATGGTGCGATAGAGCTTGTCCCCGTCCGGGGTCGAGCGGTGGCAGGTGAAGCAATCCACCTGAACCGCCGCATAGTCGTGACAGACCCGGCAGAAATGCCCCTCGTCCGCCGCCGTGAGCTGGGCACCGGTCTCGTCCTGAACCGCGTGGCAGTCGAAACATTGGCCAAGGCTCGCCTCGATATCCCGAACGCCTTCGCGCAGCGTCAGGTCGCGGTCATGGCGCATCAGTTCCATGTGATGCTTGCGCCAATACTCATTCCCCTCGGGGTGCGGTTCACCGGTTGCGGCGGGCACGATGGGCCTGGGCCCCTCGGCCGCCGCTACCCCGGCAATTCCCATGGCGGCAAGGAAAGCGAAAACCAGCCGCATGGTTACTCCCCGAGCCCCATTTTGATGTAACCGGTCGGACAGACATCGGCGCAGATATGGCAGCCGATGCACTTGGAATAATCGGTGTCGACATAGCGCCCGACGGTCCGTTCGGATTTGCTCACCCGGAACACGGCATCCTGCGGGCAGTAGATCACGCAGTTGTCGCATTCAAAGCACATGCCGCAGGACATGCAGCGCTCGCCTTCTTTCTGTGCCTGTTCCTCGGTATAGGCGATGATCCGTTCTTCGAAGTTGCCCAGAACGTCGTCGCCCTCGATATGGATCTCCTGGCGAACCTCACGCGGGACAAAGTTGAAATGTCCCTTGAACAGTTCGGTATGCGGGATGATCTGGCTGGATGAGCGGTCTTCGTAGTTGTGAATGGCCCAGTCGGCGCTGTCGGTGCCGCCGGTCTGCCCATGCGCATAGGCCGCCGGTTGCTTGCCGCGCCGGTTCAGTTCCTCGAGCAGATCGAAGTGATGCACGTCCACCTTGGGGCGCTTGTCGATCGAGCCGTCATCGAGGAATTCGGTGATCGTCTCGGCCGCGATCCGACCGTGGCCGATGGCGGTGGTCAGAAGGTGCGGGCGGATGATGTCGCCGCCGGCAAAGTGCTTTTCGCGGTCCTTGACCTGGTAGGTCGGCGAGGTGTCGATGAAGCCGCGCCCGTTGTCCAGCGCCTCGACCCCTTCGAGGTCGCCCATCTGGCCAATGGCGGCGATGATGATGTCGGCCTCGATCTCGAACTCGGTGCCTTCCACCGGCTCGGGCACGTTGCCCTTCATCACGCATTCGCACATCTTCAGCCCGGTCGCCCGGCCCATGTCGTCCTTGATGACGGCAAGCGGCATGACCCCGCCCTTGAGGTCGATGCCCTCGCGCTTGGCGTCCTCGCGCTCGCGCTCGGCGGCGGTCATCTGTTCGATCGGGAACAGCGAGGTCAGGGTGGCCTCCATCCCTTCGCGGATCAGCGAACCGGCAACGTCATGTGCGGCCCAGTCGATCACCGTGCCATCGGGATGCTCGGACGGTTTCACGCCGGTGATCTTGCCCAGCCGCCGCGCCACCGAGGCCACGTCGATCGAGGTGTCGCCGCCGCCGACCACCACGACCTTCTTGGCGGTGCCCAGCACGTAGCCCTGGTTGAACGCGTCGAGGAACTCGATGCCGTTGATGCAGTTCTCGGTGCCCTCCCAGCCCTCGATCGGCAAATCACGGCCCTTCTGCGCGCCCAGCGCCCAGAACACCGCGTCAAACGCCTTGTCCAATTCTTCGAGCGAAACATCGGTGCCGACCCGGGTGTTCAGCCGCACATCGACGCCCATGTCGATGATGCGCCCGATCTCCTTGTCGAGCATCTCGCGCGGGGTGCGGTAGCCGGGGATGCCATAGCGCATCATGCCGCCCAGTTCGCCGTGCGCTTCGAAGATGGTGACGGCGTGACCGTCGAGGCGCAGGAAATAAGCGGCCGACAGACCGGCGGGGCCGGCCCCGATCACCGCGACCTTGCGGCCGGTGTCTGCGCCCGGCGCGGCCATCTTCACGTTGTTGGCGTTGGCCCAGTCACCGACATACTGCTCGACCCCGTTGATGCCGACGTAATCGTCGACCTCGTTGCGGTTGCACCCGGCTTCGCAGGGGGCGGGGCAGACCCGGCCCATCGTGGCCGGGAAGGGGTTCGCCTGCACCATGCGCTGAAACGCGTATTCCTGCCACGGCATGTCGGGATCGGCGGGCTTGTCCATGCCGCGCGCGATCGACAGCCAGCCGCGAATCTCGTGACCCGAGGGGCAGGCACCCTGGCAGGGCGGCGTCTTGTGAACGTAGGTCGGGCACTTGTAGCTGGTATCGGCCTGGAAGATCTTTTCCTCCAGATCCCAATCGTCCGGCGTCTCACCTTCTTCGAAGCGCCGGAAGGTCAGCTTCTTCTCCGGGGTCATGTCGTTCATGTCCTACTCCTCCGCTTCCGCCGCCTCGGGGGCGTCGTCCTCTGTTTCCTGTCCGTCCAGGATGATTGCGTTCGACACGAGCTGATGGACCGAAACCACCGAGTCCATCTCGTAGCCGTATTTCGGCATCACTTTGGAAAACTGCGTTTTGCAGATCGCGCAGATCGCCGCCATGTGGGTGACGCCGTGATCCTTGGTGACCTGTTGCAGCGCCGTCATCCGCGGGCTCGCACCCTTGATGCGCAGGTCCATGAGGTCGTCGGTCAACAGACCCCCGCCGCCGCCGCAGCACAGCGTTGCCTCGTGGATCGTGTCCTGATCCATGTCGACGTAATTGTTGCAGACCGCCTTGATCACGTTGCGCGGAATCTCGAACTGCCCGCCCGGCATGTCGCCCATCCGCGACCCGCGCGCGACGTTGCAACTGTCGTGGTAAGTCATGTTCAGGTGGTCGTTCTTCGACTTGTCGAAGGTCAGCGTGCCCTTCTGGATCTCGTTCCAGGTGAACTCGAGGATATGCTGCGGGATCGGGTAGTTCTGATCGAGGAAATCCCACGGCCCCGCCAGCGTGTTGAGATAGCTGTAGGCCACCCGCCAGGCATGGCCGCATTCGCCGAAGATGATCCGCTTGACGCCAAGGTCCAGCGCCGCCTTGCGGATGCGCTGGCTGACCAGCCGCATGTTCTCGTAGTTGCCGATGAACAGGCCGAAATTGGCCGCCTCCGAGGCATAGGACGACAGCGTCCAGCTCACGCCCGCCTGGTGGAACACCTTGGCATAGCCGATCAGCCCGTCGATATGCGGCTCGGCAAAGAAGTCCGCCGAAGGCGTGACCAGCAGGATGTCGGCACCCTTTTCATCGAGCGGGATGCGCACCGAGATGCCGGTGTCGTCCTCGATATCCTCTTCAAGCCCTTCCAGCGTCGCGCCCAGCGCCTTCGGGTTCAGGCCCAGGTTGTTGCCGACCGAGTGGACTTTGCCGATGATCTCGTTGGAATACTTCTGGCCCATGCCCACGGATGCGAGGATATCGCGCGCCGCCATGGTGATCTCGGCGGTGTCGATGCCATAGGGGCAATAGACCGAGCAGCGCCGGCATTCCGAGCACTGGTGGTAGTAGGAATACCATTCCTTCAACACGTCCTCGGTCAGGTCGCGCGCGCCCACCAGCCAGGGGAAATACTTGCCCGCAAAGGTGAAATAGCGCCGATAGACCGAGCGCAACAAATCCTGCCGCGCCACCGGCATGTTCTTCGGGTCGGCGGTGCCGAGGAAATAGTGGCACTTGTCGGTGCAGGCGCCGCATTTCACGCAGATGTCCAGATAGACCTGAAACGCCCTGTTCTTCTCGGCCAGTTCTTCCATCTTGGCCAGCGCGCGTTCCTTCCAGTCCGGCACCAGCTCACCGGGAAAGCCCAGCGCCTCCTGGTGCTCGGGCGAGGCCAGGAAGGGCTGCAACCCGTCCATCGAGCCCGGCTTGATGCAGGGCACCTGCAGGGCATCGTCCAGTTTCGGGATCTGGTTGTCGCCGTCAGCCATGGATCACTTCTCCAGTTCTGCCGCCCAGGGGGCGAGGTGGCGTTGTTCACGCGGGTTGTCGACCTGGTTGCGGCTCGGGCTGAAGAACACGCCCGGCGCATGCATGAGCTTGGAAATCGGGAAGATGATCATCAGGATCGCCACCAGCCCCAGATGCGTCAGCAGGATCGGGTCGGCAGGCAGTTCGTTGATCTGCAGCCGCATCAGCCCCAGCATGAAGGCCTTGACCGCGACGATGTCGGTATGCGCGACAAAGCGCATGGTCAGGCCCGACAGCCCGATCGCCACCAGCAGGGCGAGGATCAGGTGGTCGGAGGGGCTGGAGATATAGCGCACCCGGTCAACCAGGAAGCGCCGCGCCCAGAGGCCGATCAGCCCCGCGACCATGGCGAACCCGGCATAGGTGCCGAAGGGCTGCACGATCTGCACCCACCACCAGACATCGAAGGTGAAATAACGGACGTGCCGCGCCAGAACCAGCCACAGCGCCATGTGAAAGGTCCAGCCGAACAGCCAGATCCACTTGTTCGATTTGAACAGGCTCTCGAAAAAGATGACTTCGCGCGCCATGCGCAGAACCACGCCGCCGGTCGTGGTCGGGGCCGGCGTGGTCGGGATTTTCAACGGGGCCGGTATGCGCGCATAGCGCTGAATGCGCATCGCGATGCCGACGACAAGCAGGATCGTCGCGCCGTAGAACAGCAAGGCGTAGATCGTGGCAAGCACGCGGACTCCTCCCGTCGTTTGCCCAATTGTTTTTGTTTTTCAGGGCATTAGGATAACTCAGGGCACCCCGGACGCGACCTTGCGGCCGGGGTGCGGATATTTGTCAGACGCAGCCGGTCGGCTTGGGCAGGCCGGCGATCTTGCACGCCTGCTTGGCCGGGCCATAGGGGAACAGCTCGTACATGTACTTGTTGTTGCCCTTTTCCGGCCCCATCGACTTTTTCAGCGCCTTGATCAGCACGCGCACGGCCGGGGCGATCTGGTACTCGTCGTAATACTCGCGCAGGAAGTTCACGACCTCCCAACGCTCGTCGTCCATCTCGATCTCCTCGGCCTCGGCGATCACCTCGGCGAGTTCCTTGGACCAGTCACCCAGGTTGGTGATGTAGCCTTCTTCGTCGTGTTCGACCGTCTGGCCGTTAACTTGGTATGCCATGTTCGCTTTCCTTCTTTTGAACTAGGTCTCTCAGAGCCAGGCCTGGGTGCGGTCGTGTTTGGCGACCAGATCCACAAACCCGGAATAGTCGACACCCTCGATGCCGCCGATCAGCCGACCGGCATCCACTCCGCGCGCGGCGAGATCGGGCGACAACACGTAAAGCGACACGTTTTTTCCGAATTCCGCTATGATCTCGGTCAATCCCGTGCCGCCAAGCCCGCCATAGACGCCATCCTCGATCATGAGGATCGCATCGCCGGCCTTGGCATGATTCAGGCAGCTGATCAGCGCCTGGGTCGCGAAGGGCGATTTGTTCACGGTGTGAAGCGTAGACATTCCGTCCCCTCCCTAAAAGCTCAGCACGACGTCGGCATCGGCCATGACGTCCGCCATCTCGGCGCGGCTGATGATGTGGATCGACGGCTTTTCCTCCCAGTCGTCGTCCTCGTCCTCGTACGTGATCTCTTGCAGATCGTCCTCGCTCAGGCCCCGCTCCTCGAGGCTTTCGCGTTCGACGTAGAGCTTGTTCACGTCGTAGTCGCCCAGCGCCCGGAAGGTCGGCGAGAAGTTCTTCACCCCGATCCCGTCGGTGCTCTGGCCCTTGGTCAGCTGGAACACCCCGTCATCGACGAAGGCCAGCCGCACGTCCTGCTCGAACGCGGCCCCGATCAGCACGACTTCCAGGCTTTCCAGCGCATAGATCGTGCCGTAGGGGGCCTTGCGGTTCACATAGAGGAACTTTTTCACCTCGGACATGGCAGCCCCCTAGTCCCCGAAGGTCACCAGACGGTCAGTCTGGATTCCCATTTCGATCAGTTGCCCGAGGCCGGAGATCCGGAACCCCTCGGCGATGTTGTTGGCATCCTTGCCCTGGCGCTCGGCCTCGTTGGCATCGAGCATCCCGCGGCGCTGGGCCGCGGCGATGCAGACCACCAGGTCGACATCGTGCTCCTTGGCCAGGGCCGTCCAGTTCTTCTGGATATTGCGTTCGTCCTGTGGCGGCACCGACAGTCGCGTCGCGACGTTGACACCGTCGTGGTAGAAAAACACGCGTGGCACCTCGTGGCCGGCCGCAAGCGCGGCCGTCACGAAATGGTAGGCCGAATCCGCCGCCTGGTGCGTATACGGCCCTTCACTGACGAGAACTCCGAATTTCACTGCATCACCCCATCAAAAATGAATGTGTGCAGACATGTTCATCGTCTTGCGAGCGCCTGTCCATGTGTCAAGATGATGCTTGGTGAAGGCCAGCCCGGTCATGTCGAAGAACCGGTTCCAACCGATCCGCTCGATCCACTCGCCCATCCGCTCCCAATGCTTGGCGTTGGTCTTGTAGGCATGCACGATCTTGCGCACCACCTCGGCAACCTCCGGCCAATGCGGCGGGTTGTTGGGCAGGTTGGCCACGGCCAGCTTGTGGAAGGTCGGCTTGGAGCGCGCGTTCGAGTGCTTGCCGCCGACCCAGATCGCGATCCGGGTTTCTTCCTTGCCGTTGATCTGCATCGGCGGGCAGGGCGGATAGCAGGCGCCGCAGCAGACGCATTTCTTTTCGTCCACTTCCAGCGACGGCTTGCCGTTCACCATTGCCGGACGAATCGCCGCCACCGGGCAGCGCGCCACCACGGCCGGGCGCTCGCAGACGTTGGCGACGAGGTCGTGGTTGATGCGCGGCGGCTTGGTGTATTGCACGTTCACCGCGATATCGCCCTGGCCGCCGCAGTTGATCTGGCAGCACGAGGTGGTGATGCGCACGCGGTTCGGCATCTTTTCCTGAACGAACTCATCATAGAGCACATCCATCAGCGATTTCACCACGCCCGAGGCATCGGTGCCCGGAATGTCGCAGTGCAGCCAGCCCTGGGTGTGCGAGATCATCGAGACGCTGGCGCCGGTGCCGCCCACCGGGAAGCCCTCGCTTTCCAGCTTTTCGATCAGCGGATCGACCTTGGCCGGGTCGGTCACCATGTATTCGATGTTCGAACGGGTGGTGAAGCGGACATGGCCATCAGCGAAATCGTCGCCGATGTCGCAGAGCTTGCGGATCGTGAAAACGTCCATCTGGCGCTGGGTGCCGGCCCGCACGGTCCAGACCTCGTCGCCGGATTTCGAGACGTGGTGCAAAACGCCGGGACGCGGGCGATCGTGCCAGTCCCAATTGCCATAGTTGGCCTTGAGCACCGGATGCATGAACGGAAACGCGTCGGGAACGCCGATCTCGTCAGGCATGCGCGGTTTGTCTGCTACTTGATTCATGTTCTTCCTCCCGGAGCCGCGCCGCCGATGGCGGACGCGGAGTCAGTGAAACAGGGTGTGGCGCCGCTCACTCGGCGCTGATCTGTGCCTTGGCCGCCTTGCGCTCGAACCACTTCGCGGCTTCTTCGTCGAAGTCGTCGGTGCGGACATAGGACGAGGTGCGCGGGTGGTTGACCATGTTGGGGTCAGGATCCACGCCAACGGCTTCGAGGAACGCCGGCAGGCCGATCCGGTCGATGGTCTCGCCGACCCGCTCATGCTCCAGCGCGTTGTCGGCGAAGAATTCGATCACCGTCTCGCCGAACTCCTCGAGCTTTTCGAAATCCTCATCGGTTTCGAGCTTCATGAACGGCACGATCATGGTGCCCAGGAGGTCGCCGACCTTCAGCGAACGCTTGCCGCCGATCAGGATCGAAACGCCCTTGTCGTCACCCGGGCTGAGCGCCTTGGTCATCACGTTGATGCAGTGCATGCAGCGCACGCAGGACTGGTTGTCGATTTCCAGCGTGTCGTCGTCGTTGAGCGAGATGGCGCGCGTCGGGCACATCGAAACCACGGTGTCGATGGTGTATTTGCGGCCGACCTTGGCGACGTGCTCCTTCACCTTCTCCTGGTTGATCTTGATGTCGTCGCGCCAGGTGCCGATCACCGCGAAGTCGGCGCGCTGAATGGCGTTCACGCAGTCGTTGCCGCAGCCCGAGAACTTGAACTTGAACTTGTAGGGCAGCGACGGGCGGTGCATCTCGTCGAGGAACGTGTTGATCATCAGCCGGTGCGCGCGCTGCTCGTCAAAGCAGGACTGTTCGCAGCGGGCGTGACCGACACAGCTCATCGCCGTGCGCAGCGCCGGGCCGGCGCCGCCAAGGTCGAATCCCAGCTCGTTCAGCGCGTCGAAGGCCGGCTGGGTGTTCTCGGAGGTGGTGCCCTGGAACATGATGTCGCCGGACTGGCCGTGGAACGCGATCAGGCCCGAGCCATACTCTTCCCAGATGTCGCACATCTTGCGCAGCACGTCGGTGGTATAGTGAAAGCCCGGCGGCGGCATCACCCGCAGGGTGTGGAACTCCTTGGAGGCCGGAAACCGGTCCGCGACTTCGGAAAAGCGCGGGATGATCCCCCCGCCGTAACCGCGCACCGAGATGGTGCCGCCCTTCCAGAAGCCCAGCTTCTCCTCGTAGGAGTGTTCGAGCTGGCCCAGGAGGTCATTCATGATCGCCCGGTTGCTGGGCGTGCCCTCGTCGCGCAGATGCTTGAGGCCGGTGATGAAGCTTGGCCACTTGCCGCCCTCGAGTTCGTCGAGAATCGGGGTCGCGTGGGTCGCCTTGTCCTTCGATTCGTCTTTCATGTTTCTCCTCCCTTACGAGCGTTCGCGCTTGCGGTCTTCAAATCCTGCCGGCCGCCGGTGATGGAAATCCCGATGCACGGGTCTGATCCGGTGCATATGATCCGACCTTCGGCGAGCAACGTCACCTTTTAATTTACACATCAGGATAATCGAATGTAAAAGGAAAAAGTTGCCGCAAGTGCAAAAGAAACAAAAGAAAATTGCCGAGTGATTTGATCGGATTTAGCGTCGCAGGGAGGAACGGCCATTAACACGCCAGAACACAACGGGTTTTCCTGGACCGTGCCCAAGGCCGATGATTTCTATCGGGAATGGCGCGATGGGCGATTGCGCGCCGCCGAAGAGGCCCTCTCGGCCGGGTTTGTCGAGATTGCCGACCTGTCGTCGCCCTCGGAGTCGGAGAAAAACGAGCTGATCCGCCGGTGTCGCGCCGCGAATCTCGCCCTTTACCAGGCGCCACAGGGCGCTGACCTGCGCGACGACCTGCGCCGCTTTGCCCAGGCTTTCGACCTGCGTATCGCCGAACGCCACCGCTCGGCCGGCGGCGATGGCATCGTCGCGCTGCGCCAGAGCGATGCGCCGTCGCAGCGGGGCTATATTCCGTATTCCAAGCGCCAGATGAACTGGCACACCGATGGCTATTACAACGCGCCCGATGAACGCATCAGCGCGATGGTCCTGCACACCGCGCACCCGGCCGACGATGGCGGCTCGAACCGGTTTCTCGATCACACCATCGCCTATATCCGGCTGATGGACGAAAACCCCGACTATATCCGCGCGCTGATGCATCCGGCGGCGATGGTGATTCCCGCCAATGAGGACGAGGGCAGCGAGCGCCCGGCCTCGACCGGCCCGGTGTTCTTCGCCGATCCGGACACCGGCGCGATGCAGATGCGCTATACCGCGCGCACCCGCTCGATCGCCTGGCGCGACGATGCGCTGACCCGCGAGGCGGTCGAATTCCTGCAGTCCACCCTTGAAACCCCCGACCCGCTGACGATCTCTCTGAGGTTCGAGGCCGGGCAGGGAGTCCTGTGCAACAATGTCCTGCATGACCGGACGGGATTTGATAGCGAGGCGCGGGCGCACTCCCGCCGGACCGTCTATCGCGTCCGGTTCCACAATCGCGTGAAAGGAAGCTGACATGACGAACGTAGCCAAGCTGAGCGACCTGATCATCGGTCATCCCGAGGTGACCAAGTTCGCCGAACTGGAAAAGCTGGTCGCCCATGCCGGCGAAAGCGGCATCATGCACCTTGAGTTCGACCTCAAGCCCGATTTCCGCGATACCCCGCGCAAATGGGAATGGCTGCTCGAGGCCGCTTTCACCCGGGGGCTGAAGTATGACTGAAGACCTGCGCGAGATCGCGGCTTACGAACTGCCCTACCGGCGTAAGGCCGAACTCAAGGAATTCACCTATGACAGCGGCATGAAGATACTGCGGCTGGTGCTGCGCGAGGGTCACCGGATCACCCAGGTCGAGCTTGACGCCGACACCGCCGCCGCACTCGCCGATGCGATGGGCGATTGGGCAAGGGCGCAAGGCTGATGGATTACCTTCCGATCTTTCTCGACGTGGCCGGGCGGAAAATCGTCGTCGATGGCGGCGGCACCGTCGCGGCCCGCCGGGTCGAACGCGCGCTGGGCGCGGGCGCGCTGGTCGAGGTGTTCGATCCCGCGCCGGGCGAGGAAATGACCCGCCTGTTCGGGCATGAACGCCTGACCCACCACGCGCGGGTGCCTGCCGAGGCCGATTTCGCCGATTGCCTTGTCGCCTATGGCGCGTCCGAAGACCCGGCACGGGATGCGCCGCTCTACAAATGGGCCAAGGCCCATAACGCGTTGGCCAACGTGGCCGATGAAAAGGACTACTGCGATTTCATCACCCCCAGCGTGGTCGAGCGCGATCCGCTGACCATCGCCATTTCGACCGGCGGCGCCGCCCCCGTCATCGCCCGCATCCTGCGCGCCCGGGTCGAGGCGATGCTGCCCGCCGCATACGGACGGCTGGCGCAGTTCCTGTCGACCTACCGCGACCGGATCGCGGACCAGATCAAGGGCGGCACGGCACGGCGGCGGTTCTGGGAAAACATGATCGAAGGCCCGGCGGGCGATGCCTTTCTCGCCGGAGACGAGGCGCTGGCCGAACGCCTGATCGAGGAAGATCTCGGCGCGGGCGGCAGCAAGAAACTGCACCGGGGCGAGGTCTGGTTGGTCGGGGCCGGGCCGGGCGATCCGGACCTTCTGACCTTCAAGGCGCTTCGGATGATGCAGCACGCCGATGTGGTGCTCTATGACCGGCTGATCGGTGACGGCCTTCTGGACCTCGTGCGCCGCGATGCCGAGCGCATCAATGTCGGCAAGACCGCCGGCGACCACGTGATGCTGCAAGAGGACATCACCGCGCTGATGATCAAGCTGGCGCGCGAGGGCAAGCGCGTGCTGCGGCTCAAGGGGGGCGATCCGTTCATCTTCGGGCGCGGCGGCGAGGAACTGGAAGAGGTGGCGGCCCAGGGTTTCCCGGTCGTCGTCGTCCCCGGCATCACCGCCGCCGCCGGTTGCGGCGCCTCCGCCGGCATTCCCCTGACGCACCGCGACCATGCGCAAAGCGTCGTGTTCGTCACCGCCCACGGCAAGGACGGACTGCTGCCGCACGACTGGACGGCGCTGGCCCGCGAGGGGCAGACCGTGGTGGTCTACATGGGGCTGCGTTTCGTGGCCGAAATCGCCGAGGCGGCGATGGCGCAAGGGGTGTCGCCCGACATGCCGGTCGCGCTGGTCGACAACGGCACCCGCACCACCCAGAAGGTCGTGACCGGCACGCTGGCCGATATCGGCGCCAAGGTCGCGGCGGCCAGGCCCAAGGGTCCGGCACTGATCCTGATCGGTTCGGTCGTGTCGCTGCGCGAGGTGTTGGCGCAGGATGGGGCGGCACCCAAGGAGGCGTTCGAGATGACCCTGGCCGCGCGCGAAGGGCTGTAGCGGCGCGGGCTTGCCGGCCTAGATGATCGCGGCCTCGCCCAGCGGCCTGCCCGCGCGGATGCGGTCGACATGCAGGGGCGTGAGGTCCAGCGTGCGGTAGCCGCCCGTGGTGATCCATTCCGCGATCCCGCGCCCCATCGCCGGGGCCTGTTGCAGCCCGTGGCCGGAAAAGCCGTTCACGAACAGGAAGTTGCCGATCCGGTCGTCCGGCCCGACCACCGCGTTGCGGTCAAGCGTGTTGTAGGCGTAATGCCCGACCCATTCGTTCACCACCTTGAGGCTTTCGAACTGCGGGATGCGTTGGGCCACGGCAGGCCAGACCTTGCGCTCCCACAACCCGTGATCGAAGGCGAAATCGTCGGGCGCGACCGCCGGATCATCCTCGGGCGTCGCGCCGATCATGTAGCAGGCGCCATCGCTGCGAAAATGCACCCCGGTGGGATCGACCGTCAGCGGCAGGTCACGATCCAGCGGCGCGGCGGCGCGCACCACCCAAGTGTAGCGCTTGCGCGGTTCGACCGGCAGCGACAGACCCGCCATCGCCGCCACCCCCGCTGCGCGCGGCCCGGCGGCATTGACCACCCAGCCGCAGGAAACCGTTTCGCCCGAGGCAAGCCGCACCGCCGTGACGCGGTCCCGCACGGTGTCGATCCCCACCACCTCGCCGTGGATGAACTCGACCCCGCGTTCCGCCGCCAGCCGCCGCCACCAGTCGAACATCGTACCGCCGTCGAAATAGCCCTCGTCGACCGGATTGTGACTGCCCAGCACCACGCCATCGAGGTCATAGAACGGCCACGCCGCCGCGATCTCGTCCGGCGTCAAGATCCGCGTGCCCGCCCCAAGCCCGGCTTGCATCGCGGCATTCGCCCGCAGCCGTGAGGCGGTCGCCTCGTCCCCGGCGAGGTAGAGATAGCCGAAATACTGCGTGTCGATCCCCGGCACCCGCGCATCGCCCATTTCATCGCGGAAGCGGCGCACATAGTCCGCCGCGAACCGGCTGATCTCGACGTTGATCGGGGCCGAGAACTGCTGGCGCAGGCAGGAATTGGTGTGGGCGGTGGAACAGGCGGAATAGCTCGGGTCACGCTCGACCACCAGCACCCGCCCGTCAAAGTCAGGGTTCGCTGCCAGGAACCACGCCACCGAGGCGCCCAGCATGGCGCCGCCGACGATCACCACGTCGTAGCTGTCACGCTTCGGTGTCTTCGCAAGCCTGCCCATCCGCCAAGTCCTGCCCGAAACGGCACGACTTGGCCAGAGGGTCAGATGCCGAACAGCGGCTGCAACAGGCGCGGCAGGAAGCTGTTGAATTTCAGCGGCGCGTCGGTCGCGGCCAGGCAGATGCAGGGTGCGCCCGGGTCGGCGGTGGGCACATGGTCAAGGTCGTCGGTCGCCACCTCGACATCGCCGACCTCGAAATGCCCGGTCTCGTCCGAGAATCCGCCTTGCAGCACCAGCGTCAGTTCAAGCCCGTTGTGCCCGTGATCCGGCACCGGCTTGCCCGGCGGAATCCACAACAGCCGCGAGACAGAGCCGCCTTCGCCGGTCAGCACGCATTGCTTGACCCCGCCGCCCAGCGCTTTCCAGCGCGGCGGCTTGCCCTTGAGCGCCTCCATCACCGGGCCGGGATAAACACCGCTGCGCTTCGCGGGCGCAGGCTCGGGCGGGACCGGGTCGTCGAGCATCGACAGCACATCGGCCTTCAGCCCGGCCGACACTTCGGCACTGTCGAGGGTTTCGAGCACCACGCCGCCCACCGTCTCCTGCGCGGCCAGTTCGGCGCGGCAGTCCTCGCACATCGAAACATGCGTGGCCACGACCAGCGAAAAGGCATGCGGCAACGACCCGGCGGCATAAGCGGCCATGATCTCGGGCGGGATGTGATGTGAAATGTTCGCGCTCATTCCTGTCTCAAGTCCTTCAACTCGTGCCGCAACCGCTCAAGTCCGAGCCGGATGCGGGATTTAATCGTGCCCAGCGGCAGGCCGGTGGCCTCGCGGATCTCGCTGTGGCTAAGCTCGCCCAGATAGGCGCGCTCGATCATTTCGCGTTGTGCGGGCGCCAGCTTGTCCAGCGCCGCGCGCAACTGGTCGGTTTCCTGTTCCAGCGCCATGACCTGTCCGGCGTCGGGTTCCATGTCGCCTTCGTCCTCGGCCTTCAGGGCTTCGGGCATCGGCCGGGCTTCCTTGCGGATCACGTCGATCTGCCGGTTGCGGGCGATCTGGTAGATCCAGCTCGACACCTGCGCCCGGGTCGGGTCGAACAGGTGGGCCTTGCGCCAGACCGTCAGCATCACGTCCTGGACCACATCCTCGGCCTGCGCCCGTGGCGCACCTGCCCGGATGATGAACCCCTTGAGCCGTGGCGCGTAATGGTCAAACAACTTGCCAAACGCCGCCTTGTCGCGCTGATCGCGAATGGCCAGCATCCAGACCGTCTGCTCCGAAAAGCCGTCTGTCGGGGTCTTGTCCGTCACTGTCTCATGCCTTTTTGGCACCGGCGGGATAGCCGGGTTGGCCCCTTTTTCAGGTGCTTCGGGGCGATGTGCAAGGGTGTCATCCATACTCAGCATACACGACTTACGCTGCCCGCCACGCACCGGATCATTTTTGATCCGCCGGGAAAATGCGGCCGTAGGTCAGGCAACAGAACAAGGAAGACCGAATGTCGTTTGACGCCCCTCCTCCGCGCCCGCAGCGCATCGCCGTGATCGGCGGTGGCATATCCGGCCTCGCCGCCGCCTATGAACTTTCACCGCAGAACGCCGTGACGCTTTATGAGGCCGAACCGCGCCTGGGCGGACACGCCCGCACCGTGATCGCCGGCAAGAACGGCGACCAGCCGGTCGATACCGGCTTCATCGTGTTCAACTATGCCAATTATCCGAACCTGACGCGGATGTTTAACGACCTCGACGTGCCGGTCGAGAAAAGCGACATGTCGTTCGGCGCGACCATCGACGATGGCGCCGTGGAATACGGCCTGCGCGGCCCGGCCGCCCTGTTCGGGCAGCGCCGCAACATCGTCCGGCCCGAGTTTCTGCGCATGGTGCGCGACCTGTTCCGCTTCAACGCCCGCGCCGAGGCGGCGGCGACCTCCGACGACACCACCATCGGTGAACTGGTCGAGGCGCTGGGCCTCGGTGATTGGTTCGAGCGCTATTATCTGATGCCGATCTGCGGCGCGATCTGGTCGACGCCGCCCGATGGCATCCGCGCCTTTCCGGCGAAATCGCTCCTGAGCTTTTTCCGTAACCACGCGCTGCTGTCGGCCACCGGCCAGCATCAGTGGTGGACGGTCTCGGGCGGCTCGGTCGAATATGTCTCGCGCCTGACTGCGCATCTGAAAGGCCACGGCGTCGCGCTGCGCCCGGGAACGCCGGTGACGAAAGTGACCCGCGCAGGCGGCAAGGCGACCGTTCACGCCCCGGGGATGGAGCCCGAGACCTTCGACCAGGTGATCTTCGCCACCCATTCCGACGACGCGCTGCGCCTCATCGCCAACCCGACCGGGGCCGAGACCCGCGCGCTGGGCAACCTCAACTATCAGGACAACAGCGTGATCCTGCACCGCGACCCGGCCCAGATGCCGCGTCGCCGAAGCACGTGGTCGTCCTGGGTCTACAAGGCCGACACGACGCAGGAGGAAACCCGCATCGGCGTGACCTACTGGATGAACCGGCTGCAGAACATCCCCGAGGACGACCCGCTGTTCGTCTCGCTGAACCCGGCGCGTGCGGTGCCGGAGGCTCTGATCTATGACCAGGTCACCTTCCGCCACCCGGTGTTCGACCGGGCCGCCCTGCGCGCGCAAAAGGATCTTGCGGCGATTCAGGGCGACAACAACACCTGGTTCGCCGGTGCCTATACCCGCCACGGCTTTCACGAAGACGGCTATGCCTCGGCGGTGCGCATCGCGCGGCGGATCAACCCGGCGGTGGAGCTGATCGCGGCATGACCTTCGCAGCCCAGCATATGCGCGGCATCACCACCCATGCCCGGCTTGGCGGAATCGCCAACGCCTTCCGCTATGGTGTCGATTACGTGCTGATAGACCCGGACAGCCGCGCCCCGACGCCGGCCCTGTTCTCGCGCAACCGCTTCAACCTGATCGCGGTGCATGACCGCGATCACGGCGGCGCGCGCGGCAGGGGAGAGGGCGTGGCCTGGGCGCGTCGTGTGTTTGCCGAACACGGGCTTGAGACCCGGGGTCTCGAAATCCTGCTCCTGACCCAGCCGCGTTTTCTCGGCTACTGGTTCAACCCGGTCAGCTTCTGGCTGGCGCTGCGCGAGGGTCAACTGATCGCGGTAATTTCCGAGGTCAACAACCCCTTTGGCGATCGCCATTCCTATCTCTCTCATCACCCGGAATTCGACCCTATTGCGGCCTCGGACACGCTTGTCGCGCACAAGGTGTTCCACGTTTCGCCGTTCCAGCGGCTTGGTGGCGACTATCGGTTCAACTTCGATATCCGGCCCGACCGGATCGCAATCAGGATCGCGCTGAAAGACGGCAAGGCCGGCGTTATCGCCACCCTGACCGGTCCGCGCGCCAAGCTCACGAATCGTGCTATTGTCGGGGCCAGTCTGCGGCGCCCCGCCGGGGCGCTGCGCACCATCGGGCTGATCTACTGGCAGGCCCTGAAACTGAAACTCAAGGGCGCGCGCTATCGCACCCGCCCCGAACCGCCGACCGAGGAGGTCAGCTGATGCCGTTTCTCACCCAGCGCGTGAAGCGCGATTTCCTGACCGCCTGCGAGGCGATTCACACCGGCTCGCTCCGCATCCGCACGCCCGGCGGCGAGATCCATGATTTCGGCTCCGGCGCGCCCGCGGCCGAATTGCAGATCAACGATTGGGGCGCGATCACCGCCGCCGCGGCGCGGGGCGATATCGGGTTCGGCGAAAGCTATGTCGCGGGTCTCTGGGACACGCCGTCGATCCAGACCCTGACCGAGCTTGTGCTCTTGAACATGGACCGCTTTGACAATTTTGCCTATCCCACGCGGCTGAACGCGCTGAAATTCCGTGTCGTCGACCGCATCCTGCGCGCCAACTCGAAACAGGGCGCGGCGCGCAATATCCGGGCGCATTACGACGTTGGAAACGAGTTCTATCAATGCTGGCTCGACCCGACGATGACCTATTCCTCGGCGCTGTTCGCAGACAGCGACACGGACCTGACGCGCGGCCAGCAACGCAAGTATGACCGCATCCTCGGTCGGCTGTCCGAAGGCGAGCAGGTGCTGGAAATCGGCTGCGGCTGGGGCGGCTTCGCCGAGCGCGCCGCCGACACCGGCCGCCATGTCACCGGCGTCACGATCTCGCCCAGCCAGAAGGGCTATGCCGACGCGCGGCTGGACGGGCGCGCCGAGATCCGTCTGCAGGATTACCGCGACATCACGGGCACCTTCGACAACATCGTGTCGATCGAGATGATCGAGGCGGTCGGCGAACGCTACTGGCCCGAGTATTTCGGAACCCTCAAGGCGCGACTGGCCGAGGGCGGGCGTGCCGTGATCCAGGCGATCACCGTCACCGACGAGAATTTCCCGGCCTATCGCAAGGGGTCCGATTACATCCGCCACTACACCTTTCCGGGCGGGATGCTGCTGTCGGAAGGCGTCATCCGCGACCAGGCGCGGCGTGCCGGGTTGAAGGTGCAGGAAAGTTTCGCTTTCGGGCGAGACTATGCCCGCACCTGCGCCACCTGGGGCGAACAGCTTGAAGCCGCCCGGCCACGGCTGGCCAAGGTCGGTTATGGCGACGAAGGATTCCTGCGCAACTGGCGCTATTATCTCGCGATCTGCGCCGCTGCCTTTTCGGTAGGTCAGACCGACGTGGTGCAGGTGGAGCTTGCCCATGCCTGACCTCAAGGGCCGCCGTTATTGGCTGGTCGGCGCCTCCGAAGGGCTGGGGCGCGCGCTGGCCCATGCGCTCGACCGCGAAGGCGCACGGCTGGTGGTATCGGCCCGCAGCGGGGACCGGATCGAAGGCCTTGCCGGCGAACTGACCGACGCGGTCGCGGTGCCGGTCGATGTGACCGACCCGGCCTCGGTCAAGACCGCGCTGGATGAGGCGGGCGAGATCGACGGGCTGATCTTCAGCGCCGGCGCCTATGATCCGGTCGATGCGAAGGACTGGCAGGCCGAGGCCGTGCGGACCATGGCCGAGGTCAATTTCGTCGGCGGGCTGAACGTGGTGGGTGCGGTTCTGCCGAGCATGATCGCGCGAAAAACCGGCCATATCGCCTTGATAGGGTCGCTTTCCGGCTTTCGCGGCCTGCCCGGCGCGGTCGGCTATGGCGCGTCCAAGGCCGGGCTGATGCATCTGGCCGAGAACCTCAAGATTGACCTGCGCGGCACCGGGATTTCGGTTCAGCGCATGAACCCCGGTTTCATCCGAACCCGGCTGACCGAGAAGAACGATTTCAAAATGCCGCAGATCATGGAGCCGGAAGACGCCGCCGCCCGCGTCGTCGCCGCGATGAAATCGGGGCGCTTCTCGACCAGTTTTCCGGCACCGTTCTCGTGGCTCTTTACCCTCGGCCAACACCTGCCGCTGGGCCTGTTCCACCGGATCTTCTAGTCCAGCGGCACCGTCATCGCCGCGATCACCGGGGCGGTGTCGGGACGCTTGTCGCGCCACCACAGGAACGCCTCGGCGGCCTGTTCCACCAGCATCCCGACCCCATCGGCCAATTGCGCCGCGCCCGCTGCTTCGGCCTGTTGCAGGAACGGCGTCTTGCCCTTGCCATAAGCCAGATCATAGGCCAGCACGCAGCCTGCAAACGCGCTCGCCGGGATCGGCAGCGCCGCGCCCGACAGGCTGGCGGATGTGCTGTTCAACACCAGGTCGAAGCTGCCTTCGATGCCGTCATATCCGACCGCGGAAACCGTCCCGCGATCCCCCAGCAGATCGCGGATCGCCTCGGCCTTTGCCACCGTGCGATTGGCGATCACCACCTCACCCACGCCAGCGGCCAGAAACGGCGCAACCGCGCCCCGCGTCGCCCCGCCGGCTCCGGCGATCAGCACCCGCTTGCCGGCCAGCGGCACGCCCAGGTTGACCGCGATATCGCGCACCAGCCCGACGCCGTCGAAGTTTTCGGCCACCAGCCGGTCGCCCTCAAGCTTCAGGCAGTTCGAAGCACCACAGATCGCCGCCGCCTCGCGGCGCGCGTCGGCCAGGTCATGAGCGTCGACCTTGAACGGGACGGTGACGTTGATGCCCTTGCCGCCCGCATCGAAGAACGCCCGCACCGCCGCCTCGAACCCGTCCAGAGGCGCCTCGATCGCCTCGTAACGCATGTCCTCGCCGGTCTGGCGGGCAAACTCGCCGTGGATGAACGGGCTTTTCGTGTGGCTCAGCGGATTGCCGAACACCGCATAGCGGTCGGTCATGACAAAAGCGACCCCATCCGCCGCATCGCCAGCGCATAGCCCTCGACCCCGAAGCCCGCGATCACGCCATCGGCGCGCGCAGAGATATGCGAATGGTGCCTGAACGCCTCGCGCCGGTGGATGTTGGAGATATGCACCTCCAGCACCGGCCCGTCATAGGCGTTGAGCGCATCGAGAATGGCGATGGAGGTGTGGGAATAGGCCGCCGGGTTGATGATGATCCCGGCGGCATGATTGCGCGCCTCCTGAATCCACGTGACGATCTCGCCTTCGTGGTTGGACTGCAGCATGCGGATCTCCAGCCCGAAGCCCGCCCCCACCTCGACGCACATCGCCGCCACGTCCTCGAGCGTATCCGCGCCGTAGATCTCCGGTTCGCGCTTGCCCAGCAGGTTCAGGTTGGGGCCGTTCAGGATATAGATCAGGTTGTCCATGCCACGTCTTTCTTGGCGGGTTTGGTGATGTTTGGCACCAAAACGCGCCCCCGGCAAGAAAACTGACCCTCAGAAACACCGCCCGACCGCCACCAGATCGACAGCGGGGGCGACAGTATCGGCCCCCGTCGTGTCAAACGTGTGGATATCGGCCGCGCTGGCGCTGACCGCATCGACCGTGACAATCGCCGCCGTCGTGCCGCGCGCGGTGGCCGTGACGCTGACGGCTCCGCTGGCGAAAGCGGCGGGGAAGGTCCATGTCGCCGCCGCCCCGCTGGCGCTGGCGAACCCGTCCAGAACGCAGATCATGGTGCCGT
This sequence comes from Maritimibacter fusiformis, assembly GCF_008086115.1. Classification (GTDB taxonomy): domain Bacteria; phylum Pseudomonadota; class Alphaproteobacteria; order Rhodobacterales; family Rhodobacteraceae; genus Muriiphilus; species Muriiphilus fusiformis. The sequence continues at coordinate 145,744 of NZ_VSIY01000015.1, read as the reverse complement.
CCGCGAACCTGGTGAAGCTGCCGTTGGCGTTGGTCCCGGTCTCGACGATGCCGCTGCCGATGCCCGACGTGGCGCTGACCGGGCCGACCGCGTTGCCGGTGTGAAACACCTGCGTGCCGGGGGTGATCCTGAGCGCCTCGTCCCAGCTTGACCCGTCCGCGCTGACCTTGATCGAGAAGGCATCGTCGCCCGCCAGCCCCATCTCGGCCCGTCCCGACCAGTTGGTCTGGTAGAGCAGCGACGCGGTGTCGCCGCTGGCGGACTTGTTGATCTTGAGCTGATGCCCGGCGCCCGCGTGGCTGAACAGGCTGGCCGCGGCCGACACCGCCAGCCGGTTGGTGGCATCCGACCCGGTGTTGACCCCGACCCCGTCGAGGTTCTGCGTCGCCCCGACCACCGGCTGCCAGCCCGCCCCGGTCCACACCCGAAGCTCCTGCCCGCCCGCAAGCGTGGCGATCCAGCCCGGCCCGGGCACGTGAAACTGCCAGCCGGCATCGACCCAGACCGCAAGCCTGCCATCCTCGCCCGCCCAACCGCCGCTCGCCCCGAGGCCAAGCGCATAGACCTTGCCCTCGTCCGGCAGGGTCGGGGGCGTGGTGGCATCGAAGGCGACCACCGCAAGCTGAACGATGACATCGAGCACCCGCAGCGCCTCGTTATGGGTGACGTGTTTCTGCGCCTGCGCGGGCTGAAGATAGGGCAGGGCAAGCCGGGGCGATGTGTCGGACATGGGGTCTCCTGACGCTGAATGAGGCGACAGGTATAGACCGGACACCCTTGCCAACCGGCAAATGGCGCGGGCGGGGGGTTAGGGGATTGTTAAGGGGATGGGAAACGCAGCGTGCGGGGCTTGCGGCAATCCTGTGTATTGGTCGGAGTGAGAGGATTCGAACCTCCGACCCCTGCCTCCCGAAGACAGTGCTCTACCAGGCTGAGCTACACTCCGACCGTGCCGCGCGGGATAGCTTAGCTTTGAACCCTTTGCAAGCGCCTATCGGCGCTCGCGCAGGCGGCGCAGCATCGGGGAAATCCGGAGCGATGTGGGCGTCGACAGGCGTGACCTCGCGCGCAGGACGGGGGTTTGCGATCTTGCCCCGAGCCGCGATTCGCGGAACACGATGTAGATCCCCGAGGCGATGATGATCCCCGCCCCGATCAGCGTCGGCAGATCCAGCGATTCGTCGAACAGCACCGCGCCGAACAGCGTCGCCCAGAGGATCTGCGAATACTGCATCGGCGCCACGATGGCGGCATCGCCGTTGCGATAGGCGGCGATCAGCAGAACCCCGGCGATGAAGCCAAGCACCGAGATCGCCCCCATGCCGGCCAGGTGCAGCAGCGGCATAGGCACATAGACCAGCCCCAGCAGCGCCCCCATCACCAGAAAGTTCGCCGCCATCGGATAGAGCATAAGCACCGCCGTCCGCTCATCGTTGCCGATCCTGCGCACGATCACCGACCCGACCGCGTTTGCCGCCGCCGCCGTGAGGCCGGCGAGATGGCCGAGGCTCAGGGCTTCGGCCCCCGGGCGCAGCACGACCACCACGCCCCCCAGCCCGATCAGAACCGCCAGCGAGCGATGAATGCCGACCCGCTCTCCCAGCATCGGGATCGACAGCAGCGTGATCAGCAGCGGCGAGGCGAACAGCATCACATAGGCCTGGGCCATCGGCAGGACCGAAAAGGCATAAAAGCCCGAAAAGCCGGTGATGACGGCGCTGACCGTGCGCGCCGCAACCCACCACGGATGCACCGGGCGCAGATTGCTCTCGCTCGAATCCCGCATCAGCATGAGGGTGATCAGCGGAAACGAGAATGCCGTTGCAAAAAAGATGATCTGGAACGGCGAATAGATCCCGCCCAGCGTTTTGACCACCACGTCATGGGTCGAGAAAATGGCGAAGGCGGCAAGCGCGAAGAGGGGGCCGGATAGGTTCATGGGGTGTCCATCTGCTTTCACCGACAACATCGCGGCCCGGGGCCGAATGCAAGCCAAACAAATGAAAATGGCGGCGTGAGGGAATCACGCCGCCGGTTTTTGCCGGTCCCGGGCTACAGGCTCGCGTCCAGCGCCTTGAGGATCGCGTCGCCCATGCCTTCGGTGGTGACCGGGTCGGTGCCCTCTTCGCCCAGAAGGTCCGGGGTGCGCACGCCGTCGGCCAGCACCTTTTCCACCGCCGCTTCCAGCCGGTCGGCCTCAACCCCTTCGTCGAAGGAATAGCGCAGCGCCATCGCAAAGCTGAGGATGCAGGCAATCGGGTTGGCCTTGCCCTGTCCGGCAATGTCCGGGGCCGAGCCGTGCACCGGCTCATACAGCGCCTTGGGCCGGCCATTCGCCGCCGGCGCGCCAAGGCTGGCCGAGGGCAGCATCCCGAGCGAGCCGGTCAGCATCGCGGCCACGTCCGACAGCAGGTCGCCAAAGAGGTTGTCGGTGACGATCACGTCGAACTGCTTGGGCCAGCGGGTCAGCTGCATGGCGCCCGCGTCGGCATACATGTGGCTAAGCTCCACGTCCGGGTATTCCTCGTCATGCACCTTCTGCACGACCTCGCGCCAGAGGATGCCCGATTCCATCACGTTGGCCTTTTCCATCGAACAGACCTTGCCCCCGCGCTTGCGCGCCAGTTCGAAGGCCGACCGCGCGACGCGGGCGATCTCGCTCTCGGTATAGCGCTGGGTGTTGATGCCGACGCGCTCGTTGCCTTCGGTGAAGATGCCGCGCGGCTCACCGAAATAGACGCCCGAGGTCAGTTCGCGCACGATCATGATGTCGAGCCCGGCAACCACGTCGCGTTTCAGCGACGAGAAATCCGCCAGTGCGTCGAAACACTGCGCCGGGCGCAGGTTGGCATAGAGGTCCATCTCCTTGCGCAGGCGCAAAAGCCCGCGCTCGGGCTTCACCGAGAAATCCAGATCGTCGTATTTCGGCCCGCCGACCGCGCCCAGCAGCACCGCGTCGGCCTCCTGCGCCCGCGCCATGGTCTCGTCCGCCAGCGGCACGCCGTGGGCGTCATAGGCCGCGCCGCCGACAAGGTCTTCGCTCACGTCGAACGACAGCCCGCGCTTGGCGCCATACCAGTCGATGATCCGGCGCACCTGGGCCATGACTTCGGGGCCGATCCCGTCGCCGGGGAGGATGAGAATGGAGCCTGTGCTCATGTCGCTGTCCTTGGGCTGATTGTGTTGCCCGTCGCCTAGCCCGTTGCGGGTGCGCGGTCAAGAAAGGCCCTCGGCCAGCGCCTGCCAGACACGGGCGACGCGCGGCACGCGGCGCAAGGCCTGATGCACGGTCAGCCAGACCGGCAGACTGGGCAGCGGTTGCGCTGGCATGAGCCGCTCGACCGCAGGGTCGGCCTCGCCGATGGCCTGTTGCATCACGCCCACCCCGCCCCCGGCGCGGACCAGTTGCCAATGCGCCGCCTGATCGTCGGTGCGCAGCCGGAAAAACGCGCGGCTGACCGGCCAACCCGCCTGCCGCATCGCCCGGATCAACACCTCGTTGCGGTCATACCCGACCCAGTCAAGCGCCAGCAGATCGTCCACCGTTCGGGGCCGCCCGACCCGGTCGAGGTAGGACGACGCTGCGTAGATGCCCAGCGGCTGGTCAGCCACGTGCCGGGTGACCATGTCGAGCTGTTCGGGCCGATACATCCTGACCGCGATATCGGCCTCACGAAACAGCAGGTTCTCGGAACTGTCGGAGGCGACCAGTTCGATGGTGATCCCCGGCTCATCACGGCGCAGCCTGGCCAGGATCGGCGGCAGCACGAAATGCGACATCACCACCGAGGCGGTCAGCCGAACGGTGCCTTCGACCCCGTGATCCTCACCGGCGGCGATCAGCGCCATCTGCCCGGCAGCTTCGCGCATCGCTTCGGCGGCGGGCAGCATCGCCTGCCCGGTCTCGGTCAGCGCCAACCCCTTGGCATGGCGGCGAAACAGCTCGACCCCCAGCGCGGTCTCGATCGTCTGGATCTGACGCCCCAGCGTCGGCTGGCTGGACCCCGTGGCACGGGCGGCAGCGGACAGCGAGCCGGTTTCGGCCACCGCAAGGAACGCCTGAACCAGCGACCAGTCGAGCGAGGTGAAGGGCATAGTCATTCAATATTGAATACCACACCTTCGATTTCCGGCAATTCCTATTTGACGACGAATGGATAACTTGAGGCCAGAAAAGGAGGCACTCATGTCACAAACCGCTCTCATCCTCGGCGGCTCGGGCCGCTTTGGCCGTCACGCCACCCGCGCGTTCAGCGATGCCGGCTGGCAGGTGCGCCAGTTCGACCGCCAGACCGACGACCTCGAGCGCGCCATGATCGGCGCGGATGTCGTGCTGATGGGCTGGAATCCTGCCGGTTATCACCTGTGGGACAAACAATTGGTGCCGCTGCACGACCGCGTGGCGCGGTCGGCCAGGCGGGCGGGGTCCACGGTGATCGTGCCGGGCAACGTCTATGTCTACGGGCCGGACGCGCCGTCGCCCTGGCGCCCGGACACGCCGCACCTGGTGCAAAACCCGCTGGGCCGGTTGCGGCGCGAGGCCGAGGCGCGTTATCGCCACCACGGCACCCGCACCATCATCCTGCGCTGCGGCGATTTCATCGACGGCGTGGACAGCGGCAACTGGTTTGAAAGCCACATCGTCAAGCCGCTGCCCAAGGGCTTCATCCGCTATCCCGGCGACCCCAATGCGCCGCATTCCTGGGCCTGGCTGCCCGACGCCGCCCGCGCCGCCGTGGCGCTGGCCGAAATCCGTGACCGGCTGTCGGATTTCGAGGATGTGCCGTTCGAGGGCTACACGCTGTCGGGCAACGACCTTGCCGCCGCGATCTCGCGCAGCCTCGGTCGGCCGGTCGCGGTCAAGCCGTTCCAATGGGGGCTGGTGCGGCTGTTGAGGCCGGTGATGCCGATGATGGCGGGGCTGATCGAGATGCGTTACCTCTGGTCGCTGCCGCAGCGGCTCGACGGGGCACGGCTGGCCGACCTGCTGCCGGATTTTAAACCGACCCCGCCTGAGGCGGCCCTGCGCGCCGCGCTGGCCGATCCGGTCGAAACACTCGCGGCTTAAGGCAAGGCGATATCGACCCAGACAAGGCGATGGCGGCTGGCGGCCTCGACCGTGGCCGCCATCGGGCCATCGACAGGCCAGATCACCCCGGCCCCGGTCACGTTCAACCCGGCGTCCGGCAACACGTAATCCACCCGCAGATTGCCCGGCACCGGGTCGGTCCAATCGGCGGTATCCAGACCCGGATCGCCCGTATGCGCGGGGTTTGCGGCGGCCTGACCGCCCGGGCTGGACGGTTCCGGGTCTTGCAGACGGGGGTCGGACAGAAGGGTGCGGATCGCCTCGCGCCGCCCGTCGCCATCGGCAGGGTCGAGGTTGGCATCGCCGATCACCACCACCGGCCCCTCGGGCGGCGGAAACGGCAGGTCGCCGTCCATGAGCCGCAGCCAGAAGGCAATCTCATCGTGGTTGCGGCGGCCATTCAGGTCTTCGGGGCCGTCATAGACCGGCGTTGTGGCGTGGAAGGCCAGGAGGTGCAGCGGCCCGGTGCCGGTTTCGACCGGCACATCCCAATGCGCCACCGACGACAGGCGCTGCGCCGCATGGGCCGCCGCCGAAGGGAACGGCGCACCATCCACCTCGGGCGCAATGGCGCCGGGCAGATCGGCCCAGAGGAAACCGGAGAAATCGCGCACCTCGCCCAGCGGCAGCCGCGACAGGACCGCCATGCCGCCTTGCCCGGTGAAGCGGCCATAGCCCTGTGAATCCCGCGCCTCGCCCAGCCGGCCATTGCCGTCGAGGTCCAGCCCGGAGACCACCCCGGCGTTCGGCGGCCCGGCGAAGGTGAAAGGATAGGCCCCCTCACCGAACAGGGCGGCAAAGGCGGCCAGCGCGTGGCCTTCGGTGTCATGGTCGAAATCGGTGATCAGGATCACATCCGGGTCGGCGTCCTCGATCACCGCCACGACCGCCGCCACCTGCTCGTCACCCTTCAGGATGTCCTGCAACAAAAGCCCCGGCCCGCGCCGTGCCAACTCGGTGTTGTAGGTGGCGATCCTGAGCGTTTCGGCATGGCCCGCGCCGGCCCCGGACAGGACAAGCGCGAGGGCAAGGGCGAGGGCGCGCAGCATCAGGCGGTCAGCATGTCCTCGTCGATCCGCGCCGTGTTTCGCTGGCGCTGATCGGTGATCATGGTCGCCACCCGCTGCATGGCGATGCCGCGCATGAACAGGCTGGCGGGCAGGAAGGCCCATGCGGTCAGCGTCCAGATCATCGTCTGTTCATTGGCCAGCGAGACCGAGCCGAACACGCCCGACGCAAGCTGCACGATGGCCGGAGAGATGAACGGAAGCAGAAAGCCCAGCGCGATGTTGAACCGCGCGTCGCGCTCCAGCCGCTCGACCACGTCGCCGCCGACGGTGGGGTCGAAGGTCGGCAGGTTGATCCAGACGTTGAAACCCTGCGCGCTGTGCGGCCAGTGCGTGAGACGCAGCACCACCAGGAACACCGCCAGCGAGATCAGCGAAATCAGATAGCTGACCCCGGCCATGGTGCGCAGAAGGATGATGTCCTGCGCCGAGGCATCCTCGGGCAGCATCAGCACGATCAGCCGAACCGGGCTATAGGGGAAGTCGATGGCCTTTCCGATCAGCGTCCCGACTGCCTCGACGAAATGCGCGCTGGTCGAACTGTCGCCACCGCGGACCACGACCGACAAGAGCAGCACGGTGACGAACAGGCTGGCGAACCGGATGCGGTTGAACGGAGGTGCGTCGCGGAACTCGACCAGACCCGGATAGGCGGTGGCGTATTCGAACAGCGTCAGGGCACCGGCGAAAATCGCGATCAGCACCACGATCTGCGTCGTGTCCGAACTGACATGGTTCAGCACCAGCGATGGCGTGGCGATCAGGATCACCACGAGAATTGCGCGCGCAATAGCGCCCGGAAGTCTTGAAAACACCGTTCTACCCCTCAACCTGGCCGGGGGCAGTTCGATGCTGCCGCCCTTGTTCCAACTTGATCCCGCCAATTGCGGCGGGTTGCCTCATATTTGCCATAATCTTGCCCACTTCAGTCCAGCGCCGCAAGTAACGCGTTCATAAGACGGGATATTTTGGGCCGGAATGGGGAGGAACTGGTGCCTTTGTGCATCAACAATGGGTCAACAAAAAGGCCGCCCGATGGGGGCGGCCCTTGATGTTGTGGTGCGGCGTCGGATGCCTGCCAGATATGGATCAGACCCAGGGCCGCGCCTCGGCGGCCCTCGCCTCGAAGGCGTCGATGGAGGCTTTCTTCTCCAGCGTCAGCCCGATGTCGTCCAAACCGTTCATCAGGCAGTGCTTGCGGAACGGGTCGATCTCGAAGGCGATGGTCTCGCCATCCGAGGTGGTGATCTCCTGGTTCTCGAGGTCCACCGTCATGCGCGCGTTCTGCCCTTTTTCGGCGTCCGCCATCAGCAGATCGACCTCATCGCGCGGCAGCACGATCGGCAGGATGCCGTTCTTGAAGCAGTTGTTGTAGAAGATATCGGCGAAGCTGGTGGAAATCACCGCCTTGATCCCGAAATCCCTCAGTGCCCAGGGCGCATGTTCGCGCGACGAGCCGCACCCGAAGTTGTCGCCCGCGACGATGATCTCGGCGTCGCGGTATTGCGGCTTGTTCAGAACGAAATCGGGGATCTCGTTGCCCTCGCGGTCATAGCGCATCTCGTCGAACAGGTTCACACCCAGGCCCGAACGCTTGATCGTCTTCAGGAACACCTTGGGGATGATCATGTCGGTGTCGATATTGACCAGCGGCATCGGTGCCGCGACCCCGGTGAGTTTCTCGAATTTTTCCATCACATCATCTCCCGCACGTCAGTCAGATGCCCTGTCACCGCAGCCGCGGCGGCCATGCCGGGCGAGACCAGGTGGGTTCGGCCCTTGTAGCCCTGCCGCCCCTCGAAGTTGCGGTTCGAGGTCGAGGCGCAGCGCTCTTCGGGTGCCAACTGGTCGGGGTTCATCGCAAGGCACATCGAGCACCCGGCCAGCCGCCATTCCGCGCCCGCGGCCTTGAAGATGTCCGCCAGCCCCTCGGCCTCGGCCTGTTCACGCACCAGGCCCGAGCCGGGAACGATCATCATCCGCACGCCGTCCGCGACCTTCTTGCCGTCGAGGATCTTGGCGACTTCGCGCAGATCCTCGATCCGACCATTGGTGCAGGAGCCGACGAAGACCGCATCGACCTTGATCTCATTCAGCGGCGTGCCGGGCGTCAGCCCCATGTAATCGAGCGCGCGCTTGACCGCCTCGACCTTGCCGCCGGTGAAATCCTCGGGCGCCGGCACTTTCGCGGTGATCGGCAGCACGTCCTCGGGCGAGGTGCCCCAGGTCACCACCGGCTCGATCTCGTCGGCGTCGAGCGTGATGACCTTGTCCCAATGCGCGTCGTCGTCGGAGACCAGCGTTTTCCACCAGGCAAGCGCCGCTTCCCACTGGGCACCTTTCGGAGCATGCGGGCGACCCTTCACATATTCGAACGTGGTCTCGTCGGGCGCGATCAGACCGGCGCGCGCGCCGCCCTCGATCGCCATGTTGCAGACCGTCATGCGGCCTTCCATCGACAGATCCCGGATCGCCTCGCCGCAATACTCGATCACATAGCCGGTGCCGCCCGCGGTGCCGGTCTTGCCGATCACCGCCATGGTGATGTCTTTGGCGGTGACGCCGGGCTTCAGCTTGCCGGTGATCTCGACCTTCATGTTCTTCGATTTCTTCTGGATCAGCGTTTGCGTCGCCAGCACATGCTCGACCTCCGACGTGCCGATGCCATGCGCCAGCGCGCCGAAGGCACCATGGGTCGCGGTGTGGCTGTCGCCACACACCACCGTCATCCCCGGCAGGGTCCAGCCCTGTTCCGGCCCCACGATATGCACGATGCCCTGGCGGATATCGTCCACCGGGTAATAGTGAATGCCGGTCTCGCGCGCGTTTCGGTCCAGCGCCTCGACCTGGATGCGGCTTTCCTCGTTCTCGATGCCCTTGGCGCGGTCGAGCGTCGTGGGCACGTTGTGGTCGGGCACCGCGATGGTCTTGTCGGGGGCGTGCACCTTGCGACCGGCCATGCGCAGCCCCTCGAAGGCTTGCGGGCTGGTCACTTCATGCACCAGGTGGCGGTCGATATAGAGCAGGCAGGTGCCATCCTCGGCCTCATGGGCCACGTGGGCATCCCATATCTTGTCGTAGAGCGTCTTGCCGGACATCGGTTTCTCCTGTCGCGGTCGGAATTCGGGAATACGGATAGGGCGCGCGGCTCAGAGCCGTGCGAGGATGCTGAGCGTCGCGCCGTGAAACCGCCAGGGCAGCCGGGCGCGGTCGTCCATATCGAAAATCCGTTTCATGCCTGCCAGATACTCCGGCACGAGGATTCCCGCAAGCCTTGGCGCTGGACGCGCGCCCGCGTATTTGCGACCTTTGCGCGAAAGAGGGCAGGAGCGCGATGGAAAACGAGGCGGTGACAGAGGGCGCAGCAACGGTGCCGACCGGCCCCGCGCCGCAGGACATCGCGCTTGGCCTCTTCGACGAGATGCTGCTGTTCCTCGAGGGGCTGTTGCGCCCGTGGAACGCCTACCAGGTCGTGATCGTGATCGCGATCTTCCTGGCCGCGCATATCGCCGCCCGCATCCTCGGTCCGCGCTGGCAGGACTGGCTGCGCCACCGCGAGGGCTGGCCGAAGTGGCGGATGCGCGCGGGCGTGATCGTGCACCGCCGGATGCGCCTGCTGATGTTCGTGACGCTGATCTGGGCGGTGGTGCTGGTGATGCGCGAGGTGACATGGCCGTCGCGCTCCTACCTCCTGGGGATCATCGCGGAGCTGTCCTCGGCCTGGCTGGTCATCGCCGTGGTCGCGCGCTTCATCGGCAACCGCTTCCTGCGCTCGATCATCCGCACGGCGGGCTGGGTCTGGGTCACGGTCTCGATCCTTGGCCTGTCCGACGATGCGGTGGCCCTGATGGACGGGATCGCGGTGCAGCTCGGGCAGGTGCGGCTGTCGCTCTGGGTCATCGTGCAGGCGGTCACGATCCTTGCCGTGCTGTTCGCCGCCGCGCGTTTCATCGCCAAGAACTCGGCCACCCGCATCCGCAAGAACCCCGACATCAGCCCCTCGATGCAGGTCTTGACCGTCAAGGCGGTGCAACTGTCGCTTTACGGTGCGGCGGTGTTCATCGGGTTGAAGGCGGTCGGCGTCGACCTCACCGGGCTGGCGTTCCTGTCGGGCGCGATCGGCGTGGGCCTTGGCTTTGGCCTGCAGAAGGTGGTGTCCAACCTCGTGTCCGGCATCATCATCCTGCTCGACAAGTCGATCAAGCCGGGCGACGTGATTTCCCTGGGCGAAACCTTCGGCTGGATCGAGCAGCTTGGCGCGCGCTACGTCTCGGTGGTCACCCGCGATGGCAAGGAATACCTCATTCCGAACGAAGACCTGATCACCGGGCAGGTGGTGAACTGGTCGCATACCAACGCCTTCGTGCGGCTCGATATCTTTTTCGGCACCGCCTATCACGACGATCCGCACAAGGTGCGCAAGGTGGCTGTCGCGGCGGCCTCGTCTGTCGACCGTGTGCTCAGCTTCCGTCCCCCGGTCTGCCATATCGTCGGCTTCGGCGATTCATCGGTCGACTACATCCTGCGGTTCTGGATCGACGACCCGACCGGCGGGCTGACCAACATTCGCGGCAACGTCTACCTCGCGCTCTGGGATGCGTTCCGCGACAACGGCATCTCGATCCCGTTCCCGCAGCGCGAGGTGCGGATGCTCGGCGACGACACGGGCGACACCCCCGACACCGCCAGCACAGGCGACAAATAGACACCCATCCGCAACCACATGCAACAGGTCGCAAAATCCTCGCCCGCCCGGCGTTGAGATCGCCCCTGTGCAATGTTATCTTGAATATGTCCTTGCGCCGGGGAATGAGCGGCGCGCCATGAAGGAGGAGACTGATCTGTCTCAAATGCCAGACGCGGCCCGCGCGAACGCCGCTTGGTCGGACGATGCGCGCGACACGTCCCGACCGGTGACGGGCAAGACCCTGCTCGACGCCATTCTCGCCTCACTCGAAGACGACAAGGCCGAAGACATCGTCACGATCCCGCTCAAGGGCAAATCGACGATGGCCGATCACATGGTGATCTGCTCCGGCCGCTCGACGCGGCAGGTCGCGGCCATCGCCGACAAGCTGACCGACCGGCTCAAGCAGAACCTCGGCGTGCTGTCCAGGGTCGAAGGCAAGGACCAGGGCGACTGGGTGCTGATCGACACCGGCGACGTGATCGTGCATGTCCTCCGCCCCGAAGTGCGCGACTTCTACCAGCTTGAAAAGCTGTGGATGACCCCGCCGACCACGCCCGCGCCCACCTCGGCCTGATGCGGGTCGCCATCGTTGCGGTCGGACGCGCCCGCCAGGGGGCGGAACGCGACCTGACCGACGACTACCTCACCCGATTCGACCGCACCGGCCGTGCGCTGGGCCTTGGCCCGGCGCGGCTGGTCGAGGTCGAGGACAGGAAGGGTGGCGGCATGAGGGCCGAGGCGCAGCTTCTGACGAAAGCCATCCCGACCGGCGCGCTGACCTGCGTGCTCGATGAACGCGGCCGCACCATGACCTCGCCCGACTTCGCCCGCCAGCTTGCCGACTGGCGCGACACCGGGCGGCAGGACGTGGCCTTCGTGATCGGCGGCGCCGACGGGCTGGCCCCCGACCTGCGCGCCGATGCCGATGCCGCGCTCAGCTTCGGGCCGATGGTCTGGCCGCACATGCTGGTGCGCGCGATGCTGGCCGAACAGCTTTACCGCGCCGCGGCGATCCTCGCCGGAACCCCCTACCACCGCGCCTGATCTTCATCTTGGCTCAAGTACTCCGGGGGAGCGCGAGGGGGCTGGCCCCCTCGCCCCTCACATCCTGCGCGCCGCAGGCGCTCAATCTGCAAACGCCTCACCGCAACGCGGCGGCGGCGCGGACATGGCCGGTGGTGATCCCCCGGCAATTGACGATCGGCGCATCGAGGAACCGGCGCGTCGCCGGATGATCCGCCGCAAGCACGCCCAGCCGCACCAGCACCGCCGCGATCGCCGCCTCCGAGGCCCGGGTTGCGCCATCGGCGATCTTCAGCGCGACACCCAGCCGCTGCTTGGGCAGCATCGCCACGAACACGCCCTCGGCGCCGGTCTTGATCGCCACGCCGCCGCCCATCGCCCGCATCAGCTCGGTGCAGGCCCGACCCTCGCCCGCGACCAGTTCGGGATGCGCCGCCATCGCCTGCCTGAGCCGCGCCGCGGCGGCCTCGCGCGGGGTGTCGGCGCCGTCCCGTGCCGCAGCAAAAAACGCCATCGCGCGACCCAGGCCATGCAGCGATGTCGCGAAATTCGGGGCCGAACAGCCATCCACGGCCCAGCCGTGCACGGCCTCGCCGGTCACATCCTCCCAGGCCTCGCGCACCGCCACCTGCACCGGATGGTCGAGGTCCAGATACTCCGGTCCCGCGCCCAAATGCCGGGTCAGCGTCAGAAAGCCCGCATGTTTGCCCGAGCAATTGTTGTGGGCCTGTCCCGGTGCCTCGTCCGAACAGGTGAGCACCTTGGCCGCCGCCGGATCGCGCGGCATGTGCGCGCCGCAGCGCAGGTCGCCGTCATCCAGCCCCAGCCGGTCCAGCCATGCGGTGACCCGCTCGGTATGGATCGCCGCGCCATTGTGCGAGGCGCAAGCCAGCGCCAGGTCTTCCGTCCCCAGTTCCGCCGCTTCCGCCGCGCCGCTCTCGACCAGCGGCAGCGCCTGGATCATCTTGGCCGACGATCGCGGATAGATCACGGTTTCGGGATCACCCCAGGCGTCCACGATCTCGCCGCCGGGTTTGCAGATCACGACATGGCCCAGATGTAGCGATTCCACACGGTCTGCGCGCCAGATTTCGGTCAGTTCGACGGCTCCGGTCATCCATCACCTCCATGCTACGGGGAACGCGCGGTTTTCCGCCAACGGGGCTTTCAAAAACCGGCGGGATTACGTTAGTGTGACGCGCAGAGTTGAAACGCGGCGCGCGCCTTGAAAAGATCGCACTAAAAGCGGTGGCGCAAGGGCCAAGAGGCAGGGGCAGCTGGAGGCTGTGGTTGACATGAAATCGAATATTGCACTGGGTTTGTGCACGGCGGCGCTGATCTGGGCCGCCACGGGCGCAACGGCGCAGGACGAAAGCGACAACCGGGTTGCGGCCAACACCGACTGGAGCGTGTTCGTCGAGGCGAGCCCGAAGGAATGCTGGAGCGTCTCGAAGCCGAAAGAGACCGTGAACACCAAGGATGGCCGCCCGGTCGCGGTAAGCCGCGGCGACATCCTGATGTTCGTGAGCTACCGGCCAGAGGCCGGGGTGTCGGGCGAGGTGTCGTTCACCGGCGGCTATCCGTTCAAGCCCGAGTCCGTCGTGACCGTCACCATCGGCAGCGACACCTTCCAGTTGTTCACCGATGGCGAATGGGCCTGGTCCAGCGGCCCCGAGGACGACGCCAAGATCATCGCCGCGATGAAACGCGGAGCCGATGCGATCGTGGTCGGCGTATCCTCGCGCGGCACCCGGACCGAGGACAAGTTCTCGCTGCTGGGCTTTACCGCCGCGGTGGAAGATGCGGCGGCGCGCTGCAAGTAGGACCGGCCCGACCGATTTTCGCGCCCCGGCCCTGCTGCCGGGGCGTTTTCTTTTGAAATCGCGCTGGGATCGCCTATATCGGCGCCAGCCCGCTAGGATAGCCCGATGACCAGCCCGACCGCCCCTTCCGCCCCGATCACCCAGGATGTGATGACCCTGCCGCGCAAGGACGCGGACGGCAGCGGTCTGATCAACCTTGTCGGCCTCACCCGCGACGGGCTGCGCGATGTGCTGATCGCCGCCGGCACGCCCGAGAAACAGGCCCGGATGCGGGTCGGGCAGGTCTGGCAGTGGATCTATCAGAAGGGCGTGCGCGACTTCGAGGACATGACCAACCTCGCCAAGGACTACCGCGCGATGCTGGCCGAGCGTTTCGAGATCCGCGTGCCCGAGGTGGTGATGCGGCAGGTCAGCGCCGATGGCACCCGCAAGTACCTGGTGCGCATCGCCGGCGGCCATGAGGTCGAGGTCGTCTATATCCCCGAGGAGGATCGCGGCACGCTCTGCGTCTCGTCGCAGGTCGGCTGCACGCTGACCTGTTCCTTCTGCCACACCGGCACGCAGAAACTGGTGCGCAACCTGACCGCCGCCGAGATCGTCGGGCAGATCATGGTGGCGCGCGACGATCTGGGCGAATGGCCCGAACCGGGCCGCCACCCCAAGGACGAAACCCGCCTTTTGTCCAACATCGTGCTGATGGGGATGGGCGAGCCGCTCTATAACTTCGAGGCGGTGCGCGACGCGATGAAGATCGCGATGGACCCCGAGGGTATCAGCCTCAGCCGCCGCCGGATCACGCTGTCGACCTCCGGCGTGGTGCCCGAGATCGCCCGCGCGGGCGAGGAAATCGGCTGCATGCTGGCGATCAGCTTTCACGCCACCACCGACGCGGTGCGCGACACGCTGGTGCCGATCAACAAGAAGTGGAACATCGAGGCGTTGCTGGACGCGCTGCGGGCCTATCCCAAGCTGTCGAACTCCGAGCGGATCACCTTCGAATATGTCATGCTCGACGGTGTCAACGACAGCGACGAGGATGCGCGCCGCCTTGTGAAGCTGATCGAGGGCATCCCGGCCAAGATCAACCTGATCCCGTTCAACGAATGGCCCGGCGCGCCCTATCGCCGGTCGTCGAACAACCGCATCCGCGCCTTTGCCGACATCATCTACAAGGCAGGCTACGCCAGCCCGATCCGCACCCCGCGCGGCGAGGATATCATGGCCGCCTGCGGCCAGTTGAAATCCGCCACCGAACGCGCCCGCAAATCGAAAGCCGAGATCGCGCGCGAAACGGGGCTTTGACCGGGACATTTGCGCGCGCTGCCCCGGTTGCGCTGGACCGCACCGCGCCGCCGGGGTATCCGTCGCGCAACCGCCAAGCGCCCGGCATCAAGGAGGACACGATGTTTCGCAACATGGGTTTCGCCCTTGCCATGACGACGATGTCTGCCTCTGCGGCCATCGCTCAGGACTGCATCGTCTATGACCCCGAGAACTATCCGGGCATTCCGGGCCAGGTCATCGTCGACTATGTCACCGGGTTCGACTCGTTCGATTTCGTCAACTCGTCGGGCCAGCGCCTGACCGATGCCAATCAGGTCATCCGCCAGGATCGCGCCAATGTGCACAAGTTCGGCAAGATCGGCCCCCACGACAACCTCGACGGCTACTTCACCACCGCCGAGCGGCGCCAGCAGATCACCGACGCCGATATCGTCACCTGGTGCCATGACGGCGTGGGCAAGCCGGTCAGTGTGCCCGACATGATCTTCGGCGACTATTTCCTGTTCGGCATCTACCTGTTTCACGGGGTCGACGGGCGGTTGAAACTGCATGTCTTTCCGGTCGGGTGAGCCGACCAATACGGAACGATTGTCGTGCGGGGCGCCACAATCGCGCAGAATTACCCAAATCCTTCCGCATTCACGCTCCAATCTCGCCATTCTGACGCGCCATGTTTCCTCATCGAACCGAGGAGCAGAACAATGGCAAGGATCTCTGCCGCCGAGCGGCAACGCACCATGGACTTCGTCATCGAACAGCGCATGCTGGCACGGTCGGACCGGGCCTGGCGCCGGCGTCTGGCGCAGTTCGGCTACGGCCTCGAGGATACCGAGCAAGGCCACCGGGTGACCTGGCTGCCCTATCGCCGCCCGATCTGTGTGGTGCCGGCGGGACTCACCGGGTGACGGATCGGGCCTGTCCGGCCCACACCTGTTGACGGGGCGGCCTGATCCGCTACCGTCTGCCAACCGCCGGACTTGCCGGCGGCGCGACAGGGAACGCACAGACCCGCATGGCCGATGGACCGGCAAACCGATCACGCGAGGAAGTCCGGGCGATGCGTGAAGCACGCCGGGCCTTTCGTGCGAAACGGGCCGAGCGCAAGAAGGCCGCGATCTATTCCAGCGGCGAATACTGGCAGGACCGGATGGACCTGCTGTATTACGGTTACGTCGATTTCATCATGCGCACCCTGGCGCGCGATGCCCGCTCGCACCTTGATGTCGGCACCGCCAATTGCCCCTATCAGGAATGGTTCGACTGGATACCGGAGCGGATTTCCTTCGACCGTGCGCCACCCTATGCCTCGGACTCCGTGACCGGCATCGAGGGCGACTTCATGGAGCATGATTTCGGCCGCCGCTTCGATGTCGTGACCTGCCTTCAGGTGCTCGAACACGTGCCCGAGGCCGAGGCTTTCACCCGCCGCCTGATGGCGCTGGGCGATCTGGTGATCCTTTCGGTGCCGTTCATGTGGCCGGCCTTCATGCTGGAAGATCATGTCCATGATCCCGTCGGCCTTGAAAAACTGGTCGCCTGGGCCGGTCGCGAGCCGAATTACCACGTCGTGGTCGAAGAACCGTTTCGCAGCCGCAAGCGCCTGATCGCGGTGTTCGACACCGCCGACCCGAAGGCGGGATGGGGCAAGAAACACGTCCACCGCCGTGTCCGCCGCGAGGCGCGATTGCCGAAATCGGTTCTTCCGAACAAGGGTTAACCGTCCGGCAACCGATCCCGTGCAAACTGGCGGCATGGAATCGGTTGCCTTCAAACTCTCGCGCCACACCATCGACCGGCTTGAGGCGCTGGCGCGCGACGAGGATGTGTCGCTGGGCCAGATCATCCGCGCCGCCATCGACCGTGACCTGCGCCGCCGCGACGAACAGCGATTTCCCGAGCGGGTCGAGGAACGGCTGCTCGCCCCGATCCGCGCCCGCGTGACAGAGGATTTCCTGGCCGCCGACACCTGGCGCACCCTGAAACAGCGGCTGGTCGACAAGGGCTATGCCCTGCGCCAGTCGGGCGGTGGGCTGGCGCTGCACGATCTGGTCAGCGGCCGGTTCCTGTGCCGCACCTCCGAAATCGGCTTTGGCTACCCGGCGCTGATGAAACGCTTTTGCGAACCGTTCCCGGGCCACACCCACACCTGGATCATCGACAAGCTGGGCGAGGTGCCGCTCTACGCCAAGGGCTAGGTCCGCGCCCTAACGCCCGGGAATGTCGCCGCGTTTCTGGCCCGCGCCGTCCCAGTCTGCCATCGCCGCCACCGCCTCTTCGGCGGTCTCGACGAAGCGAAACAGCTTGAGATCCTCGGGCGAGATCGTGCCGGCCTCGGCCAGCGCGTCCCAGTTGATGATCTTTTCCCAGAAGTCCCGTCCGAACAGCAGGAACGGCACCTGCTTCATCCGCCCGGTCTGGATCAGCGTCAGGCTTTCGAACATCTCGTCCAGCGTGCCGAAGCCGCCCGGAAACACCACGATCGCCTCGGCCCGCATCAGGAAATGCATCTTGCGGATCGCGAAATAGTGAAAATTGAAGCAAAGCTCGGGCGTCACGTATTCGTTCGGCGCCTGTTCATGCGGCAGCACGATGTTCAGCCCGATCGACACGCCGCCCGCCTCGGCCGCGCCCCGGCTGGCTGCCTCCATCACGCCCGGTCCGCCGCCCGACACGATGACCTTGCGGCGGTGGCCCGATCCGTTCGCCTCTTCGCTGACCATCCGGGCGAACTTGCGCGCCTCGTCGTAGAAATGCGACAGCTCGGCCAGCACCGGGTTCGCGGTCTTGTCCTTGTCGGCGGGCCGCGGAACGCGCGCGCCGCCGAACAGCACGACGGTCGATTCGATCCCCGCCTCCTGCATCACCATCTCGGGCTTGAGCAGCTCGAGCTGCAACCGCACCGGGCGCAACTCGTCGCGCAGGATGAAATCCTGATCGGCAAAGGCCAGCCGGTAGGTGGGCGACCGGGTCTGCGGCGTATCGGGGATCTGGTCGGCTTCGGCGCAGTCCTGGCCGGAATGGCGAAAGGGGTGGGCGCGGGTCACTTCGTTCATATGCTCGTCCTGTCTTGCCGCATTGCGAGGTCGGGTATCAGCCCTTATAGCCGGGGGCCAACCAAGACTGAACCGCATTCGGAGACACGCCATGTCCAACGCCGCGCTGGAAGCCGCCATCGAAGCCGCATGGGAGGCCCGCGACACCATCACGCCTGCCACCAAGGGCGAGACCCGCGAGGCCATCGAGGACACCCTGAACGCGCTCGACTCGGGCTCGCTGCGGGTGGCCGAGAGGCAGGATGACGGGCAATGGCACGTCAACCAATGGGCCAAGAAGGCGGTGCTTCTGGGCTTTCGCATCAAGGACATGGAGGCGCAATCCGGCGGGCCGCAGGGCGGCGGCTGGTGGGACAAGGTCGACTCGAAGTTCAAGGGCTGGGGCGACAACCAGTGGCGCGACGCGGGCTTTCGCGCCGTGCCGCACTGCGTGGTGCGCAAATCGGCCTATATCGCGCCGGGCGTGGTGCTGATGCCCAGCTTCGTCAACCTCGGCGCCTATGTCGACGAGGGCACGATGGTCGATACCTGGGCCACGGTCGGATCATGTGCCCAGATCGGCAAGAACGTGCACCTGTCGGGCGGCGTCGGCATCGGCGGCGTGCTGGAACCGATGCAGGCCGGGCCGACGATCATCGAGGACAACTGCTTCATCGGCGCGCGCTCCGAGGTGGTCGAAGGCGTGATCGTGCGCGAAGGCTCGGTGCTGGGCATGGGCGTGTTCATCGGCCAGTCGACCAAGATCGTCGACCGCGACACCGGCGAGGTCATGTATGGCGAGGTGCCGCCCTATTCGGTGGTCGTCGCAGGCTCGATGCCCTCGAAGAACGGCGTCCACCTTTACTGCGCGGTGATCGTCAAGCGCGTCGACGCGCGCACCCGCTCGAAAACCGGCATCAACGAGCTGTTGCGTGACTGACAAACCCAAACGCCCGCAGCAGGTCTTTACCCTGCTGGTCGAGGTCGGCCGCCACGAAGGCGACGGGCTGCCCAAGGGTGCGACCGGGGCGGCGCTGATGTGCTATGCCTCGGGCGTGGACGAGGCCGAGGCGGTGCGCGAGACCGTGGCGATCCTCAAACAGGCCGATCTGGCCCCGCTCGACGTGTCCGGCTACGGCACGCTTGATGAACGGCTGGCGGAGGGGCACGACATCCCCGACGAGGAACGCGCCCTGATGCAGCGCGCGCTGGATGAAAACTCGGTGATCGTGGCGCAGATGACACCGTTTTTCGACGATGCGCCATGACGCGCAAGCTGATCCAGATCGTCCTGCCAAAGGATCGGGCCGAGGCGGTGACGGCGTGCCTCGACGATCTTTCCACGGACGACTGGTTCCTGCTGGCGACCGAGGATGGCGACCGCCGGACGCTGGTGGCCTCGTTGCAGGAGGTCGACACCCAGGACCTGCTTGACCGCATCGCCGAGGCGCTTGACGGCGAGAGCGGCTGGCATCTTCATGTGCTTCCGACCGAGGGGTCGCTGCCAGAGGTCGACGACGAAGAGGAACAGGAGCGCATCGCCCAGCGCGAGACCGCCCGGGCGCGCGAGGCGATTTACGGCGACATCCGCCAGGGCACGGCGCTGACGCTCGACTACCTGGTTCTGACCGGGCTGGCCACCGTGGTCGCGGCGATCGGCCTGTCGCTCGATCAGGTCGCGGTGGTGATCGGCGCGATGGTGATCGCGCCGCTGCTCGGCCCGATCCTGGGTCTGGCCTTCGCGGTCAACCTCGGCACGCTGTCGCTGATGCTGGTCGCGCTCAGGTCACTGGGCGCCGGGCTGGCGGTCGCGGCGATCTCGGCGGCGGCGCTGGGCGTGTTGTTCCGCGGCCATATCGGCGCGGTGGTGGAAACCTATGACGCGCCGCTGACGCTGATCTCGGTGGCATTGCCGCTGGCCTCGGGGGCCGCGGCGGCGCTGATGGTGGCGGGCGGCCAGACCTCGGCGCTGGTCGGCGTGATGGTGGCCGCGGCGCTGTTGCCGCCGCTGTCGGCGGCCGGGCTGCTTCTGGGCGGTGGCGAATGGTTCAAGGCCGGCAAGGCCGTGACCACGGTTCTGGTCAACATCGCCGCGATCAACCTGGCTGCGCTGGTCGTGTTCCGTGCCAAGGGCATCCGCCCGCGCAAATGGCAAAGCGATGAACACGCGACCAGCCCCTGGATCTCGGTGGCGATCTCCTCGCTGATCGTGGTGCTGTTCGCGGTCGCGGTCTTCGTTTCGGGCCGTGGCTGGTGGTGAGCGCGATGGCGGCGACGGTGTTTCTCGATCTCGACGGCACGCTGACCGATTCCCGGCCCGGGATCGTGCGTTCGGTGCTTCATGCGCTCGACACGCTCGGCATCGACACGCCCGACCGCGACGATTTCGACTGGCTGATCGGCCCGCCGCTGATCGACAGTTTCGCCCGGCTGGGCGTGCCCGACCCGAACGAGGCGCTGCGCCTCTACCGTGACCGCTACGCCCGCGAGGGGCTGTTCGAAAACCGGGTCTATGACGGCATCCCGGCGGCGCTGAGCGCGCTGGCCGGGCGCTATCGGCTGTGCCTCGCGACAGCCAAGCCGCATGTCTATGCCACCCGGATCACCGCGCATTTCGGGCTGGACCGCCACCTTGCCGCCGAGTTCGGGCCGGAGCTGGACGGCACACGGGGCGACAAGGGCGATCTTCTGGCACATGCGCTTGAAACTCTTGGCGTTTCGTCCGACATCTGCGTGATGATCGGCGACCGGCACCACGACGTCGACGCGGCAAACGCGGTGGGCATGGCCAGTGTCGGCGTGACCTGGGGCTTTGGCGCGCCCGGTGAGCTTGCCGCCGCCGCCGCGCTCTGCGACCGGCCCGAGGCGCTGGCGGCCGCCGTCGAGGCGCTCATTGGATAGGAGTGACAGATGACCGGATGGTTCGAATTCATCGCCGCCTTTGCGGTGTTCTTCGCCTCGCACATGATCCCGATCCGTCCGGGCGTGAAAGGCCCGATCGTGGCCCGGATCGGCGCGCGCGGCTTTACCATCCTCTATTCGCTCCTGTCGGTGCTGGTGCTGATCTGGTTGATCGTCGCCGCCGGTCGCGCCCCGACCGTGTTGCTGTGGGACTGGGCGCCGTGGCAGGTGCATGTGCCGCTGAGCCTGATGCTGCCGGCGGTGCTGCTGGTGACGATGTCCATCGGGCGGCCCAATCCGCTGTCGTTCGGCGGCCTCAACAACGAGCGCTTCGATCCCGACCGTCCCGGCATCGTCGGCTGGGTGCGCCACCCGCTGCTGATGGCGTTCGCGATCTGGGCCGGCGCGCACCTGGTGCCGAACGGCAACCTGGCGCATGTGATCCTGTTCGGGCTGTTCCTGGGTTTCGCGCTGCTGGGAATGCGGCTCATCGACCGGCGCAAGCGTCGCCTGATGCCGGATTGGGAGCGTCTGACGAAAACCGCCCGGCGGATCGAGATCACGCCGGGCGGGTTGCTGCGTTTCGCTCTCGGCTGCGGCATCTACGGGCTGCTTTTGTGGCTCCACACCCCTGTGATCGGGGTCAGCCCGCTGCCGTGAGCCCGATCAGGTTCCCGGCCGGACCAGCGCGTTGAAGGTTTCGGGCAGGGTGAAGGTGTCATCCAGCAGCTTGGTCAGCGGGATCTCGTAGGTCGCGGTCTTGCCATCGTCCGACCGCGTGCCGTTTGTCTCGACCACTTCGGCACCGGTGATGTTCAGCACCATCGCGTGACCTTCGAACATGCTGCCCATCATGGCCATCATCTGGGCGCGCTCCTCGGCGCTCATGTCGTCGTCGCCCATGCCCATCTCGCCGGTCAGATCGTCAAGATCGAAGGCGACATAGACCAGCCCGCCGGCCCGTTTCTCGATGGTCAGGCCCTCGCCCATGTCCGGGTCGGACATCAGCTCTTCGATCGAGCCGGATTTGCTCTCGGAGCAGACGACGCTGCCATCGGCCTGATCCTCGCGCACCATGCCCTCGCAGGGGTCTTCGCCGCTGCCCGCGATCATCGCGACAAGGTCGGCGTCGATGGTCATCTGCATGTCCATCTCGGCCTGATCTTCGCCCGTGATCGCAATCGTGGCGTCTACGTCGAAACACCCCGCAAGCGGTACGATAGCGGCCAGCGAGAGGGCGGAAAGGAAACGGCGCATCTGGTTAACTCCTGAAAACTAAGTGTCTACGCCCACCTTGGCAGGCGTGTGCCGACCTGTCTAGCCGTCCGAAGGTCCGAACCATTTGACGCGGATTTCCTCGTAGGTGCCGTTTTCGCGCAGGCGCAGCAGGCTCTGGTTGATCGGTTCGTGCAGCTCGCTGCCGGTGGGCAGGGCGATGCCGTAATTCTCGCGCAGGAAAACCGGCCCGGCAAGCGTTGCCGTGCCCGCGCCCGCCTTGGTGACGTAATGCGCCAGGATCGGCGCGTCGAACACCACCGCGTCCAGTGCGCCGGCCTCGAAATCCGCGATCAGCGGCGCAAAGCCGTCATAACCCTGATACCGGATCTCGCGCCGGTCCAGATAGGCCGCGGCGGTCGACCCGCCGGTGGTGCCGACCCGCTTGCCGTAGAGGTCCGAGACCGAGCTCACCGCGCTCTGGATCGCCTCGACGGTCATCGTCGTGGTGATCTTGGCCACGAAGATCGAGACCAGGAACAGCGACGAGATCACCATCACCACGCCCAGCACCCGGCCCGGTGCGCTGCGCGGCTGGCGTTCCTCGAACCCGCCGTTGACGATCAGGTTCAGCGCCCACCAGAACGCCGGGAACAGCGCCTTGCGCCCGTCGTGGCGGAAATAGTCCTGGTGCCGGCGCTCGAACAGCCACATCAGCATCCCGGCGGCGAACAGCAGCGCAAAGGCCGCGACCACGGCGATCAGGAAGTCGCGCAGCACCAGCCGGCTGAGGAACGGGCTTGCGACCGTGTCCGAGGCCGGCACCATGATCTGAAGCCCGGCGGAAAAGATCGGCTGGGTAAAATCCATCTCGGTCTCGCGGTCGGCGGTGATCGAGATGTTGGCGGCGGCGGCATCGACTTCGGCCCGGCGCACGAGGTCGAGCATCTCGCCGAAGGTCTCGGTGCGCTGCACCACGTAGTCGCGCCCGATGTCCTGCATCAGCGCATCCCACAGATCGAGGGTGAACCCGGTATCGAGCCCGTTTTCCGACAGCGAGAACGGCGGCCGCGTCACGGTCGCCAGCCGAAGCGTGTCGTCGTCGCCGTCCTGCGCCAGCGCGGCGGGTGCGATGGCGGCCAGAGCCAGCAAGGCGGCCAGCAGGTATCGTATCATGGGTGGCCTTCTCTCATCCCTTGCCCTGACTATGCACGCCACGGCCCCGGCGGGCAATCGCGCGTTCAGGCGCCGATTGCGGCGGCGAGGGTGCGGGCCTCGAAGTCGGCCAGCGTGCGGCGGGCAAAACCGCGATGCACAGGGATCGCCCCGGGCGGAATGTCGGCCAGCGTCGAGCTTGCCAGGATGTCGGGGTCACGCGCCTCGGGCGGGACATAGAGGCTTTCGGCCCAGAGACCGCCGTGCATCAGGCAATCGTGCATGTCCAGAAGCACCTGGTAATAGGTCACCAGCGCCGCCTTGCCGTCGCGCCGCGCCGCGCGCCCGGTGACCAGGTGGCGCGCCTCCAGAAGCACTTCGTCCTCGCCCAGCATATAGACGCTTTCATCGTCGCCCAACCGGATGCGGTGGTCCGGGGCGACAAGGATATCCTGCTCCAGCCCGAAAAACGGCGCACGCAGCCGGATCGGGCGAAAGCCGCCCAGCGCGGGCACGGTGCGGGCACTGATGAAGCGCACCGGTTGCGGCCCGCTCTCGGCGGTCTCGACCATGTCGCCCAGCCGCAGCTTTTCGACCGCAACCGGCCCCTCTACGGTCTCGACCGGCGTGCCCGCAAGGATGCCCGACCGTAGCCACACCGGCTCGATCCGGTCCGAGAACGCGACGAACCGGGTTTCCGGCCCGATCTGGGTGGCATTGCCGTTGCGGATCATCACCCGCACGTCGATTGCCGGCAGCGGCACCGGGTCGACCACCCGAGTCTGGTAGATCTGCGACAGGTCCGGCAACTTGACGGTCAGCCGCCCGCTGCGCGCCGGCCCGTCCCAGGCATAGGAGATTCGGATACGCGTGTCGCGCGGCGGGGTCGGAAAGCGCAGGGTCGCGACCGACTGCGCCGCGCCCTGGCGGATTGCGATGGTCAACGTGCCGCCATGCGACAGCCGCACCGCAAGCTCGCGCCGCCAGCCCCGGTCACGGCCATAGGTGACGATGTGTTGCAGCCGGTCCGGCTCGGCCTGGAACCGGGTTTCGATCAGCATGGTGCCGCGCGCCAGCAGCTCGTCGCGCGTCATCGGCGGGCGGGCGTCGGGCGCGTCCTTGGGCACACCGATGCCGCGAATGTTGAACGCCGGGTGGCGCAGGTCGGTGGTTGCGATCCAGCTCATGCCGCGCGCGGCACGGTCCGGGCCACCAGAACGCGCGCTTCGTAGTTGCGCAAGGTTCGCCGCGCCGCCGCCGGATAGCCTTGCCCCAGCGCCGGATCGAGCTCGGGAAACAGCGCGAAGATCTCGGCGGCGATGGCATCCTCGAAACTGGCGGCGGTCTGCGGGCCGGGCAGAAAGCTCTCGGTCGCCAGCCCCTCGGAAAACACCACTTGGTGCGCGTCGAACAGGATGTGCACATAGTCGACCGTGCCGCCCTCGACCGGGCGCACCGAATGTTCGTTGACCAGGTCGCGCGCCGCGATCAGCACATCGGCCTCGCCGAACAGAAGCTCGGCCAGCGCGTCGCGGATCAGGATGCGGTGCTGCGGCGACACCAGCAGTTCGCGGTGCTTGCCGAAGGTGTCGGCGGCGATGCGGATCGGCGCGAAGGCACCCTTGGCCTCGACCCGGCGCCGTCCGGTCCAGCGCAGCGGCTGCGGTCCGTTGTCGTGGGTCAACACCATGTCGCCGGGGCGCAGGTTCTCGACCGGAACCTGCCCCCGCGTCGTCGCGATCCGGGTGCCGGCCACGAAACAGGGCACGGTGTTGATGGTGACAAAGGCCGTGTCCGAAACGCCGTTGCCGCCGCCGATCGCCGCAGTATAGGAAAAGTTGACATTCTCGAGGTCATTGTCGGCGGTGATGTCGAAGGTGCCATCGGCCTTCAGCGTCACCTGCTGCCCGGTGGTCAGCGTGATGGTGTCGCCCGCGACCACCTCGATCCCGTTGATATGGGTGATGGTCAGGGTCGAAGGCGCGTTGTCATTGGCCAGCACGTCGACATTCTGGGTGCCGCCCGGCCCGATGGTGACGGTATCGTCCTCGAGCGCCACCACCGATTGCGCCGAGTTTCCGGCGATCAGCAGGGTCGAGTCGTAATTCGAATCGCCGACATCGGCGATGCCGATCTTGATCGAGTTCACCTGCCCGGGGATGACGGTCATCTTCAGCGTCATGGTGACGGTAAAGCCGTCCATCTCGGTGTTGTATTGCGACCCGGTGTTGTCGACGTAGAGGTTTTCGTTGCTCGCGTCGTTGACGTTGCCGACCGCGACGTTGCCGTTGCCGACCGCCAGGTCGACCACCGAACCGTTGACCCAGACGCCCACGATGTCGTTGAAGAGCGAGCCGGCATATTCCGGGTATTCCTCGGACGAGAACACGAACTGAAGCGTCAGCGTTTCGCTGTCGGGGATGAAATCGACCTCGAGGAACGAGGCGTCATAGGTCCGGGTTCCCGCCAGCGCGTTGAAATCGCTGTCGTTATTGACGCCGGACGTGTTGGAGGAAGTGCTGCCTGACTGGTTCGCGTTGCCCGACGAGTTGGTGAAATCCCTGAGCCGCCCGGTCGACAGCATCACCCCGGTATCGCCCGGCGTGACCTCGGGCGAGACCGCGTCGCCGTCGGAATAGATGCCCGAGGATCGGTTGTCGCCGGAATAGCTGGCCGACACGACGGTGACGCCGGCGCCGAACATCTCGTTCGCCATGTCGACGGCGCTCGCGCCTGTCTGGATCGGAAGTTCCGATGCCTGGACCATTCTGCCTGCCTCCTGCCCATTTCCGGCAAGGAGCTGGCCCGCCCACGGGCCAAGCCCGAAACGCTGTGGTCAACTGCTCATCCGGGGCCGCGCGTTGTCGCGTCTGTGGCCCCAAGCCCCTGCCTCGGGTTCTTTATCGCCTTTCTGTATGGTCGAAAAAACGCAATTTGTTAATAGGCTTCTACGATCCTGCGGAGTTATGCGGACAGGCTGTCGCGGCACAGCCACATTTGCAGCGCGACGAGACAGGGTGTAGCACCAAGCCAAACCCGCCAAGGAGCCCGACATGGCCGAGACCGATCCCGTCGACCTGACCCGCCGTCTGATCCGCTGCCCTTCGGTCACGCCCGAAGAGGGCGGGGCGCTGGTGTTGCTGGGCGATCTGCTTGCGGATGCCGGCTTTGACGTCACCCGCGTGGATCGGGGCGGGGTGGCCAACCTTTTTGCCCGGATCGGGCCGAAAGGGGCCGCGCGCAGCCTTGGCTTCAACGGTCATACCGATGTCGTGCCGGTGGGCAATACCGGCGACTGGACGGTGCATCCCTTCGGCGCCGAGGAGCGGGACGGCATGATCTGGGGGCGCGGCGCGACCGACATGAAATCCGGTGTCGCCGCCTGGGTCGCGGCGGCCATCGACGCGGCCCCCGACCTGCCCGAAGACGCCGCCCTCGTGCTGGCGATCACCGGCGACGAGGAGGGCGACGCCACCGACGGCACCATCGCGCTGCTCGACTGGATGGCCGAAACCGGCGAGGCGATGACAGCCTGCATCGTGGGCGAGCCGACCTGCCCGAGCCACATGGGCGAGATGATCAAGATCGGCCGACGCGGCTCGATGACCGCCTATTTCACCGCGCGCGGCGTGCAGGGGCATTCCGCCTATCCGCACCGGGCAAGGAACCCGGTGCCGGCGCTGGCGCGGCTGATCGCCCGGCTGGATGCCCACGAACTTGACCAGGGCACCGCGCATTTCAACGCCTCGACGCTGGCGGTCACCACCTTCGACACCGGCAACCCGGCCAACAACGTGATCCCCGCCGAATGCCGCGCGACGGTCAACATCCGCTTCAACGACGCGCATTCCTCGACCGGGCTGACCGCCTGGCTGCGCGAGGAATCCGAGCGCGTGGTGGGCGAGACCGGCATCGACATCACCATGCGCACCCAGGTCTCGGGCGAAAGCTTCCTGACGCCGCCGGGGCCGCTGTCGGACCTTGTCGCGGCGGCGGTGAAGGCGGAAACCGGGGTGATGCCGGAATTGTCCACCTCGGGCGGCACCTCGGACGCGCGGTTCGTCAAGGATCATTGCCCGGTGGTCGAGGTCGGGCTGGTCGGCCAGACCATGCACCAGGTCGACGAGCGCGTGGACATCGATCAGATCCGGCAGCTCAAGCGCATCTATGCCCGCATCATCGCGGACTATTTCGCCTGAGGGCTGTCGCGTCACACCCTGCCAAACTGGACATTTGCGAAAAGAGCGATTTAGGTGGGGTGGTTGGCCATCGCGGCCACTCTGCCGGGGCCGGGACGGTCGCCCGGCGGGCAAGACGTTCAACTGGGAGGATCAAGAATGGATCGTCGTTCCTTTATCAAACGCGCCGGTGTGCTTGGTGTCGGCGCCACCGCGGGCAGCCTTGCCGCACCCGCGGTCGCGCAGGGCAACATCACCTGGCGCATGGTCACCACGTGGCCCAAGAACTTTCCCGGCCTCGGCGTCGGCGCACAGCGCCTAGCCGACCGGATCACCACCGCCTCGGGTGGCCGTCTGACGGTTCAGGTCTATTCGGCGGGCGAGCTTGTGCCGCCGCTGCAATCGCTCGATGCCGTGATCGACGGCACCGCCGAGATGAGCCACGGCGCCGCCTACTACTGGCAGAACAAGTCGACCGCACTCAGCTTCTTCACCGGCGTGCCCTACGGCATGACCTCGCGCGAGCTGACCGCCTGGGTCCGCTACATGGGCGGGCAGGAGATCTGGGACGAGATCTATGACCAGTTCGGCGTTCAGGGCTTTTTGTCCGGCGACACCGGCACCCAGGCGGGCGGCTGGTTCAAGAACGAACTGACCGGCGTCGACTCGGTCAAGGGCCTGCGCTTCCGCACCCCCGGCCTTGGCGGGCGCGTGTGGGAAAAACTCGGCGTTGCCGTCACCAACATGGCCGCGGGCGAGATCTTCCAGGCGCTCCAGTCCGGCACGCTTGACGCCGCCGAATTCGTCGGGCCGTATAACGACCTCGCGCTGGGCTTCTACCAAGTGGCCAAGAACTACTACTTCCCCAGCTTCGTCGAGCCGGGGCTGGCGACCGAGCTTGTTGTCGACAAGGCCAAGTACCAGGCGCTGCCGGACGATCTTCAGGCGCTGGTCAAGGACATCGCCCAGGCCGAATACGACCAGGTGGCGTCCGACTTCTACGCCAACGACCCGCGCGCGCTGCAAACGCTGATCAACGAACATGGCGTCAACGTGCTGCAGTTCCCCGAGGAAATCCTCAAGGCCGGGGCCGATGCCGCCAAGGAGATCATGACCGAGCTGCGCGAGTCCGACGATCCGCTGGTCAAGAAGACGGCGGAAAGCTTCATCGAGTCGCTCAACATCGTGCGCGCGCGGTCCAAGACCACCGACGGCGCCTTCGTCAACGCACGCGAGTCCTACTTCGACATCTGATCCCCAAGGGACGGATGACAGGAAAAGCCCGGGCCATCGCCCGGGCTTTTTTCGTTGTTCGCATTTGTAGAGGCCACTGTGCGCCGGTGCCGAACAGACTTCGGAACCTCAAGGCGATAGGGTCGTTGACAGGACAAGCCGTTGAAAGGACTCCCCGATGACCAAACCGAAAATCCTCGTGATCTTCTATTCCACCTATGGCACCAACCACGCCATTGCCGTCGCCGCAGCCGAAGCCGCCAAGCAGGCTGGCGCCGAGGTCCGCCTGCGCCGCGTCGCCGAAACCGCACCGCAAGCCGCGATCGACAGCCAGGACGCCTGGAAGCAGCAGGTCGCGAAAATGGCGGATATCCCCGAAGCCAGCCATGACGACATGGACTGGGCGCAGGGCTATTTCTTTTCCTGCCCGACCCGCTTTGGCACGGTCGCCTCGCAGATGCGCGCCTTCATCGACACGCTGGGCGGGCTCTGGTCACAGGGCAAGCTGGCCAACAAGGCCGTCACCGCGACCTCCAGCGCGCAGAACGTTCATGGCGGGCAGGAAACCACGCTGCTTGGCCTCTACACCACCTTCATGCACTGGGGCGCCATCCTGGTTCCGCCGGGATACACCGACGAGGTGATCTATGCCTCCGGCGGCAATCCCTACGGCTACTCGGCCCAGGCGGGCAAGTTCGACGATGCCGGCAAGGCGTCGGTCGCGCACCAGGCCCGCCGCCTGGTCGACGTGACGAACAAGCTGACCGCCTGAAGCATTGCCTGCCCGGCCAAACGGTCGGGCAGGTCGCTTACCCCGCGATGTATCGCGGCAACCACGTCACGATCTCGGGGAACGCGAACAACAGCGCGATCGCCACGATCTGCAGCACCACGAAGGGCAGGATGCCCTTGTAGATCGCCGAGGTCGGCAGGTCCGGCGGCGCCACCCCGCGCAGGTAGAACAGCGCGAACCCGAACGGCGGTGTCAGGAACGAGGTTTGCAGGTTCACCCCCACCAGCACGCCCAGCCAGATCGGGTCGATATCGAGCGCGAGCAGGATCGGCGCGGTGATCGGGATCACGATGAAGATGATCTCGAACGTATCCAGGATAAAGCCCAGCACGAACATGATCGCCATCACCACCGCCACCGCCGCCAGCGGGCCGCCGGGCAGGTTGGCGAGGAATTCGTGCACCAGGTTGTCGCCGCCCATCAGCCGGAACACCACCGAGAAGACCGAAGCCCCCAGCAGGATGATGAACACCATCGAGGTGATCGTCGCGGTCGAGATCATGGTTTCGCGCAGCACCTTGAACGACAGCCGCCACCTGAGCGCGGCCAGGATCATCGCGCCCACCGCGCCGACCGACGCGGCCTCGGTCGGGGTGGCGATACCGCCGAGGATCGAGCCCAGGACCGCGAGGATCAGCAGGAGCGGCGGCACCAGCGCCACCAGCACTTCGCGCATCAGCCCGCCCTTTTCCTCGGGCGGCACCGGCGTCGCGGGGCAGGATGCGGGGTCGGTCACGGCCTTGAAGATCGTGTAGGCCAGATACAGCCCGACCAGCAAAAGCCCCGGCAACAGCGCGCCCGCGAACAGGTCGCCCACCGACACCGGCGTGGGCGCGAAGTTGCCCTTTTCCATCTGCACCTGGCTGTTGATGCCCGACAGCATGTCGCCCATGAAGATCAGGACCGTCGAGGGCGGAATGATCTGGCCCAGCGTGCCACTGGCGCAGATCACCCCGGTCGCAAGCTTGGGGTTGTAGCCGGCCCGCAGCATCGCGGGCAGCGAGATCAGGCCCATCGTCACCACTGTCGCCCCCACCACCCCGGTCGAGGCCGCCAGAAGGGCGCCGACCAGGATCACCGACAGGCCCAGCCCGCCGCGCAGGTTGCCAAAGAGCTTGCCCATGGTCAGCAAGAGCTGCTCGGCGATGTTGGAGCGTTCCAGCATCACCCCCATGAAGATGAAGAGCGGCACCGCCACCAGCACCTCGTTGGTCATGAAGCCGATGTAGCGGTTCGGGAGTGCACCGAAATTCGACGGGTCGAACACGCCGAACCACCAGCCGACCGCCCCGAACATGAGCGAGACACCGGCCAGTGTGAAGGCCACCGGGAACCCCAGCAGCAGAAAACCGATGATGCCGAAGAACATCAGCCCGGCCAGGATCTCTCCGATCAGAACCGGGTCCATCAATGGGCTCCTTCGATGGCGGCGGGCACGTCATCGTCGCCATATCGCTGCGTCGGCGGCAACAGGTCGTTGCGCCCGCCCAGCACCAGGATGGAACGCAGGATCATCGCGATGCCCTGCAGCGCCAGAAGGACGACGAAGGCGATGATGAAGGTCTTGAGGATGAACAGCCCCTCCATCCCCCCGACGTTCGCCGAGCCTTCGCGGTAGCTCCAGGCGCGCTGCACGAAGGGCATGGAATAGCGGTAGACGACGAAACAGAACGGCAGGAGGAAGAACAGAGATCCGAACAGATCGACCAGCGCCTTGGTCTTTGCCCGGGCGGGACGATAGAAGATGTCGACCCGAACATGATCGCCGCGCATCAGCGCGAACCCGGCCACGGCGGTGAACATCGCGCCGTTCTGCCAGATATAGAGATCCTGCATCCACACGAAACTGGTCGCGAAGACGTAGCGCAGCACCACCACGGTGAAACAGACCGCCACGATTCCCAGCGACAGCCACGAAAACACACTTCCGACGATCGCGTTCAATCCGCTGATCGCCCTGACAGCCAGCGCCAAGGCCCGCATCTTCCCTCTCCCCTTCGCTCCCGTGGGCGTTTGGTTGCCACGATCCGCCCGTTTTCACAACAGTAAGTGACCGCTCGCGGGGCGTGTCGGGGGCATTTTCATGCGAAAGGCCCGCACGGGGGCGGGCCTTTGCGGTGTCACATGTCGGTCCGGTTCACTCGCCGGCGCATTCGCGCAGCTTCTCGACATCCGGTCCGTTGGGCGTCCGGCCAAGGTTGAACGGCGCCGAGGCGTCACGCCACTTGGCGTAGTCGTTCAGATACTCGACCTGGCTCAGGTAGACCTTGGCGCTGTCGGGGTTCTCGCAGGCGGTCTGAACGATGACCTCGTTCGCCATTTCCTGCACCCGGGCCAGCGTGGCGTCGTCGTAGCGGGTGATTTCCACCGCCTCGTCGAACAGCGCATAGGCTTCGGTCGCGCGCTTCTCGGTGAAGGCCAGCGACCAGATCAGGTTCGCGTCGGCGGCGACTTTCAGCGCGTTCTGCGTTTCCGGCGACAGCGCGTCCCAGGACGCCTTGTTGATCATCACGCCGAACATCGAGGCCGACTGGTGCCAGCCGGGCGTTGCCCAGAACTTGGTGACCTGCTGGAAGCCGCCCGACCAGTCCACGTTCGGGGTCGAGAACTCGGCGCCGTCGATCACGCCGCGCTCGAGCGACTGGTAGATCTCGCCACCCGCCATCGACACCTGGCTGCCGCCCAGCATTTCCAGCAGACGGCCCTGCTCAAGCCCGGACAGGCGCAGGCGCATGCCCTGAAGGTCGTCCAGCGTCTCGATCTTCTTGTTGGTGCGGAAGCCCGATTCGTTGTTGGTCACGCCGTAGGGCAGATAGACCATGCCGAACTTGCCGTAGATCTCGTTGTAGAGATCGGCGCCACCCCATTGCTGGATCCAGTTCACGTAGTCGATCGCGTTGAACAGGCTGGCCGTGGTCGCCAGCGGCGAGAACGCCGAGTTGCGCCCGGCCCAGTAGCCCGGCCAGTCGCCGCCGGCTTGGATCGTGCCGCTTTCGACCGCGCCGAACACTTCGCCCGCGGGCACGAGCGCGCCGCCTTCGAAGAACTCGATGGTCAGCGCATCGCCGGTCAGGGCGTTGGCCAGCTCGACGAAATGCCGGTCGATCTCGATCAGCTCGAGCGAGGACGGCCAGGTGGTCGTCATGGTCCAGCTTTCCTGGGCCATCGCCGGGCCGGCAAGGCCGGCCGTCAGCGCGCCCGCTGCGATCACATGCGTCATTTTCATGGGATTATCCTCCGCTTGGTTACTTGTTGTAGAACACGTCCGGCAGCCACAGCACCAGTTGGGGCAACAGCGCCACCGTCACACTCATCACCACGATCAGGCCGATGAATGGCAGAACCCCCAGGATGATCTGCCCGGTTCGAACCTCTTTCGGCGCCAGCGCGCGCAGGTAGAACAGCGCGTATCCGAATGGGGGCGTCAGGAACGACGTTTGCAGAACCAGCGCCATGAGCACGACGAACCACAAAAGGTCGATCTGCATCTCCTGGATGATGGGCAGAAAGATCGGGAATGACAACAGCACGATCCCGGTCCAGTCGAGGAACGCGCCGAGAATGAACACGATGAACAGCATCATCGTGATCAACAGCCAGGGCGCCATGTCCAGCCCACGGATGATCTCCTGCGTCGCGCGCAGGCCGCCGGTGATGTTGAACACCCCGGTAAACGCGGTGGCGCCGATCACGATGAACAGGATCATCGCCGAGGTGCGCCCGGTCTCCAGCATCGCCGAATAGAAGGTCCTGAGCTCGAACTTGCCGCGCACGATCACGATCAGCAGCGCCAGCGCCGCACCGATCGCCGAAGCTTCGGTGGCGGTCGCGATCCCGGCCAGAAGCGAGCCGAGGATGCCGAGGATCAGGATCAGCGGCGGCACGGCCTCGACCGCCAGCATCCGCAGCAGGGCGCCGCGCGCGATCTTCTCGTCCGGTTCGACCGCCGGGGCCATGCTGGGCTTGACGATGGCCACGATCACCACCCAGACCGCATAGAGCAGGCCCAGCAGCACGCCGGGGATCATCGCGCCGGCGAACAGCTCGCCCACCGACAGCGGCGAATAGCTGGCCATCAGGATCAGCATGATCGACGGCGGAATGAGGATGCCGAGACAACCCGACGCGGCGATCACGCCCGTCGTCAGCGTCGGGGAATAGCCATATTGCAGCATCGGCCGCAGCGCCATCACCCCCATCACGGTGATCGAGGCGCCGATGATGCCCGTGGTCGCGGCCAGCAGGATCGAGATGAACACCACCGCCAGCGCCAGTCCGCCACGCACGTTCGACATCAGCAGGCGGAGCGATTCGAACATTTTATCCGTGACCCCTGAATCCGATAAGAATCGGGCCATCAGGATGAACAGCGGAATCGCGATCAGGGTGAAGTTGTCCAGCACATCGCCGAAAATCCGGTTGATGACGATGCCCAGCACCATCGGCTTGCCCGCGATCAGCGCGCCCAGAACCGCCGTGCCGCCCAGGACGAAGGCCAGAGGATGCCCCATGAACAGGCCCGTGAGCAACAGGCCGAACATGATCAGGGCAATGATCTCAGGCGCCATGCGGCTTCTCCTGCTTGTCGAGGATCAGTTTCAGGACTTCGGCGGCGCCTTGCAATATGAGCAGCCCCGCCGCCACCGCCATCGCCATTTTCAGCGGATAGACCGGCAGTTGCACCGACCCATAGGTGGTTTCGCCCTGCTGCCACGACTTCAAAGCAAAATCCCACGACCGGGTCAGGAATACCCAGGCGAAGGGGAAGAAAAAGATCACGTAGCCCGCCACTTCGACCCAGCGCCGCGCCAGCGGGCGCAGCCGTTCGGTCACCAGATCGACCCGCACATGCGCCTGGTGGCGCAGCGCATAGCCGCCCAGCATCACGAAGTAGAAGCCGTAAAGCTGCTTGGTCACGTCGAACGCCCAGCGGGTCGGTGCGTTGAACGCATAGCGCATCACCACGTCGAAAATGATGATCGCCGCGAAGATGACTGCGACCACGGACACGATGCGCCCGACGGTCTCGTTCAAGCCGTCAACTGCCTTGATGATCAAATTTCAATTCCCTGTGTGACCTGCAAGAGGGGAACAGATGTTCATTTCCGCTTCAAGGTCTATCCTGTGTGGCCGGGTTCGCGCAATAAGTCGAAACACGTAGTGGACAGCCGGGGGCAAAGCGGCGACCTTGCAGGGTTGAGGCGCGTTCGCCGGGATTGGGGCAGATATGGACAGGCCGCGCCCGCGCCTTGTGATCATGGTGAAAGAGCCGCGCCCGGGCCG
Organism: Maritimibacter fusiformis; assembly: GCF_008086115.1. Taxonomy (GTDB): domain Bacteria; phylum Pseudomonadota; class Alphaproteobacteria; order Rhodobacterales; family Rhodobacteraceae; genus Muriiphilus; species Muriiphilus fusiformis. The sequence goes on along the minus strand of NZ_VSIY01000015.1, from coordinate 110,978 downwards.
CGTCAAGACCCGGCTGGGCCAGGACATCGGCTATGTCCGCGCCGCCTGGTGGATGCGTCACCGGCTGCGCACGCTGGCGCGCGGCGTCACGTCCCCGGGCTGGGATACCATCCTGGCCGTCGCACCGGATACCGCGCTGAACTCGCCGATGTTGCCCGATCTCGCGCGCATCGGGCAGGGGCCGGGCGATCTGGGCGACCGCATGGGGCGGCTGTTTCGCGGCCTGCCGCCGGGACCGGTCCTGATCATTGGCGCTGACATTCCGGCCATCACCCGCGCCCATGTCGCCGCCGGCTTTGCTGCCCTTGGCGATCATCCCGCGGTGATCGGCCCGGCCAGCGACGGCGGCTTCTGGGCGATCGGGCTGAAACGCAGCGCCGCGGTTCCGGCCGGGCTGTTCGCCGGCGTGCGCTGGTCCAGCCCGCACGCAATGGCCGACACACTGGCCACCCTGCCGTTTTCGCGGGTCGCGCGGCTGCCGGTTCTGAACGATGTTGACGTTGCGTCAGATTTACCTGCTGTTGGGCGCTGACCTTTGCAATCGCGCATGCTACGGCTGGCCCATGACACGCATACCTTCCAAAGACGAAATCCTGACCTGGATCTCCGACAACCCGACCCTGACCTCGAAACGCGACATCGCGCGCGCTTTCGGGATCAAGGGGGCCGCCCGGATCGACCTCAAGCGCATCCTGCGTGAACTTGAGGACGATGGACATCTGACCAAGCGCAAGAAAACCTACCGAGATCCCGACAAGCTGCCGCCGGTCGCGGTGCTCGAAGTGACCGGGCCGGGGGCGGATGGCGAGCTGTTCGCCCGCCCGCTGGAATGGCAGGGCGAGGGCGAGGCGCCGAAGGTGCTGTTCGTCGCCAAATCCGGTGATCCGGGGCTGGCGGCGGGCGACCGGATTCTGGCCCGCATGACCGAGGTCAATGGCGAGGATCACGCCTACGCGGCACGCCTGATCCGCCGCATCGGCACCAATCCCGAGCGCATTCTCGGCATCTTCCGCAAGGGCGCGGAGGGCGGGCGCGTCACGCCGATCGACAAGGGTGCGGACAAGGAATGGATGGTGCCCGCCGGGGCCGAGGAGGGCGCGAAGGACGGTGAACTGGTCGAGGCACAGCAATCCGGCCCGCGCGAGCGCATGGGCCTGCCGCGCGCGCGCATCGTCGCGCGCCTTGGCGACCCCTCGGCGCCGCGCGCCGTCAGCCTGATCGCGATCCACCAGCACGGCATCCCCGACGCCTTCCCCGACGAGGTCATCGCCGAGGCCGACGCGATGAAGCCCGCCGGCCTCGAGGGCCGCGAAGACCTGCGCCACCTGCCGCTTGTCACCATCGACCCGTCCGATGCCCGCGACCATGACGATGCCGTCTGGGCGCATCCCGACGACAACGCGAAAAACCCAGGCGGCCACGTCGTCTGGGTCGCCATCGCGGATGTCGCGCATTACGTCACGCCCGGTTCGGCCCTGGACCGCGAGGCGCGCAATCGCGGAAATTCCACCTACTTCCCCGACCGTGTGGTGCCAATGCTGCCCGACCGTCTGTCGGGTGACCTGTGCTCGCTGCACGAAGGCGTGCCGCGCGCCGTGATCGCCGCGCGCATCGTGATCGACGCACATGGCAACAAGCGCTCGCACAGCTTCATCCGCGGCATGATGAAATCGAAGGCCTCGCTGAATTACGTCGAGGTGCAGGCCGCCCATGACGGCGACGCGAACGAGACATGCGCGCCGCTGATGGACGAGGTGATCGAGCCGCTCTATGCCGCCTATTACGCCTTGCGTGATGCCCGCGCGAAACGCCAGCCGCTCGACATCGACCTGCCGGAGCGCAAGATCGTGCTGAACGAGGACGGCAAGGTCGAAAGCGTCCGCCTTGCCGAGCGCTTCGATGCGCACCGGATGATCGAGGAATTCATGGTGCTGGCCAACGTCGCCGCCGCCGAGGAACTCAACCGTCTGAAACGTCCGCTGCTGTTTCGTGTGCACGAAGAACCCAGCCCCGAAAAGATGGAGGCGCTGCGCGAAGTGGCGCAGGCCTCGGGCTTCACGCTGGCCAAGGGGATGGTCCTGCAAACCCGTCACCTCAACTCGCTCCTGTCGCAGGCCGAGGGCAGCGAGTTTGACGAGCTCATCAACATTTCCACTCTGCGCTCGATGCAGCAGGCTTACTACACGCCGGAAAATTTCGGCCATTTCGGTCTGGCCCTGAAGAACTACGCGCATTTCACCAGCCCGATCCGGCGCTATTCCGACCTGATCGTTCACCGCGCGCTGATCTCGGGGCATGGCTGGGGCGACGACGGCCTCAGCCGCGCCGATATCGACCAGCTCGAGGCCACCGCGCAGCATATCTCCGAGACCGAGCGCCGCTCGATGGCGGCCGAGCGTGACACCACCGACCGCTACCTCGCCGCCTACCTGTCCGAACGCGTCGGCAACGAGTTTTCCGGCCATATCTCCGGTATCCAGCGCTTTGGCGCCTTCGTGAAGCTCGACGAGACCGGCGCCGACGGGTTGATCCCGGTGTCGACCATCGGGGCCGAGTATTACCGCTATGACGACAACGCCAAGACCCTGACCGGCGAACGCTCGGGGCAGGAATTGTCGATCGGGCTGCCGGTGACGGTCCGGCTGGCCGAGGCGGTGCCGGTGACCGGCGGGCTGATGCTGGAGCTGATCGAGGTGAACGGCAAGACGCTCAGGACCGGCGGACGCCGCAACGGGGCGAAAGCGCCGGTGTCGCGCAAGAAGGCGGTGCGGCGGCAGCGAAAATGATGCCGCCGCCCATACCGTGTTGATCGTTCCAGAAGGAACCGATGAATGGACCAAGATCAGTGGCCGAGCGACGCCGCCGTGTTCCGCGCCTGGGTCGACGAGGAATTCGTCCCCCGCGCACTTGAACGCCGGATCAGGCCCGCCGTCCTGCACCGTGCGATGGCCGAGGCCACCTTTCTGCCCGAGGTGATCGAGCGGCAGGCCGACCAGAGCGAGTTCTCGCTTCCGATCCGCGAATATCTGGACATCACCGCCTCGGACGAACGTGCGCGGATCGGGCGGCAGATGCTGCGCCGCCACCGCGACCTGCTGAACCGGATCGAGATGACCTTTTCGGTCGAGCCCGAAGTGATCGCCGCGATCTGGGGGCTCGAGACCGGCTATGGCGTGGTGCCGGGGCGCTTCCCGGTAATCTCGGCGCTGGCGACGCTGGCCTTTCGCGGCCGCCGTGCGGCCCTGTTCGAGGATCAGTTGATCGCGGCGCTCAGGATGGTGCAGACACACAAGGTCAAACCGGAAACGATGTTCGGCTCATGGGCCGGGGCGATGGGGCACGGCCAGTTCATGCCCACCTCGGTGCTTGGCTTCGGGGTCGATTTCGACGGTGACGGTCGGCTTGATCTCTGGGGCGAAGACCCGTCCGACGCGCTGGCCTCGATTGCCAATTACCTCAAGAAACACGGCTGGAAGACCGGCCAGCCCTGGGGTCTCGAGGTCAGGTTGCCGGCAGCGTTCGATTATGGCCTTTCCGCCCCCGATGCCGCCCGCCCGACCCGCGACTGGGCGGCGATGGGGGTCACGGATGCGACGGGCGGCGCGCTGCCAGACTATGGCGCGGGGACCATCCTGCTGCCCGCCGGGCATCGCGGTGCCGCGCTTCTGGTCCTGCGCAATTTCCTGGTGCTCACCGCCTACAACCGGGCCCAGTCCTACGCCATTGCCATCGGCCATCTCAGCGACCGGATCGCCGGCGGCAAACCGTTCCGCAAAGCCTGGCCCGAGGATCAAACCCCGCTGTCCAGAACCGATGTCGTCACGGCCCAGGTGCTTCTGACTCAGGCGGGGTTCGATACCCACGGCGTTGACGGCTTTGTCGGCCACAACACCGAACGCGCGGTCCGGGCGTTTCAGGCGGTGCACGCGATGGTGCCCGATGGCCATCTCGACTCGGCGTTTCTTGATCAGCTACGCGAGATCGCCGCCGATCCGGGCTAGCTGCGCGGGCGTGAGGCCGGTCAGGCTGTCGGCCACCAGCGCCGCGCCCGTGAAATCCTCGCCCTGCGTATAGGTCGAGGGCGTCACCACCACCGGCAACCCGGCAGCCAGGGCCGCACGCAACCCGATGGCGCTGTCCTCGAAGGCGATGCAGGCATCGGGCGGCAGGCCCAGCCGCGCCAGCGCCAGCCGATAGACATCCGGCGCCGGTTTCTTCGCCGCCACCTCGTCGCCCGCCGCGATCGCGTCGAACACCGTGTCCGGTTCCTGCCTCCAGCAGCACCGCGTCAGCGCCGTGACATTGGCGCGGCTGGTCGTGGTCGCCACCGCCAGCCGCAGCCCTCCTGCACGCGCCGCCGCGATCAGCCCGGCCACACCGGGCCGCAGGTCAAGCCCGCCGCTGTTCAGAATGTCGCCATAGATCGCCGTCTTCTCGGCATGAAGCTGCGCGATCTCGTCTGCCGCCAACCGCCGCGCGGCGTCGGGCAGGCTGTCCTGAAAGGCGCGCATCCGTTCCTTGCCGCCGGGGGTGCGCAGGAGGTCGCGGTAGGTCTCCCGGCTCCAATGCCAGCTCAGCCCCCGCGCGTCAAAAGCCCGGTTGAAGGCCGCCCGGTGCGCCTCTTCGGTCTCGGCCAGCGTGCCGTCGACATCGAAGATCAGCGCCGCCAGCCTCACGCCGGGGCGGTTTGGGACAGGGCCGCGACGATGCCGGGCAGGGCGTCGAATTCCGCGAACCGCCAGTCATGCGGCAGGGCCGCCACCGGCTGTTTGCGATATCCTTCGGTGAAGAGCGCGAACCGCACCCCGGTGCGCCTTGCAGTCTCGGCGTCGACCTCGCTATCCCCGACATAAAGCCGCGCGCCGTCCCCCAGCGCCGCAAAGACGTGTTCCAGCGGTTCGGGGTCGGGTTTCTTCCGTTCCAGCGTGTCGCCCCCGACGACCACGTCGAAGAACCCGCCCAGCCCCAAAAGGTGCAGCACCAGCAGCGCCGGTTCCTCGGGCTTGTTGGTGCAGACGCCCAGCCTGTGCCCCGCCGCCTTGAGCGCCCGCAGCGCCTCGGTCACACCGGGATAGGGACGGGTCAGGTCGGCCGGGGCGGCGGAATAGAAGTCGCGCACCGTGTCGCAAAGCTGCGGATACCGGCTTTGCGATATGCCGCGCGCATCAAGCGAGCGTTCCACCAGCTTCGGCAGCCCGTTGCCGATGAACGAGGTGATGGTCGGCAGGTCCAGCGGCGGCTTGCCCTCGCCCTCCAGCATCAGGTTCACCGCCGTTTGCAGGTCCGGCGCGCTGTCGATCAGGGTTCCGTCGAGGTCGAAAACGATGTTCACGCGGCATCCTTCCATTTGATCGAACAGCCCATCGACGGCACCTGTTCCTTCGGCCCGCGCCCGGTCTCGGCCACCTGTTTCATCGCCTCGAACAGCTCGCGTTTCAGGTCTTGCGGCCCGGCCTCCTTTTTCGAGGCGTCGAGCCGCCCGCGATACTGCAGCCCGCCCGCCGCGTTGTAGCCGAAGAAATCCGGCGTGCAGACCGCCCCATAGGCCCGCGCGACCTCCTGGCTCTCGTCGTAGAGATAGGGGAAGGTGAAACCGTGCTTGCGCGCCATCTCGACCATCTTGTCGGGCGCGTCCTCGGGATAGTCCGCCACGTCATTGGCGCTGATCGCCACCACGCCGACGCCCAGATCCTGCAACGCCTTGGCATCGCGCACGATCCGGTCGATCACCGCCAGCACATAGGGACAGTGGTTGCAGATGAACATCACGAGCGTGCCGTTCTTGCCGCGCACATCGTCGAGCGAGAAGACCGTGCCCTCGCCATCGGGCAGGCTGAAATCATGGATCGGGGCGTCGAAATCGCAAACCGGGGGTATCGCGGCCATTGTCGCTGTCTCCTTCAGGCAACTTTTCCCGTGACGCCTTCGGCAGCGGCACGGATCGCGCGGATATTGTCGCCATAGACCGACGCCTTGTCGACCGATCCACCCTTGAACACCGCAGAGCCCGCCACCAGCACATCGGCCCCGGCAGCAGCCACCAAAGGCGCGGTCTCGGTCGTCACGCCGCCGTCGATCTGGATATGGATCGGCCGATCCCCGATCATGGCCCGCAGGCGGCGGGTTTTCTCGACGCCCGAGTGGATGAATTTCTGCCCGCCGAAGCCGGGGTTCACCGTCATGATCAACACCATGTCGCAGAGGTCGAGCACATGCTCGATGCTCTCCAGCGGCGTGCCGGGGTTGAGCGACACGCCCGCCATCTTGCCGGTCGCCTTGATCGCCTGCAGCGTGCGGTGGATATGCGGCCCGGCCTCGACATGCGCGGTGATCATGTCGGCGCCCGCCTCGGCATAGGCCTCGATATAGGGGTCCACCGGCGCGATCATCAGGTGCACGTCCATGAAGGTCGTCACATGCGGGCGAAACGCCTTCACCGCGGGCGGGCCGAAGGTCAGGTTCGGCACGAAATGCCCGTCCATCACGTCGACATGCACCCAATCGGCGCCCTCGGCTTCGATCGCCCTGATCTCGGCACCGAAATTGGCGAAATCGGCCGACAGGATCGAAGGCGCGATCTTGATGGAACGGTCAAAGGGCATGGCATGTCTCCTGTCTGGGGCGGCGGCGGCGCCGGGTCGCCCCCGTCTATCACGCCCCGGGCGCGATGTTCAAAGCCTACTCCGCCGCCCGCGCCGGGGCGACTTTCGGGTCGAGCGAACCGCCTTCATAGCGTTTGGCCATGTCGTCGATGTCGATCACCTTGATCTTCGCGGCATTGCCCGCCGTGCCGAAGCGCTCGAACCGGTCAAGGCACAACTTTTCCATCTCGTCCATCGCCGGGATCATGAACTTGCGCGGGTCGAACTCCGACGCCTTCTCCATCGCCACCCGGCGGAACTGGCCGGTGATCGCCATGCGGTTGTCGGTGTCGATGTTCACCTTGCGCACGCCCGACTTGATGCCGCGCTCGATCTCCTCGACCGGCACGCCATAGGTCTGGGGCATGTTGCCGCCGAAATCGTTGATCAGGTCTTGCAGGTATTGCGGCACCGAGGACGAGCCGTGCATGACAAGGTGCACATCGGGAATCCGCGCATGGATCGCCTCGATCTGGCTGATCGCAAGGATGTCGCCGGTCGGCTTACGCGAGAACTTGTAGGCCCCGTGCGAGGTGCCACAGGCAATCGCCAGCGCGTCCACCTTGGTGCGCGCGACGAAATCCGCCGCCTGATCCGGGTCGGTCAGCATGTCTTCGCGCGTGAGCTTGCCTTCCGCCCCCGATCCGTCCTCCTTGGCCGCCTCGCCGGTCTCGAGGTTGCCCAGAACGCCCAACTCGCCCTCGACGCTTGCGCCCACCCAATGCGCCATCCGCGCCACCCGCTCGGTGATCTCGACGTTGTAGTCATAGCTCGCGGGCGTCTTCATGTCGGCCTCGAGCGAGCCGTCCATCATCACGCTGGTAAAGCCGTGGCGGATCGCGGACAGGCACGTCGCCTCGTTGTTGCCGTGGTCCTGATGCATGCAGATCGGGATGTCGGGATACATCTCCGACAGCGCCTGGATCATGTGGCGCAGCATGATGTCGCCGGCATAAGAGCGCGCGCCCCGGCTGGCCTGCATGATCACCGGCGCGTCGCATTTCGCCGCCGCGCGCATGATCGCCAGGCCCTGTTCCATGTTGTTGATGTTGAAGGCCGGCACGCCGTAGCCCTGTTCGGCGGCGTGGTCGAGCAATTGGCGAAGGGTGATAAGCGCCATGTCAGGTCTCCTTGATGAGGGATTTTGCGGCTGCCGCGACGGCATCCGCCGTGATGCCGAAATGTTGGTAAAGCGCCTCTGCCGGGGCGGATGCGCCAAAGCCGGTCATTCCGACGAACGCGCCGCCGGTGCCGATCAGCGCATCCCAGCCCTGCCGCACCGCCGCCTCGACTCCGACGCGGGGCGCATCGCCCAGAACGGTTGCGCGATAGGCGTCGGGCTGCTGCGCGAAGGCCTCGAAACACGGCGCGGACACCACCGCCGCCCTGATCCCGTCAGCGGCCAGCATCTCCGCCGCCGCCAGCGCGATCTCGACCTCCGAGCCGGTGGCGATCAGCGTCACGTCGCGCGCCCCGTCCGCCTCGCGCAGCACATAGGCGCCCCTTGCGGTCAGGTTGGCGTCGCTGTGGCTGGTGCGCAGCGTCGGCAACCCTTGCCGCGACAGCGACAGCACGCTTGGGGTCGTCTCGAGTTCCAGCGCCGCCTGCCAGGCCTCGGCGGTCTCGACCGCATCGGCAGGGCGAAACACCATCATGTTGGGCATCGCGCGCAGGCTGGCCAGCGTCTCGACCGGCTGGTGGGTCGGCCCGTCCTCGCCCAGCCCGATGCTGTCATGCGTCAGCACATAGATCACCCTGAGCCCCATCAGCGCCGACAGCCGCATCGCGCCGCGCATGTAGTCGGCGAAGACCAGGAACGTGCCGCCATAAGGGACAAAGCCGCCATGCAGCGCGATCCCGTTCATGATCGCCGCCATGCCATGTTCGCGCACGCCGTAGCGGATGTAGTTGCCCGTGAAATCCCCGGCCACGACATCGCGCATCCCCCTGGTGAAGGTCAGGTTCGATCCGGTCAGGTCGGCCGAGCCGCCCACCGTGTTGGGCAGCGTCGCGTTCACAACCTCAAGCGCCATTTCGCTGGCCTTGCGGGTCGCCACCTTGGGCGCGTCCTGCGCCAGCTTGGCCTTGTAGGCACCCATCGCCGCATCCAGCGCGCGGGCGTCGGGGTTGGCCTGCGCCGTCTCGAACGCATCCTGCTTCGGATGCCCGCCAAGGCGCTTTTCCCAGTCCTGCCGGGCATCCCGCCCCCGTGCGGCGATGGCGTGGAAGGCATCGTAGACCGCTCCCGGCACCTCGAACGGCGCATGGCTCCAGCCCAGCGCTCCGCGCGTCGCGGCCACCTCGTCCGCCCCCAACGGCGCGCCGTGGACCGAATGGCTGCCCTGCTTGTTCGGTGCGCCATATCCGATCACCGTGCGGCAGGCGATCATCGAGGGCCGCGCATCGGCCCGAGCCGCCGCGATCGCCTCGGCAATCGCCGCCTTGTCGTGCCCGTCCACCGCCAGAACATGCCAGCCCGCCGCCGCGAACCGCGCTTGCTGATCCGTCGAGGTTGAAATGTCCGTCGACCCGTCGATAGTGATCCTGTTGTCGTCCCACAGCACGATCAGCCGCCCCAGCCGGTAGTGCCCGGCAAAGTCGATGGCCTCGTGCGAAATCCCCTCCATCAGACAGCCGTCACCGGCGATGACATAGGTGAAGTGATCCACCAGATCGTCCCCAAACCGCGCGTTCGCCATCCGCTCGGCCAGCGCCATGCCCACCGCCGAGGATATACCCTGCCCGAGCGGCCCGGTCGTCACCTCGATGCCCTTGGCGTGGCCATATTCCGGGTGCCCGGCGGTGCGCGACCCCAACTGGCGGAAATTGCGGATCTGGTCGATCCCCATGTCGTCGTAGCCCAACAGGTGATTGATCGCGTAAAGCAGCATCGAGCCATGCCCGGCGCTCATCACGAAACGGTCGCGGTCCGGCCATTTGTCCGCCGCCGGATCGACCCGCATGAAGCGGTTGAACAGCACCGTCGCCACATCTGCCAGCCCCATCGGCGCGCCCGGATGCCCCGAATTGGCCGCCTGAACCGCATCCATCGCCAGCGCGCGGATCGCGTTCGCCATCAGGTCTTCGGTGGTGGTGTCGATCTGGGTCTGGACGTTCATCGGGCTTCCTCTCAGGCGCGTTTGGACTGGCTGACCAGCCGTTCGATCATCGGGGTAAAGATCAGCTGCATCGCCAGGTCCATCTTGCCGCCCGGAATGACGATGGAGTTGGCCCGGCTCATCCAGCTGCCCTCGATCATCTGGGTCAGATAGGGGAAGTCGATGCCGCGCGGGTTCTTGAACCGGATCACCACCAGGCTTTCGTCGGCGGTCGGAATCCAGCGCGCGATGAACGGGTTCGAGGTATCGACCACCGGCACCCGCTGAAAGTTGATGTCGGTCTCGGTGAACTGCGGCGTGATGCAATGCACATAGGCGTGCATCCGGCGCAGGATCACGTCCGTCACCGCTTCGGTGGTATAGCCCCGGCTGGCCTTGTCGCGGTGGATCTTCTGAATCCACTCGAGGTTCACCACCGGCACCACCCCGATCTTGAGGTCGGCATGTTTGGCAAGGTTCACCTCACCGTTCACCACCGCGCCGTGCAGCCCCTCGTAGAACAGCAGGTCGCTGCCGTCCTCGAACGCCGCCCAGTCGGTGAAGGTGCCGGGCGGGGCGCCGTATCTCGCCGCCTCGTCCTCGTCGTGGACATAGTGCCGGGTGCGCCCGCCGCCGGTCTCGCCATATTCGCGAAACACCCGCTCCAGCTCATCCAGCACGTTGGCCTCATAGCTGAAATGGCTGAACGTGTGATCGCCACTGGCATAGCGCCGCTCCAGCTCCGCCTTCATGTCGGCGCGGTTGTAGCGGTGGAAGGCATCGCCCTCGATCGACACGGCGGTCACGCCCTCGCGGCGAAAGATCTGGTCGAACGTGCCCTTGACAGTCGAGGTGCCGGCGCCCGACGAGCCCGTGACCGAGATGATGGGGTGTTTCTTGCTCATGGGGTCAGTCCTCAGGCGCGGAACAGGCCGCGGGTTCCAAACAGGGCCGAGACTTCCTCGACCGGCAGATCCTGGTAGGCCGTCACGCGGTCGACCTTCACGGCGCTGCCGAAAACGAACGGGGTGCGGCCATGCAGTTCGGTGGCGGTCTGCGCCATGATCCGGTCATGCCCGTCGGTGGCTTTGCCGCCCGCCTGCTCGATCAGAAAGGCGATCGGCGCGCATTCATAGACCATCCGAAGCCGGCCGCGCTCATACCCCGCCCGCTCGTCCGCCGGGTAAAGGAAGATGCCGCCGCGCGAGATGATCCGGTGCGTTTCCGCCACCAGCGAGGCGACCCAGCGCATGTTGTAATTCTCGTCGCGCGGCCCGGTGTCGCCGGCCAGGCAATCGTCGATATAGGCCCGGATCGCCGGGCTCCAGTGCCGGTAGTTCGAGGCGTTGATGGCAAATTCCCGGCTGAACTCGGGCACCTTCAGATCGGCCTCGACCAGCCGCCACTGGCCGCTGTCGGGGTCGAGCAGGTAGCTCTGCACGCCCGCCCCGAAGGTCACCACCAGAAAGGTCTGCGGGCCGTAGATGATGTATCCGCCCGCCAGTTGCTCATGCGCCGGGCGCAGCACGCTGCCCAGCGGATCGCCGGGTTTGGCCTCGAAGATCGAGAAGATCGTGCCGATGGATACGTTCACGTCGATGTTGGACGACCCGTCCAGCGGGTCGATGGCCAGCGCGAAACGGCCATCGGGATTCATCTCGACCACGTCGTCCTGTTCCTCGGAGGCATAGTAGCGCACCGGCGTCGCCGCCAGTTCGGCGGCAAAGGCCTCGTCGGCCATCACGTCCAGCGCCTTTTGCTGGTCGCCGCCCAGGTTTTCGCCGACCCCGGCCCCCAATGCGCCGCCCAGGGGGCCGCGCTTGATCGTGCGGCACAGGCTGCGCCCGACCGTCGCCAGCGCCGCGATCACCGGCGCCAGGTCGGCCGGAATCCGTGACGTGTCGTCGATGACATCGCTTGCGTTCATCATTCCTCCCGTCCTCCGGCCCGGATCAGATCAGGGGCCAGAGCCCCCTTGTCGTGGCACGGGCTGAACGTCTATAGAATTTAATAAGATAAAACATGGATTAGAAAATCCTGAAGATGCGACGTACGGACGCAATAACTCTCAAGCAATTACGGGCACTTGCCGCGGTCGCCACGCATGGGTCGATCACCCGCGCGGCTGAGGCAATTCGTCTCACTCCCCCTGCGGTGCATGCCCAGCTCAAGCAACTCGCCGACCATTGCGAGGCCCCGATGCTGCTCCGGGGCGAGGGCGGCGGCATGGATCTGACCGAAGAGGGCCGGCTGGTCGTCGCCACCGTGGCGCGGATCGAATCGGAGCTCGAGGCCTGCCTTCGCGACGTCACCGAACACCGCAAGGGCCGCGCCGGGCTGGTCCGGATCGGCGTGGTCTCGACCGGCAAATATTACGCCCCGGCGCTGGTCGCGACGCTGAAATCCGCCTTTCCCGACATCAAGGTCGAGCTGATCATCGGCAATCGCGAACAGATCATCGCCGCCCTCGAAGCCCGGCAGGTCCACCTGGCGATCATGGGCCGCCCGCCCAGGATGCCAGCCAACGTCTCCGAACCGCTCGGCCCGCATCCGCATGTGCTGATCGCGCCGCCGGGGCACAGGCTGGCCGGGGTTGCGAACATCGCCGCCGACGACCTGTTCGACGAGACCTTCATCGGCCGCGAGGACGGCTCCGGCACCCGCATCCTGATGAGCCGCTTTCTCGACCGGATCGGCGATGGCCGGCCCTATGAGGTGATCACCATGAGCTCGAACGAGACCATCAAGCAGGCGGTGATCGCGGGTCTCGGCGTGGCGCTGATCTCGCAACACACCGTGGTCGAAGAGCTGCACGCGGGCCGGCTGGTCACCCTCGACCTGCCCGGCCTGCCGATCGAGCGCACCTGGTTCCTGCTGCACCGCGCCGACACGCCCCTGACCCCGGCGGCCCAGCGCATCCACGACCATATCGCGGCGATGCGGGGCAGTTTCCTGCCGAAATTGTAGGGGCAAGGTCCGTCGCAGGGGGGTTACCCCCGAACCCCGATTGACCGTGCCACCGTCAGGCGGCCTTGCGTGCAGGTCCGGCGCATTACCCAAAACACGCCCCTGCTTCATCTTGGCAAAAATACTCACGACAAGGCGGCTCCCCCGGGTGCGGCATCGGGGCGGGGCGCGGGAATGTCCGGCGTCAGGCGGGCGCGCAACAGCGCGATCGGGTGGGCGCGCAGGGTCAGGCGGGTGGCGAGGTAATCCTCCACCACCTCTTCGCCCAGGCTCATCGCGGGCAGGCGCACCGCGCCTTCGTCAATGCCCTCGCCATCGAGGTCGCCGGCGAACAGCGGCAGCGGCTTTTCGGCGGTGATCGCCCGGGCCTGCCACAGCGCCGCGCGCCGGTCGAGGCCCAGCGACGCGAAGGCATCGGCCTCGGCCAGCCGGGCGATCAGGCGCGGCGGCGTGCCGGCGCGGCGCCAGATGTCCTCGATCGTGACATAGCCGTTGCCGCGCGCCCCGGTGATCCAGCGCGCCTCGTCCTCGGCCATGCCGCGGATCTGGCGAAACCCCAGGCGCAGCGCCAGCCCGCCGCGCCCGTCAGGCTCCATCACGTTGTCCCAATAGCTCGCGTTGACGCAGACCGGCCGCACCGCGACCCCGTGTTCGCGCGCGTCGCGCACGATCTGGGCCGGGGCGTAAAAGCCCATCGGCTGCGAATTCAGAAGCGCGCAGGCGAAGATGCCGGGGTGGTGACGCTTGAGCCAGGCCGAGGCATAGACCAGGAGCGCAAAGCTCGCCGCGTGGCTTTCGGGAAAGCCGTAGCTGCCGAAGCCCTCGATCTGGCTGAAACACCGCGCCGCGAACTCCGCGTCATAGCCGTTGTCGCGCATGCCCCTCATGAAGCGGCCGCGAAACGCGCTGACCGAGCCGTGTTTCTTGAACGTGGCGAGCGAGCGGCGCAGCCGGTCGGCCTCGTCGGGGGTAAAGCCCGCGCCGATGATCGCGATCTGCATCGCCTGTTCCTGGAACAAGGGCACCCCCAGCGTTTTCGCCAGCACCTGCCCCAGCGCGTCCGAGGGAAAGCTCACCGCCTCCTCGCCGTTTCGCCGCCGGATGAACGGGTGCACCATGTCGCCCTGGATCGGGCCGGGCCGGATGATCGCCACCTGGATCACCAGGTCGTAGAAGTTGCGCGGCTTCATCCGGGGCAGGAAATTCATCTGCGCCCGGCTTTCCACCTGGAACACCCCCAGCGAATCGGCCCGGCACAGCATGTCGTAGACCACCGGGTCCTCGGGCGGCAGGCTGGCCAGCGAATGATCGACATGGTGATGCGCCGCGATCAGGTCGAAGGCCTTGCGGATGCAGGTCAGCATGCCCAGCGCCAGCACGTCGACCTTGAGGATGCCCAGCGCGTCGATGTCGTCCTTGTCCCAGCAGATCACGGTGCGGTCCTCCATGGTGGCGTTTTCCACCGGCGCCAGTTCGTCCAGCCGCCCCTCGGTGATGATGAAACCGCCGACATGCTGCGACAGGTGGCGGGGGAAGCCCTGGATCTCGTCGACCAGTTCCATCACCTGCATCAGCCGCGGATCGCGCGCATCGAGGCCGATTTCGCGCAGCCGATCCTCGCGCAGCCCGCCGCCGCCCCAGCCCCAGACCTGGCTCGACATCGCCGCGATGGTGTCCTCGCCCAGCCCCATGGCGCGGCCGACCTCGCGGATCGCCCGCTTGCCGCGATAATGGATCACCGTGGCGCACAGCCCGGCGCGGTGACGGCCGTATTTCTCGTAGATGTGCTGGATCACCTCCTCGCGGCGTTCATGTTCGAAATCCACGTCGATATCGGGCGGTTCGTCGCGCGCCTCGGATACGAAGCGCTCGAACACCATGGTGCCGATCTCGGGGCTTACGCTGGTGACGCCCAGCGCGAAACACACCACCGAATTCGCCGCCGAGCCGCGCCCCTGGCACAGGATGCCGCGCGACCGAGCAAAGGCCACGATGTCGCGCACGGTCAGGAAATAGGGCTCGTATTTCAGCTTGGCGATCAGGGTCAGCTCGTGTTCCAGCATCTTCTGAACCCGCTCGGGCACGCCATCGGGGTAGTGATCGCGCAGTCCTGCCCGCGCCAGCCGCTCCAGCCGGGCCGAGGGGGTCTCGTCGCCGGAAATCTCGGACGGGTATTCATAGCGCAGCTCGTCCAGCGAGAAGGTGCAGCGCGCCGCGATCTCGCCGGCCCGGTGCACCGCGTCCTCGTGGCCGCGAAACAGCCGCAGCATCTCGGCCTCGGAGCGCAGGCGCTTTTCGGCGTTGGGCTGGGCCAGCCGCCCCAGCGTCTCGACCTGCCGCCCGGTGCGGATCGCGCACATCACGTCGACCAGCCGGCGGCGGCGGGCGTGATGCATGATCGGCATGGCCGAGGCGACGCAGGGCAGGCCAAGCCCGTCCGCCAGCGCCCGCAGCCCGGCCAGGCGGATGCTGTCCTGCCCGTCGTAGCGCGGCGCCAGCACCAGCGTCATCTGCGCGGCGAACTTGCGGATCAGCCGCGCCACCTGCCCGCGCCAGCCCTCGGGCACAGGCTCGGGCACGTGCAGCAGCAGTTCCATCCCCACCCCCCAGTCCAGCACATCGCCGACCCGGATCAGCGCGCTGCCCTTGGGCGCGCGCCGCCGGCCCAGCGTGATCAGCCGGGTAAGACGCCCCCAGGCTGCCCGGTCGCGGGGCAGGGCGGTCAGCGTCACGCCCTCGTCGGTGACGATCCGCGCGCCGGGGATCAGCCGGGGCACATTGGCGATATCGGCGGAAGGTGCGCGCGGGCAATGTGCCGGCGCGGGCGGGCCGACCGGACCGTGCGCGGCCTCGAAGTCGCGGCGCATGGCCACCTGCCGGGCAATCTCGCGCGTCGCCACATGGGCACGCACGATCCCGGCGACCGAGTTCTCGTCGGCGATGACAAAGGCGGGCATGCCCATCAGCGCCGCCCGCCCGGCATATTCCTCGGCGTGCGATCCCCCGGTCAGGAAGGTGAAATTGGAGGTGATGGACAATTCTGCAAACATGGTGAGTCGGTAGTATATTCACGTTTTGTTCTCATTTGGAGTCCCGATGGCATCCCGTCCACCCCAGCCCTACCGCACCGCCGCGCAAGGCCCGCCCTGCATGCAGGCCACCACCTCGGCCTCCATCTGCGCGGTCGGCTCGAAGAACGCCATCGGGGTGCAGGGGGCCTGTTCCAGCACCCAGTCCCCGCCGCCCTGACGCAGGAACATCAGGTAGTGGTGCCCGGCGTCAAGTTGCCCGCACCACATCGCGGCGCAGGCCACGTTCACCCGGATCGTCCGGTCGAACGGCGTGACGAACCCGGCATAGGACAGCGAGGTGCCCGTGACCCGCGCGGACAACGTGCTGTCCTCGGCCGCATTCACGCCGTCGGTCCCGGGCAGATCGCGGCTGTCGAAATCGAGCCGGCCGGTCACCACGATGTATCGCTCCGCCGCGGCATTGGCATCGAGAAACGCCTGGGTGTGCGAATAGGGCAGACAGGACAGCGCCAGTCCCGGCAGCGGCAGGCTCAGTGCTGCGACGAATGCGATCAGGCGGATCATGGCGGTCTCCGGTCAGCGGTGCGCCCCCAGTCTATCACCGAATGCCGCGATCACCTGCGCGTAGATATCGCGTTTGAACGGCACGATCTTTTCCACCAGGTCGCGTGGGTCGATCCAGGTCCATTGCCGAAACTCGGGATGCGCGGTCTCGATCACGATCTGTTCGTCGGCGCCGTGAAAGCGCATCAGATACCAGCGCTGTTTCTGGCCGCGAAACCGCCCCTTCCAGATCCGCGGCACCACATCCGGCGGCAGGTCGTAGGTGATCCAGCCGGGATATTCCGCCTCGACCGTGACCAGATCCGGGGTGACGCCGGTTTCCTCGCGCAGTTCGCGCAGCGCGGCGGCCAGCGGTTCCTCGCCCTCGTCGATCCCGCCCTGCGGCGCCTGCCAGGCGGTTTCGTCGATGCCAAGGCGCGGCGCGTCATACCGCTGCCCCGCGAACACAAGTCCCCTGGGATTGGCCAGCATGATGCCGACATTGGGACGATAGGGAAGGCGCGAGATGTCGTCGGGGGTCATGGCGGGCGGGCTCCGGTGTCGTGCCGGGCGAGATTATGCGCATGCGGGCCGAAGGCCAACAGGCCGCGTCGGCGAATGCGACGCCGGGCCACATTTTCCGGCACCGGGCGCGGTGCTAGACATGCCCGGACTTGGGAAGGGAGCCGACGAGAGCATGCGACACCCGTTTCTCGCCTTCGTCACGACCGCCTATGCCCTGTCCTGGAGCGCCTGGATTTTCGGGTTCTGGCAGGGTGAGGGGCCGCTTGCGACCCTGGGCCACTATGCCGGCGGCTTCGGCCCGCTGCTGGCCGCGCTGATCGTGACCATCGCGCTGGGCCGGGACCCCTGGGCGTGGTTCAAGGGTCTGTTCAAGTGGCGCCTCGGCTTGGGCTGGTATCTGTTCGTGCTGGGCTTTCCGGTGCTGCTGGTGGCCATCGCCTCGGCGCTGTTCGTCGCCTTGGGTCATTCCATCGACTTCAGCCTCGCGCCTGCGCGACTGGCCTCCTATGCGCCGTTGTTCGTGTTCATGGCGCTGATCGGCGGCGGTAATGAGGAGCCGGGGTGGCGCGGCTTCGGGTTGCCGACCTTGCAGGAAACCCTGACCCCGTTTCGCGCCACGCTGCTGTTGGGTCTGGTCTGGGCGTTCTGGCACTTCCCGCTGCTCTGGGGCGATCCGGCGGTGCGCGCGGGCGAGGTGCCGGTGTCGGCGCTTGGCGTCCAGGTCGGGTTCCTGCTGGTGTCGATCACCGCGCATGCCTTCTGGTATACGTGGCTGATCAACCGCACTGGCAGCGTGTTTTTGTGCATCCTGCTGCATGCCGGATACAACACCTCGAACGGTTTGCTGGTGCTGGTGTCGGAGGCCGACATGGCGGGCGATGCCGGGGGCGTGCTGTTGGCGCTGATGACCGCTGTTGTGCTCGGCTCGGTGCTCGTCCTCTTGGCGGCCACGCGCGGACGGCTGGGAAAACCGGCCTAGGCAGACCGGCCCCCTCTGCCGCGAGAGAGGGCCGGGCCGGTGCTACTTCAGATCAATCGCCGCAAGACCCTTGAGCAGGTCGACCGCATAGGACAACTGGAAGTCCTCGTCGCGCAGTTTGGCGGCCTCTTCGGCGGCTTCGCGCTCTTCCTCGATCAGCTTGATCTCGTCCTCTGACAGGCTGTCGTTTTCCAGCCGCCCGCGCAGGTCGGCCTCGCTCCGGCGCGCGCGCGCATCCTCGTCCTCGGCCTCGTCAGGATGCGGCACGGGCTGTTCGACCACGATGTCCGGGCTGACGCCCAGCGCCTGGATCGAGCGGCCCGACGGCGTGTAGTAGCGCGCCGTGGTCAGCCGCATCGCGCCGCCCGAGCGCAGCGGCATCACCGTCTGGACCGAGCCTTTGCCAAAGCTTTTGGTGCCCACCACGATGGCGCGGTGATGATCCTTGAGCGCGCCGGCGACGATCTCGGAGGCCGAAGCGGACCCGCCGTTGATCAGCACGACCATCGGCCGGCCCTCGGCCAGGTCACCGGGTTCGGCGTTCACCCGCTCGGTGTCTTCCGGGTTGCGGCCCCGGGTCGAGACGATCTCGCCCGACTCGAGGAAGGCATCGGAAATCGCGATGGCCTGGTTGAGCAGCCCGCCGGGGTTGTTGCGCAGGTCGAGCACCACGCCCTCGATATTCTCGATCCCGCCCAGTTCCTCGGTCACTTCGGCAAAGCCGTCGGCGACGTTGGGATAGGTCTGGTCGTTGAAGGTGGTGACCCGGATCACCACCGCATTGCCCACCGCGCGCACCGTGGCGGCGGTCAGCTTGATCTCGTCGCGGATGATCGAAACGTCGAACGGCTCGTCGACGCCTTCGCGCACCACGGTGATGATGATCTCCGAGCCGACCGGCCCGCGCATCGTGTCGACCGCCTCGTCCAGCGTCAGGCCCAGCACGCTCTCGCCATCGACATGGGTGATGAAGTCGCCCGCCAGGATGCCGGCGGCGTCCGCCGGGGTGCCGTCCATCGGCGAGACCACCTTGACGAAGCCCTGCTCCTGCGTGACCTCGATGCCGAGACCCCCGAACGAGCCGCGTGTCTGCACCCGCATGTCGGCGGCGTCGTCCGGCGCGAGATAGCTCGAATGCGGGTCGAGCGACGACAGCATTCCGTTGATCGCCGCCTCGATCAGGTCCTTGGTCTCGGCCTCTTCGACATACTGGCCGCGAATGCGCTCGAACACGTCGCCGAACAGGTCGAGCTGTTCATAGACGGTCGAATTGCGCTCACTGTCCTGTGCGATCAGCGGCCCGGCCACCTGCGTCGTCAGAATGGCGCCTGCCAGCGTGCCGCCCAGCGCGGCCATGGCGAATCTTTTCATGCTCGGTCCGTTTCTTTCATTTCGCGGATCGGGCAAACCATTCGGTCGGGTCCACCGGCGATCCATTCCATCTGAGTTCCATATAAAGCGTTTCTGTCGCCTCTGCGCCACCTCCTTGCACGGCGGACATCAAAAAGGCTTGAGTTGAGGCGGCCTCGGCCCCTCCCATCAACCCCACGGGCGTGCCCTGGGGCAAGACCTCGCCGACCGAACCGAACAACTGGCCCAGCCCGGCCAGCACCAGCAGAAAGCCCTCGTCCGGCTCCAGAATGGCCACCTGGCCGTAGTCGAGCAGCGGACCGAGATAGCGCAGGGTTGCCGGCCAGGGCGTCGTCACCAGCGTCAGGGGGCGCGTTGCGATCACCCAGCCCGGGCGGCGCACGCCGGCGGCGTCGACCTCGTCATAGCCCCGGATCACCCGGCCCGACACCGGCATCGCCAGCGTGCCGCGCGCGGCGGTGAAATCCGGCCGTTCGACCGTGACCGAGGCATCCTCGATCGTCGCCGACATCAGCCCGCCGGCAAAGCTCTCCAGCGTGTCGGCGGAGCTCAGCAGGTTTTCCATCGCCACCTGGTCCGTGACGAAGCGGCGCGGCAGGTCGGTGCGGTTCGACACCGCCTTGCTGAGTTCCGTGCGCGCCGTCTGCGCCCCGGCCAGCCCCTCCTCCAGCGTCGTCACCGCCGCCTCCTGCAACGCGCGCAGCGTGGCAACCTCGGTCAGGGCGCGGCGCAGGTCCGCCGCCTCGCGGCTGAGCGCCGGGGTCACGTCCGACAGGATCATCCCGGCGCGCACCGTCCCCTTGGGGCCATCGGGGTGCAGCAGCAGGCTGGGTTCCGGCGAGGCCTCGATCGACTGGAGCACGCCCAGAAGCTGCGCCAGCCGCTCGCTCTCGGCCTCGAACACACCCTTGATCGCGGCCTCGCGAATCGCCGCCTGCCGCAGGCCCTCGCGCAGCGCCGCCAGCCCGGCCTCATAGGCCTGCACCGTCTCGGTCAGCGCCGCGACCCGGTCCCGCGCGCCCTCGGCGGCCTCCAGCGCCTCGGCGGCGGCGCGCAATTCCTCCATCGCCACCTGCGCGCTCTCGGTCGCCTCGGCGCGGGCCATCACCGGCGCCAGCGCCAGCGCCAGACAGAGGGCGGCGATGCGTCTCACCGCTCGATCAGGCTCTTGCCGGTCATCTCGTCGGGCACCGGCAGGTTCATCAGGTCCAGAAGCGTCGGCGCCAGATCGCTCAGCCGCCCCTCGCGCAGCCGCACGCCCGCAGGCCCGCCGACCAGCACCACCGGCACCGGGTTGGTGGTGTGCGCGGTATGCGGCCCGCCGGTCACCGGATCGACCATCAGTTCGCAATTGCCGTGGTCCGCCGTCACGATCATCGCGCCGCCGGCCGCCTCCAGCGCCGCCAGCACCTCGCCCAGCCCCGCGTCCACCGCCTCGACCGCCTTGATCGCCGCCGATAGGTCGCCGGAATGCCCGACCATGTCGGGGTTGGCGTAGTTGGTGACGATCAGGTCATAGCCCTTGCGGATCGCCGCCACGAAATGCTCGGTCACCTCGGGGGCCGACATTTCCGGTTGCAGGTCATAGGTCGCGACCTTGGGCGAGGGCGCCATGTAGCGGTCTTCGCCCACCTCCGGTTCCTCCTTGCCGCCATTGAGGAAAAACGTGACATGCGGGTATTTCTCGGTCTCGGCCAGCCGGAACTGCGTCAGCCCCTGTTGCGCCACCCATGCGCCCAGCGTGTTGACGATGTCGCGCGGGGGAAACACCGTGGTCATGTAGTCGTTGTGGCGCGTGGAATACTCGACCATGCCCAGAAGGCCCGAGAGTTTTGGCCGCGTGCCCACGTCGAACTCGGCAAAGCCCGGCTCGCCCACCGCGCGCAGGATCTCGCGCGCCCGGTCGGCGCGGAAGTTGCAAAAGAACAGCCCGTCGTTGTCGTGGATGCCGGTATGCCCCTTGATCACCGTGGGCTGGATGAACTCGTCGGTCTCGCCGCGCGCATAGGCGGCCTCGATGGCGGCATCGGCGCTGCCCGCCGTCTCGCCCATCGCCTTGACGATGGCGTCATAGGCGCGCGCCACCCGCTCCCACCGGTTGTCGCGGTCCATCGCGTAATAGCGCCCCGAGACCGAGGCGATCTGCGCCCCTTCCGGCAGGTCGGCGGCGAATTTCGCCACCTGCTCGCGCGCCGATTGCGGCGGCACGTCGCGCCCGTCGGTGATGACATGCACCCGGACCGGCACGCCCGCGCCCGCGATCACCCGGGCGGCGGCGACGATGTGGTCCTGATGCGAATGCACGCCGCCGGGGCTGGTCAGCCCGGCCAGGTGCGCGGTGCCGCCCGCCGCCTTCACCGTGGCGATGAAATCGAGCAGCGGCTTGGCCGCCTCGAACTCGCCGTCCTCGATCGCAAGGTCGATCATGCCCAGATCCATCGCCACCACCCGGCCCGCGCCGATATTGGTGTGGCCGACCTCGGAATTGCCCATCTGCCCGTCCGGCAACCCGACATCGCGGCCATGGGTGGTCAGCTGGTTGTGCGGGCAGTCACGCCAGATCCGGTCGAAATTCGGCGTGTCCGCCAGCCTGACCGCGTTGTTCTCGACCTCGTCGCGCAGGCCGAAGCCGTCGAGGATGCACAGCACGACAGGTTTGGGAGTTGTCATCGGGCGCCTCATGTTGGTTCGCCCCGTTCTAGTCGCCCGCCCCGGTCAGGACAACACAAGAGCAGCGCCAAGGGGGGTGCATCCGCCAAACGGCGGGCGTAGGGTCGCTTCGAATCGGGGGCCAGGATGAAACCCAAGCTTCTCACCACGCTGAAAACCTACACCGTTGAAACCTTCGCCGCCGACGTGATGGCGGGCGTCACCGTCGGGCTGGTCGCCCTGCCGCTGGGCCTGGCCATCGCCATCGCCTCGGGGGCGACCCCGGCGCAGGGGCTGATCACCGTGATCGTCGGTGGCCTGCTGGTCTCGGCGCTGGGCGGAAGCCGGGTGCAGATCGGCGGCCCGACCGGCGCGTTCATCGTGGTGGTCTACGACATCATCATGCGCTTCGGCATGGACGGGCTGATCCTGGCCACCCTGATGGCCGGCGCGATCCTCGTTGTCGCGGGCATCCTCAAGGCCGGCAGCCTTGTCGCCTATGTGCCCGAGCCGGTGATCAACGGCTTCACGCTGGGCATCGCCGTGATCATCGCCACCAGCCAGCTTGGCGACGCGCTGGGCCTGACGGTGACCAACCTGCCCGCCGATTTCACCGGCAAGGTGGCAGCGCTCTGGGGCGCGCGCGCCTCGTTCGACTGGCAGGCGCTGTTGCTGGCGCTTCTGACCGGCGGGCTGATCGTGCTGATCCGGGTCAAGCTGCCGCCCAAGGTGCCCGGCCTGATCATCGCCGTGACCATCGGCTCGGCCATCGCGGCCCTGCCCGGCGTCGGCATCGACACGGTCGGCGCGCGCTTCGGCGCCCTGCCCAGCACCCTGCCGCTGCCCAGCTTTCCCGAGGTGACGCTGGCCCGGGTGCAGGAGCTTTTGCCCTCGGCCTTCATCATCGCCTTCCTCGCCGGGGTCGAATCGCTGCTGTCCGCGGTGGTCGCCGACCGGATGTTCGGGGGCAGCTACCGCGCCCGGGCCGAGGTCACGGCGCAAGGCGTGGCCAACATCGGCTCGGCCCTGTTCGGCGGCCTGCCGGTGACCGGGGCGATCGCGCGCACCGCCACCAACGTCAAGGCCGGCGGGCGCACCCCGGTCGCCGGCATCGTGCATGCGCTGACCGTTCTTCTGGTGATGCTGCTGGCCGCGCCGCTGGCCGGGATGCTGGCGATGCCCGCGATGGCCGCGCTCTTGATCGTGACCGCCTGGAACATGTCCGAGCCCGAGAAATGGGCCGGCTATTGGCGGGGGCCGCGCGAGGATCTCTTGCTGATCCTTCTGACCATGATCCTGACCGTGCTGGTCGACCTGACCTTCGCCATCGCGGTCGGCGTCGCACTGGGCCTCGCGCTCCGGCGCCGCGGCCGCGAGCGCCCGCCGCGCGACTGGCACCCGCGCGAGAAGTAGCCTCAGCCCGTCACGAATTCCGACCGGGCATAGCCCTGGATGAACAAGAGCGCGGAAAGGTCGCCGTGGTTGATGCGGATATCGCATTCGGCGGCCACCGAGGGCTTGGCGTGCAGCGCCACACCGGCCCCCGCCAGCTTGAGCATCCCCAGGTCGTTGGCCCCGTCGCCCACCGCCATGACCTCGTCATGCCCGATCCCCAGCCGCGCGCTGATTTCTTCCAGTGCCGCGACCTTGGCGGCCCGGCCCAGGATCGGCTCCACCACCGCGCCGGTCAGCGCGCCATCCGCGATGGCCAGCGTATTCGCCCGGTGCTCGTCGAAACCTAGAAGCGCGGCGACCTGCGCCGTGAACGCCGTGAACCCGCCCGACACCAGCGCCGTATAGGCCCCCGCCCCGCGCATCGTCGCCACCAGTTCGCGCCCGCCCGGCATCAGGGTGATGCGGCTGTCCAGCACCTTGGCGATGACGCTTTCCGGCAGCCCGGCCAGCAGCCCGACCCGTTCGCGCAGCGCGCCCTCGAAATCCAGCTCGCCGTTCATCGCCCGCGCGGTGATCTCGGCCACACGCGGCCCGACCCCGGCTTCGGCGGCAAGCTCGTCGATGCATTCCTGCCGGATCATGGTCGAATCCATGTCCGCCAACAGCATCCGCTTGCGCCGCCCCTGGGCCGGTTGCACCACCAGGTCGATGCCCTGGTCCTGCATGTCCTGCCACACCTGCCAGCGATTTTCCGGCATCTTCGGCACCGCAAACTCCGCCGCCTCGCCCGGCGACAGCCAGCGCGCCGCACCGCCGCCCCAGGCGTTGCGCAGGGCCTCGACTAGGGCGGTATCCAGCGCGGCGCTTTCCTGCGCGGCAATCAGGGTGACTACGAACATGACGCCTCCGTTCCTCGGCCCCGAATAAACTGCCCCGCCTCAAAGCGCCAGAGCCGTGGGAGGGTCCGAAACCGGCGCGACTTGCACCGCATCGGTCAAATTGCACCATTGATATGCGTGGTTTTGATCGTTATGGTTCACCCATCGAAAACCGCGAGAGTCACCCATGGCGAAAACCGAAGTAGCGATCATCGGGTCGGGGCATATCGGCACCGACCTCATGGTCAAGATCCTGCGCCTGTCAGACCGGCTGACCCTGTCGGCCATGATCGGCATCGACCCGGAGTCCGAAGGGCTGGCCGCCGCACGGCGCCTCGGGGTGCCGACCAGCCATGAGGGGGTTTCCGGGCTTCGCAGGATGCCGGGGTTCGAGCGTATCCGGCTGGTGTTCGACGCCACCAGCGCAGGCGCGCACCGGGCCAATGCCGATGCGCTGGCCGGTGACGACATCACGCTGGTGGATCTCACGCCCGCCGCCATCGGCCCCTTCGTGGTGCCCGCCGTCAACCTCGATACGCATATCGGCGCGCGCAACGTCAACATGGTGACCTGCGGCGGACAGGCGACGATCCCCATCGTCGCCGCGATCAGCCGGGTGGCCAAGGTCCACTATGCCGAAATCGTCGCCTCCATCGCGTCGAAATCGGCCGGCCCCGGAACACGCGCCAATATCGACGAGTTCACCGACACCACGGCGCGCGGGCTGGAGCGGATCGGCGGCGCGACACGGGGCAAGGCGATCATCGTCCTGAACCCCGCCGAGCCGCCGCTCATCATGCGCGACAGCGTGATCTGCCTGTGCGATCCCGCCGACCGTGAGGCGCTGGTCGCCTCGGTCGACCGGATGGTCGCGGAGGTGCAGGCGCATGTGCCCGGATACCGCCTGAAACACGCGCTCCAGGTCGAGCCGGTCGAGGCCGGGCTGTTCGAGGGCGCCCCCGCCGGCCTCAAGGTCAGCGCCTTTCTCGAGATCGAGGGCGCCGGCCACCACCTGCCGCGCTATGCCGGCAACCTCGACATCATGACCTCCGCGGCGCTGGCCACCGGCGAACGCATCGCGGCGGCCCGGCACCGGGAGATGGCACAATGACCGACCGCCGCCTTTACATCCAGGACGTGACCCTGCGCGACGGCATGCATGCGGTGCGCCACCAATATGATCTGGGCCAGGTGCGCGAGATCGCCCAGGCCCTGGACGCCGCCGGCGTGGACGCGATCGAGGTTGCGCATGGCGACGGCCTGTCGGGGTCGTCCTTCACCTATGGTTTCGGCCGCGAGAGCGATGCCGCCTGGATCACCGAAGCCGCCAAGGTCTGCAACCGGGCGGTTCTGACCACGCTGCTGCTGCCCGGCATCGGAACGCTGGAGGATCTGCGCCGCGCCGCCGATCTCGGCGTGCGGTCGGTGCGCGTCGCCGCGCATTGCACCGAGGCCGACGTGACCGCGCAGCACATCGCCGGGGCGCGTGATCTGGGGCTGGACGTGTCGGGCTTTTTGATGATGAACCACATGTCTCCGCCCGAGGCGGTCGCGCAACAGGCCGCCCTGATGGAAAGCTACGGCGCGCAATGCGTCTATATCACCGACAGCGCCGGCGCGCTTCGCATGGACGGCGTGCGCGACCGGGTGCGTGCCTATCGCGCCGCCCTGCGCCCGCAAACCCAGATCGGCATCCACGCGCACGAGAACCTGTCGCTTGGCGTCGCCAACACCATCGTCGCGATCGAGAGCGGCGCGACGCGTGTCGACGCCTCGCTGGCCGGCATGGGCGCGGGGGCGGGCAACTGCCCGCTCGAGGCCTTCATCGCCGCCATCGACGGCAGCGGCTACAGCCACGGCTGCGACCTCTTCGCGCTGCAGGACGCGGCGGAAAACCTGGTCCGGCCGCTTCAGGACCGGCCCGTCCGGGTCGATCGCGAAACCATGACGGTCGGCTATGCCGGGGTCTACTCCAGCTTTCTGCGCCACGCCGAACGCGCCGCCGCCGATTTCGGGCTGGACACCCGCGAAATCCTGGTCGAGGCGGGCCGGCGCGGCCTGGTCGGCGGGCAGGAGGACATGCTGACGGATATCGCGCTGGGCATGGCCCGCGCGCGGGCCGACGCGTGAACGGGCGCGGGCTGATCGTCACCGGCGGGTCGCGCGGGATCGGGGCCGCCACCGCCCGGCGCGCGGCCCGCGACGGCTGGCAGGTCGTCGTCAACTACCACGGCAACGCCGCCGCCGCCGAGGCGGTCGTGCAGGCGATTGCCGACAGTGGCGGCGACGCCATCGCGGTTCAGGGCGATGTTGCGCGCGAAGCCGACGTTCTGGCCCTGTTCGACCGTGCCGAAGCCGCCTTCGGTCCGGTCGGGGGGCTCGTCAACAACGCCGGCATTCTCGACCGTGCCGCGCCCTTGTCCGAGATCAGCAGCGCGCGCTGGCAGCGTGTGTTGCAGGTCAACGCCACCGGCAGTTTCCTGGCGGCGCGCGAAGCGGTGCGACGGATGACCGCCGCGGCGACCGGCGGCGTCATCGTGAACCTGTCGTCGATGGCCGCCCCGCTGGGTGCGGCCAACGAATTCGTCGACTACGCCGCGTCGAAAGGCGCGGTCGAATCCATGACCATCGGCCTGGCACGAGAGGTCGGGCGCGCCGGCATCCGGGTGAACGCGGTGCGCCCCGGCCTGATCGACACCGACATTCACGGCGATGCCGGCATACCCGACCGCGCCCGGGCGTTGGCCGCGTCCGTGCCGCTCGGGCGGGCGGGGTCGGCCGCGGAAGTCGCCGAGGCGATCGTCTGGCTTCTGTCGGACGCCGCCAGCTATGTCACCGGAGCGATCCTTCCGGTCAGCGGCGGGCGCTAGACCCGCAGCACCTCGATGCCGCGTTGGCGGTAGCGCTCGGCCACCTCTTCGCTCAGGCCGGTGTCGGTGAAGATCCGCGTCGCCCGGTTCAGCGGCAGGATCGTGGCCGGAAACACCTGGCCGAACTTGGAGTGGTCGGCCACGATCCACAACTCGCGCGAGCGGTCGGCCATCACCCGGTTCACATAGGCTTCGGAAGAATCATAGGTGGTCAGACCCTTTTCCAGGTCGATCCCGTCCACCCCCATCACCATCACGTCGATGTTCATGTCCTGCAGCGTCCGCTCGGCGATATGACCCACCGTTTCCGCGGTCCGGCGGCGCAGCGTTCCGCCGGTCAGGGTCACGTCGATGGTGCGGGCGTCCCGCAGTTCCAGCGCGATGTTGACCGCCGTGGTCACCAGGCGCAGCGACTTGTGGCGGATCGCCGGCACCATCTGCATCACCGTGGTGCCGCCGCCGCATCCGACCAGGATGCCCTGTTCGAGCGCCGCGCCCGCCGCCGCGCCGATCCGGCGCTTTTCGGGCAGATAGGCCATGACCTTGGCGTCGAACGGCAGTTCCTCGCGGCGTTGCGGCAAGGTGGCGCCGCCGTGGGTGCGCACCAGGGCCTTGCGCTGGTCCAGATCGGCGATGTCGCGCCGGATCGTGGCCAGCGACGCATCCAGCAGTTTCGACAGGTCCTGCGCGCTGACCGACCCGCGCCGGGCCAGTTCCGCTAGGATTCTCTCATGGCGTTCAGCCCGGATCATGACACTCGATACCCCTCCCGTTCGCTCAATGGATATCGCGTATTTCGCGCATGGACAATCATTTCGCTCAAAATGCCCAGAATGTGCGTCATTTCCAATCATCGAACTATAGACTTTTGATCGTTTTGAAATAGGATGCGGGCAAAGCAAGACTCACCCTGCCAGCAAATCGACGGAGGAAAAATGTCCCGCACAAAGCTCGTTCTCATCGGTGCCGGAAGCACCGTGTTTACCCAACGGTTGGTGGCCGACATCATCCTCGCCGGCGAAGAGGACAAGTGGGAGCTTGCCCTGGTCGATATCGACCCGGTGACACTGGACGCGGTGAACAAGCTGGTCGCCAAGATGCTTGAGGCCAAGTCCGCCGAGATCCCCGTGACCGCGACCACCGAGCGGCGCGAGGTTCTGAAAGGCGCCGATTTCGTTGTCACCACCATCGCCGTGGGTGGCCGCAAGGGCTGGCAGACCGATATCGAGGTCCCGCGCAAGCACGGCATCTTCCAGCCGGTCGGAGACACCGCGATGCCGGGCGGCATCAGCCGCGCCATGCGCATGATCCCGCAGATGATCGCCATCGCCAACGACGTGGCCGAACTGTGCCCGGACGCGCATTTCTTCAACTATTCCAACCCGATGACGGCGATCTGCCGGGCCATCCGCCGTGAAACCGGCGTCCCGGTGGTGGGGCTGTGCCACGGTGTGCATCATGTCGAGGGCGTGCTGGCGCGGTTCCTCGGCGTGGCCGAGGACGACCTCACCTCCTACGGCATCGGCCTCAACCACCTCACCTACCTGACCCGGCTGCGCCTTCGCGGCGCCGATGCCATACCGCTGTTTCACGCCAGGCTTGACGAACAGGCGCCGACGCTGGCCCGGGAACTGGCGGAAAAGACCGTCTGGGACAACATCGTCCAGGGCCGCGCGCCGCGCTGGGCCGACGACCCGTTCAGCTGGGGCCACTTCCGCCGCTATTCGATCTTCCCCTGCGCGATGGACCGGCACGCGGTCGAATTCTACCCCGAACGCTTTCCGGGCGGCGCCTATTGCGGCCACAAGCTGGGGGTCGAGGCGTTCCCGATCGACGAGCGTATCTCCCTGGGCGACACCTGGTATGACGAGATGCTCGCAATCGCCAACTCGCCCGACCCGCTGCCCGCAAGCTACTACGAGAACGTGCCGGGCGAGAGCGAGCAGCTTCTCGAGATCATGCATTCGCTGATGTTCGATCGGCGCGAGGTGTTCTCGGTCAACCTGCCCAATGACGGGGCCGCGCCCTATCTTCCGGCGGGCGCGGTGCTGGAGTGCAACGCCGCCGCGGTCGGTGGCGGCTTCAAGGCGCTGCGGGCCGACGATCTGCCACCGGCGCTGGTGGCCAAGCTCTGCGCCAAGATCGCGGCGGTCGAGATCACGGTCGACGCCGCGATCCAGGGCTCACGCGACATGATGATCGAGGCGATGCTGGCCGACGGCGCCGTGACCGACCCCGACGCCGCGGCCAGCCTGACCGACGACCTGCTCGCGGCCCATGCCGAACACCTGCCGCAGTTCGCGGCCTGAGCGGGAGGAATCGTCATGCACATCATCGAACGCGACGACAGCCGCATGATCGACCTGCCGGGGGTGGGGCCATGCCCGAGGCCGGTGGATATCGACCAGCAGGTGACCGGGTTTTCCCGCCTGAAATCCCTGCGCATCTATGCCTTCGACCCCGGCCAGGTCATTCACGGCGAAAGCGAGGCGGACGAGGTGTTCGTCCTGCCCCTGACCGGGCGCATCGGCCTCGAGATCACCGGCCCCCATCCCTGCCGCGCGACGCTCGATGCGACGGGGCCGGAACATGCGGTCTACATGCCGCCGGGGCATGACTACGCGCTGTCGCCTCTGGAGCGGGCCGAGGTGGCCTATGCCCGCGCCGATGCCACCGCCCGCGTGCCGACCGGGGTGGTGGCCGGGACCGAAAGCGCCGGCCTGGCCGAAGCCCTGACCTTCGCGCTGCGCGTCCTGCCTGCCGGCGAAGCGCTCGACATCGGCGGCGCGGGTGAAACGCTGTGCCACCTGGCGCGGGGCCGCGGCACGGCGGGCACCGAGCCCGTGGTGGCCGGCCAGACCATCGCCTTGCCGGACGGTGCCACGACCCGGCTTGAAGCACAGGCGGAAATGACGCTCCTCCTCGTCTCCGCCTGACACCTCATGGGTGCTTCAGCCGAAAGGCCCGGCAGGTCGCGCTGCCGGGCCTTTTTCGTGGCTGGGGGAGGTGGGGCTCAGCGGGCCGTCGATGGCAGCCGCTGAACATGGAAATTCGAAAACAGGAATTCATAGCCCGCGCGTTCCACCGCGCGGTCGGCCTCGGGGTTCTCGCCGTATCGCCCGCCGAACAGCCAGGCGAAGGCGCGCACCGGATGGCCCAGTTCGCGCCGGAAATCCTCCTGCGACCCGACGATCTCGTCCTTCAGCCGCGCGGCGTCGTCCAGTTCCACCTTGGTGTGGTTGCGGGTATGACTGGCGACCACATGCGGCCCGTCCAGCGCGCGCAACTCGTCCCATGACAACGCGCTGCGCCCGTCCGCATATTCGCCGGGCACCGTGGTCAGCGTCCGCGTCGCCGCGAACGCCTCCTGCTCCTTTGCAGGGCAGCTTGAATAGGCCGTCACCGCCATGAACCAGCCAACCAGCCCGTGCCGTTCCAGCAGCGGGCGGGCCACGTCGTAATTGTTGCGATACCCGTTGTAGAACACCGGAATGATGCCGTCGCGGCCTATCGGCCAGCGCCCGGTCGACAGGTATTCGGCCAGATCATCCTCGCGCACCGGCGCATAGCGCGCCGCAAGGGCGGCAAACTCACGATCATAGGTCGCGGCGTTGCGCGCGGGGGTCAGGTGATAGTTCACCACCCGTATCGTCGGCGCGCTCATTGCAGTTTCTGCAGCCGGAAGTTCGAGAACAGATAGCGGTATCCGGCCTTCACCAGCAATTCGTCGGCGCGCGGATTCAGCCCGAACTCGGCCCCATAGAGATAGCAGAAGGTGTCGACCTCGGCCCCCAGCCCGTCCTCAAGCTCCTGCTTGGCCACCACGATCTCGTCGTGCAGCACCTCGTCGGGGGTGTCTGGCGTCAGGGCGGTGTGGTTGCGCGAATGGCACGCCACGAAATGGCCGCGCGCATGCGCGTCGCGCAGCTCGTCCCATGACATCGCGATCCGCTCGCCGGGGTATTCGTCCGGGCCGTAGTGCAGGCTGTGGCGCGCGGCGAAGATGCGCTGGCGGCGGGGCGGGACGTTCAGGAAATGCGACGGGATGAAGAACCAGCCGGCAAAGCCATGTTCCTCGAGGATCGGCAGGATCACGTCGTAATTGTCCCGAAACCCCTCGAACAGGATCGGCGCCAGCACCGGCTTGCCGCCCGCCTTGCCACGCATCAGCCCGTCGATCCCGGCATCGGCCAGCGAGGCGAAGCGCCCGGCGCAGGCGGCGATCTGGGCGCGGTATTCGTCGGCGCAGGTGCTGGGAGTGGCGTGGTAGTTGATCAGGTGAATCGCCCGACCGGTGCGAAAGCCGGCGGCCAGTTCCGCAACGGTCTCGGCCGGGGTGCGCGGCAACAGGATCATTGCGACAGCTCCGAGAACGGGTGGTCGAGGAAATGCCGGTCGGCCAGCACCTCCAGCACATGCGCGATGTCGCGCGACGACAGCGGCCCGTTGCGCGCCTCGAGCGCCCGGGTGACGGCCTCGAACAACTCGGCCAGCGCGGCCCCCTCGGCGTCAGGTTCGGGCGGCGGCGTCGCCCCGGTCAGGTCTTCGGGCACCAGGTACATCGGCACCCCGGCCTCGGCATAGGTGCGGCGCGACAGCCGCACGATATCGTCCTCGAACGCGTCGAGGTAGTCGTCGTCGATCTTCATGGATCACCCCTTGACGGCACCGGCGGTCAGCCCGCGCACATAGTAGCGTTGCAGAAACAGGAAGGTCACGATCACCGGCAGGATCGACACGCCCAGCGCCGCCTGTTGCAGCGAGCGGGTGGACTGGTCGATGAAGGCGCCGCGCAGCAGGTAGATGCCGACCGGGATGGTTTGCAGGTCCGGCGCGGTGCGGGTGACCGTCATGGTCCAGATCACCTCGTTCCACTGGTAGACGAAGACGAAGATGCCCAGCGTCGCCAGCCCCGGCAGCACCAGCGGCAGCGCGATCGAGAAGAAGATGCGAAACTCGCCCGCGCCATCCAGCCGGGCGGCGTCCATCAATTCGTTCGGCACCGCCATGAAGAACTGGCGCATCAGGAAGATGCCATACCAGGTGATCGAGAACGGCAGGATGATCGCGGCATAGGTGTTCAGAAACCCCGATCCGCCCTGGCCCAGGATATCGTTGCCGCCGAACAGCGGGAAATAACGCAGGATGAAGAAGATCGGGATGATGAACAGAAAGAAGGGAAACATCTGCGCGCCCAGCACCGAGCGGAACAGGATGTCGCGGCCGCGAAAGTTGTATTTCGCCAGCGCATAGCCCGCCATCGCCGAGGTCAGAAGCTGCAGCGCCGTGACCATCGCGGTGACGAACAGGCTGTTGCCCATCCAGCGCAGCATCGGCAGTTCGGTGAACACGCGCAGGTAGTTGCCCCATTGCGGATCGCGCGGGAAATAGACCGGCGGCTGCGAGATCCGCTCGGCCGGGGTGCGCAGGGCGCCGAGGAACATGTCGGCGAAGGGCGCCAGCATGACGAAGGCGCCGATGGTCAACAGGGTGTATTTCAGGACGGTGCCCAGCTTCGACCAATTGCTGCGGTCCTTGACGATGGCCATGTCAATGCGCCTCCACGCCGCCGCGCCGGAAGACGCGCAATTAGATGAGGGTGATCACCAGGATCACGGCGAACAGCAGATAGGCCACCGCCGAGGCGCGGCCCATCCGCAGGTCCTCGAACGCCATCTTGTACATGTAGAGCGCCGTCACCGTGGTCGAGCGCAGCGGCCCGCCGTTGCCATCGGTCAAGACCAGCATCAGGGTGAAATAGCTCAGCCCCGAGATGAAATTGGTGATCAGCACGAACAGCGTCGTGGGCATCAGAAGCGGCACGGTGATCCGGAAGAAACACTGGCGCTCATTGGCGCCGTCAAGGCGCGCGGCCTCGTAATAGCTCTCGTCGATGCTGGCCAGTCCGGCCGAGAACAGCAGCATGTTGTGGCCAAGCTGCATCCACACGAAGATCAGCACCACCGAGGTCAGCGCCAGGTTCGGATCGGTCAGCCAGCCGGGCGCGCCGAGG
This sequence comes from Maritimibacter fusiformis, assembly GCF_008086115.1. Classification (GTDB taxonomy): domain Bacteria; phylum Pseudomonadota; class Alphaproteobacteria; order Rhodobacterales; family Rhodobacteraceae; genus Muriiphilus; species Muriiphilus fusiformis. The sequence continues at coordinate 78,017 of NZ_VSIY01000015.1, read as the reverse complement.
CCGAGAAAACCCAAGGCCCGGTTCAGAAGACCATAGCGGTCGTCGAGCACGAATTTCCAGATATAGGCCACGGCCACCACGTTGGTGATCATCGGCAGCCAATAGATCGAGCGCCAGACCGTCCGGCCCTTGGAGCGGGTGAAGGCATAGGCCAGCACCATCGCCAGCGGCACCCCGATCCCGATCGAGGCGGCGGCGAAATACATCGTGTTCCAGAAGGTCTGCCAGAACACCGGGTCGGTGGTCAGCAGGTATTCGTAGTGCTTGAAGCCGACCCATTTCGGCGCCGACAGGCTGTTCCAGCGGGTCAGCGAGATGAAGAAGGCATAGAGCAGCGGCAGGATGAAAAAGACGGCGCCGAACAGCAGCATCGGCGTGATGAAGATCCAGGGCGCGACCGCCTTGGAGCTGAGCCGCGCCGCCAATGAGCGGCGCGGCGGTTCCTGGTCTATCAGATCCTCACGGGCTGCGGACAGCATCTGCTCCGAGGCGGTGGGGGATGTGTCGGTCATGGCAAGTCCCTTCTGGCTTCGGTTTAGGCGCTGCCCGCCCGGTTTCGGATCAGTCCTGTTCGGACAGGACCGCGGTGACTTCGGCGTCGGCTGCGGCCATCGCCTCTTCCGCGGTCATGTTACCGGCCCAGACCTGCTCGATATAGCCGCGAAGCGTGCGGTCGTTCTCGGACGCGGCCCAGATGTTGGGCTGCGACTTGGCCGCACCGCTCTCGATCGCCGCGACGAACGGCTTGGTAAAGCTGTCGTCGGTGTCCATCGAGGCCAGGTCGGCCAGGTTGCCCGACAGCGCGCCCAGATCGTTCAGCATCTCGCCGGTGCACGACAGCGAGGCATCGCCCTGCGCTTCGTTCAGCCACTTCAGAAGCGCCCAGCTTTCCTCTTTCGCGTCCGAGGTGCTGTCGACCGCCCACAGGAAGGAATACAGCATCGTGCCCGGATCGCCGCCATCGTTGGGGATCGGGGCGATGCCCACGGTGGCCTCGAACTCGTCGCCATAGACCGATTGGAGCTCGGCCTTGTTCCAGTTCGCCGCGATCATCATCGCCGCCGAGCCGCCGGCGAAGTCGTCGGTGATGTTGGTGTTCGAGGTGATCCCTTCGGCGAACAGCTCGCCCATCCGGCGGACGATCTCGATCGATTCCGGCGTGGTGAAGTTGGTCGAGCGGAAGTCCTCGGAATACGGCGGCACACCGGCGGCATACATCTGGCTGTAATAGACATGCACCGCGTTGGCGACCGACGGGCCATAGACATAGCCCGCCCGCTCGATCACGCCCTGGTCGTTCTTGGTGGTGATCGCGGCGGCGATTTCCTTCAATTCGGCCCAGGTGGCGGGCGGCGCGTCATAGCCGGCTTCGGCCAGCATCTTCTTGTTGTAGAACAGCTGGTAGACCGACAGTTCGGTGGGGATGCCCCACAGGGTTCCGTTGATCGTGGCCGCGCCGACGCTGCCTTCGCCGTAGTTGGCGCGAATCCAGTCCTTCATCTCGTCGCTGGGCTCGTCCAGCGTTCCGGCATCGGCAAGCTGCGGCGCCCAGACCGAGTAGATGTTGTAGATGTCGGGAGAAGTGCCGCCGACCCGCGAGGTCAGGATGGTTTGCAGAAAGTCGCCATAGGCGGCCTGCTGAAACTCGATCTTGATGTCGGGGTTTTCGGCTGTGTACTGGTCGAAACAGGCCAGCAGCGGGCCCATCTGTTCCTGGTTGTAATGGGTGGCGACGGTGATCGTGGTCTCCGCCGCGGCAACCGACGGCGCGACCAGTGCGGTGGCGGCGGTCAGCGCCGACACGACCGAGACCCTGGTGATGCGGACTGGTTTCATCTGAATGATTCTCTCCCTTTGACTCGAGACCCGCACGGGGGTTGCGCGGACTCGGGCCGAGTGTAGCAGGATTTGATCATTATCCAACATTTTTTTGACAGGTTTTGCGCGGTATTGATCGTCAATGACTGGGCCGGGGGTTCTCCAGCGGCTGCGGGCCGGGGTGAAGATCGAGGTCGCAGCCCTCGTCCGCCTGGGTCACATGGTCGATGTAGAGCCGCCGCCAAGCGCTTGAGGCCTTTGGCAGAACCGGCGTCAATTCGGCGCGGCGGCGGTCCAGTTCGGCGGCGTCCACCTCCAGCGTCAGGCTGCGCGCCTCGACGTCGAGTTCGATCATGTCACCATCGCGCACCAGCGCCAGCGGCCCGCCCTCGGCGGCCTCGGGGGCCGCGTGCAGGATCACCGTGCCATAGGCGGTGCCCGACATCCGCGCATCACTGATTCGCACCATGTCGCGCACGCCCTGTTCCACCAGCTTGCGCGGCAGCGCCATGTTTCCGACCTCGGCCATCCCGGGATAGCCCCTGGGCCCGCAATTGCGCAGCACCATCGCGCTGCTTGCGTCGATCTCCAGTGCGGGGTCGTCGATGCGCGCGTGATAATCCTCGATCGTGTCGAACACCACGGCGCGGCCGCGATGCGCGAAGAGCTCCGGCGAGGCGGCCGAGGGTTTGATCACCGCGCCGCGCGGCGCGAGGTTGCCGCGCAGCACCGCGATGCCACCCTGTGCGGCCAACGGCGCGTCCCACGGCCGGATGACCTCGGGGTTGTAGTTCTCGGCCTCCCGCACATTGTCCCACAGCGTCTTTCCGTTCACCGTCAGCGCGTCCTTGTGCAGATGCCCGGCCTCGCCCAGCGCCCGCAGCACGACCGGCAGACCCCCGGCGTAATAGAAATCCTCCATCAGGAAACGCCCCGAGGGCATCAGGTCGACCAGCGCCGGGATGCCGCGGCCCAGCCGGTCCCAATCCTCCAGCGTCAGGTCGACACCGATGCGGCGGGCCAGCGCAATAAGGTGAATCACCGCGTTGGTCGACCCGCCGATGGCCCCGTTGGCGCGGATCGCGTTCTCGAAGGCATCACGGGTCAGGATCTGCGACAGGCGCAAATCCTGCTCGACCATCTCGACGATGCGACGGCCCGAAAGCTGCGCGATCCGGTTGCGCCGCGAGTCGACCGCCGGAATCGCCGCGTTCTCGGGCAGCGCGGCGCCCAGCGCCTCGACCATGCTGGCCATCGTCGAGGCGGTTCCCATCGTCATGCAGAACCCCGGCGAACGCGATTGCGCCTGCTCGGCCTCGTCCAGCAGGTCGTCATCCACGCGCCCGGCCTTGCGATCCTCGAACAACTGCCAGACGGCAGTGCCCGACCCGATCTGCTTGCCGCGCAACCGTCCGTTCAGCATCGGCCCGCCCGACACCACGATGGTCGGCAGGTCGCAACTGGCCGCGCCCATCATCAGCGACGGGGTGGTCTTGTCGCAGCCGGCCATCAGCACCACGCCGTCCAGCGGCGCGGCGCGGATGGTTTCCTCGACATCCATCGCGGCGAGATTGCGAAACAGCATCGCCGTGGGGCGGAACTGGGATTCGCTCACCGACAGCACCGGGAATTCCAGCGGCAGACCGCCCGCCTCCAGCACGCCGCGCTTGATGCGCTCGGCCAGGTCGCGGAAATGCGCGTTGCACGGGGTCAGTTCCGACCAGGTGTTGCAGATCCCGATCACCGGGCGGCCGTCGAAGGAATCCTCGGGCATGCCCTGGTTCTTCATCCAGCTGCGGTGCATCCAGGCGGACTTGCCGCGTCCTCCATACCAATAGGCCGAGCGGCGGGGTTTCTTCGCAGTGCTCACGGTCGTTCTCCCTCGATGACGGGTCTCAGCCTGCCCCTACGGCTCCGAAAAAGCAAGCATGAACCTTCATTTTGATGTTTACTTTTGATCGCTTTTATCTAGACTATCGGCATGATCCTGTCAGTGAGCCAGACATCCGCCCAGACGGCACAGCCTGCACCGGCCCGGCGCGCCGCCGCGCCCAGGGTCCATTTCGAAACGGAGGAGATCACCAGATGGCAACGGTGAAACTGCGCGATGTCCGAAAGGCCTTCGGCGCGATCGAGGTGATCAAGGGTGTGACCGTCGACATCGCGGATGGCGAATTCGTGATCCTGGTCGGGCCGTCGGGGTGCGGCAAGTCCACCCTGCTCAGGATGATCGCCGGGCTGGAAGACGTGACCTCGGGCGACGTGGCGATTGCCGACCGCCGGATCAATCACGTCGCCCCCAAGGATCGCGACATCGCGATGGTGTTCCAGAACTACGCCCTCTATCCGCACATGACCGTGGCCCAGAACATGGGCTTCTCGCTGAAACTCGCCGGCGTGCCCAAGCCGAAGATACGAGAACAGGTCGAGCATGCCGCCGAATCGCTTGGGCTGACCCCCTATCTCGACCGCTACCCCAAGGAACTGTCGGGCGGTCAGCGCCAGCGCGTCGCCACCGGCCGCGCCATCGTGCGCAATCCGGCGGTGTTTTTGTTCGACGAACCGCTGAGCAACCTCGACGCCGCGCTGCGGGTGCAGATGCGCTCGGAGATCCGCGAATTGCAGCGGCGTCTCGGCGTGACCTCGATCTATGTCACCCATGACCAGGTCGAGGCGATGACCATGGCCGACAAGATCGTCGTGCTGCGCGACGGGCTGGTGGAGCAGGTCGGGGCACCGCTGGAGCTTTACGACCGGCCCGCCAATGTCTTCGTCGCCACCTTCATCGGCTCGCCCTCGATGAACATGTTCGAATGCGACGCGACCGGCGGCACGTTGAAACTGTTCGGCGACGTGGCGCTGCCGCTGCCCGACGGCGTCACGGGTGAGGCGGGCATGTCGCTCGGCATCCGCCCCGACGCCATCGAGGTCGTGGCGGAGCAGACGCCCGGCGCCTTTCAGGCGCAGGTGACATCGCTCGAGGCCACCGGCTCGGAAACCATGCTGTTCGCGGTCAGGGATGGCATTGCGATCACCGTCGTGACCAAGGCGCGGTTGGCCTCCGGGGCCGGCGATCAGGTCTGGCTGCGGCCCGATGCCGGGGCCATGCACCTGTTCGGCGCCGACGGCCAGCGCGTGAACTGAGGCGATGCCATGAGGATACTCGTCATCTCCGACAGCCTGCGGACTCTGCCCGACGCGGTCGCGCTGCTCGATGGCTCGGGGCACCGGATCGAACACGTCGACGGCCTTGTGCCTTTTCGTGACCTCGAGGCCGACCGGCCGGGTCTGCTGGCCTCGGCCGATGCCATCGTGATGGGCCGGGTGATGGAGACGGACGCCGCCGCGCTCGACCTCGCCAGCCGCGCCCGGGTGATCGCGCTGCACACCTCGGGCACCGACAACATCGACCTGGACGCCGCCGCCGAACGCGGCATCGCCGTCACCAACGTCAAGGGCGTGAACGCCGAACAATGCGCCGAGTTCTCGATCGGCCTGATGCTGGCCATCACCCGCCAGATCCGGCGCGGCGACATCGACATCCGCGCCGGGCGCTGGGCCGCCGGCGTCGGCGGCTCGATGGACGTGTTCGGCGCCACCTTCGGCATGGTCGGGCTGGGCCGGATCGGTCGTGCCGCCGCCCGCCGTGCACATGCCTTCGGAATGAAGATCATCTGCCATACCCGCACCCCCGACGCCGCGTTCGGTGACGAGCTTGGCATCGACTACCTGCCGCTCGACGAGGTGATGGCCCGGGCCGATGTGGTCAGTCTCTATGCCTCGCTGACGCCCGCGACCCGCGGCATGATCGGCGCGCGGGAAATCGCGCTGATGCAGCCGCATGCCTACCTCGTCAATATCGCCCGTGGCGAGCTTGTCGACGAGGCCGCGCTGACCCGTGCGTTACAGGATGGCCGCATCGCCGGCGCCGCGCTGGATGTGTTCGAACACGAACCGCTGACCGAAAGCCCGCTGTTCGCGCTGGAAAACGTGATCCTGACGCCGCACCTCGCCGGCCTGACGCATCGCGCGATGTCCGATGCGGCGGTGACCGCCGTGCGCAACGCCCTGGCGGTGCTGTCGGGCGAACCGGCGCTGAACCCCGTGAACACGCCGAACGCAACACGCAAGGAAACGCCCGCATGACCGGAGAAATCACCAGACGAGAACTGGAGTCGCAGCCGGAGCGCTGGGCCGCGCTGTTGCAGCGCCTGCGCGCCGGTGCGCTGACCCTGCCGGTGCGCCCCGCCGATTTCGACGAGGTGCTTCTGCTCGGCTCGGGCACGTCCTACTATCTGGCGCTGGCGCTGGCCGACTGGATGCGCCGCCGCGGCATCGCCGCGCGCGCCGTGCCCTCCTGCGAGATCCTGCTCGACCCGTTCGAGACCCGCGACCACGACGCATCGCGGCTGGCCATCGGCCTGTCGCGGTCGGGCCGGTCGAGCGAGCTGATCCTGGCCGAGGCGCGGCTGCGCGATGCCGGTTTCACCACCCTGGGGGTCAGTTGCTCGCAGGGGTCGGATATCCTGGTCCGCTCGCAGCACGCGCTCCTGATTGAGGAGGGGCATGAGGACGGGCTGGTCATGCTGCGGTCCTTCACCTCGATGCTGATCGCGCTGCAATGGCTGACCGGCACCGACGCGGACCGCGCCGGGCTCGAGCGGCTGCCCGACCTCGGGCGCACCACGCTTGAGCGCTATGCCGCCCCGCTGCGCAAGCTTGCGCGCGCGCGCGATTTCGACCGCTTCGTCTTTCTCGGCTCCGGCCCCGATCACGGGCTGGCCTGTGAAGGCGCGCTCAAGATCCAGGAAATGGCGATCGCCACCAGCGAAGCCTATCACAGCCTCGATTACCGGCACGGGCCCAAGGCCTGCGCCGACGCCAACACCGCCGTCGTGCTGTTCGCGCTGCATGACCGCGACCACGGCTTGTCGCTGGCCCGTGACATCAAGGATCTGGGCGCGGCGCTGCTGGTCGTGGGGGGCGATGCGGCGGCCTATCGCGATGTCGCCGACCTCGCCATCGAAGGCGATCCCGCACTGGATGCAGGCGCCGCGGCGGCGCTGACCATGCTGCCGGTCCAGGCCTTCGCCTATGAAACCGCGATCCGGCGCGACCGCAATCCCGACGCGCCCGCCAACCTGTCCAAGGTCGTGGTGTTTTGAGCATCGGGCGGACGTTCGACGTTCTGGCGGTCGGCGAACTCAATCCCGACCTGATCCTGTCGGGCATCCATGCCGACGGCCCCGCCCCGGGCACCGAGCAACTGTTCGATGACGAGATCCTGGCCCTGGGCAGTTCGACCGCCATCGCCTGCGTCCTGATGCAGCGCCTCGGGCTGTCGACCGCCTTCTGCGGGCTGATCGGCGACGATACCCATGGCCGGTTCTGCGTCGACACGCTGGACGCCGAGGGCGTGAACCGCACCGCGGTGCAGGTCACGCCGGATGGTGCGACCGGCATCACCGTGTCGGTGTCCTACCCCACCGACCGCCTGCTGCTGACCCGCCCCGGAACGATGACGCAATTCAACGCCGCGCATGTCGACACCGCGCTGCTGGCCCGGTCCCGCCACCTGCATGTGGGCTCGTATTTCCTTCAGACCGGGCTGCGGCCCGGCCTTGCCGGCCTGTTCGCGGCGGCCCGCGCGGCGGGGTGTTCGACCTCGCTCGACTTCGGATGGGACCCGTCCGGCCAGTGGGACAGAACCGGCCTCGCTGACGTTCTGGCGCTGACCGATGTGGTCCTGCCCAACCGCGACGAGTTGCGCGCCGTCACCGGCCAGGCCGATATCGACGCCGGACTGGCCGCGCTGCACGATCTGGGCGCGCGCGAGATCGCGCTCAAACTTGGCAAGGACGGCGGGTCGATGAGCCTTGCGGGCACGCCGCCCATCCGCCGGGCGGGCCATGTCGTCGACGTGGTGGACACCACCGGCGCAGGCGATGCGTTCAACGCCGGGTATCTCGCGGCGCGGCTCGAAGGGTGGCTGGCCGAGGACCGGCTGCGCCTGGCCAATGCCTGCGGCGCGCTGACCGCCGCCGCCCGCGGCGGAACCGGGGGCTTGCACAACCGGGCGCAGGCGCTGGACCTCGCGGGGCTGGACCCGAACACGCGCCGGTAGAGCACGGCGCCCCCGCAGGCCCGAGGCCTGGCCCGCTCCGCCGCCATGTCGTGCTTCGTGCCTGAATTGTGCCGATCGGAAACTCGCGCGCCGCCGGTGAACCGCACCGCCCCGAAATCCCGTCTTCGTGCCCGTTTGTCCCTATTGCCGTTCCTTCCGGCTCCGCGTATCCCGATCCGCGGGACACCCCTCCCCAACGAGGGGCGCATATCTGGAAGGATAGCACCAATGGTCAAACCGACTCCGGCTGCGCGGCCGGTCAATCCGCGTTTTTCGTCCGGCCCCTGTGCCAAACCCCCGACTTTCACCCTCGCCAGCCTGAAAGACGCGCCGCTTGGCCGTTCGCATCGCGCGCCCATCGGCAAGGCCAAGCTGGCCGCCGCCATCGACGGCACCCGCGAGATCCTGGGCGTCCCCGACGACTACCGCATCGGCATCGTTCCCGCCTCCGACACCGGCGCGGTCGAGATGGCGCTGTGGTCCATGCTGGGTGCGCGCGGGGTCGAGATGCTGGCCTGGGAAAGCTTCGGCGCCGGCTGGGTCACCGATGTGGCCAAGCAGCTCAAGCTCGACGCCGTGGTAAAAACCGCCGACTACGGCCAACTGCCCGACCTTGCCTCGGTCGACTTCGCCAATGACGTGGTGTTCACCTGGAACGGCACCACCAGCGGAGTGCGCGTGCCGGATGGCGACTGGATCGCCGCCGACCGCGAGGGGCTGACGATCTGCGACGCCACCTCCGCCGCCTTCGCCACCGACCTGCCGTGGGACAAGCTCGATGTGACCACCTTCTCCTGGCAAAAGGTGCTGGGCGGCGAGGGTGCGCATGGCATGCTGATCCTCAGCCCGCGTGCCGTGGAGCGGCTGGAAAGCTACACGCCGCCGTGGCCGCTGCCCAAGATCTTCCGGCTTACCAAGGGTGGCAAGCTGATCGAGGGCATTTTCCGGGGCGAGACCATCAACACCCCATCCATGCTGGCGGTCGAGGACTACCTCGTCGCGCTCGAATGGGCGCGCTCGGTCGGTGGGCTCAAGGGCCTGATCGCGCGGGCCGATGCCAACGCTGCAGCGGTGTTCGAGTTCTGCGACCGCCGCGACTGGATCGCCAACCTGGCCGAAGCCCCGGCGACGCGGTCCAACACCAGCGTCTGCCTGCGCTTTACCGACCCGCGCATCAGCGACGGTGCGGCCTTTGCCAAGGCGGTGGCCAGGCGGCTGGATGCCGAGGGCGTGGCCTTCGACATCGGCGCCTATCGCGACGCACCGCCGGGGCTGCGCATCTGGTGCGGCGGCACGGTGGAAACCACCGACCTTGCGGCGCTGATGCCCTGGCTCGACTGGGCCTTCGAGACCGAAATCGCGGCGCTGGCCTGACGGCCGCGCCCCCTTCCGACAAAATTCCAAAGGACCAATTTCATGGCCCCCAAAGTTCTCGTCTCCGACAAGCTCTCCGAAACCGCCATCCAGGTCTTTCGAAACCGCGGGATCGAGGTCGATTTTCGGCCCGACCTCGGCAAGGACAAGGAAAAGCTCCTCGAGGTGATCGGCGATTATGACGGCCTTGCCATCCGCTCGGCCACCAAGGTGACCGCCGACGTGATCGACAAGGCCACCAACCTCAAGGTCATCGGCCGAGCCGGCATCGGGGTCGACAATGTCGACATCCCCGCCGCCTCGCAAAAAGGCGTGATCGTGATGAACACGCCCTTCGGCAATTCGATCACCACCGCCGAACACGCCATCGCCATGATCATGGCCGTGGCCCGCCAGGTGCCCGAGGCCAACGCCTCGACCCAGGCCGGCAAGTGGGAGAAATCGCGCTTCATGGGGGTCGAGGTGACCGCCAAGACCCTGGGCGTGATCGGCTGCGGCAACATCGGCTCGATCGTCGCCGAGCGCGGCAAGGGCCTGAAGATGAAGGTCATCGCCTACGATCCCTTCCTGTCGCAGGAGCGCGCCGACAAGCTGGGGGTCGAGAAGGTCGATCTCGACACCCTGCTGGCGCGCGCCGATTTCATCACCCTGCACGTGCCGCTGACCGACAAGACCCGCAACATTCTGTCGGCGAAGAACATCGCCAAGACCCGGCGCGGTGTGCGTATCATCAACTGTGCGCGTGGCGGGCTGGTCGACGAGGCAGCCCTGGCCGAGGCGATCAGGTCGGGCCATGTCGCCGGCGCCGGGTTCGACGTGTTCGAGGTGGAACCGGCCACCGACAGCCCGCTGTTCGGCCTGCCCAACGTGGTCTGCACGCCGCATCTGGGCGCGGCCACCACCGAGGCGCAGGAAAACGTGGCCCTGCAAGTGGCCGAGCAGATGTCGGACTACCTGCTGGATGGGGCCGTGCAGAACGCGCTCAACATGCCCTCCGTCACCGCCGAAGAGGCCAAGGTGATGGGGCCGTGGATCAAGCTGGCCGGGCATCTGGGTGCCTTCATCGGCCAGTTGACCGATGAGCCGATCGAGGAGGTCAACATCCTGCTCGACGGTGTCGCCGCCGAGATGAACACCAAGGCGCTGGATTGTGCTGTGCTCGCCGGGCTGCTCAAGCCCGCCAACCCCGACGTGAACATGGTGTCCGCCCCGGTGATCGCCACCGATCGCGGCATCAAGACCTCGACCACCACGCAGGCCAGTTCCGGCGTGTTTCACGGCTATGTCAAGGTGACGGTCAAGACGGCGAAGCGCGAACGCTCCATCGCCGGCACCGTGTTCACCGATGGCAAGCCGCGGTTCATCCAGATCAAGGGCATCACCATCGACGCCGCCATCGGCCAGCACATGCTCTACACCACCAACCGGGACGAGCCGGGCATCATCGGCACATTGGGCGTGACGATGGGCAAGCACGGGGTGAACATCGCCAACTTCACCCTTGGCCGCAGCGAATCCGGCGGCGACGCCATTGCGCTGCTCTATGTCGATGGGCGGGTGGCCGACAACGTGCTCGAGGAACTGCGCCAGACCGGGCTGTTCCAACTGGTCGCGCCGCTGGAATTCGACGTCTGATCCGAACGGTCTTTGCAAGGGCCCCGGTGGAAACGCCGGGGCCTTCTTGCTATCTCGGGACCGAAGGAGCCACCATGCGCGCCTATGCCATCGGAGACATTCACGGCCATCGTTCAGGGCTGGAGCGGGCGCATCGCCTGATCGCGGCGGATCGCGACCGGGTGGGCGACAGCGCCGCCCCGGTCGTGCATATCGGCGATCTCTGCGATCGCGGGCCGGACACCAAGGGCGTGATCGACGTTCTGCTGACGGGGCTGGACCGGGGCGAACCCTGGGTCGTGCTCAAGGGCAACCATGACCGCATGATGCAGCGGTTTCTCGAAACGCCGCCGCGCCGCGATCCGGGTCTGCGCGCAGATCTTTCCTGGCTGCACCCCAACCTTGGCGGCCAGGGCACGCTTGCCTCCTATGGCGTCGATACCGGGGCCGATGCGGCCACCGTCCACCGCGCCGCCCTCGACCTCGTGCCGGAAACGCACCGCGCCTTCCTTGCCGGCCTGCCCACCTCGCACCGGCTTGGCGCGCTCTTCTTCTGCCATGCCGGCATCCGCCCCGGCGTGCCGCTCGAAGACCAGGTGGAGGACGACCTTCTGTGGATTCGCGGCGACTTCCTCAACTCCACCGCCGACCACGGCGCGCTGGTCGTCCACGGGCACACCCCGGTCGAGGTGGTCACCCACTACGGCAACCGCCTGAACATCGACACCGGCGCCGGTTATGGCGAACCGCTGAGCGCCGTTGTGCTGGAAGGGCGGCAGGCCTGGCTGCTGACGGAGGAGGGGCGGGCGCGGATCGTCCCGATCTAGCGGACCGCGCCGGTCACTCCTGATAGACGCACTCGGCCGTGTTGCCCTTTTCGAACTGGTTGGACAGCGTGGCGTCGCTGCCCTTGGTCCACCATTCATACGGACCGGACACATAACGTGCCCCCGACGCCGAGACCACGTTGACGAAAACCACCTCCTGCCCGTCGATCGGGATCAGCGCGAGGCTGTTGAGGCCGGCGTTGACATACTGGACGGAAAACGGCTCGCCGGCGTCACAGGTATAGCGCGCGGCGATCACGTCGCTGTCGGCATTGAGGTTCAGAACGACCGACAGCGTCGCTTCGGCAGCGGCCGGTGGGGCAAGGCCCGCGATGCAGAACAGGGTGATCCAGGCGTTCGGTTTCATGTGTCAGCCTCCTTGGTGATCATTTCACCTTATGGAAAAATGCGCGGTGTCGGAACATAAATCCTGCCGGGGCGGCATGACCGCGGCACGTTATGCCGTCACGCGGTCGACATCAAAGGGCCCCGGCGTTTCCACCGGGGCCCTCGTCTTGCAAACGTCCGTCGATTAGTCGTCGTCGTCTTTCTTCTTGCGATCCTCCGGCGGAAGTTCCTCGCCGGTTCCCTGGTCGACCATCTTCATCGCCAGCCGCACCTTGCCGCGGTCGTCGAAGCCCAGGAGCTTGACGTAGACTTCCTGGCCCTCTTTCAGCACGTCCGAGGGGTGGTTCAGGCGGCGGTTCTCGATCTGGCTGACATGCACCAGCCCGTCGCGCTTGCCAAAGAAGTTCACGAAGGCGCCGAAGTCGACGATCTTGACCACGGTGCCCTTGTAGACATGGCCTTCTTCCGGCTCGGCCACGATCGCGTGGATCATGTCGTGGGCCTTCTGGATCGCGTCGGCGTTGGGGCTGGCGATCTTGATCACGCCATCGTCGTTGATGTCGACCTTGGCGCCCGACACTTCCACGATCTCGCGGATCACCTTGCCGCCCGAACCGATCACTTCACGGATCTTGTCGGTGGGCACGGTCATCGTCTCGATGCGCGGAGCATGGGCCGAGAACTCCTGACGGCCAGCCGACAGGGCCTTGTTCATCTCGCCCAGGATGTGCAGCCGGCCTTCTTTCGCCTGCGCCAGCGCCTTCTCCATGATCTCCGGCGTGATGCCGGCGACCTTGATGTCCATCTGCAGCGAGGTGATGCCGTTCTCCGTGCCCGCGACCTTGAAGTCCATGTCGCCGAGGTGATCCTCGTCGCCCAGAATGTCGGTCAGCACGGCGTAGGAGCCATCTTCCTCGAGGATCAGGCCCATCGCCACACCGGCCACCGGCGCCTTCAGCGGCACCGCCGCGTCCATCATCGACAGCGAACCGCCGCAGACCGAGGCCATCGAGGACGACCCGTTCGACTCGGTGATCTCCGAGACCACGCGGATGGTATAGGGGAAATCGGTCGCCGCCGGCAGAACCGCCTGCAACGCCCGCCACGCCAGCTTGCCGTGGCCGATTTCGCGGCGTCCGGTAAAGCCGAAGCGGCCCACTTCGCCGACCGAGTAGGGCGGGAAGTTGTAGTGCAGCATGAAGTTCGACTTGTAGGTGCCGGTCAGCGCGTCGATCATCTGCTCGTCGTCGCCGGTGCCCAGCGTCGTGACCACCAGGCCCTGGGTCTCGCCCCGGGTGAACAGCGCTGAACCATGCGTGCGCGGCAGGATGCCCACTTCCGACTGGATCGGGCGCACGGTGTCCAGCGCACGGCCGTCGATCCGCTTGCCGGTCCTGACCACGTCGCCGCGCACCACGGCGCTTTCAAGCTGCTTCAGCGCGGTGCCGAGGTTTTCGTCGGCCAGTTGCTCTTCGCTCAGCGCCGCCTTGATCTCTTCCTTGGCCGCAGCCACGGCGGCAACGCGCTCCTGCTTGTCGGTGTTGGCATAGGCGGCGCGGATCTTGTCCTCGCCCGCCGCCTTCACGGCCGCGTAAAGCTCCGAGTAGTCGGGCGGCTGGAAGTCGAACGGCTCTTTTGCCGCGTCCTCGGCCAGCGAGATGATCAGGTCGATCACCGGCTGGATCTGCTCATGAGCAAAGTTGACCGCGCCCAGCATCTCGGCCTCGGACAGCTCGTAGGCTTCCGATTCCACCATCATCACCGCGTCCTTGGTGCCCGCGACCACCAGGTCGAGGCGCTGGTCGGGGTTCTCGCGCAGCTTGTGCATGTCGTCGCAGGTCGGGTTGAGGACGTATTCGCCATCCTCGTAGCCGACGCGGCAACCGGCGATCGGGCCCATGAACGGCGCGCCCGAGAGCGTCAGCGCCGCCGAGGCCGCGATCATCGCGACGATATCGGGGTCGTTGACCAGGTCGTGCGACAGCACGGTGCAGATCACCAGCACTTCGTTCTTGAAGCCGGGCGCGAACAGCGGGCGGATCGGACGGTCGATCAGACGCGAGGTCAGCGTCTCTTTTTCGGTCGGACGCGCCTCGCGCTTGAAGAAGCCGCCCGGGATCTTGCCGGCGGCATAGTATTTCTCGTTGTAGTGAACCGTGAGCGGGAAAAAGTCCTGGCCGGGCTTTTGTTCCTTGGCAAAGGTCACGTTGGCCATGACCGAGGTTTCGCCCAGCGTGGCAATGACCGAACCGTCAGCCTGGCGGGCGATCTTGCCGGTCTCGAGGGTAAGCGTCTCCTCACCCCATTCAATGGATTTCGTCGTCGTATTGAACATGTATCGTTTCCTGTATGGGAGCGCTCCCGGCCCTCCGGGTCTCCCGTTTTCATGGCGGCCCCATTGCCGCCGACCCCTCTCATCCATTTCGAGCGCCGGGGTCAGGGCGCCGCGTCTCAGATGCGCGGGCCATACAGCAAAAGGGGCGATGTGGAAAGGGGTTTGGCTTGCACGGGAAAACCCGAGCCGGGCTTGGCGCCGCCCTTCCCGAAACACCCCGGCCAGGATGACGCAACGCACGCATGGTTTCGCGCCCGTTAACCTTTTCCTGCGATAACCTCTCGCGTGCACGAAAGTGGTATCCGTGTCTCAAGCCCGGCCTAGCAAACCGGACAAGAGGCAGCCGGGACACCTAAGACCACCTGATGAAGGTGCAGGCGAGGCTCTGCGCCCGGCGAAGGAACACTTGCCCCTAGGCGGGCCCGCCACTTTACCCCTTGTGAGTATGTGAGCGAACAAACCTCAGACACCCTGCCGGGAGACACCCCGCGCGGGGCGTTCGGCGTTGGCATCGGCGAAAGGAAGGTCGTGCGGGGCCGATCGCCCCGCCCGGAAAGTCTCAGAACTCGCGCTTCATCAGCATCCGGTCGACGGAATACGTCCCGCCGCCCAGCGCCGCGATGATCGCGGCCCCCGCAGTCCAGAACAGCGAGGCATACTCGGCCTTGAGCTGCACCCCGGTCGGCCCGGCCAGGAACGCGGCCCCGCCATCGGCCAGCAGCCGCCGTTGGCCCGCCGGCGTCAGAAGCTCCTTGTTCTCGTTCAGATAGGCGATTCCCTCGGCGGTCAGGAAGGCGTCACCATAGGGGTTCGCGGCATGGTACCAGTAGGTGATCAGCAGGATGATGGCGCTGACCAGCGCCGCCGGACGGGTCAGGAAGCCGAACATGATGAACAGCCCGCCGAAGAAGTTGGCGAAGGCCAGCAGCGGCGAGAACAGCCAGCCGGGCGCAAAGCCGATCATCTCGACGAAGCCCGACATCGCCATCGGGTTCATGATCTTGTCCCAGCCGTTCAGCGCGAACAAGCCGCCGATGATGATGCGAAAGGCCAGCCATCCGACCGGCTGCGCGAAGTAGGCGTAGAAGCCGGACAGGAAGGGCAGAAAGAGGCGTTCCCGCGGTGTGTCGAATTGCTGTGGCATGGTGTGTCCGTCCCCTTGTTGAACCCGGAACCCGGGCCTGAAAGCTTGTAAACGCTAACATGCCACAGAAACCCGGCAGGTGCGACATCTTCGCGCGAATTCGTGCAACAATCACAATGCGCGCGCCGGGAAAAACCATATGACGAACGTCAAATGCCGCCCGGTGCCGGACCCGGACGCAGACACGAAAACGCCCGCGCCTTGCGGCACGGGCGGGTCGGAATTCATCGTCGGCCCGGCGCTGCGACGGCAGCGCGGCCCCAGCCCTAGCGGCGGATGCCCAGGCGCTTGATCAGGTCCTGGTAACGGCCTTCGTCCTTGCCCTTGAGATAGTCCAGCAGCTTGCGGCGCTGGGCCACCATCATCAGAAGGCCACGGCGCGAGTGGTTGTCCTTCTTGTGGGTCTTGAAATGCTCGGTCAGCGTCGCGATGCGCGAGGTCAGGATCGCCACCTGGACTTCCGGCGAACCGGTGTCGCCGTCCTTGGTCGCGTATTCCTTCATCAGCCGGGTCTTTTCTTCGGCGGTAATCGACATCGGGGTCTCCTTTGAGGTTCGAGTGGATGGCGCAGGCCGGGATGTCGTCCAGCACAGGCCCGTGGAGATGCCGCGGCTCATCCGCGGATGCGGGCGGATAGGAAATCCCGGCGTGAAAGTAAAGCGAAATCGGTCAGCGCGGCCCCGGCGGGTCGATCTGGTCGATGATCTCCTGCGCCCAGTCGCCGATCACCGGGATGAAGTCGATGGTGCTGAGCGCCCAGACCAGCGCCGAGATCAGGATCGACGCCCCCAGCACCGAGCCCAACCCGAAGGCAAGCCCCCGCGCCAGCCCCATCAGCATCACCCGCTTGAGGGTGCGCTCGTTCTGAAACAGCTTCTGCTCGTTCAGCCGCTCGACCTCGGCCCTGACGGCGCGAAGCTCGTCCAGCAGCGCGGCTTGTCCGGTCTCGTCCTGCATCGGCGTCTCCCTTCGTCCTCGCCCTGACGCTAACGCAGGTGCGGGGGCACGCGAAAGCCCCGGCGCCCGTGCCTTTGGCGAATGCGCCGCGTGCGGGTAATTTTCTGTCTTGAAAATAAATAATTGACAGGCGCGTTGAATTTTCCACATCTCATATGTAGGATTTGAGAAAGCCATTTGGCGGTCGCACCGACACGATATGTGTCGCTGTCGCACGATCTGGAAGGAGCAAGCCATGACCAAGCACACAATGGACATCGAAGACGAGGCGCAAACCGCGACCGGGTCGCGCATCTCGCGGCGCAACTTCTTCAAGGCGGCGGCGGCCGGCACCTCGGGCGTGGCGCTTGGCGTCGTCACGGTCGGCTCGGCGGCGGCGCAGGACTGGAACGAGGAAACCGAAGTCGTGGTCGTCGGCTCCGGCGGCGCGGCGCTTGCGGCGGCGGTGGCCGCCCTGCGCAATGGCGCCAAGGTCAACATCTACGAAAAAGGCCCGGTGCCCGGTGGCACCACCGGAAAATCGGGCGGGGCGTTCTGGGTTCCCAACAACCCCTACATGCAGGAAATGGGCCTCGAAGACCCGCGCGACGACGCCATCCGCTACATGGCCCGCCTTGCCTATCCGCACCTCTACCGCGAGGATGACGCGCAGTTCGGCATGTCGCAGCACACCTACGACCTGCTGGCGGCGTTCTACGACAACGGCGCGCGGGTGACCAGGACGCTGAGCGAATCCGGCGCGATGGGGTCGCTGATGGCGATCTCGTGGGATGGTGAACCGGCGCCGGATTACTTCGCCCACCTGCCGGAAAACAAGGCCCCCAACGGGCGCACCGTCAACCCGTCCGATGGCGAAGGCGGGTCCGGCTACGGCGCCCACATGATCGGCCAGCTTGCCGCCTTCTGCGAGGCCCAGGGCGCGCCCGTCATCACCGAAAGCCAGGTCACCAAGATCGTCCTCGATGACGACCGCAACGTCATCGGCGTCGAGGTCACCGACTATGACGGCGCGCGCATGATCCGCGCCACCAAGGGGGTGATCTTCGGCACCGGCGGTTTCACCCAGAACGCCGAGATGCGCGACAACTACCTGCGGGTTCCGGTGTTCGGCGGCTGTGCCGTTCCGACCAACCAGGGCGACCTGGTGAACATGGCGATCGAGATCGGCGCCAAGCTCGGCAACATGAACGAGGCCTGGCACCAGCAGGAAGTGCTGGAAGAAGTGCTGGAGTTCTCGTCCGTCCCCTCCGGCACATGGTTCCTGGGCGGCGACAGCATGATCGCGGTCAACAAGTATGGCCACCGGCTCTATGACGAGAAGTTCGTCTATAACGAGCGCACCCGCACCCACCTGACCTGGGACGCGGTCAAGGGCGAGTATACCAACCTCTACCAGTTCATGATCTTCGACGATCACGCCATCGAATACGGCGGCATGCTGATGCCGCCGCCGGGTGCGGAAATGCCCTCCTACATCATCAAGGGCGAAACGCTGGAGGAGCTGGCCGCCAACATCGACGCGCGCCTTGCCAGCCTCAACGACCGTATCGGGCATCACCGGCTGGCCGATACCTTCCTCGACACGCTCAAGGGCACCATCGAGCGCTTCAACGGCTTTGCCGAGACCGGCAAGGATCTGGATTTCAACCGCGGCGAACAGCCCATCGACAAGCACTTCCATAAGCCCGGCGCCAACAACGACAAGCCCAACCCGTGGATGTATCCGATCACCGGCAGCGGGCCGTATTACGCCATCATCCTGTCGGCGGGCACGCTGGACACCAAGGGCGGTCCGGTCACCACCGCCGATGGCCAGGTGGTCGATGTCAACGACCGGCCCATCAACGGTCTCTACGCCGTCGGCAACTGCATGGCGTCACCCACCGGGCAGGCCTATTTCGGGGCCGGCGGCACCTTGGGTCCGGCGCTGACCTTCGGCTTCATGGCCGGCGAGCACGCCACCAGTTGATCAGGTCACGCGCGGCGGGCGCCGGATGCACGCCCGCCGCGGTTTCAATAAAGGTTCTGCCCATGTCTCGAATGTTCGCAGCCGCGTTCGGCGGCTTCCTGACTCTTTGTGCGCCCGCCACCGTGTTCGCGGGCGACACCGACACCGACGCCTGCGTCGAGGCCTGGAAGGCCGACGTGCAGCGCATGGTCAATTCGCGCTGCGTCACCTGCCACCAGAATGCCGCCCCCGCCGGCAACCTCAGCCTGCAACGCGGCACCGCCCCCGGCAGCCTGATCGACCAGCCCAGCGACCAGTCCGAGCTTGTCTATGTCAAACCCGGCTCGCTCGAGGACAGCTACCTGTTTCGCAAGCTCGAAGGCACCCATCTCGAGGCCGGCGGGTCCGGCCAGCGGATGCCGCTTGGCGGGTCGCTGTCCGAGAGCGATCTTGCCATCATCGAAACCTGGATCACGGGGTGCGCCGGTGAATGACCCGTACCGCGGCCCCCTGATCATCTGGAAGACCGGCCAGCAAGGGGCCGAACCGGTCCTGCTCATGCACGACCGTTTCCAGGACGAGGGCGAGCTTGCGGCACTGGCCGACAGCCTTGGCCAAGACCGCCAGGCGGTGCGCGTGCGCAGCCCCCGCACCCAGATGGAAGACACCCGGATCAAGGGCTATTACTGGTTCTTCGGCCCGCCCGAACGCCCCGAGCTTTCGACCCTTGGCGATGGCCTGTTCCACCTCGAAACGCTGATCCTGCACCTCGCCGACGCCAGCCCCAGCGGCAAGCTCGCGCTTGTCGGCAAGGGCGAAGGCGGGGTGATGGCGCTGATCCTGGCCCAGGTCTGGCCCGAGCGGATCAGCCGCGTTGTCTCGATCGACGGCGGCCTGCCCGACAACAGCGCAAGCTTTCCGGTCGACCTCAAACCCGCACCCGGCCTGCCCGCGCTTCTGGTTCGCCAGACCGGCGATCTTGCCGCCACCGCCACCGCGCTGACCGCGAACGGCTGGGCCGTGGAGAGCAGCGACGACCCGGCGCGCATCACCGGGTTCCTGTCGCTGGCGTGAGCGTCGATGGAACATGGTAAACGCCCGCAATAGATAGAATTTTTGGCACTATCCTTTTCGTGGAACCTGCCCCGCGTGGTATTTATCGGGCCGCAATCGGGGTAGGGTCATGGTCTTTGCGCTCCTGTTTCTGGGGTTGTTGCCCATCATGTTTTTCGGTGAGGTCTTTCCCGAGACCGCCACGGACGACGAGTCCGATGACGCCGGCGCGCCCGACGCCGATCCGGGCAATATCGAGACCGCTGGCGATTTCCTCGACGCCATCGACCCGGGGGGCGCCACCGGCACCGAATTTGGCCTGACCGACGCCCCCGATCCCGCCGCGCCCGTCACCGACGACGAAGCGCCGACCGGCCCGGGCCTGGACCCCGACGATATTCTGGCGCCCGTCGAAGACGATGAGCCGCCCGCAGACCCCGATCCGGTCGACCCCGATGAAGTGCTTTCTCCGATCGAAGACCCCGCCGACGAATTCGCCATCGAGGGCGACGGATCGTTCCTGCAGCAGATGCTGGCGGGCGAGAGTGATTCGGATGCCGGTGTCGGCTTTCTCGGCACGCAGATTCACCTGACCGACGACATCCACCTGACCGGCGGCGACGACAGCCATGCCGAACCCGATGACGGGCAGCCCGGCAATGGCGACGGCATCCTCGCCACCTGGGACGGCACCCCGATGCTGCGCGGCGACGACCCGGTCACGGTGATCGACGGCGGCGCGGGCGACGACCGGATCGCGGCGGGCGACGGCGCGGCCTATGTCTTCGGCGGCGATGGCGACGACACCTTGTCGGCGGGCGATGGTGTCTCGGCGCTGTTCGGCGGCGCCGGCGCGGACACTCTGACCGGAAGCGACACGGCCACCACCGCCTGGCTCGATGGCGGCGATGGCGATGACGTGCTGCTCGGCGGCGCGGCGGACGAGGTGCTGTCGGGCGGTGCCCATGCGGCGGGCGACGAGGGCGTCGGGGACGACGACTTCATCGACGGCGGCGGCGGCGACGACCTGATTCGCGGCGGTTTCGGCGCCGACACGCTCCGGGGCGGCGATGGCGACGACGTGATCGACCACCTCGGCCGCGCCGAACAGGACATCGGGTGGGAGCGGCACGACTTCGGCTGGCATATCGACGACGACAGTGACCAGCTCGATGGCGGCGACGGTGACGACCTATTGATCATGGACCGCGCCGACACCGCCACCGGCGGCACCGGCAACGATACCTTCTGGGTCTATTTCGACGGAGCCTCCGGCAGCGGCGCGGCGGAGATCACCGATTTCTCGGTCGGGCAGGATTTCCTGCGCATCTCGCTGAACCCCGCCATCAACCACGGCGACGCCGCGCTGGTCGTCGGCCCCAGCGGGGACGGCCAGGATGCGGTGGTCACGATCAACGGCCAGACCGTCGCGCTGCTGCGCGGCGCCCCGGGCGCCAGCGCCGGGGATGTCTATGTCGAGGTGGCCGAAAACGTCTTTGGCTGAGCGCGCCGCGTGTCACGCATCCAACGCGCCTACCCCCAGATCTCCGGCTGTTTCGTATAGGCGATGTAGAGCGGGTGTTTCGGATGCCCCGCCTTGCTCAGCCCGAGGTGCCACAGCGGCAACCCGGTGCCGCGCAGCAGGGTCTCGACCGCTGGCCCGCGCCCCAGATGCGCCCCATGCGTGCCCCAGGCGCAGATGATCCGGTCGGCCCAGGGCGCACTTTCCAGGATCGCCGCGTCGTTTCCGGGCCCCACCGGGTCCGCCGCCGCCCGCATCCGGCGCGGATCGGTGTCGCGCCAGGCAAAGATGTTGGCCACCCGGAACGCCCCGAAGCCCAGCGCCCGCGCCCGCCGCTCGCAGCGTTCCACGGTCGGATCGTTCTGCACCTCGGTCGCGGTCGAGGGGTTCAGCATCACGAACAGCGCCCGCCGCCCGCCCGCATCCCAGGTCCGCGTCAGTAGGTAGCGGTAACGCTCGCAATCGGAATAGACCGCCACCGAGGGCGCGTCGTCCTTGATATGCTCACGGATGATCATGCGCGGGTTGTGGCCGCAACCGCCCGGATTGGCAAGTCGCGGCGCTTGCGGTTCTTGCCCGTTCGGTCAAACTGCTCCCAACCGAGGAGGGCCAATGCTGATTTCCGAAATCATCCGCGCCAAGCGCGACGGCGACACCCTGAACGCCGACCAGATCGCCGCCATGGTCGAAGGCATCTCCACGGGCGCTGCCAGCGAAGGCCAGGTGGCCGCCTTCGCCATGGCGGTGTTTTTCCGCGGCATGGACCACGCCGAAGCCGCCGCGCTGACCCTGGCGATGCGCGATTCGGGCGATGTCTTTGCCTGGGACCTGCCCGGCCCGGTGATCGACAAGCACTCGACCGGCGGCGTCGGCGACAACGTGTCCCTGATGCTCGCGCCCATCGTCGCGGCCTCTGGCGGCTATGTCCCGATGATCTCGGGCCGGGGGCTGGGCCACACCGGCGGCACGCTCGACAAGATGGACACGATCCCGGGCTATGTCAGCCAGCCCAGCAACACCCTGTTTCGCCGCGTCGTGGCCGAGACCGGCTGCGCCATCATCGGCCAGACCGCGGCCCTCGCCCCGGCGGACAAGCGGTTCTACGGCATCCGCGACGTGACCGCGACGGTCGAGAGCGTGCCGCTGATCACCGCCTCGATCCTGTCCAAGAAGCTTGCCGCCGGGCTGGGCGGGCTGGTGATGGACGTGAAATGCGGCAACGGCGCCTTCATGGACGACCTCGCCCGCGCGGTGGAACTGGCCGAGAGCCTGACCGGCGTGGCGCGCGAGGCCGGGCTGGCCTGCAACGCGCTGATCACCGACATGAACCAGCCGCTGGCCAGTGCGGCGGGCAATGCGGTCGAGGTCGCCAACGCGGTCGATTTCCTGACCGGCGCGCACCGCGATGCCCGGCTTGAGGCGGTCACCCTTGCGCTGGCGGGCGAGATGCTGGCGCTGGCCGGGCTGGCCCCTGACCGCGCCGCCGGGCTGAAACAGGCCACCAAGGCCCTGGAGTCCGGCGCCGCCGTCGAGGTCTTTGGCCGCATGGTCACGGCGCTGGGAGGCCCGGCCGATTTCGTCGAGGCACATGCAAGCCACCTGGCCCGCGCGCACCTGACCCGCCCGGTGCCCGCGCCCGAGGCCGGGCATGTCGCCGCCATCCAGACCCGCCAGATCGGCCTTGCCGTGGTCGAGCTTGGCGGCGGGCGGCGGGTCGCCAGCGATGCGGTCAATCCCGCGGTCGGGCTGACCGGGCTGGTCGATCTGGGGGTCGAGGTGGCAAAGGGCGATCCGCTCTGCCTGATCCACGCCGACAGCGACGAAGCGGCGGACGCGGCCCAGGCGCGGGTGCTTGCGGCCTATTCGATCGGCGCCGCGCAATCCGTGCCGGACCCGGTGATCCAGATCATCGCCTGAGCCGCGCCGACCTACTGGTTGAACACCCGGCTGGGATGCAATTCGCCGGCGCGGTAGATGCCCACCGCCACCGCCTTGCCCTCGTGCGACGCCCAGGCCTCGTCGCCATATTCCGCGTCCGAGGTGATCACCATGCCGGGGTTGCCATGGCGCAACTTGGCCGCGCCTTCGGCAGTGCAGCGAAGTTCCGGCAGATCGTCCAGCCCGTCCTCGAGCGGGCGCAAGAGATCGTCGATCTCAGGCGTGCGCGCCAACTCCTCGATCCGCTCCATGCTCACGCCATCCTCGGCGTCGAACGGTCCCGACCAGATCCGGCGCAACTCCGCGACATGGCCGAAACAGCCCAGCGCCTCGCCCAGGTCACGGGCAATCGCGCGCACGTAGCCGCCCTTGCCGCAGGTCATTTCCAGCACGACATGATCGGGATCGGGCCGCGCGACCATCACCAGCTCCTCGACCCACAGCGGGCGCGCGGCGATCTCGAAATCCTCGTCGTCGCGGGCCAGCTCGTAGGCGCGCTCGCCGTCGATCTTGACCGCCGAGAACTTCGGCGGCACCTGCATGATGTCGCCGGTGAAGGCGCCCAGCGCCGCCACGATCTCACCGTCCGTTGGCCGCGCGTCCGAGGTCGCGGTGATCTCGCCCTCGGTGTCGTCGGTGTTGGTCGCCTGCCCCAGCCGCACCGTGAAGCGATAGGCCTTGAGCGCATCGGTGATGTAGGGAACCGTCTTGGTCGCCTCGCCCAGCGCCACCGCCAGCACCCCGGTCGCCTCGGGGTCGAGCGTGCCGGCGTGCCCGGCCTTTTTCGCCTCGAACGCCCAGCGCACCTTGTTCACCACGGCGTTGGAGGTGATGCCCTTGGGCTTGTCCACCACCAGCCAGCCGTGAACGTCACGGCCCTTCTTGCGTCGCGCCATTACTCGTCCCCATCACCATCGGGGCCGCCTGCGCCGTCACCCTCGATGTCGCGCCGCACCCGTTCGTCGGCAAACAGCCGCCGGGTCTCGTCAAGCTGGTCGAAGGTCTGGTCGATGACAAAGCGCAGGTCGGGCGTGGTCTTGAGCTTGGTCACCTTGCCGACCGCGCGGCGCAACTCGCCCTTGTTGCGGGCCAGCGCCTTGATCGCCGCCTCGGGGTTCTTGCCGCCCAGCGGCAGAACGTGGACGGTGGCGATGCTCAGGTCCGCTGTGGTGCGCACCTCGCCCACGGTGATCGACATGCGGTTGAGGTCGGGGTCATGGATCTGCCCCCGCATCAGCACATCCGACAGGGTGCGCCGGATCAACTCGCCGACGCGAAGCTGGCGCTGCGACGGGCCTTCGGAGGTATGAGAACGGTTCTTTGCCATGGCGGCCATGTATGCCCGATTGCCCCAGCAGGCAACAGGGCTTAGGACGGAGAAAACAGGAGATGACGATGAGCGACACACCGGGGATCGTGGTGAAT
This sequence comes from Maritimibacter fusiformis, assembly GCF_008086115.1. Taxonomy (GTDB): domain Bacteria; phylum Pseudomonadota; class Alphaproteobacteria; order Rhodobacterales; family Rhodobacteraceae; genus Muriiphilus; species Muriiphilus fusiformis. The sequence goes on along the minus strand of NZ_VSIY01000015.1, from coordinate 53,590 downwards.
GGCGCATCGGGCCGGATGGGCCGGATGCTGGTCGGCCTGGTGGCCGAAAGCCCGGCGGCAAGACTGGTCGGCGCATTGGAGCATCCGGGGCACGACTGGATCGGGCAGGACATCGGCGAGGCCATGGGCAGGCCCGAGCTGGGCGTGCGCGTCAGCGACGATCCGCTCGAGGCGATGGCCAAGGCCCAGGCGGTGATCGACTTCACCACCCCCGCTGCCACCACGGCGCTGGCCGACCTCGCCGCCCAGGCCCGCGCGGTGCACGTGATCGGCACCACCGGGCTGACGGACGAGGACATCGCGCATATCGATACCGCCGCGCGCCATGCCATCATCGTGCGCGCCGGCAACATGAGCCTTGGCGTCAACCTCTTGGTGCAACTGACGAAAAAGGTCGCCGCCGCGCTGGACGACGCCTTCGACATCGAGATCGTCGAGGCCCACCACAAGCACAAGGTCGACGCCCCCTCTGGCACCGCCATGATGCTGGGCGAAGCCGCCGCCGAAGGCCGTGGCGTGGCGCTGGCCCGGGTCGCGGACCGGGGCCGCGACGGCATCACCGGCGAGCGCACCGATGGTCACATCGGCTTTTCCGCGATCCGGGGCGGCGACATCGTGGGCGAACATGACGTGATCTTCGCGGGCCAGGGCGAACGCATCGTCCTGCGCCACCTCGCCACCGACCGCGCGATCTTTGCCCGCGGCGCGCTCAAGGCCGCGCTCTGGGGGATCGGGCGCAAACCGGGGCATTACGACATGATGGACGTGCTCGGCCTCTGACCGACCGTCCCTTCATCTTGGTCCAAATACTCCGGGGGGAGTTCGGTTTGCCTGCAAACCGGACGATGGGGGCAGCGCCCCCAGCAATCAATCCTGCGCGCCGCAGGCGCACCGCTTGGCAACGCCGGTCAGAAATCGACCGCGATGCCCTTCTTTTCCCAATCACCAAAGCGCACGGGCTCCGGCCCGTCGCGTCCGCCCAGTTCGGTCGGCATCGCCTTATCCTTGGCCGCCTTGCGCCGCTCCTCGGCCTCGGCCAGCGCGCGCCTGGCTTCGGGGGGCAGGTCCGGGTTGATCTTGTCGCTCATGGCAGGTTTCCTTGTGCTCTGGCGATGATATAGGCCGCCGTGGCGGCAATGGCAAAGGACAGGGCGCATGGCGGGCGACGCAACGAGACCGCGCAAGGTGGCGGTCGACCTGATGGGCGACGTGATCGAGGATCGCCGGCTTTTGTCCGAAGCACTGCCGCGCCGGGTCGACCGCCTGGCGCCCGAGGACCGCGCGCGCGCCCAGAGGCTGGCGGTGATGGCGCTCAGGGTGGCGGACCGGGCCGACCGGATGCTCGGCCCGCACCTGACCCGGCGCCCGTCCCCCCGGGTGATGAACATCCTGCGCCTTGGCACCGCCGAGATCTGCGAGGCGGGCGAGGCCGCGCATGGCGTGGTCAATTCGGCGGTCGAGATCGCGCGCGCCGACAAGAAGACCGCCGGGCTGGCCGGGCTGGTCAACGCGGTTCTGCGCAAGGTGGCAGAGGACGCCGGCAAGTGGCCCGGCCTGCCGGTGCCGCGCCTGCCGAAATGGCTGCGCAAGCCGCTGGTGGACGATTACGGCAAGGCGGCGGTCGAGGCGATGGAGGCCGCGCATTACGCCGGTGCGCCGCTCGACCTGACCGCCAAGGGCGATCCGGCGGCGCTGGCCGCGGCGGTCGGGGGGGAACTGCTGCCGACCGGCTCGGTCCGGCTGGCGGCGGGCGCGCAGGTCACGGCGCTGCCGGGGTTTCAGGCCGGCGACTGGTGGGTGCAGGACGCCGCCGCGGCGCTGCCGGCGCAGGTTCTCGGGGCCGGGCCGGGCGAGGCGGTGCTCGATCTTTGCGCCGCGCCGGGCGGCAAGACCATGCAACTGGCCGCCGCCGGGGCGGATGTCACCGCCGTCGATATTTCCGAGGGCCGGATGGCGCGGCTGGCGGAAAACCTGGCCCGCGCCGGGCTGGCCGCCGACACCGTCACCGCCGATGCGCTGACCTTCGAGGGCGGGCCCTATGATGCCATCCTGCTCGACGCGCCGTGCAGCGCCACCGGCACCATCCGCCGCCACCCGGACCTGCCGCACGCCAAGGACGGCAGCGAGTTTCCGGGGCTGTTTGCGCTGCAGGAAAAGCTGATCGACCACGCGCTTGGCCTGTTGCGGCCCGGCGGGCGGCTGGTGTTCTGCACCTGCAGCCTGCTGATCGACGAGGGCGAGGAACAACTGCGCGACGCGCTGGCCCGCCATCCCGGCCTTGCCGTCGACCGCGCCGCGCTGGCGCGTCCGGGCATCGAGCCCGGGTGGATCGGGCCGGAGGGCGGGCTGCGGCTGCGCCCGGATTACTGGGCCGACCGGGGCGGCATGGACGGCTTTTTCATCGCCTGCCTCGTCAAGCCCGCCTGACGCGAAGGGTCGGGGCGAGACCTTGCCGGTTTCCCGACCGGGGCCATTCACGACCAGCTTTAGGCCATGACTCGCCCCGGCCACCGCGGTAGGATGCGCGCCAAGACCCCGACAAGGGACAAGGTCACAGCCAATTCGAGCCGAGGCAGCCCCGTGCCACGACATGATCCATGGTCCGCGCGCCGAACGCGCTGGATGAACCGCTGGCACGCGCGCCGGGCGGCGCGGGCGCGTCCGCCGACCGGCTTTGTCTCGCAGCCCGAACCCCGCACCATCGGAAGCTATGCCAAGGGCCGGCAACTGGTGGCCGGCAACATCCTTCTGGCCGGACACCTGGTGCAGGCGCCCGATCGGATGATCTGGGACGTGGCCCCGCCCACGTCGGCCTTTTCCGAGGCGCTGCACGGGTTTGGCTGGATGGATGACCTGGCCGCCCTGGGCGACCGCGCCGCGCGCGAGCGGGCACAGACCTGGACGGCAGGCTGGATCGAGCGTTATGGCCGCGGCACCGGGCCGGGCTGGACGCCGGACCTGACCGGCCGGCGGCTGATCCGCTGGATCAACCATGCGCTGTTCGTGATGTCGGGGCAGGACGCCGACGCATCGCAGGCGTTCTTTCGTTCGCTGGGTCAGCAGACCATCTTTCTGTCGCGGCGCTGGCCGGTGGCCTCGCCCGGCCTGCCCCGGTTCGAGGCGCTGACCGGGCTGATCTATGCCGGGTTGTCCTTGACCGGGATGGAGCATCACGTCGCCCCGGCGATGCAGGGTTTGTCGCGCGAATGCCGCCAGCAGATCGACGCCGAGGGTGGTATCCCGACCCGCAACCCCGAGGAACTGCTCGAGGTCTTCACGCTCTTGAACTGGGCCTCGCTGGCGCTGGCCGAGAGCGGGCGAATGGCTCAGGCCGAACACCTGGCCGCGATCGAGCGGATCGCGCCCACGCTGCGCGCGCTGCGCCATGCCGATGGCGGGCTGGCGCGGTTTCACGGCGGCGGGCGCGGGGCCGAGGGGCGGCTGGACCAGGCGCTGGCAACCTCGCGCGTCAGGGCCGGCACCAGCGCCGGGCTGGCGATGGGCTATGCCAGGCTGTCGGGCGGGCGCACCACGCTGATCATGGACGCCTCGCGCCCGCCGACGGGTGCGGCCTCGGCCAATGCCCATGCCTCGACGCTGGCGATCGAGGTGACATCGGGGCGCCGGCCGCTGATCGTCAGTTGCGGGTCGGGGGCCGAGTTCGGCGAGGACTGGCACAAGGCCGGGCGCGCGACGCCATCGCATTCGGTCATGGGGATCGACGGCCATTCCTCGTCCCGCCTTGGCGCCCCCCGGCGCACCGGCGCGGGCGAGCGGGCGCTGCTGGTGCGCACACCCGGCACGGTGCATGCCCAGGAACTGGTGGCCGAGGGCATGGTGGGGATCGTCGCAGGCCATGACGGCTATGTCCCCAGTCACGGGCTGGGCTACATGCGCCGGATCGAGATGCGCACGGACGGGCGCATGATCACCGGCGAGGAAACGCTGGCGGCGGTGTCGGACGATGAACAGCAACTGTTCGACCGGGCGCTGGCTGCGACCGGGCTGAACGGGTTGCGCTATGCCATCCGGTTTCATCTTCACCCCGATGTCGACGCGGCGCTGGACCTTGGCGGCACCGCGGTGTCGATGGCGCTGAGAAGCGGCGAGATCTGGGTGTTCCGCTATCGCGGCCTGGCCGATCTGAGCGTCGAGGCGGGGATCTACCTGGAAAAAGGCCGGCTCAAGCCGCGTGCGGCGAAACAGGTGGTTCTATCCGGCGCCGCGATGGATTATGCGACCCGCATCGGCTGGTCGCTGGCCAAGGCGCAGGACACGCCCATCGGGCTGCGCGACCTGGTGCGCGACGGGCCGGCCGGGCTGCCAGACTGATCAAGGGACACATGATGACCGACACTTCCCACACCCATATGCCGGTGCGCCGCGCGCTGATTTCCGTTTCCGACAAGACCGGGCTGACCGATCTGGGCCGCGCGCTGGTGCAGCGCGGGGTCGAGATCCTGTCGACCGGCGGCTCGGCCAAGGCGCTGCGCGAGGCCGGTGTGGCGGTGACCGACGTGGCCGAGGTGACGGGCTTTCCCGAGATGATGGATGGTCGGGTCAAGACGCTGCACCCGATGGTGCATGGCGGGCTTCTGGCGCTGCGCGACAATCCCGACCATTTGGCGGCGATGGAGGCGCACGGCATCGGCCCGATCGACCTCTTGGTCGTCAACCTCTACCCGTTCGAGGCGGCGCTGGCGCGTGGGGCGGATTATGACGAGATGATCGAGAACATCGACATCGGCGGCCCGGCGATGATTCGCGCCGCGGCCAAGAACCATGCTTTCGTCACCACCGTGGTGGATGTCGAGGACTATGAGAAACTGCTGGGCGACATGGACCAGCATGATGGCGCGACCTGTCCGAAGTTCCGCCGCAAGCTGGCCCAGATCGCCTATGCCCGCACCGGCGCCTATGACGCGGCGGTGTCGACCTGGCTGGCGGGCGCCATCGGCGTCGAGACGCCGCGCCGCCGCGTCGTGGCCGGGCAGTTGGCGCAAGGCCTGCGTTACGGCGAGAACCCGCATCAGAAGGCGGCGTTCTACACCGACGGCTCGGCCCGGCCCGGGGTCGCGACGGCGGTGCAGCATCAGGGCAAGGAACTGAGCTACAACAACATCAACGACACCGATGCGGCGTTCGAGCTGTTGGCGGAGTTCGCGCCCGAGGACGGCCCGGCGGTGGCGATCATCAAGCACGCCAACCCCTGCGGCGTGGCGCGGGGCGAAACGCTGCTGGAGGCCTACCGGAAGGCGTTCGACTGCGACCGCACCAGCGCGTTCGGCGGCATCGTGGCGCTGAACATGCCGCTGGATGAAGAGACCGCGCGGGCGATTGTGGAAATCTTCACCGAAGTGGTCATTGCGCCGGGGGCGTCGGACGGGGCCAAGGCGGTTTTCGCGGCGAAAAAGAACCTGCGGCTTCTGACCACCGAAGGTCTGCCCGACGCGCGCGCGGGCGGGGCGACGATCCGGCAGGTCGCGGGCGGATACCTGTTTCAGGACAAGGACAACGGCTATGTCGATCGCGACGATCTGAAGGTCGTGACGAAGAAAGCGCCGAGCGAGGCGCAGATGCGTGACCTGATGTTCGCCTGGAAAGTGGCCAAGCACGTGAAGTCCAATGCCATCGTCTACGTAAAGGACGCCGCCACCGTGGGCGTGGGCGCCGGGCAGATGAGCCGGGTCGATTCGGCCAACATCGCCGCGATCAAGGCGGGGCGGATGGCGAAGGAGCTTGGGCTGGCCGACAGCCCGGCGGTCGGCTCGGCGGTGGCGTCGGATGCGTTCTTTCCGTTTCCCGACGGGCTGATGGAGGCGGCCGCGGCGGGCGCGACCTGCGTGATCCAGCCCGGCGGCTCGATGCGCGACGACGAGGTCATCGCGGCCGCCGACGAGGCCGGGCTTGCCATGGTCTTCACCCGCATGCGGCACTTCAGGCACTAGGGCATGCGCATCCTGGCCATAACCGCGGCGGTGATCTTCGCGCTGGATCAGCTTTTGAAACTGGTGGTGGTGCAGGTCATGGACCTGGCCAACCGGGGCGAGATCGACGTTCTGCCGCCGTTTCTCAACCTGCGCATGGCGTGGAACCGGGGGGTGAACTTCGGGCTGCTGTCATCGAATGCCGACGTGACCCGCTGGGCGCTGATCTTCGTCGCGCTGGTGATCACCTTCTGGGTCATCTGGTGGGTCCGGCGCGAGACGATGCGGCCCATCGCGCTGGTCTCGGCGGGGCTGCTGGTGGGCGGTGCGCTGGGCAACGTGATCGACCGGATCATCTATGGCGCGGTGGCGGATTTTCTGAACATGTCATGCTGCGGCTGGCGCAATCCGTGGTCGTTCAACCTGGCCGATGTGGCGATCTTTGCGGGGGCCATCGGGCTGGCTTTGTTTTCCGGTGCGGGCAAAAGCGGTGACAAGACCCCGTGACGCGCCGAATCTTATGAGTTAAAGAGAATGCGAACCTGGGTGAAGGAGGCGTCGATGCGAGGCGTTCGCGGCAGATTGATCCTGGCTGTTGTCGGCCTGGCGGCGCTGACCGCCTGTGATAGCTCGGATGAACCGGAGCTGATGAACATCCGCACCGATACCCCGGATGAGTTCTCGATTCTTCCGACCAAGCCGCTCGAGGCGCCCGAGACCTATGCGGCGCTGCCCACCCCCACGCCGGGCGCGGGCAATCTGGTCGATCCCAACCCGCGCGGCGACGCGGTGGCGGCGCTGGGCGGCAACCCCGAGAGGCTGGAACGCGGCAACATCAACCCGGGCGAACAGACGCTGATCGCCTATGCCACCCGTTACGGCGTGCCGGGCGACATTCGTTCGGTGCTGGCCGCCGAAGACCTCGAATGGCGCAAGGCCAACAATGGCCGGCTGCTGGAGCGGCTGTTCAACGTCAACGTCTATTATTCGAGCTACAAGCCGATGTCGCTGGACCAGCACATGGAGCTTGAACGGCTGCGCGCCAAGGGCATCTGGACCCCGACCGCGCCGCCCGACCCGGAAGTGAAGGTCGAGTAACCCCAATCTCCACGATCACAAGCCCGCGCGCGCGCCTTGCCCTGCCCGCGCAAAGGGTTAGCTTTGCCCGGATCACGGAGGTTTTTCCATGCGCCTGATACTGATGCCGCTCGTCCTCGTGGCGGGCCTGCTGACCACACCCGCACAGGCGGCGGGCGAGGTCACGGATTACACGCTGGACAACGGCATGGAGGTGGTGGTGATCGAGGATCATCGCGCGCCGGTCGTGGTCCACATGGTCTGGTATCGCACCGGATCGGCGGACGAGCCGCCGCGCAAGTCGGGCATCGCGCATTTCCTCGAACACCTGATGTTCAAGGGCACCGACAACATGGAACCGGGCGAGCTCAGCCGCGTGGTCGAGGCCAATGGCGGATCGGACAACGCCTTCACCTCGTCCGACTACACCGCCTATTACCAGCGCGTCGCCGCCGACCGGCTGGGCCTGATGATGCGCATGGAGGCCGACCGGATGCGCGACCTGGTGCTGTCCGAGGAGGACGTGGCCACCGAGCGCGACGTGATCCTCGAGGAACGCGCCACCCGCACCGACAGCGAACCGGCGGCGCTGTTTCGCGAGGAATTGCGCGCCGCCCTCTATCGCAACCACCCCTATGGCACGCCCAACATCGGCTGGCGCCACGAGATCGCGGCGCTGGACCGCGACGACGCGCTGGCGTTCTATCGCCGCTACTACGCGCCCAACAACGCGGTGCTGGTGGTGGCGGGCGATGTCGAACCCGAGGCGGTGCTTGCGCTGGCCCGCGAACACTACGGCCCGCTGGTCCCGACCGAGGGGCTCGAGGCACGGGTGCGCCCGCAGGAACCGCCCTCGCGCGCGCCGCTGCGGCTGACCTATGCCGATCCGCGCGTCGCCCAGCCCTACCTGATTCGCAGCTACCTGGCGCCGGAGCGTGACAGCGGCGATCAGGAAAAGGCCGCCGCCCTGGTCTATCTGGCCGAGGTGCTGGGCGGGTCGGGCGCGACCTCGGTGCTGGGCCGGGCGCTGGAGTACGACAGCCAGATCGCGGTGCATACCAGCGCCGGTTACGGCGCGACCTCGCTGGACACGACCAGCTTCGGGCTGGTGGTTGTGCCGGCCGACGGGGTGAGCCTGGATGAGGCCGAGGCGGCGATGGACGCGACACTGGCCGAGTTCATGGAGACCGGCGTCGATCCCGAGCAGTTCGCGCGAATCCAGATGCAGATCCGGGCCTCCGAGATCTACGCGCTGGACGACGTGGGCGATATTGCGGACCGCTATGGGCGGGCGCTGACCTCGGGGCTGAACGTGGCCGATGTCGAGGCATGGCCCGAGGTGTTGCAGGCGGTGACGCCCGAGGACGTGATGGCGGTTGCCGCCGAAGTGCTGGACGAACGGCGGTCGGTGACCGGCTGGCTGGTGACCGAGGACGGAGAGGGCGCGCAATGAAACACCTGTTGCTGGTGCTGTTCTGCCTGATCGCCCTGCCGGCGCGGGCCGAGGTCGAGATACAGGAAATCACCTCGCCCGGCGGCATCGACGCCTGGCTGGTCGAGGAGCATTCGATCCCCTTCGTGGCGCTGGAGCTGCGGTTTCGCGGCGGCGCATCGCTCGATGCGCCCGGCAAGCGCGGCGCGATCAACCTGATGACCGGGCTGCTCGAGGAAGGCGCGGGCGAGATGGACGCGCGCGCCTTTGCCGAGGCGCGCGAGGCGCTGGCGGCAAGCTACCGCTTCAACGTGGGCGATGACAGCCTGTCGGTCTCGGCGCGGTTTCTGACCGAGAACCGGGACGCGGCGGTGGACCTGTTGCGGCTGGCGCTGGTCGAGCCGCGGTTCGATGCCGACGCGGTCGAGCGGGTGCGCGCCCAGGTCATGTCCAGCCTGAAAAGCCGCGAAACCGACCCGGACGCGATTGCCTCGGACACCTTCAACCGGCTGGCCTATGGCGATCATCCCTACGGCTCGTACTACGCCGGCACCCTGGACAGCGTCGCGGCGCTGACCCGCGACGACGTGGTTGCGGCCAAGGCGCGGGTGCTGGCGCGCGACCGGGTCTATGTCGCCGCGGTGGGCGATATCGACGCCGAGGCGCTGGGCGCGCTGATCGACGAGGTGCTGGGCGGTCTGCCCGACACCGGCGCACCGATGCCGCAGGACACGAGCTTCGCCGCCACGCCGGGGGTGACGGTGGTGGAATTCGGCAGCCCGCAATCGGTGGCGATGTTCGGCCATGACGGCATCGGCATCGACGACCCGGATTTCTTCGCCGCCTTCATCCTCAACACCATTTTCGGCGGCAGCGGCTTCAACAGCCGGCTGATGGACGAGGTGCGCGAAAAACGCGGGCTGACCTATGGCATCCGCACCTACCTGATCGACGGGGATCATGCCAAGGCGATGCTGGGCATGGTCTCGACGGTCAATCCGCGCATGGCCGAGACCATTGCGGTGGTGCGGGACGAATGGGCCAGGATCGCGCGGGACGGGATCACGGCGGAGGAACTGGCAAAGGCCAAGACCTACCTGACCGGCGCCTATCCGCTGCGCTTTGACGGCAATGCGCCGATCGCGCGGATACTGGTGGGGATGCAGATGGACGGCTATCCGACCAGCTATGTCGCCACCCGAAACGACCGCATCGAGGCGGTGACGCTGGACGAGGCCAACCGGGTGGCGGCGCGGATCTATCGGCCCGACGAGTTGCGCTTTGTCGTGGTCGGGCAGCCCGAAGGGGTCGAGGCGACCGAGTGAGGCATCGACCGGGCGTTGCCCGGCCGACCCGCGCCGCGCTGACACGCGGCTGACTTTTTTGCCTCCGGCGGAGGTATTTCAACCAGCAAGAAGCAGGTGTATCTGGCAGAATCGCCCGCTGACGTGCTAGGTCTTGTGGCATGTCCGAGCCTGCCCCCCAGATAAGCGCCACGCGCCCAGTGATTCGCCAGTTGGACGAGGGCGCGATCAACCGCATCGCGGCGGGCGAGGTGGTCGAGCGCCCGGCCTCGGCGGTCAAGGAACTGGTCGAGAATGCGCTGGATGCGGGTGCGCGGCGGATCGAGGTGGCGCATGCCGATGGCGGCAAGACGCTGATCCGGGTAAGCGACGACGGGGTCGGCATGACGCCCGACGATCTGCCGCTGGCGCTGGCGCGGCATGCGACCTCGAAGATCGACGGGTCGGACCTTCTGGACATCCACAGTTTCGGGTTTCGCGGCGAGGCGCTGGCCTCTCTGGGCGCGGTCGGGCGGCTGACCATCACATCGCGGGCGGAGGGCCATGAGGCGGCCAGCGTCCGGGTGGCCGGTGGCGCGCCGGGGCCGGTCAGGCCCGCGGCCCTCACCGGCGGAACCGTGGTCGAGTTGCGCGACCTGTTCTTTGCCACCCCGGCGCGGCTGAAGTTCCTGCGCACCGACCGGGCCGAGGCGCAGGCCATCGGCGACGTGGTCAAACGGCTGGCGATGGCCGAGCCGCATGTGGGTTTAACGCTGCGCGATCTGTCCGGCGGCGGCGAGGGGCGGGTGACGTTCCGCGTGAGCCCCGAGACCGGCGATCTGTTCGACGCGCTCTATGGCCGTCTGGGGCAGGTGATGGGGCGCGACTTTGCCGACAATGCGCTGGCGATCGACGCCGAGCGCGAGGGGTTGCGGCTGACCGGCTATGCCGCGCTGCCGACCTATTCGCGCGGTGCTGCGGTGGCGCAGTTCCTGTTCGTCAATGGCCGCCCGGTGCGCGACCGGCTGCTGATCGGGGCGCTGCGGGCGGCCTATGCCGATTTCCTCGGCCGCGACCGGCATCCGGCGGCGGCGCTGTTCATCGCCTGCGATCCGCACCTGGTCGATGTGAACGTGCATCCGGCGAAATCCGAGGTGCGGTTTCGTGATCCGGGGCTGGCGCGCGGGCTGATCGTCTCGGCGCTGCGTCATGCGTTGGCGGGGGCGGGGCACCGGGCGTCCTCGACGGTGGCGGGGGCGACCCTGGGCGCGATGCGGGCCGAGGCGGTGGGGCCGCGCGTCTACCAGATGGACCGGCCTTCGCCGGGCGCGATCACGGCGGCGCGCGCGGCCCAGGCGCCGGGATTCGCCGAGCCGTCGGCGCGGTTCGAGCCGGTGGCGGACGAGGTGCCGCTGGCCGGTCTGCCGCTGGGGGCGGCGCGCGCGCAGGTGCATGAGAACTACATCATCGCCCAGACCGAGGACGGCATGGTGATCGTCGACGGCCACGCCGCGCATGAGCGGCTGAACTACGAAAAACTCAAGCGTCAGATGGCGGACAACGGCGTCATGGCGCAGGCGCTCCTGATTCCCGAGATCGTGGAGTTGACCGAGGCCGAGGCGCGGTTGCTGCTGGCCATGGCGGACGACCTGGCGCGGCTGGGGCTGGGGATCGAGCCGTTCGGCGGCGGTGCCATCGCGGTGCGCGAGACGCCCGCGATCCTCGGGCCGGTCAATGCCGAGGCGATGATCCGTGACATCCTCGACGAGTTGGCCGATCTGGGTGACACGAACAGCGTGCAGGCGCGGATCGAGGCGGTGCTGAGCCGCGTCGCCTGCCATGGCTCGATCCGCTCGGGGCGGCGGATGCGGGCCGAGGAGATGAACGCGCTGCTTCGTGAGATGGAGGCGACGCCACATTCGGGCCAGTGCAATCACGGGCGGCCGACCTATGTGGAGTTGAAGCTGGCGGATATCGAGAGGCTGTTCGGGCGCACATGATCCAGATCGGGGACCAGAGCTATTCGCTGGACGATCCGGCGGTTCTTGCCGCGCTGATCGGCGGGCTATTGGTGCTGGCGCTGTTCGTGCTGCTCATCGTCGTGGTGCGCCGGGCCGGGCAGTCGGCGCGGCTGGCCGAGCGGCTGGCAAGCCAGATGGGCGGGCTGGGGCAGGCGGTGCAACTCCTGGGGCAGGGGCAGGAGCAGTTGACCGGCGGCCTTCGCAACGTGTCGGACTCGCAGGCCAACGGGCAGGCGCAGGTGTTGCAGGCGATGGAGACGCGGCTGGCGGAAGTGCAGCGCCAGATGCAGGAACGCCTGCACGACAACGCGATGAAATCGGCGCGCTCGCTGTCCGAGATGCAGGAGCGGATGAACGAGACACTGACCGGCAGCGCGGTCAAGACGACGCAATCGCTGACCCTGTTGCAGGAACGGCTGGCGACCATCGACAAGGCGCAGGAGAACATCACCCGGCTGTCGGGCGACGTGCTGAGCCTGCAGGACATCCTGTCGAACAAGCAGACGCGCGGGGCGTTCGGGGAAATCCAGCTCAACGACATCGTGTCGAAGGCTTTGCCGAGCGACAGCTATACGCTGCAGGCGACGCTTTCGAACGGCAAGCGGGCCGACTGCCTGATCCACCTGCCCAACCCGCCGGGGCCGATCGTGGTCGATTCGAAGTTTCCGCTGGAAGCCTACGAGGCGCTGCGCCGGGCCGGGACCAAGCCCGAGGTGGCCGAGGCCGCGCGGCAGTTGAAGCTGGCGGTGCGCCATCATATCCGCGCGATTTCGGAGCGTTACATCATCGAGGGCGAAACCGCGGACGGGGCGATCATGTTCCTGCCGTCCGAGGCGGTCTATGCCGAGTTGCACGCGAACCACCCCGAGATCGTGCGCGAAGGCTTTGCCGCGCGGGTCTGGATCGTGTCGCCGACCACCTGCATGGCGACGCTGAACACGATGCGGGCGATCCTGAAAGATGCCCGGATGCGCGAACAGGCGGGCGCGATCCGCAAGACACTGCGCCTTTTGCACCGCGACGTGGAACTGGTGGCGGAGCGGGTCGACAAGCTCAACAGCCACTTCGGGCAGGCGCGCGACGACCTCGAAGGCATCACCATCGCCGCCGAGCGGGCCGGCAAGCGGGCGGCACGGCTGGACAATTTCGATTTCGAGGAACTGGCCCCCGAGGAGAGCGCCGAAACAAGCGTCATGCCGCTGGCGAAGCCCTGAGCGGGCTTGTCCGGCGCGACCGGGTGGCGTTATATCCGGGGAACGGTTGAACAAAGGACGCGACATGCTCGAAATCAGCCCCTCGAAGGTGGCCCGGATCATTATTCGCGCCCGCGAACTCGACGCCAAGACGGCCCGCTGGGACACCCCGTCCGACGACGCGGACGCCGAATCGATCCTGGAATCGCGGGCCTCGGACGCGACCGAGGACGAATTGCGCAGCTATATCTCCGACCTCAACGAGGACGAACAGGCCAGCCTGGTGGCGATCATGTGGATCGGGCGCGAGACCTTTTCCGCCGACGATCTGCAAGAGGCGATCGAGACCGCCAAATCCGAAGCCTCGGCCCCGACCGCGGATTACCTGCTGGGTATCCCGCTGCTGTCCGATTACCTGCAATCGGGGCTGGAAGAGCTTGGCCACGACAGCGACGAGTTGATCGACGCCCACCTGAAATAGGGGCGGCGCGGGCCTTGCCTGCGCCAGCGGCTGGCCGATCATCGAAGATTCGCCGAACAGAAAGCGATGACCATGACCACGCGAATGCTGGTGCCCTTCGTGATCATCTGGGTGTCGACGCCCATGTGAAACAGGGGCGGGCCTTGCCGAAGCGACCCGCGCCGGGCGCCTTTTTTGTTGACTCAAGTGACTGGCCGACAGAGAAAGTGCGCATTTTTTTTGCAACCAGACAGGAACGCGCAATGTCTTCCCTTCAAAAAGCGGGCGGTATTTCCGCCATCCTTGCCGCTGGCACCTATCTGTTCGGGTTCGTGCTGTTGTTCACGCTTCTGGCCCCGGCCGGATATGGTTCCGATGACATCGACGCGATGGGCGCGGTGGCGTTCATCGACCTGAACATGGGTCTGATGACGCTCTGGAATCTCGTGATCTATGTCCTGAACGCCTTCGTTCTGGCGGTGCTGGTTCTGGCGCTGGCCGAACGGCTGCGGCCCGCGCCGGTGGCGCTGGTCTCGGGCGCGTTCGGGTTGATGTGGGCGGTCCTGGTGCTGGGCGCGGGAATGATCGCGAACGTGGCGCTCGTGGCGGTGCAGCAGAGCTACGCCGTCGACCCGCAGGCGGCCGCGACGATGTGGACCACCCTGACGGCGGTCGAGAACGGTCTTGGCGGTGGCAACGAGATCGCTGGCGGAGTCTGGGTGCTGGTGACCAGCCTGGCGGCGTGGTGGCTTGGCGTGTTGCCCAAGGCGCTGAACGCGCTGGGCCTTCTGATCGGCGTTTCCGGCCTGATCACCGTCATCCCGGCGCTTGCCGCGGCCGGGGCGGTCTTTGGCCTTGGCTTCATCGTCTGGTTCCTCTGGGTGGGCGTGGCGCTGCTGCGGGGCTGACGCCCATCAGCCCAAGTGGTCGACGACCTGCAGGTGCTGCGCCTGGGTGTCGACGCCCTTCATCCACTTGTCCACCAGCGCGGGATCGGAGGGGGCGGCTGAGACGCCGGGTTTGATGCGGCGGTCCAGCACCGAGGTGATCGCCTGCGCCACGGTGGTCGAGACCAGCCGGGCCATGGCGCTGCCGCGATCGTCCCCGACAGCGTCGAGCGTATAGGTCTTGTGATAGACCGGGGTGCCGTCGCGTTCGGCCTTGAGCGCGACGCAGAGCACCACGCGGTCAGGCTCGCCCGGCCCATAGGCGTGGTCGGCCCAGAACTGGTCGGACATCTGCTTGAGCCGCGCGTCGCCCTCGGGGCCGGTGAGGGTCTCGATCTCGTCGAACACGTCCGCCCAGGCCTCGGCCCAGCCGTTCAGGCGCAGGGTGCCGCGCACGAAATCGCGCACCGGCCAGGCGGGGTCAAAGCCGTAGTCTTGCATGAAGGGCAGCGAATCGCGGTTCGGGTAGACCTCGAAGCTTTCGGGTGTCGGCAGGGGTGCTGCGTAGCTGCGGATCGCGTCCCAGGGCCGGTCGACCTCGAGCACCGAGAACGCCCGGATCGAGCGTGACGGCGACCTCAGCGCCTTCAAGACGCCCAGCGGCGACCACGAGAACTTGTAGCGAAAGGCGTTGGTGTGTTTCGGCACGCCGCCGCAATAGGAAGTGAAACTGATCGCGTTTTTCGGGTCGAACGCGCGAGATTTGCGATAGTCCGCCACCAGCCAATGCGCCATCAGGTGGTCGATGCCGGGGTCCAGCCCGACCTCGTTCACCAGCGCCACACCCGCCGCTTTTGCGCGTTCGTCCAGCGCGCGCATCTCGGGGGCGATGTAGCTGGACGAGACGAAATGCGCGCCCTTGTCGATGGCCAGTTCGGCCAGCCGCACATGCCAGTCGGCGGGCAGCATCGACACCACCACGTCGCCGGGGGCCACGGCCTCGGCCAGCGCATCAGGGTCGAAGGCGCGGATATCGTCGGTCAGGTGGCCCACGGCCTCGCGCGCCTTGTCGACGGTGCGGTTCCAGACCACCACCTCTTGTCCGTCCTCGATCAGCCTGGACAGGCCGGGGATGGCCGACAGGCCGGTTCCGCACCAATGGATCGTCATGGTCAAACTCCCTTGATCTGGTCGTCGAATATGGCTTTGGCCCGGCCCCAGACACCGGCACCGGGCCGGTCGAGGGTCAGGAGAGATGGCAGCAATTGCGCCGCGTAATCCTCGGAGCTTTCCACCGGCAGCAGCGAGGGCAGGTTGTCGATGGCCATCACGTCAAGCGGCGGGTCGTCATGCACCCGGACAACCGGCGCCTGCCAGGTGGTCGCGGTGTCATATACCGGCACCGGGTTGTAGTCGCTGTCGGGGTCGCAGGCGATGTCGCCGATGACGGACAGGGCGCGCGGCTGGGTCAGCGCGGCGGGCGGCACGAAGACCGGCGTGCCGGGGCGCGCGAAGATGCAGTTGAGAAAGATGTCATGGGCCAGGATCTCGGGGAACGGGCCGCCATGCGCGGTTTCCTCCATGTCCCAGCGGGTGGTCACCAGCCCCAGTTCGGCGCAGAGGTCTGCCGCCCCGGTGCCGACCCGCCCCAGCGCGCCGATCACCATGACGTGGGGGTTCGGCCGGGCGGTGGCGGCAAGCTCGGCGCGCAGCTCTTCGATCAGCGCGGCCTTGTCGGGGTAGGTGGCAACCGGGTGGCACAGCCCGCCCCCCGCCTGCGCCGCCCAGGTCTTGACCGACACCGCCGCCCCCGCGAACCCGGCCCAGTAGCCAAAGGCGGCGACGCGGCGGCCATCCTCGTCGGTCAGGTATTCGAGGTCGTAAAGCACCCCACCCCCGGCCTTGAAGCGCGCCAGCAGGCGGCGGCCGGAATGCTGGCCCTTGAAGGCATGGCCGAACATGATGTGACGGTGGCTGAGGGGCGTGTCGTCGTCGGGCAACTCCTTGAGCCCGAAGATGATCGCGTCATCGGGTGCCTCGGGCCATGAATTCTCCGCCACGATCTCGCATCCCGCAGCGCAGTAGGCGTCGATCGGGAGGGCGCGAAACCGGCTCTGCTCGACGCTGACGCGAAAGCCCCTGGCGATGAGCGCCCGCGCGCCTTCGGGCGTCAGCCCGGCGCGTTCCTCGTTCAGCCGCTGTTCGGCGCGAAGCCAGAGATGGGTCATGCCACCCTCATATATAGGTCTGCGCGTGCCGCCGATCGGGCCGCTCGAGGTGCGGCACGGCGTTGAATTGCGTCAGCGCCAGGCCGGAGCCGACGATCTGCATGCGGTGCACCGAGGTGTTGAGAATGGCCAGCACCAGCCGCGCCAGCGCCCCGGTCTCAAGCCCCATCGCCACCCGCATCGCCATGCCGATCAGCCCGCCCGATGTCACCACCAGCGCATCGCCCTTGCCGGCCGCGATCTCGTGCAGCACGTCGTCCACCCGCGACTGAAAGTCGTGATAGCTCTCGGCCGCGCCCTCGATCCGGCCGTCCTGCCAGGCGGTGAAAACCAGCGGCAGGTGGTCGATGAAGCCGTCGCGGTCGGTGGGCATCGGCAGGCCGAACTGTTCGTGCATCCGGTTGGACAGGTCGAAATAGGTGATCTCGTTCAGCCGCTCGTCGATCACCGGCTCGGCATGAAGCTGCGCCCCCATCGCCTGCGCGGTCTCGCGGTGACGGATCAGGCTGCCGGTATAGACCCGCGAATAGCGCGTATCGGTGTCGCCGAGATACTGCCCCAGCCAGTCAGACTGCTGGTGGCCAAGCGGCGACAGGCTGTCATAGCCGACCTCGTCGGTCGCCCCGCTGTTGGCCTGCCCGTGCCGGATGAGTGTGATCTGTGCCATCGGCCCCCCTTCGCTGCCCTTGGCTACCGCGCAGGGGCGGCGGGGGGAAGGGGGGAGGGGGGATGCCAACTTGATCTTAGGTGCAAAAACTGTGGCGCAGCCGGGTGATCTGGTTCTAACAATACGCCATGTCCAAAGCCGTATTCATCCAGAATCCTGACTCGATATACGATGATCGCCCGGGTGAAGCTTACCACTTCCCAAGGCGTTATCTGGGTATGGTTCGTGAAACGATTGGCGATTGGGTGGTATTCTACGAAGGGCGCAGAGGACTATTCGGCTACACTGGCGTTCAGAAAGTGGAGCGCGTGGAGCCTGATCCCAAGCGGTCTGATCACTACTACGCAATCCTTGATCGCCAATCAGCGTGGTCGTTTGAGACGATCGTCCCACGGGCGAGTCCGTCGGGTCAGGCCTATGAGACTTCGCTGCGCGGTTTGGACGGAAGACCGATTTCAGGTGGTGCGGCCGTTTCGGCCGTGCGGCGTCTGACCGATACAGAGTTCGCAGCGATCGTTCAGTATGGCCTCACCGAGATTGATGGGCCCGATGCGCTGCCGCGATCACCTGAAGACGTTGCAAGTGCTGCCAACAAGTTCTCCGACGAACAGACCCCATTCGACGCAATTGACCTCAACTTCTCCCGCACTGACGTATTGGCAAGTCGGAAATATCGTGATCCGTCCTTTCAACGACAGGTCAAGGCTGCCTATGGCTCGCGCTGTGCGATCTCCGGCCTGGATCTCAGAAACGGGGGTGGGCGCCCAGAAGTCCAAGCGGCGCATATCCGTCCGGTCGCTCATGGTGGACCGGATCTCATCCAGAATGGGCTAGCTCTATCCGGCACGCTGCACTGGATGTTTGACCGGGGGCTTGTCTCGGTGGCGGAGGATTTGAGTATCCTCGTTTCCCACAACAAGGTGCCGCCGGAAACTGCGGCGCGGTTAATCGTGCCGGGTCAACGATTGCTGCTGCCGGAAAATCCACGACATCGTCCGCATCCCGAGTTCTTGAGATTCCACCGCGAAACGATCTACGGGCAAATCAACTATAAGTAATGCAAGTGATGGCGCGCTGACATCACCGCCCCTACCCCCTCACCCCCACCTTACATCGCCCAGGAAAATATACCCCGCACCATAGATCGTCTTGATCAGGCGCGGGTTTTTCGGGTCTTCGCGCAGTTTGGTGCGCAGGCGCGAGATGCGCACGTCCATCGCGCGGTCGAAGCTTTCACCGGCGGCGCCGCCCAGCGTCTCCTGCATCTGGGCGCGCGAGATCAGGCGTTTGGGGGCTTCGAGGAACAGCCGCAGCACCTCGCCCTCGGCATGGGAAAAGGCGGTCTCCCCGCCGGCCTCGTCCTCGAGCAGGTAGCGGTCGAAATGCGCCGTCCAGCCGGCGAAATGCGCGGTGTTCGAGGCCGTGCCGGTGGCGCGGGGCTGGCGCAGGCGGGCGCGGACACGGGCCACGACCTCGGCCGGTTCGAACGGCTTGATGATGTAGTCGTCGGCGCCGAGTTCCAGCCCCGTCACCCGGTCCTGCACCTGGGCGCGGCCCGAGATGATGATGATCGAGGCGCCGGATTCCAGCGCCAGCCGGTGCACCAGCGTCAGCCCGTCGCGGTCGGGCAGGCCAAGGTCGACCAGGCAGACATCGGGCGACATCGACTTCAGCGCCGCCTCGAACTCGGTCGCGCGCGCGAACCCGTAGGTGCGAAAACCCGCGTCGCTCAGCGCGTCGGTCAGCATCCGGCGGATCTCGGGTTCGTCATCGAGGATGGCGACGATCGGCTGGCTCATGCGGGCACCTCATGGGTGAGGAAAGTGGCGAGAAAGGCGGCAAGCTCGGCGGCGTCGAAGGGTTTGGACAGGACCGGCACGGGTGCGCCCGCGCGCTTGGGATCGGTCCGCGGCAAGGACGACATCAGGCACATCGGCGCGGTCAGGCCCGACGCGCGCAGCCGGGCCACCAGCGCGTCGCCGGTTTCGGCACCCTCGAGCATGATGTCCGACAGCACCAGCCCGATGCCGTCGATCCGGGCCAGGTCGGCGGCCTCTTCGGCCGAGGTGGCCTCGATCACCTGGTGGCCAAGGTCGGTCAGCATGCCGCGCACGGATTCGCGGATGGTGTCCTCGTCCTCGACCAGGAGCACCAGGCGCGGCGGCGGCGCGGGCTTGTCGGCGCGGCGCAGCGGCAGGCGCATGGTCACGATGGCGC
Source organism: Maritimibacter fusiformis (assembly GCF_008086115.1). Lineage (GTDB taxonomy): Bacteria > Pseudomonadota > Alphaproteobacteria > Rhodobacterales > Rhodobacteraceae > Muriiphilus > Muriiphilus fusiformis. The sequence continues at coordinate 34,198 of NZ_VSIY01000015.1, read as the reverse complement.
CGTTGTCGCCGTTGCCCAGCCTCACCTTGCCGCCGGCCATCTTGGCATGGTCATAAACCATCGCGAGGCCCAGCCCGGAACCCTCGCCGCCCTTGGTGGTGAAGAACGGGTCCAGCGCATGTTCGAGCGCGTTGTCGTCGAACCCCGGCCCGGTGTCCGAGACGGTGAAATCCAGCCAGGTCTCGCCCGCGGTGCGCACGGTCAGGGTGATCTCGCCCGGCGCTGATCCGATGGCGTCCTTGGCGTTCAGGATCAGGTTGAGCAGCGCATCCTGCACCGAGCCCGCGTCCAGCAGCACCGGCGTGCCGACACCCGTAACCCGGGTCGAAAGGTGGATGGTCTCGGGCAGGGTCGGGCCGGCCAGCGCCTCGGTGTCGGCGATCAGCCCGGCCACCTCGACCGGTTCGAGCCGCATGTCGCGCCCGCCCGAGATCGAGGCGATCCGGTCCAGAAGCGCGCCGCCACGCCGCGCCGCGCCGATGGTGGCGCGGGCAAGTTCGCCCGCAGGTGCGGGCAGCGCCATGTTGTCGAGCCGCGATTGCAGGCCCAGGATGATGGTCAGCAGGTTGGCGAAGTCATGCGCCAGCCCCGAGGTCAGTTGCGCCGCAAGCTCGCGTTTGCGGGTCTGCATCACGGCGGCGCGGGCCTGTGCCTCTTCGGTGATGTCCATCGACAGCACGTAGGTACCGCGCACCTTGCCATTCCCCGCGATATCGGGGGTAAAGGCGGCGCGGATGCGCTTGCCGGTGCCTTCGTGGTTGAACTCGGTGACATTGGCCTCGCCGCGAAAGGCGCGCTCGAGGCTGGGGCGGATCAGTCCGAACGCCTCGTCGCCCAGTGCCTCGCGCACGCCAAGCCCGATCACGTTCGAGGGCCGCCCCGGCAGCACGGTCGCAAGCCGCAGGTTGGAATAGGTATAGCGCCCGTCCAGCCCGATGCGGGCGATATGGGCCGGCATCATCTCGGCGGTCAGGCGGATGCGGGCCTCGGCCTCGGTCAGCTGGCGCTTGGTCTCTTCGAGGTTGGCGTTGGCCGAGGCCAGCGCGCGGTTGGTGCGGGCCAGTTCCTCGGCATGGGCCAGAAGCTGGTCGGACAATTCCTCGGAGCGGGCGCGCAGCAGATCCTCCTGCCGCTTGATCGAGGTGATGTCGGTATAGACCGCGACCCAGCCGCCCTGCGGCAGCGGGCTGCCCTCGACCGAGATGATGCGGCCATTGGCGCGCGACCGCTCGAGGTAATGCGGCTCGAAGGTGCGGGCCTGTTCGACACGGTCGCGGATGAAGCCCTCGGGGTCGGCGACATCGCCGTATTCGCCGTGCGTCACCAGATAGCGCACGGTATCCTCGAAATGCGTGCCCGGCGTCACCATCCAGTCGGGAAAGCCGAACATCTCCTTGAACATCCGGTTCGACACCACCAGCCGCAGGTCGCGGTCATAGATCGACAGCGCCTGTGCGATCAGGTTCAACCCGGCCTGGGTGAAGTCGGCAATGTCGGTGTGGTCCGGCGTCACGTGCAGCCTCCGTTCCTTCCTTCGCTAGCACCAAGGCGCGCGCGCGGAAAGACCCAGGGTGACGCGGGCGGGACGCTGGTAACATTTCGTTAGATTCTGGAAAAACTGAGGAAACCTTTGACCGAAACAAAGGCACCCTGTCACGGTAGGCACACCGGGGAATCGAAAAACGGCCGAAGATGCCGCGGACGCCGGTGCAGGGAGGATAAAACTTGGTTCAGGATCAAACCGCGGCCGGCGCGTTTGACTCCATTCCGGCGCTGCTGGCCCGGAATGTGAAGCTGCACGGCACGCGACCCGCATACCGCGAAAAGGAATTCGGCATCTGGCAGTCCTGGACCTGGGCCGAGACGTCCGAGGAAATCACGCACCTGGCGCTGGGCCTGCTGGCGCTGGGGATCGAGAGGGGCGATACCGTCGCGGTGATCGGGCGCAACCGCCCGGCGCATTACTGGGCCATCGTCGCAGCCCAGATGTGCGGTGCGATCCCGGTGCCGCTCTATCAGGATTCGGTGACTGAAGAGATGGCCTTCGTGCTGGACCATTGCGGCGCGCGCTTTGTCATCTGCGGCGACCAGGAGCAGGTCGACAAGGTGATCGACGCGCAGGAAACCATCAAGCACATCGAGCACGTGATCTATTACGACAAGCGCGGCATGCGCAAATACGACCACGCGCATCTGAACTGGTATCACGACATCCAGGAGGAAGGCCGCGTCGCGCATCAGCGGCTGGAGCCGGAACTGAACGCGCGTATCGCCGAGCTGAACTACGACACGACCTGCGTGATGCTCTATACCTCGGGCACCACCGGCAAGCCCAAGGGCGTGATCCTGTCGAACCGCAACATCATCGAGAGCGCGAAGAACTCGTCGGAATTCGACAACCTCAGCGCGGGCGAGGATGTGCTGGCCTATCTGCCGATGGCCTGGGTGGGGGATTTCATCTTTTCCATCGGGCAGGCCTACTGGACCGGGTTCTGCGTGAACTGCCCCGAGAGCGCCGATACCATGATGACCGATCTGCGCGAGATCGGCCCGACCTATTTCTTTGCCCCGCCGCGGGTGTTCGAAGGCCAGTTGACCAACGTGATGATCCGCATGGAAGATGCCGGACGCGTCAAGAAACGCATGTTCGACTACTTCATGGAACATGCCCGCAAGGTCGGCCCCGCGATCCTCGACGGCAAGCCGGTGAGCGGCTGGGACCGGCTGAAATACAGGCTGGGCGATCTGCTGGTCTATGGCCCCTTGAAGAACACGCTGGGCTTCAGCCGGGTGCGCGTGGGCTATACCGCGGGCGAGGCGATCGGGCCGGAGATCTTCGAATTCTACCGCTCGCTGGGCATCAACCTGAAACAGCTCTACGGCCAGACCGAGGCGACGGTGTTCATCACCCAGCAACCCGATGGCGAAGTGCGTGCCGATACCGTCGGCGTGCCCAGCCCCGGCGTCGAGATCCGGATCGACGACAAGGGCGAGGTGTTCTACCGCTCGCCCGGCGTGTTCGTGGAGTATTTCAAGAACCCCGAAAGCACCGCCTCGACCAAGGATGCCGAGGGCTGGGTGGCGACGGGCGACGCCGGGTTCATCGAACCCGAGACCGGGCATCTGCGCATCATCGACCGGGCCAAGGACGTGAGCAAGATGGCCGACGGTTCGATGTTCGCGCCCAAGTTCGTCGAGAACAAGCTCAAGTTCTATCCCAACATCCTCGAGGCCGTGGTGCTGGGCGCCGGGCGCGACAAGTGCACCGCGATGATCAACATCGACCTCAGCGCCGTCGGCAACTGGGCCGAGCGCAACAACATCTCGTATGCCTCCTACCAGGAGCTTGCCGGGCATCCCAAGGTGCTGGACATGGTGCAGGCCCATGTCGAGGAGGCCAACCGCTCGATCGCAGAGGACACCATGCTGTCGCGCTGCCAGGTGCATCGCTTCCTGATCCTGCACAAGGAACTGGACGCCGACGACGGCGAGATGACCCGCACCCGCAAGGTGCGCCGCAACATCGTGGAACAGAAATTCGCCGACCTGATCGACGCGCTCTATTCCGACAAGTCCGAGCAATACACCGAAACCGAAGTCACCTACGAGGACGGGCGCAAGGGCAAGATCAAGGCCACCCTGCAAATCCGCGATGCCGCGGTTGTGGACACGGCAAGCGCGAAGGGGATGGCGGCGCAATGAGCCTCGATACAACCGACAGCTACGTTACCGAAGACGGCCGCACCATCGGCGGGGTGGTGATGGAGATGAAGAACATCACGCTGCGTTTCGGCGGTGTGGTGGCGATCAAGGATATCAGCTTCGACATCCGCGAGGGCGAGATCCGGGCCATCATCGGGCCGAACGGCGCGGGGAAATCTTCGATGCTGAACGTGATTTCCGGCTTTTATCACCCGCAGGAGGGCGAGGTCTGGTTTCATGGCAGGAAACGCCCCTCGATGAAGCCCTATCAGGTGGCCGCGCAGGGCATCGCGCGGACCTTCCAGAACATCGCGCTGTTCGACGGGATGAGCGTGCTCGACAACATCATGACCGGGCGGCTGACGATGATGAAGTCGAACATGCTGCAACAGGCGATCTGGTTCGGCCGGGCCGAACGCGAGGAAAACCAGCACCGCGAACAGGTCGAGAAGGTGATCGACTTTCTCGAGATCCAGGCGATCCGCAAGACCCCGGTGGGGCGGCTGCCCTACGGTCTGAAAAAGCGGGTCGAACTGGCCCGCGCGCTGGCCGCCGAGCCGAAGCTCTTGCTGCTCGACGAGCCGATGGCGGGGATGAACGTCGAGGAGAAAGAGGACATGAGCCGCTTCATCCTCGACGTGAACGACGAGTTCGGCACCACCATCGCGCTGATCGAGCATGACATGGGCGTGGTCATGGACCTGTCCGACCGGGTGGTGGTGATGGATTACGGCAAGAAGATCGGCGACGGCACGCCCGACGAGGTGCGCAACAACCAGGACGTGATCGACGCTTATCTGGGGGTGGCGCATGACTGATTTCGACAGCCTTCGCGGCCCGGGCATGACCCGCACATCAACAGGGGGCACGCATGCCTGACCAGCTTCTTTACGCGTTGGAAGTGACGCTCAACGGCCTCATGGCCGGGGTGCTCTATTCGCTCGTGGCGCTGGGCTTCGTGCTCATCTTCAAGGCGTCGGGCATCTTCAACTATGCCCAAGGCGTGATGGCGCTGTTCGCGGCGCTGACGCTGGTGGGCATCCAGGAAGGGCAGGTGCCCTTTTCCCACCTGATCAACGCGATCTTCGGCACCGAGATTCACCATTTCGGCTGGACCGTTCCGGCCATCCTGGCAATCATGCTGACCGCGGCGGTGATGGTGGTGTTTGCCTGGGCGGTGGAACGCTTTGTGCTCAAGCACCTGGTGAACCAGCCCGACATCATCCTGTTCATGGCGACCATCGGCCTGGCCTATTTCATGGAAGGCGTGGGCGACCTGATGTGGGGCGCCGACATCAAGAAGCTCGACGTGGGGCTGCCGCAGGGCGGGTCGATCTGGCTGGAGGAAAACACGGCCTGGCTGGGCGGGGATGGCTTTTACGGCTTCTTCATCGACCGGCTCGATATCGTGGCCACCGTGGTCGCGGCGATCCTGGTGATCTCGCTGACGCTGTTCAGCCAGTATTCCAAGCAGGGCCGGGCGCTGCGCGCCGTGGCCGACGACCACCAGGCGGCGCTGTCGGTGGGCATCAGCCTGCGTTTCATCTGGGTGCTGGTCTGGTCGATTGCGGGCTTCGTCGCGCTGGTCGCGGGCATCATGTGGGGCACCAAGTCGGGCGTGCAGTTCTCGCTGTCGCTGATCGCACTCAAGGCGCTGCCGGTCCTGATGCTGGGCGGCTTCACCTCGATCCCCGGCGCGATCGTCGGCGGGCTGATCATCGGGGTGGGCGAGAAGCTGTTCGAGTTCTTCATCGGCCCGATGGTCGGCGGCGCCACCGAAAACTGGTTCGCCTACGTTCTGGCGCTTTTGTTCCTCGTGTTCCGGCCGCAGGGCCTGTTCGGCGAGAAGATCATCGAGAGGGTGTGACCATGGCGAGTGTGTTCGCGCGGGCCATGCCCGGCCGAGTGACTGAAACAGGTGCAGGGGAGAGCGCCCGATGATCTATCGCGAAGCCGGCGATTTCAAGACGTCCTACCGCAAGGACAGCCAGACCTTCCCGCTCAAGTTCGACCGGGTCGCGTATTTCGTGCTGCTGGCGGTGGCCTTCCTGGTCATTCCGTTCATCATCAACGACTACTGGGCCAACGCGGTGCTGGTGCCGTTCCTGATCTATGCCATCGCCGCCCTCGGGCTGAACATCCTGACCGGATACGCCGGCCAGGTCAGCCTGGGCACCGGCGGTTTCATGGCGGTGGGCGCCTATTCCTGCTACAAGCTGATGACCGGCATCGACATCTTCGGGGTCGAGTTTCCGCCGCTCAACATCTTCCTTTCCGTGATCGTCTCGGGCGGCATCACCGCCGTGGTCGGCGTGCTGTTCGGCCTGCCCAGCCTGCGCATCAAGGGCTTCTACCTCGCCGTGGCGACGCTGGCGGCGCAGTTCTTTCTGGTCTGGCTGTTCAACAAGTGGGGCTGGGCCTACAATCACTCGGCTTCGGGCCAGATCAACGCGCCGGAACGCTCGGTGTTCGGTATCATCGTCACCGGGCCTGAAACGGCGGCCTGGGCGAAATACCTGTTCTGCCTGGTCTTCGTCTTCTTCGTCGCCTGGATCGCGCGCAACCTGACGCGCGGGGCGGCGGGCCGCAAGTGGATGGCGATCCGCGACATGGACATCGCCGCCGAGATCATCGGGGTCAACCCGCTCCTGGCCAAGCTGTCGGCCTTCGCGGTGTCGTCGTTCTTCGTGGGGATCGCGGGGGCCTTGTTCTTCTCGGTCTATCTCGGCGCGGTCGAGGTCGGCGAGGCGTTCGGCATCCAGAAATCGTTCCTGGTGCTGTTCATGGTGATCATCGGCGGGCTTGGCTCGATCTTCGGCAGCTTCGCAGGTGCGGCCTTCATGGTGCTGTTGCCGGTTCTGTTGAAAAACGTGCTGGTCGGCGCGCTGGGCTGGCCGACCGACCTGGCGGCGCATCTGGAACTGGTGATCGTCGGCGGGCTGATCATCGCGTTCCTGGTGGTCGAGCCGCACGGCATCGCGCAGCTTTGGCGGCTGGCCAAGGAAAAACTGAGGCTTTGGCCCTTCCCGCACTAGGGGTGGTCCAGGACAACCGCGCCCCGCGTCGGGACGCACAGAATTTGCAATCTAGGGAGGAAAGCAAATGAGACTGAAGAAACTCGCAGCGGTCACGGCCGCGGCCATCACGATGGCAAGCCCGGTCATGGCGGAACTGGTGTTTCCGTCGCTGAGCTACCGCACCGGGCCTTTTGCCGCTGGCGGCGTGCCCTTCGCGGACGGTTATGCCGATTACTTCACGCTGCTCAACGAGCGTGACGGCGGCATCGGCGGCGAACTGACCCGCGTGCCGGAATGCGAAACCGCCTACAACACCGAGAAGGGTGTGGAATGCTACGAGGCGACCAAGGGCGACGGCGCGCTGATCTATCAACCGCTGTCGACCGGGATCACCTATCAGCTGATTCCCAAGGTCTCGGCGGACGGCATTCCGATGCACACGATGGGCTATGGCCGCACCTCGGCGGCGAACGGCAAGGTGTTCGAATGGATCTTCAACTATCCGGGCAACTACTGGGACTCGGCCTCGATCATGGTCAAGCACGCGCTGGACATGGAAGGCGGCAGCCTCGAGGGCAAGTCGATCGCGCTGCTCTATCACAACTCGGCCTACGGCAAGGAGCCGATCCGCACGCTTGAGGAACTGGCCGAAAAGCACGGCTACAACCTTACCCTGATCCCGGTCGACAGCCCCGGTCAGGAGCAGAAATCGCAGTGGTTGCAGATCCGCCGTGAAAAGCCCGACTACGTGTTCTTCTGGGGCTGGGGCGTGATGAACCAGGTCGCGATCCAGGAAGCCGCCAACATCCGCTATCCGATGGATCACTTCATCGGCGTGTGGTGGTCGGGTGCCGAGCCGGACGTGCTGCCGGCGGGTGACGGGGCCGATGGCTACAAGTCGACCAACTTCACCGGCACGGGCACCGATTACCCGATCTTCGACGACCTTCAGACCTACGTGGTCGACAAGGGTCTCGCGGCCGGCGATGGCCAGTCGCTGGGACAGGTCCAGTATAACCGCGGCATGTATGCGGCGATGCTGGCGGCCGAAGCGGTGCGCAAGGCGCAGGAAATCCACGGCGTGTCCGCGATCAACGCGGCCCAGATGCGCGACGGGATGGAAGCCCTCGAGGTGACCGCGGCGCGGATGGAAGAGCTGGGGATGCCGAACTTCGGCCCCGAGGTGAACGTGACCTGCGAGAACCACGGCGGGCCGGGCATGGGCCTGATCCAGCAGTGGGATGCGAGCGCCCAGAAATGGGTGGCGATCACCGACTACATCCAGTCCGATCGTGAAGTCATCAACGAGCTGATCATGGAAGACAGCGCCGCCTATGCCGCCGAAAACGGCATCGAAGAGCGCTGCAACTGATCGACCGGCGCGCGCCCTGACGAGGGGCGCGCGCTGACCAACACCGGGCGCGGCGGCCAGCCCGCCGCGCCGCACCGAACACAAAATCCCCGGGACAGGCCCGGGACGCGACAGGAAAGACGCGCCATGCTGGACGCCGGACAGACCGAGACCGAGGCCCTGCTCGAGGTCAACAACATCGAGGTGATCTACAATCACGTGATCCTGGTGTTGAAGGGCGTCAGCCTGAACGTGCCCAAGGGCGGCATCACCGCGCTTCTGGGCGGCAACGGCGCGGGCAAGACCACGACACTCAAGGCAATCTCCAACCTGCTGCATTCCGAGCGCGGCGAGGTCACCAAGGGGTCGATCCTCTATCGCGGCGAAAAGGTGCAGGGGCTGTCGCCTTCGGACCTGGTGCAAAAGGGCGCCATCCAGGTGATGGAAGGCCGCCACTGTTTCGAGCACCTGACGGTCGAGGAAAACCTGATGACCGGTGCCTATACCCGCCGCGCCAGCCGGGGCGACATCGACGCCGATCTGAACATGGTCTACGACTATTTCCCCCGCCTCAAGGAACGCCGCAAGAGCCAGGCGGGCTATACCTCGGGCGGCGAACAGCAGATGGTGGCGATCGGGCGCGCGCTGATGAGCCGGCCCGAGACGATCCTACTGGACGAGCCGTCAATGGGGCTGGCGCCGCAACTGGTGGAACAGATCTTCGAGATCGTGAAAAGCCTGAACGAGGAAGAGGGCTATACCTTCCTTCTGGCCGAACAGAACACCAACGTGGCGCTGCGCTTTGCGCATTACGGCTATATCCTGGAAAGCGGACGGGTGGTGATGGACGGTCCTGCGGCCGATCTGCGGGAAAACCCGGACGTCAAGGAATTCTATCTCGGCATGTCCGAGGAGGGGCGCAAGAGCTTTCGCGACGTGCGCAGCTATCGCCGCCGGAAACGCTGGCTGGCCTGATGCCCGACGTTCATCGGACACCACGGGATGCGGGCCAGGGGCGGCTACGCAATCTCCCTGCGCAACTCGTCGATCCGGGCGAGCGCCTCGTCACGGGTGTTGCGGATGTTGGGGCGGAACGCCTGGCTTTCGGCGCGCATCCGTATGGTCTTTTCGGTCACCGAACCGGGCGCGTAGCGCACCGAGCCCAGCGACCAGGCGATGTTCACCGCCTTGCCGCGCCGCGCCCAGGCGACCCAGGCCTCTTCGTGGATGCGGCTGTTCTCGTAGTTGACGAGAAAGAACCACTTGCGCCCGGTCTTGCGGATCTCGGCCTCGATCAGGTCGTAGACGTGGTTGACCTCGGCCGAGTTTCGGAAGGTCAGGTTGGCGAAATTCACGTCCATGATCTCGCGGTCGGCGTCGAACGCCAGGCGCCCGGAAAAGTCGATGTCGACCGGCAGCGGCGCCCGCTTCTCGCGCCGCTGCGAGGGCAGTTCGGCGATCCGCGCCAGCGCCCCCGCGCGATCGGCGAAAAGGTTGGGATTGAACGCCTCGGTCTCGGCGTCATGCTCGATCTGGCGGCGGGTTTCCTCGCTCACGTCATAGCGCACGGAGCCTTGCGAATGCGCCAGGTTCACCGCCTTGCCGCGCAGCGAATGCGCCACCCAGGCCGGGGTGTCGATGCGGAAACCGGAATAGTTGACCAGGAAGAACCAAAGCTCTTCGCCGGTCGCCTCGATCCGGGCCTCGACCATGTCGTAGAAGGCATTCACATCCGCCGAGGTTTCGAACCGGACGCCGGACAAGTCGACCTCCATGATCTGTCGCTCGGTGTCAAACGAGACGCAATCGTCAAAATTCCGGGTCATGGCGATCCTCTGGCATTGTCCTTTGGGGTCGTTCGGGACGGTCTTAGCGGAAAAACCCTGCCCGGTATACGCCGGTATGCAAAGAGCGCGCCGGGGGCGGTTATTTGCCGCAACCGCGCTGTCAACGAAAGCTGTGCCCATGTCTGATTACTATGATGTCCTGGAAACCCGCTCTGCCGATGAACGCGCCGCGGCGCTGGCCGAGGCGCTGCCGCGCCAGATCGCGCGGGCCAAGGGGCTGGCGGGCTATGCTGCGGCGCTGGCGGATGTGGACCCTGCAGCGGTCACCGGCCCGGGCGCGCTGGCCGCGCTGCCGGTCCTGCGCAAGTCCGACCTTGTGCGCGCCCAGGCCAAGGCCGCGCCGCTGGGCGGATACGGCGCGCTTAAGACCGCCGGGTTCGCGCATATCTTCCAGTCCCCCGGCCCGATCTACGAGCCGGGCGGCGTCGGTCACGACTGGTGGCGGATCGGGCGGTTCCTGCACGCCGCGGGCGTGGGCAAGGGCGACATCATCCAGAACTGCTTTGGCTATCACCTGACGCCCGCCGGCATGATCTTCGAGAACGGCGCGCGCGCGGTCGGGGCGACGGTGATCCCGGCGGGCACCGGCCAGACCGAACTGCAGGTGCGCGCCGCCGCCGACATCGGCACCACCGCCTATGCCGGCACGCCGGATTTCCTCAAGATCATCCTCGACCGGGCCGACGCCGATGGCGTCAAGCTGAAGATCACCAAGGCCACGGTCGGGGGCGGGGCGCTGTTTCCGTCGCTGCGCCAGGAATACGCCGATCGCGGCATCGCCTGCTATCAGAACTACGCCACCGCCGATCTGGGCAACGTCGCCTACGAGACCCCGGCGCTGGAGGGGCTGGTGGTCGACGAGGGGGTGATCGTCGAGATCGTGCGCCCCGGCACCGGCGACCCTGTGGCGCCGGGCGAGGTTGGCGAAATCGTGGTGACGACGCTCAACCCCGACTATCCGCTGATCCGGTTTGCCACCGGCGACATGTCGGCGGTGATGGAGGGGGTCAGCCCCTGCGGGCGCACCAACATGCGCATCAAGGGCTGGATGGGCCGCGCCGACCAGACCGCCAAGATCAAGGGCATGTTCGTGCGGCCCGAACAGGTCGCCGATTTCGTCGCCAAACACGCCGAGATCCTGCGCGCCCGGGTGATCGCCAGCCGCGAGGGCGAAAGCGACGTGATGACCGTTCAGGTTGAGACCGAGGGCGGCAAGGCCGAGGATTATGGGCGGAGTGTCGCCGAAACCCTCAAGATGAAGGGTCGTATCGAGATCGTGTCTCCCGGTAGCTTGCCGAATGACGGTAAGGTAATAGACGATACACGCAGCTACGACTGACGAACGCGAGGAGGATACCCATGCGCGACGTTCTGAAAAGCGTGGCGCTGGGGGTGATCCTCCTGGTGCCGCAGATGGCATCGGCCGAAGATGCGGCGCTGATCGTGGTCGGAAGCGACTATCGCCGGCTGCCGGATGTGGCCGGAGCGGCGCAGGCCGCGACGCTGGCCCAGGCGCTTGAGGATGCAGGCTTTCGGGTCACGTCCTCGCTCGACCAGGCCGCCGAGGACGTGTGGGAGGCGGTAGACGATTTCCGCCGCGACGCGCGCCGGGCGGACCGGGTGTTCGTGCTGCTGTCGGGCCACATGGTCTCGACCTCGCGCGACAGTTTCCTTCTGACCCGGCACGCCACGCGCCCCTCCGATATGTCGGTGGGGGCGGTGGGCGTGCCGATGGGGCCGATCCTCGACCTGCTGGCCGAACATCCGGGGCAGGCGATCATGATGCTGGCCCCGTCCGGCGACGAGATCGAGGGCGAGGGGCTGGTGCCCGGCGCCGACCCGGAGGCGCCGCAGGGGGTCACGCTGGTCAGCGGGCCGGTTGACGGGCTGGTGCGGGTGGCCAAGGAGGTGCTGCTGGTGCCGGGGGCCGCGCCCGCAAGCGCGCTCAGCCGGCCGCCGCGCGGCGTCACCGTGTCGGGCTTTGTCTCGGACGCGCTGCCGTTCCTGCCGGCCGACGGCGGAGGCGTGGTGGTGGTTCAGCCCCCCGCCGATCCGCCCGCCACCCCGGACCGCGAGGCGGCGTTCTGGCAGGTGGTCACCGGCATGGACACCGCCGCGGCCTATGAAAGCTACCTCGACCGCTACCCGCGCGGGCGCTATGCCGAGGATGCCCGCGACGCCATCGCCGCGATCGAGGGCGATGCGTCGGCCCAGAGCCGCGCCGCCGAGGAGGCGCTGAATCTAGGCCGCGACGGACGCCGCAACGTGCAGCGCAACCTGTCGCTGCTGGGTTATGATCCGCGCGGCATCGACGGCATTTTCGGCCCCGGCTCGCGCGCCGCGATCACCGCCTGGCAACGCGCCAAGGGCTATCCGGCGACCGGGTTCCTGACCCGCGAGCAGCTGTCCGCGCTCAATATCGCCGCCGAGGCGCGTGCCGCCCAGCTCGAGGCCGAGGCCGAGGCGCGGCGGGTCGAGCGGGAACGGCTCGACCGGGCCTATTGGCGCGACACCGGGCGCGGCGGCACCGAGGCGGGGCTGCGCGCCTACCTGGAACGCTACCCGGACGGGCTGTTCTCCGACGTGGCGCGCGCCCAACTTGACGATATCGAAGAGGCCAAGCGCGCCGACAGCGCCGCCGAAGAGGGTGCGTTCTGGGACAAGGTCAGGGCCGAGAACACCGCCGCCGCCTATCGCGAATACCTCAATCGCTATCCGAACGGCGCCTTCGTCGAAGCCGCGCTTGCGGCGCTGGACGCGATCGAGGACGAGGCCAACCGTGCCGACGAAATCGCCGCCGCCAAGGCCGAGGAACGCGGCGTCGCGGGCAACCCGGTGACGGCGCTGCTGGTGGAAACGCGGCTGGCGACGCTGGGCTTCAACGTGGGCCGGGTCGATGGCAGTTTCGACGATCAGGCAAGGAAAGCCATCCGCCAGTTCCAACGCTCGCGCGACCTGCCGGTCACCGGCTATGTGACCCGCGACACCATGGTGCGGCTGCTGGCGGCGAATTGATCGGGGCCCGTCGCCCCCAAAAACCGAAAGGCCGCCGGGTTGCCCCGACGGCCTTTCAAATCCGGTTCTGACCGAAGCTCAGCCCTGACGGGCCTTAAAGCGGCGCTGCGTCTTGTTGATGACGTAGACGCGGCCCTTGCGGCGCACGACGCGACAGTCGCGGTGCCGGTTCTTCAGCGAACGGAGCGAGTTGCGGACTTTCATGGCCCTTCTCCTCATGTCGCGGCGCCGGGAGCGCCTGGAAAACATATTGCCCGTGTCCGGGCGGTGAATGGTGGGCGATACTGGGATCGAACCAGTGACCCCTTCGATGTCAACGAAGTGCTCTACCGCTGAGCTAATCACCCATAGTCGCCTGCCCGGGCCGGAACCCAAACAAACAGACGCGGGACCCCCCGCGCCGGTTCGCAGGTCTATAGAAGGAGTCGGGAAGGCATGCAAGGGGCTTTTGGCAGCTGGCGAATCCGCCCTATAGTGGTCGCAACGAAGACACGAGGTCATGCAATGGCGCACCCCGCCTACGAGGTTCACGAGCCGGTTCGGCGCACGTCCGGCGCGGTGTTCGCGTCGCCGCATTCGGGCCGCGACTATGGTCGGGAGTTCCTGCGCCGCACGGTGCTGGACGCGACCGCGATCCGCTCGTCCGAGGATGCGTTCGTCGATCTTCTGTTCGCCGATGCCCCGGCGCACGGCGCCCCCCTGATCACCGCCCGCGCGCCGCGCGCCTTCGTCGATCTGAACCGGGGCGCGGAGGAACTCGACCCCGCCCTGATCCGCGGCCTGCCGCGCCGCGGGCATAATCCGCGGGTGTCTTCGGGGCTGGGTGTGATCCCGCGCGTTGTTGCGGGTGGGCGCGAGATCTACAACGGCAAGATCAGCCACGCCGAGGCGCTGGCGCGGCTGGATGCGCACTGGTTTCCCTATCATGCGCGGATGCAGGCGCTGATCGACGAAAGCCACGCGCTGTTCGGCGAGGCGCTGCTGATCGACTGCCACTCGATGCCGCGCGAGGCGATCGACAGCCTGTGCCGGAACACGGTCGAAAAGCCCGAGATCGTGCTGGGCGACAGGTTCGGGGCGTCGGCGGCGGGCGAGATCGTCGACGGGATCGAGGCAGCGTTCCGCGAGGCGGGCTTCAAGGTCGCGCGCAACATGCCGTTCGCCGGGGCCTTCACCGCGCAGAACTATGGCCGTCCGTCGCGCCGCCAGCATGTGGTGCAGATCGAGATCGACCGCAGCCTCTACATGGACGAGGCCCGCGTGCGCCCCGGCGCCGACTTCGAGACGGTGCGCGCGCGGCTGTCCGGGGTGATCGCGGCGATTGCCGGCATCGCGCGGCCCGGGGAATTGCCGCTGGCGGCGGAATAGGGCCTAACGCATCGCGCGGCCCTTGAGGATCGCATCCTTGCCGAAGCGGGCGCGGATCGCGTCGGTGGCGCGCTCGGAGGCGAGGCGTTTGGCGGCATCAGGGTCGAGCAGGTCCGCCGAGAGGTCGGCGCCTGCGTCGCTTGTGAGGTCCGACAGCCCGACCCCGATCAGCCGGAATGGCCCTTCGCCCGCCGCCCGGTCGAACAGCGCGCGCGCGGTGCGGTAGATACGGTCGGCCGATTGCGTGGTGTCGGGCAGGCTGATGCGTCGGGTCAGGCTGCGAAAATCGGCGCGTTTCAGTTTCAGGGTCACGATCCGCCCAGCGATGCCCTTTGCCTTGGCCCGATCCGAAACCTTTTCCGACAGTCGCCACAGATGGCCGTCGAGCAGGTCGGGATCGGCGGTATCCTCGAAAAACGTGGTCTCGTTGGAGATCGACTTGACCGGGTGATGCGCCGAGACGCGGCGGTGATCCTCGCCGCGCGCGAGATGCCAAAGCCGCTCGCCCATCGCGCCGAACCGGGCGGTCAGGTCGGTCTTGTCCCAACGCAGAAGGTCGGTGAAGGTGCGGATGCCCGCGCGCTCGAGGCTGGCCCGCATCGCGGCCCCGACGCCCCAGATCAGCCCGACCGGCTTGTCACGAAGGAACTCCGCCGTCTCGGCCTTGCCGATCACCGAAAAGCCGCGCGGCTTGTCGAGGTCGGAGGCGACCTTGGCGAGGAACTTGTTATGGCTCAGCCCTATCGAACCCGTGAGGCCAAGCTCGTCCTCCATCCGCTTGAGCAGCCCCGCCAGCATCACCGCGGGCGGGCGCCCGTGCAGCCGCGCGGTGCCGGTCATGTCGAGAAACGCCTCGTCCAACGACAGCGGTTCGACCGAGGGCGTGAGGTCGTCCATCAGCGCGCGGATCTGTTTCGAGACGGCGGCGTAATGCGCACCCCTTGGGGCGATCACCACCGCGTCGGGGCAGAGCTTGAGCGCCTGGAACATCGGCATCGCCGAATGCACGCCGCGAATGCGCGCGACATAGCACGCGGTCGACACCACGCCGCGCCGCCCGCCGCCGACAATCACCGGCCGGGTGGCGAGCGTGGGGTCGTCGCGTTTCTCGACCGAGGCATAGAAGGCGTCGCAATCCATGTGCGCGATGGTCAGATCAAAGAGCTCCGGGTGCGCGACGATGCGCGGGCTGCGGCAGGCGGGGCAGCGGGCGCCAGCGTCGAACGTGGCCAGACAGGAGCGGCACAGGGCGGGCATGCGGCGAGTATAGAGGCGCCGGGGGCGTTGTGACAGGGGCGAGGTGGCGCTTGCCGCACCTGGCGCAAGCGGTCATAGTGACGCCGATTTCAGTATCCCTTGCATGGAGACTTTGGTGAATTCCCAGGACTTTCTGAGCGAGTTTCTCGGCTCGAACATCGTGCTGCTGTTGCTGGCGGCGTTCCTTATCATCTCGGTCTTTCTGGGCGTGCGGATCGTGCCGCAGAGCGAGAAATACGTGGTCGAGCGTTTCGGCCGTCTGCAGGCGGTGCTTGGCCCGGGGATCAACTTCATCATCCCGTTCCTCGACCGGGTGCGCCACAAGGTGTCGATTCTCGAACGCCAACTGCCCAACGCCAGCCAGGACGCGATCACCCGCGACAACGTGCTGGTGCAGATCGACACCTCGGTGTTCTACCGCATTCTCGAGCCGGAAAAGACCGTCTATCGCATCCGCGACGTGGACGCGGCCATCGCCACCACGGTGGCCGGGATCGTGCGCGCCGAGATCGGCAAGATGGACCTGGACGAGGTGCAGTCCAACCGCTCGGCGCTGATGGCCCAGATCAAGGAAAGCGTCGAAGAGGCGGTGGATGCCTGGGGGATCGAGGTCACGCGGGCCGAATTGCTGGATGTGAACCTCGACCAGGCGACCCGCGACGCGATGCTGCAGCAGCTCAACGCCGAGCGCGAGCGCCGGGCGCAGGTGACACGAGCCGAGGGCGAAAAGCGCGCGGTCGAACTGAACGCCGACGCCGAGCTATATGCCGCCGAACAGAGCGCCAAGGCGCGACGCATCCAGGCCGATGCCGAGGCCTACGCCACCCAGGTGGTGGCGATGGCGATCGCCGAGAACGGGCTTGAGGCGGCGCAATACCAGGTGGCGCTGAAACAGGTCGAGGCGCTGGCCAAGGTCGGTGCGGGCGAGGGCAAGCAGACGGTGATCCTGCCGGCCCACGCGGTCGATGCCTTCGCCGATGCCTTCACGCTGCTCAAGGGCCGGGCGAAATGATCTGGGAGATCTGGTGGGCCTGGCTGGCCTTCGGGCTGGGGCTTGCGATTCTCGAGGTGTTCACCTCGGGCTTCATCTTTCTGGGCTTCGCCATCGGGGCCGTGGCGCTGGGCATCGTGCTGGCCTTCGGCGTGGTGTTCACGCTGGCCTGGGCGCTGGTGGTGTTCGCGGTGATTTCGGTCATCGCCTGGGTGGCGCTCAGGCAGGTGTTCGGCGTGCGCAAGGGGCAGTTCAAGACCTTCGAACGCGACATCAACGAGGATTGAGGGTCGCGGCGCAGGGGCGCCGCGCGCTGTTTTGGCGGGACAGCAATCAGGGCAGGTCCGCGAGGATCGCCTGCGTTGCGCTGCGCGGCGCGGGCGCGCGGGTGATCGGGCGGCCGACCACGATGTGATCGGCCCCGGCGCGGATCGCGGCGCCCGGGGTGGCGATGCGCTTCTGGTCGCCCTTGTCGGCGCCTTCGGGGCGCACGCCGGGGGTGACGATGAGCTTGCCTTGTGCCTCGGGCAGCGCACGGATGGTGGCGGCTTCGTGCGGCGAGGCGATGACGCCATCGGCGCCTGCCGCCAGCGCCCGGCGGGCGCGTTCGGTGGTCAGGTCGGCGAGATCGCCGGGGCGGATCAGCATGGTATCCAGATCGGCACGGTCGAGCGAGGTCAGGATGGTGACGGCAAGGATTTTCAGGTCCGACCCGCCCTTGCCTTCGCCCGCGGCGCGCACCACGTGGGGGTCGCCGTGGACGGTCAGGAAATCCAGCCCATAACCCGCCAGCCCGCGCACCGCCGCCTCGATCGTGGCGCTGATGTCGAACAGCTTGAGGTCGAGGAAGATGCGCTTGTCCATCTCGTCGATCAGCTCGCGCGCCAGCGCCAGCCCGCCGCCCGTCAGCATCCCCAGTCCGATCTTGTAGAACTGGCAGGCATCGCCGATCTGCTGGGCCATCGCCAGCCCGTCGAGCGCATTGGGCAGATCGAGCGCGACGATCAGGCGGTTGTCGGTCATCGGGAGCCTCCGGTTTGCTGATCGGTGTTTCGGCGGCACGCGGGCGGCTGTCAAGGCTCGCGGCACTCGATTGGGCCGGTCCGGCGCGGCCTCAGGCCGACAGTCGCAGCACGATCCGGCGTTCGCCGCGGCGAAAGCCGGGCATCCGGCGGGCCTGACGCAGGGCGTCCGCGATCAAATCCTCGGTGACAAGGCTGGCGGGGTCATCGGCGCGGCGGGGCGAGTGGCACAGGAAGTGCACGAGCACCGGCCCGGCGTCGGATGCGGACTGCATGTCGAACGAGACATGCGCCTGGTGACGGGCGGCGTCCGGGTCGAACCTTGGGTCGGTGATCTCAATTCGGGTGACATTCATCGCGTGCCTCCGGCTGCCGCCATTCGGGTCGGGGAATCATCTGTTGCAGACTTGTCACGAAATGGTTTCGACCCCATTTACATCGCGAGGCCCGGAGGGGGTGTGCCGCGGCGCGGGCATCCGGCAAGGCGGGCGCTTGAAGAAGGAGAGAAAGATGAACTTGGAGAAGTTCACCGAGAGGTCGCGCGGTTTCATTCAGGCCGCCCAGACCATCGCGATGCGAGAAAATCACCAGCGACTCGCGCCCGAGCACCTGCTCAAGGCCCTGATGGACGACGAGGAAGGCATGGCCGCCAACCTGATCCGCAAGGCCGGCGGCGAGCCGAAACGCGTGGCCGAGGCCGCCGATATCGCCCTGGCCAAGATCGCCAAGGTGACGGGCGATGGCACCCAGGTCTATCTGGACAATGCCACCGGCCGGGTTCTGGACGAGGCCGAGAAGCTGGCGAAAAAGGCCGGCGACAGCTTTGTGCCGGTCGAGCGGTTGCTGACCGCGCTGGCGCTGGTCAAGTCGGCGGCGAAAGACGCGCTGGATGCCGGGGCGGTCAATGCCCAGAACCTCAATGCCGCAATCAACGATGTGCGCCAGGGGCGCACGGCGGACAGCGCGAGCGCCGAGGACAGCTATGAGGCGTTGAAGAAATACGCCCGCGACCTGACCGAGGCCGCCCGCGAAGGCAAGATCGACCCGATCATCGGGCGCGACGAGGAGATTCGCCGCGCCATGCAGGTGCTGAGCCGCCGGACCAAGAACAACCCGGTCCTGATCGGCGAACCCGGCACCGGTAAAACGGCGATTGCCGAGGGTCTGGCGCTGCGCATCGTCAACGGCGACGTGCCCGAAAGCCTCAAGGACAAGAAGCTGCTCGCGCTCGACATGGGCGCGCTGATCGCCGGGGCGAAATACCGCGGTGAATTCGAGGAGCGGCTGAAGGCGGTCCTGAACGAGGTCACCGACGCGGCCGGCGAGATCATCCTGTTCATCGACGAGATGCACACGCTGGTCGGCGCGGGCAAGTCCGAAGGCGCGATGGACGCGGCCAACCTGATCAAGCCGGCGCTGGCGCGGGGCGAATTGCACTGCGTGGGCGCCACGACGCTGGATGAATACCGCAAGTATGTCGAGAAGGACGCGGCCCTCGCCCGACGGTTCCAGCCGGTGCTGGTCGAAGAGCCGACGGTGGAAGACACCATCTCGATCCTGCGCGGCATCAAGGAGAAGTATGAGCTTCACCACGGCGTGCGGATCAGTGACGCGGCGCTGGTGGCGGCGGCAACGCTGAGCCACCGCTACATCACCGACCGGTTCCTGCCCGACAAGGCGATCGACCTGATGGACGAGGCCGCCAGCCGGCTGCGCATGGAAGTCGACAGCAAGCCCGAGGAGCTTGACCAGCTCGACCGCCAGATCCTGCAGATGCAGATCGAGGCCGAGGCGCTGAAGAAGGAAGACGACGACGCCTCGAAAAAGCGGCTGGCCAAGCTGGTCGAGGAACTGAGCGAATTGCAGGAGCAATCCGCCAACCTGACCGCCAAGTGGCAGGCCGAGCGCGACAAGCTGGAAGGTGCGCGCGGGCTGAAGGAACAGCTTGACCGGGCGCGGGCCGAACTGGACGGCGCCAAGCGTGAGGGCAACCTCGCGCGGGCCGGTGAGCTGAGCTATGGCATCATCCCGGAGTTGGAGCGCAAGCTGGCCGAGGCCGAGGCGCGCGACGACGACGTGATGGTCGAAGAGGCCGTGCGGCCCGAACAGATCGCGGCGGTGGTCGAACGCTGGACGGGTATCCCGACCTCGAAGATGCTCGAAGGCGAACGCGACAAGCTACTTCGGATGGAAGAGGGCCTGCACAAGCGGGTGATCGGCCAGAATCAGGCGGTGACGGCGGTGGCCAGCGCGGTGCGCCGGGCGCGCGCTGGGTTGCACGACGAAAACCGCCCGCTGGGCAGCTTCCTGTTCCTCGGCCCGACCGGGGTGGGCAAGACCGAGCTGACCAAGGCGGTGGCCGAGTTCCTGTTCGACGACGACAACGCGATGGTGCGCATCGACATGTCCGAGTTCATGGAGAAACACTCGGTCGCCCGCCTGATCGGGGCGCCGCCGGGCTATGTCGGCTATGACGAGGGCGGGGTGCTGACCGAAGCGGTCCGCCGCAGGCCCTATCAGGTGGTTCTGTTCGACGAGGTGGAAAAGGCCCACCCGGACGTGTTCAACGTGCTGCTCCAGGTGCTCGACGACGGGGTGTTGACCGATGGTCAGGGCCACCGGGTCGACTTCAAGCAGACGTTGATCGTGCTGACCTCGAACCTCGGGTCGCAGGCGCTGAGCCAGTTGCCCGAGACCGCTGACAGCGGGGCTGCCAAGCGCGACGTGATGGACGCGGTGCGGGCGCACTTCCGGCCCGAGTTCCTGAACCGTCTGGACGAGATCGTGATCTTCGACCGGCTCAGCCGCGATGACATGGACGGGATCGTCGACATCCAGCTTGGCCGTCTGGCCAAGCGGCTGGCGAAGCGGGGCATCTCGCTGTCGCTGGATCAGAGCGCCAAGACCTGGCTGGCCGATCAGGGCTATGACCCGGTCTATGGCGCGCGCCCGCTCAAGCGGGTGATCCAGAAGGCGCTGCAGGACCCGCTGGCCGAGCGGCTGCTGGCGGGCGAGATCGAGGACGGCGCGACGGTGCCGGTCCATGCCGGCGACGGCGGGCTGATCATCGGTGACAAGCGCGGCGCCTCGGACAAGCCGACGCCGGACGATGCTGTGATCCACTGATCCACGCCATCCGGCCAATACAATGACCCCCGCCGTGGCGACACGGCGGGGGTTTTTGCCGGGGAAGCGCGGTTCTGTCAGCTTTCGGAGTCTTCCTCCTCGGCCATCGGGATCAAGCCGGCCTCGCGTGCCGCGGCCAGTTCCTCTTCGTCGAGCAGCCCGTCGCCATTGGCGTCGGCCTCGGTGAAGTCTGCCTCGGTCACGTCCGGGTAGGTGGCCTGAAGTTCGACCAGGGAAACGAAACCGTCCTCGTTCGCGTCGAGCATCTCTTGCGCCATGAGGGGCGAGGTGCCGGCGACAATGATCCCAAGGGCGAGTGCTGTGCGTTTCATGGATATCCTCCGTCAGGTTTCCAGTGTTCAGGTTTCGCGCCGGTCTTGATGGCGCGGCGCTACATCCGCACGAATTTCGGCGGCGGTCTCGGGGCATGGTGCAAGGCGGGCCAAATGCGCGAAACGGCGCGAAAAGGCAGGGGCGAGCCGGGCGGGTTTCTGCACGTCAAAGGCGAGTTTCCGCCTTGTGGCGGAAAGGCTCCGGCGCGGTGGCTCGTATCCGGCGAACCCGCGCCGATGACCCGCGCGGCGGCTCCGGGCTTTTCACTTGCACCGCCAGGGGGCGCGGGCCAAAGTCACCACCAACGACGGGACAACCCGCAGGGCCGGGCAGCAAAGGGATAAGGCGATGGTTCCCAGGGTGGAACGGCTGTTGAAACGGCTCAGGCTGGGCAGACCGGTTGTGGCCGAGAACGTCACGCTGATTCACACCAGGGTGGACGACCAGCCCGTCACCTTCTGCGTGAACATGGAAAACGACCCGATCCAGCGCAATCACCGGCGCGGTACATTTTATGAGTTGAAGGAACTGCGCGAGTTGCAGTCGGTGTTTCCCGCAGGCGGCACCTTTGTCGATATCGGGGCCAACGTGGGCAACCACACGCTGTTCGCCGCGCTGTTTCTCAAGGCGGGCCGGGTGATCCCGTTCGAGCCGAACCCCAGGGCCTACGGGCTGCTGGTGGAAAACGTGCTGCTGAACGGTCTGGGCGAGGTGGTCGATCTGTCCCGGCTGGGCGTCGGGCTGTCGGACAGGACCGAGGGCGGGTTTGCCATGCAGAAGAAAAAGCGCAACCTCGGCTCGGCCCGGATGTTGCCGGGCGAGGGCGATATCGCGGTGTTTCCCGCCGATGACTTGCTGTCGGACGAGACCCCGGCGATGATCAAGATCGATGTCGAGGGCATGGAGCTGTCGGTGCTGGGCGGGCTGGACAAGACCATTGACACCCATCGGCCGGTTCTGCTGGTCGAGGTCGACAATGAAAACGAGGACGGGTTCTTTGCCTGGGCCGAGGCGGCGGGTTACGTCGCGCAATCGACGGTGCAACGCTACCGGCTCAACAAGAATCACCTGATGGTGCCGAAAGAGACGGTGCCACAGGACTGAGCCGCGGCGCAGGCGGGACCGCCGAAGGAGGAATGATGGGCACGACTGTCTGGCTGTTCGAGGTTCTGGCGCTGATCCTGCTTGTCGCGCTCGGGTTCCTGATCGTGATGGTCGTGGTGTTCTTCTTCGTCGACCGGATACAGACCGCCGATGCGGTGCGCCGCAACTATCCGGTGATCGGGCGCTTTCGCCATCTGTTCACCACGTTGGGCGAATTCTTCCGGCAGTATTTCTTTGCCATGGACCGCGAGGAGATGCCGTTCAACCGCGCCCAGCGCGACTGGATCTATCGCGCCGCTGCGAACAAGGACAATACCGTCGCCTTCGGCTCGACCCGCAACCTGACGATCCCCGGCACCACGATCTTCATGAACGCGGCGTTTCCGCCGCTGGGCTATCAATATGCCAAGACCGAGCCGGTCGAGATCGGCCCGACCGCGCGCGAGCCTTACCTGGCACCGTCGTTCTTCAACATTTCGGGCATGAGTTTTGGCGCGCTGTCGCGCCCGGCGGTGCGCGCGCTGAGCCTCGGGGCAAAGCAGGCGGGGGTCTGGCTGAACACTGGCGAGGGGGGGCTTGCGCCCTATCACCTCGAGGGCGGTTGCGACATCGTCTATCAGATCGGCACCGCGAAATACGGGGTGCGCAACGAGGAAGGCCACCTGTCGGACGAAAAGCTGCGCGAAGTGGCCGCGCGGCCCGAGGTCAGGATGTTCGAGTTGAAACTGGCGCAGGGTGCCAAGCCCGGCAAGGGCGGCATCCTGCCCGGCGCCAAGGTCGACGAAGAGATCGCGCGCATCCGGGGCATCCCGGTGGGCAAGGAAAGCGAAAGCCCGAACCGGCACGAGGAGATCGACGACTGGGGCGATCTTCTGGACGTGATCGCCCATATCCGCGAGGTCACCGGCAAGCCGGTGGGCTTCAAGACGGTGATCGGGCGGGTCGATCCCTTTGCCGAACTGTTCGACCTGATCGTGCAGCGCGGCCCCGACAGCGCGCCCGATTTCATCGCCATCGACGGCGGCGAGGGCGGCACCGGGGCGGCGCCGATGCCGCTGATCGACCTGGTGGGCATGCCGATCCGCGAGGCGCTGCCGCGCATCGTCGACCTGCGCGACCAGCGCGGGCTGACCGACCGCATCCGCATCATCGCCTCGGCCAAGCTGGTCAATCCGCCCGACGTGGCCTGGGCGATCTGCGCCGGGGCCGATTTCGTCGTATCGGCGCGCGGCTTCATGTTCTCGCTGGGCTGCATCCAGGCACTCAAGTGCAACAAGAACACCTGTCCGACCGGCGTCACCACCCACGACCCGCGCCTGCAAAAGGGGTTGGTGCCCGAGGTGCAGGCGGTCAAGGTGGCGCATTTCGCGCGCAACATGATCCACGAGGTCGAGATCATCGCCCATTCGGTCGGCGTGGCCGAACCGCGCCAGATGCGCCGCCGGCATGTGCGCATCGTGCAGACCGATGGCCGCTCGGTGCCGATGAACGAGCTTTACCCGAGTTACACCACCCATGCGCTGACCTAGGCTGGCCTGTCGCGCGCCAACGGTCGTGGCCCCCGCGTTACATCCGTCAACGCCATCGTGAAGCGTCTTGTTTTGGCAAGACGGCGTGCGGGGAATATCTGGGGAATGAACACGCGAGGAAAGGCTATTTGATGCGCTTCAAGACCAAACTGACCTGGGCCGATGTGACGCCGGAAGCGGCCTATCTCAACCGCCGCCAGATCATGACCGGGGCCGCCGGGCTGGCGCTGGGCTCGATTGCCGGGCCGGCATTTGCTGCGCCTGAGCTTGGTGAGCCGAACAGCTTTGAGGACATCACCAGCTACAACAACTATTACGAGTTCGGCACCGGCAAGGAAGACCCGGCGCGCTATGCCGGCAAGCTGACGACCGACCCCTGGGCGGTGCAGATCGACGGACTGGTCGAGCGGCCCGGCAACTACGACCTGGCCGATGTGCTCAAGGGCATGGATATCGAGGAACGCATCTACCGGCTGCGCTGTGTCGAGGCCTGGTCGATGGTGATCCCGTGGAACGGGTTCGAGTTGCGGGCGCTTCTGGAAAAGGTCGGCGTGCAACCCTCGGCCAAATACGTCGCCTTCGAAACCGTCGCCCGGCGCGAGGAGATGCCCGGCCTTTATTCGCCGGTGCTCGACTGGCCCTATGTCGAAGGGCTGCGGCTCGATGAGGCGATGCACCCGCTGACGCTGATCGCGACCGGGCTTTATGGCCGCGAGCTTCCGAACCAGAACGGCGCGCCGCTGCGTCTGGTGGTGCCGTGGAAATATGGCTTCAAGTCGATCAAGTCGATCGTGCGCATCACGCTGACCGACAAGGAGCCGCCGACAAGCTGGAACAAGGCCAACGCCCGCGAATACGGATTCTATTCGAACGTGAACCCCGAGGTGGACCACCCGCGCTGGAGCCAGGCGACCGAACGAGTGATCGGCGGCGGGCTGTTTTCGGCAAAACAGCCGACCGAGATGTTCAACGGCTATGGCGACGAGGTCGCGGCGCTTTATGCCGGCATGGATCTCAAGAAGAACTACTGAGGCGGACATGGTCACGCTGACATCGATCCTCACCTGCCCGGACTGCGGCCATCAAAGCGCCGAGGTGATGCCCGAGGACAGCTGCCAGTGGTTTTTCGACTGCCCCGGCTGCGGCGCGGTGCTGCGGCCCAAGCCGGGCGATTGTTGCGTGTTCTGTTCCTACGGCACCGTGCCTTGCCCGCCGGTGCAGCAGGGCACCGGCTGCGGCGCGGCCCCCGCGCCATGACCGCCGCCCAGACGATCAACGGCGCGCTGCGCAAGCTGCCGATCTGGCCGATCTACCTGATCGGGGCGCTGCCGCCGGTCTGGTATTTCTACCTGGGCCTCACCGGCGGGCTGGGGGTCGAGCCGATCAAGGAGTTCGAGCACCGCCTCGGCATCCTCGGGCTGCAAATGCTGATCGCGGTGCTGGCGGTGACGCCGCTGCGCAATCTCACCAAGGTCTCGCTGATCCGGTTCCGCCGCGCGATGGGGTTGCTGACCTTCTACTATATAGCGGCGCATCTGGCGGTCTGGCTGTTTCTCGACGTGCAGATCGCGGCGCAGATCTGGGCCGATATCGTCAAGCGCCCCTATATCACCATCGGCATGGTCGGATTCGTGCTGATGATTCCCCTGGCGATCACCTCGAACAACCTGTCGGTCCGCAAGCTCGGCGCGCGCTGGCGCAAGCTGCACAAGCTGGTCTATCCGATCGCGCTGCTAGGCGCCGTGCATTTCGTGATGCTGCGCAAGGGCTGGCAGATCGAGCCGTTGCTGTATCTGGCGGGAATCGCCCTGCTGCTGGCGCTGCGCCTGCCGATTCTCAGGCGAGTCGGCTGGCCGATGCGCCCGGCACGGCAGGGCTGACGCCGGAATCACCCCGGATTCGGCCCCCCTTGCACCGATGACTCGTCCGACTCGGCGGAATCGATCCGGACCGGCAACGGATTCACGCGGAGATTCGACGGGCGGGCCGGGGAATCCGGCGGGATTCACCCCCTGCGACCGCCCGAGTCTGTGGATAACGGCGGATTCCCGGCTCATCACGACGGTCGGGCGCGAATTTTTCTGTCGCAAAGCGGGGGCGTTTCGGACTTTTTGTTCTCCAACCCCCTCTTTTTGCAGGTAAAATAGGAAAACAGCAAAAAATTGCACGTTTCTCAAAAAAAGCGCTTGCGCCCTCCGGCCCCCAGCCTTAGATACCCCTCACCGACGCGGCGGACACGCAGCGACGGGGCGCCGGACGGGCCACACGGTCAGGAAGGCGGAAGAAAAAAACAGAGGTTGATCGGGCGGGCGGCGCCAAGTAAGAATGGCGCTCCGGTTTGATTTTTGTCTCTACGCTCTTTGAAATTGCTGGTATCTGAAGAGATATGTGGGCGGTTTGGTTCATACGATGGATCAACTTCTACATATCGGCTCACTAGCCCTCGGGCGATGATGTGAGTGTCAGCTTCACTGTTTGGACGGCTTTCGGTTTCTTAGGAGACTGAAGCACAACAAACAGATGACTTCCCGGTCCCTAGCCGGATCGGGAGATGTGCAGAGGTTCGAACGTCAAGGATACGCCGCAAGGCGTTTCAACTTGAGAGTTTGATCCTGGCTCAGAACGAACGCTGGCGGCAGGCCTAACACATGCAAGTCGAACGAAGCCTTCGGGCTTAGTGGCGAACGGGTGAGTAACGCGTGGGAATATGCCCTTCTCTGCGGAATAGTCTCGGGAAACTGGGGGTAATACCGCATACGCCCTTCGGGGGAAAGATTTATCGGAGAAGGATTAGCCCGCGTTGGATTAGGTAGTTGGTGGGGTAATGGCCCACCAAGCCGACGATCCATAGCTGGTTTGAGAGGATGATCAGCCACACTGGGACTGAGACACGGCCCAGACTCCTACGGGAGGCAGCAGTGGGGAATCTTAGACAATGGGGGAAACCCTGATCTAGCCATGCCGCGTGAGTGATGAAGGCCCTAGGGTCGTAAAGCTCTTTCGCCAGGGATGATAATGACAGTACCTGGTAAAGAAACCCCGGCTAACTCCGTGCCAGCAGCCGCGGTAATACGGAGGGGGTTAGCGTTGTTCGGAATTACTGGGCGTAAAGCGCGCGTAGGCGGATTAGCAAGTTAGAGGTGAAATCCCGGGGCTCAACCCCGGAACTGCCTTTAAAACTGTTAGTCTTGAGTTCGAGAGAGGTGAGTGGAATTCCGAGTGTAGAGGTGAAATTCGTAGATATTCGGAGGAACACCAGTGGCGAAGGCGGCTCACTGGCTCGATACTGACGCTGAGGTGCGAAAGTGTGGGGAGCAAACAGGATTAGATACCCTGGTAGTCCACACCGTAAACGATGAATGCCAGACGTCGGGCAGTATACTGTTCGGTGTCACACTTAACGGATTAAGCATTCCGCCTGGGGAGTACGGTCGCAAGATTAAAACTCAAAGGAATTGACGGGGGCCCGCACAAGCGGTGGAGCATGTGGTTTAATTCGAAGCAACGCGCAGAACCTTACCAACCCTTGACATCCCTGTCGCGGTTTCCAGAGATGGATTCCTTCAGTTCGGCTGGACAGGTGACAGGTGCTGCATGGCTGTCGTCAGCTCGTGTCGTGAGATGTTCGGTTAAGTCCGGCAACGAGCGCAACCCACGTCTTTAGTTGCCAGCAGGTCAAGCTGGGCACTCTAAAGAAACTGCCCGTGATAAGCGGGAGGAAGGTGTGGATGACGTCAAGTCCTCATGGCCCTTACGGGTTGGGCTACACACGTGCTACAATGGTAGTGACAATGGGTTAATCCCAAAAAGCTATCTCAGTTCGGATTGTCGTCTGCAACTCGACGGCATGAAGTCGGAATCGCTAGTAATCGCGTAACAGCATGACGCGGTGAATACGTTCCCGGGCCTTGTACACACCGCCCGTCACACCATGGGAGTTGGGTCCACCTGACGGCCGTGCGCTAACCTTTCGAGGAGGCAGCGGACCACGGTAGGCTCAGCGACTGGGGTGAAGTCGTAACAAGGTAGCCGTAGGGGAACCTGCGGCTGGATCACCTCCTTTCTAAGGATGTTCCGGCAGATCGAGCTTGCTCGTTCTCGACGAACACTTAGCAAGCCCCGGTAGTCAACCGGGGCAAACAGACGAGCCAGGCCGTCCTCATATCTCTTCAGTCCAAAAATCACAGACCTACCGGTCTGTCTGGGTCGGTAGCTCAGGTGGTTAGAGCGCACGCCTGATAAGCGTGAGGTCGGAGGTTCAAGTCCTCCTCGACCCACCAACGTCTTGTTTGCGCAGCAAACATGACGGGCGGTAGTTGATTTTCGCAGAAAATCGACGAAAGCCTCTCGGCGCTTGCTTCGCAAACGCCTGCCGGCTGTCCGCAAGTTTTGCAGGGCAAAACTCGCTCAAGGGGCGTTAGCTCAGCTGGGAGAGCACCTGCTTTGCAAGCAGGGGGTCATCGGTTCGATCCCGATACGCTCCACCATTTCACGATTTGACCGTCAAGCAGTCAGCCGACTGCTTCACCGTCCAATCGGACGAACATTGACATCGTATAGAGAGATACACATCAGTTTCATGCTGATCCGGGCAGTGCGCCCTGGTCTGCGGGTCAAACCGCGAAGCATGATACTATCCAAGTCAAGTACACTAACCCAGGCTCAGATCTGCACGGATTTGAGCCTACGATCCGCAAGGATCGGAATAGTTCCAGGCCATGTGCCTGGAGCGGGAAAGTATGCTTTTGGTTCAGAAGAATGGTCTGCACGAACCAGCGTAGACCGTGGCAAGCGCAAGCCTGTCTTTTTCTGGATCAAATCAAGCGCGAGAAGGGCGTTTGGTGGATGCCTTGGCAGTAAGAGGCGATGAAGGACGTGATACTCTGCGATATGCCGTGAGGAGCCGAGAATAGGCTTTGATCCACGGATCTCCGAATGGGGCAACCCACCTGACAGTTTGTTATAATAGTCTTCGGACGATTTATAATGAGCTGAACCAGGTATTTATGACCTGAATACATAGGGTTATAAAGGCAAACCCGGGGAACTGAAACATCTAAGTACCCGGAGGAAAGGAAATCAACAGATACTCCCCTAGTAGCGGCGAGCGAACGGGGACCAGCCGAGCCATGAATGTGACCAGAACTGGTTGGAAAACCAGGCCATAGTGGGTGACAGCCCCGTATGGGAAGCATGATTGGACGTATTAAGTAGGGCGGGACACGTGAAATCCTGTCTGAACATCGGGGGACCACCCTCGAAGGCTAAGTACTCCTTACTGACCGATAGCGAACCAGTACCGTGAGGGAAAGGTGAAAAGCACCCCGACGAGGGGAGTGAAACAGTTTCTGAAACCGGACGCCTACAAGCAGTGGGAGGCTCCTTGCGAGCTGACCGCGTACCTTTTGTATAATGGGTCATCGACTTGGTCTCACAAGCAAGCTTAAGCCGATAGGTGTAGGCGCAGCGAAAGCGAGTCTTAATAGGGCGAATGAGTTTGTGGGATCAGACCCGAAACCGAGTGATCTAGGCATGACCAGGCTGAAGGTAAGGTAACACTTACTGGAGGGCCGAACCCACACCTGTTGAAAAAGGTCGGGATGAGTTGTGCCTAGGGGTGAAAGGCCAATCAAACTCGGAGATAGCTGGTTCTCCGCGAAATCTATTTAGGTAGAGCGTCGTACGAATGCCCTCGGGGGTAGAGCACTGGATGGGTAATGGGGCCCCACAGGCTTACTGATCCTAACCAAACTCCGAATACCGAGGAGCACTATACGGCAGACACACGGCGGGTGCTAACGTCCGTCGTGGAGAGGGAAACAACCCTGACCTACAGCTAAGGCCCCTAATTCATGGCTAAGTGGGAAAGCAGGTGGGACGACCAAAACAACCAGGAGGTTGGCTTAGAAGCAGCCATCCTTTAAAGATAGCGTAACAGCTCACTGGTCTAATCTAAGTTGTCCTGCGGCGAAGATGTATCGGGGCTCAAGCCATGAGCCGAAGCTTAGGGTGTGCACTTCGGTGCACGCGGTAGCGGAGCGTAGTGTGATATAACTCCATTCCTCTTATGCGCCTTCGGGTGCAGTGGAGGATAGGAGTTTTCTGTGAAGCCGGCGCGTGAGCGATCCGGTGGAGAGATCACTAGTGAGAATGATGACATGAGTAGCGACAAACAGGGTGAGAGACCCTGTCGCCGAAAGTCCAAGGGTTCCTGCTTAAAGCTAATCTGAGCAGGGTAAGCCGACCCCTAAGGCGAGGCCGAAAGGCGTAGTCGATGGGAACCAGGTTAATATTCCTGGGCCAGGAGGATGTGACGGATCTCGAGGGTTGTTCATTCTTATCGGATTGAATGGGCTGCTTAGAGGTTCCTGGAAATAGCCCTCCATTAGATCGTACCCTAAACCGACACAGGTGGACTGGTAGAGAATACCAAGGCGCTTGAGAGAACGATGTTGAAGGAACTCGGCAAAATACCTCCGTAAGTTCGCGAGAAGGAGGCCCGGTTTCTACGCAAGTATTGACTGGGGGCACAAACCAGGGGGTGGCGACTGTTTACTAAAAACACAGGGCTCTGCGAAGTCGCAAGACGACGTATAGGGTCTGACGCCTGCCCGGTGCCGGAAGGTTAAATGGAGGGGTGCAAGCTCCGAAATGAAGCCCCGGTAAACGGCGGCCGTAACTATAACGGTCCTAAGGTAGCGAAATTCCTTGTCGGGTAAGTTCCGACCTGCACGAATGGCGTAACGACTTCCCCGCTGTCTCCAACATCGACTCAGCGAAATTGAATTGCCTGTCAAGATGCAGGCTTCCCGCGGTTAGACGGAGAGACCCCGTGCACCTTTACTACAGCTTCACACTGGCATCAGGCACAACATGTGCAGGATAGGTGGTAGGCTTTGAAGCAGGGACGCTAGTCTCTGTGGAGCCTCCCTTGAGATACCACCCTTGTTCTGCTTGATGTCTAACCGCGGTCCGTTATCCGGATCCGGGACCCTGTGTGGCGGGTAGTTTGACTGGGGCGGTCGCCTCCTAAATCGTAACGGAGGCGCGCGAAGGTTGGCTCAGAGCGGTCGGAAATCGCTCGTTGAGTGCAATGGCAGAAGCCAGCCTGACTGCGAGACTGACAAGTCGAGCAGAGTCGAAAGACGGCCATAGTGATCCGGTGGTCCCGAGTGGAAGGGCCATCGCTCAACGGATAAAAGGTACGCCGGGGATAACAGGCTGATGGTGCCCAAGAGTCCATATCGACGGCACCGTTTGGCACCTCGATGTCGGCTCATCTCATCCTGGGGCTGGAGCAGGTCCCAAGGGTACGGCTGTTCGCCGTTTAAAGAGGTACGTGAGCTGGGTTTAGAACGTCGTGAGACAGTTCGGTCCCTATCTGCCGTGGGTGTAGGATACTTGAGAGGAGTTGCCCCTAGTACGAGAGGACCGGGGTGAACGAACCACTGGTGGACCTGTTGTCGTGCCAACGGCAGTGCAGGGTAGCTATGTTCGGACAGGATAACCGCTGAAGGCATCTAAGCGGGAAGCCCCCCTCAAAACCAGGTATCCCTGAGGGCCGTGGAAGACCACCACGTCGATAGGCCGGAGATGTAAGCGCAGCAATGCGTTCAGTTGACCGGTACTAATTGCCCGATAGGCTTGATTTGATCCAGTAGAAGCCAGGCTTCTCCGGACAATCAAAAGCATACACATTAGACGTATTTGACTTGGAACGGTTTCTTTCTCGGTTTGGTGGTCACAGCACGAGTGAAACACCCGATCCCATCCCGAACTCGGCCGTTAAGCACCGTAGCGCCGATGGTACTGCGTCTTAAGACGTGGGAGAGTAGGTCACCGCCAAACCTAGTAAGAAACCGTACGTATCTCTCTTTCGATGCATTACCCCAAACTTTACCCCAATGTTCCCTGTGTCAAAATGGCAACTTCGGGGCGTTGCGTTTCCTGATACGTCTTTTCAAGATCACGTTCCGGCCGGATACTGAAAGAAAAAAGTCAGTTGAGGCACGAGCAACATGTCCCCGATAGATACACAGGTCATCGGCATTTGCCGTTGGTCGTACCCGGCCGGTGTCGGTGACTTCCGGCTGACGCCCGAGAATCTGAACGCGGCGCACGAAACGCTGTACGACGACAGCAGGATGAAACACCGTTTGTTTCTGCTTCGAAATGTCGTGCTTCCTGCGCTACGGGCGCAAACCGACCCCGATTTTACCGTGGTTTTTCTGATGGGTGATCACTTGCCCGAACCCTACCGCACCCGTGTGCTCGCGCTGCTTGCGCAGGTTCCTCAGATACGCCCTGTCTTCATGTCGGAAGGGCAATCTCAAAAGGATGTGGTTCGCCGATTGATGCTCGAAACGCGAAACCCCGATGCATCAACTGTTGCTGAGTTTCGACTAGACGACGACGATGCCATAGCGGTCGATTTCGTCGCCGAGACCCGTGCGACATTCCGTGAAATACTGCCCCTCTATAATCGCACGGGGTTGTTTGGCGTCGACTACACCCGTGGAATCGTGATGATGACGACCCGAAATAGTTGTGAGGTCAAACCAATTACCGCGAGATGGTGGGCGCCCGGAATGGTCGTGTTCATACGCCCGGACATTCCGAGATCAATACTTGATTTCCACCACATGCGCCTTTGGCACGAGATGCATACACTGATGCATGCAGACAAACCGATGTTCGTGCGTGGAATTCATCACAACAATGACAGCAGCATTGAGAAATTCGGGAAGCGAAGCGGACGCTACCCGTTCGACCGGAGTCGGACTCAATCATTTATGCAGGAGCGTTTTGGGATAGATTTCCGTAAGGTGAAACGTCACTGGAAACAGAATGCCGACATGTTTCTTGGTCAACCGGCGGCCATCTCCCTGGCAGCGGAGTGAGGTGCCAATCCCGCGGCCGCATATCTTATGAAATTCAATAAAATACCCATTCTGCGTATTGCACTCCTCTGGTGTTGTGACTACGTTCCCGTCATTGGCGCGGGGTGGAGCAGCCCGGTAGCTCGTCAGGCTCATAACCTGAAGGTCGCAGGTTCAAATCCTGCCCCCGCAACCAAAATTACTTGCGTTTCCACCTCCCGTGGAAGCACTGTGGAAGCAAGAGGGGCCGAAGTCCTTCATATCGCTTCGTAAATCGGTGTCTGCGAAGACCTTTGCTTCCAGTTCCGTTCGCTGGGGATCATCGCATCGATACCGGTCGGGATCCCGCTGGCAAAAGCGAGCTCTAGAACATCGATCGCGACAACATCCAGTACCAGCCGCTCTTCGGTGATGAGCAGGAACTCGTTGATCCTTCCTTGCGGGCAGTCCCCGGAGGCCGGGTAAACGCGCGCGAGTCGCTTGCAGCGATAGCGACTGGCGTAGGCGTTCATCTGATATGCGTCGCCGCTCGAGACGCCCGAGTTCGGTTCGGCGAGATCGAGGCGCTTCCATTTCGCATCGAGAATGGCGACGGTCTTACCTTCGCTCTGAATGGCAATGTCGGGGCGCAGCTGGAAGCCCGCCGTCGCCAGGTCCTTCACAGGGCCCTGAAGTCCGACAGAAAGGCGCCCGCCATCCTGCGCCTGACAGCGTTGCCGGATGCGCAGCCCAAGCACCCTCTCGAAGAGCTTTTCCATGTTGAACAGCAGTGCTGAACCGGTTGCGTCGCCGGTGCGAACATCCGGGTATAGGCCTGACAATAGCCAGTGGGCCCGCGAAAACACCAACTCCCACTGCCGGATGGTCCGATCAAACCGCAGGGCGCCGACGTCGCTAACCGTGACCCTCCGATCGCTCACTTCGTCGAAGCGATGGAGAAACGTCGCCACCATCGCCCGGGTCCTCGGGCTCAGCGCGAACCCGAGGAGCATGCGCAGGACCCCCTTCTGCGCTTGATTGTATGGGTTGTCGATGCTGCGCTCGTCGAAGCGACAGAGTAGATGAGAACGGTCGAAGGCGTTCGTGCGCAGGTGCTCGGTCAGCTCGAGCCGTCCGCGGATGGCATTGAAGTTCTCCGTCCTCTCCGAGTACCGGGCAATGGCCCCGCCTCGGAGCGCGGATTTCACGTGGTTGCAGAAATCCTCGATGAAGACGTCCAGGAGGTGGCTGAACTGATGCGGTGGATCCCCCCACCCGACGGCATCGAGTGTGCCATAACGGTTTCGTAGGAACCAACGCGAGGGAGGCATCCATGTCAGAGATTAGCATTTTGGCGATTGATGTTGCCAAGGGCAGTTTTCAGGTTTGCGGCGTCATGGCGGACGGCGCTGTTGCATTCAATAGGTCGGTAACGCGCCCACGGCTGTATCAGCTCTTAGCGGAGCAAGCGCATTGTGTGGTGGCGATGGAGGCCTGTGCTACGTCGCATCATTGGGGCCGTGTTGCCCAGTCAAGTGGCCATGAGGTGCGGTTGATTCCGGCCGCCTACGTGAAGCCGTTCGTGAAACGCCAGAAGAATGACCGCGCCGACGCCGAGGCGATAGCCGAAGCGGCCAGCCGTCCCAGCATGCGGTTCGTTGCAGTGAAGAGCGCTGAG
>NZ_VSIY01000014.1 GCF_008086115.1 Maritimibacter fusiformis | reverse complement strand
TTACGCGAGGATTTTCGACACGACGCCCGAGCCGACGGTGCGGCCGCCTTCGCGGATGGCGAAGCGCAGGCCCTCTTCCATCGCGATCGGCGCGATCAGTTCGGCCTCGAACTTCAGGTTGTCGCCCGGCATCACCATCTCGGTGCCCGACGGCAGCGTCACCGTCCCGGTCACGTCCGTGGTGCGGAAGTAGAACTGCGGGCGGTAGTTGGCGAAGAACGGCGTGTGACGCCCGCCCTCTTCCTTGGTCAGGATGTAGACCTCGCACTCGAACTTGGTGTGCGGCGTCACCGAACCCGGCTTGCACAGCACCTGGCCACGCTCCACCGCGTCGCGGTCGATGCCGCGCAAGAGCACGCCCACGTTGTCGCCGGCCTCGCCGCGGTCAAGCAGCTTGCGGAACATCTCGACGCCCGTGCAGGTCGTCTTCTTGGTGTCCTTGATGCCGACGATCTCGATCTCGTCGCCCACGTTGATCACGCCACGCTCGATCCGCCCGGTCACAACCGTGCCCCGGCCCGAGATCGAGAACACGTCCTCGATCGGCATCAGGAACGGCTGATCGACAGCGCGCGCCGGCGTCGGGATGTATTCGTCCACCGCCGCCAGAAGCTCGCGGATCTTGTTCTCGCCGATCTCCGGGTCACGCCCCTCGAGCGCGGCCAGGGCCGAGCCCGCGATGATCGGGATGTCGTCGCCCGGATACTCGTATTCCGACAGCAGCTCGCGCACTTCCATCTCGACCAGCTCGAGCAGTTCGGCGTCGTCCACCTGGTCAACCTTGTTCAGGAACACCACCATGTAGGGAATGCCCACCTGGCGGCCCAAGAGGATGTGCTCGCGCGTCTGCGGCATCGGGCCGTCGGCCGCGTTCACCACCAGGATCGCGCCGTCCATCTGCGCCGCACCCGTGATCATGTTCTTGACGTAGTCGGCGTGGCCCGGGCAGTCGACGTGCGCATAGTGCCGCGCGTCGGTCTCGTATTCCACGTGCGCCGTCGAGATCGTGATCCCCCGCGCCTTCTCCTCCGGCGCCGCGTCGATCGCGTCATAGGCCTTGAAATCGCCGAAATACTTGGTGATCGCAGCCGTCAACGTCGTCTTGCCGTGGTCAACGTGACCGATCGTCCCGATGTTCACGTGCGGTTTGGAGCGTTCAAACTTTTCCTTAGCCATTGGCCGTGCGCCTCGTCCTTGGGGGGTTCCACGCGAACCCGGTTCTTTTCCGCGCGCTCGTTACTGCGTTGATTTGGGAAAATCAAGCGTGCGAATTCAGGATTCTGCCGCCGCCAGCGCCTCGGCCGAGCCCGGCATCGCGGCCAGCGGCTGCACCGGCCGGCCCGGCGAGGTAGTTTCGGGGTCCATCAGCGACGCATCGCCGAAGAACTCGACGTTTTCGAGCATCCAGTCGTGGATCGACTTGGACATGTTGCGCGCGAGGCTGGCCATCTGTTCCTCGGCCGTGCGGGTCAGGCCCGAGCCCACCAGCACGTCGCCGCCCTCTTCGAACACGGTGATCTGCTTGGCCTCGCCGGTCATCAACTCGCCGGTGGCGTCGTCGTAGACCCGCACGTCGGCGATCAGCACGCTCTTGGGCGATGCGACGATCGGAATGCCCGGCTGCGCCAGCACATAGCCCAGCACCGCCACCGAAATGTGGTAATACTGGTCACCGTCATAGCGGCTGAAGCGCTCGTTGATCGCATTGCGCATCACGCCGACCCACAGATCCTCGTCCACGGCGCGCGACATCGGACCGACCTCGGCGTCGTTCACCGTGACGATGTTGAAGCCCAGCAGAAAGCGGCCCATTTCCTGCGGCGTGTCCTCGAGGTCGGTGACCGCGCAGGCTGACAGCGCCAGCACGGCACCGGCGAAAAGGCTGGCGAATTTGGCAATACGGATCATGAACAGCGGCTCCTGAATGGATTCGGTTCTGGATACCCTGTCACGGGGCTTCGTGCAAACCTTCGCGCCGACACCGCCCCCGGTCAGGGTTTCTTGCGTCCGCCCAGGCCGCTGTCCTGCCCACGTTCTCCGCCCTGCCGGACATCCGGCGTGCGCGGGGCGGGACGGTCGGGCCGGTCAAGTCGCGGCGCGTCCGGCGCGGCACCCGGCCCGCAAACCTCCCTGAGCGCGCGCCATTCGGCGGCGGTCAGGACCGGGGCGCCGATACGGCCGCGCCCTTCGGCCTCGGCCTGCGCCTCGAGCGCGGCCTCGATCCGGGCGGTCATCTGGGGATGCGAGGCGAAATGCGCCGCCAGCCCCTCGGCATCGCCATATTCGGCGCGCAGGCGATCAAAGAAGGTGCCCAGCGCCGCCGGTGGCAGCCCCGCCGCGGTCAGC
This sequence comes from Maritimibacter fusiformis, assembly GCF_008086115.1. GTDB lineage: Bacteria > Pseudomonadota > Alphaproteobacteria > Rhodobacterales > Rhodobacteraceae > Muriiphilus > Muriiphilus fusiformis. Next base: position 123,515 of record NZ_VSIY01000014.1, on the reverse strand, counting down.
TTGTCATGTGCATAGTCGTCCGCGCCGCTCTCGGCCTTCTGGCTGTATTTCGCGTTGATCAGCTGGTTGGCCAGGATCAGAACCACCGTGCCGCCGGCAAAGTCGCCGAAGATCAGGCCAAGCACCCCGATCGAGCCGGCCAGCCGCAGCGCATCGCGGGTCGGGTCGCGGTTGACGACATGGCCGATTTCATGCGCGAACACCGCCGCCACCTCTTCGGCGTTGGCGGCCTCTTCCAGCAATCCGCGAAAGATGATGATGCGCCCGCCCGGCAGGGCGAAGGCGTTGACCATGTCGTGATCCAGAACCGTCACCGTCAGCGGATAGGGCAGATCGTCCTCGGCATTGATCCGGGCCCGCATCTTGGCCAGCGCCGCCAGCCCTTCGGGCGCTTCACACGTTTCGACCGGAACGAAACTCTCGCCGCCAAGGGCGGTGCGGATCTGCTCGAACGTGGCATCGCCTAGCGCGCGTTCACCCTTGGGCGGCAGAAGCGTCGCCAACTGGTCGGCCATCACCGGCACCAGCACGAAGATGATGGTTGCGACCGAGGCAATCGCGCCCGCCGCCCAGGCTGCGAGCCGCCCCTTGTTGGTGACCGGCGCGCGGCGGTCGAGCGCCGGCGCACGCGCCCGCACCCGTTTGATCAGCGCCTGATCGCGCAGGATCAGGCGTTCCAGCGTCAGGGTGCCGGCCGGCGCCAGCACAAGCGCCTCGGTATCCGCCTGATCACGCAGCGCGCGCAGATCGGGCAGGCGCCAATCAAGCGTGTGGCCGTCAGGAAGGGCGATGCGAAGACCGCCCTCGTCCAGCACCACGCCGACGCGCTGCATCACTGCGCGTTCGCCGTCGACGAAATCCGCGAAGGCGTCATATGTGGCCGGGGCGTTCAGAACCCGCCCCCAAGCGGCAGCGCGTCGGCAAAGCCCTCGGCCTCGGCAAACTCATCGCGCGGGCGTTGCCGGACCTGTGCCAGCGCACCGGGGTTCAGGATCTCGGTGGTCTCGGCGAAATGGCGCACCAGCGGCAGCTTGATGAACACCTCTTTCAACACGCCCCAGAACAGGAAAACCGAGAAATACGCGACCACGCCCAGAAGCGTGATGATCCAGCCCGGCACCGAGGCGAGGTTGTCGAGGTTCGAGAACCCCCGCTCCAGCACGCCAGGGTCGATCATGCTGACCGCGATGCCCAGGATCATCATCAGGCCAAAGACCAGCGCGATCAGCAGGCCGGAAATCGCGAGGCTTCCGAGAATGTAGATGCCCACCACCGTCCCGCCGCGCGGATGGCAGCGAAAGCCGACGTCGCCCAGCGTTTTCCATTCGGTAAGCCGCTTGAAGCTTTCCGCCCGCCAATAGCTTAGCCCCAGCCCGGTCCAGACCCCGCCCATCACGATGGCCAGCGACCAGATCGGAGACAGCGACAGGGACAGCGCCAGCGTCCCGCCGCCCATGATCGCGGCGCCGAGATAGACGTGCTTCATCGCGCCCATGAGGTCTTGCCAGCGCCCGCCCTGCGCGAACTTCGCATCGCCATACCAGGTGCGGTCGGTGCGGTATTTCTCCAGCGCGAAGGTCATGCGCGGCCACAGGATGCCCAGCGTCAGGATGGTGATTGCCCAATGCAGCATCGCGCGCCAGACATAGCCCTTGACGCCAGGCTCCAACCCGAAGCGGATGCCGCGCCAGCGGGTGCGCGCCAGGATGTAACGCCGGGCGCGGTATTGCGCGAAAAAGAAGATCGGCACCAGGCCGACGACGCTGACCGCATAGGCGGGCGCGTTGCCGGCGAACAGGCTGAAGGAAAAGAACATCAGGATCAGGTTCACCACCCCGATGTAGAAGGCCAGGATCACCACCGCGATCAGGAAACCGAGCAGCTTTTCGGTCGCCTGCGCGGTGTATTCCATCGGCACCCCGCCCGGGCGTATCGCCGACCAGTAATAGCGCCGCATCCGCGTCTTCATCCAGAACCGGTAAAAGCCCAGCGTCAGCACCGTCAGCACGCCGGTTTTCAGCGCCAGCCGGAACAGGGGCGCGCCGCGTCCGGCATAGTCGGTTCGGAGATCGGCGAAGGCCACCCGGGCGCCCTCAGGTGAACCGGTTGTCGCGCGGGAATCCGTGCGGCGGCAGCTTGCCGACCCCGGCGCGCTTGCCGATCCAGGGGGTCATGTCGGTCTCGGTGCGGGTGCGGTCGCCCGCCGCTGCCCAACTCAGCCCGGTGCCCAGGTCGAAGGTGGTCAGGTCCGACAGGCCGCCATCCAGTTCCAGCACCCCCTGCTTGCCGCGCGCGGTGTTGTATTTCTGCAGCCGCACCCCCTTGCCGCGCCCCATTTCGGGAAGCTCGGCCAGCGGGAATACCAGGAGCTTGCGGTTCTCGCTGACCACCGCGACGTGATCGCCAGCCACCGGCCTGCACACCTTGGCCAGCCCATCGGCGACGTTCAGCACCTGCTTGCCGGCGCGGGTCTGGGCGATCACCTCGTCCTCGCCGACGACGAAACCGTTGCCCTCGGCCGAGGCGACGATCAGCTTGCGGCCCGGTTGATGCACGAACATGTCGACGATCCCGGCCTCGTTCGGCACGTCGACCATCAGGCGAAGCGGCTCGCCCATGCCGCGCCCGCCGGGCAGGTTGGCCGCCGACAGGGTGTAGAACCGCCCGTTCTCGGCAAACACCAGCACCTTGTCGGTGGTCTCGGCATGAAAGGCGAAACGCGGCCCGTCGCCGTCCTTGAACTTGAAATCGCGGCTCAGGTCGACATGGCCCGACATCGCCCTGATCCAGCCCATCTGCGAACAGACCACCGTGACCGGCTCACGTTCGATCATCGCCTCGAGCGGCACATCGGCGGTCTCGGTCGCCTCGGCGAAGGTGCTGCGCCGCGCGCCGCCCGGGTAATCCTTGCCGAAGGTCTTCTTGGCCGCCTTCAACTCGTCCCCGATCCGCGCCCATTGCAGGCCCTCGTCATCCAGCAGATCCTCAAGCCCCGCGCGCTCTTCCATCAGCGCATCGCGTTCGCGGATCAGTTCGATCTCTTCCAGCCGCCGCAGGCTGCGCAGGCGCATGTTCAGGATCGCGTCGACCTGCACTTCGGACAATTCGCCCTCGCCCGGGGCCGGGCTGACATAATCGCGCTCGTTCGTTGCCCGCACATGATCGCGCGACCAGTCCTCGCGCATCAGGGCCGCCTTGGGCTCGTCGTCATAGCGGATGATGTCGATCACTCGGTCGAGGTTCAGGAACGCGACGATGAAGCCTTCCAGCACCTCTAGACGATGGTCGATCTTCTCGAGCCGGTGGCGCGAGCGGCGTTGCAGCACCTCTTGCCGGAAATCGAGGAACGCCCGCAGCACTTCCTTGAGCGAGCAGACCTTGGGCGTCAGCCCGTCGATCAGCACGTTCATGTTCAGGCTGAAGCGCACTTCCAGATCGCAGTTGCGAAACATCAGCCCCATCAGCACCTCGGGGTCGACGTTCTTCGAGCGCGGTTCCAGCACAAGCCGGATGTCATCGGCGCTCTCGTCGCGCACATCGGCAAGGATCGGGATCTTCTTGGTCTGGATCAGTTCCGCGATACGTTCGATCAGCTTGGATTTCTGCACCTGGTAGGGGATCTCGGTGACGACGATCTGCCATTGCCCGCGCCCCAGGTCCTCGACCTCCCAGCGCGCGCGCAGGCGGATCGAGCCGCGCCCGGTGCTGTAGGCGCGCGCGATGTTCTCACGCGGCTCGACGATCACGCCGCCTGTCGGGAAATCCGGGCCGGGCACGAAGTTCAAGAGCGTGTCGTCACGCGCATCCGGCGTCTTGATCAGGTGCAGGCAGGCATCGACCAGTTCGGCAATGTTGTGCGGCGGGATGTTGGTGGCCATGCCCACCGCGATACCGGACGACCCGTTGGCCAGAAGGTTCGGAAACGTCGCGGGCAGCACGACGGGTTCGCGCAGCGTGCCGTCGTAATTCTCGCGGAAATCGACTGAATCCTCATCCAGCCCTTCCAGAAGCGCCTCGGCCACCATCGTCAGCCGCGCCTCGGTGTAGCGGCTGGCGGCAGGGTTGTCGCCGTCGATGTTGCCGAAGTTGCCCTGCCCGTCGACCAGCGGGTAGCGCACGTTGAAATCCTGCGCCAGACGGGCCATCGCGTCATAGATCGCGCTGTCGCCATGCGGGTGATAGTTGCCCATCACGTCGCCGGAAATCTTCGAGCTTTTGCGAAACCGCCCGCCCGAGGCCAGCTTGAGTTCGCGCATCGCGTAAAGGATGCGCCGGTGCACCGGCTTCAGCCCGTCGCGCGCATCCGGCAGCGCCCGGTTCATGATCGTCGACAGCGCATAGGTCAGGTAACGCTCGCCGATCGCGCGGCGCAGCGGTTCGGCGATTTCGCGCCCGGGTTCGGTCGTGTCGTCGGTGGCGTCGGTCATGGCTCGTGAATACCCCCCGGATTCGCCCCCGGCAAGGCGCAGGATGCAAAGACGAATCTGGCGCAGCCCGGGCCGGCGCGGTATTGGAGGGGCATGGGCATTCTGAGACTTATCCTGATCACCCTTGTCGGCATCTGGGCGGCAATGCTGTATTTCGGTCGTGACGAGGGCTTGCCAGAGACCGTGATCGGCCGAACCCCGGCGCCGGAACCCGAGGTGGTGGCACCCGATGCCACCCTCGATCCGGGCGAAAACGGCGAAGTGATCGCGGCGCCTGACACCGTGCCGGAGCCGGAACCGGAACCGGACCCACCGCCCCCGGCGGACCCCGAGGTCGCCGAAACACCGGCCCCGCCACCCGCGACCGAGCCGGAACCGGACCCCGAGCCGGAACCGGAGATCGCGTCCGACCCGCCGCCAGCCGCCGAACCCGAGGTCGTCGCGGAACCGGAGCCCGAGCCTGCACCCGACCCGGAACCCGAGCCCGCGCCCGAGCCGACCGAGACCGTGCTCTATGTCACCGGCACCAAGGTCAACGTGCGCACCGGGCCGGCCACGGTCTACGAGGTCATCACATCGCTCGAACAGGGCGCGGAGGTGGTCGACCTGGGCGACGCGGGCGAGGGCTGGCGGCTGATCCGGCTGGGCGCGGGCGAGATCGGCTATATGTCCGGGGACTTCCTGTCGCCCGTTGCGCCGTGACCCCGCCTTGACCCAACGCGCCATCCTGATCACCGGCTGTTCCTCCGGCATCGGCTACGATGCCGCGCACGCGCTGGCGCGGCGTGGCTGGCGGGTCTTTGCCACCTGCCGGAACCCCGACGATTGCGCCCGGCTGCGCGCGGAGGGGCTGGAAAGCTTCGTGCTCGACCATGACGACGCTAACACCATCGCCGCCGCGGTGACCGAGGCGACAACCCGCACCGGCGGCAGGCTCGACGCGATCTTTGCCAACGCGGGCTTTGGCATGCCGGTCGCCGCCGAAGACCTGACCACCGACGCCCTGCGCGCCATGTTCGAGACCAATTTCTTTGGCGTTCACGAACTTGTGCGCCGGGTGATCCCGGTGATGCGCGCCCAGGGGCATGGCCGGATCGTGATCTGTTCCTCGGCGCTGGGGCTGGCGGCGATCCGCTGGCGCGCGCCCTATACGGCCACGAAATTCGCACTGGAAGGCTATGCCGACACCCTGCGTCTGGAACTGACCGAGGCCAATATCCATACCATCCTGCTGGAGCCCGGACCGATCACCTCGGCCTTCCGCGCCAATTCGCGCGCGCGCTTCCAGCGCTGGGTGGACTGGGAAAACTCGGCGCTGCGGGCGGGCTATGAGCAGACGATCCTGCCACGCCTGAACGCCGGGCAGGACCGGCGCGACCCGTTCGAACTGCCAGCCGCCGCCGTCACCGCCCGGCTGATCCGCGCGCTCGACGCCCCCCGGCCCCGCGCGCGCTATGCCATCACCCTGCCTGCGCATCTGAACGCATTCGCCCGCCGCGCCCTGCCGACGCGCCTGACCGACTACCTTCGCGGCCGCATCTGAGGCGCCGCACATCCGCCCCTCGCAATCGCCGCCACGCTGATGTAAGTCTCGGGAAAACCACCCGGGGCCGCCCATGTTCAACGATCCGCTACTTGTCGTCGTCGCCATCGCCGTCGCGGTCGTGGCGATCATTCTGCTGACCGGCATCGGCGGCTTTGCCAAGGGCGGCGACTTCAACCGCAAACACGCCAACCGGATCATGCGCTATCGCATCTACGCCCAGGCGGTCGCAGTCGCGCTGATCCTGTTGTTCGTCTGGCTTCGGAGCAAAGGCTGACATGGTCGTATTGAACAAGATCTACACCCGCACCGGGGATGCCGGTGAAACCGCGCTGGGCGATGGCACGAGGGTCGCGAAACACGCGCCCCGCGTCGCCGCCTATGGCACCGTGGACGAGGTGAACGCGGTCGCGGGCCTGGCCCGGCTGCATGCCGAGGGCGAGGTCGACGCGGCGCTGGCGCGCATCCAGAACGACCTGTTCGATCTCGGCGCCGACCTCTGCCGCCCCGAGATGGAGCGCGACGCCGAGGCCGAATACCCGCCCCTGCGCATCATCGACGCCCAGGTCGAACGGCTGGAGGCCGAGATCGACGCGATGAACAAGGGGCTCGAGGCCCTGCGCAGTTTCATCTTGCCCGGCGGCTCCGCCCTGTCGGCTCATCTGCACCACCTGCGCACCGTCGCCCGCCGCGCCGAGCGCAAGACGGTTGAACTGGCGGCGGTCGAGGCGGTGAACCCCGCCGCGATCAAGTATATCAACCGCCTGTCGGACTGGTGCTTCGTCGCCGCGCGGGTCGCAAATGACGGCGGCAAGGCCGATGTGCTCTGGGTTCCGGGCGCCAACCGCTAGCCGGCTCGTTAACGCTAACGCCGCACCTGCGCTGAAAGAACGCGGCGTCGCGGCGCAATTTTCTGCCGCTTTGCCATTGTTTCCGGGCGTCATGACCCGCTACATCATGCCCCGAGATTGACCGCCCGGCGACAACCGCGGGGCCGACCAAGGGAGAGACACGCCGATGAAGGTGCTTGTGCCTGTGAAGCGCGTGATCGACTACAACGTGAAGGTTCGCGTCAAGGCGGACGGATCGGGTGTCGATCTTGCGAATGTGAAAATGTCGATGAACCCGTTCGACGAGATTGCCGTCGAAGAGGCGATCCGCCTGCGCGAAGCCGGCAAGGCCGAAGAGGTCGTCGTGGTCTCGATCGGCGTCAAGCAGGCGCAGGAAACCCTGCGCACCGCGCTCGCGATGGGCGCCGACCGCGCCATTCTGGTGGTTGCCGCCGAGGATGTGCACCAGGACATCGAACCGCTGGCGGTCGCCAAGATCCTCAAGGGCGTGATCGACGAGGAACAGCCCGGCCTCGTCATCGCCGGCAAGCAGGCGATCGACAACGACATGAACGCCACCGGCCAGATGCTGGCAGCACTTCTGGGCTGGAGCCAGGCGGCGTTTGCCTCGAAGGTCGAGATCGACGGGGATCATGCCGTGGTGACGCGCGAGGTTGACGGCGGCCTTCAGACCATCAAGGTCAAGATGCCCGCCATCGTCACCGCCGACCTTCGCCTGAACGAGCCGCGCTATGCCAGCCTGCCCAACATCATGAAGGCCAAGAAAAAGCCGCTGGATGAAAAGACCGCCGACGACTACGGCGTCGATGTCAGCCTGCGCCTCGAGATCGTCAAGACCGCCGAGCCGCCGGTGCGCCAGGCGGGGGTCAAGGTTGCCGATGTCGATGAACTTGTTGCGAAACTGAAAGAAGCGGGGGCGATCTGATGGCTGTTCTTTGTCTTGCCGAAGTCACCGGCGGCGAACTGGCGATGGACGCCACCGCCAAGGCTGTCACCGCCGCGAAACAACTGGGCGACGTGACGCTGCTCTGCGCCGGGGCCTCTGCCGCCGCGGCGGGTGAAGCCGCCGCCAAGATCGACGGCGTCGCCAAGGTGCTGGTCGCCGAGGATGCGAGCCTCGGGCACCGCCTGGCCGAGCCGACCGCCGATCTGATCGTGTCGCTCGCGGGCGATTACAGCCACATCGTGGCCCCCGCCACCACCGACGCCAAGAACATCATGCCGCGCGTCGCGGCGCTGCTGGATGTGATGGTGATCTCGGATGCCTCGGGCGTGGTCGATGCCGACACCTTCGAGCGCCCGGTCTATGCCGGCAACGCGATCCAGACGGTCAAATCCTCGGATGCGACCAAGGTGGTGACCTTCCGCACCTCGACCTTCGACGCCGCCGGCACCGGCGGCTCGGCCCCGGTCGAGACGGTCGCGGTGCCCGGCAGCACCGGCCTGTCGGAATGGGTCGAGGACAAGGTGGCCGAAAGCGACCGCCCGGAACTGACCTCGGCGGGCGTCGTCGTGTCGGGCGGACGCGGTGTCGGCTCGGAAGAGGACTTCGCGCTGATCGAAAAGCTCGCCGACAAGCTGGGCGCCGCCGTCGGCGCCTCGCGTGCTGCGGTCGATTCGGGCTATGCGCCGAACGACTGGCAAGTCGGCCAGACCGGCAAGGTCGTGGCCCCGGACCTCTACGTCGCGGTGGGCATTTCCGGCGCGATCCAGCACCTTGCGGGGATGAAGGATTCGAAGATCATCGTCGCGATCAACAAGGACGAAGAGGCGCCGATCTTCCAGGTCGCAGATTACGGCCTGGTTGCCGACCTTTTCACCGCCGTGCCGGAGCTGATCGAAAAGCTCTGATCCGCGGCAATTCGAAAGACCCGAAAGGCCCGCCCGAACCGGCGGGCCTTTCTCTTGGGCTCACAACAGGTCTTTCAGCACCGGCGCCAGCGCCTCGGTCGCCGCCTGATGCGCCTGCACGCCCAGCATTTCCTCGGCGGCCGGTGCTTCGAGGTCGGAATAGATCATGCCCTCGCGACCGGCGGCAACGTCCTGCGGCCCGACCACGACTTCGACCACCTGCGCGGCATAGGGTTTCACCGCCTCGAGCATCGCCCGGTCGACATAGAGCGGGTCGCGGTCCTGATCCGAACATGTGGTGCAATCCTCGGGCCGATGCCCAGCCAGCCACAGCAGAACCACCTTCGAGTCGATCCGCGACATCAGCGCCTTCATCCGCGCCACCCAGGCCTCTTTCAACTCGTGCTCGACGACCTGGAAACGGTCCGCATCCGCCGCCCGCAGCGCACTCAACAGATGCCGCGTGAAGTGGAACTCGGTGAAATCCACCTCGCGGTAGAACGACTTGAGCAGCGTCGAGGCGCGCAGGAAGCGGTCGTTGCGGCGCGGATGCACGGCATAGAACCGGTTCGACATGTTCTGCGCACCGGGCACTTCGATCACCGTCACCGCCGCGCCGGAGCAGGCCTCCATCACCGCCTGATCCTGCGAGAACACGTCGATCCCGGCGTTGACGCAGCCCAGGTTCACCACCTTGGTGCCCAGTGCCGCCTCGACCCGGTCGGGATATGGGCGCGGGATGAACTTTCCATAGGTTTCGGTCCCGCCGATGGCGGCGATATAGCGCCCTTCCAGCTTGCGCTTCGGCCCCCGGAACAACAGCTTCGATTTTCCGTAGCGGCACGACAGATAGTCCAGCGCCCCGGCGCCCAAATGGTCATAGGCCATTCCACCCACTCCTTTTTCACCCGGGATCGAGTGTGGCACCAAACCGTTTCCAAATCGCTAAGACCCGGACAAAGGTTGCGGCCCACCGTGCAGGTGCAGAAAGACTTGCACCGGCCTCCCGCGCGGGCCTATGGTCCGGCAGGTTTTCAAGGGGACAGGTAATGGCAATCGAGACGGTCGGGGTCGTTGGCGCGGGCCAGATGGGCAACGGAATCGCGCATGTGATGGCTCTGGCGGGCTACAAGGTCTTGTTGACCGACGTGAGCCAGGACGCGCTCGATGCCGCCCTCGGCATCATCGCCCAGAACCTCGACCGCCAGGTCTCGCGCGGCAAGATCACCCAGGCCGACCGCGACGCGGCGTTGGGACGCATCTCGACCACGCTGACCCTGACCGACCTTGGCCCTTCCGACCTGATCATCGAGGCCGCGACCGAGCGCGAGACCGTGAAACAGGCGATCTTCGAAGACCTGTTGCCGCATCTGAAACCCGAAACGATCCTGACCTCGAACACCTCGTCGATCTCGATCACCCGGCTGGCCTCGCGCACCGACCGGCCCGAGAAATTCATGGGCTTTCACTTCATGAACCCGGTGCCGGTGATGCAGCTTGTCGAGTTGATCCGCGGCATTGCCACCGACCAGGAAACCTTCAAAGCCTGCCTCGGGGTGGTCGAGCGCCTCGGCAAGACCGCCGCCAGCGCCGAGGATTTCCCGGCCTTCATCGTCAACCGCATCCTGATGCCGATGATCAACGAGGCGGTCTATACGCTCTACGAGGGCGTCGGCTCGGTCAAATCCATCGACGAGTCGCTGAAACTGGGCGCCAATCACCCGATGGGGCCGCTGGAACTGGCCGATTTCATCGGGCTGGACACCTGCCTTGCAATCATGAACGTGCTGCACGACGGGCTGGCGGACACCAAGTATCGGCCCTGCCCGCTGCTGACCAAGTATGTCGAAGCCGGCTGGCTGGGGCGCAAGACCGGGCGCGGCTTTTACGACTATCGCGGCGACACGCCGGTCCCGACGCGGTAAGCCCGGCGCCCGTCAGTCCTCAAGCGACAGGGTATGTGCGCGCAGCCAGGCGATGAAGCCGCGCGGGTCGCTCTTGAGCATCTCCATCTGCCCGTCCGACAGCGGATGGCCGATGACCGGGTCTTGCGGCCGGTTGCAGGCGCGCACGATCTCATGCAGCAGAAACGCCTGTCGCAGCGTCGCCGACAGCCGGTTGGCGATCTGGTAGACGCGGGTGTTGTGGCCGCGGAAATGGATCGGCACCACCGCCGCGCCCGATCGCCGGATCAACTGCGCGGTAAAGACGTTCCACTCGGCCTCCTCGACCGGGCCGAAGGCGGTTTTCGAGCTTGCCACCACGCCCGAGGGAAACACGCAGATCAGCCCGCCGGACTTCAACCGCTCCATCGCGCGTGCCCGCATCTCGACGTTCTTGCGCTGCGCGTCGGGGTCATGCGGGAACGGCACCGGGATCAGGAAATTCGAGGCAACTTCGTCCAGCCCGGTCAGAACCGAGCGGGTGAGGATCTGGAAATCCGGTCTGCGGCGCGAAATCAGCTCGGCCATGACCATGCCATCGACCAGCCCGTGCGGATGATTCGCGACCACCACCACCGGCCCCTTGGCCGGAATACGCTCCAACTGCGCCGCCGGTGTCGGGATCTCGATCCCCATCACGTCGAGCGCGGCGCCCCAGAACTCGATGCCCGTGGCCCCGCCGCGCCGTTCGAACTCTCGCACCATGCGGATGATCGAGACCTTGCCGGTCATCCACTCTATGGCGCGGATCACGAGGGCCTGCGCGCCGTTGTCGAAGGAATTGGCATAGGTCAGGTCACGCTTGTCGTGCCGCGGCTGGGGGCTGGCCTGATCGGGGGCATTGGCGCGGGTGATGGCCATGAACGGCGCTCAGAAGCCTTCGCCGAACTTGTCGGCGACCAGCGCCTCGAGCGCATCCATCAGCTTGTCGGCCTCGGCTCCGCTGGTCTCGACCTCGATGGTGGTGCCGCGCGACGCCGCCAGCATCAGAAGGCCCATGATGCTGTCGCCATCGGTATCCAGCCCGTCTTTGGAGACCCGCGCGGTGGCGTCATGCGCCTCGACGACCTCGACGAACTTGGCCGAGGCGCGGGCGTGCAGCCCCTTTTCGTTCACGATCTTCATCCGGCGGGTCACCGTGGTGCTCATGCGGGGTTGCTCCTAGACCAGTGATCCGTCGATTACGTCGATATACTTGCGCCCCGCCGCCAGCGCCGCCCGGGTCGCCTCGTCGACGCCGGCGTGGCGGGTCTTGGCCAGCTTGACCAGCATCGGCAGGTTGGCGCCATAGAGGATCTTGCGATTCTCACGCGCGCAGGCGGGCAGCGACAGGTTCGAGGGCGAACCGCCGAACATATCGACCACCACCACCACCCCGTCACCGGTGTCGACCGCATCGGCGGCACGCGCGATTTCGTCGGCCTTCAAGGCCCGATCGCAGTCGGCCGCAATGCGGATGGCGCGGATCTGGTCCAGTTTGCCGACGACATGCTCCATGGCCGCAAGGTATTCCCCGGCGAGCCCGCCATGCGCGACGATGACAATGCCGATCAAGCGGTCCTACCCCCTGACGTTGACGTGACGGGAAGGGCCTTGGCCGTTCCCAGCTCTCGGTGCCTAATTGACACTTGCCAGCCGGCATCCGCAAGGCCCCGGGCAAGTGTTTCGGCCAGTGCGACAGAACGGTGACGCCCGCCGGTGCAGCCGAACCCGATGGCCAGGTGCGACTTGCCCTCGCTGGCATAGGCCGGCAGCAGGAATTCCACCAGCCCCGACACCCGCTCAACGAATTCGTCATGGCGCGGATCGGCGGCCACGAAGGCCGCGACCGCCGCGTCGCAGCCGGTCAACGGGCGCAAGTCGGGCTGCCAATGGGGGTTTTGCAGAAACCGCACATCGAACACCAGGTCCAGCCCGCGCGGCACGCCGCGCTTGTAGGAAAAGCTCTGCACCGAGATCGACAGCCGGTCCTCGCCTTCCAGGCCCAGCCACTCCATCAGCCCGGCTTTCAGTTCGTGCACCGTCAGGTCGGAGGTGTCGATCAGCACATCCGCCCGGTCACGGATCGGGGCCAGCAGCGCGATTTCGCGTTCGATCCCCTGTTCGGGGCTGTCCTCGGTCGCCAGCGGATGGCGCCGGCGGGTCTCGGAATACCGGCGCACCAGAACGTCAGGGCGGCAGTCGAGAAACAGAAGCTCGACCATGATGTTCGGGTCGGCTGTCATCTGGTCGATCAGGTCGGCCAGCGCCAGCGCCGAGAAATCGCGGGTGCGCACGTCGATGCCCAGCGCCAGCGGATGATCGGGTGCAGGGCCGGACAACAGCCGCGGGATCAGCCCCAGCGGCAGGTTGTTGATGACCTCGAAACCGACATCCTCGAGCGCATGAACCGCCGTGGTTCGCCCCGCCCCCGACGCGCCGGTGACCAGCAGCACCTTCTGGCCCGTGTGCGCGGTCCGGTCCGCCGTGTCGATCGCCTTGGTCATTCGCGCCACCACCCCCCTTTCGCCAAGGCAACAATGGACGCCGGGAAGTGCGGCGCGTCAACCCGCCGGACCCGCGCGATGGCGACTCCGTGAACGTCGGTGTGTTCTTGTGTTGGCAAACGTGAAGTCTCCAGCACGCCCATGTCGACGATCAGGCGCAGTGGGGCCTGCGCCGTGTGCGGCACGCGGATCAGGCCGACGCCGCGCGCCTCGATCACGCCGGCCATGCGGTCGGGGGCGTGGATCACCGGGCCGGCATCGGTCGCCGCGACCCGGCTGCGATCGTCCGCGATCAGCACCGCGCCCAACGCGATCAGTTGCAGCGCCAGCCCGGATTTGCCGCTGCCCGAGGGGCCGGTGAGCAGGATGCCGGCGCCGTCGATGGCAACGGAGGTGGCGTGAAAAATGTCGGGTTGCGCTGGTGACGCCGCGGTCACACCGGCAGGCCCACGACGAAGCGCGCGCCCAGCGGCTCCGAGGTGATGTCGGCGTCGGTCGGGCGGATGTTCTCGGCCCAGATCACGCCGCCATGCGCCTCGACGATCTGCTTGGAAATCGCCAGCCCCAGCCCCGAGTTGTTGCCGAACTGGTTCTCCGGGCGCTGGCTGTAGAAGCGGTTGAACACCTTGGTCAGCGCCTCTTCGGGAATGCCCGGGCCGGTATCCTCGACCACCACCAGCACGCGGTTTTCGCGTTGCCGCGCCCAGACCCGGATTGCGTCGCCCTCCTCGCAGAAGGATGTCGCGTTGGAAATGAGGTTGACGAAGACCTGCGCCAGCCGCGCCTCGAGCCCCTGGATGCGGATCGGCTCGGCAGGCAGGTCGGTGATGAAATCGACGCCCTTCTGCTGTGCCTCGTTGCCCAGGTATTCGGTCAGGTTGCGCAGCATGTGCAGCAGATCGAAGGTCTCTTCCTCTTCCTTAACCAGTTCGCTGTCGAGCCGCGAGGCGTTGGAAATGTCGCTGACCAGCCGGTCGAGGCGGCGCACGTCGTGGTCGATCACGTCGAGCAGCTTGTCGCGGTGTTCGTCCTTTTTCGCCACCCGCAGCGTGCCGATCGCCGAGCGCAGCGAGGCCAGCGGATTCTTGATCTCATGCGCCACGTCGGCGGCGAATTGTTCGTTGGCGTCGATCCGGTCATAGAGCGCCGCGACCATGCCGCGCAGCGCCTTCGACAGGCGCCCGATCTCGTCCGGTCGCGCCGACAGGTCGGGGATGCGCACCCGGCCCGGATTGACCTTGCGCGCATTCTTGTCGCGGCCCAGTTCGGCGGCGGCGGCGAGGTCGGACAGCGGGTTGGCGATGGTCGAGGCCAGGACCAGGCTCAGCCCGATCGACACCAGGATGGCGATCACGAACATTTGCAGGATCTGTTCACGCTCGCCGCGCACCAGCGCGTCGAGCTGGTCGCCCGCCGAGGTCAGCGCGATGGCCCCCACGACAATACCGTTAACCATGATCGGCGTGGTGACGACATAGGCGCCTTCGCTGTCCGCCCCGCCGGTGGCGGCGATCCGCGTGCGCCCGGCCAGCGCGTCGGCCAGGATCACGCGCGCCTGCGCCTCGGTGTCGAGGCTGGCCGGATCGGTGCCGGGCGATGACGCGATGGTGCCGGCAACCGCATCCCATGCCTTGGACAGGAGGTCGGTGATGATGGTCGATTGCCGATCCGGGTCAAGGCCGATGACCCCGGGGCCGGTATCGCGCACCGCCGCCTCGCTCGTGCCCAGCAGCCCGCCGTCCGGCCCGAACACCAGGATGTCGCCGCCGTCATGCACCCGGACCTGGCCCAGCACCTGCCCCGCCAGTTCCGGTGTCAGCATCGGCGCTGCGCCGGGCGCGGCCTGGCGCACCTCGAACACTTCCGCCACCAGTTCGGCGGACATCACCAGGGCGCGTTCACGCTGCAGCAGCAGGCTGTCGCGGAACGGGTTGAGATAGAGCACCCCCCCGACCAGCACCAGCAGGCCGAGCAAGTTGAAGATGATGATCTTGCGCGCCAGCGGCGAGCGGTTGATGGCGATGATGCCGCGTCGCTTGCGGCGGTCGCGCATCTCGACATCGACCGTGGCCTGGGGGGACACCCAGTCCTCGCCCAGAACCACCTCGGCATTGCCGCCTGTCGATTTCGTATCGCGCACCAAATCACCCTCGCCAGAGCGGCTGCGTCATTCTTCGTTGTAGCGATAACCGATGCCGTAAAGGGTCTCGATCGCGGAGAACTCGTCATCCACCATCCGCATCTTCTTGCGCAGCCGCTTGATGTGGCTGTCGATCGTGCGGTCGTCGACATAGACCTGATCGTCATAGGCCACGTCCATCAGCTGATCGCGGCTTTTCACGAAACCGGGGCGTTGCGCCAGCGCCTGAAGCAGCAGGAACTCGGTCACGGTCAGTGACACGTCCTTGCCCTTCCAGGTGACGGAATGGCGCAGCGGGTCCATCGACAGGCCGCCGCGCACCATCACCTTGGTTTCCTCGCTGTCGGCGACCGTGATCCCCTCGATCGCGTCCTGGCGGCGCAGAAGCGCGCGGATGCGTTCGACCAGAAGCCGCTGGCTGAACGGTTTCTTGACGTAGTCGTCGGCCCCCATCCGAAGCCCCAGAACCTCGTCGATCTCGTCATCCTTCGAGGTCAGGAAGATCACCGGCATGTTGGTTTTCTGGCGCACCCGCTGCAGCAGGTCCATCCCGTCCATCCGCGGCATCTTGATGTCGAACACCGCCATGTCCGGCAGGCGTTTGTTGAAGGCGTCCAGCGCCGATTGTCCGTCGTTGTAGGTTTCAACCTCGAAGCCTTCGGCCTCGAGAGTCATCGAAACCGACGTCAGGATGTTCCTGTCGTCGTCGACCAATGCAATCCTCGACATGTGAGGTATCCTCGTGCTGCTCGTTTTCTTTTCTCTTTTCAGGCCATTGAATCCGTTTTGCGGATCAGAATCAACAATTCAATGCGAATCGCCTCCGCCAGTGAGTCCAATAAGCACCACTAATGGCGAAAAAATGGCTAACATAGCGAACAAGGCACGAAATATGGTTGCGCAAACAGCCTTCTGGTAACGCTAACTGTTGCAGATCGCCCTATCCCGCCCTGAAAACCGCATGTTATAGCCAGCCATGTGGCACCTGCGGCATCGCCGCCGCTGCGTCGCGCGAGTCGAAGACGGCGCGGCTGGGACATATCGGAAACGGCCGGCGAGGTGCCGGCAACAGGAGTATGGGCATGACCACAGGACGGGTTAATCCGGCGCACCGCTTGGAAAACCAGGGCATAACGGGGCTCGGCAACGTCTATTACAACCTGATCGAGCCGGGGCTGGTCGAGGCCTCGCTGCAGCGTGGCGAGGGGCATCTGGGCCTGGGTGGCACGCTTCTGGTCGAGACCGGCAAGCACACCGGCCGTTCGCCCAAGGACAAGTTCGTGGTCCGAACACCCGAAGTCGAAAACACGATCTGGTGGGAAAACAACCCGCCGATGGAGCCGGCCGCCTTCGACCGGCTTCACGCCGACATGCTGGAGCACATGAAGGGCGGCGACTATTTCGTGCAGGATCTCTATGGCGGCGCCGACCCGGCACACCGGCTGGATGTTCGGATCGTGACCGAACTGGCTTGGCATGCCCTCTTCGTGCGCCACCTGCTGCGCCGGCCCTCGCGCGATGAGCTGGACGGCTTTCTGCCGGAGTTCACCATCGTCAACTGCCCGACCTTCAAGGCCGACCCCAAGCGGCACGGCTGCCGGTCGGACACGGTGATCGCGCTCAACTTCGAGAAAAAGCTGATCCTGATCGGCGGCTCGGAATATGCCGGCGAGAACAAGAAGTCGGTGTTCACGCTTCTGAACTACCTGTTGCCGGAAAAGGGCATCATGCCGATGCACTGCTCGGCCAACCACGCGCCGGGCAACCCGGTCGACACCGCCATCTTCTTCGGGCTGTCGGGCACCGGCAAGACCACCCTGTCCGCCGACCCCGATCGCGTGCTGATCGGTGATGACGAGCATGGCTGGTCGGACCGCGGCACCTTCAACTTCGAAGGAGGCTGTTATGCCAAGACCATCCACCTGTCGGAAGAGGCCGAGCCGGAAATCTACGCCACCACCCGCAAATTCTCGACGGTGATCGAGAACATGGTGTGGGACCCGGACACCATGGAGCTGGATTTCGACGACGACAGCCTGACCGCCAACATGCGCGCGGCCTATCCGCTCGATTATATCTCGAACGCCTCCAAGACGGCGCTGGGCGGGCATCCGAAGAACATCATCATGCTGACCTGCGACGCCTTCGGGGTGCTGCCGCCGATCGCGCGGCTGACCCCGGCGCAGGCGATGTATCACTTCCTGTCGGGCTTCACCTCCAAGGTCGCCGGCACCGAGCGGGGCGTGACCGAGCCGGAGCCGACCTTCTCGACCTGTTTCGGCGCCCCCTTCATGCCGCGTCGGCCCGAGGAATACGGCAAGCTGCTTCAGGACAAGATCGCCAAGCACGGCGCGACCTGCTGGCTGGTCAACACCGGCTGGACCGGCGGCGCTTACGGCGTGGGCGAGCGGATGCCGATCAAGGCCACCCGCGCGCTGCTGACCGCCGCGCTCGACGGGTCGCTGTCGGACACCGAGTTCCGCAAGGACGCCAACTTCGGCTTCGACGTTCCCAGACATGTGCCGGACGTGCCCGAAGTGCTGCTCGACCCGCGCCGCACCTGGGACGATCATGCCGCCTATGACGCGCAGGCCGCCAAGCTGGTCAAGATGTTCGCCGAGAACTTCGCGCAGTACGAGGCGCATATCGACGACGACGTGCGCGCCGTCGCGATCGGCTGATCGACCCGGATCTGACGATACGCCCCGGCCCGGTGCCGGGGCGTTTTGCGTCTCAGAGCATCAGCCCGCGCCGCACCAGGTTCAGGCCCGCGAACAGCAGGACCACCAGCATGGCCCGGCGGAAGGTGCTTTGCGGCATCCGGTCATGCACCCGAAGCCCCAGCGCCATCCCGGCCAGCGCCGGCACCAATGCAGCCGCAGAAAGCGGGATCGTCGCGGCGTTCAGCACCCCCGACTGCAGATGCGCCGCCAGCAGCGCCACCGCGCCGATGCCGTAGATCACCCCCTGCGCGCGCATCGCCTCAGACTTCTCGGCGCCGATGGCGGTCAGGTAGAGCACCGTCGGCGGCCCCCAGCTTCCCGACATGCCCCCGATGAACCCGGCGAAACCGCCGATCAGCAATTCGTCGCGGGTCCGGGTTCCGGGCCGCAGGTTCAGGGTCCAGCGGCTGAGTTGCAGGATCGCGAACAGCACCATCGGCACGCCGACCAGGACCAGCAGAACCGACTCCGGTATGATCGCGACAAGTTGCGCCGAGGACACCAGAAAAGCCACCATTATCAACAGGAACAGCCAGTATCGCCGCACCACGACCAGGGCCGCGCCCAGGCCCTGCCGGAAGGCCTGAAAGACGTTCGTGACCACGGTCGGCAAGATCAGGATCGCCAGCGCGGTCTCGGCCGGCAGGAACGACCCCAGCCCCGACAGCACGATCATCGGAAAGGCGAACCCGACTGCGCCTTTCACGAATCCGGCGAACAGGGTAATCCCCACGGCGGTGACGATCAGCCACAGCGGCATCCCGGCTAAAATCGCGTCCATCAATCCCGGCCCTTCAAATACTCGCCCGTATCTAGCGGGATTTCACCGGCGATGCACCCGGTTTCGATTCGTTACTTTCGTGCGAAACAGCACCATTCCACGAATTATTATTGCGCTGCACCTGCAAAATCCCTATCACTCTCGGGAACCGCTGCAAGGGGACCAGGATGCCAAGGGACAATGCCATGACCACGCCCGTTCTCGACGATTTGCTCAGCCTGACCAAAGCCGCGATCCCCGCGGTCGAGGCGCTGCTGGCAACGGCCACGGATCGTCTGCGCGAGGCGGTCACCGAGGGCAGCAAGGTCTCGCCCGACCTGACCGAACAGCACCAGGCCGCGGCCCATGCGCTGGCCTGGCTTGCCACCTATACCGAGGCGCTGCGCCAGATGCAGACCTGGGCCACGCGGCTGGACGCGGCGGGCGGGTTCGGCGAGATCGAGGCGCTTCTCCACCAGATCGCATTCGGCGAATACCTCGCCCAGATCGCCGGCGGCATCCCGATGAGCCAGGGCGAGATTGCCCGGCCGCAGGACATGTTCCTGACCCAGGGCGACCAGCGCGCGATGATGTCCGACGCGGTGATGACCCTGACCCAAAACGGCAACAGCCCCGCCGCCCGCGCCCGGCTGGTCACGCTGATGCAGGACAACGCCGGCCACGCCACCTTCGGCGCCACCGGGCTGGACGACGAACTTGAGATGATCCGCGACCAGTTCCGCCGCTATGCCGATGAAAAGGTCGTGCCCCATGCCCATGACTGGCACCTGAAGGACGAGTTGATCCCGATGGAGATCCTCGAAGACCTGTCGGAAATGGGCGTGTTCGGGCTGACCATTCCCGAGGACTTCGGCGGGCTGGGCCTGTCGAAAGCCTCGATGGTGGTGGTGTCGGAGGAGTTGTCGCGCGGCTATATCGGCGTCGGCTCGCTTGGCACCCGCTCGGAAATTGCCGCTGAACTGATCCTTTCGGGCGGCACCGACGAACAGAAACAGGCGTGGCTGCCCCGCATCGCCTCGGGCGAGGTTCTGCCCACGGCGGTGTTCACCGAACCCAACACCGGCTCTGACCTCGGCAGCCTGCGCACGCGCGCGGCCAAGGTTGGCGACGCCTACGAGATCACCGGCAACAAGACCTGGATCACCCACGCCGCCCGCGCCAACGTGATGACGCTGATGGCGCGAACCGACCCCGAGACCGACAATTACCGGGGCCTGTCGATGTTCCTGGCCGAAAAGCAGCCGGGCACCGAGGGCGATCCGTTCCCCACCCCCGGCATGACCGGCGGCGAGATCGAGGTGCTGGGCTATCGCGGCATGAAGGAATACGAACTTGGCTTCGACGGCTTCAAGGTGCCGGCCGGGAACCTCCTGGGCGGCGTCGAGGGTCAGGGCTTCAAGCAGCTCATGCAGACCTTCGAGAGCGCCCGCATCCAGACCGCCGCCCGCGCCATCGGCGTGGCGCAATCGGCGCTCGAGGTCGGGATGCAATACGCGCTTGACCGCAAGCAGTTCGGCAAGCCCCTGATCGCTTTCCCCCGCGTCGCCGACAAGCTGGCGATGATGGCGGTCGAGATCATGGTGGCGCGGCAGTTGACCTATTTCGCGGCCTGGGAAAAGGACCACGACCGGCGCTGCGATCTCGAGGCCGGGATGGCCAAGCTGATCGGGGCCCGCGTCGCCTGGGCGGCGGCGGACAACGCGCTGCAGATCCACGGCGGCAACGGATTCGCGCTGGAATACCAGATCAGCCGCATCCTGTGCGACGCGCGCATTCTCAACATCTTCGAGGGCGCCGCCGAGATCCAGGCCACCGTGATCGCCCGCCGCCTTCTGGGCTGAAGGCCGCGCCGGCGGTTTTCTTTGCACTTGCAGCATTTCCCTGATAGGGTGCGCGCCGCGACCCTATTGGAGGCGCATCATGCCCGAAAAATCCACCCGCCTTGGCCCGGACGACTGGTTCAACACCGGCTTTGCGGCCCTCAGCGCACAAGGCCCCGAAGCCTTGAAGGCCGAGCCTCTGGCTCGCAGCATCGGTGCGACCAAGGGTAGTTTCTATTGGCATTTCAAGGATGTGCCCGAATTCAAGCGGCGCATGGCCGCACGCTGGGAGGCGCGGGCCCTGTCCGCGTTGGCCGACGCGGCCGAGCAGGGCGGCACGCCCACGCAAAGGCTCTATCGGCTGGGCGAGGTGATTGCCGAGGCGACCGGCCCGGGCAGCGAGGAAGCCGCGATGCGGGCCTGGGCGCAGGGCGACGATGCTGCACGCGCAGCAATCGCCGAGGTCGACCGGATGCGGCTGGCCTATCTGACTGCCGTGCTTAGCCAGATCGGGCTGTCCAACCCGGAGTTCGCCCGCATCGTCTATGGTGCGGAGCTTGGCCTGGGGATGCTCGGCGGCACCGACTCCAAGGCGGCGCGCGAAAGCGTCTCGACCCTGATCGCGGCGCTGGTGGCGCTTCAGGACGCCTGACGCGCCAGCCGATCGACCAGCCGCGCCCGCGCCTCGGGCAGGGGTTTGTTGCCCAGCGAATGCGCCAACCCGTGCATCAGGAAATGGCCGGTGGTCGCCAACCCCTCGACGACGCCCGCCGACCCGCCCGTGACCACGCCCAGCAGCTCCGGCGGCAGCGGCAACAGCCGGTCGGCCCATTCCCCCGCCCCACCAGCACTGACCGCGCGCCCCGACCGGGGCGAGACAAAGGCCAGGTCATCCGCCGCCCCTGTCACCGCGCAGGCGCTCAGGTCCAGACCGAAGCCCAGTTCCTCGAGCAGCGCCAGTTCCCATTGCAGGTAGGCGATGGGCCAGGTCTCGGACTGGCCAAGCAGGTCGAACATCGCCACGCTCTGGGCATAGAGGCGCGGGTGCGCCTCGCGCTCGGGCAACGAAAAGGACAACAGCGCCGTCATCGCATTCAGCCCGGCCAGCGCCAGCCGGTCCGACATCACCCCCGCGCGGCTTTTCACCGGCTCGACCGTGAAGGCGCCCAGATGATCCTCCAGCCGCGCCCGCCAACTCAGGTCAAGCTGCGCGCCCGGTTGCAGGATCGGCGCGATCTTGCGCGACACGCCACCGCGCACCACCCCGGCATGACGCCCGTGATTCTCGGTAAACACCTCGATGATCGCCGAGGTCTCGCCATGCTTGCGCACGGACAGCAATGTGCCTTGGTCGCGCCAGTCCATGCCCCGCATCATTCACGGCCCGGGGCGCGGCGCAAGTGCTTGCGCGCGCCGCGCTTTGGCGCAAATCTGGCGCCATGACGCTGAGCCCTGCCGCCCGCCTGACCGCCGCTTTTCTGGCAACCGTCGCTGTCGTCGCGATCGCGGTGCAGTCCACCGTGATCCCCGACGGCCCCGACACTGTCGCGGGCACGATCTGGGTCATGGCAGGCTATTTCACCATCCTGACCAACACGATGGTCGCGGTCAGCACCGGGGTGATTGCCGCCCGGGGGCGGGCCTTGTCAGCCGGTTGGCTGGGCGGGCTGACACTGTGGATCGGGATCGTGGGCGTGATCTATCACACCATGCTGTCGGATCTGTGGAACCCGCAGGGGCTGGCATGGTGGGCCGATCAGGGTGTGCACAGCGCCGTGCCGGTCCTGACCTTCGCGTGGTGGGCAGGTTTCGCGCCCAAGGCCGGGCTGGGCCTGCGCCATGCCGCGCTGTGGCTGGCCTGGCCCCTGATCTACCTCGCTTATGCACTGGTCCGGGCCGGGTTCACCGGCGCCTATCCCTATCCGTTCATCGACCTCAACGTGCTGAGCCTGGGTGACTTCGCGGCAAACGTCGCGGGCCTGTCGCTGGGGATTTTCCTGGGAGGAACGGCGCTGGTCGGGCTGGCGCGGCTTATCCGTCGCTGAGACCGGGCTGATCCAGCAGGTGCCGCCCGCGCGCATCCTCGACCTCGATCACCCACAGGTCGGGATCAAAGCCGCGCTGGCGCGATATCGCCGCGTCCACCTCGGCCTCGGCCCCCTCGGCCAGAACGTCCCAGACCCGCGCGCCGGTCTCCATGTCGAACCGGCGCTGAAACGCCTGCGCCTGCCCGTCGAGGGTGGCCAGCTTGACCAGAACCGCCCCGGCGGTGTCGTCGCCGCGCGCGACCACGTAGACCGGGATGCCCTCGGCCTGGAGCCGCGCGAGATAGGCGCCGACCCAGATGCCGGTCGCCAGTCGTGCCATCAATTTCCGTCCTTGAAATCAAGCCCAATTTCCGAATAACGCTCTCTTTCCTCCAGCCAGTTCGGGCGCACCTTGACCTGCAGGAACAGGTGCACCTTTCGGCCCAGAAACTCCTCGAGCTCGGCCCGGGCCGCCTGGCTGACCGCCTTGACGGTCTCGCCCTTCTTGCCCAGCACGATGCCCTTGTGGCCGTCGCGCATGACATAGATCACCTGGTCGATGCGGGCGCTGCCGTCCTTGCGCTCTTCCCAGTTCTCGGTCTCGACCGTCAACTGGTAGGGCAATTCCTGGTGCAGCCGCAGCGTCAGCTTTTCGCGCGTCATCTCGGCGGCGATCATGCGCAGCGGAAGATCCGCGATCTGGTCTTCGGGGTAGAGCCACGGCCCCTCCGGCATCCGCTCGGCCAGCCATTTGCGCAGATCGTCGACGCCGTAGCCCTTCTCGGCGGAGATCATGAAGGTCTCGGCAAAGGGGAAAAGGTCGTTCATCTCCCGGGTCAGCGCCAGCAGGGTCTCGGACTTGACCCGGTCGATCTTGTTGATCGCCAGCGCCACGGTGCGGCCCGTGCCGATCTCGTCCAGCCGTTCGAGGATGCGCTTCACCCCTTCGGTCACGCCGCGATGCGCCTCGATCAGCAACACCACCACATCGGCATCCGCCGCACCCCCCCAGGCCGCCGCCACCATCGCCCGGTCCAGCCGGCGCTTTGGCTTGAACAAGCCCGGCGTGTCGACAAAGACGATCTGGGCCTCGCCCTCGATCGCCACGCCGCGAATGCGGGCGCGGGTGGTCTGCACCTTGTGGGTGACAATCGACACCTTGGCCCCGACCATGCGGTTGGTCAGGGTCGACTTGCCCGCGTTGGGCTCGCCGATCAGGGCGACAAATCCGGCGCGTGTGGTCACGATCTGCTTGGTCCTTTCATCGCGGGCCGTGCGGCCCCGGTCTTTCCTTGTCGCCCGGTCCTGACGAGTATGTAAACCCCGCTCGCCACGATCAGCGCGGCCCCGGCCAGGGTCAGCGCGTCTGGGCGCTCTGCGAACACCACATAAGCGATGACAAGCGCCAGCAGAAGCCGCGTGTATCGAAACGGCGCCACCACCGACACTTCACCGCTGCGCATCGCGATGGTCAGCGAGTTGTAGGCGGCCACTCCGAACAGCGCGGCCCCGACCACCGCCGCCCAGGCGCGCGGCGCAGCCAGCCCGCGCCATTCCTGGTCGAATGCGCTCAGGACCAGCCCGGCGGCGACCACCACCATGAAGCCCAGCGTCCCCAGTTGCCGGCCCGAGACCGACGGCGGGCTGGCCCGGGTGGCAAGGTCGCGCCCGGCAAAACCCAGCATCCCGAGAACCGCGAAGATCACCGTCGGTTCGAACGCGGCGGGCGACGGGCGCAGGATCATCAGAACCCCGACGAACCCCACCACCGAGGCGCTCCAGCGCCGCACGCCGACCTTCTCGCCGAACAATGCCGCCGCCCCCATCGTCACCACCAGCGGCGTGGCCTGCAGGATAGCGGAGGTCGTGGCCAGCGGCACGAAGGCCAGGCTGAGCGCATAGAAATGCCGCCCCGACAGCTCCATCGCCGAGCGCAGGACAAGGCCGCGCGACAGGAAGGCGGGGTGAAACACCGGCTCGTTCGCGTGCCGCGACAGGCCCGCGGCGATCAACGTGCCGAAAACCCCGAAACCCATCAGCGCCAAGCCTTTGGGCAGGTCCTCGATCGCCAGCTTGAAGAACATATCCTCGACCGCAAAGGCGCTCATGGCCAGAACCATGTAGAGGCTGCCGCGCAGGTTGCCCGACATCAGCCGTCCAGCCGATCGAGCAATTCCCTGGCTGCTGCCTGCTCTGCGCCGCGTTTCGAGTTTGCGCTTGCCGAGGCACGCTCGCCGTTGCTCAGCCGCGCCTCGATGGTGAAGGTGGGGGCATGGTCCGGCCCGTCGCGCGCCGTCTCGACATAGTCGGGCGGTGCCAGCCCCCGCGCCTGGGCCCATTCCTGCAGGCTGGTCTTGGCGTCGCGGGCGTCGGCCTCGACCGTCTCGACCCGTGCGCCCCAGAGCCTGAGCACCATGTCGCGCGCCGCGCCGAAGCCGCCGTCGAGATAGACCGCCGCGATCACCGCCTCCATCGCATCGCCCAGCAGCGCCTGCTTGCGCCGCCCGCCCGACATCATCTCGGAGCGGCCCAGTTTCAGCACCTCGCCCAGATCGACCTCGCGCGCGACCTCGGCGCAGGTTTCCTTGCGCACCAGCGCGTTGAAACGCGGCGCAAGCTGGCCTTCGCTGGCGCTTTTGTCATGGGCCAGCAGCGCCTCGGCCATGACCAGCCCCAGCACCCGGTCGCCGAGAAACTCGAGCCGTTGGTTGTCGGGCCTTGTGTCCGAGGAAAACGAGCCGTGCGTGAGCGCGCGGATCAACAGTTCGGGCCGCTTGAAATCATGCCCGATCCGGGCCGCGAAGGCCTGAAGCTCTCGCGACAGTTTCATTCGACCTTGTGGAAGAACCGGTCGCCGCGCCAGGTCCAGAAATAGACCAGCCGTTTGCCGGCAGAGGAAAACATCACCCGGTCGACCCGGCCCAGCAGGAACTCCTCGGGCACCATGCCGACGCCGCCGGCGCGCTGGCTGACCCGGCTATCGGTCGAGTTGTCGCGGTTGTCGCCCATGAAGAAGTAGTTGCCTTCCGGCACGGTGAACACGTTGGTGTTGTCCAGCGGCTGGTTGTAGACGTTGAGGATGCTGTGCTCCAGCCCGCCCGGCAGGGTCTCGATCAGCCGTTCCTTGATGCAGTCGCCGCCCTGCCCCACCGGCCGGTTGGCGCACAAGGGCGTGGTGCCGAAGCTGCCCTGACGCTCGAAGGTCTCGATGAACTGGCCGGCCGGTTCCTGCGGCATCGCCTCGTCGTTGATGTAGAGCACGCCGTCCTTCATCTGGATGCGGTCGCCCGGCAGACCGATCAGGCGCTTGACGTAGTCGGTCGCCAGCGTCGGGTGGCGGAAGACCACGATATCGCCGCGCTCGGGCTCCGAGCCGAGGATGCGCCCCGGGAACGGGCAGGCCGAGAACGGGCAGGAATGGCGCGAATAGCCATAGGCCATCTTGTTGACGAAGACGAAATCTCCGATCAGCAACGTGTCCTTCATCGAGCCGGTCGGAATCCAGAACGGCTGGAAAAACAGGGTGCGGAAGATGCCGGCGATGATCAGAGCCCAGAAGATCGTCTTGATGGTTTCGAGGATACCCTCTTTCTTCTCGGCCATGTTGTCTCCGCCTCGGCTGTTGGTGTCCCGCGATATGAGCCGCGCCAGAGGCCGAGTCAACCCGGGCACTCCCGCGCGCGCGCCGCGATGCGGCAAATCCACTTGCCATTCTGCCGGTTTGTCCCTAGATAGGCCGCTCACACCCGCCCGAAGCTTGGATTGGAGTCCCCTATGGCCCGCGTGACGGTTGAAGATTGCGTTGACAAGGTTCCGAACCGGTTCGAACTGGTGATGCTTGCCGCCCACCGGGCGCGCGAGATCGCGGCCGGCTCGCCGGTCACGGTCGATCGCGACAACGACAAGAACCCGGTCGTGGCGCTGCGCGAGATTGCGGACGAGACCCAGACCGCCGACGAGCTGCGCGAGCGGATGATCGAGTCGCACCAGACCCAGATCGAGGTCGACACCCCCGAGGAAGACCAGATGGCGCTGCTCATGGGCGCCGAGGCCAGCGACAAGCCGGCCGAGGACGACATGGACGAAGACAACCTGCTGCGCGCCCTGATGGAAGCCCAGGGCCAGGGCTGAGGACGGGACGAGCTTGCCCGGCGAGGCCGCGACCAAACTGCTCGACCCCGAAGAGCTCGTCTCGAAGGTCCGCGCCTACAACCCGCGATCCAATGCCGACCTGATCCGGCGCGCCTTTGCCTATGGCGAAGACAGGCACAACGGCCAGTATCGCCATTCCGGCGAGCCCTATTTCACGCATCCGGTGGCGGTGGCGCATATCCTGGCCGAACAGCGGCTGGATGACGCCACCATCGTCACCGCCCTGCTGCACGACACCATCGAGGACACCAAGTCCACCTTCACCGAGATCGAAGAGACCTTCGGGCGCGGCGTGGCCGAACTGGTCGATGGCGTCACCAAGCTGACCAACCTGCAACTCTCGTCGTCCGAGACCAAGCAGGCCGAGAACTTCCGCAAGCTTTTCGTCGCCATGTCGAAAGACCTGCGGGTGATTCTCGTCAAGCTGGCCGACCGGCTGCACAACATGCGCACGATCCGCGCCATGCGCCCGGACAAGCAGGTGCAGAAATCGCGCGAGACCATGGACATCTATGCGCCGCTGGCCGGACGGATGGGCATGCAGTGGATGCGCGAGGAACTGGAAGACCTTGCCTTCCAGGTCCTGAACCCCGAGGCGCGCAGCTCGATCATCCGCCGCTTCATCCGGCTGCAACGCGAATCGGGCGATGTGATCAACAAGATCACCACCGACATCCGCATCGAGCTTGACCGCGCCGGGATCGAGGCCGAGGCTTTCGGCCGCGCCAAGAAGCCCTATTCGATCTGGCGCAAGATGCAGCAGAAGGAACTGACCTTCTCGCGCCTGTCCGACACCTACGGCTTTCGCATCATCACCACCAGCGAGATGGACTGCTACCGCGTTCTCGGCGTCATCCACCAGCGCTGGCGCGCGGTGCCGGGGCGGTTCAAGGACTACATCAGCCAGCCGAAATCGAACGGCTACCGCTCGATCCACACCACCGTGTCCGGCCGTGACGGCAAGCGCGTCGAGGTCCAGATCCGCACCCGCCAGATGCACGAGGTGGCCGAGGCCGGCGTTGCCGCGCACTGGTCCTATCGCGACGGGGTCAGGGCGGAAAACCCCTTCGCGGTCGACCCGGCGAAGTGGCTGGCCACACTGACCGAACGCTTCGAGAATGCCGACGGCGACGACGACTTCCTCGAGCATGTGAAGCTCGAGATGTATTCCGACCAGGTGTTCTGCTTCACCCCCAAGGGCGAGGTGGTAAAACTGCCGCGCGGCGCGACACCCTTGGATTTCGCCTATGCGATCCACACGCGCATCGGCGATTCCTGCGTCGGGGCCAAGGTCGACGGCATCCGGGTGCCGCTCTGGACCCGGATCAAGAACGGCCAGTCCGTCGACATCATCACCGCCGAGGGGCAATCGCCCCAGGCCACGTGGCTCGACATCGTGGTGACCGGCCGGGCCAAATCCGCCATCCGCCGCCGCCTGCGCGAGGAAGACCGCGAGCGGTTCATCAAGCTGGGCCGCGAACTGGCGCGGGTGGCGTTCGAGCATGTCGGGCGAAAGGCCACCGACAAGGCGCTCAGAACGGCAGCGAAACAGATGGGCGTGGGCGATGCCGACGAGCTTCTGGCGCGTCTTGGGTCTGCCGAGATGGCGGCGCGCGACGTGGTCGCGGTGCTCTACCCCGAGGCGGTCGAAAGCGGCGAGATCGAAGCCGCCAGCGCCGTTGTGGGCCTGGGCGATCACCAGAGCTTTCAGCGTGCCGACTGCTGCCAGCCGGTGCCGGGCGAGCGCATCGTGGGCATCTCCTATCGCGGGCGCGGCGTGGTGGTGCACTCGATCGACTGCCACGCGCTCGAGGAACTGTCCGATCAATCGAACCGCTGGGTCGATGTGCATTGGCATTCCGGCAAGCACGCGGCGGTGCATACCGTCAGCTTCGAGTTGACCATCGCCAACGATGCCGGCGTGCTGGGCCGGATTTGCTCATTGATCGGCGAGCAGAAGGCCAATATCTCCGATCTGAGGTTCGTCGACCGGAAACCGGACTATTATCGCCTTATTGTCGACGTCGAACTGCGCGATATCGAACACCTGCACGCGGTCATGCTGGTGCTCGAGGCCGACAGCGATGTCGCCGAGGTCAAACGGCACCGGAACCTCACCCGCAAACCCTGACCCACGCGCTGCGCAGGAGGCTCGCGACACGGTGTTCAAGAGAAACCCGCGCTCTTATGCCAAGATCGTTGCCGAGTTCTTCTATCCGCGCGGTGGCTGGTATCGCGCGGCCCGCTACGTGATCCACCGGGTGCGCCGCCTGCCCGACCCGGCGCACCGCATCTCGCGCGGCATCGCGGCGGGGGTCTTCGTCTGCTTCACGCCCTTCCTCGGCCTGCATTTCGCCTCCGCCGCCCTGCTCGCCTGGCTGATCCGGGGCAATATCATCGCGGCCCTTCTGGCCACCTTCTTCGGCAATCCCCTGACCTTCCCGATCATCATCGAACTCAGCCTGACGCTGGGGTCATGGATGCTGGGCCTGCCGGCCGATGTGCACCTGCCGCAGGTGATCGAGGCAATGGCGACCGCCTTCGCCGACCTGATGCGCAACCTGTTGTCGATCTTCACCGGGGCCGATGCCGACTGGCACAGGCTTGGCACGTTCTATCACCGCGTCTTCCTGCCCTACCTGATCGGCGGCCTGCCGCTGGGCATCCTGTCGGCGGCGATCGCCTATGCCCTGTCGCGCCCGGTCATCACGGCCTATCAGAAAAGCCGCATCAAACGCTTGAAAAAGCGCTACGAAAAACGCATGGCTGACCGGGCCGCCAAGGCTGACGCGGGCAACAGACCGCGCTAGTCTCGGCCCGGTGCGAAACAGGAGGGCCGACATGCAGCCTTTGGGAAAACTCAGACTGGGCGTGAACATCGACCACGTCGCCACCGTGCGCAACGCCCGCGGCTCGGCCTATCCCGACCCGGTGCGCGCCGCCAAACTGGCCGAGAGCGCCGGTGCAGACGGCATCACCGCGCATCTGCGCGAGGATCGGCGGCATATATCCGACGACGACATCGACCGGCTGATGGCGGCGCTGACGGTGCCGCTCAACTTCGAGATGGCGGCGACCGACGAGATGCAGGCCATCGCGCTGCGTCACAAGCCGCACGCGGTCTGCATCGTGCCCGAAAAGCGCCAGGAACTGACCACCGAGGGCGGGCTTGACGTGGCCCGGCAGGAAAACCGGCTGGCGCATTTCATCGCGCCGCTGCGCGATGCCGGCTGCCGGGTGTCGATCTTCATCGCCGCCGACCGTGCCCAGATCGAGGCCGCCGCCCGGATCGGCGCGGCGGTGGTCGAACTGCACACCGGTGCCTATTGCGACTTCCACGCCGAGGGCGCGACCGACCAGCGCGACGCCGAACTTGAGCGGCTGCGCGAAATGGCCAGTTTCGCCAACTCCCTGGGGCTCGAGGTGCACGCGGGCCACGGGCTGACCTACGACACGGTCGGCCCCGTCGCGGCGTTTCCCGAGGTCATGGAGCTCAACATCGGGCATTTCCTGATCGGTGAATCGATCTTTCGCGGGCTCGAGGCGGCGATCGTCGAAATGCGCCGCCTGATGGACGAGGCGCGGACATGAAGGCACTTGCATTTCTCCTGGCATTCGCCGCCGCAACCCCCGCAACCGCGCAACAGGTCATGGATTGCGACTGGCGCGCCCGCGCCGACGCACTGGCCGAACCGTGGGATGTCAACAGCCGCACCTTCTCCAACGGCGTCGTGCGGCTTGCGCTGATCGACACCATCGAACCGGCGGCGGTGCCGTTTCACCTGCTCATCCTGTCGCCCCCCTACGACGAGGTCGGCGGGCGACAGTGCGTGATGGTGTCCCACGAAAGCGGACTGGGCTTTTACGAGATCGACTTCGCGGCACTCGAGGCCGCCTATGACCCATCGGTCGGCCTGATCTTCGACCTGCCGGTGCAGATCTGGATCTCGGACGGCAACATCCTCGTGCGACGGCTGCATGTCACGCTCAACCAGGCCACCGGCGAGGTCGTGGCGAGCTTGCCATGATCCTCGGCATCGGCACCGATCTTGCGAATATCGACCGCATCGCCGGGGTGCTGGAACGCCACGGCGACCGCTTTCGCAACCGCGTCTTCACCGAGATCGAACAGGCCAAGGCCGAACGCCGCGCCGACACCGCCGGCACCTATGCCAAGCGCTGGGCCGCGAAAGAGGCCTGCTCCAAGGCGCTGGGCACGGGCCTGCGCATGGGTATCGCGTGGAAGGACATGGCGGTTTTCAACATCCGCTCCGGCCAGCCGCAGATGACCCTGACCGGCTGGGCCGCCGAACGCCTGGCCACGATGACCCCCGAAGGGCACGAAGCCGTGGTGCATGTCACCCTGACCGACGACCACCCCTGGGCGCAGGCCTTCGTGGTGATCGAGGCCCGTCCGATCGAAACGGAGAACAACCCATGAGACACGGTGGCCAGATCCTCGCCGACCAGTTGAAGATCCAGGGCGTGCGGCGCGTTTTCTCGGTGCCCGGCGAGAGTTTCCTTGCTGCACTCGACGGGCTTTACGCCTCCGGCATCGACAACATCGTCTGCCGCCACGAAGGCGGTGCGGCGATGATGGCCGAGGCCCACGGCAAGCTGACGAACCACCCCGGCGTCTTGTTCGTGACCCGCGGGCCGGGGGCGACGAACGCCTCCTCCGGCATCCATGTCGCGATGCACGATTCCACCCCGATGGTGGTTTTCGTCGGCCAGATCGCCCGTGGCCACCGCGACCGCTCGGCCTTTCAGGAGGTCGATTACAAGGCGCTTTTCGGCGGTCTGGCAAAATGGGTGGCCGAGGTCGACGACACCGCCCGCCTGCCCGAATACATCTCGCGCGCCTTCCACGTCGCGATGTCGGGCCGCCCCGGCCCGGTGGTTCTGGCCCTGCCCGAGGATATCCTGTCGGCCAGCGCCGACACCCCCGACCTGCCCGCCGTCGCGCCCGCCGTGGCATCGGTCGCCGACGAGGCCGGCAGCGCGATCATGGCGCGACTGTCCACCGCGAAAAAGCCGCTCATCGTGGCGGGCGGCCCGCTCTGGACCGCCGAGGCCAGCCGCGACCTGACCCGCTTTGCCGAGGCCCACGATCTGCCCGTCGCGGTCAGTTTCCGCCGGCAGGACTACCTCGACAACCGCCACACCAACTATGTCGGCGACCTGTCGGTCGGGATGCGGCCGGGGCTGGCGGCGGCATTGGCCGAAGCCGATTGCCTCCTGATCCTCGGCTCGCGCTTTGGCGACATCGCCTCGGGCGGCTACGCCATCGACCCCGCCGCCCCAGGCAAGACCATCCTGCACGTCCACCCCGACCCCGACGAGCTTGGCCGGGTGTTCCGCCCCGATCTGGCGATCCCGGCCAGTGCGCCGGCGATGCTCGCCGCGCTTGCGCGGCTCAACGGGCCGGGGCAGACGGACTGGGCGGGCTGGCGCGACGGGCTGCGCGCCGATTATGAGGGCTGGCTCGCCCCGGTCGAGACGCCGGGCGCGGTCAAGCTGGAAAACGTCGTGAAAACAATGGGGCAGATGCTGCCGGACGAGGCCATCATCGCCAATGGTGCGGGCAACTACAACATGTGGCTGCACCGCTACCACCAGTTCACCCGCCCGAAATCCTACCTCGGCGCGACCTCTGGCAGCATGGGCTACGGCTTTCCCGCCGCCATCGCCGCCAGCCTGGAAACCGGCAAGCTGGCCGTGGCCTGGGAGGGCGACGGCTGTTTCCAGATGACCCTGAACGAAATGTCCACAGCCGTGCAACACGGCGCGCAGGTGGTGGTGATCGTCGCCAACAACGGCCGCTACGGCACCATCCGGATGCACCAGGAACGCAGCTATCCGGGCCGGGTCTCCGGCACCGATCTGGCCAACCCCGACTTCGCGGCCCTCGCCCGCGCCTATGGCGGTCACGGCGAGACGGTGACGCAAGACGCCGATTTCGCGCCCGCCTTTGCCCGCGCGATCGCGTCAGGGGGCCTCGCCGTGATCGAGCTCGAACTCGACCCCGAGGCGCTGACCACGACCCGCACCCTCAGTGAGGTCCGCGCCGGAACCTGACCCCTTCATCTTGGTCAAAACACTCCGGGGGTCCGGGGTGGAACCCCCGGCTGATCGGCCCGCACCCCGCGCAGCCTGTCCGCCTAGAACTCCACGCCCATCTGCGCCTTGATGCCCGCGCGGAACGGATGCTTGACCAGCTCCATCTCGGTCACCAGGTCGGCGATCTCGATCAACTCGTCCTTGGCATTGCGCCCGGTCAGGATCACATGCGTCATCTCGGGCTTTTGGTCCTTCAGGAACGCCACCACATCCGCCACATCGATATAATCGTAGCGCAACGCGATGTTGATCTCGTCCAGCAGCACCATCCTGTTGGCCGGATTGCGGATCAACTCCTTGGATTTCTCCCAGGCCGCCTGCGCCATCTCGATGTCGCGGCTCTTGTCCTGGGTCTCCCAGGTAAAGCCCTCGCCCATCGTGTGAAACTGGCAGATGTCGGAGAACCGGCTCTCGATCAGGTCGCGCTCGCCGGTCTTCATGCCGCCCTTGATGAACTGCACCACGGCGCATTGCATCCCGTGGGCGATGGCGCGGAAGATCATCCCGAACCCGGCCGAGCTCTTGCCCTTGCCCTTGCCGGTATGGACGATGATCAGCCCCTTCTCGCCGGTCTTGGTGGCCATGATCTTGTCGCGCGCGGCCTTCTTCTTGGCCATCTTCTGGTTGTGTCTTTCGGTGTCGTCGCTCATCCGGGCCTCCTGTTTCGCAATCCGCAGAGTGCGGCGCGCCGGGGCCAAAGGCAAGGGGCGGACCCAAGGCCCGCCCCCGCATTTCGTGAGTGATCCCGCTTATTCCGCCGCCACCGCCGCGGGCGCCGCAGCACGCGAGAAGTGCTGCCGGTTCAGGCGCAGGACCAGCCAGATCATCGCCACCTGGAACATCACCGCCACCGCCGATTCGATCCAGTAGATCGCGCCGAACTTGGGGATGATATTCGCGTCGACCAGCCCCTTGTTGATGAAGAAATGGATCATCACCGACAGCGCGACACCCGGGCAAATCAGCGCGTAGGAGCCGGGCGAGGTCTTGTCCCCGAACACGAAGGTCTTGAAATATCCCTGGCGCAGCAGCACGACCAGTCCGAGGAACAGGAACATGAACTGAACCGACAGCAGGCGCGACAGGAACACCATGGTTTCGCCGGCGCTCGAATGCACCGCGAAATGGCTGTGCAACCCGTGGTTCTGGCGCAGGAACATGATGCCCAACGTGGTCAGGACGGGGATCACGATCATCAGCGTGGGCGCCGATTCCTTCGCGGTGCCGTAATGCAGCATCGAGTTGAAGGCGGTGATCAGCGCGACGACGCCATAGACGATCGAGGTGGTGCCGAAAAAGGTCGAGGTCATGACCGAGGCCGAGACAACGAAGCCGTTGCCCGACATCGCCGCCGGTGCCGACAGCCCGACCGCCACCATCGCCAGCGCGAAGGTCGGCAAGAGCTGCGCGAAGGAGTTGTTGGCGGACATGTCGAACACGCCGCCCCTGGTCAGCACCCGGCCCAGGAAATCGCCGATCGTCGACAGCGCGAACAGCCCGATGGCCAGGAAGGCTGCCATTGCGAAGGGGAACAGGTATTCCACGACGGTCCACAGCCCCGGCACGAACACCAGCCCGACGATGAACAGCGCGTTGACCGACATCGCCAGCGCCAGCGGATAGGCCAGAAGCGTGGTCTCGGCATTGGAGGACCGCACCTTCTGGTAGGCGTCGGTCCGCTTCCAGGCGTTGAAGGCCGAGATGTTCCAGACCAGCTTTTGCAGGTTCATGTAGGCGAAGAAGGCGATGCCGACCATCGCCACGGCGATGGTGGCTTTCATGTCCATGCCGCCGGCGGCCCAGGCCGCGGCGATGTCCTCGAAGATCGGCACCGGACGGCCCGGATGCGGCACCCAGAACATCAGGTACATGAAAAAGGTGACGGTCAGCCCCCCGGCCCCGACCGAGGCCAGGAAGTAGAGGGGCGAATAGGTGTCCGCGGCGCGGCTGGTTTGCATGGGTCAGCTCCAATTCATATTCAGATTTCGGAATGTATCTAGCGAAACCACCCCCGCTTGTGTCGATGGCAAGTTGCCGCAGGGCCGGATTAACCGTTTGTTAACCACGACCGGGCAGACTCGGACCCATGCAAAAGATTGTTTTCATGGCGATTCTCGCCTTCCTCCCCCTCTCCGGCTGCGACAGCCCCAGCCTCGGCATGTCGGGCGCGGCCCAGCGCGACGTGACGGTGGGCGCACACAGCTATTCGGTCCATTGGAAAGACGAACGGGTCGAGGTCTACCGCACCTCGATGGCCTTCATGCCGCGCCTGTCCGAAGTGCTGACCGGGGCCGAGGCGGCGATTGTAGAGGCCACCGGCTGCCCCGTGCGCCCCGGCTCGCTGGTCGGCGACCCGGCGCTGATCAAGGCCGAGATCGACTGCGGCTGAGGCCCCACGCCAACGCGCCCCCGACCACCACCAGCGCCAGCCAGTCGGTCACGATGCTGACCACCTCGAAACGGTAACTGCGGGCGACACCCATCGTCACGGTGATGAAGACGAAACTTCCCAGCACCGCCGCCAGGTTGATCCACCCCGCCCAGCGCGCCAGCGCCGCCGCGCGCCCAATTGGCGCGGGCGCCATGGCGATCCCGGCAATCGCGGGCGCCAGCATGAGATAACCGAATTCCTCCAGCGCGATGAACAGCCCGTGGTCGTTGTATTGCGTGAGCAGCGCGATGCCGTCGGTCTCGCCCGCCAGGAGGCTGGGCTGCACCACCTCGATCTGGCTGAGATAGGCGATCCCCAGCGTCGCCGCCGCCGCTGTGGCAAAACCAAACCCTGCGATGGCAAAGACCCGCCGCCCCGGCCCGGCCAACTCGATCATCGCCGCCCCCAGCACCATCAGCGCCAGGGGCGCAATCGCGGCGGGCCACATCCACAGGTAATCGCCCGGCCAGAACCGCGCGATGTCGGCGTAGGGATAGCTCACGCAGTCCTCAAGGCAGAACGGCCCTGACCGTGCCGGCACCAGAAGCGGGATCGCCGCCACCACCGACAGCGCCGTGACCAGCGCCGCCGCCACGCCAACCCGGCGTGCCGCCCGGGAAACCTCGCCTGCCGCCATGTGCCCCTCCGTTGCGCGCGCAGTCTATCCGCCCGGCCCGTCGCCGCCCTTGACCTGCGTCAAGCGCCTCTCAACCGCTCGATCAGCGCCCGCGCCGAGTTCGACCGCGGCATCCACAACCCCCGCTCGATCGCTTCGGCCAGCCGCTCGGCAATTTCGCGCAAGGCCGGCGAGTTCACCTCTGCGATGAAATCCCGCGTCGCCTCGTCCTCGAGGAAGGCGGCGTGGACCATGTCGAAATGGTGATCGCGCACCGCCCCGGTGGTGGCGGCGAAGGCGAACAGGTAATCCACCGTCGCCGCGATCTCGAAGGCGCCCTTGTAGCCGTGGCGCTTGACCCCTTCGATCCACTTCGGATTGACCACGCGCGAGCGCACCACGCGCGCGATCTCGTCGTCCAGCGTGCGGATCACCGGGCGTTCGGGGCGTGAGTGGTCGTTGTGATAGATCGGCCGGTCGCGCCCCTGAAGCGCGGCCACCGCCGCCGCGGCCCCGCCCTCGAACTGATAATAATCGTCCGAATCCAGCACATCGTGTTCGCGGTTGTCCTGGTTCTGCACGATGGCCTCGGTCTGGCCCAGCCGCTCCTCGAACCCGACCCGGTCGCGCCGCCCCTCGCCCCCCGCGCCGTAGGCATAGCCGCCCCAGTCGAGATAGGCCTCGCCCAGATCGTCGCGTGTCTTCCACAACCGCTCGTCGATCAACGCCTGAAGCCCGGCGCCATAGGCCCCCGGTTTCGAGCCATAGACCCGCGCTGTCCCCTCGCCCGCCCGCGCCCGCGCCGCTGCCGGGTTGTCCTCGTCGGGCTCCTCCAGCGCCATCACCGCGCGCGCCGCCGAATCGACCAGCGCGATCAGGCCGGGAAAGGCATCGCGGAAAAACCCCGAGACGCGCAGCGTGACATCGACGCGCGGCCGGCCCAGCGCCGTCGCCGGGATGATCTCGAAGCCGGTGACGCGCCGGTTGGCGGCGTCCCATTTCGGCTTCACCCCCATCAACGCCAGCGCCTGCGCGATGTCGTCGCCGCCGGTGCGCATGTTGGCGGTGCCCCAGGCGGTGACCAGCATGGCGCGCGGCCAGTCCCCTTCGGTCTGGAGGTATTTGTCGATCAGCAGCGAGGCCGATTTCCAGCCCAGCGCCCAGGCGGTCGGGGTCGGCACCGCGCGGCTGTCGACGGAATAGAAGTTGCGCCCGGTGGGCAGCGTATCGAGCCGCCCGCGCGTCGGCGCACCGGACGGGCCGGGGGCCACGAACCGCCCGTCCAGCGCGGTCAGAAGCCCGGCCATTTCCGCCGGGCCACAGGCGCGCACGTTGGGGCGGACGGTCTCGGTGATCGCACCCAGAACCGCGGCGCTCATCGGTCCCGGCGCCACCGCCTCGCCGTCGATCAACCGCGACGACAGCCCCTCCAGCCGCTCGACCGTGTCGCCGTTCGACCGCCACCGGCCCTCGCCGGTCAGCACATCCGGTCTCGGCCCGTCCCACGCCGCCGCCATTTCGCAATCGAGCGGATCGAACTCCAGCCCCAGGTCGTCCGCCAGCGCCCGCATCAGCGAGGCATTGGCCCCCTTGCCATCCCCGCGCGGCACCCGCACCAGCGCCTGCACCAGGTCACGCTCCAGCCGCCCCTCGGGCGAGACCCCGAAAACATGCAGCCCGTCCCGGATCTGCGCCTCTTTCAACTCGCACAGATAGGCGTCGAGCTTGGCCAGGTCGCCATCCTCGTCCGCCCCTGTCATGCCCACATCGACCGCCAGCCCGGTGGTCGAGGACAGGCTGAGGATCTCGCGCCTCAGATGCGCGATGCGGCGCGGATCGACCCCGGCGGCCTCGTAATACTCATCCACCAGCGCCTCGAGGTCACGCAGCGGCCCATAGGTCTCGGCCCGCGTCAGCGGCGGCGTCAGGTGGTCGATGATCACCGCCTGCACCCGGCGCTTGGCCTGCGTGCCTTCGCCGGGATCGTTCACGATGAACGGATAGACATGCGGCACCGGGCCGAGCACCGCCTCGGGCAGGCAGGTCTCAGACAGCGCCAGCGCCTTGCCGGGCAGCCATTCGAGGTTGCCGTGCTTGCCCATATGCACGATGGCCCCCGCCCCGAATGCGTGCCGCAGCCAGACATAGAAGGCGATGTAGTTGTGCGGCGGCACCAGGTCCGGCGAATGATAGGTCTCGGTCGGGTCGATGTTGTAGCCGCGCGCCGGTTGCAGCCCCACCACCACGTTGCCGAAGCACAGCACCGACAGCTTGAAGCCCGCATCTGGGTCAAAAAACGGGTCGGCCTCGGGCGCGCCCCAACGCTCCTCGATCCGGGTGCGCAGCTCATGGGGGAACCGCTCCCAGGCGCTCCGATACTCGTCAAGCGACAGCGCGACGCCGCCCGCCCGGCTGGCGCGGTCGGTCAGCCAGTTGGTCGGCCCGGCCATCATCGCCTGCATCAGCGCATCTGGGGTCGCGGGCGCATTCGCCACGGCATAGCCCGCGCGCCCCAGCGCCCCCAGCGCCTCGACCGTGGCGGCGGGCGTATCCAGCCCCACGCCATTGGCCAGCCGCCCGTCCTTGTTGGGATAATTCGCCAGCACCAGCGCCACCTTGCGTTCGGGCGCGGGCGCCCGACGCAGCCGCGCCCAGTTCGCGGCAAGGTCGGCCACGAACACCACCCGGTCGGCGCGGGCGCGGTAGGTGGCGATCGGGCACTGGGTGGCCTCGTCGAAAAACGCCTCGCCCTTGAAGCTGATCGCGCGGGTCAGCACCCGGCCATCGACCTCGGGCAGGGCCACGTTCATCGCGATATCGCGGGCGGACAGGCCGGTCAGCCCCTCGTCCCACCCGGCCTCGCTTCCTCCCGACAGAACCACCTGAAACACCGGGGCGGATTTCGCCTCGGCCATGGTCAGCGGGTTCTCGGGGCTGTCGTCGCCGTCATGCGGCGAGCCGACCGCGAAGGAGGTGCAGTTCAGGATCACGTCCGGCGCGGCCTCGGCAAACAGCGCCTGCAGCGTCGCGGTCGACACCGGGTCTTTCAGCGAGGCGACGAACACCGGCAGCGGGTTCAGCCCGCGTTTCACCAGCGCCTTGGTCAGCCGCGTGATCGGGTCGAGCCCCGCCCCCTGCACCAGCGCGCGGTAGAACACGATGGGCACCACCGGCGCCCCGTCGCGCCACGCCTCGCGCGCGGTGGCAAGGTCGGACACCCCGGCCCCCGGCCAGAACACCCCGGCGCGCAGCAGCGGACGGGCAGGCTCCGGCTTGTCGCCGCCCTCCAGCATGGCGCGGGCGTAGGCGAGGAAATTGACCGCGTTCTCCGGCCCGCCCTCGACCAGGTAGGCCCAGAGTGCGGCGTAGTCGTCGCCCGCCACGGTGGACAGTGCCTGCAACTCGGGGTCGGGCTTGTCGTCGCCCGGCAACAGCACCAGCGGCACGCCGGCCTCGAACATATGCGCCGCGTATTGCTCGACCCCGTAGCGCCAGTAGCCCTGCCCGCCCAGCACCCGCGCGATCACCAGCCGGGAGTGGCGTGCGCAGGCGTCGATATGCAGATCGACCGACATCGGATGCGCCAGGTGTGTCAGGTTGGCCAGCCGCAGCCCCGGCGGATCGGCCATGTCCGAACGCGCCAGCGACAGCGCCGCCAACTCGGTATCGGCGGCCGAGATGAACACCACGTCGGCGGGGGTCTGGCCCAGATCGACCGGCTCCTTGCCATCGTCGATCTGGCCGGGGGTGGCGGCGAGCAGGTGCATCAGATCGGGCCGCGTTGCCCGTGGCGAGGCCGCGTTCGAGTATTTGGACCAAGATGAAGACGCAGGGCGCCCCTGCCCGCCGGCCTCATGCGCTCAGCGCCGCGGCGATGGCCGCGTGGTCCAGCCCCGCCTGCCCGATCACCACCAGCCGCGTGGCGCGCGGCGCGGTGCCGAACGGCTGGTCGTAATAGGTGTCGACGCGCGGGCCGACCGCCTGCAGCGTCAGGCGCATCGGCTTGCCCGCGACAGCGGCGAAACCCTTGAGCCGCAGGATATCGTGCTGGCGGATCACGCCCGCGACCTGCTCGGCGAAGGTTGCGGGATCGGCGATCTCGCCGCGCTCGACCACGAAGGTCTCGAAGTCGTCGTGGTCATGGTCGTGGTGGTGATCGTGATCGTCGTCGTGGTCATCGTCGTCGTGGTGGTGATGGTGCAGCTCGTCGCGGCCATCCATGTTGGCCTCGGCCGCCGCGCCCTGGCCCAGCATCACCTCGATCGGCAGCACCCCCATCGCGGTGCGCACGACCTGAACGCCGGCGCGGGCCTCGCCCGACAGCCGGGCGACCAGCGCGTCGGCTTCGCCCTCGTCCAGGAGGTCGGTCTTGTTCACCACGATCATGTCGGCGGCGTTGACCTGGTCGGCGAACAGTTCCGACAGCGGGGTTTCGTGGTCGAGGTTGTCGTCGGCCCGGCGCTGGGCATCGACCGCAGCGAGGTTGGCGGCAAAGCGCCCCTCGGACACCGCCTTGCCGTCGACCACGGTAACGACGCCGTCCACGGTCACGCGGGTGGCGATCTGCGGCCACTGAAAGGCACGCACCAGCGGTTGCGGCAGCGCCAGCCCCGAGGTCTCGATCACGATATGGTCGGGCGCGTCGGGGCGGGCGAGCAGCGCCTCCATCGTCGGGATGAAATCCTCGGCCACGGTGCAGCAGATGCAGCCGTTGGACAGTTCGAAGATGTCGTCCTCCGAACAGGTCTCGTCGCCGCAGCCCTTGAGGATGTCGCCGTCGACGCCAAGGTCGCCGAACTCGTTGATGATAAGCGCGATCCGCCTGCCGTTCGCATTGTCGAGCATGTGGCGGATCAAGGTGGTCTTGCCGGCGCCGAGAAAGCCGGTGACGACGGTGGCGGGGATTTTCTGCATGTCTGAAAGGCTCCGGGGAATACGGGAAAGCACCGGAGCCATCCGGCCCCGGTGCGATTGTTGCCGATGTCGGTCGGGATCAGCCGTAAAGGCGCGGCGTGACGAGGCCGGTCTTTTCCAGCCCGCTGAGCGATTTCGCCGCTGCCAGCACGGCAAGGTCGACCAGCGGTTCGATCAGCACCACCAGCATGTAGGCCGCGCCGAAGGTGGCGACCGATTCCCACGCCGCGAAGCCCTGGCCGTAGAAGGCCCAGAACGCCACCCAGGCGACGATCCCGCCCTGGTAGGTGGCCGACAGCCGCGCGACCTGGCCATAGCTCAGATCGACATAGGCGGTTCCCGGCGCGATGATCCGACGGGACAGCGCCACCATCGCGAACAGCGGCACCAGGAGCGTCGTCAGGTTGGCACCGTATTGCGGCAGGTCGAACGGGGCGAAGAACAGCCCCTGCAGCAGAAGCCCGAGCGTCAGGCCGATGGCGGCCGGTGCAGCCCCCAGCATAAGAAACAGCGTCGAGCCGAGGATCAGGTGCACCTCGGACACGCCCACCGGCGGGTGCGGCAGAAGCTGGAAGAACGACAGGACCGCGCCGGTGGCGATCACGCTGCGGGCCGCAAGCGAAGCGGCGCCCGAGGTTTTCAGCGTCTCCCAGGCAAGGCGGGCGCCATAGAGGGCTGCGGTTGCGCCGGTGCCATAGGCCAGAATCATCTTGGCGCCGTCAATGAGGCCGGGATTGATATGCATGTTCAGTCTCCTTTGCCCGTCTCCCCGACGGGTGGGTTGATGTCGGCATGGCAGGTCTCCTGGCTTCGCGGGTCAAAACGTGGCGCCGCCTTCCCGGGGTTCGCCCGAAGGCTGTCCCCAGTGGCATCCGGCGCACGCTCGCCGCGTACAGTCGCGGGGGCGGCTGCGGCTGAGGGCCCCGGCTTGGGTCACCCTTTCCGCATTCCCTATTCTCCCTGGGCGCTTTGCGCTCTGAGCGGGAACCATGCCCCTTCGTTGTGGCGCGGCGCGGGGGCGGGCGTCAAGCGCGATTGCGCCGGGTGGCGGGCCGAAAGCGACCGGGCGCGCGACGCAATCGCCGTTGAGCCGACAATATATTGTGGACAACCCGCTGCACCGGCCCAGATCGTGGGGCGGACGCGTTGACTCGGGGCGGCGGCACCGGGACAATGCCGGTTCAGAGGAATCACACCGAGGGTGGCCGTTTGCGGTTCGCGCGTCTCAGACTCAATGGCTTCAAGAGCTTCGTCGACCCCACCGATCTGGTGATCTCGGACGGGCTGACCGGCGTTGTCGGGCCCAACGGCTGCGGCAAGTCGAACCTTTTGGAGGCGCTGCGCTGGGTGATGGGCGAGAACCGCGCCTCGGCGATGCGCGGCGGCGGCATGGAGGACGTGATCTTCGCCGGGGCCGCCACCCGTCCGGCGCGAAACTTTGCCGAAGTCGCGCTGACGCTGGACAATTCCGAACGCCTGGCCCCCTCGGGTTTCAACGACTCCGATATCCTGGACGTGGTGCGCCGGATCACCCGCGATGCGGGCTCGGCCTACAAGGTCAACGGCAAGGACGTGCGCGCGCGCGACGTGCAGATGCTGTTCGCGGATGCCTCGACCGGGGCGCATTCGCCGGCGCTGGTTCGGCAGGGGCAGATCGCCGAGTTGATCAACGCCAAGCCGAAATCGCGCCGCCGCATCCTCGAGGAAGCCGCCGGCATCTCGGGCCTGTATCAGCGTCGGCACGAGGCCGAGTTGAAGCTCAAGGGCACCGAAACCAACCTGACCCGCGTCGATGACGTGATCGAGGGGCTGGCGACGCAACTGGCGCAACTGGCACGCCAGGCCCGCCAGGCGGCGCGTTACCGCGAAATCTCGGCGCAACTGCGCAAGTCCGAAGGGCTGCTTTTGTATCGCCGCTGGAAAGAGGCCGACGAGGCCCGCGCCAGGGCCGAGGCCGATCTGTCGGAAAAGGTCCGCGCTGCCGGGCAGGCCGAGGTCGCCGCGCGCAACGCCGCCAAGGCCCGCGCCGCCGCCGAGGACAAGCTGCCGCCGCTGCGCGAGGAAGAGGCGATCGCCGCGGCGGTTCTGCAACGGCTTCAGGTCGGGCGCGACCAGTTGGCCGACCAGGAGGCGCAGGCCAAGGGCCGCATCGAAACGCTGGTCGCGCGTATCGAACAGCTTGGCCGCGACATGGACCGCGAGGAGGCCCTGAACCGCGACGCCGGCGAGACCATCGAGGGGCTGGAGTGGGAACGCCAGGAGCTTGCCAAGGCCAGCGTCGGCCATGATGAGCGCCTGTCGGACGCCGCCGAGGCGGCGCGCCAGGCGGGCCGGGTGCTGGGCGAGCGCGAAGAGGCGCTGACCCAGTTGACCGAGGACGTGGCCCGCCTTGCCGCCCGCCACCAGTCGGCCCAGCGCCTGATCGACGACAACCGAAAGACGCTGGAGAAATCCGAGGCCGAGGCCAGCCGCGCCCGCGCCGCGATGGCCGAGGCCCAGGGCGCGCTCGACACCGCCCGCGCGGCGCTGGCCGAGGCCGAGGTGGCGCAATCCGGGGCCGCCGCCCGCGCCGAGGCCGCCGAGGCCGACCTGATCGCCGCCGACGAGGCCCGCGCCGAGGCCCAGACCCGCGAGGCCGAGGCGCGCGGCGAACGCAGCGAGGCCGAGGGCGAGGTGAACGCGCTGCGCGCCGAGGTGATGGCGCTGGCCCGGCTTCTGGAGCGCGACACCCAGGAGGGCGGGCAGGTGCTCGACCTCGTGCGCGTCGCACCGGGGTTTGAAAAGGCGCTGGGGGCGGCGCTGGCCGACGATCTGCGCGCGCCCGCCATCGAAGACGACGCGCCCTCCGGCTGGGTCGCGCTGCCCGGCTACCCCGATCCGCAGCTTCTGCCCGAGGGCGTGGTGGCGCTGTCCAACCATGTCACCGTGCCCGAGGTTCTGGCCCGGCGCATCGCGCAGGTCGGGCTGGTCGACCCCGACGACGGCGCGCGTCTGCAACCCAGGCTCCGGCCCGGTCAGCGGCTGGTCTCGACCGAGGGCGACTTGTGGCGCTGGGACGGCTTTCGCGCCGGGGCCGAGGATGCGCCCTCGACCGCCGCCCTGCGGTTGGAGCAACTCAACCGGCTCGAGGAACTCAAGCAGGAACTGGAACGCGCCTCGGCCCGTGCCGATGGCGCGATGCACGCCCACGAGACCCTGCGCAAGGCCCTGGCGCAGGCGACCGAGGCCGACCGCGCCGCCCGCGATGCCCGCCGGGACGCCGACCGCGCCGTGACCGAGGCCAACCGCGCGCAATCGCGCGCCGAGGCCGACCGCAACATCGCCGAGGGCAAGCTTGAAAGCCTCGGCCTTGCCGTCGCGCGCCACGACGAAGAGGCGATGGGCGCGCGCCAACGCCTGACCGAAGCCGAGGCCGCCGCCGCCGACCTGGGCGATCTCGACACCGCCCGCGCCGAGGTCGAGGACGTGAAAACAACCGTCGAAGCGGCCCGGATGACGATGATGACCCGCCGCGCCGCCCATGACGAGGTGAAGCGCGAGGGCGAGGCCCGGACCCGCCGCGCGCAGGAGGTGACCAAGGAAATCTCCGGCTGGCGTCACCGGCTCGAGACCGCAGGCAAGCGCATCGCGGAACTGGGCGAGCGCAAAGAGACCTCCGAGGCCGAGTTGAAGGAGGCCACCGCCGCCCCCGCCGAACTGGCCGCCAAGCGCGAGGAGTTGTCCCGCGCCATATCCGACGCCGAGGCCCGCCGCGCCCGCGCCGCCGATGCCCTCAGCACGGCAGAAACCGCGCTGCGCGCCGCGACGAACGACGAGCGCGACGCCGAGCGCCACGCCGGCGAGGCCCGCGAGACCCGCGCCCGCACCGAGGCCCGCGCCGAGGCCGCCCGCGAAACCGTCGCCTACGCCGCCGAGCGCATCGCCGAAGACCAGGAAACCACGCCCGCCGGGCTGCTGGAGGAACTTGGCGACGACCCCGACACCATGCCCACCTCCGAGCATATCGAACACGACGTGAACCGCCTGAAACGTCAG
This sequence comes from Maritimibacter fusiformis, assembly GCF_008086115.1. Lineage (GTDB taxonomy): Bacteria > Pseudomonadota > Alphaproteobacteria > Rhodobacterales > Rhodobacteraceae > Muriiphilus > Muriiphilus fusiformis. The sequence goes on along the minus strand of NZ_VSIY01000014.1, from coordinate 78,655 downwards.
CGCGATGCCCTGGGCGCGGTCAACCTGCGCGCCGAGGAGGACGCCCGCGAGGTGCAGGTGGAACATGACACCCTGGTCAGCGAGAAATCCGACCTCGAGGAAGCCATCCGCAAACTGCGCGCCGGCATCGCCAGCCTGAACCGCGAGGGGCGCGAGCGCCTTCTGACCGCGTTCGAGCAGGTCAATTCCAACTTCGCCTTGCTGTTCTCGCACCTCTTTGGCGGCGGCGAGGCCAACCTGGTGCTGGTCGAAAGCGACGATCCGCTCGAGGCCGGGCTTGAGATCATGTGCCAGCCGCCGGGCAAGAAGCTGTCGACGCTCAGCCTGTTGTCGGGCGGCGAACAGACCCTCACGGCGCTGGCCCTGATCTTCGCCGTGTTCCTCGCCAACCCGGCCCCGATCTGCGTGCTCGACGAGGTCGACGCGCCGCTCGACGACGCCAACGTCACCCGCTTCTGCGATCTCCTGGACGAGATGTGCCGCCGCACCGATACCCGGTTCCTGATCATCACCCACCACGCCGTGACCATGAGCCGGATGGACCGGCTGTTCGGCGTGACGATGGGCGAACAGGGGGTCAGCCAACTGGTCAGCGTCGACCTGAAAAAGGCCGAAGCGCTGGTGGCTTGAGCCAGATCAGTTGATTGCCGCCGGGTTCGGGCTAAGGTCTTGGCAATATTTTTTTTGGAGGGAACAGGATGCGATTTACAACAACACTGGCCGGGGCCGCTCTGGCGACGACACTGGGCGGCGCGGCGATGGCCGAGAACGTGCTGGCCTCGGACCCGCAGACCTTCGTGAACTTCTTCTTCGAGGAAGGTATCCCGGCGCAACTGACCGCCGACGCGGTTGGCGATCCGCTGATCGAGTTCCGCGACGGCGACGAGACCCGCGCGCTGTTCTTCTACGACTGCACCGACAACACCGACTGCCTGTCGGTGCAGTTCTACGTCGGCTACAAGATCGACGGTTCGGTCTCGCTCGAGCAACTGAACGAATGGAACAGCGGCGAACGCCGGTTCACCCGCGCCTATGCCGCCGACGATGGCGCGCTGCGGATGGAGATGGATGTCGCCACCAGCCTCGACGGCATCAGCTTTCGCGATTTCAGCGATCTGATGAGCCTCTGGCTCGATCGGATCGACGAATTCGAAGAGTTCATCGGCTGGTGATCACGCCGGCCCCGACGGCGGCACCGAGGCGTTGACCGCGGCCACGATGGCGGCGGTCACCGCGTCGTAAAGCGCCTCGGCGCGGCGGGCGTGATCGCGCCAGGTCTTCTGGTCGAACTCGGTCGTCGCCCAAAGCTCCATGTCGTCGAAGATCCAGCCCCGCTGCGCGGCAAACAGCAACCGCCGCGCGTCGTCGGGCAGGGTGTCGGCGGGGCTGCGCGGCCGCGACAGGGCCATTGGGTCTTTCGCGCCGTCCAGCAGCGCCAGCGCCGATGTGACCATCACGTTGGCCTGTTTCACGTCATGCGACCAGGCGAACTCGCTCATCTCGGCCAGCGCGTGTTTCAATTCGGTCGCGGCGGCCTCGACGCTGCGGCCCAGCGGCTGCGGCTCGGCGGCGATGGCGGTATAGGTCACCGCCCAATGCCGCCCGTCGCGCGCCTCGGGAAACGCCGCCCGCCAGGCCGCGCGCCATCCCAGCGCGTTGCCGTCGCCGGTTTCGGTTGTCATCGTCCACAGGCTGCCGCCGCCCGCGAAACCCGCCGCGATCCGGTCGGGGATGGTCTCGCCGACCACGATTTCCTCATCCTGCCGCTCGAACCCCAGCACCACCCGCGCCGTACCGGAGCGCGCGAGCTGGTCCAGCCAGGCCGGCGGGGTCTCGGCCACCGGCACCAGCACCGGCTTGCCCACCCGCCGCTTGGTCGCCGCCTCGAAGCTGATCGAGCCACAGCGCGCAAAGGCCCGCTGCGAGGCGAACCAGCGCATCGGGTCGCCCGGATGGGCCAGCCGGTGATTGGCCGAGATCACCAGGGCCGCAAGCTGTGCAACTTCGCCGTCCACCTTGTCCTCGCGCGTCGGATCTGCCCCTTGGTATCAGGCCTTAACCCGGCATTCATCAAGTTTGAGTCAAATTGCCCCGCCGCGACACTTCGCGGCTAAAGGAGGTGAGAACTCTTAAAGAGGATCACTTTCGCAAATGGATGGTGACAATCGCCGCGGCAACGCTCGTGGCAACAATCATCCGGCTCTGGAAAGGCTGGTAATCCGGCCCTGAAAGAGAAGCCCCGCGGAGCTACCACTCCGCGGGGCACTTGGTTTCAGTGAGAACTCTGAGACCACTTTCGATGGCCACACTATACCATGCGGCTTTCGATTCGGTAAACCCGACGTTCAAAGACGGTTAAGAAGCTCCAACGTCGGCCAGCTGTCCGCGATCAGGCCCAGACGCATCTGTTCCTTCTGCACCGCCAGCCGCGTGCCCGCCCCGAGAATGCCGTCGATCGCCCCGACATCGTGCCCGCGCGCCTGAAGCTTCTGCTGCAACGCCCGCATCTGCGATCCCGACAGCGGCGGCGACGGGTTGCCCGCGTTGAACACCGGCGCGCCCTCCAGCCGCGTGGCGAAATAGGCGGCGGTCATCACGTAGGTAAAGCTCTGGTTCCACTCGAAATAAACGTCGAAATTCGGATAGGCGATGAAGGCCGGGCCGCCATGGCCCTGCGGCACCAGCACCGAGGCCGACATCCCCGACGCGGCCAATTGCCCGTCGCGCGCCTGCACCCCCATCGCGGCCCAGTCGCCGACCCGCATCTTCTGGTGCGTCCCGGTCTTGGAGTAGTCGAACCCCTGCGGCAGGATCACCTCCTCGATCCACGGCTCGCCCGCGCGCCAGCCCAGCTTGCGCAGCATGTTCGCCCCCGACAACAGCGCATCCGCCGCCGAGCTTTTCAGCCGCACATGCCCGTCGCCATCGCCATCGACACCACTGTCGAGGATGTCGCCCGGCAGCATCTGCACCATCCCGATCTCGCCCGCCCAGGCGCCGGTGGTGGTGGCGGGGTCGAAATCGCCCTTCTCGTAAAGCCGCAGCGCCGCGAACACCTGCGGCTGGAACAGCCCCGGCCTGCGGCAATCGAACCCCAGCGTCATCAGCGAATTCAGCGTGTTGAAATCGCCCTGAAACGCGCCGTAATCGGTCTCGAACGCCCAGAACGCGACCAGGACGCCCCGGCTGACGCCATAGCGGCTTTCGACCGCGTCGAACACCGCCCGGTATTTCTGCAGGTTCGAGCGCCCGGCGTCGATCCGGTATTGCGAGATCAGGCTGCGCGAGAAATCGACGAAGCCCTTGTTGAAGATGCCCTGCGCCCGGTCGGCGTTGATCGTGGCCTGGTCAAAGCGCACCGAGGCAAAGAACGCGTCGACCGTCGCGGGGGCATGGCCGCGCCGCAGCGCCTCCTGCTTCATGCGCCCGACGTAGCTGGCGAAATCGCCGCCACATTGCACGATCGGCGGCGGGATCGCGGTCGCGGTCCGGGCCTGGGCCACGGAGGCCACGCTGGCGAGCATGGCGAAAATGAGTGCGGAAAACAACGTGCGCATGAAACCCTCTTACACTGTCCAGCACTCACCCTAGCAGGGCTGGCGCATCAGACAACAGCGATCACGAGGATCAGCCCCGCGATCCCTGCCCAGACCCGCCACAGAACCGACACCGCCGCGTCGATCTCGGCCGGGCCGATCCGGCGCGCTCCGTCCGGGTTGACGAAGGGATAATCGCGCTGCGCGCCGTCATAGCTGCGCGGCCCCGACAGCGCCACGCCCAGCACCACCGCCATCGCCGCCTCGGGCCAGCCGGCGTTGGGCGAGCGGTGCAGGGGTGCGTCGCGCCGGATCACCTGCCAGCCGCCGCGCCGCGGGCGCACCAGGTGGATGATCAGCGCGGTCAGCCGCGCCGGCACCCAGTTCAGCACATCGTCCAGCCGGGCGGCGGCCTTGCCGAAGGCTTCATGCTCGGGCGTGCGATAGCCGATCATGCTGTCGGCGGTGTTCACCATCTTGTAGGCCATCAGCCCCGGCAACCCGAGCAACAGAAACCAGAACGCCGGCGCGACGACGCCATCCGACAGGTTCTCGGCAGCGCTCTCGATCGCCGCGCGGGCGACATCCTCGCGCCCCATCCCGGCGGTATCGCGCCCCACGATCCGGCCCACCGCCGCCTGCCCATCCGCAAGCGACAGGTGCAGCGCGTCGGCCACCCCGTCGACATGCTCGACCAGCGAGCGTTGCGCCAGCAGGATCGCGGCCACCACGACCTCGACCACCCAGCCGAACCAGCCCAGCACCATGCCCAAGCCCCAGGCCAGCGCCACCAGCCCGGCCAGCGCCACCGCGCCCGTCACCACCCGGCCCGCGCCGTGATTCATCTGCCGGTCCGCCCAGCCCACCGCGCGGCCCATCAGGACCGCCGGATGCGGCAGCCTTGACCACAGCGCCTCCGGCTCGCCCATCGCCGCGTCGAGCAACAGCGCGGCCAGCAGGATCAGCGGCTGGCTCATCGCCCGAGCGCCGCCTCGAGCTGGTCCCAGCGATCTTCCGGCGGCAGGCCCAGCCGCAGCCAGGTCGCATCATAGGGAAACACCCGCGACCACACCCGGCCTTTCGCCAGACGCGCCTGCCAGCGCGCCGCGTCATCGACGCGGTAGAGCCGAAACAGCGCCGTGCCACCCACCAATTCGCCGCCCCGCGCCTCGACCAGCGCATCCAGCCGCGCCACGTCCACATGCATCCGCTGGCGGGTGCGGTTGGCCCAGCCCATGTCCTCCAGCGCCGCGCGCCCGACCGCCAGCGCCGGGCCCGACACCGGCCACGGCCCCAGCATCTCGCGCAGCCGCGCGATGAGGCGCGGGTCGCCAATGGCAAATCCCAGCCGCAGCCCCGCCAGCCCCCAGAACTTGCCCAGCGATTTCAGGATCACCACACCGGGCCGTTCGGCCATGTCGCGCACGCGGGTGTTGCCCAGCACCACCTCGCAAAAGCTCTCGTCGATCACCACCAGCCCGCGCCCCGGCGCCTCGTCCTCACCCGACCACATCATCCCGGTGGGGTTGTTGGGATGCACCACCACCCGCGCCTCGGCCCGCGCGTCCCCGGGCTCGCTGTGCAGCACCTCCCAGCCCGCCGCGCGAAACGCCGCCGCGTGCTCGTTATAGCTGCGCTCGACGATCCGAACCCGGCCCGGCGTGGCCAGCCTCGGAATGCCCGCGATCAAAACCGACGCCCCGGGCGACGCCAGCACCGCCGCCCCCTCGGGCACCATCCAGAAATCACGCGCCGCACGCTCCAGCGCCCGCACCGCGCCCGTGTCCGGCAGCGCCGTCCAGACCGACCCGGGCAGATCGGGCAGCGGATAGGGGCGCGGGTTGATGCCGGTCGACAGGTCGATCCAGTCCGCCCGCGTCCCGCCATAAAGCGCCACCGCCGCATCCAGCCCGCCGCCGTGATCGCGCTCGTCGAAGGTCATCGGCAGGCTCATCCGTCCTTCTCCGGCAAGGGCGGGTGGCGGGTGACGAAATGCCCCTTCACCGCCGCGGGCCAGTCGCGATACGGCACCTGCCCAGTGACGCTGGCGGCATGGCCCATCGCCCAGGCGACGACGCCCTCGGCGGCCTCCGCGCTCGGCTCGAAGCGGCCCAGCGTGTAGGCCAGCTTGCCCGCCGCCTGCACCGCGATGTTGCAGGAATGATCGCACCCCATCAGGCAGGCGGTGCGCCGCGTGCGCAGCCCGGTGCCCGCCGCCGCCGCCTCGATCATCGCGGCAAAGACCTCGCCGTCGGTGGCCATCGCGCCACGCTCGGCCCAGTCGTCGCGTTTACAGGTATCGCAGATGGTGATCCAGGTGGTCGGCATGTCTGTCTGCATGGGGCTCTCCGGCGGTTTTGCCGTTTGAACAGGATTTCCCCGCCAACCGCAACTCGGCTGGAAGCCGCCGCTTGTGTGTCGCAACTCACGAAAACGTTAAACCTTTAGCAAGGCCGGGCTAGGTTTCCGTCAGCGCCTGTGCAACATCGCGGTCAGGAGTCGCGGATGAAGGTCTTGATCGTCGAGGATAACGCCGACCTTGGGCAGCTTTGGCTGAGCCATCTGGTGCGCCTTGGCCATGACGTGAAGCTGGTCGACTGCGCCGATGATGCGATCAGGATACTGGGCGACACGGGCGCCGACGTGATCGTCGCCGACCTCGACCTGCCCCATGCCACCGCCTCCTCGGTCGCGGATTACGCCGCCTACCGCCTGCCCGAGGCGCGGGTGGTGTTCGTTACCGCCTCGACCTTCTTCTCCGACGGCTCCGCCTTTGCCATCGCCGCCAACGCCTGCGCCTGCCTGCCGACGCGCACCGCGCCCGAAGACATCGCTGCGGTGGTCGAGCATCATGGCCCGCGCGCCGCCAAGGGCATCTGAAAGGCGTTTCCATCGTCGTTGCGGGGCGTTACGCTCACCCGATGGACGCTGCACACACCCCCCGCCCCGAGGCCGTTCTGTTCGATATCGGCAACGTGCTGATCGAATGGCAACCCGAAGCGCGCTATGACGAAATGATCGGCCGCGCCCGGCGCGAGGCGATGTTTGCCGCGGTCGACCTGCACGGCATGAACGAACGTCTCGACCGGGGCGAGGATTTTCGCGCCGTGATCCACGAGACCGCAGACCGCTATCCCGACTTTCGCGACGAGATCCTGATGTGGCACGCGCGTTGGAGCGATCTGGCGCGCCCGCCCATCGACCATTCCGTGCGCCTGCTGCGCGCGCTGCGCAGGGCCGGCGTGCCGGTGTTTGCGCTGTCCAATTTCGGCATCGGCAGTTTCGCGGTGTCCGAATCGGACCACCCGTTCCTGGCCGAGTTCGACCGGCGCTATATCTCCGGGCACATGGGCGTGACCAAGCCCGCCCAGCGCATCTATGAAATGGTGGAAACCGATTGCGCTGTCGCGCCGGGCAGGCTTTTGTTCACCGATGACCGGCCCGACAACATCGCCGCCGCCGCCGCGCGCGGCTGGCAGGTGCACCTGTTCGAGGGGCCGCAGGGCTGGGCCGACCGGCTGGTCGCCGCCGGCCTTCTGACAATGGACGAGGCCGCATGAATATCGAATTCATTCCGTTCGAGGCGGGCGATCTGCTGGACTGGACCGCGCTGACCGATGCCTTCATCGAAGGCCACACCCGTCCGCGCGCCGAGATCGGCGATACCTTCCTCTACCGTGGCCACGACACCCTGCTGTCGCGGTCCGCCTGGATCGACGGCATGGGCATCGCGGTGAAATCCGCCACCATCTTCCCGGGCAACCCGGCCCGCGGCACGCCGATGATCAACGGCGCGGTCAACCTTTATGCCGATGTCGAGGGCACGCTGGATGCGGTGGTCGATTTCCACCTGGTGACCAAGTGGAAAACGGCGGGCGATTCGCTTCTGGGCGCGCGGCTTCTGGCCCGGCCCGACAGCGAATGCATCCTGATCGTCGGGGCGGGCACCGTCGCCCGCTCGCTGCGCGAGGCCTACGGCGCGCTGTTTCCCAAGGCCCGCTTCATGGTCTGGAACCGCACCCCCGCCGGGGCCGAGAAGATGGCCACCACCTATCCCGACACCATCGTCGCGACCGACCTGGAAACCGCCGTGCGCTCGGCCGATATCGTCACCTCGGCCACCATGTCACGCGAACCGATCATCCGCGGCGACTGGCTGCAACCGGGCCAGCACATCGACCTGATCGGCGCCTTCCGTTCCGACATGCGCGAGGCCGACGACACCGCGCTGAAACGCGCCCGCCTGTTCATGGACAGCCGCGACACCGTGCTGGAGCATATCGGCGAGTTCAAGACACCCCTGGCCGAGGGCGTGATCACCCCCGACGATGTCGTGGGCGATTTCTACGACATTGCCGCCGGAGCCTTCCGCCGCGACCCCGGCGACATCACCCTGTTCAAGAACGGCGGCGGCGCGCATCTCGACCTGATGACCAGCCGCTATATCCTCGATGCCTGGCGCGGCCGGGGCTGACGCGGCGCGCCGCGGCGGTTGCACCGCGCCGCGACAACCGGCACACTCGCGCCAGGCTCAAACGGCGCGGGTGACATGATCTGGATCGCGATCCTTGCGGTGCTGCTGCTGTTCGTGGCCGCGCCCTTCGTATTCGAGGCGCTCCGGCGCCCGATGAACGACGCCGCGCGCGGCGGTGCTCCCGGCCAGTTCGCCGAGCTGAGCCGGGGCCTGACCCATTACCAGTGGCACGGCCCCAAATCCGACCGCATCCTGGTCATGGTGCATGGGCTGACCACACCTTCCTGGGTGTTCTCGGGGCTGATCCGGGGCCTTCTGATGATGCGCTACCGGGTTCTGACCTACGACCTTTACGGGCGCGGCTATTCCGACCGGCCCGACGATCACCAGACCCTCGGGTTTCACGCCGACCAGCTGTCCGAGGTGATCGAGGCCGCCGGCATCCGCGTGCCGGTCACGCTCTTGGGCTATTCCATGGGCGGGGCCATCGCCACGCTGTTCACCGCCGAAGAGCCCGACCGCGTCGAGCGCCTGATCCTGCTGGCCCCCGCCGGCATCCGCTACACCCCGTCGCGGCTGCTCACGACGGCGCGGATCTGGGGCAAGGCGGGCGACTGGCTCTGGGGTCTTTTGGGCGGGGTGGCCCTGCGCCGAACCGCCGCCGCCGAGGCGCGCGCGCCCACCGTCATACCCGACCTCGCCGACCGCATGGCGCGCGAGATCGACACCAAGGGTTATCTGCGCGCGGTCCTGTCCTCGGAACGCTTCGCCCTGACCGAGACGCTGGAACGCGAACACCGCGAGATCGCGGCGATGTATGTCCCGACCCTGGCGATCTGGGCCGAGAACGACAGCGTCATCCCGACCTCCGCGGTCGGAGAGCTTGCCCGCTGGAACCGGCAGGCCCGGCAAGAGGTGATCCCCGGCGCGGCCCATTCGCTGGCCTATACCGCCCCCAAGGAAGTGCTGTCCGCGATCCGCGATTTCCTGCGCGAAGTGCCGGAATAGCGCCGCGCCGGACCAGGCCGGAATTTCGCTACCCCAGCCGCTCCGGCATCTCGACCCCGCGCAGGAACTCGCCGGCGTCCATCGCCCGCTTGCCCGGCCTCTGCGCCCGGGTGATCGCCACCGCGCCGGTGCCGCAAGCCACCGTCAGCGGCCCGATCATCGTGCCGGGCGCACCTTCGCCCGCCACCACCTTCGATCCGAGCAGCTTGACCCGCTCGCCCGCCATCTCGCACCAGGCGCCGGGAAAGGGCGACAGCCCCCGGATCAGCCGGTCGACCTCTTGCGCCGGGCGGCTCCAGTCGATGCGCGCCTCGGCCTTGTCGATCTTGGCGGCATAGGTCACGCCCGCCTCCGGCTGCGGCTCCGGCGTCAATTCCCCAAGCCGTTCCAGCGCCTCGACAATGGCCTCGGCCCCCATCAGCGACAGCCGGTCATGCAGCGCGCCGGTGGTCTCTTCGGCCCCGATCGGCGTGCTCCGGCACATCAGCACCGGCCCGGTATCCAGCCCCGCCTCCATCTGCATGATGCAGACGCCGGTTTCATCATCCCCCGCCATCACCGCCCGGTGGATAGGTGCCGCCCCCCGCCAGCGCGGCAACAGCGAGGCGTGGATGTTCAGACAGCCATGTTCCGGCGCATCCAGCACCGCCTGCGGCAGGATCAGCCCATAGGCCACCACCACCCCGACATCCGCCCCAAGTGCTGCGAACTCGGCCTGTGCCTCGGGCGATTTCAGCGATGCCGGGTGGCGCACCGGCAGCCCCAGCGCCTCGGCCCGGGCCTGCACCGGCGTCGGGCGGTCCTTCTTGCCCCGTCCCGCCGGGCGCGGCGGCTGGCAATAGACGCAGGCGATCTCATGCCCGGCCTCCACCAGCGCCTCCAGCACCGGCACCGAGAAGTCCGGCGTGCCCATGAACACGATCCTCATCGTCCCAGCTTTCTTGCCCGCGCCAGCAGCCGGTCGCGTTTCAGTTTCGACAGCCGGTCGAAGTACATCCGCCCGTTCAGGTGGTCGATCTGGTGCTGCACGCTGGTCGCCCACAGACCGACGAAATCGCGCTCCCGCCACTCGCCCGCCTCGTCCAGATAGCGCACCGTCACCGCGCGGGGCCGCGAGATCGTGGCGGCAACGCCGGGCAGGTTCGGGCTGGCCTCGTCATGTTCGCGCATCTGCACGCTGGCATGCAGCACCTCGGGGTTGGCCATGCGCACCGCCTGCCCCCGCGCCTCGGAGGCATCGACCACCGCCAGCCGCTGCATGATGCCAAGCTGCACGGCGGCCAGCCCGACCCCGGGCATCGCCTCCATCGCGGCGATCATCTCGTCCCAGATCGCCCGGGTCTCGTCGCCGATTTCCTCGACCGGAGCCGCCGGGGTGCGAAGCCGCTTGTCGGGCCACATCACGAAGGGGCGATGGCTCATCCCGCATACTCCACCAGGGCCCGCGCGCGCGCCGGCGCGTCGAGCCGGTCCAGCGTCACCAGCCCGTCGAGATGGTCGTATTCATGCAGCACCACCCGCGCCTCGACGCCCTCAAGGTCGGCACCCTGACGCGCACCCTCCAGATCGGTCCAGCGCACCTGAACGCCCGCAGCCCGCTCCACCCGCGTGGTGATGCCGGGGATCGACAAACAGCCCTCGTCCATCGTCACGACCTCGTCCGAGACCGCCACGATCTCGGGGTCGATCATCACCACCGGCGTGCGCGCGCCCTCTTTCCAGTGCGCATCCATCACGAACAAGCGTTGAAGCCGCCCCACCTGCGGCGCGGCCAGCCCGCGCCCGGGGGCGGCATACATCGTCACCAGCATGTCGGCGGCCAGCGCGCGAATGTCATCCGTCACCGGGCCGACCGGATCACAGACCACCGCAAGGCGCGGGTCGGGCCAGCGCAGGATCGGCAGGACCGGCATCAGGCCCGCAGCCGCTCGCGCTTGAGCTTTTGCGACTTGCGGGTGAACATCTGGCGCTTCATCGGGCTGAGGTAGTCGATGAACAGCTTGCCGTTCAGATGGTCGATCTCGTGTTGCAGCACGGTCGCGGTGAAGCCGGCGAAATCGGCCTCGTGCTCGTTGCCGTCCCGGTCGATCCAGCGCACCCGCACCTCGGCGGGCCGGGTCACCTCGGCGAATTGCTCGGGGATCGACAGGCAGCCTTCCTCGTAGACCGACGTATCGTCCGACGACAGCAGCACCTCGGGGTTGAACATAACCAGCGGCCTGGGTGTCTCGTTCGGGTCCTTGGCCGGGTCGGCCACGATCAGCCGTTGCAGCACGCCCACCTGCGGCGCGGCCAGCCCGACGCCGGGGGCGTCATACATGGTTTCCAGCATGTCGTCGGCCAGCACGCGCAGTTCGTCGGACAGGTCCGGCACGGCGTCGGCCACCTTTTTCAGGCGCGGGTCGGGGTGTATCAGGATCGGGCGCAGGCTCATGGCGGTCATTTAGGCGATGCCCGCGCGTGCCGCAATGGCCTTGAAGCGCACCGTTTTCGCCCTTGCACCCGGCCCCGTCACGGCTACCCTCGCCCGAAACTCAGGAGGCATCATGGATTTCGACCGGATCATCGACCGCAGGGGCACCCATTCGGTGAAATGGGACGTGATGGAACAGGCCTATGGCGTGTCGCCCGAGGATGGCCTTCCGATGTGGGTGGCCGACATGGATTTCCGCGCCGCCGACCCGATCCAGGCGGCGCTTGCCGCGATGCTCGATCACGGCATCTACGGCTATTACGGCGACGACACCGGCTACCGCGCCGCGATCTGCTGGTGGATGGCCGAACGCCACGGCTGGACCGTCGATCCGGGCGCGATCTTCACCACCCACGGGCTGGTGAACGGCACCGCGATGTGCGTCGACACCTTCACCGCGCCGGGCGACGGGGTGGTGCTGTTCACCCCGGTCTATCACGCCTTCGCCAAGGTCATCCGCGCTGCGGGCCGCGAGGTGGTGGAATGCGAGATGGTGAACGACGCCGGGCGCTACCGCCTCGATTTCGACGCCTGGGACGCGCAGATGACCGGGCGCGAAACCATGCTGGTGTTCTGCTCGCCCCACAACCCCGGCGGCCGGGTTTGGTCGCGCAATGAGCTTGCGGGCGTCGCCGCCTTCGCCAAACGGCACGACCTGATCCTTGTGTCCGACGAGATCCACCACGACCTCGTGTTCCCCGGCAGCACCCACATCCCGATGGCGCTGATCGAGGGTATCGAGGACCGGCTGGTGATGATGACCGCCACCACCAAGACCTTCAACATCGCCGGCAGCCATACCGGCAACGTGATCATCCATGATGCCGCCCTGCGCGCCCGTTTCGCGGATCGGATGGCGGCGCTGGGCATGTCGGCCAACAGCTTCGGGCTGGTCATGGCCGAAGCCGCCTACAGCCCGGCGGGCGCGGCCTGGGTGGATGGCCTCATCGACTATCTCGACGGCAACCGGCGCCTGTTCGACCAGGGCATCGACGCGATCCCGGGGCTGCATTCGATGCCGCTCGAATCCACCTATCTCGCCTGGGTCGACTTCACCGGCACCGGCATGCCGCGCGAAGACTTCACCGCGCGGGTCGAGACCCAGGCCCGCATCGCCGCCAACCACGGCCCGACCTTCGGCAAGGGTGGCGAGAGCTTTCTGCGCTTCAACCTCGCCACCCCCCGCGCCCGCGTCGTAGAGGCGGTCGAGCGGTTGCAGGCGGCGTTTTCCGACCTGCAATGAGGCGCGCGGTCCGGCGCATCGCGGCGCTGGTGTTCTTCGCGGCCATCGGGCTGGCGGGCTTCATCGCCTATGAGCGTTACTTCGCACCGCCCGTCACGCCGCCGCCGCTGGCCCCGCTGACCGGCCAGATCGACCGCATCCTGATCGAGAAATCCGCCCGCCGCCTGACCGTCTACCGCGAGGGCGAGGCGCTCAGAACCTACCGCGTCGCGCTGGGCTTTGCCCCCCAGGGCGACAAGGACCGCGTGGGCGACGGCAAGACCCCCGAAGGCACCTTCCGCATCGACCGGCGCAATCCGGCCAGCGCCTTTCACCTGTCGCTTGGGCTGGATTACCCGCACCCCGACGACCGCGCCCGCGCCGCCGCAGCCGGCTATTCCCCCGGCGGCGACATCTTCATCCACGGTCAGCCCAACGGCTTCGGCGCGGTGGCGACCCTGCGCTATGACTGGACCGAGGGCTGCATCGCGGTGTCCGATACCGAGATCGAGGAGCTTTGGCGCATCACCCCGATCGGCACCGAGGTCGAGATCCGGCCCTGACGCTAATCCAGCGCCACGATCTCCGCCCGCTCCGCCACCGGCAGCGCGTCGCGCATCTCGGCCAGCGTCTGCCCGGTCAAGGGATGCCGCCAGCCCGGCGCGACCTCGGCGGCGGGCACCAGCACGAAGGCGCGATCCTGGATGCGCGGATGCGGCAGCACCAGCACCTCCGGCGCTTCCTCGCGCTGACGTTCCGGGGCCAGTTCGACCCAGTGGCGCAGCGTTTCCATGTCCGGCAGCACCCGCTCGCCCATCGTCAATAGGTCCAGATCGAGCGTCCGGCTGGCCCAGCGTTCCTTGCGCACCCGGTCGAACGCGCGCTCGATCCGGTGCAGCCGCTCCAGCACCTCGCCCGGCGACAGCGCCGTGTCGCACAGAACCGCCGCGTTGACATAGTCCGCGCCCGCCCCCGCCGGAAAGCACGGCGTGCGGTAAAGCCGGCTGCGCGCCAGCACCCGGATCGGCCCGGTATCGATGGCGTCCATCGCCCGCGCGACGATCTCAGGCGGCGGGCCGTGACGCGACGTTGCGTTGCTGCCCAGCGCGATCAGCATCATTTCGCCCGCTTCAAGCGGCCGCTCAACTTGCGGCATGACAACAAATCCCTATCTTCGGATCATCTTCGCCGAAACGCGACCACCCGGACCACTCACGGCTCATATCACTCACGGGGAGGACGGCGAAAGACATTCGAAAGGACAGATTATGTTTTATCGGGACGAACGGCTTGCGCTGTTCATTGACGGATCGAATCTTTATGCCGCCGCCAAGGCGCTGGGGTTCGACATCGACTACAAGCTGCTTCGGCAGGAGTTCATGCGCCGGGGCAAGCTGCTTCGGGCATATTACTACACCGCCTTGCTTGAAAACGACGAGTATTCGCCGATCCGCCCGCTGGTGGACTGGCTGCAATACAATGGCTTCACCATGGTGACCAAACCGGCCAAGGAGTTCACCGACTCGATGGGCCGGCGCAAGGTCAAGGGCAACATGGATATCGAACTGGCGGTCGACGCGATGGAGGTCGCGGACCGTGTCGATCATATCGTGCTGTTCTCGGGCGACGGCGATTTCCGCCCGCTGGTCGAGGGGTTGCAGCGCCGGGGCGTGCGGGTGTCGGTGGTCTCGACCATCCGCAGCCAGCCGCCGATGATCGCGGACGAGCTGCGCCGCCAGGCCGACAACTTCATCGAGCTCGAAGAGCTGCGCGACGTGATCGGCCGCCCGCCGCGCGAACCGCGCCATGAGGGTCAGGACGAGGAACAAGACGTCGACGCCTGAACCCGTTAAGCTGACGCGAACAGCCCGCGTCCGCGCCACCTCGGAGGCCCGATGATTGTCAGCATTCTGAAGCTTCTCGGCGCGGTCACGGTTGCCGCCACGGTCCTGATCGTGGCGGCCCGCTTTTTCTTCCCCCTGCCCTCGCTGGCGGACCGCACCGTGTCACGCGCGCTGCCGCCGTCGCAGGATACCACCCTGGGCCGGGCGCTTCTGGAACGCATGGAGGCGCATCCCGGGCTGTCCGGCGTGATGCCGCTGAAATCCGGCCTCGACGCCTTCGCCTCGCGCTACCTGCTGGCCGACAGGGCCGAAGAGAGCATAGATGCGCGCTATTACATCTGGCAGAACGACGCCTCGGGCATCCTGCTGCTGGACGCGCTGCGCCGGGCCGCCGAGCGTGGCGTGCGGGTGCGGCTGTTGCTCGATGACAACGGCATCGCCGGGCTCGACCCGCTGCTGGCCGCGTTCGACGCGCTCGACAACGCCGAGGTTCGGCTGTTCAACCCGTTCACCTTCCGGCACCCGAAATTCGCCTCGTATCTATTCGATTTCCCCCGCCTGAACCGGCGGATGCACAACAAGTCCTTCTCCGTCGACGGTGCCGTTACCATCGTCGGCGGCCGCAACATCGGCGACATCTATTTCGAGCGCGGCAACGAGGCGCATTATTTCGACCTCGACGTGCTGGCCGTGGGCAAGGCCGCCCATGAGGTCGCCGACGATTTCGACGCCTACTGGGCCAGCGCCTCGTCCTATCCCATCGCGCTGTTCGTGCCGCCGCCCGAGGATGGCCTCGCCCTGCTCGACCGCGCGTTGGAGCGCGCCCTGGCCCAGCCCGACGCCCCCGCCTACCGCGACGCCATCGCCACGTCGAGATTCGTGCGCGCGCTGACCGACCGGACGCTGGAGCCGGAATGGGTCGAGGCCGTGCTGGTCAGCGACGATCCGGCAAAGGGGTTGGGACGGCTCAAGAACCGCAACGGGCTGATGATCAACCAGCTTGCCGGCATCCTCGACACCGCCGAGCGCAGCATCGACCTGATCTCGGCCTATTTCGTGCCCGGCGACCGGCTGATCGGCTATCTGACCGAGGCCGCCGGTAATGGCGTCAGGGTCCGCGCCATGACCAACTCGATGGAGGCGACCGACGTGATGCTGGTGCACGCGGGCTATGCCGGCACGCGCGCGCCGCTCTTGTCGGCGGGGATTGAACTGTTCGAACTGAAATCGGGCGGCGAAGAGCGGACCCGGCTTGACGATTTCGGCATTCTCGGCTCATCGACCACCAGCCTGCACGCCAAGACGCTGATCGTCGACCGCGAACGGATCTTCATCGGCTCGTTCAACTTCGACCCGCGTTCGGCCTTTCTGAACTGCGAAATGGGCTTTCTGATCGAAAGCCCCGCCCTTTCAGAACTGATGTCCGGCCAGATCGACAGCAACGCCGGTGTCGGCGCCTACGCGGTCGAACTGGACGCGCAAGACCGGCTGCAATGGATCGAGACCGACCCCGACGGCACCCGGACCCGCCACACGACCGAGCCGCGCACGACGGCGCCGGCCCGGTTTCTGGTGCGTGTGGTCGGCTGGCTGCCGATCAAGTGGATGCTCTGACGCCTATTCGGTGGTGGTCCCGTCGAAATGCTCGTCATCGGCCTCGGCTTCGGCCTTGGTCTTGTGCACCACACCGTCACGATGCTCCGGCGGCCCGTAGATCGTGTAGAGCGTCAGCACCTCGTCGCCGGTATTGGTCACGTTGTGACGCGCGCCCGCCGGCACGATGATGCCGTCGTCGCCCTTGATCGGGCGGGTTGTGTCGTCGATCAGAACCTCGCCGGTGCCGGTCTCGATGCGGAAGAACTGGTCGTGGTCGTCATGCACTTCCTCACCGATATCCTCGCCCGGTTGCAGCGCCATCAGAACCAGTTGCAGGTTCTTGCCGGTATAGAGCACGCGCCGAAAATCGCGGTTCTCCTCGGTCCGGTCCTCGATATTGTCGAGATAGCCTTTCATGGCAAAGCCTCCTTTCAAATCACCTCTGCGCCCGCCGGGGCGGGAACGCCTTTCTTTACAGATGTGCAACCCGAGCCGCGGGTTCAACGCGGTGCGGCGTCGTGCCCCGCCTCATGGAGCCTGTTCTGCCCACACGTGGAAACCAAACGTCTGCCAAGATCCCAAAGGGTAGCGCCGGCCCGCGGGGTGGCGTGAAGCGCCGCCCCGTCGCGCTGCAAGCGCGCCTCCGACACGACGGGCGGGTCGGCGCTGCCCGGCGTGCCGCCGGGCGGGGCAACTGGCGGTCTTTCAGGGCAGCTTCTGAATGAACGAACCAGGGACCGGCGCGAATCCCGTGCCCCGCCTCACGCCGCCGTGACGGTCGGGACCGGGCCAAACCACTGGACCCTCGCGGCCCGAGGTCTTAGGTCTCGACCAAAGCCGCCGGAGTGATCCATGCCCAAACCGCCCCTCACCCTCTACCTCGCCGCCCCACGCGGGTTCTGCGCCGGGGTCGACCGCGCCATCCGCATCGTCGAGATGGCGATCGAGAAATGGGGCGCGCCGATCTATGTCCGCCACGAGATCGTGCACAACAAATACGTGGTCGACGGGCTGCGGGCCAAGGGTGCTGTGTTCGTCGAGGAACTGGACGAAGTGCCCGACGACCGGCCGGTGATCTTCTCGGCGCATGGCGTGGCCAAGTCCGTGCCCGAGGCCGCCGACCGGCGCAACATGGTCTATGTCGATGCCACCTGTCCCTTGGTGTCCAAAGTCCATATCGAGGCCGAGCGCCACCATGAGAACGGCCTGCAGATGGTGATGATCGGCCATGCCGGCCACCCCGAGACCATCGGCACGATGGGCCAACTGCCCGAGGGCGAGGTCCTGCTGGTCGAAACCGCCGAGGATGTCGCCACCCTCGCCCCGCGTGACCCCGAGCGGCTGGCCTATATCACCCAGACCACCCTTTCCGTGGACGACACCGCCGGGATCGTGGCCGCCCTCGTCGCGCGGTTTCCCGGCATCACCGGGCCGCACAAGGAAGACATCTGCTATGCCACCACCAACCGGCAGGCGGCGGTCAAGGCGATTGCCCCCAAGGTCGAGGCGCTGTTGGTCATCGGTGCGCCCAACTCGTCCAACTCCCGCCGCCTGGTCGAGGTCGCGCGCAGCGCCGGGTGCCGCTATGCCCAGCTTGTCGGACGCGCCGCCGAGATCGACTGGCGCGCGCTTGAGGGCGTGAAGGCCATCGGCCTGACGGCGGGCGCATCGGCCCCCGAAGTGCTGGTCGACGAGGTCGTCGCCGCCTTTCACGAGCGGTTCGCGGTCACCGTCGAAACCGTCGAGACCACCCGCGAGAACGTCGAATTCAAGGTGCCGCGCGTGCTCAGGCAGCCTGCATGAGCGGCGCGGGCACGATCCGGTTCCACGATCCGGCGGCGAAATACTTCGACACGGTAATGTCCGATGACCCGCCCCAACCGGCGCTTGCCGAACACACCGCCCTCTTGTCGAGCAAACAGACATGACCGCCGACCACGAAACCCTGCTGGTCTATGAGACCCGCGCGCATGACTATGCCGAACTGGTCGGCCGCGCCGCCGCGCCGGGGTTTGCCGATTTCGTCGCGGCCCTGCCCCAGGGCGGCCATGTTCTCGACCTCGGCTGCGGGCCGGGCGACAGCGCGCGGCGGTTTCTCGATGCGGGCTTTTCAGTCGATGCGGTCGATGCGGTGCCCGCGATGGTCAGCCGGGCGCGTGAACTTGGCGTCCCGGCCCGACAGGCGACGTTCGACCAGATCGACACCCTCGACACCTACGACGGCATCTGGGCCAACTTCTCGCTGCTCCACGCCCCACGCGCCACGTTTCCCGGCCATCTTGCCCGCCTGCACCGCGCCCTCAAACCCGGCGGGCGCTTGCATATCGGCATGAAACTCGGCACAGGCGAGGCCCGCGACCGGCTGGGGCGGTTCTACACCTATTATTCCGAGGACGAGTTGATGCGCCACCTGACCAAGGCCGGTTTCACCCCCACCACGACACATCACGGCGCGGGCACCGGCCTTGACGGCACCCGGTCGCCCTGGATCTGGGTGCAGGCCAATGGTTGATCTCGTCGCCCATACCGACGGCGCCTGCTCCGGCAACCCCGGCCCCGGCGGCTGGGGCGTGCTTTTGGAGGCCCGAAACGGCGGCAAGGTGATCAAGACCCGCGAGCTTTCGGGCGGCGAGGCCGACACCACCAACAACCGCATGGAACTCATGGCCGCGATCATGGCGCTGGAAACGCTCGAACGCCCGGCGTCCATCACCATCGTCACCGATTCGGCCTATGTGAAGAACGGCGTGACCGCCTGGATTCACGGCTGGAAAAGGAACGGCTGGAAGACCGCGTCGAAAAAGCCCGTGAAGAACGTCGAGCTTTGGCAGCGCCTGGACGAGGCGCAGGCCCGTCACGATGTCACCTGGAAATGGATCAAGGGCCACGCCGGTCACGCCGAGAACGAACGCGCCGACGAACTCGCCCGCGCGGGCATGGCGCCTTACAAGGTCAAGGCTAGCTGACGTAGCGCTGCCAGATCCAGATCAGCAGAAGCGCCCCGAGGATCGCGCCGACGATCCCGGCCGCAACCCCGGTCAGCAGAAGCAGGAACCGCAGCACCAGCCCCCCGATCAGCGCGCCCAGCACGCCGATCAGGATGGTGGTCGGCACGCCGACGCGGAAATCCATCAGCCGTGTGGCGATGAATCCGGCGGCGGCACCAATGATGATCAGCATCAGGATCGGCATGATCTCAATATGGGGCCGCGCCCGCCGCTTGGGAAGGGCATTCAGCCCCGCCCGTGCGGTTCCTCCCAGTCGAGCACCGGCCCGATCGGGATGATGCGGAACGGGTTAACCGTGTCGTGGCTGTAGTGGTAATGGCGGATATAGTGATCCGCCCGCACCGTCGCCGCCACGCCCGGCCACTGGTAAAGCTCGCGCGCATAGGCCCAGAGGTTGGGATAGTCGATCAGCCTCCGGCGGTTGCACTTGAAATGCCCGTGATAGACCTCGTCGAACCGCGCCAGCGTCACGAACAGCCGCCAGTCGGCTTCCGTCAGCGTCTCGCCCATCAGGTAGCGTTGCCGCGACAACCGCTCCTCGACCCAGTCGAGCGTATCGAACAGCGCATGGACCGCCTCGTCATAGGCCGCCTGCGCGCCGGCAAAGCCCGCCTTGTAAACACCGTTGTTGACGGTGTGATAAATCCGCTCGTTCACCGCCTCGATCTCGCCACGCATCGCCTCGGGCCAGAAATCCTGGCCGTCGCCGGTGATCCCGTCGAAGGCCGAGTTGAACATGCGGATGATCTCGGAGGACTCGTTGGACACGATTGTGTCGCGTTTCTTGTCCCACAGGACCGGCACCGTCACCCGCCCTGATATCCCGGGGTCGGCACGCAGGTAGACATCGCGCAAGAACTCAGCACCGTGCAGCCCGTCGCCGGTCGCGCCGGGGAAATCGGTGGCGAAGGTCCAGCCGTCGTCCAGCATGTCGGGATGCACCACCGATACGCTGATATAATCCTCCAGCCCCTTCAGCGCCCGAAAGATCAGCGTGCGATGCGCCCAGGGACAGGCATAGGACACATAGAGGTGATAGCGCCCGCTCTCGGCGGCAAAGCCGCCTTCGCCCGAAGGCCCGGGCGATCCATCCGGTGTGATCCAGTTGCGAAACGCGGTGGTGGCGCGCACGAACTTGCCGCCGGTCGCGGTGGTGTCGAAATTGTCGGTCTTCCAGTGACCGTTGACGAGTTGGCCCATGATCAGTCTCCTTTGATCCTTACCTAGGCCGATCCCCCAACACACGAAACCCCGCCTTGCGCGCAAGTTCTGTGCGGGTGCGCACAACACCGGCGTCGCGCTTCGGCGCGGTTTCGTCGTTTCGGTCATTGAGCCTCGCGGCCCCCCGGCCTATACCACCCCCGACGATGCCCCGAGGGGCCGGAGAGGTGTGCCGCGCGGCGATCGACCCAGACCGGGGATCAAGGTGCGGCATCGTCGATATGCACAGCCTCTTTGGCCGTTTCGGCCCGTGAAAAGGATGTGCCATGAAACCGCTTGCAACCCTTCCCCTGATCCTGGCCCCCGCCGCCGCCGGGGCCCACCCCGGCCACCTGGCGGATGTCGCGGGCCACGACCACATCGCCGCGGGCGTCGCCATCGGGCTGGCCATCGGCGTCGCGATCTGGGGCGCGCTCAAGGGCCGCCCCAAGGACGAGGCCGAAGACCGCGACGAGGCCACCCCCGAAGACGAACTTCAGGACGCCTGACATGGAAAAAATCGGTGTGATGATCTGCGGCCACGGCTCGCGCAGCCAGGCGGCGGTGGACGAATTCAAGGTGCTGGCCGAGAAACTGCCTGCCTTCCTGCCCGACCACTGGCTGACCGACTACGGCTATCTCGAGTTCGCCAACCCGGTGATCCGCGCAGGCCTCGACAACCTGCGCACTTCGGGCGTCGACAGGATCGTGGCGGTGCCGGGCATGCTGTTTGCCGCGATGCACACCAAGAACGACATTCCCACCGTGCTGAACGCCTATAGCGCCGAGCACGGCATCGAGGTCAGCTATGGCCGTGAGCTTGGGCTGGACCCCAAGATGATCGCCGCCGCCGGCGACCGGGTGCGCGAAGCCGTGGCGCGGGCCGATGCCGCCCACGGCCCGGTCCCGCTGGAGGAAACCTGCCTTGTCGTGATCGGGCGCGGTGCATCGGACCCCGACGCCAACGGCAACGTCGCCAAGGTCGCGCGCCTGTTGCAGGAGGGCATGGGCTTCGGCTGGCTCGAGGTCGGCTATTCCGGCGTCACCTTCCCGCTGGTCGAACCCTGCCTGACCCACGCCGCGCGCCTTGGCTACAAGCGCATCGTGGTGTTCCCCTATTTCCTGTTCACCGGCATCCTGATCGACCGCATCTATGGCTTCACCGACAAGGTCGCCGCCGCCCACCCCGAGATTCAGTTCATCAAGGCGGGCTATCTCAACGATCATCCCAAGGTGCTGGAAACCTTCGCCGAGCGCGTCACCGAACAGCTTGGCGCGGTCCCGCCGCCGAACTGCGGCACCTGCGCCTATCGTGAGCAGATCCTGTCGCTGAACGGCGGCGAGCATCGCCACATCAGCGCCGCCGAGCGCGCCCGCCACCCGGCCTTTGCCGAGGTGCCGCCGCCGACCTGCGTGATGTGCAAATACCGCACCGAGGTGCTGGGCTTCGAGGCCGAGGTCGGCGCGGTGCAGGAAAGCCACCACCACCACGTCGAAGGCCAGGGCGCCAGCGCCCCCGGCTCCAACGTGGCCGATTGCGCGCTGTGCGACACCTTCTGCACCGGCGAATGCAGGCTCGAAATGGCGCATCACCACCACCATCACCACGGTCACGACCACGACCACGACCACGGCGACGGCCATCACCACCATCACCACCACGCCGAATACCCTCACGCCAGCCACCCGCATGGCCCGGAATCGGCGCGCCGCAGATGACGGGCCGCCCGCCTCTGCACTACGAGCGCGACCCGCGCGCGATCTATGCCGCCAGTTTCGCCACCGTCGCGCGCGAGGCCCGGCTTGACCGTTTCCCCGACGGGATGCGCGCGCTGGCCACCCGCCTGATCCACGCCTGCGGCATGGTCGAGGTGGCCGACCGGCTGGCGTTCTCGCCCGGAGCCTATGAGGCCGGGCAAGCGGCGCTGGCCCGGGGCGCGCCCATCCTCTGCGATTGCGAAATGGTCGCCGCCGGGATCATCCGCCGCCACCTTCCCGCAGAAAACGACGTGATCGTCACCCTGAACCACCCCACCGTGCCGGACCGTGCCCGCGCCATCGGCAACACCCGCTCCGCCGCCGCGGTCGAGCTTTGGGCCGACCACCTGGACGGCGCCGCGGTCGCCATCGGCAATGCCCCCACCGCCCTGTTTCACCTCCTCGAACTGATCGACGCGGGCGGACCGAGGCCCGCCGTCATCCTCGGCTTCCCGGTCGGCTTCGTGGGGGCGGCCGAATCCAAGGCCGAGCTTGCAAACAACCCGCGCGGCTGCGATTTCGTTGCCCTGCGCGGGCGGCGCGGCGGCTCGGCGATGGCCTCGGCGGCGGTCAACGCGCTGGCCGCAGGACTTGTGGAGATTGCCCCATGACCCCCTGGCTGCACATCGTCGGCATCGGCGAAGACGGTCTCGACGGCCTCACCCCCGCAGCGCGCGCGGTGGTGGAAGCCGCCGAGGTGATCCTCGGCGGCGAGCGTCACCATACGCTGACGGATGGGCTTGAGGCCCGCCGCATCGCCTGGCCCTCGCCGTTCGATGCCCTGCTCGACACGCTGACCGGCCTGCGCGGTCAGCGGGTGGTGGTGCTGGCCACCGGCGATCCGCTCTGGTTCTCGGTCGGCGCGCGCATCGGGCGCGCCATTCCGGCGGGCAAGATCACCTATCACCCGCAACTCTCCGCCTTCCAGCTTGCCGCCGCGCGCATGGGCTGGTCGATGGCGGATCTCGAAACCCTGACCGTGCATGGCCGCCCGGTCGAGCAGATGATCGCCTTCATCCAGCCCGACGCGCGCCTCCTGATCCTGACCACCGGGGCCGAAACCCCGGCTCAGATCGCGCGGTTCCTGACCGACCGCGGCTTTGGCGACAGCCGGATGACCGTCATGGCCAACATGGGCGGCACCGACGAGGCCCGGTTCGACGCCACCGCGCGGAACTGGCACCACGAGGTGCCGCCCTTCAACACCCTCGCCGTCGAATGCATCGCAGCCCCGGACGCGGCCCTTCTGCCGCGCGTGCCGGGGCTGGCGGACGAGCTGTTCCAGCACGATGGCACCATGACCAAGCGCGAGGTCCGCGCGCTGACTGTGGCCAAGCTGATGCCGATGCGTGGAGCACTTCTGTGGGACATCGGCACCGGCTGCGGCTCGGTCGCCGTCGAGTGGATGCGCGCCGCGCGCTACACCCGCGCGATCGGCATCGAACCGCGCGCCGACCGCCGCGCCATGGCCGCCGAAAACGCGCTGGCGCTGGGCGTGCCGCGGCTTGAGCTGATCGACGGCAAGGTGCCCGAGGCGCTCGACGGGCTGGACGCCCCCGACGCCGTGTTCATCGGCGGCGGGCTGTCCGAGGCAACATACGAAGCCGCATGGTCCGCCCTGAAACCGCTCGGACGACTGGTCGCCAACGCCGTCACCCTCGACAGCGAGGCCCTGCTGATCGACCTGCACAACCGCCACGGCGGCGAGCTGACCAAGATCGCCGTGTCCCGCGCAGCACCACTCGGCCCGCATAGCGGCTGGCGCCCGATGATGCCGGTGACCCAGTGGAGCATGGTGAAGCGATGACCGGCACGCTCTACGGCGTCGGTCTCGGCCCCGGCGACCCCGACCTGATCACGCTGAAGGCCGCCCGCCTGATCGCAGCGGCCAAGGTCGTTGCCTACCCAGCACTTCCCGGAACCGACAGCCTGGCCCGCGCCATCGCCGCCGGGCTGATCCCCGAAGGCGTGGCCGAACTGGTCATCGAAGTGCCCATGACCCAGGCCCGCGCCCCCGCGCAGGCCGCCTATGACACCGGCGCCGCCCGCATTGCCGAGGCGCTGGACGCGGGCCACGACGTGGTGATGCTCTGCGAGGGTGACCCGCTGTTCTACGGCTCGTTCATGTATATCCACGCCCGCCTGTCGCCCCGCTACGATGTCGAAGTCATCCCCGGTGTCACCTCCATCTCCGCCGCCTCCGCCCGCGCCGGCCTGCCGCTGGCCGCCCGCAACGAGGTCACGGCGGTGATCCCGGCGCCCCTTGACGATGCCACCCTACGCAAGCGTATGGAAGCCGCCGACAGCTTTACGATCCTGAAACTCGGCCGCCACATCGGGCGGGTGCGCGCGCTTCTGGACGATCTCGGCCTTGCCGACCGCGCCCGCTATGTCGAGCGTGCCACGCTTGCCGCCGAACGCATCCTGCCGCTGGCCGAGGCCCCCGACCCCGCCCCCTATTTCTCGCTCATCCTCGTCACCAAAGGAGCCGACCCGTGGCTGTAACCCCTGTCGTGCTCTGCCTCAACCGCGCGGGCGCGCCGGTGGCGCAGCGCGTCGCCGCCCACCTCGGCGCGCCCCTGCACGGGCGCGAAGGCCGGGTTGACCGCGCCGACGCCTTCTTTCCCGATGCCCTTGCCCACACCCGCGACCTCTTCGCCGCCGGTATCCCGGTGATCGGGATCTGCGCCGCCGGAATCCTGATCCGCGCCGTCGCGCCGCTCCTGTCCGACAAGACCACCGAGCCGCCGGTGGTCGCGGTCTCCGATGACGGCAGCGTCGTGGTGCCGCTTCTCGGCGGTCATCACGGCGCCAACCGGCTGGCCGCCGACATCGCCCAGGCGCTCGGGGCCACCGCCGCCGTGACCACGGCGGGCGACGTGGCGCTGGGCGTGGCGCTCGATGAGCCGCCCGCAGGCTGGGTGCTGGCCAACCCCGGCGCGGCCAAATCCGCGATGGCGGCGCTGCTCTCCGGCGCCGGTGCGCGCGTGACCGGCGACGAGGCCGACCGGGCCACATGGCTCATGGACCTGCCCGAAGCCAGCGCCGATCCCGTCGAGATCATCTGCACCACCGCCCCCGCCGCACCCACCGGCACCACCCTTGTCTTTCACCCGAAACGCGCGGTTCTCGGCGTCGGCTGCGCACGCAACTGCCCGCCGGATGAACTGATCGGGCTGGCCGACGACCTGCTTTCGCAAGCCAACCTCGCCCCCGGCGCGCTGGCTGCCATCGCCACGCTCGACCTCAAGGCGGATGAACCCGCGATGCACGCGCTCGCCCGCCATCTGGGCGTGCCGCTGCGCCTCTTTACCGCCGCCGAGCTCGAGGCCGAGACGCCGCGCGCCACCACCGCCTCCGAGGTGGTGTTTGCCGAGGTCGGAACCCACGGCGTGGCCGAGAACGCGGCCCTTGCCGCTGCAGGACCGGACTCCACCGTATGGATTCCCAAGATCAAGACCGCCATGGCCACCGCCGCATTGGCAAAAGCCCCCGGCCCGATCACCGAGGCACGGGGCCGCTCGCGCGGGCGGCTTTCGATCGTCGGCATCGGCCCCGGCCAATCCGCCTGGCGCACGCCGGAGGCCAGCCGGATGATTGCCGAGGCCGATGAACTGGTGGGCTACGGCCTCTACATCGACCTGCTTGGCCCCCTCGCCGCGGGCAAGACCCGCACCGATTTCCCGCTGGGCGGCGAGGAAGATCGCTGCCGCTACGCCCTTGAACAGGCTGGCAAGGGCATCCGGGTCGCGCTGATTTCGTCAGGCGACGCAGGCATTTACGCGATGGGTGCGCTGGTCTACGAACTGCTCGACCGCGCGCCTGATGCGCATGGTGTGTCAGATGCCGCGCGCCGGGTCGAGGTGGTCTCGGCCCCCGGCGTCTCGGCCCTGCAAGCCGCCGCCGCCCGCGCCGGTGCGCCGCTGGGGCACGACTTCTGCGCCATCTCGCTGTCCGACCTTCTGACCCCGCGCGACGATATCATCCGCCGCCTGCACGCCGCCGCCGAGGGGGATTTCGTGATCGCCTTCTACAACCCCGTGTCGCGTCGCCGCCGCACCCTGCTGGCCGAGGCGCGCGACATCCTTCTGGCCCATCGCCCGCCGGGAACCCCGGTGTTGCTGGCCTCAAGCCTCGGTCGCCCCGAGGAAACCCTACGCTACCGTATGCTGTCGGAGCTTGAGGTGGACGAGGTCGACATGCTCACGGTCGTTCTGGTCGGCTCGTCCAATTCGCGGCTGGCCCAGCTTGGCGACGGGCCGCGCTTCTACACCCCGCGCGGCTATGCCCGCAAGATCGACGGAGACCTCGCATGACCGTCCATTTCATCGGCGCCGGCCCCGGCGACCCCGAGCTTCTGACCCTGAAGGCGCAGCGCCTCATCAGCGACTGCCCGGTCTGCCTTTATGCCGGTTCGCTGGTCCCGCCCGAGGTCGTCGCCTGCGCCCCCGAAGGCGCCAGGGTGATGGACACCGCCGCGATGACGCTTGAGCAGACCCATGCCGAGATCAGGGCCGCGCACGCCCGCGGCGAGGACGTGGCTCGCGTGCATTCCGGCGACCCCAGCCTTTACGGCGCCATCGCCGAGCAGATCCGCCGCCTCAAGGCCGACGGCATCCCCTACGACATCGTCCCCGGCGTGCCCGCCTATGCCGCCGCCGCCGCCGCGCTGGGGCAGGAATTGACCATCCCCGAGATCGCGCAATCGGTGGTGCTGACGCGCATGTCGATGCAGTCGACCGCGATGCCGCCGGGCGAGACGCTGGAAAACTTCGGGCGCACCGGTGCGACGCTGGCCATTCACCTCGCCGTGCGCAACCTGCGCGAGATCGAGCGGCAACTGACCCCGCATTACGGCGCCGACTGCCCGGTGGTGGTCGCCTACCGCGTCGGCTGGCCCGATCAACTGCTGATCCGGGGCACGCTCGCTGACATCCGCGCCAAGGTGCGGGCCGAGAAAATCACCCGCACCGCGCTGATTCTCGTCGGCCCGGCACTGGGCGAGGCGCGCGATTTTCGCGACTCGGCGCTCTATGACCCGATGAAGCCGCATGTGCTGCGCCCCGTGGCTGGTGTCGACCTGGTGGAAGACCACAACATCTGAGCCTGGGCACCCCGGTCTCGAAGCCTTGACTTGACGTAAACCCAATCCGTGGCATGGTTTATCCCAAGGGGGAGGGTGGCACATGGATTTCCTGCCGAAAGAGGTGCGCGAGGGGCTGGAACTGGCCCGCAAGCGCGACCGCCGCAAAAAGGCGAGGCTCCGGGTGACGGTGGGCGACGTGTCGTTTCCGGTGCTCGATTACCGCGAGGGCGGCTTTTCCCTCGATCTCGAGAACGCGCCCCGGCTGCGCGGGCTGGTCGACATCTTCGACGGCGCGCGCCACCTGTCGCAATGCCTGATCGTCGCGTCCGAGGAAGATGGCGACCTGATGCGCTACGAATTCAAACGCGCCACCGCCGCCACCGACCGCCCGCCGCTCGATTTCGCCGTGGACGAGCGTGCGCCGATCGCGCTGTTGCCGCGCGGCTGACGCACTTCAGGTCAGGTTCGGCCTCAGTTCAGGTAATGCCCCACCACCCGCACGAAGGCGCGCGGGATGTCGTCCAGCGTATAGCCCCCGCCCTTCTGCGTCAGCGCATAGACCACCATGCCGCCGCCGACCAGCAGCAAGAGCGCCGCGATGCGGGGCGCGCGGCCCTCGGAATAGGACGAGACGATGGACGGGATCGAAAAGACCAGGATGACCAGCCCGATGACCAGGTAAAGGTCGAATTGCATGCATGCCCCCGCTGCCGCGCCCGCGAGGCGCGGGCATGTCAGACTATTCGGGGTCGGTGGCGAAAATCAACCGTTCCGCACAGGGGGCGACCCGAAGGATGTTGGTCGTGCCCGGCACGTTGAAGGGCACGCCCGCGGTGACCACGATCTGATCGTTCTCGGTGCCGATACCGGAATCGCGCGCCGCCCGCGCCGCGTTGACCACCGCATCCTTGAAGCGGTCGACATGGCCCTCGGGCATGAAACAGGTGATCCCCCAGGTCAGGCACAGGCGCCGCGCCGTGCCTTCGAGCTGGGTCAGCGCCAGGATCGGCACGCGCGGGCGTTCGCGCGCGGTCAGGGCGGCGGTGGTGCCCGACTGGGTGAAGCAGCAGATCGCCTTGATGTCGGTCGCCTCGGCGATCTCGCGCGCCGCCGAGACGATGCCGTCGGCCACCGTGCGCCGCTCGATCACCCGGCTGTTTTCGATGATCTGGCGATACATCGGGTCATGCTCGACCTCGATCGCGACCGCGTCCATCGTCGCCACCGCTTCCAGCGGATAGCTTCCGGCCGCGCTTTCCGCCGACAGCATGATCGCATCCGCCCCCTCGTAGATCGCGTTGGCCACGTCCGAGACCTCGGCCCGGGTCGGCACCGGGCTGTCGATCATGCTTTCCATCATCTGCGTCGCCACGATCACCGGCTTGGCGGCGGTGCGGCAGGCCTGGATCAGGCGTTTCTGGATCGGCGGCACGTTCTGCACCGGCAGTTCCACCCCCAGATCGCCGCGCGCCACCATGATCCCGTCCGACACCGCCAGGATGTCGTCGAAACAGCGCACCGCGGTCGGTTTCTCGATCTTGGCCAGCACCGCGGCGCGGCCATTGGCCAGCCGGC
The DNA here is from genome assembly GCF_008086115.1 of Maritimibacter fusiformis. GTDB lineage: Bacteria > Pseudomonadota > Alphaproteobacteria > Rhodobacterales > Rhodobacteraceae > Muriiphilus > Muriiphilus fusiformis. The sequence continues at coordinate 49,875 of NZ_VSIY01000014.1, read as the reverse complement.
GGGCCTCGTCCACGTCCTCGGGCCGCTGCACGAAACTCAGCGCCAGCCAGTCGATCCCCAACTCGCAGGCAAATTCCAGGTCGTCACGGTCCTTGTCCGACAGCGCCGCCAGCGGCAGCACCACGTCGGGCACGTTGACCCCCTTGCGGTCCGAGATCGTGCCGCCCACCATGACCTCGCAATTGGCGAAATCGGCGCCGCAGTCCAGCACCGTGAGGCGGATCTTGCCGTCATTGACCAGAAGCGACGCGCCCGGCTCCAACGCGGCGAAGATCTCGGGGTGCGGAAGCTGCACCCGGTCGCCGGTGCCCGGTTCCGGGTCGAGGTCGAGCCGGAAATGGTCGCCCTCCTCGATCTCGACCGCGCCCGAGGCGAAGGTGCCCAGCCGCAGCTTGGGCCCCTGCAAATCGGCCAGGATGGCGATCGGGCGGCCGCGTTCGCGCTCGACCCGGCGGATCGCCTCGTGGCGGGCGCGGTGTTCGGCGTGGGTGCCGTGCGACATGTTGATGCGAAACACGTCCGCGCCGGTGTCGAACAGGTCGCGGATCATCTCGTAGCTATCCGAAGCCGGTCCGAGCGTGGCGACGATCTTGACGTTACGATGGCGATGCATCCGGGGCATGTCCTTTGCCGGGCGATTTGGGTCGCGCTTGGGTTTGCGCCTGCTTGTGTTTGCGATAACGGCGGTCCCCGCTCTATGCCGCAATTCCCCGCCGCTCGCAACTGGCGCTTTGCCGCCGGCAGGTCTAGAACCGGCCCAAGCAGCAACGCAAGACGGCCATGACATACCACCCTTTCCACATCATCGGCGTAGCCCGCCGGTCGCGCTGGCTGATCACCGCGGACCATGCCACCAACACCGTTCCGCCCGATGTGAACGGCGGCGACCTCGGCCTGCCGCCCGAGGACATGGACCGCCACATCGCCTGGGATCCCGGCGCGGCCGGCATCGCCATCGGCCTGGGCGAGTTGCTCGACGCGCCGGTGGTGATGTCGAACTTCTCGCGCCTGGTGATCGACCCCAACCGCGGCGAGGATGATCCGACGCTGGTGATGAAGCTCTATGACGGCACCATCGTGCCCGCGAACCGCCACGTCGACGCCGCCGAGACCGCGCGCCGGCTCAATGCCTACTACCGCCCCTACCACGACGCGGTGGCGCGGCTCGCCGCCCGGCAGGACGATACCGTCTATGTCGCGGTGCACACCTTCACCCGGCAGTTGCGCGGCCGCGACCCCCGGCCCTGGCATATCGGCGTGCTCTACGGGCGCGACACCCGTTTCGCGCTGCCGCTGATCCGGCGCCTGCGCGACGAGCCCGACCTCTGCGTCGGCGAGAACGAGCCCTACGGCGGCCATCTGGAGGGCGATTCGGTCGACCGCCACGCGATCAAGCCGGGCCGGGTGAACGTGCTGATCGAGGTGCGAAACGACCTGATCCGCACCGACCGGCAGCAACGCGACTGGGCCGAACGCCTGGCCCCGATCCTTGAAGAGGTGCTTGTTTCAACCGCCCTTTGAGCGCGCGGATTGCTGTGGCGAATCGGCGTTTCGTGCTATTCTGATCTCCTTCGCACTTGGAGTTTTTTGCGATGGACAAGAAGCCGAACCCTGCCAAGGGTGCCGCGAAGCCGGGCGCCAAGCCCGCGCCGACGGGCAAGGCCGCCGCCCCGAAGGGCGCCGGGCCCAAGAAGAAGTGACGCCAACCGCCCCGGACGGTTGACCTCGCCGCCCGGGGCACCTCCAATGCGCGAACCCCGTGACAGGAGACGCGCCATGGACGACCAGACCCGCATTGAGATCGAAGCCGCCGCCTTCCGCCGGTTGCGCCAGCACCTGATGGACGACCGCCCGGACGTGCAGAACATCGACCTGATGAACCTGGCCGGCTTCTGCCGCAACTGCCTCAGCCGCTGGTATCAGGAGGCAGCGAACGAACGCGGCATCGAAATGACCAAGGCGGAAGGCCGCGAAGCCTTCTACGGCATGCCCTACGACACCTGGCGCGCCGAGAACCAGACCGAGGCCAGCCCCGAGAAACAGGCGGCCTTCGAGGTCGCGTTCAAGGAAAACGTGGGCAAGGACAAGGGCTAGGTGCGACTGCGCCGCCCCCGGGCCGGGAGCGAGGGGCCAGCCCCTCGCGCTCCCCGGAGTATTTTTCCAAGATGAAGGTGCAGGCGCCTCAGATCGCCGCCTTGCGGCTTTCCTCGAGATAGATCTCGCGCAGCCGCGTCGCCACCTGGCCGGGCTTGCCATCGCCCACCGCCGCCCCGTCGACCTCGACCACTGGTGTCACGAAGGCGCTGGCCGAGGTGATGAACGCCTCGTCCGCACCCTTCGCCTCGTCGATGGTAAAGCTGCGTTCCTCGACCTCCATCTGCGCCTCGGCGGCAAAGCGCAGCACCGCCGCGCGGGTGATGCCGTGCAGGATGTCGGACGACAACTCGCGGGTGATGATCTTGCGGTTCTTCACGATATAGGCGTTGTTCGACGTGCCCTCGGTGACCTTGCCGTCCTCGACGAACCAGGCATCGTCCACCCCCGCCGCCAGCGCCGCCATCTTGCCCATCGACGGATACAAAAGTTGCACCGTCTTGATGTCGCGCCGGCCCCAGCGCTGATCGGGGATCGAGATCACCCTGATGCCCGCCTTCGCCGCCGGATCGTCGGCAAGGCCGGGCTTGGACTGGGTGAACATGACCACCGTGCACGGCGTCGTCTCGGGGTCGGGAAAGGTGAAGCTGCGGTCGCCGGGGTTGCCGCGGGTGATCTGGAGATAGATCATCCCGTCGGTGATGGCGTTGCGCGCCACCAGTTCGCGGTGCACCGCCAGCAGCTCGTCACGCGCCATCGGCGGGGTCATGTCCAGCTCCGCCAGCGAGCGCGTCAGCCGTGCGGCGTGGCCGTCGAAGTCGATCAGCTTGCCATCCAGAACCGAGGTCACCTCGTAGACCCCGTCGGCCATCAGAAAGCCCCGGTCGAACACCGACACCGTCGCCTCGGCTTCCGGCAGGTAGGTTCCGTTGACATAGACGATGCGGCTCATGCGGATCTCCTCGGGCTGGATGCGACGCCCATGGCGCGGGCGCACGAAATCGGTAGTGTTCGGGTAGCGTGAAATTCGGGAAAGGGAAACCCATGACCACAGCGATGCAATCGGCCCTGATCATGACGGCGGCGGGGGTGGGCATCCCGCTTCTGGCGGCGCTGAACGCGGCGCTTGGCCGCCACCTGGGTTCGCCCGCCGCCGCCGGGGTGATCCTGTTCGTGGTGGCGCTGATCGCCGCGCTGGCGGTGTTCACCCTGACCGGCAGCAGCTTTCGCGGCGCGGCCTCGGCGCCGCGGCACCTGTTCATCGCCGGGCTGTTCGTGGCCTTCTACGTGCTGTCGGTGACCTGGATCGCACCCAGTTTCGGCGTCGGCAACGCGATCTTCTTCGTGCTGCTGGGCCAGCTTCTGTCGGCTGCGGTGATCGACCATTTCGGCCTGTTCGGCGCGCTGCCCAGCCCGCTGACCCCGACCCGCACGCTTGGCATCGCTGTGATGGGCGCGGGGGTGTTCCTGACCCAGATCGCGGGCCGCGCCTAACCCCACAGCCCCGGCTCCGGCGGATGCACCCCGGCCTCGTCATAGGTCAGCGGCACATCGCGGTCGCGCGCCAGCAAAAGCGGCCCGTCGAGGTCCGTCACCAGCGCCCCCTGCGCCACCAGCACGGCGGGCGCCATCGCCAGTGACGAGCCGACCATGCAGCCGACCATCACCCCGAACCCCGCCGCGCGCGCCGCGTCACGAAGCGCCAGGGCCTCGGTCAGCCCGCCGGTCTTGTCGAGCTTGATGTTCACCACGTCATACTTGCCCCGAAGCCCCGGCAGGCTGGCGCGGTCATGGCAGCTTTCGTCGGCACAGACCGGCACCGGGCGCGCCATCCCGGCCAGCGCCTCATCATCCCCCGCCGGCAGCGGCTGTTCCACCAGGTCGACCCCCAACCGCACCAGGTGCGGGGCCAGATCGGCATAGACCGCCGCCGACCAGCCTTCGTTGGCATCGACGATGATCCGCGCCCTGGGCGCGCCCGCCCGCACCGCCTCGAGCCGCGCCATGTCGTCCGGCGTGCCCAGCTTGATCTTCAGCAAAGGCCGGTGCGCGTGACGCGCCGCCGCTTGGCGCATGTCGTCGGGCGTGCCCAGGCTCAGCGTATAGGCGGTGATCTCGGGCCCCGGTGCACCCAGCCCGGCCAGTTCCCACACCCGCTTGCCCGCCTGCTTCGCCTCGAGATCCCACAGCGCGCAGTCGACCGCGTTTCGCGCCGCGCCCGCCGGCAACAGCCCCTGCAACGCCGCCCGGTCCAGCCCGTCCGGCAGCCCCTCGATATGGGCCACCACGCTCTCCAGCGTTTCGCCATAGCGCGCATAGGGCACGCATTCGCCGCGCCCCACATGCCCGCCCGCCCGGGCCTCGACCGTCACCACGGCGGCCTCGGTCTTGGACCCGCGCGAGATGGTGAACACCTCGGCCAGCGGGAAACGCTCGACGGTTGCAGCCAGCTTCATCGCACCCTCTTCATCTTGGCAAAAAAATACTCAAATCCGGCCCCGCCACCGGCGCAGCGCCAGCCTATATGGCCGCCAGCGCATCCACCAGCTTGCCCGCGCCGAAGCGGAACGGGTCGGTCACCGGCAGGCCCATCCGCGCCTCGGTCTCGGCGATATAGGCGATGGCCTCGTCCTCGCTCATCGCCTTGGTGTTGACCGATACCGCAACCACCTGGCAGTCCGGGTTCGCCACCCGCGCCAGCGCCAGCGACATGTCGCGCAAGTCCTCCAGCGACGGCAGCGCATAGCCCGGCAGCCCGCGCATATGGGTGCGCGTCGGCTCGTGGCTCAGGATCAGCGCGTCCGGCTGGCCGCCGTGGATCAAGGCCAGCGTCACCCCGGAATAGGACACGTGAAACAGGCTGCCCTGCCCTTCGATCAGATCCCAGTGGTCGGGGTCGTTGTCGGGCGTCAGCCACTCGATCGACCCGGCCATGAAATCGGCCACCACCGCGTCCAGCGGCACGCCGTCGCCGGTGATCAGAATCCCGGTCTGCCCGGTCGGGCGAAAGCTGGCCTTCATGCCGCGCGCCTGCATCTCGCGACCGATCGCCAGCGCGGTATACATCTTGCCGACCGAGCAATCGGTGCCCACCGCAAGGCATCGCTTGCCGCGCCGCTTGCGACCATCCGCGATCGGATATTTCACTTCCGGCACCCGCACGTCATGCAGGCTTTGCCCGGTCGCGGCGGCCACCGCCACCAGGTCGGGTTCGTCGCGCAGCAGCGAATGCAGGCCCGAGGCGAGGTCGAATCCCTCTTCCAGCGCCGCCACCAGCACCTTTTTCCAGGCCTGGCTGATCACGCCGCCACGGTTGGCCACCCCGATCACCAGCGTGCGCGCGCCCGCCGCCTTGGCTTCGGCAAGGGTCATGTCGGTCAGGCCCAGGTCGGCCTTGCAGCCGTCCATGCGGAACTGGCCGACCGCGTTGTCGGGGCGCCAGTCGCAAATGCCCTGCGCCACCTTGGCGGCAAGCTGGTCGGGCGCGTCGCCCAGGAACAACAGATACGGGGTCTCGATCATCAAAGGTCTCCTTGGTTCGCGCCAATATGTCGCTGTCGCCCCGCAATGCGGTCGCAAGTCCCGGCAGGATTCGGGGAAAAACACCAAGTTTCTTGCGTCATTTCAAGATTGTTAGAATATTCTCCCCCGTTTCCCGATCATTTTCGCCGTTCCGGGCCGCGACGCCGCGCTGCAGCGCCACGATTCTGCGCGCGCAAATCGGCGGTTGTGGTCAGTGGCGCAATAATCTACCTCTCAGGCCAGATCCGACGACACATCATTACCCGGAGGTTCCGATGTCATTCCGCATTCAGCCCGCCGCCCCGGCCCGCCCCAACCGTTGCCAGTTGTTCGGCCCCGGCTCGAACCCCAAGCTGTTCGCCAAGATGGCGGCCTCCGAGGCGGACGTGATCAACCTCGACCTTGAGGATTCGGTCGCGCCCGACGACAAGGACACCGCCCGCGCCAACGTGATCGAGGCGATCAACACCATCGACTGGGGCCGCAAATACCTGAGCGTGCGCATCAACGGGTTGGATACGCCCTATTGGTATCGCGACGTGGTCGACCTTCTGGAGCAGGCGGGCGAGCGGCTGGATCAGATCATGATCCCCAAGGTGGGCTGCGCCGAGGATGTCTATGCGGTCGACGCGCTGGTCACCGCCATCGAGCGCGCCAAGGGGCGGACCAAGCCGATCAGCTTCGAGGTGATCATCGAAAGCGCCGCCGGCATCGCCCATGTCGAGGCCATCGCGGCCTCGTCGCCCCGGCTTCAGGCCATGAGCCTGGGCGCCGCCGATTTCGCCGCCTCGATGGGAATGCAGACCACCGGCATCGGTGGAACACAGGAAAACTATTACATGCTGCACCAGGGCGACAAGCACTGGTCCGACCCCTGGCACTGGGCGCAGACCGCCATCGTCGCGGCCTGCCGCACGCACGGCGTGCTGCCGGTCGACGGGCCGTTCGGAGACTTTTCCGACGACGACGGCTTCATCGCGCAGGCGCGGCGCTCGGCGACGCTGGGCATGGTCGGAAAATGGGCGATCCACCCGCGCCAGATCGCGCTGGCCAACCAGGTCTTTACCCCGTCCGAAGGCGCCGTAGCCGAGGCGCGCGAGATCCTCGCCGCGATGGAAGAGGCCAAGGCATCCGGCGCGGGCGCGACCGTCTACAAGGGCCGCCTGGTCGACATCGCCTCGATCAAGCAGGCCGAGGTGATCGTGCGCCAGGCCGAGATGATCGCCGCCGGCTGACCGCGCCGGGACGTTGACCTTGCGTCCTTGCCGGGCCAGAACCGGGCGGCAAAAGGCGAGGACATTCCCATGCGCACGACCAAGACGATCCACGTGATTTCCGCCCACGCAGAGGGCGAGGTCGGCGACGTGATCGTCGGCGGCGTGACCCCGCCCCCCGGCGCGACCCTGTGGGAGCAAAGCCGCTGGATCGCCCGCGACGGCACCCTGCGCGACTTCGTGCTTAACGAGCCGCGCGGCGGCGTGTTTCGCCACGTCAACCTGCTGGTGCCGCCGAAAGATCCCACCGCCGACGCCGCCTTCATCATCATGGAGCCGGAGGACACCCCGCCGATGTCCGGCTCGAACTCGATCTGCGTCGCCACCGTGCTGCTCGACGCCGGGATCATCCCGATGACCGAGCCGGAAACCACCCTGACGCTGGAGGCCCCCGGCGGGCTGGTCAAGGTCCGCGCCACCTGCAAGGGCGGCAAGGCCGAGCGCATCTTTGTCGAGAACCTGCCCAGCTTCGCCACCCGCCTCGACACGCCGCTGGAGGTCGAGGGGCTGGGCACGCTGACCGTCGACACCGCCTATGGCGGCGACAGTTTCGTGATCGTCGACGCCCCCGCGCTGGGGCTGGCGATGACGGCGGACGAGGCGCATGACATGGCCCGGATGGGCATGCGGATCACCGACGCGGCCAATGCGGCGCTGGGATTCGAGCACCCCGAGAACCCCGACTGGCGGCACATCTCGTTTTGCCTGTTCGCGGGTGCGCTGGAAGGTGAGGGCGTGACCCTGTCCACCCGCGCGGCGGTGGCGATCCGGCCCGGCAAGATCGACCGCTCGCCAACTGGCACCGCCCTGTCGGCGCGCATGGCGGTGCTGCACGCGCGCGGCCTGATGGGCGTGGGCGACCGGCTGGCGGCCACCTCACTGATCGGCTCGCGCTTTGACGGGCGCATCCTTGGCACCACGAAGGTCGGCGACACCCCGGCCATCCGTCCCGAAATATCGGGGCGCGGCTGGATCACCGGCATGCACCAGCACATGCTCGACCCCGACGACCCCTGGCCCGGCGGCTACCGCCTGTCCGACACCTGGGGCGCGCGCTAGGCGTCGGTGCGTTTGTCCGGCGACAGATCCGGCGTGGGTGCGGTCCGGCGGGCGAACTTGCCCCGCCCTGATGCCACAAACGGCCTTTGCAGGTCTTGCCGAGTTGCATTTGCCGCCCCTGCCCCCTTATATCGGCGGGGACCAACAAGGGCGCTGCGATGACCAATTATCTCGAGTTCGAAAAGCCGCTGGCGGAAATCGAAGGCAAGGCCGAAGAGCTGCGCGCGATGGCACGGGCCAACAAGGAAATGGACATCGAGAAAGAGGCCGCCGCCCTTGACCGCAAGGCCGAGACGATGCTGCGCGACCTTTACGCCGACCTGTCGGCCTGGCGCAAATGCCAGGTCGCGCGCCATCCCGACCGGCCGCATTGCGAGGATTACATCAAGGCGCTGTTCACCGAATACACGCCGCTGGCGGGCGACCGGAACTTTGCCGACGACCACGCGGTGATCGGCGGGTTGGCGCGTCTGGGCGACGTGCCGGTGATGGTGTTCGGTCAGGAAAAGGGCAACGACACGAAAAGCCGGATCGACCGCAACTTCGGCATGGCCCGGCCCGAGGGCTATCGCAAGGCGGTCAGGCTGATGGACATCGCCGACCGCTTCGGGCTGCCGGTGATCACGCTGGTCGACACCACCGGCGCCTATCCCGGCAAGGGCGCCGAGGAGCGCGGGCAGGCCGAGGCCATCGCGCGCTCGACCGAGAAATGCCTGGCGCTGCGCGTGCCGCTGATCTCGGTGATCATCGGCGAGGGCGGATCGGGCGGTGCTGTGGCCTTTGCCACCGGCAACACGGTGATGATGCTGGAACACTCGGTCTATTCGGTGATCAGCCCCGAGGGCTGCGCCTCGATCCTGTGGAAGGATGCCGACAAGATGCGCGAAGCCGCCGAGGCGATGCGGCTGACGGCGCAGGACCTCAAGGCGCTGGGCGTGATCGACCGCATCATCGCCGAGCCGGTCGGCGGCGCCCACCGCGCCCGCGCCGAGACCATCGCCGCCGTCGGCAAGGCGCTGGAGGTCGAACTTGCCGCGCTGGCCAAGAAGAAGCCCGAAACGCTGCGCGACGAGCGGCGCAAGAAATTCCTCGGGATGGGGGCGAAGGGGCTGGCGGCCTAGATGTCACCGCTATTGACAGGTCTGATCGCGGGCCTGGCCTTCGGGCTGGTTTCGGTGGTGACGATGTTGCCAATGACCTTCGAAGACAGGCCGCGCGCGCTGGCGGCGAGCTTCGCCAGCCGGTTTGCCATCGGTTTTCTGATCCCCAACCTGTCGCTTGGCGGCCCGGACTGGCTGGTTGGAGCGGCAGTCGGTCTGATGATCAGCGCCTCGGACGCCATCGTAACCCGCGCCTATGCGCCGATCCTTGGGATGGGCGCTCTCGGCGGCGCGTTGATAGGCTGGCTGGCCTGATCGCTGCCACATCGACTTGTTTGCCCGCTCCGCAGTTCTGGGCAAAGTCGTGGCGTGACACTGCGCAGCGAATTGTCGCTTGGCACGCCATACGGCGCGTCGAGGCTGTCAATCGTCCGCATCGCCCACCTCGAACCCCGCCTCGGCCATCAGCCGGTCTGATTCCCGCTCCACCACCTCTTCCAGCTCGCGCATGAACGTGTTGACCTTCATTCCCGGCGCGATTTCGGGCAGGAACTCGACCACCGCGAGGCCCGGCCAGCGCATGATGCCGTGGCGTTTCCAGAACACGCCCACGTTGGTCGCCGCCGGCACCACCGCCTGCCCGGTCTGGTCGTAAAGCACCCCGGTCCCGACCTTGTAGGGCCGCCTGGCCCCCGCCGCGACCCGGGTGCCCTGCGGAAAGATGATCAACTGCCCGGGCCTGGCGCGGCCCGCCTTCACATCCGCCACCATCTGCTTGATTGCCGTGCCGCGCTTGCCGCGATCCACCGGGATGCAGCCGATCGCCTTGGCGAAATAGCCGACGATCGGGGTGCGCAGGATCTGTTTCTTCATGATGAACTTGGGGCGCGGCACCGCGTTGACGATCAGGATGATGTCGAAAAAGCTCTGGTGTTTCGAGGCGATGATCACCTCGCCTTCGGGCACCGGCCCGCGAATTTCCGAGCGCAGCCCGACCAGCACCCGCGCCGCCCAGCGCACGAAGCCGGTATAGGTGTGCACCGCGACGAAGGCACGTTCGCGCCGGATCAGCGTCTGCGGGAAATACCACACGGCCAGCACCGCCATGCCCAGATACATCACCACGATGAAGATCAGCGAGCGGACCCATTGCACGGCGTATTTCATCACCTGCGCTCCTTCAACGTGGCAAAGGCGGCCCGGCGGGTGGCCATGAACGCGACCAGGGCGGCCAGCGGCGGGATGGTGAACGGCCACAACCATTCGACACCGCGAAAGCCCAGCCCGGTCAGGAAGTTGCCGGTCGCCTCGGCCTCGGGCATCAGCCAGATCGCCAGCGCGCCGAACAGCGTGCCGACCAGCGCGCCCGCCAGCGCGCGCAGGGTATAGCGGCGCACGAAGGCGCGCGCGATATAGGCGTCGCGCGCGCCCACCAGCCGCAGCACCCGGATCACCTGTTCGTTGGCGGCAAGGGCGGCATTGGCGGCCAGGGTGATCATCGCGCCGGTGGTCGCGGCGATCAGCAGGATCGACACCAGCCCCAGCGTGCGCAGCCGGTCGGCGGCGCGCACCAAGGGTTCGCGCCAGCGGGTGTGATCGTCCAGCACCGCGCCCGGCGCCTCGCCCGCCAGCCGCGCGCGCAGACCGGCGGCGTCGAAGCCCTCGGGTGTCTCGATCACCTCGATCAGTCGCGGCACCGGCAATGTGTCGAGCGGCAGGTCGGGGCCGAACCACGGCTCCAGCAGGGCGCGCTGTTCGTCGTCGGTCAGCGCGCGGGCATCGGCCACGCCCGGCGTGGTCGCCAGCACGTCCATCACCGCGATCACCTGGTCCTCGACCTGCCCGTCGGGGGCAGAGACGCGGATCGTCGCGCTCTGGGCCAGGGCATCGCTCCAGTTCTCGGCCAGCCGCCCGGTGGCCAGCGACAGGGCCAGCGCGAACACCGTGAGAAACGCCATCGTGGCCGAGACGAACACCGTGAGGCGCGCGGTGAAGCCGGTCGGCGGCACCACCCGGTCGGCCTGCGCGTCGCCCGCGAGGAACTGAAGGATCGCCAGCGCCCGGCTCACAGGTCGGCCCCGGCAAGCTGCACCCGGTGCGAGGCGATCCTGAGCACCCGCGCCTGCACCTGCTGTTTCGCGGTGCGGATCAGGTTGAGGTCATGGGTGGCGATCATCACGGTCTTGCCCATGCGGTTGAGTTCGACCAGCAGTTTCAGCAGCCGCAGCGACATGTCCCAGTCGACATTGCCGGTCGGCTCGTCGGCCAGGATCACGTCGGGCGACATCACCACGGCGCGGGCCAGCGCGGCGCGCTGACGCTCACCGCCCGACAGTTCCGGCGGGCGCGACTGGCGTTGACCGTCCAGCCCGACCCAGTGGATCAACTCGCCCAGGTCCTCCTCGGTCGCGGTCCGCCCCGACACCGTCAGCGGCAACCCGATGTTCTCGGCAACGGTCAGGTGGTCGAGGAACTGGCAATCCTGGTGCACCACGCCGATGCGCCGGCGCACCATGGCGATATCGTCGCGGCCAAGGCTGCGCGCATCCTCTCCGAACAGCCCGACGCGGCCCTGGCTGGCGATCAGTTCGCCATAGCAGAGCTTGAGCAACGTGGTTTTCCCGGCCCCCGAAGGCCCGGTCAGAAAGTGAAACGACCCCGCCGCGAGGCGCAACGACACATCGGCCAGAAGCGGCCCGCCGCCATAGCCGTAAGACACTTCGTCGAACTCGATCACGCCTGAACCCCGCTGCCCCCGGCGTTGCGGGTGGCTGTCATCTCGGCGACAGTTTTGCCCCAGCCGCAGTTTTGTTTCAATCTCGGGATTGCAAAGGTTTGATTTTCCGTCTTTCCCTGCACATACTGCCCTCGTTCTGGGGGCGTGGACAGACAAGCAGCGCCGATGAGGCGCGAGGGAGCGTGGGCGACATGCGATTGGTATGCCCGAATTGTGGCGCGCAATACGAGATCGACGACAAGGTCATTCCCGACAGCGGGCGCGATGTGCAGTGCTCGGGCTGCGGTCATGCCTGGTATCAACTGCCCGCCGGCCACCCCGGCGAGGCCGACACCGCCTCCGAGGCGCCGACCGAAGACCGCATAGCCCCAGACGAGCCCGAGGATGACGCCGCCGAGCCCGAGGACGCGGAGGCCGATGTCGCCGCCGCCGAAGACGATGCGCCGGAGCCGGACCGCGACGACGATACCGCGGGCGGGGACACGGCGGACGAGGATGCGGCGGACGAGGATGCGGCGGGCGAGGGCGACGAGGAACCCGGCCCGCAGCCTGCCGCCGTGCAACGCCCGCTGGTCGACGACGAGGTGCGCGACATCCTCAAGGCCGAGGCCGCGCGCGAGATGGCCGAACGTGCGCGTGAAGGTCAGCACGAGCCCGAACAGGTCGAAACCCAGCCCGATCTGGGCATCGACCGGGGCAGCGACCCCGACGAGGAACGCCGCCGGCTGGCGCGCGAACGCATGGCCCGGATGCGTGGCATCGACCTTGACGACGAGCCCGACGACTACCCCGACACGGACGACAACGACGCGGCCGGAACCGCCACCGCGCGGCGCGACCTGTTTCCCGACATCGAGGAAATCAACTCGACGCTCGACAGCCGCGAAACCCCGCCGGAGCGGGGCGAGCCGGCCCCCGACACGGCGCGGCGCGGCGGCTTCGGGCGCGGTTTCCTGCTGGTGATCCTGCTGACCCTGATCGCGGTGGCGATCTATGTCTTCACGCCCCAGATCACCGCCCGCCTGCCAGCCGCCGAACCCGCGCTGACCGCCTATGCCGAAACGGTGGACAAGGGCCGGCTCTGGCTCGAAGACAACGTCCAGGCGCTGATCGGCAAGCTCGAGGAAATGGCCGCACCGGACGGTGACGGGGGCGGCACGGAGTAGACGGGATCGAAGCGGATGGGATTGAGTATGCCCGCCGCGCAGCCCGCCCCGATCAGAACAGGTCCAACAGCCGCTTGAGATACTCGCGTTCAAGCTCTGGCCGGTCGGTTTCGCCGGAGCGGCGGCGGAGTTCTTCCATCAGGTCCTGGGCGCGGCGGTAGACGTCTTCGGTGTCTTCCAGCGGGCTGTCGGTGGCGGCCGATCCGGCACCGCCCGGCGCGCGGCCAAGGGGGTCGGCGCGGCGGGTGTCGCCGGGGTCGCCGGGCAGTTGGCCCTGCCGCCCGGGCTGGTTCTGGGCCTCGCGGCGCATCGCCTCATCCAGATTGCGCATCCCCTCGCGCATCGCCTCCATCGCCTCGGCCTGACGGTCGAGCGCGCCCGAGGTGTTGCCGCCTTCCAGCGCATCCGCAGCCTCGTCCATCGCGCGCCCGGCGCGGTCCAGCGCCTCGCGCGCCGCGTCGCCCTCGGGCGTGCCGGCGCCGGGCAGGTCGCGGCGCTGGTTGTCCAGCCGGTCCTCCAGCGCGCGCTGCTGGTCGGCCAGGCTCTGCCCGCCTTCACCGCCCTCGCCCGGCTCATCGCCGGTGCCGTCATGGCTTTCGCCCTGGCCCTGGCCGCCGTCGCGCCCGACGTTCTCGCCCGATTCGCCCGCGCCGCCGGTGGGATTGCCCTGCTCCTGCAAGTCGCGGAAGGCCCGGTCGGACAGGCCCTGCTGGTCGCGCAGGGTCTGTTGCAGATCCTGCATCGCCTGCTCGCCGGGGTTCTCGCCGCCCGCGCCCTGCTGGCCCTCGGCCATCTCCATGTTTTCCATCATCTGCTGGAGCATATCGAGCAACTGCTGCGCCTCGGCGGTGCGGCCCTGGCGCATCAGATCCTCGATCTCGTCCATCATCGCCTGCAGATCCTGCATCGACAGTTCCATGCGCTCGCCGTCCTCGCCGCCGCTGTCGGGCTGGTCCTCGGACGGGCCCTGCTCGGCAAGCTGGCGCATGTAGTCGCGCATCGCGTCGCGCAATTCCTGCATCAGTTCGGACAACTCGTCGGGGCTGGCGCCCTGGCGCATCGCCTCCGACAGCCGGTCCTGGGCGCGGCGCAGACGTTCCAGCGCGTCCGACAGGCTGCCATCCTCGATCTCGGTCGCCAGATCCCAGAGCGCGCGGGCCACCTCGTCGCGCCCCTCGGGCGTCAGCGCGGGGTCTTCGAGCGTAGCCGCGGCGGTGCGCAGCTTGAGGTATTGCACCTCCTTGGGAAACAGCCCCTCGGGCCGGTTGGAGATCGCCCGCAGGATGCGCGCGGCGCGCGGGGCGTTGTCCATCGTCCACAGGACATCGCGGCGCATCTCGACGATGGCGCGGGCCAGCGGGTTGAGGAACCGTCGCCCCGGCAGCACCACCTCGACCGGGGCGCTGTCGCCCGACTGCCCGGCGGCGTCGTTGGCGGTGAACACCACGCGCACCGGAAGCTCGGCCCAGGGATGTTCGGCCAGGTTCTCGACCAGCACCTCGGCAATCTCGGCACGGTCGCCGCGAAACGGCATCGGCAGGTCGACCACCACGGGGTCGCGCGGCTCGGGTTCCGCCGCAAGGCCGAAGCGCCGCTCGACCCGGGGCAGGTCGAGGCTGATCCGGGCCTGCCCGGCGGAAATGCCGTAGTCGTCCACCGCCCGGAACGGCAGGCGCATCTCACCGGCGATGGTGCGGGTCAACTCGCCATCCGGCGCGATCCGGGGGGCACGGTCGGGGATGGCAGTGATTTCCCACCGCTCCGGCCCGATCCGAATGCTGCCGTCGCGGTCGATCTTGAACAGGCGCGTCGGCACCGGCTCGGTCGGCGGCTGGTCGGAAAAACTCTCGTCCACCTCGATGGCGCCCAGCTTGCCGTAAAGCCGCAGGGTCACGCGGCTGCCGACCGGCACCGACAGCGCGCCCGGCGGCTGGTCGCCGAGATAGAGCGTGGGCTTGCCGGTATAGGACGGCGGCTCGATCCAGCCCTCCCAGCTTGCCTCGGCCATCGCGGCGGATGCCGGGGCGCCGGGGATCAGGGCGGCAAGATCGCCGGGCTGGGTGCGGATGCCGAAAAACCCCGCCGAGACCAGGGCAATCAGCGCGATCAGGCGCAGGCCATAGGGGTCGCGGCGCGGCAGGTCCGGGTCGGGGCGCGGGGCGCGCAGGCCCGACAGCCGCGCCAGCATCCGGTCCTGATGCACAGCCCAGACGGCGCGCGAGGCGGCATCGCCCGCGCCGATGGCCTGAACATCGCCAAGCGTGGCAATCGGCTGGCCGGGAAGCGTGGCATCGAGGCGGGCGCGCGCCTCGGCGGCGCTGGGGTGACGGTAGCGGCGAAGCCCCGCCACCAGCGTCATGATCGCGTCCAGCACCAGCACGCCGGCCAGCACCTGCCCGGCCCGGTCCGGCATCAGCGCCAGCACCCCCGACAACACGAACGCAATCCCCAGCATCAGCACCGTGGCCAGCGGCCAGAAGGCGCGCGCGCCGCGTTCCGCCACCATCCCGGCCCGGGTCAGGGCAAGGGGGCGTTTCAACCGCCGGGCGGCCGCCTCGGGTATGTGGGTCGTGTCCATCCGGGCCTTTCGCTACGGCCCCGACACGGGGGTCAGAGCCACGAAGGGATAGTATCGCGCGCCAGCATCTCTTCATAGGTGGGGCGCGCGCGAATGACCGCGAATTGATCGTCCTTGACCAGAACCTCGGTGATCAGCGGGCGGGAATTGTATTCCGAGGCCATCACCGCGCCGTAGGCTCCGGCCGAGCGGAAGGCGACCAGGTCACCCGCGGCCAGCACCGGCAGGCTGCGCCCGCGCGCGAAGGTGTCGCCGGTCTCGCAGACCGGGCCGACGATGTCATAGGGTTCCTGCTCGGCGCCCGGCGCAGGCTCGATGACCGGCACGATATCGTGGTGCGCCTCGTACATCGAGGGGCGGACAAGATCGTTCATCGCACTGTCGACAATAAGGAATTTCCGCTCGCCCCCCTGTTTCACGTAAATCACCTGCGACACCATGATACCAGCGTTGCCGGCGATCAGCCGCCCCGGCTCGATCTCGATCTCGCAGCCCAGGTCGCCCACCGTCTCGCGGATCACCTGGCCGTATTCGATCGGCAGGGGCGGCGCGGTGTTCGAGCGCTCATAGGGAATGCCCAGCCCGCCGCCGAGGTCGAGGCGGCGGATGGTGTGGCCATCGGCGCGAAGTTGCCGGGTCAGATCGGCCAGCTTGGAATAGGCCTGCCGAAACGGGTCGAGGTCGGTCAGTTGCGAGCCGATATGCACGTCGATGCCGACGATCTCCAGCCCCGGCCGGGCCGCGGTCTCGGCATAGGCCATGCGGGCGCGCGAGATCGGGATGCCGAACTTGTTGTCCGACTTGCCGGTGGCGATCTTGGCGTGGGTCCGGGCGTCGACATCGGGGTTGACGCGCAGCGTGACCGGCGCGGTGACGCCCATCGCGGTGGCAACCTCCGACAGCGCCAGCATCTCGGGTTCGGACTCGAGGTTGAACTGCCGGATGCCGCCTTCCAGCGCCATGCGCATCTCGGCGCGGGTCTTGCCGACGCCGGAAAACACGATTCGGTCGCCCGGCACCCCGGCGGCGCGGGCGCGGGCATACTCGCCGCCCGACACCACGTCCATCCCGGCGCCGAGATCGCCCAGGTGCTTGAGCACAGCAAGGTTGGAGTTGGCCTTGACCGCGTAACAGATCAGGTGATCCATGCCCGCCAGCGCCTCGGTGAACAGCCCGAAATGGCGGGTGAGCGTGGCGGTGGAATAGGCATAGAAGGGCGTGCCGACCGAGGCCGCGATCTCGGGGACGGGAACATCCTCGGCATGCAGGATACCGCCCTTGTAGTTGAAATGATCCATCACGCGCCTCGCAGATTGCCGGACCGGGTCATAGCACAGCTTTTGCCAAGGGCAACGCCGAACGCCCCGCGCGGGAATTTCCCGGCAGGGTGTCTGTGTCTCGGTCGCTCACATACTCACAAGAGGGTAAAGTGGCGGGCCCGCCTAGGGGCAAGTGTTCCTTCGCCGGGCGCAGAGCCTCGCCTGCACCTTCATCAGGTGGTCTTAGGTGTCCCGGCTGTCCCTTCCCCGGTTTGCTAAGCCAGGGTCGAGGCACGGATACCACTTTCGTGCACGGGAGAGGTTATCGCAGGAATGGGTTAACGGGCGCGAAACCATGCGTGCGTTGCGTCATCCTGGCATCAATCCTCCGTCGGTCTGGGGGCAGCGCCCCCAGCCCGAACCCCGGGTGCCCTGTCGGATCGGCGCTCGTGCATTTACGCCCCGACACGAGCGGACGAGTCAGACCCCGAGGCGGTCCGCCTCTTCCGGTTCCTGCTTTCGCAGGAGGTCGAAGAACGCGTATTGCGTCAGGATGTTCAGGGATTTGATCTTGTTGAAGAACTCCTGGTCGCCCCCGACATAGGCCCCCCAGACCGCTTGATACCCGGCATAGACATCCTTGGTTTCAGGCTTGGTGTGGATCGACGAAACCGAACTGCTGACAACGCCTTCGACGGTTTTCCGGTCCGCGTCGCTCATCGCGGCGATCTCGTGGCCCAGGGCGACCAGTTTGGTCACCGAGTCTTCCTTGATCGCGTCGACGGTCTCGGCAATCTCGGGCGTCGGCTCCGGAAAACCTTCAAGCGCGGCGTTGGTTCGGGTCATTGCTTCGACGTAGGCCTGATAGACCTGATTCGCGATCTCTTTCGGATCGGCGGCCAGGGCGCCGGTGGCACCGACTAGCACCGTGGTTGCGACGATGGACGACAGCATTCCCCGTCTGGACATCATGAATTGCATTGGTCTTACCCTTTCGATGATTACGACACTGCGCCGCCCCGTCAGAATGGCGGCACCCAAAAGGCCGGAGGCGAGGACCGCGTGGCAGATGGCGTGGCGCACCTCTCCGAAATGACCTTTCGATCAACCACGGTAGCATCGCGGCACATGCGGGGCTTGGACAACACGCGCTGCCGGATTGGACGCATCAGGACGACAGCGTTCAGGTGACGGGCCGCGAGCGCAGGAACAGGTAGAGCGGCAGGCCGAAGGACACGCCGACAAAAAACGTGGCGGGGATGGCGATGAGCGCGATCCAGTTGCGGCGCACCAGCGTTTCGGCAAGCACCCAGACGATCAGCGCGACAGCGGCGATCATCAGGTCGAGCGCGAGGCCGGTGACGGCGGGGTTGGCCGTCCAGAGCGCGACCAGGCCGGGGAGCGAGCCGCCCTCGCCCGTGAGGTAGGTCACGAAATGCCACATCGGCCAGACCGCGCCGAGGATGGCGAGGGCGAGGTAGATGAGGCGCAGGGGCGACATCAGCCCAGCCGCCCGCGCCAGCGCGAGATCTGGTCGCGCACGTTGGCCGGCGCGGTGCCACCGTAGGAGGTGCGCGAGGCGACCGAGGCGTCGACGGTCAGCACGTCGAACACCCCTTGGGTGATCGCCGGGTTGACCGACTGCATGTCGGCAAGGCTGAGGTCAGGCAGGTCGCAGCCCTTGCTCTCGGCCATGGCGACCAGCGCGCCGGTGGCGTGGTGGGCGTCACGAAACGGCAATCCCGCTTCACGCACCAGCCAGTCGGCGAGGTCGGTGGCGGTCGAGAAGCCCGAGGATGCGGCGGCGGCCAGCGCGCCCTTGTTGGCAGTCATGTCGGCGACCATGCCGGTCATCGCGGCCAGCGCCAGCATCAGGTGATCGGCGGCGTCGAACACCTGTTCCTTGTCTTCCTGCATGTCCTTGGAATAGGCCAAGGGCAGCCCCTTCATCACCGTGAACAGCGCCACCATCGCGCCCATGATCCGGCCGATCTTGGCGCGGATCAACTCGGCGGCGTCGGGGTTCTTTTTCTGCGGCATGATCGACGAGCCGGTCGAGAAGCGGTCCGACAGGGTGACGAAGCGAAACTGCGCCGAGGACCAGATCACCAGCTCTTCGGCGAGGCGCGACAGATGCACCGCGCAGATCGAGGCCGCGGCGAGAAACTCCAGCGCGAAGTCGCGGTCGGACACGGCATCCAGAGAGTTGGCCATTGGCCGGTCGAACCCCAGCGCCTGCGCCGTCGCGTCACGGTCGATGGCAAAGCCGGTGCCAGCCAGTGCCGCCGCGCCCAAGGGGCATTCGTTCATCCGCACGCGGGCATCGGCAAAGCGCGAACGGTCGCGGGCGAACATCTCGACATAGGCCAGCATGTGGTGGCCCCAGGTCACCGGCTGCGCGGTTTGCAGGTGGGTAAATCCTGGCATCACCCAATCGGCCCCGGCCTCGGCCTGGCCCAACAGCGCCACGATCAGCGCGTCGAGCCCGGTGATCGCCGCGTCGGCCTGATCGCGCACCCAGAGGCGGAAGTCGGTTGCCACCTGGTCGTTGCGCGAGCGTGCGGTGTGCAGCCGTCCCGCGGGTTCGCCGATCAGCTCTTTCAGCCGCGCCTCGACGTTCATGTGGATGTCCTCGAGCGCGGTCGAGAACTGAAACCTTCCGGTCTCGATCTCTGACAGCACCGTGAGCAGGCCTTCCCTTATCGCGCCCGCATCCTTATCAGAGATGATACCCGTGGCCGCCAGCATCGCGGCATGGGCGCGCGAGCCCTCGATGTCCTGCCGGGCGAGGCGCTGGTCGAACCCGATCGAGGCGTTGATCGCCTCCATGATCGCATCGGGCCCATCGGCGAAGCGTCCGCCCCACATGGCATTGGCGGCTTTCGTGGTATCTGTCATGGCGTCCGGCCCCCGAGGAGAAGTCAATGTCCCGTCTTTCCGCCCTGCTATACGCGGCCCTCCTTGTCTGTGCAAACACCGCCAGCGCCGATACCGCGGCGTTGGAAGCCTTGCGCGATGGCGACATGAAAAAGCTGATGTTCCACAGCGCGCCCGAGGCCGCCGGGACAGCCGTGTTCACCGACCCCGAGGGGGGCGAGCACAGCCTGGCCGACTACCGGGGCCGGATCGTGGTGCTGAACTTCTGGGCGACATGGTGCAATCCCTGCCGGGTCGAGATGCCGACGCTCGCAGCGCTCGAGACCGCGCTGGGGGGCGAGGATTTCGCCGTGGTGCCGGTGGCGACGGGGCGCAACAAGGTGGCCGCGATCCGGCGGTTTTTCGACGAGATCGAGGTCGACAACCTGCCGATCCTGCTGGACCCGAAAAAGAAACTCTCCAGCGAAATGGGCGTGATGGGCCTGCCGGTGACGGTGATCCTCGACCGTGAGGGGCGCGAACTGGCGCGGCTGATGGGCGATGCCGACTGGAACTCGGAAAGCGCGGTGGCGATCCTGACCGCGCTGATCGACGAGTGATCAGACCCGCCGCGCCGGGCAGCCGACCAGGTGGTCGTTGACCAGCCCGCAAGCCTGCATCCAGGCATAGGTGATGGTCGGCCCGCAGAACCGGAACCCGGCCTGCTTGAGGTCTTTCGACACCCGTTCGGACAGCGGCGTCGAGGCCGGCACCTCGTCCAGCGTAGCAAAGTGGTTGACCAGCGGCGCGCCCCCGACATGGCTCCAGATGCGGTCCGCAAAGGCCTCGGCCCCGCCCATTGCCAGGTAGGCGCGGGCGTTGCCGATGGTGGCCTCAATCTTGCCGCGGTGGCGGATGATGCCGGGATCGGTCAGCAGGCGGGCGACCTCGGGTTCGCCCCAGGTGGCAATCGCCCCGGGGTGGAAGCCTTGGAAGGCCGCGCGGAAATTGTCGCGCTTGCGCAGGATGGTGATCCAGCTCAGCCCGGCCTGAAAGCCGTCGAGGATAAGCTTTTCCCAC
This sequence comes from Maritimibacter fusiformis, assembly GCF_008086115.1. Taxonomy (GTDB): domain Bacteria; phylum Pseudomonadota; class Alphaproteobacteria; order Rhodobacterales; family Rhodobacteraceae; genus Muriiphilus; species Muriiphilus fusiformis. Next base: position 29,150 of record NZ_VSIY01000014.1, on the reverse strand, counting down.
AGCGCGCGCCCGTCATGTTCCGGCACGCCCCATTCGGTGTCGTGATAGGTCACATAAAGCGGATCGTCGCCACACCAGCCGCATCTTTCGCCCATGCTCGCCTCCGTCTTTCGCCGGATAATGCGCAAAATTTGGCGCAAATCCAATGTTTAACCCGGTTTTAGCAGGTAGGGCCTAAAAGAGGCGGGACGTGTGAGGTGCCCATGACCGAATCTGCCCTGCCCGAATTCGACGACCCCGCGCTGGACCCGTCCAGCCCGCTGTCCGTCGCCATTGAACAGCGCGACCGCGACACCATCGCCATGGTGCGCGACGCGGTCGATACCGGGCGGATAACGCTGGCCTACCAGCCGATCATGCGCGCCACCGACACCGACGCGCCGGCCTTTTACGAAGGATTGATCCGGGTGCTCGACCCGACCGGGCGGGTGATTCCGGCGGCGGATTTCTTCGGCACGGTCGAAAACCAGGAACTTGGGCGGCGGCTGGACACCATCGCGCTGGAAACCGGGCTGAAGGCGCTGGCACGGGTGCCGTCGCTCCGGCTGGCGATCAACATGTCGGCGCGCTCGATCGGTTATCCGCGCTGGATCGCCACGCTGCGCGCCGGGCTGGACAGCGACCCGACCATCGGCGAACGCCTGATCCTCGAAATCACCGAGCGCACCGCCATCGTGATGCCCGACCTCGTGCAAGTCTTCATGGCCGAGATGCAACGCCACGGCGTCGCCTTCGCGCTGGACAATTTCGGTGCTGGCTACACCGCCTTTCGCTATCTCAAGGAGTTCTATTTCGACATCCTCAAGATCGACGGCCAGTTCATCCAGGGCATCGCCACCAATCCCGACAACCAGGTGATCACCGCCGCGATGCTGTCGCTGGCCCGGCATTTCGACATGCTCGCGGTCGCCGAGGCGGTCGAATCGGCGGCGGATGCGGAATACCTGATCGAGTTGGGATGCGATCTGTTGCAGGGCTATTGCTTTGCCGCGCCGACGACACGCCCGTGGTGGCATGAGACGGCGCAGAACCGCAGCGCGTGACCGGGTCGGGCCGCGGTTTCCGGCGCCATGACGGGTTGATTTTTTCTGCATTGCAGCATAATGGTGCACATCATGTCGCACGGGAAGCCGCCTGCGGCGCACCCGACCGGCCCGCGCCGGATTGACCACGAGAGGAAACCCATGACCAATGTCGTAATCGTCTCTGCCGCGCGCACCGCTGTCGGCAGCTTCAACGGCGCCTTCGCCGGCACCCCGGCGCATGACCTGGGCAAGACCGTGCTGGAAGCGCTGGTCGAACGCGCCGGGATCGAGAAATCCGAGGTGAGCGAGACCATCCTGGGCCAGGTGCTGACCGGCGGCCAGGGTCAGAACCCGGCCCGCCAGGCGCATGTCAACGCCGGCCTGCCGATCGAAAGCTCGGCCTGGGGCATCAACCAGGTCTGCGGCTCGGGCCTGCGCGCCGTGGCGCTGGGCGCCCAGCACATCCAGCTGGGCGACGCCGACGTGGTTGCCGCCGGCGGCCAGGAGAACATGTCGCTGTCGCCGCACGTCGCGCACCTGCGCGCCGGTCACAAGATGGGCGACGTGAAATACATCGACTCGATGATCCGCGACGGTCTGTGGGATGCCTTCAACGGCTATCACATGGGCCAGACCGCCGAGAACGTCGCCGAGAAATGGCAGATCACCCGCGAGATGCAGGATGAATTCGCCGTCGCCTCGCAGAACAAGGCCGAGGCCGCGCAGAAGGCCGGCAAGTTCGCCGACGAGATCGTGCCGTTCACCATCTCGACCCGCAAGGGCGACATCGTGGTCGACCAGGACGAATACATCCGCCACGGCGCCACCATCGAGGCGATGCAAAAGCTGCGCCCGGCCTTCGCCAAGGACGGCAGCGTCACCGCCGCCAACGCCAGCGGCATCAACGACGGCGCCGCCGGTGTTCTGCTGATGTCGGCCGAAGCCGCCGAGAAACGCGGGCTGGAGCCGCTGGCGCGCATCGTCTCCTACGCAACCGTTGGGCTCGACCCGTCGATCATGGGCGTCGGCCCGATCTATGCCTCGCGCAAGGCGCTGGAAAAGGCGGGCTGGAAGGCCTCGGACCTCGACCTGATCGAGGCCAACGAAGCCTTCGCCGCGCAGGCGCTGGCGGTCAACAAGGACATGGAGTGGGACCCGGCGAAGGTGAACGTCAACGGCGGCGCCATCGCCATCGGCCACCCGATCGGCGCCTCGGGCGCCCGCATCCTCAACACGCTGCTGTTCGAGATGAAGCGCCGCGACGCCAAGAAGGGCCTTGCCACGCTCTGCATCGGCGGCGGCATGGGTGTGGCCATGTGCCTCGAACGTCCGTAAGCGGCCGGATCGCGAAAACGAGGGGCGCTCCGGCGCCCCTTTTTGTTTGCGGGGCAGGGTTTTTTGCGCAACTTTATTGCGCATCTTCCGCCAAGCACGTAACAGAGTTACTGAGATCAGATTCGCCAGACTGGAGGAAACCATGGCAAGAGTTGCACTCGTCACCGGAGGCACGCGCGGCATCGGGGAAGCGATTTCGAAAGCGTTGAAAGAGGCGGGCTATACCGTTGCCGCGAATTACGCGGGCAACGACGAGGCCGCCGGCAAGTTCACCGATGAGACCGGCATCCCGACCTACAAGTGGAACGTCGCCGACTACGAGGCCAGCGCCGCCGGCATCGCCAAGGTCGAGGCCGACCTCGGCCCGATCGAGGTGGTCGTCGCCAACGCCGGCATCACCCGCGACGCGCCGTTCCACAAGATGACGCCCGAGCAATGGCACCAGGTCGTCGACACCAACCTGACCGGCGTGTTCAACACCGTGCACCCGATCTGGCCGGGGATGCGCGAACGCAAGTTCGGGCGCGTCGTGGTGATTTCCTCGATCAACGGCCAGAAGGGCCAGTTCGCGCAGGTCAACTATGCCGCCACCAAGGCGGGCGACCTGGGCATCGTGAAATCGCTGGCGCAGGAAGGCGCGCGCGCCGGCATCACCGCCAACGCGATCTGCCCCGGCTACATCGCGACCGAGATGGTCATGGCGGTGCCGGAAAAGGTGCGCGATGCGATCATCGCTCAGATCCCGACCGGCCGCCTGGGCGAGCCCGAGGAGATCGCGCGCTGCGTGGTGTTCCTGGCCTCCGACGACGCGGCGTTCCTGAACGGCTCGACGATCACCGCGAACGGCGGGCAATTCTTCGTCTGAGCCGCGATACTGACGGGTGGACCGGCCTTTCGGGGCCGGTCTTTTCATGTCAAACCGGCGCATGACCCCGCGAACCGCCACCGCCATAGGCTTTTCCGCCGTCCTGCTCTGGTCGCTGCTGGCGCTGTTCACCGTGGCGACCGACCCGGTGCCGCCGTTCCAGTTGAACGCGATCTGCTTTGCCATCGGCGGGGTCGCGGGGCTGATCTGGGTGGCGAACTCCGGCAACCTCGGCCAGCTTCGCCGGGTGTCGTGGCGGGTCTATGCCTTCGGCACGCTCGGCCTGTTCGGCTATCACGCCTTCTATTTCTCGGCCCTGCGCCTTGCCCCGCCCGCCGAGGCCGGGTTGATTGCCTATCTCTGGCCGCTGCTGATCGTGCTGTTTTCCGGGCTTCTGCCGGGCGAGCGGCTGCGCGCGGGCCATGTTGCGGGCGCGCTGGCGGGGTTTGCGGGCGCCGCGCTGATCGTCGCGGCGGGTCTGACCCGGGTCAGCGCGGGGGCGCTGCCGGGCTATGGCCTGGCGCTGCTCTGCGCGCTCACATGGTCGGGCTATTCGGTGCTGTCGCGCCGCCTGGGCGCAACGCCCACCGCCGCCGTCGCGGTGTTCTGCCTGGCGACCTCGGCGCTGTCCTTGGCGGCGCACCTGGCGTTCGAGACGACCGCATGGCCGCAAGGCCTGCAAGGCTGGGCGGCGCTGATCGGCCTTGGCCTTGGCCCGGTGGGGCTGGCGTTCTATGCTTGGGACGTGGGGGTGAAGCGCGGTGACATCCAGCTTCTTGGCACCGCGTCCTACGCCGCGCCGCTGCTGTCGACACTGTTGCTGATTCTGGCCGGCATGGCCGAACCGCGGCGCGAGATACTCGTCGCCGCGGTGTTGATTACCGCGGGCGCGGTGCTGGCGGCCCGGTCCGGGCGGACGCGGCGCCGCCGATCCTGATGGCCGGGTCTAGCCGTGCTTGAGCCGCTCGATTTCCTCTTTCAGGCGCAGTTTTTCTTTTTTGAGCGCCACGATTTCAAGGTCGTCGGTCGAGAGGCTTTGTTGCGCCCGTTCGACCCGCTCGGACAGAGCTTCGTGCTTTTTCTGAAGTTCGCTCAGGTGGGCGTCCAGAGTCATGGCATTCTCCTGTTTCAAGTCCTCGCAAGACCAGTGCAGCACACAACGCGATGCTTGTCACGGACTCCTTGCCCCCTCTCGGGGAACGGATGGTCGCAGTGCCGAAACCGGCGGCGTGCGGTGGCAAGATGTTGCCGGATGCCGGCCTAGCCGAGGTCGAGCGCGGCGGCTTCGCGCAGGATCGCGCGCACTTCGGGGCGGTAGTGGTCGCGGTCGCCGGGATGATCGGCGCCCTTGTGCAGCACCAGTGGCGCGGCAAGGCGTGCGGGCGCGCGTCCACCCTTGCGCGCCTGCACGATCACCAGCGTCGCGTCGCGCCCGTCGCGGGGGGAAATCGGCCGGATCACGACGCTGCCCAGCCTGTCGTCGAGCGCGGCCATGAGGTCGGGCAGGCGTGCGGCGTTCTGGATCGCGCTGAGGTGGCCGCCGGGGCGCAGGCGGCGGGTGGCCACGTCGATCCAGGTGGCCAGCGGCGTGTCCTCGAAAAGCGCGGCACCGCGCCCGGGGTCGTCGGAGCGGGTGGCGCGCGACGGCAGGTAGTAGGGCGGGTTCATGATGACGTGATCGAAGGCCCGGGCGCGCAGATCGGCGGGCAGCGCGGCAAGGTCGGCCTCGTGCACGAAAAACGCCTGCCCGTTGGCCAAGGCGTTAGCACGGGCAAGTGCGGCGTAGTCCGCCTGCCGCTCAACCCCGGTGAGCGACAGCCCGGCAACCCGCGCGCCCAGACACAGCGCCGCCGCGCCCACGCCGCAGCCGAGATCGAGCACCGATTGCCCGGCCACCGCCGGAACCGAGGCCGCCAGCAACACCGGGTCGATCCCGGCGCGGTAGCCCTGCCGGGGCTGGCGCAGGACCAGGCGGCCGCCGAGAAAGCGGTCCTCGGTCACGGCCTCGTCGCCCATGTCAGCCGTCCCCGGTGTCGATGTCGTTGTCGGCCAGAACGCGCCGCGCGCGGGCGTGATCGTCGTCGCGCACCAGCAGACGGCGCGGCAAAGCGCCGATCGAGCCCTCCAGCGTGCTCATATGGACGTCGGTGGCAAAGGTGGTTATACCTTCGCCGTCCAGAAGCGCCGTGGCAAAGGCGATGACGGTCGGGTCGTTGGTGCGTAGAAGCTCTTTCATACTCAGAGACTTAGCTGTTTTCCGACAGGAGAGTCGAGATGAGCTTGGCACGGATGGAGACGGAAAGACAGCTACGTGACGAAACATGACGCCACAGTGCACAAGCCGCATGAGAGGCTGGCGGCCTATCTGGCCGACGATCTGGACGCGGTCAGCGCGCTGATCCGCGAGCGCATGGCGTCCGAACACGCGCCGCGCATCCCCGAGGTGACCGCGCATCTGATCGAGGCCGGCGGCAAACGCCTGCGCCCGATGCTGACCTTGGCGGCGGCGCGGCTGATGGGCTACGACGGGCCGCATCACGTGCACCTGGCCGCGACGGTCGAATTCATCCACACCGCGACGCTGCTGCATGACGACGTGGTGGACGAAAGCGCCAAGCGGCGCGGGCGGCCCACGGCCAACCTCTTGTGGGACAACAAGTCTTCGGTGCTGGTGGGCGATTACCTGTTCGCGCGCTCGTTCCAGTTGATGACCGAGGCGGATTCGATGCCGATCATGCGCATCCTGTCCAACGCCGCGGCCACGATTGCCGAGGGCGAGGTGCTGCAACTGACCGCGGCGCAGAACCTTGCGACCGGCGAGGATGTCTATCTGCAGGTGGTGCGCGGCAAGACCGCGGCGCTGTTTGCCGCCGCGACCGAGGTCGGCGGGGTGCTGGCAGGGGCAGATGACGATGCGGTCGCGGCGCTTCATGCCTATGGCGACGCGATGGGAATCGCGTTCCAGATCGCCGACGACCTGCTGGATTTCTGGGGCGGCGATGGCATCGGCAAGGACAAGGGCGACGATTTCCGCGACCGCAAGCTGACCCTGCCGCTGATCAAGGCGATCGCGCTGGCCGATGACGAGGAACGCGCCTTCTGGCAGCGCACCATCGAGGCCGGGCGGCAGGAGGCGGGCGACCTGGAGCGCGCCATCGACCTGATGACCCGCCACGGCGCGCTGGAGGCGACACGCGCGGATGCCTTCGCCTGGGTCGACACGTCGAAGACCGCGCTGGAGGGGCTGCCGGAGCATCCGATCCGCGACATGCTGTCGGACATTTCGGATTACGTGGTGGCGCGGCTGAACTAGCGCAGGGTCGCGGCGCTGATCCACCAGTCGGGTCGCGCCTCGGACAGGTCCATCGCCGCCGTCTCGGCCTCGTCCCGGGTTTCAAACAGCGCAAAGCAGGTGCCGCCGGACCCGGTCATCCGCGCCAGCCGCGCCTCGGGCAAGGCGCCCAGCGCGGCCAGCACCTCGGCGATCACCGGCGCGACCGCGATGGCGGGGGCCTCGAGGTCGTTGCGCTGCGCCGCCAGCCAGTCGATCAGCGTCCAGCCCGCACGCCAGCGCGGCAGGCGTTTGGGCATCGGCGCGTTGTCCTTGTCGGTGAGCGCCGCAAAGACCTCGGCGGTCGGCACCTCGACCCCGGGGTTGGCCAGCACCGCGAACAGCTCCGGCATCCCCTCGACCGGCGTCACATCCTCACCGATGCCACGCATCCGGGCGGCCTGCCGCATCAGGCAGACGCGCACATCGGCGCCCAGGTCGGTGGCGCCCTCGGGCAGCACGTTCTGCCCGGTCAGATCGGCCATCGCCAGAAGCGTGGCGGCCGCGTCGGACGAGCCGCCGCCCAGCCCGGCGGCGCTGGGCAGCGTCTTGGTCAGGACCGCCTTGACCGGCAGGTCGTAAAGCGCGGCGGCCTGCATGACGAGGTTTCGCGCATCCGTGGGCACGCCCCCGGCCATTGGGCCGGTCACCTCGAGGGTGCGGCTCTCGGCGGGGCTGACCGACACCCGGTCGCCCACATCGGCAAAGGCCACGAGGCTGTCGAGCAGGTGGTAGCCGTCGCCGCGCTCGCCGGTCACGTGCAGGGTCAGGTTGATCTTGGCGGGGGCAAAGCTCTGCGACATCATCGGCGGATCGGCGTGCCGCCCTCTTCTTCCAGCACCACGTCCAGCCCGACCTCGAGCTTGCGCCGCACCCGGTCGGGCTTCAACTCGTCCGGGTCGGTCTCGTCGGTGATGAACGACAGCGCGCGGCTCCACTGGAAGCGGGCCTCGCGCTTGCGGTCGACCGCCCAGTAGACATCGCCCAGGTGGTCGTTCAGGACCGGGTCGGTCGGCATCAGTTCGACCGCGCGCTCCATCTCCTCGACCGCCTCGTCATAGCGGCCAAGGCGGTAGAACACCCAGCCCAGCGAATCGCGGATATAGCCGTCAAAGGGCCGCGCGGCGACGGCGCGTTCGATCATGTCCAGCGCCTCGTCGAGGTTCTTTTTCTGCTCGACGAAGGAATAGCCCAGGTAATTCAACACGCTCGGCTGATCCGGCGACAGTTCCAGCGCCTTGCGGAAATCGGCCTCGGCGCGGTCCCATTCGCTCTGACGTTCGAGGGTGATGCCCCGGGCGAAATAGACCGCCCATTGCCCCGCGCTGTCACCGGGAAACAGCGCGATGGCGGCATCGTAATGCGGCGTCGCCTCGGCATAGCGTTGCTGAAAACGCAGCGCGTCGCCCAGCGAGACATGCACGGCGGCGATGTCGGGGTGGGTTTCGGCCAGAGCTTCGAGCACGGCGATGCCGCCGGCCGTGTCACCGATCCGCCGCAACGCCGTGGCCTTGCCCAGTTGCGCCTGCGGATAGGCGCGGCTGTCGGGCGCGATCCGGTCGTAAGTCTGCGCCGCAAGCTCGAAACGCTCCATCTTTTCCAGCACTTCGGCCGACAGCAGGATCGCGCCGGTGTTGTCGGGCTTCAGGTGTTCGGCCATCCGGGCGTAGATCAGCACAAGCGCCGGGTCGGTGTCGCCCATCAGCGAATCGCCAACCTCGTAGAACAGTTGCGACAGTCCTTCGCGGGCGGAGCCGACGGCGGTGAAGGCAATCGGCTTGCCGGCGGCCAGTTCGGCGCGCAGCGCGGTCAGTTCCGGGTCGGTTGTGTTGGCGAACACCTGATCGAGCATCTCGACGGCGTCGGGATTGCGCTCCAGCTGGCTGAGAACCTGGGCATAGGCGATGATGCCGTTGCGGTTGAGGCGCAGCGTCATCTCGCCGCCGCCGAGGATGTCGGCCGCACCCTCGTAATCGCCCACCAGCGCCAGCGCCATCGCCTTCTGGAACAGCGCCGCCTCGGCACTGCCTTCGGCGGCGGCCAATGCGTCGAACAACTCGATCGCGCGGCTCATCCGCCCCTGCCCGATCGCTGACCAGGCCTGGATCATGTCGTTCATCAGGCCGCCAAGATTGAGCCCGCCCGCGAACAGCTTGTCGGCTGCATCCCAGTCCTCGCTGGCCAGCGCGTCGGCCAGAAGGACCATTCCGGCGATCTGGTTGTCGGGCGCCACCGACACCAGCCGCCGCGCCACCGGAACCGCGTCGTCAAGCTGGCCAAGGCCGACCTGCGCGATGATCAGCCCCTCCATCAATCCGCGGTTTTCCGGGTCGCGGGCCAGGGCGCGGGTGCCGAATTCGACCACCGCCGCATAGTCGCCGGACATGTTCGCATGCCGGGCCGCCAGGTAGGCGCCGGCGAATTCCTCGGCGGCCCGGGCGGGCAGCGAGGACAGGACGAGAAGTGCAGCTAAGCCCAAAGGGCGGAGGGTGCGGGGAAAAGGCAAATGGGCCTCCGTCAGGACTGGTTCGCCCCGAACCTAATGGCCACGGCGGGCGGGCGCAATGCGCGCCGCCCGCTGCCGCGCCGCAGATGACGGGCGCGTTACATGTTGGGGTAGTTCGGCCCGTCGCCGCCCTGCGGCACCGTCCAGGTGATGTTCTGGGCCGGGTCCTTGATATCGCAGGTCTTGCAGTGGACGCAGTTCTGAAAGTTGATCTGGAAACGCGGGCCATTGTCGCCCTCGACCACCTCGTAGACCCCCGCCGGGCAATAGCGCTGCGCCGGTTCGTCGTATTTCGGCAGGTTCAGCGAAATCGGGATGTCCGGGTCTTTCAGGTGCAGGTGGCAGGGCTGGTTTTCCTCGTGGTTCGTGGCCGAGAAGCTCACGTTGGTCAGCCGGTCGAAGGACAGCACGCCGTCGGGCTTGGGATAGTCGATCTTGGGGTATTTCGCCGCCTCGCCGGTCGCCGCCGCGTCGGACTTGCCGTGTTTGAGCGTGCCGAACAGCGAGGCACCGCCGGTCAGCGTCTGCACCCACATGTCGAACCCGCCCAGCGCCAGCCCGCCCGTGAGGCCGAGTTTCGACCACAAGGGCTTGACGTTGCGCACCTTTTTCAGGTCTTTCGCCACCGGGCCGGAGCGCAGTTCGGCCTCGTAGGCGTCAAGCTCATCGCCCGACCGCCCCGCCTTGATCGCTGCCGCCGCCGCATCCGCCGCCGCGATGCCCGAGAGCATGGCGTTGTGGTTGCCCTTGATGCGCGGCACGTTCACGAGCCCGACACTGTCGCCCAAGAGCGCGCCGCCGGGGAACACCGCCTTGGGCATCGACTGATAGCCGCCCTCGGCGATCGCCCGCGCGCCGTAGGCCAAGCGCTTGCCGCCCTGCAGCAGTTCGGCGACCATCGGGTGATGCTTGAGCCGCTGGAACTCCATGTAGGGGTAGAGATGCGGGTTGGCGTAGTTCAGGTGGACCACGAAACCCACGTAAACCTGGTTGTTCTCGGCGTGATAGATGAAACCGCCGCCGCCCGCGTTCTTGCCCAGAGGCCAGCCCATCGTGTGCGTCACCGTGCCTTCACGGTGCTTGTCCGGGTCGACCTCCCAGATCTCCTTCATCCCGAGGCCGTACTTCGGAAAATCGCGGCCCTCGCACAGCTTGAAATGGCTCATAAGCTGCTTGGCGAGCGAGCCGCGCACGCCTTCGGCGATCAGCACGTATTTGCCGTTCAGCTCCATCCCCGGCTCATAACCCTCGCCGGGGGTGCCGTCAGGGTTCTTGCCGAACTCGCCCGCCACCACGCCGCGCACCGCGCCGTTGTCGTCGAACAGCACTTCCGAGCACGACATGCCGGGATAGACCTCGACCCCGAGCGCCTCGGCCTGTTCGGCCATCCAGCGGGTGACGTTGCCCATCGACACGATGTATTTGCCGTGGTTCGACATCAGCGGCGGCATCGGCCAGTTCGGCACGCGGATGCCCCCGCCCTCGCCCAGCAGGTAGAAGTTGTCTTTCTTGACCGGCACGTTGATCGGCGCGCCTTTGTCCTTCCAGTCGGGGATCAGAGCGTCGATGCCGGTGGTGTCCAGCACCGCGCCCGAGAGGATGTGCGCGCCGACCTCGGAGCCTTTCTCCAGCACGACCACGTTGAGGTCTGCGTCGATCTGCTTCAATCGGATCGCCGCCGACAGCCCCGCCGGCCCCGCGCCCACGATCACAACGTCGACATCCATCGCTTCGCGTTCAATCTCGGCCATCTTGCCCTCCGATCTGGTTGCCCTGTCGATACCGGCAGGGCGGGAGGGGGTCAATTGCGACGAGGCGTCATAGGGTCCGGCGGTTACTCGGCGGGGACCGCGATGGGCATGGTTTCACGGGGCCGTGCCGCGTCGCGGCGTTTGAGCCAGGCCCAGGCGCCGAGCATCAGGAGGATCGAGGCATAGCCGTCGATGGCGTAGTGCCAGCCGAGATAGACCGACAGGAACAGGTAGACCGCGACCAGCCCGACACTGAAGGGCACGAGGAACCGCGAGCGTTCGGCGAGATACAGCGCCATCACCGTGATCATGGCAATGTGCACCGAGGGAAAGGCCGAGATGCCGGAGCCCGCTTGTTGCGCGCCGGATACATAGGCGTCCCAGAGACGGACCTGGATATTGCCGGTCGCGCTGGAGGCAATTCCGGATTGCTCAAGCGCGACCGCGAGCCCTGCAAACTCCTGACCGCCGAGCAAGCGATCATAATAGACCGGCCCGACCGACAGCAAGGACAGCGCGATGGCATTGCCCAGCACCAGCCAGGCCACGGCATAGAGCCGGATGAACCGGCTGGAACGAACCTCGTCGCCGTCGAACAGGAACAGCAGGACAGGCAGGAACATGGCCGGAGCGACCCACCAGTTCATGTAGATCGTGTTGGCCCAGTCCGGGTCGATCCATGCGGAAAACCTATGGGTCAGTTCCCAGGGGTCATGACCGAAATGCAGGGCGCGGTCGATCCTTCCCAGGATCGGGTCGGCCCAGAACGACTGCACATAGGGCAAAGTCGCCTTGACCATCGTGAAGGTCAGGAACAGCGCCACGCAGGCGAACACCGCGACGGCGGCACGGGTCAGGCGCTCCAGCATCTCGCGGCGGGGCACGAACAGCACCATCGAGGCCGACACCGGCACCACCCACCAGGCGATTTCGAGAAACAGGTTCATCGACGCCGGCAGCTTCCTGACCAGTTCGGCCAAAAGCACAACGGGGCTGTCGCGGAACACGGTAACCACCAGGGCACCGACCAGAAAATAGCCCAGCGTGATGCGGATCAACAAACGCATTGCAAACCACCCGGTTTTGTTCTTCTCTCGTGGGGAACGCGGCGCCCCTAGGCTGCTATGTCTGAAGAATGTGACGATTTGTTGGCTGCAAGGGGGAATCCCGACAGCGGCCCCGCAAACTACAGGTGAAGACCTTTCATGGAAAAGATCCTTCTGACCCGCACCGGTCACACGGTGCTGAACGACGAATTGAAGCAACTCAAGTCGGTCGAGCGTCCGGCGGTGATCAAGGCCATCGCCGAGGCGCGCGAGCATGGCGATCTGTCGGAGAACGCCGAATACCACGCCGCCCGCGAAAAACAGAGCTTCATCGAGGGCCGGGTGAAGGAGCTTGAGGGCATCATCGGCCTGGCCGAGGTGATCGACCCGGCCAAGCTGTCCGGCCCGATCAAGTTCGGCGCCACCGTCAGGCTGGTCGACGAGGACAGCGACGAGGAAAAGACCTACCAGATCGTCGGTGAACCCGAGGCCGATCTGGAAAAGGGCAAGCTCAATATCAAGTCGCCGCTGGCCCGCGCCCTGATCGGCAAGGAAAAAGGCGACAGCGTCGAGGTGCGCACGCCCGGCGGAGAAAAGAGCTACGAGATCCTCGAAATCGACTATATCTAGGACCGGAAGCCAGGGAAAAGCACATGGCGGACGGGAAAAGGAACGGCGCGATGGACCTCGGGGTCTATGGGCGCAATCGTGGCCGCGGGCTGAGCCTGGCGGACATGGTGGCGATCGCGTTGTCGGTGATCTGGCTGGTCGGTTGCGCGGTGTTCTTCGTGGTGCTGGGCGGCACCGGCCCCGACGCGGGCCAGGCGCTGCGCTTCGTCCTGGTGCTTGTGGCGGTGGTGCTGCCGGTGGCGGTGATCTGGCTGGCGGCGTCGGCGGCGCGCTCGGTCCGGGTGATGCGCGACGAAAGCGCGCGGCTGCGCACCACGCTGGAGGCGATGCGCCAGACCCATTTGCAGGCCCAGAAAACCCAGGCGCTGGCCGCCAAGTCGATCGACTTTTCCCGCAAGCTCGAAGAAATCGCCCAGGCCCAGCGCCACACCGAACAGACCATCGCCACCTTCGCCTCATCCCGCCCGGACGGCATCCGCAAGCTGTCGCCGCCGGAACGGCCCAGCCCGTTTCCCACCGGCGCGGAGGACGACGACCAGGCGTCGCTGCCGCTCGACACGCCCGAGGGGGCGGTGGCCTCGCCGATCGCCATCGACGACCTGATCCGGGCGGTGAACTTTCCCGAAAGCGCCGAGGATGTCGAAGGCTTCGCCGCGCTGCGCCGGGCGCTGTCGGACCGCAAGGTGGCCAGCCTGATCCAGGCGGCGCAGGACGTGCTGACGCTGCTCAGCCAGGACAGTGTCTATATGGACGACCTGCGCCCCGACCGCGCCCGTCCCGAGGTCTGGCGCCGCTTTGCCCAGGGCGAACGCGGCCGCGCGGTGGCGGCATTGGGCGGCGTGCGCGACCGCTCGTCGCTGGCGCTGACGGCGGCGCGGATGAAACAGGACACGATCTTTCGCGACGCGGTGCACCATTTCCTGCGCCGCTTCGACGAGGTGATCTCGGAGTTCGAACCGCGCGCCGACGACAGCGAGATGTCACGCCTCGGCGACACCCGCACGGCGCGGGCCTTCATGCTTCTGGGGCGCGTGACGGGGACGTTTGATTAGGCGCTCAGCCCGAACTCCGTGAACGGCAGATAGCGCACCGGGTCGCCCGGGGCGATCTCGCAGGCCGCTTCGGGCAGCTCGACAAAGCCATCGGCCCAGGCCAGCCCCGAGATCATGCCGGAGCTGTCAGAACGGAAGGTTTCGACCGTGCCATCGGCGCGCATCCGCGCCCTGAGAAACGCCCGCCGCCCGGCGCGTTTTGACAGGGTGAAACCGGCCGGCAGGGTCAGGCCGCGCGGCTCGGACCACGCGCCCCCTGCCATCAGCGACAGTGCCGGATGGACGAACAGGCAGGCGGTGGTGAAGGCCGAAACCGAGTTGCCCGGCAGCCCGAACACCGGCACCCGCCGCCACTGGCTCAGCAAAAGCGGCTTGCCCGGCTTGAGCGCCACGCGCCATTGCGCCACCTGCCCCGCCTCGCGCAAGAGCGCCGAGACGTGATCCTCGTCGCCCACCGAGGCGCCGCCGGAGGTCAGGATCGCGTCCAGCCCTGCGCTGGCCTCGTCCAGCCGCGCCCTGAGCGCCGCACGGTCGTCCGGCACGTGGCCAAGGTCGGTGACCGCGTGCCCCCAGCCGGCGGCCATGCCGATCAGCATCGGGCGGTTGGCGTCGAAGGTCTGGCCGGGGGTGGCGTCGGTGTCAGGGGCGACGAGTTCATCGCCGGTCGACAGCACGCCGACGCGCAGGCGCTGGCGCACCGCGACCTTGGCGACCCCGACCGCGGCGAGCAGCCCGACTTCGCGCGGGCCAAGGCGGCGGGTGGCGGCCAGCACCGACGCGCCTTCGGCAACATCCTCGCCGGTGGGGCGTGTGTTGGCGCGCGGCGCGGGGGCGGCGGTGAGGGTCAGGTGCCCGCCCTCGGCGGTGGTGTTTTCCTGCATCACCACCGTATCGGTGCCCACAGGCAACAGCGCGCCGGTGAAGATGCGCAGGGCATGGCCCGGCGGGACCGTGCCGGCGAAGGGCGCCCCGGCAGCGGAGCGGCCTTCGGTCAACTTCAGGGGCGCGCCCGACAGGCTGGCATGGGCGAAGGCATAGCCGTCCATCGCCGAATTTGTGGCGGGCGGATTGGCGCGGCGTGCGGTCACGTCGCGGGCGAGGATGCGGCCCGCCGCCTCGGCCAGCCCCACCGTCTCGATCCCGGTGACCGGGTGCAGCGAGGCGCGCAGACGCGCCTGCGCCTCGGCCACGCTGGCCAACCCCTGCGCCTCGGGCTCGGCGAAACAGTCGGCGGCAAGCGGTGTCGCGGCGTCGGCGGGGGCGAGATGCGCGCGCGCGGCGGCGAGGTCGTCGGGGGTGTTGATGTTGAAAAAAGCATCCGGCGTCTGGGCCGGGAAATCCGCGAATGCCGCGCCTTGCTCGGCGGCCCAGGCGCGCAGCTTGCGGGTGCCGTCCGCCAGCGCCTGGCGCAACGCCTCGCGCAACGCGACGGGCCAGAGGCCGAAGGTCGGATGAATGCCCTCGGGGCTGCGGGCCAGCGCGATCGGCTGCCCCTCCGTCTCGGCGGCAAGCACCAGGCGCGGCACCAGATCGCAGGGGAAGAACGGCGTGTCGGCGGCCACGGTCACCACATGATCGGCCCCCAGCGCCGCCGCCCAGTCCAGCCCCGCCAGCACGCCGGCCAGCGGCCCGGACTGGCCGGCCACCGAGTCGGGAACGATGTCGAAATCCAGCGGACCGAAGCGCGCCGGGTCGCCATTGGCGTTCAGTGCCAGGCGCGCGACCTGCGGTTCCAGCCGTTCGGCCACATGGGCAAGCAGGGTCTGGCCGCCAAGCTGCAACAGCGCCTTGTCGCCGCCGCCCATGCGCCGCGCCTGCCCGCCGGCGAGGATCACGCCGAAAGGCTGTTTCATCGCGCCACCCGGTAGCGCCCTGCCAGGGTCGGTTCGGTCTGCATGGGTCATGAATGCGCCGAAGCGCGGCAAAGCTCAAGTCCGGGGCGCGCGGGGCTCCGGCGCCTCAGATGCCGCGCGCCAGGAGGTAGCCGTTATTGTCGGGGTCGTTGTCGTGATATTCGCTGGTCACGACGCCGGGCAGCTTGGCAAAGGCCTCTTGCGCGGCGGTCGGGAACATCGTGACATGGATCGATTCGAACCCGGGCAGATCCTTGAGGATCGTGGTGATCGCGTTGGTGCAGAACGCCTTGGGCACCGCGCCATACTCCTTGATCGCCGCAAGCGCCATTTCGGCGACCTCGGGGCTGACCACCAGATCCTGCTTTATCACGCGCCAGGTCTCGCGCGAGTGGTAGTCGATGTAGAAATCGACCGCCGCGTCGGTCATGCCATAGACCACGTCATTGCGCTCGGGCAGGCGCGGATGCTTGAACGATCCGGCCGGGTCGAACAGCAGACGCTCGGACCCGCTGACCAGAAGCGCGGCATGGCCGCCGTTGCCGGAGCGGGTGTTGATCATGGTCATCAGCGTGATCATCGGCGGGCCGCCGGTGGAATAATGCGCGCGCGCCACCTCTTCGTCCGGGGCCCAGACCGGCTCGGCCGCACAGGCGGCGAGGCCGATCAGAAGAAACAGAGACAGGAAAATGCGTCGCATACGAAACCCACCGATAAAATCTTGTCGCGGCCGGAAACCGGCCGCCGGCAATCACGCCCCGAAAATTGCGAGCAGAATGACCACGATGATGGTCGCGATCGCCGAGCGCACGAGGAACTTGATGAAGCCCTCGAATGTCTTTTCCTGTTCGCGGGTGTCCATTGTCCCGTGCTTGTAGTCCGCCATTCTTCGTCCTCGCCCTTGGCCGTCAGTGTCCGGTTGGCTTAGACGATTTGTCGCGGGCTGTCACGGCCCGGTTGCGGGCCTCACGTGAATTTTGACCGGCCCGTTGCGCCCGTGCACGCCTCGCGCCGCTCAGCCCTTGCGCTGCCACAGCCAGGCGTCGTCGCTGGCGCGGCGCCGCCGGGTGATCTTGCCGGTGCGGTAGAGGTGGTTGAGGTGCCCGATGGCCTCGTTCAGCGCCAGCGAGTATTCGCCCTCGCCGATCTTGCGCTTGAACAGCGGCTTGAAGCACTCGGCGGCGGTGCGCGGCTGGTCGAGGAACTCCATCAGCCGGTCGAGCGCGAAATGGTGGTTGTCGATCAACTGCCGCATCCGGGTCGGAAGCCCCATGAAGCACAGCTTGTGGCCGGGCAGGACCAATTGATGATCGTCGGCGAACTGGCTGAGGTATTCGCAGCTTTCCAGCCAGTCACCGACCGGGTCGGCATCGGGTTCGGTGGCGTGAACGCCGAGGTTCGGGCTGATCGTGGCCAGAAGCTGGTCGCCGCCGATCACCAGTTCGTCGTCGCGCGACCAGAAAGTCGCGTGCTCGGGCGCGTGGCCGTTGCCGATATGCACGTCCCAGGTGCGCCCGCCAAAGCGCAGCGTGCTGCCCTCCTTGACCCGGCGATAGCCCAGCGGCAGGTCGGCCACGAGGTCGGCGAAATTGAACGGCCGCTCGGTGCGGCGTTTTTCATAGAGTTCCGGGTCCATGCCGCCGGCACGCCAATAGGCGAGGGTTTCGTCCACCGGCTTGAGTTGACGGTCGAGTTGCAGCATCCGGGCATAGAGCCAGGCGGTCTGGGTGGTGATCAGCTCGACCCCGAACTCGGTCTGGAACCAGCCCGCCAGCCCGATGTGGTCGGGGTGGGGATGGGTCACGATCAGCCGCGCCACCGGCTTGCCGCCGAGCGGGCCGCGCATCAGGTCGCGCCACAGTGCGCGGGTGTCTTCGCTGTCGATGCCGGTGTCCACGATGGTCCAGCCGTCGTTGTCCCACAGGGCATAGGAATTGACGTGATCCAGCCGGAACGGCATCGGGATGCGCAACCACAGAAGGTTCTCGGCCAGTTCGATGGCCTCGCCGGGGGGCGGCGGTGTCTCCCACGGAAAGGTCAGGGGCGCGTTCATCCGGCCAGATCCTCGACCGACAGCGCATAAAGCCCCGCCGCCCCGGCGCGGGCCTGGTCGAGAAGCGCGCGGTATTCCGGCAAGAGCCGGGTGACGTGAAAGGTCGCCAGCGCGGTGCGCGGCCCCTCGCCCCCCTCGGCCAGCGCGGCCTTGAGCAGGTAGTGCGCGCCCAGCACGCGGGCGAAGGCCGACTGGAACGGCACCGCGCCCGCGAACCTGTCCTGCATGTCCTGTCCGACCAGCCATTCCACCGTCTCGCGCAGGGTCTCGCTGGCGTCCCAGACCGCTTCGGCCAGCGTCGGCAGAGTGGCACGTGCGGCTTCGGCGTTGGCCTCGACCTCTTCCAGCAGGCGGCAGGCGGCGTCGCCCCCGTCCATCATCTTGCGCCCGACAAGGTCCATCGCCTGGATGCCGTTGGTGCCCTCGTAGATCGAGGTGACGCGCACGTCGCGGTAAAACTGCGCCGCCCCGGTTTCCTCGACATAGCCCATGCCGCCGTGCACCTGCACGCCAAGCTGGGCGACGAGGATGCCGGTATCGGTGCCATAGGACTTGGCGATCGGGGTCAGAAGCGCGGCGCGCGCCGCCCACTCGGCCTCGCCGGTCGCGCGCTCCATGTCGATCGCCACGGCACAGGCCAACGCGATGGCGCGCGCGGCGGTGATCTCGGCCTTCATCTGGACCAGCATCCGGCGCACGTCGGGGAAATCGACGATGGTGCCGGTGCCGCCCTCTATCGGGGTCTTGCCCTGCACCCGTTCACGCGCATGCGCCAGCGCGTGCTGATAGGCGCCCTCGGCCACGCCGATGCCCTGCACGCCGACCATCAGGCGGGCGTTGTTCATCATGGTGAACATCGCCTTCATGCCGGCATGCTCCGCGCCCACCAGCCAGCCGGTCGCACCCTCGAAGCTCATCACGCAGGTGGGGCTGGCGTGCAGGCCCATCTTGTGTTCGAGGCTGACCACGCGAAGGCTGTTGCGCTGGCCGGGGTTGCCGTCTTGGTCAGGAATGAACTTCGGCACCATGAACAGGCTGATCCCTCGCGTGCCCGGCGCCCCGTCAGGCAGCCGCGCCAGCACCAGGTGACAGACGTTTTCCGCCATGTCGTGATCACCCCAGGAGATGAAGATCTTCTGCCCGGTGATCGCGAATGTGCCGTCACCATTGGGCACCGCCTTGGTGGTCAGCGCACCGACATCCGAACCCGCCTGCGGCTCGGTCAGGTTCATCGTGCCGGTCCATTCCCCCGACATCAGTTTCGGCAGGTAGAGTGCCTTGAGCGCGTCCGAGGCGTGATGCTCCAGCGCGTCGATCTGGCCCTGGGTCAACAGCGGGTTGAGTTGCAGGGCAAGGCAGGCGCCCGACATCATGTCGTTGGCCGCCGCACTCAGGCTGATCGGCAGGCCCATGCCGCCATAGTCGGGATCGCCCGAAACCCCGACCCAGCCACCTTCTGCGATCTGGCGGTAGCCGTCACCGAAACCGGGGCTGGCGCGCACCACGCCGTTGTCGAGCGTTGCCCCCCTGGTGTCACCGACCCGTTGCAGCGGCGCCATCACGTCGTCGGTCAGCCTGGCCAGTTCGGTCAGGATCGCGCCGACGGTCTCGGGCGTCGCCTCGGCGTGCCGCGCGCTGGCCGCGACCTGGTCGAACCCGACCACGTGGTCGAGCAGAAAGCGGAGGTCATTGACGGGGGCGCGATACGGCATGGAGTTCCTTTCGTCCGGCTTGGCAATCAGGGGCGCGCCCGCTAGGCAGGCTTTGGGCGCAACCCTATCGCGCCGAAGGGCCGAAAAAAACGGAAACGCAACGTCATGGCGGGTGAAGGCACCGAAAGGACAGGCACGGCGCGGCTGAAGGCCGACGCGGCGGGGATCGCGCGGGCGGCGGCGCTGCTGCGCGCCGGTGAACTGGTCAGTTTCCCGACCGAGACCGTCTATGGCCTGGGCGCGGATGCGACCGATGACGTGGCGGTGGCGCGGATTTTCGAGGCCAAGGGGCGGCCCCGGTTCAACCCGCTGATCGTGCATCTGCCCGACGCGGCGCGGGTGCGTGACATTGCGATGCTGGAGGGCGACGCGGCACGGCTGGCCGAGGCATTCTGGCCCGGGCCGCTGACGCTGGTGCTGCCGATCCGGCCCGGCGCGCGCCTGTCGCCGCTGGTCTCGGCCGGGCTGCCCACGGTGGCGGTGCGGGTGCCGGACCAGCCCCTGGCGCGCGTGCTGCTGCAGGCGGCGGGCCGCCCCATCGCCGCCCCCTCGGCCAACCCCTCGGGCCGGATCAGCCCGACCGAGGCGGATCACGTGCTGGCCGGGCTGGACGGCAAGATCGCGGCGGTTCTGGACGGCGGCGCCTGCGCGGTCGGGGTGGAAAGCACCATCGTCGGCTTCGACCCCGCCGCGACGCTGTTGCGCCCCGGTGGCCTGCCCGCCGAGGCGGTCGAGGCCTGTCTCGGCGCGCCGCTGGCCCTGCCCGCGCCGGGCGATACGGTCAGCGCACCGGGCCAGCTGCAATCCCACTATGCCCCCCGCGCGGGGCTGCGCCTGGACGCCACCGACCTCTCCCCCGGCGAACGCCTGCTGGGCTTCGGCCCGGTCGAGGCGGACCTGAACCTGTCGCCCTCCGGCGACCTGGTCGAGGCGGCGGCGAACCTGTTTCACCATCTGCACCGGCTGGACGCCGACGGCGACGCGCCCATCGCGGTCTCGCCGATCCCCGAAACCGGGCTGGGCCGCGCCATCAACGACCGCCTGCGCCGCGCCGCGGCACCGCGCGACGGGTAGCATGCTGCCCTTGCACCCGTCCGCCGGAGGGTGATAGAAAATCCCTATCGGAAAACGAACAAGCGATGGGATGATCCGATTATGATTGGCAAGTTGGAAATGTTCATCGCGCTGGCGAACGAACAGCACTTCGGACGGGCCGCGCAGAGCCTTGGGTTGACGCAGCCGACGCTGTCGACCGGGATCAAGCAGCTCGAGGAACAGCTTGGGGTGCAGCTTGTGCGGCGCGGGTCGCGCTATGGCGGGTTGACGCCGGAGGGTCAGCGGGCGCTGGAATGGGCCCGCCAGATCGTCGGCGACGTGCGCCGGTTCCGCGACGAGATGCGCTATTCCCGCGAGGGGCTGAGCGGGCGCCTGCGGCTGGCGGTGATTCCCACCGCGCTGACCTGGGCATCGCGGCTGGTCGCGGGCTTTCAGCACCGCCACGAAAAGGTGCGCTTCACCATCCAGTCGCGCACCTCGATCGAGATCCTCGCGATGCTGGAAAACCTCGAGATCGACGCGGGCGTGTCCTACCTCGACAACGAACCGTTGGGCCGGGTCTCGACCGTGCCGCTATACCGCGAGAGCTACACGATGATCTGCGCGCAGGGTCACCGGCTGGCCAAGCGCGACAGCGTCGACTGGGCCGAGATCGGCGGCGAAAAGCTGTGCCTGCTGACGCCGGACATGCAGAACCGGCGCATCATCAACAAAGCGTTCATGGACTCGGGGCAGGCCCCGGTGGCAGAAATGGAGTCGAACTCGACGGTGGTGCTGGTTTCCTACGTCGAGCGCGGCGACTGGGTCACGATCCTGCCCGACGACCTGGCGCGCTTTCTGGCCGCCGGAAAGGGCCTGTCCATCGTCCCGATCCGCAGCCCGGGAGAGGCCCACAGTGTCGGATTGGTCGCGCCCTACCAGGAGCCGCACACGCCGGTCTTGCAGGCGCTCCTGGACGAGGCCGGGGCGCTGGCGAAAAGCGATTGAATTTCTCAATGGACCAACGGTTCTAGGATATTGATCGCCCCCGGCCAATCGGTGATCACCCCCGGGGATCAAACGAGGACACACATGGCTGATACCGCCCCTGAACCGAACGCCGAAACGCTGGCCGACCTGATCGAGGCGCAGCGTCACCTCGAAGGCCCGCTGTTGCCGATTCTGCACACGATTCACGAGGCTTACGGCCATATTCCGGACACCGCCCCGGCCCTGATCGCGGACAGGCTGAACATCGGCCGGGCCGAAGTGCACGGGGTGATCAGCTTCTACCACGATTTCCGCAGGCTTCCGGCCGGGCGGCACGTGGTGAAAATCTGCCGTTCGGAGGCCTGCCAGTCGGTCGGCGGCGCGGCCTTGAGCGAAGCGGTGCTGGCGAAGCTGGGCATCGGCTGGGGTGAGACCACCGCCAACGGCGCGGTGACGGTCGAGCCGGTCTATTGCCTCGGCCTCTGCGCCTCGGGTCCGGCGGCGATGGTCGACGGCAAGGTGATCGGGATGCTGGACACGGACCGGTTTGACCGGGTGCTGGCGGAGTTGGGCGCATGAAGGTCTTTCTGTCCATCGACGCCGCCGCAAAGGCGGTCGGGTCCGAAGACGTGGCCGAGGCGCTCACCGCCGAGGCGGCGCGCCGTGGCCTGGAGCTTGACCTGATCCGGGTCGGATCGCGCGGCATGGTCTGGCTGGAGCCACTGGCCGAGGTCGAGATCGACGGCGTGCGCCATGCCTTCGGGCCGGTGCGTGTGGAGGATGTGCCGGCGCTGCTGGACGGCACGCTGGCGGGCCACGGCCCGACCGAGGAGATCCCGTTTTTTGCCGGCCAGACACGCCTGACCTTTGCGCGCTGCGGCGTGATCGACCCGCTGGACCTGACTGCATTCGAGGCGCTGGGCGGGCTGACCGGGTTGCGCGCCGCCATCGCGGCACCTGGCGATGTGGTCGAGACCGTCAAGGCCTCGGGCCTGCGCGGGCGCGGCGGCGCGGGCTTTCCGACCGGCATCAAGTGGCAGACCGTGGCGGGTGCCAAGGCGGACCGCAAGTATATCGTCTGCAACGCCGACGAGGGCGACAGCGGCACCTTTGCCGACCGGATGATCATCGAGGGCGATCCGTTCAGCCTGATCGAGGGCATGGCGATCGCCGGGATCGGCGTGGGCGCGACCAAGGGCTATGTCTACATGCGCTCGGAATACCCCGACGCCACCGCGACGCTGGAACGCGCGGTCGCGATCGCGCGCGCGGCGGGGGTGCTGGGCGACGGCGTGCTGGGCTCCGGTCATGCCTTCGACATCGAGGTGCGCGTGGGCGCCGGGGCCTATGTCTGCGGCGAGGAAACCAGCCTGTTGAATTCGCTCGAAGGCAAGCGCGGCGAGGTCCGGCCCAAACCGCCGCTGCCCGCGCTGGAAGGGCTGTTCGGCAAGCCCACCGTGGTCAACAACGTGATCTCGCTGGCCACCGTGCCGGTGATTTTCGAGAAGGGCGCAGAGCACTACGCCGATTTCGGGCTGGGCCGGTCACGCGGGACGATCCCGCTGCAGATCGCCGGCAACGTGAAATACGGCGGGCTTTACGAGATCGCCTTCGGCCTGCCGTTGGGCGAGATCGTGAACGGCATCGGCGGCGGCACACGGTCGGGCAGGCCGGTCAAGGCGGTGCAGGTCGGCGGGCCGCTCGGGGCCTATTTCCCGGTGTCCGGGTTCGACACGCCGTTCGGATATGAAGAATTCGACGGCGCGGGCGGGCTGATCGGCCACGCCGGCCTGGTGGTGTTCGACGACAGCGCCGACATGCTGGAACTGGCCCGCTTTGCGATGGAATTCTGCGCGGTGGAAAGCTGCGGCAAGTGCACACCCTGCCGGATCGGCTCGGTGCGCGGGGTCGAGACGCTGGAGCGGATCGCGGCGGGCGACGCCGGGGCGACGGCGCTGTTGACGGACCTGTGCGAGACGATGGAGCTCGGCTCGCTCTGCGCGTTGGGCGGGTTCACGCCCTATCCGGTGATGTCCGCGATACGGCATTTCCCCGACGAGTTCACCGGGCAGCGGGAGGCGGCGGAATGAGCAACGACGGCGCCTTCGGTCGCACCATCCAGCTTTTCCTGGTGGACGGCAAACCGACCGGCCTTCGCAAAGCGACGATACATGGCTGGACCGGGTTACTGTTCGTCTCTGGCGCGTCGGCCTTCGGTGACCTGACCGCGCGGGAAGAGGTGGATCGAACCGGGGTTTACATCCTGTCTGGCCCTGACCCCGACAAGCCCGGCGGCACTCGCGCATACATCGGGTCGGGCAATTCCGTTGCTGAGAGGATCAAGCAAAGTGCGGTCAAACGCGACTTCTGGGAAACCGCGATTACGGTGACCACCAGCGATGACGACCTATCGAAGGGCCATGCTGAATTCCTCGAGGCGCGACTGATCGAGGTGGCGGCACAGGCAGGGCGCGTGACCCTCGACAACAGCACCCAGCCCGACACTAAAAGACGGCGCCTGCCTGAGGCTGACGTGGCCAACATGGAGCAGTTTCTCGCGAACCTGCGGATCATTTTGCCGGTGATCGGACTCGACATGCTCAAGCCCCAGCCGAAGGCGGTGACGCAGACGGCGCAATCGGTCGAGGCGCGCACAACTGGGGAGGTGCAGTTCGAGATCCGGCACAAGAGCGGCGTGCAGGCCACGGCCGTTGAGGAAGACGGGGAATTCGTCGTGCTGGAAGGGTCCGAGGCGCTGACGGGCACGGGCTATGTTCAGCAGAGCTATGGCGGATTGAAGGAGAAACTGATCACCGACGGTGTGCTAGTGACACAGGATATCCCGCCCGGCACGAACAAGCTGCGCTTCGCCCGACCCTGGTCCTTCACCAGCCCTTCGGCGGCGGCGGCGGTCGTGCTGGACCGTAACAGCAACGGGCGGCTGGAGTGGAAGGTGAAAGGCGCAAGCCAGACCTATCACGACTGGCAACAAGCTCAGGCGACGAAACAGGAGGCGGCCCAATGACGTTGCGGCGCAGAGCACGCGGTCGCGCGACCGCGTATCCCGGCGCCGCGCGGCGCCGGGTGGGGGCGCTGCCCCCACCGTTCGGTTTGCGGGGCAAACCGAACGTCCCCCGGAGTATTGGCGCCAAGATGAAGTGGCGGGAGGATTGGACATGAAGGATTTCATCATTCCCTGGGACGATACCGACTTCGGCACGCCCGCGAAGTCCGGCGCGCCGGTCAGCCTGATCGTCGACGGCATCGAGGTGACCGTGCCCGAGGGCACGTCGGTGATGCACGCCGCCGCCGAGGCGGGGATCCAGGTGCCCAAGCTCTGTGCGACGGATTCGCTCGAGGCGTTCGGGTCGTGCCGGCTCTGCGTGGTCGAGGTCGAGGGGCGGCGGGGCACGCCCGCCTCGTGCACCATGCCGGTGGCCGAGGGCATGGTGGTGCACACGCAAAGCGAGCGGGTGCGGCGCATCCGCAAGGGGGTGATGGAGCTTTACCTGTCCGATCACCCGTCAGACCCGGCAAGCTGCATCGCCGGGCGCGATTGCGAGTTGCATGACATGGCCGCCGTGGTCGGGCTGCGCGAGGTGCGCTATGGCCCCGGCGACAACCACTTCCAGCCGGAGCGCGACGGGCGCGACAATCCGCGCCATCTGCCCAGGGACGAGAGCAACCCCTATTTCACCTTCGATCCGGCCAAGTGCATCGTCTGTTCGCGCTGCGTGCGGGCCTGCGACGATATCCAGGGCACCTATGCGCTGACGATCGAGGGGCGCGGCTTTGACAGCGTGGTGTCGGCGGGCGCGGCGGGGGATGACTTCCTGACTTCGGACTGCGTGTCCTGCGGCGCCTGCGTGCAGGCCTGCCCGACCGATGCGCTGATCGAGAACCGCGTGATCGAACTGGGCGTGCCGGTGCGCGAGGTCATCACCACCTGCGCCTATTGCGGCGTGGGCTGTTCGTTCAAGGCCGAGCTGAATGGCGACCAGCTTGTCCGCATGGTGCCGCACAAGGGCGGCAAGGCCAACCGGGGGCATAGCTGCGTCAAGGGCCGCTTCGCCTGGGGCTATGCCAACCACCGCGAACGCATCCTCAACCCGATGATCCGCGACCGTGTCGATGAGCCGTGGCGCGAAGTGTCGTGGGACGAGGCGCTGGGCTTTGCCGCCGATCGGCTGGAGCGCATCCGCAAGGAGCACGGCAACAAGGCGCTGGGGGTCATCACCTCGAGCCGCTGCACCAACGAGGAAACCTACCTGGTGCAGAAACTGGCCCGCGCGGTGTTCGAGAACAACAACACCGACACCTGCGCGCGGGTGTGTCATTCGCCCACCGGATACGGGTTGGGGCAGACCTTCGGCACCTCGGCGGGCACCCAGGATTTCGACTCGGTCGAGCATAGCGACGTGATCATCGTGATGGGCGCGAACCCGACCGATGCGCACCCGGTCTTTGCCTCGCGGATGAAGAAACGGCTGCGCGAGGGCGCCAAGCTGATCGTGATCGACCCGCGCAGGATCGACCTGGTGAAATCGCCCAATGTGCGTGCCGAGCATCACCTGGCGCTGCGCCCGGGCACCAACGTGGCCGTGGTGACGGCACTGGCGCATGTGATCGTGACCGAGGGGCTGGCGGACGAGGATTTCATCCGCGAACGCTGCGACTGGGACGAATACCTGGCCTATGCCGAGTTCGTGCGCGATCCGCGTCACAGCCCGGAGGCCATCGAGGACCTGACCGGCGTTCCGGCGGCTGAACTGCGCGCCGCCGCACGCACCTTTGCCAAGGGCGGCAATGGCGCGATCTATTACGGGCTTGGCGTGACCGAGCACAGCCAGGGCTCGACCACCGTGATGGGCATCGCCAACCTGGCCATGCTGACCGGCAACATCGGGCGCGAGGGCGTGGGCGTGAACCCGCTGCGCGGCCAGAACAACGTGCAGGGCTCGTGCGACATGGGAAGCTTCCCGCATGAACTGCCCGGCTATCGCCATGTGAAGAACCCCGAGGTGCGTGGCATCTTCGAGCGGCTCTGGGGTGTCGAGATCGACCCGGAGCCGGGCCTGCGCATCAACAACATGCTGGATGCCGCCGTCGATGGCACCTTCAGGGGGCTTTACGTTCAGGGCGAGGACATCCTGCAATCCGACCCCGACACGCAGCACGTGGCCGCCGGGCTGGCGGCGATGGACTGCGTGATCGTGCATGACCTGTTCCTGAACGAGACCGCGAATTACGCGCATGTGTTCCTGCCCGGCTCGACCTTCCTGGAGAAGGACGGCACCTTCACCAATGCCGAGCGCCGGATCAACATGGTGCGCAAGGTGATGGCGCCGAGGAACGGCTATGCCGATTGGGAGGTCACGCAGCTTCTGGCCAATGCGCTGGGGGCGAACTGGACCTACACCCACCCGAGCGAGATCATGGACGAGGTCGCCGCGACCACGCCCAGCTTTGCGGGCGTCAGTTTCGACCTGATCGACCGGCTGGGGTCGGTGCAATGGCCCTGCAACGAGGAGCATCCCGAAGGCACGCCGACCATGCACGTCGATGGTTTCATGCGCGGCAAGGGGCGGTTCATGATCACCGAATACCTCGCCACCGATGAAAAGACCGGGCCGCGCTTCCCGCTGCTCCTGACCACCGGGCGCATTCTCAGCCAGTATAACGTCGGCGCCCAGACGCGGCGCACCGACAACATGGTCTGGCACGATCAGGACGTGCTGGAGATCCATCCGCATGACGCCGAGAACCGGGGCATCCGGCAGGGCGACCTGGTCAGGTTGGCCAGCCGCTCGGGCGAGACCACGCTGCGCGCCGAGATCACCGACCGGGTCAGCCCCGGCGTGGTCTATACCACTTTCCACCACCCCGACACGCAGGCCAACGTGGTGACCACGGACTTTTCCGATTGGGCCACCAACTGCCCGGAATACAAGGTCACGGCGGTGCAGGTGGCGCCGACGAACGGGCCGTCCGAGTGGCAGGAAGACTACTCGGCGCACGCGGCGCGGTCGCGCCGGATCGCGCCGGCGGCGGAATAGCGATGATACCGGTCCTCAGCCACCCTGGACTTGCCGTCGGGCGCGACGGGGCGCGGGCGGTGACGCGCAGCCTGCCCGAAGAGGTGCCGGTGGCGCTGTCGTTCGATGGCGAGACCCTGGCGGTGATGATGGCCAGCCCGGCGGACCTGACCGATTTCGCGCATGGCTTCGCGCTGAGCGAAGGGGTGATCGAAACGCTCGACCAGGTCGAGAGCTTCGAGGTCGTCACCCATCCCAACGGCATTGAGGCGCGGTTCACGCTGTCGGACGACCGCTCCGAGGCGCTGGCGGCACGGCGGCGGCGGATGACCGGGCCGGTGGGCTGCGGACTGTGCGGCATCGACAGCCTCGATCAGGCGGTGCGCGATCTGCCCTCGGTGGCGGACACGACGATGCGGATTGCCCGGGCCGAGATCGCCGCCGCGACCGATGCGCTGACCCATCACCAGCCGATCCACGACCAGACCCGCGCGGTTCATGCCGCGGGCTTTCTGCGCCCCGGCGAGGGGATCGTGATGGCGCGCGAGGACGTGGGGCGGCACAATGCGCTCGACAAGCTGATCGGCGCGCTGGCACAGGCGGGGATCGAGGCGGCCAGCGGCGCCATCGTGCTGACCTCGCGCATCTCGGTCGAGATGGTGCAGAAAGCCGCGATGGCCGGATGCCCGGTCCTGATCGCCGCCTCGGCGCCCACGGCGCATGCGCTGCGGCTGGCGGAGGGCGCGGGCATGACCGTCGCCGCCTTTGCCCGCGGCGGCCGCTTTGACCTGTATTCCCACCCCCAGAGAATCGAGACCGGAGCCAGCGATGTCGCCTGACAAGATGATCCACATGGCCAACCAGATCGCGGCCTTCTTCAACACCCAGCCGGGGGGTGACGGGGCCGAGAAGGTGGCCGCGCACCTGTCGGATTTCTGGGAAGAACGGATGCGCCGCCAGCTTTTCGCCCATGTCGATGCGGGCGGCGACAGGCTCGATCCGCTGGTGCTGGCGGCGGTGGCGCATCTGCGCCAGCCTGCCGGGCAGACCCCCGACGCTTGACGCCGGGCGCGGTTCGGGCATCCTTGGCGGATGATCCGCGATACCGATGCACCCTTTCCCGACACCGCCTTCTGGCGCGCCTATGGCGGGCGCTTCACGGGCCTGTTGTCATGGGACGATGCCGATCGGTTCTGGCCGGTGCTGGCAGCCGCACCCGAGGGCTGGTTCGTGTTCGACCCGTCCGGCGACGCCCCTGACCGGGTGGCAAGCCCCGAAGAGTTCGCCGCGGCGCTGGATGAGGCGCGGGCCTCGGTCGACCAGGTGCGCGACCGGTCCCATTGCGGGGCGGTGTTCACCGACGACCGCGACGCCCCCGGAATGGTCAAGGTGTTCGACCCCTACCGGATGGGCGGAGTCTGTGGCGGTTCGGGCGGACGCATTCTGCCGCGTTGGGTGTTCAGCCGCATCGCGCCCAACCCGCTGCCGATGCGCGCCGAGCCGG
The DNA here is from genome assembly GCF_008086115.1 of Maritimibacter fusiformis. GTDB lineage: Bacteria > Pseudomonadota > Alphaproteobacteria > Rhodobacterales > Rhodobacteraceae > Muriiphilus > Muriiphilus fusiformis. Next base: position 427 of record NZ_VSIY01000014.1, on the reverse strand, counting down.
CGGCGCGCAAATCGTTCTTGTCGCGCCTGATCGGCTAGGTCTTGAACCCACAAAAGGAATTCCCTTTGGATCGTTGTCGTGATTCACTTTTTGGAAACCGGAGGTGAGCATGACGGGCAGGCATGATCTGAGCGATATGGCGTGGGCGGTGATCGCGCCGCTTCTCCCCAACAAGCCGCGCGGCGTGGCGCGTGTGGATGACCGGCGAGTGATCTCGGGCATCTTCTATATTCTGCGAACCGGCGCCCCCTGGCGCGACCTGCCGCAACGCTAAGGTCCCGGAACCACCGTCTACAACCGATACAACAGGTGGGCGAAGGCCGGGGTCTGGCTGCGCATTTTCGAGGCTTTGGCGGAGAAAATTCTCGCATTCCTTACACTTGATCGACAGTTCCATCGTGCGCGCCCACCAACACGCCGCCGGTTG
>NZ_VSIY01000013.1 GCF_008086115.1 Maritimibacter fusiformis | reverse complement strand
ATGGCTAAGGAAAAGTTTGAACGCTCCAAACCGCACGTGAACATCGGGACGATCGGTCACGTTGACCACGGCAAGACGACGTTGACGGCTGCGATCACCAAGTATTTCGGCGATTTCAAGGCCTATGACGCGATCGACGCGGCGCCGGAGGAGAAGGCGCGGGGGATCACGATCTCGACGGCGCACGTGGAATACGAGACCGACGCGCGGCACTATGCGCACGTCGACTGCCCGGGCCACGCCGACTACGTCAAGAACATGATCACGGGTGCGGCGCAGATGGACGGCGCGATCCTGGTGGTGAACGCGGCCGACGGCCCGATGCCGCAGACGCGCGAGCACATCCTCTTGGGCCGCCAGGTGGGCATTCCCTACATGGTGGTGTTCCTGAACAAGGTTGACCAGGTGGACGACGCCGAACTGCTCGAGCTGGTCGAGATGGAAGTGCGCGAGCTGCTGTCGGAATACGAGTATCCGGGCGACGACATCCCGATCATCGCGGGCTCGGCCCTGGCCGCGCTCGAGGGGCGTGACCCGGAGATCGGCGAGAACAAGATCCGCGAGCTTCTGGCGGCGGTGGACGAATACATCCCGACGCCGGCGCGCGCTGTCGATCAGCCGTTCCTGATGCCGATCGAGGACGTGTTCTCGATCTCGGGCCGGGGCACGGTTGTGACCGGGCGGATCGAGCGTGGCGTGATCAACGTGGGCGACGAGATCGAGATCGTCGGCATCAAGGACACCAAGAAGACGACCTGCACGGGCGTCGAGATGTTCCGCAAGCTGCTTGACCGCGGCGAGGCCGGCGACAACGTGGGCGTGCTCTTGCGCGGCATCGACCGCGACGCGGTGGAGCGTGGCCAGGTGCTGTGCAAGCCGGGTTCGGTGACGCCGCACACCAAGTTCGAGTGCGAGGTCTACATCCTGACCAAGGAAGAGGGCGGGCGTCACACGCCGTTCTTCGCCAACTACCGCCCGCAGTTCTACTTCCGCACCACGGACGTGACCGGGACGGTGACGCTGCCGTCGGGCACCGAGATGGTGATGCCGGGCGACAACCTGAAGTTCGAGGCCGAACTGATCGCGCCGATCGCGATGGAAGAGGGCCTGCGCTTCGCCATCCGCGAAGGCGGCCGCACCGTCGGCTCGGGCGTCGTGTCGAAAATCCTCGCGTAAACCCTCTGGGTTCGACGAGGGCCGCCGGGCGAGCCGGCGGTCCTCCTATCAACTCCAACGCCGCGAAAGGCATTTACAAATGCAAGGCCAAAACATTCGCATTCGGCTCAAGGCCTTCGATTACCGCGTGCTGGACGCCAGCACCCAGGAAATCGTGTCCACGGCCAAGCGCACCGGAGCCACCGTGCGTGGTCCGATCCCGCTGCCGAACAAGATCGAAAAGTTCACCGTTCTGCGTGGACCGCACGTCGACAAGAAATCCCGCGACCAGTTCGAGATCCGCACCCACAAGCGGCTCTTGGATATTGTCGACCCGACTCCGCAGACCGTGGACGCGCTGATGAAGCTCGACCTGGCTGCCGGCGTCGACGTCCAAATCTCGGTGTAAGGGGGCAGTCTGATGCGCTCTGGTATTCTCGCCAAGAAAGTCGGCATGACCCGGCTTTTCATGGAGGATGGTCGGCAGATTCCCGTCACCGTTCTTCAACTCGACAACCTGCAGGTCGTGGCCCAGCGGACCGCTGACAAGGATGGCTATACCGCTGTCCAGCTCGGCGCCGGAACGGCCAAGGCCAAGCGGGTTTCCAAGGCCATGCGCGGCCACTTCGCCGCCGCAAGTGTCGAACCCAAACGCAAGATCGCGGAATTCCGCGTGAGCCCCGACAACCTCATCGCCGTGGGCGAAGAACTGTCGGCGGAGCACTTCGTGGAAGGCCAGAAGGTCGACGTGTCGGGCACCTCGATCGGCAAGGGCTTCGCCGGTGCCATGAAGCGGCACAACTTCGGCGGCCTGCGCGCCTCGCACGGCGTGTCGATCAGCCACCGCTCGCACGGCTCGACCGGCCAGTGTCAGGACCCGGGCCGCGTGTTCAAGGGCAAGAAGATGGCCGGCCACATGGGCGCCGCGCGCGTCACCACCCAGAACCTCGAGGTGGTGCGCACCGATGCCGGTCGCGGGCTGGTGTTCATCAAGGGCGCCGTGCCCGGCTCGAAAGGCGGCTGGGTGACGGTCAAGGATGCCGTCAAGAAGAAGCTGCCCGAGAACGTGCCGTTCCCGGCGGCGCTCAAGTCGGCTGTGGCGGCTGCGGCAGAAGCAGCCCCGCTCGAGGCCCCCGAAGGAGGCGCTGAAGAATGAAACTCGACGTGATCAAACTGGACGGCAAGAAAGCCGGCTCGGTCGATCTGGACGAGGCGCTGTTCGGTCTTGAGCCGCGCGCCGACATCCTGCACCGGGTGGTGCGCTGGCAGCGGGCCGCGGCCCAGGCCGGCACCCACAAGGTCAAGACCCGTTCGGAAGTGAAATACTCCACCAAGAAGATCTATCGCCAGAAAGGCACCGGCGGCGCACGCCACGGCGCCCGCTCGGCGCCGATCTTTCGCGGCGGTGGCGTCTACAAGGGTCCGACCCCGCGTTCGCACGCCCACGACCTGACCAAGAAGTTCCGCAAGCTGGGCCTGCGCCACGCGCTGTCGGCCAAGGCCAAAGAGGGCGCGCTGGTGATCCTCGATACCGCGGATGGCGACGGCAAGACCGCCGCGCTGGCCAAGCTGGTCAAGAACCTGGGCTGGAAACGCGCCCTGGTGATCGACGGGGCCGAGGTGAACGAGAAATTCGCCCAGGCCGCGCGCAACATCGAAGGTCTGGACGTGCTGCCGTCGATCGGCGCCAACGTCTATGACATCCTGCGCCGTGACACGCTGGTGATCACCAAGGCCGGCGTCGAAGCTCTGGAGGCCCGACTGAAATGACCGACAAGGCGAAACTCTACGACGTGATCCGCAAGCCGATCATCACCGAGAAGGCGACCATGGCGTCGGAAGCCGGCGCGGTGGTGTTCGAGGTTGCCCCGGACGCGAACAAGCCCCTGATCAAGGAGGCGGTCGAAACGCTGTTCGGCGTCAAGGTAAAGGCCGTGAACACCACGATCACCAAGGGCAAGGTCAAGCGGTTCCGTGGCCAGCTCGGCCGCCGCAAGGACGTGAAAAAGGCCTATGTGACCCTCGAAGAGGGCAACATGATCGACGTGACCACCGGTCTCTGAGCGACCGAAGGCTGATGAGATTTGGAAAGCCCCTCGCGTTTGCGGGGGGCTTTTCGTTTGGAATTGCCGGTTTGACGCATTGTTCGTAGGCTGTGGTGCTGAAAGGTGGGGAACGATGACCGGTCATCGCATCTACAAGATGAGCTTTGCCAAGGTGTATCCGCTGCTGGTCGCCAAGGCCGAGAAGAAAGGCAGGACGAAGGCCGAGGTTGACGAGATCATCCGCTGGCTGACCGGCTACGACCAGCATGGGCTGGACGCGCAGATCGCGGCCGGGGTGGACTACGAGACCTTCCTGGCCGAAGCGCCGAGCATGAACCCGGCCCGGCAGGAGATCACCGGCGTCGTCTGCGGTGTGCGGGTCGAGGAGATCGAAGAGACGACCATGCGCGAGATACGATACCTCGACAAGCTGGTGGACGAGTTGGCGAAAGGCAAGGCGATGGAGAAGATCCTCAGAGCCTGACGGGCGCGCCCGGGCACGAAACACCGGCTCCGGCGGCGTATCACCCTCCTCCGCCCTTGCAACCACCCACACCCCCCGTTATACGGCGCAGGTCGCGTGGCCCCAGATTCGTTCCGGGGCCTGTCGTCTTTGGAATTCGGGCACCTTCGGGGGCCTATACCCGGCCCCCGAGGGGGCTACTAACAGACAGGCGGGGCAACCCGCCGCAAAGCAACGGAAGACAGAAAGCATGGCACTCAAGTCGTATAAGCCGACGACGCCGGGCCAGCGTGGGCTGGTGCTGATCGACCGTTCGGAGCTTTGGAAAGGACGTCCCGTCAAGAGCCTCACCGAGGGTCTGACCAAGAAGGGCGGCCGGAACAACACCGGACGGATCACGATGCGTCGTCGTGGCGGTGGCGCGAAACGCCTCTACCGCATCGTCGATTTCAAGCGGAACAAGTTCGACGTTCCGGCGACCGTGGAGCGGATCGAATACGATCCCAACCGCACCGCCTTCATCGCGCTGGTCAAGTACGATGACGGCGAACAGGCCTACGTGCTGGCGCCGCAGCGCCTGGCGGTCGGCGACCAGATCGTCGCCTCGGCCAAGGCCGACATCAAGCCGGGCAACGCGATGCCGTTCACCGGCCTGCCGATCGGCACCATCGTGCACAACGTCGAGCTCAAGCCCGGCAAGGGTGGCCAGATCGCCCGCGCCGCCGGCACCTACGCGCAGTTCGTCGGTCGTGACGGCGGCTATGCCCAGATCCGGCTGTCCTCGGGCGAGTTCCGCCTGGTGCGCCAGGAGTGCATGGCGACCGTTGGCGCGGTGTCGAACCCGGACAACTCGAACCAGAACCTCGGCAAGGCCGGGCGCAACCGCCACTATGGCAAGCGTCCGTCGGTCCGCGGTGTCGTGATGAACCCGATCGACCACCCGCACGGCGGTGGCGAGGGCCGGACCTCCGGTGGCCGTCACCCGGTGACGCCCTGGGGCAAGCCGACCAAGGGCGCGCGGACCCGCAACAAGAACAAGGCGTCGTCCAAGCTCATCATCCGCTCGCGTCACGCCAAGAAGAAGGGTCGCTAGAATATGGCACGTTCTGTCTGGAAGGGGCCTTTTGTCGACTCCTATGTCCTCAAGAAGGCCGAGAAGTCCCGTGAATCGGGACGCAACGAAGTCATCAAGATCTGGTCGCGCCGCTCGACGATCCTGCCCCAGTTCGTGGGCCTGACGTTTGGCGTCTACAACGGCCGCAAGCACATTCCGGTGAATGTGACCGAGGAAATGATCGGCCAGAAGTTCGGTGAGTATTCGCCGACGCGGACCTACTACGGTCACGCTGCCGACAAGAAAGCGAAGCGGAAGTAAGCCATGGGCAAGACGAAAAACCCCCGCCGCGTGGCCGAGAACGAAGCAATGGCGAAAACCCGCATGCTTCGCACCTCGCCGCAGAAACTCAACCTGGTGGCGGCGATGATCCGCGGCAAGAAGGTCGACAAGGCTCTGAACGACCTGACCTTCTCGAAGAAGCGGATCGCGGGCGACGTGAAGAAATGCCTTCAGTCGGCCATCGCCAATGCCGAGAACAACCACAACCTCGATGTCGACGAGCTGATCGTGGCCGAGGCCTATGTGGGCAAGAACCTGACCATGAAGCGCGGGCGCCCGCGGGCGCGCGGCCGCTATGGCAAGATTATCAAGCCGTTCTCGGAACTCACCATCCTGGTGCGTCAGAATGAGGAGCAAGCCTGATGGGTAACAAAGTCAATCCGATCGGCATGCGCCTTCAGGTCAACCGCACCTGGGACAGCCGCTGGTATGCGGACACGAAGGACTACGGCGATCTTCTGCTGGAAGACCTGAAAATCCGCGACTTCATCAAGGAAGAGTGCAAGCAGGCCGGCGTCAGCCGCGTGATCATCGAGCGCCCGCACAAGAAATGCCGGGTCACGATCCACACCGCGCGTCCGGGCGTCATCATCGGCAAGAAAGGCGCGGACATCGAGACGCTGCGCCGCAAGATTGCCAAGATGACCGACAGCGAGCTGCACCTCAACATCGTCGAGGTGCGCAAGCCCGAGCTTGACGCGCAACTGGTCGCCGAGTCGATCGCGCAGCAGTTGGAGCGCCGGGTTGCGTTCCGCCGCGCGATCAAGCGTTCGGCCCAGAACGCCATGCGCATGGGTGCGCTGGGTATTCGGATCAACGTGGCCGGTCGCCTTGGCGGCGCCGAAATCGCGCGCACCGAGTGGACCCGCGAGGGCCGGGTGCCGCTGCACACGCTGCGTGCCGACATCGACTATGCCCAGGCCGAGGCCAAGACCGCCTACGGCATCATCGGGATCAAGGTCTGGATCTACAAAGGCGAGATCCTGGAGCACGATCCCTCGGCACACGATCGCCGGCTTCAGGAACTCCAGGAAGGCCCGGCGCCGCGCGGCGCCATGGGCGGCCGCCGGTAAGGAGAAAACACGATGCTGCAACCGAAGCGCACAAAATTCCGCAAGATGCACAAGGGCCGTATTCGCGGCCAGGCCAAGGGTGGGTCGGACCTCAATTTCGGCACCTACGGCCTGAAAGCGATTGAGCCCGAGCGCGTCACGGCGCGCCAGATCGAAGCCGCCCGCCGGGCCATGACGCGCCACATGAAGCGTCAGGGCCGGGTTTGGATCCGCATCTTCCCCGACACCCCGGTGTCGTCGAAGCCCACGGAAGTCCGGATGGGTAAAGGCAAGGGCTCGGTCGATTTCTGGGCCGCCAAGGTCAAGCCCGGCCGGGTGATGTTCGAAATCGACGGCGTCGACGAAGTGACAGCGCGCGAGGCGCTTCGCCTCGCCGCGATGAAGCTGCCGATCAAGACCCGCACGGTGGTTCGGGAAGATTGGTGACGGCGGCTCTGCCGCACGCCGCTAGAAGATAGAGAACCCCCGGTGAGAGATCGCCGGGGGTTTTCCTTTGGATTGACGCGCTGGTCTACCGTGGAACGGGGTGCGCGGTCCTGAGCGGTTCGCCAAGGCCGGGAGGTGTCGTGGTCGCATCGCCCGCGCGCACATCAACCGGGGGACTCACCCCCACCGATAATTGAAACTCACGCTGATCCGCTCGTCCTCGGACATGTTCATCGGCACCTCGTGGCGCAGCCAGCTTTCCCACAGCAGCACGTCGCCCACATCGGGCGCGACATAGACGAACATCCGCAGCTCTTCGCGGGCGTCCTTTTTGCGGGGCGGGGCCGCCATCATCCGGGCCGAGCGCGGGTCTTCAAGTTTGAGGGCCGAGGCACCGTCCGGCATGGCCACGTAGGTGGTGCCCGAGATCACCGAATGCGGGTGGATGTGCGAGGCGTGGGTTCCGCCTTCGGGCAGGATGTTGATCCAGAGGTCTTCCAGCACCAGCGCCCGCCCGTCGAGATCCCATTCCAGCGCGTCGGCAAAGGCCGCGACATGGGCGTCGAGCGCCTCTTTCACCGCGGCGAACACCGGCGAGCGCCACGGCAGATCGGCCAGCGAGGCATAAGAGGTGTAACCGGGGTAGTCGTTTTCCTCCGACCAGCGCTGGCCCGCCTCGTCGTCCTCGGCGATGGCAAGGCATTCGGCCTCCAGTTCGGCGGCAGCGACTTCGGGTCCGTGCTCGGACAGGCGGGCGCGGTAGAGCGGGGTCACGAAGAGGTTCTTGATCTCGGCCATGACGGCGGTTTAGCGCAAGGCGGGCGCTGGTGTAAGCGGTTTTGAAAGGGCCGGGCGCCTCATTCAGGTGCCACCTGACAACCGGCGCGGCGCCGGGAAAGCCGTCTTGCCGGGACGCGCCGAATCTGTGTCACTGGGTCCGACCAGCACCCGACGCCAGGCGGATCGACCCATGCACGAGCTTCCTTTTCTGCCGATGATCGTGCAAGTCCTGACCTATGTCCCCCTTCCGGCGTTGGTGGTCGGGTTCTTCGCGGGCGGGCGCGGGATCGTGCTCGGGTTGATCGCGCTCCTCGGCGTGGCCGTTGTCTGGCTGGTCTGGTTCCTGTGGATCAGCGGCGATTGCTGCCCGACCGGGATGGAGGGCATGAGCCTGATCTTAGTGCCGATCCTGTTCGGCCTCGCGGTAATCGTGGCGGGCGTGTGTTATGCTTTGCTCTGGCTGGTCCGGCTGCTTCCCGATCAACGGCGGCGACATCGGGGCTGAATCCGCCCGGTTCGCGATCGCGAGGCCGAAAAGGGTTGCCATCGCGGTGAATCGCGCGTATTGCGCAGCCTTCACACGAACTCCACCGGATTCGGCGTGACCCTCAGGGGCGCCCCGGTGATGTTGAAAGGACAAGGGCGATGAACGCCAAGGAACTGCGTGACAAGACGCCGGACCAGTTGCGCGAGCAACTGGCCGACCTCAAGAAAGAGAGCTTCAACCTGCGTTTTCAGCAAGCCACGGGCGCGCTGGAAAACACCGCCCGCGTTCGCCAGGTGCGCCGCGACGCGGCCCGGGTCAAGACGATCCTGAACGAAAAGGCCGCTGCTGCGGCCGGCACCGAGTAAGGGAGGCCAGACAGATGCCCAAACGTATCCTGCAAGGCACCGTGACCTCGGACGCCAACGCCCAGACCGTGACCGTGTCGGTGGAACGCCGCTTCCGCCACCCGGTTCTCAAGAAGATTATCCGGAAATCCAAGAAATACCGGGCCCACGACCAGAACGACACCTTCAAGGTCGGCGACACCGTGCGCATCCAGGAATGCGCGCCCAAGTCGAAAACCAAGCGCTGGGAAGTGATCGCCTCTTAAGGCCACGCTTTCCGGTTTGATCGAAACCGTGGGGTCGTTACCCCACAGGTCAGGAGAAACCACATGATCCAGATGCAGACCAATCTGGATGTTGCTGACAATTCCGGCGCCCGCCGGGTTCAGTGCATCAAGGTTCTGGGTGGTTCCAAGCGTAAATACGCCTCCGTCGGCGACATCATTGTCGTCTCGGTGAAGGAAGCCATCCCGCGCGGCCGCGTGAAGAAGGGCGACGTGCGCAAGGCCGTCGTCGTGCGCACCGCCAAGGAAGTCCGCCGCGAAGACGGCACCGCGATCCGTTTCGACCGGAACGCCGCCGTTATCCTCAACAACAACAACGAGCCGATCGGCACACGTATCTTCGGCCCGGTCGTTCGCGAGCTTCGCGCCAAGAACTTCATGAAGATCATCTCGCTGGCTCCGGAGGTGCTCTGATGGCTGCGAAACTGAAAAAGGGCGACAAGGTCGTCGTGCTGGCCGGCAAGGACAAGGGCAAGCAGGGTGAGATCACCCAGGTGATGCCCAAGGACGGCAAGGCCATCGTGGACGGCATCAACATCGCCATCCGTCACCAGCGTCAGTCCCAGACCGCGCAGGGCGGCCGCATCCCGAAAGCGATGCCGATCGACCTGTCGAACCTGGCGCTTCTGGACAAGAACGGCAAAGCGACCCGCGTCGGCTTCAAGATCGAAGGCGACAAGAAGGTGCGTTTCGCCAAGACCACGGGGGACGTGATCTGATGCTCGACGCTGCGACCTATACCCCGCGTCTCAGGACGCTGTACCGCGACACCATCAAGCCCGCCTTGAAGGAAGAGTTTTCCTACAAGAACGACATGATGATCCCGCGCCTCGACAAGATCGTGCTGAACATCGGCTGCGGTTCCGAGGCCGTGAAGGACTCGAAGAAGGCCAAGTCGGCGCAGGAAGACCTGACCAAGATCGCCGGTCAGAAGGCGCTGATCACCAAGGCCAAGAAGTCGATCGCCGGTTTCCGCGTCCGCGAAGACATGCCGCTCGGCGCCAAGGTGACGCTGCGTGGCGACCGGATGTATGAATTCCTCGACCGCCTGATCACCGTGGCGATGCCGCGGGTCCGCGACTTCCGCGGCATTCCGGGCACCAGCTTCGACGGCCGCGGCAACTATGCCATGGGCCTGAAAGAGCACATCGTGTTCCCGGAAATCGACTTCGACAAGGTCGACGAGGTCTGGGGCATGGACATCGTGATCACGACCACGGCGCAGACCGACGCGGAAGCGAAGGCGCTGTTGAAGCACTTCAACATGCCGTTCAACAGCTGAGCCTCGGAGGAATTTGAACAATGGCTAAGAAATCCATGATTGCCCGCGAGGTGAAGCGTCAGAAACTGGTCGACCAGTATGCCGCCCGCCGCGCCGCGCTGAAAGAGATCATCAACGACCAGGAACGCCCGATGGAAGAGCGGTTCCGCGCGTCGCTGAAACTGGCGAAACTGCCGCGCAACAGCTCGGCCACCCGCCTGCACAACCGCTGTCAGCTGACCGGGCGTCCGCACGCCTACTACCGCAAGCTGAAAGTCAGCCGGATCGCGCTGCGCGACCTCGGCTCGCAAGGCCAGATCCCCGGCCTCGTGAAATCGAGCTGGTAAGGAGAGCAGATTATGAACGATCCTATCGGCGATATGCTCACCCGCATCCGCAACTCTCAGATGCGCGGCAAGTCCACCGTCTCGACGCCGGCCTCCAAGCTGCGCGCCTGGGTGCTCGACGTGCTGCAGTCCGAGGGCTACATCCGCGGCTATGAGAACGGCACGGACGAGCGCGGCCACCCGACGCTCGAAATCAGCCTGAAATACTACGATGGCGCCCCGGTCATCCGCGAGCTCAAGCGGGTTTCGACCCCCGGCCGCCGCGTCTACATGGGTGCCCGTGAGATTCCGCAGGTCCGCCAGGGCCTCGGTGTTTCGATTGTCTCCACGCCGAAAGGCGTCATGTCTGATGCAAATGCGCGCGCGGCCAATGTTGGCGGCGAAGTGCTTTGCACGGTATTCTGAGGAGGTCCGCATGTCTCGTATTGGGAAAAGACCGGTCGAGCTTCCGTCGGGCGTCAGCGCCACGACGTCGGGCCAGACCATCGAGGTGAAGGGGCCGAAAGGCAGCCGCAGCTTTACCGCGACCGACGATGTGACCATCACCGTCGACGAAGACGCCATCACCATCGAGCCGCGCGGCAAGTCCAAGCGCGCGCGCCAGCAGTGGGGCATGAGCCGCACCATGGTGCAGAACCTCGTCATCGGCGTCACCGATGGCTTCAAAAAAGAGCTGGAAATCTCGGGCGTCGGCTACCGCGCCCAGATGCAGGGCAACGTGCTCAAGCTCAACCTCGGCTATTCGCATGACGTGAATTTCGAGGTGCCCGAAGGGGTGACCGTGACGTCGGCCAAGCCGACCGAAGTCACCGTCGAAGGCGTCGATCAGCAGCTCGTCGGCCAGGTCGCGGCCAATATCCGTGAATGGCGTGCCCCGGAGCCCTACAAGGGCAAGGGCATCAAGTACAAGGACGAGTATATCTTCCGCAAGGAAGGCAAGAAGAAGTAAGGAACGCGAACATGGCAAACAGCAAACGACAACTGTTTCTGAAGCGCCGTCTGCGCGTTCGGAACAAACTGCGCAGGGCGAACGCCGGACGGCTGCGGCTTTCGGTGCATCGGTCGTCCAAGAACATCAGCGCCCAGCTGATCGACGACGTAAACGGCGTGACCGTCGCCGCGGCGTCCTCGCTCGAGAAGGATCTCGGCGTGGTCGGCAAGAACAACGTGGAAGCCGCCGCCAAGGTGGGCGCCGCGCTGGCCGAACGGGCCAAGAAGGCCAAGATCGACGAGTGCTATTTCGATCGTGGCGGCTTTCTGTTCCACGGCAAGGTCAAGGCCCTGGCCGAAGCCGCCCGCGAGGGTGGCCTGAAGTTCTGAGGCCGTGCCGCGCCGGACGGTGCGGCAGCCAGTCAAGACTGAGGAGGGCGGTTCGCGCCCTCCCGATGATCCGGGCCCCGGCATTGATCTGGGGCACCAGGATTGAGAAAACAGGCGCTTGAGCGCGCTTTGATGAAAGGAATGCCGCATGGCAGAACGTGACAACCGCCGGGGAAACCGTCGCGACCGCGACGAAACGCCGGAATTCGCCGATCGTCTGGTTGCGATCAACCGCGTGTCCAAGACCGTCAAGGGCGGCAAGCGCTTCGGCTTTGCGGCGCTGGTCGTCGTGGGCGATCAGAAGGGCCGTGTCGGCTTTGGCAAGGGCAAGGCCAAGGAGGTCCCCGAGGCCATCCGCAAGGCCACCGAGCAGGCCAAGCGCCAGATGATCCGGGTGCCGCTGCGCGAGGGTCGCACGCTGCACCATGACGTTGCGGGCCGCCATGGCGCCGGCAAGGTCGTGATGCGCACCGCGCCGCAGGGCACCGGCATCATCGCCGGCGGTCCGATGCGTGCGGTGTTCGAGATGCTGGGCGTTCAGGACGTGGTCGCCAAGTCGATCGGGTCGCAGAACCCCTACAACATGATCCGCGCGACGCTGGACGGGCTGACCAAGGGGGCTTCGCCGCGCTCGGTCGCGCAACGTCGCGGCAAGAAGGTCGCCGACATCCTGCCCCAGCGTGACGAGGCCCCGGCCGAGTCGAGCCAAGTTGCCGAGGAGGCCTGAGAAACATGGCGAAAACCATCGTTGTCAAACAGATCGGCTCGCCGATCCGCCGCCCGCAAATCCAGCGCCAGACGCTGATCGGGCTGGGCCTGAACAAGATGCACAAGACCCGCGAGCTGGAGGATACCCCGGCCGTGCGCGGCATGGTCGCGAAGATCCCGCACCTGGTCGAGATCATCGAAGAGCGCGGCTAGGGCTTCAGCCCGCCATGCGTGAGAGATCAGGACGCCCCGGTGGAATCGCCGGGGCGTTTTTCGTGCCGCTGGCGTGGTTCGGTGAGGGCAAAACGGGTGGTCTCGCCGGAACGTGAAGGGGCGGGGCGCCCACATCGGCTATCCTGTCCCCTCAAACGAGGAGGAAATGCCATGACCCACACCCGCAGAGCCTTTCTTGCCGGTGCCGCCGGTGCCGGGGCGATCACCATCCTGCCCTACCGGCTGAATGCCGCCTCCCACGCGGGCGACAGGTTCCAGACCGATGGCGGCGAGATCGTCATTCACCCGGTCAATCATGCGTCCTTCGTCATGGAGACCCCGGCGGGCGTGATCCACGTCGACCCTGTGGGCGAGGCGTCGCTCTATGCCGACCTTCCCGCACCCGGCCTGATCCTGATCACCCATGAACACGGGGACCATTACAACGCCGACACGCTGGCGGCGCTGATGGCCGCTGGCACGCACCTGATCACCAACCCGGCGGTCAACGGGATGCTGCCCGCCGCGCTTGCCGCCGGTGCCGAGACACTGGCCAACGGCGAGGCGACCGACTGGAACGGTGTCGCCATCGACGCGATCCCGGCCTACAACACCACCGAGGGCCGCACGAATTTCCATCCGCAGGGGCGTGACAACGGCTATGTCCTGACGATCGACGGCTTTCGCACCTATGTCTCGGGCGACACCGAGGACATTCCCGAAATGCGCGCGCTCGAGGATATCGACCTTGCCTTCGTCTGCATGAACCTGCCGTTCACGATGGATTCCGCACAGGCGGCTTCGGCGGTGAAGGAGTTCGGGCCGACCTATGTCTATCCCTACCACTACCGCGGACGCGACGGCGGCACCCAGGACCCGCAGGCGTTCGCCGAAATGGTCGGAGACGCCACAGAGGTGCAGTTCGGCGCCTGGTATGGCTGACGACCACGCACCCTGATCGGTCCGTCCGGAAAAGCCCTGAAGTGGGCGAGTCTTGATCCCGCCCCTTGATCCTCCTGCCCGGCCCGCGTATACGCCCCCGGTGGCCCCTTCCGGGGCTGCGACTCAATCGTGAAACGCCGTGGTCGGCCGCTCCCGTCGCTGGGGGCCGCATCCGGCAGAGGAGAAGCGACATGAAACTCAATGAACTCCGGGACAATCCCGGCGCCACCAAGAAAGCCAAGCGCATCGGCCGCGGCCCCGGGTCCGGCACCGGCAAGACCGGCGGGCGCGGCATCAAGGGCCAGAAGTCCCGTTCGGGCGTGGCGATCAAGGGCTACGAGGGCGGCCAGATGCCGCTCTACATGCGTCTGCCCAAGCGCGGCTTCAACAAGCCGAACCGCAAGAAATTCGCCGTGGTGAACCTCGGCATCCTGCAGAAATTCATCGACGCCAAGAAGCTGGACACCAAGGGCGAGATCACCGAGGACACCCTGCTCGAGGCGGGCGTGATCCGGCGCAAGCTCGACGGTGTGCGCGTTCTGGGCAAGGGCGAGCTGTCCGCCAAGGTCAAGCTGTCGGTCACCGGCGCGTCGAAATCGGCCATCGAGGCGGTTGAAAAGGCCGGCGGTTCGCTTACCGTCGCGACCTCGGCGGCTGAGTAGGCGGTTGCGGGGGGCAATCATGCCCCCTAGATAGCCACACGAATTCCAACGCCGCCGGGGCCGGGGATGGGCCCGGCGGTGTTTTGTCATGACAGGGGGCCTTGATGGCATCTGCAGCGGAACAAATGGCGGCGAACCTCTCGTGGGGGGCGCTCGGCAAGGCGACCGAGCTGCGCCAGCGCATCTTCTTCACCATCGGGCTTCTGATGATCTACCGGCTGGGCACCTACATCCCGGTTCCGGGCATCGACGCCGGTGCGCTCAAGGAGTTCATGGAGCAGGCGGCGTCGGGCATCGGCGGCATCCTGTCGATGTTCACCGGCGGCGCGCTCGGGCGGATGGGCGTCTTCGCGCTGGGGATCATGCCCTATATCTCGGCCTCGATCATCGTGCAGCTTCTGGGCTCGATGTGGGAGCCCTTGAAGCAGCTCAAGAAAGAGGGCGAGGCCGGCCGCAAGAAGATGAACCAGTATACCCGCTACGGGACGGTTCTTCTGGCAACCGGGCAGGCCTTCGCGCTGGCCAACAGCCTTCAGGCCGGCGATCTGGTCACCACCCCCGGCCTGTTCTTCATCGCCTCGGCGGTGATCACGCTGGTCGGCGGCACGATGTTCTTGATGTGGCTGGGCGAGCAGATCACCGCGCGCGGCATCGGCAACGGCATCTCGCTGATCATCTTCGTCGGCATCGTGGCCGAGATTCCGGCCGCCGCGGCGCAGTTCCTGAGCCAGGGCCGGTCCGGTGCGGTCAGCCCGGCGGTGATCATCGGGGTGATCGTGATGGTGGCCGCGGTGATCGGCTTTGTCGTGTTCATGGAACGCGCGCTGCGCAAGATCCACATCCAGTATCCGCGCCGCCAGGTCGGCATGAAGGTCTATGACGGTGGCTCCAGCCACCTGCCGATCAAGGTCAACCCCTCGGGCGTGATCCCGGCGATCTTCGCCTCGGCGCTGTTGCTCTTGCCGACCACGATCTCGACCTTCAACACCGGCACGACCGGGCCGGTGATGGCCACGATCATGGCCTATTTCGGGCCGGGCCAGCCGCTTTACCTGCTGTTCTACGCGCTGATGATCGTGTTCTTCACCTTCTTCTATACCCGCGAGGTCGCGTTCAAGACCGACGAGGTTTCGGACAACCTCAAGAACCAGAACGGGTTCGTTCCCGGCATCCGCCCGGGCAAGAAGACGCAGGAATACCTCGACTATGTCGTGACCCGCATTCTCGTGCTCGGCTCGGCCTATCTGGCGGCGGTGTGTCTGCTGCCCGAGATCCTGCGCGCGCAACTGGCGATCCCGTTCTACTTCGGCGGCACGTCGGTTCTGATCGTCGTGTCGGTGACGATGGACACGATCAACCAGGTCCAGTCACATCTGCTGGCCTATCAGTATGAAGGCCTGATCGAGAAATCGCAGCTTCGCGGCAAGCGTGGCGGCGCGAAAGGCAAGGCCGGCAAGAAGAAGGGGCCCGCAAGACGATGAACATCATTCTGCTCGGACCGCCGGGGGCCGGAAAAGGCACCCAGGCGCGCAAACTTGTCGACGAACGCGGCATGATCCAGTTGTCCACCGGCGACATGCTGCGCGCCGCGCGCTCGTCGGGCACCGACATGGGCAAGAAGGTCGCCGCGATCATGGACGCGGGGGAACTGGTCACCGACGAGATCGTCATCGGCCTGATCGAGGAACAGCTCGATGCCCGGCCCGAGGGCGGGTTCATCTTCGACGGCTTCCCGCGCACGCTGGGCCAGGCCGATGCGCTGGGCGCGCTTCTGGCGCGGCACGGCATGACGCTGGATGCGGTGATCGAGATGCAGGTGGACGACGACGCGCTGGTGGCGCGGATCTCGGCCCGTTCGACCTGTGCCAAGTGCGGCGAGGTCTACAACGACCACACCAAGCCGATCCCCGCCGACGGCACCTGCACCAACTGCGGCGGCACCGAGTTTACCCGCCGCGCCGACGACAACGAGGAAAGCCTGCGCACCCGGCTGATGGAATATTACAAGAAGACATCGCCGCTGATCGGCTACTACTATGCCAAGGGCGACCTGCGGCAGATCAACGGTCTGGGCGAGATCGACCAGGTGGCCGGCGAGATCAAGGCGATCCTGGGCTGACATCCTTCGCCGTGGCACCCTAGCCATGCTATCCTTCGGAGACATCGTTTCCGAAGGATTTCTTTTGTCATGTTTTCGCCGTGCCGCCCTCGCGACCATCCTGCTCTTTCCTGGGCCCGCCCTTGCCGAAGGTCTGATCATCGTCAGCGATCCCCTGGCCTGCGGGCTGACCGAGGACTCCAGAGATGTTTCGGTTTTCAAGATCGTCGACGCGGGCCATCTCGTGTTGCAGGAACACGGCATCGACGGGTTCGAATACACCTGCGAATTCGAGCGTCCCATCGCGTTCGACTGGGCCGATTTCAAGATCGACAGCCGGTCAGGATATTGCAACGAACCGGGCTTTCTCGAACCCGGAGTATTCGCTATGATGTTCACCGAACCGGGCGAAATCATCGTCCACGCGACGATGTGGGACGAGCCCATTCCCTTTCGTGCCTGCCCGCGCTAGCGACGGTGGGTGCCGCCCCCTTGACGGCAGGGTGAATCCCATCTAAAGCACCGCATCCCACACGGGAATCGGTGCAATTCGGGCGGCGCGCGCCCTTCGCATCAGACCAGAACATCAGCTGCGGCCCGCAGGGACTTCCCCGCGGGCTTACGTTGTGAAAAAAGGACCTGGGGCTACGGGTCCGCAACGAAAGGAAGACCGACTTGGCACGTATTGCCGGCGTGAACATCCCGACGCACAAACGCGTCCCTATCGCCCTCACCTACATCACCGGAATTGGCCAATCGACGGCGAAATCCATCTGCGAGGCCGTCAACATCGACGAAGCCCGCCGCGTCAACGAGCTGTCCGATGCCGAAGTGCTCGCCATCCGCGAACATATCGACGCCAACATCATGGTCGAAGGCGACCTGCGCCGTGAAGTTCAGATGAACATCAAGCGCCTGATGGACCTCGGCGCCTACCGCGGCCTGCGTCATCGCCGCAACCTCCCGGTGCGCGGTCAGCGCACCCACACAAACGCCCGCACCCGCAAGGGCCCGGCGAAGCCGATCGCCGGCAAGAAGAAATAAGGGAGGGATAGGAAATGGCTCGCGAAAAACGCGCCCCGAAGCGCAAGGAACGCAAGAACATCGCCGCCGGTGTGGCGCATGTGAACTCGTCCTTCAACAACACCAAGATCCTGATCTCCGACGTGCAGGGCAACGCGATCGCGTGGTCCTCGGCCGGCACCATGGGCTTCAAAGGCTCGCGCAAGTCGACGCCCTACGCCGCCCAGATGGCCGCCGAAGACGCCGGCAAGAAAGCCCAGGAACATGGCGTCAAGACCCTCGAGGTCGAGGTCCAGGGCCCCGGTTCGGGGCGCGAATCGGCGCTGCGCGCGCTGGCTGCCGTCGGTTTCAACATCACCTCGATCCGTGATGTGACCCCGATCGCGCACAACGGATGCCGTCCGCCGAAGCGCCGCCGCGTCTGACTTTTTTGGCTCGGGCCCTGGGATTCCCCATGGCCCGAGTCCGCATTTTTGATCCTCGGGCGTTCTGCCATTTGGACATGGGGCAGAACTGGAATGGAGGGACGCATGATCCATAAAAACTGGGCAGAGCTGATCAAGCCGACGCAGCTTGAGGTGAAACCGGGCAACGATCCGGCGCGCCAGGCGACGGTGGTCGCGGAGCCGCTGGAGCGTGGTTTCGGCCTCACGCTCGGCAACGCGCTGCGCCGCATCCTGATGTCGAGCCTTCAGGGCGCCGCCATCACCTCGATCCAGATCGACAACGTGCTGCACGAGTTCTCGTCGGTTGCCGGTGTGCGCGAAGATGTCACCGACGTGGTGCTGAACCTCAAGGGTGTCTCGATCCGCATGGATGTGGAAGGCCCCAAGCGGCTGTCGATCTCGGCCAAGGGGCCGATGGTGGTGACCGCGGGCGACATCTCGGAAAGCGCGGGTATCGAGATCCTGAACAAGGATCACGTGATCTGCCACCTCGACGATGGCGCCGATCTGTTCATCGAACTGACGGTCAACACCGGCAAGGGCTATGTCGCCGCCGACAAGAACCGCCCCGAAGATGCCCCGATCGGCCTGATCCCGATCGACGCGATCTATTCGCCGGTCAAGAAGGTCAGCTATGACGTGCAGCCGACCCGCGAGGGCCAGGTGCTCGACTATGACAAGCTGACGCTGAAGATCGACACCGACGGGTCGATCACGCCGGATGACGCCGTGGCCTTCGCCGCGCGCATCCTGCAGGACCAGCTGTCGATCTTCGTCAACTTCGAAGAGCCGGAAGCCGCCGGTCGCCAGGACGAGGACGACGGGCTGGAGTTCAACCCGCTGCTTCTCAAGAAGGTCGACGAGCTGGAGCTTTCGGTGCGTTCGGCCAACTGCCTCAAGAACGACAACATCGTCTATATCGGCGATCTGATCCAGAAGACCGAAGCCGAGATGCTGCGCACCCCGAACTTCGGCCGCAAGTCGCTGAACGAGATCAAGGAAGTGCTCTCGGGCATGAGCCTGCACCTGGGCATGGAAGTCGAGGAATGGCCGCCGGAGAACATCGAGGATCTGGCCAAGAAGTTCGAGGACCAGTTCTAGGCGGGAGTTACACCCGCCACGGGCACAACGCCCCAAGGAGAGCGGCTGACACGCATCGGCTGCCGGACAAAGCAAAACCGCCCGTAGAGGGCACCAGGAGTAAGACACATGCGTCACGCAAAAGGCTACCGCCGCCTCAACCGCACCCACGAGCACCGCAAGGCGCTGTGGGCGAACATGGCCGGCTCGCTCATCGAACATGAGCAGATCAAGACCACGCTGCCCAAGGCCAAGGAATTGCGCCGGATCGTCGAAAAGCTCGTCACGCTGGGCAAGCGCGGCGATCTGCACGCCCGCCGGCAAGCGGCCTCGCAACTCAAGCAGGATGCCTATGTGGCCAAGCTGTTCGAGGTTCTCGGACCGCGCTACAAGGACCGCCAGGGCGGCTATGTCCGGGTTCTCAAGGCGGGTTTCCGCTATGGCGACATGGCGCCGATGGCGATCATCGAATTCGTCGACCGGGACGAAAGCGCCAAGGGCGCTGCCGACAAGGCCCGCGTCGAAGCCGAAGAAGAAGCCGCGTTCGAAGGCTGATCGCCGGGGCATGGCGCCAAGCGCGCCGCGCCGGACAATCTCAGGAAACCCCGTGCATCCGCGCGGGGTTTTCGCGCTTTGGATGGGTCAGTTCAGCCTGTTCAGTCGCGCCGCCTCGGCCAGAGCGCGCGCCAGTGCCAGGTGTTCCGCGTTCCGGTCGGGTTTCGCCCTGTCGCCCCCACTCAGCCCGAGCGCGCGAAACAGGCGCGCCCGGGTTTCATCGGGCAGGGCGTTCATCCAGTCGAGTAGATCGGGGTCGGTGCGGTCCATTGCCTCGGGTCACGTCATTGCGGCTTGCCACATCGCAATGCTGCAATCTAAAGTTGTCAAGACAATTCGTAATGGCCCGATCACCTCGGGGCCTCTGCCACGCCTGACAGCGAAGGAACGCAATGACCGACACGGCAAGACTGGATCGGGGGCTGGCGCAACTGTCTGATCTGTCGCCCAAGGGCTATGCGCTGGCGCTGCATATCCGGTTCGCCTCGGCGCACATGATGCTCCAGACCTACGATCCGCGCTGGACCGAAATCTATACCGAGCGCGGCTATATGCTGGCTGATCCGATGGTGTTCTGGGGCTTCGGCCATGAGGGCGCGATCCGCTGGTCCGAGGTCAACCTGCCCGACCCGCATGACATCTGGACGCAAGCGCGCGAGTTCGGGCTGCTCTATGGCGTCGCGGTGTCCTGCGGCCCGACCTCGTCGCGCACCATCGGCGGCTTTGCCCGCGACGACCGCGAGTTCACCGACGACGAGATCGCCGAGCTGGAGCGCATCGTCAAGAAGCTGCACGCCGAATCGACGCCGCCGGAAAAGCTGACCCCGGCGCAGCGCATGGCGTTGAGGCTGGTGGCGACGGGCCGCCGTCATACCGAGGCGGCGGCGCTCTTGGGGATTTCGGAAAGCGCGCTGAAAGCACGGCTGCGCGCGGCGCGAGAGCGGCTTTTCGTGCGCACCACCGCCGAGGCGATCCAGCGGGCGCAGGAATACAATCTGCTCTAGTTGGTGTCGCCCGAGGTATTTTCAGAGCAAAGAAGCGATGGGATCATGCTGGTGGCGGGGGGGCTGCACGGGTAATCTGCAGCCATGGCCGATCTTTTCGACACCGCCGCCGACCCCTTGCCGACCAGTGCGCCGCGCCCGCTGGCCGACCGGCTGCGCCCGCGCGCGCTGTCTCAGGTGATCGGGCAGGATGAGGTGCTTGGCCCCGAGGGGCCGCTGGGCGTGATGCAGGCGTCGGGCAGCCTTGGGTCGTTGATCCTTTGGGGGCCGCCTGGGGTGGGCAAGACCACCATCGCCCGGTTGCTGGCCGATGAGACCGACCTGACCTTCGTGCAGATCAGCGCGATCTTCACCGGCGTGCCGGAGCTGCGCAAGGTGTTCGAGGCGGCGCGGCACAGGCGGGCGAACGGGCAGGGGACGCTGTTGTTCGTCGACGAGATCCACCGTTTCAACAAGGCCCAGCAGGACGGGTTTCTGCCGCATATGGAGGATGGGACCATCCTGCTGGTCGGGGCGACCACGGAGAACCCGTCGTTCGAGCTGAACGCGGCGCTGTTGTCGCGGGCGCAGGTTCTGGTTCTGAAGCGGCTGGGGCCGGCTGACCTTGAACGCCTCGCGCAGCGCGCCGAGGGCGAGTTGGGGCGCGCGCTGCCGCTCGATCCCGGGGCGCGCGAGGCGCTGATCGAGATGGCGGACGGCGACGGGCGCGCGATCCTGAACCTGATCGAGCAGGTGATGGCCTGGAAGGTCGAGGCGCCGCTGGACCGCGACCAGCTTGCCACCCGGCTGATGCGCCGTGCCGCGCGCTATGACAAGTCGGGGGACGAACACTACAACCTGATTTCGGCGCTGCACAAGTCGATCCGCGGATCGGACCCGGACGCAGCACTCTACTGGCTGGCGCGGATGCTGACCGGCGGTGAAGACCCGCGTTTCCTGGCCCGGCGGCTGACGCGGATGGCGGTCGAGGATATCGGGCTGGCCGACCCCGAGGCCAACACGGTTTGTCTCAATGCCTGGCAGACCTATGAGCGTCTTGGCAGCCCCGAGGGCGAGTTGGCGCTGGCGCAGGCGGTGATCTACCTGGCGCTGGCGCCGAAGTCGAACGCAGGCTACGGCGCGTTCAAGCAGGCAATGGCGGCGGCGAAGAAGACCGGGTCGGAGCCGCCGCCCAAGCATATCCTGAACGCCCCGACCCGTTTGATGAAGGACGAGGGCTACGGGGCCGGCTATGCCTATGACCATGACGCGCCGGATGCGTTTTCGGGGCAGAACTACTTTCCCGACGGGATGAAGCGTGGCGTCTATTACCTGCCGGTCGAACGCGGATTTGAGCGTGAGTTGAAAAAGCGCATCGACTGGTTCGCCAAGCTGCGCGACAAGCGCCAAGGTTGACATCGGGCGCGCTTCGGACAAGGAAGCGCCATGTTCACGACGCTCATCTCCGTGGCCCTTGGCGGGGCAGTCGGCGCCTCGGCGCGGTATCTGACCAATGTCGCGGTGGCGCGTGCGGTCGGGTTCGGCTTTCCGCTGGGCACGATGGTGGTGAACGTGGTCGGATCGTTCCTGATGGGGGTTCTGGTGGTGGTTCTGGCGCGTAAGGGCGGCAATGCGTTCGCACCCTTTCTGATGACCGGCGTGCTGGGCGGGTTCACCACATTCTCGGCGTTCTCGCTGGACACGCTGACACTGGTCGAGCGCGGTGCGTTCGGGCAGGCGGGGCTTTATGCCGGGCTGTCCGTGGCGCTGTCGCTGGGGGCGATCGTGCTGGGCCTTGTGGCCGCGCGCGCGGTGGTGCCGCTATGAGCCAGGTGCAGAATATTGTCGTGGCGGCAGGCGATGGCGATCAGCGGCTTGACCGCTGGTTCCGGCGGCAGTTTCCGCATGTGCAGCAGGGCCGGATCGAGAAGATGTGCCGCAAGGGCGAAATCCGGGTCGACGGGGGCCGGGTCAAGCCCGCGACGCGGCTGATCGAGGGCCAGAGCGTGCGCATCCCGCCCTTGCCCGACACCGGCCCGCCGGAGCCGTTGCCGCAACCGCCGCGCGTTTCGGAGGCCGATGCCAGGCTGATCCAGTCCTGCGTGCTGTATCGTGACGATCACATCATTGCGCTGAACAAGCCCGCCGGTCTGCCCAGCCAGGGTGGCAGCAAGCAGACGCGCCATGTCGACGGGTTGGCCGAGGCGCTGCGCTTCGGGCTGGAGGAAAAGCCGCGCCTCGTGCATCGGCTGGACAAGGACACGTCCGGCGTGCTGCTCATGGCGCGCTCGCGGGCCGTGGCGGCGCGGCTGACGGATGCGTTCCGGTCGCGCGACACGCGCAAGATCTACTGGGCGGTGGTGGCGGGTGTGCCGCATCCGCGCATGGGCACGTTGAAATGGGGGCTGGTCAAGGCGCCCGGTCACGGCGCCAGGGGCGAGGCCGAGAAGATGCTGTGCATCCATCCCGCCGAGGTGGACAAGACCGAGGGCGCCAAGCGGGCCGTCACCGACTACGCGGTGTTGCAGGCGCTGGCCACCCGGGCGGCCTGGGTGGCACTGGTGCCGGTCACCGGGCGCACGCACCAGCTGCGCGCCCACATGGCCGAGCATGGCCACCCGATTGTCGGCGATGGCAAATATGGCGGCTCCGGGCAGGACAACCTGGGCGACGGCTGGGGGGCGATGCTGGGTGGCGAGATTTCGAAAAAGCTGCACCTGCACGCCCGCTCGGTCAGCCTGACGCATCCGATCACCGGCAAGCGCCTGACGATCACCGCGCCCCTTCCTGATCACATGGCGCGCACCTGGAAGACGCTGGGGCTGAGCGAGTCCGATGTGCCGGACGACCCGTTCGAACCCGAGGCATGACCACGCGATGAGTGAGGACAGAGGATGAACCGGGCACCCAAGCGGTTCTGGACGGCGACCGAAGTAGGCGAGGCCGAGGGCGGGTTGACCATCCTGCTGGATGGCCGGCCGGTGCGCACCCCGGCAAGGGCGCCGTTGATCCTGCCGACCCGTGCGCTGGCCGAGGCAGTGGCGGCGGAATGGCAGGCGCAGGAGGACGAGGTCAGGCCGGCGACGATGCCGCTGGCCCGGTTGGCGAACTCGGCCATCGACAAGGTCGCCCCGCAATTCACCGAGGTTGCCGAGATGCTGGCGGCCTATGCCGAGACCGACCTCTTGTGCCATCGCGCCGAGTATCCCGAGGCGCTGGCGGCGCGACAGTGCCAGGCCTGGGACCCGCCCCTTGGCTGGGCCGAGGTCGAGCTTGGCGCGCGGCTGGAGCCAACCGTCGGGTTGATTCCGCGCGAACAGGACCGGGCGGCGCTGTCCCGGCTGCGGGAATTGACGCATGCGCTGGATGCGTTCCAACTGGCGGCCTTTCACGACCTCGTGTCGATGTCGGGATCGCTGGTGCTGGGGTTTGCGACCATCCGCGGCTATGACGAGCCGGCGTCGATCTGGAATGTTTCTCGGGTGGACGAGACATGGCAGGAAGAACAGTGGGGTGTCGACGAAGAAGCCGCGGCGCACGCGGCTCTGAAACGCGCGGCATTCCTCGATGCGGCGCGGGCGTTTCGGCTGCTTCAGGACGATTGAGCCGGTGACAGGGGCCGTGCGCGGTAAAGAACCCGGTGCTTGCCCCTGGGTCAGGCGCGCGTATTCCCGAGCCTGCACTTGACCATCTGGACCGAATTTGACCACACTCGCCGGATGGAGGGGGGTTCATCCTTCTTCGACGTGCACCCGACCATTTCTGGTCGGGAATGAGATGCCCCTTTGCAAGGGGTGAAAGATCAGGAAGAGGTAAACATGAAAAAATCCGTTTTTCTTGGCGCGCTGACAGTGGCAGGCATGGTCGCCGGCTCCGCGGCGGCAGCCACACTGGACGACGTCAAGGCGCGTGGCACGCTGAACTGCGGCGTCTCCACCGGCCTGCCCGGCTTCTCCTCGGCTGACGAGAGCGGCCATTGGGAGGGCTTCGATGTGGCCGTCTGCCGTGCCGTTGCGGCCGCGGTTCTGGGTGACCCGGAAGCCGTCGAATTCGTGCCGACCACCGGCAAGACGCGCTTTACCGCGCTGGCCTCGGGCGAGATCGACCTTTTGGCCCGCAACACCACCTGGACGCTGTCGCGCGACGTCGACCTCAAGTTCGAATTCGTCGGCGTGAACTATTACGACGGTCAGGGCTTCCTGGTCCCCAAAGAGCTGGGCGTGACCTCGGCCAAGGAACTTGATGGCGCCACCGTCTGCATCCAGACCGGCACCACCACCGAGCTGAACCTCGCGGACTTCTTCCGCGCCAACAACATCAGCTACGAGCCGGTGCCGATCGAGACCAACACCGAAGCGCGCCAGCAATACATCGCCGGCGCCTGCGACGCCTACACCACCGACGCCTCGGGCCTCGCCGCCAGCCGCGCGACCTTCGAAGATCCGACGGCGCACGTGATCCTGCCCGAGATCATCTCGAAAGAGCCGCTCGGCCCGCTGGTTCGCCACGGCGACAACGCCTGGGGCGACATCGCGCGCTGGACGCTCAACGCGCTGATCGCGGCGGAAGAGTATGGCATCACCTCGACCAATATCGACGAGATGCTGGCCGGCACCGACAACCCGGAAATCAACCGGATCCTCGGCACCGAAGGCAACCTGGGCGAGATGCTCGGGCTTGACGCCGACTGGGCCGTGCGCGCCATCAAGGCCGGCGGCAACTACGGTGAGATCTTTGCCAAGAACATCGGCGAGGACACCACCATCGGCCTTGCCCGTGGTCTGAACGCGCAGTGGAAGGATGGCGGCATCCTCTACTCGATGCCGTTCCGGTAGGAACACCGGCGAAGGGCGCGGAGAAATCCGCGCCCTTCCCAACTTGAGGCAACCAAGAACAAACATCCGGTCAAGAGCGCGCCAACGCGCCGGGACACCGGGGGCAACGGGGAATACATATGACGACAATGACCGACCCGCACCGCGAGTCGTTCCGGCTGTCCATGCTCTTGTACGACAGCCGTTATCGGTCGATGACCATCCAGATCGTCGCGCTGATCGGCTTTCTCACCCTGATCGGCTGGCTGTTCAACAACACCGCACAGAACCTCGCCGATCTGGGCAAGGAGCCGAGTTTCAGGTTCCTGGGCGAAGCCGCCGGCTACGACATCAACCAGATGCTGGTGGAATACAACAACCAGGACACCCATCTGCGCGCCGCCTTCGTCGGGGTTCTCAACACCCTGCTGGTCGCCGTGCTGGGCTGTCTCGCGGCGACCATCGTGGGGGTGCTGATCGGGGTTCTCAGGCTGTCGAACAACTGGATCGTATCGCGCCTGATGACCATCTATGTCGAGATGTTCCGCAACGTCCCA
Source organism: Maritimibacter fusiformis (assembly GCF_008086115.1). GTDB lineage: Bacteria > Pseudomonadota > Alphaproteobacteria > Rhodobacterales > Rhodobacteraceae > Muriiphilus > Muriiphilus fusiformis. The sequence goes on along the minus strand of NZ_VSIY01000013.1, from coordinate 321,611 downwards.
GTGCTGCTGTGGATCGTGTTCACCATGGCGGTGCTGATTGAGACGCTGCCCGCGCCACGGGATTTCCGCGGCGATGACCCGAGCGCCACGATGTATCTCTGGGACACCGTCGCCTTCACCAACCGGGGCTTCTATATTCCCGAGCCGCTGTTCACCCGCAGCCTTGGCGACATTCACCTGTTCGGTGATGCCATGCTGCGCTTCAACCTCAGCCTCGATCTGATCGCGATCGCCTCGACGCTGCTTGCGGGCATCCTGATTTCCGGGCTGTTCAAGAAGCGCGCCGACCGGGTGCAGGAGGCCACCGGGCTGCGCCCGAAGACGTGGTATTGGCGTCTGGGCGTGGTCTTTTTGCCGACCATCGCGGTGCTGATGATCCTCGGGCTGAACTGGGGCCACCCGGAGCTCAAGGGCTTCAACTTCCAGGGCGGCACCTACATGCGCAATTCGCTGATCGCGCTGTGGCTGGCCCTGTCGCTCTATACCGCCGCCTTCATCGCCGAGATCGTGCGCGGCGGCATCCTGGCGATTTCCAAGGGCCAGACCGAGGCCGCCGCGGCGCTGGGCCTGCGCAACCGGCGCATCATGAGCCTGGTGATCCTGCCGCAGGCGCTTCGGGTCATCATCCCGCCGCTGATCTCGCAATACCTGAACCTCACCAAGAACTCGTCGCTGGCGATCGCGGTGGGCTACATGGACCTGACCGGCACGCTGATGGGCATCACCGCCAACCAGACCGGGCGCGAGCTTGAGACGGTGCTGATCGGGATGCTGATCTATCTCACCATCTCGCTGGCGATCTCGGCGGTGATGAACGCCTACAACAACCGCGTGAAGCTGAGGGAGCGCTGAGATGGAAAACACGTCCTTCGTCCGCACCGAAATGCTTCCCGAGACCGAGCCGCCGCGCTCGACCACCGGGGTTCTGGGCTGGATTCGCGACAACCTGTTCAACGGCGTGCTGAACTCGATCCTCACGATCCTGTCGCTGGCCTTCATCTACTACCTGCTGTCGATGCTGCTGCCCTGGTCGATCTCGCCGACCTGGGGCGCGAAATCGCTGAACGAATGCCGCGAGATCCTTGGCGCGACCGGGCGCGAGCACGGCGGCGCCTGCTGGGGCGTGATCAACGAACGCTGGTCGCAGATCCTCTACGGGTTCTACCCGGAGGAACTGCGCTGGCGCCCGACGCTGACCTTCTTCCTGCTGTTCGTCGCGATGATCCCGATCCTGTTCAACATGATCTCGCGCCGAATGAACTGGCTGCTTCTGGTGCTTGTGCTGTTCGGCGCGTCCTTTGCGGTCGAGAACTCGGCGCTGATGGTTGTGGTCAAGATCGTCCTCGGGCTGTCTCTGGCCTACCTTGCCTATACGGTGGTGAAAACCGACCGGGACGACCGCGCCGAGCAGATCAAGGAAGGCGCGAAGCGTCTGCCCAACCCGCTCTATTTCACCGCCATTTACGTCTTTCTGATGCCCTGGCTGTTGTGGGGCGGGTCGATCTGGTCGCCGGTGGCGGCGGCGCTGGGGTTCCTCGTCGGCTGGCTGGCCTTTCGCCTGCTGGCCCCGATCGCGGGAAACCTCGCGTCCCTGATCCTTGCGGTCATTGCCGCCGGCGTCTGGTGGCTGCTGCTGATCGGTCCGTTCACTGGCCTGATGAACGGCTTGGCCCCGATCGGGCTGATCCCGGTCGAAAGCCGGCTGTTCGGCGGGATGCTTTTGTCGCTGACCATCGGGGTGGTTGCGATTGCCGCCTCGCTGCCCCTGGGTATCGTGCTGGCGCTGGGTCGCAAATCCGACCTCTTGATCGTCAAGTGGCTCTCGGTCGGGTTCATCGAGTTCATCCGCGGCGTGCCGCTGATCACGCTATTGTTCGTGGCCTCGATGCTGCTGAACATCTTCATGCCGCCGGGCACGGATTTCGACATCATCCTGCGGGTCATCATCATGGCCACGCTGTTCGCCTCGGCCTACATGGCCGAAGTGGTGCGCGGCGGGCTGGCGGCTCTGCCGACCGGGCAGTATGAGGCCGCCGACGCGCTGGGGCTGGACTACTGGAAGGCACAGCGGCTGGTCATCATGCCGCAAGCGCTGAAAATCTCGATCCCGGGCATCGTCTCGACCTTCATCGGCCTGTTCAAGGACACCACGCTGGTGTCGATCATCGGGCTGCTGGACCCGATCGGGTTGTCCAGCACGATCCGCGCGGACCTGGCCTGGAACGGCATCGTCTGGGAGCTTTACGGCTTCATCGCGCTTCTGTTCTTCATCTTCACATTCCTGATGTCCCGCTATTCCATGTATCTCGAGCGCCGTCTGCGCACCGATCACAGTTAAAGGAGTTAACAATGGCACAAACGCAGACTGACCGCGAAATCGACCGGTCGCACATGCACGTGTCCGATCAGGTTGCGATCGAGATCACCGACATGAACAAGTGGTTCGGCAGCTTTCACGTGCTGCGCGACATCAACCTGACGGTCTACGAGGGCGAGCGGATCGTGATCTGCGGCCCCTCGGGCTCGGGCAAGTCGACGCTGATCCGCTGCATCAACCGGCTGGAGGAACACCAGACGGGGTCCATCGTGGTCGACGGGATCGAGCTGACCTCGGATCTCAAGAACGTCGACAAGGTGCGTTCCGAGGTCGGGATGGTGTTCCAGCATTTCAACCTGTTCCCGCATCTGACGGTGCTGGAAAACCTGACGCTGGCCCCGATCTGGGTGCGCAAGGTGCCGCGCAAGGAGGCCGAGGAAACGGCGATGCACTTCCTCGAGAAGGTCAAGATCCCGGAACAGGCGCGCAAGTTCCCCGGCCAGTTGTCGGGCGGGCAGCAGCAGCGGGTCGCCATCGCGCGCTCGCTCTGTATGAAGCCGCGGATCATGCTGTTCGACGAACCGACCTCGGCGCTTGACCCCGAGATGATCAAGGAGGTTCTCGACACCATGATCGAGCTGGCCGAAGAGGGCATGACCATGCTCTGCGTGACGCACGAGATGGGCTTTGCCGAGAAGGTCGCGAACCGGGTGATCTTCATGGACGCCGGCCAGATCGTCGAGCAGAACGAGCCGACCGAGTTCTTCAACAACCCGCAGTCGGAGCGGACCAAGCTGTTCCTCAGCCAGATTCTCTAACGGCCCGCAAGCAGGTCGCGCGGCACCACGAATGCGGTGATCCGCCCCGTGGTGTGCGCGATGTCGGCCCAGGTTCCGAGGTCGAACTCGAACACGGTGGTCGCGGCGGTCGGGTATTGCCAGAAGCGCGCATCCTCGGGCGGCGCGATGGCCAGGGCGCGTGCCAGGGACGCGGTGCCGGGGTTATGCGTGACCATCATCACCGTTGCCCCGGTCGCCTTGCGCAGCACCGCCAGCATCTGCGACGCGTCGGCAAGGTAAAGGTCATCGCGGAAAGTGGCCTCGGGCGGGGCGGGCAGTTGTGCGGCGATCCGCGCCCAGGTCTCGCGGGTGCGCGCCGCCGACGAGACCAGCGCCGAATCCGGCGCCTCGTTTCGGGATGCCAGCCATTTGCCGATGGCGTCCGCCGAGGCGCGGCCCCGGTCGTTCAGCGGGCGGTGGTGATCGTCCATCCGGGGGTCGTCCCAGGCGGATTTGGCGTGGCGGGTCAGGATCAGGCGCAGGGTCATTTCGGGTGAAACGCTTTCATGTGAAATCGGGATTGAGCCGGATCGCGGCCATAGGCGCGGCTGACCGGACAGGCCCGCCGCGCCGCGCAGCCCTTGTCGCGGCAGTCGTGCCCGGCGGGCGTGTCGAGAAAGGCGCGGCAGGCGGCGACGTCGTAGGCATCGGGTTTCAGCGCGTCGACCGGGCAGGCGGTGCGGCAGGGCTGGCCCTTGCAGGTGTCGCAGGGGCGGATGCCGGTTGCCAGATCAAGCCGGCCGGGCAACCGCACCGCGCCGCGAAAGCTCAGCCACAGGCCCTGGCGGTCATGCACCAGCAGCCCCACCGGCGACACCCAGGCCCGGCCTGACGCCAGAGCCCAGGTGATGAACGGCGGGTAAGGCGGCCCGTCCGAGGGAAACACCGCCGTGCCGCCCCAGTCCCGCGCCAGCGCCCAGATCAGCCGTTTCGACCAGCGGTCAAGCGGGTCGGGCGCCCCGTCGGCATACTCGGACGACGCGGTGAAGGCGGGCCAGAAACCGGGTTCGCGCGGGCCGAGCAGCAGAATCGTGTCATCGCCATCGGGGGCACCCCCGAGCAATTCGAGATCGACCCGCGCGGCGTCGGCGCCCGGGTCCATCAGCCTTTTCGGATGATCGAGCCGGCGCCGTGCTCGGTATAAAGCTCAAGCAGGCAGGCATTCGACGCGCGCCCGTCAAGGATCACCACGGCGCGCACCCCGGCGTCGATGGCCATCAGCGCGGTCTCGGTCTTGGGGATCATGCCGCCCGAGATCACGCCCTCGGCGGTCAGGTCCATGATCTGCTGCGAGGTCAATTCGGTCAGCACCGCGCCGGTGGCGTCCTTGACCCCCTCGACATCGGTCAGCAGCAACAGCCGATCAGCCTTGAGCGCGCCGGCAATCGCGCCGGCGGCGGTGTCGCCGTTCACATTGTAGGTCTCGCCTGACCGGCCCATGCCGATCGGCGCGATCACCGGGATCATCTCGGCCTCGAACAGCTTGGTCAGCACCGAGGGGTCCATCTCGGTCGGGGTGCCGACAAAGCCCAGGTCGGGATTGGTCTGGTCGCAGATCATCAGCCGTGCGTCCTTGCCGGACAGCCCGACCGCCTTTCCGCCAGCGTCGTTGATCGCCTGCACGATGCGCGCGTTGACGCGCCCGGCCAGCACCATCTCGACCACCTCGACGGTGGCGGCGTCGGTCACCCGCTTGCCGCCGACGAACTCGCTTTTGATGTCGAGCCGTTTCAGCATCTCGTTGATCATCGGTCCGCCGCCGTGCACCACCACCGGGTTCACGCCGACCTGGCGCATCAGCACGATGTCGCGGGCAAAGCTGGCCATCGCGTTGTCGTCGCCCATGGCGTTGCCGCCGAACTTGATGACCACCGTCGCGCCCTCGTAGCGCTGCAGGTAGGGCAGCGCCTCGTTCAGCGTGCGGGCGGTGGCGATCCAATCTCGGTTCATGGTCTGCTTTCTCATCGGCTGGTCCCCGGGATGCGCCGCAATGGTGTAACCAGCCGACTGCGGCTAGTCCAGCGCGGCGATGATGGCGCGCAGCGTCTCGATGCCATCGCCTTTTTCCGACGATGTCAGCACCAGTTCGGGGTAGGCGGCCGGATGTTTGGCCAGCGCCGTTCGCACCTGGGCCAGAACCGTGTCGCGGTCCTTGTCCTTGACCTTGTCGGCCTTGGTCAGCACCGCCTGGAAGGTCACCGCCGCGCGGTCGAGCAACGCCATGATCTCGTCGTCGACCGCCTTCACCCCGTGGCGGGCGTCGATCAGCACGAAGGCCCGGCGCAGGGTGGCACGCCCGGCGAGGTAGGACTTGAGCAGTCGTTGCCATTTCTCGACCACCGCCACCGGCGCATTGGCATAGCCATAGCCCGGCAGGTCGACCAGGTAGGGGCCGCCGGTGGTGGTGAAAAAGTTGATTTCCTGCGTCCGGCCCGGGGTGTTGGAGGCGCGCGCCAGCCCCTTGCGCCCGGTCAGCGCATTGATCAGCGAGGATTTCCCGACGTTCGAACGCCCGGCGAAACAGACCTCGGGCCGGTCGCCCGGCGGCAGGCCGTCCATCGCCACCACGCCCTTGAGAAACTCGGTCGGGGCCGCGAACAGAAGCCGCCCGGCCTCGCGCGCCGCGGCATCCGGCGGCTCGGCCAGCGGGAAGGGCATCGGCCCGCTCACTGGGTCACCCGGCGCGTCGCGAACGCGGTCACTTGGCGTCCTTTTCCTTGGGCTTTCGCTTGAAGGACTTGATGATGTTGCCGAAAACGTTCGGTTTGTGCCCGTGCAGGCGCATGATCGAATACTGCTGAATGAAGGTGAGCAGGTTGTTCGAGATCCAGTAAAGCACCAGGCCCGAGGCAAAGCGGCCCAGCATGAACATGAATACCCAGGGCATCCAGGCCATGATCGTTGCCTGGGTCTGGTCGGTGGGGGCCGGGTTCAGTTTCTGCTGCATCCACATCGAGATACCGAGCAGGATCGGCATCGCGCCGAGCGAGAAGAAGTAAAACCAGCTTTCCGGGCCGGGCGCGGCATAGGGCAGGAGGCCGAACAGGTTCAGGATCGAGCTTGGGTCAGGCGCGGACAGGTCCTGGATCCAGCCGATCCACGGCTGATGGCGCAATTCGAGGGTGACGAAGATCACCTTGTAGAGTGAAAAGAAGATCGGGATCTGCAAAAGCAGCGGCAGGCAGCCCGAGGCCGGGTTCACCTTTTCGCGCTTGTAGAGCTCCATGATCGCCTGTTGCTGCTTGGTCCGGTCGTCGCCGGCGTTTTCCTTGATCTTCTCCATCTCGGGCTGAAGCTCGCGCATCCTGGCCATCGAGATGTAGGATTTGCGCGCCAGCGGGAACAGGATCATCTTGATGATGACGGTCAGGCCGATGATCGCCCAGCCCATGTTGCCGATGAATCCGTGCAGCCAGTGCAGCACCGCGAACATCGGCTTGGTCAGGAAAAAGAACATCCCCCAGTCGATCGAATCGATGAACCGGTAGATGCCCAGGTCTTTCTCGTAATCGCGGATCGTGTCCCATTCCTTGGCCCCGGCGAACAGCATCGTCGTGGTTTCGGAACTGGCACCCGGGGCAAGCTCGACGGTCGGCAGGCGCACCTCGGTCTGGTAGATATCCGCACCCTGCACCCATTTCACCACGCTGGTGAACGGCTGGCCCGGCGCCGGGATCAGCGTTGTCATCCAGTAGTGATCGGTGAAGCCGATCCAGCCGTTCTGGCTGACCGGCACGGCTTCGGCATGGGCGGCCTCGCGCGGGTCGATGGCCAGATCCGCGGCGTCGTCGTAGTCGATTTCGGCGAGTTCGTTGTCGGCCTGGCGGATCACCCCTTCGTGGAGGATGAAGAACCCCATGAGATCGTCGGGTTCGCCGTGGCGCGCGATGATGCCGTAGGGCGCCAGGCGCTGGATCTCGTCGGAGCCGTTTTCGACCGATTGGGTGACCGAGAACATGAACTTGTCGTCGACGGCGATGGTGCGCCGGAAGGTCATGCCGCGGTCGTTGGTCCAGGCCAGGGTGATCGGGCTGTCCGGGGTCAGGGTTTCGCCTTCCACGAGTTCCCATTCGGTGGCCGCGCCGGGAACGTCGGCGGCCTCGAGCGCCCCGCCGGGGGCCCAGCCGTAGAGTGCGTAATAGGCGTGGTCGGTGCCCGCCGGCGTGAGCAGGGTGACGGTGTCGGACTTGGGGTCGATGGTTTCGCGGTAGGCTTTCAGGTGCAAGTCGTCGATCCGGCCGCCGATCAGCGACACCGAGCCGGCGAGGTCCGGGGTTTCGATCGGGATGCGCACGGTCTCGGCCAGGGCGGCGGCCCGGTCGTTCACCGGTGCGGCGGCCAATTCGCCGGCAACGGTGGGTGCCGTCGACGGGGTCGTCGCATCCCCGGGCGCGGTCGCGCCGGGGGCCGTGGCCTGCGGCGCCACTTCGGGTTCGGCCGGCGGAAACAGGATCATCCAGCCGGTGATCACCAGAAAGCTCAGCACCGTTGCCAGAAGGAGGTTCTTGTTCTGGTTTTCCATCGTGGCCCACCACGTCGTTTTCAGGTCACGGTGGTTCAACAGGCCACGGGCAGGAAGGTCAAGCGATTTTCCCTGTTTCGGTTCGGTCGGACGCGGGATGTCTGGGGGTTCGCGCCGGGGTTCGGGCCGTGTTCGATCTGTTTGTTCAGGGCTGGGACTGACGCGTCAGGCGGCGCCATGCGGGATTTGTGGTGGCCGCACAAGCTTTTGCCGGTGATCGCGGACCCAGGCGGCGACGTCTCCGGGCGGCATCGGTTTGGCGATCGAATAGCCCTGGACGTTGCGGCACCCCAATTGCGCAAGCATCGCGTGTTCGCCGTGCGACTCGACACCTTCGGCGACGGTGTCGAGGCCCAGTCGGTCGGCCATGGTCAGGATCGCGTCGACCATGTTCTGTTGGTCGCGGTCGGTGTCGACATGGGTGACGAAGGAGCGGTCGATCTTGATCCGGCTGACGGCGAAACGGCGGATGTTCGCGATCGAGGCATGTCCGGTTCCGAAATCGTCGAGGTCGATGCCGCACCCAAGCTGCGACAGGGCTGCGATGTTGCGGGTGATGGCGTCGTCGTCGGAGCGGGCGACGACATCCTCCAGCACCTCGAGTGTCAGGCGGTTCGGGGCGAGGTCGAAGCGGTCAAGCTCCCACCGGATCCGGTCGAACAGTTTCGGGTTCTGAAGTTCGTCGGATGACAGGTTCACCGCGACGGCGGGCACCTCGAGACCGGCGCGGTCCCATTCGCGGATGGCGGACAGGCTCTGGAACAGCATGATCTCGCCCAGACGCTCGAACAGCCCCGCCTCGGCGATGGCGGGCAGGAAGGCGCCGGGGGCAACCAGACCCTTGGCGGGGTGCTGCCAGCGGGCCAGCGCCTCGAGCCCCGAGAGGGCGCCGGTGTCGGTTGAAATCTGCGGCTGGAACCATGCCTGGATTTCGCCCGCCTCCAGCGCATGAACGACATCCTTGAGGATATTCTCCGGCAGTTCGACCCATGGCCGCATCCCCTTGGCGAAGGCCCGAACCGAGCCGGGGCCGGCGCGCCGCGCCTCGTCCAGCGCGCTTTCGGCGGCACCTACGAAGGCTTCGCCGGTTTGGGCCGCGACACGGGAGGGCAGGGCGAAGCCGACCGAGGCGGTCACCGCAACCCGGGCGGCGTCGACCATGATCGGCGCGGCGAAGGCGTCCTGCAAACGGGCCGACAGTTGCAGCATGGTTTCCAGGTCGACGCGCGGTGACTTGCCCAGCGCGATGCCGAACCTTGCCCGGCCCAGAGACGCGATGAAATCGGATTCGCGCAGCGTGTCGCGCAGGCGCACGGTTGCGGCGCGCAGGATCTTTTCAAGCCCTTCGGGGCCATAGGTGTCGCGCAATCGCGCGATATCGTCGATTTCGAGGGCAAGGCAGATTCGCAGGTCGCCGTCCGCCGTTGCCCCCGGCGTGAAGGCGGCGTCGACGTGGTGCACCAGCGCCTGCCGGTCGGGCAGGCCGGTGGTGCCGTCGCGCCGCCCGGGGCGGGTGTTTGGCCGCGTCACAAGGCCGGCGAAGGCCATCAGGGCCGGAAAGATCACCGCGACGGTCAGCAGGACGCCTTCGCCGCCGAACCAGTAGGCCCCCAACATGATCGCCGGCAGAAACGCGGCAAGCTGCGGGCCGACGAGCACGGTGCGCGCCGAGTTGCGCAGCGCGGCAAAGCTGGGTCTGGTCCTGTGCGCCATGCGCCCTCCAACCGGCAAGAGACGGGTGCCTACCGGAGCGACGCTAAACCATGGACGTCAAGCAAGGGTTAACGGGGCGAACTTTCCGCCGGATTGTCGGGCGCAGACGTGACTAGCCCCTGAAAATCAAACAGCTTCGGGTCGAGCAGATGCGACGGCCTCGTGTTCATCAGGGCGCGGAACATCTTTTGCCGCCGACCCGGGCTGCGGCGTTCCCATTCGTCGATCATCGCCTTGACCTGCTGGCGCTGCATCCCGTCCTGCGAGCCGCAGAGATCGCAGGGAATGATCGGGTAGTTCATCGCGATGGCAAAGCGCGCGCAATCGGCCTCGGCGACATGGGCGAGCGGGCGGTAGACGAAGAGATCGCCCTCTTCGTTGACCAGTTTCGGGGGCATCGTGGCCAGCCGCGAGCCGTGAAACAGGTTCATGAAGAAGGTCTCGAGAATATCGTCGCGGTGGTGGCCGAGCACCACGGCGCTGCACCCTTCCTCGCGCGCGATCCGATAGAGATTGCCGCGCCTCAGCCGCGAACACAGCGAGCAATAGGTGCGGCCCTCGGGCACCTTGTCCATCACGATGGAATAGGTGTCTTGGTATTCGATCCGGTGCGGCACCTGCATCCGTTCTAGAAACTCGGGCAGCACGGTCGCGGGAAAGCCCGGTTGGCCCTGGTCGAGGTTGACGGCGAGAAGCTCGACCGGCAACAGCCCGCGCCATTTCAGTTCGAAAAGCGCCGCCAGAAGCGTGTAGCTGTCCTTGCCGCCCGACAGCGCCACCATCCATTTCGCGCCGGGCTGGATCATGGCGTACTGGTCGATCGCCTCGCGCACGTTGCGCACGATCCGCTTGCGGAGTTTCTTGAACTCCGTGGTCGCGGGCGCGCCCTGAAACAGCGGGTGGATGTCGTCGGTTTCATCGAACATGGGCGCGGTTTACGCCGGGCGGGGCGGTCGGGCAAGCGGCATGATGCAAGGGGAAAGGGAGGGACACCCGCGTCAGCGGATGTCCCAGTAGCGTGGCGATTGCGCCTCGGGCGGCAGACCCAGGTCGCGCCGCAGGTGGTCGCCGAGGCCGTTCGGCACGCCGGGGCGGCGGCGGCGGGCGAACATCGCGGCGACAAGCGCGCGCAGGGTCGCCCAGGTTCCGTGGGCATCGAGTGCCCGGTCGAGCAGATGGCGGGCTGAAAGCTCCGCTGGCATGGGTTCAATACGGGTCATTGTTTCGCCCGGCAGATGCCGGGCCCCTGTCAAAAGAAATGGAGGATGCGCCGCGCGAATGGGCGCGGGCGGGACGTCATGTGTCTGAAAGGAAGCCCGAAAGGGCGTTGGCGCTTGGTGTCTAGGCGGTCTGGGTATGCAGACAGGCCCAGCCGAGGCCGAGGTTTCCGACACGGAGGTGCGCGGTGCTGGTGCTGGTCATCATGTCACGCCCTCCTTTGCTTGTGTGGGACGGCGCGTTTCTACCGTGCTGCGGGCATATGGCAAGAAAAACCTGCGACATCCCGCCGCAGCCGTGGCGGTTTCGCAACAGGATGTCAGGGCTTGTGGTCGTGCTCCGGGTCGGCGCCGGGCACCGGATCGTAGCCCGACCCGCCCATCGGGTGACAGGACAGGATGCGTTTGGCGGAGAGGTAGCCGCCCTTGAACGCCCCGTGCCGCTCCAGCGCCTCGAGCGTGTAGGCCGAACAGGTCGGCTGGTAGCGGCAGGAATGCCCCACCCAGGGGCTGAGAAGCAGCCGGTAGGCGCGCACGGGCAGGGCGAGGATATGGGCGAGCGGCGACATGGCAGGGATATAGGGTGCCACCGCAGGCGGGGCCAGAGGCGGGCGCGACGCGGTGCGCGCGCCCGCTGGCGTCAGTAGCCGCCCTTGCGCCGGCTTTCCGGCAGGCCGGCGATGCGCCCGCCCTGTTTCGACGGGTCGAGCGGGAACAGAGCATAGAGGTCGCCCTGCTTGATCTTCTCGCCCCATTCGTCGCTCATCGCCTTGATGATGGCGCGGGTGTTGGGCTGATTCTCGCGGTTGTCGAAATACTCGGACCGCAGATAGTTGATCACGTCCCAGTGCCGCTCGGTCAGCTCGCCGATGTCCTCGGCGGCGGCCATCGCACGGGCGAGGTCTTCGGACCAGTCGTCGTGATTGACCAGATAGCCGCTATCGGTGGTCTCAATGGTCTTGCCGTTGAGTTCAAGTGCCATGCGCAGTCCTCCCTAACCGGTCGATGGTCTGAATATGCAAATATAGCGATAAACGATTTTCATGGAACGCGCCGCCGCGGTCAAGTGCCTTTGTGCGGCTTTCGCGGCGCATGCACCTTGGCGATGGCGCGCTCAAGGTCGTGCTGCATAGCGGCAAAGTCGCGGCTGACGGTCTCGCCGGCGCGTGCCACCAGCACGTAATCCCAGCCGGGCTGGCCGTGGCCGGGCAGGGCGGCGCGGGCAAGCGCCCTGAGCCTGCGCTTGGCGCGGTTGCGCGCGACCGCGTTGCCGACTTTCTTCGAGGCGGTAAAGCCGACCCGGATCGCGGCGCTGTCATCGTGCCGGTCGCGGGCCTGGAGCAGAAACGCCGGCATCGGCTGCTTGCGCGCCCGGGCGGCGGCAAGGAAATCCGCGCGTTTCCTGATGGTCTCGAGACAAACGGAAACCGCCGGGGGCCTGTCCTCATGCCCGGCGCTGTTGCCGTTCATGGGGGCCTCCGGCGGTTTCATACCGATTGGGCTGGCCTGCGCGCTTACGCGCTCAGCGACTTGCGGCCCCGGGCGCGACGCGCGTTCAGGATCTTGCGGCCGGCCTTGGTCGCCATGCGCGCACGAAAGCCGTGACGGCGCTTGCGGACCAGATTCGATGGTTGAAAGGTGCGTTTCATCGCCCGTCTCCGTGGTTTTCATCGCAGCCCGAGAACCCCGGTGGATTCGGGGGCCGTTACATTCGAAGCCCGTCCTATAGGCGGGTGCGGACGGCAAGTCAAACCCGGATGCGGGATTTTCCGTCCCTGTTCTGCCAGCCGGTCCGCCGGTTGTAACAAAACGTCCCGCCGGATCAATCGGGCGTGATGGGGGTGGGAATATGCCGCGCGGCCCCGCATGTTGACCGGCAAACGGAGATGACATGCAGGACAAGCCCCAAACCCTGGCGCGACGTGCGCCCTTCGTCGCGATCATGGTGATTGCGGTGCTTGGCCTCGTGTTCCTGCGCGACCGGCTGGGCTTCGATGCGCTGGCCGATCATCACGAGACGCTCCTGGCCTATCGCGATGCGAACATGGCCCTGACGATGCTGCTGTTCATGACCGCCTATGTGGCCATCGTGGCGTTCTCGCTGCCCGGCGCGACGGTTGCGACGCTGACCGGCGGCTTTCTGTTCGGGCTGTTTCCCGGGGCGTTGATCAACGCCGCGGCGGCCACGATGGGCGCGATCCTGATCTTCAGCGCCGCGCGCAGCGGCTTTGGCGCCCAGCTTGCCGCGCGGATCGACACCGGCGAAGGCGCGGTCAGGCGGCTCAAGCGCGGGATCGACGACAATCAGTGGTCGGTGCTGTTCCTGATGCGGCTGGTGCCTGCGGTGCCGTTCTTCGTGGCCAACGTGGTGCCGGCCTTTCTGAACGTGCCGCTCTATCGGTTCGTCATCACCACGGCGCTGGGCATTCTGCCCGGGGCGCTGGTCTATACCTCGATCGGGGCGGGGCTGGGCGACGTGCTGGCGCGCGGCGAACGCCCCGACCTGGGCGTGCTGTTCGAGCCGCATATCCTGTGGCCCCTGATCGGCCTGATCGCCCTGGCCACGCTGCCGATCGCGCTCAAGCTCATGGGCCGCGAGGCCCGGGCATGAGCAAGGCCATCAAGACCGACATCTGCATCATCGGGGCGGGGTCCGGCGGGCTGTCGGTGGCCGCAGGCGCGGTCCAGATGGGCGCGCGGGTGGTGCTGATCGAAAAGGGCGCGATGGGCGGCGATTGCCTCAATACCGGCTGCGTGCCGTCCAAGGCGCTGCTGCATGCCGCCGCCACCGGCATGGGCTGGCGCGCGGCGCATGAGCATGTGCGCGAGACCATCGCCAGCATCGCGCCGCACGATTCGGTCGAGCGGTTCGAGGAACTGGGCGTTACCGTCATCAAGGGTGCGGCGCGCTTTTCCGGGCGGCGCAGCGTGACGGTCGGTGACACCGAAGTGCACGCCCGCCGGATCGTCATCGCCACCGGATCGGTGCCCTTCGTGCCGCCGATTCCAGGTATCGAGGACGTGCCCTACCTGACCAACGAAACCATTTTCGACCTGGCCCAGGCGCCCGGGCACCTGATCGTGCTGGGTGGCGGGCCGGTCGGGGTCGAAATGGCGCTGGCGCATCGCAGGCTCGGGGCCGAGGTGACGGTAATCGAGGCCGAACGCGCGCTGGGCCGGGAAGACCCCGAGGCGGCGGCGCTGGTGCTCGACGCGCTCCGGGCCGAGGGCGTCACAATCGAAGAAGGGGCCAAGGCGGTGCGCCTGCGCAAACTCGATGACGGCGTCGAACTGGTGACGCAGGACGGGCGGGTCATCACCGGCTCGCACCTCATGGTCGCGGTCGGGCGCAAGGTGGTGACCGAGGGTCTGGACCTCGACAAGGCCGGGATCGAGACCACCGGCACAGGAATCAAGGTCAATGCCAGGCTGCGAACCACGAACCGCCGGGTCTTTGCCATCGGCGATGCGGCGGGCGGGCTGCAATTCACCCATCTGGCGGGCTACCATGCCGGGGTGATCATCCGCTCGATGCTGTTCGCGCTGCCCGCAAAGGCCACCACCGCCCATATCCCCCGCGCCACCTATACCGACCCCGAGCTTGCCCAGATCGGCCCGACCGAGGCCGAAGCGCGCGAGACCTATGGCGACCGGCTGACGGTTGCGCGGATCGGCTTTGCCGCCATCGACCGGGCCATCGCCACCGGGCGCGGCGCCGGGTTCATCAAGGTGATGGTGGTCAAGGGGCGGCCTGTCGGGGCCACCATCGTGGGGGCGGATGCGGGTGAGCACATCGGGCTCTGGTCGCTGGCCATCGCCTCGAAACTCAAGATGAGCGCGATCTCGGGCATGGTCGTGCCTTACCCGGTGATGTCGGAAATCAACAAACGCGCGGCTGGCACCTATTTCTCACCGCGCCTATTTGATAGTGCATCTGTGAAGCGTGTGGTTCGGGTGGTGCAAAAGCTCGTTCCGTGACGCGCAGCCACCGGGGCAGTCATGGGGCCGGCATGTTCAATTCGCTATCGGGCCGCTTTCTGATCCTGACCACCGCCTTCGTGATGCTGGCGGAGGTGCTGATCTTCGTGCCTTCGGTGGCGCGGTTTCGCGAAGACTACCTGCTCGACCGGCTGCAACGGGCGCAGATTGCGTCGCTGGTGCTTCTGGCCGACGACATGATCGACCCGGACCTCGAGGCCGAACTGCTGCGCAATGCCGATGTGTTCAACGTGGTTCTGCGCCGTGACGAGGCGCGCGAGTTGATGCTGTCCTCGCCAGTGCCGGGGCCGGTGGCGAATACCTATGACCTGCGCGATGCCTCGGCGCTGGTGCTGATCCGCGATGCGCTGTCGCGGATGCTGTCGTCGGGCGACTCGGTGATCCGGGTGATCGGCGATCCGGTGCGCGAGGGCGGTCTGGTGATCGAGGTCACGATGGAAAGCGCGCCGCTCCGGGTAGCGATGATCGACTATGGTTTGCGGATTTTCCTGCTGTCGCTGGTGATCTCGGTGATTACCGCGTCGCTTCTGTTCCTCGCCGTGCGCGTCCTCATGGTGCGCCCGATCAAGAGCGTGGTGGGGCATATGCAATCCTACAGCCAGGCGCCCGAGGATGCCCGCCGGGTGATCGAGCCGTCGTCCTCGGTGCGCGAGATTCGCGAGGCCGAGGTGGCGCTGCACGACCTGCAGACGCAACTGTCCGCCGCCCTGAAACAGAAAGAGCGTCTGGCCCAGCTTGGCGGCGCGGTGGCGCGCATCAGCCACGATCTGCGCAACATCCTGACCACGGCGCAACTGTTCGCGGACCGCGTGGAGATGAGCGAAGACCCCTCGGTCCAGCGCACGGTGCCCAAGCTGATCGGCTCGATCAACCGCGCGGTGAACCTGTGCGAATCGACGCTCGCCTTCGGGCGTGCCGAGGAACCTGCGCCGCGTCTGGCCCGTTTCAATCTGGCCGAAGTGGTGAACGACGTGGTCGAGAGCGAGCGGCTTGCGACCGGCGGCGAGGACATTTCCTTTGGCGAGGACATCCCCGCCAGCCTGACCCTGCGCGCCGACCCCGAACAGCTCTACCGCGTGCTTCGCAACCTGGTGCGCAATGCCCGTCAGGCCATCGTCGCCTCGGGCAAGGGCGGCGAGATCCTGGTGTCGGCGGTCGAGGGCGTATCGGAATGGACCATCAAGGTCAGCGACACCGGCCCCGGCCTGCCACCGCGGGCGCAGGAGTTGCTGTTTCAGCCCTTCGCGGCGGGCGGCCGCAAGAAGGGCGGCTCCGGGCTGGGGCTGGCGATTGCCTCCGACCTGGTGCGCGGCCACGGCGGGCGGCTCGACCTGGTCTCGACCGGCCCCGAGGGCACGGTCTTTGCCGTCCACCTGCCCAAAGGGCTGGACGTGGCGGCAGAAGCGACGACCGAAGAATAGCGGGATTTGCCCCTTGCAATGCCCGGTCGGGGCCGTTAATTCCCACCTGTCCGCGCGCTGGTAGCTCAGTTGGATAGAGTACTTGACTACGAATCAAGGGGTCGGGGGTTCGAATCCTCCCCAGCGCGCCATTTTCCAGATTTGACCAGTCCACCTATTTGCGGATATCGCCCACGTCCAGCACCGGCGAGGCGTCGAGGCTTTCGGCGTCCAGCATCGCGGCGACACGTTCCAGCGATGAGATCAGTTGCGCCTGTTCCCAGTCCTCGAGCTTGCCGAATTCGCGCACATAGCGCTGTTGCAGCGGGTCGGGAGCGTTGTCGATGGTGTCGCGACCAAGCGGAGACAGGACCACGTTGGTCTGGCGCCGGTCGGTCTCGGAGCGTTCGCGCGTCACCATGCCCTTGCTCACCAGCTTGTCGACCAGCGAGGTGATGGTGGCCAGCGACACGCCCATGCGGTTGGCGATGGTGGTGGGCGTGGTGCTGCCGGTCTCGGCCACGATCTGGAGCACGCGAAACTGCACCGGCGTGAGGCCGGCAGCGGTGGCCAGTTCGCGGCCATAAAGCTCGGTCGCCCGCAGGATGCGCCTGAGCGCGATCAGGCTGATGTCGATCCGGTCCATCGCGATCCCCCTTGTCCCCCCGTGTTTCGACAATCGCATGCGATCCCGGCCCCGTTCAATCCCAAAGCGGCGGGGCGGAAATGCCGCTTGCGCAAATCAATACATACAACAAAAGCTAAGCAAATTAGGCACAATAGAGCTAACATATGCTTATTGAACAGATTTTTACTTAGATACTTGAAATGAAATCATCGTTGTAATACTTAGTAAAGCGAACCAAGCAGGAGGCCGGTGGACCGATGTCGAAGCAAAAGCTCAAACCCCGAACGCAGATGCCCCGTTTGCGCAAGCCCGAAAAGCGGGACGGGGCCGCAATCTGGGAGTTGGTGCGCGCCTGCAAGCCGCTCGACGAGAACTCGATGTATTGCAACCTGATCCAGGCGGATCATTTTGCCGATACCTGCGTGGTGGCCGAGCTTGACGGCGATATCGTAGGCTGGATTTCCGGCCATATCGTGCCGGGCGAGAACACCGTGTTCGTCTGGCAGGTCGCGGTTTCGGAAAAGGCCCGCGGCATGGGCCTCGGGCGCGCGATGCTCGAGGAGTTGCTGGAGCGCGACGCTTGCGACGATGTCGAGCGCCTGCAGACCACGATCACCGAGGACAATGCCGCAAGCTGGGCGCTGTTTCGCAGTTTCGCCCGGTCGATGGGCGGCAAGCTCAGCGATGACCCGCACTATGAGCGCGAGGCGCATTTCGACGGCCACCACGACACCGAACACATGGTGACGATCACGCTGCCAGAGCCGCTGGCACGCGCCGCCTGATCCGCCACAATCCAATAAAACCGAAGGACACGCCATGACCGCTGACATGTCAGCCAACCAATCCGTATTCAAACGACGCGAGAGCGAGGCCCGCAGCTATTGCCGCGGCTTCGACACCGAGTTCGTCCGCGCCCAGGGGTCGGAAATGACCGACCGTGCCGGGCGCAGCTACATCGACTTTCTCGCCGGGTGTTCGTCGCTCAACTACGGCCACAACGACCCGGACATGAAAGCCGCGCTGATCGAGCACATCTCGGGCGACGGCGTCGCGATGGGTCTTGACCTGCACACCGACGCCAAGCGCGGGTTTCTCGAAGCGTTCGAGAAACACATCCTTGCCCCGCGCGGCATGGATCACCGCGTGATGTTCACCGGCCCGACCGGCGCCAATGCCGTCGAGGCGGCGATCAAGGTGGCGCGCAAGGTGACGGGGCGGTCGAACGTGATCGCCTTCACCAACGGCTTTCACGGCGTCACCCTCGGCGCGCTGGCCGCGACCGGCAATTCCTATCACCGGGGCGGCGCCTCGACCGAGCTTTCCGGTGTCACCCGGATGCCGTTCGATGGCTATTTCGGTGAAGGCACCGACACCGCCGAGTATCTCGACAAGATGCTGTCGGACCCCTCGGGCGGCATCGACGCGCCCGCCGCGATCATGTTCGAGACCGTGCAGGGCGAGGGCGGGCTGAATGCCGCGCGGCCCGAATGGGTCAAGCGCATGGCCGAGATCGCGAAAAAGCACGGCGCGCTCTTGATCATCGACGATATCCAGGCCGGGATCGGTCGGTCGGGCACGTTCTTTTCCTTCGAGGACATGGGCGTCACCCCCGACATCGTGACCCTGGCCAAGTCGATCTCGGGCTTCGGTCTGCCGATGGCGCTGATGCTGGTGCGGCCTGAGCACGACATTTTTGGCCCGGCCGAGCACAACGGCACCTTCCGGGGCAACACCCATGCCTTCGTGACCGCCCGTGTGGCGATCGAGAAGTTCTGGGCCGACGACGCGTTCCAGAAGTCGATCGCGCGCAAGGCCGACCTTTTGACCCGTGCGCTCGAGGAAATCGCCGGGCTGGTGCCGGGCGCCTTCCTCAAGGGGCGCGGCATGATGCAGGGCGTTGATGTCGGCTCGGGCGAGCTGGCCGGGCAGATCTGCGCGATGGCCTTCGACAAGGGCTTGATCGTCGAGACCTCGGGCAGCGAAGATCAGGTGGTGAAAATCCTCGCCCCGCTGACGACGCCGGAAGAGAGCTTTGTGAAAGGCCTCAACATCCTGCTCGACGCGGCGCGCGACGTGACCACCGAGCACAAGATCGCAGCGGAGTGACCCGATGATTGTCCGAGACCTGAACGAACTCAAGAACACCGACAAGGCCGTGTCGGATGCGAACTGGACCTCGGTCCGGATGCTTCTGGCCGACGACGGCATGGGGTTCTCGTTTCATATCACCTACCTCTACGCGGGGTCGGAGCATGTGTTCGAATACAAGAACCATTTCGAAAGCGTGTTCTGCATCAGTGGCAAGGGGTCGATCACCGATCACGCCACCGGCGAGACGCACGAGATCAAGCCGGGCGTCATGTATGCCCTGAACGAGCATGACCGCCACACGCTGCGCGCCGAGGACGAGCTGGTCATGGCCTGCGTCTTCAACCCGCCGGTGACCGGCACCGAGGTGCATCGCGAAGACGGCTCCTATGCGCCCGCCGAAGAACTTGCATGACAGAGGGTCCGGGCCAACACCCGGGCGGATCATTTGACACATAACAGACATACCGTCGAGAAAATCGGCGGCACCTCCATGAGCCGCCTGTCGGAGCTGCGCGATACCCTTCTCGCTGCTGAACGGGATGGCAGCCGCTACCGCCGGATCTTCGTGGTCTCGGCCTTCGGCGGCATCACCGACCTGCTGCTTGAGCACAAGAAATCCGGCATGCCGGGCGTCTATGCCTCGTTCGCCAACAATGAGGACGATCACGGCTGGCTCGATGCGCTCAGCAAGGTCGGCACCGCGATGGACGACGCACACCGCGCCGTGCTGGACCATCCCGGCGACCTGGCGGCGGCGGGCGATTTCGTGCGTGACCGGATCGAGGGCGCGCGGTCCTGCCTGTTCGACCTTCAGCGGTTGAATTCCTACGGCCATTTCCGCCTGACCGAGCAACTCCAGATCGTGCGCGAGCTGCTGTCAGGGCTGGGCGAGGCGCATTCCGCCTTCGTGGCCACGCTGATGTTGCAGCGGGCCGGGGTGAACGCGCGTTTCGTCGACCTGTCGGGCTGGCGCGACGAGGCTGATATCAGCCTCGACGACCGGATCACGACCGGGTTGGCCGATGTCGACCTGGAAACCGAGATGCCCATCGTCACCGGCTATGCCCAGTGCCGCGAAGGGCTGATGGGCGAGTTCGACCGGGGCTATTCCGAGGTGACGTTCTCGCGCATCGCCGCGCTGACCGAGGCGCGCGAGGCGATCATTCACAAGGAGTTCCACCTGTCTTCGGCCGACCCCAAGCTGGTGGGCGAGGTGGTGAAGCTGGGCCGCACCAACTACGACGTGGCCGACCAGTTGGCCAATCTCGGGATGGAGGCGATCCACCCCAAGGCCGCCAAGACGCTGCGCCGGGCCGAGATCCCCTTGCGCGTGACCAACGCCTTTGAGCCCGACGACCCCGGCACCCTGATCGACGACCGCCCCGCCGAGACGCCGGGGGTCGAGATCGTGACCGGCCTCGACGTCACCGCCATCGAGCTGTTCGAGCAGGACATGGTGGGGGTCAAGGGTTATGACACCGCCGTTCTGGAGGTTCTGACCCGCCACAAGGTGCGGATCGTGTCCAAGACCTCGAACGCCAATACCATCGTGCACTACGTCGAAACCTCGCTGAAGGCCGCACGCCGGGTCGAGCGCGATCTCAAGGAGCGTTTCCCCTCGGCCATGGTCACGCTGCGCAAACTGGCGCTGATATCGGCGGTCGGGCGCGACATGTCGCGGCTTGCCGTGCTCCGGCGCGGCCTCGAGGCGCTGGAACGCGCCGAGGTCGATGTCGTCGCGGCGATGCATGGGATGCGTGGCGTCGATGCTCAATTCCTGGTTGAGCGCGACGGCAAGGAGCCGGGCATCCGCGCGCTGCACGATGAACTGGTTTTGCCGCAACCGGCGGTCGCCCAACGCAAGGCCGCCTGATCGGCCTGCGCGGTCGATCCGGCGATATCGGAAATGAAAAAGGCCCGGGCACTCGGTGACCGGGCCTTTACATTCGCTCTGTGGAATGGATCAGATGCCGCTGGCGTCCTGTTCGGCGACCTGCACTTCCTCGTCGATCCGCTGGACCGCGGCAAGCGTCTGGGCCTGGGGCGGCAATTCTGCGATGACAAAGACTTGCAACTGACGCACCGCCGCGAGGCGCTGCGTCGGCGGCAGCAGCGCGGCGCCATTGAGGAATGCGGCGATCGCGGCGTCACAGGCCGCCGGATCGGCCAGACCGCCGCCGGCACCGGCAGCACAAGCCGCCTGCACGGCGCTCAGATCGAAGGTCTGCGCCGAGGCGGATTGAACCGAGCCGATCAGTCCCGCGGTTGCCATCGCCGACGCCAAGAGGATGTTACGCATGTCCATACCAGTTCCTGCAAAGGTGTTTGTTGCGGGCGGTATAGCACAGGAATCCCGGTGCCACAATTGCAGTGGACAACCGTAGCGATAGTTTGCCGAATCGTGTTCGATCTGCATCGCCACCCGCCTGTCGCGTGCAAAACAGGGGAAAACCGAGGCAAAAACCGCCTTCGTTGCATGGACAGGTCCCGGCGCATCGGGCAAAAGGCGGGCAGACGACGGACCGGGCGTCTTGAGGCGCCCCGTGGTCGGCGCGTATTGGAGTGATGAATGGCGGTTGCCCGCATCGGCTTTGCCCTGTTCGGCGTCCTGGTCGCGGCGCTGGCGTCGGTGATGGCGTTGACCGAATATCGCGCGTTCCTGCAATGGAGCCTGCCGACCGCGGACTTCGTGGCCAGCGCCGGGGACGCGCCGCTGGACATGCCGCCGGCCAAGTCGATCCGCACCGAAGATGAACAGATGTCCGCCTGTCTCTATGCGATCCAGTGGGTGCAGGTCTTTCCCGAGAGCGCGGCGCAGACCGAGGCCATCGTGAAGGGATGCCATGCCCGCGCGCGCGACATCCTCGACCGCTCCCCGACCCGCTCCATCGCCCATCTGGTCGTGGCTTTCGCCGCCGACCAGGAGGGCCGGCCCGACGCGGCCGTCGTGGCCCTGCGGCACTCGGCCGAGACCGGGTCGCAGAAGGGCTGGCTGGCCGCGGAACGGCTTGGTTTCGCGTTGTCGCTCGCGCGGCAACGACCGGACGGCGACCCGGGCCGGACCGCCATTCTCGATGCCGTGGCGCAGGATGTCGCGACCCTGGCCGGAGAGGCTTCGCTGACCGGATATGTCGCTGGCCAGTTCGTGCGGTTTCCCCAGTTTCAGGACTGGATGATCGCCCTGATCGAGGCCCAGCCACCCGAGGTGCAGCGCCGGTTCCTCGCGCGGGTGAGAACCGCCCGGCAAGCCATGGCCGGCTCATGATCGACTTCGACAAACCCCGTTCGGCGCAGGCCCAGGCGCGGGCTGAGGCACGCGCCGACGAGACCCGCCGCGCGGCCTTGCCCGACGACGCATTCGGGTTCGAGGAGATCCGTCTCGAGGGCGAAAACGGACAGGCGACCGGCGCGCTGGCGCGCCGGATCAACGACCGCGTCGGCGCCGTGCTGGTGGCGGTGGTGGTGCTCGCGGCCATTCCGCTGGCCTCGGCCCGCCCGGTGTTCTGGATGATCTGGGCGGCGGTGCTGGGGCTGATGCTGGCGGTCTACATGGTGACCGTCGCGCTGGTCGATCCCGCGCGCCCGATCAACAGCCTCAAGCTGAAAGCGGTGTTGTTGCCGGCGCTGGCGATGCCGCTGTTCGGGCTGGTGCAATACCTGGTCGGCGGGCCGCTGGCGCTGGACGATCTGCCCGGCGGGCTGCGCACCCCGGTCGGCACGCTGGCACCCGAAGCCACGTTCATGGCGGTGGTGCGGCTGTTCGGCCTGTTTGCCCTCTTCGTGCTGGTGCACGAGGTGTCGACCCGAGCGCGGCGCGTGACCGCGATGGCCTGGGGGCTGTTCGCCGGGGTCGCGCTGCACGCGGTCTGGGCGCTGATCGCGCTGGTGTTTCTCGACGACGTGGCGTTCTGGGGCGAAAAGACCGCCTATTTGGGCGTCGCCACCGGCACCTTCGTGAACCGCAATTCCTTTGCCAATTTCCTCGGCATGGGCCTTGGCCTTGGCGTCGCCCTGATCCTCGCGCGGGCCGCGAGGCCGCATCTGCGCATGCCCGGCGGGCGGACGCTGCTGAGCGAGCGCAACCTCGAAACTGCCGCGCTTTGGCTGGTGGCCGGGATCATCCTGATCGCGATGCTGGCCACGCAGTCGCGCATGGGCGTGGTGTCGGGTGGGATCGGGGCGCTGCTGGTCTATTTCGTGATGAAGCTCAAGCGTGACCACACCGTGCTTGCCGCCGCGACGCGCACGGCGGTGATCGCGCTGGCCGGGATCGTGGTCGGCTTCGGCGTATTCGGTCGGGGCCTGCTCGAACGCGGGCTGTTCACGGCAACCGAGGCGGTCAACCGGTCCGAGATCTACAAGCAGGTGATCGGCATGATCGCCGAGAGGCCGCTTGCGGGCACCGGGCTCGATACCTTCCAGCCGGCGTTCGAGATCGCCCAGCAACCGCCCGTAAGCGCCGCGCTGGTCTGGCGGCTGGCGCACAACAGCTATCTCACGCTCTGGTCCGAGATGGGCCTGATCGTCGGAACCCTGCCGCTGATCGCCGTCGCCGTGATCGCGGTCAAACTCGTCACCATCATCCGCCGCCGCCGGACGGACTACGCCGTGGCCGCCGCCGGGCTGGGCGTGATCGTCCAGCAGGCCCTGCACGCGACGGTGGATTTCAGCCTCGAAATCCAGGCCAACCTGATGCTGTTCATCGTCATCCTCGCGATGGGCCTCGGACGCCTGCGCCGCAAGGCCACCCGGTGATGCGCGGGCTGGGCGGGCTCTTGCGTGGTCGGTCGCAGGCGAAGGCGCCGCAGCCGAAGGGACAAACGCACCGTATCCTTGCCCTGCCCAGGATGCCGGTTGCGGTCTACGCGATCGGTGATCTGCACGGCTGCCGCCAACTCTACCACGCGCTCGAGGCCGAAATCGTCGCCGATGCGCGGGCACGCGGGTTCGAGGGCCCCAAGCTGATCGTGTCGCTGGGCGACGTGGTCGATCGTGGACCGGATTCGGCGGGGCTGATCGCGGACCTGATGGCCCCGGCGCCGGACGGGTTCCGGCGCGTGGTCCTGCGCGGCAACCACGAAGACAAGATGGAGGCGTTCCTCGACGATCCCGACGGGCACCGCATATGGTTGAAGTTCGGCGGCGATGCCACGTTGCGCTCCTACGGGTTGCAACCCGAGGATGAGGACCGCGGCTTCGACCTGCCAACGTCGCGGCTGGCGGCGATGATCCGCACCGCGATTCCAGATGATCACCGCGCGTTCCTGCGCGGCCTTCCGCTGGCGCTGACGCTCGACCGTTACATCCTCTGCCACGCCGGTATCGACCCGGCGCGCAAGGTCGACGCGCAAGACCCCGACCAGCTGATGTGGGGCGACCCCGCACTGGTCGACGGCACCGAGGGGCTGCCGACCGTCGTGCATGGCCACGTCATCACCGAGGCGCCTCTGGTCACGCCGGCGCGCATCAATATCGACACCGGCGCCTATCTCAGCGGCCAACTCACCGCGGTCTGCCTGACACGCGACGCCGCGCCCCGACTGCTGGGGGTCAGTGGCCATCCGGGCTGACCATTCGGGCGGGACAAGTCGTTTGCGGAGATCGTAAGGTTTGGAGCGGGCGGCGGGAATCGAACCCGCGTCATCAGCTTGGAAGGCTGAGGTCTTACCACTACACAACGCCCGCTCTAACCCGGCCATAGGTATTTTGCACAGGTTGCGGCGTCAAGGCCCCCTTGGGCCTGCGACAGCTTGCAGCGTTGGCCGCCTCTCAGCCGTTGCCGAACAGGTCGCGGGTAAAGACACGCCCGGCAACATCGGCGATCTCGTCGGTCAGGCGGTTCGCGATGATCAGGTCTGCCTCGGCCTTGAGCGTCTCGAGGTCGGGCACCACCCGGCTTCCGAAAAACAGGTCTTCGGTCATGATCGGCTCATAGACGATCACCTCGATGCCCTTGGCCTTGATCCGTTTCATGATGCCCTGCACCGAGCTTTGCCGATAGTTGTCCGACCCCGCCTTCATCACCAGCCGGTAGATGCCCACCACCTTGGGCTGCATCGCCACGATCCTCTCGGCGAGGTAGTCCTTGCGTGTCCGGTTGGCGTCGACGATGGCGCGGATCAGGTTCTGCGGCACCTCGGCATAGTTCGCCAGAAGCTGCTTGGTGTCCTTCGGCAGGCAATAGCCGCCGTATCCGAACGACGGGTTGTTGTAGTTGGCGCCGATCCTGGGGTCGAGGCTGACGCCCTCGATGATCTGGCGCGTGTCCATGCCGCCCGCCATCGCGTAGCTGTCGAGTTCGTTGAAAAAGGCCACCCGCATGGCAAGGAAGGTATTGGCGAAAAGCTTGATCGCCTCGGCCTCGTCGGGGTCGGTGAACAGGACCGGCACGTCCCGGTCCTCGGCCCCCTCGACCAGCAGATCGGCAAAGGCACGGGCGCGGTCGGAGCGTTCGCCGACGAT
Source organism: Maritimibacter fusiformis (assembly GCF_008086115.1). Classification (GTDB taxonomy): domain Bacteria; phylum Pseudomonadota; class Alphaproteobacteria; order Rhodobacterales; family Rhodobacteraceae; genus Muriiphilus; species Muriiphilus fusiformis. Next base: position 296,420 of record NZ_VSIY01000013.1, on the reverse strand, counting down.
GATCCGGCTGGGGTGCAGGTTATCGAACAGCGCTTTGCCCTCACGCAGGAATTCCGGCGAGAACATGACCTGCTCGGTGCCAAGCTCGGCCCGGATGCGCCGGACGAAGCCGACCGGCACGGTCGACTTGATGACGATCGGAACGCTTGCGTTTGCCGCGATGACGTCGCGGATCACCGCCTCGACCGACGAGGTGTCGAAGGTGTTGAAGGCCGGGTCGTAGTCGGTCGGCGTCGCCACGATCACGAAATCGGCGGCACGGTAGGCGCCGGCTGGGTCTGTCGTGGCCACCAGATCGAGCGTGCCGGAGGCGAGAAGCTCCTCAAGTTCGGCGTCGATGATCGGGCTTTTTTGCGCATTGACCAGATCGACGCGACCCGCGTCGATATCCACCGCCACGACCGGGTGATTGCGCGCCAAAAGGGCCGCGTTCGACAGCCCGACATAGCCAAGCCCGACGACGACGATGTTCATGGCGCAGTCCTTTCGCCGGAAAGTGTGGTGGGTGCCGCGAAGGGCGCATGCGCATCGCACATAGCGGAAGCGAAAGCGTGCCGCAACTGCGGGGCGGGACCGTCCTTTAGCTGGATATCGCCACGGGTGGATGACGGCGCCGCATCGGGCCGCCGGATGGCGGGATGCGAGTGGGGAATGGGCAGCGGCAAACTTTACCAAGGTCCGGGGCGCGCGAACGCCCTGGGGATGGAACAGACCTGAACACCTCATACGCGCCGAAGCGCCATTGCCGGGAAGATTCAAACCCGGCCCCGCCAGAAAACATGGCGGACCCCCACTCACGCCGGCACCGAAGCGCCGGGCACTGGTCACACGACCGTCGGGATGCGGTCGAGTTCATTAAGGCATTCACAAAAGCGCGGTTTAATGGGAAAAGTAACGAAGTTTTCCCCGTAAGCGGTGCGGCGGGGCGGTCCAGGGGGCAGTATGAACGGTTTTAACGATTATCTCAGAAAGCACACGGAGGCGCTGGTCAAGGATGTGGGCATCGAGAATGCCTGCACGCTGTCGGGCAAATCCAAGGCGACGCTCGGGCGCTATTATTCCGATGCACCCGAGCACGCCGACCGCTTCATGCCGATCGACACGGTGGCCAAACTTGAGGAGGCGGCGCGCTATCCGCATGTGACCTCGGCGCTGGCGGAAATCTCGGGCCACACCGTCAATGCCAACGAGGACCGGCGCAACGCGCCGCCCGGCGGCGTCAATGCCGATGTCATCGCGCTGGCGCAGCGGTTCGCGATGCTGATGTCGGAGTATCAGCAGGCGATCGAGGACGGCATCATCACCATGAACGAGGCCAAACGGCTGTTGCGCGAGACACTGGCGCTGCAGCAGGTGCTGGTCGACATGAAACTGCACCTCGAGGAAGAGGCGGAAAACTGATCCGGCAGGCCGGGGCTAGTAGGTGTTGCGCAGGTGTTCGAGCAGCGCCTTGTTGCGGCACAGTTCCGGCGCGCTGGTGGCGCCGCCGGAATGCTCTTCCAGCCAAAGCTCGCAGCCCTGAGAATCCGGGCATTGGCTGCACCTCGCGATCGCCTGTTCCAGCTTGGCGCGGCTCAGGCGGGTCAGGTCGACCTCCAGGTCCAGGTCGAGGCCCAGCACATCTGCCATCCGGTCCAGCAGGTATTGGTGATAAGCGTTATGAGCGGCGTCTTTCATGGTCTCCTCGCGTGCCCGTGACAAAAAACCGCAACCGGGGCTGCGGTCTTTGATCAAGATCAAATCCGCTTTCGTCCCGATGCGGCCCGGCCTAGAGTGAGCGCATGTTTACCATTGAGCACGAATTCGACTCGACCCTCGTGACCCTCGTGGACGAAGGCAGCCCGCATCTGCGTGAGGATGTGGTCATCAATGCCTTCGACGACTGCGTGACGCTGGAGCAATGGGAGCCGACGACCGACCGGATGATGCGGGTGACGCTGTCGCTCAGCCAGTTGCGCGATCTGGCCGCGGCACTGGACCTGCCGGAAGGGGCCTATCAGCTCACCCGCGCGCCGCAGGGCGAATAGGCGGGCGTCAGTCCAGCCGGAACAGCTTGTCGCGCGACGTGGCCCCGCGCACCAGCGTCAGGCGCGACTTCGCCACCCCCAACGCATTGGCCAGGAGCTTGACCACCGCCGCGTTGGCCTTGCCGTCCTCGGGCACCGCGGTCACCGATACGCGCAGCCCTTCCTCTGCCACGCTCACGTCATTGCGCGCCGCCTTCGGGGTCACCCTGACGGCAATGTCGCGGCCCGGGACCGCAAGATGAGACAGCGCGCCTTTCTTCATCATCGCCCGACACTGGCCGATGGGGCTTGCAGCCGCAAGCCGGCCCGGCCAGTCTGCGCCAAACGGCGGAGGGATCATGCGCAGGACCGGATTTTTCGTGGACGAGCGGTGTTTTTGGCATTCGGGCGGCAACTATGCCGGGATGCTGCCGGTCGGCGGGCTGGTGCAGCCGACCGCGGCCGGCGGCCTGCCGGAAAACCCCGAGACCAAGCGGCGGCTGAAGAACCTGATGGAAGTCACCGGGCTGATCCGCGAGGTCGCGGTGCAAAGCGCCGCCCCCGCCAGCCGCGACGAGTTGGAGCGGGTGCATCCTGCCAGCTACCTCGATGCGTTTCAGCAGATGTCGGACGCGGGCGGCGGCCAGTTGGGGCTGCGCACGCCGTTCGGGCAGGGCGGATACGAGATCGCGACGCTGTCGGCGGGGCTGGCGCGCGCGGCGCTGCTCTCGGTCCTGCGCGGCGAGCTTGACAATGCCTATGCCTTGTCGCGCCCGCCCGGCCACCACGCGCTGCCGGATTTTCCCAACGGGTTCTGCCTGCTCAACAACATCGGCATCGCGATCCACGCCGCCCGCGCCGCGGGGCTGGTGCGGCGCGTCGCGGTGATCGACTGGGACGTGCACCACGGCAACGGCACCGAGGCGGTGTTCTACGACGATCCCGACGTGCTGACGATCTCGATCCATCAGGAACACAACTACCCGCTGGATACCGGCGAGATCGACAAGCGTGGTGCGGGCGCGGGCGAGGGAGCGAACATGAACATTCCCCTGCCACCCGGCGCGGGGCATGCCACATGGCTCGAGGTGATGGAGCGGCTGGTGCTGCCCAGGGTCCGCGCCCACAAGCCCGAGGTCATCGTCATCGCCAGCGGCTACGACGCCGCCGCCGCCGACCCGCTGGCGCATATGCTGCTGCATGCCGACAGTTTCCGCCAGATGACCCGGATGCTGCGAGACCTTGCCGATGAGATGTGCGCCGGCCGGCTGGTGGCGGTGCACGAGGGCGGCTATGCCGACTGGTATGTGCCGTTCTGCGGCCATGCGGTGATCGAGGAGATGGCCGAAAGCCCGACCACCGCCGCCGACCCGATGGCCGAAACCTATCGCATTCGTCAGCCAAATGCCCGCTCGCAGGCGTTTTTCTCGGGCCTGATCGACGAGTTCGAGCGCTATTTCCTGCCGGACCGTTGACCTTGGCCGCCCCAACCCCGACATGGGCCATGTGAAGGAGACTAACATGCCCGACAGAAACCAGTCCGCGCTGGATTTTTTGCTCACCCGCCGCTCGCGCCCGGCCAAGACCCTCAAGGCCCCGGTGCCGACCGCAGAGGAACTTGCCCCGATCCTGACCGCCGCCGCACGCTCGCCCGATCACGGCAAGCTCGAGCCGTGGCGCTTCATCGTGCTGCAAGGCGCGTCGCTGGACCGGCTGGCGGGGCTTGCCGTCGAACGCGGGCAGGCGCTGGGGGTGGAGCCCGAGAAGGTCGAAAAGGCCCGGCGCCAGTTCGCCGATGCCGATCTCGCGGTGGCCGTGGTCACCTCGCCGGTCGCCTCGGACAAGGTGCCCGAGATCGAGCAGGTCTATTCCGCCGGCGCGGTCTGCCTTGCAATGCTGAACGCGGCGCTGGCCTCGGGCTGGGGCGCCAACTGGCTGACCAGCTATGCCGCCCATGACCGCGATTTCCTGCGCGACGGGCTTGGCCTTGCCGAACACGAAAGTCTCGCCGGCTTCATCCATATCGGCACCGAGACCGTCGCCCCGCCGGAACGCCCGCGCCCGGATATCGACGCGATCACCACCTGGGTGAACACATGATGTTTTCGGATTTCGCCAAGGCGCTGGGCCAGTTGACCGACCCGCGCTTTCGCCGGGTTCTGCTGCTTGGCGTCGGCCTGACCATCGCGCTTCTGGCGGTGGCGACGGTGGGGTTTGCCTGGCTGGTCGGGTTGTTCGTGCCCGACACGGTCAGCCTGCCGTGGATCGGCGACGTGAACTGGCTCGACAACGTGGCAAGCTGGGCGACGGTGGGTCTGATGCTGGTGCTGTCGGTGGTGCTGATGGTGCCGGTTGCCGCCGCCTTCACCGGCATTTTTCTCGATGATGTGGCGGCGGCGGTCGAGGACCGCTATTACCCCGGCCTGCCCAAGGTCGGTTCGGTGCCGCTTATGGATACGCTGCGGGATTCGACCAGCCTGATCCTCGTCACCATCGGCGTGAACCTGGTGGCGCTGATCCTGTTGTTCTTCGTCGGACCGCTGGCGCCGGTGCTGTTCTGGGTGGTGAACGGCTATCTATTGGGCCGGGAATTCTTCCAGATGGCGGCGATGCGACGCGAGGGGCGCGAGGGCGCGACCCGGATGCGCAAGCGTCATACCGCCCAGATCTGGGTTGCCGGCACGCTGATGGCGGTGCCCTTGACGATCCCGGTCGTGAACCTGTTGATCCCGGTGATCGGCGCGGCGACCTTCACCCACATGTATCACCGGCTGGCGGGGCGGCCCGCCTAGTTCGGGATTCGCTCGTCCAGCAGGTTCATCCAGTCGAGATCCTCGACCGAGATCCAGCCCGACAGCAGCACACCGGCGCAGATCGCCCAGATTCCCACCGCCCAGAGCGTCACGATCAGAACCGTGCGCCCCAGCCGGAAATTGGCCGGCGCGCCCTCGGGGGTGCCGGGCACGACGCTGCCATCCTCGGCCTGGCTGCGGGCGCGGATCGGCAGGACGATGAACATCGTCATGAACCAGATCACGATGAACATGACCAGGCCGGCGGTGACCGACATCAGACTTGCTCCAATTCGACCAGGCAGCCGTTGAAATCCTTGGGATGCAGGAACAGGACCGGTTTGCCATGCGCGCCGATCTTCGGCTCGCCGGTGCCCAGCACCCGCGCGCCAGCGGCCTTCAGCCGGTCACGCGCGGCGATGATATCCTCGACCTCGTAGCAGATATGGTGAATGCCGCCTGCCGGGTTCTTTTCCAGAAACCCCGCGATCGGAGAGGTGTCGCCCAGGGGATAGAGCAGCTCGATCTTGGTGTTGGGCAGGGTGATGAACACCACGGTCACGCCGTGATCGGGTTCGTCCTGCGGTGCGCCGACATCGGCGCCCAGCGTGTCGCGGTATTGCGCGGCCGCCGCCTCGAGGTCGGGCACGGCGATGGCCACATGGTTCAAACGTCCGATCATCGGGCTCTCCATCCAGGTTCGGCCCGGTTATGCCCGCCGGCCCGCGCCGCCGCAAGGGTGGCCGGTTAAGGGCGCGCGCGGTGCTTTACCACCCTTTAAGGAGTTTCGTGTTTGGCTGGTGGCGAAAGGGATGAATGCCATGAGCGATGACCGTTTCTATCTGCCACCGGGAAACCCCGACCGCCCGTTGCAAGGGCTGACCGTGCTCGTGGTCGAGGACAGCCGATTTGCGTCCGAGGCGATCCGGCTGTTGTCGATCCGCTCGGGCGCCCGGATCAGGCGGGCCGACAGCCTGGCCGCCGCGCACCGGCACCTGGCCGTTTACCGCCCCTCGGTGGTGATCGTGGATATCGGGTTGCCCGACGGATCGGGCACCGACCTGATCGCCGAACTGGCGCGCGCACGACCCCGGGTGCCGGCGATCCTGGGCATGAGCGGCGATCCCGAGGCCGAACCGGCGGCGCGCGCCGCCGGGGCCGATGCCTTCCTCGCCAAGCCTGTGGAAAGCCTCGCCTGGTTTCAGCAGGCGTTGCTCGCGGCGCTGCCGGGCGGTGTGCTGCCGTCCGGTCCGCGTGCGGTGTCGGGCGACCGAATCCTGCCGGACCCCGTGGCGCTGGCCGACGATCTGCACCACGTGGCCGAGATGCTGCGCGGTGACGGCAGCGGCGCGCGCGCCTATATCGCGCAACTTCTGTCCGGCCTCGCCATCAGCGCCCATGACCCGGCCCTCGCCGCGGCGGCTGGCCAGCTTGCCCTGAGCGGCGCGGAAGGTGCCCGCAGGCGCGTGGTCGATCTGGTCGAGGAACGCCTGTCGCGGGCGCAGGCGGTCTGATGTCAGCGGTGCAGGGCCGGATCGTCCGCCACCCGCACCAGCCGGGTCAGGTCGCCCAGACGCTCGATCTGGCGGCCATCGGCATCGAAATTGGCGGGCGACAACCACCCCCGGAACGCCTCTTTCAGCCCGGGCCATTCCGCGTCGATCACGGCGAACCACGCCGTGTCGCGGTTGCGGCCCTTGACCACCGTGGCCTGCCGGAACGTGCCTTCATAGCTGAACCCCAGCCGTTGCGCCGCCCGGCGCGAGGCAAGGTTGCGCGCGTCGCACTTCCATTCGTAACGCCGGTATCCCGCCTCGAACGCCCATTGCATCATCAGATACATCGCCTCGGTCGCGGCGCGCGTGCGTTGCAGGGCCGGCGACAGGTTGATGTGCCCGACCTCGATCGATCCGGCCTGCGGCGTGATCCGAAGATAGCTTGCCACCCCCTGCCACTGGCCGCTGTCGCGGTTCTGGATCGCATAGAACAGCGGATCGTCCCCGGCTGTCGTCTCGCGCATCCAGCGGTGGTAGGCCGCCGACGAGGCAAAGGGTCCATAGGGCAGGAAATCCCAGATCGCGTCCGACACGCTGTTGGCCTTGAACAGGTCGGCCGCATGTCTGTCCGCCGACAGCCGCTCAAGCCGGGCATAGCGCCCGTCCAGCGCCTCGCCGCGTGGCGCAGGCGGCGGCTGCCAGCCTGCGACCGGCGCGCCGATGTCACGATCCTCGGCCATTTCCGCCCCCGGTTTGCTCCCCCGGCCAGCAATAGGGCAATGCGCACAGGCCCGCCACCGGGAATCCCCGAATCCGTCCGGGTTTTGGCCCAGACCGACCGCATTGCCGCCAGATTTCGCGGCCACAATCCAGACACGCCACAGGGGAAATGAGGATGTCGAAAGTTTTCAACCGTTTCACCGACAACCGGCTCGACAGCGCCGCGATCGACTGGCTGGTGTTTGCCACCGGCGTCGTGGTTCTGACCGTTTCGATTGCGGCCAGCGTGGCCGCGCCGGCCTATGGCCGGATGTCGGACGATGCCGCCCGTCGCGGGCTGCAGACAGAGGTTACCCCCAGCTGATCTCGTGAGTGGATCGAAGGGCAGGGCGGCGCGCTTGGCAGAGCGCGCCGCTTTTTCGCCTTGCGCCGCGCCTATCCGGGAACCGACAGCGGGATCGGCGCGTTGCCTTGACAGCAACACCCAGATGGAGACCCACATGACTTCGATCTACGAGGCCATCAAGGCCGACCACGACCGCCACCGCGAGCTGCTGAGCCGGATCGCCGACACCTCCGGCGCCTCGAAGGACCGCAAGACCGCCTGGCGGACCTTCTATTGCGACGTCAAGGCCCATGCCGCCGCCGAGGAAGAGACGTTCTATTCCCGGCTGATGTCGAAAACCTGGGGCCAGGACGCGGCCCGCCATTCGGTCGAGGAACACGCCGGGCTCGACGACCTGATGGAGGAACTGGACAACATGGACATGGCCTCGTCCGGCTGGCTCAACAAGTTTCACAAGCTTGACGAGGACTACCGGCACCACATGGACGAAGAGGAAAACGAGATCTTCGCCCGCGCGCGCGAGGTCATACCGGAGACCGAAACCCAAGGCTACGGCACGCGGTTTCGCGAGCGCAAGGCGAAGGAAGTGACCCTGGTCGAGGACAAGCTGGCCGATCACCTCGAGGACTGAGCGGGCCGGATCGCGGCCCGTCCGCCCGGTCAGCGGTCTTCCGTCACCACCCGCAGATGCAGTTCACGCAACTGTTCGTTGGTCGGTTCTGACGGGGCGTCCATCATCAGGTCTTCGGCGCGCTGGTTCATCGGGAACAGCACCACGTCGCGGATGGTTTCCTCGCCCGCCAGCAGCATCACGATGCGGTCGATCCCGGCGGCGCATCCGCCGTGCGGCGGCGCGCCGTATCTGAAGGCGTTGACCAGTCCACCGAACCGCTTGCGCACCTCGTCCTCGCCATAGCCCGCGATTTCGAAGGCCCGGAACATGATCTCGGGCTTGTGGTTGCGGATCGCGCCCGAGAGGATCTCGGCGCCGTTGCACGCCAAGTCGTATTGCCAGCCCAGCACCTCGAGCGGGTCGCCGTCGAGGGCTTCAAGCCCGCCCTGCGGCATCGAGAACGGGTTGTGCTCGAAGTCGATGTCGCCGGTTTCCTCGTCCTGTTCGTAGATCGGGAAATCGACGATCCAGGCAAAGGCGAAACGGTTTTCGTCGGTCAGGCCAAGCTCGGCCCCGATCACGTCGCGCGCCAGCCCGGCGACGCGCTGGAAACCCTTGGGCTTGCCGCCAAGGAAAAACGCCGCGTCGCCGACGCCAAGGCCAAGCTGCTGACGGATCGCCTCGGTGCGTTCCGGGCCGATGTTCTTGGCAAGGGGGCCGGCGGCTTCCAATCCATCGGCCCCGTCGCGCCAGAAGATATACCCCATCCCCGGCAGCCCCTCTTTCTGGGCAAAGGCGTTCATCCGGTCGCAGAACTTGCGCGAGCCGCCGCCCTGGGCGGGGATCGCGCGGATCTCGGTGCCGTCCTGTTCCAGCAGCTTGGCGAAGATGGCGAAGCCGGAGCCGCGGAAATGCTCGGACACGTCCTGCATCTTGATCGGGTTGCGCAGGTCGGGCTTGTCGGTGCCATACCATAGCGCCGCGTCGCGATAGCTGATCTGCGGCCAGACGCTGTCGACGGTCTTGCCGTCGGCGAATTCCTCGAACACGCCTTGCAGCACCGGCTTGATGGTATCGAACACCTCCTGTTGGGTGACGAAGCTCATCTCCATGTCGAGTTGGTAGAAATCGGTGGGCGAGCGGTCGGCGCGCGGGTCTTCGTCGCGGAAACACGGCGCGATCTGGAAATACTTGTCAAAGCCCGAGACCATGAGCAGTTGCTTGAACTGCTGCGGCGCCTGCGGCAGGGCATAGAACCGGCCCGGATGCAGGCGCGACGGCACGAGGAAATCGCGCGCGCCCTCGGGCGACGAGGCGGTGATGATCGGCGTCTGGTATTCGCGAAACCCCTGGTCCCACATCCGCCGCCGCATCGAGGCAACGACATCCGAGCGCAGTTTCATGTTCTCCTGCATCGCCTCGCGGCGCAGGTCGAGGTAGCGGTATTTCAGCCGGGTTTCTTCGGGGTATTCCTGGTCGCCGAACACCATCAGCGGCAGTTCCTCGGCGGCGCCCAGCACTTCCATGTCCTGGATGAACACCTCGATCTCGCCGGTGGGCAGTTTCGGGTTCACCAGGCTTTCGTCACGCGCCAGCACCTTGCCGTCGATGCGGATGCACCATTCCGAGCGCAGTTTCTCGACCTCGGCGAACACCGGGCTGTCGCTGTCGGCCAGCACCTGGGTGATGCCGTAGTGGTCGCGCAGGTCGATGAACAGCACGCCGCCGTGGTCGCGGACACGGTGCACCCAGCCCGAGAGCCGGACGGTGTCGCCGACGTCGGATTTGCGCAGATCTGCGCAGGTATGGCTGCGAAAGGGGTGCATGATGGTCCTCGGAACGCTGTGTGTGGTCCGGGGCGATACACCGTGCCGCCGGTGGAAAGTCAACCCTGATCGCCGGGCCGGACCCGCCCATCGGCCAGCATTTGCGGGAAAATGGTTTACATTCGAGGCCGAATGGAAAAACATCTGTGCCATATGACGGTAAAAACTGGCGCGGTAGCAAGGGGTTGAGGTTCCCGAGGCGTGGTGAGTCGCCAGTTACCAGAGACCGGCCGGAGGCCGGCGTGAAAGGAGACCGCTATGAGGAGCGTTTTTCTGGATCACCTACTTTCGCATATCGTGCAAGTGGGCACGTTGCGGGTGACATTCGCCGATGGACGCACGAAACGCTATGGACAGGGCGAGCCGGAGCTGGGGGTCACGGTCAAGGACCCCAGGCTGCCGGGGCGGATATTGCGCAGTCCGAACCTGGCGGTCGGCGAGGCCTATATGGACGGCACCTTCGAGGTCGAGAACGACGATCTGCGGGCCTTTTTCGACTTCATGATCCCCAACATCAACCGCGCCGGCGCGCCGTGGTTCCAGCGCCCGCTGGATCTGGGCCGGATGATGGCGCGGCGGTTTCGCCAGTTTGCGCCGGTGGGCAAGGCGCAGGCCAACGTGGCGCATCACTATGACCTGTCGGGCGAGCTTTACGACCTGTTCCTGGATGCCGACCGGCAGTATTCCTGCGCCTATTTCGCGCGTGAGGACATGACGCTGGACGAAGCCCAGGAGGCCAAGAAGCAGCATATCGCGAAAAAGCTCTTGATCGAGCCGGGGATGCGGGTGCTCGATATCGGCTGCGGCTGGGGTGGCATGGCGCTGACGCTGGCACGCGATTACGGCGCCAAGGTCGTGGGGGTGACCCTGTCCAGGGAACAGCACGCGGTGGCGGTGCGCCGGGCCGAAGAGGCGGGGCTGTCGGACCGGGTCGAGTTCCGGCTGACCGACTATCGCCAGGTGCCCGAGAGCTTTGACCGGATCGTGTCGGTGGGGATGTTCGAACATGTCGGCGTGCCGCATTACGACGAGTATTTCCGCTTTGTCCGCGATCACCTCAGCGATGACGGGCTGGCGCTGATCCATTCGATCGGCCATGTCGGCCCGCCCAACGAATCCGATCCGTGGATCGTGAAATACATCTTCCCCGGCGGCTATACCCCGGCGCTGTCAGAGATGCAGCGCGCGGTCGACCGGGCCGAGTTGGTCTCGACCGATATCGAGGTGCTGCGGCTGCATTACGCCAAGACGCTCGGCCATTGGTATGAGCGGTTCATGGCCAATGAAGACAAGGCCCGCGCCCTTTATGACGAACGGTTCGTGCGGATGTGGCGCTATTACCTGCTGTCGATGGAGGCGAGTTTCCGCGTCGGCACGCTGCTGGTCTACCAGGTCCAGATCGGCAAACACATGACCGCCGCGCCGATCACCCGCGACTATCTCTATCGCGACGCGGCGCATGACCGGGCGCATACCCACGCCAAGGCGGCCGAATAGCGCGCGGTTGTGTGATCCCGAAGATGCGCTAGTGTCGGGCCGGAGGCGGCGATACGGGCATCGGTCAGTGACAGCGCGACCACATCTTTCGACAACGCGGGCGGCGGTGTGACCCCGCGCGCGCAGGTCATTCTGGGCTGGGCCATCGTCGCGTTGGCCTCGGTCGGGCTGTGGCTGTTTCTGCGCGGCACGTGGTCGGTCGACCTGACGGCGATCTATTTCGCCGCGCATTTCATCGGGCAGGGCGACCCCGACCTGGTGTATCTGCCCGGCGCGAATATCCGCGTCGTCGATCCGCCTGCCGCGTGGGCGGCGCTGGCCGCGTCCCAGGGCAACCCCGATGGCAAACTCACGCCCTATCTCTACCCGCCGCTCTGGGCGGCGCTTCTGGCGCCGGTGGTCGAGCGGGTGTCGGCCCAAGGCTTCTTCGACGCCGTCAACGCGCTCAACATCGCGGCCCTTGCCGGGACGATCTGGCTGTCGTTCCGCCTGATCGGGTCGAGCCGGATCGGGTTTGGCACATGGGCCGCGCTGTCGCTTGCGCTGGGCGTGGGCAGCGGCTTCGGGTTCTTCGGGCTGTGGCTGGGCCAGCCGCAGATCATCGTCTCGTTCGTGACGCTGCTGGCCTTCGTTCTGCTCGCCGGGCGCCGCGACCTGGGGGCGGGCGCTGTTCTGGCGCTGGCGGCGGCGATGAAGCTTGGTCCTGCGCTTTTGGTCGTGATCTTCGTGATGGAGCGGCGCTGGCGCGCGCTCGCCGCCTTTGTGGTGGTGGGCGGTGCACTGGCCGCGGCCTCGGTTCTGATGGCGGGCTGGCCGATGCACCAGGCGTTCCTCGCCAAACTCGCCGCCCTTGACGACAGCGTGATGATTTCGCGCACCTCGGCGGGGCTGGAAATGATGCTCTACCAGATCGGCGCGGTGATCGACGGCACCGCCTATTGGTCGGTGCCGCTGCCGGTGCTGGAGCCGGAGCCGGTCTGGATCGGCTGGGTAATGCGGCTGGTTCTGATCGCCGGGGCGGTGGCGATCTGGGGCATGACCCGGACCCTGCGCAAGCGGCCCCGGATCTGGGCGCGGCTGTTCGCGATGCTGCTGCTTGCGGTTGTGACCAACCCGCTGCCCTGGCTACACTACCTGATCCTTCCGGCGCTGATGCTGCCGGGGCTGGTCGTGTTTCTGACACCGGCCCGGACCGTCACGGTGGCGCTGGCGGTCGCGGCGGTGCTTTCGCTGCCGTTGTTTCTGTGGATGGCGCGCGTTCCGGCGCTGACCTTCCCGCAGGCCGGATTGCATCTGGCGGTCGCTCTGGGGCTGCTTGCCTTGGTGTTTTGGCTGTCCCGACGCCCGGGCCCGGCCAATCGGCCCTTGCACCCGGAGCGCTCGCGTCTATAACCCACGAGAATTTGCGCGCGGCCGGCCCGGCCCGCGTGCCGGACCCGCTGCTTCAGGTGAGACCATGCCCAAAAGAACCGATATCAAGTCCATCATGATCATCGGCGCGGGACCGATCATCATCGGGCAGGCGTGCGAGTTCGACTATTCCGGCGCCCAGGCCTGCAAGGCGCTGCGCGAGGAAGGCTACCGGGTGATCCTGGTCAACTCGAACCCCGCCACGATCATGACCGACCCGGAAATGGCCGACGCCACCTATATCGAGCCGATCACCCCCGAGGTCGTCGCCAAGATCATCGCCAAGGAAAAGCCCGACGCGCTGCTCCCGACCATGGGCGGGCAGACCGGGCTGAACACCGCGCTGGCGCTGGCCGACATGGGTGTGCTGGACGAGCACGGCGTCGAGTTGATCGGCGCCAAGCGCGAGGCCATCGAGATGGCCGAGGACCGCAAGCTGTTTCGCGAGGCGATGGACCGGCTGGGCATCGAGAACCCCAAGGCCACCATCGTCGCGGCCCCGAAACTGCCGAATGGCAAGTTCGACCTGCGCGCCGGCATGGAACGCGCCATGGCCGCGCTGGACGAGGTCGGCCTGCCCGCGATCATCCGGCCCGCCTATACGCTGGGCGGCACCGGCGGCGGCGTGGCCTACAACCGCGAGGACTACGAAAAGATCTGCCGTTCGGGCATGGACGCATCCCCGGTCGGGCAGATCCTGGTCGACGAGAGCCTTCTGGGCTGGAAGGAATTCGAGATGGAGGTGGTGCGCGACACCGCCGACAACGCCATCATCGTGTGCTCGATCGAGAACGTCGACCCGATGGGCGTGCATACGGGCGATTCGATAACCGTGGCCCCGGCGCTGACGCTGACCGACAAGGAATACCAGTTGATGCGCACGCATTCGATCAACGTGCTGCGCGAGATCGGGGTCGAGACCGGCGGCTCCAACGTGCAATGGGCGGTCAACCCCGAAGACGGGCGCATGGTGGTGATCGAGATGAACCCGCGCGTCAGCCGCTCGTCGGCGCTGGCCTCCAAGGCCACGGGCTTTCCGATTGCCAAGATCGCGGCAAAACTGGCGGTGGGCTATACGCTGGACGAACTGGACAACGACATCACCAAGGTCACGCCCGCCAGCTTCGAGCCGACCATCGATTATGTCGTCACCAAGATCCCGCGTTTCGCGTTCGAGAAATTCCCCGGCGCCAAGCCCGAACTGACCACCGCGATGAAATCTGTGGGCGAGGCGATGGCGATCGGGCGCACGTTCCACGAGAGCATGCAAAAGGCCCTGGCCTCGATGGAGACCGGGCTGACCGGGTTCGACGAGATCACCATCGAAGGCGCGCCCGACAAGGCCGCCGTGACCAAGGCGCTGGCGGCCAAGACCCCCGACCGCATCCGGGTGATCGCCCAGGCCATGCGCCACGGGCTGTCGGACGCCGAGATCAACGGCGTCACCGATTTCGACCCCTGGTTCCTGGCCCGTATCCGCGAGATCGTGGAGGCCGAGGAAAAGGTGCGCGAGACCGGGTTGCCTGACACCGAACACGGCCTGCGTGCGCTCAAGATGATGGGCTTCACCGATGCCCGCCTCGCCACGCTCACCGGCCAGACCGAGGCCGAGGTGCGCCGCGCCCGGCTTGGCCTGGGTATCGCCGCCGTGTTCAAGCGGATCGACACCTGCGCAGCCGAGTTCGAGGCCCAGACGCCCTATATGTATTCCACCTACGAGACCCCGGTGATGGGCGAGGTCGAATGCGAGGCGCGGCCGTCCGACCGCAAGAAGGTGGTGATTCTCGGCGGCGGTCCCAACCGGATCGGGCAGGGGATCGAGTTCGACTATTGCTGCTGTCACGCCTGCTATTCGCTGACCGGCGTGGGCTATGAAACCATCATGGTCAACTGCAACCCCGAGACCGTTTCGACCGACTACGACACCTCGGACCGGCTGTATTTCGAGCCGCTGACCTTCGAGCACGTGATGGAAATCCTGCGCGTCGAGCAGGAAAAGGGCACGCTGCACGGCGTGATCGTGCAATTCGGCGGCCAGACGCCCCTGAAACTGGCCAATGCGCTGGAAGAGGCCGGCATCCCGATCCTGGGCACCACGCCGGACGCCATCGACCTGGCCGAGGATCGCGAGCGGTTTCAGGATCTTGTCAACCGGCTGGGGCTGAAACAGCCGGTCAACGCGATTGCCTCGACCGATCAGGAGGCGCTGGACCTGGCGCTCGAGATCGGCTTTCCGCTGGTGATCCGCCCGTCCTATGTGCTGGGCGGTCGCGCGATGGAAATCGTGCGCGACATGGACCAGTTGCGCCGCTACATCCGCGACGCGGTGGTGGTGTCGGGCGACAGCCCGGTGCTGCTCGACAGCTACCTGTCAGGCGCCACCGAGGTCGATGTCGATGCGCTCTGCGACGGCGAAACCGTGCATGTCGCGGGCATCATGCAGCATATCGAGGAGGCTGGCGTGCACTCGGGCGATTCCTCGTGCTGCCTGCCGCCGCACACCCTGCCCGCCGACATCGTCGCCGAGATCGAGCGTCAGACCGAGGCGCTGGCGCTCGCGCTCAAGGTCAAGGGGCTGATGAACGTGCAATTCGCGGTCAAGGACGGCGAAATCTACCTGATCGAGGTCAACCCGCGCGCCTCGCGCACCGTGCCTTTCGTGGCCAAGGCCACCGACAGCGCCATCGCCTCGATCGCCGCGCGGCTGATGGCGGGCGAACCGATGGCCAATTTCCCGCATCGCGCGCCCTATCCCGCCAGCGCCGCCTATGGCCAGCCGATCCCCTATGCCGACCCGATGACGCTGTGCGACCCGAACGTGCCGTGGTTCTCGGTGAAAGAGGCGGTGCTGCCCTTCGCGCGCTTTCCCGGTGTCGACACCATCCTCGGCCCCGAAATGCGCTCGACCGGCGAGGTCATGGGCTGGGACCGCTCGTTCCCGCGCGCCTTCCTCAAGGCGCAGATGGGCGCCGGCGCCGACCTGCCGCGCGAGGGCTGCGTGTTCATCTCGATCCGCGACGCGGACAAGACGGACGAGATGCTGGAGGCCGCCACGATCGTCGCGGGCCTCGGGTTTTCGATCCTCGCCACCCGCGGCACCGCCGCCTGGCTCACTGAAAACGGCGTCAAGGCAGAGACCGTGAACAAAGTCTACGAAGGCGGGCGCACCATCGTCGACCGGCTGAAGGACGGCGATGTGCAGCTTGTCTTCAACACCACCGAAGGCACCCAGGCGGTCGAAGACAGCCGCGACATCCGCGCCGTCGCGCTCTACGACAAGATCCCCTACTTCACCACCGCCGCCGGATCGAACGCCGCCGCGCTGGCGATGAAGGCGCGCGAGGAAGGCGAGATGGATGTGAGGGCGTTGCAGGCTTAGGGGGGTGGTGCGCACTTGTCTGAGTGGCGTTTTGGGCTAGGCTTGCGCCAGTCACAAGGAGCCCACCCCATGATCCGCTGCGTCATCCTCGCCCTGCCGCTTCTCTTCCTGCCTGCGCTTGCGCTGGCGCAGGACCTGACCGGCACCTACCGCGCCGAAGGGCGTAACCCCGATGGCTCGGCCTATACCGGCAGCGTGCGGATCGACGAGGACGGCAGCGCCATCCGGGTGCACTGGACGGTCGGGGCATCGAGCTACGACGGTCTCGGGTTTCGCGACGGCCGCGTGCTGGTGGTCGACTGGGGCGAGCAGGACCCGGTGGTCTACGTGGTCATGGCCAACGGCGCGCTGCATGGCACCTGGGCGGACGGCACGGCGCTGGAACGGCTGATCCCGTTCTGAGCCGCGATCTCAGACCAGCCGCCCCCACAGGTCATACTCTCCTGCCTCGTCGACCTCGACGGTCACGATATCGCCGGGGGAAAGCGCTGCGAAACCCTCGTCTATGAACAGGTTTCCGTCGATCTCCGGCGCGTCCGCCCAGGTCCGGCAGGTGGCCCCGTCCGCGTCCACCGCATCGACGATCACCGCGAGCCGCCGGCCCACCTTGGCCGCCAGTTTCGCCGCCGAAATCGCCTGCGCCTTCTGCATGAACCGGTCCCAGCGATCCTGCTTGACCTCGTCGGGCACATGGTCGGGCAAATTGTTCGCCGCCGCGCCCGCGACGTTCTCGTATTGAAAGCACCCGACCCGGTCGAGCTGCGCCTCGTCCAGCCAGTCGAGCAGCGTCTGGAACTCCGCCTCGGTCTCGCCGGGATAGCCGACGATGAAGGTCGAGCGCAGGGTGATGTCCGGGCAGTCGCGCCGCCAGGCCCCGATCTCGTCCAGCGTCTTCGCCGCCGCCGCCGGCCGCGCCATGCGGCGCAGCGTGTCGGGATGCGCGTGCTGGAACGGGATGTCGAGATAGGGCAGCACCAGACCCTCGGCCATCAGCGGGATCAACTTGCGCACATGCGGGTAGGGGTAAACATAGTGCAGCCGCACCCAGGCGCCGAGACTGCCAAGATCGCGCGCCAGGTCGGTGACATGGGCGCGGTGGCCGCCACTTTCCGCATGTTTCAGATCGACGCCATAGGCCGAAGTGTCCTGCGAGATGACCAGAAGCTCCTTCACCCCGGCCTCGACCAGCCGCTCGGCCTCGCGGATCACCGCATGTGCCGGGCGCGATTGCAGCCGGCCCCGCATCGACGGGATGATGCAGAACTTGCAGTGGTGATTGCATCCCTCGGAAATCTTCAGATAGCTGTAATGCCGCGGCGTCAGGCTGACCCCCGAGGCGGGCAGCAGGTCGATGAACGGGTCCGGGCTGGGCGGTACCGCGACATGCACGGCATCGAGCACCTGCTCATACTGATGCGGGCCGGTCACCGCCAGAACCGAGGGATGCGCGCCGGTGATATACTCGGGCTCGGCCCCGAGACAGCCGGTGACGATGACCCGCCCGTTCTCGGCCAGCGCCTCGCCGATCGCCTCGAGGCTCTCGGCCTTGGCGGAGTCGAGAAAGCCGCAGGTGTTCACGATCACCGCATCGGCTCCGCCATAGTCCGCACTGATCGCATAGCCCTCGGCGCGCAGCCGCGTCAGGATGCGCTCGCTGTCGACCAGCGCCTTGGGACAGCCAAGGCTGACCATCCCGATCCGGGGCTGACCCGGGCGGGCATCGCCCCGAACCTCTGCGCGCGCCCGGTCCGGGCGCAGGTCAGGCGGATTGGTCATTCGGGTTTCATCTTGGCAGAAATACTCCGGGGGGAACGGCTGATTCGCGTCAGCGAAACAGACGTGGGGGCAGCGCCCCCCGCCGGTCGGATCGGCGAAGCCGGTCCGACATCGCTACCGCTTGCGGTCGCGGCGCGAGGACATCGGCTGGAACGCCACGCCGACATGGGCCTCGCAATAGGGTTTGCCCTGTTGCACCGGCAGGCCGCAGAACCAGAACTCCGGCGTCGCGGGGTCGCCGATCGGCCATTTGCAGGTGCGCTCGGTCAATTCCATCAGGCTGATCCGCTTGGCCGTCTTCTCGACCTCGCGCACGCTGGCCAGCGCCTCGGGGCTGATCTCGTTGGCCGAGGGTTGCGGCGGCAAGGGCTGACCGGCCGGAATGATCTGCTTGCGGGCCGGGATCGCTGGCCGTTCGGGTGCCGGCTCGGCGGCCTCGGTCTTTTCCGGCTTCTTCTCGGCGGCGGCGGGTTTGGGCTTGGCGGCGGGCTTGGCCGGCTTTTCCTTGGCTTTCGCAGCCACCGCCGGGTTGGGCGTCGAGCCGCCGCCGGCGCGGTTGGACAGGCCCAGCCGGTGCACCTTGCCGATCACCGCATTACGGGTGACGCCGCCAAGTTCCTTGGCGATCTGGCTGGCCGACTGGCCCTCGGCCCACATTTTCTTGAGTGTTTCCACCCGGTCTTCGGTCCAGGACATGCGATTTCCCAAGTTCGGACGGGCCGTGCCCGCCTCTGAATTCTCCAGCACCCTATTTTAGTCATGCGCCGGGTGGATACAAGGCGCGCACGCGTGGCGGCCCGTCCATGCGGTTTCCCGTATCCCATGCCGGGCCGCTTGAAAAGGGGATGGACAGGATCGCGCGCTGCGCCTATTGCACGCGGCATGACCAAGGCCACGCTCTTTTTCGAACCCCGACGCCGGTGCTCGCGCGCCTGACGCCTCGCCTGCCTTGTTCGCGTGCCACCGTGGCACACCCCATCCAACAATATTGACACCGGCCTGCCCTTGCGGCACCCAAAGGCTTCTTTTTCCAAAGGATGACCGAGATGATCCCGTCCGTTCTGCCGACCTATGCCCGTGCGCCGCTTGCTTTCGAGCGCGGCGAAGGTTCCTGGCTCACGACAACCGACGGGCGCCGATTTCTCGACCTGGGGGCCGGGATCGGGGTGAACGCGCTGGGCCATGCCCACCCGGCGCTGGTGGCCGCGTTGACCGAACAGGCGGGCAGGCTCTGGCATGTCTCGAACCTCTACGAGATCCCGCAGCAGCAGGCGCTGGCCGACCGGCTGGTGGCGGCGACCTTTGCCGACAGCGTGTTCTTCACCAACTCCGGCACCGAGGCGGCGGAACTGGCGATCAAGATGGTGCGCAAGCATTTTCACGCCGCCGGCCAGCCCGGGCGCACCGAGATTGTGACCTTCTCCGGCAGCTTCCACGGCCGTTCCACCGGCGCCATCGCGGCGGCGGGCAGCGAGAAGATGACCGCAGGTTACGGTCCCCTGATGCCCGGCTTCGTGCATGTCCCCTTCGGCGACCATGACGCGCTCTATGCCGCGATCAACGACAACACCGCCGCGATCCTGGTCGAGCCGATCCAGGGCGAGGGCGGCATCCGCCAGGTGCCGGACCAATGCCTGAAGGGGCTGCGCGACCTGTGTGATCAGCACGGGTTGCTCTTGGTGTTCGACGAGGTGCAGTGCGGCATGGGCCGAACCGGCAAGCTGTTCGCGCATGAATGGGCCGGCGTTTCCCCCGACATCATGATGGTTGCCAAGGGCATCGGCGGCGGGTTTCCCCTGGGCGCGGTGCTGGCGACCGAGGCGGCGGCGGCGGCGATGACGGTGGGCAGCCACGGTTCGACCTACGGCGGCAACCCCCTGGGCTGTGCGGTGGGCGCCAAGGTGATGGAGATCGTGGCCGAGCCTGCCTTTCTGGACGAGGTGACCCGCAAGGCCGGACACATGCGCCAGAAACTCGAGGGGCTGGTGGCCGCACACCCGGAGGTGTTCACCGAGGTGCGCGGCAGCGGGTTGATGCTGGGGCTTGGCTGCAAGGTCACGAATACCGACGTGGTCAAGGCGGGCTATGACCAGGCGGTGCTGACCGTGCCGGCGGCGGACAATGTGGTGCGGCTGTTGCCGGCGCTGACCATTTCCGACGAGGACATCGACGAGGCGATCCGGCGGCTCGACGCCGCGGCAAGCGCGGTGAAAGGGGCCGGGGCATGAGGCATTTTCTCGACATCAACGCCACCGACCCGACCGATCTGCGCCAGATGATCGACAACGCGCGGCGGATGAAGGACGCGCGTGCCGGCATGCTCAAGGGCACGCCCGATGCCGAGCAGGCGCTGGCCAATCATGTCGTCGCGCTGATCTTCGAAAAACCCTCGACCCGGACCCGGGTGAGTTTCGACGTGGGCGTGCGCCAGATGGGCGGCGAGACGCTGGTGCTGACCGGCTCGGAAATGCAGCTGGGGCATGGCGAGTCGATCGCCGACACCGCGCGGGTGCTGAGCCGCTATGTCGACCTGATCATGATCCGCACCTTCGACGAGACCTCGCTGCACGAACTGGCCGAGCACGCCACGGTGCCGGTGATCAACGGGCTGACCGACCGCAGCCATCCCTGCCAGATCATGGCCGACGTGATGACCTACGAGGAACATCGCGGGCCGATTGCCGGCAAAAAGGTGGTCTGGGCCGGTGACGGCAACAACGTCGCGGCCTCGTTCATCCAGGCGGCGGGGCAGTTCGGGTTTCACCTGACCTTCACCGGGCCGCCGACGCTCGACCCGGACCGGGCCTTCGTCGAGGAGGCGCGGGCCAAGGGGGCGAAGATCGAGATCACGCGCGACCCGGTCGAGGCGGTGGCCGGGGCCGATCTGGTGGTCACCGATACCTGGGTGTCGATGCACGACGCGCTGTCGACCCGTGAAAGGCGGCACAACCAGTTGCGCCCCTACCAGGTGAACGAACGCCTGATGGCGGCGGCGGCACCCGACGCGCTGTTCATGCATTGCCTGCCGGCGCATCGCGGCGAGGAAGTGACCGATGCGGTGATGGACGGACCCAGTTCGGTGATCTTCGACGAGGCCGAGAACCGGTTGCACGCGCAGAAGGCGATCATGCGCTGGTGTCTCGGGGTCTGAGGCCGCCAGATTGTGCGCCTGCGGCGCGCAGGCCTGTCTCGGTCCCGGCCTCTGGCCGGTCCCTCGGGCATGAGTATTTGCCGCCAAGATGAAGCAGCAGGGTCAGGTCAGTGCCGCGAGGATCTGCTTTTCCAGCAGGTAGTGGTAGGCGAGGAGCTTGCCGTCGTGGACCAGCGCGTAGGTGCCGTAGGGCGTGGGTGAGTGCGCGCGCAGGTCGTCCGCGGTCTCGATCAGCCGGTCGGTGAAGGCGAGGCCGAGGTGGTCGGCGGCGCGTCTGGCGTGGGCCGCGGCGTCTTCGAGGTAGGGGCATTGGGCGCTGCGCAGCACGGTCAGGCCGGGGCCGCAGGCGGCGGCCTTGGCGTCCCAGTCGCCCGACAGGCGCGGGTCCGGGCCGGGTGAGAAGCGTTTCAGCATCAGGTCGAAGCCGGGGTCGGCGTGGTCGACCGAGGCATATCCGCGATGTTCGAGCACCCCCGGTTCGATCAGCCAGTTGCCGCTGGAGGTCAGCGCCGCGACGCCGCGGTAGCCGTTCGCGCGCGCCCAGTTCTCGACCTCGTTCATCAGGGCCGTGGCGTGGCTTTGCCCCTTGGACTTGCCGACCACCCAGAGACAGTGGATGACCACGACATCCCCGGCCCCGTCGATGGCCCGCCAGGACTTGTCGCCCGGCATGAATTCGACAAAGCCGCGTTCGCCGTCCCCGAGCAGACGCAGTTGCAGCCCCTCGTCGAAACGCGCCATCAGCCAGTCGCGCTTGGCCTGCCAGGCAGGTGTCTTGCGGGCGCTCATCTTGCAAAAGAAGCCGTGCTTGTCGACGGTCTCGGCGGTGACGGTGATGATTTCGGTCATGGCGCGGCCTTGTGGTTTGCGCTCAGAATAGGCAGGCGTGCGGACCGGTTGCCATGATCGCGGTCAAACCGGGAGGATGGGAATGGCGCTCATTCTGCCCGTTGGGCCGGTCGGGGCCGGCGTGTTGGTGATCCATTCGTGGTGGGGCCTGACGCCGAGCTATCGCGACCTTGCCGCGCCGGGTGCCGATGTATCGGACATTGGAGCGCGATATGAATGAGTTGCGCGCCGCCGGGGCTTACGATCCGAAGGCGGCAGGACTGGCGCTGGGCCGCACTGCCGGGTTCCTGCGCGAAACGCTGGCCTAGTTCTTCGGCCCCAGTTTCTTGTGCACCTCGTCGAGGTCGATCTTGCCGGTGGGTTTCGACTTGCCGGGGTTTTCGGCGTCGTATTTGAACACCTCGAAATCGCGTTTGTAGATCTCGTAGACCAGGTGCATCGACAGGTCGTCGAAGTAGTCCTCGACCGGATGGGCGCGTTTCGGCCCGTGGCCTTCGCTTTCGTTGAAGCGCGGGATCTTGGCGAGGTCGACCTTGTGCGGGGTCTCGATGTGATCCAGCACCACCTTCATGCCGGGATTGAAGTTCTCGATATGCAGGATGTGGTCGTAGGTGCCGCCGTTGTGGATGAAGGTCGAGACATGGCCCGACACCGCGCTCCAGTGGATGTCGGGGTCCATCGGGCGGCGCCAGCGGATGGTGTCGCGGGCGAACAGCAGAAAGCGGCGGAAGCTGGCGATCTGGTCGAACTCGAAGCCGTTTTCCGGATCTCCCACCTCGACCCCGTATTTCTGGATCAGGAGCGGCACGAGATTGCCGCGGTAGCGTTTTCCGTTGCGCTGAATGCCGCAGATCTTGTCGAAGAAGCTGGACAGGATGCGCGAGTAGGGGTTGCGCACGGCGGTGAAGGCATAGCTCTTGTGCGCCTTCACGTTGGCTTCGATCACCGGCTTGCTGTCATCGAAGGCCCATTTGTGCAGCCCCTCGGTGGCGTCATGCACGTCGCCGTCGTAGAACTTGCCGTGGTCGGAGTAATACATGATCTGGCCGATGGTCGAGCAGGCGCATTTGGGCACCACGCGGTAGACCACGCTTTCGCTTTCCGTCATCCAAGTTCCGGGAAACCCCATCGTGCCTGTCCGCCCTTGCCGCCCGCATCCTGTGCAGAATGTTCTTGTTGCGAAGAAAAAAGCAAACAAACACTGTTTATTCAATGGTTCGTTGCATTAGGTATGTCAACAATCGCCGCTGACCCAGCCAATTGGTATCCGAAATGGCAAGAATCGCCTTCATCCTGCTCAGCCACAAGGACCCGAAAGCCATCATCGAGCAGGCTGAGCGGCTGACCGCGGCCGGTGACTATCTGTCGATCCATTTCGATGCGCGCTCCAAGGCGTCGGATTACGAGATGATCCGGGCGGCGCTGGCGGGCAACCCTTCGGTGGCCTTCGCGAAGAAACGGGTCAAATGCGGCTGGGGGGAATGGTCGCTGGTCGAGGGCACGCTGGCGGCGGTCGAGGCGGCGGTCGAGGCGTTTCCGCGGGCCACGCATTTCTACATGGTGTCGGGCGATTGCATGACGATCAAGTCGGCCGAGTTCACCCATGATTTTCTCGATGCCGAGGACGTGGACTATATCGAGAGCTTCGATTTCTTCGAAAGCGACTGGATCAAGACCGGGATGAAGGAAGAGCGGCTGATCTACCGCCACTACTTCAACGAACGCACGCAGAAGTGGCGTTTTTATACCTCGGTCGAGTGGCAAAAGCGGTTGGGGCTGGCGCGCAAGATCCCCGACGACTTGCAGATCATGATCGGCTCGCAATGGTGGTGTCTCAGGCGGCGCACGATCGAGTGGATTCTCGAATTCACCCGCCGGCGCCGCGACGTGATGCGGTTCTTCGCGACGACATGGATCCCGGACGAGACGTTCTTTCAGACGCTGGTGCGCCACATGGTGCCGGACAGCGAGATTCGCACCCGCACGCTGACCTTCCTGATGTTCACCGATTACGGCATGCCGGTGACGTTCTACAACGACCACTATGACCTGTTGCTGTCGCAGGACTACCTGTTCGCGCGCAAGATCAGCCCCGAGGCGCGCGAGCTGCGGCGGCGGCTGGGGGCGCTCTATGCCACCGAAGGGGTCGAGTTCAAGATATCCAACGAGGGCCGGTCGCTGTTCAACTTCCTGGTCGGGCGGGGCCGGGTCGGGCAGCGCTTTGCGCCGCGCTTCTGGGAGGCGGAATCGACCCTGGGGCGCGAGCGTGAGCTGTTGATCGTGATCGCCAAGAAATGGCACGTCGGCAAGCGGCTGATGGCGCGGATCGCCCAGGCCACCAACATCCCGTCGATCGAATACCTGTTCGACGAGGAGGGCACGGCGCTGCCCGACCTCGGCGGCATCCAGACCACGATCGAAAAACGCACCCGGCATCGGCGCGCCCTGATGCGCATGCTGTTCGACTATTTCGAGACCGACCGGCTGGCGATCTGCCTCGATCCCGACAACCTGGACCTGTTGCGCGATTTCTACGCCGACCGTTCGACCACGCGGCTGCTCGAGATCGAGACCGAGTTCACCGACGACTGGATCAGGGGCCACGCCATGCGGATCGGGCTGGCGGGCGAGCGCACGCCGGAGGATGCGATCCTCAAGCTGATCCCGGCGATCCGCTCGGACTTTTACTTTGAAAGCGACCGTATCCGCGATGCCGATTTCGAACACAGCTACCTGATGCGCGAGACCGACAGCGCCGAGGAAAACGCGATCCCCCTTGCCAAGTTCCTCTCGATCCCCGAAGAGCGGGCGGTCGAGATTGCGCGCTCGGAGAACCTGTACTGCGACTAGGAGACCGCCATGGGTTACACCTATGACCATGAGAACATCTTCGCCAAGATCCTGCGCGGCGAGATCCCCAACGATACCGTGCTCGAGACCGAGCACAGCCTGGCCTTCAACGACATTGCGCCGCAGTCGCCGGTGCACGTGCTGGTGATCCCCAAGGGGCCCTACGTCACCTGGGACCACTTCATCGACGCCGCCAGCGACGCCGAGATCGCCGATTACCACCGCGCGATGCGGCAGGTGATCGACAAGCTGGGCCTGTCGCCCGGCGAGGACGGGCAGGGCTACCGCGTGATCGTCAACAGCGGTGCCGCCGGGGTGCAGGAGGTCATGCATCTGCACACCCATATCTGTTCCGGCCGCGATCTCGGCCGGATGATCCCGAACGAACCCAAGTAGACCCACCGCGCCCGCCGATGCCCCTTGTTCGCGCAAGGTGGCTTGGTATCATGCGCACGCGCAACGAACAGAGGCACGCCATGACGCTCCAAGCTCCCGAAACCAAGGTCGTCGACAAGAAAAAGGTCGCCTGCGACGGCGGCGGTCCGGCCACCGGGCATCCCCGCGTGTGGTTGACCATTCCCGACGATCAGGGCTGGGTCGAATGCCCCTATTGCGACACCCGGTATGTCCTGGCCGAAGGCGCGTCCG
This sequence comes from Maritimibacter fusiformis, assembly GCF_008086115.1. GTDB lineage: Bacteria > Pseudomonadota > Alphaproteobacteria > Rhodobacterales > Rhodobacteraceae > Muriiphilus > Muriiphilus fusiformis. The sequence goes on along the minus strand of NZ_VSIY01000013.1, from coordinate 271,061 downwards.
CGCACTGATCCGCAAGGCGCACGACATCGTCCAGCGCCAGAAAAGGAGCCGCCATGGCCTTCGGCAAGGGATGCCATCTTCACCTGGTCGACGGCTCGGCCTACATTTTTCGCGCCTACCACGCGCTGCCACCGCTGACGCGCAAGTCCGACGGGCTGCCGATCGGGGCGGTCGCGGGGTTCTGCAACATGCTGTTCAAGCAGATCGAGGACAACAGGGGCGATGACGCGCCGACCCATGTGGCGGTGATCTTCGACTATTCCGGCAAGTCGTTCCGCAACGAGATCTACCCGGACTACAAGGCCAACCGCCCGCACGCGCCCGAAGACCTGGTGCCGCAATTCCCGCTGACCCGCGACGCCACCCGCGCCTTCAACATCGCCAGCATCGAGAAAGAGGGCTTCGAGGCCGACGACATCATCGCCACCTACGCCCGCCAGGCGCGCGAGGCCGGAGGGCGCGTCACCATCATCTCGTCCGACAAGGACTTGATGCAACTGGTCGGCGGCGGCGTCGAGATGCTGGAGCCGATCAAGGGCCAGCGGATCGACCGCGAGGGCGTCGAGGCGAAATTCGGCGTTGGCCCTGAACGGGTGGTCGATGTGCAGGCACTGGCCGGCGACAGCACCGACAACGTGCCGGGGGCGCCCGGTATCGGGATCAAGACGGCGGCGCTGCTGATCAACGAATACGGCGATCTCGACACGCTGCTCGAGCGCGCCGCTGAGATTCCCCAGCCCAAACGCCGCCAGACCTTGCTGGAAAAGGCCGATCAGATCCGCATGTCGCGCGATCTGGTGCGGCTCGACGAGAACGTGCCGCTGGACGAGACGCTGGACGACCTGGAATTGCAGGACCCGGACCCGGAGGTTCTGTTGCCGTTCCTCGCCTCGATGGAATTCCGGTCACTGTCCAAGCGCATCGCCGACCGGATGGGCGTCGATATCTCCGATATCCCCGAACCGCCCGCCGCCGAGACCACGCCCGATGCCCCCGGCCTGCCGCCGATCGACCCGGCGGGGTATGAGCATGTGGCGACCGCCGAGGCGCTCGACCGCTGGATCGCGCAGATCTACGAGCGCGGCTATGTCGCGGTCGACACCGAGACCACGTCTTTGGACGAAATGCAGGCCGAACTGGTCGGGATTTCGCTGGCCGTGGTGCCGGGCGAGGCCTGCTATATCCCGCTCGGCCACAAGGCCGGGGGGGCGGACGATCTGTTCGGGTCGGACGATCTGGCCGAAGGGCAGATGCCGCTGGAGGCCGCTCTGGCCGCGTTGAAGCCGGTGCTGCAAGACCCGTCGATCCTGAAGATCGGCCAGAACATGAAATACGACGCCAAGATCTTCGCGCGCCTCGGCATCGACGTGGCACCCATCGACGACACCATGCTGATGTCCTACGCGCTTTACTCCGGCCTGCACAATCACGGCATGGACGCGCTGTCGGAGCGGTATCTGGGCCACATCCCGATCCCGATCAAGACGCTGCTGGGCAGCGGTAAATCCGCCATCACCTTCGACCGCGTGCCGGTGGAGGACGCGGTGAGATACGCCGCCGAGGACGCCGATGTCACGCTGCGCCTGTGGCAGACCTTCAAGCCGCAACTGCACCGCGCGCAGGTCACCACCGTCTACGAGACGCTCGAACGCCCGCTGGTGCCGGTTCTGGCCCGGATGGAGCGTAACGGCGTGGTGGTCGACCGCGAGGCGCTGGCGCGGATGTCAAACGTCTTTGCGCAGAAGATGGCGGCACTCGAGGACGAGATACACGCGTTGGCGGGCGGCAAGTTCAACGTGGGCAGCCCAAAACAGCTTGGCGAAATCCTGTTCGACCAGATGGGGCTGGACGGCGGCAAGAAGGGCAAGACCGGCGCCTATGCCACCGGCGCGGATGTTCTGGAAGACCTCGCCGCCGAAGGGCACGAACTGCCCGCGCGGGTTCTGGACTGGCGGCAATTGTCCAAGCTGAAATCGACCTATACCGACGCGCTGCAACAGCACATCAACCCCGAAACCGGGCGGGTTCACACCAGCTATGTGCAGACCGGGGCGAACACCGGGCGCTTGGCCTCGACCGATCCGAACCTGCAGAACATCCCGGTGCGCACCGAGGAAGGCCGGCGCATCCGCGAGGCCTTTGTCGCGCCCGAGGGCAAGCTCCTGGTCTCGCTCGACTACAGCCAGATCGAATTGCGCATCCTGGCCCATGTCGCCGGGATCGCCTCGATGAAACAGGCGTTTCTGGATGGCGAGGACATTCACGCCGCCACCGCGTCCGAGATGTTCGACGTGCCGCTGGACGAGATGACGCCAGAGGTGCGGCGGCAGGCCAAGGCGATCAATTTCGGCGTGATCTACGGCATTTCCGGCTTTGGCCTGGCGCGCAACCTGCGCATTCCGCGCAACGAGGCGCAGGGCTTCATCGACCGTTATTTCGAGAAATACCCGGGCATCAAGGAATACATGGACGCCACCATTTCCTTCGGCAAGGAACACGGGTTCGTCCAAACCCTGTTCGGGCGCAAGATCCACACGCCCGAGATCGGCGCCAAGGGGCCGCAGGCCGGGTTCGCGCGCCGCGCCGCGATCAACGCGCCGATCCAGGGCAGCGCCGCCGACATCATCCGCCGGGCGATGATCCGCATGCCCGCCGCGATCGAGGCGCTGCCGGTCAAGATGCTGCTGCAGGTCCACGACGAACTGATCTTCGAGATCGAGGAGGATGCCGTGGACCAGGCGATTGCGGTGATCCGCGAGGTGATGGAGGGCGCCGCCGACCCGGCGGTCAAGCTGTCGGTGCCGCTGGTGGTGGATGCGGGGCAGGGGGCGAACTGGGCCCAGGCGCACTGAGCCACGGCGCCGCAGCGGGCCGTGCGCGCAACAAAAAACCCGGCGCGAGGGCCGGGTTTTCCGTCTTCACTGTCCGCTGTCTCAGTGCAGCTTGGCCTCGACGTCGGCGATGGCATCCTCGATCAGCTTGTTTCCTTCGGCAGCACTCATCTGCTTGGCGATGATGTCCTTTGCCGCGCCGATGGCGACCGCGATGGCGGCATCGCGCACGTCCTTGATCGCGGCGGCTTCGGCCGAAGCGATGTGATCGTCGGCCGAGGCGAGGCGGCGGGCGATCGAATCCTTGAGGTCTTTCTTGGCGACCTCGGCGGCGACCTCGGCCTCGCGCTTGGCGTGTTCGACGATCTGCGCGGCCTGTTCGGCCACGTCCTGTTGCTTTCGTTCATACGAGGCCAGGATGGTCTGGGCCTCTTCACGCAGGGCGCGCGCCTCGTCCAGCTCGGCCTTGATGCCTTCGGCGCGCCGGTCGAGCAGACCGCCGATCATGCCGGGCACCTTGAAATAGACCAGCACCGCAAGGAACAGGATGAAGGCCAGCAGCACCACGAAGTTGGTGTTGTGCAGCGAGAAGAACGGCCCCGATGCGGCCAGCGCCGGGGTGGCGGCAAGGGCGAGAGGGGCGGCCAGAATGTGTTTCATCGCGTTACCCTTTCATCCGTGCGGTGACCGCGGCGGTGACCGCCTTGGCGTCCGCCGAAAAGCCCATCGACGCAACAACGTCCTGGGCCACGTCCTTGGCCACCACCTTGACGCTTTCGACCGCGCCGTCGCGGATCGCCGCGATGGCCTTTTCGGACTCGGCGGTGCGGGCGGCGATCTCGGCATCCGCCTTGGCGGCGGCTTCGTCGAGGTCGGCCTGAATTTCCGCCTTGGCCTCGGCGATGATGTCCTGCGCCTTGGCGCGGGCGTCGATCAGCGCCTGGTTATAGGCTTCCTCGGCCTCGACGGCCTTCTGCTTGAGGTCTTCGGCGGCCGCGATGTCATTGGTGATCGAGCTTTGGCGATCGTTCAGAACGCCCGCGATGCGGGGCAGCGCGATACGCGTCAGCACGAAATAGATGACGACCAGCGTCACCACGAGCCAGAAGATCTGGTTCCCGAATGTCGAGAAATCCAGTTGCGGCATGCCGGGGGCGGCTGCTGCGTCGGCTGCACCTGCGGCCACGTTATCGGTTTCGCTTGCCATGTTGTCCTCCTGGAACCCGGATCGGATCGGCGAGACCGGCCTCGGCCAGTCTCACCGTTCGTAAGGAAGGGTCGCGAAGGATCAGACGGCGAACATCAGCAGAAGCGCGACGAGGAACGAGAAGATCCCCAGGGCTTCCGCGAAGGCGATGCCGATGAACAGCATGGCGGTCTGACCACCAGCGGCCGACGGGTTGCGCAGCGCGCCCGACAGGAAGTTGCCGGCAACGTGGCCGACACCGATGGCGGCAGCACCCGAGCCGATGCCTGCGAGGCCGGCACCGATGTATTGACCGAGTTGAGCGAGTTCGCCTTCCATGATTTCTCTCCTTACGATGGAATTGCGTTGAACTTGAAGGGTCCGACCCTAGTGCGACGGATGCAGCGCATCCTTGAGATAGACACAGGTCAGAATGGTGAAGACGTAGGCCTGGACACCGGCCACGAGCATTTCCAGCCCGTAGATCGCGGTGATCGACAGCACCGCGAAGGGGCTGATGGCGGCGACCGCGGCGAAGCCCGCGAACACCTTCATCACCGCGTGGCCGGCCATGATGTTGCCGCCAAGACGAATGCTGTGGCTGACGGGCCGCACGAAGTAGGAAATCAGCTCGATGATCGCCAGGATCGGGCGCAGCACCAGCGGCGCCGACGAGACCCAGAACAGGCCCAGGAACCCGACGCCGTTCTTGACGAAACCGACGATGGTGACGGTCAGGAACACCGCCAGCGCCAGCACGCCGGTGACGGCGATATGCGAGGTGGTGGCGAAGCTGGCGGGGATCAGGCCCAGGTAGTTCGAGAACAGGATGAACATGAAAAGGGTCATGATGTAGGGGAAGAACTTGATCGCGTCCTTGCCGGCCACGTCCTCGACCATCTTGTAGGTGAAACCGTAGAGCACCTCGCCGATCGACTGGCTGCGCGAGGGCACCATGGCCCGGCCACGGGTGCCCAGAACGAACAGCGCGACGATGGCGACCACGGCCAGCGCCAGCCACAGGGTGACGTTGGTGATGGTATACCAGTGAACCGCGCCCTCCGGGTTGAACAGGGGCTTGACGATGAACTGGTCAAGCGGGTGAAACACCAGCCCGCCGGTCTCTTCTCCAGGTGCCGCTTCAGTCGCCACGTCTTTCTTCCTCGTCTTCGGCGGCTTTCGCTGCCAGTTGCCGTTCGACCTCCTTGGCGGAGCCCAGCATCGTCTTGATGCCCGCCGCCAGGCCCAGAAGGATGAAGATCACCATGAACAGGGGCAACGTCCCAAGCAGACGATCCAGCCCGTATCCAATGCCGAAACCGATCCCCAGACCGGCCACCAGCTCGATGACCATGCGCCAGGCCAGGTTTGCCTGGGCGTAATCCTTCTTCATGTGGTGGGCGTCGTCCTCGACCTTTTTCGCCTTGGCCAACCGGTCCTCGAGCGCCTTCAGGCGGTCCCTTGGAAAGTCGGTTTCTGGCTCGGTCACGGCGCGCAATGCCCCCTCACGTGCTTGGCGTGTTGCTAAGCGGCGCGGGGCGGTGAGTCAACTGGGTTTGGCGTTGGGGTCGGGGTCTGCAGGGCGTTGAATAAAAACGATAAAATCTGGTGTGCGAGTCTGTCGCGACCGGGCCGGGCGGGGGTTTGGCCGGTTTTGCGGGCTCCAGCCATATTCAACCTGCCGGTTGACCAATGCCGGGGCCCGGCGTATCGCGAGGGCATGCAGACCCGCCTCGACCTCGTCTTTGCTGCCCTTGCCGACCCGACCCGCCGGGCGATCCTGTCGATGCTGCTGGAAGACGACATGGCCGTGACCGACGTGGCCGAGCCGTTCGAGATGTCGCTGGCCGCGATCTCCAAGCACCTGGGCATCCTCAGCCGCGCCGGGTTGATCAGCCAGGAGAAACGCGGACGGGTGAAATGGTGCAAGCTGGAACCGGATGCGCTGAGGGGGGCGTCGGTCTGGATGCAGGGCTTTGGCCAGTTCGAGCCGGTCAACCTCGACAGTTTCGAACGCTTCCTGGCGCAGGAGTTGCGCGACGACGCCCGCGACGACGCCTAGGACCCGGTGTCGTGGTCGAGCCGCTGACGCGCCACCTGTTCGTTGGCCTCGGCGCGGATATGGTCGACAAGCGCCCCCGAGACGAAATCCAGATGCGCCTCGATGGCGGCGCGGGCGGCGTTCGCGTCGCGCGCCTGCAGCGCGTCGTTCATGGCGGCGTGCTGGCGCAGCAATTCCGCGCGGGTGGTGTTGCGCGCAAAGATCACCTGCCGGTTGTAGAATACACCCGCCGCCAGGAGGTCATACATTGCCCGCATCATGTGCAGCAGGATCACGTTGTTGCCGGCCTCGATGATCGCCATGTGAAAATCGGCGTCCCGCGCCGCCTCGTCGCCGGGCCGGGCCGAGGCCATCCTTGAAAACGCCGCGTCGATCACCGCAAGATCGGTGTCGGAGCCAAAGCGCGCGGCGCGCTCGGCGGCCAGCCCTTCCATGTCGCGGCGAAAGGCGATGGCGTCGAACAGCGCCTCGTCATAGGAGGCGAACAGGCGCACCAGCGCCGGTGAAAACGCCGACCCCAGCACATCCGCCACGTAAACCCCGGCCCCCCGCTTCGTGCTGAGCAGGCCCTTGTCGCGCAGATCCGCGATCGCCTCGCGCAGCGACGGGCGCGACACCGCGAGACGTTCGGCAAGCTCTCGCTCCGGCGGCAGACGCTCGCCGGGGCGCAGGATGCCGCGCAGGATGAACAGCTCGATCTGGCGCGTGACCGCCGCCGACAGCTTTTCCGGCTCGACCTTTTCGAACGGCATGTTTCGCCCCTGTCCGGTGATTGGTCAAAAGATATGACCGCAAGATGCGGCGGGCAACGAAAAAGGCCGGGCACGCGGCCCGGCCTCGATGTCGTGGAATCGACCCGATCAGTTCGGGATGATGATGATCTCGACCCGGCGGTTCTGGGCGCGGCCCGCCGCCGACAGGTTCGAGGCGATCGGTTGATCCTCGCCCTTGCCGATGGTCGCGATGCGCCCGGACGACACGCCGTTGGAAACCAGCACTGCCGTGACCGCCGCCGCCCGGCGGCGCGACAGGTTCAGGTTGTAGTTGGCTTCGCCCACGTTGTCGGTATGGCCAATCACCTGCACGGTCGAGTTGGGGTATTTCTGCAGGTGGCGCGCCAGCACGCCCAGATCGGATTGCAGCGTGCCGGTCAGGGTCGCGCTGTCGGTGGCGAACAGGATGTCCTGCGGCATCGTCACGATCAGCGCCGAGCCGGTGTTGACCACGCCGATCCGGCTGTCACCGAAGGCGCTGCGCAATTCGCCCGCCTGCTTGTCGAGACCGTGGCCGATGGCGCCGCCGACGATCCCGCCGGCCACCGCGCCCGCCGCCGCCGCACCGGGGCTTCTGCCCAGTGCCGCGCCCAGCAGGCCGCCGCCCACAGCGCCCACCGTGGCGCCGGTTCTTTCGCGTGGCCCCGCGGTTTCGCAGGCCGTGAGAGCAAGGACAGCAGCAAGCGGCAGCGCCAGTGCTGGTTTCAGGTTAGGCATGTTATCCCCCCTTTTGAAAACAGAAGCTTAACGCGACTGTAGGAGATTCGTTCCCCGGAACGAAGGTATTTTACCGCTTGACCTGCAATTCATGGCGATATCCCGCCGGTTCAGGCGGTTTTCCGGTCGTCTGCGTCGGCCCGCGCGGCCTCCCACGCCAGCAGCGCGCGTTTCACGGGCAGGCCCCAATGATAGCCGCCAAGCTCGCCGGATTTGCGCAGGGCGCGGTGGCAGGGGATCAGCCACGACACCGGGTTGCGCCCGACCGCGGTTCCGACCGCGCGCACCGCCTTGGGGTTGCCGACCGCCGCGGCGATCTCGGAATAGCTGGTGACGTGGCCGGACGGCACCGCCAGCAACGCCTCCCAGACCTTGATCTGAAACGGCGCGCCGATCAGGTGCAGGTGCGTTTCCCCCTTTTGCGCAAAGGCCGCCGTCACATCGGGGGCGAGCGCGCCGGGGTCTTCGACGAACTCCGCTTTCGGCCAGCGCGCCCGCATATCGGCCATCGCCGCATCGGCGCCGGTCTCGGCGGCAAAGGCCAGGCCGCACAGGCCCCGGTCGGTGCCCATCACCAGGGCTGGGCCGAACGGGCTGTCGAACCACCCCCAGCGGATCGTCAGCCCGGCACCCTGGCGGGCGAAATCGCCGGGGCTCATCGCCTCCCATTTCAAAAACAGGTCGTGCAGCCGCCCCGACCCCGACAGCCCGACCGAATTCGCCGTCTCCAGCGTGGTGAACCGGTCGCGCAGCAGCGTTTTGGCCAGCCCCAGCGTCAAGTATTGCTGATAGCGTTTCGGGCTGACCCCGACCCAGCGCGTGAACAGCCGCTGGAAATGCGCCGGGCTCATGTTCATCTCGCCGGCCAGTTCTTCGAGCGTCAGACCGGGTCCGCCCGCGTCGATCGCCTCGATGGCGCGGCGGATGATCTGGTAGTGATAGGCGGTTTCATCCGCGTGCTGGTCGATATGGCTCATGTCGGTCTCCTCGATGCAAAGACTAGGGATTTGCCCGCCCGCCCGCGACCCGATTCCTGCGCAAAGATGGCGAAACCGCGCTTGCCCTCGGCCCCTGGATTGGGGATACCCGCCCAATGGCAAAGCAGATGGATTTCCCGACCATTCGCGAGGTGTTCCGGCGGTTTCATGCCTCGGAACCCGAGCCGAAGGGCGAGCTTGAGCACGTCAACGCCTTCACGCTGGTGGTGGCGGTGGCGCTGTCGGCGCAGGCCACCGATGCCGGCGTGAACAAGGCGACGCGGGCGCTGTTTCAGGTGGCCGACACACCCGAAAAGATGCTGGCGCTGGGCGAAGAGGGCCTGACCGAGCATATCAAGACCATCGGGCTGTTTCGCCAGAAGGCGAAGAACGTCATCAAGTTGAGCCGGATTCTGGTCGAGGATTACGGCGGCGAGGTGCCCAATTCCCGCGCTGCGCTGCAAAGCCTGCCCGGCGTCGGGCGCAAGACCGCCAACGTGGTTCTGAACATGTGGTGGCACCACCCGGCGCAGGCGGTGGACACGCATATCTTTCGCGTCGGCAACCGCACCGGCATCGCGGTCGGCAAGGATGTCGTGGCGGTGGAGCGCGCCATCGAGGACAACGTGCCCGCCGACTACCAGCTTCACGCGCATCACTGGCTGATCCTGCACGGCCGCTATATCTGCGTTGCGCGCAAGCCCAAATGCGGTGCCTGCATCATCCGCGACCTCTGCCAATACGAGGAGAAGACCCTGTGACCAAACGCTTTCAGGTGGTCGGCATCGGCAACGCGATGGTCGACGTTCTGTCCCATTGCGACGATGCCTTTCTTGAGCGCAACGGCGTCGAGAAGGGCATCATGCAGCTGACCGACATGGCGCGCGGGGTCGAGCTTTACGGGCTCATCGGCCCGGCGACCGAGATGTCGGGCGGGTCCGCCGCCAACACCATCGCAGGCATCGCCCGTCTGGGCGGGCGCACCGCCTATGTCGGCAAGGTCAAGGACGACCAGTTGGGCGCGATCTTTGCCCATGACCTGCGCGCGCAGGGCGCGGTTTACGAGGTGCCGCTTGCCCCGAAGGACCATCCGCACGAAACCGGGCGCTGCATCATCCTTGTCACGCCGGACGGCGAGCGTTCGATGAACACCTATCTTGGCGTCACCGAACACCTGTCACCCGCCGATATCGACGAGGCGATGATGGCGGATGCCGAGTGGATTTTCCTCGAAGGCTACCGCTTTGATGGTCCCGAAAGCATCGAGGCTTTCGCCAAGGCGATCGCGGCGGCGCGGGGCGCGGGGGGCAAGGTGTCGCTGACCCTGTCCGACCCGTTCTGCATCGACCGCCACCGCGACGCCTTTTCGCGGATGCTGCGCGAGGATGTGGACCTGCTGTTCGCCAACCGGGCCGAGATCACCGCGATGTATCCCGACGCGGACAGCTTCGATGCGGCCCTTGCGGCGGCTGCGGATGAGGTCGAAACCGTGGTCTGCACCGAGAGCGAACACGGCGCGCATATCCTTTCGGGCGGCCAGCGCATCCACTGTCCCGCCGTGCCCACCAAGGTGGTCGACGCCACCGGCGCGGGCGATCTGTTCGCCGGCGCGTTTTTGTGGGGGCTGGCCGAGGGGTATGATCTCGAGACTTGCGGCGCGATGGCCAATATCGCGGGCAGCGAGGTGATCAGCCACCTTGGCGCGCGGATCGAGGCGGACCTCAAGGCGCGGTTTCGCGAGCATGGGCTGAAGGTCTAGCCGATCCAGCCCAGCCCGTCCGCGGTGCGCCCGGCCGGGTTGTATTCGCCCGACACCCAGCCGGCGTAGCCCTCGGCGTCCAGTTGGCGAAAGAACGCCGGATAGTCGATCTCGCCCGCCAGCGGCTCATGCCGGTCCGGCAGCCCGCCGACCTGGACATGGCGCGCGCGGTGGCCGTGGGCGGCCCAGGCCGCCAAGCCGTCGCCGGTGATCTTGTGGGCGTGATACATATCGAATTGAAGGCCCAGGTTGGGCGCGCCGACCTCGTCGAGGATCTCGGCGGCCATGTCGAAATCGTTGAGGAAATAGCCCGGCATGTCGCCCGGGTTGATCGGCTCGATGGTCAGGCTGGTCCGGGGTGCCTGCGCGGTGGCCCAGCGCAGGTTGTCCACGAAGGTGGCCCGCGCCACCAGCCCCTCGGCCTTGCCCGCCATGATGTGCAGATGCTGTGCGCCCAGCGCCTCGGCATAGCGCAGCGCGCGGCGGAAATCCTTTTGGAACCGCTCCGCCCCGCCCGGCACGGCGGCAAACCCGCGCGCGCCCCCGGCCCAGTTGGGCGGCGGGGCGTTGATCAGCACCATCGCCAGCCCGTGCATCTTCAGGCGGCGGGTGATTTCCGGGGTCGCGTCGTCATAGGGAAACAGAGCCTCGACGCCCAGAAACCCGGCCTCGGCGGCGGCTTCGAAACGCTCGAGGAACGGCAGATCGCGGAACAGGAAGGTCAGGTTGGCGGCAAATCTGGGCATGGTGTCTCCCCCATGCCAAAAAACCCCGCCGCGCGGCCCGGTGCAACCGAAACCGTCAGACCTCGAGCTCGGCGGAGGGGATGACCGGGAAGAACGCCCCATCCGACCACAGCCCGAACCAGTCTTTGCCGTCACGTTCCTCATGCGCGCCAATCTCGACCAGCCGGTAAAAGCTCTTGCGGTCGATCAGCGCCTCGAGGTTGGCGCGCACGTTGACATAGGGCGACGGCTCGCCGGTCTCGGGGTCGCGCACAACCCGGATCGGATGCTCGGGGCCGGCGGTCACGCTGTCGCCGACATGGGTGGTGAAGGTCAGGCGTTGGTCGCGCCCCGCGCCTTGGGCGGTGAAGTCGACCGCGACGAAGGGCGCATCGTCCACGGTGATCCCGACCTTCTCGACCGGGGTGACAAGGAAATAGTCGTCGCCGTCCTTTCGCAGGATCGAGGAAAACAACTTGACCAGTTCCGGCCGCCCGATCGGGGTGCCGAGGTAGAACCACGTCCCGTCCCGCGCGATGCGCATGTCGAGATCGCCGCAGAACTCGGGATTCCACAGGTGCACCGGCGGCAGGCCGTTTTTCGCCGCCTTCTTCGCCGCCCCGGCGAGGCTTTCGGCGGAAGGGGTGCGATTTGCGCTGTTTGTCGGTTTTGTCATTTGGTTCCGGTCCGCGTTCGGCTTTAATGGCCCCCGACTATGGATCGGAGATGGCGGATGGACAAGGCAGAGGACCTGGTGGGCGAAATCGAGGCGCTGGGCGCGCGGCTCGGGCAGGCGAAACAGATGATCGCCCGCCGAATCATCGGGCAGGAGGTCGTGGTCGAGCTGGTGCTGTCGGCGATGCTGGCGGGCGGGCATGCGCTGTTGATCGGCTTGCCGGGGCTGGGCAAGACGCGGCTGGTCGATACGCTCTCGACGGTGATGGGGCTGGATGGGGGGCGCATCCAGTTCACGCCCGACCTGATGCCCGCCGACATTCTCGGCTCGGAGGTGCTGGAGGAAGGCGCCGACGGCGCGCGCGCCTTTCGGTTCCTGCCCGGGCCGATCTTTTGCCAACTGCTTCTGGCCGACGAGATCAACCGCGCTTCGCCGCGCACCCAGTCGGCCCTCTTGCAGGCGATGCAGGAGCACGAGGTGACCATCGCGGGCCATGCCCACAAGCTGGCCGCGCCCTTCCACGTGCTCGCCACCCAGAACCCGATCGAGCAGGAGGGCACCTATCCGCTGCCCGAGGCCCAGCTAGACCGGTTCCTGTTGCAGGTCGATGTCGACTATCCCGACCGCGATGCCGAACGTGATATCCTGATCGCCACCACCGGCGCCGAGGACGCCGGGGTCGAGCCGGTGTTCGCCGCCGATGAGCTGATCGCGGCCCAGCGCCTGTTGCGCCGCATGCCGGTGGGCGAGACCGTGGTGGAGCTGATCCTCGACCTGGTGCGCGCCTGCCGCCCCGAGGACGCGACCGCGCCCGACCATGTGCGCGATGCGGTCGCCTGGGGGCCGGGGCCGCGCGCCTCGCAGGCGCTGATGCTGCTGGTGCGCGCCCGCGCGCTGCTGGACGGACGGCTGGCGCCCTCGCCCGACGACGTGCGCGCGCTGGCCCGCCCGGTCCTGGTTCACCGCATGGCGCTGGGCTATGCCGCGCGCGCCCGTGGCGACAGCCTTGCCGGGTTGATCGACCGGGTTGTGGGCAGCATGAATGCCCAAGAGGCGGCGGCGTGACTGGACGCTGCGCCTTCAAGTCCTTGCTCCTGAAACACCTCGAGGGGCGCATTCATATCGCGCAGCGCTATGAATGCGGGGAACAGACCCCCCAAGGCGCGCGCCACACATGACCCGGACCGTCCCCCTTCGCCCCCGGGCCGAGGCCCTTGCCCAGCCGCTGCCGCCGCTTCTGGCGCGGGCGCGTCATCTGGCGTCGGGCGTGGTGCTGGGCGAGCACGGTCGGCGTCGCCCCGGTCTGGGCGACAGTTTCTGGCAATACCGCCCGGCCCAGCCCGGCGACACGGCGCGGGCGATCGACTGGCGCCGGTCGGCCCGGTCGGACCAGCATTTCGTGCAGGAAAAGGAATGGCAGGCGGCGCAGGCGGTGGTGTTCTGGGTCGACCGGGCGCAATCGATGCGGTTCGCCTCGCGCCCCGACCTTTCGCCCAAGGCCGACCGCGCCGCGCTGATCGCGCTGGCGGCGTCGGTCCTGCTGAACCAGGGCGGAGAGCGGATCGGGCTGAGCGACATGGGCGCGCCGCCGATGCGCGGCAATCTTCAACTGGAGCGTATGGCCGAGGCGCTCGCCCACCCCGCCGCCGCCGATTACGGCGCGCCGGATGTCTCGGTGATGCCGCGCCACAGCCGGGCGGTGTTCCTGTCCGATTTCCTCGGCGACCCGGCCCCGGTCGAGGCGGCGCTGACCACGGCGGCGGATCGCGGTGTGACCGGCGCGCTGATCCAGGTGCTCGACCCCGCCGAAGAGGCGTTTCCCTATGACGGGCGCACGCTGTTTCGCTCGATGGGCGGCAGTCTGGAATACGAAACCCGCAAGGCCGGCGATCTCAAGGCCCGCTATCTCGACCGGCTGGCGGATCGCAAGGCGCGGCTCGACGGGCTTGCTCGCCTGACCGGCTGGCAGTTTCACATCCATCACACCGACGATGCCCCGACAAGCGCGCTGCTCTGGCTCTACCGCGCGCTGGAAGGTCGGGTCTGATGCTGGTGCTTGGCCCTATCGGTTTCACCGCGCCCTGGCTGCTGGTCGGGCTGATCGCGCTGCCGGTGCTGTGGTGGCTGCTGCGCGCGGTGCCGCCCGCCCCGGTGCGGCGGGCGTTTCCCGGCGTGGCGCTGCTGATCGGGCTGAAGGACGACGAGGCCGAGACCGACCGCACGCCGTGGTGGCTCCTGCTGTTGCGGATACTGGCCGTTGCGGCGCTGATCGTCGGGTTTTCCGGCCCGGTGCTGAACCCCGACCCGGGGCTGCCGGGCGAGGGGCCGCTGGTGGTGCTGGTCGATGACGGCTGGGCCGCCGCGCCCGACTGGCGCGCCCGGATCGAGGCCGCGCAGGCCCGGCTCGAGGCGGCGCAGGGCGAAGGGCGGCGGGCGGCGCTGATCCTGGCCAGCGCACCGCCGGAGCCGGGCGACCTGCCGCTGCGCGCCGCGGGCGATATCGCCGGAACCTTGGCCGCGCTGACCCCGCGCCCCTGGCCGGTGACCCATGCCGCGTTGCGCGACTGGGCGGCGTCGCTGGATCAGGAGGTCGAGACCATTTGGCTGTCCGACGGTCTGGCCAGCCCGGCGCGCGGGGCATTGGCCGATCTGTTGCAGAACTCAGGCAGGCTGACGGTGCTGGAGCCGGGGATGCCCCGGCTGGGCCTGTTGCCGGCAGAGATCGACGGCGGGTTGGTCCGGGTGACCGCGCTGCGCAGCCACGGCGTGGCCGGGCAGAGCCTGACCATCCAGGGCATCGGCCCCGATCCGGCGGGGGTCGAGCGGGTGCTGGCCGATGCCACGCTGGATTTCGCCGACGCAGATCACCGCGCCACGCTGGAACTGTCCCTGCCGCCCGAGCTTCGCAACCGCATCGCGCGGTTCGAGATTGCCGGGCAGAACTCGGCGGGCGCGCTGACGCTGGCCGACGATTCGCTCAAGCGGCGCAAGGTGGCGCTGGTCGCGGGCAGTGCCGGGCGCGAGGGGCTGGAGCTGCTGTCGCCGCTGCACTACCTGCGCGAGGCGCTGGCGCCAAGCGCCGAACTGGTCGAGGGCGCGCTGGGCGACCTGCTCAAGGCCAGCCCCGACGCGGTGATCCTGGCCGATGTCGCGGTGCTGGCCGAGCCGGACCGCGAGGCGCTGGCCGAATGGGTGGCGGGCGGCGGGCTGCTGGTGCGATTTGCCGGGCCGCGCCTGGCCGCCGCCGACACCGGGCGCGGCGGCGACGATGCCCTGATGCCGGTCAGGCTGCGCGCCGGCGGGCGCAGCGTCGGCGGCGCGATGAGCTGGGGCGAGCCGCGCAGCCTGGCGCCGTTCCCCGAGACCTCGCCGTTCTACGGGCTCGATATCCCCGGCGATGTCGATGTCACCTCGCAGGTGCTGGCCGAACCCGGCCCGGACCTCGCCGCCCGCACCATTGCAGCACTTGCCGACGGCACGCCGCTGGTGACGCGCAAGGCGCTGGGCGACGGGCAGGTGGTGCTGTTTCACGTCTCGGCCAACGCCGAATGGTCGAGCCTGCCGCTGTCGGGGCTGTTCGTCCAGATGCTCGAACGCCTTGCGGTGTCGAGCCGGGCGGGACGCCCGGACCGCGAGGCGCTGGCGGGCACCACCTGGATCGCGGCGCAGCTTGTCGACGGCTTCGGCCATCTCGACGCGGCGGGCGCGCGGCCCGGGGTGGATGGCGCGCGCCTGACAGACGCCCCCGGCCCGGATCTGCCGCCGGGCCTTTACCGTTCCGAGGCGCGGGTGCTGGCGGTCAACGTGCTGGGGGCCGAGGCGGTTCTGGAACCCGCGGACTGGCCCGCCTCGGTCACGCCGGAGTGGCAGGGCACGCGCGCCGAGACCGATCTGTCGGGCTGGCTCTTGCTGGCGGCGCTGGCGGCGCTTGGCATCGACCTGATCGCCTCGCTGGCGCTGTCGGGACGTTTGGCGCGCGGGGTTGGCGGCGCGGCGGCGCTGGTGCTGGCCGCGATGCTTCCGGTTGAAACCCGCGCGCAGGAGGCCGACCCGGCGATCATCGCGGCGGCTGGCAACGTCACGCTGGCCTATGTGCGGACCGGCGACGCGGCGCTTGACGAGATTTCCGAGGCCGGATTGCAGGGCCTGTCCGACCAGCTTTTCCGCCGCACCTCGATCGAGCCGTCGCCGCCGGTCGGGGTCGACCTCGAGACCGATGAACTTGCAGTGTTTCCGCTGCTCTACTGGCCGGTCAGTGCAGGCCAGCCCGCCCCGACACCGGGGGCTTACGCGCGGCTCAACGCCTATCTGCGTGCAGGTGGCATGATCGTGTTCGACACCCGCGACGGCGATGTCGCACGTTTCGGGTCGACCGCCACGCCCGAGGGCACGCGGCTGCGCACATTGGCCCAGCCGCTCGACGTGCCGCCGCTGGAGCCGGTGCCGGAGGACCATGTCCTGACCCGCACCTTCTACCTGCTGACCGATTTCCCGGGCCGCTTTGCAGGCCAGCCGGTCTGGGTGGAGGCCAGCCCGCCCGACGCCGAGCGCGCTGAGGGCATGCCGTTTCGCAACCTCAATGACGGGGTGACGCCGGTGGTGATCGGCGGCAACGATTGGGCGCGGGCCTGGGCGGTCGATGGCAATGGCATCGCGATGTATCCGGTCGGGCGCGGGCTGGCCGGTGAGCGTCAGCGCGAGATGGCGTATCGCTTCGGCGTCAACCTGGTGATGCACGTGCTGACCGGGAACTACAAATCCGACCAGGTGCATGTGCCCGCGCTCTTGGAAAGGCTGGGGCAATGAACGCGGCGTCGGTGGTGTTCGATCCGGCCTTTGCCTGGCCCGTGCTGTGGGCGGCGGCGGCGATCTTTGCCCTGCTGATCGCGGTGGCGCTGTGGCGCGGGCTGAAGGGCTGGGCGCTCAGGGCGCTGGCGGTGATGGCGATCCTTGCCGCCCTGGCCGGTCCATCGATCCAGACCGAAGAGCGCCGCCCGCTGGGCGATATCATGGTCGCCGTGGTGGACGACAGCGCCTCGCAAACCCTGTCCGACCGCGCCGCCCAGACCGAGGCGGCGCTGGCCGACCTCAGCCGCTCTGCCGAGGCGCGCGGGCTTGACCTGCGCGTGGTGCGGGTTGGCGATGGCGAGGATGATCGCGGCACGCTGGCGATGTCCGCGCTGGCCGGGGCGCTGGCCGAGTTGCCGCGCGACCGGGTGGCGGGGATGGTGATGATCTCGGACGGGCGCGTGCATGACATCGACGCCGCCCCCGCGCTGCCCGCGCCGCTGCACCTTTTGCAGACCGGGCGGGCAGCGGACTGGGACCGGCGGCTGGTGATCACCGCCGCGCCCGCGTTCGCCATCCTGGGCGAGGAACAGGCGATCCGGCTGAGGGTCGAGGACATGGGCGCCGCCCCCGGCGCGGCGCGTGTCACCCTCGATATCTCGATCGACGGGGATGAACCGTCGCGCCACGAGGTGCCGTTGGGCCGCGATCTGGAACTGCCGATCACGCTGAGACACGGCGGCCAGAACGTGATCCAGCTGACCACGCCGGTGGCCGAGGGCGAGTTGACCGACCGCAACAACGCCGCCGTGGTGGCGATCAACGGGGTGCGCGACCGCCTGCGGGTGCTGTTGGTCTCGGGCGAGCCGCATCCCGGCACGCGGACTTGGCGCAACCTGCTCAAGTCCGACAGCGCCGTGGATCTCGTGCATTTCACCATCCTGCGCCCGCCCGACAAGCAGGACGGGGTGCCGGTCAATGAACTCAGCCTGATCGCCTTTCCGACGCAGGAGCTGTTTCTCGACAAGATCGACGAATTCGACCTGATCATCTTCGACCGCTACATGTTGCGCGGCATTCTGCCAGCGAGTTACCTGGGGTCCGTGCGCGACTATGTCCGGGCCGGTGGCGCGGTGCTGATCGCGGCGGGGCCGGATTTCGCGGGCGTGCAAAGCCTCGCGCGCTCGCCGCTGGGCGAGGTGCTGCCGCTGTTGCCGACCGCGCGGCTGATCGACGCCGGATACCTGCCGGAAGTCACCGATCTGGGCGCGCGCCATCCGGTGACGCGCGGGCTTGAGGGCTTTGCGCCCGAGGTCGGCTGGGGCCGCTGGCTCCGGCAGGTCGAACTGGCGGGCGGCGGCGGCATGACGGTGATGTCGGGGGCCGAGGACGCGCCGCTTCTGGTGCTCGACCGGGTCGAGGAGGGGCGCGTCGCGCTCTTGGCCTCGGACCAGGCCTGGCTGTGGAGCCGGGGGTTCGAGGGCGGCGGGCCGCAGCTAGAACTCTTGCGCAGGCTGGCGCACTGGATGATGAAGGAACCGGAGCTTGAGGAAGAGGCGCTGACCGCCGAGGCCGAGGGCGGGGCGATGACCATCACCCGGCGCACCATGGACACCGGCGCGCGCTCGGTCACCGTGACCGGACCGGACGGGGCCGAGGTGGTCCTGCCGATGACCGAGATCGCGCCGGGGCTGTTTCAGGCGGACTACGACGCGCCTGCGATGGGGCTGTATCGGCTGGCCGAGGGCGACACCGACGCGGTGGTGGCGCTGGGTCCGTCCGCGCCCAAGGAATTCGAGGCGACCATCGCCACCCGCGAGGGGCTGGCCCCGGTGATCGCGCCGATGCGCGGCGGTGTGGCGGTGCTGGAAGACGGGATGCCGGGCCTGCGCCCGGTCGCCGAGGGCCGTGTCGCCGCCGGGCGCGGCTGGATCGGCTATACCCCGCGCGGTGCCTATGCGGTCGAGGATCTGCGCATCACCCCGCTTGCGCCCGCCTGGCTGATGCTCCTGCTGGCCGCCGGTCTGGCGGTTCTGGCCTGGCTGTGGGAAGGGCGGCGGCGGTCTGCGGTCAGAACGGGCGCGTGACCACCAGCCAGAGCACGCCGATTACCGCGATGACGCTGATCTCGTTGAAAACCCGAAGGTAGAAATCGGATTCCTCGAACCGACCGGCCCTGGCGCGGATCACCAGCCGCCCGGTCCAGATGTAGTGAACCGCGATAAGCGTGACGACGCCCAGCTTGACGAGGCTCCAGACCGGAAACCCCAGCGTCCAGGCCAGCCACAGGCCGGTCAGGATCGCGATCACCGCCAGCCCGGCAGAAAAGCGGTAGAGCCGGATGGTGAGGTCGCCCAGCGGTCCGAATTCGCCCAGCCGGTCCCATTCCCGGCGCCAGTAGATCATCGCGCGCGGCACCGCGAAAATGGATGTCATCCAGCCCATGACGGTGAGGATGTGAATGATCTTGATCCAGTCCATGCCTGCGTTCTGCCGGGTTTTCGCGGGGCTGTGCAAGTGGATTCGAAAGCGCTGGCGCAGGGGTGGTTTTGGTAATATAATGTTACCAATCTGGAGGAACGCCGATGCAGATGCCCGAACCCGAGGCCGACATTCTTGCCGGCAAGGCGCGGATCGTCGCGCGTTTGCGCGAGGTTCTGCCGAACGGGGCGGTGATCGACGATCCGGTCGCGCTGAAGGTCTATGAATGCGACGGGCTGAGCGCCTATCGCTGCCCGCCGATGTGCGCGGTCCTGCCCGGATCGACCGAGGAGGTTTCGGCGGTGATGCGGGTCTGCCACGAGGCGGGCGTGCCGGTGGTGCCGCGCGGCTCGGGCACGTCGCTGTCGGGCGGCGCGCTGCCGACGGCGGATAGCGTGATCCTTGGGGTCGCGCGGATGAACCGGGTGCTGGAAACCGACTACGACAACCGCTTCATCCGGGTCGAGGCCGGGCGCACCAACCTGAGCGTCACGGGCGCGGTCGAGGCGGACGGGTTTTTCTATGCCCCCGATCCGTCGAGCCAGCTGGCCTGCGCCATCGCGGGCAACATCGCGATGAATTCGGGCGGGGCGCATTGCCTGAAATACGGCGTCACCACCAACAACCTGATGGGCGTGACGGTGGTGATGGCGGATGGCGAGGTGATCGAGTTGGGCGGCGCGCATCTGGACGCGGGCGGGCTGGACCTTTTGGGGCTGATCTGCGGCTCGGAGGGGCAGTTGGGCGTCGTCACCGAGGCGACGCTGCGCATCCTCGCCAAGCCCGAAGGCGCGCGGCCGGTGCTGATCGGGTTCGACAGTAACGAGGTCGCGGGGGCCTGCGTGTCCGACATCATCCGGGCGGGCATCCTGCCGGTGGCGATCGAATTCATGGACCGCGTGGTGATCCGCGCCGCCGAGGCGCATGCCCACCCGGGCTATCCCGATTGCGAGGCGCTTCTGATCATCGAGGTCGAAGGCTCGGAGGCCGAGATCGACCACCAGCTTGGCCGGATCATCGAGATCGCCCGGCACCACGAGCCGGTGGCGCTGCGCGAAAGCGCCAGCGCCGAGGAGAGCGCGAAGATCTGGAAGGGCCGCAAGACCGCGTTCGGCGCGATGGGGCGGATCAACGACTACATGTGCCTCGACGGGACCATCCCGGTCAGCGAACTGCCCCTGGTGCTGCGCCGGATCGGGGAAATGGGCGAGGGCTACGGGCTGACGGTCGGCAACGTGTTTCACGCCGGCGACGGCAACATGCACCCGCTGATCCTGTTCGATGCCAACAAGCCGGGCGATCTGGAAAAGGCCGAGGCGCTGGGCGCGGATATCCTGACGCTCTGCGTCGAGGTCGGCGGCTGTCTGACCGGCGAGCACGGCGTGGGGGTGGAAAAACGCGACATCATGCGGGCGCAGTATTCCGACGACGATCTGGCGATCCAGATGGATGTGAAGGATGTGTTCGACCCGGCCTGGGTGCTGAACCCGGCGAAGGTGTTCCCACTGGACGCAAGTGCGCCCCGCAGGCTGGCAAAATGAGCGCCTGCGGCGCGCAGGTTTGGTTTGATTGGGGGTTCCACCCCCAAACCCCCGGAGTATTTCAGCCAAGATGAAACAGAGTGTTTCGAGCGAACAGGAGTTGGCCGAGGCGGTTGCGGCGGCTGCCGGGCCTTTGCGCATTCGCGGGGGCGGGACGCGCGATATCGGGCGGCCGGTGGTCGGCGAGGTGTTGTCGGTGGCCGGGCTGTCGGGGGTCGATCTTTACGAGCCGGGCGCGCTGACGCTGGTGGCGCGGGCGGGGACGCCTTTGGCCGAGATCGATGCTTTGCTCGCGGGCGAGGGGCAGCGGCTGGCGTTCGAGCCGATGGATCATCGGGTGTTGCTCGGGACCGGGGGTGAGCCGACCATCGGCGGCGCGGTGGCGGCGAACGTGTCGGGGCCGCGCCGGGTGCAGGCGGGGGCGGCGCGCGATTTCGCGCTGGGGGCGCGGTTCGTCGACGGGCGCGGGCGGGTCTTGAAGAACGGTGGCCGGGTGATGAAGAACGTCACCGGCTATGACCTTGTGAAGCTGCTGGCAGGGTCATGGGGCACGCTCGGGGTTCTGACCGAGGTCAGCCTCAAGGTGCAGGCGGTGCCGGAGACCGAGGCGACGCTGGTGGCGCGTGGGCTGGGGTTGGCCGAGGGTGTGGCGGCGCTGGCGCGTGCCTTGGGGTCGCCTTGGGACATCAGCGGGACTGTGCATCTGGAGGTCGGCGAGGCGAGCGAGACGCGGGTGCGCATCGAAGGCTCTGAGATGTCGGTGCGCTATCGCGCGGGCGCGTTGGCCGGGGCCGGGTTTGCGGGCTGGGAGGTGGTCGAGGGTGTGGCGAGTGCGGTGCTGTGGCGCGAGGTGCGGGACGTAGCGCCCTTTGCCGGGGATGGCCGCGTGATATGGCGGCTGTCGGTCAAGCCTTCGGATGCGCCGGTGATTTCGGCGGCGCTCACGGCGGCGGGGCTGGTGCATCGCGGCATCTACGACTGGGGCGGCGGGCTGATGTGGCTGGCGCTCGAGGATGGTGGCGACGATGCCGGGGAGGGGCTGATCCGGGGGCAGATCGCGGCACATGGCGGGCACGCGATGCTGGTGCGAGCCTCCGAGGCGCTGCGGGGCCGGATTGCCGTATTCCAACCGCAGCCCGCGCCGGTGGCGGCGTTGATGCGAGGTCTCAAGCAGAAATTCGACCCGAGAGGCATTCTGAACCCCGGCCTGATGATGTCGGAACATGACAAGGCGGCGGGCTGATGCAGACGTTTTTCACCGAGAGCCAGCTTGCCGAGCCCGGTATCGCCGAGGCCAACGATATCCTGCGCGCCTGCGTCCATTGCGGCATGTGCACCGCGACCTGTCCGACCTACCAGGTGCTGGGCGATGAGCTCGACAGCCCGCGCGGGCGCATCTACCTGATCAAGGACATGCTGGAGAGCGGGCGGCCTGCCGACGAGCGCACTGTCAGGCATATCGACCGTTGCCTGTCGTGCCTGGCCTGCATGACGACCTGTCCGTCGGGGGTGGATTACATGCACCTGGTCGATCACGCCCGCGCCCATATCGAGAAGACCTATCGCCGGCCCGTCATGGACCGGACGTTGCGCTGGGTGCTGGCGCGCATCCTGCCCTATCCGGGGCGGTTCCGGCTGGCGCTGTTGGCGGCCAAGGTCGGGCGGCCATTCAAGGGGCTGATGCCGGACAAGCGGTTGCGCGCGATGCTGGACATGGCGCCGAAGGCCATTCCGCCGGTCAGCCGCAATGACGATCCGCAGGTGTTTGCCGCCGAGGGCGAGCGCAAGATGCGGGTGGCGCTGATGACGGGCTGTGCGCAGAAGGCGCTGGATACCGATATCAACGACGCCACCATCCGGCTGCTGACGCGGCTGGGCTGCGAGGTGGTGATCGCGCGCGGGATGGGCTGCTGCGGGGCGCTGGTGCATCACATGGGCAAGGAGGACGAGGCGCACCGCGCGGCGGCGCGCAATATCCGCGCCTGGATGGCCGAGATCGGCGGTGAGGGGCTGGATGCGATCGTCATCAACACCTCGGGTTGCGGCACCACGGTCAAGGATTACGGGCATATGTTCCGGCTGGATGCGCTGGCGGACGATGCGGCGCGGGTGTCGGGGCTGGCGATGGACGTGACGGAACTGCTGGCCCGGCTCGATCTGCCCGAGGGCGATATGGATATGCGGGTGGCCTATCATGCGGCCTGTTCGTTGCAGCACGGGCAGAAGATCACCGACCATCCCAAGGCGCTGCTCCGGCGCGCCGGGTTCGAGGTGGTGGAGCC
Organism: Maritimibacter fusiformis; assembly: GCF_008086115.1. Classification (GTDB taxonomy): domain Bacteria; phylum Pseudomonadota; class Alphaproteobacteria; order Rhodobacterales; family Rhodobacteraceae; genus Muriiphilus; species Muriiphilus fusiformis. The sequence continues at coordinate 248,263 of NZ_VSIY01000013.1, read as the reverse complement.
TGCCGACAGCCATCTGTGCTGTGGCTCGGCGGGGACCTACAACCTGATGCAGCCGGAGATTTCAGCCGAGTTGAAGGCGCGCAAGGTGGCCACGCTGGAGGCGCGGGCGGCGGAGGTGATCGCGGCGGGCAATATCGGCTGCATGATCCAGATCGGGTCGGGGACCGGGACGCCGGTGGTGCATACCGTCGAATTGCTCGACTGGGCGACAGGCGGGCCGAGGCCGGAAAAGCTCGGCCCGGTCGCATCGGTGCCATAATCCTGCCCCGAGGGCGGGTTACACCGGCGGGATGAAAACGAGAATTTCAGGACTGGCCGGCGCGCTTGCGGCCCTGGTGCTGGCAGGCACCGGCGCAATGGCCGACGGGGCCGGGCTGCGCGGGCTTGCAACCGGCGATGACAGCCGGGGCTGGGAAGGGGTCGGGCGGCTCGATCTTGGCGGTGCCGCGTTCTGCACCGGCGCGCTGATCGCCGACAACCTGGTGCTGACCGCCGCGCATTGTCTTTTCGACAAGGCGACCGGCGCGCGGATCGCACTCGACACGATGGAATTTCGCGCCGGATGGCGCAACGGGCGGGCCGCGGCCTATCGCGGCGTGCGGCGCGCCGTGGCGCACCCGGACTTTGTCTTCGAGGGCGAGGATCGGGGCATGGACGTTGCCCTGATCGAACTGGACCAGCCGATCCGCAATTCCACGGTGCTGCCGTTCGCGGTGGACGAGATGCCGCGGCGCGGGGCCGAGGTCGGGGTGGTGTCCTATGCCCATGACCGGGCCGACATGCCGTCGCTCGAAAACGTGTGCCACGTGCTCGGGCGCCAGTCGGGCACGCTGGTGCTGGATTGCGATGTCGATTTCGGCTCGTCCGGGGCGCCGGTGTTCGATTTCTCGTCCGGCGCGCCGCGAATCGTCTCGGTGGTGTCGGCCAAGGCGACGATGGCGGGCGATGTCATGGTCTCGCTGGGCACCAGCCTGACGGCGCCGCTGGCGGATCTGCATGCGATGCTGGATCAGGGCGACGGGGTGTTTTCCCGGGTCCGTCCGACCGCGACGGTGATGGGGCGGGACGAGGCCGGGTCATCGACCGGCGCGAAGTTCGTCCGGCCCTGACCCCAAGGGGCTGGCCGGGCGCGGAACTGGCCGCGCCCGACCGGATGATCAGTTGTGCGAATCCGTGTGGTCGCTCATGCCCTCCATCGGCATCTCGTCGGCGCGCTCGTTGTCGACCGGGATCTCGACCTCGATCCGCCCGGCGTTCTCGAACACCAGCGTGACGTTGAGGATCTTGCCCTGCTCCCACGGGGCGTTGAGGCCCATGAACATCACGTGATCCGAGCCGCGCTTGAGATGGTGCATGGTGCCGGCGGCCACGGGAAAGCCCTCTTCGACCTCGACCATGCGCATCACGCCGTCGGCTTCCTCGATATGGGTGTGCAGTTCGACGCGCTTGGCGGCATCGGATTCGGCGGCGACCAGCCGGTCGTCCTCGTCGCCCATGTTGTGAATGACGAAGAAGGCGGCCCCGGCCATGGCGGTCGGGCCGGACGCGCGGGCATAGGCGTCTTCGATGGTGATCTCGGAGCCTGCGAAAGCGGGCATGGCGAGCGAAATCGCGGCGGTGGCCGCAAGAAGGGTGCGTGAAAGGGACATTTGTCTCTCCGTTGTCTGACTGTCTGTCTGGTTGGTCTGGTCTGATGGGTGTCAGGCCAGGGCAGGCGGGCCGCGTGCAGACGGAGACAACTCGTGCCGGGGCGCGGGGATCGCGACCGGCACCGGGGCAAGACTGGCGATCAGGCGCGGGGCCGGATCGGGGGCGGAAGGCAGCGCCAGCGCGACGGCAAAGACCGAGGTGCCGTCCGGGCAAGGCTCGGTCTGTTCGACGGGTTGGCCGTCGGGGCCGATGGCGATGGTGGTCATGCCGACGCCGGAACAGATCACGATTTCCATGCCGATGTCGTCATTGGCCCCGCGCGCATTGGCCAGCACGAGGCTGGCCAGCGTCAGGGTCAGGGCCATCAGGCAGGAGATCGTCGCGCGCATCATGCCCAAAGGGGTAGGCTGTTGCGCGGTGCCGGGCAAGCGACAAAAAGAAGCGGCCCCGCCGGTGGGCAGGGCCGTTCGGGTCCGATCGGACGGCGGATCAGGCTTCGGCGGCTTGCGCCTTGGCGATCTGCTTCTTGATCTTCAGCGCGTTGGCCGAAAGATCCGCGTCCTTGGCTTTCGCCAGGAACAGGTCGAGGCCGCCCCGGTGGTCGACAGAGCGCAGCGCCGCGGCGGAGATGCGCATCTTGAAGCCCTTGCCAAGGGTTTCCGACACCAGCGTGACATCGTTCAGGTTCGGCAGGAACCGGCGCCGGGTCTTGTTATGGGCGTGGCTGACATTGTTGCCCGTCATCGGGCCCTTGCCGGTCAGTTCGCAGACGCGCGACATTGATCCATCCTCATTTCGCGGGCCGGTTCCGGGCTTGTCCCGGCCTTGCCTGTCAACACAAATGGGCGTCGCCACGGCAACGCCCCGAATTCCGTTCGCGGGCTTTAGGCGCTTTTCGGGGGACCGTCAAGTGAGTCGGGGGCGAAAAACCGGGTGGGTGCGGCGTGGTGGCGATTGCGCTTTCGTGCCTTCGGCGAGAGTATTTTCGCCAAGATGAAAGGGCAGTCAATGGACGGCAGGTTGATCCGGGTGCGCGGCCAGGTGCAGGGCGTGGGGTTTCGTCCCTTCGTCTGGGGCGTGGCGCGGCGCGAGGGGCTGGTGGGCCATGTCCTCAATGATGCCGAGGGGGTTCTGGTGGCGGTGGCGGGTGCGCCCGAGGCGCTCGACCGGATGGCGCGGGCGCTGGCGGAGGAAATCCCGCCGCTGGCCCGGGTCGATGCGGTCGAGGCGGTGGCGTGGGCGGTGCCCGATCCGGCGCCGACCGGCTTTTCCATCGCTGCGAGCGGAGCGCAGGGGGCCGAGACGCGGGTGACGCCGGATGCCGCCACCTGCCCGGCCTGTGCCGCCGAAATCCGCGAGGCCGGCGCGCGCCGTGCCGGATATGCCTTCACCAACTGCACCCATTGCGGGCCGCGCTATACCATCCTGCGCGGCCTTCCTTATGACCGGGGCCAGACCACGATGGCGCCGTTCGAGATGTGCCCCGAGTGCCGCGCCGAATACCGCGACCCCGGCGACCGGCGCTTTCATGCCCAGCCCATCGCCTGCCCGGCCTGCGGCCCGCGCCTTTGGTACGAGGAAGGCGGCGCCGAGGTCGCCGGTGACGCGATCGCGCTGGCGGCGGCGCGGCTGACGGCGGGCGGGATCGTGGCGATCAAGGGGCTGGGGGGCTTTCACCTGGCCTGCGATGCGACCGATGCGGCGGCCATATCGCTTTTGCGCACGCGCAAGAGGCGTCCGGCCAAGCCGCTGGCGCTGATGGCCTCGGCGGAGGTGCTGGCGCGGTTCGCCCGGCCGACGCCCGAGGAGTATTCGCTGCTGGCCGAGCCTGCCGCGCCGATCGTGCTGATCGGCAAGGGCGGCGGCAAGGGCGGCGGGTTGCCGGACGGGCTGGCGCCGGGGCAGGGCAGGCTGGGCTGGATGCTGCCCTATACGCCGCTGCACCACCTGCTGATGGAGGCGGTCGACCGCCCGCTGGTGATGACCTCGGGCAACCTGTCGGGCGAGCCGCAGGTGATCGGCAACGACGAGGCGCGGGGCAAGCTGGGCGGTTTCGCCGATGGCTTCGTGATGCACGACCGCGACATCGCGCGGCGGCTGGACGATTCGGTCGAGCGGGTGACCGGGGCCGGGCCGACGGTGCTGCGCCGGGCGCGCGGGCGGGTGCCGGGAACGCTGCCCCTGCCCGAGGGGTTTGACGACGCGCCGCAGGTGTTGGCGATGGGCGGGCAGATGAAGGCGGCGATCTGCCTGACCAAGAACGGCCAGGCGCTGCTGGGTCATCATCTGGGCGAGTTGGACGAGGCGCTGACCTGGGCCGCCTACCAGCAGGCGCTGGAGGATTACCGGGAGCTGTTCGACCACCGGCCCGATCTGGTGGCGGTCGATCTGCATCCCGGCTACCGCGCCACGCAGGCGGGCGAGGCGACGGGGCTGCCGCTGGTCCGGGTGCAGCATCACCACGCGCATCTGGCGGCGGTGCTGGGGGAAAACCACTGGCCGCTGGACGGCGGGCCGGTGGCGGGGATCGTGCTGGACGGGCTGGGGCTGGGGGCGGATGACACGATCTGGGGCGGCGAGCTGTTGCTGGGCGACTATCGCGGCTTCGAGCGGGTCGGCTGGCTGAAACCGGCACCGCTGGCCGGGGGCGATGCTGCCAACCGCGAGCCGTGGCGCAACCTGATGGTGCGGCTGGACGCCGCCGGGCTGGGCGATCTGGCCGACAGGCTGTTGCCGGAGGCGCCGCGCGATGTGCTCAGGCGCGCGGTGGCGGCGGGGGTGAACAGCCCGCTGTCGTCCTCGGCCGGGCGGCTGTTTGACGCCTTCGCCGCCGCGCTGGGCGTGGCGCCGGGGCGGATGAGCTATGAGGGTGAGGCGGGCATGGCGCTCGAGGCGCTGGCGGAGGGGGGTGGGCCGGCCGCGCCCTATCCGGTGGCGCTTGAGGGGGCCGAGATCGACCCCGCCCCGATGTTTCGAGCCTGGGCCGAGGCGAGTGAGCCGCCCGCCATCGCCGCCGCGCGGTTTCACGAGACATTGGCCGTGGCCTTCGCGGCGCGCGCCAGGGCGCTGGTCGAGGCCGGGCGCGCCGAGGCGGTCGCCTTGTCCGGTGGCGTGTTGCAGAACGCGCTCTTGCAGGACGCGCTGATCCGTCACCTCGCCGGGGTGCCGGTGCTTTTGCATCACGCGGTGCCGGCGAACGATGGCGGGCTGGCGCTGGGCCAGGCGCTGATCGGGGCCGCACGCGGCATTTGATTCAGCGCAAGTCGAGGCGGGCGGGACTGTGCTAACGCTCGCGGATTGCATGAGAGGAGCGGACAGATGTGCCTTGGCATCCCCGGACAGATCATTGAAATCACGGACCCGGATCGGTTGATGGCCATGGCCGATGTCTCCGGCGTGCGGCGCGAGGTCAGCGTGGCCTGCATTCTTGACGGGCCGATCGACGGGCTGATCGGCAAGTGGACGCTGATCCATGTCGGCTTTGCCATGAGCGTGATCGACGAAGCCGAGGCCGCCGCGACGCTGGAGGCGCTGCACGGGCTGGGCGAGGCGCAGGAGACATTGGAGCAGATGCGAGAGGGCGCCAAGGCGCTGGAGGCAGGCGCATGAGATATGTCGAGGAATTCCGCGACCCCAAGGCCGCAAAGGTTCTCTTGGCCGAGATTGCAAAGGTGGCCGACGAGATCGGGGCGACACCCGAAAAGCCGGTGCACATCATGGAGATCTGCGGCGGGCATACCCATGCGATCTTTCGCTATGGCCTTGACCGGCTGACCCATCCGGGGATCGAGTTCATCCACGGCCCCGGCTGCCCGGTCTGCGTTCTGCCGATGGCGCGGGTCGATGAATGCGTCGAGATCGCCGAGCAGGACAACGTCATCTTCACCACCTTCGGTGACGCGATGCGGGTGCCGGGGACGAAGAAATCGCTGCTGCAGGCCAAGGCGGACGGAGCCGATATCCGCATGGTCTACTCCCCGCTCGACGCGCTGGAACTGGCGCGGCGGCATCCCGAAAAAGAGGTGGTGTTCTTCGGGCTGGGGTTCGAGACCACGACGCCCTCGACCGCGCTGTCGATCCAGCAGGCGGCGCGCGAGGGGCTGACCAATTTCTCGGTGTTCTGCAACCATATCGCGGTGCCGCCGCCGATCCGGGTGCTGTTGAGCGATCCGCACATGGTGCTCGACGGTTTCATCGGGCCGGGCCATGTCTCGATGGTGATCGGCATCCATCCCTATGATTTCATCGCCGAGGAGTTCGGCAAGCCCATCGTCGTGGCCGGGTTCGAGCCGGTCGATCTGTTGCAATCGGTGCTGATGGTGCTGACCCAGATCCGCGATGGCCGGGCCGAGGTCGAAAACCAGTATGCCCGCGTCGTGCCGGAACATGGCAACCCGGTCAGCCTGGCGGCGATTGCCGATGTCTACGAGCCGCGCCCCAGTTTCGCCTGGCGCGGACTGGGCGAGATCGACGCCTCGGGGCTGTGCATCCGCCCGAAATACGCCGCCTATGATGCCGAGGCGAAATTCGGCATCGGGTATGGCGCCAAGCGCGCCCGCGACGTGGCCGAGCCGGAAGGCACCGGCTGTGCGCTGGTGATGACCGGGCGGATCAAGCCGACCGGCTGCGCGCTGTTCGGCACCACCTGCACGCCGGAAAACCCGTTGGGTGCGCTGATGGTCAGTTCCGAAGGCGTCTGCGCCGCCTATTACCAATACGGCGGGCGGCGAACGCCCGACCCGGCAACCGAGGCCGCTGAATGAGCCTGCGTGACAAGAGGGTATCGCTGGCCCACGGCGGCGGCGGCAAGGCGATGCGCGACCTGATCGACGAGATCTTCACCGGCGTGTTCGAGCCTGACAGCATGGAAGACCAGGCCCGGCTGAGTGCCGACGCGCTGCGCGACCCCGGCGCGCGGCTGGCCTTTACCACCGACAGTTTCGTCGTCACCCCGGTCGAGTTCCCCGGCGGCGATATCGGCAAGCTCGCGGTCTGCGGCACGGTCAACGATCTGGCTGTCGGCGGCGGCGTGCCGCGCTGGCTGTCGGCGGCGTTCATCATCGAGGAAGGCACCGATGTCGATCTTCTGCGCCGGATCGTGGCGACGATGAAGGTCGAGGCCGACAAGGCGGGGGTTCGGATCGTCACCGGCGACACCAAGGTGGTTGATCGCGGTTCGGCCGACAAGGTGTTCGTCACCACCACCGGCATCGGCATCATCCCGCCCGGGCGCGACATCGCGGCGGTGCATATCCGCCCCGGCGACGTGGCCATCGTCAACGGCGTGCTGGGCGACCACGGCGCCTGCATCCTTGGCGCGCGCGGCGATCTGGCCCTGTCATCGGCCCTGGAAAGCGACTGCGCCGGGCTTGGGCATCTGATGGAAGCGGCATTGGCGGCAGCCCCCAACCTGCGCGCCGCGCGCGATTGCACCCGGGGCGGGCTGGCCTCGGCGCTGAACGAAATTGCCGAGGCTGCTGGCGTTTCTGTCGAAATCGACGAAGAGGCGCTACCGCTGCGAGACGAGGTCAAGGGCACCTGCGAAATCCTCGGGCTCGATCCGCTCTACCTGGCCAATGAGGGCCGGTTGGTGCTGTTCGTGCCCGAAGACGAGGCCGAGGCGGCGCTGGCGGCGATGCGCGGCGTCGACACCGGGGCGGGGGCGGTGATCATCGGGCGTGCCGGCGACGGCCCGGCCGGACAGGTCACGATGCGCACGCTGTTTGGCGGGTCGCGCATCGTCGACATGCTGGTGGGCGAGCAGTTGCCGCGCATCTGCTGATGGCTTTCGCGCGCGTGATCCGGTGCAAAAAGGCGTGACAAGGCGGGGTGCTTGCGCTAACTGACCGCATCCCATGACGGAGGCGCGAATGTATCGACACAGGACTCCTATCCACGGCTAGGCCGTCGGTCCTGTCGGGCTGGCCGCCAGCCCTGATCCATTCGCTTGCCATCTTTCCATTTCGGTGACCCGTCATGTTCCGTTTCTTCGAAAACCTCGTAAATCCCTTCGCACCCCACGATCCGTCCACGCCGCCGGGCAAGATCTGGCCCTACCTGCGTTCGCACTACGGCAATTTCGGCGGCTGGATGGTGTGGATGGCGGCGACCGGCGTTCTGGTGGCGTTGGTCGAGACCGGGCTGATCTTCTACACCGGGCGGATCGTCGATCTGTTGGACATGACCCAGCCGGGGGCGTTCTGGGGCACGCACGGGCTGGAACTGTCGCTGGCCGCGGTCTTCATCCTGTTCCTGCGGCCCATCGTGATCGTCGCCAACCACCTTTTTCTCGAGCAGACTTTGGCCGGCAACATGCAGGATCAGGTGCGCTGGCGGGCGCACAAGCACATGCTTGGCCAGTCGATGGGGTTTTTCCAGAACGACTTTGCCGGGCGGCTGTCGAACCGGGTGATGCAGCTTGGCCCGGCGGTCGAGGATTCGACCTACATGCTGTTCGAAGGCATCTGGTATTCGCTGACCTACGTGCTGGCGGCGATTGCCATCCTTGGCCAGTTCGACTGGCGGCTGTCGCTGCCGCTGGCGGTCTGGCTGGTGCTCTATGTCGCCTATACCCGCTGGATCGCGCGGCGTGTCGCGGTGGCGTCGGAGAAATGGTCCGACGCGCGGTCCTTGGTGACGGGCCGGGTGGTCGATGCCTATGCCAACATCGAAAGCGTCAAGCTGTTCTCGCAGGCCGGGCGCGAAGAGGATTATGTCAAAAGCGCGATGCGCCGTCACCGGCTGCGGTTTCAACGCTTTCTGCGGCTGATGACCGAGCTTTCCTTCGGGCAGAACGTGCTGAACGGGCTGTTGGTGGTCGGGGTGCTCGGCCCGGCGATCTGGCTGTGGACGCAAGGCGTCGTCACGGTGGGCGAGGTCGCGGCGGCCTCGGCGCTGACGATCCGGCTCAACGGCATGTCGGGCTGGATCATGTGGGTGACGATCCGGCTCTTTGAACATGCGGGCGTGATCCGCGAAGGGCTGCGCTCGGTGGCGGTGCCGCATGCGATCACCGATGCGCCGGATGCCGCGCGGCTGAGGATCGAGGCGGGGGAAATCCGTTTCGACGATGTCTCGCATCACTACGGCAAGGGCGTGGGCGGACTGGATCACGTCAGCCTGACGATCCCCGCCGGGCAGAAGGTCGGGCTGGTGGGGCGCTCGGGCGCGGGCAAGTCGTCGCTGGTGAACCTGCTGCTGCGGTTTCGCGATGCCGAGGAGGGGCGCATCCTGGTCGACGGGCAGGAGGTGCGCGCGGTCACGCAGGACAGCCTGCGCGCCGCCATCGGCATGGTCAGCCAGGACAGTTCGCTTCTGCACCGTTCGGTGCGCGCCAACATCCTTTATGGCCGGCCAGAGGCGAGCGAGGACGAGATGATCGCCGCCGCGCGCCGCGCCGAGGCGCATGAGTTCATCCAGAACCTTGAAGACCCGAAGGGCGGCCGGGGCTATGCCGCGCAGGTGGGCGAGCGTGGCGTCAAGCTGTCGGGCGGACAACGGCAACGCATCGCCATAGCGCGGGTGATGCTGAAGGACGCACCGATCCTGGTGCTGGACGAGGCCACCTCGGCGCTCGACAGCGAGGTCGAGGCGGCGATTCAGGACACGCTTTATGGCATGATGGAGGGCAAGACGGTGATCGCCATCGCGCACCGGCTGTCGACCATCGCGCGGATGGACCGGATCGTCGTGCTGGACGAAGGCCGGGTGGTCGAGGATGGCAGCCACGACGAGTTGCTGGCGCTGGGCGGGCTTTATGCCGGTCTGTGGGCGCGGCAATCGGGCGGGTTCCTGGCCGAGGAATAGGCGCTATTCGTCCAGCGTCGCCAACAGGTGTTCGGCGGCGGCGGTGGGAGACATCTCTCCCGCCGCGACCCGGGCGTCCAGCCGTTCGGCCATGGCGCGGATCTTCGGGTCACGCTCCAGCCGTGCGATGAGGCCCGCGCGCAGTTCCTCGGCGAACCAGTGCCGGGCTTGTGCCGCGCGGTTGGCGGCCCAATGGCCCTGTTCGCGCCGCCACTCGGCCAGTTCGCGCATCGCGTCCCACGCCTCGGGCAGCCCGTCCTGCGTCAGTGCCGAGACCAGCAGCGCCTTGGGAAACCCCTCGGGGTCTTGCGGGCGCTTGCGCAGGAGCCGAAGCGCGCCGGAGTAATCGGCGCGGGTGCGCTGGGCGGTGTCGCGCAATTCGCCGTCGGCTTTGTTGACAAGGATCAGGTCGGCCATTTCCATGATGCCGCGCTTGACCCCCTGCAACTCGTCGCCGCCGGCAGGCGCGAGCAGCAGCAGGAACAAGTCGGCCATGCCCGCGACCATGGTTTCCGACTGCCCGACCCCCACGGTCTCGATCAGGACCACATCGAAGCCCGCCGCCTCGCACAGCGCCACGGCTTCGCGCGAACGGCGGGCAACGCCGCCAAGTTGCGTCTGCGAGGGCGAGGGTCGGATGAAGGCACTGGTTTCGCGCGACAGCCGCTCCATCCGGGTCTTGTCGCCCAGGATCGAACCGCCCGAGCGGGCCGAGGACGGATCGACCGCCAGCACCGCCACCTTCAGCCCCTGTTTGATCAGGAACATCCCGAAAGCCTCGATGAAGGTCGACTTGCCGACGCCGGGGGTGCCCGACAGGCCGATCCGCAGCGCCTCGCGCCCGGTGGCGCCGACCGCGTCAAGCAGGCGCGCGGCATTGGCGCGGTGATCGGCGCGGCCGCTTTCGACCAGCGTGATCGCGCGCGCCAGCGCCCGGCGTTCGCCCGCCACAACCCGCTTTGCCAGATCGTCGATATCCATGCCAAACCCCCGGTCTGGCCTCCGTCTTGCCCAGCGGGCCCGGCGATGTCCAGCCGATTTGTCCCGAAGGCAGGTGGTGCCGGGCGATCTGCTATGATGACCTTCTATCCGGGCCGAATCGTCAATTCCGGGGGTCTCATGCGGTTTCGTTTCCTGTTTGCCTTGGTTTGCGGTTTGCTTGGCAGCACCGGTTCGCCGGTGATGGCCGAAACCGAGCGGGTGAGTTTCGGGGTGCGCCTGTTCGGCCTGCCGGTGGGCGTGATGGCGACGGCGATCAACACCGAGGGCAACGGCTATGCCGCCGCGTCGCAGTTTCGCACCACGGGCGTGGTCGGGCTGATCGCGCGGGTGCGCTTCGAGATGGAATCGCGCGGGCGCGGCACCCATCCCGACTTTGACCCCAGCTATTACCGCGAGGATATGGACACCGGCTATCGCACCTCGTCCCGGGATCTGTCGTTCGCGTCGGGCGATCGCCGCGTCGATCCGCTGGCCGCGATCCTGTCGATCCTGTCGGACCGCGCGGTGGAACGGGGCTGCGCCGTGTCGGGGCGAACCTGGGACGGCAAGCGCGCGATGTCGTTCCAACTGGCCGAGCAAAGCCGGGGGGCCGAGGGCGTGACCTGCACTGGCGTCGCGGTGCGCCTGTCGGGCTATACCGCCGAGGAGATGGCCGAAGCGACGCATTTCCCCTTTTCAGTGGATTACGACCTGTCCGGCGCCTGGCTCAGGGTGAGGCAGGCGGTGGTCGATACGATCCACGGCAAGGTTGCGCTTGTCCGCCGCTAGGGCTGCACCGATAACGGGGCCATGATGCCCCGCCTTCCCATCGACGATGCGATCCCTGAAGTGCAGGCCGCGCTGGCCCGTGCCCGGCGTGCGGTGCTGGTGGCGCCGCCGGGGGCGGGCAAGACCACGCGGGTGCCGTTGGCGCTTCTCGGCCTGATCGAGGGCCGGATCCTGATGCTGGAGCCGCGACGGCTGGCGGCGCGCGCGGCGGCGGAGCGGATGGCCGAGACGCTGGGCGAGGCGGTGGGCGACACCGTCGGCTATCGCATCAGGGGTGAGGCCAAGGTGGGCAAGCCGACCCGGATCGAGGTGGTGACCGAGGGTATCCTGACCCGGATGCTGCAATCGGACCCGTCGCTCGAGGGTGTCGGCGCGGTGATCTTCGACGAGTTTCACGAACGCTCGCTCAACGCCGATCTGGGGCTGGCGCTGTGCTGGGAGGCGCGGGGGGCGCTGCGCGAGGATCTGGTGGTGCTGGTGATGTCGGCCACGCTCGACGCCGGGCCGGTGGCGGCGCTGCTGAACGATGCACCGGTGGTGCTGTCCGAGGGGCGGGCGTTCCCGGTCGAGACCATCTGGCTGGATTCGCCCTTGCCCAAGGCCGAGCGGTTCGAGGCGTCGGTGGCGGCGCTGGTCGAACGCGCTGTGGCCGAGACCGGGGGCGGCGTGCTGGTGTTTTTGCCGGGCGAGGGCGAGATCCGGCGGGTCGAGGCGACGTTGTCCGGGCGGTTGCCCGAGGGCTGCGTGATCCGGCCCTTGTTCGGGGCGATGGAGATGGCCGCCCAGCGCGCGGCGATCCGGGCGGAGGCGGGCGGGCGCAAGGTGGTGCTGGCCACGTCGATCGCGGAGACTTCGCTGACCATCGAGGATATCCGCGTCGTGGTCGATGCCGGTCGGGCCCGCCGCGCGCGGGTCGATCCGGGGTCGGGGATGAGCCGGCTGGTGACGGAGCGTGTCTCGCGCGCCGAGGCGGATCAGCGCCGGGGCCGGGCGGGGCGGGTGGCGCCCGGCACATGCTACAGGATGTGGACCAAGGGCGAAGAGGGGGCGCTGCCCGCCTTTGCGCCCGCCGAGATCGAGGTCGCCGACCTGACGCCGCTGGCGCTGGAACTGGCGCTGTGGGGGGCGGGCGACGGTGCTGGGCTCGCGTTCCTGACGCCGCCCAATCCGGGGGTTCTGGGCGAGGCGCGGGCGCTGCTCGAAAGCCTTGGCGCATTGGACGGGGGCCGGATCACCGCGCATGGCAAGGCGCTGGCGCGGCTGCCGCTGCATCCGCGCATCGGGCACATGCTGGTGCGCGCCGGAAAGGCGGCGGCGTCGCTGGCCGCCCTTCTGGAGGAGCGCGATCCGCTGCCGCGCGGCGGGCCGGTGGAGCTGTCCCTGCGGCTGGCGGCGATTGCCGATCCGGGGCGGTTTCAGCGCGAGCACGGTATCGCGCCCAACCGTGGCACGGTCGAGCGCATCCGCCTGGAGGCCAAGCGGCTGGCGCGGATGGTGGAGGCGGGGCCGGACCTTGCCCGGGCGCAGATGGCGGCGCTGGCCTATCCCGACCGGGTGGGCCTGCGCCGCCCGGGGGACGATCCGCGCTATGTGCTGTCGGGCGGCAAGGGCGCGGTGCTGGATGAGGCCGATCCGCTGGCCGGGCAGCGGCTGATCGTCGTCACCGACACCGACGGCAACCCGCGCGAGGCGCGGGTGCGCATGGCGACCGCGCTGACAGAGGCCGAGTTGCGCGCGGTGCATGGCGAGGCGATCGGCTGGGTGCGTGTCTGCGACTGGTCGCGGCGCGAGGGCCGCGTGGTGGCGCGCGAACAGGAACGCTTTGGCGCGCTGGTGCTGGATGACCGGGTTTGGCGCGACGCCGACCCGCAGGTGGTGGCACGCGCGATGCTGGACGGGGTGCGCCAGATCGGGCTGGCCCCCTCGCCGGGTGCGCGGCGGTTCATGGCGCGGGTCGAGCTTGTGCGCGCGGCGGACAGGGACTTGCCGGAGATGACCGAGGCGGCGCTGATGGACGGGCTGGAGGACTGGCTGTTGCCGCACCTGGCCGGGGTGCGAAGTGCCGCCGACTGGAAACGCTTCGACATCCTCGACGCGCTGCGCGCCCGGCTGGATTGGGGGCAGATGCAGCGGCTCGACGCGGCAGCACCGGCGCAGTTCGTCACCCCGCTGGGCCGCAAGGTGCCGGTGGACTATTCCGGCGAGGCACCGGAAATATCGGTGCGGCTGCAGGAGATGTTCGGGCTGACCCGGCACCCGACGGTGGGGACCACGCCGATGCGGGTGACGCTCTTGTCGCCCGCCGGGCGTCCGGTGCAGACCACCACCGACCTGCCGGGATTCTGGGCCAGTTCCTACGCCGATGTGCGCAAGGACATGCGCGGACGCTATCCCAGGCACCCCTGGCCGGAAGATCCGACCGCCGCCGCGCCGACCCTGCGCGCCAAACCGCGTGAAAAGTGATATTTGCGTGCACAAACCCGACAGTGGTTTGCATTTCGTCAACTATTTCCTTATATTCATCAGACAATAACAAGAAAAAACAGGCGGTTTCGAAATGTCGTCATTGATATCCAAAGCTTGGGGCGAGGTCTTTCGCCCCATGATCAAGCGTCCCAGCGGCTTCCAGGTCGCGGCGCTGTGCTATCGCAAATCCAAGGGCCGCAAAGAGGTGCTGTTGATCACCACCCTCGGCACCGGTCGCTGGATGCTGCCCAAGGGCTGGCCGATGGACGGCAAATCCGCCGCCGAGGCCGCGCGCATCGAAGCCTGGCAGGAGGCCGGGGTGAAAACCGCCCGCGTAGGGCGCAAGCCGGTGGGCGAATTCGCCTATGTCAAACACCATGACGACGGGTTGGAAGAGCCGTGCTCGGCCCGGGTCTATCCGCTCAAGGTCAAGGAATACGTCGAGGATTATCCCGAGGCGGGCCAGCGCAAGCGCCAGTGGGTGCCGCTCGAAACGGCCGCCGACCTTGTCGAGGAAGACAGCCTGAAAGTGCTTTTGCGCGCCTTCTGAGCAGGCGTCGAAAACGCGGCGTTGCATTACGTCCGCCAGTGCGGTAACCGCCCCCTGAACCGTTCGGTTTTCCAAAAACCGCCGCAGGGGGCGTGTCGTGAGCATCGGGAAAAAGGGTCGCCAGTGGCAAACACTGGACAAGGATCTCGGCCGCATCGGCCAGCTCGAACTTGCAACCCAGTATGTCGCGCGCCCGATGGTGGGCATGGGTATCGCGTTGGCCTTCATCGTCGTCGCCGCCCTGATCTCGACGGTATTTTTCGGCCAGAAACCAACCAATTACGTGGTGATCGCGGCGGCGGCGTTCGGCGCCTACATGGCGTTGAACATCGGCGCCAACGATGTTGCCAACAACATGGGCCCGGCGGTCGGCGCCAATGCGCTGACGATGGGCGGCGCCATCGTGATCGCGGCGCTGTTCGAAAGCGCGGGCGCGCTTCTGGCCGGTGGCGACGTGGTGTCGACCATTTCCAAGGGCATCATCGACCCGCATTCGGTCGAACAGGCGGACGTGTTCATCTGGGCGATGATGGCGGCGCTGATCTCGTCGGCGCTGTGGGTCAACCTGGCCACCTGGGTCGGCGCGCCGGTCTCGACCACCCATTCGGTCGTGGGCGGCGTGATGGGCGCGGGGATCGCCGCGGCCGGTCTGGGCGCGGTCAACTGGACCTCGATGAGCGCGATTGCCGCCAGCTGGGTGATTTCACCGGTGCTGGGCGGTGTCGTGGCGGCGGCGTTCCTGGCCTTCATCAAGCGCTATATCATCTACCAGGACGACAAGATCGCCGCGGCCCGGCGCTGGGTGCCGGTGCTGATCGGCATCATGGCGGGCGCGTTCGCGGCCTATCTCGGGGTCAAGGGCCTGCAGCGGATCGTGGATATCGACCTGCCGGTGGCGCTGATGATCGGCGTCGGGGTCGGCGCGCTGGCCTATGTCGCCGCCGCGCCGCTGATTCGCCGCCAGTCCGAGGGCATGGAGAATCGCAACAAGTCGCTGAAAACGCTGTTCGCCCTGCCGCTGGTGTTGTCGGCGGCGCTGCTGTCCTTTGCCCACGGCGCCAATGACGTGGCCAACGCGGTCGGCCCGCTGGCCGCCATCGTCCATGCCGAGAGCATCGGCGAGTTCGCCGGCAAGGTCACGATCCCGCTCTGGGTGATGGTGATCGGGGCGTTCGGCATTTCCTTCGGGCTGCTGTTGTTCGGGCCGAAGCTCATCCGCATGGTCGGCAGCCAGATCACCAAGCTCAACCCGATGCGCGCCTATTGCGTGGCGCTGTCGGCCGCGATCACGGTGATCGTGGCCAGCTGGCTGGGTCTGCCGGTCAGTTCCACGCATATCGCCGTGGGCGGTGTGTTCGGCGTCGGGTTCTACCGTGAATGGCACGCCACGCGGCGCCGGCGCGCGAACAACCAGAACCGCCCTGCCGAAACCCGGATTGCCGCCGAGGAAGTGCGCCGCCGCAAGCTGGTGCGCCGGTCGCATTTCATGACCATCGTTGCGGCCTGGGTGATCACGGTGCCGGCAGCGGCGCTGATGTCGGCGCTGATCTACCATATGCTCACGCTGATCGTCGACTAGGCCCCGATCTGCGCCGCCCCATCGCACGCCGCCCCCGGCTGCTCGGTGTCGAGCGTCACGTGGGTGATCGCGAACCGGTCCTTGAGGGCCGCCCGCACCCGCGCCTTGACCGCGGCGAGATCGTCGAGGGTTTCCGCCTCGGTCACCACATGCGCCTCGAGCGAGGTGGCGTGTTCCGAGATCTGCCAGATGTGCAGGTGATGGACGTTGACCACGCCCTCGACCGCCTGCATGACATCCAGCACCTCGCCCGGCTCGATATCCGGCGGGCTGCCCAGCATCAGGATGCGGATCACCGTGCGGATCTCGGTCAGGGCCAGCCACAGGATATAGCCCGCGATCCCCAGCGTCACGATCGGGTCGGCCAGCCGCCAGTCGAACCACAGGATCAGCACGCCCACCACGATCACCGCGACCGATCCCAGCGCGTCGGCGAGGTTGTGCAGGAACGCGGCGCGGATGTTCAGGCTTTGCCTGGACAGCCGGTAGGTCAGCAGCGCGGTCACCAGGTCGACCACCAGCGCAAATCCCGCCACCGCGATCATCAGTACGCCGTCGATGCCGGGCGGCTCGATGAAACGCTGGGCGGCCTCCCACACGAGGTAGAGGCCGATCAGGATCAGCGTGGAGTAGTTGATCAGCGCGGCCACCAGTTCGGCGCGCTTGTAGCCGAAGGTCATGGTCGCATCGGTGGGCCTGCGGGCGATCTTGCGCGCGCCCCAGGCGATGGCCAGCGAGGCGGCGTCCGACAGGTTGTGCACCGCATCGGCGATCAGCGCGACCGAGCCTGACAGGATGCCGCCGACGATCTCGGCGACCGTCAGCAGGACATTGATCGCAACCGCCGCTCCGACCGCGCGGTCGCCGGCGTCGGGGTCGACGTGATGGTGGTGGCCGTGGTGGCCGGAATGGTCGTGGGGCATGGGGTTTCCTTTCCGCCAGACCTATGTAATCTCTCTAGTCGCTAGAGGTTCAAGGGGAAAAATACGTTGTTTTCCATAGGCCAGTTGTCGCGTCGCACCGGGGTCAAGGTGCCGACGATCCGATACTATGAGGGGCTTGGGCTGATCGTGCCCGAGGGCCGCACCGAGGGCAACCAGCGGCGCTATGACAAGGCC
Source organism: Maritimibacter fusiformis (assembly GCF_008086115.1). Classification (GTDB taxonomy): domain Bacteria; phylum Pseudomonadota; class Alphaproteobacteria; order Rhodobacterales; family Rhodobacteraceae; genus Muriiphilus; species Muriiphilus fusiformis. Next base: position 231,324 of record NZ_VSIY01000013.1, on the reverse strand, counting down.
GGGCTGGACCGGCTGGCCTTCATCCGCCATGCCCGCGCCCTCGGTCTGCCGCTGGAGGCGATCCGCGAGCTGATCATGCTCGACCCGACCAGCCATGCCGACACCCACCGCATCGCGACGACGCACCTGGCTGACGTGCGCAAGCGGATCGCGCGGCTGAGGCAGCTTGAGGCCGAGCTTGCCCGGATCGTGCAAAGCTGTGATGGCGGGCCGGGGCATGAATGCGATATTCTCGCAGCCCTTGGCGATCACGGGAAATGCGACGGGGCGCACTGAGCGGCGAAGGTCCGCGCGATCAGGCGGGGGGCGAACCGGCCAGCACCTCGTCGACCCAGGCGGGCACCACCTCGCTCGCCAGACCATAGCGGGCCTTGTCGAAGGCATGCGCGACATCGGAGGCTTCGAGGTTCAGTTCCAGTGTCCGCGCCCCGGCCTGCCGCGCCTCGGCCACGAAGCCCGCCGCCGGATAGACGCTGCCGGAGGTTCCGATGGCGACGAACAGATCGGCCCGGGAAAGGGCGGCCATGATCTCGTCCATGCGGTAGGGCATCTCACCGAACCACACCACGTCAGGCCGGGTCGCGGTCGCGGCGCAGGCCGGGCAGGGGTCGTCAGGGGCCATGATGTCGGGCGCGTCCCAGCGGTGGCCGCAGGCGGCGCAAAGCGCGCGGTCAAGCCGGCCATGCATGTGGATCACGCCCTTTGCCCCGCCGCGTTCGTGCAGGGTGTCGATGTTCTGGGTCACCAGCGTGGCCGTGTCCGGCATGGCGCGCATCAATCGGCCCAGGGCCAGATGCCCCGCATGCGCGGCCGCATCCCGGCAGACGGCGCGGCGGGCGTTGTAAAACTCGTGCACCAAGGCCGGGTTGCGCGCGAACCCCTCGGGCGTGGCCACTTCGTTCAGGTCGTACCTGGTCCACAGGCCGCCCACGTCGCGAAACGTGCCCAGCCCGCTTTCGGCGGAAATCCCGGCGCCGGTGAGGATGACGATGTTCATGGCGAAATCCTGCCCGCTTGACCGGATCGCCGCAAGCCGCCACGCTCAAACCATGCTCAGGCGCGATCCGAACCCGATGCCCGATGACATTGCCGACCGGCTCAGGGCCGAGGGGCTGGACGAGGCTTACCAGGCCCGTCCGCCCTATCAGCGCAATGACTACCTGGGCTGGATCGCGCGGGCGAAACGCGCCGAGACGCGGGAAAAACGCATACGGCAGATGCTGGACGAACTGGCCGGCGGGCGGCTTTACATGAAAATGGTCTGGCGCGAACGGGGAGGGGAGAACCGATGAGGACACCGTGGCACCTTTGGGTGATCGGGATCGTGTCGCTCGCGTGGAACGCGGGCGGGGTCTATGACTACCTGATGATGCAGATGGGGGTCGAAAGCTACCGCGCGATGATGACGCCGGACCAGGCCGCGTGGTACGACGCGCTGCCGGTCTGGCTGAACATCTTCTGGGCGCTCGGCGTCTGGGGGGCGATCCTCGGCTCGATCCTGCTTCTGCTGCGCTCGCGGCTGGCGGCGCTGTCGTTCTCGGTCTCGCTGATCGGGATCATCGTCAACATCTCGTTCACCATCGCCGGGGGCACCGATGTGGTTGATATGATGGGGCCCGGCGCGATGGCGTTCTCGGCGGCGGTGATCGTTGTTGCGCTGCTGTTGTGGCTCTATGCCCGCGCCATGCTGCGCGCCGGGGTGCTGCGCTGACTTGTCGGCCCGGCGGGCGGCGGCTAGAAGCCCGGGGATGACCCGGCGCGTTCTCTTCGTCTGTCTCGGCAACATCTGCCGCTCGCCCGCCGCCGAAGGGGTGGTGCGCGAGATCGTCGGGGACCGCCTGCGGCTGGACAGTGCCGGCACCTCGGACTGGCATCGCGGCAAGCCGCCCTATCGCCCGATGATCGACGCCGCCGCCCGGCGGGGGATCGACCTGCGCGGGCTGCGTGCGCGCCAGTTCACCCGGCGCGATTTCCTCGACTTCGATCTGATCGTGGCGATGGACCAGGACAACCGCGCCGATATCGAACGGCTGCGGCCCGAGGGCGCGACGACGCCGGTCCGCCTGTTCACCGACTATGTCCCCGAGACCGGGCTGGACCACGTGCCAGACCCCTATTACACGCGCGATTTCGAGGCCACGCTGGACCTGATCGAGCTGTGTGCGGCGGGGCTGGTCCGCGATCTGTTCTGAGGGTTACTGGCAGTATTTCTCGGCCGTCGCGCCGAACACCTGCCACTTTTGCCAGAACGCCGCGTCCGACCGGCTGGCCGACATCCTGAGAACCTGGGTCTCGTGCGGGTCCTTGAAGAACTTGGCGCCGCGCCGCTGTTCGCTGGACGACAACACCGTGTCCGCGACCTGCTGGATACAGTTGCAAAGCACCCGCGTGCGCCCGGGCCGGTCCGACCCCAGACAGGCGTTTTCGATGATGCCGCCGGCCTGGGCCGGGGCCGCGCTGAACATGGCCATGCCAAGGGCAAGGGCCGCTATCGTCCGTTTCATGGTCTGCCTCTTCGTTCCCGGCGTTCCCGGTTGTGATTGCGAGATTCGATAGCAGAAATCGCGGGTCGCCGCAATTTCATCGCGCGCGCCTGTGCTCAGATGCGGGCCAGTGTCGCGGCCTTTGCCAGCGCCTCGACATCGGCCTTCTGGCACAGGCCGGTCGCGTCGCTCATCACCGCCGCCGAGGCTGCGGCGACGCCCTGCACCAGCGCATCCTGCCAGGCCGCGCCGCGTTCGACCGCAAGCGCGAAGGCGCCGACGAAACTGTCGCCCGCGCCGACCTTGGACTTGACCGGCACCGGCGGCGTGTTGGAATGCCAACGCCCGCCCTTGGTGGCCAGCACCGAGCCATCGGGGCCGAGCGCCAGCACCACGACCTCGGCCACGCCGCGCTTGACCAGGTCTTCGGCAAAGTCCGCCACCTCGGTGTGCGAGGCGAACGACCGCCCGGCCAGATCCTCGCTTTCGGCGCCGTCAAGGCGCAGCACGTGCTGACGCGCCGACCCGACATTCAGAAGCGCGCGCAGCGGTGCGCCGGAGGTGTCGAGGATCAGCCTGGCCCCGGCCTCGTCGACCCGCGCGGCCAACTGGGTCGGGAAATGCAGCGGCACGCCGGGCGGCTGGCTGCCGGACAGGACCACATAGCCGCCCCTGGGCGTCACCGCCGCGATCGCGTCGAGCGCGCCATCGGCCTCGTCCGGCGACCAGCGCGGGCCGGGCATGACAAAGCGGAACTGCTTGCCGGTGGAGCGGTCGGTGACCGCCAGCGATTGCCGGGTTTCGCCGTGGATTTCGTAGACTTCGGGGGTCACAGGTTCGTGCCGGAGCAGGTCGAGATACTCCTGCCCGTGAAACCCCGACAGCGCCACGAAGGCGGTGGCCATGCCGCCAAGCTCGCCGATGGCGCGGGCCACGTTGATGCCGCCGCCGCCGGTGTCGCGCACCGGGGCGGCGCAGCGCAGCTTGTCGCCGGGGCGCACATGGTCGACCGTCGTCGAGATGTCGAGCGCGGGGTTGAGCGTGACGGTCAGGATGTCGGACATGGCGGCACTCGGGATCGGCTACGTTTGCGCTATCATTACGCCGCCCGGCGCGTGACCACAATACGCCCGGGGCTAATGGCGGATGGTGAACCCCGACAATCCCGGCTCGGCGGCCACGTCCTCGGCCTGCACGTCCTGAACCCGCGCCGCCCCCGGCCCCTGCCACATCAGGGTCAGCATCGCCTCGACCGCCTCGCGCGGCCCCTCGAGATGCGCCAGGACCGCGCCGTCGCCCCGGTTCATCACCCAGCCCGTCAGCCCCAGCCGCGCCGCCTCGGCCCGGGTCCAGGCTCGAAACGCCACGCCCTGCACCCGCCCGGTCACGCGCACCTGTTTTATGGCTGTCTGGGTCATCGCCCCTCGATCCTTGCCTGCCCGGTCAGGATGCGCAAAGATCGCGTCAACCATTTGGGCGTATCCGGGCAGTATGACAAATCATCTCTACTATGGCGACAACCTCGAAGTGCTGCGCAATTCCATCGCGGATGAGAGCGTCGATCTGATCTATCTGGACCCGCCGTTCAATTCGAATGCCAGCTATAACGTGCTGTTCAAGGGGCCGTCGGGCAACGAGTCCGCCGCCCAGATCGAGGCGTTCGACGACACCTGGCACTGGAACGATTCAGCCGAGGCGGCGTTTGGCGAGGTGCTGCGCTCGGGCAACGGGGCGGCGGCGGAAATGCTGCGCGCGATGCGCTCGTTTCTGGGCGAGAACGACATGATGGCCTATCTGGCGATGATGGCGGTCAGGCTGATCGAGCTGCACCGGGTCTTGAAGCCCACCGGCAGCCTCTACCTGCACTGTGACCCAACCGCGAGCCACTACCTGAAGATACTGCTGGATGCGGTGTTTGGTGCGAAGAGATTTGTGAACGAGATCAGTTGGCGCCGGACCACGGCAAAAGCGGATTACAAGCAGGGGGCAAAACACTTCCCCAGGGTGCGAGATATAATTTTTCGCTACTGGAAAGAAGGCACAGGTGAACTGATCTACAATCAGCCTTTCGGTGAATATGACGAAAAATATGTTGCAACAAAATATCGAAACAAAGACGAGAACGGTCGGCATTATCGGCTAGATAACCTGACCGGACCGGGTGGTGCGGCAAAAGGGAATGCGCACTATGAAGTGATGGGTGTTACGCGGTATTGGCGATACACTAGGGAGAAAATGGAGCAGCTCATACAGGATGGGCGTATAGTTCAAACAAAGCCGGGGGGTGTTCCGCAATACAAGCGCTACCTTGATGAGATGCCCGGCGTTCCGATTTCGGACGACTGGGACGACATTCGTCCGATCAACTCCCAAGCCCAAGAACGCCTCGGCTACCCCACCCAGAAACCCGTCGCCCTGCTGGAGCGCATCCTTTCGGCCTCGTCCAACCCCGGCGACGTGGTGCTCGACCCGTTCTGCGGCTGCGGCACCACGGTTCACGCGGCGCAGAAGCTGGGGCGGAAATGGATCGGCATCGACGTGACCCATCTGGCCATCGGCCTGATCGAAAAACGCCTGCGCGACGCCTTCGAGGACGTTGAGTTCACCACCCACGGCGTGCCGCAGGATATATCCGGCGCGCGCGACATGGCCCGGCGCGGGCGCGACGACAAGAACTACTATTTCGAGTTCGAGAAATGGGCGCTGTCCCTGATCAACGCCCAGCCCGGCAACATGTCGAAAAAGGGCGCCGACCGGGGCATCGACGGCAATATCTATTTCGGCAAGACCCACCGCGCCATCGTCTCGGTCAAGGCCGGCGACAACATCGGCGTCTCGATGGTCCGCGACCTGCGCGGTGTGATCGAGCGTGAGGGTGCCGAGGTCGGCATCTTCCTGACCCTCACGGAACCCAAGAAGACCATGATCGCCGAGGCCGCCGCCGCCGGGCTGTGCGAGATCGAGGGGTTCGAGCCGGTGCCGCGCATCCAGATCGTCAGCATCGAGGAGGCGCTGGAACTGCGCGACCGCGCCCTGCGCCTGCCGCTGTCGCGCTCCGACACCTTCAAGAAGGCCGCCCGCGAGGAGGATCGGGGGCGGCAGGGCAAGCTGGATCTGTGACCGAAGACCGCGACCCATTCAACCGATTGCCGCGCGGGCTGATCTGCGGACCCGACCGAAGCGATGACTTCAAGGCGGGACATCGCATGGCCCTGCGCGCGGCGGTCGCCTGGCTTCATGCCGAGGCCGAAACGATGAACGACCCCAAGGCGCGCGCCATCCTAAACTCCGCCGCCCACGGCCTTGGCGTCGTCGCCCGGCAATCGAAACAGCGTGCCGGGGGAGATACCCCGGACCCGTAGAGCCGTGTTCACCCCGCCGTCCGCCGCAGGGGTGGCATCCCCATTGACGAACGCCCCTTTCCCCCGCATATCCACGCCCATGACAGACCTCGCCCATATCCGCAATTTCTCGATTGTCGCCCATATCGACCACGGCAAATCCACCCTTGCCGACCGGCTGATCCAGGAGACCGATACCGTCTCGGCGCGCGACATGAAGGCGCAGATGCTCGATGCGATGGATATCGAGCGCGAGCGCGGCATCACCATCAAGGCCAACACGGTGCGGCTGAACTACACCAGCGACAACGGCGAGGCCTATGTGCTGAACCTGATCGACACGCCCGGCCATGTCGATTTCGCCTACGAGGTCAGCCGCTCGATGCGCGCGGTCGAAGGCTCGCTGCTGGTGGTCGATTCGACGCAAGGGGTCGAGGCGCAGACGCTGGCCAACGTCTACCAGGCGATCGACGCGGACCACGAGATCGTGCCGGTGCTCAACAAGATCGACCTGCCGGCGTCCGATTGCGACCGGGTGGCCGAGCAGATCGAGGACGTGATCGGCATCGACGCCTCGGGCGCGATCCGGGTTTCGGCGAAAACCGGCGTCGGCATCCACGAGGTGCTGGAGGCCATCGTCCACCACCTGCCCGCCCCCAAGGGCACGCGCGACGCGCCGCTCAAGGCGATGCTGGTGGACAGTTGGTATGACGCCTATCTCGGGGTGATCGTGCTGGTGCGCATCATGGACGGGGTTCTGAAAAAGAACGACCGGGTCAGGATGATGCAGAACGGATCGGTCCACCAGGTCGACCGGATCGGGGTGTTCCGCCCCGGCATGATGCCGGTGGACGAGCTTGGGCCGGGCGAGATCGGTTTCATCACCGCCTCGATCAAGCAGGTCCGCGACACGCGGGTGGGCGACACCATCACGCATGAGAAAAAGGGCACCGACCGCGCGCTGCCGGGCTTCAAGCCGTCGGTCCCGGTGGTGTTCTGCGGCCTCTTTCCGGTGGATTCGGCCGAGTTCGAAGACCTGCGCGACGCGATCGAGAAACTGGCGCTGAACGACGCGAGCTTCAGCTACGAGATGGAGACCTCGGCGGCGCTGGGCTTCGGCTTTCGCTGCGGGTTCCTCGGGCTGTTGCACCTCGAAGTGGTCCGCGACCGGCTGGAGCGTGAATACAGCATCGAGCTGATCACCACCGCGCCCAGCGTGGTCTATCACATCTTCATGAAGGACGGGACGATGCGCGAATTGCACAACCCCGCCGACATGCCCGACCTGACCTATGTCGACCATATCGAGGAACCCCGCATCAAGGCGACGATCCTGGTGCCGGACGAGTTCCTCGGGGATGTGCTGAAACTCTGCCAGGACCGGCGTGGCATCCAGCTCGACCTGACCTATGCCGGGTCGCGGGCGATGGTGGTCTACGACCTGCCGCTGAACGAGGTGGTGTTCGACTTCTACGACCGGCTGAAATCGGTGACCAAGGGCTATGCCAGCTTCGACTACCAGTTGACCGGCTACCGCGCCGACAACCTGGTCAAGATGCAGATCCTGGTGAATGAAGAGCCGGTGGATGCGCTGTCGACCATGGTGCACCGCGACCGCGCCGAGATGCGCGGACGGGCGATGGTCGAAAAGCTCAAGGACCTGATCCCCCGCCACATGTTCAAGATCCCGATCCAGGCGGCCATCGGCGGCAAGGTGATCGCGCGCGAAACCCTGTCGGCGCTGCGCAAGGACGTGACGGCCAAATGCTACGGCGGCGATGCAACGCGCAAAAAGAAGCTGCTGGAAAAGCAGAAGGCGGGCAAGAAGAAGATGCGCCAGTTCGGCAAGGTGGATATCCCGCAAGAGGCGTTCATTTCGGCGTTGAAGATGGATTCCTGACCGGACTCCACACGTCGTCACCGACACCACCGGGCCGTGGTTGGCGAATTCCGTCGCCGCGGTCGACCCGCATCAGGTGCGGGACATGGTCCAGCCTATCGAAAACCGCAGGTTGGACGTGCCACCGGAACCATCCCCGGCTCCAAGCGTTCTCTTCTCAGACCGAAAGGAGACCGTCATGACCTATGGATGGAGATTGCTGTTCATTCCCCTCTGGGCGCTTTGTATCGCCGGCGGTGCGCTGGTCGCGTTCTTTGCGTTCGGCTGGTATTCCTGGGCCGCCTTTGTCGTGGCCGGCATCATCGGCGCGGCCATCGGGGTGCCTGCGGGCATCTGGAATACCCGCAAGGTGCGGCGCGAAGACCCGGACTGGTCGGTGAGGCGCGGCGCGCCCGTGCGCTGAGGGTCCGCGTCCGACAGGCTGGGGCGATTTGTCGTCACGTGCCAGTCTTGTCTTTCTTGCCGCGCGCCCCGACATCCGTCACAAATCAGTGAACGGAGTCAGGTGGCGCGCAAGGGACTTGCCCCACCCGTATTGGAGGCAATCCCATGACCCAAGGCTATACCCGCACCCAGATCGCCCTGCACTGGGCGATTCTGCTGCTGGTCGCAGCGCAATTCCTGTTCCACGACGCCATCGCCGAAGGCTGGGAACGGGTCGAAGACGGGCTGGAGGTCGGCTTCAGCCCGATGATCGCCCAGCACATCGCCACCGGCGTGTTGATCCTGCTGCTGGTGATCTGGCGCATCGTGCTGCGCGTGCGCCGCGGCGCGATCGCGCTTCCGGCGGACGAACCCGCGGTGCTGAAATTCGTCGCGCGGGCGACGCACGGGCTGCTCTACCTGCTGCTGATCCTGTTGCCGATTTCGGGCATCGCCGCCTGGTTCGGCGGTGCCGAACAGGCTGCCGACGGGCATGAGCTGATGAAGAACCTGCTGCTGGTCATCGTCGGGCTGCATGTGCTCGGCGCGCTCTACCAGCAGTTCGTGCTGAAATCCGACGTGCTCAGCCGGATGACCAAGCCCGAGGCATGACCCGGCTGGTGTTTTTCCTCGGCCCGATGATCGGCTCCACGCTGGCCGCGGTCGGCGTGGTGGCGGCGCTGGTCGCGGGTATCACCGGGCCGTGGCCGCTGCTCGGCGCGGCGCTGGCTGGTTATGTCGTCGGCTGGCCCGTCGCGATGGTCGTGGCCGGCCGGATGCGCTGAGGAATGCAAAAAGGTCGCGCCCGAAGGGGCGAAACCTCTGATCTGGATCAATGACGCGCCCGCATGCCGGGGTCAGTTTGCGGCAAGCCTGATAGGTCTGAAAGGGATATGGACATGTTTCTGCTTCTCGCGCTCTACTTCGTTGCCGGCACGACGCTGGCCGGGTCGCTGATCGTCGCCGCGCTGACGGCGGGGTTCACCACCACGATGCCGATCATCTACGCCGCCGTTGCAGGGTTCGTCATCGCCGCCCCTGTCACCTGGATGGTCGCGCGCAAGCTGCGCGGCTGACGGTCGTTTCGAGTTGCGCCGTTTCGAGTTGCATGGGGCGCGGCTGCAAGGCTATCCCTCTGGCCAGCGGCCCCTTAGCTCAACTGGATAGAGCAGCGGACTTCTAATCCGCAGGTTGAGGGTTCGAGTCCTTCAGGGGTCGCCAACCGCCCGCCCTATTCCCGCATCACGATCACGTTGCGCCGGGCCGTGCCCGACCGGGTCGAGGCGATGGCCTCGTTGATCTGGTCGAGCCGGTAGCGCCCGGACACAAGCTCATCGAGCATCAGGCGGCCCTGGCGATACATCTCGACCAGCCACGGGATGTCGCGCCCGATCACCGCGTCGCCCATCATCGAACCCAGGATGCTCTGCCCGGCATTGGCCATTCCCAGCGGCGAATAGCTGGCCTTGTCGCGGGCATGGGGCAGCCCGACCATGACCATGTTACCGCCGGGGGCGAGGTAGCGATGCGCGCTGTCATAGACTGGCGCCAGCCCGACCGTGACCAGCACCGCGTCCGCCCCGCGCCCGCCGAGCAGCCGCTTGGCCTCGTTCCACGGCTTGTCCCCGCTGGCCAGAACCCCGTCGGTGGCCCCGAAGGCGCGGGCGTCGTCCAGTTTGGCTTCGCTCATGTCGACCGCGACGATCCTTGTCGCACCGGCCATGCGCGCGCCCTGGATCGCGTTCAGCCCGACGCCACCTGCACCGATCACCACCACGCTTTGCCCGGGGCGGATGCGCGCGACATTGACCGCCGAGCCGACCCCGGTGATCACCCCGCAGGCCAGAAGCGAGGCCGCGTCCATCGGGATGCCGTCCGGCAGGCGCACCACCTGGCTGTGATCGACCACCACCTTTTCGGCAAACGCGCCGCAGTTCAGCCCCTGGAACAGCGCCGCACCCGCCGTGGTGGAAATCGGACCATCGGTCGGGGCATGGGGTGTCTCGCAAATAGCCGGATGCGCCGCCCGGCAGGACGGGCAGGTGCCGCAGGCCCGGATCAGGGTGACGACGACCGGGTCGCCCGGGGCCAGCCCGGCGACGCCCTCGCCAAGCGCCGTCACCCGCCCGGCGGCCTCGTGGCCCATCACGGCGGGCAGGGCGCAGGGAAAACCGCCGTCGATATAGGAGATATCCGACTGGCAGATCGCCACCGCGTCGATCGTCACCTCGACTTCACCGGTGCGCGGCGCGCGGATGGCGATGTCCTCGATCACCAGCGGCTGGCCGATTTCGTGCAGCACGGCGGCCTTGATCGTCTGCATGGCTGTTTCCTTTTCCTGCTGGTCCCTCATGGCCTGTGGCCGGTTCAGCCCGCCGTTACGATCCGGTCGATGAGCCCGGCCAGACCCTTAGGGTCGGACAGAAACGGGCAATGGCCGGTATTGATCTCGTGCACATGGCCCTGGTCGAACCCGGCGCTCATCTGGCGTTGGTGGGCTGGTTCGATGGTGCGATCTTCGGTGCACAGCACGTAGTCGCGCGGCAGGTGAGCGCCCTTGCCGGTGAACGCCACCGGCGTGGTCTGCGGCGCCATCGGCTGCCAGCCGACATGGGCGAGGGCGAACTCCACCGCCTCGGGCGGGCAGTCGTGATAGACCAGCCTGCGCGCCGTGTCCTCCTTGAAGCGGAACGCGGCACCGTCGTGCCCGACCTCCAGCCCGCCCTTGAGCGGTTGGCTCGGGGCTTCGCGCAGCATGTCCACCAGGCTCTTGCCCGGTGCGGGGACGTAGGCGCAGACGAACACCAGCCCGGCGATGTTGGCCGGGTCGATCTCGGCGGCGCGGGTGATGGCAAAGCCGCCCGCCGAATGCCCGACCAGCACCGTCGGCCCGTCGAGCGCATCGAGGATCGCCTGCGCGTAGCCGTCCAGCGTGACCTCGGCCATCGGCGTTGCATCCTCGCCATGTGACGGAAGGTCTATGGCGCGCGCGTCGTGGCCAAGTGCCGTCAGCGCCGGGATCAGGTCGCGCCAGCACCATGCGCCGTGGTTGGAGCCGTGAACCAGAAGGAATTTCGCCATTCAGATATGTCCGATCTCTTGCAGGAACCGTGTCAGCGCGGCGGCATAGTCCGCCGGTTTCTCGACGCAGGGCAGGTGGCCCGCGCCCCGGATCAGGTGAAACTTTGACCCTGCCACCAGGTCGGTGGTTTCGCGCACCATGTCGGGCGGGGTCGAGCCGTCTTCGCTGGCGGCAATCCCCAGTGTCGGCAGTTTCAGCCGCGCGGTGGACTCGTAGAGGTCGGTTTCCGCGATCGCCTCCATGCAGCCGATATAGCCGTCCAGCGGCGTGCGCGTCAGCATGTTGCGAAAGGCCTCGACCAGCCCGGGGCGGTCCTTGCGGGTGGCCGCGGCAAACCAGCGCTCCATCGTGCCATCGGCCAGCGCCTCGACACCGCCCGCGCGGGCCGCCGCGATGCGTTCGTCCCACATCGCGCGGTTGCCGATCCGGGCGGCGGAGTTGGAGATCACGATCGCGCGCACCAGGTCGAGCCGTTCGGCGGCCAGCCCCTGCGCCACGATGCCGCCGATGGAAAGCCCGACGAACACGCATTCCCTGACGCCGAGGTGATCCAGCAGCCGCGCCGCGTCCCCGACCAGGTCGCCCATGAAATAGGGCGGCTCGGGTGCGGTGGTCAGCCCGTGGCCGCGCATGTCGTAGCGGATAATCCGCAAGCCGTCCGGCAGATGCGGCAGCACCGCGTCCCAAAGCCGGAAATCGGTGCCGAGCGAATTGGCGAACGCCACAACCGGGGCGTCCTTTGGCCCCCGGTCGTCGTAATGCACCCGGATATCGCCGAGGTCTGCCATCAACATGGTTCGGTCTCCGTCAGAACATGCCCGAGCCTAGTGAAACCCGCCGTCACCGCAACCTGAGATGCGCCTTGATCTGGCCGTGGTCGGAGGCGAGCTTGTTGTAGGGCGCTTCCGGGTGCGAACCATCGGTGATGTGGTCGTTCAGGACCGAGAAATACTCCATATCCGCGATCCGCCCGTCGTTTTCGGGATGGAAATGGCGGCTGAGCAGGATCTGGTCGATCGACTCGTAGACCCCCATGAACGCCGAGGTATAGACCATGTCGCGCAGCGACCGGGCGACGAACAGGCTTTCCGCCGAATGCAGGCGCGCGGCCTCGACGGCGGCGGTGATGACGATGTGTTCCTCGGGGGAATAGCGGTCATTGTAGCTTTCGGCATCGTGGCGCAGCATCCAGGCGTAGTTTCTGAACGGGACTTCGCCGGCGATGATCTCGGAACTCACCGCGTGTTCGCCATCGTTGAAATCGCCCAGCACCACCACCGGGTTGCCCGCCGCCAGTTCGCTCACGATCTCGCGCCGCAGCACCCAGGCCTCGGCCATCCGGCGCACGGCGGCGCGCAGGCTGCCCATGGCGCGGCCTACGGGGTCGTAGCGGGTCAGGTCTTCTTCGGGTGCGAAGGCCGCGCCGGGCGGGGTGATATGCTCGCCCAGCTTGGACTTCAGGTGGCAGTTGAACAGCGTGACGACCTGATCGCCCACCGGAATGCGCACCTTGAGGATCGGGCGCGACAACCGGCGCAGCACGTAGCGGCCAGCATCCAGCCCCGGATCGGTGCCGCGCAGCGGCTGAAAGGGAATTTCGAGCGGCGTGGCAAGGTCCTGGATCACCTCGGGCGGCCCGGCGAAGCCCAGCCGCGACAGGACCGCGACGCCCGGTCTGCGCTTGCCCGGCTCGCCCGCGTCGGCGGCATTGGGGGCGAAGACCAGCGCGCCCTCGTCATAGGGCATGACGCCCAGCTTGTCGAAAATCACCTTGCGGGCATAGGCCTTGCCCCGGTCGGGGATCACCGCGCCGTTCAGATCGCGCGCCCTTGTGCTGGCCTCGCCGATCACGTCGACCAGCGCCTCTTCCTCGAAAATCTCCTGAAAGCCGATCACGTCGGCGTCCAGATCGACAAGCTGGTTGGCGGTCCAGTTGCGTTTCCAGGCGTATTCCTCGGGGGTGTAGCTCTGGAATTGGTAATATTCCTTGTCCGGTCCGATCAGGTTCTTGACGTTGAAAGAGGCGATGGAGAACTTCATGGGCGGACCTTTCGTTAACGGCACGGCCCCTGTCTAGGCCAGATCGGGGATCGGGGACAGGGCGGCTCAGCCGAAGCGTTCAAGCGCCTCGCGAAACAGCGCCGCGTCGACGTTGCCGCCGGAGGCGACGACAATGGCGGTTTCCCGGGTCAGGTCGTCGCCATGCCAAAGTGCCGCGGCCAGCGCGACCGCGCCGCCCGGCTCGATCACGATCTTGAGCCGGGTGAAGGCCAGCGCCATCGCGTGCAGGCAATCGTCGTCGCTGACCGCAAGGCCCGGCCCGCACAGCCTGTGCATGATCGGAAAGGTCAGCTTGCCGGGTGAGGGCGTGACGATGGCGTCGCAGATCGAGCCGGTCATCTGCGCGTTGGTGCGGATTTCCCCGGCGGCCAGCGAGCGGCGGGTGTCGTCGAATCCCTCGGGCTCGCACGGGCGCACCCGAAACCCCGGTGCCTCGGCCTCGAGCGCCAGCGCGATGCCGGAGGTCAGGCCGCCGCCGCCGCAGGGCACCAGAACCTCGGCGCGCTCGATGCCCATCGCCGCGGCCTGCGCGGCGATCTCCAGCCCCACGGTGCCTTGCCCGGCGATCACCTCGGGTTCGTCGAACGGTTTGACCAGCGTCAGCCCGCGTTCGCCCGCCAGCCGCGCGCCGATGGCGTCGCGATCCTCGGTCGCGCGGTCGTAGAGCACCACCTCGGCCCCCAGCGCGCGGGTGTTGGCGATCTTGAGCTTCGGCGCGTCCGACGGCATCACGATCAACGCCGCCACGCCAAGCTCGCGCGCCGCCAGCGCCACGCCCTGGGCATGGTTGCCCGAGGAAAAGGCGATGACACCGCGCGCCCGGGTGGCCGGGTCCAGCGCCGTCAGCGCCGCGCGCGCGCCGCGATATTTGAAACTGCCGGTGTGTTGCAGGCATTCGGACTTCACCAGCACCCGCCGCCCGGCGATTTCGTCGAGAAACGGCGAGCCTAGCAGCGGTGTGCGCCGGGCATGGCCGTCAAGGCGCGCGGCGGCGGCGCGGATCATGTCGATGTTCATCGGCAAGCCTCAAGCCAGGCGCGGATCGCCGCCAGCGCCTCGGGTTCATCGAGCCAGGGGACATGCCCCCGCCCCGGCACGCGGGCATAGATCATGTCGGGCCGGCGCGCGCGCATTTCGGCCACCGTCGCCGCGGCCAGAAGATCCGATCCGGCACCGTGGATCAGCGCCAGGGGCAGACCGTCGAGCGCCTCGAACAAGGGCCAGACCTCGACCGCTTGGCCGGGCACGTAACCGGCCAGGAATGCCTCGCGCAGGGCCGGGTCGTAGTTGACGACCAGCCCATCCTCGCCCCGGACGAACAGGTTTTTCACATCGGCCAGCCACCGGCCTTCCGGCACGTCCGAGAAACCCACCGCCGTGCGCGCCCGCGCCTCTGCCGCCTCCTCGAAGGTCCGGGCCGAAGGGTTGCGGCCGATGAAGGCCTCGATCCCGGCCAGCCCTTCCGCATCGACCACCGGGCCGACATCGTTGAGGCATACGCCGATCACCCGCTCGCGCACGCTGGCCGCCAGCGCCATCGCGATCAGCCCGCCGCGCGAGGTGCCGAGGAACGCGGCGCGCTTCAGGCCCAGGTGATTCATCAGCGCGACCACATCCTCAGCCTCTTGCGGAACCGTGTAGCTTTGCCAATCGGCCCGCCCCGAGGCTCCGCGGCCGCGATAGTCGGGCCGGATCAGGCGCACATCCGACAGGTGCGGGGCCACGAAATCGAAGTCGCCGCCATGGCGCGTCAGCCCGGCCAGCGCGATCACGGGCAGGCCCGCGCCCTCGTCGCGCCAGGCCAGCCGGGTGCCGTCCTTCGCGGTGAAATACCGGATCTCAGTCATCAGATCGCCTGCGCAATGTCGGGAATGGCAGTGAGGTCTGGCAGGATCTCGTGCGGCGGATGGCCAAGCCGGTCCTGCGGTGCGCCGGCGCGGTTCACCCAGGCGGTGAAAAAGCCGAAACCCGTCGCCGCCGCCACGTCCCATCCGTTCGAGGACACGAACAGCACCGAATCGCGCGCGCAGGCGAAGCGTGTCGTCACCAGTTCATAGACCTGCCGGGCCGGTTTGAAGATGCCGACGCTTTCGACCGACAGCACATCGTCCAGCAGGTCGCCGATCCCCGCCGATCCGACCGCGTCATCGAGCATTCCGGGCGAACCGTTCGACAGGATCGCGGTGGCAAACCCCGCTGCCTTGAGCCGCGCCAGCATGTCGGGCACCTCGGGAAAGGCCGACAATTCGCGGTAGAGCGCCAGCAGGCGGTCGCGCAGGTCTGCATCGCCCGACAGCGATTGCGCGTCCAGCGCCCAGTCCAGCCCGTCTTGGGTGACCGCCCAGAAATCCTTGTGTTCGCCGGTGATCGCGCGAAGCCAGGTGTATTCAAGCTGCTTGCGCCGCCAGTCCTCGGCCAGCCCGGGCCAGACCTCGGCCAGCGCCTCGCGCCCCGGTTCGCCTGCTGCCTCGCGGGCGGCGGCGGTGACATCGAAAAGCGTGCCATAGGCATCGAAAATGCAGGTGGTGATCGGCATTTGCCCTCCCGGTTTCGGCCGAGATTGGCATGGGTGGCGCGATGAGGAAAGGGGCAGGGTCACAGGGGACCGCGCGGAGAGATGATCGAGGGAAGGATCAACGCGCGGCCCGTGTCGCCAATGTGCCGAAACCGGGGCGGGCGGGCAAGGGAAGCGCCGGAAACACATTGTTTCGGGCAAAAATTTCTGTGACTATTTCATTACTTATGTGCGAATTGTGCAATTCTGCCCGAATGCGGCCGCAAACCTTCAAGGCACGGTCGCACGGGCGCGGAGGGATGACATGAAACTGCGGATCGTGGCCGGGACAGGAATCGGGGTGGTCTTGCTGGTGGTCGGCGTGATCGCCCTGGTCGGGGCTGTCGAGGTGCTGGAATACAGCGCCGGCGCCGAGACCGTCGCGCAGGCCTTCCTGGTGCCGCTGACGCTGTTCGCGCTCGCCGCTGTCGGGTTTTACTTTGCCTATGCGGCGTGGCGCGGGCGCGACTGAGACGCGCTCAGAGGTGGTCGGGCTGCGGCATGCCCAGCACGTGAAACCCCGAATCGACCGTGACGATCTCGCCGGTGGTGCAATTGCCGTAGTCCGACGCGAGGTAGACGGCGGTGCCGCCGATCGCCTCCAGCGTCGCGTTGTGGCGCAGGGGGGCGTTGGCCTCAGTGTGGCGGAAGGTCTTGCGCGCGCCGCCGATGGCCGCACCGGCCAGCGTCTTCATCGGGCCGGGCGAGATCGCGTTCACCCGGATGCCCTCGGGGCCGAGGTCGTTGGCGAGGTAGCGCACCGAGGCCTCCAGCGCCGCCTTGGCCACGCCCATGACGTTGTAATAGGGCGTCACCCGGTTCGAGCCGCCATAGGTCAGGGTCAGCATGGTGCCGCCTTCGGTCATCCTCTCGCGCGTCCGCCGGGCGATCTCGATGAAGGAATAGCACGAGATATCCAGCGAGGTCTTGAAGTTGGCGCGCGAGGTGTTGATGAAACGCCCGGTCAGTTCGGCCTTGTCGGAAAAGGCGACCGCATGGACCAGAAAGTCGATCCGGTCCCACCGCTCCCAGAGCGCGGCAAAGCCGGCATCGAGCGATGCATCGTCGGTCACGTCCATGTCGACGAGGATATCGCAGCCAAGGCTTTCGGCCAGCGGTTCGACCCGCTTGCCGAACGCCTCGCCCTGATACGAGAACGCAAGTTCGGCGCCTTCGCGGGCCATGGCCTGCGCGATGCCCCATGCGATCGAGCGTTCGTTCGCGACGCCCATGATCAGGCCGCGCTTGCCGTTCATCAGTTCTGCCATGGTGCTATTCCTTGAACTTGCTCAAGAGCATCGAGCCGTTGGTGCCACCAAAGCCGAAGGAGTTGGTCATCACCGTATCCAGCCCGGCCTCGTTGACCGTTTCGGTCGCGATCTCGCCTGGGTGGATGGCCGGGTCGAGGGTTTCGATATTGATCGAGGGCGCGATGAAATCGTCGCGCAGCATCAAGAGGCAATAGACCGCCTCCTGCGCCCCGGTGGCGCCCTGGCTGTGGCCGGTCATCGACTTGGTCGAACTGATCGGGGGTGTCGACCCCTCGCCGAAGACGCGGCGCACCGCCTCCACTTCTCCGACATCGCCGACCGGGGTCGAGGTGCCGTGGGCGTTGATGTAGGACACCTTGCGACCTTCGGGCAGGGTCGCCAGTGCCAGCCGCATGGCCCGTTCGCCGCCTTCGCCCGAGGGCGCGACCATGTCGTGCCCGTCCGAGGTGGCGCCGTAGCCGGTGACTTCGGCATAGATCGTGGCGCCGCGGGCCCGGGCGTGCTCCAGGCCTTCAAGCACCACCATGCCACCGCCGCCGCCGATGACGAAACCGTCGCGGTCGGCATCGAAGGCACGGCTGGCCTTTTCCGGCGTGTCGTTGAACTTCGACGACATCGCGCCCATCGCGTCGAACAGGCACGACAGGGTCCAGTCAAGCTCCTCGCCGCCGCCGGCGAACATCACGTCCTGCTTGCCCAGCATGATCTGTTCCGAGGCCGCCCCGATGCAGTGCAGCGAGGTCGAGCAGGCCGAGGTGATGGAGTAGTTGATGCCCTTGATCTTGAACGCAGTCGACAGGTTGGCCGAGATCGTCGAGCCCATGCATTTGGGCACCGCAAAGGGGCCGATCCGCTTGGTCGCGCCGGTCGCCAGCACCGATTGGTGGGCCGCGAACATCGCGCTGGTCGACGGCCCGCCCGAGCCCGCGATCAGCCCGGTGCGCGGGTTCGAGATGATGGCCTCGTCCAGCCCGGCGTCGGCGATGGCCTGTTGCATGGCGATATGGGCATAGGCCGCCCCCGGGCCCATGAAGCGCAGCGTGCGCTTGTCGACATGCTCCTTGATGTCGATATCCGGCGCCCCCGCGATCTGCGAGCGAAAGCCGTGCTCGGCCATGTCGGCGTTGGCGGTGATGCCGGATTTGCCCGCTTTCAGGCTGGCGGCGACTTCATCGGTGCTGTTGCCGATGGCCGAGACGATTCCCAGCCCGGTAACGACGACACGGCGCATGGTGTTCTCCTTAGGCTTTGTTGAAAATGTGTGTAGGGCAGAGGGGTAGGGCGGGGCAAGAGGTAGAACGCGGCGACTCAGCGTGTTCAACGCATCGCGGCACAATCACACTTCGATTGATGTGTATGACGCAGGATGGTGTGCAATCGCATGATTGCCTTGCTCGATCCATCTGCGCTATTCGAGCGCGGCAACTACTCTTTTCCCTTGCGAGCCATTTGTTTGGTATCGAATTGTTCCCAAACTTGCATGCGGCCTTTTTGACGCGCGTCGGCTAGCCAAAGTTTTTTTCGTGCATCCGGAGTTTCCAACGAGCGATATTTTCCGTCGGAAAATTTTGGCCAGTCGATCGCCATTCCAATTCTGACCATTTCTGCCGACAGGTCGCGACCGTCCTGCAGGTAGCAACGTGCCACACCGCGACCGTAGGAATCGAGTTCGATTACTTCTGCTCGCACTGTTTGCCCTTTGCACAAAGAAACCAATGCCCATTTGGCCTTCTGCCCGTAGGGATGGTTCAATTCTGGCGCATCTATCCCGAATAGCCTGACTTGGGTTTTCTGGATAACCACTGTATCGCCATCCACCACATAGGCCCGACCGTATAGAGTCGGCTTGCTTGGAAGTGGCCTTGCACTCTTCGGGTCGAACGGTGCGAGAGGGCGTCTCGCCTTTGACGGCCTGCGTGCTTGTGTTGAAGACACTTGGCGTCTTGGTCGGCGCTTGCCACCTTTCAGCAAAAAACCGAAACCAAAAACGACTACTACGACAATGAAGAACTCCAATAAATCATACTCCACCGAGAATATCGTGGCGAGAGACTCAGCTCTCGGAGAGCGCGACCTTCATGTCCTTGACCTGATAGATCACTTCCCCGTCGGCCTCGACGATACCATCGGCCACGCCCATCGTCAGCCGCCGGCTTTGCACCGCCTTGGTGAAATCGACGTAATAGGTCAGCATCTTGCGGTCCGGCCGCACCATGCCGGTCAGCTTGACCTCACCGACCCCCAGCGCATAGCCGCGCCCCTGCCAGCCGCGCCAGCCGAGGTTGAAGCCTGTCAACTGCCACAGCCCGTCCAGCCCCAGGCAGCCCGGCATTATCGGGTTGCCGGGAAAGTGGCAGTCGAAGAACCACAGGTCCGGGGTGATGTCGAATTCGGCGACAACGTGCCCCTTGCCATGCTTGCCGCCGTCGCCCGAAATCTCGGTGATGCGGTCCATCATCAGCATCGGCGGGGCCGGAAGCTGCGCGTTGCCGGGACCGAACAGATCGCCCGCCGCGCATTTCAAAAGGTCTTCCTTCGTGAAACTCGTCGGAAAATCCGCCATCAAGGTCCGCCCATATTTCGTGCCAATTCATCAGCTTCCGTCTAGCACCCGGCCCTCGGCGCTGGCAAGGGCGCCACGGGGCTTGTCGCGCTGACGGGGCGGAAAACGGAAAACAATTGAAAAATCGGTGCGAAATCCTTTATATTCTTAATCCAGATAGCAAAGGTGAGGAACCGAATGACCACCGCGACAGCAAAACGGGTCGGGGCCGAGTGGCTTGCAGGCGCACACATGCGCCCGACGCGGCAACGCGTGACGCTGGCGGCCCTGCTTGTGGGGGACGGGCAGAACCGCCACGTCACCGCCGAAAGCCTGTTCGACGCCAGCCGCAAGGTTGGCGAAAAGGTCTCGCTCGCCACCGTCTACAATACCCTGCGCAGCTTTTCCGACGCCGGGCTTCTGCGCGAGATCACGGTGAACGGGGCCAAGAGCTACTTCGACACCGACACCACCAACCACGCGCATTTCTATTGGGAGGACAGCGGCGAGCTTGCCGATGCGCCGCTTGCCGATGTGAAACTGTGCGAGTTGCCGGAGCCGCCGGACGGCACCGAGATTTCCAAGGTCGACGTTGTGATCCGGCTCAGGCGGCGCTGAACTCTCGCTGACCCGATGAAAAACGCCCCGCCGATCAGCGGGGCGTTTTCGTTTTGACGGCCGAATGACTCAGGCGATCGACACCAGTTCGATCTCGAAGTTCAGATCCTCGCCCGCCAGCCGGTGGTTGGCGTCGAGCGTGACCGCGTCGTCCTTGACCTCGGTGATCTGCACCGGAACCGCCTTGCCGTCAGGGCTGCGCATTTCCAGCATGGTGCCCGCCTCGAGCGGGATGTCGTCGGGAAACTCGGATTTCGGCACGTCCATCACCGCCTCGTCATTGCGCGCGCCATAGGCTTCGGCGGCGGGGACGGGCACGGATTTCGCATCGCCCACGGCCATGCCCGGCAGCGCCTTGTCGAGGCCGGGGATGATCTGGCCCGAGCCGACGGTGAACTCCAGCGGATCGCGGCCTTTCGAGCTGTCGAACACGGTGCCGTCGTTCAGGGTGCCGGTATAATGAATGCGGACGGTATCGCCCGATTTGACCTGTGTCATGGGGTCGCTTTCAGATGTCTTGGGGTGAATTTTGCAAGGCCGCATCCTTCGCGGGTGCTTGCGGAGTGCCTTGAATATAGGGGGCCGCGCGGCGATGTAAACCGCAGGGCCGCGATCCGCGTCAGCCGTTGCCCGGTTCTTCGAAGCGCAGGCGCAGGACGAAGGGCTGGGGGCGGGGCGCGCGGAACAGCTGGAAGACCCGGATCTCAAGCTGTCCGGGCAGGTCGCCGATGAATTGGCGGTCGGGCCGGTCGTCGTAATATCCGGGCACCGTGACCGAGACATTCTTGCCCTCGACCAGTTCGATGCTCATGTTCTGGCCCTTGGGAAAGCTGAGCGCGTAACAGACGATGCCGTCCGCCGGGGCGTTGCCGTGGATGTCGCCGGCGGTGAAGTCGGCGGCCAGCGCGACCGGCTGGCACTCCTCGGCGGCGGCGAGAGCGGGCAGGGCGATGGCGAAGACGATAGCAGCGATCCTGAGCATGGCGGTCCCTCGTTGTGACCCTCGAAGCCTATCGGCACTTGAGGCGGCGGGCAACGGCGTAGCTTGGAAAACGGCGTGCGCATGATCTGGCATCGCCCCGGTTGACGTGCTTGCCGGGGCGGATGGGGATGCGGTGGCAGGATGTGGTTTTCGCCTCAACCCGTAACCTCCGGACGCATCGCGGTTGCAGACAAGGTCCATGGCAAATGCGGGCGAAAACTCTTCAATTGCGGCAAGTTTGCCCGCAGATGACGAACACTGCCGCCCGCTTCAGAACCATTGCCCCGGCTCCATCAGCCCCAGGTCCAGGAGTTGCTGCGAATTCCACTCGAACGGCACCGAGTTGTGCCATTTGAAGGTCGGGATGTCGAAGGTGGACCCGGCGTTGGTCTTGAGCGCCTTTGCGGTGCGGAACGAGATGATCGCGGCGGTCAGGTTGTTGTGCCAGGGGCAGGCGTAGGTGTTGTATTCCTCGTCGTTGAAGGTGTGGTCGGGGCGCAGGCGCAGCCCCGGCCTGGCCCGGAACAGCGCGATCCGGTCGATCTTGCGGCGTTCGCGCGGAATATGCTCCTCGAACCGCCAGCGCAGCCCGCCGTAAAAGTCGAGCTGGCGGTCTTTCGGGTGGCCGGTGGCGGGGTCGGTTCGGCTGAGGGCGTAGTAGCCCGACTTGTCCACATAGGTGGAATCCAGCGACACCGCGTCGGGGAACCGGCCAAGGTCGTCGGCATAGGCGTCGACCACATAGGTCAGCATCGCTTCGCGCCGCTCCTCGGTGTGAAAGGTCAGCATCTCGCCGATCTTTCGGGTCTCGCAGAACGGATAGAACAGGTATTCCGCGTTGTAGCAGTAGTAGAACCAGCGCCCCGGCGCGGCCTCGATCAGCGTGTTGACCGCGGTTTCGAGCGCGCCATCGCTGGCCATCACGTAGTCGACCCGGTGCACGTCGTCCTCCAGCGCCGGCGGCAGGTCGAGCGCGTCCGGGGCCAGCACGATCACCGACCGGAAACCGGAAAGCTGGTGGTAACGGATGGTGCTTTCGACCTCGACCAGGTCTTCGACAAGGATCAGGCAGATCGGCCCCTTTTCGAGGGCCGACTTGCCTTTGGCGAGAAAGTCGCGAAGTGACGTGTAGCGCATGCCTGCCTCTTGCCCGCTCCGGGCCGTTGCCGTCATCTTCGCGAAATGCCCGGTCATTGCAACCGTTGCGGGGCACGCGCGCTTGCGGTAGGAACCCGCCCTGATCCGTCAAGGAGTTCGCGCCATGTCCGACCCGAAAAAGCTCTTCATCCGAACCTATGGCTGCCAGATGAATGTCTATGACAGCGAACGCATGGCCGAGGCGCTGGGCGGAGCGGGCTATGTCGGGACCGACAGCGCCGACGATGCCGACATGATCCTGCTCAACACCTGTCACATCCGCGAGAAGGCGGCGGAAAAGGTGTATTCCGAGCTTGGGCGGATGAAAGAGCTGAAAACCGCCCGGCCCGACCTCAAGATCGGTGTCGCCGGGTGCGTGGCGCAGGCCGAGGGGGCCGAGATCATCCGCCGGCAGCCGGCGGTCGACCTGGTGTTCGGGCCGCAGACCTATCACCGCCTGCCCGAGATGATGGTGCGGGCCGATTCCGGGGAAAAGGTGATCGACACGGATTTCCCCGCCGAGGACAAGTTCGAGGCACTGAAAGACCGGCCCAAGGCGCGGCGCGCGCCGTCCGCCTTTCTCACCGTGCAGGAAGGCTGCGACAAGTTCTGCGCCTTCTGCGTCGTGCCCTATACCCGCGGCGTCGAGATCAGCCGCCCGCCTGAACGCATTTTGGCCGAGGCGCGCGACCTGGTCGAACGCGGGGTGCGCGAGATCACGCTCCTGGGCCAGAACGTCAACGCCTATCACGGGCCGGGCGAGGGCGGCGACTGGTCGCTGGCGCGGCTGATCCGGGCGCTGGCCGAGGTCGACGGGTTGGAGCGCATCCGCTTTACCACCTCGCACCCCAACGACATGACCGACGACCTGATCGCGGCGCATGGCGAGGTCGAGAAACTGATGCCCTACCTGCATCTGCCGGTGCAATCCGGGTCGGACCGCATTCTCAAGCGGATGAACCGCCAGCACAGCGCCGAGGCGTATATCCGGCTGATCGAGCGCATCCGCGCCGCCCGCCCCGACATCCTGATCTCGGGCGATTTCATTGTCGGCTTTCCCGAGGAGACCGCCGAGGATTTCGAAGCGACGATGGACCTGATCCGCGCCGTGAACTACGGACAGGCGTTCAGCTTCAAGTATTCGCCCCGGCCCGGCACGCCCGCGGCCGAGCGCGCCCAGGTCGATCCGGCCGAGGCCTCCGACCGGCTTGCGCGGTTGCAGGCTTTGATCAATGAGCAGGCCGCCGGGGTCATGGCCGGCATGGTCGGGCGCGAGGTCGGCGTGCTGTTCGAGAAACCGGGCCGGATGGACGGGCAGATGGTGGGCAAATCCGACTATCTGCACGCGGTGCACGTGAGCGGCGCGGATGTGGCGCCCGGCGACCTCAGACGGGTCAGAATCACCGGGGCCGGACCTAACTCGCTGGCCGGCGCCCTGGC
Organism: Maritimibacter fusiformis; assembly: GCF_008086115.1. GTDB lineage: Bacteria > Pseudomonadota > Alphaproteobacteria > Rhodobacterales > Rhodobacteraceae > Muriiphilus > Muriiphilus fusiformis. The sequence goes on along the minus strand of NZ_VSIY01000013.1, from coordinate 207,490 downwards.
CTGATCGAACCGCCTAAATGCGCAGTTAGACAGGAAATTTCACGAATACCGCCACAATCCGCCCGGTAAAGCGGGAATGTTGCCGTTTCGTCCACAGATTAGCCGGCAACGCCCATTTACAGCTTTGCCCGGTTCGGTCTAACTTTCGGGACATAATGCACTTTGTCGCGCGGTGCGCGGCTATGTTGGGGGATATAGCGTGCTCATTCGGTTCATTTCCGGGCTCCGGGCGGTCGCAATGACGACTGCCTTGGGCTTCGCACTCGTGTCCGGTCTCGGGACTGCTGCGCAAGCGCAGCAGCAGGTGACGGTCACGGGCAAGATCAACTGGGGTCTCTGGGTCGACCCCGACGGCTGCATGCACTGGTGGGCCGATGGCGGCCTCGAAGGCTACATGGTGGCCCGGCGCGACCCGGCAACGGGGCGTCACATGTGCCTGGAGCGCAATACCTGCGCGGTCCAGAACACCGATGTGCTGTTTGCGACCGACAGCTACCAACTGACCGCCGCCGGGCGTCAGTGGCTGCAACAGTTCTTCACCTCGGCCGGGGCGTTTGCCTATGCCGTCTACGGACATACCGACAGCCGCGCCTCGGACGAATACAACATGCGCCTGTCGCAGAACCGCGCCAATTCCGTCGCCAGCGTGGCCCAGTCCACCGGCGCCGTGGTCGAGCGGGTGATCGGGTTTGGCGAACGCCGGCCGGTCGCGTCCAACGCCACTGCCGAAGGAATGGCGCAAAACCGCCGTGTCGAAATCGTCTGCTACAGGTACCCGCAATGAGCAACAAACTTATCCTGGCCGCGCTTCTCGCGCCGCTCGCCATCGCGGGCTGCCAATCCACCGAATACACCGGCGGCGACCCCAAGCTGATCGCCCGCAACTACGACACCTCGTTTGGTGACCGGGCCGGACCGCGTGACGGCGTTGCCGCCGTCGCCGTGCTGCCGGACGGCTGCCAGGCATGGATCGTGGACGAGGGCGTCGAGGGGTACGGCAGCGACCGCTCCGACCCGCGCTCGGGCCTGCCGGTCTGCACCTCGGAAATTCCGCCGGGGTCGGTGATCGGCGACCACACCGTCGGAAGCGACTTCCCGGATTACCTGCCCTGACGACGGGCGGGCCGGGTCGAAACAACCGCGCCGAGGCGCGTGATGACCGCGGGGACGCCCCCCGCGGTCATTTTTGTCTCACTTGGGTGAAATCCTGATACCAAGGGTTGCGTGGCCCCGCGGCGCTTGGCACCATATCTTATGAGTCCCTTCGCAACGGAGACGCTTTTGGGCATTGATGCGCTGACCCCCGCGCCGACCCCGCAAGACAGCCACGAAACCTTGCTGGAGTTTCCCGACAACCGCCTGTTGATCGACCTGTGCGGCCAGTTCGACCGGAACCTGGCCCAGATCGAGCACCAGATGGGCGTGCAGATTCTGCGCCGCGGCAACCAGGTGGCGATCCACGGCGAACCCGAGGCGCGCGGACAGGCGGCGCATGTGCTCTATGCGCTCTATGCCCGGCTGGAAAGCGGCCGCGGCGTCGAGGCCGGCGACATCGACGGCGAGATCCGGCTGGGCGGGCTGGACGAGGCACCGGCGGATACCGGTCAGATGGAGCTGTTCAAGGGCGGGCGGATCGAGATCAAGACCCGCAAGAAGCTGGTCCAGCCGCGCACCGAGGCGCAGAAGGCCTATGTGAAAAGCCTGTTCGACAAGGAACTGGCCTTCGGCATCGGCCCGGCGGGCACCGGCAAGACCTACCTCGCGGTGGCGGTGGGCGTGAACATGTTCATCGGCGGCCACGTCGACCGCATCATCCTGTCACGCCCGGCGGTCGAGGCGGGCGAAAAGCTGGGCTATCTGCCCGGCGACATGAAGGACAAGGTCGACCCTTACATGCAGCCGCTCTATGACGCGCTGAACGATTTCCTGCCCGGCAAGCAGGTGGCGAAGCTGATCGAGGAGAAGCGGATCGAGATCGCGCCGCTGGCCTTCATGCGCGGGCGCACGCTGTCGAATGCCTTCGTGGTGCTCGACGAGGCGCAGAACGCGACCACGATGCAGATGAAGATGTTCCTGACGCGGCTGGGCGAGGGCAGCCGGATGGTGGTGACCGGAGATCGCAGCCAGGTCGACCTGCCGCGCGGGGTGACCTCCGGTCTGCGCGACGCCGAGGCGCTGCTCGAGGGGATCGAGGGAATCGGGTTCAACTATTTCACCGCCAAGGACGTGGTGCGCCACCCGCTTGTCGCGCGCATCATCGAGGCCTATGACAAGGCCGAGGCCAAGGCCTAGGCACATCGTGCGCCTGCGGCGCGCAGGTAAGCGAGGCGAGGGGCGCTGCCCCTCACGTTCCGTTTGCAGGCAAACGAAACGAACCCCGGAGTATTTTGGCCAAGATGAAGGCGCATGGGCGTTGATCTGATCATCGAGGATGAGCGCTGGGACGCGGTCGGACTGGCGGCGCTGGCCGAGCGGGCCTGTGGCGCGGCGCTGGCGCATCTGGGTGTCGAGGGGGCCGAGGTGTCGCTGATGGCCTGCGACGATGCGCGGATTGCGGAGTTGAACCACGCGTTTCGCGGCAAGCCCGAGGCCACCAACGTGTTGTCATGGCCAAGCGAGGAGCGCGGTGCGGCGGTGCCCGGTGGCGCTCCGATCGCGCCCGATGACCTGGAGCTTGGCGATATCGCGATTGCCTATGACACCTGCGCGCGCGAAGCGGCGCGGGACGGTAAGGAATTCGAAAGCCATTTGTGTCATCTTCTGGTGCACGCGACCCTGCATCTGTTGGGTTATGATCACATCGACGACAAAGATGCGGCCCTGATGGAGGGATTGGAGGTGGAAATACTTGGCAAACTGGGTGTGCCGGACCCATATGGAGATACGGGCGCCAGGCCCGGGTAAACGGAAGGACCAATGGACGACGGCAACGACGGATCTTCTAGTGCGGCGCACAGCGCGCAGGAGGAAGACACAAGCAATGAACGCGGCACGTTCCTCAGCCGGATCATCGGGGTTCTGAGCCCGAATGACACACCGGAGGTCGTGGCGGCCCCGAGCGGATCGAATGGTGGCTATGCGACCAGTTTCGCCGTCCCGGGGATGGTGAATCTGCGACGCATGCGGGTCGAGGACGTGATGGTCCCCAAGGCCGAGATCGTCGCGGTTCCGACCGAGATATCCAAGGATGACCTGGTCGAGGTGTTTCGCGACAGCGGGTTGAGCCGGCTGCCGGTATTCGACGGAACGCTGGATGCACCGGTCGGCCTGGTCCATCTGAAAGACGTGGCGCTGAGCCACGGGTTCAACGGCAACAGCACGCAGTACGAGTTGAAGAACCTGCTGCGCCCGCTTCTGTTCGCGCCGCCTTCGATGCCGATCGGGGTTCTGCTGCAGAAGATGCAGTCCGACCGTATCCACATGGCGCTGGTGATCGACGAATATGGCGGGGTCGACGGGCTGGTGACGATCGAGGATCTGATCGAGCAGGTGATCGGCGAGATCGAGGATGAACACGACCTGGCCGAAGGCACCCTCTGGGTCAAGGAGCAGCCGGGCTGTTTCCTGGCCGAGGCGCGCACGCCGCTCGAGGATTTCGAAGCCGAGGCCGGCGTGCATCTACGCGGGATCGACGAGGATGACGAAGAGGTCGATACGCTGGGCGGGCTGGTGTTCCTGATTGCCGGTCACGTGCCGGCCCGCGGCGAGGTGATCGCGCATCCGGCAGGCCCGGAATTCGAGATCGTCGATGCCGATCCGCGCCGCATCAAGCGGCTGCGGGTGCGTCTGAAACCAACCAGCAAGAATGCCTGAACCGGTACGTCCGCGCGCGCAGCTGGCGCATTGGCTGGCGGCGCGCGCCTGGCGGCGCGGCCTTGTCGGGTTCGCGGCCGGTGCGGCGGCGGCGCTTGGCCAGGCGCCGGTCGGTTTCTGGCCGCTGACGCTGGTCGGGCTGGCGGTGGCGTTCGGGCTGTGGCGACAGGTGCCGAACGCGCGCCGGGCTGCCCTGACGGGGTGGGTGTTCGCCAGCGGCTATTTCGGGGTGACGCTGGTCTGGATCGTCCAGCCCTTCCTGGTCGATATCGCCCGCCACGGCTGGATGGCGCCGTTCGCGCTGACCTTCATGGCCGGTGGCATGGCGCTGTTCTGGGGGGCCGGGTTCGCCGCCGCGCGTTGGCTTGCGCCGGACGGATGGCGGGGTTGGCTCGCCTTCGCGGTGGCATTGGGGGGCGCGGAACTGGCGCGCGGCACGGTCCTGACCGGGTTTCCCTGGGGCGGGCCGGGGCAGGTCTGGATCGACACACCGGTTGCGCAACTGGCCGGTATCGTGGGGGCCTTTGGCCTGACCGTGCTGACGTTCGCCGCCGGGGCCGCGCTCTGGATCGTGGCGGCGCGGCGGCGGCCGGTTCCGATTGCCGCGGTGGCGACGGGGTTCGCGCTTGCCTTCGGCGCCGGGCTGGCGCTGGGGCGCGGCGATGTGCCGGAACGCGCCCCTTCGGTGACCCTGCGGCTGGTTCAGCCCAACGCCGCGCAGCATCTGAAATGGGAGCCCGACTGGGTGCGCGTGTTCCTCGACCGGGCGCTGGCGCTGACGGCGGAGCCGCCAGAAGGCCCCCCGCCCGACCTGGTGATCTGGCCCGAGACGGCGATTCCCACGGCGCTGGGGCAATACCCGGACCTGCAGGCGCAGATCGCCGAGACCGCCCTGCCGGCGCGGCTGATTTCCGGCATCCGGCGCTATGAGGGCACGCGGGTCTACAATTCGCTGGTGCTGTTCGACGGGCAGGGCGAGGCCGAGGCGATCTATGACAAGCATCACGTGGTACCGTTCGGCGAGTATGTTCCGATGGGCGATTTCCTTGGCCGGTTCGGCATCAACGGGCTGGCGACGCGCGAGGGCTATGGCTATTCCTCCGGGCCGGGGGCGGCGGTGCTGACTCTGCCGGACGAGCTGGGCAAGGCGTTGCCGCTGATCTGCTACGAGGCGATCTTTCCGCGTGACCTGCGGGCCGCGCCGGAGCGGGCCGACTGGATCCTGCACATCACCAACGACGCCTGGTTCGGAACCTTCTCGGGGCCGCAGCAGCACCTGGTGCAGGCGCGGTTTCGGGCGATCGAGATGGGGCTGCCGCTGGTGCGGGCGGCCAACACCGGGATCAGCGCGGTGATCGACGCGCGGGGCCGGGTGCTGGCGCATCTGCGGCTGAACAGCGCGGGCCGGCTGGATGCGCGCCTGCCCGGTGCCCTGGCGCCGACGATCTATGCCAGGTGGGGCGACGCGCCAGTGGTTCTTGCCCTGATCCTCGCCGCCGCCGGGCTGATGATGACACGCCGGGCAAAAGCCATTGACGCCCCCGGGGCGGCACAGTAACGCAAGAGGCAGACCAACCGCCACAACGGCTTCCTGACGTGGCGGGATTATCATAACGGAGCACTTCCCATGGCCAGGCAGAACTACATTTTTACCTCGGAATCCGTTTCCGAGGGCCACCCCGACAAGGTCTGCGACCGGATTTCGGATGCGGTTCTCGATGCCTTCATGGCCGAAGACCCGCAGTCGCGCGTCGCCTGCGAGACCTTCGCCACGACCGACCGGGTGGTGATCGGTGGCGAAGTGCGCGGCCCGGGCAGCGTGATCGAACGGGTCGAGGAGATCGCCCGTGATTGCGTGCGCGACATCGGCTATGAGCAGGAGGGCTTTCACTGGGCCAACCTGAAGGTGGACAGCTACCTGCACGCGCAATCCGCCGACATTGCCCGCGGCGTCGATGCGGCCGGCAACAAGGACGAGGGCGCGGGCGACCAGGGGATCATGTTCGGCTATGCGGTGGACGAGACGCCGATGCTGATGCCGGCACCGATCCACTATGCCCACCGCATCCTCAAGCGCCTGGCCGAGGTGCGCAAGAACGGCACCGAGGGCTGGATGGGGCCGGATGCGAAAAGCCAGCTCTCGCTGCGCTATGAGAACGGCAAGCCGGTGGCGGCGACGCAGGTGGTGCTGTCGACCCAGCATCTTGACGAGACGATGACGCCGGAGGCGGTGCGCGAAAAGGTCGCGCCCCATATCCGCGAAGTGCTGCCCGAGGGATGGCTGACCGATGAAACCGTCTGGCACGTGAACCCGACCGGAAAATTCGTGATCGGCGGCCCTGATGGTGACGCGGGCCTGACCGGGCGCAAGATCATCGTCGACACCTACGGCGGTGCCGCGCCGCACGGGGGCGGGGCGTTTTCAGGCAAGGACCCGACCAAAGTGGACCGCTCGGCCGCCTATGCCGCGCGCTATCTGGCCAAGAACGTGGTTGCCGCCGGGCTGGCCCGGAAATGCACGCTGCAACTGTCCTATGCGATCGGGGTGGCCGAGCCTCTGTCGATCTATGTCGACACCCATGGCACGGGCGAGGCCGACGAGGAGGCGATCGAGCGGGCGGTGCGGAACATCATGGATCTGACGCCGCGCGGCATTCGCACCAAGCTGTCGCTCAACAGGCCAATCTATCAGCGCACCGCCGCCTATGGCCATTTCGGCCGTGACCCCGAGGCGGACGGCGGGTTTTCCTGGGAGCGGACCGACCTTGTCGAGGCGTTGAAGGCCGCGGTCTAGGTTGGATCGGCGCCGGTGACACGCCGCCGCGCGGCGGCGTTACCCGCGGGCGCGCGCCCGCGGGGTGCCAGCGGAAAAACCGGTTCCGCCCGGACGGATTGCCGACTAGAAGACCGGCCATGACCGAGGACAAACACCCCACCGGCGCCCCGTGGCGCAATTTCTATGGCCGCATCCACGGCAAGGGCCTGCGCGACATGCAGAAAACCTGGCTGGATGAGGATCTGGCGGCGCTCAGCCCCGGCAAGGTCGGCTGGGACGAAAACCCCGAGCGCACGCCCCTCGACCTCGGGGCCTTGTTCGGGGGCGCGCCGGTCTGGCTGGAAATCGGCTTTGGCGGCGGCGAGCACCTGGTGCACCAGGCGGCGCGCAATCCCGGCGTCGGGATCATCGGGTGCGAGCCCTATATCAACGGCGTCGCGATGCTTTTGGGCAAGATCCGCAAGGCCGGGGTCGAAAATCTTGCCGTGCATCCGGGTGATGTGCGCGACCTGTTCGATGTGTTGCCGGACGGGTCGCTCGACAAGGCGTTCCTGCTCTACCCCGATCCCTGGCCCAAGAAGCGCCATCACCGGCGGCGGTTCGTGACGCCGGAATACCTCGATCCCTTCGCCCGCGTGCTGCGGTCCGGGGCCGAGGTCCGGGTGGCGACGGATATTCCCGACTATGTGCGCCAGACGCTCGAGGAGATGCCGAAAGCCGGGTTCGACTGGCTGGCCGAGGGTCCGGCGGATTGGCGCGAACCCTGGGACGACTGGATGTCGACGCGCTATGAGAAAAAGGCGCTGCGCGAAGGCCGGGTGCCCCACTATCTGACGTTTCGCCGGCGGTAAGGCTGCGGTTGAGTATTTGTGGCCAAGATGAAGAGGCGATGGACCGGCGCGGTATGCCGGGCTATGAGCCGGGGAAATGACGGAGGTGCCCATGTCTGGCCACGGTGACCCGATTCCGATGACCTCGCACAAGGCCGGCCCCCTGAGGGGCGTGGCCGAGGTGCCGGGCGACAAGTCGATCAGCCACCGGGCGCTGATCCTGGGCGCGTTGGCGGTGGGCGAGACGCATGTGACCGGCCTGCTCGAGGGCGAGGATGTGCTGGGCACGGCGGCGGCGATGCGCGCCTTCGGGGCCGATGTCGAGCGGGTCGGGGACGGCAAGTGGCGGGTGCACGGTGTCGGGGTCGGCGGGTTTGCCGAGCCGGAGAACGTGATCGACTGCGGCAACGCCGGGACCGGGGTGCGCCTGATCATGGGCGCGATGGCGACCAGCCCGATTTCGGCGACCTTCACCGGCGATGCCTCGCTCAGAAGCCGCCCGATGGCGCGGATCACCGACCCGATCTCGCTGTTTGGGGCGCAGGCCTTCGGTCGGTCCGGCGGGCGCCTGCCGATGACCATCGTCGGCGCGGCCGATCCGGTGCCGGTGCGCTACGTTCTGCCGATGCCCTCGGCGCAGGTAAAGTCCGCCGTGCTGCTGGCCGGGCTGAATGCGCCGGGCGAGACCGTGGTGGTCGAGGCCGAAGCGACGCGCGATCATACCGAGCGAATGCTGGCGGGCTTTGGTGCGCAGGTCAGCGTCGAGGATACCGACGAGGGCCGGGCGATCACGCTGGTGGGCCAGCCGGAACTGGTGCCGCAGGATATCGCGGTGCCGCGCGACCCGTCCTCGGCGGCGTTTGCGGTCTGTGCCGCGCTGATCGTCGAGGGGTCGGACGTGCTGGTGCCCAATATCGGGCTGAACCCGACGCGGGCCGGGCTGTTCGAGACATTGCGCGAGATGGGGGCGGATCTGACCTATGAAAACCCGCGCGAGGAGGGCGGCGAGCCGGTCGCCGATCTGCGCGCGCGATTCTCGCCCGGGATGCGCGGCATCCGGGTGCCGCCGGAACGGGCCGCCAGCATGATCGACGAATACCCGATCCTGTCGGTGGTCGCGTCCTTTGCCGAGGGCCGGACCGAGATGGTCGGCGTCAAGGAGCTTCGGGTCAAGGAAAGCGACCGGATCGACGCGATGGCGCGCGGGCTGGAGGCCAATGGCGTCCGGGTCGAGGAGGGGCCGGATTTCATGGTCGTGCATGGCATGGGGCCGGGCGGCGTGCCGGGTGGGGGACGTGCGGCGGCGCGGCTCGATCATCGGATCGCGATGAGCTTTCTGGTGCTGGGGATGGCGGCGAAAAAGGCGATTTCGGTCGATGACGGCGGCCCCATCGCCACCAGTTTTCCGGCGTTCGAGCCGTTGATGGCGGGACTGGGCGCGCGCATCGCGCGGGCCAATCGCTAGGGCGAGATCGCGGCGGCAGGGTTTTCAACCCGCGTGCCGCTTGGTAAGCGGGAATGCAGTCCAAACCGGAGGCCCCGAATGAGTTTCACCGTTGCGATTGATGGCCCCGCGGCCTCGGGCAAGGGCACGATCGGCAGGGCGCTGGCGGCGCATTTCGGCTTTCGGTATCTCGACACGGGGTTGCTGTATCGTGCGGTCGGGGCCAAGGTGATGGCGGGGGCCGATCCGGTGGAGGCGGCGCGCGCATTGGTCGCCGAGGATCTCGAGGCCGAGGGGCTGCGCCGGCCCGAGGTGGCGCAGGCGGCCAGCCGGGCGGCGGCGATCCCGGAGGTGCGCGCGGCGCTGGTCGATTTTCAGCGCGCCTTTGCGACGCGGGCGGGCGGCGCGGTGCTGGACGGGCGCGACATCGGCACGGTGATCTGCCCCGAGGCGCAGGTCAAGCTGTTCGTCACCGCCACCCCCGAGGTGCGGGCCGAGCGGCGCTATCTCGAACTGGTGGCAACCGGGCACGAGGTCAGCCGTGACGAGGTGCTGGAGGACGTGAAGGCGCGCGATGCACGCGACAGCGCCCGGGCCGCGGCGCCCTTGAAGCCCGCCGAGGATGCGGTGCGTCTGGACACATCGGAATTGTCGATCGACGCGGCGCTGGCGGCGGCGGTGGCGATTGTCGAGGAACGGAGCGGGAGCGGCGGGTGAACACGAGCGCCCGCGTCGAAGTGTCGGCGCTTGTCGCGCCCGACAGCAGCGCCGCCAGGAGCGTTCGATCGGCATCACATCGGGTCCGAGTCGATCCGGCCTCTGAAATAGCCGTCTACGGCGCGGTCAGGCGAAGGCCTATGGCCCTCCAGGTGTCGCGCACCGGGGCGGGAAGTTCCCGCAGGCCCAGCTCATCCGGCCCGTCGATGCCACCGGCCCAGGTGTAGCCGATCATCGCCGTGACCCGGGGGCGGGCGCGGGCAAGGCGTTCGTAGGCCAGCGCGACCTCGGCCATGTCGGCGGGCGTCAACCCGGCGCGGGCGTGGATCGGCGTGAACATCGCGTCCGCGACCAGGATCAGCGATTGATGCGGGGCCAGCGCCGCCTCGACCCGGTCAAGCTGGGCAAGGTAGCCGGGATCGGCGCCAGGATCGCGCAAGGTATAGGCGTTGAAGCCCCAGAGGTCGATTTCGGGCGGGATCACCAGCGGTTGGTCGGGCAAGTAGGCCTCGACCACCGCGATCCGGGCTGCCGGGAACTCATCGCGGATCATCCGCGCCGCCCGCGACAGAAGCGCCGGATCGAGGTGCCTGAGTTGCGGCTCGTCGGCGAGGTAGAAGGCCGGCATCACCTCGGCGGCCCGGATCGCCTCGGCATAGGTCGGCCAGAGCCGGCCGGCCGCCTCCTGCCAGCGCAGGCGCCTACCGCCTTCGAAGAACACAGGCTCGACATGCAGGAGTGCCGCGAACCGCCCCTTGGTGGCGGCCAGGCGGTGGGTGCTTTCTTCGGGGGTGTCCAGGCAGACGTGGTTCAGGCTGGTCCAACCCGCGACCTCGTCGATATAGTTGCGGGTGGCCTCATCATCATGCGGATCGTCCAGACCGCAAACGACCGCGACAAAGCCCAGGTCGATGGGCTCGGCCCGGCCCGCCGTGCCGAGAACGAGCCAGATCAGAACGGCCATCGGGAACAGCCGAGGCATGTCGAAACCCCTTGCACACAGGGCCGAGGCTAGCTATACGCGCCCCTGTCGACAAGGCGGGAACCGCCGCGATTGAGGGACGCCGAGCAGGGCCGGAAGCTCCGGCCCTCTTTGTTTTGCGTCAGCCCGTCGGCCAAATGGAAACCTGAAAGACCGGCGGAGACAACCGCCAGGCCCGAATAGCGACTGAAAAAGGAACTGAAACACGCATGTGCGCTAAAGCATCCATGGAGGAATTCGAAGCCCTCCTGAACGAAAGCTTCGAGATCGACACGCCCTCCGAAGGCAGTGTCGTCAAAGGCAAGGTCATCGCGGTCGAAGCGGGACAAGCCATCATCGACGTCGGCTACAAGATGGAAGGCCGCGTCGATCTCAAGGAATTCGCAAACCCCGGCGAAGCCCCCGACATCTCGGTCGGTGACGAGGTCGAGGTTTATCTGCGCGCGGCCGAGAACGCCCGTGGCGAAGCCGTCATCTCGCGCGAGATGGCGCGCCGTGAAGAAGCCTGGGACCGTCTGGAAAAGGCCTATGCCGACGAGAACCGCGTCGAAGGCGCGATCTTCGGCCGGGTCAAGGGCGGCTTTACCGTCGATCTGGGCGGTGCCGTTGCGTTCCTGCCCGGCAGCCAGGTCGACGTGCGCCCGGTGCGCGACGCCGGCCCGCTCATGGGTCTCAAGCAGCCGTTCCAGATTCTCAAGATGGACCGTCGCCGTGGCAACATCGTGGTGTCGCGCCGCGCGATCCTCGAGGAAAGCCGTGCCGAGCAGCGCGCCGAAGTGATCGGCAAGCTGACTGAGGGCGACACCGTGGACGGTGTGGTCAAGAACATCACCGAATACGGCGCCTTCGTCGATCTCGGCGGTGTCGACGGCCTGCTGCACGTCACCGACATGGCCTGGCGCCGCGTCAACCACCCCTCCGAGATCCTGTCGATCGGCGAGACCATCAAGGTCCAGGTCATCAAGATCAACAAGGAAACCCACCGCATCAGCCTGGGCATGAAGCAGCTGCAGGAAGATCCGTGGGATCTGGTGGGGGCCAAGTATCCGCTGGGTTCGGTGCACAAGGGCCGCGTGACCAACATCACCGACTACGGCGCCTTCGTGGAACTTGAGCCGGGTGTCGAAGGCCTGGTTCACGTGTCGGAGATGTCCTGGACCAAGAAGAACGTGCATCCCGGCAAGATCGTGTCGACCTCGCAGGAGGTGGATGTGATGGTGCTGGAAATCGACGCTGCCAAGCGCCGGGTTTCGCTGGGTCTCAAGCAGACCATGCGCAACCCGTGGGAGGTTTTCGCGGAAACCCACCCGGAGGGCACGCAGGTCGAGGGCGAGGTCAAGAACATCACCGAATTCGGTCTGTTCATCGGTCTCGAGGGCGACATCGACGGCATGGTTCACCTGTCCGACCTGAGCTGGGATCAGCGCGGCGAGGAAGCCATCCAGAACTATCGCAAGGGCGACGTGGTCAAGGCGGTGGTCTCCGAAGTCGATACCGACAAGGAGCGCATTTCGCTGTCGATCAAGGCGCTTGACGGCGATCCCTTCGCCGATGCCGTTGGCGGCGTGAAGCGCGGCTCGATCATCACCGTCACCGTGACGGCGATCGAGGATGGCGGGATCGAGGTGGAATACGAGGGCATGAAGTCCTTCATCCGCCGTTCGGACCTGTCGCGCGACCGCGCCGAACAGCGCCCCGAGCGTTTCCAGGTCGGCAACAAGGTCGACGTCCGCGTCACCAACGTCGACTCCAAGTCGCGCCGTTTGGGCCTGTCGATCAAGGCTCGCGAGATCGCCGAAGAGAAAGAGGCCGTGCAGCAGTATGGCTCGTCGGACTCGGGTGCCTCGCTGGGCGACATCCTCGGCGCGGCGTTGAAGGGCGACGACGAGTAAGGGCCGCGCAGGTCGAAAAATCAGGGGCCCCGCTGCCGAAAGGTGGCGGGGCCTTTTTGTTCCGGCAGGCGTGGCCGGTGCGCCCGGGTGTCACGTTGCAGCATCGGTTCGGCCACCGAATCAATCCGCCGATGATCCGACCGCGCGCTGTCACCGGCCGGCCGTTTCTGCGGCTGCATCGTCTAACAGGCGGGTTTTGCGGGGAAAAGTTCGCGGATTGTTGCGCAAATGTCCGGATCGGGCGAACCGAGACTGTTTCGCGGGCGACAGTTTTTCCTTATAGTCGCTCCATGCGACCGGCGCGCTGCCCGTTTGACGCCGGAGGCCAGAATCGGGGGACACAGGGATGATCCGGTCGGAACTGATCCAGAAGATCGCGGATGAAAACCCGCACCTCTACCAGCGAGATGTCGAGCGGATCGTGAACACGATCTTCGAGGAAATCATCGAGGCGATGGCGCGGGGCGACCGGGTCGAGCTGCGCGGTTTCGGCGCATTCTCGGTCAAGCAGCGGGATGCTCGTATCGGGCGCAACCCGCGCACCGGCGAATCGGTCGAGGTCGAGGAAAAGCACGTGCCGTTCTTCAAGACCGGCAAACTCTTGCGGGATCGACTGAACAGCAAGTAAGGGGCCCCCGTGATACGCTACATCCGCTATGCCTTTCTGGCCGCGCTTGCCGTGGTCCTGATCACCGTTGCGCTGGCCAACCGCGCCATGGTGACGCTGCACCTGTTGCCCGAAGGGCTGTCGGGGTTCCTCGGGTATTCGTGGCAGGTCAGCCTGCCGCTGTTCATCGTCATCTTCCTGGGCGTCATCGGCGGCGTTCTGATCGGATTCTTCTGGGAATGGATGCGCGAACATCGTCTGCGTGCCGAGGGCAAGCGGGCGAAAAAGGCGGCGATCGAACTGAGCCGCGAGGTTCAGACCCTCAAGGCCAAGGATGCCCGACCGGGCGACGATGTGCTGGCGCTTCTGGAGGATGGGCGCTAGACCCGCGCCATGAGCGATGTTGCCGTCAAGATCTGCGGGCTGACCGAGGCCCGGCACGTGACCGCCGCAGTCGAGGCGGGCGCGCGCTATATCGGTTTCGTGTTCTTTCCCAAATCGCCCCGCAACGTGGACGTGGCGACCGCCGCCAAGCTGGCCGCCGACGTGCCGCCGGGGGTGGCCAAGGTGGCGCTGGTGGTGGACGCGAACGACGCCACGCTGGACGAGATCGCGGCGCGGGTGCCCATCGACATGTGGCAGTTGCACGGCAAGGAAAGCCCGGAGCGGGTGGCCGAGGTGCGTGCGCGCTTTGGCCTGCCGGTGATGAAGGCGGTCGGGGTCGCGGACGAGGGCGACCTGGCTGCGCTGGCTGCCTATGCGCGGGTTGCCGATCAACTGCTGGTCGATGCCAAACCGCCGAAGGGGGCCGAGGTGCCGGGCGGGCAGGGCGTGGCCTTCGACTGGCGGCTGATCGCGGGGCGGGGCTGGGCCAAGCCGTGGATGCTGGCCGGCGGGTTGACGGCGCAGAATGTCGGGCTGGCGATCGGGCTGACGGGGGCGCGACAGGTGGATGTCTCCTCCGGGGTCGAAACGGCACCAGGCCACAAGGATTCAGACCTGATCCGGGCGTTCATCACGGCGGCGCAGGTTCGTTAATCATTTTTCAACGCGCATCCTGCACGCTGGAGCCATGCGAAACCTGCCCGCGACAATCGACCCCGAATACTGGATGCGTAGCGTGCTTTCATCGCGCGATGCCTGCCGAGGGGGTGTCATCAAGCGCCAGATCCGTGACGTGGAACGGATCGTGGGGCGCGAGGCGTTTCTGGCCGAAATGGACCGGCGCGGGTTTCAGACCCTTGAGAACGGCAATCATTTCATCGTCTGCTGCAACGCGCAGCCGATCCGGCGCGTTCGGGCATGCGGTTCGCCCGCGCGCGCGGGCGACTAACGCGGGCGCGCGCCCACGTCCCTCTCTTGCCCTGCTCCACGCCAGCCATTAGGACGATCCTGACCCACGGGAGCGCACGACATGGCCGACGATCTTTTCAATTCCTTCATGAACGGACCCGACGAAAAGGGCCGCTTCGGCGATTTCGGCGGGCGTTTCGTGTCGGAAACGCTGATGCCGCTGATTCTCGAATTGCAGGCGGAATACGAGAAAGCCAAGACCGACCCGACCTTCTGGGCCGAGATGGACGATCTCTGGACCCATTACGTCGGTCGCCCAAGCCCGCTCTATTACGCCGAACGGCTGACCGAGCACCTGGGCGGCGCGAAAATCTATCTCAAGCGCGATGAGCTCAACCACACCGGCGCGCACAAGATCAACAACGTGCTGGGCCAGATCATCCTGGCGCGGCGCATGGGCAAGACCCGCATCATCGCCGAAACCGGCGCCGGCCAGCACGGCGTCGCCACCGCCACGGTCTGCGCCAAGTTCGGGCTGCAATGCATCGTCTACATGGGCGCGCATGATGTCGAGCGGCAGGCGCCCAACGTGTTTCGCATGAAGCTTCTGGGGGCCGAAGTGGTGCCGGTGACCTCCGGGCGCGGCACGCTCAAGGACGCGATGAACGACGCGCTGCGCGACTGGGTGACCAACGTGCGCGATACCTTCTATTGCATCGGCACGGTCGCGGGGCCGCATCCCTATCCGGCGATGGTGCGCGATTTTCAGGCGATCATCGGCAAGGAAGCGAAGGAGCAGATCCTCAAGGCCGAGGGCCGCCTGCCCGACACGATCATCGCCGCCATCGGTGGCGGGTCGAACGCGATGGGGCTGTTCTATCCGTTCCTCGACGACAAGGACGTGCGCATCATCGGGGTCGAGGCCGGCGGCAAGGGTGTCGATCAGAAGATGGAGCATTGCGCCTCGCTGACCGGCGGGCGCCCCGGCGTGCTGCACGGCAACCGGACCTATCTGCTGCAGGATGATGACGGCCAGATCCTCGAAGGCTATTCGATCTCGGCGGGGCTGGATTACCCGGGGATCGGGCCGGAACACAGCTGGCTGCACGACGTAGGCCGCGCCGAATATGTCGCGATCACCGATGCCGAGGCGTTGGAGGCGTTCCAGCTTCTGTGCCAGACCGAAGGCATCATTCCGGCGCTGGAACCCAGCCACGCGCTGGCCCATGTGATCAAGATCGCACCGGATCTGCCCCGAGACCACCTGGTCGTGATGAACCTCTGCGGGCGCGGCGACAAGGATATCTTCACCGTCGCCAAGGCGCTGGGCACCGACATGTCGGGGCTGTCCGGCTGAAACGGCGGTCCCGGGCGCCGGTCGCGGTCTATACCAAAGGTTTATGCCGCCCGGAATAAACCCCCGGTCAATGGCCCGGACGCTGCGAACATGCGGAAGTGCTGGGGCAGGCCGCGCCTTTTCGGTGTGGCCCCAAGGATCGGAAAGGACCCGACATGCCCCTGAAACCCTTCGCCTCCACCATGGCCATCGCGGCCGCCGCCACGCTGAGCGCAGGAACGGCCATCGCCGCCGACCAGGACGTGATCGACGCCATCATCGCGGACATGACCAGTGAGAACTTCGCGCGGATCGAGATCAAGCACTCCGCCACCCGCATCGAGGTGGAAGCCTATGGCGAGAACCTCAAGGTCGAACGCACCTATGGTGCCGACGGCAAGCTGCGCAAGGAAGAGATCTCTACCCCCGAGGGCGAGACCGAACGCGAATATGACGAGAACGGCGTTCTGCGCAAGGAAGAGGTCGAGACCCGCGAGGGCAAGACAGAAATCCGGTATGATGCCGCCGGCAACGTGATCAGCGAAGAGGTCAGCCCGCCGGATGATGATTTCGACGAAGATTTCGACGAATACGAGGACGACGATCGCGACGACGACGACGATCATGACGACGACGATGACGATGACGACGACGACGATGATGACGATGACGATGACGATGACGACGATGATGACGATGACGATGACGATGACGACGATGACGACTGATCGCGCCTGACGCACCCCCGCTGTCGGGTGCGATCCCCGGTCCGGTTGTCAGCCGGGCCGGGACGTCGCACTATAGGAGAATGGAAGGTCGATCATGCTGAGACGCAGGTTCATCGGGTCGCTGTTTGGCGTGCTGATGCTGGCCGGGCCGGTGTTTGCCGAAACGGTGCAGGACCAGATCGTCGCGCAACTCGGCCGCCAGGGCTTCAACCACATTACCATCTCCAAGACCTTGCTGGGTCGGGTGCGCATCGTCGCCAAATCCGCAACCCAGCGCCGCGAGATCATCTTCAACCCCCGAACCGGCGAGATCCTGCGCGACTATTGGGATGCGCTGGCCGCAGATGACGATGTCCCCCGCCTGTATGATCCGAGCGCACCGGAAGGTGGCGGCGGGCATGGCGGCGACGACGATGATGACGACGACGATGATGATGACGACGATGACGATGAGGAAGACGAAGACGACGACGATGACGACGATGGGGACGGCGACGATGATGACGACGACGATTGAGGTGGCGATTGCCGGGATGACGCCTGCGACCGGAACGTCGGGTCTTGGGTGACCGCCATTTCATAATGATCGCGCTGGCGATTCAGGCCGCCTGCGGCTTTTTCTTCGTGTCCGATATCCTGTCGTCGTTCTTCGGATTCTGGGCCGAGCCGATACCCTGGCAATACCGCGAGTTCATCGAGATCGGGGCCGCAGTGGGCCTGGCGCTGGGAATCGGGATGGGGGCCATCGCCCTGAAGCGTTCGCACCGCCATCGCCGGCGGGCCGAGGAACAACTTCGGATCGCCTCGGCTGCCTTCATGGACGTGCTCGAAGACCAGTTCAGCGACTGGGGCCTGACCCCGGCCGAGCGCGACGTGGCGCTGTTCGCCATCAAGGGCCTGTCGACGGCCGAGATCGCGGCGCTCCGCCAGACCTCGGAGGGCACCGTCAAGGCGCAGACCAACGCGATCTATCGCAAGGCGGGGGTGAACGGGCGGGCGCAGCTTCTGAGCCTGTTCATCGAGGATCTGCTGGCCGACAGGCCGCCCGAACCCGAAACGCTGCTGATCGCAGACGAAAGCGGCGCCGGATTGCCGGCGCCGCAAGACGTGCCCAAAGTGGCAGCCCCCGCCCTTACAGGTCGAGGTTGATTCCGGCGCCGGCGTTGACGCTCAGATCGAGACCGCCGCGGTTTTCACCGGCGTCGCTTTTCGCCGTGACGTCGCCCTTGGCATCAACGCCAAAGCCGACATTCTCGCCGCTGTTCTCGTTGTGGTTCATCGCCGCCGCCTTGGCGCCGCCACTGGCCGAAAGCTCGGTCATGGTGTCGGACAGGACATTGCCATCCTCGTCCAGCACCAGGACCCGCGCCATGGCGTCGGTATGAGCGCGGAACACCAGTTCGCCCGAGGCTTCCTGGCGCACCCGTTCGACGACAAAGCCGTCTTCGGTCAACTCCGCCATGCCCATGGCATAGACCTCGGTGTTGAGCCCGGCCTCGATCGCGCTCATCTCCTGGCCCAGCGCGGGCGTGGTGGCGAGCATCGCAACGGCGGTCATGGTAAGCATCTGTCGTTTCATGTCTCGGCTCCTTTCGCTCTTGTTGTGGGGGCAGAACGATGCGGGGCCGGAATTGTTTCATCACAGGGCAAAAACGACGTTCATCCTCGGCGGCGCCTCGCCGATCAGCGAGGTCGCAGCGCGCGGAGGGCTGCCGATACGTCGCGAAACGCCGGGTCTGCGGAGATCCGGTCCAGCGTGACAGGCGAGCGGCGTTGCCAGTTGGGGTGTTCGCGGGTCGTGCCGGGGACGTTGGTTGCGCCCTCGGGTCCGACCAGATCGGCCAGGCGCACCGCGACCAGCCGGCACGGGGTTGCCCCGAGAAAGCGGTAGGAGGCGGTCAGAACCCGCGGCGTCAGCGTCTCGGCGGACCCATCCGGGCAGTCGGCGGGCAGTTGGCCGCCGTCGATCAGGGCGGCAACCAGCGCGCTGCGTTCCTCGGCCCGGCGGGCGTGCTGCGCCTCGGCGTTGGCCGCGTCGATCAGGCCGAAGCGGTGGCGCAGCCCGATATCCTCGCCGCGCCACCAACCGGAGAGCGTGGGCAGATCGTGGGTCGAGATACAGGCCAGCGCCATCTCCGGGTAAGTCGATGCGCGGCGAAACAGGCCCCAGTCCTGTTCGAAATAGAGGATGCGATAGGCCAGCATGTCGGCGCGGCGAATGGTTTCGCGAAACCCGTCGGGGACGAAACCGAGGTCTTCGCCGATCACGACGGTTTCCTGTGCACGGCTCTCGGAGGCAACGGTGGCCAGCATGTCGGCGAAGGGATAGGCGACATGGGCGCCGGCCAGCGCCGGGGCGCCTTCGGGGACCAGGAAAAGCTGTTTCAGCCCCATCGCATGGTCGATCCTGAGCGCACCGGCATGGCGCATCTGGGCCGCGATCAGGCGGCGCAGGGGCGCGAACCCGGCCTCGGCCAGCGCGGTCGGGGACAGGGCGGCGAGATCCCAGTATTGCCCGTCCTGCGCAAACACGTCAGGCGGCGCGCCGACCGAGAGTCCGCGCAGAAACAGGTCCGGCGCGCCCCAGGTGGCAGAGCCGTCCGGCGCCTCGCCGACCGCGAAATCGAGGTAGAGGCCGATGCGCATTCCTGCAGCCAGCGCGGCCTTCTGCGCCCCGGCAAGCTGGCGCGCGGCCAGCCATTGCAGCCAGATGTGAAAGCTGACCTGCTCCGGATGGGCGCGGGCAAAGGCGGCGACTTCGGGTGTATCGGGGCCGTGATAGGCGCCTGGCCAGTCCTTCCAGCCCGCACCGTGCCCGGTCTCGGTCATGTGCTGTGACAGCGCCTCGAACAGGGCGTGGCGTTCCAGGGTGGTCCCGCCCTCGGCGCGGAAGGTGTCGAAATCGCCTTTCGGGTGGTCTGCGTTGAAGGGGGTGGCGGCAAAGACCTCCGCCAGCGCCCGCCGTTTCGCCGCAGCGACGGCGGGGTAATCCACAAGCTCCGCCGCCCGCAGGTTGGTGAGGGTGGCGGGATCATCCACCGCCGCCCCGGGCAGGTCGTCCATCGCGATGTAGAGCGGGTTCAGAAAGGCCCGGTTTGACGGCGTGAACGGGCTGTGACGCTCCGGTGCGGCCAGGAACAGGGCGTGCAGCGGGTTCACCCCGAGGAAATCCGCCCCCGCCTCGGCGGCGATCCGGGCCAGCCGGGCGAGGTCGGCGAAGTCACCGATCCCCCAGTTTCGCGACGAGCGCAGTTCGTAAAGCTGACAGACCAGCCCCCAGGCCGGGCGCTCGGCCAGACCTTCGGGCATGTGGCAGGTGCCGGCGCGCGCCGGGTCGTCGTGCAGGCCGGGCAGGCCGGGCGCATCGCCGGTCTCGGGGTCGTGGCCAAGGGCGCGCAGGATCGCGACGAGGCTCGCGTCCGGCACCGCCCGGTCGCCATACCAGGTGGTGATCCCGACCCGCCCGCACAGGGCCTCAAGCTCGGCACGTTCCAAAGGGCGCTCTCCGTTTGCGGTTTTTCGAGGTCATTAAGCGCAATTCGGAGCGGGCCGACAGCCCCCGTTTTCAGGCGCGGTTCTGTTCGAGGATTTCCAGCTTCACCACTTCGAGTGCGCGGATATGGGTGGCCTCCAGCCGGACCCTGGGGGCGCAACCCTCGTCATGCGCCTGAAGGAACCGCGCCGCACACAGGCACCAGTGATCGCCGGGAACGAGCCCGGCAAAATCGAAGGCGGGGCGCGGCGTGGTCAGGTCGTTGCCGACGTATTTGGAATAGGCCAGGAACTCGGCCGTCATGATGGCGCAGACAGTGTGGCGGCCGGTGTCGGCATCGCAGGTGTTGCAATGCCCGTCGCGGAAAAAGCCGGTCAGCGGTTCGTCCGAGCACGACAGCAGCGGGCCGCCCAGCACGTTCACCGGTTGGTCCGGGATCAGTTTCATTGCACGGCCTCCACCAGCTTGCGGAACATCGCGATATTGTCCTCGAACACGCCCGGTTCCTGGAAACCGCGGTCGGCGGCGGTCTTGACGATCACCACGCCGCGGGCGCGGTCGACCCAGATATACTGGCCATAGACCCCGATCGCGAAGGCTTCGCCCGGCCCGGCGTCGTTGGGCAGCCACCACTGAAAACCATAGCGCGCCATCTGGCCGTCCTGCCACGGCGCGCTTTCGGCGGTCATGGCGGTGACCCAGCTTGCCGGCACGATCTGCTTGCCCTGCCACTCGCCGCCCTGCGCGATCATCTGGCCGAAGCGGGCGAAGTCGCGGCTGGTCATGTTCAGCCCGCCCAGCACGAAGGCGATGCCTTCGCCATCGGTGACGTAATAGGGATCGGCCCCGAGCCCGAGCGGGCCGAACAGCTTTTCCTCCATCAGGTCGGGCACCGAGCGTCCGGTGGCGCCGCGCAACAGCATGCCCAGCACATGCGTGTCGATCGAGACATAGTGCCATTCCCTGCCCGGCGGCGCGCGGCGCGCCTTGATCCCGGCGGCGAAGTCGTCAAGCGATCCGCCCAGGGCCACGACCCGGCCCATCTTGTTGATATCGGACCAGAAATCCAGGTAGTCCTCGTCGAACTCCACCCCCGACGCCATGTTCAGCACATTGCGGATAGTCGCCCCGTCATAGGCCGAGCCGGCCAGCGCCGGGGCGTAGTCCGTCACCGGATCGTTGATCGAGGCAATCGCGCCTTCGTCCAGCGCGATGCCGAACAGGGCGGCCAGAACGCTTTTCGCCACCGACCAGCTGATGCGCAGATCGCCCGCCTCGGTGCCTTTGCGGTAGTCCTCGTGCACGATCTCGCCGCGCCTGAGAATGACAAGCGAGGTGGCGTTGCGCGCCTCGAGCCAGGCTTCGGTGCCCTCGGGCAGGGTCACCGGGTTGACGGCGGTGGGCAAGGGGCTGGGCGGTCCGCGCCGGGTCTGCATCGGGCGGGTGTGAAACAGCGCATCCATGTGGATGAAGTTCGCGACGATCCGGTCTTCGTCAAACAGCGTGTTGACGGCATAAAGCCGCGCGAGGTCGTCGCGTTTCCACAGCGCGACACCGGCCAGCACCACCAGAAGGACGAGGAAGCCGCGAAAGAGGATGCGCCGCATCACGTCACAGGCTGTTGTGGCTGCCGTCGCACAGCGGCTGGCCGGCGGTTCGTTTGCAGCCGCAGAAGAACACCTTTTTCGTGGCCTCGGCGGTGTATTTCACCGGCTTGAGGTCGGTCACCTCGTGCGACCCGTCGCAAAAGGGCTGTTTTTTCGAGCGCCCGCAGGCACACCAGAAATAGCGTTTGCCTTCCTCGACCTCGACGGCAAAGGGTCCTTTCTGCGCGATGACGGGTTCGGTTGTCATGTCTGCTCCTCGCGATGACACATTCAAATCCGTCGCACTATTGCCTCAAGGCGGCGTCCAGTCCACCCAGCGACCGTGAAAATCGACACGGCCCAGCGAAAAGGTCCGGCCCCCCGGCCAGACGGTCAGGCTGATCGCCGCCCCGGCCTTGCCGGAACCATCGGCCTCCATCGACAGCCGGGCCAGCGGGGCCTTGCGGGTGGCGCGCGCACCGGCGGCCTCGAGCGCGGCCAGGCAGCGGGTGCGGGTGGCCTTGGGGAAATACTGCCAGGCGACGGTATGGGTGACGAGATGCAGCGCGCCGGGGTGGGGCTCGGCCAGCCGCGCCTCGAGCCAGGCGGCGGCATCGCCCCGGTCGACCACGGCCTCGGCCAGGTCAATCGCGGCGCGGGTGCGGTCGATCCGCTGCGGCTGGTCGGCCCAGAGGAACGAGACCAGGCGCAGCGCGTCGTCGGGGTCATGCGGGTCCATCGGGTTGAGATCGACGCCGCGCCGGTCGATCACCTCGATCTCGGCGGCGGGCGGACAGGGGCCGCGCCAGTCGGGGTCGAGCCACACCGTCGAGCGTTTCGGCCCGAAGGTGCCGCAGGCCAGCGCCAGGCAGAACTTGTCCCACATCAGGTTCAGCCCGGCGGCGGCGCCCAGTTCGGACAGCACCAGCGGCAGCCCGAACCGATCCGCCAGCCATTGCCCGGCGGCGATCATCACCGAGGCGCGGCGCACCTCGTTGGTCTGCGGCGGGCTGTCGATCCAGCGCATCAGCGTGTCTGCGTGATCGGCCAGGGCCGCGTCGATGGCGGCGCCAAGCGTCGCGTCGTCGGGTGCCGGGTTTGGCGGGTAGGCGGCGACAAGTTCGCGGCAGGCACCGGTCAGCACCAGCGCCTGCAACCCCGACAGGAACCGGAGCGGCAACGAGGCGCCGTGCGGGCCGATATCGCCCTCCCAGGCCAGCATCCGGTCCATCACCGGATTGCCCGGCACCGCGCGTTCGGCGGCGATGCGCAACACCCGTGCGGTAAACGGCGAACCCAGGGCACGGTTGTGCGTGGCCTGTTCGCGAAAGGCGCCTTCAAGGCTCATCTGAACTTGTCCGCGAGCTTCTGGAACGGAGATCGGGTGTCGGGCGCAGGGGTCGGCTCCTCGGTTGTCGCTGTTTCCGGTTTCGGCGCGGGCCTGGGCGGGGCCATGCGCAGGCCTATGGCATTGGTGAACTTCGGCCCGTCGCCCTCGGCCAGGTGCGGTGCGCCGTCCGATATGCCGCGCATCAGGTCATCCAGCCAGTCGGCGTCGGCCTTGGCGAAATCCGACAGCACATAGGGCGACACCCGGTCCTTGTGGCCGGGATGGCCGATGCCCAGCCGCACCCGGTGATAGCCCTCGCCGATATGGGCATGAAGCGAGCGCAGGCCGTTGTGCCCGGCATGGCCGCCGCCCTGTTTCAGCCGCACCTTGCCGGGGGCGAGGTCAAGCTCGTCGTGGAACACGGTCACGTCGTCGGGCTCGAGCTTGAAGAACCGCATCGCCGCCCCGACCGACTGGCCGGACAGGTTCATGAAGGTCTCGGGCTTGAGCAACACCACCTTTTCGCGCCCCAGCCGCCCCTCGCACATCACACCCTGGAACTTGGCCCGCCACGGTGAAAAGGCATGGTCCACAGCGATCCGGTCGACGGCCATATAGCCGATGTTGTGCCTGTTGCCCGCGTATTTCGGACCGGGATTCCCCAGCCCCACGAAGAGTTTCATGCCGCCTCTGCTGGACTTTTCATATCCGCCCCATAGGATCGGTCGAGGACAAATTATGCGAGACCGCCGGGAATGCCAAGGCGGGGCCAATCAGGGGGCAAGGTGGCAAGTTTCGAGCTCGACGGGATCAAGCTGCGCGTGCCGGGACACGCGCTGAACGACAGCCTTCGGCGCGCGCTGGAAAGCGGCAAATACGAATGGAACGAAAGCGCCGCGATCCGGCGACATGCCAAACCGGGCGACAAGGTTCTCGATATTGGGGCGGGGGCCGGCTATGTCTCGGCGCTGGCGGCGCGTGCGGTGGGGGGCGACAACGTCGTCGCCGTCGAAGCCTCGCCGGTGATGCTCGAGGTGCTGCGCCAGAACCTCGACGGCAACGGCGCCGCGGCAGCGCAACTGATCCACGGCGCGGTGGTGGATGACCGGTTCGACGCCGACACGGTGTCGTTCCTGGTGCGCGACGCATTCTGGGCCTCGACCATCGCCGGGGCGGATGCGCCCAGGGACAAGCTGGCCGAGGTGCCGGCGCTGAGACTGTCGGCGCTGCTTGAGGAGCATCAGCCCAGCGTGGTGATCATGGATGTCGAGGGCGGCGAGTTGCAGCTCAGCCAGCAGGCCTGGCCCGACTGCGTGCGGCTGGTTATCATGGAGATTCACACCATGGTCTATCCGCCATCGGGCGTGCGCGCGATCTTCGACGGCATGTCGCGCAACGACATGACCTACATGCCCTGGGGCACGCAGGGCGAGGTGGTGGTGTTCCAGCGGGTGCACGAATAGCGCAGGGGCTTGTCCGAAACACGCAATCACGACGAAAAACGGGGCCGAAACCGGCCCCGTTTTGTATTCCTGCGATGTCGCCAGACTTATTCTTCGGTCGCCTCGGCGTCGTCGTCCTTCTCTTCGCCGATGACCTCGGTTTCGACCTCTTCATCGGTCTCTTCGTCGGCGCCGCGCAGGCCCGACGGGGCCGAGATGTTGCCGATCACGAAATCGCGCTCGATGGTCGGCTTGGCGCCGGCCGGCAGCGTGATGTCCGAGATGTGGATGACATCGCCGACTTCCAGCCCGGTCAGGTCGACCACCAGACGCTCGGGAATGTCGCCGGCCACAACGTTCAGTTCGACCTCGGGCCGGACCACGACCAGAACGCCACCCTTCTTGATGCCGGGGGATTCTTCCTCGTTCTCGAAATCGACCTGGATGAACAGGTTGATACGGGTGTTGCGGTGCAGGCGCATGAAGTCCACATGCGTCGGCAGATCCTTCACCACGTCGCGCTGCACGTTGCGGCAGATCACGCGCACGTCGTCGTGACCGTCAACCTTGAGGTTGAGCAGCGTCGACAGGAAACGGCCCTGCTTGAGGCGCTTGAGCAGCACGCTGAAGGGGATATTGATCGGAAGCGGATCGACGCCGCCGCCATAAACGATGCCCGGTACGTTGCCTTCACGGCGAGCTTGACGAGCGGCCCCCTTGCCTGTCCCCGTCCGTACCGTGGCGTTGAAATCAGGGATTTCACGAGCCATGGGTAGTCTCCAGATTGTAGATGCGGGGTTCCTCCAAGGGTGCAACGCCCGCGTGAAAACGCGCGTATAGACCGGATTCGGGGCAGGGGGAAGCAGTAATTTCAGGCCGTGCGCCCCCGGCCGGGCGGATGGAAGACCGCCGCAAAATGCCCTAGAGGGGGCGGGCGGGCAACAGGAGTTCGGAGGGCGGCGATGCCGGTGCTTGAGGGTCTGAGAATATCGCGCGCGCCGCTGATGACGCTGGCGGCGGTCGGCGTGTTCTGGGGTTCGATCGCGGCCCTGATGCCCGATATCAAGCAGGCGGTCGGTGCGTCCGACGCCGTAATGGGCGCGGTGCTGGTGCTGCCGGCGATCGGCTCGATCATCGCCATGGGCTTTGCACCGCGCCTGGGGCAGATGCTCGGCGGCAATGCCCTGCCGGTGGCCGGGATGGCGATCGTGCTGTCGTTCCTTTTGCCCGCGATGGCGGGCGGCGTGGTGGCGCTGGGCGTGGCCCTGTTCTTTGCCGGTGGCGCGGTCGCCTTTGCCGACATGACCGCGAATGTGCGCATCGCGACCATCGAGGCCCGCCGCGGCCTGCACCTGATGAACCTCAACCATGCCGGTTTCTCGCTGGCCTTCGGCATCACCGCGCTGGTGATCGCCTTTGCCCGCAAGGCCGGTGCGGGCTATGGCACCGTGCTGCCGGCGATGGCGATCGTGGCGCTTGTCCTGGTCCTGATCGGCTGGGACCGGCGCCTGCCCGCGCCCGCGCCCGACGAGGCCGACAGCAGCGCCACGCCGCCGTGGACGCCGGTGCTGCTGGCCGCGCTGATCCTGTTTGCTTCGTTCATCGGCGAGAACGCGACCGAGGCCTGGTCGGCGCTGCATATCGAGCGCACGCTGGGCGGCGAAGTGGGGGCGGGCAGTTTCGGCCCCGCGACGCTGGGCTTCGTGATGGCCTTTGGCCGGATCATGGGGCAGGTGCTGGCGCAACGGATGGGCGAGGCGCGGCTGATCCTCGGCTCGGCGATCCTGGGCAGCCTTGGCGCGGTGATCATCGCGGCGGCGCCGACCCAGGGCACGGTGCTGGCGGGGGTCGCGGTGCTGGGGTTGGGCGTGGCCAGCATCGTGCCCTCGGTCAACTCGATCCTTGGCCGCCAGGTCAGCGAACGCGCCCGCCCAGTGGCGATCTCGCGGGCCTGGATGGCGGGGATGATCGGCTTTTTCCTCGGCCCGTCGATGATGGGCGGGCTGGCGGCCTTGTGGAGCCTCCGGCTGTCCTTCGCGGCGGTCGCGGTGATCGTGGCGCTGATCGTGCCGGCGATCCTTGCCCTGTCGCGCCGCCGGGGCTGAGGCGGGCGCTGCCCCTTACAGGAACGCCTTGTCGCGGATGCGCGCCACCGCGCGTTCGGCAAAACTTTCTTTCACCGGCTCGAGCAGGTTGCGCGACAAGAACCAGTAGAAGAACTTTTCGTAGGCAAAGCCCTCCATCGCCGCCGGTCCAAACTCCAGCGCGTCGCGCAGATCGCCCGCGGTGCGCGCGGTCAGGGTCGCGCCGTGGTAGTCGGACCGGGCGCAGGTCACCACCGGCTTTTTCTGCATCAATGCCTCGAATCCGGCGGCGGAATTCTGGGTGACGGCGATGTCGGAGACCTCGATCAGATCGTGCACCGAGGCTTCGCAGACCCGGACGTTCTGATAGTCGCGCGTCACCGCGAGGATATCGCGCAGCGCCGCCTTGGACTGGTGCGGGTGCGGTTTGACATAGACCAGCCGGCGGCGGTCGAACTCGGCGGCGGTGCGGATCATCTGTTCGTTGGTCAGGTAGTGCGCGCGGCTGCGCTGAAACTCGATTTCCTGGGTAAAGACCACGGCGCGCGCCGGTTCCAGCAGGTCCGGCCGCCGCTCGGCCTGCGGGCTGTTGGAGACGTTGTTGCGCAGCATCCAGCCCGTGACGCCGTTGAAGAAATACTCGGCATGCCCCCGGTTCACCCGGTCCGCGCAGAATTGCGCGAAACGCAGCGAGCTGTTGGCGTGTGTGCCCAGTTCGTCGAGATACCAGAACCCCTGGATATAGCCCTGGTTCACGTGCAGGAGGTTCGGGGCATAGCCGGGCATCGCGCCGATTTTCAGGTGGATGTGACCGGCCTCGGGGTCCGAGAGGATGTCAGCCGGGCGGCTTCTGGCGCGCACCAGCCGCGCCTCGATCCCCTGGCCTGCAAGCTCGGCGGTCAGTTTCGGGAAAAAGCCGTTGTCGCCGGTGGCAACCGACGGGTGCCAGTCGCTGGCGGCGTGAACCACGACGAAGCGCCGGCCCGAACGGTTCAGCGTGCGGGCGGCGGCCTGCGTGTCGACGGTGTCGATCCCTAGTCGAAGACCTCGTCCCGCCGCACGCCCCAGAGTGCGGTCTTCTCCATCCATCCCTTTGTTCCCTCCACCTCGACCTTGCACCAGTCCGCCGCGCAACTGCTCATCCAGACGATCACGCCCGCCTCGAGATGGGCCTTGACCGGGCTGTCGGGGTTCGGCGCCGCCATCAGCGGGGCAAGGTCGGTCTCGATCAACGCGCTGCGCACCCCGGACAACAACGAATAATGAACCCAGCCGCCGACCCCGTCGCGGTCCTGAACCCGGCGCCAATGGCCGAACTCTCCGACGATCTCGAGCGGCATGCCCCGGCGCACGAAGATCCAGTCGATCCGGTGCGACAAGGACGGGCCACGGCGCACGTTGCCCTCGTCGGTTTTCAGCGAGACATAGCGCGGCAGCGGCAGGTTGGTGACCGGCCCGCGCTCCAGCGCGAATGCCGGCTGGACGAGAAGCACGCTTCCCGCCACACCTGCCAAAGCCCGGCGCAATAAACCGAATACGGTCATTCGACTGCCCAACGACGCGGTTGTTCTCATTTGTCGCGCCAACGGCGCTTGTGCCTCTCCGCGTTCCTTGCCACCATGCCAGCGAAACGCGCCAAAGAAAAGCCAGCGGAGGGGTTCCATGGGTTCACAACGGCTGAGTGTTGTCGTTACGCGACGGTTGCCAGAAGTGGTCGAGACCCGGATGAAGGAACTGTTCGACGTCGAATTGCGCGACGACGATACCCCGATGACGCGCGACGAACTGGCCAGCGCAATGCAGCGGGCCGACGTTCTGGTGCCGACCCTGACCGACCAGATCGACCAGGGCATGCTGGCCAAGGCCGGTGACAAGCTGAAGCTGATCGCGAATTACGGGGCGGGTGTCGACCACATCGACGTTGCCACTGCGCGCCAGCGCGGCATCCTCGTCGCCAACACCCCCGGGGTCAGCGCCGACGATACCGCCGACATGACGCTGGCGATGATCCTCGCGGTGACCCGGCGCATTCCGGAGGGGCTTGCCCTGATGCACGCCGGCGGCTGGCAGGGTTGGTCGCCCACCGCGATGCTCGGCGGGCGGATCGCGGGGCGGCGGCTGGGCATTCTCGGCATGGGCCGGATCGGGCAGGCGGTCGCCAAGCGCGCGCGCTGCTTCGGCATGCAGGTGCATTACCACAACCGCCGCCGCCTTCACGCCGCGATCGAGGCCGAACACGAGGCGACCTATTGGGAAAGCCTTGACCAGATGGTCAGCCGGATGGACATCATCTCGATCAACTGCCCGCACACGCCCTCGACCTTCCACCTGATGAACGCGCGGCGGCTGAAGCTGATGAAGCCCGACGCGGTCATCGTGAACACCTCGCGCGGCGAGGTGATCGACGAAAACGCCCTGACCCGGATGCTGCGCGCGGGCGAGATCGCGGGGGCGGGGCTCGATGTGTTCGAGCGCGGGCCCGACATCAATCCGCGCTTGCGCGACCTCGACAACGTGGTGCTGCTGCCGCACATGGGTTCGGCCACCCGTGAGGGGCGGATCGAGATGGGCGAGAAGGTGATCATCAACATCAAGACCTTCGCCGACGGCCACCGTCCACCGGACCAGGTGGTGCCGGGGGTGTTGTGACGCGCCCGGCGGCGCGGCGCCGCATCGCACCCGCAGTTGGACCCGCAAGGGCCACTGGTCGGTCAGTCAAAGCCCCGCGAAGGCGGGGCTTTTCCTTTTCCTCCCGCCATGTCCGCTCATCCTGCGACATTTCGACTGTCGTTATACGTATATAACGATTTTCCTTGATGAATGTTATATCCGTATTACACTCTGCCTGCTTTCCGGCGACATACGCATCGGGTGTGAGTCGCGCGGATCATCGTCAAGGACGGAAAAATGACCTACGGAAAACTCAACATCACCGGCGGGCTGCTGTTTCTCGCCGCCTTCATGGCCTACGGGTTCCTGCTGATCTACCTGCGCGATTTCGCGCCGAGCAAGGAACAGTGGATCGCGGATTACGGCATCGGCACCCATTTCGAGGCGCGACTGGCGCACGTTCACGGCAACCTCTTTGCTCTTCTCAACGTGCTGATCGGCTATCTGGTGTGGAAACTGCCGATCGACCAGATGTCGGCCAAGTGGGTCTCGTGGCTGGCCTTCGCCGGCATGCTGATGCCGATCGGCATCGTGGCGGAAATCGTGCTGGGCGTGCCGCCCTACCTGGTGTTGCTGGGTGCGATCCTGATCGTCGTGGCGATGGCCTGGCTGGGCATCGCGGTCTGGCGGGCCAAGCTGTCACCGGCCTGAACGCATCCGGGCGCGTGAGGCTTGACAAGATGGCGCGCGCGCCCGCATCCCTTGGGTCCGACCCGAGGGATTGCCATTGGCCAGAACAACATCACGCCGCGCCGCACGCACCATCACCGCCCTTGCGGCGCTGGTGGTGCTGTCGGCCTGCGCGCGCGGCCTGACGCCGGCCGAGCGTGACTTTGCCGATGCGTTCTTTGGCGACACGCTGGATGCCGACGCGGTCGAGGTAACGGCGGGGATAGGCGTGCTGCCCCTGCCGCGCCCGCGCAAGCCCGATGCCGAGGTCGCCGCCCAGGGTCCGCGCAAGCCGCCCGAGGGGATCTGCGAGCGCAAGCGCTCGACTCAGCGCGTCTGGACCTGGCCCGCCGCCTTCGTGCTCTACGACAAGGTCTATTTCAGCTACGACTACTACCGTCCCGACACCTTCGAGGGCTGGCCCGACGCGGTGCCCTATCCCTCGGCCCTGATCATGGCGCACGAGTTGATGCATGTCTGGCAATGGCAGAACCGCGACCTGACCAACTACACCATCGCCGAATCCGCCTCCGAGACCACCGAGTCGGTCGATCCCTACTGGTGGACCACCGAGGCCGGGCGCGAGTTTCTCAGCTACGGCTATGAGCAGCAGGGCGCCATCGTTCAGGATTACATCTGCTACAGCCTGTTCGACCCCGACGATCCGAAACGCGCCGAGCTGCGCGCGATCCTGTCGCCGGTTCTGCCGATCCACAAGTTCGACGCGGCGCTGCGGCGCTGACGTTGCCACCTGTCGGTTTCGGGCCTTCATCGGTCGGAGCCACCTTTCCGAAAACGCGCGAATTCGGCAATCTGTGCGCATCATGCCGCGCTGAGGAGGTCCGTCGATGAAAACCCATGTGAAAGCCCTGGTGGTCGGCGGCGGCGCGGTCGGGACGGCGATTGCCTATCACCTGGCCCGGGCGGGCTGGGCCGACGTGATGCTGCTGGAGCGTGACGAGTTGACATCGGGCTCGACATGGCACGCCGCCGGGCTGCTGCCCCTATTCAACATGGGCTATGCCACCAGCCACATCCACGACTACTCGGTGAAGTTCTACAAGACGCTGGAGGAAGAAACCGGGCTGAACGCGGGCTTCAGCGTGGTCGGCAACCTGCGCATGGCCCAGACCCGGGCGCGGCTGGATGAATACGAGCTTTACGCCTCGATCGCCGAGACCGTGGGCATCCCCTACGAGTTCCTGACCCCGGCGCAGATCAGGGAACGCTGGCCGCTGGTGCGCACCGAAGACCTTGTCGGCGCGCTGTTTCACCCGACCGACGGCTATATCAACCCCGCCGATGTCACCATGGCGATGGCCAAGGGCGCCCGGATGCGCGGGGTCGAGATCGTTCGAAAGCGCCAAGTCGACAGCTATGAATGGACGGGGTCCGAGTGGATCGTGCGCGGGTCCGTGATGGTCGAGCGGGGCGGCAACCTGGTGCCTTCGGGCGAGACCTTCGAGATTCGCGCCGAGCATGTCGTCACCGCCACCGGCAACCACGCCCAGCGCACCGCCGGGCTTCTGGGCATCCGCATTCCGGCGATCCCGGTCGAGCATCAGTATATCGTGACCGAGCCGGACCCGGCGCTGGTGGAGTTTCGCAAGAGCCACGGCGAACACCCGGTGCTGCGCGATGCGGACGCGAAATGGTATGTGCGCGAGGAACGCGGCGGCTGGATTCTCGGCCCCTATGAGTTCGGCGCCCCGGCGCGGTTCGAATATGCCGTGCCCGACAGTTTCCGCGCCGACCTGTTCGCGCTCGATCTGGAGCGGATCGAACAGGAATACATGTCGATGATCCACCGCATCCCGACCTCGGAAACGGTGGGGCTGAAGGATGATTTCAACGGCCCGATCTGCTACACGCCGGACGGCAATCCGCTGGTCGGGCCAGCACCCGGCCTGCGCAACATGTGGCTGGCCGAGGGCTTTTCCTTCGGCATCACGGCGGCGGGCGGAACCGGCCATTACCTTGCCCAGATGATGGTGGAGGGCGAGGCCGAGATCGACATGGCCAGCCTCGATCCGCGCCGCTATGCGCAGGGCTGGATGACCACCGAATATGCCGCGCGCAAGAACGAGGAATGCTATTCCCACGTCTTCATCCTGCACCACCCCGACGAGGAACGCGAAGCCTGCCGCCCGCTGCGCACCGCGCCCGCCTATGACCGGCAAAAGGCGCTGGGCGCGCAATTCGGGCAGGTCAACGGGTGGGAGCGGCCGAACTACTACGGCCCCCTCGATGCGCCGGACAGTTTCGACCACGACGCCCGCAGCTTCCGGCGCGGCGGCTGGTGGCAATATGCCGAGGCCGAGGCGCGCGCGATCCGCGAGGCTGCCGGGCTGATCGACGCCACCGCCTTTGCCAAGCACAAGGTGTTCGGACCGGGCGCGACCGGGTTTCTGGACTGGTTCACCACCAACAAGCTGCCCCGCGTGGGCCGGATCAACCTGACCTATGCCCTGAGCGTGGCCGGCACCACGCGCACCGAATACACCATCGTGCGCGAGGCCGAGGACGAGTATTACCTGATCTCCGCCGGGGCCTGGGCGGATTACGACGAGGATTTCCTCATCAAGGCGGTCGAGGATTGGCGCGCCGAGCACGCGGGCGACTGGGTGGGCGTGCAGGACGTGACGACGCAATGGGGCGTCTTTGCCATCGCCGGGCCGAAATCGCGTGATGTGCTGGCCGAGGTGATCCGCGATGCCGATCCCGCCACGGTCCTGTCGAACAAGCGCTTTCCCTGGCTCTCGTCCCGGCGGATCGAACTGGGCATGTGCCCGGTCAACGCCATCCGCGTCGCCTATACCGGCGAGTTGGGGTGGGAGCTGCATCACCCGATCGAGATGCAGAACTACCTGTGGGATCTGCTGATGACGGCGGGCAAGGCGCATGGGCTCAAGCCGGTCGGCGCGCGGGCGCAGAACTGGCTGCGGCAGGAAAAAAGCTATCGCGCCTTCGGCACCGAACTTGGCCGCGACGCCACCCCGCTGGAGGCCGGGCTGGATCGGTTCGTCGATCTCACCAAGGACTTCCACGGCAAGGCGGCGATGGAGGCCACCGGCATCCGCTCGCTCTGCGTGACGCTGCTGATCGACGGGCCGGAGGATGCCGACCCCTGGGGCCGCGAGGCGCTGTTTTCCGGCGGGGAAAAGGTCGGGCGGCTGACCTCGGGCGGCTATTCGGTGGTCTTCGGCAAGTCGATCGGCATGGGCTATGTGCGCCCCGACCTCGCCAAGCCGGGCACGAAGTTGAAGGTGATGATGCAGAACCGCCTGTGGGATGCCGAGATCGCCCCCGACAGCCCGCACGACCCGACCAACGCGCGCATCCGGGCGGATGGGTAGGGGCCACGGCATGAGCGACGACATCATCACCGGTTCGTGCCATTGCGGCGCGGTGCGCTACGAGATCACCCGGCCCAAGGGCGCGACCGCCTGCAATTGTTCGATCTGCCGGCGGCTGGCCGCGCTCTGGGTCTATGCGCCGCCGGTCAAGGGGCGGGTGATCGCCGAACCGGACGCCACCATCGCCTATGCCTGGGGCGACAAGGAGCTTGCGTTTCACACCTGCAAGACCTGCGGGGCGACGACCCATTGGGCCAGCCTGATCGACGACCGTTTCGCGGTGAACCTGCGCCTTGCCGACGATCCCGACATCGTGGCAACGACCCGTGTGCGCCACTTCGACGGGGCCGACAGCTGGACCTTTCTCGACTGACGGATCGCCGCCAAACGCCTTGCAAAGACCCGCCCGCAAAGGCTAGGTGGCGCGGAAACTCGTGAGAGGCAGATGATGGCGGCCGATGTCGGGCAGGTCCGTCCCGCTCTGGGAGGGGACCGCTAGTGTTTTCGCAATGGCGGTTCGGCCGGGCGCTGGCCTCGGCATTGGCGCGGGTCAGGGCAGGGTTTTCGCTGCTCTGGCTGGTGTTCGCCGCGCTCCTGGTGTTCGGCGTCACCGGCGCGACCAAGGTCACGTTCGACGATGCCCTGCTTCGGTTCTTTCGCAGCGATTTCCCGGCCTACGAGGAATTCCTCGACGTTGCGCGCGATTTCGAGAGCGATTCCAACGATGTGATCGTGCTGATCGAGGCTGACGACCTGGCCGATCCGACGGTGCTGATGGCGGTGTCGGATTTCCTGCTGGATGCGCAATTCGTCGACGGTGTGCGCGCCGCGGTCTCGCCCCTGTCGCTTCAGGTCACCGGCGCGGACGGCGAGGCCGAACCGCTGGTGCCTTTCCCGCTGCCCGACCGGGCGACGATGGCCGCGCGCTTCGACGCCGAGCGTGGCGGCAACGCCGCGCTGCGCCGCCTGATGGGGCCGGACCGAAATGCGATGGTGGCGATCCTGCCGATCAGCGATCTGGATTCCGACGTGCAGGATGGCCGCGCCAACCAGATCGACGCGCTGGCGGACCTGGCGGACAAGGCCGAGGCCGCATCGGGCGCGACGATCCGGCTGTCGGGCTATCCGGTGTTGCGCGACCGGGTGGCGCGCGGACTGGTGAGCGATGTGCTGCTTCTGAACCTGGTGGGGGCTGCGGTCGGCTTCATCGTGGCGGTGATCGCGCTGCGCAGCGTGACGCTGGGGTTGCTCACGCTGGCCGGGCCGCTGGTGTCGCTGGTCACCTCGCTGGGCGTGTTCGGCCATCTTGGCATCACCGTGAACACGGTGTCGGTGACGCTGCCGGTGCTGGTCCTGATCCTGGCCACATCGGATTCGATCCACATCAGCTTCGAGCGGGCGCGCCAGGCCGGGCGCGACAGCAAACGTGCCACGGTGCGCGCCGTGCGCCGGGTGGCGATCGCCTGCATCTTCGCCGGCATCACCACCGCCGTCGCGTTTGCTGCGCTGACCCTGTCACGCGCCGAGATCATCGCCGAACTGGGCCGCATGGGCACGCTTCTTATCCTCTTGTCCTCGTTCACCGTGCTGCTGACGCAGACCCTTATCCTCGGCGCCGCCGGGCATCACCCCTGGTTCAACGAAAAGTTCGAGCGGCTCGAGCGGCGCCCGCCCAGCGGGCTGTTTTTCGTCTACCTGCCGCGCCTCGCGCTGGCCCGGCCCAGGACTGTCGCGACCCTGGGGCTGATCGTGCTGGTGGTGGCGACGGTGTTCTACAGCCAGGCCTCGCCCCGTTACTCGATCCTCGACAGTCTCAGCCCGAACGAGCCGGTGATCGCGGCCTTTCGCGATATCGAGGAAAAGGTGACGCCGGTTTCGGTGCTTCAGGTGGCGGTGCGCTCGACCGACACCGAGGTGATTTCCGAGGTCCACGATACCGTTGTCCGTGTGGCCGGCAGCGACAAGGTGCAATCGCTGGCCCGGCTGTCGCGCGACATGGGTGGGGCGGACGAGATCCCCGAGGCGCTGGCCCGCCGGCTGGTGTCCGAGGACGGCAGCCGCGCGCTGGTCACGCTGTCGTTTCAGTATGAGAGCGGTGAACAGACCGACGCGCTGGCGGCCAGGATTGACGCGGCCATCGCCGCGAACCCGGCGCTGGACGGGGTCGAGGTCAGCGCGGCCACCGGCCTTCCGGTGATGACCGCGCGGGTGGCGGCCAAGATCCTGACCGAGCTTAATCGAAGCCTGCTGATCGCGCTGGCGGCCGTGGGCGTTCTGATCACGCTGTGGCTGCGCTCGATCCGGGTGGCGCTGATCTCGCTGATCCCCAACGTGTTGCCGGTGTCGCTGATCGGGGCCTGGCTGGCCCTGTCGGGGCACGGGATCGAGTTCGCCAACGGGCTGGCGCTGGCGGTCGCCTTCGGGGTGGCGGTGGATGACACGCTGCATGTGTTGAACCGGCTGCGCCTGACCGGCGGGTTTTCGCGGATCGGGCGGACACGTCTGCGTGAGGCGCTGGACGAGGCCACGCCGGCCTTGGTAACCACCTCCACCGTTCTGGTCCTTGGCATGGGCGGCTCGATCTTTGCCACCACCAAGGGCGTTGCCGATTTCGGCACCATCGCGATGAGCGTCTATGTCCTGGCGCTGATCGCCGATCTTCTGGTCCTGCCCGCGGTGATCGCGGTGTTCGGTCCGCACAAGAGCCCCGCGCCGGGCCGGAGGAATTGATGATCAGACCCTTGTTTGCCGCCGCGTTCATCACCCTCGCCCTGCCGGCGGGGGCCGCCGATCTGTTTGCCGTGGCAGGTGACTGGGTGGGCGAGGGCAGCCTCTCGACCGGCGCCGACAAGCCGATGGAACGGGGCCGCTGCAAGGTCGGCGTCGAGCAGGCCGAGGGTGCGGGCGACGTGGCGGTCAAGGGCAAATGCGTGGTGGCGGCGGGCGCGTCGGACATTTCGCTCAGGCTGGTGCGGGGCGAGAATGGCAAGGTCCGCGCCGGGTTCTGGACGGCGGCCACAGACCAGACCGTGCAGCTTGCCGGGTCCGAGACCGCCGAGTTGATCGAGCTGTTCTCGACCGAGCCCCTGATGGTCGACGAGAAGCCCTATGAAACCTGGGTCAAGATCATGGCGCCCGACGCGGGCAGCTTTGCCATCCAGCAGATGCTGCGCCCCGAGGGCGCCGAGACCTGGCGCATGGTGGTCGACATGACCTACAACCAGGCCGAGGGGTAGCGCGCCCGGTTCCCCGCGCGCGCCAACGTTCTATGCCGGAACCGACGCCACCGCCTCCGGGTGCGCCTTGGCCGAGGCCGAGTTGCGCCCGACGATCGCCGGGGCTTCGTGGATCAGCCGGTCATCGGTCAGCGCATGCACCATGAACAACGCGAAATCCGTGCGACGCGTCAGGTTCGAGGCCAGCACCGGGTCGCCGACATGGCGCGCCCAGACCGGCAGCCCCTCGCTCTCGCCCTCCTCGAGGTCCGAGCCGCGCACCACGGTCCAGGCGGTATCGGAGGCGAAGATCATGTCGGTCGCCCGCACCTGGTCGGAGATGTCGGCCAACCGGGTGGCCCAGGCGATGAAGGTCAAAAACCCATAGATGAACCTCTGCCCCAGGCTGTAGCGGTCCTTGCCCTCCTTGGTGATGTGCCAGCCGCAGGAGAAGATCAGCCTTGCGCCCGGCTCGGCGTTTTCCAGAACCGCGCGGGCGGTGCCGCTGGCGTAGTTGGTGAACCCCCAGGGGGCGAGCACGGTAAGCACGCCGTCGCAGCCCTTGACCGCCTGGGCAACCACGTCGGCGTTGTCGGTCCGCGCCGGGAAAACGGTGATCCGTCCCTTGAAGCGGTCGAGCTTGCCGACGCTCTCGGGGCGGCAGACGCCAACCACCTCGTAGCCGTGGGCGAGCGCGTGTTCGGTCATGTATTGACCCAGTTTGCCGGAGATGCCGATGATGCAGATGCGTGTCATGTCTTGGTCCTTTCCTAAATTGAATGAGGCGCGGGCAGGGACCGCCCGCGCCGGGTGTGGGTCAGGCCGCGGCCTGGGTCATGGCAGTCGAGGCGGGGCGCGGTCCGCGGATCACCAGCCATAGGGCAAAGCCCACTTCGGCCAGCGTGACGATGCCGAGGAAAACGGCGGTGACGGTGCCCAGCCCCGCGGCCTCGGGCAGCGCGAATTTGTGCAGGCTGTCGAGCAGGTAGCCGACCGAACCCAGCGTCATCGCGTGACCCAGAAGGCGGGGGAAACGGCCCGACCGCGCGACGAGCTGGCCGAGAATGGCAAGGTGCACGGTGAAAAACACCTGCCAGATCCAGACGCCGGCATCGTGCATCCCGAGAAACAGGTTGCCGAGGTCAAGCCGCTGCGCCTCGGAAAAGCTCGCCAGCGCGCCGCCCGGTTCGGCCAGCACCAGGGCACCGGCGGAAAAGAACAGCATCGCCGCCATCACGCCCACCATGCTCAGCCGCGCCAGGGCGGCGGCAAAGGACAGCGCGGCGCTGACCGGCTTGAACATGAAGTAAAGCAGCGCGGTGGCCATGATCTCGGCGATCAGGATCGCCACTTCGCCGCCAATTCCGGCCAGGAACAGCCCGCGCCGGGCCAGTATATTTTCGAAGGTCGCCGCGGCGTCGCCCGGCACCAGCAACTGCGCCGGCACCCAGAGGATCGAGAAAAAGCCGAACACGGCGATGAAGAGGTAAAAGGCGCCGGTCAGGCGTGCATAGCCACGCGACCGGGGATCGTTGAAGAGGTGCATGTCGTGGTCCTTTCCTTGGGCAAACCGGGGCCGGTCCCGCACCGGGGGTGCGGGTCGAAAGGCTTGCCGTCTTGGGTCTGTCTGTTTGTTCGCGCGCCGCGTTTTGCGCCGCTGACACAGGGATAGCGCACCGGCAATCCAAATGAAATTGACTGGATATGCCGATCTGATATGCGTATTCGCATGGATTGGAGATCGGTCAAATTCGACTGGAACCGCGCGCGGGCGTTCCTTGTGACCGCCGAGGAAGGTTCGTTGTCGGCGGCGGCGCGGGCGCTGGGGCTGGCGCAGCCGACGCTGGGGCGGCAGGTCGATGCGCTGGAGCAGGAACTGGGCGTGGTGCTCTTTGAACGGGTCGGACGCGGGCTGCGCCTGACCCCCGCCGGGCACGAGTTGATCGAACATGTCCGCGCCATGGGCGAGGCGGCGGGGCGGCTCTCGATGACGGCCTATGGCCAGAACGAGGCGATGGAGGGGATGGTCACGATCTCGGCCTCGGACGCCTATGCCGCGATGCTGCTGCCGCCGATCCTGAAAGACCTGCACGAAGCCGAACCCCGGATCGTGATCGAGGTGATCGCGTCGAACGACGCCTCCGACTTGCTCAGGCGCGAGGCCGATATCGCCATCCGCAACTTCCGCCCGAAAGAACCCGACCTTGTGGCGCGCAAGATTCGCGATGCCACCGGCCGGTTTTACGGCACGCCCGCCTATCTTGATCGCCTCGGGTCGACCGCAACTGCCTCTGACCTGTCGCGCGCCAGCATCATCGGACTGGATGACACCGCCCTGATGATCGAGGGGCTGCGGTCAATGGGCCTCGATCTGACCGAGGCGAATTTCCCGCTGCGCTCGGCCAGTTTCCTGGTGATGTGGGCTTTGGTGAAACAGGATCTGGGGCTGGGGCTGATCGACGACCGGATCGGTGACGCCGACCCCGAGGTGCGCCGGGCGCTGCCCGGTCTGGCGCCGTTCCCGTTCCCGGTCTGGCTGACCGCGCACCGCGAAATCCATCGCAACCGCCGCTTGCGGTTCGTGTTCGACTTCCTCGCCGAGGCGCTGCGATAGCGCGCTGTAAGGCGATCATCATGGGATGGGATCTGGTGGAGCCGAGGGGAATCGAACCCCTGACCTCGTCATTGCGAACGACGCGCTCTCCCAACTGAGCTACGGCCCCAACGGGGTGCTATCTGGCGTTTCCGGGGCGCGGTGTCAAGCGGATATCGCGCCGCGCGCCCCGGGCGATTCCGTCAGGCGCCGACCCTGGCCTTTGTGCGCACGAAATCCTCGATCGCGCGGGCCGGCACCGCACCCGACTGGCGTGCGACTTCGCGACCGTTCTGGTAGAGGATCATCGTCGGGATGCCGCGGATGTTGTTCCTGGCCGATACCTTGGGGTGATCCTCGGTGTTGATCTTGACCAGCCGCGCATCGGGGCCCAATGCCTGCGCCGCCTTGGAAAACTCCGGCGCCATCATCCGGCACGGGCCGCACCACGGCGCCCAGAAATCGACCAGCAGCGGCAGGTCGTCGTTCTTCGTGGCCTTGGCCAGCACGCCCGCGTCGATCTCGTGCACCTTGGCGTCGTTCAGCTTTTCACCGCAGGTGCCGCATTTCGGCCCGGCACCCAGCTTGTCTGAGGGCACCCGGTTGACCGCGCCGCAAGCGAGGCAGGTGAGTTTCATCGGTTTGGCCATCGGGTGTCTCCCGGCAAATATTCAAGTTGCGAAATATGTGCGCCCGCGCGGGCCGGATTTCAACCCCGCGCGGGCATGGCTTTCACGCACCTATTCCGCCGCGTCCTGGTAGCTTTCCAGCGGCGGGCAGACGCACACCAGGTTGCGGTCGCCATAGACGTTGTCGACCCGGTTGACCGGGGGCCAGTACTTGTCGACCCGGAACGCCCCCGGCGGGAAGCAACCCTGTTCGCGGCTGTAGGGCCGGTCCCAGTCGCCCACCAGGTCCTCGACGGTGTGCGGCGCGTTTTTAAGCGGGTTGTTCTCGGGATCGGACTTGCCGTCCTCGATGGCGCGGATCTCCTCGCGAATTGCCAGCATCGCGTCGCAGAAGCGGTCGATCTCGGCCTTGGTCTCGCTCTCGGTCGGCTCGATCATCAAGGTGCCGGCGACCGGCCAGCTCATCGTCGGCGCGTGAAAGCCCGCGTCCATCAGGCGCTTGGCGATATCCTCGACGGTGACACCGGCGCTTTCGTCGAACGGGCGCACGTCGATGATGCATTCATGCGCCACCCGGCCCGTCGGCCCCTTGTAGAGCACCTCGTAGGCGCCTTGCAGCCGTGCCGCGATGTAGTTGGCATTGAGGATCGCCACCCGCGTCGCCTGCGTCAGGCCAGCCCCCCCCAGCATCAGCACATAGGCCCATGAGATCGGCAGGATCGAGGCCGAGCCATAGGGCGCGGCGCTGACCGCGCCTTCCTTGCCCTTGAAGGGATCGGGCGGCAGGTGCGGGGCCAGGTGGGCCTTGACACCGATCGGCCCCATGCCGGGACCGCCGCCGCCATGCGGGATCGCGAAGGTCTTGTGAAGGTTCAGGTGGCTCACGTCGCCGCCCAACTCGCCCAGCTTCACCAGCCCGACCAGCGCGTTGAGGTTGGCGCCGTCGATATAGACCTGCCCGCCGTGATCGTGGGTGATCTGGCAGACCTCGCGCACGGTTTCCTCGAACACCCCGTGGGTCGAGGGATAGGTGATCATGCAGGCGGCCAGATTGTCGCCCGCGGCCTCGGCCTTGGCGCGGAAATCGTCGACATCGACATCGCCGTTCTCGGCCGACTTGACCACCACCACCTTCATCCCCGCCATCTGCGCCGAGGCCGGGTTGGTGCCATGCGCCGACATCGGGATCAGGCAGATATCGCGATTGGTCTCGCCGCGCGCCGCGTGATAGGAGCGGATCGCCAAAAGCCCGGCATATTCGCCTTGCGCGCCCGAGTTCGGTTGCATCGACATCGCGTCATAGCCGGTGATGGTGCAGAGCTTGGCCTTGAGATCGTCGATCAGGATGCGATAGCCCTCGGCCTGGCCCGGCGGGCACAGCGGGTGCAGCATCGAGAATTCGCGCCAGCTGACCGGCATCATCTCGGCGGCGGAATTCAGCTTCATCGTGCACGACCCAAGCGGGATCATCGCCCGGTCCAGCGCCAGGTCGCGGTCAGCCAGCTTGCGCATGTAGCGCATCATTTCCGTCTCGGCCCGGTTCATGTGAAACACCGGGTGGGTCAGATAGTCGCTCTGCCGTCCCAGACCGGCGGGCAGGCGGTATTCCTCGGTGAATTCGTTGTCCTTCGCCTCGATCCCGAAGGCCCGCCAGACGCCCTCGATGGTTTCCGAGCGGGTCGGTTCATCCAGCGTGATGCCCACCCTGGTCTTGCCCACCGGGCGCAGGTTGATGCCCTCGCGCACCGCGGCGCGCAGCACGCCTTTTTGCAGCAGTCCGACCTCGACCGTGATGGTGTCGAAAAACGTCTCGGGTTCGACCTTGAAGCCCGCCGCCTCCAGCCGCTTGGCCAGCCGCAGGGTCTTGCGGTGGATGCGCTGGGCGATGGCCTTGAGACCCTCGGGGCCGTGGAACACGGCATAGAAACTGGCCATCACCGCCAGCAGCGCCTGCGCGGTGCAGACGTTCGACGTGGCCTTTTCACGCCGGATATGCTGTTCGCGGGTTTGCAGTGCCAGCCGGTAGGCGCGGTTGCCGCGCGCGTCGATGGAGACGCCCACCAGCCGGCCGGGCAGGGCGCGCTTGTGGGCTTCGTGACAGGCGATATAGGCGGCATGCGGCCCGCCGTAGCCCATCGGCACGCCGAACCGCTGGGTGGTGCCGACGGCAATGTCGGCCCCCATCGCGCCGGGTTCCTTCAAGAGCGTCAGGGCCAGCGGGTCGGCGGCGACGATGCCGATGGCCTTGGCGTCATGCAGCGCGGTCATCTCGTCGGTGAAATCGCGCAGATGCCCATGCGTGCCGGGATACTGAAAGATCGCGCCGAACACCTTGCCCGGTTCCAGCGCCTCGGGCGCGGCCACGATCACCTCGATGCCAAGGGGGGCGGCCCGGGTCTTCATCACCGCGATGTTCTGCGGGTGGCAGTTCTCGTCGATGAAAAACGCCGCCGCCTTCGATTTCGCCACCCGCTGCGCCATCACCATCGCCTCGGCGCAGGCCGTGGCCTCATCCAGCAGCGAGGCATTGGCGACCTCTAGCCCGGTCAGGTCCGACACCATCGTCTGGTAGTTCAGAAGCGCCTCGAGCCGGCCCTGGCTGATCTCGGGCTGGTAGGGGGTGTAGGCGGTATACCAGGCCGGGTTTTCCAGGATGTTGCGCTGGATGACCGGCGGCGTGACGGTGCCGTGATAGCCCTGGCCCAACAGCGAACGCAGCACCCGGTTCTTCGATGCCGTCACCCGCATCTGGTGCAGCATTTCCCGCTCGGAGCGCGGCTTGCCGAAGTCCAGCGGTTCAGACTGGCGGATGGATTTCGGCACGGTCTGGTCGATCAACTCGTCCAGATCGGCAACGCCAAGGGTCGCGAACATCTCGGCCATCTCGGCGGGCGAGGGGCCGATGTGGCGGCGGTTGGCGAAATCGTAGGGTTTGTAGGCGGTGGGGGTGAAGGGCATCTGTGTCTCCGTGGGCAAATCTCTTCACAAGAGATTTGCCAAGGGTCGCTCGCAGACCCTTGGCGATCCGGGCAACCGGCGTTCAATCAGCCGATAAAGGCCTTGTAGGCGGCTTCGTCCATCAGGTCGTCGAGCACCGAAACGTCCTCGATCCTGAGCTTGAAGAACCAGGCGTCGCCCTCGGGGTCTTCGTTGACCTTGCCGGGATCGTCGGAAATCGCGTCGTTCACCTCGACGATCTCGCCATCCAGCGGCGCGAGGATGTCGGAGGCGGCCTTGACGCTTTCGATCACCACGACCTCGTCATCTTTCGAGACGGTCGTGCCGGCCTCGGGCAGTTCGACGAATACGATGTCGCCCAGCTGTTCGGCGGCATGGGCGGTAATGCCCACGGTGACGATGCCATCGGCCTCTTCGAGCCATTCGTGTTCTTCGGTGTACTTCATGGAATGCTCCTGTTGGATCAACGCTTGTATGTGTGGGGGTGGAAGGGCAGTTCGGCAACGCTGACAGGCAGACGCTTGCCGCGCACATCGCCGAACAGCCTCGTGCCGGGTTTGGCCATGCCGGCGGGGACATAGCCCATCGACATCGGCCGTTCAATCGACGGGCCGAAGGCGCCCGAGGTGATGCTGCCGATCGGCTCGGCGCCGTCCTCGTCGGCGAAAAGCTGGGTGCCGGCGCGCATCGGGGCGCGGCCGTCGGGGGCAAGGCCGACGCGTCGGCGTTCGGTCCCGTCCGTCAGTTCGGCCAAGATCCTGTCGGCGCCGGGAAAGCCACCCTCACGCGCGCCACCGGGGCGGCGGACCTTCTGGATCGCCCAGCCCAGATCGGCCTCGGCCGGCGTGGTGGTCTCGTCGATGTCGGAGCCATAAAGGCACAGCCCGGCCTCGAGCCGCAAAGAATCGCGCGCGCCGAGGCCGATCGGCTGCACGCGGGGATCGTCGAGCAGGGCCCGTGCGAGGCGCGGCGCCATCGTGTTGGGCACCGAGATCTCAAAGCCGTCCTCGCCGGTATAGCCCGAGCGGCTGACCCAGCAGGTGGCGCCCGCAAGCTCGAGGTCGGCCACGTCCATGAAACGCATGTCGCGGACAGCCGGGTTGAGCGCGGCCAGCACCGCCTCGGCCTTGGGGCCCTGCAGCGCGACCAGCGCGCGGCCGGTGATTTCCTCGACCTCGAGGCCGGACAGGTTGGCGTGCAGATGGGCAAGGTCGACATCGCGTCGCGCGGCGTTCAGCACCAGAAACAGGTGATCGCCCTTGTTGGCGATCATCAAGTCGTCAAGCAGCCCGCCCTCGGGTGTGGTGAACATCGCATAGCGCTGCCGACCCGGCTTCAGCCCGATCACGTCGACCGGCACCAGTGCCTCGAGCGCGCGGGCCGCGTCGTCGCCGCGCAGGATGACCTGGGCCATGTGGCTGACGTCGAACAGTCCCGCTTCGGCACGGGTGTGAAGGTGCTCCTTCATCACGCCGGACGCGAATTGAACGGGCATGTCCCAGCCCGCGAAGGGAACCATCTTGGCCCCGTATTCCTTGTGCAGATCGTATAAGACCGTGCGCTGCAACTCACCCATCCGGTTTCCCCCGCCGGGGTGGCGCGCCCGGCATCGCTGGGCCCTTGGCCCGTTCGATGCCCCCTCTGTCCTGACGCCTGAGATCGTTATCCCTTCGGCGCCCCGGCTGGCCCGGGGTCTCTCCAGAGTTTGACCCTGCGAGGTCCGTTTGCCTGAGAGTTTACCGGGGCGGTTGCTCCTTCGGCACCGGCCAAGCCGCGAGCGGCCCGCCGGGTTCTCCCTGCGCAGGTGCGGGGACGTTAGCGGGCTTGCATGGCCCTTACAAGCCCCCGTTTATCGGCCCGGCCTCGCAGCCCTTGTGTCGGTCGCGCCGGGCGATCAGATTGCCCCTATGTCTGACGCGTTCTTCTTTGGCTACGGGTCGCTGGTCAACCGGCGCACCCACGATTTCCCCGAGGCTCACCCGGCGCGGGTGTCCGGGTGGCGGCGTGCCTGGCGGCATTCGCCGCTGCGTGACGTGAGCTTTCTGACCGTGGTGCCTTCGCCCGGCGCGGTCATCGA
The DNA here is from genome assembly GCF_008086115.1 of Maritimibacter fusiformis. Lineage (GTDB taxonomy): Bacteria > Pseudomonadota > Alphaproteobacteria > Rhodobacterales > Rhodobacteraceae > Muriiphilus > Muriiphilus fusiformis. The sequence continues at coordinate 162,970 of NZ_VSIY01000013.1, read as the reverse complement.
CGGGCTGATCGCAGCGGTGCCGGGGGCGGATTGGACGGCGCTCGATGAACGCGAGCGTGCCTATCACCGGCACCCGGTCACCCGCGCCGTGGCGCATCCCGTCGGGCGCGATATCGAGGTGGCGATCTATGCCATCCCCGGCGTGGACCAGGCGGTGCCGAGCGCCGCGCATCCGGTGCTTCTGAGCTATGTCGACGTGGTGGTGCAGGGGTTCCTGACCGAGTTCGGCGAAGCTGGCGTGCGGCATTTCTTCGAGACCACGGATGGCTGGGAGGTGCCGATCCTCGATGACCGGGCCGCCCCGCGCTACCGCCGTGCGCAGAGCCTGAGCGGTGCGGAGCGCGACATGGTGGACGACGGGCTGGCGACGGTCGGCGCGGGGATCGTGCGGCTGTGAAGTCGCGGGCTGCCGCGGCGGGCAGGTTGCAGGATTCGCGTATCGAGTGGCCGGTTTTGGCGCAATCGGAGCGGTCGGGTTGAACCTTTCATGCCTCCGGCGGGAGTATTTCAGCCAAGATGAAGCGGCCTGTCAGCGCCGGACCTTTTGCAGAAGCGGCATAAGCGACGACATGTCCGGGCCATGCTCGCGCCCGGTCAGGGCCTTTCTGAGTGGCATGAACAGACCCCGGCCCTTGCGCCCCGTGGCGGATTTGACCTCGGCGGTCCAGGTGCTCCAACTGTCGGCCGTATAGGGCGGATCGGGCAGGAGGTCGAAGGCGGTGGCGATCATCTCGCGGTCGTCCTCGTCAACCAGCGGCTCGGCGCCGTCGCGGCAAAGCTGCCACCAGTCCTCGAGGTCGGAGAGCTTGGTGATGTTCTCGCGCGCCACCGTCCAAAAGGCTTCGGCGATATCGTCCGGCACGCCCAGCGCGCGGACATGCTCGGCCACCGCCGCATAGGGCAGGGTGGCGAGGTAATGCGCGGTCAGCGGCAACAGGTCGGCCACGTCGAACTTGGTGGGTGCGGTGCCGAAGGTGGACAGATCGAAGCCCTCGACGATCTCGTCGATCGACTGGCGCAGTTCGACCGGCTGCGACGAGCCCAGCCGCGCCATCAGGCTGAGCAGCGCCATCGGCTGGATGCCCTGTGCTCGCAGGTCGCGCAGCGCCAGCGTGCCGAGGCGTTTTGACAGCGCCTCGCCGTGCGGGCCGGTCAGAAGCGAGTGGTGTGCAAAGCGCGGCACGGTGCCGCCCAGCGCTTCGATGATCTGGATCTGGGTCGCGGTGTTGGTAACGTGGTCCGAGCCGCGCACCACGTCGGTGATCCCGAAGTCGATGTCGTCGCAGACCGAGGCCAGCGTGTAGAGAAACTGCCCGTCGGCGCGGATCAGCACCGGGTCCGACACGCTGGCCGCGTCGATCGAGAGCGTCCCGAGGATGCCGTCGGTCCATTCGATCCGGCTGTGGTCGAGCTTGAAGCGCCAGTGGCCGGCGCCGCGCTCGGCCCGGAGCGTCGCCTTTTCATCCTCGCTCAGCGCCAGAGCGGCGCGGTCGTAGACCGGCGGCTTGCCCATGTTGAGCTGTTTCTTGCGCTTGAGGTCCAGCTCGGTCGGGGTCTCGAAACACTCGTAGAACCGGCCCTTGGCGCGCAGCTCGTCGGCGGCGGCCTCGTAGCGGTCGAGGCGCGAGGATTGGGTTTCCACCCGGTCCCAGGTCAGGCCCAGCCATTCCAGATCCTGCTTGATCGCGTCGGCATATTCGGGCTTCGAGCGTTCCGGGTCGGTGTCATCGAGGCGCAGGATGAACTGGCCGCCGGCCTTGCGGGCGATCAGGAAATTGATCAGCGCGGTGCGCAGGTTGCCGACATGCAGATAGCCGGTGGGCGAGGGCGCGAAACGGGTGGTGGTCATGGCGGTCTCCTTGCCGGCTGCTCTTTCATATGCGCGGGGTTTTGTCCATATCTGGGCGGTGACGGGCGGAAAAGGATTCGGCATGTTCTACTGGGTGCTGACCGCGCATCTTCTGGGTGCGGCGATCTGGACCGGCGGGCACCTGGTGCTGGCGGTGAGCGTGCTGCCGCGTGCGCTCAGGGCAGGGTCGCCGCAGATCCTGACGGATTTCGAGGCCGGGTTCGAGCGCATCGGCATCCCGGCCCTTCTGGTGCAGGTAGCCAGCGGTTTGTGGCTGGCCTATGCGGTGGCACCCGACTGGCGTGCGTGGTTCGCCTTTGACGACGCCGTATCCGGCGCGGTGGCGGTCAAGCTGATCCTGTTGGCGATGACCGCCGGGCTGGCGCTGAATGCGCGCTTCCGGGTGATCCCGAACCTGTCGGCGGAAACGCTGCCGCTGATGGGCTGGCATATCCGGGCGGTGACGCTGTTCTCGATCCTGTTCGTGATGGCCGGCGCCTTTATCAGCACCGGGGGCTGGTGATGGACGCGCCGGGGCTGGACGAGATCGAACGCATGGCGCTGGAGGCCGTCGAGGCACTGCCCGAGGCGTTTCGCGGCCCGGCGCGCGACGTCTTGCTGCGGGTCGAAGACCTGGCCGACGATGCGCTGCTGGACGAGATGGGGATGGACGATCCGTTCGCACTGACCGGGCTTTACGAAGGCATCCCGCTGACCCACAAATCGGTGATGGACCCGGGGACCGGGCCGGACGTGATCCGGCTGTTTCGCCGGGCGATCCTGGACGAATGGATTGCGCGCGGCGACGTGGCGCTGGCCGACCTGGTGGCGCATGTGATGGTGCACGAACTGGCGCATCATTTCGGCTGGTCGGATGACGATATCGCCGCGATCGACCGCTGGTGGGAATGACGCCTAGCCCGGGCTGACCGTGTGGTTGACCGCGAGGTCGTCAAGCCCGGTCCGGATGATCTGCCGCAGCATCCCCAGGTCGACATCGGCGAGCTTGCCCAGGTAGAGGCAGGATTTGCCCAGCCGGTGCTTGCCAAGCCCGGCCAGCAAGTCGCTGTAATCCTGGTAGCCGGGCATGATGTAGAGCACCAGATTGGCCTTGCGCGGACTGAAGCCGGTGGCGCACATGTCGCCCTCGTGCCCACTGTCGTAGACATAGTGGTAGCTGCCGTAGCCGACGATCGACGGACCCCACATCCGGGGCTGCCAGCCGGTCACCTCGCGAAAGATCGCGTCGAGGGCCAGGGCGTCGGCACGGCGCGGCGACGGTTCGACCCCGGCCAGGAATTCCGCGACGCTCGCGCCGGTCGGGCGCGTCTTGATGCCGCTGTCTGTCATGTTGTCACTCGGGCTTGGGCACGGTCACCGAGAAAGTGCCGCTGATCGGCACCGGGTCGGTGCCCGGGGCGATGGCGGGCTCGGACATGTAGTTCTCCATCCGCACGAACTCGCCGGAGAAATCGGCGCTGATCTCGTTGTCGTCGCTGATCGAGAAATTCCCGAAGGCGACGGTTCCGCCGTCCGATCCGGCGGCGAGCGGTGTGTTCATGTCCTCGCCGAAGAACTCGGCCGACAGGAAGTCGCCGGTGCCGTTGTCGACCCAGAAGGTGAGTTGCAGCATCGGGCTGCCGGGTATGCCGTCGTCGTTCACGGTACGGGCCAGGAGGTTGACGCTGCGCCGGCCCATGATGTTGCGCTCGGCGGCATAGGCGCTGTCATTTTCCGTATCGTAGGGGATCACGAGGCTGTGCTCGGTGCCGTCGACGGTCACGGTCGCGGTGCCCATGATCGTGTAGCGGGGCAGAAGCTCCTGAGCCATCGCGGGAAGGGCGATGGCGGTGGCGAGGACGGTGGCAAGAGAGGTGGCGGCGAGTCGAAACATCGAGGACCTCCGGGGCATGAGTTGCCCGGTCACCCTATCGACTCCCGGCTGTCGGCTCAATCGAAATGGCGGGTGGGGGCGCTGCCCCCGGCCGGTCGGTTTGCCGGGGCAAACCGACCGCCTCCCCCGGAGTATTTTTGCCAAGATGAAATGGCGAACTTGTCCGAAGTCGGCATTTTCCGGGGCATTTGGGGGCAGGATCGGCGGGGTTCGTGCAGTATTCCGACCAACGCCCGGCCATGTCCGCGCCTAGCTGTTGTCGCGCCAGCGGTTCACCATCGGGTAACGCCGGTCGAGCCAGAAGCTGCGGGGTGTGAGCCGCGTGCCCGGGGCGGACTGGAAGCGCTTGTATTCCGAGGTGAAGATCAGCCCCTCCACCTTTTTCACCACCGCGCGGTCGAACCCCTCGGCCACCAGCTCGGCCACGCTGGCCTCGCGGTCGATCAGCCCGTCGAGGACCCTGTCGAGCACCTCGTATGGCGGCAGCGAATCCTCGTCCTTCTGGTCGGCGCGCAACTCGGCGGAGGGCGGTTTGTCGATCACCCGGGGCGCGATCACCTCGCCTGCCGGTCCCTTCATCCAGGGCCGGTGGTTGGCGTTGCGCCAGCGGCAGGTCTCGAACACCCGGGTCTTGTAGAGGTCCTTGATCGGGTTGTAGCCGCCGGCCATGTCGCCATAGATCGTGGCATAGCCGACCGCGCCTTCGGACTTGTTGCCGGTGGTCAGCAGCATTTCGCCGAACTTGTTGCTGAGCGCCATCAGGAGCACGCCGCGCAGACGCGACTGGATGTTTTCCTCGGTCACGTCGGGTTCGGTGCCGTTGAACAGCGGTGCCAGCGCCTCGGTCACGGCGGCGCGCGGCCCGGCGATCGGGATGATGTCGTAGCGGCAGCCCAGCGCCTCGGCGACGGCCCTCGCATCGTCCAGCGAGGTCTCGGTGGTGAACTCCGACGGCAGCATCACGCAGCGCACGTTGTCCGGCCCCAACGCGTCCGTGGCGATGGCCGCAACGATCGCCGAATCGATGCCCCCCGACAGGCCCAGCAGCACCCTGGAAAACCCGGTCTTGCGCATGTAGTCGGCCAGCGACAGCACCATGGCGCGGTAATCCGCCTCCCATTCGGCGGGCAACGGCGCGCGCTCGCCCGGGTCGATCCGCCAACCCGCACCGGTTTCGGTCAGGTCGATATGGGCCAGCGCCTCGTCGAAGGCGGGCAGTTGAAAGGCGATGTCGCCACCGTTTTCCGCGCCGGGGTTCACGCCGAAACTGCCGCCGTCGAACACCTGGTCGTCCTGCCCGCCGACGAGGTTGAGATAGATCACCGCGCGCCCGGTTTCCGCCGCCCGGTCGCGCATATGGGCATGGCGGATCGGCATCTTGCCCCGGAAATAGGGCGAGCCGTTGGGCACAAGCAGGATCTCGGCCCCGGCGGCTGTCATGGTGGCGCAGACCCCGGGCCACCAGGCGTCCTCGCAGATCGGGGTGCCGATCAGAAGCGGGCCGATGCGGAACGGGCCCTGGTCAGGGCCGGGGGTGTAGAGGCGCTTTTCGTCGAACACGGTCTCGTTGGGCAGCACCTGCTTGGTGACGCGCAGGCGCACCTTGCCGCCTTCGAGGATGTAGTAGGCGTTGAAGAGATCGCGCCCGCCGTGAAACGGCGCGCCGATGCCGATCGCGGGGCCGTCGGCGCAGTCGCGCGCCAGCCGGTCGGCGGCGTCCATCGCATCGCGCCAGAAGGCCGTTCGCATCACCAGGTCCTGCGGCTGGTAGCCGGTCAGGAAGCCTTCGGGAAAGGCGATCATGTCGGCGCCGGCGTCCCTGGACTCGGCCCAGGCGGCCCGCGCCAGGGCGGCGTTCTCATCGATCGCGCCGAGGGTCGGGTTGAGCTGGGCCAGGGTCAGGCGAAATCGTTGGGTCATGCGCGCTCCGTTGCGAACACTTTGACATTTAACAGGTTCACGCGGGAGGAAAAGCCGCCAGCAGCGCCGGTCGGGGCGAAAACGTTTGTCTCGGCCCGGGCGCTCGCATAGGTTTCTGACTTAACGGCAACGGCAGGCGCGGAAAGAGGAGTGACATGGGTCGACTGGTTCGAGAGAGACATGCGCCGGCGCGACTGGGCGTGGCGCTTGGGCTGATGCTGGCCGCGAGCGGTGCGGTCGCGCAGGATGGCGATGTCGAGGTCAAGCAATACGATCACGGCGGTGTCTACGAGGGCACCTTCAAGGATGGCGAGCCGCATGGCGAAGGCACCTACCGGATGCCCTCGGGCTATGAATACACCGGCCAGTTCGTCGATGGCGAAATCCGGGGCCAGGGCACGGCGCGCTTTCCCAACGGCTCGGTCTACGAGGGCAGCTTTGCCAAGGGCCGGCCGCATGGCTTCGGCAAGATCACCTTTGCCGACGGGTCGAGCTACGAGGGTGACTGGGTCGAGGGCAAGATCAACGGCTCCGGGCTGGCGATCTATGCCAACGGCGTGAAATACGAAGGCGGGTTCCGCAACGCGCTGCATCACGGGCAGGGCCGGATGGAAAGCCCCTCGGGCTATGTCTACGAAGGCGACTGGGTGATGGGTGTGAAGGACGGCCAGGGCCGCTCCACCTATGTCGACGGTTCGGTCTATGACGGCGGCATGAAGGACGACCAGCGCGCCGGCCAGGGCACCTTCACCGGGGCCGATGGCATGGTCTATACCGGCGGCTGGGCCGATGGGCAGATGCAGGGCGAGGGCAAGCTGACCCAGCCCAACGGCGACAGCTACGAAGGCCCGTTCGAGGCCGGGGTGCGCGCTGGCGAGGGCAAGGTCACCTATGCCAACGGCGACATCTACGAGGGCACCTTCGTCAACGACAAGCGCCACGGCCAGGGCACCTTCATCGGCGTCGACGGGTTTCGCTATGTCGGCAACTGGATCGAGGGCCAGATCGAGGGCGAGGGCACCATCACCTATCCCGACGGGTCGGTCTATGCAGGCGCCTTCCGTGCCGGGCTGCCGGATGGCGAAGGCACCATCACCTATCCCGACGGCGCGACCTACAAGGGCGGCTGGCAGGATGGCGTGTTCCACGGCGAAGGTGTGGCAACTTATGCCAACGGCGCGGTCTATGACGGCATGTTCGCCGCCGGTCTCTACGAGGGCGAAGGCACGCTGACCTATCCCGATGGCTACAGCTATTCCGGGTCGTGGAAGGCCGGTCTGCGCCACGGCCAGGGCACCACGACCTTTGCCGATGGCGCGGTCTATGTCGGCGAATTCGCGGCCAACAAGCGCTCCGGCCAGGGCACCCTGACCAAGCCGGACGGAAGCGGCTACGAAGGCACCTGGGCCAACGGTCTGGCAAACGGCCTCGGGGTGGAGCGCTATGTCGACGGCTCGGTCTACGAAGGCAACTTCGTCGACGGGGTGCGCGAGGGGCAGGGCACCGTGTCCTATTCCGATGGCACCCGCGCCTCCGGCGAATGGGTCGACGGGGTTCTCGACACCATGCTGGAAGGCGGCGAGGACGAGGGCGAGGAGGCCGCCCCGGCTGAGGCCGCTCCAGAGGATGTCGCCCCGGATGCGGCTGTCCCAACGGACGGAAACTGACGCAAGAGGCCCAAGGTTTTCCCGAAAACCTTGGGCAAAAGCCTTCAGAGGGCTTTTGCCCGGCGGCTTGCCGCGACGACCCGAACCGCCGTTTTGGAACCGCGCAATGAAAAGGGCCGCCCCGAAGGACGGCCCCTGTCTCGCCGCGAAAACCCTCAGCGGATCTTGTTGATCTTCATCAGGTTCATCGCGAATTTCTCATACCAGGGCTCGGACACGCCCTTCTTGATCTTGCGGATGAAATACCACTCGAAGGCCAGCTTGGCCCAGTGCACCCACTTGCCTTCCGCCGCCCAGTTCACGTTGCGCGGCGGGTTCTGCGGCATGGCCAGGAAGGCCGCGCCGCGGTCGCCGAAATCTGCCAGGCACAGCGCGTTCCAGCTTGGCAACTCGTTGGGCTCTTCGCCACGGATGATCCGGGGGATGTTGTTGGCGGTGGCGGTGACCATCGATTCGATCATGAAGCCGGTCTTGGGCACGCCGGTGGGCACCGGGGTGGCGACCGGGGGCGCGATGGCGATGGCGACGCCGATCCCGAAGATGTTGCGGTATTTCGGGTTGCGCTGATACTCGTCCACGATGACGAAGCCGCGCGGGTTCACCAGCCCCTCGATCCCCATCAACGCCGGGATGCCGCGGAACGCCGGCAGCATCATGGTGTATTTCGACGGCACCTCATGAGTCTTCTTCTCGGTCCCGTCCTCGTTCATCTCGATGCAATGCACCGCGTCCTCGGTGAACTTCACGGTCTTGGCGTTGGTGATCCAGGTGATGTCGCGGTCGCGCATCGCGGATTCCAGAAGGCCTTTGGTGTCGCCGACCCCGCCCAGCCCGAGATGGCCGATATAGGGTTCCGACGTGATGTAGGTCATCGGCACCTTGTGCTTGATCTTGCGCCGGCGCAGGTCGGTGTCGATGGTCAGCAGGTATTCGTAGGCCGGGCCAAAGCAGCTGGCCCCCTGCACCGCGCCCACCACGATCGGGCCGGGGTCGGCGCAGAATTTCTCCCAGGTGCCGCCGTCGCCGCCGGATTTCTCGGCGTGTTCGATCTGGCAGACCGAGTTGGTGTGCCCGTCCGGGCCGAAACCCTCGATCTCGTCGAAGGCCAGTTCCGGGCCGGTCGCGATCACCAGATAGTCGTAGGTGACCTCTTTGCCCGAGGCGAGGACGATCTTGTTTTCCTCGGGCAGGAGTTTCTCGGCCGCATCGCAGATGAAGTCGATGCCGCGGCGTTTCATCACCGGCTCGAGGTCGACGGTGATGTCCTTTTTCGACCGCCAGCCGACACCGGCCCAGGGGTTCGACGGGGTGAACTGGAAATACGGCTTGTTTGAAATGACGGTGATCTTGTCGCTGCGCGTCAGCGTGTCCTTCAGCTCATAGGCCTGAATGGTCCCGCCAAGACCGGCCCCCAGAATGACGACATGTGCCATGACTTCTCCCTTGTCTTCCGTCCAGCCAGGCCAAGCCCGCCTGCCGCGGAAATTCCTCCCTGCGCCCCAGCCGCGAATCCATAGGTATCCGGCAATCGCAGGGTTGCACGCCATTCTACATCACAAGGCGCCAATAAAGAACGCCAATATCTGCGACAAATTGAATGCGAGAAGGATGCGCGCGGACCCGTCAGGCGCGGAACGAGTTCAGAAGCCCCTCGATCACCCGTCCGCCTTCGTCGGCCAGGTCGAAGGTCCGGTCCTCGAGGCTCCAGCGCATCGACAGGCCCTGGATCGCCGCCAGGACCAGGTGCGCGGCGTCGTCGGCCACGATCTCGGCGCGGTGCAGGCCAGCCGATTGCGCCGAGCGGATCAGGGCGGCGATCGCCGCGCGCCGCTCCGCCATCAATTCGGCGAAGCTCTCGCGCAGGGTCGCGACCTCGCTGTGCAACTCGCGCGAGAACAGGATCGCCGGGACGGCGGGGTTGCGCGCGATGTGGACGAAATGGTGCCCGATCACCTTGACCAATGTGCCGTGCGGATCGTCGCCCGCGGTGCTGTGCGGTTGGGCGTGGATGTCACGGAAATTGGCGGCGATACGTTCGCCGACCGCGAGCCAGATGTCGGCTTTCGTTGCGAAATGCCGAAAGATAGCCGGCTGGGTCACGCCCACGGCATCGGCAAGCTGTTGCGTCGTCACCCGGTCGGGCCCGATCTCGGCGGATAGCCGGATCGCGGTCTCGACAATCTCGGCACGTCGGTCGGCGGCGCTCTTGCGCGTCCGGGCTTGGCTCATGACCCGCTAAACTCCTCAAATCCTGCTGTCGTGAAAACCGGGTTTCGGATCGTCCCCGACCTCCGGGTTCCAACAATGGGGTAATTCAACTTATTTTTCCGCGCCCTTCTGGGCAATTTTTGTTCAAATTGAAAGACCTGATTGGTTTTCACGACAATCTTGTTCCTCTGTCACGTCCGAAGGCTACGCAGTGCACCCCGGAGTTGGATCAAAAAGCCCTTTTCATTCGATCCGCCCGGGCTATAGTGCCGCACATGAACACGGCAGCCAATATTCCGTCCAAGCCCGGCGCATCCCTGCGCCCGCTTGCCGCCGCGCTGCTGCTTCTTAGCCGCCTCTGAGCGTGCCCGTTGGCGCGACCGCTCAGGGGACATCGTGCGCGCCGACGTACTGACGGCTAGGACTAAGAGAGAGATACCGACATGACCACTCCGACCGAACAGGACCGCGTCCTGATTTTCGACACGACCCTGCGTGACGGCGAACAGAGCCCGGGCGCGACCATGACCCACGAGGAAAAGCTCGAGATCGCCGAGATGCTCGACGAGATGGGTGTGGACATCATCGAGGCCGGTTTCCCGATCGCCTCCGAAGGCGATTTCGCGGCAGTGAGCGAGATCGCCAAGCGCGCCAACAGTGCGGTGATCTGCGGGCTGTCGCGCGCCAACTTCAAGGATATCGACCGTTGCTGGGAGGCGGTGAAACACGCCAAGCGCCCGCGCATCCACACCTTCATCGGCACCTCGCCGCTGCACCGCGACATCCCCGGCCTGTCGATGGATGCGATGGCCGACCTGATCCACGAGACCGTCAGCCACGCCCGCAATCTCTGCGACAACGTGCAATGGTCGCCGATGGACGCGACGCGGACCGAGCATGACTATCTCTGCCGGGTGATCGAGATCGCGATCAAGGCGGGCGCGACCACGATCAACATCCCCGACACCGTGGGCTACACCGCCCCGCGCGAATCGGCCGAGCTGATCCGCATGCTGATCGAACGCGTGCCGGGGGCCGACGAGGTGGTGTTCGCCACCCATTGCCACAACGACCTGGGCATGGCCACGGCCAACGCGCTGGCCGCTGTCGAGGCGGGCGCGCGCCAGATCGAATCGACCATCAACGGGCTGGGCGAACGCGCCGGCAACACCGCGCTGGAAGAGGTGGTGATGGCGCTAAAGGTGCGCAACGACATCATGCCCTACCGCACCAATGTCGACACCACCCGGATCATGGCGATCAGCCGGCGGGTCGCGCAGGTCTCGGGTTTTCCGGTGCAGTTCAACAAGGCCATCGTCGGCAAGAACGCCTTTGCGCACGAAAGCGGCATCCACCAGGACGGCATGCTGAAGAACCCCGAGAACTTCGAGATCATGCGCCCCGAGGATATCGGGCTGGCCGCCTCCAGCCTGCCGCTGGGCAAGCATTCCGGCCGGGCCGCGCTCAAGGCCAAGATGCGCGACCTGGGGCACGACCTGGCCGACAACCAGCTCGGTGACATCTTCGTGAGGTTCAAGGAACTGGCCGACCGCAAGAAAGAGGTGTTCGACGAAGACCTGATCGCGCTGGTCGGTGACGGCACCGATGCCGCCAACGACCGTATAAAGGTCAAGTTCCTGCGCGTGATCTGCGGCACCGAAGCGCCGCAATCGGCCGACCTCACCCTGACCGTTGACGGCACCGATCATCAGGTCACCGCCACCGGCGATGGCCCGGTGGATGCCACCTTCAACGCCATCAAGGCGTTGTTCGCGCACGACGCCAAGCTCAACCTCTACCAGGTGCACGCGGTGACCGAGGGCACCGATGCCCAGGCCACGGTGACGGTGCGCATGGAAGAGGATGGCAAGATCGTGACCGGCCAGTCGTCGGACACCGACACGGTGGTGGCCAGTGCCAAGGCTTATGTGAACGCGCTCAACAACCTGCTGGTTCGGCGCGAAAGGACCAAGCCCGTGGCGGTCTGAGGATCGCCCCGGGGCAAGCAGAAACTTGCCGGAAGGTGCGGCGCGGGGCCTTTCCACGCGCCGCGCCTCTGCCTATAACCCCCCGGGGATGCGGGCCGGCCCGGCCTGCCAGGGTAACGTGAATGAAAGTCCGTCAAACATGCTAGGTCTCTCGGCCATCTTCTCGTCCGACATGGCGATCGACCTCGGCACGGCCAACACGCTGGTCTATGTCAAGGGCCGCGGGATCATCATGAATGAGCCCTCGGTGGTCGCCTACCACGTCAAGGACGGGGTGAAGAAGGTGCTGGCGGTCGGCGAGGATGCCAAGCTGATGCTGGGCCGCACGCCCGGCTCGATCGAGGCGATCCGGCCGATGCGCGAAGGCGTGATCGCCGATTTCGACACCGCCGAGGAGATGATCAAGCACTTCATCCGCAAGGTCCACAAGCGCACTACCTTCTCCAAGCCCAAGATCATCGTCTGCGTGCCGCATGGCGCGACGCCGGTGGAAAAGCGGGCGATTCGCCAGTCGGTGCTGTCGGCGGGCGCGCGCCGGGCGGGGCTGATCGCGGAGCCGATCGCGGCGGCCATCGGGGCCGGGATGCCGATCACCGATCCGACCGGCAACATGGTCGTGGACATCGGCGGCGGCACCACCGAGGTGGCGGTGCTGTCGCTTGGCGATATCGTCTATGCCCGTTCGGTCCGGGTCGGTGGCGACCGGATGGACGACGCCATCGTCAATTACCTGCGCCGCCAGCACAACCTGCTGATCGGCGAGGCCACGGCGGAACGGGTCAAGACCTCGATCGGCACCGCCAGGATGCCCGACGACGGGCGCGGCGTGTCGATGCAGATCCGGGGGCGCGATCTGTTGAACGGCGTGCCCAAGGAAATCGAGATCAACCAGGCCCAGGTGGCCGAGGCCCTGTCCGAGCCGGTGCAGCAGATCTGCGAGGCGGTGATGGCGGCGCTGGAAACCACGCCGCCCGACCTTGCCGCCGACATCGTGGATCGCGGCGTGATGCTGACCGGCGGCGGCGCGCTGTTGGGCGAACTGGACCTGGCCTTGCGCGAGCAGACCGGGCTTTCGATCTCGGTGGCCGACGAGCCACTGAATTGTGTGGCGCTCGGAACCGGGCGGGCACTGGAATACGAAAAGCAACTGCGCCACGTTATCGACTACGATAGCTGACGCCGGGGGCGGCCCCGGGAAACGGAGGCCAATTGGCGACGAACCGACGCACCAGTGACGACTACGTCGGCCCGGTCAGGCGAATCCTGATCGGGCTGATGGTCATTGCGCTGTTCGGTCTGTTCCTGCTGTGGCGGATCGACAGCCCGCGCGTCGAACGCTTTCGTGCCCAGATCGTCGATGCGGTGATCCCCAACATGGAATGGGCGCTGGTGCCGGTGACCAAGGCTGCCAACATGGTCGAGGGCTTCCAGTCCTACGCCCGGATCTACGAGCAGAACCAGGAATTGCGCCGCGAGCTTCAGCAGATGAAGGCCTGGCGCGAGGCGGCGCTGCAACTCGAACAGCAGAACGCCGAGCTGATGTCGCTGAACAACGTGCGGCTGGACGCGCGGCTGTCCTATGTCACCGGCGTGGTGCTGACCGATTCCGGCTCGCCGTTCCGCCAGTCGGTTCTTCTGAACGTGGGCGCGCGCGACGGGGTGGTCGACGGCTGGGCGACGATGGACGGGCTGGGGCTGGTCGGACGGATTTCCGGCGTCGGCGACCGGACCAGCCGGGTGATCCTTCTGAGCGATTCCAACAGCCGCATCCCGGTGACGGTGCAGCCCTCGGGGCAGAACGCGCTCTTGTCCGGCGACAACAGCGCGGCCCCGCCTCTCGAGTTCATCGAGAAGGTCGACGGCGTGCGCCCGGGTGACCGGGTTGTGTCCTCGGGCGATGGCGGGGTGTTTCCCGCGGGGCTTCTGGTGGGCGAGGTGATCAAGGGGCCGAACGGCCGGTTGCGGGTGCGGCTGGCGGCGGATTACCAGCGGCTCGATTTCCTGCGCGTCTTGCGCAGCCATCCCGGCGAGGTGGTCGAGGATGTGGGCGGGCTGGTGGTGATGAACCCGCTTCTGGCCCCGGTCGCCGAGGGCGTGCCCGCTGGAGACATGCCCGAAGACACGGCGGAGGGCAGCGAATGATCGACCCGCTTACCCTGCGCCGCATCGGCTATGTCGTGCTGTTTCTGGTCCTCTCCGGCGTGGTGGTGTTCATCCGCCTTTTGCCGCTGGGCGGCATGGGCGGCGGTCTGATGCCGCCCGACCTGATCGTCTGCCTGGGCTTTGCCTGGGTGCTGCGTCGGCCCGATTTCGTGCCGGTGCTGCTGTTCGCCGCTGCCCTGTTGCTCACCGACCTGATGTTCCTGCGCCCGCCCGGTGTCTGGACAGCGCTTGCGGTTGTCGGGCTCGAGTTCCTGCGCGCCCGCGCCGGGCTGTTGCGCGACCAGTCCTTCCTGGTCGAATGGGCGACCGTTGCCGCCGTGCTGGCCGCGATGATGCTGGCTGAGCGGGTGCTGCTGTCGGTGTTTCTGGTCGGCCAGGCCGGGTTCGGGCTGTCGGTGATGGCGTTTCTGGCCAACGCGCTGGCCTATCCACTGGTCGTGGCGGTGTCGGTGTGGGTGCTGCGCGTGCGCCGCCTGCAACCCGGCGAGATCGTGGCGGAGGCGCGGCTGGCATGAAACGATCACCTGCCGATACCGAAAAGAGCAGCCGCACGATCACCCGGCGCGGCCTTCTGCTGGGCGGCGCGCAACTGGCGTTCGGGGCGGTGCTGGTGGGCCGCCTGCGCTACATGCAGGTGCGCGAGGCCGATGCCTACCGGATGCTGTCGGAACAGAACCGCATCAACATCCGCCTGCTGCCACCAGCGCGCGGGCTGATCTTCGATCGCAAGGGCGTGCTGCTTGCGGGCAACGAGCAGAACTATTCCATCGTGATCGTGCGCGAGGATGCGGGCGACCCCGAAGAGGTGCTGGACCGGCTGGGCAAGCTGATCTGGCTGACCCCCGAAGACAAGGCGCGGGTGATCGCCGACATGAAGCGCCTGAGCCCCTTCGTGCCGGTCACGGTGGCCGAGCGGGTCAGTTGGGAGGACGTGTCGGAAGTGGCGGTCAACGCCCCGGCGCTGCCCGGCATCTCGCCGGAACTGGGCCTGTCGCGGCACTACCCGCTGGGGTCGGATTTCGCGCATGTGGTGGGCTATGTCGGGCCGGTGTCGGATTATGACCTGAACCGGATCGACGACAAGGACCCGCTGTTGCAGATCCCGCGCTTCCAGATCGGCAAGACCGGGGTTGAGGCCAAGCTGGAAAAGACACTGCGCGGGTCTGCCGGCACCACCCATGTCGAGGTCAACGCGGTCGGCCGCGTGATGCGCGAGCTCGACCGCCAGGAGGGCGAGCCGGGCGGCAACGTGCAACTGACGGTGAACCACGCGCTGCAGAACTTCTGCGAGGCGCGGCTGGCCGGTGAAAGCGCCGCGGCGGTGGTGATGGACAGCCGCACCGGCGATCTGCTGGCGCTGGCCTCGGCCCCCAGCTTCGACCCCAACAAGTTCGTGCGCGGCATCTCCGGCCCCGATTACAAGGCGCTGCTCGAAGACCCCTACCGCCCGCTTGCCAACAAGACCGCGCAGGGCATCTATCCGCCCGGCTCGACCTACAAGATGGTGACCGCGCTGGCGGCGCTGGAGGCGGGCGTGATCACGCTGGACGATACCGTCACCTGCCGCGGTTTCGTCGAACTGGGGCAACGCCGGTTCCATTGCTGGCGTCGCGGTGGCCACGGGCAGGTGAACCTGATCCGCTCGCTCAGCGAAAGCTGCGACGTGTTCTATTATGAGATCGCCCAGGAGGTCGGGATCGAACGGATCTCGGACATGGCCCGGCGGCTGGGGTTGGGCCAGCGCTATGACCTGCCGCTGTCGGGTGTGGCCGAGGGGCTGGTGCCCGACAAGGACTGGAAACGCCGGGCGCGCGAAGCCGAATGGATGATCGGCGACACGCTGAACGCAACCATCGGCCAGGGCTTCGTGCTGGCCTCGCCGCTGCAACTGGCGGTGATGACGGCGCGGCTGGCGTCGGGCAACGCGATCGAGCCGCGCCTGGTGCGCGCCATAGACGGGGTCGAACAGCCGGTCGCCGGGCGCACGCCGCTCGACATCGACCCGGCCCACCTGGTGTCCGTGCGCCAGGGCATGTACGAGGTCGTCAACGCCGCGCGCGGCACCGCCGGATCGTCGCGGGTGGTGGCCGAGGGGCTGCGCATGTCGGGCAAGACCGGCACCAGCCAGGTGCGCAACATCACCGCCGCCGAACGCGCCGCCGGCGTCACCTCGAACGACGACCTGCCGTGGGAGCGGCGCGACCACGCGCTGTTCGTCTGCTACGCGCCGCACGATGCGCCCGAGATCGCGGTGTCGGTGGTGGTCGAGCATGGCGGTGGCGGCTCGACCGCGGCGGCGCCGATCGGGCGCGATATCCTGCTGGCGGCGATCTATGACGGGGTGCCGCCGCTCGACGCCTATCCGCCGTCGCAGCGCGGCACCATACGCACCCGTCTGGAGGCGCTGAACCTGCGCCCGCCGCAGGCCCCCTCGCAGGGGCGGGAGCGCGCATGACCTTTCTTGAATACAACGTCAAATGGACACCCACCGGCGTCCGCAAGCTGTTCTACCTGAACTGGTACCTGATCTTTCTGCTGATCGCGGTGGCGGGGATCGGAATCCTGATGCTCTATTCCGTCGCCGGCGGTTCGATGACGCCCTGGGCCGAGCCACAGATGAAGCGCTTCGGCGTCGGGCTGGCGATGATGCTGGTCATCGCCATGGTGCCGATCTGGTTCTGGCGCAACATGGCCGCGCTGGCCTTTGCGGTGTCGGTGGCGCTGCTTGTCGCGGTCGAGTTCGTGGGCGACGTGGGCATGGGCGCGCAGCGCTGGATCGACCTGGGCTTCATGCGCCTGCAGCCTTCGGAACTGACCAAGATCTCGCTGGTGATGGTGCTGGCGGCCTATTACGACTGGCTCGATATCGGCAAGGTGTCGCGGCCGCTCTGGGTGCTTCTGCCGGTGATCATCATCCTGGTTCCGACCGCGCTGGTCCTCACCCAGCCCGACCTCGGCACCGCCATCCTGCTGCTGGCGGGCGGGGCGGCGATGATGTTCCTGGCGGGGGTGCACTGGCTTTATTTCGTGGCCGTGATCGTGATCGGCATCGGCGCGGTGACGGCGGTGTTTCTCAGCCGCGGGACCGAGTGGCAATTGCTGGCCGATTACCAGTATCGACGCATCGACACCTTCCTGGACCCGTCCATCGACCCGCTGGGGGCGGGCTATCACATCACCCAGTCCAAGATCGCGCTGGGCTCGGGCGGCTGGACCGGGCGGGGCTTCATGCAGGGCACCCAGTCGCGCCTGAATTTCCTGCCGGAAAAGCACACCGACTTCATCTTCACCACCCTGGCCGAGGAATTCGGCTTCATCGGCGCCAGCTCGCTTCTGGCGCTCTACGTCGCGATCCTGTTTTTCTGTGTCGTCTCTGCGATGCGCAACACCGACCGCTTCAGCGCGCTGGTGACGCTGGGGGTCGCGGTCACGTTCTTCCTGTTCTTCGCGGTCAACATGTCGATGGTGATGGGGCTGATGCCGGTTGTCGGCGTGCCGCTGCCGCTGGTCAGCTATGGCGGTTCGGCGATGCTGATCCTGATGATCGGATTCGGACTGGTGCAATCGGCGCATGTTCACAGAGCGAGGCCGAAATGAGCGTAAATGTGCAAGTGATCGCCAAGCCGGGGCTGTTCGAGACCTACCGCCCGCATTTGCAAGCCGCACTGGCGGATGTCGGCATCGAAGCCCGGCTGGGCGAGGATCTGGACCCGGCCCTGGTGGACTACATCGTCTATGCCCCGATGGGCGGGCAGACCGACCTGAGCGCCTATGTGAACGCCAAGGCGGCGCTGGGCCTCTGGGCCGGGGTCGAGACGATCATCGGCAACCCGAAGCTGACCATGCCCTATGCCCGCATGGTCGACGAGGGCCTGACCGAGGGCATGGTCGAATGGGTGACCGCGCATGTGCTGCGCCACCACCTCGGGATTGACCGTGACATCCTGCGCGCGCCCGGCGACTGGACCCAGGAGACCCCGCCGCTGGCGCGCGACCGGCGCGTCGGGGTGCTGGGGCTGGGGGTTCTGGGGCAGGCCTGTGCGCGGGCGTTGACGGCTTTGCGGTTCGACGTGGCAGGCTGGAGCCGCAGCGAAAAGACGCTGGACGGTGTTGCCTGTTTTCACGGCGACGACGGGCTGGGCGCGGTGCTGCGCCGGTCCGAGATCCTGGTGCTGCTTCTGCCGCATACCGACGCCACCGAGAACACGCTGAACGCCGATACGCTGGCGCTGCTGCCCGAAGGCGCGGTGGTGCTGAACCCCGGGCGCGGCGCGCTGATCGACGACGCGGCACTTCTGGCGGCGCTGGATGCCGGACAGGTGGGGCATGCGACGCTCGACACCTTCCGGGTGGAGCCGCTGCCGGCGGATCACCCCTATTGGCGGCACCCGAAGGTGACGGTGACACCGCATGTCGCCTCGGAAACCCGGCCCGCCTCGGCGTCGCGGGTGATCGCGGAGAACATCCGCCGGGGCGAGGCGGGCGAGCCGTTCCTGCACCTGGTGGACCGCGACGCGGGGTATTGAGGATTTCAGGCCGGTCGGGGGACGCTGTCCCCCATGTCCAATTCGCGGGGCGAATTGAACGCTCCCCCTGGAGTTTTTTTGCCAAGATGAAGACGCAGGCGCGTCAGAGAATGCCGATATCCGCCAGCGCGCCGGCCAGATCGGGCGGCAGGGTGTCGTCGCTGGCGCGCGCCTTGGTGAGGTCGGCGGGGGCATCGGCGGCGGCGAGGTAGCGCCAGCCCTGGAACGGGCGCCGGGGGGCCGCGCTGGTGCGCACCAGTTCGCGGTCGAGCACCAGGCCGCAGCGCCTGATTCCGTCCTCGCCGATCACTTCGTCGAGCGAGAGCAGGCGTTGGCGGGCCAGGATCACGCCCTTGAACACCCAGTAGAGCGAGCCGCCGTCGAGAAGCTCGGCCTCGCGTTTCGGCCACATCCGGGTGACATGGCGCGGCTGGTATGCGGGATCGCCCTTGGCGCGCGCCGTCTGCCAGTTTTCCAACTGGTCCGGGCTGTCGCAGCCGACGCAGAGTTTGACCAGGTTGACGTGTTGTGACATGGCACCCCCTTAGCACCCACTGACACAAGATAGTGGGTCTGGCGGGCTTGGCAAGTTGACCTGTTGGGGTCGGGCGCGTATCGTCGAAGCCTTCCACCACGCGCAGGGATTCTCGCATGAGCCGTTTCACCGCCCCGATTGCGGAACAGATCTGGGACATGAAATACCGGCTGAAACAGGCCGACGGCACCCCGGTGGACAAGTCGGTCGAGGACAGTTGGCGCCGGGTTGCGCGTGCCCTTTCGGCCAGCGAGCCGGAGCATGAGGCCGAGTTCTACGAAGCACTCGAGGATTTCAAGTTCCTGCCGGCGGGGCGGATCACGGCAGGCGCCGGCACCGGGCGCAACGTCACCCTGTTCAACTGTTTCGTGATGGGCACCATCCCCGACAGCATGGCCGGGATCTTCGACATGCTGAAAGAGGCCGCCCTGACCATGCAGCAGGGCGGCGGCATCGGTTATGATTTCTCGACCATCCGGCCACGGGGTGCGGATGTGAAGGGCGTGGCGGCGGATGCCTCGGGGCCGCTTTCGTTCATGGATGTGTGGGACGCGATGTGCCGCACCATCATGTCGGCGGGGTCGAGGCGCGGCGCGATGATGGCGACGATGCGCTGCGACCACCCCGATATCGAGGATTTCATCGCCGCCAAGGCCGATCCGGCGCGGCTGCGCATGTTCAACATGTCGGTGCTGGTGACCGATGCCTTCATGGACGCGGTCAAGTCCGGCGGAAGCTGGGACCTGGTGTTCGACGGCATCATCTATCACACCGTCGAGGCGCGCGATCTGTTCAACCGCATCATGCGCGCGACCTACGACTATGCCGAGCCGGGCGTGATCTTCATCGACCGCATCAACCAGATGAACAACCTCGCCTATTGCGAGACCATCGCCGCGACCAACCCTTGCGGCGAGCAGCCGCTGCCGCCCTATGGCGCCTGCCTGCTGGGGTCGGTCAACCTTGCCCGGCTGGTGACGGACCCGTTCGAGGCGGGCGCGGCGCTGGACGAGGCGGCGCTGGACGAGATCGTCGCCACCGCCGTGCGCATGATGGACAACGTGGTGGACGCCAGCCGCTTTCCGCTGGAGGCGCAGCGCCAGGAGGCGTTGGCCAAGCGCCGGATCGGGCTGGGTGTCACCGGGCTGGCCGATGCGCTGATCATGCTGGGGCTGACCTATGGCTCGGACGAGGCGGCGGCGCAGACCGAGGCCTGGATGAAGCGGATCGCGCGCGCCGCCTATCTGGCAAGCGTGGATCTCGCCAAGGAAAAGGGCGCGTTCCCGCTGTTCGACGCCGAGCGCTATCTGGAAAGCGGATCGCTCGTGCATATGGACGAGGACGTGCGCGAGGCGATCCGTGAACACGGCATCCGCAACGCGCTTCTGACCTCGATCGCGCCGACCGGCACGATCAGCCTTTATGCCGGCAACGTGTCCTCGGGGATCGAGCCGGTGTTCGCCTATGCCTACACCCGCAAGGTGCTGCAAAAGGACGGCACCCGCACCGAGGAGGAGGTGGTCGACTACGCCGTGCAGATGTGGCGCGAGAAATTCGGCGACCGGGAATTGCCCGACTATTTCGTCAACGCCCAGACCCTGCCGCCGATGGCGCATGTGAAGATGCAGGCGGCGGCGCAGAAATGGGTGGATTCGTCGATCTCGAAAACCATCAACGTGCCCGAGGACATCTCGTTCGAGGACTTCAAGGATGTCTACCTTGCCGCCTACCAGTCTGGCTGCAAGGGTTGCACGACCTATCGCCCAAACGCGGTTACCGGGTCGGTGTTGTCGGTCAGCGAGGCGTCTGACAAGGCGCCCGAGATCGAAACCGGCGGCGATGTGGTCTACATCTCGGAACCCCTCGACCGGCCACAGGCGCTGGAAGGCTCGACCTACAAGCTCAAGTGGCCCGACAGCGAACACGCGATCTACATCACCATCAACGACCTCGTGGTCAGCGGCCACCGTAGGCCCTTCGAGGTGTTCATCAACTCCAAGAACATGGAGCATTTCGCCTGGACCGTGGCGCTGACGCGGATGATCTCGGCGGTGTTCCGGCGCGGCGGCGACGTGAGCTTCGTCGTCGAGGAGATGAAGGCGGTGTTCGACCCGCGCGGCGGCGCCTGGCTGGGCGGCAAATACGTGCCCTCGATCCTGGCCGCGATCGGCGGGGTAATCGAGAGGCACATGGTGGCGACCGGGTTTCTGGCAGGCGAAGGCCTGGGCTTGAAAAGCGATCCGCGCGCCGAGGTCGTGAACCTCGGCCTCAACCGCCCCGGCCCGGCCTGCCCGAGCTGTGGCCAATACGAGATGCGGATGGTCGAGGGCTGCATGACCTGCACCGCCTGCGGCCATTCAAAATGCGGGTGAGGTGGTTAGGCTCACGCTGTTCTGACTGCCAATTAGTGGCCACCGGCGGGCGTCGGAGGTCCATTCCGCAAGCAAATAAGGTCAATCGGGCGTAAGCGCCCGATTTTCCGCCATTTCTGGCATTTCTCGCATGAACGCGAGTTTGGCACTGTCCCGAGGGATATGGGAACCGGAAACAGGGGATAGAAACTCTTTCCGGAATTTTTTCTGGGCTTCTTGGGCTGATGGCGCACCGCCGCTGCCGTTCACCGTCGAACAGGTCGCCAGGATGAGCACATCAGCGACCGTACCGAGGTCTTGCCGAGAAGTAGACGCGCAATATTCGCAGGTATTGGACCAAGGATCGAAAGGCATGAAAAAAAAAGGGCGGCTTTCGCCGCCCTTTTCCGAGATGCTTACGAATTTCCTATGATGATCGCCAGCATCGTAGCGCGCCCTCAATGCGCGCGTAGGCCTGGATGGCCTCATGCCTCGAGTGATGGCCGTCGCAGAACGGGTGGCCGTAAGTGTCTGCGCGGGTGTCTTCGTTCGTGTAGCCGAGGGCGAAAGGCGCCGCGCGCGCCGCCTCGGTCAAACGCGCGGGGTGCCTTGGCGAGGTCATGACGGTGACGCCGGCGATTTCCCGGCCGATCTGCGTGTAGTGCCGGTCCACCCAGACGTGGACACGAGACAGGCTGTGCTTCTCGATTAGCCACAGCGTCACGTCGCAGATATCCTGCTCCATCCCGAACTCGTCCGGGTAGACGCTCAGGCGGCAAGCCCGCGCCGCCGGAAGGGCACAGCGTGCCCCGGTCTTAGTCGGCACGACGGAACCGCGCCCCATGCCAGAGGGTCTTGTCGGAGGCTGGCAAGCCCCGTGCATGCCCGATCCGGTCGAGAGACGACGGTGTCTGGTCGGCCAGGATGCGTGTGATGTCGCGCAGCGCGGCCTCAGCGGCATCAGCGTCCGGGATCGGCGGCCCGAAGGCACCGTACAGGTCGCAGAGGCTGGCACCGTGGCGGAGGAGGTGCTGCTCCGTCGCGTAGGCGGTGCCGAGACCGGCCCCGGCTGTGTCGGGGGGATGTTGTGTTGAGCAGATGTTCCCCCTTTCATGCGCTGGCGGAAACAGTGCTGGTGTGCCTGATTCTTTGGCGTCATGTTCCGTCGCGGGGAGAAGTCGGGCGTTGGCAGGTTCCTTCCGGTTGGTCTCAAAGCCTGGTCGTCGGTGCTGGTAAGGAGAATATTGTCCGTTATTTTCGAACAGGAAGAGAAAACCTGCCGATCGCGTGATTTTTTTATCGGCCCCCGCACCGCCGCAGTCGTTCTGCAGCGGTGCGGGATAGGTCTTCAGGCTGCGCTCTTGTCCGAGACGGCGTCGTTTCCGGCGACCCCCAGGCGAGCCATCTGGCAGCCCGCATCGACCCGGGCCGCCACAAGATCACGCATGGCCAAGATCTTTCGGAAACGCTGTTGCAGAGCGTCGAGAGCGGCGCCGTTCTTCGACAGAATAGGGACCTCCAGGACACGCCCGATGGCACCGTGGTCCGGGTCATCCGTTCCGTCGAAGACGTTCCGGAAGCCGAGGGTCTCTCGCGCGACGGCTTCGTAAAGAAGATCCTCGATGCGACCGATCTCGCCAGCCACCTGGTCCGAAAGCGGCCCGTCGTTGCGCAGGTCGCGGAGCGCTTTCGACAGAATGTTGAGGTCTGGTGCAGACATCTCCGCATCATTGCGTTGGGCTTCATCGTGCAGGAAATCGATTTCCTGCAACGTCCGGGCCCAGAGATGGTCGAGACTCAGTTGAGCGAAATATTTCATGGCAGTGTCCTCTTGTCGCTTCGTGGGAAGTGCAGGACGCCAGCGGTGCAATCCGCGCACGACCGGCCGTCCGTTTCAGGCCGCGTCTTGCGCCCGGAGGGCGAGCGCCAGTGCATCCTGGTCCTCATCCAGTTCTCCGATTTCGACCAGAAGGTCATAGAGACGGTCGGTGAGCAGGCAGAGCTCCTCCACTTCGGGGCTGGCGGGGTCGATAGGACTCCAGAAGGACAAGTCCGGTTCGAACTCGTCGACAACGGGATCGAGGGATAGGAGCCGGTGCAGATCGACCAGCCTGCGCCGCGTCGCCCGGTCGAGGCGCGACGCTTCACGCAGAGTGGACATGAGACGCAGAACGCGCGCAGTTCCTGCGTCGGCGTCGATCAGCCCGGCGGCATTGCACAGGGCCGTTCCGTGCTCGGCGAAATGCGCGCGGACGCTGGCGAGTCGCGGATCTGCGGACAGCGTCTTCGTGGGTAGGTTGCGCAGCATGTTGGTGCTCCTTTTGTTGCGCGTCTGCCATTCATGGCAGCCTCAAGCCCTGTCCGCGTGCTGTTTCCTGGGGGTAGGTGGCTCCTTGTTCTGCCCGGGATGGATGAGAGTTGTTTCCCTCCTTTGATATGGAGATTGGCCAACAGTCAGAGGCACGAAGAAAAAACTTCGGCTCTGTTCACCCCGCGATGGAATTTCAGGGCCATAGCCGTCAATCGGCCCCATGTAGCCGACTGACGGCTATGGCCTTGAAGCCGTGGCGTCCCTCACCAGGAGGGCCTTGTTCTCGTCGTCATCGGGGGCACGGGCAGAAATCATCCAAGCCGTAAGCGCGAGGGCCACCCACCGGCGGCATTCTCGGACGCGCAAGGACTATTAACGCCTATGCCAGTTTGCGCGCCAGCATGGTTGCAAACTGTAGCTGTGCCCCGTTGTGCATGGTGCCGAGATCTTCGTTGTACTTGAGCATTTCCCAGCCCTGATAGATGGTGCTGAGCTGGCCTTCATGCAGGGTGAACGGAAACCCGACCGGGCAGGGATGGGCGGCTGTGTCCATGGCACAAACGATCAGATTGTAGCCGCCGGGCAAGGTACGTGCCTGCATGTCAGCGAGAACGGCCTCGACCCGCCCGGGGTCGAGAAACATCAGGGTCACGGTACAGGCAATGAACCCATAGTCGGCATCCAATCCGGCCTCGTTGATGTCATAAACGCGCGCATCGATATTGCCGATGCCTTCCTGCACGACAATGGATTGCAGCATGCCAATGGCATTGGCGTTGCTGTCCACTGCGGTGACGTTGAAACCCTGCTGGCTGAGGTAAAGGGCATTGCGGCCATTCGAGCACCCCATATCGAGTGCATCGCAAGGCTCGATCTGCTGGCAAGCGTTGACCACTTCGCTGTGGGGCGGGTTCAGGCCGTGACGGCTGTTCAGATCTGTCATTTCCATCTCCGGTAGGGGGCA
Organism: Maritimibacter fusiformis; assembly: GCF_008086115.1. Taxonomy (GTDB): domain Bacteria; phylum Pseudomonadota; class Alphaproteobacteria; order Rhodobacterales; family Rhodobacteraceae; genus Muriiphilus; species Muriiphilus fusiformis. The sequence continues at coordinate 138,594 of NZ_VSIY01000013.1, read as the reverse complement.
AGACCTGTTCAAGATGCCAGGCAATGCAGGCGTCCGACCGGCCTGCAGCGTGGGTTCATGGACAGAAAGTCAATAAGACTATCGCGTACCAATTCACGATGGTAACGGCAACCTGCGATCAACTCCTGAAACGCTTGGTTGGAGGAATGACAGGCAGATTGCCCGATTTCCGGGGCTACAAACCCCAGACAGGCCCCGAGCAGTCATTGAAAATATTTTACCCGCCGGCGCTACCCGGCATGCGTGCGTCCCGCGGAACTCGGCAAATTGGGCTCGGAGCGGCCACCTGGGGTTCATCAGGATGCTGTGATCGGCCCATCGGCACGATGTCGAGGACGAGGTGGGCAGGGCGGATGGGAGGAACTGATATGTCCACCGCCAACTTGCCAACCATCCGCGTCTGCTGTCCCGCCTGGAACAAGGGCCGCATCGTTGGCCAGAAGCGCCCACTACTGCCTAAGCACGTCTGGGCGATCCGGGTCCGTCTCGAGATTGCCGGACACACCAGAGATCTCGCGCTATTCAACCTCGCCATCGATAGCAAGCTTCGCCGGCCTCAGCTCGTATTCGACAACGCTGGTCCAGAGGCGCGCATAGCGCTTCACTCGCGCGTAGGACGCCCCAAGCGTCGTAGCAGCCTTGAAGGCCAGCCGCCCAAGCGCGCCGTATTCGTCAAGCCGCAGGGAAGCGCCGGTGCGTACGGGAAGATCCGTCACGTCGATTTGATCGGCGATCCTTTCGAGCATGTCATAGTAGCGTTCGGACGGAACCAACTACCTGGCGTCCCAGGGGTCGTCGGGAGCGATCCCGACGCTGGCCAGCAACGCAGCAGCACCGACCCCACCGCCCGCTGCGGCGGTCACGATGGCATGGAGAGCCGCCAAGCTCGCGGTGAATCTGGGCGCGAAGCGGACTGGATGTCCTCTTTTCGCTCACGCGTGCTTTCTGCCCTTTTTGCCCAAGTGACGCGAGCGGCCCAAAGCGGTCATTCACCGAGGCATCGACAAGATCCTGAAACGGAACGGTGCGAATACATTTTTTGGCGGCGGCCCTGGAGCGCCGATCATACTGAAAAGCCATTGATCCGGCGGCGTTCGTCCTGGAGCACGTTGGGAATTGCCCCACCGTGATAGCTCACCTCCGAGCCCACGGCCATCGGCCAGGCGCCTCCCCGGGCTGCATCGGCATGTTCAACTAAGACTCCATCGTACCGCCTTGAAACCTGTCAAAAAATAGCGTCAAGTGGACCCTTGCAGAGCTTGTCGAGTGAGGTGCAATTTGAAACACCGTAGATTGGATTTGGCTTCAGAGATAAAGCGAGCGTCATTACCATCTCAATTGACTGGTTTTCTTTATCCTCTGTTTGAAGCGATTACTAATTCACTACACTCCATAGAAGACAAATATGGGGAAGAAGCCTACGAGAAGGGTTTCGTTCGTGTAAAGTTTGACGTTGATAACAAAAGAATATCAGTTGAAGACAACGGCGAGGGGTTCAACAAGGAGAACCTCATAGCATTTCTTACGCCGTTCACCGGCAACAAGCTTCGAAGAAACGGTAAAGGGTTCGGCCGCTTTATTTCGTTCAAGATCTTTGACCGCGTATTTTATTCATCGCCAACCACTTTCGAGGACGGAAGCCAAAGCAACGCGGTATTTGAGTACAAGCCACTCAGCGATTTTGACAACTTGGAGGAAATCGACGAATCTGCGCTGATCAAGCGTCATGCCTATTCGAGTGGCCTTTCTGTAGTATTTGCAAATCCGCTTGAGGAATATTGTAAGTACTTTAATTTTTCCGGTCCGGACGTTGATGAAGGCCACACAGAAGAGTCGATCTTGACCGCAGTGCTGGACCATTTCCTGCTGGACTTTGTTCAGAGAAAAGCACCCAAGAATTTCATTTTTGAAATTGCCGATGCAAAATTCAACCTGGCTAAATATTTCTCGGAAAGTGTAGTCGTTCGAGATGAGAAGAGCGTTGTTCTCGAGGTCGAAGGTGAGACGTTTGAGTTCAAATTCAACTTTATGACGATTGATGCCGAAAAGTCGAAGCGGCATAGTCTCTATTTCTATGCAGATAACAGAGCCACAAGCGACTTGGAGAACATCGCAAAGGGCCTTCGTGAAACTGCATTCGAAGACGAGAATGGTCGCCGATATAATTATCTCGTTGCAGTCAGTAGCTCGTACTTCAAGGCGACTCAGTCTCGTGACAAAATCGAAAACCTCAATGTGAAGATTACCCATGGCAAATCTGACAAAAAGCTAAAAGATGCCTTGGCTGCTGAGGCGAAAGCACACATTCTCACCTTGGAACCTGACTACACAGGACGCAGACGGAAAGTGATGCAGGCGCAGGTTGAGGAGTAAATCGCGCTTGATCCAATTCTGCGAAGAGGTTTGGGCGGAAAAAGCTTGAATGAGTTTGTAGAGGAAAGAGCAATTCTCGAATCCAAAGAGCAGCTTGCTCAAGACTTGTTCGTCGCACGTCTCAGGAGCAAGTTTGATTTCCGTAAGATCAACTCGGAAACGCCCTACGAAGACCTCCAGAGTGTTGTCCGAAATAACATCACGGCTGACGCCAAGGAAGCTTTAGCAGTCTATGTGGCCTACCGAAATGACGTAATCAAAGTCCTTTCCGAGATGCTCAATCGAAAAGAAGATGGCACCATCGCAAAAGAAGACGCAGTACATCAGCTTGTCTATCCACGGTACAAGGATAGCGAAGAAATTGACTATTCCGCGCATAACCTATGGCTGATCGATGATGACCTTGCCTATGCTGAATACATCTCCAGTGACAGAACTCCGAAAGGTAAGCATCGAGGAAAAGGCTCGTATGCCCATGACATTTTGGTAAATAATGACAACGAGCTTCTACTTGTTGAAATGAAGCGTCCCCAGAAAGCTAAGTATGATATCGCGGAGGAAGCAGATCACCCAACCGATAATCCCGTCCAACAGCTGATAAGTCAGGTGGGTGAAATTCGGGACTACGGCGGCATTACGACTTCTGGTGGCAGAAAGATCGTGGTCTCCCCCGAAACCATGGTCCGTGGCTATGTGATTGCAGACTGGAACGCTGACCTTGAGCGATACCTCAAAGACAACGATTTTAAGATCACAAACTTTGGGGGACCGATGGCTTACAATTATTATACTATGCGTAACGTAATGGTTGAGGTTTTGGCGTTCGACCGACTGAAAGATCGCGCCGCCAAACGAAATCAGGTCTTTGTCGATATTCTTGCAGGCAAGACAAACTACGCAGGGTTGAAAGTAGACTTGCTTGCTGGTGAATAACAAAAGGTCGCAGTCCCATTTACCGGCATTACAGCAGGCATAACTATCGTCGACATTTGCGAGGGCCAAGAGACGTTGATCCGAGTGCCTCGAACGGCCGCTTCCCGCCCTTTACCCGCATTTCAGATGATTGATAGCTTCGGATCGCCAGCCGCCGGGCTTGCGGTGGGTGTATTTGCGCTGGCATCGATCAAGCATCGTGAAAGCAAATCCCGGGTCCCTTCGCTTTCTCCGCGTGCAGGACGACCTCTGCAGCGGCCCGGGCATCTTCGCCGGCATCGTGGTGGTCGAAGGACAGCCTCAGATGGGTCTTCAGGGATGCGAGGCCGTGCCCGCCGTTTCCCTTTAGCTCTGGCCGGGCGCGGCGGGCGACGATGACGCTGTTCTGCCAGGTCCAAGGAGGTTCGTCCCGTCCAGGTCCGGATATTTCTTCAGAGTGGCCTCGGTCAGTGCCTCCTCGGCCTCCTTGGCCGCCTTCTTTGCCGCCGTCTCGGCCGTCATCAGCCTGGCCACCTGTTTCAGCAGCTTTGCTTCTTCCGGCTCGGCCTCGCCGAATTTCTGCCGCGCCTTGACCGACGCGGCGGTCAGCTTGCCCGCCTCGGTCAGCGCATCGGCCAGCAGACCACCCTCGGCCCCGTGTCCCTCGACCATCTCCTCGATCTCGCGGGCCAGTTCCTCGGCCTTGGCCTGCGCGTCATCAAGCGCCCGCTGCATCTCGGGGAAGAAACGGGCGACGATCAACCGGGGCGGGATGACATCCGCCACAAGGCGCACCTTTTTCACGGTCAGGTCGGCCTCTTCCAGCCATTTGACCTTTTTGCCATCGACCTCCTTGCGCGCCTCGCGCAGTTCTTTGGCCGCTTCCCAACCATCGTGGGCGATGATGAAAACATTGTCCTGCATGGTGTCCGCCCAGTAGGACATGAGACGCTGATAGGCCTCATACTGGTCGATGAGCGGCGCCTCGGCAAAGCGGGTCAGCATGTCCTCGGCAATGGTGTGGATCAGCGCTTTGGGCGTGTCGCCCACCTGGATGCCATCCATCAGCGGCGCGTTCTGCCCGGCCCAGCCGTCGAGGATGGTTTGAACCTGAGTTCTGAAGGCGTCGAATTCGGGATGGTTGCGGATGGTGGTGCGGACCTCCTCCGGCGCGATCAGCGGGTCGGAATAGCCCGGGCGCGGGTTCGGCCCGAAAAGCATGGACCGCACACCCGGCATGACATCCCAGAACTCGGCCAGCAGGTCGATGTCGCGGTTCGGCACGCCGCCTTTCAGATGCGCCTCGATGTCCTGCAGATCCTCGGAGTCGGAGCCGTCGATGTAGCGCGGGATGTTCAGGTTGAAATCGTTGCGGGTAATCTCGGCGTAGGGGACGAGCCGGGAGTAGCCCTTGATCTCGCCCTGCCGGGTATAGGCATCGGTGATCTTGTGAATATCACGCTCGCGCAGGCGGTTCTTGTTGCCGTCCTTGGCAAAGCCGCGCGAGGCTTCGATCATGAAGACGGGACGCTCCGCGCAGGCGCCGGATTTGTCGAGCACGATGATCGAGGCGGGGATGCCGGTGCCATAGAAGAGGTTCGCCGGCAGGCCGATGATCGCCTTGATGTAACCACGCTTCAGGATCTTCTGGCGAAGCTCGGCCTCCTTGTTGCCGCGGAAGAGCACGCCATGGGGCAGGATGACCGCGCCGGAGCCGGTGGCTTTCATGGAGCCCAGGATGTGCAGCAAGAAGGCGAAGTCACCGTTCTTGTCGGGCGGCATGCCAAGGTCGAAGCGGCCGAATTTGTTGTCACTGGTCAGGCCCGCGCCCCAGGCCTTGGCCGAGAACGGAGGGTTGGCGACTACGAAGTCGAAGGTCTGGAGTTCGGTTTCGGAGGCCTTGAACTGCGGCTCGCCGATGACGTCGCCCTGGGCGATCTCGGCATCCTCGCGCCCGTGCATGATCATGTTCATCTTGGCGAGGCCGCGGGTGGTGATATCCATTTCCTGACCGTAGATGGTCAGGCTGACATCGGCGGCGTCGGCGGCCTTGAGGAGGAGAGAGCCTGAACCACAGGTGGGGTCGTAGACGGTCTGCTTGGGGCTGGTGGCACGGTTGACGCCGGCGACCGCGGCGACAACGCGTGAGACCTCGGCAGGCGTGTAGAACTGGCCCTTGCTCTTGCCGGACTCGGTGGCGAAGTTCCGCATCAGGTATTCATAGGCATCGCCGAGGATGTCGTCGCCATCCGCCCGGTTGCGGCTGAAGTTCAGCTCCTCGCGGCTGAAGATGTTGATGAGCGCGGTGAGCGTCGCGACCATCTTGGGCCCGCGCCCGAATTTCTCGGTATCGTTGAAATAGGCCCGATCGATCACGTTCTTGAGGTCGTTCGCCTCGGCAATCCCGGCGATGGCAGTGTCGATGCCTTCGCCGATGTCCTTAGTGCCGCGCAGCTTGCGGATGTCTTCGAACGAGCATCCTTCCGGCACCTCAATCAGGGCGTCAGGTTGCCCGGCCCGGTCGGAGATGTATTTCACGAAGAGCAGGGTAAGGATGTAATCCTTGTAGAGCGAGGCATCCATTCCGCCCCGGAGCTGATCACAGCTCTCCCATAAAGAACGGTAAATGTCGCTTTTCTTGATCGCCATGCTGCGCCTCGTTTCTTCGCGGCGCTGCACTCGGGGCGGCGCTCTTTCGTTTCCAAGGCGATATGACCGGAAATGCCGAGCTTCCTCAAGGAAATTGCCGCTTTTCGTGAAAGGAGGGGCCTGACCGCAGGCTTGGCCTTCTGAAGTTGTTGCAAGTGTTTCCTGGCGCGCCGACAGATCCCTTGCCCTTGCCCTTGCCCTTGCCCTTGCCCTTGCCCTTGCCCTTGCCCTTGCCCTTGCCCTGGCAACCGTGACCCGTGCCCATCGCCATCGTCATCGTCATCGTGATCGGTCTTCGCGGAAGCCGCTGATTCGTCGAAAAACGGATCGCGGACGCGGGCCACCGGGGATTCAAACCTATACCATTCAATTCGGTTTGCCATGTCGCGTTGCAAAAATGTCTCGGCGGCGACCCTTGGTTCGGACCAATTCAGAGCTGTTCTCCACCTCGCAAAAAAAGTTTGACCGACGGTCTTCCGGAGTGGTTGTCTTTACTCATTTATTTACCAAGAAAAAACAATGGCTTAGGTGAAGTCTGAAATTCACTCGGTTCAGTTGGAAGAAAACGGAAATGGAATCGACAAAAATATTTTGGCCAAAATCAGCTGTTGTCGGGGGGTCCGGATTGGGTAGTTTCTCGACCCCAAGCGAAGGCTGAACGGCAGATCACGCAGATCGGGACGCAGTTTTTTCTTCGTGAAACCGGCAGTCAGCCAACCTCTCAATCGACAACGCCGCAGCTTGGCGACCGGTTCCGAGGTCAAGGTCAAGAGGAGATCAACGACGATGGTCAACGGCAAAGAGTAGACCACCAGGCTTCGCAGGCCGCCCCACGGTGAAGCCTGCCCCCCGAGCCTCCCGAAGTCACCGGCGGGCTCTCAACACGAAACCAGAAATCGGTATCGCCGTCTTCGGGCAGCGTCGGAGCGCATTCCGGCGAGCGGTACCTTCATGCCGAAAGGAACAAGAGTATGATGAAGATGCCGGATGGCGGGATCACGATGCCGGAGCGCGTGCAGACTGCACGTAAAACGGCCGTCGGTGCCCGGGAACACCAAACTGGACAGGTCACGATGGACCCCGATGAGGGCTACACCGTGGGCTACGACAGCAACACCGAAATGAAGTGCATGCTTGTCCTCCTCGCCCGCCCGGATGTGGCTGGGATCGAAAGCCAAGTGCTCTTTCAGTGGCTCGAGGCCGACGGGGAAATCGGCAAGCACTTTTTCGACTTCCGCGCCCTGATGGCCGACGGCAAGCGCGTCGCGATCATGGTGAAGTCGGAATTTCGCCGCCGCCAAGCCAAGGTTCAGAACGAGCTTGCGGAAGTCGCGGCTCGGGTTCCTCGGAGCTTTGCCGACGCGGTCGTCGTGATGACCGAGCGTGACATCGACCCCGTGGAATACTTCAATGCCGAGATGATGCATGAGATGCGTCGTCCCGATCCCGATGCAGACGCTGCCGCACGGAGACTCCTTGGCGAGATCGTCGGCTCTGTCCGGGTCCAGGATCTGGTCGAGGCAATCGGCCTCGGAGCGCGCGGGTTCCGGGCCGTGGTTCGCCTGCTCCGCTCTCACGAACTCGAACTCACACTCAACGTGCGCATTACGCACGAGGCCCATGTCCGCCGGAGGATGTCCAAATGAACGCCGTCAAACCCAGCCCCGTTCAGCCCAAGTTCTCCTTCTCGGAATACGATGGTATCGTGATCGGAGGGCAGCCTTTCCGCTACTTCGAGACCCGCGAAGATGGCCATATGTTCGTCGCGGCGACGGGCAAGGGCGTGCCTCAGGTCATGACCAACGCCGAAATCAGCCGTTATCTCACGGTCGGAAACTTTAAGTGCACTCCGAACCAACATCAGCCCGAGCATCTGCGGAAGCGCTTTCTGCCGAATGGTGAGCTGCTTTCCCTCAGGGGCCACAAAGCCCAGAAAAAGGCCGCGATGCGGATGTCTGTTGTACATGCGTTCCGTGAGCTTCTGAACGACGATAAAACGGACATCAAGCGCACCGCGAATTCCGTCAAACCTCACCTCGATGCCATCAAGCTGCGTGCCGCAAAGATTCAGCGGGAGGGTTCGCCCGAAGATCGTGGCAAAGATCTGCCTGTACCTGAAGATCTGGGCGCGAAGACCGTGCTCGAATGGGAGCGGAAGGAGAGACGTTTCGGTCTGGCAGGCCTTTACGACAGGATCTCCGAACGCGGTAATCGGGACCGCCGAATGACAGCCGATGAACTGATGATCATGGGCAAGGTCGTGAGCAAGTATCTCAACATCCAGCGCCCGTCGCAGGCCATCGTCTTCGAAGAGGTCAAAACCGCCTTCCTCGCCGAGAATGAGCGTCGCCGGGCCGCCAGCGAGCCGGAAATCCTCTGCCCGTCCCGTGAGACGGTGCGGCAGGCCATCCGGAAGCTCAACCCTTTCGACGTGACCCTGACCCGCAAAGGCCGGGAGGCTGCAAACCGGCAGTTCGCACCCGTCGGCATGGGGCTTGATATTACGCGCCCGATGCAACGTGTCGAGTTCGACGAGTGGGAGGTCGATGCGATTACCCTCATGGCCGAAGGTGGGCTGTTTCATCACCTGACGGAGGAGGAAAAGAAGGCCCTCGGGCTGGACAAGAAGAAGGCCCGGTGGTGGATCACCGTGGCCATCTGCTGTGCGACGCGGTGCATTGTCGGCATGGTGATCTCCCGGCAGCCCAACTCTCAGAGCGCACTCCGGGTCATCGAAATGATGATGCGCGACAAGGGTGTGTGGGGAGATGCCTACGGCGGTCTCACGCCCTGGAACCAGTTCGGCTGGCCTTCGTTCATCGTGACCGACTGTGTGAGCTACAACATCTCGAACCTTGTCCAGGCGCGCGTGTCCGACCTCGGCATCACGCTGCAGTATTGCGCCGCTGCCCCTCCGGAATCGAAGGGCAGGATCGAGCGCGTGTTCGGCACATTCGCGACCAAACTTATGCCCCGGCTGAGTGGGCGGACCTTCAGCAACACCGTCGAGCGGGGGGATTACGACTCGGTGGCACGTGCAGCGCTCAACCCGGAAGAGTTCTGTTCGGTCCTGGTTCGCTACATCGTGGACATTTACCATCGCACCCCGCACCGCGGGCTGAATGGGGAAACTCCGCTGGACTGCTGGAACCGGCTGGTCGAGAAATTCGGTGTCCAGCCACCGCCGGACCTCGGTCGTCGGCGCCTGATTTTCGGCCATGAGCGGGAACGCACCGTGACCCGTCAGGGGATCACCATCCTCGGGGTCCGTTATCACTCGGAAATCCTGGCCCGGTTCATGACCAGGGCGCAGGAGCGCAAGGTCTCGATCCGGTGGTATCCCGAGGACATCGGCGCCATCTGGGCCGAGCTGAATGGGCGCTGGTTCGAGATCCCCGCCGTGTTCGATCGGTATCAAGGCGTCTGTGCGCAGGAATGGCTGCACGCGGCGGCCGAGATCCGAGCGAAAAATGCCAGGAACGCCGAAGTCAACTTTGCCGTGGTTCGCCAAGCGCTCGATTTCATCAAGAAAACCAACAGCGATGCCATGACCCGCGTCGGGCTCATCATGGAAGACTGGTCCGAGAAGCGCATGGACTACGAGGAAGACCGCCTGTTCATCGGGTTCAAGACCTCGGAGACGGAGCCTGAGAACCCCTATGACGGGGCCCGGGACGAATGGGGGACGCGCCTTGCCACGGCCGGTTGCACCCCCTCGGACGACAACGCCGACGAAAATCAAACCAGCGCGGAAGATTCTGCTTCCGGCGGTTTCAGCGCGATCCAATTTCCCGCTCATCAGCCGGGCGATCATGCCGACGTGGCTGATGACGGCGACGATTGGACCCTGGAGGACGAATGACCATGACTGCATCAACTCTCACCATCAACGAAAAACTCGCAGCCGTGGACCGGCTGCGAGACAAGTACCTCTCGACCCCGCGGGACGCTCAGTTCCGTAGCTACCTGGACCGGCTGCTGCAGCGCGATGAGCAGGGAAACCTGCTTCCGAAGCCCCGCCTCTTCAACAAGGCCGGCGATGCACGCGGCATCGCCGTGGTGGAGCCCGCCGGCGGGGGCAAGACCTCGCTGGTGCATCATGGCCTGAAGACTCATCCGGCGTTGCAGCCGCGCGACGCGGCACATCAGCCATGGGTCGGGGTGCGTGTGCCCAGCCCGGCCACCGCCAAGAGCCTGGGGATCGAGATCCTCAGCGCCAGCGGGTACCCGTCCGTCTCCCGGTCACAGACCGAGGACGATATCATGCGCAAGGTGCGGCACCATTTCAGACTCCGTGGGACGGCGATCCTGTGGATCGATGAGGCGCATGACCTGTTCGGCGCTGGGAGCAAGTTCAAGGTCGATGTCTTCCTGAAGACCGTCCGCAACCTGATGCAGGGGGACGGTGCCGTCAGCGTCGTGCTGAGCGGTGTTGAAAGCCTCTGGCAGATCGCTTCCTGCGATGCCCAGGTCACCCGCCGCTACTGGCGGCTGCCTCTTGGGGATGTTTCGCCGCATTCGGATCGCAATGCCTTGACCAAGGTCATCGCCGGTTTCTGCAACGCGGTCGGCGTGCAGCCGCCGTCGGACGAGGATCTGGTGGATCGTCTCGTTCACGCGAGCCGCAACCGTTTCGGCCGCTGTATCGAAAACATCCTCGCGGCGCTCGAGGCGGCGGCCCTGGTGGATGCCGATGAATTGACAATCAACCATTTCGCCGAGAGCTGGGGCATGCAGGAAGGTTGCGGCATGGGTCAGAACGTCTTTCTTGCCCGCCACTGGGCCAGGATCGATCTCGGTGAGGCCCAGTTGTTCGGGCAGGGTGCGCGCTGATGCTCGTCCCTCATTTCCCTTTTCATCCCGAGGAGAGTCCGCTGTCATATGCGGCGTGCCTTGCCAGGCTCCACACCGGTGATCGGCTGGTCTCGTTTCTTCGCGATGTCGGCATTTCGCCAGACCAAATGGCGGTCAATGACAGAACTGCTGTCTCGCGCCTCGCCGAGATCGCAGGAGTGGCTGTCGAGGACCTGTGCGCGAATGCCGCAATTCCGGTCGGGAAACGCCTATACGACATCCGGGGTGAGCTGGTCACCGCGGAGTTCCTCGCAAATCCCTACACGGTCTTTTGTCCGGCCTGTCTGGCAAGGGATGACGAGACCGGCATTCGCCGCGGGCGTTGGACGTGGACGCTGTCGGTCGTGCGAACCTGTCAGCATCACCAGATCCCGCTCCTGCGCCAGGCGTCAATTGCGTGGGATGACAAGTTTCACGAACTTGATCGCCGGGTGCCCGAGCGCGGCGCTGAGCTTCAGAAGATGATCGAGAGGGCAGTGCACCGCTCGGTTTCGCCGCTCCAGGACTATGTCCTGCGTCGCCTCGACGGGAATACTGGCTCCGATTGGCTGGATTCGCAAACGCTGGATCAGGCAACCCGTGCGACAGAGCTTCTGGGCGTACTGGTTGCCTTCGGCCCGGCGCAGAAATTGCCGGAGCTGACCTCTGATGACTGGGACCGCGCCGGGCGTGTGGGCTTTGAATTCACGTCGCGCGGCGAGCAGGGCATCCGGGAAGCTCTGGAGGCTCAGCTCAGGAAATTCGATGATGCAACCGGGACACCCGGGGCGCGCAAGATATTCGGGCGCTTCTATGAAGCCATTGCGCACTCGAAATCGCTCAAGGAACCCGGGGACATCGCGCGGATCCTTCGCGACGTCATCACTGAGAGCATCGCCCTGCCGGCCGGAACCAAGGTGCTCGGTGTGGAACTCCCCGAACGCCGCCTGCACACGCTCGCTTCCCTTGCCAAGGAGCAGCAGCTTGACTCGAGGGCTCTGGGCAACGTGCTGATTGCTGCCGGAGTACTGCCTGAGAAGGCCTCGGCCCATTACCCCATCCCTGTGGCCAGGGGCCGGGAGATCGCGGCCCGAACGAAGCGGATAGTGCATGTTGTTTCCTTGCCTGACGTGTTGGGTTGTGGTCGACCCCTCGTCGATCAGCTTTTTGCCGATCGGCTTCTCACACCCATCTACTCCGAACGGCCGGGACTGAAGGGGCGGATCCAGAAGGCCGTGGATCGCGAGGAGGTTGCCATGCTGGTTGGCGATCTGCACGCGAAAGCAACCGAACTGGGGGCCGAGACCGACGGGCTGGTGCCGGTCTCGAAAGCCGCGGAAAAGGCCAAGGTGCCGGCCATTACTGTGGTACACATGATCCTCGGCGGGTTCCTCAAGCGCGTGGTTCGCCTGACTGGTGAGGGCGGGATCACTGCGCTGCGGGTGGACACGGCCGAGGTCAAGCACCACGCGGCGGCCTGCACGACGGGGCTCTCGCCCATGGAAGCTTTCGGTGCGCTCAAGATTCCGAAGGACACCGGGTGGGGCCTGGTGGACCGGTGCCCGGAGGACGTGAGCCTGGCCGTCGACTGGATCGTTGGTCCGTCAGGTGGACATCGGATCCCGCGGTTCGACCCGGCGACGGTGGCGGAATTCAAGGGCCGGTTCACCCATCCGGCCAGACTCGCTGAACAGCATGATCTGCAGATCGGGGAGGTAGTCCGTCGGCTGAAGCGGCACCGCGTTCGCCCCGCGTTGAGCGGGGCCGAGGTTGGCATTGACTTCTATCGGGTCAGTGATTTGAAAGGGGATATTCTCTCATGAAATAGAGGCTGGTTCCTGTCCCAGCCCAGCATCTTGCGAACAATCGTCGAAGTGCGTATATACGAGTGTAAACACGGAGGCCCGAAGATGATCGAGACAAAAATCCGCAAAGTTGGCAATTCGGCGGTCATGACCCTGACGACTGAAATGCTCACGATACTCGACGCCAAGGAAGGGGATTCCCTGTTCGTGGTCCGCGGCGACGATGGCAGCCTCAAGCTCATGACGCATGATCCCTCCGTGGCGGAGGCGCTCAAGGCAGCCGAAATCGTCATGGATGACAACCGGGATCTGCTGCAAGCCCTGGCATGAGCAACCATATCTGGGTGCCCTTGGCCGCGGTCACCATCATTCACGACCGGCAGATCGCCCGACACGGCGGCGCGCCCGGGATGCGGGACCGGGCACTTCTCGAAATGGGCTGTGCCCGCGCGATGAATCTCGCGGCATACAAGGACGCCGGAGTGAGTGAGATCGCAGCGGCCTACGCGTTCGGGATCGCCAAGGCTCACGCCTTCGTTGATGGCAACAAGCGCACGGCCTTCGTCACGGCGATCACCTTTCTGCGGCTTAATGGTTACGCTTTTCGTCCCGATCCGGTCGTGGGCGTGCGCATGATGGAAGATCTCGCGTCTGGCGACCTAACCGAAGCCGATTTTGCCTCCTGGCTTGAGCAAGGGATGGCCGCGATATGAAGGTTTGAAGCCCGATTTAACATAAGGGGCCCTATCGGCCCGCTATCATGTCGATTTTGGAAGGCCGCCCTTATGGGCGGTCTTTTTTTGTCTGGTGCGCTCCGGTTTGAAAACGCCCCAGCCGTCCAGTTCCGACCACGAAGTATCGGCCGCAGCGACGCCCGAGAATTGGCATCTTATGCTTGTCGAAAATGGGCGTCATAAGCTTGGCGAATGGACAACTCCGTGGCCTTGATCTAATGCGGGATAAATAAAATCAGTTACTTAGGGTTTGGCGATGGCCAAGTAATGCTGGTCGCGACACGCTGAACTGACCACCAACCAACGGCCCCGCGCGGGGCGGAAATGGCCATTCTGCCACCGCAAAGGCCAGTCAGGCGACGGCACCCTCATGCATCGCGATCGGGCGTCCGGCACCTCGTGCTGCAGATTATTTCTCGGTCATATCCGAAATCCAGGTGCCGGCGGCGACGGCACGGGGCAGGCCCAGGGGGCCAATGGCCAAGAGGGCAACCTGGTGCAGATCGCGCTCGGAAACGCCTTCGGCCAGGCCCCGGCGGGCGTGCGAATGAACCGCGCCTTCGGAACCCGCGCCGATTGCGAGCGCGAGTTTGACAAGGCGGCGTTCGCGCTTCGTGAGGTCTCCGGCAGCGGCGGTTGCCGCCCCGAGGTCGGCATAGGCCGACCAGATCGCGGGATGGGTCGTCGCCAGGTCGCCGGCGGCGGCAGGGAGGGTCTTGCTCATGGTCGTTTCCTTTCGGGTTCGAACCGTCTATCCGCCAAGCGCGGACATATGGCGTGCCACAGCGGGGCTTGCCATTCGTGAAATGTCAAACCGATGCCGCTCGGGTTTTGTGCGCAGGGCCGCGCGGATAGCCTCGACCGTCGCCTGCTCGGAGGTGCGAAGCGGGGTGCGCAGATCGATCGAGCCTTCGTCGCCCATGCAGGTGTAGAGCCGCCCGGTGCAGCTGACGCGAACACGGTTGCACAGCGCGCAGAAATTGCACGACATCGGCGAGATGAAGCCGAGTTGGCCGCCGGTTTGCGCCACTTGCACATAACGCGCCGGCCCGCCCGAGTTGCGCCGGCTGGGCGTCAACGTCCAGCGCTGGGCCAGTTCCGCCTCCAGGTCGCGCAGCGAAAGGACGCTTTGGCTGCGGTCGAGCCCGGTGTCGCCCAGCGGCATTTCCTCGATCAGGCTCAGGTCCATGCCGCGCGCATGGGCAAATCGGATCAGGTCGTCGACTTCGGCCTCGAACGCGCCCAGGCTCGCGACGGCATTGAGCTTCACCTTCAGCCCGGCGCCAAGGGCCGCGTCGATGCCCGCGAACACGCGGGAAATATTCCCGATCCGCGTCAGCTCGCGAAAACGGTCGGCGTCCAGCGTATCGAGCGAGACATTGACGCGCCGCACCCCGCAGGCCGCCAGCGTTTGCGCGTGCCGGGCCAGTTGCGTGCCGTTGGTCGTCAGCGTCAACTCGTCCAGCGCGCCCGATTTCAGGTGGCGCGACAGGTCGCGGAACAGGTCCATCACATCGGGGCGCACCAGCGGCTCGCCGCCGGTCAAACGCAGCTTGCGCACGCCGCGGCGGATGAAAATATCGCCGAGCCGCGCCAGTTCCTCGAGGCTGAGGACATCGCGTTTGGGCAGGAACGTCATCTTTTCGGCCATGCAGTAGGTGCAGCGCAGATCGCAGCGGTCGGTCACCGACAGGCGCAGGTAGGTGACGGTGCGTCCGAAGCTGTCGACCAGTGCGGCGGGGGTGGCATCAAGCGGCATCGCGCGCCTCCCGCGTCTGGTCGAACCAGGCCAGCACGGCGTCCCGCGTCATCGGCAGATCGCAGGACAGTCCGGCACCGAACGCGGACCACGCCTCCTGATAGGTCGGGCGCACGGCCAGCAACACCGGCACGCCGCGCGCGATGGCCTTGCCGATCAGGTCGCGAAACCCACGCCCCTCGCTTTCGCCGCGGCCAAACCGGTTGAGGATCAGAAGATCGGCGCCGCCGTCCAGTTCGCGCTCGATGAAGGACGAGCACTCGGCCAGCGCGCCGTGGTGCAGCCGGCACCCGCGTGAGCCATTGCCCAGGGGTTGCGAGATGCGAAACACGCGACCGGAGCCGAGGGTCGTGAGGTCCATGTCGGCGCAGTGGCATTCGCCGGCTTCGGCCCCGCGCGTCTGCAACGCACCGCGCACGCGAAGGCCGCTCAGTGTCAGGTTTTCGGCCAGGTCGGCGAAAAACCCGTCGATATCTGCGCGCTCGAAACGCACGGCGGCGAGGGGGTAGAGGCTCATGTCACGTCTCCAGCGGGGCAGAACGGACGCCAGAACAGCGGCGTGCCGGGTGATATTTCGCGGCAGTCGGCGGGCACGATGGCCAGGCCGTCAGCGCCGGCAAGCGGCAGCAGCGTGGCCGACACGCTTTGCCCAAGGCGCTCCAGAACGGGCAGGCCCGCCTCGTCGTAGGCCGCAAGGCGCACCGGGAAAACCTCGGCCCGGCCCGGTTTGCGCGACCACGCGAAGCCCGCAATCGCGGGCACCGGGGCAAACGGCGCGATCCGCGCGCCCAGCAGGCGGGCGAGTTGCGGCAGCACGAACAGGTGAAAGCCGACATGCACGGCAAACGGATTGCCCGGCAGGCCGGTGAACGCAGCCGCGCCCAGCGTTCCGAACATCACCGGCTTGCCCGGCTTCAGCGCCACGCGCCAGCCGTGAACCGTGCCGCCGGCGGCGATGAGGGCTTCGCGGATGTGATCCTTGCCGCCCATCGAGACGGCCCCCGAGGACAGGATCAGGTCGTAGCGGTCGCCGATCCCATGCAGGGCTTCGGCGGTGGCCGCGGCGTCGTCGGGCAGGATGCCCAGGTCGGTGACATCCGCACCGGCCTCGCGCGCCAGCGCCAGCAGCATCGGGCGGTTGGAATCGGGGATCTGGCCGGGCGCACGCGGGCCGCTCTGCAGTTCGTCGCCGGTGGAGAACACCGCGAGACGGGGCTTGCGGATCACCTCGACCGCGTCGATGCCATTGGCGGACAGCAGGCCGATGTGATGCGCCGCGATCCGCGTGTTGGCGTCGAGCAGCTTCTGCCCGACCGCCTGATCGCTGCCCGCGCGGCGGATGTTGTCGCCCACGGCAGGTGCGCGTTCGATATGAACCTTCGTGGTCTTGTCGACGCAGGCCTCGACCATCACCACGGCATCCGCGCCGAGCGGCAGCGGCGCGCCGGTGAAGATGCGCATGGCGGCGCCTGCCGGCAGATCGCACGGCGCGTCGCCAGCCGCGATCGTGCCCGCGACGGGCAGGCAGCAGCGCCCGTCCAGATCGGCGCATCGCAGCGCAAAGCCGTCCATCGCGGAGTTGTCGAAAAACGGCATCGCCTCGGTGGCGCGGACGGCCCCGGCGGTGGTGCGGCCCAGCGCCGTGGCGAGCGGGACGGACTCCGTCTCGGTGATCGGGGCGACCTGCGCCAGGGCGCGGACCAGCGCGTCGGTGACGCTCATCATCTCGGTGGCGTCCGCCAGACTGTCACAGCTGCAACCGGCGGTTACGCGGGCAATATGCATCGTCCTCTCCGCGAATTCCTTGGGGGTGAATGAGACCAGAGGGCCGGAAAACCGGCCCCCTGGGTGGTGTTCGGAATGCCTACATCGCGTCGGAGGCGTTCTTGAGCAGGTAGTCCATCACCAGCTCGGCCTCCTCGCCTTCAAGGCCCGCACGCGGGAACATCGACGGCGTGATGCCGCGCCACTGTTGCTGCGTGAAGTGGGTGACTTCGCGCGGCGCATGGCAGACCGTGCAACGCTCGAAGTAGATCTTCTCACCCGGCCCCATGTCGGCATAGAGCTTCTCGGTCAGGTCGTAGAGGCGATCGAGGCCAAGCACGTCCTCGTCGATCTCGGCGATCTCCATGTCCTCGATGATGGCCGGCTTCTCGTAGGCCAGGTTCGGGCCCTCGGGGTCTTCGCACTTGCGCATGTAGCACAGCACGGTGTTGGCCGTGGTCGCCTGGGCAAGGCCCGAAGACGGTTGAGTCGAGGTCAGGAAGTTCACCAGGCCCGAGTTGCACCGGCCCTTGCTGTCGAGCGACGGCCAGGCCCCTTCGTAGATCGAGACCACGCCCGGCATGATGTCGTCGCTGACAACCGCCCCGGCGATCACCGTGCCACGGTCGTTGTAAAGCTCGACCAGATCGCCATCCTCGATGCCGCGATCCGCGGCGTCCTGGGTGTTGATCCGCACCGGCTCTCGCCCCTGCACCTTGTAAAGCGCGCGCAGGTTTTCCGACTGGTCCATCTGGCTGTGCAGGCGGAACCACGGGTGCGGCGACACGACGTGCAACTGGCCTTCCTTGGCATTGCCGAGATATTCGTGCTTTTCCATCCACATCGGCATGCCGGGCATGTCGTCGATCCCGAGCTTGGCGAAGTCTTCGCAGAACATCTCGATCTTGCCCGAGGTGGTGTGCAGCGGGCTGCCTTCGGGGTCGTTGTAGAACGCGCTGTGGCGGGTCCAGGCGCGGGCTTCTTCCGGCACCTCCATGCGGGCATAGCCCTTTTCCCAGAACTCTTCGAACGGCGTGTGCTCGGCCGCCCCGGATTTCTCGTAGGCGAGCCGGATGTGATACATCTTGTCTTCGCCTTCGGTGAACTGCATCCACAGGCCCAACTTGTCGGCCAGCCCTTCGAAGATCTCGTAGTCGGGCAGGCTGTCGCCGACCGGCTCGATCACCTTCTTCATGGCGTAGACCTTGTCGTTGGAATAGGTGCCGCCGACGCTGATGTCGTCCTGCTCCAATGTCGAGGCCGCGGGCATCACGATGTCGCACCAGCGCGTCGCCGCGGTCCACCAGACATCGACGCTGATGACGGTTTCGACGTTTTCAAGCGCCTTGATCAGGCGGTTGGTGTCCTGCTGGTGGCTCATGAAGTTGTTGCCGGCGTTGAAGATGACCTTCACGTCCGGGTAGGTGTGGGTGTTGCCGTTGTAGAAGACCTGCTTGCCGGGGTTTTCCAGCATGTCGGTGATCCGGCTGGCCGGGCAGACGCCTTTGACGAAGTTGCGGCCCTGGGACATGCCCGAGGGCGTCGCCTTACCCGACACCGGCATGCCGCCGTTGCCATAGTGCCAGCTGAAGCCGACGCCGCAGCCCGGCTTGCCGATCTTGCCGGTGAGCGCGGCGAAGTTGATGATCGCCCAATGCGTCATCTCGCCGTGCTGGGCGCGCTGCAGCGACCATGCGCCGGCGATCGAGGTGTTGGACGTGGCGAACAGCTCGGCCATCTCGCGGATCTTGTCCGCCTCGATGCCGGTGATATCGGCGGCCCAGTCCGGTGTCTTGGCAACGCCATCGTCATCGCCGTTGAGATAGGCGATCCACTTGTCGGCGCCGACGGTATAGGTGTCCATGTAGGTGCGGTCTTCGAGGCCTTGTGCAAGCACATGGTTGGCCATGGCGCAGAACAGGGCAACGTCGGTGTTCGGCACGATCCGGACCCAGTCGGCATCCAGGTATTCGTCGGACGCGGTGCGCTGCGGGTTGATCGACACGAACTTGACGCCCGCGTCGCGGATCTCTTCCCAATGGGCATACATGCCGTGGTCGGCCACGGTGAACTCGATGCGGTTGTTCTTGATCGGGTCGCACCCGACCAGCACGAACACCTCGGTGTTGTCGCGGATCGTCTCCCAGGCCGATTGCGCCGAATAGACCTCCATGTCACCGATGATGTGCGGCAGCGACACCTGGCTGGCGCCGGCCGACCAGTCGCCGGCGGTGTTGGTGCAGCCGCCGATGAGGTTGATCAGGCGGCCCTGAAGCACGTTGGGCCGGAAGTTGCCCGCGTTCGACCAGCCGCCGTAGGACGAGCTGAAGATCGCCTCGTTGCCGTGGTTGGCGGCGGTGTCGAGCAGCGCCTTGGCCGACAGGCTCCAGACCGTGTCCCAGTCGACCCGGACATAGGGTTCCTTGCCGCGCAGCTCGGGCTTGGTGTCGCCGGTCTCCCAGCCTTCAAGGTAGGATTTGCGCACCATCGGATAGTTGATCCGCGACTTGTCATAGGTGCGGTCCATGATGCCGTGGCTCAGCATCTCGGTCGGACGCGCGTCGATTTCGACGATGTTGTTGACGCCGACCAGTTTACCGTCACGCACCACCGCCTCGAACGGACCATAGTGGGTGGCATGGAAAACGCGGTCCTTGAACGAGTTGGGGTCGAGCGCGGCCATGGCCGTCGTGCCCATCAGGCTGGTGGTGCCCAGCATGGCAGCGCCGCCTTGCAGGAAGGCGCGTCGGGACGGGTGGTTGAATGACATTTCATGTCTCCTGTGGCTGACTGTCTGGCCTCACACTATTCTTGAGGCGGTCGGCATTCGTTGATGCGGCGCAAAATGAGTTGTTCGAAAATGTAAAGATTTGTAATCTGGCGCATGGCCCATCACATCCTCATCGTGGAAGACGATCGCACCACGCGCATGCGCCTGGCCGCCTATCTGCGCGAGCAGGGGCACCGCGTCAGCGAGGCCGAGAACGCCGAGGAAATGGAGTTCATCACCCAGACCGATCCGCCCGAGGTGTTGCTTGTCGACATCAACCTCGAAGGCAAGGACGGGCTGACCATCACGCGCGAGCAGCGCGCCGCCTCGCGGGTCGGGATCATCCTTCTCACCGCGCGCAACGATCAGGTCGACAAGATCGTCGGGCTTGAGATGGGCGCCGACGATTACGTGACCAAGCCCTTCGACAAGCGAGAACTGGCGGCGCGGGTCAAGAACCTGCTGGCGCGCATTTCCGACATCGGAAAGCCTCCGCAAGGCCCGCCACCGGTGGTGGATTTCGGCCCCTGGTGTTTTGATCGCATCCGCCGCAGGCTGGCATCGGCGGCGCGCATCGAGACCCTCACCAGCCAGGAGTTCGACGTGATGTCAGCCCTCGCCGACCATCCCGGCCAGACCCTCAGCCGGGCGCGGCTGGCCGAGTTGATGGGGCGCGACGCCCTGCGCTCGAACGACCGGATGATCGACGTGGTGGTCGGGCGGTTGCGCAAGAAACTGGAACGCGACCCGGCCAACCCCGAGTGGATACTGACGGTGCACGGGCAGGGCTATCAGTTCGTGGACCCGGCATCGGTCTGAAGCCCGGTCTCTGCGGCGGCGGCTTTCAACGCCTTTTCCGCGTCGTCTGCGCGGCTTTGCACGAGCCGCAGCAAGTCCTCATCTGCGCCGCCCTCGGCGGCTTCCACGTCGGCCAACACCGAATAGAGCGCGTCCAGCCGGAAGTTCGCGGCCGCACCCTTCAACTTGTGCGCCGCCTTGAGTTGCGCCTCGGGCGTCGCGGTCAGGATGGCGTTCACGGCGCGGGGCAGGTCGTCCAGAAACTCCCGCACGATCAGCGCGGTGGTGTCCCGTCCCAGGTCGCGCAGGTCGTCGGTCAGGCTGCCCAGAACCTGGCGGTAGTCTGGCGGCAGCGCGGGCGAGGGCACGCTTTTCAGAACCTCGGCAAGGGCGCGGGGCGAGACCGGCTTGGACAGAATCCGCGACACGCCATGCCGCGCGCGGTTCTCGGGCGTGTCGTCGATCAGATGCGCGGTCAGCGCGACCAGAATGGGCGCATCCGCGCGTTGTCCAAGCTCCGCCGCAACCGCCTCGCCGCGCATGTCCGGCAGATCGAGGTCGATCAGAACCAGATCGAAGCTCTGCGTCCGGCAGGCTTGCAGACCGGCGGTGCCTGTCGCGGCCTCGCTGACCTGGCATCCCAGCCGTTCGAGATAGCCGCGCGCGACCATCAGGTTCACGGCGTGGTCGTCTATCACCAGCACCCGGTGGCCCAGCCGGTCCGGCGGCATGCCCGCATCGTCGTCGGCGGCGGCGGCCATATCGCCCTTTTGCAGCGGCACGGTCAGCGTGAACCGGCTGCCGACCCCGGGCTCGCTCTCGACGCTGAGCGCACCGCCCAGCGCCTCGGTCAGGTTGCGCGAAATGGCCAGACCAAGGCCAATCCCCTCGATCCCCGCGCGCTTGGCTGAATCGGCGCGCGTATAGGCATCGAAGGCATGCGCGATGGCCTCGCGCGTCATGCCGATGCCGGTGTCCGCGACCGTGAAGCTAAGGACGGGCTGGCCGCTCTCCGGGTCGATGGCGTGATCCACCCGGAGCGTCACCGTCCCGCGCCTTGTGTATTTCACCGCGTTCGAGATCAGGTTGCCGACGATCTGTCGGATCTTCACCACGTCCCCGAACAGGGCCTGCGGCGCAGGCTCGGCCATGTCGATGATTGTCTCGAGCCCTTTTGGTCCGGCAAGGGACTGCAACTGATGCCCCATCTGCCCGACAAGTTCGCGCAGCCGGAAATGCACCGGGTTGCCGCGATTGCCCCTGTCCTCGCTGCCGGCGTATGCGAGAATGTCGTTGGTGATCTCCAGCAGTTCGCGCGCCGAGGCAAGCGCGGTGCGCGCCCGGCTCTGGCGGTCCGCGTCCTGTTCCTCGACCACCAGCAGGTCGAGCATGCCGATGATGCCGTTCAGGGGTGTGCGGATCTCGTGGCTCATGCGGGCGAGAAACTCGGTCTTGCTCTGGTCGGCGGCCTCCGCCTGCGCACGCGCCGCGTCCGAGGCCTGCATCTCGGCCACAACGTCGCCCGTCCGCGCGATCACCGCCTCCTCAAGGCTGTCACGCAACCGCGCGGCGTCAATCGCGCGGCGGCGCAGGATGTTGAGCGACTTTTCCATGCGCCCGATCTCGTCATTGCCGCTGATCGGCAAGGGCGCGCCATAATCGCCCCGCGCCACCGCAACGATGCGGCGCGAGATATTTCCCAGCCGCTCGACCAGTTGCCGACGCGCATAGAGCCAGAGCGTGGCCCCCGCGATCACCGCGCCGGTGACGATGACAAACAGCGCGACGATCATCCAGCCGGAGCGTTGCCGGACCGCCGCGATCTGGGCAAGGCTGTCTGCCTGAAGGGTGTCACGCGCCGTCCGCCCCCGCTCCGAAAGCGCCGCGATGGTCGTGTCGAGCAGCGCGCGGTCCTCGGCAATGGCCTGTTGCAGCGCGATCCGGTCCTGCTGCAACGCGATCAGGCCGCCTTGCGCCAGAGCCTCCTGCTGCCGCGCCAGAAGCGTCGCCGCCTCGCCCCGCGCCATCGGGGACGGAAGGTAGGCCACGCGCCGCACCGCCAATGTCAGGCGCGCCGTCAGCGCATCGCGCACCGTCTGCAGTTCGTCCGCCACCGTCAAATTCGGAACCTGCTGAAATTGCAGGCGCGTGGCGTCGACCATGCGGGCCAGTTCGGTCAACCGCTCGAACGCAAAGAAGTAGCGGTCGGCCAGCGCATCCAGCGCCGGTCGCGGGTCGGCGTCCGGTTTGGTGTAGAGTTCGGCGATGCTGGCGGTGATCCGGAGACGGGCCAGATCGGTCTCGGCCTCGATCAGACTGTCCAGCCGCGCGCCATCCTGCGACATCTCGAGCGCCTCGGCGCGGACTTGCATCGCCAGCCGCAATTCCTCGCGCGCATTCGCGCTCAGCCGCTCGACGATGTCGGCGGCTTGCGGGAATTGCCCGGCGGGTGTCAGGCTCGGGCTCATCCGCTCCAGCCGCAGCGTGCCCTCCTCGATGCTCGTCACGGTCCGCATCAGCGCCTCGGTGACCTGATCGAGGCCCTCGCGCGTGTCGGCCTCGGCCAGCGCTTCCTCCAGCGAGTCGACCACCTCGACCGCCACGCCGATCCTGCTGGCCAGTTCGATTGCCGGCAGGCTGGTCTGGACAAGCTCGCCCTGCGCGCGCACCAGATAGCGGTTGACGCCGATTGCCGCCACACCCACCATGATGGCCAACGCCGCCATGGCGGAGAGTATCTGGATCAGCCTCGTGTCAAACCTCGTCCGTCGCATTTCCAGACATTACGTGGCCGCCTGTGCCGGCACAATCGCAGCGATCGGCATGGTTTTCGCGGGCGCGTTCGCCGCCGCCGCAAGCCCGCTCTATTGCGTGCTCGTGCCGCATTTCAAAGACGAATACTGGCTCAGCGTCGGCTTCGGCCTTGAACAGGAGGCCGAGCGGCAGGGCGTCGATCTGCTGTTCTTCGAGGCCGGCGGCTACGAGGCGCGCGCGGCACAGGTCGGCCAGCTCGATGCCTGCGTTGCACAGGGCGCCGACGCGATCCTGATCGGGGCCGTGACCTCGGACCACCCCGACCTGATGACGGCGATTGCGCGGGTCGCGGAAACGGTTCCGGTGTTCGGGCTGGTCAACGAGCTACACGCCGAGGCCCTGAGCGGGCGCATCGGCGTCGATTGGCAGGACATGGGCCATGCCATCGGCGCGCATCTGCGCCAGTTGCACCCCGAAGGATCACCCGCAAAGTCCGCCGTTTTCCTGACCGGCCCCGCCGAATCCGGCTGGACCGGACCGCTCGCAGCCGGGCTGCGTGACGGCCTTGCCGGCAGTTCGGTCAGCATCCTCGAGGTGTTCGAAGCCGATACCGGCATCCGGCCGCAACTCGCGCTGGCCGAGCTTGCGTTGGAGCGCCACCCGGATGTGGATTACCTGATCGGCAGCGCCCCGGCGATCGAAGCGGCGATCGGCCTGCTTGCGGCGCGCCGCGATGCAGACAGGCCGACGCTGCTTGCCACCTACGTGAGCCACACGGTCATTCGCAGCCTGATGAACGGCAGCGTCCTGGCCGCATCCTTCGACGATCCGATCCTGCAGGCGCAAATGGCGATCCGGCAGGTTGCCGCGGTGCGCGCCGCCCCGGATCAACGCCTTGCGCCGGAGGTGGTGCTCCTGACCCGTGAGGACGACGATCTCGGGGCGGTCCGGATTTCTCCGGCCGATTATTTCCCTGCCGTTCAGTAGCGGATGCCGCCGGCAGGGGCGGCGTTTCCGGTCCGTTTTCGCAGAGCAGTCAGGCAAGGGCCGATGGCCGCATCACGCGCGCCTCTGGGACAGCGTCCGGCGCACCGCGTCGGACCAGCCGGCCAGTTTGGCGCTTTGGTCGTGGGCGCCCATGTTCGGGCGAAACCGCGTGTCCGCGGCCCAGGTTTCGGCGAATCCGGCCTGGTCGGGATAGAGCCCCGCACGCATCCCTGCCAGCCAGGCCACGCCCAGCGCGGTGGTTTCCAGCACCGCCGGGCGGTCGACCTGAAGCCCGGTGATGTCGGCGAGAAACTGCATCGTGTAGCCCGAGGCCGACATGCCGCCGTCGACCCTCAGCGGCGCGTCGGTATAGCCCGGCCAGTCGGCGCGCATCGCCGCGATCAGGTCGGCGGTCTGGAACCCGACCGCCTCCAGCGCGGCGCGGGCGATTTCGTTGGGGCCGGTGCCGCGGGTCAGGCCGTAAAGCGCGCCGCGGCTCTCGCTGTCCCAGTGGGGCGCGCCGAGGCCGGTGAAGGCGGGCACAAGATAGACCTCCTGCTGCGGGTCGGCGCGGCGGGCCATCCGGCCGGCGTCCTGCGCCTCGTTCAGGATGCCCAGCCCGTCGCGCAGCCATTGCACCGCCGCCCCGGCGATGAAGATCGAGCCTTCCAGCGCATAGGTGGTTCGCCCGTCCAGCCGATAGGCGATGGTGGTCAGCAGCCGGTTTTTCGAGGCCACCATGTCGTCGCCGGTGTTGAGCAGCGCGAAACATCCGGTGCCGTATGTCGATTTCATCATGCCCGGCTGGAAACACGCCTGCCCGATGGTGGCCGCCTGCTGGTCGCCCGCGACGCCGTAGATCGGCAGCTCCGAGCCGAACAGCGCCGGATCGGTGCTGCCGAAATCGTCGGCGCAGTCGCGCACCTCGGGCAACAGCGCCATCGGCACCCCCATAAGCGCGCAGATGTCCGCGTCCCATTGCCCCTTGCCGATGTCATAAAGCATCGTGCGCGCGGCATTGGTGGCGTCGGTGGCATGAACCCGCCCGCCGGTCAGTTTCCAGATCAGGAACGAATCGATGGTGCCGAACGCCAGTTCCCCCGCCTCGGCCCGTGCGCGCGCGCCCTCGACGTTGTCGAGCAGCCACTTGACCTTGGTGGCCGAGAAATACGGGTCGATGAGCAGCCCGGTGCGGGCGGTGATCATCGGCTCGTGCCCGGCCTCGCGCAGCTTCGCGCACAGCGGCGCGGTGCGCCGGTCCTGCCAGACGATGGCGTTGTGGATCGGCGCTCCGGTGGCGCGGTCCCAGATCAGCGTGGTCTCGCGCTGGTTGGTGATGCCGATGGCGGCGAATTGCTCGGACCCGATGCCCTCGACCACCTCGCGCGCGGTGGCCAGCACGCTGTCCCAGATATCCGCCGGGTCGTGTTCGACCTGGCCCGAGGCCGGGAAATGCTGGGCAAACTCGCGCTGCGCCGAGGCGACGGGCCGCATCGCGGCGTCGAACGCGATGGCGCGCGACGAGGTCGTGCCCTGATCAATCGCCAGAATGTGTTTCATATCCCCTCCCGTTTTCTGCCATCCAGTCCTCGACCGCCCGCGCCTCGCCGGGGGTCATGTGCAACCCCAGCTTGGTGCGCCGCCACAGCACGTCCTCGGCGCTGCGGGCAAACTCGTGGCCCACCAGCCAGCCCAGTTCCGCCTCGGTCAGGGTGGCGCCGAACGACCGGCCAAGGTCGGCGGCCTTTTTCGCCCCGCCCAGAAGCGCCCGCGCCTCGGTGCCGTAGGTTCTGACCAGCCGCGCCGCCCAGTCGTCGCCCAGGAACGGATAGGCCGCGCGCAGTTCCTCGGTCAGCGCCTCGGCCCCGTCCCAGGGAAAATCCCCGCCCGGCAGCGCCACGCCGGCGGTCCAGCCGTCCCCATGCCCCAGCTTTTCCAGCGCATGTTCGGCCAGCCGGCGATAGGTGGTGATCTTGCCGCCGAACACGCTGAGCAGCGGCGCGCCGTCCTCGTCCAGCGACAGCACGTAGTCGCGCGTCGCCGCCGTGGCCGAGCTTGCCCCGTCGTCGTAAAGCGGGCGCACGCCGGAAAAGCGCCAGACGATGTCGGCCTTTGTCACCGGGCGGGCGAAATAGTCCGAGACGAAATCGCAAAGGTATTCGGCCTCGGCCTCGGTGCATTCCGCCGCGCCGGGGGGGCCGTCGTGGTCGGCGTCGGTGGTGCCGATCAGGGTGAACTCGCCCTCGTAGGGCATCGCAAAGACGATCCGCCCGTCGCCGCCTTGCAGGATATAGGGCTGGTCGTGG
Organism: Maritimibacter fusiformis; assembly: GCF_008086115.1. Lineage (GTDB taxonomy): Bacteria > Pseudomonadota > Alphaproteobacteria > Rhodobacterales > Rhodobacteraceae > Muriiphilus > Muriiphilus fusiformis. Next base: position 112,150 of record NZ_VSIY01000013.1, on the reverse strand, counting down.
GCGAACAGCCGGCGCGTGACGATATGGCTGCCGCGCACCAGCCTGATGTGTTCGTCGCTGTCGATGCCCAGCGTGTCGCCCAGCACCTCGGCCACCCACGGCCCTGCGGCATTGACCAGCGCGCGGGCGCGGTGGCGGGTCTCGGCGCCGGTCGTCGCGTCCTCGGTCGTCACCTCCCAATGGTCGGCGTGGCGCCGGGCGCCGGTCACCTTGGTGCGGGTCAGGATGGTGGCCCCGCGCGCCGCCGCGTCGCGGGCGTTGAGCGCGACAAGGCGGGCGTCCTGCACCCAGCAATCGGAATACTCGAAACCCTTGGTATAGGCGGGTTTGAGCACGCCGCCCACCGGCGAGGCGGCCAGATCGAGGCTGCGCGCCGCGGGCAGGTGTTTGCGCCCGCCCATGTGGTCATAGAGAAACAGCCCCAGCCTCAGCAGCCAGCGCGGCCGCAGCCCCTTGTGATGCGGCAGCACGAAGCGCATCGGCCAGGCGATATGCGGCATCGCGACCAGGAGCACCTCGCGCTCGCGCAGCGCCTCGCGCACCAGCCGGAACTCGTAGTATTCGAGATAGCGCAGCCCGCCGTGAAACAGCTTGGACGAGGCCGAAGATGTGGCCTGCGCCAGGTCGCCCTGTTCGGCCAGCGTCACCGACAGGCCGCGCCCGGCGGCGTCGCGCGCGATGCCGCAGCCGTTGACGCCGCCGCCGATGACGAACAGATCCTGGATGTCGTCGCCCAATCGTCACCTCCGTTTGCCGCGCCTCGTCAGGCTGCACGGCATCGCCGGGGGATTCAACCGGCTTCGCCGCCCATCAGGCCGTGGCCTCCGCCGCTTCGGGCCGGTCCTTGTCCTCGCCCAGCGTGGTCAGCCCGAAATCGTCGAGGATGACGTAGACCGCCGGCAGCACCAGGATCACCACCAGCATGGCCACCACCAGCCCGAACACCAGGCTGGCCACCAGGGGCACCAGGATCTGCGCCTGGATCGAGGTTTCGGTCAGGATCGGGATCAGCCCGACCACCGTGGTTCCGGTGGTCAGGAACATCGCCCTGAACCGCGCCCTGACCGCCGCCGACACCGCCTCGGTCACGCTGGCGCCGCCTTCGCCGTGTTCGTGTTTGACGAACTCGACCAGCAGGATCGAGTTGTTCACCACCACCCCCGCCAGCGCGACATAGCCCAGAAGGCTGGGCATCGAGAAATCCAGACCCATCGCCATGTGCCCGAAGATCGACCCGACCAGCGCCAAGGGGATCACCAGCATGACCACGATCGGCTCGAGGTAGGAGCGGAACTGGAAGCTGAGCAGCGCGAACACCCCGAACAGCCCGATCACGAAGCCCTGCATCATCGACATCTGCGTCTTGGTCGCCTCGGCGCGCTGGCCCTCGACATCGAGCGAGATGCCCGGATACCGCTCCAGCAGCCCCGGCAGGAACCGCGCCAGCGTATCCGAGACGATGGCGTTGGCATTGGCCACGCCGGTGTCGATGGTGCCCTGCACGGTGACCGCCCGCACGCCGTTTTCGCGGTTGATCCGGGCAAAGCCGCGCCCGGTCGTGACCTCGGCCACCACCGACAACGGCACCGCCGCGCCATCCGGGCGGAACACCACGAAATCGTCGAACACCCTCGGGCTGGCCGCCGCCGCCTCGGCCAGTTGCGCGGTCACCTCGAGGGTCTGGCCCTCGACCATGATCTCGCTGATCGTGGTGCCGAAATAGGCGGCGCGAAGCTGGTCGGCCACCATCGCCGCGGTCACGCCCATCGGGCCGGCGGCCTCGGTCAGGCTGATGCGCATCTCGCGCTTGCCGGGGCGCAGGTCGTCCATCACCGAGGTCACGCCCTCGTAGCTCCAGAACCAGTCGGTCAGTTCCACCGCCGCGGCCTTGAGCGCCACCAGGTCGTCGCCCTTCAGCCGCATGTCGAGCGCGATGCCCGCCGGGCCGATGGTGCTTTCGTCGTATTTCAGGGCGACCACGTCGGGCAATTCGCCGACCTCCTCGCGCCAGGCGGCCATGATCGGGTCGGGCCGCAGTGTGCGCTCGGCCGAGGGAAGCAGGTCGACCGAGACCGTGGCGACATGCGCGCCTGCCTCGAAGGCGTCGCGGTTGACGCCGCGCAGCACGGTCACGTGGCGCACAAGGTCGGTGCCGCCCGGCTGGTCCGGGGCATAGCGCGTGTTGACCGCCTCGATCCCCGCCACCAGCCGGTCGATCACCTCGTCGGTGCGCGCCTGCGGCGTGCCCTGCGGCAACAACAGCCGCGCCTCGACCACGTCGCCGTCAAGCTCGGGAAAGGCGGTGAACTTGAGGTTACCGCCGGCGATCTGCGCGACCGCAACGAACAGAAGCGCCACCGACAACCCGGTCGTGACATAGCGCGTGCGGATCATCGCGTCGGCCAGCCGTCCGGTGCCCTCGCGCATCCAGTCCATGAGCTTCTCGGTCGCCGCCGCCATCCGCCCGCGCCGCGGTTCGAGACTGCCAAGCAGGTGGTGGGGCAGGATCAGGAACGCCTCGATCAACGACACCGTCAGCACGAACAGCATCACCGCCGGCACCACGCGCAGCACCGCCCCAAGGTCGCCCTTGAGAAAGGCGAGCGAGCCGAACACCATCGCGGTGGTCACGAACGAGGCCAGCACGTTGGCGAACACCTGCTGCGTGCCCACCACCGCGGCCTCCAGCGGCGCCAGCCCGCGCTGGCGGTGGCGCGCGATGTTTTCGGCCACGACGATGGCGCTGTCCATCAACAGCCCGATCACGATCAACAGCCCGATCGTGGTCATCAGGTTCAGCGAATAGCCGGTCACCGACATGATCGCGACACCGCCCATGAACGAGGTCGGCAGCGCCAGCGAGACCCAGAAGGCGAACCTCAGCCCGAAGAAGATCCACAACAGCCCGAACACCAGCGCAAAGCCCTGGACGCCGTTGACCACCACCAAGAGCAGCCGCTCGCGGATGACCGAGGCGCTGTCGGACACCACTTTCAGCGAGACCCCGGGCGGTGCGGCGGCGCGCTCGGCCTCGAGGAAGGCCTCAAGCGCGTCCATGGTGCGCAGCGAATCGTCCGCCGCCGTCTTGGTGACATCGAGCAGGGCGGCGGGCTGGCCGTCAAACGCGATGGTGCCGTCGGCCGTGCCATAGCCCTCGCGGATCGTCGCCATCTCGCCCAGCCGCACCTGGCCGCCGCCCGACGAGGCGCGCACCACGATATCGGCCAGCGCCTCGGGGGTCTGGCGTTCTTCGACGACCCGGATCAGCAGGCTTTCGGCGGCCCCGTCCAGGTTGCCCGCCGGCATGTCGAGGCTTTCGGCACCGACCGCACGCGCGATATCGCTGACCGACACGCCAAAGCGGCGCATCGCGGCAGGGTCGATCTCGATCCTGAGTTCCAGGCTTGGAAAGCCACGGATGTCGACCTTGGGAATGCCGCCCCAGCGCAACATGCGGGTGCGCAGCGCCTCGGCATAGGCCTCGAGGTCGGTGCGTGTCGCCGGGCCGGTGACCGCCACGGAGGCCACGAAATCGGTCAGCCCCAGCGGGCGCACCTCGATGCGCTCGGCGCGGTCGGGGAAATCGGTGATCGCCTCGACCTCGCCGGTGACCTCGGCCACGAACGACTGGAAATTGCCGCCCTCGCGCATCCGCGCGGTTGCCCGGCCCAGCCCCTCGCGCGCCTCGCACGAGGCGCGCTCCAGCCCGGTGACCGCATCCAGCGCCGATTCGATCCGGTCGCAGATGCCGGTTTCCACGTCCTCGGGCCGGGCGCCGGGGTAGGGGACGCTGATCTCGACCTCGCTGGCGGTCTTGCGCGGAAAGGTCTCGCGCAGAAGCGTCGGCGCGGCGATCAGGCCGGCAGCCAGGAACACCAGCATCAGAAGGTTGCCGACCGTCGGGTGGCCCGCGAAGAACCGGATCATTCCGTCGCCTCCAGCCGGGCGGCCAGCGCCTCATCCTCAAGCGGGGTCAGCAGCATCCCGGCGACCGCCACCGGCGGATCGCTGACCACCACGCGCTCGCCGGCGTCAAGGCCGTCGGCGATCACCGCCACCTCGCCCTCGATCAGAACCGGCGTCACGGCGCGCACATCCAGCCGGTCGTCATCCCCGGCAAGGCGCAGCGCGCCCTCGGAAAGCGCGGCGCGCGGCACCACCCGGCCCTCGACTTTGGGCCCCGAGATCGCGACCTCGACGAACATGCCCTTGGTCAGGGGCGGCTGGTCGCCCGGTGTGGCGCCCGCATAGGCGCCCTCGACCGCGACGATCACCCCCAGGGTGGCGGTTTTTGCGTCGATGGTGTCGCTCACCCGGTCCACCCGGGCGGGCCAACGCAGGATCTCGTCGCCCAGGTCCAGCCGCACCTCGGCCGACAGCCCCAGTCCGCGCAGCACCTCGGTGATCGCGGTCGGGTCGGCGGCGTAGGCGTCGGCATCCGGCGCGGCCATGCGCAGAAGGCGGCGCAGATCGGCCACCGGCACCCGGGCCTCGACCTCGGCGGTCTCGACCCCGTCGAAGGTTGCCGCCACCTCGCCGACGCGCAGGAATCGCCCGGTCTCGACCTTCACATCCGACACCCGTGCCGCGAACGGCAGGTGCAACTCGGTCCGTGCCAGGTTCAGCCGCGCGGTCTCGAGCGCCGCGCGCGACACGGCGATCTGTTCCATCTGCACCGCGCGCTGGGTCGGGATCAGCGCCAGCGTGCTGTCGATCGACTGCACCTTCTGGCGCTGCGCCAGATGCGCCGCGCGGGCCGCGTCAAGCGCGGTGCGCGGGATGTTTCCGCCCGCCTGCAGGGTCTCGGCCCGTTCCAGGTCGGCGGTCTTGAGCGCAAGCACCTGGGTCTCGATCTCCAGCGCGAGGCGCTGGTTTTCCTCGGACACCGCAAGCTCGGCCAGCCGCGCCTCGGCCGAGCGGATATTGGCCTCGGCCTGGGCCACGGCCAGTGCGTAATCCTCATCTGCGATCCTGACCAGCATCGCGCCCGCCGGCAACACCGCGCCGCGCGCCAGCCTCGGGTGGATCTCGGCCACCGTGCCGCCGACCTGGGCGATCGCCTCGAAGGTGCGCGCCGGCGCGACCAGCCCGTGGCCGATCACCACCGGTGTCACCGCGCCGTCGCGCGCCGTGATGACTCGGACCGGCGTTGCCCGTTCGGCCTGTTCCACCTGCACCGGCGGGGCCTTGGTCCGAATGGTATAGACCAGGAAACCGGCCCCCAGGGCCGCCAGCGGCAGGGCCACCAGGATCATCTTGAATCCGCTGCGCATCACGCCTCGCTTTGCCGCCCGAAGGCAGCCAGTTGCAGGTTTAGAAGTCTCGTGCCGTCCTCGACCAGCACATCGGGGTTACGCCCCAACAGAAGCCGCAGGACCAGGCTTTGCAACACCCCGGCGATCAGCGCCGCCATGTCGCGCGGGTCGATATCGGCGCGCAGGTCGCCCTCGGCCTGGGCCTGGGTGCAGAATTCCAGAAGGGTCTTTTGGAACGACGCCATACGCGCCTGCATGGTGATGCGCACCACCGCCTCGTCGCTGTCGGGTTCGCGCGCCAGCATGATTTCGGGCAGCGCCGGGGTCCGGCTGATCAGTTCCAGATGCCCGAGCATGAGCCGGCGCAGCCGGGACAGCGCCGGGTCGGTGCCGGACTGGGCCTGGGTCACGTTTTCGGACACTTCGGCGCCCAGACGGTCGGTGATCGCCGCCCATAGCTCGGCCTTGCTGGCGAAGTGGCGGTAGATCGCCGGCTGGGTCAGGCCCAGGCGCTCGGCGATGGCCACGGTGGTGACGCGGTTCGGCCCGCCCTCGAAGGCCAGGGCCAGCGCGGTGTCGAGGATCTCGTCCTTGCGATTCCGGCGCGCTGCGCTCATGCGCGGTTCCGCCGCAACACCACCGCCGAGATCAGCGTCCAGACCGCGACGCGCAGCGCCAGCGCGCCGACCGTGCGCATCTCGAACGCCGCCCCCTGAAAGGTCACCCAGGCGAAGCCGACCGCGACCAGCGCAGTGGCGACCGCGATCCCGACCGCGAGCCGCGCGGCCCAGGGCCGGCCCTGCCAGATGCCCAGCGCGGCGGTCACATAGGCAAAGCCCGCGATCAGGTTGAACCAGACCACGAAGGGCACGATGTCCCCCGCCGCCACCCGCGCCGCCTCGGGCCCGAACAGCACCGAGCCGGCGCTGAAGATGGTGGCAATGCCGAACAGGCCGCCCAGAAGCGCAGCGATGCGCGTGGGCCACGGGTTTGATCGGGAACGGTTGGGCATCGGTCACACCTCCGGTTTGTGTCGAGGCACGTGTTATACCAATATAACGCCGGCGTCGAGAGGCGATTGTCACGGGCGCTGCGGAGCAATGTCGCAGGGTGTGGTGTGGTGGTCTTGCCGGAGTGCGCAGGACGTCGGCGGGATGGGGCGTGCCGGGAAAGGGTCGGCTTTGCGGTCGGACAAGGCTATGCAGCGTTGCCGGTCGCACCGCGCAGCGGTTGCGATGGTGCGCCGATGGCTGCTGCCAAGGCGTGCCAAACGGCGGCCCAGGCCAAGGCCCACGCCCTTCTGACGTGCGAAACCCGGTGCCACACCCCGCGACTCACCGATCGCTCCGCATTGCGCCGTCGCCCAGAAAGGCCGGTCGTCGCAGCAAGAACCTGTCACACCGATCCACCTTTCGCGCCGTTTCGGGCGCGCTGAACCCGCCCGACGCCCCAACCCCGACCGCCTGCGACAGCCCGATCGGGCAACCAGCCGCTATGCCCCGGCGGCAAGGCTCAGCCGGTTCAGGGTTTCGGCCAGCGAGGTGATCGCCCCGGGAGACCACATCTCACCGGGCGGGGCGCGCGGCGGGCGCGGCAGCGTGATGTCCCATTCCCGTTTCAGCCACGCCAGGTCGTCGCGGCCAAGCCGGTCTTCCCATGCCGGGGCCAGGCTGACCGGCGCGCCCTCGACCGCATGAAGCCAGTCGCGCGCCCCGCGCGCCGGGTTGCGCACGCCATCCGAGAACGCCGGCGCGACCCGGGCCAGCGCGTCGGCCAGCGCCAGCCCCTCTGCCGACAGGGACTGATTCGACACGATGTCGCGGATAAGACCCTCGGGAACCTGCCCGGGTGCGGCGACGTCCAGGAAATCCGTGGTGATCTGGCCGCCGGCGAGCGTGGCTCGGTCGAGCGCCCTGACCACGACGCCCGGCCGCCCGAATACCGCCACCAGCTTTTCGATCTCGCGGCGCAGCGGATAGGGCCGCGCCTGCGCGCGTTCCCCGGTCAGCGTCGCCACGCCCTGTTTCACCCGCTCCTGCACCGCGCTGCGGGCATGGGCGACGGGGTGGCGGACATAGACCACCACGCGCAGGGATTGCGCGCGCCCGAGAAGATGGTCGCGCAGCCGCGCAAGGTCGCCGTCGGGCATCGCGATCAGGTGTTCCGACGACAGCAACAGCGTCCTGCCCCGCGCCAGATGCAGATGCCGGTTGAGGAATTTCAGCCCCGCCGCGCGCCCCTTGTCCAGCACGGCCGGGTCGGTCACCGCGTTGTTGCGGTTCCAGAACAGGCTGGCCGGATCGGAGTGAAACGCATCGATCACACGGCGTTGTCGCAGCACGGGCGCCTCGGGATAGATCAGGCCGTGACGCGCCAGCGCCCCGGCATTGGCGCGCAATGTTTCCTGCAGCGTGGTCGAGCCGCATTTCCAGAAACCGACGTGCAGGACCACCTGCCTGATCTGCCTTGAGCCGCGCATGGCCCGAGCAAACCCGAAAGTCGTTAATTCCGGGTTTCCAGCGCGCAGGTCTCGACGTTTTCCTCGAACATCCGGGCAAAGAGCAGCACCGGCGCCTCGCCCCCGGGGCGCAACTCCATGCGTTCGGCCAACGGGTCATAGGCCACCGCGACCGTGCCCCGCAGCGCCGACAGCACCGCAGTTTCCTGCGCGCCCAGCGTGCCGGGGCAGGCCATGCGGGTGACCGCCATGGCCTCGGAAAAGGTCAGCTCGCCCGGCGCGGCCTCGATGCCGCCGGAAAAGCGGTTGCAGCCGGTCGAGCCGAACACGCCGTCCGCGCCGAAGCCGATGAACGCCTCGCCCTCGGCCGGGGTCTCGCCGACCGACAGCAGCCGCCAGGTCCGGGCCTCGGGGTCGGCCAGGGCCGCCGAGCCTGCCGTGATCGCCGCAAGGGCGAGGGGAACGATCCAGCGCATTTCAATCTCCTTTCGTCCGAAGGCTAGGCGGCAGGCGGGGCCATTGCAACGGGCCGCGCTGGCGCTCGGCGGCCGGGCGCGCTAGGACAGGCGGCAATCCGCCCCCAGGTAGACCATGCCCCTGACGCTTCGTGCCCTGACCGACCTGACGACCCTGCCGTTCGACGAGGTGATCGACGTGCGCTCGCCCTCGGAATATGCCGAGGATCATATCCCGGGCGCGATCAACCTGCCGGTTCTGAGCGATGACGAGCGCGCCCGCGTCGGCACCATCTACGTGCGCGAGGATCGGTTCCTGGCCCGCAAGATCGGCGCCGCCCTGATCGCCCGGAACGCCGCCGCCCATCTGCAAGGCCCATTGGCCGACCGCGACGGCGGCTGGCGGCCCCTGGTCTATTGCTGGCGCGGCGGGCAGCGGTCGGGGTCGCTGGCGGCGATCTTCGGCCAGATCGGCTGGCGGGTCGACACCGTTGCCGGCGGCTATCGCGCCTTTCGGCGGCTGGTGGTCGAGGCGCTTTACGATCGGCCATTCGCGCCGCCCGTGGTGCTGATCGACGGCGGCACCGGCACCGCCAAGACGCGGCTTCTGGCACATCTTGCGGCAGCCGGGGGGCAGGTGATCGACCTCGAGGGCATGGCCCGGCATCGCGGCTCGGTGTTCGGGCCGACGGGCGCGGGCCAGCCGACGCAAAAGACCTTCGAATCGGGGCTGGCGATGGCGATGACCCGGCTCGACCCGGCCCGCCCGGTCTATCTCGAGGCCGAAAGCTCCAAGATCGGCAACATCGTGGTGCCGCCGTCGCTGTGGCAGGCGATGCTCGCCGCGCCCCGGATCGGGCTGAGCGCGCCGCTGGCCGCGCGCGCCGCGCATCTGGCGGCGGACTATGCCGACCTGACCGCCGATCAGGACCGGCTGGCCGGGGTGCTCGACCGGTTGGTGCGCTATCACGGTCATGCCCAGGTCGATGCCTGGAAGGCGCTGGCCGCCGAGGGCGCGTTCGCCGCGCTGGCCGAAGACCTGGTCCGGGTGCATTACGATCCGCGCTATGCCCGCCAGTCACGCCACGGCGCGACACGGCTGGCCGGGTTCGACCTGCCGGATCTGTCCGACGACACCCTGACTGCCGTCGCGCGCGAGATCGTCGCGGGTGAGCGGGGGCGCGGGGGATAGCCCCGAAGGCTGGGGCCGCTTCCCCGCCGGGTGCGCGCGCGTCGCCTCAGCCGCGTGCGAAGGCGTCCGAAAAGCCGTTGCGGCGGGCCGTTGCCAGCGCGCTTTGCAGGGCACCGGCGTCGTTGAACGGCCCGGCCAGAACCACCGACATTCCCGAGGCGGTCTTGCCGATCCGTCCGGGCAGGCCGATCCCGGCCAGCCGGTTGGCCGCAGCCGTCGCGTTGGCCGGGTTGGCAAAGACGCCGACCTGCACATAGCGCGCGGCGGTGGCCACCGGGGCGGGTGCGGCGACGCCCTTGGTCGAGATCACCGCTCCGGTGCCCTCGGCCCGGCGCATCGGCATGTCGTCGGTCCAGGTCGCGGCCATCTGGGCATCGCCCAGCGCGGTGCGCGGGCCGCGATTGGGGTTCAGCCGGTCATCGTCCCAGGCCGGACGATAGCCCGCAGGCACATAGACCCGGCCCGCGTTCGGCTGAACTGGCAGGCCATAGCCCGAGCCGAAGGCAGGCGCGGCGGGCGCGGCCTGGGCCGGGGCGCGGCTGGGGGCGACCAGCCGAGGTGCGGTGGCGCTGGGCACCGGGTCGGTGACCGGGCCTCCCACGCCGACGCCGTAGCCGGAGCCGAAATTGTTGCCGGGGCCGCCCGGCGGCACGCCGCCGATGCGCACCCGGGCCGAACCGGCGGGCAGCGCCGCCACCGGGGCCGCCGCGGCGGCAGGTGCGCGCGCGGTCACTACCGGAAGCGAGGCGGGCGCGGGCGGGTTCACGATCAGGCGGGTGCGTTCGCCGTTGGGGTGGCTGACAATGGTGGTTGCGGGCTGGGTCTGGCCCGGCGCGCAGGTCACGCGGATTGTCGAGTTCCCGACCCGCACGCGCGCCGTGCTTCCGTCGGCGGGGCAGGTCACGGTCAGGGTGCGCACCGGGGCCGCGGGCGCAGCAGCGGGTGCCATCGCCACCGGCGCGCTGACCGGGGTCACCGGTGCCGCCGCCGGGGCGGCGACCAGCGGCGGTGGCGGGGTCGAGGCCCGGCGCGTGTTCGTCGACGGTGTCAGCCCGCAGACCACCTGTTTGCGGTCACTGGTCAGGCGCGGCACCCAGTTCACCGTGTTGCCGATATTGGCGCGCACATAGGCGCAGCCCCGGCTGTCGACATAGACGTCGCTGGAATAGCCCGATGGCGGACGCTCGCGCGGCTCGGCGGCTTCGGCCAGGGAATAGGCATTGGCAGTCGTGCCCGTCGCGATGACCAGCATCGCCAAAGCACTCGCATTACGGAACAATTTCATGTTGTGCCCCCACACAAGATGTTGGGGCCAGCATGTCGTATCGGCAGGCGAGTGTCTAGGGTTTCAGGACAATCCGCGCCAATTACCGGCTATTTGGTTCCATACATCCGGTCGCCCGCGTCACCGAGGCCCGGTATGATATAGCCCTTTTCGTTCAGCCGTTCGTCGACCGCGGCGGTGATGATCGGCACATCCGGGTGCGCCTGTCCCATTCGCTCGACCCCCTCGGGGGCGGCCAGAAGGCAGAGAAACCTGATGTTCCTGGCGCCCGCCAGTTTCAGAAGGTCAATCGCCGCAACCGAGGAATTGCCGGTGGCCAGCATCGGGTCGACGACGATCACCAGCCGGTCCTCGAGCTCGGTCGGCACCTTGAAGTAGTATTGCACCGGCTGCAGCGTTTCCTCGTCGCGATACAGCCCCACGAACCCGACCCGGGCCGAGGGGATCAGCTCCATCACCCCGTCGAGCAGCCCGTTGCCCGCCCGCAGGATCGAGATCAGCGCCATCTTCTTGCCGGCAAGGATCGGCGCTTCCATCTCCTGCAGCGGCGTTTCGATGGTCGTGCTCGTCATCGGCAGTTCGCGCGTGACCTCGTAGGCCAGCAGCAGCGAAATCTCGCGCAGCAGCCGGCGGAAACTGGCGGTCGAGGTGTCCCTCTGGCGCATCAGCGTCAGCTTGTGCTGCACCAGCGGGTGTTTCACGATCGTGAGGTGGTCATACATCGGACGGCTCCAGTTTCTTGGCGATGCGCGCGCGGGTGTTTTCATCGCAGAAAGCGGCGTTGAGCGCCACCTTGTTGAGGTCGGAAAAATCACCTTCGTCCCAGCCGAAGGCGCGCGCCAGTTCCTCGTATTCGCGGGTCATGGTGGTGTGAAAGAACGGCGGGTCGTCGGTCGAAATGGTGACCTTCACACCGGCCTCGCGCAGCCGGGCGATAGGGTGAGACGCGAAATCCCGGTAGACCCCAAGCGCCACGTTGGAGCCGGGGCAGACCTCCAGCACCACGCCGGTCTCGGCCAGGTGTTCGACCAGCGCCGCATCTTCGATGGCGCGCACGCCGTGGCCGATGCGTGCAACCTTGAGGTGGGTAAGCGTGTCGCGGATTTCCTGCGGCCCGCGCCACTCGCCGGCATGGGAGGTCAGGCTCAGCCCGGCCTCGCGCGCCATGTCGAAGGCATAGGCGAAATCGCGCGGGTGCCCGGCGTTCTCGTCACCGCCCATGCCGAACCCGACCACCCAGTCGCCCGCCGTCTCCTGCGCGCAGCGGGCGGTCTCGATCGCCGCCTCGGGGCCGAAATGGCGGATGCAGGTGACGATGCCGCGCAGCGTGATGCCTTGGGCTTCGGCGGCATTGGCCGCGTCCTGCATCGCGTGCAGATACTCCTTCCACGCGCCCACGTCGCGCCCGCCGCAGAAGTCGGGCGACAGGAAGCTTTCGAGATAGACGACGCCGTGTTCCGCCGCCTCTTCCAGAACCGCCGTGACCAGATCGGCATAGTCCCGCGGGGTCGACAGCGGCGCGGTCGCGGCCTCGTAGACATCGAGAAACTGCAAGAAACCATCGTAGTGATAGCCGCCCCGCTCATCGAAAATGCCGGAAATGTCCATGTTCTTCTGTTTCGCCAACGCACGCACAAAGGCGGGCGGCGCGGCGCCCTCGATGTGGTGGTGCAGCTCGATCTTGGGCAGGGATTTCACAGAAACGACCTCCCCGCGCCGCGCTCGGCAAGGCCCAGGTGGGCCGCGACCGAGGCGCCGATATCGGAAAACCCGACGTGGCCGATGGCTTTCAGACCGACCCCATAGCCGACCACCGGCACCCGTTCGCGGGTGTGGTCGGTGCCGAACCAGCTTGGGTCGTTGCCGTGGTCGGCGGTGAAGATCACCAGGTCGCCGTCGCGCAGCCTTTCGATCAGGCGCGGCACTTGCGCGTCGAACCATTCCAGTGCTGCGGCATAGCCTGGCACATCGCGGCGGTGGCCGAACTGGGCGTCGAACTCGACGAAATTGGCAAACACCAGCGCGCCGTCCCGGGCGGTGTCCGCCAGCCCGATCAGCCCTTCCATCAGGTCCGCATCCGCCCCCTTGACCTCGTCGGTGATGCCGCGATGGGCGAAGATGTCGCCGATCTTGCCAACGGCATGCACCGGGCGGCCTTCGCCGGTGGCCCAGTCGCACAGCGTCGGGCTGGGCGGGTCGAGGGCGAAATCCTTGCGGTTCACGGTGCGCTTGAACCCGTCTTCGGCGGAGCCCACGAAGGGCCGCGCGATCACCCGCCCGACGCGCATTCCGTGCACCATCGGGGCGACCGCCCGGCACATGTCGTAGAGCCGCTCCAGCCCGAACACCTCCTCATGCGCCGCGATCTGCACCACCGAATCGACCGAGGTGTAGACGATGGGCCAGCCGGTGCGCATGTGCTCGCCGCCCAACTCGTCGAGGATCACCGTGCCCGATGCGTGCTTGTTGCCGAGGATGCCTTCGGTCCCGGCGGCCTTGATCAGCGCCTTGGTCAGATCGTCGGGGAAGGCGGGTTCGGTGTCGGGGAAATAGGTCCATTCCCACGGCAGCGGCACTCCGGCGATTTCCCAATGCCCCGACGGCGTATCCTTGCCGCGCGACACTTCGGTCGCGGCACCCCAAAGCCCGGTGGGCGTTGCGCCAAGCCCCGGCCCGTCGTGACCCGAGGCCAGTTTCAGCGCCGCCCCCAGCCCCAGCGCATCGAGGTTGGGCATGTGCAGCGGGCCGTTGCGCCCCACGTCGGCGCGGCCCTCGGCGCAGGCGTCGGCGATGTGGCCAAGGGTGTTGGCGCCGGTGTCGGGGCGGCCATCGTTGAAAAAGCTGTCGGCATCCGGCGCGCCGCCGATGCCGACCGAATCCATCACCACCAGGAACGCGCGGGGCATCGCCTAACCCTCCATCTGGGCCTTGGCGAAGGCCTCCGGCAAGAGCTCCTCGATCTTCATGGTCAGGGTCTTGCCGGTCATGGTGCCCATCGTGACGACGACCCCCTTGGGCGCGAACTCGGCGATCTTCTGGCGGCAGCCGCCGCAGGGCGTGACCGGGGCAGGGGCGTCGCCCACCACCGCGACCTCGGCGATCTCGGTGTCGCCCGAGGCCACCATCGCGGCGATGGCCCCGGCCTCGGCGCAGGTGCCTTCGGGATAGGCGGCGTTCTCGACGTTGACGCCGACATAGACCTTGCCCGAGGCGGCACGGATCGCCGCCCCCACCTTGAAGCCGGAATAGGGCGCATGGGCGTTGTCGCGCACCGCCTTCGCGTCATCCATCAAACTCATCGCCGCCTCCGTTTGACCTGTTGGTCCAAGGTTGCAGGCACGCGGCCCGCGCGCAAGCCGAAAGCACGTGCTATGCTGGCGGTGCTTGCGGCAGCGGCGCAGTTTCGGTTAAGTGCGAAAGCAAGCGATAGTTTAATGCTAAACTACCTCTGAGGAGATCCATTTGACCGACCCCGTATCGAGCCCGAAACGTCACGCGGCGCTGGATTACCACGAGTTTCCCAAGCCCGGCAAACTGGAGATCCGCGCCACCAAGCCGATGGCCAACGGGCGCGACCTGAGCCTCGCCTATTCGCCCGGCGTGGCCGAGGCCTGCCTTGAGATCAAGGCCGATCCCGACGCCGCCAGCCGCTATACCGCGCGCGGCAATCTCGTGGCGGTGGTGACCAACGGCACGGCGGTTCTGGGGCTGGGCAACATCGGCGCGGGGCCGTCCAAGCCGGTGATGGAGGGCAAGGCTGTCCTGTTCAAGAAGTTCGCCAACATCGACTGTTTCGACATCGAGCTGGATGAGGCCGACCCCGAGAAGCTGGCCGATATCATCTGTGCGATGGAGCCGAGCTTTGGCGCCATCAACCTCGAGGACATCAAGGCGCCGGAATGTTTCATCGTCGAACAGATCTGCCGCGCGCGCATGAAGATCCCGGTGTTTCACGATGACCAGCACGGCACCGCCATCGTCGTCGGCGCCGCCGCGACCAACGCGCTGCGCGTCGCGGGCAAGCGGTTCGAGGATATCAAGGTGGTTTCGACCGGCGGCGGCGCGGCGGGGATCGCCTGTCTCAACATGCTACTGAAACTCGGGGTGAAGCGCGAGAACGTCTGGCTCTGTGACATCGCCGGGCTGGTCCACGAGGGCCGCACCGAAGAGATGACGCCGCAAAAGGCGGCGTTCGCGCAGGCGTCCGACTTGCGGTCGCTGGGCGAGGTGATCGAGGGGGCCGATCTGTTCCTGGGCCTGTCCGGGCCCGGTGTGCTGACTCCCGAGATGGTGCAGAAAATGACCCCGCAGCCGATCATCTTCGCGCTGGCCAACCCGACGCCCGAGATCATGCCGGAGGACGTGAAAGCCATCGCGCCGGACGCGATCATCGCCACCGGGCGCTCGGATTATCCCAATCAGGTCAACAACGTGCTGTGTTTTCCGTTCATCTTTCGCGGCGCGCTGGATGTCGGCGCGACCGAGATCAACGACGCCATGCAGATCGCCTGTATCGAGGGCATCGCCGAGCTTGCCCGCGCCACCACCAGCGCCGAGGCCGCCGCCGCCTATCGCGGCGAGAAGCTGACGTTCGGCGCCGACTACCTGATCCCCAAGCCGTTCGATCCGCGCCTGATGGGCGTGGTCGCCAGCGCCGTGGCCAAGGCCGCATCCGAGACAGGCGTAGCCCGGCGCCCGGTCGAGGATCTGCGCCGCTACAAGGAACGGCTGGACGGCTCGGTGTTCCGCTCGGCCCTGATCATGCGGCCGGTGTTCGAGGCCGCCGCCACCGCCGAGCGCAAGATCGTCTTTGCCGAGGGCGAGGACGAGCGCGTGCTGCGCGCCGCCAACGCGATGCTCGAGGAAACCACCGATGCGCCGATCCTGATCGGCCGCCCGGAAGTGGTCGAAAGCCGGCTGGAGCGCGCCGGGCTGCCACTCAAGATCGGGCGCGACCTCGACGTGGTGAACCCCGAGAACGACCCGCGCTACCGCGACTACTGGGAGACCTACCACGACATCATGATGCGCCGGGGCGCCACGCCCGACATCGCCCGCGCCGTGATGCGCACCAACACCACCGCGATTGCCGCCGTGATGGTCCACCGGGGCGAGGCCGACAGCATGATCTGCGGCACGCTGGGGCAATACCTGTGGCATCTGAACTATGTCACCCAGATCCTCGGCACCGGACCGGGCGGGCTGCACCCGGTCGGCGCGATGAGCCTGATGATCCTGCAGGACGGGCCGCTGTTCATCGCCGATACTCACGTCCACCCGCAGCCCACCGCCGAGCAGATCGCCGAAACCGTCCGCGGCGCGGCCCGGCATGTGCGCCGCTTCGGGCAGGTGCCGCGGGTGGCGCTGTGCAGCTATTCGCAGTTCGGCAACCTCGACTGCGACACCGGGCGGCGGATGCGGGCAGCGCTGGATATCCTCGACTCCGAGCCACGCGATTTCGCCTATGAGGGCGAGATGCACGTCGATGCCGCGCTCGATGTCGACCTGCGCAACCGGATCTTCCCCGATTCGCGGTTCGAGGGGCCCGCCAACGTGCTGGTGTTCGCCAACACCGACGCGGCCTCGGGGGTGCGCAACATCCTCAAGATGAAGGCGGACGGGCTCGAGGTCGGCCCGATCCTGATCGGCATGGGCAACCGGGCGCATGTGGTCACCCCCTCGATCACCGCGCGCGGGCTGTTGAACATGTCGGCCATCGCGGGCACGCCGGTGACGCTCTACAGCTAGGGACGTGCCCCCGGCTTGCCGCCCGCCGCGCCAAGGCGCGCCGGGTCGGTCCCGACCGGCGGGTCCAGCCCGAGGCGATCCGCCCCGGTCGCGTCGGCGTCCGGGCTGGTCAGGACCACGCCGCCACCGCCCAGAAGCATCGGGTCAAGGCTTTCGCCGGTCTCGGGATAGATCGGCGGCTCGCGCATGTCCGGCATCGGGGGCGCGGAGGCGCGTGCCGGGCTTCGTTCCGCCAGCACCGCCACGATCATCGCCACCGGCGGCGCCAGCGCGGGCGCGTCCACCCCATCGAACGCCACGCCGCCCGGCGCGGTGTCCGGCCGGGGCGGGGCAAGGTCGGCCTCGGGAAGCGCGATGACCGGCACAGCATCGGACCTTGGCGCCGATATCGTCGGCAGGGGCACGATGCCCGGCGACATCTCGGGCAGCGGCGGCAGCGGGGCAAGGACCGCGCCCGACAGCCCGGCCAGCACCACCTCGGTTCCCGGCCCGGTCGCGGGCCGGTCGGGCCAGGCCTCACCCCCCGGCAATCCCGGCTGGTCGGCGGTTTCCAGCACCTCGGGCGGCTCCAGCGACGGCAGCGGCGCGCCTTCCAGCACCGCGATCGCCGCCTCGCCGGTCAGCTCGTCCAGCAGCACCATGTCACCGCCCGAGATGTCGAAGCGTTGCAGACAGGCCTCATAGCCGAACACCCCGCAGAACGATCCGTGCAGGTCGAGCGTGAGCAACCCGCCGGGCGCGCTGTCATAGCCCCGGATCACGTCGACGAACAGCGGTTGGAACTCGGTCTCGCGGTTGAGGTAGAAGCCCACCGTGCATCCCCCCGAACCACAGTGGAGCGAGGCCATTTCCGAGCAGACCGCAGCGGCGAAATCCACCACCATGTCGGTGCGGCCATCGCCGTCGAGGTCTTCGGCGCGCTCGAACCCCGGCTCGACCTCGACCGTGCCGCCAAGGGCCGCGCAATCGTCCTCGATCTGGGCCAGCACCTGGGCGGCGGGCGCTGTCCGGGGCGGCATCGGCCTGGGCGGTTCCGGACAGGCGTCGATCACCGCGGCAATCGCCCGGCTGGAGCCGCGCAGGGAAATGTCGCGGCGGATGATGCCGCCGTCCGCCCCGATGATCAGCGCCGCACGGTTGCCGCCGCGCAGCCGCGCAATCAACTCGCGGTGCAGGCGCGCGTCGTATTCGGCGCGGTAGCGATAGATATCCTCGTCCGGCGCAGGCGTGATTGCCAGCGTGCCGACCGGCTGGCCATCCACGTCGATCCCGACCAGCAGCGGGTCGAGCGGCGCGCCGGTGTCATAGGCCACCTCGTAGTGGACCGGCCCGCCATCGGCGCAGCCGAGCGTGAAGCAGAACGCATCGCCGATTTCGGCGTCCGGGCAGATCGTGGCGACGGGTCCGGCGCGGCTGTCGTCCTCTGGCAGCAATTCCCAGACCTGCGCGCGCGCGGGCAGTGCGGCGACGAGCAGGGCGAAAAGGAAAAGGCGAAGGGCGATCATGCGGGGGTCCGGTCGGTGCGCCCGGCCAGTCTAGCGAGTTCCCCCCGCCCCGCAACGCATCAGCTTCGGTCGGGGCGAATCGCTCTTGGGAGGTTTGCATCATGCGGAAGAAGACTTTGCAAACTCGTCCACATTCGCAACCCTGCTGCATAGCCACAAGGATTTTTGCAAAACTTTGCAGGCCGATTATCGCCATAACTGCAAAGCGGCGCGCGAAATTGTCCCGCCCGGGGCCAACCCCCTTGCCCGAAGGGCGGTGCGGGCATAACACCGAAACAAGCGGCTTTGGAGGAGGACCCGATGCGATACAAGGACGTCTACGCAGCCTGGCAGGCCGACCCGGAAGGGTTCTGGATGGATGCAGCCAAAGCCATCGACTGGGACAGGATGCCCACCAAGGCGCTGTTCGACGACAAGGCCCCGATCTACGAATGGTTCTCCGACGGGCTGGTCAACACCTGCTGGAACGCGGTCGACCGCCATGCCGAGGGCGGCCGCGGCGACCAGGTGGCGATCATCCACGACAGCCCGATCACCGGCACCCAGCAAAAGATCACCTTCGCCGAACTGCAGGACCGCGTGGCGCGTTTCGCCGGCGGGTTGGCGGCGCGCGGCATCGGCAAGGGCGACAGGGTCATCATCTACATGCCGATGGTGCCGGAAGCGGTCATCGCGATGCTGGCGGTCACGCGGATCGGAGCGATTCACTCCGTGGTGTTCGGCGGGTTCGCGGCCAGCGAACTGGCGGTTCGGATCGACGACGCGACGCCCAAGGCGATCATCGCGGGGTCGTGCGGCATCGAGCCGGGGCGCATCGTGGCCTACAAGCCGCTTCTGGACGGTGCCATCGAGCGCGCCGGCCACAAACCCGACTTCTGCGTCATCCTGCAACGCGACCAGCAGCCCGCCGACCTGACACCCGGCCGCGACGTGGACTGGGCCGATCTGGCCGCCGCCGATCCGGTGCCCTGCCTGCCGGTCGAGGGCAACCACCCGGTCTATGTGCTCTACACCTCCGGCACCACCGGCGCGCCCAAGGGCGTGATCCGTCACACCGGCGGGCATCTGGTGGCGCTGAACTGGACCATGAAGAACGTCTACAACGTCGATCCCGGCGACGTGTTCTGGGCGGCCTCCGATGTCGGCTGGGTCGTGGGCCACAGCTACATCTGCTATGCCCCGCTGATCCACGGCAACACCACCGTGGTGTTCGAGGGCAAGCCGGTCGGCACGCCCGATGCCGGCACCTTCTGGCGGGTGATTTCAGAGCATGGCGTGCGCAGCTTCTTCACCGCCCCGACCGCGTTCCGCGCCGTCAAGCGCGAAGACCCCAAGGGCGAATTCATCAAGAAATACGATCTTTCCTGCCTCGAAACCGTCTATCTGGCCGGCGAACGCGCCGATCCGGACACGATCATCTGGGCGCAGGATCATCTGAAAAAGCCGGTGATCGACCACTGGTGGCAGACCGAGACCGGCTATCCGGTGGTCGCCAACCCGATGGGGATCGAACCGCTGCCGGTCAAGATCGGCAGCCCGACCGTGGCGATGCCGGGCTATGACGTGCAGATCCTCGACGAGGCGGGCAACGAACTGCCGGCCGGCGAACTGGGCGCCATCGCGATCAAGCTGCCGCTGCCGCCGGGCACCCTGCCGACCTTGTGGAACGCCGAGGACCGGTTCGTGAAAAGCTATCTCAGCACCTTCCCCGGCTACTACGAATCCGGCGATGCCGGATACAAGGACGAGGACGGATACCTCTACATCATGGCGCGCACCGATGACGTGATCAACGTCGCCGGGCACCGGCTGTCGACCGGCGCGATGGAGGAGGTTCTGGCCAGCCACCCGGACGTGGCCGAATGCGCCGTGATCGGGGTGTCGGACGAGCTCAAGGGCCAGTTGCCGATGGGCTTTCTCTGCCTCAGCAAGGGGGTCGAGCGTGATCCCAAGGACGTTGTCGCGGAATGTGTCCAACTGGTGCGCGACCAGATCGGCCCGGTGGCGGCGTTCAAGCTGGCGGTGGTGGTCGACCGGCTGCCCAAGACCCGCTCGGGCAAGATCCTGCGCGCCACGATGGTGTCGCTGGCCGATGGCAAGGATTTCAAGCTGCCCGCCACGATCGACGACCCGGCGATCCTTGATGAAATTCGCGAGGCGTTGCAGGAACTTGGCTATGCCGGCGGCTGAAAGGCTGGCATTGCGCGCCGCATAGGCGCATGCTGCGGGCGGGCGCGCGACATCAGATGGAGGCCCCGGTGTGAACAGCCATGCCAAACGACGACAACCGCAGGCGGAGGATGCGGCGCCGCTGACGGTTCTGGTCGTGGGCGAGGACACCGAGACCCGGCCGCTGCCCGACAGCCCGTTCATCAAGGCCGGCTGCGCCGTGGTGCGCATGACCAACCCGGCGATGCTGCCGGCGATCTGTGCCAAGCACCGCCCGCAGGTCGCCTTCGTTCCCCTGACCATCGGGGGCGAGCCGGCGCAGTCGGTGCTGCGCGCCGCGATGGCGCCGCAACGGCTGCCGGTGGTGGTGGTGCTGGCGGAAAACGAAGAGATCAACGCCGCCGCCGAGGCGATGCGCGAAGGCGCCTATGACTGCCTGTTCCGCCCGTTCTCGGACGCCCGGCTGGCCAAGACCATCGACGGCGCGCTGGGCCAGGTCCGCCGCAGCGGCCGCCCGGTGGCACGACCCGCCCCGCCGCCGGCCAAGGCGCCGCTGGTGCGGCCCGACCCGGCGCCGCTGCAGATCGAGGCCGAGGGCATCGTCGCGGTCGCGCCCGAGACCCGCAAGGCCCTGAGCCGGATCGAGGCGGTCGCGCGCTCGTCCGCGCCGGTGCTGTTCACCGGCGAGGTGGGCACCGGCAAGAGCCGCCTGGCGCGGCTGTTGCACGATCGTTCGCCACGGGCCGATGCGCCCTTCGTGGTCCTGGATTGCGCCACCCTCAGCCGCCCCGCGCTCGCCGCCGAGGCCGAGGACGCCGACGGCGCGCTGGCCCGGGCGGCGCAGGGCACGCTGTTTCTGGACAATCTCGCCGCCGCCGACCCCTCGATCCAGCCGCATCTGACCGGGCTGATCGACCGCGCGTCGGGGTCCGGTATCCGCCTCGTCGCCGCGCTGCGCCAGCCCGAACCGGGGGCGGGCGGATTGCGGCCCGAGATCTACTACCGTCTCAGCGTCGCCTCTGTCGCGCTGCCGCCGCTGCGCCAGCGGATCGAGGACATCGCCGCCCTGGTCCCCGCCCACCTGTCGGCCTGCGCCGAGCGCGAGGGCCGGGCGGTGCTGTCGCTCGATCCGGACGCGATGGCGCGGCTGGCCGCGCACACCTGGCCGGGCAATCTGCACGAGCTTCTGAACCTTCTGTGGCACCTGACCCTGACCCATGACGGCCCGTCGGTCACGGCACAGGATCTCGCCCCGAGCCTGCCCGATGGCGCCGGCGTCGACCGCGCCGGGGGGGTGGCGCCGATCGCGACCGGGCAGACCCTCGCCGAGATCGAGCGCGCCGCGATCGAGGCGGCGATCCGTGCCGCGCATGGCTCGATCCCGCGCGCAGCCCAGATGCTCGACGTGTCGCCCTCGACGATCTACCGAAAGCGCGACGCCTGGCGCAAGGACGACTGATCACCGCCACCGCACACCAAAAAACCGCCCCGGAGCAGCGCCGGGGCGGTTTTTTCGGGTGCGGTGCGGATCAGTCCCAACCGGCCT
Source organism: Maritimibacter fusiformis (assembly GCF_008086115.1). Lineage (GTDB taxonomy): Bacteria > Pseudomonadota > Alphaproteobacteria > Rhodobacterales > Rhodobacteraceae > Muriiphilus > Muriiphilus fusiformis. Next base: position 90,537 of record NZ_VSIY01000013.1, on the reverse strand, counting down.
GAAACAGAAGGCCGGTGCCGCCGTTGCCGTTTTGCTCGACATGACCCGAGGTGCCGGAGCCGAACTGGAAGATGCCATAGGCGTTGTTGTCGCCGTCCTGGGCCAGCGTCGCCTCGTGGCCGTCGCCGTTCTGTTCGATCACGCCGAAGTTGCCGTTGCCGAACTGGCCGATGCCGGCGGCGTTGCCGTCACCCTTCTGGATCACCGAGGCGTCGCCCTCGATGGCGCGGCCGATGGCATAGAGCGCGAGGCCGAGGCGCACGGCGTTTGCCTCGTCGGGGGTCGAGGGGGTGTATTCGAAGCTGACCGAGCCGCCGGCGCTGGCCGGGGTGGCGGTGAGCGTGGCAAGCGCGAGAAGCGAGGGGATGAGGATGCGTTTCATGGGTCTGTCTCCTGTTGGATTGGTCTGGTTCAGATATCGAGGCTGGGGCAGCGGTAGCGGGTGCCGTTCCAGTCAAGCGTGAAGTCGATGTCGTATTGGCCGGGCGCGCCGCCCATCACGGTCTGGCCGAGCACGGCGCGCTTGCCGGTTTCGACCTCAAAGGCGCCGCCCTGGTCGATCCGGGCCGAACCGCCGCCCGACGCCTTGACGATGGACAACTCGTAGGTGGCGGCCATGTCGGTCTCGGCGTCGACGAAGGCGGTCAGCGACACCGCGCCGATCATGTCGTCGACCGAGACGCCGCAGGTGAACGGCAGGGGGTCGGTGGCGGTGCCGGCGGTGCCGGCGGCGGCCAGGGCGGCAAGCCCGAGCGCGCCAAGGGCTGCGCCGGTGAACTTGCGGGATTTCGGGGTCGGGGTCGTCATGGCTTTGTCCTTTCGGCTGGTGGACTGTGCGGCGCCGGGCACGGTCGGCGGGAGGGGCCGCCGGCCCGGCGCGCGTCTGGTCAGTCCTGCACGATGACGGCGACGTTGCCGCTACCGTATTGCTGGGCTTCGGCGTTGTTGCCGTGGCCGGCCTGGATCACGCCGATGGCGTTGCAGGTGCCGTCCTGGGCAACCGAGGCGTCGTTGTGACCGCCGAACTGGGCAACACCGGCGACGTTGCAGGCACCGGCCTGGCTGATACCGGAGTTGTTGTGATGGCCGGACTGCCCGACCACGGTGCGGTTGTCGAAACCGTCCTGGGTCTGGATCGCGGTGTTGCCCCAGCCGGTCTGGATCACGGTCATCCGGTTCCAGCTTCCGTGCTGCGCACCACCGGCGGCGTTGTCGGTGCCCCACTGGTCGATGAAGACGTTGTTGCCCGATCCGGCGAGGGCCGGGACGGCGCCGGTCACGAGCATCAGCGAAACGGCGGCGGTCTTGAGGGTCATGGTGAAGGTCATTGGTCTAATCTCCGGTCTGTTGGTTTCAGGTTTCAATCTCAGGTCCTCGGCGCTGCGGCTGGCCCGTCCAATCGCTTGTTTGCTGCGGGGGCTGCGGTGCCGATGACCCAGCAATGACCCGGGGGCCGCCGGCCATTCAATATCACCGCCCTGCTATGTCCTGACGCCCCCGGCGCGGCCGGGTGTTATCAGATAGCAAGGGGGATAATGTCGTTTTTTCAAGGGGTTGGAGATTCGCCCCGGCGGGCGCGTGACCCGGGCCGGGAATGCCGCGCTGCAGCCTGAAATGCCGCGGCGCAGCCATATCGGGGGCCTCGGCGCCGTCTGGCCGCCGGTGTCATGTGATAGCAGCCGGGATCACCCCGGCCCGCCCCGGATCAGACGAATTGTTCGCGAATCAGGCGCTCTTCCAGCCCGTGCCCGGTGTCGAACAGCACCCGGTGCTCGATGTCGGTGGCGCTTTCGACCTCGACCGAGGTGACGATGCCCGAGGCCCGGCTGTCGGCATCCGCCATCACCGGGCGCTTGTCGGGTTCGAGCACGTCGACCCTGACCCGCGCCCGCTTGGGCAAGAGCGCGCCGCGCCAGCGCCGGGGCCGGAAGGCCGCGATCGAGGTCAGCGCCAGCACATCCGCGCCGATCGGCAGGATCGGGCCGTGGGCGGAATAGTTGTAGGCGGTCGATCCCGCGGGCGTGGCGATCAGCGCGCCGTCGCAGACCAGCTCGGCCATGCGCAGCCGCCCGTCGACCGAGATCGCGAGCTTTGCCGCCTGCGGCCCGGCCCGCAGCATCGACACCTCGTTGATCGCCAGTGCCTCGCGCATCGAGCCGTCAACCCGGGTGGCGCGCATCCGAAGCGGGTTGATCACCGCGGTCTCGGCGGCGGCGATACGCTCCGGCAAGTCCTCCTCGCCGTATTCGTTCATCAGGAACCCGACCGTGCCCCGGTTCATGCCATATACCGGGGCCGACAACTCCTGTGTCGAATGCAGCGTGTGCAGCATGAAGCCGTCGCCACCCAGCGCGACGATCACGTCGGCCTTGTCCAGCGGCGTGTCGCCATACCGCGCGGCCAGCGCCGCCCGGCCTTCCTCGGCAAGCCGGCCATCGGCGGCGGTAAAGGCCAGTTTCATGCTCATATCGGTTTCCCGTCCGGTCCATCGCGTTCCGAAACAACCACAAGTTTCCCCGCCATACCAGCGGATGCGTCGCATTCGGCCGGCTTGCGGTCGGCAGGGGCTTCCCGGCCCCGCCGCAATCGAATAGGACAACGGGCAAATCCATGGCGACAGGAGCATCTCATGACCGACATCCGCGACCCGGGCTTCTTTTCCGAACCTCTCGACAGCCGCGACCCCGAGATCGCCCGCGCCATCGACGGCGAGCTTGCCCGCCAGCGTGACGAGATCGAACTGATCGCCTCCGAGAACATCGTCAGCCGCGCGGTGATGCAGGCCCAGGGCAGCGTGATGACCAACAAGTATGCCGAGGGCTATCCGGGCCGGCGCTACTATGGCGGCTGCGAATGGGCCGACGTGGTCGAGACCCTGGCCATCGAGCGCGCCAAGGAACTGTTCGGCTGCGACTTCGCCAACGTGCAGCCGCATTCCGGCAGCCAGGCCAACCAGGGCGTGTTCATGGCGCTGGCCAAGCCCGGCGACACCATCCTGGGGATGAACCTGGCCTCGGGCGGCCACCTGACCCACGGCGCGCCGCCGAACCAGTCGGGCAAATGGTTCAACGCGGTGCAATACGGCGTGCGCCGGCAGGACAACCTGATCGACTACGACGAGGCCGCGCAACTGGCCGAGGAACACAAGCCGCGGCTGATCATCGCCGGCGGCTCGGCGATCCCGCGCCAGATCGACTTCGACCGCTTCCGCGAGATCGCCGACAGCGTCGGCGCGCTCCTGATGGTCGACATGGCGCATTTCGCGGGGCTGGTGGCGGCGGGCGAACATCCCTCGCCGTTCCCGGTGGCCGATGTCGTCACCACCACCACCCACAAGACCCTGCGCGGCGCGCGCGGCGGCATGATCCTGACCAATGACGAGACGATCGCCAAAAAGGTGAACTCGGCGATCTTTCCGGGCATGCAGGGCGGCCCGCTGCTTCCTGCCATTGCCGGCAAGGCGGTGGCCTTCGCCGAGGCGCTCCGGCCGGAATTCAAGGCCTACCAGAAACAGGTGCGCGCCAATGCCGTGGCGCTGGCCGACCAGTTGATGCGCGGCGGTCTGGACATCGTGACCGGCGGCACCGACACCCACCTGGTGCTGGTCGACCTGCGCCCCAAGGGCGTCAAGGGCAACCAGACCGAAGAGGCGCTGGGCCGGGCCAACATCACCTGCAACAAGAACGGCATCCCGTTCGACCCGGAAAAGCCCACCGTCACCAGCGGCATCCGCCTCGGCACCCCGGCGGGCACCACCCGCGGCTTCGGCGAGGCCGAGTTCCGCCAGATCGCCGACATGATCGTCGAAGTGGTCGACGGGCTGGCGCAGAACGGCGCCGACGACAACGGCGCGGTGGAAGACGCGGTCAAGACCAAGGCCGCCGCACTCTGCGCCCGCTTCCCGATCTACCCGGACCTGTAGTTCCGGTTTCATCTTGGTATATCAACTTCAGCCCTCGCGGCGGTCTTGCAAGCAAGACCGCCTGCCGGGTGCGCAACCGTGCCCTTGGCACGGTCACTCAGGGGTCCGGGGGACAGCGTCCCCCGGCCCGGGCTGGGGGCTTTGCCCCCAGACCCCCAGAGTATTTCGGCCAAGATGAAGCAACGCGCGCAGGGTTTCACAGGCGTTAACCCTTTCCTGCGATAACCTCTCCCGTGCACGAAAGTGGTATCCGTGCCTCGACCCCGGCCTAAAAGCCTGGACGAGAGGCAGCCGGGACACCTAAGACCACCTGATGAAGGTGCAGGCGAGGCTCTGCGCCCGGCGAAGGAACACTTGCCCCAAAGGCGGGCCCGCCACTTTACCCCTTGTGAGTATGTGAGCGATGAGAACGCAGACACCCTGCCGGGAGACACCCCGCGCGGGGCCAAAGCCCTGTTCAGCCGGTGCAGATCCCTTGCAGGCTGATCCAGTCGGCATCCGGCAGGAGCGGTTCGGCCGCGCTGACCGGCACCGGGTCGGCCTCGATCAGGCCGAGCACGGTTTCCCCGGTCTGGTCCAGCGCGAAGGCATAGGGGGTCGAGCGCAGGCCGGCCTCGGAAAACCGCGCCAGCAGCGCCTCGTCGGGCAGGGGCTCGGGCGCGGTGGTCAGGAGCACCTCGGCATAGCTGTCCAGCACCTCCTCGGCGATCTTGCCGGTGGTCAGAAGCTTGGCGGTGGCCAGCGTGCCGGCGTGCTCGAGCAGCGCCAGCATCGGGTCGTTGCGCCGGGCGCGCAGATCCTCGGCTAGGATGAAGCCGGCGGCCACGTCCGGTTCCTCGTAATCCTCGACCAGCGCCCGGTTGATCAGGATGATGCCGCCGGGCAGGTGATCGGCATGGGTCACGCCCGCCGACAGCACCACAACGCGCCCCGCGTCGGTTCCCAGCACCCGGCGCGCCAGCTTGGTCATCGCGGCCCGGCCGGCAGGCGCTGCACAGGGTGCGCCCGCCACCCGCCTGACCCGGACCAGCAGTTTCTGCCCCACCGCGCTGCGCGTCACCTCGGGCAGCACCGAGACGGTCTGGCGCACCAGCGCGTCCGGCAGCCAGGTCAGCGCCAGCGTGCCCATCAGCGCCACCATGCCCAGCGTCACCACCAGCCTGAGCCGTCCCGACCGGGGCCGCCCCCGCTCGATCGCCGCGCGCAGCTTTTCGATCGCCGCGATCATGTCGCGGTCGTCGATCTCGAGGGTCTCGCCCGCGTCGCCCTCGGCGGTGGGAGCATAGAGCGCCGGCAGTTTGCCCGGGTTCAGGCGCACCAGCGCCGGCAGCGACCAGTGCGACAGCGGCCTCTCGCTGGTGTCGGTCACGGTCAGGGTGGCGTCGCCGATCGAGACGACGACGTTCTGGCGCTGCGCCTCGGGTGAGGCGCGCCACAGGCCGGGGGCTTCCAGCCGGTCGAATTGGGTCAGCGCCGTCATGGTCGGGCAGGTGGCTCCTCGATGGTCAGGTTAGCCCGCGCTCCGGCGGATCGTCCAGCCGCGCTAGACCGCGTCGATCAGCTTGCGCAGTTCGAATTTCTGGATCTTGCCGGTCGAGGTCTTGGGCAATTCGGTGAAGATCACCTGTTTCGGCGTCTTGAACCCCGCCAGCCTTTCGCGCGCGAAGGCGATGAGTTCCTCCTCGGCGGCGCTTGCGCCCTCTTTCAGCTCGACGAAGGCGCAGGGCACTTCGCCCCATTTGTCGTCCGGTTTCGCCACCACCGCGCAGAGGCTGACGGCGGGGTGGTGCATCAACGCGCCCTCGACCTCGACCGACGAGACGTTTTCGCCGCCCGAGATGATGATGTCCTTGGAGCGGTCGGTGATCTTGATGTAGCCGTCCGGGTGCTGGAACGCGATGTCGCCGGTGTGGAAATAGCCGCCGCGGAACGCCTCGGCGCTGGCCTCGGGGTTTTTCAGGTAGCCCTTCATCACCACGTTGCCCCGGCACATGACCTCGCCGATGGTGGCCCCGTCCATCGGCACCTGCGCCATGCTGTCCGCGTCCAGCACGGTGACATCCTCCATCATCACCTGCGCCACCCCGGTGCGCGCCTTCATCGCATAGCGATCCTCGTCGGGCAGTTCGGCCCAGTCCTCGCGCCAGATGCATTCGACCACGTGGCCATAGGTTTCGGTCAGGCCGTAGACCTGCGTGACGGCAAAGCCCAACGGCTCGATACCCGCCAGCGTGGCGGCGGGCGGCGGGGCGCCGGCGGTATAGACCTGCACGACATGGTCGAAGTTACGCCGATCCGCGTCCTTGGCGTTGATGATCATGTTCAGCACGATCGGCGCGCCGCCGAAATGGGTCACGCCCTCGTCGGCAATCGCGTCGTAGATCGCCTTGGCGGTGATGTCGCGGCAGCACACGACGGTGCCGCCGACCGCCGGGATCGACCAGGTGTGCACCCAGTTGTTGCAGTGAAACAGCGGCACGATGGTCAGATAGACGGTGTCGCGCGACAGCCCCCAGTCCAGCGACAGGCCCAGCGTGTGCAGATAGGCCCCCCGGTGCGAATAGACCACGCCCTTGGGCCGCCCGGTGGTGCCGGAGGTATAGTTGAGCGCGAGGCTTTCCCATTCGTCGCCCGGCATGACCCAGGCGAATCCCGCATCCCCCGCCGCGATGAAATCCTCGTATTCGGTGTGGCGGCCCGAGGCGGGAAAGCCCGCGGCATCGTCCGCGACCTCGATCAGGCGCGGCCCGTCGCCCTCCATCCGCGCGATGGCGGCCTCGGCCACGGGCAGGAACTGGCTGTCGACCAGCGCCACCCGGGCGCCGCCGTGGCCGAAGATATAGGCAATGGTGTCGGGGTCGAGCCGCGTGTTGATCGTGTTGAGCACCGCGCCGGTGGCCGGCACGCCGAAATGCGCCTCGGCCTGGGCCAGGGTGTTGGGCAGCATCGTCGCCACCACGTCGCCGGGGCCGACACCGGCCCCCGCCAGCGCCGAGGCCAGTTGCGAGGCGCGGGCGTGGTAGTCGCGGTAGGAAAACCGCCGGCCCCGGTCGACGATGGCGGTCCGGTCGGGAAACACCCGTTTGGCCCGGTTCAGGTGCGACAGCGGCGAGAGCGGCACGAAGTTCGCCGCGTTGCGTTCCAGCCCGGTTTCGTCGTTCAGCCAGCCCATGTGCCCCTCCGGTAATGCCTCAGACGGATTTGCACCGCAGCGCCCGCCCGGTCAATGACGCAATGGCACGGATGCAATGGCAATCGCCGGGGGGCGGCGCTAGGTTTGGCCCATGATCCTGTCGCGCGGCCGCCGCTATATCTTTGTCCATGCCCCCAAGACCGGCGGCACCTCGCTGGCGCTGGCGCTCGAGGCGCGGGCGATGGCGGACGACATCATGCTGGGCGACACCCCGAAAGCGCGCCGCCGGCGCGGGCGGGTGAAGGATGTGGCAACGTCGGGGCGGCTGTGGAAGCATTCGATGCTGACCGACCTCTACGGGCTGGTGACCCAGGACGAGATCGAGGCGTTCTTCGTCTTTACCCTGGTGCGCAATCCCTGGGACCGGATGGTCAGCTATTACCACTGGCTGCGCGAGCAGACATTCGACCACCCGGCGGTCGGCTTGGCGCAGCGCTTGTCCTTTTCCGACTTTCTGCACACGGATGAGGTGCAGGCGGGCATGCGGGAGTTTCCATATTCCCGCTATGTGCGCGATGCCCGGGGGGTTGATCGGGCCGACCTCTATATCCGGCTCGAACACCTGAAAGAAGACCTCGTGCCACTTGAACGCCATCTTGGCTTCAACCTTGGGGAGATTCCCCACGAAAACTTCTCGAATCGGTTGCGGGACCATCGTGCCTATTACTCCGATCGGGACGTGGATTGTGTCCGAATCGGGTGTGAATTGGACATTTTGGCGTTCGGATACCGCTTCGGCTGAGGCGAACCGTCGCCGAATCGGCATCAATGCCGCCCAAGACACCCGCATCGGTTCGAAAATCCGAACGGTGCCCAAACAATGCCCCATTTCTGTCCAAGATTTTCCCTGTGGCGCAAACAAACCTTAACCATGACGAAAGCGAGGCAGGTTTCGCTCAACCGTCGGAAGCTAGGGAATGACGCCATGTTTGGTTTCAAGAACAGACACCTCTCCGTCCGCATCGCCCGCGGTGTGGCCGAGCCGGGTTTCGCAGGCACCGGCGAGGAAACAACGAGCATTGCCAGCTACCGGACCAAGGGCTTCGTCAACGGCAGCCGCGTGGCCACCCAACTGGGCTGGCGCCCGGTCGAGGCGGTCACCGTGGGCGACCGGGTGATGACCTTCGACAACGGCATGCAAAAGGTCGTGGCGGTGACGCGCAATGTCCACTTCGCCTCGGACGACACCATGCCCGAGTTCGCCAGCCCGATCCGCGTGCCGGTCGGCGCCATCGGCAACGATCACCCGATGACGCTTCTGCCGTGCCAATGCGTGATGATCGAGAGCGACGCGGCCGAAGAGCTGACCGGCGATCCCTTCGCGCTGGTTCAGGCCCGTGCCCTGGTCGGATTTCGCGGCATCGAGCGGATGACCGGCCAGCGCCCGATCGAGGTCGTGACCCTGCATTTCGCCGCCGACGAGGTCGTGTTCACCGATGGCGGCGCGCTGGTCCATGCCCCGGCCGACATTCCCGGCACCGTCAATGTCGACTTCATCGACCACGAGGCCGAAACGCCCTATGTGGCCTACACCGCGGACGAGGCCCGCAAGCTCATCGCCGCAATGGCCAAGGAGGATGCACGCGCCTACGCTGCCGGCGCGCGCATGGTAAACGCCGCCTGACGGGGTGGCGGCGCATCGTCCCACACCGCGCCGCCCCCCGGACCTCTCTCCAATTCGCGCTCGTTCCTGCCCCCCACTCACAGCGCGAGTAGCCCCGTCCGCATCCCCTTGCCGGACGGGGCAACCCTTTTGGGGACATGCTAAGATCAGGCATGACCCATGTGATCCAAAGCGTCGACCAGACCAATTTCGCCGATCTCGCCCGCCTGATCGAGGCGCGCGGCGGGCCGCACTATTGCTGGTGCATGGCGTGGCGTGACAAGCCCCCCGAGGTGACACGCGCCAAGGGCACCGAGGGCCGGGCGCTGCGCCGCGCGGCGATGCAGGCGCGGGTTGCGCGCGGCGATCATGTCGGCCTCCTGGCCTATGACGGCGGCACCCCGGTCGGCTGGTGTTCGACCGGGCCGCTGTCGACCTTCGCCCGCCTCGGCGGCCCCAGGGACATCGACCCGGCGAAAACCTGGGCGATCTCGTGTTTCTTCGTGCCGCGCGAGCACCGCGGGCAGGGCATTTCGCACGCCCTGACCGCCGGAGCCATTGACACGGCGCGCGCGGCGGGGGCGAGGCTGTTTCAGGTAACGGCGGTCGACGCGGCATCGCCGTCCTACCGCTTCATGGGCAAGGTCGGGCTTTACGAGAGCTTCGGGTTTCGCAAGGTCGCAATGGCCGGCACGCGCCGCCACGTCATGCGGCTGGACCTCTAGGGAGAGACGCAGCGGATCATCGGCGGCCCCGCGACCAGCGTGCCGATCACCGCCGCCTGATGCCCGGCGGCGCGCAACTCCATCGCCAGCCCGAAGGCCTGGTCCGGGTCGACCGCCGCGAGCAGCCCGCCCGAGGTTTGCGGGTCGTGCAAAAGCGCGCCCAGCGCACCCTCGGCCCCGGAAACGGGTGCGGCGGCGCGGTTGGCGGCGAAGATCGACGAGCGGTGGCCGGCGCTGGCCAGATCCAGCGCCCCGGCATAGACCGGCACCGCGTCAAGCTGCACCTCGGCGCCCAGCTTTGATGCCGCGCAGATCGCCATCAGGTGCCCGGCCAGCCCAAAGCCGGTCACATCCGTCATCGCATGCGCGCCCGCCAACAGCCGCGCCGCGTCGCCCTGCGGCGTCGCCATCACCGCCAGCATCGCCGCCACATCCGCCCCCGCCGCCTTGCCCTGCATCTCGGCGGCCAGAATGGTGCCGCTGCCGATCGGCCGGGTCAGGATCAGCGCATCGCCCGCGCGTGCGCCGGCGGTGCTGATCGGCGCGCCCTCCACCAGCCCGGTCAGGGTGAAGCCCAGCGTCATCTCGGCCCCCATCGAGCTATGCCCGCCGACCACCTCGGCGCCTTCGGGGCCGAACACCTCGCCCGCACCTTGCATGATCTCGGCCATGCTGCGGGCCTGCAACGGCTCGGCCATGCGCGGCAGGATCACGCTGACCAGCGCGGCCTGCGGGCTGGCGCCCATCGCCCAGATATCGCCCAGCGCATGCACCGCCGCGATCCGCGCGAAGAGGCCATGATCCTCGGAGAAGGCGCGCAGGTGGTCGGTGGTGATGACCTGCGTGGCACCCCCGACCTGCAGCACGGCGGCATCGTCGCCCGGCCCCGACAGCACGTCATCGCGCCCGGAGCGGGGCAGCGTGGCCAGCGCGTGCGCCAGCGTGCCCGGCCCGACCTTGGCGCCGCAACCGGCGCACAGCGGCTTGTGATTGCCGGCCATTTCCTCGGCCACGCCCAGCGCCACCGGGTCGGGCAGGGCGGGCGGCGTCATCTCGGGCAGGTGGCGGAACTTGTCCATGAATTTCTGGTCGATCCGGTCCTTCCAGCGCCACATCACCGGCGCGGCAAGGCTTTTGCCCCACTTTTCCGCCAGCGCCGCCTTGCCGCCCAGCGACACCAGCTTGAGGTAATCCTTCTGCGGCCTGAACGCGCGCAAGGCCCCGCCCGACAGCGAGGCGGCGAGGTTGCGGTAGAGCACCGGCCCGGCGCGCACCGCGAAAACGCCCGCCTTGGGGCGGGGCGCGTGCGGCATGTGGGCGCAATCGCCGACCGCGAACAGGCTGTCGTGGCCCGCCACGCGCAGGGTTTCGTCGACCGGCAGAAAGCCGTCGGGCGTGGTCGGAAGGGGGCTGTCGGCCAGCCAGCCATGGGCAAAGGCCCCCGCCGCGCCGACGGTGAAATGGCTGCGCACAGGAGCGCCCGAGGCCAGCAGCACGCGGTCCGCCTCGATCCGGGTGACAGTGGCCGAGGTATGCAGGGTGACGCCCAGCCGCTCCATCGCGTCCGCCAGGTGGCGGCGGGTGGCGGGGTTGTTGGCGGTGATGTCGGCCTCGGCCTCGATCAGCGCCACCCGTGCGGCCGGCCCCACGTCGCGGCGCAGCGCGTGCGCCATCGCCAGCGCCAGTTCCGACCCGGCCACCCCGCCGCCGATCACCGCAACCTCGGGCGCGACCTCGCCCGCCGCCGCGCGGGCCAGGAAGTCGCGCCAGCGCGCGGCGTAGGTGTCGAGCGGCTTGGCCCCGGTGGCGTGGTCGGAAAAGCCCGGGATCGCCGGCATCTCGGCATGGATGCCCACGTCGACCGAGGCGATGTCATAGCCGACCTGCCCGCGCCCCGCGATGGTGACGGTTTTCGCCACCGGATCAATTGCCGTCGCCGCGCCGAGGATCAGCCGCGCGCCGGCAAACCGCGCCAACTTCACCAGGTCGATATCGAGCGCGTCGCGGGTGTAGTGCCCGGCGATATGGCCCGGCAGCATGCCCGAATAGGGCGCGGTCGGGCCGGGGTTGATCAGCGTCACGCGCACGCCGGGCAGGGGCTTCATCCCCCACATCCGCGCCACCAGCGCATGCGCGTGCCCGCCCCCGATCAGGACGAGGTCGCGGGTCAGCGGCAGGGGCATCGGCATCATGGCGGGCACTTTCCAGGGCGTTCGGCGCCTCGATAGCGCAGATGCGCGCGGGGTTCTATGCGGCGGATGCGCGATCCGGGGTTTGCGGCGCGGCGGTGGCAGAATTTCTGCGGTCAATGCGTTCAATACCTATTGAATGCATTGACCGCATCCCCTATGTCGCCTGCCATGACCACGCCGCGCGACCAGTTTATCGAACAGATGGGCCTGATGATGCAGGCCGAGGGGCAGCCACGCATCGCCGGGCAGATCCTCGGCTACCTGATCGTCGAGGGCGAGGCGCGCACCCTGAACCAGATGACCGAGGCCTTGAAGATCTCGAAAGCCTCGGCCAGCACCAATGCCCGGATGCTGGCCGATCGCGGCACCGTGCAGCGGGTGTCTCCGGTGGGGACGCGGCAGGATGCCTACAAGGCCGAGTTCGACGCGATGCCGCAGATGCTGCGCGCCATGGCCCGGCGTTTTCGCGCCAACGGCGAGCGCATCGACCAGATCGTCGCGGATTTCCCCGACGACGACACCGGCGCGCGTGATCGGGTGGCGGGGTTCGCCCGTACCTATCGCGATTCGGCGGACTTCTTCGAGGAATGGGCGGCCCGGGTGTCGCAAACGGGCTGCGACGGGCCTTCAAACGAGAAAAATGAGTGATCCGATGAGCAAGGACTTTGCCAAGCCCGACTGGGCGATGAACAAGCGTGAGAAGGCCGCTGCCGAGCGCGCCGAAAAGGGCCTGCCCCGGAAAAAGCGCCGCTGGTGGCTGTGGCCGCTGCTGATCGTTCTGCTGGCCGGCGGTGCGGTCGGGTATTTCTACCAGACCGGGCAGTTGCAGGCGGTGATCGAGGCGCGCGAGGCCGCGCGGATCGCCGAAGCCGAGAAAGAGGCCGCCCGCGCCGCGCGCCCGCCGTTGTTGCAGCTTGCCCCGTTCGAGATCGCGACGGTCGCGCCGATGGAATTGCGCGAGACGCTGAAAACCACCGGCTCGCTGGCCCCGGCGCGCCAGCTTCACCTGTCGGCGGAGGTGTCGGGACGGGTGGTCACGGTCGACGGTCAGCCCGGCGACACCGTGGCGGAGGGCGACGTGCTGGTGCAGTTCGATGTCGACGCGCTGGAAAGCCAACTGGCCCAGGCGCGCGCCAATGCCGAGGCAACGCAGGTGCAGCTTGATCTGGCGCGCACCGAATACGAGCGCACGCAAAGCCTGGTCGACCGGGGTCTGTCGGCGCCCAACGCGCTGGACCGGGCCCGTTCGAACCTCGACCAGTTGACCGCCTCGCTGGCGGCGCAGACGACGATGGTGGAGAACGCCCGCCGCTCGCTGGAGCGTGCCACGGTCACAGCGCCCTTCGACGGGGTGATCTCGGAGCGCCAGATCGACCCCGGCCAGTTCGTCGGCGCCGGCTCGCCGCTGATGACCGTGGTCGACCTGACCCGGCTCGAGGTCGAGGCCACCGCGCCGGTCAGCTATGGCCCGCAGCTTGCCCCCGGCCAGCCGGTCGAGTTGAAGGTCGAGGGCTTTGGCGAGCGCGTCTTTCAGGGGCGTCTGGAACGGCTCAACCCGGTCGCCATCGAAGGCAGCCGGATGCTGCCGATCTATGTCTCGCTGCCGAACGAGGGCGGCGAGTTGCGCGGCGGCATGTTCGCCTCGGGCCGGATCGTGCTGGAAGCGAAGCAGGACGGGCTGGGCATTCCGTCCGGCGCGCTGCACCACGACGCGGACGGCGATTACGTGATCGTGGTCGAGAACGGCATGACCCAGCGCCGCGCGGTCGAGATCGCGCGCGAGTGGGACGCGGGCGCGGTGATCGAGATCGCCTCGGGGCTGGAGCCGGGCGAGGTCGTGGTGGCCGAACCCCTGCCGGAGCTGAAGCCCGGCATGCAGATCGAGCTGGTGGAGTGACCCGATGATCCTGACCCGTATCAGTGTCGCCCAGCCGGTCTTTGCCACCATGGTGATGGTGGCGATGCTGGTGATCGGCGCGTTTTCCTACATGCGCCTGCCGATCGAGCAATTGCCCGATATCGACTTTCCGGTGGTCGCGGTGGTGCAATCCTACCCCGGCGCCACGCCCGAAGCGGTGGAAAGCGACATCATAAAGCCGATCGAGGACGCGGTATCGACGCTGGCGGGCATCGATTCGGTGCAGGCCACGGCGCGCACCGGCTCGGCGCTGGTGCTGATCCTGTTCGACCTCGAGGTCGACAGCGCCTCGGCCGCCCAGGACGTGCGCGACCGCATCGCGCAGGTGCAGGCCGCGTTTCCCGACTCTGCCGACGACCCGCAGATCTTGCGCTTCGACCCCGGCGAGATCCCGGTGATGTCGGTCGGCGTCCGGTCAGAGCGGCTGGGTGTGGGCGCGCTGACCGCGTTGACCGAGGACGTGATCGCCAAGCGGCTGGCCAACATCCGCGGCGTCGGGCGGGCCTCGGTGGTCGGCGGCGTGCCGCGCGAATTGCATGTCGAGGTCGACCCCGACCGGCTGACCGCGCTGTCGGTGGGCGTCTCGGAAGTGACCGGCGCGCTGGCCGTCGAGAACCAGGACCTGCCGGCGGGCGCCATTTCCGACGCGGCCTCGACCACCTCGGTGCAGGTCGAGGGGCGGCTGAAAACGCTGGCCGATTTCGCCGACATCATCGTCGCGCGCCGCGCCGGGCAACCGATCCGGCTGGGCGATATCGCCACGCTCGACGACCGGCTGGCCGAGCGCACGTCGCTGGCGATGCTGGACGGCGAATACGCGCTGGCGGTCGACATCGTGAAGACCCAGGGCGCCAACACCGTCGAGGTCGCCGGCAAGATCCGCGAAGAGCTGGACAGGATGGCCGCCGAGGACGAGTTCGGCGATGTCGGGATCGAGGTGCTGCGCGACAACGCCAAACCGGTGATCGACAGCTTCCACTCGGTCCAGAACATGATCATCGAGGGCGCGGCGCTGGCCACCTTCATCGTGTTTCTGTTCCTGAATTCCTGGCGCTCGACGGTGATCACGGGCCTGACGCTGCCGATCTCGATCATCGGCACGATGACGGCGATCTATTTCCTCGGCTTCACGCTGAACATGATGAGCCTGATGGCGCTGTCCTTGGCCGTCGGCATCCTGATCGACGACGCCATCGTGGTGCGCGAGAACATCATGCGCCACCTCAAGATGGGCAAGTCGCACCGGCAGGCGGCGCTGGACGGCACCAACGAGATCGGGCTGGCGGTGCTGGCCACCACCCTGTCCATCGTCGCGGTGTTCCTGCCGGTGGCCTTCATGGAGGGCATCCTCGGCCGGTTCTTCCTGCAATTCGGCGTGACGGTGTCGGTGGCGGTGCTGATCTCGCTGTTCGTGTCGTTCACGCTCGACCCGATGATGTCCTCGGTCTGGTATGACCCTTCGGCGGACGAGAACGCCAAGCGCGGGCCAATTGGCCGGGCGGTGGCCCAGTTCGACCGGTTCTTCGAATGGCTGGGCGTGCAATACGGCAAGCTTCTGAAAAAGGCGCTGAAGTTCCGCAAATCGACGCTGGCGGTCGCGGCCGCGGCGTTTGTCGCGGGCCTGGCGGTGTTTCCGCAGGTCGGCGCCGAGTTCGTGCCGCCGTCCGACACCTCGGAATACCAGGTCGACCTGCAAACCCCGGTCGGCACTTCGCTCGAGCGCACCGCCGAGAAGATCCGCCAGATCGACGCGCTCTTGCGCGCGCGCTTTCCCGAAGTGATCGGCACCTATGCCACGATCAACTCCGGCACCACCTCGGGCGACAACCGGGCCACCATCATCGTGCGCATGGTGCCGCAGGACGAACGCGAGCGCAGCCCGGAAGACCTCGCCTCCGAGACCCGCGAGGCGCTCAAGGCCATTCCCGGTGCGCGCTTTTCGGTCGGCGCGCCCTCGGGCTTCGGCGAGGTCGCGCCGCCGGTCGAGATCAAGATCTTCGGCCCCGACCTGGGGGTGCTCGAGCGGCTGGCCAACGACCTGCGCGCCGAGCTTGAGGCCATCGACGGCTTTGTCGACGTGCGCACCACGCTGGACGATCCGCAGCCGACGCTGGGCATCCGGCTCGACCGCGACGTGGCCTCCGACCTCGGGGTGTCGCTGCAACTGGTGGGCAATACGCTCAACCCGATGCTGAGCGGGCAGACGGTGTCGGAATGGACCACTCCGGCGGGCGAGACGCTCGACGTGGTGGTGCGCCTGCCCAAGGACGCGCGGCGCGATGCCACCGTGCTGGGTGCGCTGCCGATCGCCCAGAGCGGCGCCACCGGCGCGGCGGGGGTGGTGCGGCTGGACCAGGTCGGCACCATCGTCCAGTCCGAAGGCCCGGGCGAGATCAACCGCGAGGACCGCGACCGTTCGGTGCGCGTCACCGCCAACCTCGACGGTCTCAAGATCGGCGATGCCACGCCGCTGTTCCAGGCGGCGATGGAGCGGCTCGACATGCCGCTGGGCTACCGCGTCAAGACCGGCGGCGATGCCGAGCAATTCGCCGACATCACGGTCGCGGCGGGGGCGGCGCTGCTCTTGGCGGTGATCTTCATCTACCTCGTGTTGGCCAGCCAGTTCGGCTCGTTCCTGCAACCCTTCGCGATCATGTCATCGCTGCCATTGGCGCTGATCGGGGTGATGCTGGGGCTTCTGGCCTGGGGCTCGACGCTCAACATCTTCTCGATCATCGGCTTCATCATGCTGATGGGGCTGGTGACCAAGAACGCCATCCTGCTGGTCGACAACGCCAACCAGCAGGTGCGCGAGGGGCGCAACCTCTATGACGGCCTCGTCCATGCCGGGCGCACCCGGTTCCGGCCGATCGTGATGACCACGCTGGCGATGATCTTCGGGATGCTGCCGCTGGCGCTCAACCTGCATGGCGGCACCGGCGAGAACGCCTCGATGGCGCATGCCGTGATCGGCGGGCTGATCTCGTCGTCGCTGCTCACGCTGGTGGTGGTGCCGGTGCTTCTGACCTATACAGACGGGCTGGGGCGGCGGATGAAACGCCTGTTCCCGGCCCCGCCCGACCACGGCTTCGAGGGTCAGCCGGGCGAGTGACCGGCGCCTTCATCCTGGCCAGAATACTCCCGCCGGAGGCAAAGAGCGTTGCTCGATGCTCTTTTTCCCGGCCTCAGAACACCCGGCAGGCTTCGGCCAGTTCTCCGGCGGCGACCGGGTAGCCGGGGCCGGGGTTCACCACCACGTCCTGCACCGCGGTGATCTTCATCGCGCAGGCGCGGGCCGCGCTGGCCGAGGTTTCGGCCCCGCCGACATAGATGTCCAAATGCACCCGCCCGTCGCGCCCGCCGCCGCAGGCGCCGCACAGATCCTCGACCACCGCGTATTTCATCAGCCCGGACAGGTAGAGGCGCGTGCCCGGCTCATAGTGCCAGTCATTGCCCGAGCGCCCCACCGCCACCGTCACCGGATCGGCCCAGGTGCCGATGCCGCCGGCCTCGTCATGCACCACCGGGCGGGCGATCGCGGCCGACCCGGGCGGGGTGTTGTCCCAATAGGTATAGCCGGTGATCCAGGCCGAAAGGCGCTGCTGGCCCTTGGTCGAGATGATGGTGTCCGCGCCCGCCTGGCCCGCGGCCTGCAGGGCAAGGGCAGTCAGGGCCATGGCGGCCCGGTTCAGTCTCTTGGTCATGGTCGTCCTCGGATGTTCGATTTGCGCCGATCCGGCGCGGCTGCGGCTCCATAGACGCATGAGGCCCGGGCGCCAGAGGCGACGGCCAAAGCGCCCTGTGCGGGCGGGTTTCTGCCGGTTGTCCCGCTTTGCCCGGCAAAAATTAACCGACGCCGGGGCGCGCAAAGGCATGGAAAAGCGCGCCGGGCTGTGCCAGATCGTCCTGAGCGAACGGAGGATTGCATGACCAAGACACACAGGATCGCCCGCCTGGCCACCGCCGCCGCCCTGGCCGCGTTCACCGCGACGGGTGCGCTGGCACAGGAGGTGACGTTGAAGCTGCACCAGTTCCTGTCACCGCAGGCCAACGTGCCCAAGCTGATCCTCGATGTCTGGGCCGACAACGTCGAGGCGCAGTCCGGGGGCCGCATCAAGGTCGAGCGCTACGGCGCGATGGCGCTGGGCGGCACGCCGCCCGAGCTGATCGACCAGGCCATCGACGGCATCGCCGACGTGATCTGGACCGCCGTTGGCTATACGCCCGGGCGCTTTCCCACCACCGAGGTGTTCGAGCTTCCGTTCATCGTCGAGGATGCCCGCGCGGCCTCCTGCGCCTTCTGGCAGATGTATGACGAACACATGAAGGACGGCGAGTTTCGGGATGTGAAGATGATCGGCACCTGGGTGCATGGGCCGGGGGTGTTGCACACCACCGACCCGGTGCGGGTGCCCGGCGACCTCGAGGGCATGAAGATCCGCGGCGGATCGCGCATGGTCAACGCGATGCTGGAGCAGATCGGCGCCGAGGCGGTGGGGATGCCGGTGCCGGCCCTGCCCGAGGCGCTGTCGCGCGGCGTGGTCGAGGGGGCGACGCTGCCCTGGGAGGTCACCGGCGCGCTCAAGGTGCCGGAACTGGTCACCAACCACACCGAGTTCGAGGGTCCGGCGCTCTACAACCTCACTTTCATCCTGGCGATGAACAAGGCGGCCTATGACGGTCTTCCCGACGACCTCAAGGCGGTGATCGACGCCAATTCCGGGCTGGCGTTCTCGGTCTTTGCCGGCGGCACCCAGGCCGATGCGGATGCCCCGGCGCGGGACATGGCGCTTGATCTGGGCAATACCATCGTCACCATTCCCGCCGACGAGGCGCGCGACTGGCACGCGCTGGCCAGCCCGATCCGGGCCGACTGGGCCGCCGAGATGGACGCGGCCGGGATGGACGGGGCCGGGCTGATCGCCGAGGCCGAGGCGCGGATGGCCACCTGCGCCGCCGAGATGGCGACGCTTGACATCTACGGCCGGTAAGCGGGCACCGACCGGGGGCGAAAGCCGATCATGCACCGTTTCTTCCTTGGCATCTCGACCGGGTTCGCCATTGCCGGCGGGCTGGTGCTGGTGGCGCTGATCGCGGTGGTCGGCGCCTCGATCATCGGGCGCGAGACCGGGCTGGGCGCGATCACCGGCGATTATGAACTGGTCGAGGCCGGCACCGCCTTTGCCGTCTTTGCCTTTCTGCCCTATGCCCACATCACCGGCGGGCACGCGGTGGTCGATGTCTTTACCCGGTATCTGCCGGCGCGCGCGGGCCGGGTGCTGGACATGGTCATCGCGCTGGTCTTTGCGCTGGTGCTGGTGGTGATCGCGGTGCAGTTGTTTCACGGCACGCTGGCCAAATACCGCAGCGGCCAGACCACGTTTCTTTTGCAGTTCCCGCTGTGGTGGGCCTACGGCGCAAGCCTTGTGGCAGCCTCGGCGGGCGCCGTGGTCGGGGTCTATGTTGCGGTTGCCCGCATCGTCGAGGCGGCGAACGGGCGCATGGTCCTGCCCGCGCCGACCGGGGTGACGGATTGAGCCCGGTCGAGATCGGCCTGTGGTCGTTCCCGGCCCTTCTCGCGCTGATCTTCCTGCGCGTGCCGATCGGGCTGGCGATGTTCGTGACCGGCTTTGTCGGGCTGAGCCTGATCGACGGCAGCCCGCGGATCGCGCTGGCGCGGCTCAAGACCGAGACCTACACCACGTTTTCCTCCTATTCGCTGTCGATCGTGCCGATGTTCCTGCTGATGGGCCATTTCGCCACCCTCGGCGGCATGAGCCGGGCGCTGTTCAAGGCCGCCGAGGCCTGGCTGGGGCATCGCAAGGGGGGCGTGGCGATGGCCACCATCGGCGCGTCGGCGGGGTTCGGGGCGATCTGCGGATCATCCTTGGCCACGGCGGCGACGATGGGGCGGGTGGCGCTGCCGGAACTGCGCGCCGCGGGCTATTCCGGCGGCTTCGCCTCGGCGACGCTGGCGGCGGGCGGGACGCTGGGCATCCTCATTCCGCCCTCGGTGGTGATGGTGATCTACGCGGTCCTGACCGAACAGAACATCGCCAAGCTGTTTTTGGTCGCCATCGTGCCGGGGGTGCTGGCGGCGCTGGGCTATGTGCTGGCGATCTCGGTCTACGTGCGGGTCAACCCCGGTGCGGCCGGGGTGCGCGCGGCGGTGCCGATGGCGGCGCGGGTCAGGGCGCTGGCCGATGTCTGGCCGGTGATGCTGGTGTTCGCGCTGGTGGTCGGCGGCATCTACGGCGGGCTGTTCACCCCGACCGAGGGCGCGGCGGTTGGCGCGCTGGGCACCGGGCTGATCGCGGCGCTGGGCGGGGCGCTGGGCTGGCGGGCGCTGGCCGAGGCCTTCACCGCCACGGCAAGCTCCACCGCGATGATCTTTTTCATCGTGCTGGGGGCGGCGTTCTACAACGGCTTTCTGGCCGTGACGCAGGTGCCGCAGGGGCTGGCCGAGTGGGTCGTGGCGCAGGGCTTCGGCCCCTACATGGTGCTGGTGGTGATCCTCATGGTCTACCTGGTGCTGGGCTGCCTGATGGACAGCCTGTCGATGATCCTGCTGACCATCCCGATCTTTTTCCCGATCGTGGCGGGGCTGGACTTCGGGCTGGTCGATTTCACCGCGATGCAACTGGACGAGGCCGCGCGCATCCTGGCGGCGGGCGTGCCGGAGGGCATCGCGCCCGACATGCTGGCGGGGATCGAGGCGGCGCTGGCCGAGGGGGTGCAACTTGGCCGCGATCAGGCGCGCGCGCTGGGGGTGGGGATCACCGAGGCGCGCGCCGCGATGATCGGGGCCGAGCACCTCGCGCTGTGGTTCGGCGTGCTGGTGCTGATCGTGGTCGAGGTCGGGCTGATCACGCCGCCGGTGGGGATGATCCTGTTCATCATCAACACGATGGACCGCGACACGCCGATGGTCGCGACCTACCGGGCGGTGCTTTGGTTCCTGGCCTCGGACCTGGTGCGGGTCGGGCTCCTGATCGCGTTTCCTGCGATCACGCTGTTCGTGCTGGGGTAGGGGGTATCCCTGACGACCTTGCGCCCGGCGCGGCCCTCGGGATCAAGGGCACGCTTTTGCGTCAGTCGGCTATCCGGGCCCCTACCACAACCTGATCTTCGGGGCCGCGCCCACCGGGATCGGGCCGACCGACATGAGGCCGCGACCGAAGCGCAGCGGCACGTCCAGCGTTTCCGGGTCGCCCGACAGCCCGGCCAGCGCCTCGAGCGCGCGGGTCAGCGGCACGACCCAGTCCGCCGACAGCGCGCCGGTGGCCTCGGCCAGCGCGATCATCTCGCGCCAGTTGGTGGCCTTGACGGCGATCTCGCCGGTCGGGGTGCCGTCGGCGGCGACATCCAGCGCGCCGGTGGCGGCCAGCGCCAGGTCGCCCCAGGCGGCGTCGAGGCTGTCCAGCTCGATCCGGGTGGGCTGGGGCCGCCGCCGCTCGACCGCGAACCGGTCCCACGGCGCGTCGAAGGTGGCGCGGCCATTCACCGTCACGCTGTCGATCACGTCGGGCAGGTTAGCCACGCCGCGCAGGGTCTGCATGTAATCGTCGCCCGGCACCATGTCGGTGGCGGCAAGGTAGAGATCATAACTGTTCGCCGCCCCGCCGGGGGTGCGCCGGATCGACAACTGGCCGTGACCGATCCGGCTTTGCCAGCCGTTGGACGAGGCGATGTCGGCACCCGAGGTCTCGAAGGTGGCATGATCGACCGGCAGCGTCAGGTCGGGCTCGAAGCTGATCGAGGCACGCATGTCGTCCGAGGCGATGGTCAGGCGCTGGTCGGGCCGGGCCAGCACCTGTTCATGCGGCCAGACGGCGATGAACTTGTGCGGCGTGTAGCTCAGCGTGAGAACCTGGAACAGCGGCGCCTCCCAGGCCAGGTCGTTGTCGGGGTCGGCCAGGCTCAGGCCGGTGAAGGTGGTGTCGAACCGGTTGGGAAACCCGGCGGTGTTCAGGTCGTCGTATTCCGCCACCCAGCCATCGGCGCGGCGCGCTTCGAACCAGCCGGAAAACGCAGACTCGGTCGTGCGGGCACCGACCAGCCAGTAGCCGCCCCAGCCCGCGAAGGCCACGACACCGAGAAGAACCAGAACCAACGGCAACTTGCGCATGAAAGCCTCTCTGTTAGGAATGTGGCCGTTCTATCGGCAGGAAAGGCGAGTGACCAGCGCGATGACGATGCAGGATCTATGGGTGTTCGGCTATGGCTCGTTGATGTGGAATCCGGGCTTTCCCCACGTCGAGACCCACCTTGCCACCCTGTCGGGCTATGCCCGCAGCTTCTGCATGCGCTCGATCCACCATCGCGGCACGGTCGAGAATCCGGGCCTTGTGCTGGCGCTCGACCCGCATGAGGGCGCGGCCTGTCACGGGCTGGCGTTCCGGGTGTCGCCGGATGCCCATGCGCCGACCCTGTCGGCCTTGCGCGAACGCGAACTGGTGTCGTCGGCCTATGTGGAGCGGGTGCTGACGCTCGACCTGCATGACGGGCGGCGCATCGAGGCGGTGTGCTACGTGATCGACACCGAGCACGTGCAGTATTGCGGCGGGCTGCCGCTGAGCGAACAGGCCCGGATCATCGCCCATGCGGTCGGCGGGATGGGGCCGAACCGCGAATACCTCGAGAACACCGCCCGTCACCTGGTCGAGCTTGGCATCGAGGATGAAGACCTGACGTGGCTTGCGCGCAACGTGCGGCGCCACCTGGCGGCGGGGTAGGACGGCGCGTGGCCCTTTCTGTTCTTGGCATCGCGGCCCTCTGCCCGTATCCTCCGCGCGTAATGATAATGGCGACGGGAGTGTCCTGATGGACCAGCCGGATCGCGGGGCCGAGCCGAATTTTACCCAGCCCGTGGGAAAAATCCTGACCATGCTGATCGTGCTCGCACTGGTCGGTGTCGGGGTCTATTTCGCGTTGCCGCGCGTGTTGCCGGTGTTCCTCGCCAACCTCTATCTCAACGGGTTCATCCTGTTCGTCTTCCTGGTCGGCCTCGGGGCCTGCTTCTGGCAGGTGTTCCAACTGTTCTCGTCGGTAAGCTGGATCAAGCGCATCACCTCGGCCGCGGGCACGGACGAGGACGACAGCGCGCCGCGCCTGCTGGCGCCGCTGGCGGCGCTTCTGCGTGCGCGGGGCGCGCGGATGCAGATCGGCGCGGCCTCGGCGCGCTCGGTGCTCGACTCGGTCGCCACGCGGATCGACGAAGAACGCGACATCACGCGCTATATCACCAACCTCTTGATTTTCCTTGGCCTTCTGGGCACCTTCTTCGGCCTTGCCACCACCGTTCCGGCGGTGGTCGAAACCATCCGCTCGCTGGCGCCTGACGAAACCGACAGCGGCGTCGAAGTGTTCAACCGGCTGATGAGCGGGCTTGAAAGCCAGTTGGGCGGCATGGGCACGGCGTTCTCGTCGTCGCTGCTGGGTCTGGCCGGGTCGCTGGTGGTGGGGCTCTTGGAGTTGTTCGCCACCCACGGCCAGAACCGGTTCTACCGTGAGCTCGAGGAATGGCTGTCTTCGATCACCAAGTTCGGCTTTGCCCCCGGCGACGGCGAGGGCGAGGCGATGGGCGAACCGGCCGGCGCGAACGCGTGGCTGGCGCATATGGCCGAGCAGATGGAAGCGCTGCAGACCATGTTCACCCAGTCCGACGTGAGCCGCGCGCTGGTCGACGAGCGGCTGGGCGATCTGGCCGGGTCTATCGACCGGCTGACGCGGCGGATCGAGGACGAGGGTGTCTCGACCCCCTACCTGATCCGCATGGCCGAAAGCCAGGACCGGATGCTGGCGCATTTCGAGGCCCAGGCCGAGGACGGCGGCGCGCATGTGGATGCCGAGAGCCGGATGCGCCTGCGCTCGATCGACGTGCAGCTTCTGCGCATCCTCGAGGAAATGTCGGCCGGGCGGCAGGAAAGCCTGGCCGAGCTGCGCGCGGAAATCGGGGCGCTGACGCAGGCCATCCGGCAGGCGACGGGGCGCGGCTGACATGGCCCTGTCGCGCCGATCGACGCAACGGATTTCGGGGTCGATCTGGCCCGGGTTCGTCGATGCGATGACGGCGCTGCTGCTGGTGCTGATGTTCGTTCTGACCATCTTCATGGTGGTGCAATACGTGCTGCGCGAAACCATCTCGGGGCAGGCCAGCGAGTTGAACGAGCTGTCGGCGCAGGTGGCCGAACTGGCCGAGGCGCTGGGGCTGGAACGCGGCCGCTCGGCGCGGCTGGAAACCGAGGTCGGCACGCTGACCTCGTCGCTCGACCGGGCGACGGAGGAGGCCGAGACCCAGGCTGCGCTGATCGCCTCGTTGAATGCGCAGATCGAGGCGCAGCAGGGCGAGCTTGCGGCGCGGGCGGCGCGCATCACCTCGTTCGAGGCGCAGGTGGCCACCCTGCTGGCCGAACGCGACACGGCGCGCGAGGCGGGTGCGCGGATGTCGGCCACCATCGAGGAGCTTGAGGCGGCCCAGGCGCGGCTGATCTCGGAGCAGGAGGCGCTGAACCTGGCGCTGGCCTCGGCGCGCGACGAGATCGACGCCCAGGCCGAAGCCGCCCGGCTGGCCGCCGCACGGCGCGAGGCGCTGGATGCGCTGGTGGCCGATCTGCAAAGCCGGATCGAGGAGCGCGACACCTCGCTGGCCAACGCGCTGGCGCGGCTCGAGGACCGCGAGGCGGCGCTGGAGACCGCCCGGGCCGAGCTTGCCACGCGCGAGGGAACGCTGTCGCAGACGCTGGCGCGGCTTGAACAGGCCGAAACCACGCTGGAGGAGCGCGAAAGCACGCTGGCCGATGCGCTGGCGCGGCTCGAGGACGGGACTGCGACCGCCGAGGGGCTGGCGGCGCGCGTGGCTGAGCTTGAGGCGGGGTTGACCGAGGAGGAATCCGCGCGGCTGGCCGAACGCGCCGCTGCCGAGGCGCTGCGCCAGCGTCTGGCCGAGGTCGAGGTGGCGCTGTCGGACGAGGAGGCGGCGCGGCTCAGGGAACAGGCGGCGGCGGCGGCGTTGCGCGAGCGGCTGTCGACGATGCAGGCGGACCTGTCCGATGCCGAGGCCGCGCGTCTGGCCGAACTGGCCGCTGCCGAGGCCCTGCGCGCGCGTCTGGCCGACGCCGAGGCGGCGCTGAGCGACGAAGAAGCCGCGCGGCTGGCCGAGGCCGCCGCCGCCGAGGCGCTGCGCGAACGGCTGAAGAACGCCGACGATGAGTTGACCGCGATGACGCTGGCGCTGGAGGAACAGCGCAAGCGCGCCGAGGAGACTTTGACCCTGCTGGCCGCCGCCGAGGCGGCGAATGCCGATCTGAACGCCAAGCTGGCGGCGGCCCTGGCCGAGGCCGAGGCGCTGTCGGACGACGTGGGCGACGAGGCGGCGCTGCGCGAACGGCTCGCCGCCGCGCTGGCCGAAAAGGCCGCCGCCGAGACCGAGGCGCGCGAGGCCCTGAGCGAGGCCGACCGGCGGGCGCTGCTGCTGTCGGCGGCCAATGCCGAGTTGTCCGAGGAAAAGGCGGTGTCTGCCGAGGCGCAGCGCAGGATCGCGCTGCTCAACGAACAGATGGTGGCGCTGCGCCGCCAGCTATCCGGCCTGCAGCAGATCCTGGCCGAATCCGAGGCCCGCGACGAGGCCGCACAGGTGCAGATCGAGGCGCTTGGCACGCGGCTGAACGCGGCCCTGGCCCAAGTCGCCGCCGAGGAACGGCGCCGCGCCGAGCTGGAAGAGGCCGAGCGCAAGCGGCTGGAGGAGGAAGCCAAGAAACTGGAAGCCTACCGTTCGGATTTCTTCGGCAAGCTGCGCGAAATCCTCGGCGACCGCGAGGGCGTGCGCATCGTCGGCGACCGCTTCGTGTTCTCGTCGGAAGTGCTGTTCGACCCCGGCAAGGCCGAACTGTCCGAAGGCGGCCGCGCCCAGATCGCGCGGGTGGCGGAAATCCTGTCCGACGTGGCCGACCAGATTCCGCCCGAGATCGACTGGGTGATCCGGGTGGATGGCCACACCGACAAAACCAAGCTGGGGGTCAACAGCGACTATGCCGACAACTGGGAACTGAGCCAGGCCCGCGCGCTGTCGGTGGTGCATTACATGATCGAGGAGCTTGGCTTCCCGCCAGACCGGCTGGCGGCGACGGGGTTCGGTGAATTCCAGCCGGTCGATCCCGGCGACAGCCCCGAGGCGCTGGCGGCGAACCGGCGGATCGAGTTGAAACTGACCGAGAAGTAGGGCGTCAGTCGTCGACGGTGACCCGGCCCGACATCATGTCCAGCACCGCCCCGCCCCGGCGCAATTCCACGACAATGCTCCATCCCCCCGGCGTCCAGCCGCCCTCGGGGCGTTTGCGGCCAGCGGCGCGGAACAGTTGCGCCTGGGTTTCTTCGAGCGTGATCTCCCGCGAAACCAACGTGCTGCCGTCGGGTGCCTGCAGGCTGATCGCCACCACGTCGCCCGCGCGCCCGCCGAACAGGTAGGCCCAGCCGACCAGTGCGGCGGCGTCGGCGGGCATGGTGGCGCGCGCCGCCGTGCCTGCCTTGATGGCGTCATAGGCCGGCACCTCCTGCGCCATGCCGACCGCGATCAGCCCGCCTGGCACGTAGGGCAGCGGGTCTTTCCACATGTCGTCGTCCGGGCCATCGTCGGCGCCGCAGGTCACGATGCCGTCGGTGTTGAACGGGTCGACCTCGCGATCCCCGTCGCGCAGGGCGAAATGCAGATGCGGGAACTCGGTCACGCCCGACAGGCCGACCTGGCCCAAGACCCGCCCCATCGCCACGCGCTGCCCCACCGCGACCGTGACGGACCCCATGCTGAGGTGGCAGTATTGCGTGCTCCAGCCGTCGCCGTGGTCGATCACCACGCCGTTGCCGCATTCCTGCCCGTCGAGGGTGTCGGGTGGAGTGCCCGCCAGCCCCGCGTCCGGCATCCCGTCGCGCAGCGCGCGCACCACGCCGGGGGCGGCGGCGATCACATCGACGCCCGCCGCCATCGCGGCCAGCGAGTTGAGGGCGAAATCGGTGCCGCCGTGGCCGTCATAGCTGAGCGTGCCGCAGGTGAAATCGGCCCCGCCCGGGCCGGGGTCGGCGTCGACATGGTGCTGGATGAAACAGTCTTCGCCCAGGGTGCAGGCGATGGGCAGACCCAGCAACGGCTCGCGCGCCAGCGCCGGGGCGGCGAGGGTGGCAAGGGCGGCGGTGGCGAGGATCGCGGCAAACCGGGTCATGCGTCGACCATAGGCCGCGTGGTGATCCGATCAAGCGGCAAGAAAAAGGACCGGCCACGCGGGCCGGTCCTTTGTCGTTTCGTCGCGGTCGGGCCGCTCAGTCCGCGGTCAGAAGCGGCGGCTTCTTGCGCGAGGTCAGGCGGGCCTTTTGCGGCTCTTCGATCTTGAGGTCGATCTCGCCGTTCTTGACGCCGACCTTGACCAGACCGCCCTTGGCCAGCTTGCCGAACAGAAGCTCCTCGGCCAGCGGCTTCTTGATGTGCTCCTGGATGACCCGGCCCAGCGGGCGCGCGCCCATCTTGTCGTCGTAGCCCTTTTCGGCCAGCCATTCGGCGGCCTTGCGGGTCAGTTCGATCGACACGCCCCGGTCGAGAAGCTGCGCTTCGAGTTGCAGCACGAATTTCTCGACCACCTGCAGGATCACCTCGCGCGACAGCGGCGCAAAGCTGATGACTGCGTCCAGGCGGTTGCGGAATTCGGGCGTGAAGGTGCGCTCGATGGCGGCGGTATCCTCGCCCTCGCGCCGGTCGCGGCCAAAGCCGATGGCCTCTTTCGCCTGTTCGGTGGCGCCCGCGTTGGTGGTCATGATGACCACCACGTTGCGGAAGTTCACCGTGCGCCCGTTGTGGTCGGTCAGCTCGCCGTGGTCCATGACCTGAAGCAGGATGTTGTAGACATCCGGGTGCGCCTTTTCGATCTCGTCCAGCAGCAGCACGCAATGCGGGTGCTGGTCGACGCCATCGGTCAGAAGCCCGCCCTGGTCGAACCCGACATAGCCCGGCGGCGCGCCGATCAGGCGCGAAACCGCGTGTTTCTCCATGTATTCCGACATGTCGAAACGCAGAAGCTCGACGCCGAGCTGGTCGGCCAGTTGCCGCGCCACCTCGGTCTTGCCGACGCCCGTGGGACCGGCGAACAGGTAGTTGCCGATGGGCTTTTCCGGCTCACGCAGTCCGGCGCGGGCCAGTTTGATCGCGCTGGCCAACGCCTCGATGGCCTTGTCCTGGCCGAACACCACGCGCTTGAGTGACGCGTTGAGGTCGCGCAGCACTTCCTGGTCGTCCTTGGAGACGCTTTTCGGCGGGATACGGGCGATCTTGGCCACGATGGCCTCGATGTCCTTGGCGCCGATGGACTTGCGCCGCTTGGAGGCCGCCAACAGGTGCTGGGCCGCGCCCGCCTCGTCGATCACGTCGATGGCCTTGTCGGGCAGCTTGCGGTCGTTGATGTAGCGGTTCGACAGTTCCACCGCCGACTTGATCGCCTCGTTGGTATACTTGATGTGGTGGTGATCCTCGAAATAGGGCTTGAGGCCCTTGAGGATCTTGACCGTGTCATCGACCGAAGGCTCGTTCACGTCGATCTTCTGGAACCGGCGGCTGAGCGCGCGGTCCTTTTCGAAGTGCTGGCGGAACTCCTTGTAGGTGGTCGAGCCCATGCAGCGCAGCTTGCCGCCCTGCAGCGCGGGCTTGAGCAGGTTGGAGGCATCCATCGCGCCGCCCGAGGTGGCACCGGCGCCGATCACCGTGTGGATCTCGTCGATGAACAGCACCGCGTCGTCGTGGTTCTCAAGCTCGTTGACCACGGCCTTGAGCCGTTCCTCGAAATCGCCGCGATAGCGGGTGCCGGCCAGCAGCGCGCCCATGTCGAGCGAGTAGATGGTGGTCTTCGACAGCACCTCGGGGGTTTCGCCCTTGACGATCTTGTGGGCCAGACCCTCGGCGATGGCGGTCTTGCCGACGCCGGGATCGCCGACCAGAAGGGGGTTGTTCTTGCGCCGGCGGCACAGCACCTGGATGCAGCGCTCGACCTCGTGGTCGCGCCCGATCAGCGGGTCGATCTCGCCCGCCTCGGCCTTGGCGTTGAGGTCGACGCAGTATTTCGCCAGCGCGGAGTCGCTCTTTTCCTCGATCTCGTCGTCATCGGCGCTGGCGGTGCTTTCCTCGAAATCCGGCGCGCCGGTGATCGGCCGCGCCTCGCCATACGAGGGGTCCTTGGCCACGCCGTGCGCGATGTAGTTGACCGCGTCGTAGCGGGTCATGTCCTGTTCCTGCAGGAAATAGGCCGCGTTGCTTTCGCGCTCGGCAAAGATCGCGACCAGAACGTTGGCGCCGGTCACTTCGGTCCGGCCCGAGCTTTGCACATGGATCGCGGCGCGCTGGATCACGCGCTGGAAGGCCGCCGTCGGCACCGCCTCGGAGCCTTCGATATTGGTTTCCAGCGTGGTCAGGTCGTCGTCGATATACTTGACCACGGTGGCGCGCAGTTCTTCGAGGTTGACCGAGCAGGCCTTCATCACACGGGCCGCGTCGGGTTCGTCGATCAGCGCCAGAAGCAGGTGCTCGAGCGTCGCAAGCTCATGCCGCCGGTCGTTGGCATGGGCAAGTGCGGCGTGGATCGCCTGTTCAAGGGTGTTCGAAAAGGATGGCACCTGTTTTTCTCCTCGTTCTCGGGCCGGCGCCTGACCGACCCTCGCCTCACGATCTTAAAGTTCGGTTTTCCCGCCGCGTCTTCAACCCTTTTGTTGTCAACTTTCCTTGTGTCCGCACGATTCGGCCTGTTTCGGCGGGCTGGCGCGGCGGCGGATCGGGTGAAACCGCCTTCACAGCCATGGCCTGCGCCGCTCTGGCTGCCGCCGCCGGCGGGGCCGGGGGCAAATCGTCGCTATCTGGGTCAAGTATAGCCTGCCCGCCGCGCGACAACAATTCAAATGCCGGGGCGCGCGGCGGGCATGTGGCTAGAACGCATCCTTGGCGGCGCGGATATGGGCAAAGACCTCGACATCGCGTTCGCCGGCCATCTTCAGCCCCGCCTTCATGCTGTCGAGCCCGGCGCGCAGGAAGGGGTTGGTCGCCTTTTCCAGCGCCAGCGTCGAGGGCACCGTGGGCGTGCCTGCCGCGCGCGCTGCCTCGGTGTGTTTCATGCGCTGCACCAGCGCCGGGTTGGACGGCTCGATGGTCAGGGCAAAGCGGGCGTTGGAGAGCGTGTATTCATGGCCCGAACAGATCTGCGTGTCGTCGGGCAGGGCGGCAAGCCGCATCAGGCTGTCCCACATCTCGGGCGCGGTGCCCTCGAACAGCCGCCCGCAGCCCAGCGCCATCAGGCTGTCGCCGGTAAAGGCCGCGCCCGCGTCGGCGAGATAGTAGGCGACATGGCCCGAGGTATGCCCCTTGGCGTCGATCACCTCGACCGGGTGGCCGGCGAAATCGACGGTCTCGCCCGGCGACACCGCGAGGTCGAGCGCGGGCAGGCGGTGGGCGTCGCGCGCCGCGCCGATGACGCGGGGGGCGTGGGCCGCGACCAGGTCGGCCAGCCCGTCGATGTGGTCGGCGTGGTGGTGGGTAATGAACACATCCGTCAGCCGCCAGCCGCGCCGCTCCAGCATCGCCTGGATCGGCCAGCTTTCCGGCGCGTCGAACAGCGCGGTCGCGTCGGTGGCGCTGTCATGCACGAGAAAGGCGTAGTTGTCGGACAGGCAGGGAATGGTCTCGATCTCAAGCGTCATGGCCCGTCGCCTTCCCCGTCTGCGTTCGCAACGATGTTGCCCTATCGCCCGCGCGGGTGCAACATGGGCGTGGAGACCGCGATGACAGCCAATGACAGACCACCGCCCGTGCATTCCCAGGCCGACCCCGAAGGCGACGACGGCCGGTTGAGCGCGCCCGCCGCGGCCCGCAACACCGGCCCGATCATCGAGGCGCTGCGTCCGCATGTGCCCAGCGCGGGCTGCGTGCTGGAGATCGCCGCCGGCACCGGCCAGCACGCGGTGGCCTGCGCGCGGGCCTTTCCGGCCCTCGACTGGCAACCCAGCGACATCGTGCCGGAGCGTCTGGCCAGCATCGACGCCTGGCGCGCCGCCGAGGGCGTGGCCAACATGCGGGTGGCGATCCACCTCGACGCTGCGGCGCCGGACTGGGCCTATGGCCCGGTCGAGCTGGTGATGGCGGTGAACCTGATGCACCTGATCCCCGAGGCCGCGGCGCGAAACGTGATTCGCGGCATCGCGCGGGCGTTGGGGCCGGGCGGTCGGTTTTTCCTCTACGGCCCGTTCCGCACCGGCGGCGGGTTCCGCTCCGAGGGTGACGCGCGGTTCGACGCGAGCCTCAGGCGCGACGATCCGGCGATGGGCTACAAGGACGCCGAATGGATCGCCGCCGAGGCCGCCGCCGCCGGGCTGGACCCGGTCGCCACCATCGAGATGCCCGCCAACAACCTGTCGCTGGTGTTCGCCAAGCAGTGATGCGGGCCGGGGGCGGTGCCTCTGCGGCAGGCGGCGCGGCGGCCGGAAACACTCTGGCAAATCCACGGTGATGCGGTAGTGTCCCCGCCATGCATCTCGATGTCCGCGATCTCAAGGCCTTCTACTATCGTTCGGCGCTGGGACGCGCAGCGCAGCGGGCGGTGCGTGACCGGGTGCAGGCGTTCTGGCCGGAGGCCGACAAGCAGACGGTGGTGGGCTATGGCTTTGCGGTGCCGGTCCTGCGCCCCTATCTGGCGCGGGCACGCCGGGTGATCGCGCTGATGCCGGCGCCGCAGGGGGTGATGCCCTGGCCATCGGGGCATCCCAATGTCTCGGTGCTGTGCGAAGAGGCGATGTGGCCGCTCGATACCGGGGTGGTCGACAAGCTGGTGGTGCTGCACGGGCTCGAGGTGACCACCGATGTCACGCTGCTGCTGGACGAGGCCTACCGGGTGCTCGGCCCCGGCGGGCGGGTGCTGTTCGTGGTGCCGAACCGGGCCGGGATCTGGTCGCGCTCGGACGCGACGCCGTTCGGATTTGGCCGGCCCTATACACTGGGCCAGCTCGAGGCGCTGTTGCGCGCGCACGGGTTCACCACCGAGCGCCATGACGCGGCGCTGTATCAACCACCGTCGACGCGACGTTTCTGGCTCAAGACCGGGCCGATGTGGGAGCGCACGGGGCGGCGGATGGCGATGGCGCGGGCCGGCGGGGTGCTGATGCTGGAAGCCTCCAAGCAGGTGCCCAAGCCGCGCCGCCCGGGGCTGGGCGAGCGGGTCAAGAAGCCGCTGTCGGTGCTCGACGGGCTGGGCGTGCCGGAGCCGTCGCACCGGACCCGGGCGGCTGCGGGGACGGCGGCGCGGCGCGGGCGCGGTGCCGACGTGCCGTGACCGGCCGTCTGCCGAACGCCAGCGGCGGGCCGAAATGCCGGGGGATTCGGCGCACCGGACGGGGCCGGACCCGAAGGCGGCGGCACCCACAGGGCGCGCAATCTGCCGCACCCTTGCCAAACCCCTTTCCAATAAGACCTGCATGTTGGCGATAAACCTGCGTATCAGTGTTGCGGGATCACAAAGCCTCTGCTAGACCCACGCCGATTTCAGATGGCTCGCGTCCGCGCGGCATCGCAGGCCGCCCCGCTCTGCCACGGCAGCGCTCAGAGGGGCTTAAGACATCGGAAGGGTGGACGTGTCCGGAGCTTCGATTTCAACTGGCATTGCCCAGCGCTACGCAACGGCGGTTTTCGAACTGGCCCGGGACAGCAAGCAGATCGCCAAGGTCGAGGCCGATCTCGACCAGATCGAGGCGGCGCTGGCGGGCAGCGACGATTTCCGCGCGATGATCACATCGCCGATCTATTCCCGTGACGAACAGGCCACCGCCGTCAAGGCGCTGGCCGCCAAGATGGGGCTGAGCGAGACCATGACCGGCGCGCTCGGCGTGATGGCCGGCAAGCGCCGGCTGTTCGTGCTGCCGCAGCTTGTCGCCGCCCTGCGCGAGGCGATCGCCGCCGACAAGGGCGAAGTGACCGCCGATGTGACCGCCGCCAAGGCGATGACCAAGGCACAGCAGGACAAGCTGGCGAAGGCGCTCAAGGCGTCGGTCGGCAAGGACGTCAAGATCAATCTGGCCGTCGATGAAAGCCTCATCGGCGGTCTTGTCGTAAAAGTGGGCTCGAAGATGATCGACTCGTCGATCCGTTCGCGGCTCAACGCACTTCAGAATTCCATGAAAGAGGTCGGATAGGACAATGGGTATCCAAGCAGCCGAAATCTCTGCCATCCTCAAGGAGCAGATCAAGAACTTTGGCCAGGAGGCCCAGGTGGCCGAAGTGGGTCGTGTGCTGTCCGTCGGTGACGGGATCGCGCGGGTCCACGGCCTCGACAACGTGCAGGCCGGCGAGATGGTCGAGTTCCCGGGCGGCATCCGGGGCATGGCGCTGAACCTCGAGGCCGACAACGTCGGTGTCGTGATCTTCGGTTCGGACCGCGACATCAAGGAAGGCGACACCGTCAAGCGCACCAAGTCCATCGTGGACGTGCCGGTGGGCGACGCGCTTCTGGGCCGCGTGGTCGACGCGCTGGGCAACCCGATCGACGGCAAGGGCCCGATCAAGACCAAGCAGCGCTCGGTCGCGGACGTGAAGGCGCCGGGCATCATCCCGCGCAAGTCGGTGCACGAGCCGATGGCGACCGGCCTCAAGTCGGTCGACGCGATGATCCCGATCGGCCGTGGCCAGCGGGAACTGATCATCGGCGACCGCCAGACCGGCAAGACCGCGCTGGCGCTCGACACCATCCTGAACCAGAAAAGCTACAACGACGCCGCCGGCGACGACGAGTCCAAGAAACTCTACTGCGTCTACGTCGCGGTGGGGCAGAAGCGGTCGACCGTGGCGCAGCTTGTGAAAAAGCTCGAGGAAAACGGCGCGCTGGACTATTCCATCATCGTGGCCGCGACCGCGTCGGACCCGGCGCCGATGCAGTATCTCGCCCCCTATACCGCCACCGCAATGGGCGAGTATTTCCGTGACAACGGCCGCCACGGCCTGATGATCTACGATGACCTGTCGAAACAGGCCGTGTCCTACCGCCAGATGTCGCTGCTTCTGCGCCGTCCGCCGGGGCGTGAAGCCTATCCCGGCGACGTGTTCTACCTGCACTCGCGCCTTCTGGAGCGTTCGGCCAAGCTGAACGAGGATCACGGCTCGGGCTCGCTGACGGCGCTGCCGATCATCGAGACGCAAGGCGGCGACGTGTCGGCCTTCATCCCGACCAACGTGATCTCGATCACCGACGGCCAGATCTTCCTCGAGAGCGAGCTGTTCTACCAGGGCATCCGCCCGGCCGTGAACACCGGCCTGTCGGTGTCGCGGGTCGGCTCGTCGGCCCAGACCAAGGCGATGTCGTCGGTCGCGGGCCCGGTGAAGCTGTCGCTGGCCCAGTATCGCGAGATGGCGGCCTTCGCGCAGTTCGGCTCGGACCTCGACGCCGCCACCCAGCGGCTTCTGAACCGGGGCGCGCGCCTGACCGAGTTGATGAAGCAGCCGCAGTATTCGCCGCTGACCAACGCCGAGATCGTCTGCGTGATCTTCGCCGGCGTGAACGGCTATCTCGACAAGCTCGACGTCAAGGACGTGGGCCGCTTCGAGAAGGGGCTTCTGAACCACCTGCGCACCAAGGCCTCCGACGTGCTCAAGGACATCACCGAGAACGACCGCAAGGTGAAGGGCGATCTGGAAGACAAGATCAGGGCCGCCATCGACAGCTTCGCCGAAGGCTTCGCGTAAGCCCGGGGTGAACCGAGAGGAGGCTGGCAATGCCAAGTCTTAAGGACCTGAAAAACCGGATCGAGAGCGTCAAGTCGACGCGCAAGATCACCAAGGCGATGCAGATGGTCGCCGCGGCCAAACTGCGCCGTGCGCAGGAGGCCGCCGAGGCCGCGCGGCCCTATTCCGAGCGCTTCAACGCAGTGCTCGCGGGGCTGGCCAAGGCGGCGGCCGGGTCGGATGCGGCACCGAAACTGGTGCGCGGCTCCGGGTCGGACCAAGTGCATCTGCTGGTGGTGATGACCGCCGAGCGCGGGCTGTGCGGCGGCTTCAACTCGTCGATCGTCAAGCTGGCGCGGGCCAAGGCGCAGGACCTGCTTGCCGCCGGCAAGACGGTCAAGATCCTGACCGTGGGCAAGAAGGGGCGCGAGCAGCTCAAGCGTGAATACGCCGACCACTTCGTCGGCCATGTCGACCTGTCCGGCATCCGTTCGGTCGGCTATGACAACGCGCAAGGCATCGCCACCGACCTGCTGCAACGTTTCGAGGCGGACGAGTTCGACGTCGCGACGATCTTCTACAACACCTTCCAGAACGTCGTGACCCAGATCCCGACCGAGATGCAGGTCATCCCCGCCACCTTCGAGGATGTCGAGACCGAGGCCGAGGACACCGGGCTGGTCTATGACTACGAGCCTTCGGAAGAGGCGATCCTGGCGACGCTTCTGCCCAAGGGGGTGGCCACCGCGATCTTTGCGGCTCTGCTGGAGAACGCGGCGTCCGAACAGGGTGCGCGGATGTCGGCGATGGACAACGCGACCCGCAACGCCGGCGAGATGATCGACAAGCTGACGATCGAATTCAACCGCTCGCGTCAGGCCGTCATCACCAACGAGCTTATCGAGATTATTTCGGGCGCCGAAGCGCTCTAACGGAACCGGAGACGAAACAGATGGCAAAAGCAAAAGGCACAGTGACCCAGGTCATCGGCGCCGTCGTGGACGTTCAGTTCGAGGGCGAGCTGCCGGCGATCCTGAACGCGCTGGAAACCGACAACAACGGCAACCGCCTGATCCTGGAAGTGGCGCAGCACCTGGGCGAGAACACCGTGCGCACCATCGCGATGGACGCGACCGAGGGTCTGGTGCGCGGCCAGTCCGTCACCGACCTGGGCGAACCGATCTCGATGCCGGTCGGCTCGGGCACGCTGGGCCGCATCCTGAACGTCGTCGGTGAGCCGGTGGACGAAAAAGGCGAGGTCAAGGCGACCGAGCGCCGCCCGATCCACGGCGAGGCGCCCGCGTTCGCGGACCAGTCGACCGAGACCGAGATCCTGACCACCGGCATCAAGGTCATCGACCTTCTGGCCCCCTATACCAAGGGCGGCAAGATCGGCCTGTTCGGCGGTGCCGGTGTGGGCAAGACGGTTCTGATCATGGAACTGATCAACAACATCGCCAAGGTGCACTCGGGCGTGTCGGTGTTCGCCGGCGTGGGCGAGCGGACGCGTGAGGGCAACGACCTTTACCACGAGATGATCGAATCGGGCGTGATCGTGCCCGACAACCTCGAGGAATCGAAGATCGCGCTGGTCTATGGCCAGATGAACGAACCGCCGGGGGCGCGGATGCGCGTGGCGCTGTCGGGCCTGACGCTGGCCGAGCAGTTCCGCGACGAATCCGGGTCGGACGTGCTGTTCTTCGTCGACAACATCTTCCGCTTCACCCAGGCCGGTTCCGAGGTTTCGGCGCTTCTGGGCCGCATCCCGTCGGCGGTGGGCTACCAGCCGACGCTGGCCACCGACATGGGCGCGATGCAGGAACGCATCGCCTCGACCAAGGCCGGTTCGATCACCTCGGTGCAGGCCGTCTACGTGCCCGCCGACGACCTGACCGACCCCGCGCCCGCGACCTCGTTCGCCCACCTTGACGCGACCACGGTTCTCGACCGCGCGATCTCGGAAAAGGGCATCTATCCGGCGGTGGACCCGCTGGGCTCGACCTCGCGCCTGCTGGACCCGCTGATCATCGGCGACGAGCACTACAAGGTCGCGACCGACGTGCAGCAGATCCTCCAGCGCTACAAGTCGCTGCAGGACATCATCGCCATCCTCGGGATGGACGAACTGTCGGAAGAGGACAAGCTGGCGGTGGCGCGCGCGCGCAAGATCGAGCGCTTCCTGTCGCAGCCGTTCGACGTGGCCAAGGTGTTCACCGGCTCGGACGGGGTGCAGGTGCCGCTCGAGGAAACCATCGCCTCGTTCAAGGCCGTGGTGGCCGGTGA
This sequence comes from Maritimibacter fusiformis, assembly GCF_008086115.1. Taxonomy (GTDB): domain Bacteria; phylum Pseudomonadota; class Alphaproteobacteria; order Rhodobacterales; family Rhodobacteraceae; genus Muriiphilus; species Muriiphilus fusiformis. The sequence goes on along the minus strand of NZ_VSIY01000013.1, from coordinate 53,979 downwards.
ATACGACCACCTGCCGGAAGGCGCCTTCTACATGGTCGGCGGCATCGAGGACGTGAAGGCGAAAGCCGAGAAGATGGCGGCTGAGGCCGCCTAGGGAGGCCCGTAATGGCTGACACGATGCAATTCGACCTGGTCTCGCCAGAGCGGCTTCTGGCCTCGCTGGTGGCCAGCGCGGTGCAGATCCCCGGCGCCGACGGCGAGATGACGGCGATGCCGAACCATGCGCCGCTGATCACCACGCTGCGCCCGGGTATCGTCCGGGTGACCAGCGCCGAGGGCGACGCCAGCTTCGTCGTCACCGGCGGCTTTGCCGAGATCACGCCCGAAGGCACCTCGGTGCTGGCGGAACGCGCGATGCCGGTGGCCGAGGTCACGCAGGACGTGCTGGACGATTTCGTCGCCGCCGCGGTTGCCGCGCGCGACAACGCGACGCCGGAAATGCTCGACGAGCTGGCCAAGCAGGTCAGCGACATCGCGGGGATCGCGGCAGAGCTTGGATTGCAGGCGAAAGCGGCCTGATCCGCGCGTCACGGCCAAGGAAATCGACGCCTCGCACCGGATCGGTGCGGGGCGTTTTCGCGTCCGAGGGGGTCAGTCGGTCTCGGAAGAACTGGCCCAGAGGTTGATCGCCTCGTCGCCGGCAAAGCGGTCGATCTCGGCCAATTCCTCGTCGGTGAACTCGAGGTTGTCGACCGCCCCGGCGCAGTCCACCACCTGTTCGGGTTTCGACGCGCCGATCAGCGCCGAGGTGATGCCGCCGTCGCGCAGCACCCAGGCGATGGCCATCTGCGCCAGCGTCTGCCCGCGCCCTGCCGCGATGTCGTTGAGCGCGCGGATATGTTCGATCGCCTTGTCGCTGAGCAGGTTGGGATCGAGCGATTTGCCCTGCGCCGCGCGGCTGCCCTCGGGGATGCCGCCGAGGTATTTTTTCGTCAGCATCCCCTGTGCCAGCGGCGTGAAGGCGATGGACCCGACGCCAAGCCCGGCCAGGGTCTCTTTCAGCCCGTCCTTTTCGACCCAGCGGTTCAGCATGTTGTAGCTGGGCTGATGGATCAGAAGCGGCGTGCCGAGGTCGGTCAGGATCTCGACTGCTTCGCGGGTGCGTTCGCTGTTGTAAGACGAAATGCCGATATAGAGCGCCTTGCCCTGCCGCACGATCTGGTCGAGCGCGCCCATCGTTTCCTCGAGCGGCGTGTCGGGATCGAAGCGGTGCGAATAGAAGATGTCGACATAATCCAGCCCCATGCGCTTCAGGCTCTGGTCGCAGGAGGCGACCAGGTATTTGCGCGAGCCCCACTCGCCGTAGGGGCCGGGCCACATGTCGTATCCGGCCTTGGAACTTATGATGAGTTCGTCGCGCAGCCCGGCGAAATCGGTGCGCAGGATCTCCCCGAACGCGTCTTCGGCACTGCCCGCGGGCGGGCCGTAGTTGTTGGCGAGGTCGAAATGCGTGATGCCGTGGTCGAAGGCCGTGCGGCAGATCGCGCGCTTGGTCTGGTGCGGCGTGTCATGGCCGAAATTATGCCACAGCCCCAGCGACACCGCCGGCAGTTTCAGCCCCGATGCGCCGCAACGGCGGTAGACCATGCGGTCGTAGCGCTCGGGATTGGGGGTGTAGCGGGCGGGAAAGTCGGTGGCTTGGGCGATGCGGGTCATGGATGCCTCCTGTCTGGGCAGCGAGTAGACGCGCGCCGCCTTGCGATGTCAATGTGACCCGCCCCGGTCGGAGCGGTGCCGAATTTCCGACAATATTTCGCGCTAACAAGCTGAAAACGGGCGAAATTGCGAGGCGGATTTGCACAAGACCTATTTCATTCTACTCGCGGTCGTCACCGTGCTGGTGCTGGTCTTCGCGCTGCCCAGTGCGGCGCTTCTCGCGTCGCTTTTCACCTTGGGCCTTGGCGTGGTGATCCTGTTGCCGCTGCCCTATATCGGCCTCGGGATGTGGGCGGTTTTGCCGGCGGTGCTGCTCTGGCGCACGCCGTTCCGGCTGACGGCGCTGGCGGCGGGTGTGGGGGCCGTTGTCGTTGCCCTCGCCGCGCCCGGACCGTTTGCCGACCAGGCGCTGGCGCGCGATCTTGCGGCGCGGGGCGACATCCCGGCGACCCGGCTTGATCTGCCCGAACAGCCGGGGATCGAGATCCGCCGCCGCGTGTCTCGCGATCCCGATCTCTATTCCCGCGGCGAAGGCCGCGCCGGTCCCCTGATCGGCGAAAGCCCCTGCACCGAGGCCTGTGAGCGTCTGCTCATGGGCGGCGGCGTCGGCTGGGTGCGGATCGTGCTCACCGATGACGCCTATGGCAACGACCGGGCCGAGACCCATGCGCTGTTCGTGCCGGGCGGCGATGCCGCCTGCCGTGCCGCCAACCCCGACCTCGCGGGCGGCCCATGCGTGCTCTACGCGCCCGATCACGACCGCCCCGCTGACCTGACGCTGATACTCGACGAGGACCGCACCCACTGGCGCGCCGACCACTTCACCCCGTATCAGCCGATGGGCTTTCGCAGCGCCGCTGCGCATCTCGGGGCGGGTGCCGATTCGCCGGCTGTCTGGCAGGCGACCCAGCTTTTTAACGAACGGCCGAACGGCAGGTTCGGCTACGATTTCGGATCGCTCGCAAATGGCGACGCCGGGGGCGGGTTCATGCTTGGCCGCGCGCGCACCGCCACGCCGCCGATCGACCTCGCGGGCGCGCTGCAAACCATGGGCCTGCCGCTGGCGGCGGCGCGTGTGCCGCGCGCCAAGGCGCCGGGGACCGAGGACAACATCTTCGTCGAACCGCCGCCCGATGCCTTCGATGCCGCCCGCATCGCCTCGCTGATCGCCACCGGGCCGGAGGGCGGCCCCATGTTTTCCAACGCCTTCCGGCAGGAGGTGAACGGTTGGCACATGGGTCTGCGCTGGACGCCCGATCCGACCGAGGCCGAGCGCGCCATCTTCTGCGCCACGCTGGAAAGCCCGGCGATTCGGGACCTGTTCTGGCAGGATGGGTTGATCGCCAAGCACGGGATCGAGTGCCCCTAGTTGCCCCCGCGCCGCCGGGTCGCTATCTAGCCGGGAAACCCCGTATTCCCGAAAGGACGCGCGCGATGGCTGCTTATCAGTATGTCTTTCACATGGATGGTCTGTCCAAGACCTATCCCGGCGGCAAGAAGTGCTTCGAGAACATCCGCCTGAGCTTTCTGCCCGGCGTCAAGATCGGCGTCGTCGGCGTCAACGGCGCAGGCAAGTCGACGTTGCTGCGCATCATGGCGGGGATCGACAAGGACTTCACCGGCGAGGCCTGGGCAGCGGAGGGTGCGAGGGTCGGCTATCTGCCGCAGGAGCCCGAGTTGAACGGCAGCCTCAACGTGCGCGAGAACGTCATGCTGGGGGTGGCCGACAAGAAGGCGATCCTCGACCGCTACAACGAGTTGGCGATGAACTACTCGGACGAAACCGCCGACGAGATGGCCGAGTTGCAGGACAAGATCGACGCGCAGAACCTGTGGGATCTCGACGCCCAGATCGACGTGTCGATGGAGGCGCTGCGCTGTCCGCCGGACGATGCCGATGTCGAAACCCTGTCGGGCGGCGAGAAGCGCCGGGTGGCGCTGTGCAAGCTGCTCTTGGAAGCGCCCGAGATGCTGCTCTTGGACGAGCCGACCAACCACCTCGACGCCGAAACCATCGCCTGGCTGCAACAGCACCTGATCGAATATCCCGGCACAATCCTGATCGTCACCCACGACCGCTATTTCCTCGACGACATCACCGGTTGGATTCTGGAACTCGACCGGGGGCGGGGCATTCCCTACGAGGGCAACTATTCCTCGTGGCTTGAGCAAAAGGCCAAGCGGCTGGCGCAGGAGGCGCGCGAGGACAAGTCCAAGCAGAAGACGCTGGAGCGCGAACTTGCTTGGATCAGGCAGGGCGCCAAGGCGCGGCAGGCCAAGCAGAAGGCGCGGATCAACGCCTATAACGACCTCGCCGACCAGTCCGAGCGCGAAAAGATCGGCCGCGCCCAGATCGTGATCCCGCGCGGGCCGCGGCTTGGCGGCAAGGTGATCGAGGTCAACGGGCTGAAAAAGCACATGGGCGACAAGCTGCTGATCGAGGATCTGTCGTTCAGCCTGCCGCCCGGCGGCATCGTCGGCGTGATCGGCCCGAACGGCGCGGGCAAGACCACGCTGTTTCGGATGCTGACGGGGCAGGAGCAGCCGGACGAAGGCACGATCGAGTATGGCGACACCGTTGAGCTGGCCTATGTCGACCAGTCGCGCGACGCGCTGGATGCGAACAAGACGGTCTGGGAAGAGATTTCCGGCGGCGGCGAGGTGATCGACCTTGGCGACGCGCAGGTCAATTCACGGGCTTATTGCTCGTCGTTCAACTTCAAGGGCGGCGACCAGCAAAAGAAGGTCGGGCTGCTGTCGGGCGGCGAGCGCAACCGGGTGCACATGGCCAAGCTGCTCAAGTCCGGCGGCAACGTGCTGCTGCTGGACGAACCGACCAACGACCTCGACGTGGAAACACTGCGGGCGCTCGAGGATGCGCTGGTCGATTTTGCGGGCTGCGCCGTGGTGATCTCGCACGACCGCTTCTTCCTCGACCGCATCTGCACGCATATCCTGGCCTTCGAGGGCGAGGCGCATGTCGAATGGTTCGAGGGCAACTTCGAGGACTACGAGGAAGACAAGAAGCGGCGGCTGGGCGCGGACGCACTGGAGCCGAAGCGGTTGAAGTATAAGAAGTTTACGAGGTGAGGGGATGACGACTAGCCTATTTCTCGATGCAAATGTCTTCCTTTCTTTCTATCTGTTTGGGAAGGATGATCTCGAGGAAATGGCCAAGTTGGTCAAACTGATTGGGGACGAAGAAATCACTCTTCTCTCAAACGCACACCTTGTCCGTGAGGTTCAAAGAAGACGAGAAGGTAAGATTGCGGAGGGTTTCAACGCTCTAAAGTCAGCGAACTTTGGGCGTGAGTTCCCACACTACTGCAATGACTATCCCGAATATCCAGAGATCAAGTCGAAGCTCAAAGATGTTGGAAAATTGCACGCGTCGTTGGTTTCGAAGGCTATGACCGACATAGAAGCCAAAACCTTACGTGCCGATCTCTTGATAAACGGTCTATTCGATCTAGCCACCGATATTCCAATCGACGAAGACCTCTATTCTCGGGCCCTTCGAAGGGTTGAGCTTGGTGAGCCTCCCGGAAAGAACCGTTCAGTTGGCGACGCGATCCATTGGGAGGCCCTTAAATCACATTCACCCATATTCGAGCTCAACTTGGTTACATTGGATTCGGATTTCTCTTCGCCTTTGAACGCTTCCATGATTGATGGATACCTAGAGGAGGAATGGATCGCTTCTGGCTTCCTGCGCTCCGTGAGGTTGTTTCCCTCACTGTCAGGTTTTTTCAAAGAGCGTTTTCCAGCAATTGAACTGTCGGTGGAGTTCGAAAAGGATGAACTGGTGGGTCGCCTCAAAGGTTCACCCAATTTTGCGGAGACCCACGAGATTATCAACAAACTAACGGGGTTCGAGGGGCTGACACGCGGACAAATTCGTGGAGTATTCGAGGCGCTGACAACAAATAGTCAAGTGGGGTGGATCGCGACCGATGCCGACGTTAAGGAATTCTATGTCAGATTCGAAGACAATGCTTGGTTTCTGAACACGAGCATTCGAGAACGTGCAGAAGAACTTCTGGAAGTCGAGAGTGGGTTTTTCGGTTTACCGTTCTGACTGATAAACGTTCTGGACAGGCTCCAGTTGCACATCGCACCACACAGGTTCGCGCCCGGCACGAGGGTGGGCGCACTTCGCGCCCGCCCTGGGGGCGGGTCGGGCGCGAACCGGATCGCAAGCGATCCGGGAAAGGATTTCCCCTCTCCCCGAACCACGAGAATCCCCGGCGCGCATTTTACCACCTGCGTCTCGGGCTTCTTGGTCGCATTGAAATGCAGCAGGTAACCGCGTTCCCGCCCCGGCGTCAGCCCGTCCCAAGTCGCGCGCCGGGTGAAATCGAAGCTGGCGCCCGGAGCCTCGATCCGGACGGCCGCGGCTAGCGAAAAAAACGGTAGGATGGGGTAGAACCCTATCCTACTCGCTAGACGCACGGCGGCGGCGTTTGCGCGGGACCGCGAACGCCGCCGTTCCGGGCCGCGGGAACCAAACCCGTCCCTTTCGCGTTGCCCTGTCGGGTCTGCACGAAAGGATCGTTCCCATGCTTTACACCATTCTGATCATTATCCTCATTCTGGCCATTATCGGCTCCCTGCCCACCTGGGGATATGCGCGCGGTTGGGGCTATGGCCCCTCCGGCGGCTTGGGTCTCGTGCTGCTTGTCCTCATCATCCTGGTGCTGATGGGCTACGTCTGACGGGGCGCGGGCGCTATTCCTCAACCCAGCCGCAGAACTGGGTCGGCGCGGTCGCGTCCGGCGGGCGCGTGCCGCTGGCTTCGGCGTAGATCCCGCAGGCGCCGGGGGCGGTGGCGGGATTGAAGCTGTGCGGCGTGTAGAGCCAGGCGGTGCAGCCCTCGGTCGCCTTGCAGAAGTCGACGCAGGCCTGTTGGCCGATCAACTCGTAGCTGATCGCCATGCGGCCCGTATGGGTCTCGAAATTACACGCCTGCCACGCCTCTTCGGCCAGCACCGGCAAGGGGGCGAGCATGAAGGCGGCGGTTACGAACGTCTTGGCCATCAGATGTCCTTTTCTGAAAAAACCTCGGTCAGGACAGGCTAGAGGGGCCGCGGGGTGCTGTCTTGGACGGGCCGCGACGGGAGGTTGTCGCCTGCGGGCCGGGCTTGCGCGGGCCTAGGGATCGTTCGGGCCCTTTCCGGCCAGTATCCGGGGCGCGGCGCGTGCCACCCGGGCCACGCGCGTTTCGGGCTTCTTGGCCGCGTTGAAATGCAAGAGATAGCCACGTTGCCGCCCCGGCGTCAGCCCCTCCCAGGCCGCGCGCAGGTCGGGGTCATTGTCGAAGGCGTCGACCAGTTCCGCCGCAAGCTCGGGCGGTGCGCGCCGGGTGAAATCGACACGGGCGCCCGAAGCCTCGACCCGGATGGCCTCGGCCAGCAAGGCCCGCACGCCATCGGCCTTCGCCGCGACCTCGTCCACGCTGGTGAATTCCACCCGCATCGCGGCTTGAGAGTTCTCGCCCTGCGGGACCAGCAGGCCGAGGGGATCGGACAGCAGGGTGCCCTTGAAGAACATCAGCGCGAGATGCGGCTTGAACGGCTGGATGATCGCGATGTTGCTGCCCTGGTGGCTGTAGCAGGGCTTGCCCCACTTGATCGCCTCGTCCAGCCCGCTTTCCAGCACGATGGCACGAAGCGCGACGGTCTCGGCGTGCCAGCGCGTCTGGTCGGCAAGGTAGGCATCGACATCGGGGTAGGATTTCATCGCTCTGCCTCAGCCGTCCACGCGCCGTTTGCGGCCCTCGGCATCGAGCGCGACAAAGACGAAATGCCCCTCGGTCACCTTGCGGCGGTCCCGGGTGCCGTGGCGCAACGCCCAGGCTTCCAGCGCGACGGTGATCGAGGTGGTGCCGACCCGCGCGACGCTGCCGTAGATGCACAGGATATCGCCGACCCGCACCGGGCGGATGAACTTCATCGCGTCGATGGCGACGGTCGCCACCCGGCCCTCGGCGCGCTCGCCCGCGACGATGCCGCCGGCGATGTCCATCTGGCTGAGCACGTAGCCGCCGAAGATGTCGCCGGCCGCGTTCACGTCCGACGGCATCGGCACGACGCGCAGGATCAGGTCGGTTCGGGGGGTGGGATCGGTCATCTTGCCTCCGTTTTCGGCCACGTTAGGATGGGCGCGCAGCCACGACAAGCTTGCGATTGCTTTTCCCAAAACGCCGCCCTAGGCTTTTGATCAAATGATCAGACAGCCCGGCCCGGAGGTTCCCATGGACGGTTTCAGCGACAACGATATCTCTCATGTGGTGGATGCCGACAAGGCGCATGTCTGGCACCATCTGATCCAGCACAAGCCGTTCGAGACGGTCGATCCCCGCGTCATTGTCGAGGGCAAGGGGATGCGGGTCTGGGATGCCAAGGGGCGCGAGTATCTCGACGCGGTGTCGGGCGGGGTCTGGACGGTGAACGTCGGCTATGGCCGCACCCAGATCGCCGACGCGGTGCGCGACCAGCTGGTCAAGCTGAACTATTTCGCGGGCTCGGCGGGGTCGATCCCCGGCGCGCTCTATGCCGAAAAGCTGATCGGGAAGATGCCGGGGATGAGCCGGGTCTACTATTGCAACTCGGGGTCGGAGGCGAACGAAAAGGCCTTCAAGATGATCCGCCAGATCGCGCACAAGCGTTACGGCGGCAAGAAGACCAAGATCCTGTATCGCGAGCGCGACTATCACGGCGGCACCATCGGCACCATGTCGGCGGGCGGGCAGGACGAGCGCAACATGCAATACGGCCCCTTCGTGCCGGATTTCGTGCGCGTGCCGCATTGCATGGAATACCGCGCCCAGTGGGACTTGTCGGGCGAGGCCTATGCCGAGCGCGCGGTTCAGGCCATCGAAGAGGTGATCCTGGCCGAAGGGCCGGACACCGTGGGCGGGCTCTGCCTTGAGCCGATCACGGCGGGCGGCGGCGTCATCACGCCGCCCGAGGGCTACTGGCCGCGGGTGCAGGCGCTCTGCGACAAATACGATATCCTGTTGCACATCGACGAGGTGGTGTGCGGCATCGGGCGCACCGGAACCTGGTTCGGCTATCAGCATTACGGCATTCGCCCGGATTTCGTGACGATGGCAAAAGGCGTGGCAAGCGGCTACGCGGCAATCGGGGTCTGCGTCACCACCGAGGCGGTATTCGAGATGTTCAAGGACGATGCCGCCGATCCGCTGAACCATTTCCGCGATATCTCGACCTTCGGCGGCTGCACGGCGGGGCCGGCGGCGGCGCTGGAGAACATGCGCATCATCGAGGACGAGGGGCTGCTCGAGAACACCACCAAGATGGGCGAGCGGATGATGGGCAACCTTCAGGCGCTGATGGAAAAGCACCGGGTCGTCGGCGACGTGCGCGGCAAGGGGTTGTTCCAGGGCATCGAACTGGTCACGGACCGCGCCACGAAAGAGCCGGTGGCGGAAAAGGACGTGGGCGCGGTGGTGGCCGAATGCTCGAACCTCGGGGTGATCATCGGCGCCTCCAACCGCTCGGTGCCGGGGTTGAACAACGTGCTGTGCTTCAGCCCGGCGCTGATCGCGACGCCCGACGACATCGACCAGATCACCGGCGCGGTGGACAAGGCGCTGGGCAAGGTGTTCGGCTAGAGCGCAATCCGAAAAGTGGGAACCGGCTTTCGGAATGAATTGCGCGACGCCTAAAGCGCGTCCCTGAGCGCCAGCGCGCGGGCGCCCGCGTCGAGCAGCACGCGGCGCAGCCGCCCCAGCGGGAAGCGGCCAAGGGGGGACTGCATCACCGTGGGGAAGGGGCGCTGCGGGGTCTTGCCTTGCGCGAGGTCGGCCACCAGCGCGCCGGAATAGCTGGCCATCGCCACGCCGTTGCCGTGGTAGGCCATCGCGGTGAAGGCGCCGGGCAGGCCGGGGATCGGGCCGACATAGGGCGTCTGGCCGCGCGACAGGTTCAGAAGGCCCGACCAGAAATGCGGCGCCTCGACACCTGCCCAGGCGGGGAACATGGCGTCGAAATCCGCCCGAACCTTGCTGCGCATGGCCGCGTCGCGCGCCGCGCCGGCGCGGGTGCCGCCGCGCATTCCGAACAGGAACCGCCCGTCGGGCAGCAGCCGGAAGTAGTGCAAGAGGCTGCGGCTGTCATAGGCCATCAGGCTCGATGTCCAGCCCTGCGCCGCGCGCTCGTCCCCGGTCAGCTTGCGGGTGACGAGGATGTTGGATTGCAGCGGCATGGTGCGCGACCGCAGCCAGTCGGGCAGGTCTTCGGCGGAATAGCCGTTGGTGGCGAGAATGATGCGCCGGGCGGTGACGGTGCTGCGCGGGGTGGTGAGGCGAAAGCCGGGGCCTTCCAGCCGGATCGCCTCGACCGGGCTGTGGGCGAAGATCGCGGCCCCTGCGGCCTTCGCTGCGCGGGCCAGCCCGGCGGCGTATTTGCCGGGGTCGAGCGCGAAGCCCGCCTTGATGTGCAGCGCGCCGAAGGTGCCTGCCGCGACCAGCCCGTGCGCGGCGAGGGCTGTGCGCGGGATGATTTCCGAGGCGATGCCGAGGCGGAGAAGATGGGCGTGTTCGGCCTTGAACTCGCGCATCACGCGGGGTCGGTGGGCCAGCACGGCCTCGCCATCGGAATGGCGGTCGGCGTCGATCTCGTAGGTCTCGATCAGCTCCGCGACCAGGTCGATGGCGTCGCGCTGGGCGGTGACCCAGAGATCGGCCTGATCGCGCCCGAAACGGCGGGCGAGGGTGGCGTCGCCAGCCATCGCGCCGCCCAGGCAGCAAAACCCGCCATTGCGCCCCGAGGCGCCCCAGCCGGGCACCTGGGCCTCCAGCAGCGTCACGTCCACGCCCGCCCCTGCTAGGTGCAGCGCCGCCGACAGGCCGGTGTAGCCGCCGCCGATCACCGCGACCTCGGTGGCGCGGTCGGCGTTGAGCGCGGGCCAGTCTCTGTCCAGCCCCCAGGCGCAATCGGCGCGGGCGGCGTCGGAATAGGCGAAGGGTTCGTAGAGCCGCCTCACCGCCGCCTCACAGCCGGCCCAGGTAGGTCCGGTATTCGATCTGGCTGATGGCGCTGGTCAACTGCTGGATCTCGTCGCGGCGCACGGCGGTGTAGATGTCACGGTATTCCGTGCCGAAGATGTCGGCGGCGATCTCGGACTCGGCAAAGATGTCGACCGCCGTGGTCCAGTCGCCGGTCAGCGGATCGGCATGTTCGCCGTCATCGTCATCGAGCGGCAGGGGCAGCGGCAGGTCGGGGTTGTCGAGACCGTAGAGGATGCCGCCGAGGATCGCGGTCAGCACCAGGTAGGGGTTGGTGTCGGCGCCGGAAATCCGATGCTCCAGCCGCGCGCCGGGGCCCGAGACCTCGGGCAGGCGGATGCCGGCGGCGCGATTGTCCAGCCCCCAGTCGGGCGCGTGCGGCGCGAACGACCCGGCCTGAAAGCGGCGGTAGGAATTCATGTGCGGGGCAAAGATCGCCTGCAGGTCGGGCATCGTCGCCAGCACCCCGGCCACCGCCTGTTTCAGCCGGGCCGACGGTTCGTCGGTGCCGTCGTCAAAGATGTTGTCCCCCGAGGCATCGGTGACCGAGACATGCGCGTGCATGCCGTTGCCGGGGTTGTCGGCATAGGGCTTGGCCATGAAGGTCGCGCTCATCCCGTGCTTGCGCGCGGTGCCGCGCACCAGCCGGCGAAAGATCAGCGCGCTGTCGGCGGCCTCGAGCACATCGTCGGTGTGGTGGAAGTTGATTTCGAACTGCCCCGGCCCGTATTCGGCGATCAGCGTGTCGGGGGCCATGCCCTGCGCGATGGCGCCGTCGAGAATGTCGTCGAGGATGGCCTGGGTGCGTTCCAGCACCTCGAGGTCGTAGTTCTGGAACATCGGGCTGCGGTCGGGCGGCACGGGGGCGTCGTCCTCGGCCTCGCGCGGTTTGTAGAGGTAGAACTCAAGCTCGGTCGCCACCACCGGGTTGAGGCCACGCTCGCGAAACCGGCCCAGCATGGTCTCAAGCTGGTGGCGCGGGCTCAGGAAGCTGACCTCGCCGGTGTCGTCGTGCATCTCGACCAGCACCTGCGCGACATTGGTGTCCTTGGCCGCCCAGGGCACGGGCCGGAGGCTGCCGGGAACCGGGAACAGCCGCCCGTCGGGGTCGCCCACGGCGATGCCCAGCCCGGTGGCCTCGACCTCTTCGCCAAGGATGTTGGGGGCATAGGTCGACAGCGGCAGGCGCACGCCGCCTTCGGCGATCTTTTCCTCGTCGTCGCCGGGCAGCCATTTGCCGCGCAGCACGGCGTTGATGTCGCATAACATCAATTCCACGCGGTCGGGTCGCCCATGCTCTTCGCAATGGGCGGCGTATTCCTGCAAGAAGTCGGTCATGTTTCCGCTCGGTTTTCTTCGCGCATCCGTTTCATGATGGCGCGCTTAGAGGATATGGAAAAGGTCAGGACGCCGACCGTCACGATGCCGATCAGGATCGAGGACAGGGCGTTGATCTCGGGTGAAACGCCAAGACGCACCGCCGAGAAGATCTTGATCGGCAGGGTGGTCGAGCTTGGCCCCGAGGTGAAGGAGGCGATCACCAGGTCGTCGAGCGACAGGGTGAACCCCAAAAGCCAGCCCGAGATCACCGCCGGCGCGATGATCGGCAGGGTGACCGAGCGGAAGGCGTCCAGCGGCGTGCAGCCGAGGTCAAGTGCGGCCTCTTCCAGCGCCCGGTCGAAACTGACCAGCCGGGACGACACCACAACCGCGACATAGCTCATGGCAAAGGTGGTGTGGGCCAGCACGATGGTGACCATGCCCCGGTCCAGCCCGATCGAGATGAACAGAAGCAGAAGCGACAGACCGAGGATCACGTCGGGCATGACCAGCGGCGCGTAGAGCGTGCCGGAAAACAGGGTGCGGCCGAAGAACTTGCCGCCGCGCACCAGCACATAGGCGGCCATGGTGCCCAGCACGGTCGCCATCGTCGAGGACAGGAGCGCCACGCGCAGCGTCACCCAGGCGGCGTCGAGGAAGGCCTCGTTGCGGAACAACTCGCCATACCACTTGGTCGAGAACCCGGCCCAGACGGTGACGAGCTTGTTGGAGTTGAACGAATAGACGACCAGCACCACCATCGGCAGATAGAGGAAGGCGAACCCGAAGGTCAGCGAGGTCAGGTTGAACCAGGATACGCGCCTCATCCTTCGGCCTCCCGCTGCTTTTCCTCGTTCTTGAGGAACAGGACGATGGGGATGATCAGGATCGCCAGCAGGATCACCGCCACCGCCGAGGCCACCGGCCAGTCGCGGTTCGAGAAGAATTCTTCCCACAGAACCTTGCCGATCATCAGCGTTTCAGACCCGCCCAGAAGGGCCGGGATCACGAACTCGCCCACCACCGGGATGAACACCAGGAAACAGCCCGCGATGATGCCCTGCTTGGACAGGGGAACGGTCACCAGCCAGAATGCCGACAGCCGCGAACAGCCGAGGTCTTCGGCGGCTTCCAGCAGCGCGCCGTCGAGCTTTTCAAGCGCCGCATAGAGCGGCAGGATCATGAACGGCAGGTAGGTGTAGACGATGCCGATATAGACCGCCGTGTTGGTGTTGAGGATGATCAGCGGGTCGTCGATCAGCCCGGTCGCCAGCAGGATCTGGTTCAGAAACCCCTCTTTCGACAGGATCGCCTTCCAAGCGTAGACCCGAATCAGGAACGAGGTCCAGAACGGCAGGATCACCAGCATCATCAGGGTCGGGCGCCATTCCTCGGGTGCGCGCGCCATGCCGTAGGCGATGGGATAGCCGATGGAGAGCGTGATCAGGGTAGAGATCACCGCGATCTTCAGCGAACTGAGGTAGGCTTTCCAGTAAAGGTCGTCTTCGGTCAGGAACACGAAGTTCTCGAAATCGAGCCCGGCCCACCAGGTGCGGATGCCCTCCCACCCCTGGGTGAGATCCAGCGTCGGGGTATAGGGCGGGATCGCCAGCGCGGTGTCCGACAGGCTGATCTTGATCACGATCAGGAACGGCACCAGGAACAGCGCCGCCAGCCACGTGTAGGGCAGGAGGATCAGCACGGCCCTACGCATGGGCGCGGCCTTTGCGGGCGGGGGGCCGGGTCATTCGGTCAGCACCACGCCGGCGGTCTCGCGCCAGCTGAGCCAGACGCGGTCGTCCCAGGTGAAATCGCGCCGGTCGAGCCGGGTGGAATTGGTCATCGCCGCCTTGATCATCTGCCCGCCGGGCAATTCGACGTGATAGGTCGAGATGTTGCCGAGATAGCCGATGTCGATGATCTGCCCCTCGAGTGCGTTGGCGCGGTCGGCGGGGCGGTCGGCGGTCACGAGGATCTTTTCGGGGCGGATCGCATAGGTCACGGCGATGCCATCGGACAGATCGGCGGTGCATTCGGCGGTGATCGGGTCGGCGGCCTCGGCGAACCGGACGCTGCACCGATCTTCGCCGGTGCGCGTGGCGGTGCCTTCGATCAGGTTCACGTCGCCGATGAAATCCGCGACATAGGCATTGGCCGGCGCCTCGTAGATGCGCGCCGGGGTGTCGACCTGAACGATCTTGCCGTGGTTCATCACCGCGATGCGCGAGGCGACGGTCATCGCCTCTTCCTGGTCGTGGGTCACGATCACGAAGGTGGTGCCGGTCTTTTCCTGGATATCCATCAGCTCGAACTGGGTGTCCTCGCGCAGCTTGCGGTCGAGCGCGCCCAGCGGCTCGTCGAGCAGCAGCAGTTTCGGCGCCTTGGCGAGCGAGCGGGCCAGCGCCACGCGCTGGCGCTGGCCGCCGGAAATCTGGTGCGGTTTGCGCCGGGCGAATTTCTCGAGCCGGGTGAGGCGCAGCATCTCCTCGACCCGGGCCGCGATCTTGTCTTTCGGCAGCTTGTCGCGCTTGAGGCCGAAGGCGATGTTGTCCCAGATCGACAGGTGCGGAAACAGCGCGTAGCTCTGGAACATCATGTTGACCGGGCGCAGGTTCGGCGGCACCGGCGCGATGTTCTGGCCGTCGAGCAGGATCTGGCCCTCGGTCGGGGCCTCGAAGCCCGCCAGCATCCGCATCATGGTGGTCTTGCCGCAGCCCGACGGGCCAAGCAGGGCGAAGAACTCGCGCTCGTAGATGTCGAGCGTCAGGTCGTCGATGGCCGTGAATTCACCGAACCGCTTGGTGACGTTTCGGAACTGGATCAGCGGCTTGGCCTCGGGGTCTTCCCACGGGGCGAAGACCTCTTGCGGTAGTTTGCGGGGTTTGTCCGCCATGGGCACCTCGGATGGAAGAAAAACGCCCCCGCCGGGTTCGACCGGCGGGGGCGAAAGGGTCGGTCAGGTGCCCGACTTGATCTTGGTCCAGAGCCGGGTCACCACCCGCTGCACCTTGGAATCGTAGGGCGTGGTGGTGAACAGGTTGTCCAGCGTCTCGGCATCCGGGTAGATCGCCGGGTCGCCGATCACGTCCTCGACCAGGTATTCCTGCGACGCCTTGTTGCCGTTGGCGTAGTAGACGTAGTTCGACGCCGCCGCCGCGTTTTCCGGGTCCATGATGAAGTTGAGGAAGGCATGCGCGCCCTCGACGTTCGGGGCATCGACCGGGATCGCCATCTGGTCGAACCACATCTGCGCGCCTTCCTTGGGCGCGTGATAGGCGATCTCGATGCCGTTGTCGGCCTCGGCGGCGCGGTCGCGGGCCTGCAGGATGTCACCCGACCAGCCGACCGCGACGCAGATGTTCCCGTTGGCCAGCGCCTCGATGTATTCGGACGAGTGGAACTTGCGGATATAGGGGCGCACCGGGGCATAGACCTCCTCGACCTTGGCGATCACGTCGGGATCGTGGCTGTCGGGGTCTTCGCCGATATACTTCAGCGCGGCCGGGATCATCTCGGCCGGGGCGTCGAGGAAGTGCACGCCGCATTCGGCCAGCTTTTCCATGTTGGCCGGATCGAACACCAGCGACCAGCTGTCGATCGGGGCATCCTCGCCGAGGATCTCCTGCACCTTGCCGACGTTCACGCCGATGCCGGTGGTGCCCCACATGTAGTTGATCGAATAGGCGTTGTCGGGGTCGTATTGCGCCGTGCGCTGGGTCACGACGTCCCACATGTTGTCGATGTTGGGCAGTTTCGACATGTCGAGTTTCTGGAACGCGCCGGCGGTGATCTGGCGCTGCAGGAAGGTGCCCGAGGGCACCACGACATCGTAACCCGACCCCCCGGCCAGCAGCTTGGTCTCGAGCAGTTCGTTCGAGTCGAACACGTCGTAGATCAGGTCATAGCCGGTCTCGGCCTCGAACTTCGCCAGCAGGTCTTCGTCGATGTAGTCGGACCAGTTGTAGACCCGCACCTCTTCGGCGCTGGCCATGGTGGCGGTCAATGCGACGGCGGTGCTCAGCATCACCAGTTTGGTCTTCATGGTATCACTCCCGTTGGTCAGCCATTTGGCCGGATGAGTTCGGCCGCGTGAATCCAGCCCGTTTATTTTGATCAAAACTAGTGCGAAAGGTCGATATGGTCAAATCCTTCCAACTTCACTACGTTACGGCCCGAGATTAACGGCTCTGCCGACGAGCGCAATGATTCACGGATGGTGAGGCCAAAGGTGGAAATCACGCAGCCCAAATTGCCCGACCATGAGCGCGCCTATCGGCGTCTGCGCGAAATGGTTCTGTATGGCGAACTGGCGCCGGGGCAGCCGGTGACGATCCAGGGGCTGGTCGATATCCTCGGTCTGGGGATGACGCCGGTGCGCGAGGCGATCCGGCGGCTGACCTCGCAGGGGGCGCTGGAGTTCAAGGGCAACCGCCGGGTCGAAGTGCCGGCGATGGACCTCGGACAGTATCGGGAACTGGCCTTTGCGCGGCTGGCAATCGAGCCGGAACTGGCGCGTCGGGCCGTTGAAAACTTGACCGATGCCCATGTCGCAACGCTCGAGGCCGAGGACCGGGCGGTCGACGACGCGATCGCGCGCGGCGACGTGCGCGGCTATCTCGAACACAACCACCGCTTTCACGCCCGGCTATATGAATTGTCCGGGGCGAAGGTGCTGCTGCCGATCTCCGAGATGCTGTGGCTGCGGTCGGGCCCGTCGCTTCGGGTGATGCTGGGGCGCCACGGCACCGCCAATCTGCCCGACAAGCACCGCGAGGCCCTTGCCGCGATGCGCGCGCGCGACGCGGGCGCGGTCGAGCAGGCGATTCGCGACGATATCGAACAGGGAATCGCCCAGGTGACGCAAAGTCTCGATCCCGCCTGAGGTTTGATCAAACCGGCGGCGCGACGTTGACAGCCGGTAATTTGATCATATTGTGAACGCCAAATCCGAGCCGAAGGAGCCTCCGATGAACAAGATCACGAATCACATGCCCACCGCCGAGTTGCAGGCGCTGGACGCGGCCCATCACATGCATCCGTTCACCGCCAATGCCGAACTGGCCAAGAAGGGCGCGCGGGTGATCACCCGGGCCTCCGGCGTGACGCTGACCGACAGCGAGGGCGAGGAGATCCTCGACGCGATGGCGGGGCTTTGGTGCGTCAACATCGGCTATGGCCGCGACGAACTGGCCGAGGCGGCGGCGCGCCAGATGCGCGAACTGCCCTATTACAACACCTTCTTCATGTCGACGCATGTGCCCGCAATCGCGCTGGCCGACAAGCTGGCCGAACTGGCGCCGGGCGATCTGAACCATGTCTTCTTCGCCTCCGGCGGCTCCGAGGCCAACGACACCAACATCCGGCTGGTGCGCCGCTACTGGGAGTTGATGGGGCAGCCGGAAAAGACGGTGATCATCAGCCGCAAGAACGCCTATCACGGCACCACGATGGGCGGGGCCAGCCTTGGCGGGATGCAGGGGATGCATGCCCAGGGCGGCATGCCGATACCCGACATCGTGCATATCAACCAGCCGCACTGGTATCTCGAGGGCGGCGACATGGACCCCGAGGAGTTTGGCCTGGCGCGTGCGCGCGAGCTGGAGCAGAAGATCGACGAGTTGGGCGAGGGCCGGGTCGCGGCCTTCATCGCCGAGCCGATCCAGGGCGCGGGGGGCGTGATCGTGCCGCCGGACAGCTACTGGCCCGAAATCACCCGGATCTGCGCCGAGCGCGACATCCTGCTGATCGTGGACGAGGTCATCACCGGCTTCGGCCGCACCGGCAAGTGGTTCGGCACCCAGACCTATGACCTAAAGCCCGATATCATGACGGTCGCCAAGGGCCTGTCGTCGGGCTATGCGCCGATCGGCGGCTCGATCGTGTCCGACAAGGTGGCCGAGGTGATCGGGCGCGAGGAATTCGCGCATGGCTACACCTATTCCGGCCACCCGGTCGCGGCGGCGGTGGCGCTGGAGAACCTGCGCATTCTCGAGGAGGAAAAGATCGTCGACCACGTCCGCGACGTGGCCGCGCCCTACCTGGCCGAGAAGTGGCACCAGCTTGCCGATCACCCGTTCGTGGGCGAGACCAAGATCGTCGGCATGATGGCGTCGCTGGCGCTGACCGCCGACAAGTCGGTGCGCAAACCGTTCGAGGCGCCGGCGGGGACGGTCGGCTACATGGTGCGCGAGCGCTGTTTCGCCAACAACCTGATCATGCGCCATGTCGGCGACCGGATGGTGGTGTCGCCGCCGCTGGTGATGACCAAGGCCGATATCGACGTGCTCTATGAGCGCGCGGTGAAGTCGCTCGATGAAGGCTATGCCCGGGTGAAAGACGCGGGGTTGATGAAGACGGCCGACTGATCGGCGGTTCGTCCGGAAAGGCCGGGGGGCTAACCCCCCGGACCCCCCGGAGTATTTCACCCAAGATGAAGAGGCAGAATGGCCCGGTTTGATATCCTGACCGCGAACGACCGGGACGGGGAATATCCGGGCTCGTATTATGCCGCCGTGGCGACGCCGCTGGCGCCGTTTGCGGCGGCAGAGGGTGAGATCGCCTGCGATGTCTGTGTCATCGGCGGCGGGTTCACCGGGCTTTCGGCGGCGCTGCACATGGCTGAGGCCGGGCTGGATGTGGTGCTGTTGGAGGCGCAGCGGGTCGGGTTCGGGGCGTCGGGGCGCAACGGCGGGCAGGTCGGGACCGGGCAGCGGCTGGAGCAGGACGCGCTGGAGCGGATGGTCGGGGTCGAACGGGCGCGCGCGCTGTGGGGTCTGGCGCAGGAGGCGGTGGCGCTGACCAAGGATCTGGCGGCGCGCCATGCGCCGGAGGCCGGGTTCGCGCCGGGGGTGATCCATGCCGATCACCGGGCGCGCTATGTGCCAGAAACACATGACTATGTGCGCAAGCTGCGCGAGGAGTATGGGTTTGAGGCGATCCGGGCGCTCGACCGCGACGAGTTGCGCGCGCTGGTGGGGTCTGACGCCTATCACGGCGGCTCGCTCGACATGGCGGCGGGGCATCTCGACCCCTTGGCCTATGCGCTGGGGCTGGCGCGGGCGGCGGCGGCGGCGGGGGTTCGGGTTTTCGAGCGCAGCCGGGTGGTGCGGGTGGTCGAGGGCGATCCGGTTCGCGTCGAGACCGGCAGGGCGGTGGTTCGCGCCGGGCATGTTCTCTGGGCCGCAAACGGTTATCTCGGACATGCCGAGAAGCGGGTGGCGGCGCGGGTGATGCCGATCAACAATTTCATCGTGGCGACCGAGCCCTTGGGCGATCTCGCCCGGCAGTTGATCGCCGAGAACCACGCGGTGGCGGACAGCAAGTTCGTGATCAACTATTTCCGGCTGTCGCCGGATGGGCGGATGCTGTTTGGCGGCGGCGAGAGCTATGGCTACCGTTTCCCCGCTGACATCGCCGCCAAGGCGCGGCGGCCGATGGTGGAGATATTCCCGCAGCTTGCGGATGCGAAGATCGACTATGCCTGGGGCGGAACGCTGGGGATCACGGTGAACCGGATGCCGCATTTCGCCCGGCTGGCGGGCAACGTGCTGAGCGCCAGCGGCTATTCCGGGCATGGCGTGGCAATGGCGACGCTGGGCGGCAAGCTGATGGCCGAAGCGGTGGCGGGGCAGGCGGGGCGGTTCGACCTGATGGCCGAGGTGCCGACGCCGCGTTTTCCCGGCGGCACCGCGCTGCGCACGCCGCTTTTGGTGCTGGCGATGCTGTGGTTCTCGCTGCGCGACCGGCTCTAGGCTGACGCGGTCCGGCGGCGGACCAGCCAGCGGCCCGCGAGGATCGCGCCGCCGATGGCGATGGCCAGCCCGTATTCGATCGCCGGGATGCGCACGACCTCGTTCATCGCGCCCCAGCCCTTCTGCGAATAGACCGCCAGCATGGCCGCGACGGACAGGCCCGCGATGCCCCAGAGGGCGGCGCGCGGAAGCTTCAGCCCATGCATCTGGGTGACCACCACGAGGAACAGGAAGCCGAAGAAGAACATCGTCCAGAACTCCTGCCCGGCCACCAGCGCGACCACGACGCCGTGGATCAGCACCGAAGCCTCGAGCGTGAAGGTCCACCAGCGGTTGCTGTGCACGCGGGTGAAGACGAAGGCGGCCTGCAGGAACAGAAGGAAGGTGTAGAAAAAGCCCAACAGGTGGCCGCCGGTCAGTTCCATCGGGTGATACCAGTAGGTGAAGGTGATGGCCCAGGCGAAGTAATAGCCGTGGTAGCGGATCAGGATCGGCTTGATCCCGGCGAACCAGCTTTTGCCGGTGCCGAAGAACAGGCCACGGCGCGGGGCCTCCATGATCAGGACGATGACCAGCAGCAGGATCACCGAGCCTTGCGAGGTGATGACGGGCAGGTCTTGCCCGAGACCGTCATAGAAGACGGCGGTTTGCAGGTAGTGGAGGCCCACGAAGAATGCGGTGCCGCCCAGCGCGATCCAGTTGATCGGGTGCATCCGGTTTCGGTCGCGCAGGCGGTCGCGGTTGGTCTTGGCCCAGGCGATCACGCCCCAGATGAACACCTGATGAAGCACATAGGCGCCCCAGACGCTGGCCCGGCTGAGGGTGTCGGGGTCGGGGCGTTTCCAGAAATACCAGTTGAAGCCCTGGTCGGGCGCGAACTGGATGCCGTCGATGAAGGGTCGCAGGGTGAGAAGCGCCAGCGTCGCGATGAGCGCGGCGAGGATCGACAGACCCCAGGTCAGCTTCAGTTGGCGCGACATGGCGTTCCCTTTGCGTGGCGCGGGTCAGGTGGATTACGGCGCTGCGGTTAGGGTGGATCACCGGGGCCAGATTGACAATGGCCGCGCCATGCCTGACCCATGACCGGCGGTTTGAGCGAGGACGGCATGGCGGGCGGACAATGGGAGTTCTGGATCGACCGGGGCGGCACATTCACCGATGTGGTGGCACGCGCGCCGGGTGGCGGGCTCACGACGCTGAAGCTTTTGAGCGAGAACCCCGGACGCTACGCCGATGCGGCGGTCGAGGGGATACGGCGGGCGCTGGGGCTGGTTGACGGTCAGGCGATTGCCGATGGCGCGATCCGGGCGGTCAAGATGGGGACCACGGTGGCCACGAATGCGCTGCTCGAGCGCAAGGGCGACCGCACGCTTTTGGTGATCACGCAAGGGTTTGGCGATCTGCTGCGCATCGGCTACCAGACGCGGCCACGGTTGTTTGACCTGAAGATCACCCGGCCCGATCTGCTGTATGAGGCGGTCATCGAGGCCGACGAACGGCTGGATGCCGAGGGCGGCGTGCTGCGTGCGTTGGACGAGGCGGCGTTGGCCGAGGGGCTGGCCAAGGCGCGGGCCGAGGGCATCGAGGCGGTGGCGATTGCCTTTCTGCACGCGCATGTGAACCCGGCGCATGAGGTGCAGGCGGCGGAACTGGCGGTGGCGGCGGGGTTCACGCAGGTCTCGACCAGTCACGAGGTGTCGCGGCTGGCCAAGCTGGTCGGGCGCGGCGATACCACGGTGGTCGATGCCTACCTGTCGCCGATCCTGCGCCGCTACGTGGCGCAGGTGGAGGGGGCGCTGGACCTTGGGCGGGCAACCGGCGGGCTTTATTTCATGCAGTCCAATGGCGGGCTGACCGATGCGCACAGGTTTCAGGGCAAGGACGCGATCCTGTCGGGGCCGGCGGGCGGTATCGTCGGCATGGTTCGCACCGCCGAGGCGGCGGGGTTCGACCGGCTGATCGGGTTTGACATGGGCGGCACCTCGACCGACGTGAGCCACTATGCGGGCAGCTATGAGCGCAGTTTCGAGACCGAGGTGGCGGGTGTGCGGATGCGCGCGCCGATGATGGATATTCACACGGTCGCGGCGGGCGGCGGCTCGATCTGCACGTTTCGCGACGGGCGCTATCAGGTCGGCCCCGAAAGTGCGGGGGCCGATCCGGGGCCGGCGTGTTACCGGCGCGGCGGGCCGCTGACGGTGACCGATTGCAACGTGATGCTGGGGCGGTTGTCGCCGGAGCATTTCCCGGCGGTGTTCGGGCCGGGGGGCGACGAGGCGCTGGATGTTTCGGCGGTGAAGGCGGGATTCTCCGCGATGGCGGCCGAGATAGCCGCGGCGACGGGCCTGCCCGAGGCCGCACCCGAGGAGGTCGCCGAGGGCTTTCTGCGCATCGCCGTCGACAACATGGCCGCCGCGATCAAGAAGATCAGCGTGGCGCGCGGCCATGACGTGACCGGCTATACGCTGCAGTGCTTTGGCGGTGCGGGCGGGCAACATGCCTGCCTTGTGGCCGATGCGCTGGGGATGCGGCGGGTGTTCTTGCATCCGTTCGCGGGGGTGCTGTCGGCCTTCGGGATGGGGCTGGCGGATATCCGGGCGCTGCGTGAAGTGCAGTTTGACGCGCCGTTGGAGGACGCGATGGCTATGAGGCGGGTGGCGGCGCTGGTGGAGGAGGCCGAGGCCGAGGTGCGCGCGCAGGGCGTGGCGGAGGTGACCAGCCAGCGCCGCGCACATCTGCGCTATGACGGCTCGCACCAGCCGCTCGAGGTGGAGTTCGGGACGGTCGAAGGCATGCAGGCGGCGTTCGAGGCGGCGCACAAGGCGCGGTTCGGCTTTGCCTCGCCGGAACGTGCGGTGCTGTTCGAGGCGCTGGCGGTCGAGGCCATCGGCGCGACCGGGGCCGAGCGCACGGCGGTGGCGCCCGAGGGCGACGGGCAGCCGATCGACCGGGTGCGCGCGCATTTCGGCGGCTGGCGCGATGTGCCGGTCTTTGACCGCGACTGCCTTCGCGTGGGCGCGCGGATCGACGGCCCGGCGATCATCCGCGAGGACACCGGCACCACGGTTCTGGAACCGGGCTGGGGCGCGGTTGTGGACGAGCTTGGCAACCTGATCCTGGAGCGGGCCGAGGCAGCGGCGCGCGAGGACGCCGCCGGGACCGAGGCCGACCCGGTGCTGCTCGAGGTGTTCAACAACCTGTTCATGTCGGTGGCCGATCAGATGGGCGCGACGCTGGCCAACACGTCCTGGAGCGTGAACATCAAGGAGCGGCTGGATTTCTCCTGCGCGATCTTCGACGCGGCGGGCGACCTGGTGGCGAACGCGCCGCATGTGCCGGTGCATCTGGGCTCGATGGCCGATTCCATCCGCACGGTGATGCGCGAGACGGCGGGGCGGTTGCGACCGGGTGATGCCTACATGCTGAACTCGCCGTTCAACGGCGGCACCCACCTGCCGGATGTGACGGTGGTGACACCGGTGTTCGTTGGCGAGCGGGTCGCGGTCTGGCTGGGATCGCGCGGGCACCATGCCGATATCGGCGGGCGCACGCCCGGCTCCGGCCCGCCGGACTCGACCCGGATCGAGGAGGAGGGCGTGGTGATCGACACCATGCAACTGGTCGATGGCGGCGTGTTTCGCGAGGACGCGGCGCGGGGGGTGCTGGCCTCGGGCCGTTATCCGGCGCGTAACCCGGATCAGAACATCGCCGACCTCAAGGCGCAGGTCGCGGCAAACGAGACCGGGCGGCGCGAACTCATCAAGGTGGTCGAGCGCTACGGGCGCGACGTGGTCGAGGCCTACATGGGCCACGTGCAGGACAATGCGTGTGAAAGCGTGCGCCGGGTGATCGACCGGCTGGCCGACGGGGCGTTCACCTATCCGCTGGATCACGGTGCCGAGATCCGTGTGGCGGTGACCGTGGACCGCGCCGCGCGGACCGCGAGGGTGGATTTCACCGGCACCAGCGACCAGCACAAAGGCAACTATAACGCGCCGCTTTCGATTGCCCGAGCGGTGGTTCTTTACACGTTTCGCACATTGGTCGGGGCGGACATCCCGCTGAACGAGGGCTGTCTCAGGCCCATCGAGATCGTGGTGCCGGAAGGCTCGATGCTGAACCCGAGTTATCCGGCGGCGGTGATCGCGGGCAACACCGAGGTCAGCCAGGCGGCGTGCAATGCGCTGATGGGGGCCTTGGGCGCGATGGCCGGATCGCAGGGGACGATGAACAATTTCATCTGGGGCAACGAGGATTTCCAGAACTACGAAACCATCGCGGGCGGCACCGGGGCGGGGCCGGGGTTTCATGGCTGCGACGCGGTGCAGAGCCACATGACCAACACCCGCATGACCGACCCCGAGGTGCTGGAAAAACGCTTTCCGGTGCGGCTGGAGGAATTCTCGATCCGGCGCGGCTCGGGCGGGGCCGGGCGCTGGCAGGGCGGCGACGGGGTGGTGCGGCGGCTGAGATTTCTTCAGCCGGTGACGGTGACGACGCTGAGCCTTAGCCGCAAGGTGGCCCCGTTCGGGTCCGAGGGCGGGGCGCCCGGCGCGGTCGGCGAGAATATCGCGCAATGGCCCGATGGGCGGTGCGAGGCACTGGGCGGCAATGCCGAGGTCGAACTGCCCGCCGGGGCGGTGTTCGAGATGCGCACGCCGGGCGGCGGCGGCTGGGGCAAGGCCTAGGCGGCGCTACTCGCCCAGGCAGCGCGCGAGTTCATCGGCAAGCGCGGTGAGGGTGGCGGCGTAGTGCCCCGGCCCCGGCACCTGCAGCGCGCCGGTGGCGTCGAGCGTGCCGGTGCGAAGGCCGGTCTCGCCCGCGATGGCGGTCAGCAGGTCGGGATCGAAGCCCGGTTCGGCAAAGGCGCAGGTCACGCCGTGTTCGGCCACCAGCGCCTTGAGGGCGACCGTCGCGGCGACCGAGGGCGCGGTGGCGTCGCTGGGGCGCAGGGTGCCGGCGATCTCGATGCCGAAGCTGTCCGCGAAATGGCCGAAGGCGTCGTGCAGGGTGACGATCTCGGCCCCTTGGTAGGGGGCGAGGCGGGCGGCGATGGCGGCCTCCAGATCGATCAGCGCGGCCTCGGCCCGGGCCGCGTTGGCGCGGTAAGCGGCGGCGTTGTCGGGGTCGCGCGCGGCGAGGTCGTCGGCGAACAGCGTCACCCAGGCGCGGGCGTTGGCGGGCGACAGCCAGACATGCGGATCGGGGCCGTGGTGGTGGTCGTCGTCGCCGTCGTCGTGGGCGGCATCTTGGGGCGCGTCGAGCAGGATGATCTGGTCGGCAACGCTCAACCCTTCGAGCGCCGAGGCCAGCCACGGGCTGAGCGCCGGGCCGATCCAGACCACCAGGTCGGCGCGGGCCAGAAGCCGGGCCTGGCTTGGGCGCATCTGCATGTCATGGGGATTGGCGCTGCCATCCAGCAGCAGGGCAGGTTCGGCCACGCCGGCCATCACCTGCGCGAGCAGCGAATGCACCGGGGCGATGTCGGCGACCACGCGGGGCGGGTCGGCACGGGCGGGAAGGGCGAGAAGGGCGAGGAGGGCGAGGAGGGCGATGAGGCGGAGCATGGGATACCAGGCGTTATGTTATTACCTTGCGGGCGATCTGCCGGTGTAATAGTATAATGCGACCTGACCCGCAAGGCCCGACCATGACCGACAGCCCCGCCGCCGCCTTTCACGACCATGACCACGATGCCTGCGCCGACGAGGCGCTGGCCTGGGCCGACGCGGTCTGTGCGCGGAGCGGCGCGCGGCTGACGCCGGTGCGCCGCCGGACGCTGGAGATCCTGCTGGCCGAACACCGGGCGATGGGGGCCTACGAGGTGCTGGGCGTGCTGGCGGCGGAGGGCTTCGGATCGCAGCCGCCGGTCGCCTACCGGGCGCTGGAGTTCCTTGTCGAGCAGGGTTTGGCGCACCGGGTCCGCCGGCTGAATGCCTTCACCGCCTGCACCCGGCCGGGCGATGCCCATGCGCCGGTGTTCCTGATCTGCACCGGCTGCGATGCGCTGGCCGAAGCGCCGGGCGAGCCGGTTCTGGCGGCGCTCGACGGGGCCGCGGCGGGGCTGGGCTTCTCCGTCGAGCGGGCGAGTATCGAGGCGGTCGGGCTGTGCCCGGCCTGCCGCGAGGCGGCCGGATGAACCTGATCGAGGCCAATGACCTGTCGGTCGCCTATGGCGGCAACCCGGTGCTGGACGGGGTCGACGTGCATGTCGAGGCGGGCGAGATCGTCACGCTGGTCGGCCCCAACGGCTCGGGCAAGTCGACGCTGGTCAAGGCGCTTCTGGGCGTGGTGCGCCCGGATCGGGGCCGGGTCGTGCGCAAGCCGGGGCTGCGGATCGGATACGTCCCGCAACGGCTGCACATCGACCCCAGCCTGCCTTTGACGGTCGCGCGGTTCCTGTCGCTGCCGGTGCGGCATGGGGCGCGAAAAGTTGAAAAAGTGGTCGGTCAGACCGGAATTGCGGGGTTGGAGCAGCGGCAAATGTCGGATTTGTCCGGTGGGCAGTTTCAGCGCGTGCTGCTGGCGCGTGCCCTTCTGACCGACCCCGAGCTTTTGCTGCTGGACGAGCCGACGCAGGGCCTCGACCAGCCCGGCGAGGCGGCGTTCTACCGGCTGCTGGAAGAGGTGCGGCAGGCGCTGGGCTGCGGCGTGTTCCTGGTCAGCCACGATCTGCACGTGGTGATGAGCGCGTCCGACCGGGTGATCTGCCTGAACCACCACGTCTGTTGCGAAGGCACGCCGAACGTGGTGCGCGACGCGCCGGAATACCGCGCGCTGTTCGGGCATGGCACGCAAGGGGCGCTGGCGCTCTATCAGCACGACCATGACCATCACCACCACGACCACGATCACGATCACGGGGACAAGGATGCTGGATGACTTCCTGATCCGCGCCGGCCTGGCCGGGGTCGGGCTGGCGCTGGCCGTCGGGCCCTTGGGCAGCTTCGTGGTCTGGCGGCGGATGGCCTATTTCGGCGATGCCACGGCGCATGCGGCGATCCTGGGGGTGGCGCTGGCGATGATCCTGTCGGTGCCGGTGACGCTGGGCACGCTGGCGGTGGCGCTGGCGATGGGGCTGGCGGTGTCGTGGCTGGGCACGCGCGGGCACGCGATGGACGCGACGCTGGGCGTCGTCAGCCACTCGGCGCTGGCGTTGGGGCTGGTGGCGATCACCTTCGTGCCGGGGGTGCGGGTCGATCTGTCGGCGTTCCTGTTCGGCGACATCCTGGCGGTGACGAAAACCGATCTGGCGGTGATCTGGGGCGGGGCCGGGCTGGTGGTCGCGCTGATCGTCTGGCGCTGGTCGCGGCTGCTCACGGCGACGCTCAGCCGGGAACTGGCGGCGGCCTCCGGCATCAACGCGGACCGCGAGGGGCTGGTGCTGACGCTGGCGCTGGCGGTGGTGGTGGCGGTGGCGCTGAAGGTGGTCGGCGCGCTGCTGATCGCGGCGATGCTGATCATCCCGGCGGCGGCGGCGCGCAGTCTTGCCCGCTCGCCCGAGGCGATGGCGCTGGGCGCGGTCGGGGTCGGCGCGCTGGCGGCGCTGGGCGGGCTGTGGGCGTCGTGGTGGTTCGACACGCCGGCCGGGCCGTCGATCGTGGTGGCGGCGGCGGCGGTGTTCGTGGTCACGACACTGGCGGGGCGGCGGCGCTAGCCCAGCACCGCAAGCCACAACCAGACGCTCAGGATCGAGCCTGCGGTGGCGGCCAGCACCGCCGTGGCCGCGACGCGCTTGGCTACGCCATACATGTTGGCAAAGACATAGGCGTTGATCCCCGGGGCCATCGCCGCCGTCAGCACCGCCGAGCGGAACTGGCCGGGGGTGAGGTCGAGCGCCGATCCCATCACCCAGACGATGGCCGGATGCAGGCCCAGCGACACCGCCATGATCCAGCCGACCAGCCGCAGATCGCCCTCGGGCCGGTAGCGCACGAGGACACCGCCAAGACCGAACAGGGCCGCTGGCAGGGCGGCGCGTGCGATCAGCTCCACCGCCTCGCGCAGGGCGCCGGGCAGGGCAAGGCCGGTCAGGTTCACCGCCGCCCCCAGCGCGATGCCGATCACCAGCGGATTGCGCGCCATCGCGGCCCCGACCGAGGCCAGCGTGGCCGGGATGCTGCGCCCCTGGGCGCGGGCGAACTCCATCGCGGTGATGCCGAGCGTGTAGCAAAACGGCGCGTGGAACGCGATGATCGCGAAATTCGGGCCAAGCGCCTCTGGCCCCCAGGCGTTTTCGGTGATCGCCAGGCCAAGCAGCACCGAGTTGGAAAACAGCGTCGCAAACCCGACCGCGACGCTGTCGGGCCAGGGCCGGTGGAACAGAAACCGTGCCCCGAACAGCCCGGCGAGAAAGCCCACGACCGCGCCGGTGTAGAAACTGACCAGCAGGGCCGGGTCGAAATTCGCGGCCAGGTCGAGCGTCGAAATGGCAGAGAACAGCAGGACCGGGATGGCGAAATTCTGGGTGAAACGCATCA
The DNA here is from genome assembly GCF_008086115.1 of Maritimibacter fusiformis. Taxonomy (GTDB): domain Bacteria; phylum Pseudomonadota; class Alphaproteobacteria; order Rhodobacterales; family Rhodobacteraceae; genus Muriiphilus; species Muriiphilus fusiformis. The sequence goes on along the minus strand of NZ_VSIY01000013.1, from coordinate 25,741 downwards.
GCGCATCGACCGCGTCCGACGAGAACCAGCCGCGCCATGTCACCGCGTAGCCAAATCCGATCACCAGAAAGACCGGCAGGATCACGTCGATCAGGGCGCTCATGGTGTCTGCCGGGGGGCCGGGCGCACCGCGTCAGACCTCGTAGGTGATGGTCATCCCGTCATACGCGGGGGTGATGTGGTCGGGCGTCTCGGCCTTCACGGTCTCGTAGTCGAGGTCGATGTGCATGTTGGTCAGCACGCCGCGCCGCGCGCCAGATTGCTCCAGCCACTCCAGCGATTGCGCGAGGTGGGCGTGGGTCGGGTGCGGGTCACGCCGGAGCGCGTCGAGCACCCAGCAGTCGAGGTTCTGCAGAATCTCCCAGGCGTGGCGCTTGATGCGCGAGACGTCCGGAAGGTAGGCGAGGTCATGGACGCGAAAGCCCAGCGCGTCGATGCGGCCATGTTCGACCTCGAAGGGAGTCAGGGTGATCGGGCCGCCGGCACCCTCGATGGTGAAGGCGCCGTCGATCGTGTGCATGTCGAGGATCGGCGGGTAGGCAGAGCCTTCGGGCTGCATGAAGGCATAGCCGAAGCGGGCATAAAGCGCCTCTTGCGTGGCCGGATCGGCCCAGACCGGCAGGCGGGCGCGGCGGTTGAACACCACCTGGCGCAAGTCGTCGATACCGTGGACATGGTCTGCGTGGGAATGGGTGTAGACCACCGCGTCCAGCGTCGCCACGTCCGCGTCGAGCAGTTGCGCGCGCAGGTCGGGCGAGGTGTCGATCAGAACCTGGGTCGCGCCGCCGCTGTCCTCGCGGGTGATCAGCATCGAGCAGCGGCCCCGGCGGTTCCTGGGGTTCGTCGGGTCGCAGTCGCCCCAGTTGTTGCCCAGGCGCGGCACGCCACCCGACGAGCCGCAGCCGAGGATGGTGAAGGTGAGCCGCGCCATCAGACCGCCGCCCCGGCGGCTTTCCAGAACAGCCGGTCGAAATTGGCCTGCGTCCGCGAGGCGAAATCGGCGTAGTTCAGGCCGAAAAGCTCGGCGCCGACGCGGGCGGTGTGGGCGGTATAGGCGGGCTCGTTGCGCCGTCCGCGATGCGGCGGGGGGGCGAGATAGGGGCTGTCGGTCTCGACAAGGATGCGGTCAAGGGGCGCGGCGGCGAAGATCTCGCGCAGGTCCTGCGACTTGGGAAAGGCCGCGATGCCGGACATCGACAGGTAGAAGCCGAGGTCGAGCGCGGCGGTCGCCAGCGCCGGGCCGGAGGTGAAACAGTGCATCACGCAGGTATAGGCGCCGGCTGCGTGTTCCTCGGTCAGGATGCGGGCCATGTCGTCGTCGGCGTCGCGGGCGTGGACGATCAGCGGCAGGCGCGTCTGGCGCGCGGCCTCGATGTGGATGCGCAGGCTTTCCTGCTGCGCGGCCTTGCTGTCGGCGGTGTAGTGATAATCAAGCCCGCTCTCGCCGATCCCCACGAACTTCGGGTGATCGGCCAGCGCCACGAGGGCGTCGACACTGGCCATCGGTTCGTCCGCCACGCTCATCGGGTGGGTGGCGGCGGCCCAGAACACTTGCGCGTGGGCCTCGGCGATGGCGCGTACCTGCGGCACGTTGCGCAGCTTGGTGGCGATGGTGACCATCCGCGTCACGCCGGCCTCGGCGGCGCGGGCGACGACCGCGTCCAACTCGCCCTCGAAGTCGGGAAAGTCGAGGTGGCAATGGCTGTCGGTGATCTCGGGAATGGTCATGCTGCCCGTTCTGACGCGGTCCGTGGGTTCAGATGATCATATCGAGGATGCGCGCGGCAGGGTCAAGGTTGCGTGCCCGCGCGCCTCAGATCGACAGCAGGCGGGCGCGGCAGGCAAGCGCCGCGATGGCCGCCGCATCGAGGCAGGCGGCGGCGAGCCGTGCGGCGATGTCGGGCGGGATGTCGGCGGCGTGCGGTTCGGGGTGTTGGCGCACGTGCATCTCGATCATCTCGGAGATCGCGACGGGGGCATCTGCCACGCGCATCTCGGACCACAGGTGGAAGCGCCGGGCATTGAACGCGATCAGGTGGGTGCGCAGGGACAGCGCCGCGCCGGGTCTGACCTCGCGCAGAAAGCGGGTGTGGTTTTCCAGAAGGTAGATGGTGCAGCCGGTCGCCGCGCGATAGGCGGCGTCGAAGCCGACCGCGTCCTGAAAGGCGTCGACCGCATGGCTGAACACCAACCCGTAATAGGCATCCTGCATGTGGCCGTTGTAGTCGATCCACTCGGGCCGGACGCGGGCGCTATGGTCGAAGGTGGTCATGGCAGGCGGTAGAAGGCGGCGGCGGTGTCGTGGAACACGGCCGGTTTCGCGGCCTCCGGCAGGAGCGCGTCATAGGCGGCGGTGAGCGTGGCGAAATCGGAATAGAGTGAATCCACGGGAAAATTCGAGCCGAACATGCAGCGTTCAGGTGTGAATTGTGCAAGGCAGGTCTCGACAATGGGGCGGATCGTGGCGGGTGTCCAGCCGTGGTCGAACATGCCCAGCCCCGAGAGCTTGCAGGCGACGTTCGGGCGGCCCGAAAGCAGGGGCAGCGCCTTGGCCCAGGCGGCAAGCCCCTCGGGGCTGCGGTCATGCGGCGAGCCGGCGTGGCAAAGGGCGATTTGCGTGTCCGGGGCCTGGTCGAGCACGCGGGCCATGCCCTCGTAAAGCTCGGGGATCAGTTGCAGATCGAAGGACAGGCCGCGGCGGGCAAGCTCGCGCAGACCTTCGGCGAACCGCGGATCGTCGAGCAGGGCCTGGGTGCCGGTGGCGGCATCCTCGCCCGGCGCGCGGCCGACGATCTGGCGCACCCCGCGCAGGGTGGTGAGGGTTTGGTAATGGTCGAGCCCTGCGCCAAGGTCCGGCGCGGTGAGGTCGCAGAACACCACCTGAACCAGCGGCCAGTCGGGGTTGGCGTCGGCGACGGACTGGACCCAGCGCGCCTCGGCCCGGGGATCGGCGGCGCCGACCTGGATATGCACCGATGCGCCGAAACCGCTCGCGTTGCGGCGATGCTCGGCCAGCAGGTAGTTGCGCTGGATTGGGGTCGGGTCGCCGAAGAAGCGCGCTTCGCCCCTGGCCATCAGCCAAGGGTAGGCGACCGCGTCGAGATCCCAGAGGTGGTGGTGGGCGTCGATCCTCATGCCGTCGCCCCCGTAGCCTCGGCCAGAAAGTCGCGGCCCTGGCTTTTCCAGAAATGCAGAAGGTCGATGAACACCCAGTTCTCGGCCAGCTTGTCGCCGGCGCGGCGGTAGATGTCGATCACGCGAAATTCGCCGGCGGTGTCGCTGCCGGGCAGTTGCATGAAGCCGCCGGTGGGCCGGGCGGTGAAGTTGGGCCAGCCGAAGAAGCCGCCGTAATGCCCCTCGGCCAGCCGCGCGATATGGGTGGTGGAGGAGCGGTCGGCAAAGCCTGCGCGAAACGTTCCGGAGTGCTGTTTGGCGTAGCGCTCAATGGTGTAGGTCGCGCCGATCCCCTCTGGCCCCCACCAGATCATGTCATCGTGCCAGGTGCGGGCCAGTTCCTGCTCCAGCGGCAGGCCCGATTGCCATTGGCCGAGATCGCCGATCATGGCGTTGATCGCGGCAAGCGTCGCCGCGCCCTCTTCGGGTGGTTGCGGGTCAAAAAGCAGGCCGTCATGGGTGATCGGGCCGGGCTGGACGAGGTGCTGGGCGGTCTGGGCGGGGAACGGGTTTTGCCCGGCCTGGGTCATCAGGTGCGGGATGTCGAAATACATCGCGGTCTCGTGGATGCGCCCGCCGTCGACCCGGTGGAAGGTGCAGTAGCGCAGGAAGGTCATCTTGCCGGTGGGCGCGATGCCCAGCCAGGGCTGATCGAACAGGCCCATCAGGTGCCCCATCGACACGACCCAGACGCCGGGCGCACCGTCCAGACTGTTCGCGCCGGCGAAGAACACGTCGTCACGGCGCTGCATCCGGGTCAGGGCGCGCTTGAGCGGGGTCCAGAAGCGGGCGGCAATGGCCTCGGCGCCGCGGATTTCACCGAACGGATGATAGCCGCGCCAGAGGTAGTCGGCGGCTGCATCGCGGGCCAGCGCATCGCCCGTCGCCTCGGGGGCGGCGGCATCTATGGCGGCGTGATGGGCCCAGATGAGGCGTTTCGCGTCCTGGAGATCCGGCATGGTTTCAGCTTGCTGACGGTTCGGTTGCATACGTTTGCAGAAAATTGCCCGAGCGGGGGTCGGATGTCCAGAGGTAATGTCGGCGCCGCCTGTCGCGCGCCTTGGCCGATGTCGGGTGCGTCCGGGGTTCGATTTCGGCGGGCGAAGTTCGACGTGGCTTGAGGCTAGGTGCTGCCCGGCCCGGCCCCGCGCACGGTATTGCGCAGGATCAGCGCGCCGGAAAAGCGGGTGACGCGCGGGGGCTGGTCGGGGGTGTTCATCTGGTCGATGACGATGTCGACGGCCTCGCGGATCATGCGCCGGATCGGCTGGCGGATGGTGGTCAGCATGTGACCGGGCCAGGCGGCGGCGGGGATGTCGTCGAACCCGATCAGCGAGAAATCGCGCGGCGCTTCAAGCCCGAGGTCGTGGCGCGCGGCATGCAGCACGCCCAGCGCCATCACGTCACTGGCGCAGAACACCGCATCGGGGCGCTCAACGCGCGAAAACAGGCGAAGCCCGGCCTCGCGCCCGCCGACGAAGGTATAGTCGCCGGTTTCGTGCAGGAAAACCTCGAGCCCGTCCTCGGCCAGCCGCTCGGCCAGCCCCGCCGCGCGCCCCTGCGAGGTTTCGTCGTTCGGGTCGCCGGCGACGAAGGCGATGCGCTCATGCCCGGCCTCACGCAGGATGTCGGCGGCGATGCGCCCGCCCTCGTGGTTCTCGATCTGGACCGAGTTCACGTTCAACCCCTCGGCGCCGCGGTTATACAGCATCACCGGCGTGCCCTGGTCGCGGCAGACCCGGGCCATGTGTTTGGACAGGATCGCGGACAGGATGATGATGCTGTCGACCTTGTATTGCATCAACGCATTCAGCGCGCCATCGACCTCGACCTCGTTGTCGACGGTGAACAGCAGCATGTGCCAGCCGCTCGCCTGCAGGTGGCGGCTGAAATGGGCGATGGTATGGGCGAAGAACGGGTCTTCCAGCCGGGTGACGATGACCCCGACCATGCCGGATTTCTGGTGCGTGTCCTGGCGGGCGGATGACATGCTGCGGGCGATGGCGTTGGGCTGATAACCCATCTCGGCGGCCACATTCAGAATGCGCTCGCGAGTTTTTGCAGCGATCGGCGCACCGGGTGAGAAGGCCCGTGACACCGCCGATTGCGAGACGCCCGCCGCCTTGGCGATGTCGTAGGAGGTGACTGATCTTCTTGGCATGGCCCGGTTTTCCGCAGGCCCCGGCGCCGGGGCGACATGAAACGACACCTATACCAGCCCGGCGCGCTTTGGAACCCTTCCAATGTTGTGGGCATCGCGCGGTGCAGGCGGCGATTGACGGATGCAGCAATTGCATGATATTGAATGCGCATTCAGTTTCCGAATCGGACCAAAGCGAATTGAGGGTGCCGCCATGCTGACCGAGGACGAGAAGGACGAGCTGTTCGAAGCGATCTGCGACGGCGACCGCGAAACCGTGGTCGAGCTCGTGACCAAGGCGCGCGACGATGGTGACGACCTGGGCGCGCTGCTCGACGATACCATGATCCCGGCGATGGGCGAGGTCGGCGACCAGTTCTCGGCGGGCGAGATCTTCGTGCCCGAGATGCTGGTGGCGGCGCGCGCCATGCAGGGCGGCATCGACATCATCGAACCGACCCTGGCCTCGACCGCGCGCGAGCCGCTGGGCCGCGTCTGCATCGGCAGCGTCAAGGGCGATCTGCACGACATCGGCAAGAACCTGGTGGTGATGATGCTCAAGGGCGCGGGGTTCGAGGTCGAGGATCTGGGCGTCGACGTGCCGGACGAGGAGTTCGAGAAAGCGGTGGCGCGGGGCAACCAGGTGGTCTGCCTCAGCGCGCTTCTGACCACCACCAAGCCGCAGATGATCAGCGTGGTGAACCACCTGCGCCAGACCTGCAACCACGCCAAGGTGGTGATCGGCGGGGCGGTGATCACCCAGGATTATGCCGACAAGATCGGCGCCGACGGGTTCGGCGAGGATGCGCCGGGCGCGGTCAAGGCGGTCAAGCACGTGCTGGGCATGCAGGTGGCATGACCGGATGAGCTTTCATCGCGCCTTTCCCGATGTCGGGCTGCGCTTCGAGGCGCCGGTTTCGCTCTACCTTGAAAATGCCCGGGCGCGGCTCGGGCGGCAGAAGCAATATGCAAGGCTGTTGGCCAAGGGCGGCCGGGCGGCGGATGGGCTGCGCGGGTGGCTCGACGAGGCCGCGGCCTGCATCGCCGAATTGGCCCGGCCGCAGGCGGTGTTCCTGCCGGTCGCGGCCCGGGTCGAAGCCGATGCGGTGCGCATTGCCGACCGGGTGACGCTGGAGGACGCAGCCCTTGCCCGCGATGTCGCGGCGGGCGGCACGGTCGCGGCCTATCTTCTGACGCTGGGGTTCGACCAGGCGGCTGCGTTCGAGCGGCTGGGCGGGGATTATGCGGCGCACCATGTGCAATCCGACCTGGCGGGCGAGGTGCTGTTTGCGCTTGGCCGCGATGCCCATGCCCGGTTTCGCGCCGAGCAACCCGCCGCGCGGCTCCGGCGCATCCCGGTGCAGGCCCATGCGCTTTGCGGTGAACGCAAGGTCTGGGATCCGGCCCGGGTTCAGGCGCTGCTGGGCGTGTTCGACGGGGTGAATCCCGGCGTGAGCGTCACCGCGACCGGCTGTTTCCAGCCGCTCAACTCCCTGCTCGGCCTGACCGTGCGGCGCTGAGGCTCAGGGCTTTTCGCCCTCGGCCTCGATCATCTTGGCGTAGCGGCGTTTGTTGAACGGGTTTTCCGGGTGGTAGCCATAGACCGACTGGTAGGTGTCGTGCTTGTGGCCCAGCCCCTGCAGCACCACCGCCGCGATCAGCCCGCCGACCACCACCAGCGCCAGCGCCCCGGCGATCAGCGGCATCCAGTGCTGCGCCAGCCCGGTGCCGACCGCGCCGCCCGCCAGAAACAGCGCGAAATAGCCCGAGGTCTTGTGCCAGGCCTCGAACCACCAGCGTTGCGCGGTCATGTCGAAGTGGTCGCCGCCCCATGTGGCGCGGTTGTCGGGGTCGGCGGCGGGGGCCTTGCGCCCGCCGTGGCTGCCGCGAAACCATGACGACACGATCTGAAGCGCGCCAAGGGTGAGCGTGCCGATCCCGAACCAGGCGTGCAGCGTGCCGGAAAACCCGCCGCTGAGCAGCATGGCAAAGGCCGCGCCCGCCAGCGCCAGCCCGATCGCGGCGTAGAGGGACCACTTGTGAACCGTCCAGCACAGTTCCGGCCAGGCCCATTTCGGCGTGCCGCGCGGGATGCCGTAAAGGCGCGGCGCGATCTTGCCGAAGCGCAGGAACATCACCGAGGCCGGCACCACGACGAACCAGATGGCGAACATCAGGATGGCGTGGTTGTCCCAATGGATCGGGATGGTGATGTCGAGAAAGGGGATCGTGCCTTCGGTCGGGATCTCATAGGCCATGACCGGCCTCGTTCAGGGCTGCGAGGTTGAAGACCAGCGCCGGGTCGAGCCGGCCTTTCAGCCCGGCGATCACGTTGCGGGCCGCGACCTCGCCCATGCGCTGCGCGGTTTCCGCACTTAGCGCGGCGGAATGCGGGCTGACGACCACGTTGGGCAGGGTCAGAAGCGGCAGGTCGGGGGCAGGGGGCTCGGCGGCGAAACAGTCGAGCCCCGCGCCGCCCCGCGCCATGTGCCCGGTGAGCGCGTCGAAAAGCGCGGTCTCGTCCACCAGCCCGCCGCGGGCGGCGTTGATCAGGATCGCGGTGGATTTCATCGCGGCGAGTTCCGCCGCGCCGATCATGCCGCGGGTCTCGGGCGTGGCGGGCAGGTGCAGGCTGAGCGCGTCCATCTCGGGCAGCGCCGCGCGCCAGTCGGGCACTGGCTGGTAGCCGGCGGCGCGGATCGTGGCCTCGTCCACGAAGGGGTCGTGGATATGCACCTGCATGTCGAAGGCAGCCGCCCTGCGTGCCACCTCGCGCCCGATCCGGCCAAAGCCCACGAGCATCAGGCTGCGGCCCGACAACTCGCCCACCGCGAGGCTGTCGCGGATTGCCCAGTTGCCGCCGCGCACCGCCGCGTCATAGGGGCCGATCTGCTTGATCAGCGCCATCAGCATCGCCATCACCTGCTCGGCCACCGCGACCGCGTTGACCGGGCCGACGATGGTGACGGGCACGCCGCGCGCCGCAAGGGCGGCCACAGGCAGGTTGTCGCAACCGACGCCGTGGCGCGACACCACCTTGAGGTTGGGCATCGCGGCGGCCTGTGTCTCGGTCAGGTCTCCATAGCGGATCAGAAGCGCGTCGGCGGTCGCCAGCGCCTCGGGCGGCAGCGCCGCGCCGGGGTCGGTGATCGCGGTGATCTCAAGCCCCGGCTCGGCCTCGAGGATCGCCATGCCGGCGGGGTGGATACGCCCGGCAATCAGCACGTTTGCCATCAGAGTCCCTCCAGCTCCATGATCGTCAGCCCGGCATTCATGTCGGTGGTGTAGATCAGCCCGGCCTTGTCGACATAGACATCTGTGGTGTCGACCACCACGGGCCGGTTGGGGCGGTAATCCATCAGCTTGTCCGGCGCGGGCGGCACGCAGGCGGCGACCTCTTCGGGGCGGAAGGGGTTCGAGATGTCATAGACCCGCAAACCGGCGTTCTGGTAGCTCACGAACATCAATTCCTCGCTCTGGAAGCCCTCGGAGCGGTTTTCGTGCACGTTGTGCGGGCCGAACTGGCCGCCTTTCGATTTGTAGTCGATCTCGTCGGGCGGCAGCGTGGTGGCGATGGTGACGGGGTTTTCCGGCACCGAGATGTCATAGACCCAGTTGCGCTTGATGCCATCCTCGCAGTTGTCGGCCTGGCTTTCCTCGACCACGAACATCAGGCCCCGGCCCGGCAGCGGCAGGGTGTTGTGAGTGTGGCCGGCGAACGGCGGGCAGGGGTTGTCGTGGCTGATGAAGCGCGGGTTGTGGCGGTCGGACACGTCGATCAGCGACATGCCGCCATCGCGCCAGGCGGCGGCGGCCAGATCGCCCTTCACGATGGCATGGTGCAGGGCGTAGCGGTATTTCTGGTCCCAGTGCGGCGTCTCACCCGCCGCCGTGTTCATGCCGGGCAGCCAGAGCTGCGACACGATCTCGGGTTTCTCGGGGTTTTTGAAATCCGCGATCATGAAGATGTCGTCGGAGAACCCCGGCGGCAGGGCCGAGAAATAGACCCAGTCGCCGCCGTCCCAGAAGGTGCGGTGAACGCCCAGCCCCGGCACCTCGAAAAAGGCGATCTCGCGCGGGTTGGCGCGGTCGGAGATGTCATAGATGCGCATCCCGGCCGAATAGGGCCGCTCTCCCGCCGTGATGTCGACCTTGTCGGCCACCGAGCCCTTGTAATAGTCGCCCGGATCGAAGGCGCCCGAGGTCTCGACCCGCAGCATGTCGCACATGTTGTTGACGATCATGATGTCGCCATGGGTCTGGATGTGCTGGCTCCAGGTGCCTTCGGGCTGCGGGATGTGGCGCACGAATTTCGGGTTCTTCGCGTCGCGCACGTCGATCACCGAAAAGCCATTGTTGAACACGTGCCCGACATAGGCATAGCCGCCGGACACCATGATCTGGATGCCGTCGGCACGCCCGCCCTGATCGGAATGGCCGAGGATGCGGACGTTGCGGGCGTAATCGGGGGTGAGCATGTCTTTTGCCATGATGACCTCAGGGTTTGATGGTGGCCGCGAGCGCCTTGGCGCCGGCGATCAGGAAGGTGTGGTCGGAACCGGTGACGACGAAACTCGCACCCCTGGCACGCCATTGTGCCGCGTCCTCGGCGGGGCCGCAGTAGAGGCCGGTAGCGGCGCCTTTTGCGCCAAGCACCTCGCCGCAGATCGTGGCGACCTCGGGGGCGGCGAAATCGTCCAGCCCGTAGCTGACGGTCAGGTCGGCGCGTCCGACGAAAAGGGCATCGACACCGTCGACGGCGGCGATGGCTTCGAAGCACTCGACGCCTTCGCGGTCCTCGATCTGGCAGATCAGCGCCACCTCGTCGCCTGCCTGGGCGCGATGCTCGGGCAGGGGGCGCGTGCCGTAGCCACCGGCCCGCGTGGTCCCGGCGATGCCGCGCCCGCCGGGGGCATAGCGCATCGCGGCGGCCAGGCGCGCGGCCTGTTCGGGCGAGGTCACATGCGGCACCACCACCCCCGCCGCGCCGCAGTCGAGGACGTTCAGGATGAAGGCGGGGTTGTCGTCGGGCACCCGCACCAGCACCGGGCAGCCGACCGCACGCGCGGCCAGCATGCATGCGTCGATGGCGGCGCGGTCGAACGGCGAATGCTCGCCGTCGAGCACCACGAAGTCGAGATCCGTCGCACCCAGCACCTCGACCACGGTGGGGTGCGGGGTCTTGACGAAACAGCCGACCAACGGCTCGCGCGCCACCAGACGCGCCTTGAAGCGGGCGTTGGGGGTCATGCGTCGCCCTCGCGGCGCAGGCGCTCGAAATACGAGGCGTTGCTGGCCAGCGCATCGTCCAGCGCGATCGGGTAGCGGCCCATCTCATGCGCCATGCGGAAAAACGCCAGCGTGTTCTCGACCGGGATGTCGTGGCCGATATTGTGGCACGGCGCGATGATATAGCCGCCATCCGAGCCGAGGTCGGTCATCCGCCGGGCGATCTCCCAACGCAGTTCTTCCCCGGTCGCGTTCGGCATCATCTGCTGCACGTCCATCGCGCCGTGAAACGCCAGGCGGTCGCCGAATTTCTCGTTCAGTGCGGCGGTGTCGTCCATGCCGGCGGTCGAGGTCTGCACGGGGTTGAGGATATCCGCCCCGGTCTCGATCAGATCCTCGATCAGCGGCAGCACCGCGCCGTCGGTGTGCATCATCAGCTTCACGTCGGCACAGGACTTGATGTGCTGGTGAAGCTGCGTGTGAAACGGCTTGATGCGCTTGCGGTAGAGCTTGGGCGACAGCAAGAGCGAGGTCTGCGTGCCGAGGTCGTCGGTGACATAGGCGATCTGCACATATGGCCCGACCTCGTCCATGAAACGGGTCCACATCCGGCACAGAAGGTCGGTGATCTTGCCGAGGATCGCATCCGACAGTTCGGGGTTGATGACCATGTCCATGAAGTATTTCTCATAGCCGCGCATCTGCAGCGCCGACATCAGCGGGCCGGCCTTGATCGCGTCGGCCCCCAGCACATAGCCGGTGGTCTCGTAAAGCTCGCGCGCCCGCTCGCCCAGCCCGGCGAACTGCGCCGGGTCTTCGGGGTCGGGCCAGGCGAAGGCTTCGACATCCTCGACGGTTTCGCAATGGGCCAGCGGCGCGGTGGCCTGGCTGTCGACCGCGTAGTGGTCGCCATGCGCGCCCTTGTAGGGCACGCCCCACATGTCGAAATAGCCGTCCATGTCCTCGCGCTCGGTCAGTTGCACCCAGTTGGGGACCAGCCAGCGGAAGTCGATGTTGAAGTATTGCAGGAGCGATTCGTCGGGCACCACGGTCTGGGCCATGCGGTCGAGAATCACCGCGCTGTTCTTCAGGTCGAGTTCCGGCAGGGCCTTGGCCAGTTCGGCATAGTGTTTCTTGTGGATCGAACCGATGTGCTTGCCCATGTCCATCGGCACCCATTCCGGCCCGGTCCGGTCCATCGCCGCCTTGAAATTCTCCCTCGGGGTCATCGCCATTGTGGCATCCTCTTGTTGCGGCACGGGTTTCGGCCGTGGTGCGTGTGACACGATGCGACGAATGCGCATTCATATGCGTTATAGCAGCAGATCGCTTCGGGAATCTACTGCAAACATGAGCCATGATTGAATCGGCCAAAAAATGAAGCAAAGTATCAAAAAAGATATGAATGCGCATTCAGTCGTGTTAAACGACCGCAATCCGCCCCGGCAAACACAGCATGCCGGGCACCAGTCAGGGAGGCGCCGATGACGCTGTTGCACTTCAGAAAGAACGCCGGGGGCAGGCCCGCCGCGCCCGAGGTCGAGGCGTTTCTGGACGGCTACTCCATCGAGGTGATGCCGCGCACCGCAGAGAAGGTTGAGGATTTCCGCGCCCTTCTGCCCGCGAAAACCCGCGTCTACATCGCCCATATCGACGGCACCCCGATCGACGACATGGTCGCCACCGCCGCCCGGCTGAAGGCCGAGGGGTTCGACGTGATGCCGCATTTCGCGGCCCGGATGATTCGCGACAAGGCGATGCTGGCCGACTGGATCGCGCGCTATCAGGGCGAGGCGGGGGTGGATCAGGCGCTGTTGCTGGCTGGCGGTCTGGATGCGCCCAAGGGCGCGTTCGCCGATTCGATGCAGATGCTCGACACCGGGCTGTTCGACCGCGCCGGCTTCAAGCGTCTGCATGTGGCGGGCCACCCCGAGGGCAATCGCGACATCGCGCCTGACGGCTCGGACCGGGCGCTGCTCGACGCGCTGCGTTGGAAGCAGGCGTTCCGTGATCGCAGCGATGCCGACATGGCGATCGTGACCCAGTTCTGTTTCGAGGCGGCGCCGGTTATCGCCTGGGCCGACCGGCTGGCCGCCGAGGGGATCGACCTGCCCATTCATATCGGCATCGCCGGGCCCGCCAAGCTCCAGACCCTGATCAAGTTCTCGGTCGCCTGCGGGGTGGGGGCAAGCCTGCGGGTGCTGCAAAAACGCGCCCGCGACGTGTCCAAGCTGCTGCTGCCGTTTACGCCGGAGCGCGTGATTGCGGACCTTGCGGCGCACAAGGCGGCGAACCCGGATTTCAACATCGAACGGGTCCATTTCTTCCCCCTCGGCGGCATCACGGCCAGCGCCGCCTGGGCCACCGAGAACGGCGGCGATGCCGCCAAACCCGCCAACCAGATCTGAGAGAGCCCATGACCCGCACCATCGTCGAGAGCAAAACCAAAACCGCGATCATCGGCTTTGACGAGCCCTTCTGCGTGATCGGAGAGCGCATCAACCCCACGGGCCGCAAGAAGCTGGCCGCCGAACTTGAGGCCGGAGACTTCTCGACCGTCGAGTCCGATGCGCTGGCGCAGGTCGCGGCGGGGGCGACGATGCTCGACGTGAACGCGGGGGTCGTCTTCAACTCGAACCCCAACCCGAACGAGACCGAACCGCCGCTGATGCGGCAGATGATCGAGCTGGTGCAGGGGCTGGTCGATGTGCCCCTGTGCATCGACAGCTCGGTGCCGGGTGCGTTGAAGGCGGGGCTGGAAGCCTGCGAGGGGCGGCCGCTTTTGAACTCGGTGACCGGCGAGGAGGAGCGGCTGGAACTGGTCCTGCCGCTGGTCAAGAAATACAACGTGCCGGTGGTGGCGATCTCGAATGACGACACCGGCATTTCCGAAGACCCCGACGTGCGCTTTGCCGTTGCGAAGAAGATCGTCGAGCGCGCGGCGGATTTCGGCATCCCGGCGCATGACATCGTGGTCGATCCGCTGGTGATGCCGGTGGGCGCGATGGCGACGGCCGGGGTGCAGGTGTTCGCGCTGATCCGGCGGCTGCGTGACGAGTTGGGTGTCAACACGACCTGTGGCGCCTCGAACATCTCGTTCGGCCTGCCGAACCGGCATGGCGTGAACAATGCCTTTCTGCCGATGGCGATCGCGGCGGGGATGACCTCGGCGATCATGAACCCGATCGCGCTGCCGGTCGGGCCGACAAAATTGGCGGAAAAGCGCGCCGCGCTGGCGGCGGCGGGCATCGTGGTGCCTGATGATATCGACCCCGAGGTGCTGGCGGCCCTGACCGGGATGGGCTCGACCAAGGCGCGTGCGGGGTCGGAGATGGAAGCGATCCGCGCCGCCAACCTTTTGATGAACAACGATGCCAACGGGGCCGCCTGGATCGCGTTCAACAAGCCGCCGAAAGCCGCTGGCGAGGGCAGCGAGGCGCGCGGGAGGCGTGGCCGCCGCGCCCGTGCCGGGGCGTCCTGATCGAATTGAATGCGGATGCGAAAAAGCGTTGATCGCTGTGCACGGTTGGTATATCGTATTTGCATACGTATGCGAAATACTCGACGGCCGGGACGCATCGGAGCCGGCGCGGGAGAGCCGGGGGGAACCGGCCGAAACTGCAATAGAATGGTTAATTCAGGAGGAGAACCATGAAGCTCACGTCAATTCTGGCCTTTGGGGCCGCGGTTGCGCTGACCGGCCCCGTGCTGGCGGACACCACCATCAGGATCGGCCACGCCACGCCGGAAAGCTCGCCCATCCACGAGGCGCTGGTCTATTTCGAGGAGCAGATCGAAGCCCGGTCGGACGGCGCGATGCAGGTCGAGCTGTTCCCCGGCGGCCAGCTTGGCAGCGTGCGGGAAATGACCGACCTGGTCCAGTCCGGCAACATCACCATGACCACCGGCGCGTCGGTGCACCTTTCCTCGTCGGTCGATGAGCTTGCGGTGCTCGACCAGTTCCTCCTGTTCGAGAACGAAGAACAGGCGCGCGCGCTTCTCGATGGTGAGGCCGGACAGGCGATCGCCGCGGCGATGGAGGGGCGCGGGCTCAAGAGCATGGGCTTCATGGAGCTTGGATTCCGCAGCTTTACCAACAGCCGCGCGCCGCTCGACAGCTACGAGGCCTTCGAGGGGCTCCGGATGCGGTCGGCCGACAACCCCATCGCGATCAAGGCCTGGCGTTCGGTCGGCGCGGTGCCGGTGCCGCTGGCGTGGGGCGAGATCTATTCCTCGCTGCAACAGGGCCTGATCGACGGCCAGGAAAGCGCGCTGAGCTCGATGATCATCGAACGTTTCTTCGAAGTGCAGGACTACGTGTCGCTGACCGGACACATCTATTGGCCGGAACTGTGGCTGGCAAATCTCGACTGGTTCGAGGGGCTGAGTGCGGACGAACAGGCCCTGGTCACCGAGGTGGCGCGCGAGACCGTCGAGTTGCAGCGCGACTTGACCGCCAAGGCCAACGCGGCGACGCTGGACGAGTTGAAGGCGGCCGGACTTGAGGTCAACGAACTGCCGACGGAGGACAAGCAGCGCCTGGGGGCGACGATGAACGGCGCCATCGAAGCCGACATCCGCGCCAAGGTGGGTGATGCGTTCTACGACACCTTCATGGCCGCCATCGGCAAGTAGCCGCGCGAAACGGGGAGGGGCGAATGCGCATGCTTGAAAAGTGGTTCGAGCCGGTGGTGATCGTCACCATGCTCGGGGCGATCATCGTGCTGGTCTTTGCCGACGTGATCGCGCGCTTTGCCTTCTCCACCTCCATCGCGGTGGCCAACGAACTGGCCCGGTTCTGTTTCGTCTACATGATCTATTTCGGGGTCAGCTACGCGATACGCGAGCGGCGGCACATGCGTGTGACCGCCGTTCTCGACCTTCTGCCCGAAGCCCTGCGCCGCTGGGTCTTCGCGCTCGCCGAACTGGTGTTCCTGGTCTACTCGGTCATGGTGTGCTGGCTGGGCGTGGTCATCACCCAGCAGGCGTTCGAGCGGGGCAAGATCCTGAGTTCGACCGAATGGCCGCTGGGGGTGCTTTATGCCGCGATCATCCTGTCGGGCGCGCTGAGTTCGGCCCGGCTGGTGCATTCGCTTTGGCGCGTGGTCATGCGCGGAGATACCCGCCTCGGCCCGCAACTGGATATCTGAGCCATGACCACCGCCATCCTGTTCGGCAGCTTCGCGCTTCTGCTCATCATCGGCGTGCCGATCGGCATCGCGCTGGGCGCGGCGAGCCTTCTGGCCATCGCCTATGTGCCGTTCCTGAATTTCGACCTTTACGCGCTGGGGCTGGTCTCGGGCATCAACAGTTTCACGCTGATCGCGGTGGTGCTGTTCACGCTGGCCGGCAGCCTGATGGCGCAGGGCGGCATCTCGCGCCGCCTGATCGCGGTGGCCGACCGGGCCTTCGGGCGCAGCCCCGGCGATCTGGGAACCGTCACGATCATGGCCTGCCTGTTCTTCGCCGCGATCTCGGGCACCGGCAGCGCCACGGTGGCGGCCATCGGGCTGGCGATGATCCCGGCGCTGGTCGAGCGCGGCTATGACCGCGCCTATGCCGGCGCGATGGTGGCCAGCGCGGGCGGGCTTGGCGTGATGATCCCGCCCTCGGTGGTGATGATCGTCTATGCGGTCGCCGCGGGCGTGTCGGTGACAGCGTTGTTCATGGCCGGGATCGTGCCGGGCATCGTGATCGCGCTGACGCTGATCGTCTACAACATCACCCAGCGCCGCAAGATGGCCCACAAGGGTGAGGCGGTTCTGCATGAAGGCAGCGTCTGGGCCGCGCTGAACCAGGCCAAGCTGGCGCTGCTGATGCCGGTGGTGGTGCTCGGCGGCATCTATTCCGGCATCGTGACGCCCACCGAAAGCTCGGCCGTCGCGGTGGTCTATGCGCTGATCGTGAGCGTGTTCGTCTACAAGGAACTGCCGTTGCGCGACATTCCCAAGATGATGCTCGACTCGGCGCTGCTGGTGTCGGCGGTGCTGGTGATCATCGGCGCTTCGGTCGCCTTCGGGCGGATCATCGCGCTGGAACAGATCCCCACCCAACTGGCCGAGTTTGTGCTGTCGATGACGCAGAGCCGCTATGTGGTGCTGCTGGCGACCATCGTGCTGTTGCTGATCGTCGGCACCTTCCTCGAGACGCTGGCGGCCATCGTGATCCTGACGCCGGTGCTGTTGCCGATCACCCTCGAACTGGGCATCGACCCGGTGCATTTCGGCATCGTGATGATCGTGGCGCTGGCCATCGGCTTCGTGACCCCGCCGCTGGGGGCCAACCTGTTCATGGCGGCCCAGGTCGGGCAGATCCCTTTCGACAAGATCGCGCGACGCATCTTTCCGTGGGTGGTCACGATGGTGGTGGCGCTGCTGATCATCGCCTTCGTGCCGTGGTTGTCGCTGGTGCTGCCGCAGGTGTTCCTCGACTACGGCGGCTGATCCGTCAGCCCCAGTCGAGGATCACCTTGCCGCTGGCACCGGATTTCATCGCCGCGAAGCCCGCCTCGAACTCGTCCACCGGAAAGCGGTGCGTGATCACCTTGGACACGTCCAGCCCGTTCTGAAGCATGGCGATCATCTTGTACCAGGTCTCGAAGATCTCGCGGCCATAGACGCCCTTGATGGTCAGCGCCTTGAACACGATGGCCGACCAGTCGACCGGCGACTTGCCCGGCGGGATGCCAAGCATGGCGATGCGCCCGCCCATCACCATCGAGCCGACCATCTGGTCGAAGGCGCGGGCATTGCCGCTCATCTCGAGGCCGACATCGAAGCCCTCGACCAGCCCGAGTTGGTGTTGCACATCGGTCAGGTCGGTGTCGGCGACATTCACCGGCACCACGTCCGAAACTTCGGCGGCAAGACGCAGGCGGTCGGGGTTCACATCGGTGATGACGACATGGCGCGCGCCGGCGTGGCGGGCGACGGCTGCGGCCATGATGCCGATCGGCCCGGCGCCGGTGACCAGCACATCCTCGCCCAGCAGATCGAAGCTGAGGGCGGTATGCACGGCGTTGCCCAAGGGGTCGAGGATCGCGCCGATCTCGTCGGGGATGTCGTCGGGCAGCGGCACCACGTTGAAGGCGGGCAGGCGCAGGTATTCGGCGAAAGCGCCCTGTTCGTTGACCCCGATGCCGCGCGTCGCCGGGTCGAGGTGAAAGCGGCCCGAGCGCGACTGGCGGGACATCTTGCCGATCAGATGCCCCTCGCCAGAGCAGCGTTGACCCAGTTCCAGCCCTTCGACATGGTGCCCGATCTCGACGATCTCGCCGGCGAATTCGTGGCCGGTGATCAGCGGCACCGGCACGGTCTTTTTCGCCCAGTCGTCCCAGTCCCAGATGTGAATGTCGGTGCCGCAGATGCCGGTCTTGCGGATGCGGATGAGCACGTCGTCGGGGCCGATTTCGGGCACCGGCGCGGTCTGCATCCAGAGGCCCGGCTCGGGTTTCAGCTTGGCCAGCGCCTTCATTTCATTGGTCATGCCAGCCCCCCTACCGCCTTGCCGGCGCGCTCGAACGCCCCCAGCGCGAACTCGAGATCGTCGCGGGTCAGCGCCGCGCTCATCTGGGTGCGGATGCGGGCCTGGCCCTTGGGCACCACGGGAAAGAAAAAGCCGCTGGCCAGCACGCCCTCGTCGAACAGGCGGGCCGACATATCCTGTGCGAGTTGCGCCTCGCCCAGCATCACCGGGACGATGGGATGTTCGCCGTCGAGCAGCGAGAAGCCCAGTGCCTCAAGCCCGGCACGCCAGAATTTCGTGTTCTCGAACAACTGCTTGCGCAGGTCATCGCCGGTCTCGACAAGGCGGATCGCCTCGAGGCTTGCGGCCACCACCGAGGGCGGCAGCGAGTTGGAAAAGAGGTAGGGCCGGGCGCGCTGGCGCAGCAGGTCGATCACGCCCTGATCGCCCGCGATATAGCCGCCGATCGCCCCGCCCAGCGCCTTGCCGAGCGTGCCGGTCAGGATATCGACCTCGACGCCGAAATGGCTGGCGGTGCCCTTGCCCTTGTCGCCCATGAAGCCGGTGGAATGGCAATCGTCGACCATCACCAGCGCATCGTATTGCCGGGCCAGCCGGGTGATTTCGGGCAGGTTGGCAAGGTAGCCATCCATCGAGAAAACGCCATCGGTGGCGATCATGATGAAGCGGGCGCCATCGGCGCGGGCCTGTTGCAACTGGCGTTCAAGGTCGGCCATGTCGGAATTGGCGAAGCGGTAGCGTTTGGCCTTGCACAGCCTGATTCCGTCGATGATCGAGGCGTGGTTGAGCGCGTCCGAAATCACCGCGTCTTCGGGGCCGAGCAACGGTTCGAACAGCCCGCCGTTGGCGTCGAAACAGGCGGCGAAGAGGATCGAATCGTCCTTGCCGAGAAAGGCGGCGAGTCGTTGTTCCAGCGCGCGGTGCAGGTCTTGCGTGCCGCAGATGAACCGCACCGAGGCCATGCCGTAGCCGTGACTGACGAGCGCCTTGGCGGCGGCGTCGATCAGGGCCGGGTGATTGGCGAGGCCAAGGTAATTGTTGGCGCAAAGGTTGACGATCGGGCGCGAGTCGACCTCGATCCGGCCCGATTGCGGCGAGGTGATTTTCCGTTCCACCTTGGTCAGGCCATCGGCCTCGATCTGGGCCAGCGTGTCGGCGATGTGCTGTGAAAAAGCTGCGGTCATGGCGTCCTCCGTTGAGCCGTGTCTATCATAACGAACGCCGGGTCCGCAATAACGGATATCAGCTGTTCTGGACGATCAGGATCGCGCGCGCGCCGTCCTCGCTGGCGATCCGGTGGGTGACATCGGCCGGGTAGCGGGCGCTGTCGCCCTGTCTCAGGGTTTCGCGGCTGTCGCCGCTGGTGACGGTCAGCGTGCCGGCGATCACCGTCAGATGTTCACGTGCGCCGACCGCATGCGGCTGGCTGTCGAGCGCGTCGCCCGGTTTGAACTCAAGCTCATAGACCTCGTGGGTGCCCGCGTCTTCGGGCGGCGACAGGATCCGCACCCGGCAACCGGACCCGCGCACCACGATGGTGGGGACCGCATCCGACCGCAGCACCGAGATGCGCGAGGCCGGGGTGTCGTCGTCCAGAAGCCCCGCGAAATCGACCTGCAACGCGCGCGTGAGGTTCCACAGCGTCGAGATGGTCGGGCTGCTCTCGCCGCGTTCGATCTGGCTGAGCATCGACTTGCTGACACCCGACAGCTTGGCCACGGCTTCGAGCGACAGCGCCTTTTGCTGCCGCGCCGCCTTGAGCTTGGCGGGCAAAAGGGACAATATGGCGTCGCCGTTATCCGTCATTGCGGAAAAATGCGCCTTTGGAGGGCGGGGGTCAAGGGGTCAGGCGACAGGGGCGGCGGCGGTTTCGTTGATCCGGAAGATCAGGTCCAGCGTCAGCGCGGCCGGGTCGAGGTTGACCGCGCGGCCATGTCCGGCGCGCGCCGACAGGTCCTGCCCGAGGCTGGCCCAGCGCGTCGCCGTGTGCCGGTCGGGCGACAGGCGGGACAAAAGCGCGGCCTCGCCCGGGCACACTTCACGGTCGGGCGGATGCCCGGCGCCGGTTCGCGCAAGACGCGACAGGAACAGCTCGACCAGCCGCAGCGTCAGGTCGAACCGCGCCGCGTTCGCCACCCCGGCCAGCGAATTGGTCAGCGCGATGGCGCGGGGGCGGTCATAGCGCGGGGCGTGTTCGATGATCGCCACAAGCTCGGAATAGATCGCCGGGCCGTCCAGCAGCGACAGCCGCAGCGCCTCGCCCACCGACCCGCCCGCCAGTTCGGCCAGCGCGCCGGTATCGGCCCCGGCCTCGGCCCCGGCGGCGGTGAGGGCGGCGGCCAGATCGTCGGGCGCCAGCGGCCCCAGCCGCAATTCGCGGCAGCGCGAGCGGATGGTGGGCAGAAGCCGCGAAGGCCGGTGGCTGACCAGGAGCAGCACCGCGCCCGCCGGCGGTTCCTCGAGCATCTTCAACAGCGCGTTGGCGGCGGTCGAATTCATCTCGTCGGCGCAATCGAGAATCACCACCCGCCGTCCGCCGTCGGTCAGGCTGAGGCCGAAGAACCCGGCCAGGCGGCGCACATCGATGGCGCGGATCTCGGCGGACATCTTGCCGGTGGTGTCATTCACGCTGCGCCTGACCAGGTGGATGCCCGGTTCGGTCAGGGCGCGCGACTGGCGCGCGACCGGGTGGTCGGCGGGAATGTCGAGGCTGGCGGGGGCAGGGGCCTCGCCAAACAGCCCGGCGCCGCCCGGGTCGGGCGTGGCGCGCAGAAAGCGCGCGATCTTCCAGGCCAGCGTCGCCTTGCCGACGCCGCGCGGGCCGGAGATCAGCCAGCCGTGGTGCAGCCGGCCCGAGGTGAAGGCCTCGAGAAACGCGGTCTCGGCGGCGGCGTGGCCGAACACCTGCGCGGTCTCGCGCGGATGCGGCGCGCCCTCGATCCGGTCGGGTTCGGGCAGGTCGACGGGGTCAGCCATGGCGCGTCACCCGATCCGCGCCCGCGCGATGCCTGCCACCTCGGCGGCCACCGAGGCGACATCGCGGTCGCCGTCGACCACCACGCAGCGGTCGGGAAACTGCCGGGCCAGCGCCAGGAACCCGGCCCGCATGCGCGTCTGAAGATCGGTACCGAAATCCTCGAACCGCTCTTCGGTGCCGCCACGCCCCTTGGCGCGGCCATGGCCCTTGGCCGGGTCCATGTCGATGATGAAGGTCAGGTCGGGTTCGCGCCCGATCATCAGCTCATGCAGTTGATCGACGACCTCGCGCAGCCCCTCGGCCCGCAGGCCCTGATACATCCGGGTGGAATCCGCGAACCGGTCGCAGACCACCACCTTGCCCTCGGCCAGCGCCGGGTCGATCACCC
Organism: Maritimibacter fusiformis; assembly: GCF_008086115.1. Taxonomy (GTDB): domain Bacteria; phylum Pseudomonadota; class Alphaproteobacteria; order Rhodobacterales; family Rhodobacteraceae; genus Muriiphilus; species Muriiphilus fusiformis. Next base: position 4,348 of record NZ_VSIY01000013.1, on the reverse strand, counting down.
GTTCGAGATGGTCGCGCCGGGCGGCGGTGAACAGCAGGATCTCGGTCTTGGCCGACCAACGCTCGGGGTCGCCCTCGAGCACCAGCGCGCGGATTTCCTCGGCCCCGGGGCTGCCGCCCGGCTCTCGGGTCAGGACCACGTCGTGCCCTTCGCCTTGCAGGGTCTCGGCCAAGAGACGCGCCTGGGTCGACTTTCCGGAGCCGTCGATGCCCTCGAAGGTGATGAACAGGCCGGACATCTGGTCAGTTGGTGACCGGGACAGCCTCGGCGGGCGCGTCGTCGGTGAACTCGCGCGCCATGTCGAGCGCCCGGGCGGCCGCGGCCTTGAAGCGCGGCAGGAAACCCGCCTTTTCGACGGCGGCGGCGGCAAAAAGCGGCACCTCGGTGTCGGTCATGCCCTCGCGCCGGATCATCATCCGGGCGATCTGCTGGCCTTCGGCCACCGGCGCCTCGACCGGGCCGGTCCAGGTGATCTCGGCCTTGATCGTCTTGTTGGCGGTGACCGGCATCAGGATCTCGACATCCTCGCGCGCCACCAGCCCGACATCGGGCGTCTTGCCCAGGAACACCGGCACCTGGGCCAGGGTTTCGCCCGCCTTGACCGGCGTGCGCATGGCGAACTGGCGAAACGCCCAGTTGATGATCGCCTCGGCCTCGCTGGCGCGGGCATCCTCGGAGTCGAGCCCCGACAGCACGAACACGATGCGCCGCTTGCCCTGCATCGCCGAGCCCACCATCCCGTAACCGGCCTCGGAGGTGTGCCCGGTCTTGAGCCCGTCGGCCCCGATGCCGAGGTTGAGCAGCGGGTTGCGGTTGAAGCGATTGTCCGGTGCACGCCCGTCGAAGAGATATTCGCTCATCGCGAAGTAGTGGTAATACTGCGGGAATTCCTCGATAAGCCGGGTCGCGATCAGGGCGAGGTCGCGCACCGACATGCGCTGCGCCGGGTGCGGCCAGCCCGAGGAATTGCCGAAAGTGGAATCGTTCATGCCCAAGGCGCGGGCGCGTTCGGTCATCATGGTGGCAAAGGCTTCTTCGGTGCCCGCGAGCCCTTCGGCCACCACGACGCAGGCGTCGTTGCCGGAATTGACGATGATTCCCGGGATCAGTTCGGCCACGGTCGGGCGGTCGGTGGTGTTGAGAAACATCGTCGAGCCGCCCATCGCCTTTGCCCGCTCGGACACCCCGAAACGGGTGTCGAGGCTGACGCGGCCATCCTCAAGCGCCTCGAACAGCATGTTGAGCGTCATCAGCTTGGACATCGAGGCCGGCGGGATCGGCACGTCGGCGTCCTTCTGCAACAGCACGGTATCGGTGGTCAGATCGACCACATAGGCGGCCCGGGCGTTGGTCTCGAAGGCGCGCAGGGGCAGGGCCGCGACGAGCGTGAGCGCGGCCGCGAGCACGAGGCGGGTCAGCGAGCGGATCGTGGGACGGCAGCGAAACATGTAACGGGCGATCCTTTCGGGTCTCGGTCTTGCAATCGACGGGCGCGGGCCAGGGGATCAGTTGGTGACGAAATAGGCGTCGTTGAACCCCAACTCCTTGATCTTTTTCAAAAGCGCCGCGCGCTCGCCGGTTCCAGTTGCCGGGCCGACGATCACCCGCCAGAAATCCTTGCCGTTCATCTTGCCCGGCGTGATGGTCGGGACCATTCCGGCCCGGCGCAGGGCTTCCGCTGTGTTGCGGGCGTTCGCCTCGACCGAGAAGATGCCGATCTGGATGAAGGGTTTGGCCAGTCCGCCGGGGGCGGGGCTGGCCGGTGCGGGGGCAGGTGCGGGCGCGCTGGCCGGCGTGCCGGCCTCGGCCTCGTCCAGGGCCGCGGCGGCGGCGGCGATCGGGTCGAGCGGTGTTGCGGCAATGGCAGGGGCGGCGGCCAGATCGGTGGCGGGCGCGTCGGCCGCACCGCCATCCACCGGCACTTCGGCCCGGCGCAACGCGGTCACGTTCAGCCGCGCGGGCTGCCCGGCCAGCATCTCGAGCTCCTTGGCGGCCTCAGACGATACCTGCAACGCCGGCCCCGGGTTCTGGCGTTCGGGGCGGTAGAGCACCCCGATCACGAATTTCCCGTTGGCCTCGTTTCGAATGATCACCCGCTCGGGATCGGTGGCTTCGGGATGCGCCACCCAGACGCCCCCCAGCGAAGGCCGTCCGTCCCAAAGCCCCTGGTCGGTGACCTGGAACACCTCGGGCGCCTCGATGTCACGCTCGACCGTGCGCGACGATGACACCGGCGCGGTCGCATCTCCCGATCCGCCGCCGCGCAGAAAACTCGGAATCTGTGCATCGTCGCAGCCGGCCAGTGCCAGCCCTCCGCCGAGTGCCAGTGCCAGCCGGATGACTACCGTGCTTGCCATGTTCGCCAATGCCCCTCCGTGCGGCCGGTACCCTGCCGCGCTGCCCGTATTCACGCTTGTCCCGCGTCTGATGACGCAACAATAGCGGCAAGGCGCGCGCATGGAAAGTGCCCGTGCCTTGCTGGGCGAAATCGTGCAAAGACCGACGGCGCAACCAGCACTTTCAGAATCGCGCCCACCACGCTATCGCAGTCCCCGACCCGGAGGAGTGGCAGAGTGGTCGATTGCACCGGTCTTGAAAACTTGTGCAGGAGTATTGTGGAAGGGTGGCAGAGTGGTCGATTGCAGCGGTCTTGAAAACCGCCGATGTGCAAGCATCCGTGGGTTCGAATCCCACCCCTTCCGCCAAAAAAAAAGTAACTTAACGATGGCTCGCGCCCTCCGTCAACACTCTGCTACAAGCGTGCTACATGCTTGCTGTTCGGGGTGGCGAGGTTCGGTCTGAACGGCTAGCATGTAGCATATTTGTAGCCGATGCTGGCGGCGTCCATTGAAAGTCAGGAGTCGATTGGTTGAACTTGGATGATATTAAAGCGTGCCTGCAGGCTGCCGGGTAGTGTCCCCGGGGATGGTGTAGGAGGCCGCGCGCGAAGCCTTTGGCTTAGCGCAGCGCGCGGCCGGGCTGGCGGCCACCGCGTTTCTTCGTAGTCTGAGGTTGTTCAACGACCGATGACAACGAAGGAGAACACGATGACCGATGCCATGATCGACCTTCCTGGCGTGATCGCCAAGAGCGATGACGCGGATTTTTTGCGCGAGCTGATCCAGGACGCCGCGCAGCGGCTTATGGACATCGAGGTGGCCGCTGTCTGCGGGGCCGGACACGGCGAGCGCAGCCCGGACCGTGAGAACCAGCGGAACGGCTACCGGCCGCGCCAGTGGGATACCCGCGCGGGCACCATCGGCCTGAACATCCCGAAGCTGCGCAAGGGTAGCTACTTCCCGACCTTCCTCGAGCCGCGCAGGACCGCCGAGAAGGCGCTGATGGCCGTGATACAGGAGGCCTACATCCATGGCGTTTCGACGCGGTCCGTTGATGATTTGGTGCGCGCCATGGGGTTGACGGGCACCTCCAAGAGCCTGGTCTCGCGGCTGTGCGAGGAGATCGACGAGCGGGTGCAGGCGTTCCTCAACCGCCCGCTGGAGGGCGACTGGCCCTTTCTCTGGCTCGACGCCACCTACGTCAAGCTGCGCGAGGGCGGGCGGATCGTCTCCATGGCGGTGATAGTGGCCGTGGCGGTCAATACCGACGGGCGGCGCGAGATCCTGGGGATCACCGTCATGCCATCCGAGGCAGAAACGTTCTGGACCGACTTCCTGCGCTCTTTGACACGGCGCGGGTTGCGCGGCGTGCAGATGGTCATCAGCGACGCCCATGAGGGCCTGAAGGCTGCTGCGCGCAAGGTCCTGAGCGCCGGGTGGCAGCGCTGTCGCGTGCATTTCCAGCGCAACCTGCTGGCCCGCGTAAGCAAGGCGAACAAGCCTGTGGTCAGCGCCGTGGTGAAGACCGTCTTCGCCGAGAAGAACCGCGACCGGGCCCATGCCCGCTGGCGCGAAGTCGCCGACAACCTTCGTGACCGGTTCCGCGATGTCGCCGAACTGATGGAGCGAGCCTTTGTCCGCCATTGGTCCGAGGACAATGGCGAACGCCGAACACGACGTGCTGGCCTACATGGCCTATGACGAGAGCCTGCGCTCGAAATTGCACAGCACCAACCCCTTGGAGCGCGTCAACAAGGAGATCAAGCGGCGCACCAACGTCGTCGGCATCTTCCCCAACCGCGAGGCCGTCGTCCGCCTCGTCGGGGCGCTCATGTTGGAGCAAAATGATGAGTGGGCCGTCTCCCGCCGCTACATGCCGGTGGAAAAGCTGACGGCCCTGTGCAACCATGATGACGAGACGGCAATGATCGCCGCTCAGTGAACGAGCGACACCAGCTATGAAGAAGCAGGTGAATGCCAGTTCCTACACCACGCCACGGGGCACTACC
>NZ_VSIY01000012.1 GCF_008086115.1 Maritimibacter fusiformis | reverse complement strand
TGTTGATCCGGTGATGGCGTTTGAAGCCCGCCTCGACGAGGCCGTCATAGCTTCGGAAGCCGTCGGTGACGAGTTCGGCCGACAACTCCACATGGCCCTCGACAATGGCCAGAAGCGTTGCTTTCGAACAGTTTTTCACGATCTGGCAATGCACCCGCCCGCCGCGCTCGAGGATGCCGAAGACCGGCACCTTGCCCCTGACGCCACGCCCCTTGCCAAGCCCCGGCCGGCCGCGCTGACGGGTCGGTCCGAAATAGCTCTCGTCGAGTTCGACCTGGCCGCGAAAGGGGCAGCCCTCCTGCGCCAGCTCGGCCATGCGCGCCCGCAAGAGGCTGTAGATCGCCGCCGCCGTCTTGTGGTTCAGACCGGTCAGGGCCGCCGCGCGATCGGCCGTGATATCGAGCGCAAAAAAGGCGCAGAAGATCGCGGAACTTCCGCTCCGAAATTCCCCCCCGAAACAGATAGCGGTTTTTCTGAGCCATAAGAGCACCTTAACATGCTCTCAGAAACACTCAGCTGGAATAGATCCCACCACCAAGACGGAGGCGGTTACAGCGGGCATCCGCAATCTGACGACCAGCTTGAATGAGTAAGGCGGTCGGCCCGCTGCCTGCCCGAACATCGTGCCTGCGGCGACGGTCGCGCTGACGCAGCGCCGATCATTCAACCGGACCGGCGATACCGTCTGGTTGTGGCCGATCTCGTCGGTGTTGAACTTATGGTGGATGCTGAACATCGTGTTGACCAGTGCTGCGGTCATATCTGGGCACAAGAACGCGCGCCCTTGAGGCGCGGGTTCAGTGCTTTCGCTGTCCTGTCCGTTATGGAGCGACGCGCTCGCCTCTCACAACCGCCACTCTGGCCCTGGCCGCCTTGGGCACACGCAAGAGGCGCATGCCGTTGAGGATGACGACCAGCACCGACAACTGGTGAACCAGCATCCCGCCGGCCATGTGGATCGTGCCGGTATAGACGCCGATCAGCAGGCCGATGACGGTCAGAACCGCGATGACGAGGTTCTGGCGCATGTTGGTCAGCGTGGCGCGCGAGATTTCCATCGCCTCGGCGATCTTGCCCAGATCGTCGGTCATCAGCGCGATATCCGCCGTTTCGATGGCGATGTCGCTGCCGCTGGCGCCCATCGCGATGCTGATGTCGGCCGCCGCCAGGGCGGGCGCGTCGTTGATGCCGTCGCCGACCATCGCCACGCGCAGACCCTCGGCGCGCATGGCCCGGATGCGGTCCAACTTGTCGTCGGGCATCATGCCCGCATGCACCTCGTCCACGCCGACCGCCTTGGCAATCGCCTCGGCTGCCGGACGCTGGTCGCCGGTCAGCATCACCACGCGGCGCACCCCAAGGGCGTGCAGCCGGTCGATCATCGACCTGGCACTGGCGCGCGCCATGTCTGCGAGCCCCAGCAGGCCCACGACTTCGCCATTGCGCGCAACGATCACCACCGTGTGGCCCAGCCCGTGCAGGCGGGCAATGCCGTCTTTCGCCTCGGCGGAAAAACCGATCCCGAGGTGGTCGAACAGACGGTGGCTGCCGACGGCGATCTCATAGCCGTCATGGCGGGCAATCAGGCCCATTCCGGCAATCTCCTCAAGAGACTCGGCGGTGGGCAGATGGCCCTGCGCCTGCGCCGCCTCGATGATCGGGCGCCCCAGCGGGTGGTTCGACCCGGTCTCGGCAATCGCCGCCCAGAGCAGCACGTCATCCTTGCTTTGCCCCGCCAGTGCCACGACCTCGGCCAGACGCGGTTGGCCCTCGGTCAGCGTTCCGGTCTTGTCGAACGCCAGCGCGGTGATGCGCCCGGCGTTCTCAAGATGCTCGCCGCCCTTGATCAGGATACCGGCGCGGGCCGCGCGCCCGATCCCGGCCACGACCGAAACCGGCGTCGAGATGACCAGCGCGCCGGGGCAACTGACCACCAGCAGCGTCAACGCGAGTTCAACGTTGCGCGTAACGATGTAGCTGACGATCGCCATCACGAACACGCCCGGCGTATACCAACGCCCGAAACTCTCGATCATCCGCTGCGCCGGGGCCTTGGCCTCCTGCGCCTTTTCAACGCGGGTGATGATCCGCGCCAGCGTGGTGTCGGCACCAACGCCGGTGGCGCGCAGATGCAGCAGGCCGTTTTCGGCCAGCGTTCCGGCAAAGACACGCGAACCGGGGGATTTCTCGGCCGGGATCGGCTCGCCGGTGATGGAGGCCTCGTTGACCGCAGCGGTGCCTTCGATCACCTCACCGTCGACCGGCAGGCGCTCTCCGGCCTTGACCAGAACGGTTTCGCCAAGCTGCACCTCATGCGCGGCGACCTCGATGGTCCGGCCATCCCGCAGCACCGTCGCGGTGACAGGCGCCGCGTCGATCAGCGCCTTGAGCGCGCCACGCGTGCGGCTCATCGTGCGGGTTTCCAGCCAGGCGCCCAGCATGAACAGGAAGGTGACAGCGGCGGATTCCCAGTGGTTGTTGATGAACAGCGCACCGATTGCCGCCACGATGACCAGCAATTCGATGCTGAGTATGCGCAAGCGCAACGAAGCCCAGGCCCGCAGGGCAATGTCATACCCGGCGAGCACTGCGGCAATCGTCATCAACGGCGCCCAGGGGGCGGCCAGCCCGAACCCATACCAGGCGACCAGCGCAATGGTGATGAACACCCCACTGGCAATCGTCAGCCATTTGCGCCGGCTGGCCGGGTGTCTGTAAATATCCATGATTGCGGAAAACATGTGCTCTCTCCTTTCAGCGCAAACCCCACCGCTTGCGGCGGTGGGGTGGGGGGGTGGTCAGAACGCTGAGGGTTTGGCGGCGTAGCCGGTCTTGGCGATGGAGTTGACCAGGGCGTCCACATCGGTCAGCGCCGCGTCATGCTCGACCTCGATCCGCCCGCTGGCGAATTTCACCTCGGCCTTTTCCACGCCGGGCAGGGCCAGCAGCGCCTTTTCGATCTTCGGCACGCAGGAGGGGCAGGAAAGCTCGTCGCTGCGAAGGGTGGTGCGGATGGTTGTGTTGCTCATGGCTTGAACCTTTCATGTGATCTCTGTTGCGTCTGAACAAGATATGGCTGCACAATGAGCGCACAGGGAGTGGCAAAAACGGAAAGGTTGCCTTGCATGAATGCACAGCTTTCGAATTGGGACGATTTGCGGGTGTTTCTGGCCGTGGCGCGGGCAGGCAGCCTGTCGGGGGCGGCGCGCAGCCTGGGCGTCAACCATTCCACGGTGTTCCGCCGGATCGCCGGGTTCGAGGAAACGCTAGGGGTGCGACTGTTCGATCGCCTGCCGACCGGCTATGCGCTGACCCCGGCGGGCGAGGAAACGCTGCGCATCGTCGAGTCCATCGAGGCCGATGTCGCCACCCTTGACCGCACCGTGACCGGGCAGGATCTGCGGCTGAGCGGCATCGTGCGGATCACGGCGACCGACATGCTCGCCTTCTGGCTGCTGCCGGATCATCTTGGACGGTTCCGTGCCGCCTATCCGGGGATCGAGGTGGAAATCGTGGTCGGCAACCAGGCGCTCAACCTGTCGCGCCGTGAAACCGACATCGCCCTGCGGATCGGCAACACCCCGCCCGAGACGCTGGTGGGGAGGCAGGTCGGGCGGCTGGAGTTCGCGGTCTACGGCGGGCAGGACTACTGCGCCGCGCATCCCGGCACCGATCTGGCGCAGCATGACTGGATCGGCTTTGACAGCGCCCACGCGCCGCTGACCCGCCAACTTGAAAAACTGCTGCCCGGCAAGCGCCCGGCGGTGCGCTCGAATTCGGTGGCCTGCGCGGTCCGCCTAGGCCACCGCGGGCCTTGGCCTCGCGGTGCTTCCCTGTGCCATCGCCGACCGGAAACCCGGCCTGATACGTGTCGGCGAGTTGCCCGTCCCCTTCGGTCTGGATCTCTGGCTGCTGACCCACGAAGACCTGCGCCACACCGCCCGTATCCGTGCCGTACTTGAATTCCTGACACCGGCTCTGGCCGAAAGCTTGACGGTAAGAACATCTCGGGAAAGGAAATGACGGGGCGTTGACACCTTTTCTGGCGGATGATTTCTTCGCATGGCCGGTATCCGATCGTTAATGCTTTACGATGCTCGGCTGGCAGAAATGTGAAAGTTGCATCGCGGCTTGTCCGTCACAAGTCGATGTCCGCTTTGGGGTGAAGGTCGGCGTCGGACCATCAGGGCCGTTGGCGGTTTCCTGCGCTGGGTTTAGGAAGGCGTGTTTACCAACGAAAGTTCATTCACGTCTCTACAGTGTTTCTGTGCCGCGCTGTCCCGCTCACAAAATCCCTAAGGATTAAAAACCCACGTGCCGGTGACCCGATTTCATCCGGTGCACCACTCCCCCGTCCTGAACGCGATTCCCCGCAGCCGCCGGCCTCCCGGAACCATTCGACGCACCTTCTCAAGCGACTATCTGCTGGCATCGAGGTAAAGGGACGTGATAGCCGACGCCGAAGACTTTGGTCCGCCACCGGGGAAGATGATGTGCGAAAGCTGCTCGCTGCAGATCGGTCGATGCTGCTGACAGCGCTGACCGTCCTCGGGATGCTCCTGGCCACTCTCGCGTTCTGGCCGTTGCGGGGAAGCGCCGCCGGGCTTTCGTTTCTTGTCGGTCTCGTGCTCGTGTATCTATTTGGGGGATTGCCAGCAGCGTGGCGGGCGATCGTCACCCTGTGGGAAGATCGCGTTCTGGACATCGATCTGCTGATGGTCGTGGCGGCAGTTGCGGCGGCGGCCGTGGGGGCACCTTTCGAGGGTGCGGTGCTGCTTACACTTTTCAGCGTCTCGACAACATTGGAGCAGCGCGCACTTGGGCGCGCGCGGCATGCCATCGAGGCCCTAATGGCGCTGCGTCCCGAAACCGCGTTGCGAAAAGCGCCCGACGGCACCGTCACGGAAATTCCGGTCGCGGACCTGAAGGTGGACGACATCTTCGTGTTGCGGCCGGGCGCACGGGTGCCCACGGACGCGATGATCGTCAAGGGCCGCGGCGCGCTCGATGAGGCGAACATCACCGGCGAGTCCATGTCCGTCACCAAGCAGAAGGGTGCTTTGATCTTTGAGGCGACGGTCAACCTCGACGGGGTGCTGGAAGCAGCCGTCACCAGGACGATCGAGGAAAGCACCGTCGCACGAATGATCGCCCTGGTGACCGAGGCGCAGGCCGCAAAGGCCCCGTCCGAACGCTTCAGCGAGTGGTTCGGGCAGCGATACACGATCGCGGTCCTGATCGGTGCTGTCGTCGCCTTCGCCGCCTTCAACTGGCTTGGGCGCGACTGGCACGAGGCGCTCTATCGGGCCGCGATCCTGCTGGTCGCGGCCAGCCCCTGCGCTATCGTGATCTCGGTGCCCGCCGCGCTCCTGTCCGCGCTTTCGGCTGCCGCGCGAGGGGGCGTGCTGTTCAAGGGCGGGGCCGCGCTCGAAACGCTCGCGGCGGTCGATACGTTTGCGTTTGACAAGACAGGGACGCTGACGACCGGCAAGGCCTCTGTCTCTACCGTGGTCGCCCTTGACGGCAATGAGCAGGAATTCCTGTCCCTGCTGGCCGGGCTCGAGGCCCATTCAGAACATCACAGTGGCGCGGCCATCCGGCAAGAGGCGGCCGACCTGGGCATCCAGCCCGTAAACGTCACGAACGTGATCACCCAGCCGGGCGAAGGGATCGTCGGTGATGCGGACGGTGGCAAGCTTTGGGCGGGTAATCCGCGCATGGCGGCGCGCATGGGGGCCGAGATCGAGCATCCGGCCCTAAGCGCGCTGGCCGGCGAGGCGCAGACGGTCATCTACTTCGGTCAGGATACCAGCGTACTCGGAGCCGTCACCCTCGCCGATCAAGCCCGCGCGAGCTCCCGGCCCGCACTTGCGGCACTTCGAGACAGCGGCGTCACGAAGATCCTCATGCTGACCGGCGATCGCGCGCCGGTCGCCCTGCGGATCGGAAACGAACTCGGGTTCCACCCCGACGAAATCCACGCCGACATGCTGCCTGAAGACAAGGTCCGCATGGTCGGCGAGCTTGCCGCCAAGGGCAAGGTCGCGTTCGTCGGGGACGGCGTCAACGACGCGGCCGCGCTGGCCCGCGCCGATGTGGGGATCGCGATGGGCGCGGCGGGATCGGAGGTCGCGCTTCAGGCCGCCGACGTTGCACTCCTGTCGGAAGACATGGGGCAGCTTGCAGAGGCGCATCGGCTGGCGCGCAGGACCGCGACGATCATCCGGCAGAACCTGGTCTTTGCAATGGGCGCGATGGCGGTTTTGGTCATCGGCGGGCTGTTCTTCGATCTGCCCTTGCCACTGGCTGTGATCGGCCACGAAGGGGGCACGGTTCTGGTCGTTCTCAATGGTTTGCGCTTGCTCCGGACACCCCGGCGGCGTGGCGCAACGCGGGAAATGGCCACAACGCCCGCGATTTGAGGCCGGAGCCGACCCAGCTGGCAGAAATTATCCTGTCGAGAGATGCAAGGCGCCTGGTCTGAATCGTCACAGGCAGGGAACGCGCTTTGCAACAGGCCGATCCGTGACTGGATGTATTAATGAACGTGGCTTGTTGGGTAGCGTCCGTTAAGCTTGTGTAGTTTCCTGGATGGCCTGAGGGCATGATCAGGCGGCTTTCGTTGTGATGCTGAGAAAAGGGTCGATCTCCTCGGTGTCGATCCTGGCGAGGGCCTCGACCAAAATGTAGGGGCTCGAGGTCTGTCATTCGTCGTTCTGCTCGAACAGCACGGCGCCGATCAGGCGCATGATGGAGGCTTCGTTGGGGACGATCCCGACGACATCGGCGCGGCGCTTCACTTCCTTGTTCAAGCGTTCTATCGGGTTGGTGCTGTGCAGCTTGGTGCGATGCTGGCGGGGGAAGGACATGTAGGCGAGCACTTCGTGTTCGCTGGCGTCCATCAGGTCGGCCAGCTTGGGTCAGCGTGGGCGGAGCTGCTCTGAGACCTTGCGCCAGCTCTCGCCGGCATGGGCGCGGTCGGGCTCCTCGAACGCCTGCCGGATCGCGGCGGCGACGACGATGTGCTGGCCGCGTGAGACATGGGCCAGCGCATTGCGCATCCAGTGAACGCGGCAGTGCTGCCAGGTTGCCTCGAAGACCCGGACGATGGCGGCCTTGAGCCCTGTGTGCGCGTCGATGATGACCAGCCTGACCCCGCCGAGGCCACGGGCGCGCAGCGAGCGCAGGAACTCGGTCCAGAAGGTCTCAGCCTCCTAGGTCGTGGACTCATAATGTCTGATCCATAGTCTCGTTGAAGCGCGGTGAAGGGCCGCGAGGAAGTTCGTGGCGGTCTTGAAGTATCGGTTGGCGATGCCCCGGAAGTGCTTGAGCCGGTTGAAGAACCGCTCGACGCGGTTGCGTTCCTGGTAGCGGTCGCGATCTACGGTTCGGACGCGGCGCACGTTGGATTAGCTGGGGATATGGGCGGTTGCGCCCGACGCTTCGATGGCGGCGATCACGGCCCGACCGAAGTAGCCCCGGTCCCCGACCATATCGCCGGTGAGCCCGAGGGGACCGCCCAGTTCCGGCGCGGTGGTCTTGTCGGAGGCCTGCCCTAAGGTGAGCAGAAGTCGGACCGGCAGGCCGCGGCGGTCCACGACCGCATGGATCTTGGTCGTCAGCCCTCCCCGAGACAGGCCGATGGCGTGATCCGCGCCCCCTTTTTTCAACCGGCGGCGTGTTGGTGGGCGCGCACGATGGAACTGTCGATCAAGTGTAAGGAATGCGAGAATTTTCTCCGCCAAAGCCTCGAAAATGCGCAGCCAGACCCCGGCCTTCGCCCACCTGTTGTATCGGTTGTAGACGGTGGTTCCGGGACCTTAGCGTTGCGGCAGGTCGCGCCAGGGGGCGCCGGTTCGCAGAATATAGAAGATGCCCGAGATCACTCGCCGGTCATCCACACGCGCCACGCCGCGCGGCTTGTTGGGGAGAAGCGGCGCGATCACCGCCCACGCCATATCGCTCAGATCATGCCTGCCCGTCATGCTCACCTCCGGTTTCCAAAAAGTGAATCACGACAACGATCCAAAGGGAATTCCTTTTGTGGGTTCAAGACCTAG
>NZ_VSIY01000011.1 GCF_008086115.1 Maritimibacter fusiformis | reverse complement strand
GTGCTTTGTGCGGCAGCGGACCCAGTTGATCAACGCGTTGCGCGGCCATTTGGCGGAGTTCGGCCCGGTGGCTCCCAAGGGTCCGGCCAGCTTGAAGATTCTGCAGCAGGCGCTCGCGCAGCCTGATGTGGATTTGCCCGCCCCGGTGCGCGCGATGGGCGTGCTCTATCTTGACCAGATCAGCCGCTCGACCGAGCTTATCGAGCAATTGGCTGACGAGCTTGAGCGCGCCTCGAAGACTGACAACGAGTTGCGGCGGCTCTGCACGATGCCGGGTATCGGGCCTGTCACTGCCGGTGCCATTGCCGCCTTCGCACCGGATCTCTCGACCTTCGACAGCGGGCGCAATTTTGCTGCATGGCTGGGATTGGTGCCGCGACAGCGATCAACAGGTGGCAAAGCCCGACTTGGCGCTGCCAGCAAGATGGGGCAATGCGACATCCGCAAACTCCTGATTGTCGGCGCCATGAGCGTGATCCGCTGGGTCGTGCGCAAGGGCGGCAGCGCCAATCGCTGGCTGGCTAACCTGGTTGCGCGCAAACCTCGGATGGTGGCGGCGGTGGCGCTGGCAAACAAGATGGCCCGCATGATTTGGGCGATGACAACGAAACAGGAGAATTACAGAATGGCGTGACCCTGATCCGACACGACAGGGACGCGGCATGGCCGCAAGGCCTGGGCAAGGTGATCGACCGACGGAGTAAGCGACACGGACTTCAAAGTTCAAGGTGGGGACACCCAGTCCCGGGGCACGAGCGTCATAGCTCTCTGAACCGATGTGGGCCTCGCCTTCCGAACAGCATACCGGCCCGTGGCGTCGTATAGCCACATTGAGAGGCCTGACACACGACCGATTGAAGCCCAGCCCAACCGTCGAAAAATCAGCTTGCAAAACCGGGGGCATCCACACACGCCCCGGGTTTGCCGGAGGCTGATTTGTCTAAGCTACGCGGCCATGTCTGATGTTTCCAGAGCTGCGTGGAAGTTTGCCTCGGCCTCTGCTGGCGGGGTGTTTCCGATGGGTTCCACCCAGCGGCGGTTGTTGAACCAATCGACCCATTCGAGTGTGGCATATTCCACGGCGTCGAAGCTGCGCCATGGCCCACGGCGATGAATTACTTCTGCCTTGAAAAGACCGTTAATCGTCTCGGCCGAGATCAAGTATCTGATCCTTGATGAGGTCGCCGATATTTGCGCGCCGCATCTCGGCGTGGATGGCGAGATGACCACACGGGAGCTCGCCGAAAGGGTCGCGGCCGCGCGAGGTCTCGACATTTCTGATACGGCGCTTCGGAACTCGGTGGTGTTCAAGGTCGTTCAGGCGCTCCGTCACGCCAAGCGGCGCAAGCAGGTCCGGATGGTCGAAAAGCGAAACGGCATGTGCGTCTGGGCAGCCGGTGATGCCGTCGCGCTGCGCATCGCTGCCAGTAGCCCTTCCAGTCCCGACTAACCGGTGCGGCGAGCGCCCCGCCGATCAACCGATCTGCCAGCCGTCCGTTGCTTTCCAGACGATGATCTTCGAGCCAGGCGGGCAGCGGTTGCATTGGCACCGAGATGCCGGCCATCCACCTTCAGATGCTGCCCACCGACCATGCGCCTGAGCCGCGAGAAGTAGCTTTCTGCAAGATTGATGTGAATCCCATCCAGGCTGTAGGCCTCAGCATGGGTGATCCGGCGCATGTAAAAGTCCGGTTCGAGAATATCCCAATGTGCAGCCTCATCGGCGGAGATGACAGTCCCCGCCGCGATATTTTCCCTAGCAAAGTCAACGCCCTGGGCTTCCCTCAGATAGGGTCGTGTCATCGTCCGACCTCCGCGCTGGCGTAGCACCACAACCACACGGCGCTTACCGCTGCGGTTCCGAAGGATGCGGCGGTCGACACGATCAGAGCGCAGGTTGGCGGGCCGGACATGCCCGCCGAAAGCGGCGCCGTCCACTTCCATCTCCCCCTCAAGATTGATAGTCTGCGTCTCCGCAGCCATCACTTCGTGGAGCTTGTGCATCAGCACGAACGCCGTCTTGTGCTGCACGTCGAGATCGCGGGAGAGCTGGACCGCCGACAGCCCCTTGGAGGCGTTCACGACCAGGCAAATCGCCCCGAGCAGATCGACAAATGACAGCTTGCGCGAGGCAAAGATGGTGCCGGAGGTTACGCTGAACTGGCCCCTCTCGGCCGATTGCTTCGCAATCGCCTGCCGGGCAGCGGATGACAAGCCGCGCACTTGTATCGACGTCGAGTACTCAGATCATAGACATCGATGCAGCCACAGACCGGGCAGATCGGCTTTCCCCCCGTCTCGGGCCAGCGCAGCCGACAGAACCGGCGATACGCCACGTCTTCGCCTTCCGAGAAAATCACCTTGAGCGACAATGTTCGTGCCGCCGCGGACAGGAGAAAATGCTGCGCCATGTCAGCCTCCAGAACATGGTCAGCCTCCAGAACATGATGATGTTCTTA
>NZ_VSIY01000010.1 GCF_008086115.1 Maritimibacter fusiformis | reverse complement strand
GGGAGTGGGCAAAACTTGGTGGTTAAGCGGCCCGCTTTGAGACGCCTAGCCTTCTGTCAAGGACAGCGGCCCGAGTGACGGCAACCCGTTGCGCGCCCCGCGGTGACCATCTCATGCGCCGCCGCTTGCCCATGCGGGTGTTGCCGATGTCATCAACACAGCCTTCTGCCCGGGACGACGAAACTGCGAGGCCATTCCGGTGTCGATGGCCGTAGTCTACGAGCGCGTCGAAGTTGTTCGCAAGGTAGGAATAGAGGTCCTGGCACCGGGCTTTGACCCGCTTGGCCGCTTCTCGTAATTCTCGGGTTTCGGCGTGCAGACGATCGCAATCGATCTGAAGAACCTTGAGGATTGTCGCGGCGGTCATCACTTTGCCGTGCCAAAGGTGCCAACGCAGTGTATCAGCAGGTCGCTCGAAGAGTAGCGGCAACCCTGAAAAGCCCTTCGTGTCGCGTTGATTGTCGGAAGAATAGCGGGCGTAGATTGAGACTTTCAAACCATGGCTCCCATCCGTATCAGGAGGAGCGCTTCCTCCTTTGCCGTGACATCTTCACTTCCTCTGCATAGCACTCCTGCGCCGCCTGTCTCGCCAGGATGCCGACCAGACGCAGAAGGCGAGGGTCGGGATTGCCACGCGGCGTAAACGTCAGCTCCGGCGCGTCCAGCAGCAAGGATTCGAGCAGTGCTTCGCGCTCTCCTCCTGTCATCTTTGCCGGGTTTCCTGGGGCTCGCAAGGTCATAGCTTGCAGCATTCGCCCCGAGGGAAGCATAAGCAACGGAAATTGAAGGCGAATATTCGGCGGTAAATGGCGTGGGGAAGCATGCTATCGCGTAACCCAGCGTGTCCTGGCGAGCCATGGCGTAGCAAAATAACCTGTCGGAATCCCTCGCTGGCCCGGTCATCATTGGCCTCGTCGCCTGTCCTCATGAGGTCATTGACTGTGGGCGCAACCTTATCGTATTGTAATTCGCGATACAAGGCGCTATATGCCGACCAAGGAGATTCGCCATGGCCACGACCGCCGAACGCAAGGAATACCCGATCTCGATGCGCCTGCCCGAGGCGGATGTCGCAATGATCGATCGCGCCGCCAGTTTGCGCGGCCGCTCGCGCACCGATTTCGTGCGCGACGCCGCTGTGCGCGCGGCCGAGGAGGTCGTCATGGAGCAGGGCCTGATCCGGATGAGCCCGGAGGGCTTCGCCGAGTTCATGGATGTGCTGGCGCGTCCGGCCGCTCCCGTTCCGGAGATGGTAGAAGTTCTGAAGCGGCCCGCGCCATGGGAGCCCGGCTACGTGGCGAAGCGGTAAGCTCTTGCTGCTTTCGGGTCCTGAACCGCTCTCCGCCGAACACGATGTGTCCGAGTTCGCCTGTGGCAAGCCTACGCTTGACCACTGGCTGAAGACGCGCGCCCTCTCCAATCAGCAGAAGGGCTTCACCGCCGTTCTCGTCGTGCATGAGGCTGGGCGCGTGGTCGGCTTCTACGGCCTCGCGCCCACCGGTGTGGTGCCTTCGGTTTTGCCGCGTTCGATTCGGACAGGCCAGCCGCCCAACCCGGTCCCCTGTATGCTGCTCGGCCAGCTCGCAACCGACACAGCATGGGCAGGGTTGGGTATTGGCACCGGCCTTGTGAAACACGCCCTCCAGCACTGTGTTCAGGCCGCGTCGCTGATCGGCGGGCGGGCCTTAATGGTCAACGCCGTCGACGGGGAGGCGGCCGAGTTCTGGAGGCGGCGCGGCTTTGAGCCGTCCAGGGATGATCCCCTGGTTCTGCTTCGCTCGATCAGCGACATCGCAGCGTCGCTCGGCGAGGCTGCCGGCTGAACGGTTGGCTGGCTCCAACCGTAGCGATCCGCCATTCAAATTCGTCTTCACCCCTGAAGAAAGGCGGGATCAAGCGCGCCAATCCAAAAAAGCGCGTAGAATCCGGAACCGGACGTTATTTGCCCTTCTTGCCTGAGGCGGGCGCTTCTCCGAGGCCCAGCCTTGCCGCGTGCCAGGAGGCTTCGGCGCGCGAGGAAATACCGAGCTTGCGGTAGATGTCCTTGATATAGCCCGCCACCGTGTTTTCCGAGATGCCCAACGATTCGGCCACCTCGCCATTGCGCAGGCCGCGGCCTATCAGGCCAAGCACCTCGCGCTCGCGTCCCGTCAGATCGTCTTCAGGCGCGGCCGGGCCAGTTCTCTTGAAATGCTCCATGATCCGGCGCGCGACCGAGGGTGAGAGCGCGGGGATGCCCTCAGCCATCTGCTTGAGCTGCCGGACCAGCAGATCCTGGGGTTGCTCCTTGAGCAGATAACCCTGCGCGCCTGCCGAAAGCGCGCCCACGATCGAGGCGTCGTCGCCCATTACCGTTGTGACGACACAGACAGTCTGGGGGCGCAGGAGACGCAGATTGCGCAATACGTCGAGGCCGGACCCGTCCGGCAGGCCGAGATCGATCAGCGCGACGTCGTAGTCGCGCGCCGCCGCCTGCGCGATGCCGGCGCGCATGCTCGCTGCTTCGTGAATCTCGGACTCCTCGAAAGCCGCGCTGACGATCTCGCTCAGCCAGCGGCGGGTTTCGCTCAAGTCCTCGACGATGAGTATCTTCGTCATTGCGTAATCCGTACAATATCAACGGGGAACCGCGCCTCGATACGGGTGCCCTCTACTCCGCTGGCGACGTTGAACCGGCCACCCAGACTTGTCACTCGCGCCTGCATATTGGCAAGCCCGTTGCCGGTCTGGACGCTTGAGGGATCGAAACCGCTGCCATCGTCGGCCACGGTCAAGGCTATGGCGTCTTCATCGAGACGAACGGTGACGCGGATCGATTTTGGCTGTCCATGCTTGAGCGCATTCTGCACCGCCTCGCGGACGACCGAGCGCACCGTATGCGCGGCCGCCAGCGGCAGGATCGCGGGTCCGGCACTCTCCACCTCCCATTTCATCTTCACGCCAGCGGCGAACAGATGTTCGGAGATCTGCGAGCGCAGATCGGCCAGCATCTCGTCAAAGGAGAGGTCGGGATTGGAGGCGTTGTTGATGATGTCGCGCAAGTCCGTCAGCGTCTCGCGGATCATCATGTCCTTGCGCGCCAGCCCCCGGCTGTGCAGCGCGCCCATCAGCTGCACGCCGATATTGTCGTGGATGTCGCGGGCGATGCGCTCGCGCTCCTCGGCGACGCCCTTTTCATAGGCTTCCCGGCTTTCCAGCGCATTGGCGAGCATGGTGGTGAGTTCGACCGCCAATTCCGCATCGCGCAGCGAGAACAGCTTTCGTCCTCCGTCCGCATAATCCAGCCGATAGCCCGGCAGACCGCCGGCGCCCGGCACGGCAAGCGCCAGACCGTCATCGATCAGCGCAGGGTCTTGCACATCCGCAGCGGCTGTAACCGAGAGGGGGCGGAAGGCATTTTCCAGAAGCGCACGCCAGCGCGCCTGCTGGTCGCGGCCCGGCGGGGTGAGCGCCACGTCCATAACCTGACGGAACAGATTTCCGCGCGACAGCTCGGCGCGACGCAACACGAGGCGGGCCAGCATGTCGCGCAGGGGCAGCCAGGCCAGAGCCACGATCAGCAGCGACAGCGCGAAGGCTGGTGCGCGTTCATCGACGATGGTGACGATCAGGATGGCATCGAGCACAAGAAGCAGAAGCACGCCGACAACATAAAAGAGAATGCGGAAGGCCCATTCGTCGAGCTGGAACAGCCGATACCGGGCGACCCCGAGCGCAACCCCCACATAGACCAGCAGGAAGAACAGGAACGCCTCGCCCTGCGAGACGAAGGCGCCGATGCCCAGAACATTCGGCGCGATGACCGTAGCGACGAAAGCGCCCGCGCCGACGACCACCGCCAGCCCGAGCCAGGCGAGCGCCGCACGGTCGCGCGGGTGCCCGCGCGTGACCTTGAACTGGATGGCGACCAGAACGACGATGGCCAGCATGGCGAGCACGACCGCCAGATGGAAACCCAAGCCTGGCCCGTCCGCCAGTTGCAGGATATCCACGACCTGCCACGCGCCGAGAATAACGGCAGGAAAAGCAAGCCAATTGGGTGACACCAACCTTCGGGGATAGACGAGAAACAGCCCGATCATGCCCACACCGAATGTAAGCGCCCCAATGTGGTTGAAAGTTGAAAGAACACTAAACAGCCTGCCCGGAAGCGCCAGCTCCCGGGTGGAATAGACGGCGGCCGGAAAGGCCGAAATCATCAAGCCTGCCCCCGCAAGCAGCAGGAAGCGTGTCGCCCATTCGCCCCGCCTCAGCGACCATATCCACGCCCCGAGCCAGAAACCCGCCAGCCCCACCCCAATCTGCATCCAGAAGGAAGGTGGCAAAGAGGTGACCGGGCGCTGGTGCTTGGGAGAGACTGAATAGGTTTGTGTCTCGCCCAAAAACGCGACCCCAAGCTCGACCCCGCCAATGCTGCGCAGAATCCCGGCAATCTCATCCTGCCGGGCAAAGAAGGCGCGCATGCCGGCATAGGTCTCGAGCGCATCCGGCTCCTCCATGAGGTCCTGAGGCGTCAGTTGGATACTTCTTTGATCGGGTCCGCCAATGCTCACCAGCGATGCGACGGAGGCCGGAATCCCCGCGCCCGGCTGCTCGGCCGCCGGGCTGTCATGCTCTATCGCGTCGATCCACAATCCCTCGAAGCTGGCCGGAATGGCGAGCCTGGGTTGAGCCTCGAGCTTGAGCCCCAGCCAGCGCTGATCCATCGCCAGGCCCAGCATCACCGCCGCCAGAATGACGCTGAGCGCGACAGCGGCGGACAACAGGACGTTGGGGGCGAAACGGGAAAACAAGAGCATGTGTCTCCTGTGGCGAGGCAAAGCGGGTCAAGGTTCAAGTGGCTGAAGGAAGCAGATTGGGTTCAACCGTTCAGCTCCTACCTAACCTATTGCCGCCTCTCTTTGCCATAACCCCCCTGTTCAGGGGGGGGCGTCACGCGCGCACAGACCTAATCCTGTGGCAGAGACAGAGATCGCCGGCGGAGGAAACGGATATGACGATGATGCGGACCGGATTGGCGGGTCTGGCGGCGGCGATGCTGACCGCGCTGGCGCTGGCCGCGCCGGGTGAGGCGCGGGCGAATGAAACCAGGGAGGAAGCCATGCGCTGTGCCGTGCGCTACCTACAAGTGCTTCATTCCACTGACGCGAGCCGGATCATTGCCGGATACGACACCATCGATTTGCGGGATCGGGCGTGGCAATTGATTCGCGCGCACGAGCTGATGCCGCCGATATGGGCGTTGTACCGGGTCGTTGACCTTTGTTGAAGAACTCAACAATTTTGTAAGGGGCAAGGCGACTTCCTACTGGCGGGAGACGAGCGGGATATCATGCTTTTCCCGGAGATCCCTCTTCAGAGGGATATCGATTGCGGGGACGCCGACCTGCAGGAAAGTGCCATTTCAACCCTCGCCGACTGCGACCGGACGTTCGGCTTTGCGCCAGTGATCGCGCTTGCACCCATGCTCAGCGATTTCGACTGCGCTGTCGCTTATTGGCTTCGCGGTGCCATGTATCCGATGGACCAGGCCGCTGCCGGGGAACGCGCGCAATTCGCACTCGGGCGCTATCAAGCGGAAAACGCAGGCTTATCGGTGGAAGAGATTATCGGGCAGGTGCAGGCTGCAGGCAACGCCCGCTACGAGCGTATCATGCAGGAGTCCCGCGATCTGGAGGAGTTTCGGAAGGAGATGATCGCCGAGGGACAGAACCCCGACGAAGCCGCCTTCACGGAGAGGCTGCAGCGCCGGGCGGTGGAGGCGCTGAGTTTTCAGCGGGATATTGTCGCCTGCGAGGCGAAATACGGCTTTGGACAAGCCGGCGGACAGTAGGCGCGGGGAACAAGACTTTTGGCAGCGCGAACGGACGCTGAGGCGACGCGACACCGAGCCCGGCTCGCCGGCATTCACGCCTGCGACGACTACCGCGACATTGATATCCCCGGCTGGATTGATACCCCCCGAACAGGGGGGTGCGCCAAAGCCGTGCGTGCCCGATCCTGCGCACAAGCAGAGATCTCCGGCGGAGGAACGGATATGGCGATGATGCGGACTGGATTGGCGGGTCTGGCGGCGGCGCTGACCGTGCTGGCGCTGGCTGCGCCGGGTGAGGCACGGGCGGAGAACGAGGACCGATCGAACGATGCTCAATACGCTCTGAACTGTGCCATCGAATATGCAAAGGGTGCTTCGGCGGATTCCAGTTTCCTGGAGCGGCAAATGGCATTGAGAGATCGTTTCGATCTCGATCATGAAAACATCTGGCTCATGGCCATGCTCGGAGATGTATCCGACATAATACCTGCCGAATGGATAGTAGACGGACTGGCCGAATGTGACCGGACATTCGGGTTCAGCCCAATCACCGAATTGATCGATTCGAGACCGGGCATACCTCAAACCCCCTCCGTTCCTCAGATAACCGACTTCGACTGCGCGGTTGCTTACCGGCTCATTGCCGCGATCCGGCATGATGTTGATCAGGATCAGGTGCAGGCTCAGAACGCGATGCAGCGCGCGGAATATGCGCTCCGGCTTCACCTGACCGCCAATCCCGAACTGGACCCCAACAGTCTTGGCCCGCAGGTGAACGGGCTGGCAAGGACACGCGGCGAGCAGATTCAGCAAGATCAGGAATCGGGCGAGGCGCTGTTCAACGACATCAATGCCTGCGAGGCAAAGTATGGCTTTGCCCAGGCCGGCGGACAGTAGGCGCGCGCAACAAGGCTTTCGCAAGCGAGCGCACGCACGGCGCGGCATTGACGCCTTGCTTGCCGGCATTGACGCCTGCGACGCCCGCTACGCCTTGCCCCGACACCCTGGCGGGATTGATACCCCTCGAAGCGGAGATGCAGATGGATTAACCTGCCCTGCTTCAGTCCGGTTCTGCGCCGTACGCAAAGACGGGCGTAAACCCGTGGGCTTCGTCGCAGGCGGTGATCTTCTGGCCATAGGGCGGAGTTTCGGCGCGCGGCGGCGGGGGCGCATCATGCGCAACCCGGCCGACGCCGAATCCAACTTCGGCACTTGTCGGCATTGGAAACCGCGGTCCCCCGGGTATCCCCGTCATTTCAATGTCGAAGGCCAGTTCGTTGGGCGCGCGCTCGCGCAGAGCGTCTCGCCGTGCGGCAAAGTCGATGAGACGCGCATTGGAAAAGGCCCAGAATGGACCTTGGTCGCGCCATGCCCGGTCGTTGTAGTCGATTCCCGTGTCTCCGAAGGTCGAAGCTATGGCTCCGGCGGCAGTCGCGTCGGCCGAGGCGGTCATGGCCACCATATTCGCAGCGAGGGCCTGAGAAGTCGCAATCGTGTTGTAGAGGTCCGCGCAGACCGGCCCGGCTGGGTCGAAGGCTCCCGTAAGCTTGGCGAGTTCCTGGCGTGCCCAATCGTCGCCCTGCGCCGCGGCCAGAGAATACCAGCGGATGGCCTCTTCGGGGCTGGCTTCGATACCATTGCCATCGCGGTAGAAGTCACCCAGCGCGGCCTGCGCATTGACGTGGCCCTGTTCACCAAGGAGCCGGAACCTGCGCAAACCTTCCTGCCGGTCCTGCGCAACGCCGATACCGTCCCAATAGGCGTAGGCTACTTCATACTGGGCATCGGCATTGCCCTGATCGGCGGCAAGAGAGAACCAGCGGAATGCCTCCGCATCGTCGCGCTCCACGCCCCACCCCCTCCAGTAATGTGTCCCGAGTTCAATTTGCGCTTCGGCAATGCCTTGCTCGGCGAGGTGGTGAAAAACCCGGAAGGATCGGTCATGGCGACCTTCGGCACGCAGCGCGATGCCCTCCTCCAAGGTCTGCGCCGATGCAGGGAGCGAGACCGAATGTGCCGCCGAGGCTGAAAGCACCGCCATGATGACCAGCATGCGCTGCCTGTTTCCGAACATTTTGATCCTCCACATGCATCTGTTGCAGCATCGACGATACACGGCGGAGATGCGGGCCATACCCCCCTGAACAGGGGGGTGCAGGGATGCAGGCACTGTCCGATCCTGAAGCAACAGGAGGACCCCATGAAAACGAAACCCGCTATTCTCACCCTTGTCATGTCCGCCATGCTCGGCTTTCCGGCTTCCGCTCAGATCCCCGCCACGGGCGAGGGAATCGGCGGCATCTATGCGGGGAGCTATCTGTGCCAGGACGGCGAACACGGCGTCGTGCTCGATATCGCGGTCAGCGAGATCGAGGGACGAACGGAGTTGCGTATCGATGGCACCCTGGGCATCGTTCCCGTTCTCGCTGGCGCGAATGGCGCGTTTGCGGGCGTTGCGGGCAGCTTCACGATCTCAGGGGTTCTCCTGACAGAGCCGCGCGGTGCCAACACTGCCGGTCATCTCCAGTTCCAGCACGAAGAGTGGCTGCTGGAGCCCGAGGGATACGGTTCTGCCAATTTCCGCGGTCAGTTGACCCGGCGCGATGACGGGCTGTGGCAGATCACCGGCAGACCTCTGGCCGGGCCGGCATCGGAGTCCTGCTCGGACATGATCGCCACAAGGTTCCTGCCATGACGGCAAACCAGGTCGGCGGCGTCCGACACCCGAAATGCTACAGGAGAACAACATGATACCCTGCCGCTTCATCGCATTGGTCGCGATCGTCACCGGTCTTGGCGCAGGTGCAGCCCATGCGCAGAGCCTTGACCAACACGTGGACTGCGCCGCGACAACTTTGGTATTTGGCACCATCTATCCCGGGCACCAACCCGAAATCGAGCGGCGGCTGTCTGTGATCTACGACAAGATCCGAGCCGATCACACGGATTTGGCGACTTTCAGCGACGATCAGTTCAACGCCGCCACCTTTGAAGTGGTGGACACGGTGCTTGAGGAGACGCTTGCAAAGGGGGGAGAGGAAGGCGCCCTCGCCTTTTTGATACGTCATCAGGAATGCGAAGCGGCCTATGGCTTTGAGTGGCTGGAGCTCCCCGAGGGTAGCCAATGACCAATGCCCGCGAATTGAGCCAGCATGGCCATGTCTTCCGCCCCGGTCCGTTTCACCGGCAACGGGCCTACTGGCTGGACGGCGGCCTACTGCATTGGCGGATCGGTTCCGACGAAGGTCATGTGGCGCTCGCAGATATCGCCTCCATGCGCCTTAACCTCGCCGAAGGGACCGGCGCGGCGGCGCGTTGCGTGCTGGTCGAGAGCGCGGGCCGGGTCCATAAGCTCTCGGACATCTACTGGCCGCGCTGGACGAGGCAAGAGCGCCCCAACTGGGGTCGGCTCCAAAGGCGTGATGCGAGCTTCCGGGGCCTGACCTTCACCCTGGCGCGGCGGCTCAAGAATGCCAACCCCGACGCCGTGATCCAAACCGGACCAGGCCGGGGCGAATGGCTCGTCACCTGCATCGTGGCCGCGCTCGCCGTCGCCATCGTCATCGGCGGCGCCGCGCTGATGGTCGTGCATGCCAGATTCGAGCCTGCCGCCGCCTGCTTCATGGCCCTCGCTGCGATCTATCTGCCCATGCTCTGGCCGATCATCCGTTCCGGCGGCCCAAAGCCGCTCGACCCCGAAACCCTGCACAACGCCGCCCCTCCTCCCGACCGTGTGGATTGGTGATCCGTCCCCTCCTGAACAGGGGGAGAACCGACCGCGCATTCCCCGACAAGATGCCATCGACAACCATCCAGAGGAAAACTCCAATGAAACATCCGCTCAAGATTGCCCTGGCCCTGACCGTGACCGCGCTCATGGCCGCCTGCAGCGCCGAGGACATGGCCCATTTCAACTCCGGCGGTCCGGGCGTCTGGGCGAGTGGTACGTCCTACGGCTCGTCCACGTCTGTTCGCACCTATGAGCCCCGCAGATGCTACCAGACATCGAGCACGCATCAGACATGCTTCAATTGACAAAGCGCGGGTATCGGGGCGCTGGCCCAAGGGCACCCATGCGGTCGATCATGTTCAGCATCGTCTTCGCCGCTATCGTCGCGGCGCCCGCGCATGCCCAGGTTCCCTTCACGCTGCGGGACTGCCTCGCCGATCGGGACGAGGACGCCAGGCTCCATATCTGCTCGATCATGTCCGGCACCGAGGAGGAAAAGGCGTTGGGCGCGGTCGAAGCGTCGCGCATCCTGCGCGCGCGCGGCGAATACGATGCGGCCCTCGCTCTGCTGACGGGCCTGTGGCCCGGCGTGTCGCGCGACGCGGAATTGGGGCACATCTGGTTCGAACAGGGCGATCATAGGATGGCCGATTTTCACTTCGAGATGGCGCTCGAATACGGGCTCGACCCCGATCGGCAGACACGCGAGCGCATGGTCATTGCAGCGCATATGCATGGCGAGGAATTGCAGTATTCGAGCGAGAATTTCCCCGGCGCCATCAGCGCCTATTCCCGCGCGCTCGCGCTCAATCCCGACCATGCGCCGGCATTGCTCGGCCTGGCCGAGGCCCTGCAAAGGCTGGACCGACACGAAGAGGCGCTCGCCGATCTCGACCGGGCGATCGCGCTCGGCGCGGATTGGACAGGCTATCTTCTGCGCGCCCGAACCCGCCAGGAGCTCGGCGACGCGGCGGGCGCCATCGCCGATTTCCGGCGCGTGCTTGAGGAGAACCCGGAGCATATCGGCGCCCGCCAGGCTCTGGCCGAGATGACCGCACGGCCGTGACACGCAAAAAGGAGAAACCTGCCATGACCTTGCCCAGAAAGATCGCCCTGGCCGCTCTTGTCGTGCTGGGCGTCCTGTTGGCAGGAGTCGCACTGCTGGCCTTACGCGACGTCTACCAGAACCATATCGCAAGGGAATGCGGGGCCGAGTGCGGCGCTCCACCGTCCGATGGGACCGTCGAGGGCGGCTTTTGAGCGGTGGCAGGGGTGAGCGATCGCTACGAGCATCATTTCTATGAGTACACCGTTGAGCAGTACGACGATCTGCTGACGCTGGCGCGCTATCTGGTCGTCAATGCTGGGAAGATCGACGCCGCTGGCGGGCTGCTGTTCGATCGCGCCTATATGCTGGATTTCGAGCCGACGCCCGAGGGCGTTGCCGCTCATCCTCCTGCCACCATGCCGCCACTGGCATATGGTCCGCTCGCCGGAATCGCGGCGCTGCCGGGCGAGGATTGGCAAGACTATTGCCAACGCGCTTTCGGTATCGAGATACTACCCTACGATCCCTTCTGCCTCTGGCTGCAATCGCCGCTATGGGCCAGGACCGAACCAAGCGCTCTGGGAGCCGGATTGAGGATTGTCTATGTGCTCGATCTCGGCGTACCGCACGATCACGTCGAGATATCCATGGGTCAGGCCTGGACCGATTACGACAGAAGCGGCTTTCTGTGGGACAAACTCGGCATGGTGCCGGACGGCGTAACACTGCCCCTGCGTCAATGGCCCGAACGGATCTGCGCGCCAACGCTCGCCGCTCGCCGCGCCGCGATCACGCTCGGTGCGGACAATCTGCGACAGACGCTGATCGAACACGGCATCGCCGGGCCTGAGGACATTGCAGGCTTGAGCGACGAGGAAATCCGTCAGTTCGAGTTCACGACCGGCGCGTTGCCGCGCAGCTACTGCGATGTGCTTTCCCTGATCGGCCTTCGGGCCGGCCGGCTGGTGGACGACCGCGAACTCCAGATCTACGCCGATCAGTTGCCCGAGGTGAACCGCATGGGACGCGAAAGGCGCGCGGAATGGGAGGCGGAGGGTGGCGACCCCATCCCCGACGACGCCACCTTCATCGGCGCGCGCTATGGCATGTCGCCCTGGTTCATCCTGCAAGACAGCCGCGCCCACCGCCCCCCTCGCGGGGATTCCCCGGTCTTTCTGTTCGATACGGACATGGGAAAGGTCACACAGGTCTCGATCAGCGTCTGGGGCTGGGTCGAGGGGCTGGTCCGTGATGCCGAAATCTTTATCGCCGAGGGCATCCCCGAGAAGAACGCCCGCCGGGGCCATCGGACAGAACTTCCGCCCCTGGCGCTGCAATACAAGCAACAAGCGCAAAGGGATCGCAATATCACCATCATCATGATGGCGGGCGCAGTGTTGCTCGGTACAACACTTTACCTCATCTATCGCCTGACGACCTGACCGGCACGAACAGCCGCCGCGCGAGCCAGGCGCAGGCCAGCGCAGCCATCAGGTGGCCCAGTACCAACCAGAGATAACCGTCCGTGTCGAGCGATAGTGGTTCCCGTCCCCCGAAATGCGGCAGACCCACGATACCCAGCCGCAAGCCGAGCGCCGCGAGGGCGCAAAGCGCAGCGCCCCACAGGGAAATCGCGCCGGTGCGGCGATACCAAAATCCCATGACAAGGCCGGTAAGCAGAGCCTGAGGGGCGCCGAGAACATAAGCGATGACCACTCCGAAAGCGAGGATGAAGCCGAACGCCTTGAGCGGGGATCCGATCTGCATCAGTTCTGGCAATTCGCCCAAGCTGAGCATGACCGGGATAATGGCCCCGATGAACGGCCCCATGAGCGCGAACAGCGCCACGATGCCGGCAAAGCGTTTCCAGGAAGGCTGATGCCACTGATCCGGCCCTGGAATTGGTTCAGTCGCCACTGCTTCCCTTTCCCGGTTTCAGAAATGCCAGGCGCTACCGGAATATCCGGCGCGCAGCCCAGGTGCAGAGGATCGTGGCGCCGATATAGGCGGGGAGCATCCCGCTTGTTCGGCTCAGCGTGACTCCATCGGCTGCAAATCGGTCACCCGCGTAAAGTAGCGGGACAAGCCAAACGACGAATGCTGCCCCACCGGCCGCCAACCAAGAGATTGTCCTGAACCGCCATTCCCAAAGCGCGGCGACCAAGCCGACCACGGCGGCTGCCGGAAAGCCGATCGAATAGGCATTCGGCACGCCGAAAAACATGCCGATCACGGCAATCTTCAGCAGTTCCAATACGCCCCCGGCCAAGTCGCTGATCGATGCCGGCGTTCCAGAGACTATCCCAAGCAGGACGAACCAGAGCAGAAAGGTCGCCAGACCGGCCAAGGGACCCGTCGCGGCGAAAAATGCGACAATTCCCACCGAACGGCCCCAGTGGCGCCGGTCCTGCCTGCCTTTGGCCTTTTCCACGATTACCTCTCGCCTGTCGCCGGAATTGTCCGGCTACCGGAAGATCCGGCGCGCGATCCAGGTGCAGACAGCCGCCGCCAGCACATGCGCGGCAAGCAGCGCTCCGATCCATTGCACCAATCCTTGCGGTGGCACGACGGCGGTGGCTGCCAGCGACATCAGCAGCCAGAATGCGAGCGCGGCAACCAATGATGTTCTCCATGAAATCCCGCCCTTGCGACGGTCCCGGAACGCAACGACCAGCCCGACGCCCGCCGCCGATACGATCCCGTAGGCGTAGGCAAGGATCGCCGAGACAATGGTGCCGACCAACATGCCGCCCACGAACCGCCGGGCGATGTCATCGAAATTGCCAATCGCGATTTCGACGCCCACGGCATAGACGGTGAAAAGCCCGGTTACGCCGATCGCGCCCACCAGCGGTCCAAGCAAGGCATAAATGGCGACGATTCCGGCAAATCGCCCCCAGGATTGCGAACCGGGCCGAGGCCGGCCCGCCACGGTTTGGCTTTGCGTGTTCATTGGTTTTTCCCCATTTCGGAAGTGTTCGACACCGCTGGACGACCGAAGATCGCTCGCGCGAGGAGCCAGCACAGCCCGGCTGCGGCCATGTGGGACAACAGGATCGCGATCTGCGCGGCGCGTTCACCTTCCGACGCGGAGACGAGACCTGCCGACCGCAACGCTGCCAGAACGCCCAGCACCAGGGCGGCTCCGAGCGCGACGTAGAGTGAAATGTTTCCCGTGCGTGCATCCCATGAAGCAATTGCAAGTCCGACCAGCGCCGCCGGGGCTGTGCCGACGATGTAGGAAATCGGCAGGCCGAACACGATGCCGAGTAGCATCACCCCCACGGCGAAACGGCCCTGGTCCAGCCAACCGTCGGCGGCGAGACCCGAACCGAGGCCCAAACCGGCAAGGAGAAGCGTAACCGCCAAGGCTCCGACGGGAGGTCCGAGCGCCACAAACACAGCGACGATGCCGACGAAGCGGCCGACGGAGGGTTTGGGTTTGCTGTCCTGGACCTGTCCAATATCTGTCATGCTGGCAGATTGAACGCCGGCTGGAAGGGCCGCACCCCCCCGTTCAGGGGGGTGTGGGATCGACGGACATCCATACGCTCATGCCATGTCGGAGAGCTTTGCAAGCATCGTCACCCTGATCGCCTTCACCGCCGGTCTTTTCTATGCGGCGGGCGGGGTTGTGCACATGCGTGCCCTTGTCATGGACGCCATGGCCGATGGGCTGCTCACCATGCTCGGAGACGGTGACGCCGGCAAGGAGCGCCGGCGCACGCAGATCATGACCCTCGGCGCTGCGCTGACCTTTGCCTCCGGGCTCTCGCTGTTGGCGATGTCGCGCTGGACGCTGCCGATCTTCGCGGTCAACGCGGCGCTTCAGGGCGCATACCTCCTCTGGGCGGCCCGGGCCTTCCCGCCGCGGGACCACAACGAGCGGCGGGGACGGCGCAGCACCGTTCGCGCCTTCCTCATCTATCTCGTGGCATTGGGCTTCGTGGTTGCGCTCGACCGGCTTGGCCTGTGGCGCATATGGTTCGAGCCTGCCCTTGTTGAGCTTGCGATCATCGTCGCATCGGCAATTGCGGTTTCATGGTTTTTCCGGCGCGGCTTACGCGCTCCGAGCGAGGGGGCTGCCCCGATGCACGCACCCGCCCCGGAGGCGCACGCACCTGCCCCGCAGGCGGAAGCCCAAGTCTCGCTGCCTCCGGAACGGTTGAGGCTGGCCCCCGAGTATCACTGTTCTCCCCTGTGGGATGACGAGCGCAGAAACATGCTCCTTCCCGGTGATCTGGCGTTGAGCCCCGAGCTGGTGGCGCGGATAGACGCATGGGACGATGAATTTCAGGCGACCTATCGCGAGGACAATCCGCTCGGCGCCATTTTCCCGAGTGTTGCGGCGGAACGTGCCTGGGTTCGGGAAGGCTACGCCATAGCCGGGGATCTTGGGCGCGAATGGCCCGGACCGCTCAACGTGCAGATCTCCGCCCTCGACATGTTGATGCGCGATGCCCGGCACGATCTTTCACCATTGACCCCGATGCCCGAAGATCGGGGGCAATGGATCGGGGAGCTTTGCGGTGTTGCGGAGATCGAGGCGGCGATCGAAAGGCTCGACGCGCTCTCGCGTGAAAGGGATGAACTGCCGGACTGGGACGGGGACAGCCGCGACGACATCGCCCGGACCCAGGAGCTGTTCCAGCGCATCCTCGCCCACGTTCCCGCGCGCTATATCGAGGATGTCGCCGCCGGGCTCGAAAGCCCGCAATGGGGGACGCGCGTCTATGTCGCGGGCGCGCTGGCCGGCCATGAGCGCGAGACTGCGTTGCCGATCCTGCGCGATGCGCTGGCGCGCGAGAAAGACGAAACCGCCCGCCAACTGATCACTGTGATTCTGGCCAATGCCGAAAGTGAGGGACGATGACACTTAGCATATCCAACCGCATCGCCTGCCTCGCGCTTGCTCTCGCGGCCATGAGCGCGCAGGTGGCAATGGCTCAGGACTTCTCGCCCTGTTTCGAGACGACCGGCCGGGGCGCCTACGACCTCTATAACGATACCGTCCTGTGCAGCGCGGTGCTGGAGCGGGCGCTTGAGGCCGAGCCGGAGAGCGAACAGCTTCCGCTGCTTGAAAAGGGCATCGACTACACCGCCAGTTTCGCGCTGTTCCTGCTCGAAAGCAGCAATGTCGTCGATATGAGCGGGGCGATCCTCGCGCCAGACAACCTGCCCATCGACCGGCGCAATGCCCGCGCCGACTGGCAGGCCGTGCTCTCGTCGCTAGAGGACGAGGGCGAGGCACCAGATGCCGAGATCGTCCGCTGCCTTCGTCTCTACGGGCATGACTGGGAATAGGCGCGTCTGCCTCCTACCCCCCTGAACAGGGGGGTGAGTGCAGTTCCGGCGGCCGATAACGTGCCGGCACGATTTCACGGATTGGAGGATGGCGATGCGGTTTTTGACTATCAAGGCCGGCGCCCTGGCCGCTCTTGCGGCGGCAATGTCAGCAATCTCGGCTGTCCCGGCAATGGCGCAGGAGTGGCGGGTTACACCAAGGCCGCACACGCTCAACAACGGCGAAATCGTGTGCGGCCTCTACTCACCAAGACCCGATCGTTCTGTGGGGATCAGCGTCTACGACCACTCTTCCGATCTGATCATCAAGGCGAGTTCCTTGGTCGGCATCGCTGACGGTTCCGACGTCGTGATCCGCTATCCTAGCGGCAATTCACAACGGGCAACGTTTCTCAAGGAAGCGACCGACGCCGACACCGCAATGATCGAAATACCATCGGTGGCTGATCTCAACGCCATGATCGACCAGTTCGCCACCCCCGGCGATTTTTCCGTCGCAGTTCTGGGCGGCAGGCCCACTGCATTCCGGATCTCTCAGTTGCCTGGTGCCTCGAATGAAATCGCCACCTTGCGCGCCTGCATGGAGGAGCTCGACCTTGGCTGATCGTTCCTTCCACTCCTTAACAGCTCTAACCATCGCCGTTCTGCTCTCAGCCCTTCTTTCCGCCGCCCCCGCATTCGCCCAGAGCTTCGAGGACGGCCGCGCCGCCACGCGACAGGGCGATCCAGCCACGGCCATCGCGATCTGGACGCCATTGGCCGAGGCCGGGAATCCGGAAGCGCAATACTGGCTGGCGGAGTCCTTCTGGGGCGGGTGGTGGGGCGTGCCGGAAAATCTCGAGCGAAGGGCCTTCTGGCACATGCAGGCAGCCGGGCAAGGCCATGTCCCGTCCTACGTGCAGTTGGGTGGCATGTACGCTCACGGGCATCATTTTGCGCAGGACGACGGCGCAGCGGCCGAATGGTATGCCCGCGCCGCAGAAGCGGGAAACGCGGACGGACAATACCACCTTGGCTATTTTTACTATGAGGGCCGCGGGGTGCTCCGCGATTTCGGCCGGGCCTACGGCCTCTGGCGGCAGGCAGCGGCCCAGGGACATGTGGCCGCCCGAAACGTCCTGTGCGCGGAGATCGCCGATTACTGCGAAGAGTGACGCCCCCCTGAACGGGGGGGTGAGCGTGGCGTAGCTCGCCCTTAGCCTCCGGACAAACGCATCCACGCCTGAAGGTTCGCCGCCAATGCTGCAACATGTCTCCAGACCCGCCGCTCTCGCCCTTGTCTCCGCCGTCTTGTCTCTATCCGCCGCCCCGGCGCTTGCCGGTACGGTGACGATCCAGTCCATGCAGTTCTCGGCCGGCAAGTCGGTGCCGCATCTCCACTACGAAGGCGAGGTCATTGAAGGCGATCTGGAGCGGATCGCCGCCGCGGTCAGCCAGTATGTCGATTGCGACCCCAAAACGCTGCCCGATACGGGCGGGAATTGCGCCGTCATCACCCTGACCAGCGAGGGCGGCAACTATGTCGAAGGATTGCGGATCGCGCATTTCTTCCGCGAGAACGCCATCGCCACCTGGGTGAAGACCGGCTCGTATTGCTATTCGGCCTGCGCCTTTGCCTTTCTCGGCGGTTCAGGCCATTCGTCCTGGCCCGCGACGGGCGATTATATAGACCGCACCATCGAGCCGGGGGGCACGCTGGGCTTTCACGCGCCCTATGTTGTGGCGGACTCCCTTGGGGAGCTTGTTGCTCAATACGGCGTCCAGGAGGTGTTGGGCGCATCGCGGGAAAACATCGCCCTGATGATCGACCAGCTCGTCTACTGGAATGTCGATGACGGCGTTCTCTCGCGCATCACCAATATGGGCGCCGACGAGGCCTACACTGCCTCCACCGCGCAGGATCTCTATCTGCTGCGCACCGCCCTGCCGGACGCGCCGCGCCGTCTGTGGGCGCCCGACCCGGCCGAGGCGCTGCGCAATGCCTGCATGCGGCTGCTCGCTCATCATGAAGATGTCTGGCCCTATGACGTGCGCGACCGGCTTGCCGGCGAGATCGCCTACAATATCGGCACCGACGATCGCGGCTGGGCGCTTTCGGGATACGAGCTCACCGGCAATCCCGGCGGGCTGACCGTCAGCTACTGCGCCGTCCACACCACCGACGCACATCTTGGCGCCAATGCCGACATCGCGCTCTATTACGGCCCCGGCGTCGAAGGCCATATGCGCCCGGCGCTGACTTTCTTCCACCGCCCCGAGGGCTGGTCCACGCTGGGAACCGGCGGCACGGCCGCCCAACGCATTTTCCAGAAGGGCGGGATTGGCCACTTCTTCCTGCCGCCCGAGGCCGAGCTTGGCGGCGCCCACGCCCTGACCTGGCGGCTGGTGGGCGAGGATTTTCTGAAAACCGGCCGGTTGGGGCAATGAACCCCCTGAACAGGGGGGTGAGCGGGATGCTTCCCGCCTCTAGCCTGCCTGCGCACTTTCACGGATCGGGAGGATAGTTATGCGGTTTTCAGGTTTTGCGGCTCGGACCAGGACCGCA
This sequence comes from Maritimibacter fusiformis, assembly GCF_008086115.1. Taxonomy (GTDB): domain Bacteria; phylum Pseudomonadota; class Alphaproteobacteria; order Rhodobacterales; family Rhodobacteraceae; genus Muriiphilus; species Muriiphilus fusiformis. The sequence goes on along the minus strand of NZ_VSIY01000010.1, from coordinate 3,779 downwards.
TTCACTGCCGGGTTCGCATCCATCGCCGTTCTGCTGTCGGCTCCGACCGTGGCCGTCGCTAATCCCGCGCAGACCGAACTTGATGCCTTGAAGGCCGCGGCGGCCACAGGTGATGTCGTTTCGACCGTGCGCCTGGTTCAGGAACTCCTGATGTCCCTCCCGGCGCAAGCCGGCACTTCCGAACCGCAGCCGGCGCTGTTCGCAGCACGCTGCTGGTGGGATCGTCTCGATCGTGAGCGAGCGGTGGAGAGCGAGGCGATTTCAGATCAGACCGTCCCTAGCGTAGACGCCGCCTTCTCCCGGCGGAGGGCCGATCTCCAGCTCATGCCCGGCCTCACCAGTATGTTCGAGATGAGCCTGGATGAGGAGATCGAGCGCTGGGGACCGGGCGCCGCCGACCCACTGGGATTGCGCAATCGACATATCCAGGAGACGCTTCCGGAAGCCGGCGCGATACTGATGCAATTTGCCCAGGACAGGAACATTCAGGCAGCGATCGGGCGTGCTGATAGCCTAAGCATGACGGAACCTGACCGGCCTGAACCCTACGCGCTCATCGCTCAGCTTCACTTCATGGCTGGCGATATGAGTAAGGCCCAGGAGGCTGCGCAATTTGCGCTTGACCGCTTCCCAGGTCATTACCTTGCCCATTCTGTGCTTGTCGGCATCGAAGCGAGACGGCTCGCCGGCGATCATGCCTGCGACACGGCGCTCGCTTGGGAGCGAGTCATTCAAGCCGATCGCTACAACGAAGAATCCATGTTGATGATCGAGACGATGTTGGGCCTATACCAAGCCCAACCCGATCCGCACAGGCTACAGGCGCTCCGCGAGCGTGTACACGCACGAATTTACTATCACGAAGAGTCCGAGCGCGAGCGAGCCGCAGCCCAATCGCAACCTTCGGGACAAATTGCGCGTCCACTCTTTCCACCTTACCTTTCGGCGCAGCAGCTATCCCAGTTACAGACCCTGCTGTCCCAGATCGACCAATTGGCGGCGCGCACGCCCTGACCTGTCGGCTGGTGGGCGAGGATTTTCTGAGAACCGGCCGGTTGGGGCAATGACCCCCCTGAACAGGGGGGTGAGCGGGATGCTTCCCGCCTCTAGCCTGCCCGCACTCTTTCGCGGATTGGGAGGATAGTTATGCGGAATTCAGGTTTTGCGACGCGGCTCAAAGCCCTATGTGTCGCCGGATTTGTCTCGCTGGTGGTCTTGGTGGCGGCACCCGCCTATGCTGGTCCGGTTGATGACGCAATCGCAGCCGCAAATGCCGGAAACCATGCCGAAGCGCTGGATATTCTCGAGCCCCTCGCCCGGCGCGGTCATCCTGATGACTACATGCAGCAGGATGCTGATGCACGCATCCTGTTCGTCATGATTGCCGACCGCTTCCGGACACGCCTTTTCAATGAAGGTGCAAACGAGGCCGAGCATGAGAAAGCCTTCAAGCTCGCCTACGAGATCGCGCACCGCGCAGCCAGTTCGGACACCGTCACCAACTGGGGGATGCGGTATTACCTTGCACGCATGTACCTCTACGGTGCCGGATCGACTGTTGAGCAGGCGGAGACGGGCGTTGCCATGCTTCGGGAAGTGGCGGCCTCCGGGGACCGGGTCTACGCCAATCAAGCACGAACGACGCTCTGCGACGAATGGATCGAGGAGTATTGCGGCGATTGATACCGACATTCCGCTTGATCATTTCCGTCGCTTTCGCCGCCCTCCTTATGTCGCCCACCCAAGCGGAAACGCCCGACGGCGAGGCCTTCGTTGCCGCCTTCGGCGAGGCCTGCATCCCCGAGCGGCTGAGCTACAAGGGCAAGGTTGCGCTGGCCGAAAAACTGGGCTGGCAACACGTCGTGCCCGGAGAGAATGCGGATTATGACCGCTTCATCGCCCACGCCGAGGCGCTGCTTGCCGAGGAAATCGCGGAAGACCCTGACTTTTCACAAGGATCGGACGGCGCCTGGTTCACCCGCGAGATCGGCGGGCGGTCGCATCTTCTGGCCGTCAGCTACCTGCTGACCGAATATCTCGATGCACTGGGCTGCCATCTCTACGATTTCGCGGCCATGGCGCCCATCGACCCGGAGCCGGTGACGCGGCTGCTTGGCCAGACCATCGCCCACACCACCGATGGTGGCGATCCGTTCTACGCGGTCGATCCGGAGCTGATCGTCACCACCGTCTGGGGGCCGTCGCCCCGCCTGCCGCGCACACTCGACACCTACTTAACGTTCATCCCCCAAGGCAGCGAGGTGGCCGCGCAGACCGGATTTTCCGGGCTGATGCTCAAATTCTCGACCTCGCTGCCCGACCGTGCGGAGTTCGAACAATGACAAGGCTGTTGACCGCCGCGGCGCTCTGCCTTCTTCCCCTGCCTGCAATGTCTCAGGCGCCGGTGGTTGGCCCCGCAACCTGCGAGGCCGAGCGGGCCGTCTATGAAATGACCGCCCCCGATACGGAGGAGGTCTGGCGCATCGGGCTCGTTCCGGCGCGCAACATGGCCTCCATCGCCTCCGATCTTTATCTCAAGCTCACCACGCCGCAGCGCGACTACTGGTTCACCTTCTCCGTCTCCCAGGGCTATTCCGGCATTACTGTCTTTCCCGTCACCGACCCCTATGCGGATAGCGGTCCGCGCGACCTGCTCGGCCCGCCCTTTGGCGCCAACGCCGATGGCGTCACCGATCCCGACATCCTCAGCGCCCTGCGCTTCCTCACGCTCGACGGGGAGTGGGCAAAACCTGGTGGTCGACGTGGTAGGGTAAGGTATCGGAACAAGGCGGGACCCACCATGGAAGTAAACATTTTTGTCGAGACGACGTTTGACGATGGAGAAACCAAGAGGCGCAATATCGGTCGACTTCGCCGTGCGCCGGACGAGTTTGGTTCCGAGAGTTTGGGCCTTCTCCTCAATGACGCAAAGACCTTAGGCCGCGAAAACGTAAGCCAAGGAGACGCGGATACAATCGCTCCGCCATCACCACTGACCGTTTTCCTGGATGGTGCGCACATACGATGTCGACCTGAATACCAGAAACGGCACCTCGATGTTGTAGTCGGCAAGGTTGAAAGCCCCAATATGAGCCGGCGGTTTGGTCTCGTGCAGCAAGCCGCCGGTTCTCCAGCAAAGCAGCTCCGACATGACCTGATCGCGCAGGGCTGGGACGGTCAGAGCAAAGTGACCGTGATTTCAGACGGCGAACCTGCACTGCCGAATTTGGTGAGGCGTGCCGTTCGAGGTCCCGTCACCCACATACTGGACTGGTGGCATATCTCGATGCGGGTCAAGCACATTGAAAATGCGGTGCGGGGACTTCTGCAATCGAAGGGCTTTTCAGGGTTGCCGCTACTCTTCGAGCGACCTGCTGATACACTGCGTTGGCACCTTTGGCACGGCAAAGTGATGACCGCCGCGACAATCCTCAAGGTTCTTCAGATCGATTGCGATCGTCTGCACGCCGAAACCCGAGAATTACGAGAAGCGGCCAAGCGGGTCAAAGCCCGGTGCCAGGACCTCTATTCCTACCTTGCGAACAACTTCGACGCGCTCGTAGACTACGGCCATCGACACCGGAATGGCCTCGCAGTTTCGTCGTCCCGGGCAGAAGGCTGTGTTGATGACATCGGCAACACCCGCATGGGCAAGCGGCGGCGCATGAGATGGTCACCGCGGGGCGCGCAACGGGTTGCCGTCACTCGGGCCGCTGTCCTTGACAGAAGGCTAGGCGTCTCAAAGCGGGCCGCTTAACCACCAAGTTTTGCCCACTCCC
>NZ_VSIY01000001.1 GCF_008086115.1 Maritimibacter fusiformis | reverse complement strand
ACGCCAAGTTCAACGGGCTGCGCAGAACCAGCTTTCCGACCTTCCTCAAGGAAACCGAATACCGCGTCAACAACCGCGAAAACGACCTCTACAAGATCCTGCTCAGATCCTGCTCAGATCCCGCAAAATGAAACCGCTCAGGACCTGAGCTGGAATAGACCCTGGTCCAAATACTCAAACCCCGGCCCTTGCAGCCCGTGCGGCGCAGGGTTTTTCTTGCCTTCGGCGAGAGTATTTCCGCCAAGCTGAAGCCCGGTCGGGCCGGTCAGTTGTCCCGACCGGCCTCGATCTCGCGCCAGCGCGCCACGTTTCGGTTGTGCTCTTCCAGGGTGGCGGCAAAGGCGTGCCCGCCCGAGCCGTCGGCGACGAAGAAGATATAGTCGGTGGTCGCCGGGTTCAGCGCGGCATTCAGGGATGCGATGCCGGGGTTGGCGATCGGGGTCGGCGGCAGGCCGTCGATCACGTAGGTGTTGTAAGGGGTCTCGTTGCGCAACTCGCTCTGGCGTAACCCGCGTCCCAGCGCGCCCTGGCCCTTGGTGATGCCGTAGATCACCGTCGGGTCGGTCTGCAGCCGCATGCCGCGCTCCAGCCGGTTGATGAACACCGAGGCGACCGTGTCACGCTCTTCCGGCACGCCGGTTTCCTTCTCGACGATCGAGGCCATGATCAGCGCCTCTTCGGGCGTTTCGTAGGGCAGGCCGTCGGCGCGGTTGGCCCATGCTTCGGCCAAGCGCGCGTCCTGGGTGGCCAGCATGCGCGCGATCACGTCCTCGCGCGCGTCGCCCGGCCGGACCTCGTAGCTGAACGGCGCCAGCCTGCCCTCGGGCGGCACCTCGGCGATTTCGCCCGACAACACGTCGATGCCGCGCAGCGCCTCGACGATCTGCCAGCTTGTCGTGCCCTCGGCCACCGCGATGCGGAACCGCGTATCGGCCTCGTCGCGCAGGCGCAGATAGTCGGCCGGGATGGTCTCGGCATCGGGGGCGAACTCGACCCGGGTGACGAAACGCTCGGTGGCGGGATCAAGCTCGCGCACCTGGATGTCCGAGGCGGTGACGCCGATGCGATAGACGATCTCGGTGCCGCAGGTCGAGGCTCCGCCGCGGGTGACGATATCCGCGATCTCGGCCATCGAGGCGCCTGCGGGCACCAGGAACGATCCGGCCTTGAGCTGTGGCGTCTTGCCGGCGTAATCGGCGCCGATGCGGAAGATCGCCGCCGAGGTGACCGCGTTCTGTTCCGCCAGCGTGTCGGCAACGCGCCGGAAGGTCGAGCCGGATTCCACCTTCAGGCAGATCGCGGCTTCGAGCGGGCCGGGGTCGCTGTATTGGCGCTGGCCCCAGGCCACCAGACCGCCGATCACGATCAGCACGATGACCATGAGCGACAGTGCCGTGGAGGCGATGTTGCGCCACATCAGGCGGGAGCCTTGCCGATCACCAGCGAGGCGTTGGTGCCCCCGAAACCGAACGAGTTGGACATCGCGACGTCGATCTTGCGTTCCTCCTTGGCGTTGGCCGCCAGCGACAGCTTCGGCGTCACCGCCGGGTTGTCGAGGTTGATGGTCGGCGGCGCAACCTGGTCGCGGATCGCCAGGATCGAGAAGATCGCCTCGACCGCGCCGGCGGCCCCCAGAAGGTGGCCGATGGAGGACTTGGTCGAGGACATGGTGGCGTTCTTCGCGTGGTCGCCCAGCACCCGCTCGACCGCGGCCAGTTCGATCACGTCGGCCATGGTCGAGGTGCCATGCGCGTTGATGTAATCGACCTTGTCCGGCGTCAGCCCGGCGCGTTTCAGGGCCGCGCGCATGGCGCGTTCGCCGCCCTCGCCATCCTCGCTGGGGGCGGTGATGTGATAGGCGTCGCCCGACAGGCCATAGCCCAGGATCTCGGCATAGATATGCGCGCCCCGGGCCTTTGCGTGCTCGTATTCCTCCAGCACCACCACGCCCGCGCCTTCGCCCATGACAAAGCCGTCGCGGTCCTCGTCATAGGGGCGCGAGGCGGTTTCCGGGGCGTTGCCGCGCTTGGTCGACAGCGCCTTGCAGGCGTTGAAGCCCGCGATGCCGATCTCGGAAATCGCCGCCTCGGCGCCGCCCGCGATCATCACGTCGGCATCGTCGAGCATGATCAGCCGGGCCGCATCCCCAATAGCATGCGCGCCGGTGGAGCAGGCGGTGACCACCGCGTGGTTCGGCCCCTTGAAGCCATAGCGGATCGACACCTGCCCCGAGGCCAGGTTGATCAGCGAGCCGGGGATGAAGAACGGCGACACCCGCCGCGGCCCCTTTTCCTGAATGAGAACAGCGGTATCGGCGATGGAGTTCAAGCCGCCGATGCCCGATCCGATCATCACCCCGGTGCGCAACCGGTCCTCTTCGCCCTCGGGCATCCAGTTCGCGTCGCGCACCGCCTGGTCGGCGGCGGCCATGCCGTAGAGGATGAAGTCGTCGACCTTGCGCCGGTCCTTCGGCTCCATGTAGGCGTCGGGGTTGAAGGTGCCGTCGCTGCCGTCGCCCCAGGGCACTTCGGCGGCATAGGTGGTGACCACGCGCGAGGCGTCGAACTTGGTGATCGGCCCGGCGCCGGACTGTCCGTCGAGAATCCGCTTCCAGCTCTCCTCGACGCCATCCGCCAACGGCGACACCATCCCGAGTCCGGTTACAACCACGCGACGCGTCATCACGGTTTCCTTCCCTGCAAGGCCTTCGTCATCCGGCGTTTGATAGCCTGTGGCGGGACACCGGGGCAAGCGTGAAACCGACCGGCGCGCGGCCCGTTGCCGGGCGGATCATCGCCCGGGCAGCCCGGCCATCGCGGCGGCCAGATCGCCAAAGCCGGTGAACCGGCGCTCATAGGCCAGCCCGAGGCGATTGGCGGCGGCCTCGGCGCGGGCATCCAGGGCCGGGTCGTCGGTCTGGGCGAGGTAGACCAGTTTCTCGTAATTGCCGAAATAGAGGTCGCGCAATTGCGGGTGCCGGTCGAGGCCAAGCGGCTTGATCACGAAGGCGTCGAATTGCCGGGTCAGGAAATCGGTCAGGTAGAAGGATGTCACCTCGCCGGTCTCGGCAAAGCGGGCGTTTCCCTCGAAAAAGCTGTAGCAATGCGGGCCTTCGATCATTTCCGCACCGTGCCGGGCGCAGACCTTGGCGATCTCGCCGCCCGAGCCGCAATCGGCATAGGCCACGAAGATGCTGTCATAGCCGGCGCCTTGACCGAGGATCGCAGCCTCCAGCGCCGGGGCGATGCGTTCGGGGCGGTTGTGCAGGATCGCGGGCAGGCAGGTCAGGTCGACATGCGCCATGCCGTTGGCCCGGATCAGGGCCAGGATCTCGCGCGCCAAGGCGCCGCAGCCGATCACCAGCACCCGGCCCGCGGGGTTGGCGGCCCCGGTCGCGGTCAATCCCTCGTCGGTCAGAACGGCGTCGGTCGGCGGCGCGACGGGTCTTGCATCACCGGCGATCATCGCAACCGGACAGCGGTGCCGTAGGCGAGGATTTCGGACGCGCCCTGGGTGATCGTCGAGGTCTCGAACCTGAGCGCGATCACCGCGTCGGCCCCCAGCTTCTCGGCCTCGGCCTTCATCCGGTCCAGCGCCTGTTCGCGCGCCCCCGCCATCAGGGCGGCGTATTCCTTGACCTCGCCGCCAACCAGGTTGCGCAGGCCCGCCACGATGTCCGAGCCGATGTGCTTGGCGCGCACGGTCGAGCCGCGCACCAGGCCCAGCACCTCGAATTCGCGCCCGGGCACCGTATCCGTCGTCGTCAGCATCATTTTTCGATTCCGTCGTAATGATCGTCGTCACGGTTCGCCAGCCGCTCGGCGATCACCCGCCAGACGACATAGGCAACGAGTGCGGCTGGCAGGAACACCAGCCAGCCGAAGGGAAGCTGCATCGAGGCCGCGATCATCGTGCCCAGCCAGACCGTCACGCCGGCGGCGCCGATCACGATCACAAGGATCAGAACGAACTTGTCGAGCGGCATGATCTCCTCCTGTCTACCCCAGATGGGGGCGGGCCCGGGGCGCGGCAAGGCTCAGTCGTCCTTGTCCGACAGGCCGCGCCAGGCGATCGAGAACAGCATGAGCAGCGGCAGGACGGCAAAAAACACCTGTCCGCTCAGCGCCTCGGCCCGCATCGCGGCCACCAGAACCCAGATCGCCGCTGCCGCCGATAGCGCCGCCAACAGCCACAGAAACAGCCGCCGCGCGCCGGACATGACGGGATCAGCCCGCCGCCATCCGGTTGTGCTTGCGGTGCATGAATTCCTTGGCGGTCTCGACCGCGACGGCGGCGTCGCGGCAATAGGCATCCGCCCCGATGGCGCGGCCGAATTCCTCGTTCAGGGGGGCGCCGCCGACCAGCACGATATACTTGTCGCGCTTGCCCTCGGCGACCAGTGTGTCGATCACCACCTTCATGTAGGGCATGGTGGTGGTCAGAAGCGCGGACATGCCGAGGAAATCGGCGTCGAACTCCTCCAGCGCCTCGATATAGGCCTCCACCGGGTTGTTGATGCCGATGTTCTTCACCTCGAACCCGGCGCCTTCCATCATCATGGTGACAAGGTTCTGTCCGATGTCGTGGATGTCGCCCTTGACGGTCCCGATCACGATGCGCCCGATGGTCGGCGCGCCGGTTTCGGCCAGAAGCGGCTTGAGGATCGCCATGCCGCCCTTCATCGCGCCGGCGGCCAGCAGAACCTCGGGGACGAACAGGATGCCATCGCGGAAGTCGTCGCCCACCACCTTCATGCCCGACACCAGCGCCTCGGTCAGCACCTTGTAGGGCGCCCAGCCGCGTTCGAGCAGGATGCGCGTGCCTTCCTCGATTTCTTCCTTCATGCCGTCATACAGGTCGTCCTGCATCTGCAACACGAGTTCTTCGTCGTCGAGGTCCGCCAGGATGATCTCTTCGTCGTCGTCCGCCATCGCCGATGTCCTCGTCTTCGGGGCCGCCTGTGGCCACGGTGGATTTGCCCCAGCATGTGCCGGAATGTCGCAACCCGACTGTCCGATTTGCGACATGGCCGGGGCTCAGGACGACCTATAGCGGCTGATGCCGCCCAGGATGAGCGAATAATTCTCATTTCAAACATGAACGCGCTGCATCTGCGCTTCATCTTGGTGGCAAATACTCACCCGTGGGGGCTTGCCCCCACCAGAACAGAGCGCGCCGCAGGCGCACAATTCGTTGAAAGGGCGTCAGCCGCGCCGGCGGCCGCGGCGCACGCGCTGGCGGCCGGTGGCCCCGCCGGTGCCGTCCGAGGCCGAGGAAAACGCGCCCAGCTTGGCCGCGATCTCGTCCAGCGTTGGGCGCACCTTTCCGGTCGGGCGGGTTTCCAGCGCCTCGCGCATCGCCGCCAGATGCTCGGTGGTGGTGCCGCAGCAGCCGCCGATGATGCGCGCGCCGCAGTCGCGCGCCAGCACCGCGTAGTCGGCCATCAACGGCGGGGTGCCGTCGTAATGGATGTGGCCATGCACGAATTTCGGGATGCCGGCGTTGCCCTTGGCGATGATCGGGCGTTCCGTCCCCGAGGCGGCAAAGCCCAGGATGGTGCGCAGCAGGTCCGAGGCCCCGACGCCGCAATTGGCGCCAAAGCCGATCGGCGGGTTGGGCAGGGTCTCGACCAGGGCGGCCAGGTCGGCCGAGGTCACGCCCATCATGGTGCGTCCGGCGGTGTCGAAACTCATGGTGCCGCACCAGGGCATGTCGGCCAGTTCCGCTGCCCTTGCGGCGGCCTTGTATTCGTCGGGCGACGAGATCGTCTCGACCCAGAGCACGTCGGCCCCGCCGGCCTTGAGCGCCTCGGCCTGCTCGTGAAACAGTTCCACCGCCCCCTCGAAGGTCAGCGGCCCCATCGGCTGCATGATCTCGCCGGTCGGCCCCACCGACCCGGCCACGACCACCACGCGCCCGGCCTTGTCGGCAACCTCGCGGCCGATCTCGGCGGCGATGCGGTTCAGCTCACCGACCCGGTTCTGCGCGTCGTGCAGTTTCAGCCGGGCGGCGGTGCCGCCGAACGAGTTCGTCAGGAAGATGTCCGACCCCGCATCGACTGCCCCCTGATAGAGCGCGCGGATACGGTCCGGATGCTCGACGTTCCACAACTCCGGCGCCTCGCCCGAGGTCAGCCCCATGTTGAACAGCGTGGTGCCGGTGGCCCCGTCCGCCATCAGCCAGTCGTTTTCCGCCAGAAGGCGGTTCAGGGCGTCTTGCGGGGCGGCGGCGGTCATCATGGGCCTCGTGAGCTATGGGTCTCATGGCTACGTGCCACGGAACCCGGGACGGTGCAAACCGTATCGAGCAGCGGCCCCGGTCTGGCCCGGAGCAGGGTGCGCACGGACCCGCGCGCGCGGTCCCGGGTCAAAAAGACCGGCCGCCTCAGCCGTTGGCTTCGCGGATCTTTTCGGCGGCTTCCTTGGAATAGCCGATGCCCTTGTCGTCGAACAGCTTGTCCAGCTCGCCCGACAGCGTCATCTCGGTGATGATGTCCGAGCCGCCAACGAACTCGCCCTTGACGTAGAGCTGCGGGATGGTCGGCCAGTCGGAATAGTCCTTGATGCCCTGGCGGATCGCGTCGTCGGCCAGAACGTTCACATCGGTGAACTCGACCCCCATGAAATTCAGAACGCCGGCGACGCGGGACGAAAACCCGCATTGCGGCATTTCCTTGGTGCCTTTCATGTAGAGCACCACGTCATTCGAGGTGACGGTTTCCTTGATCGTGTCCTGCGCGTTCATAGCAATGTCCTATCTTGTTCTCGTCTGTCAGTCGGGGGCCTTGGTGGTCAGCGCCAGTGCGTGCAATTCGCCGTGCTTGCCGTCCATCTTGCCCTTGAGGGCGGCATAGACAGCGCGTTGCTGCTGCACCCGGTTCATGTCCTTGAAACTGGCGTCGATCACCTCGGCGGCCCAGTGATTGCCGTCGCCGGCCAGGTCGGTGATGGTGATTTTCGCATCGGGAAAGGCCTCGCGTATGAGGTCTTCGATTTCCTGTCCTTCAATAGCCATGCGCGCGGTCCCCCAATGCCTGTCAGTCCCGGCAGATGTAAAGCCGGGGCGCGGGGGCTGCAAGGGGGGAGAGGTCACACATGGGCGCGCAGCCGGGGCAGGAAGGCGGCCAGCCGGGCCGGCGTTCCGTCCGCGAGGAACCGTGCCAGCGTCGCCTCGTCCCAGCCGCCCTCGGGGGCGTGTGCCTCGATCAGCGCCTCGCGCTCTTCCTCGAGATCGTCGGGCAGGTCGAGCCGACCGGCGGCGAGCAGAAGCTCGAGCCCCTCGTGCACCTTTCGCATCGCCGCGAAGGCGGCAATCATCGGCTCGGCCAGGGCCGGCTGGTCGCGCCAGTTGGCGCCGTCGAACACCTCCTGCACCACCCGCTGCCCGGCGCCGTGGCAATCGTAGCGGGTGCAGCCGGCAAAGCCTGCGTCGGCAAGACGATCATAGAGCGCGCAGCCGAAATCGGCCTCGAGGTTGGGGCAGGGCAGGCCGGCGGGCTTGTCGATGGCGAAATCCTCGCCCGCGTCGAACGACAGCGCCAGGCAGCAGAGCGCCGCGCAGACACCGCAATCGGGGGCAAAATCCGGGATCGTCGCCATGCGGTCTGGATGGCGCAAAGCCGGGGGCGCGGCAAGGGGAAATCGGCCCGGCGCCGCGCGGGGCGCAGCCGCCATGCCCGAGGGGCTCTGCCCCTCACGTTCAGCTTGCAGGCAAACTGAACGACCCCCGTAGTTTTGCGGCCAGGATGAAGGGTCAGGTCGCGGTGGCTTCGAAGCTGGTGCGGAAGATCCTCGCCAGCTCGTCCAGCGGCGCTTCGGACGCGCCGAATCTCACGCTGTCGCCGGTGAAGCGGCCGACGCTGGCAATCGGCACATGGGCGCGGCCGGCGGCGACCATCAGCGCCTCGGCCTCGTCGAAATTGCAGGCGATAAGGTAGCGCGCCTGGTCCTCGCCAAAGAGAGTGGCCATGTCGTCGGCGTCGAGATGCACGCCGACGCCGCCCGCCTCGGCCATCTCGAAGGCGGCCAGCGCAAGGCCGCCGTCCGACAGGTCGGTGCAGGCCTTGATGAACTTGTGGTTGGCGCGGATGAACTCGCCGTTGCGCCGTTCGGCGGCGAGGTCGACGGGCGGCGCATCGCCCTCTTCGCGGTGGAAAACCTCGGCCAGCAGGGCGGACTGACCGAGATGGCCGTGGCTTTCCCCGACCACCAGCGCGACGTGGCCTTCGCGGGCGGTGCCGTCGATCATGTCGGTCTCGTAGTCGTTGATCAGCCCGACCGCGCCGATGGTGGGCGTGGGCAGGATCGCGGACCCGTCGGTTTCGTTGTAGAGCGAGACGTTGCCCGACACGATCGGCATGTCGAGTGCCGCGACCGCCGCGCCGATGCCTTTGATCGCGCCGACGAACTGGCCCATGATCTCGGGCTTCTCGGGGTTGCCGAAATTGAGGTTGTCGGTGGTGGCAAGCGGGGTTGCCCCCACGGCGGTGAGGTTGCGGTAGGCCTCGGCCACCGCCTGCATGCCGCCCCGCGCCGGGTTGGCCTGCACGTAGCGCGGCGTCACGTCCGAGGTGAAGGCCAGCGCCTTTTTCGTGCCATGCACCCGGATCACGCCCGCACCGAGGCCCGGGGTGCGGATCGTGTCGGCCATGACCATGTGGTCGTATTGTTCGTAGACCCATTGTTTCGCCGCGTAGTTGGGCGAGGAGATCAGCGCCTTTAGCCCGTCGATCGGGTCGATTCCGGGCACTTCGCCCAGCGGCGCGGGTTCGGGCGTGGGCACCCAGGGCCGGTCATATTCCGGGGCGTTGCCGGAGAGGGCGCGCAAGGGCAGGTCGGCGCGGCATTCGCCCTGGTGCATGATCACGAAGCGGTCTTCGGGCAGGGTCTCGCCGACGATGGCGAAGTCGAGATCCCATTTCTCGAACACCGCGCGGGCCTCGGCCTCTTTTTCCGGGCGCAGCACCATGAGCATCCGCTCCTGGCTTTCCGACAGCATCATCTCGTAGGCGGTCATGTTGTCTTCGCGCTGCGGCACGCTGTCGAGGTCGAGGCGGATGCCAAGCTCGCCCTTGTCGCCCATCTCGACCGCCGAACAGGTCAGGCCGGCCGCGCCCATGTCCTGGATCGAGATCACGGCGCCGGTGGCCATCAGCTCCAGCGTCGCCTCCATCAGGCGCTTTTCGGTGAACGGGTCGCCGACCTGCACGGTCGGGCGCTTTTCCTCGATGGTGTCGTCGAATTCGGCGCTGGCCATGGTGGCGCCGCCGACGCCGTCGCGTCCGGTCTTGGCCCCAAGATAGACCACCGGCATCCCGACGCCCGAGGCCGCCGAATAGAAGATCTTGTCGGTGTCAACGATCCCGGCGGCGAAGGCGTTGACCAGGCAGTTGCCGTTATAGGCCCGGTGAAAGCGGACCTCGCCACCGATGGTGGGCACGCCGAAGCAGTTGCCGTAACCGCCGATGCCCTCGACCACGCCGTGCACGAGGCGCTTGGTTTTGGGGTGGGTGACTTCGCCGAACGACAGCGAGTTCATCGCCGCGACCGGGCGCGCGCCCATGGTGAAGACATCGCGCAGGATGCCGCCGACGCCGGTGGCCGCGCCCTGGTAGGGCTCGATGTAGGAGGGGTGGTTGTGGCTTTCCATCTTGAACACCACCGCCTGGCCGTCGCCGATATCGACGATGCCGGCATTCTCGCCCGGCCCGCAGATCACCTGCGGCCCCTCGGTCGGCAGGGTGCGCAGCCACCTTTTCGAGGATTTGTAGGAACAATGCTCGTTCCACATCGCCGAGAAGATGCCAAGTTCGGTGAAGTTCGGCGGGCGGTTCAGGATGCGCAGGATGTTGGCGTATTCGTCCGGGCTGATGCCGTGGGCGGCGATTAGGTCTTCGGTGATTTCGGGTTCCTGCATGACGGCCTTTCCCCAGCACTGTCGTCCTTGGCCGGTGTCATACGGGAAGGGACGGGCAGGGGAAAGGGGCTTTGGGTGCGGCGTGGCGCTCAGAAATCGCCTTCGGCAGCGCGGTTCATGATGTCGAGGATGATGTCCTTGACCGCCAGCGCCTCGGCCTTGAGTTCGGGCGGCAATTCGCGGCCGCCGTGGATCATCATGTCCATGTCGAGCGAGGTTATCCACAGATCGCCCGCCGCATCCTCGACCAGTGACACCCGGCAGGGCAGGTAGGCGGCATAGGCGATGTGATGCTCGATCATCCGGGCCGCGGTCAGCGGGTTGCAATAGAGATAGATGTTGAGCTTGCGCCAAGGCGTGCCGTTCATCGCGGCGACCTGGTCGCCCAGAGGCAGTTCGCCGACGCCGCGGATGTTGCGGTCGATCGCCACAGCCTTGATCGACTCGTCGACCTCTTCAAAGCTCAGCCCGTCGGCGACCTTGACGGTCCAGACCGTCGCGGCGGCGGCGTTGCCGGTGTCGGCCAGCCGATCGGCAAGGCCCTTGTAGGTCGCCCAGGCCTGATCGTCGAACCCGTCCAGCGCCGTCTTGTAGCGCCACAGGTCCGGTCCGATCCAGAGACCGGCGCCAAGCGCGAGAACCCCGACAAGCGCCAACAGACGGATGATCCACGTCATGCAACCCTCCCTGATATGCCGGAATAACGATACATGAATGCGATCCTGCGGCAAACGGCCTTGTGGCGCGCGGCCAAAAAAAAGCCGGGCACAAGGCCCGGCCTAAGTCCAACAGGGAGGTAAAAGACGCTCGAAGTTTCCTCCGGGCCGCCTTTGACCCTGAATTAAGAGGCGGGGGCCGCTGGTTCAAGTGAAATTGCTGCAATGCGGCTATGCGCCACACGCATGGCTGAGCGCCCGGGTCAGCGCAGCCCCAGCCGCTGCATCTTCTTGCGGAACTCGAAGATTTCCTCGGTGACGAAATCGCGGAACGCCGCCACCCGTTTGGAGTGCCGCAATTCCTCGGGATAGGCCAGGAACACCGGGATCTCGATCGATTCATCCTGTGGCAGCACGCGCTCGAGCTCGGGAAAATCCTGCACCACGTAGTCGGGCAGGACACCGATGCCCAACCCGTTCAGAACCGCCTGCAACACCCCGAAATAGTTGTTCACCGTCAGCATCGACTGGATGTCGTGGGTCAGGATTTCCTGGGTGAAGCTCGACCCGGCGCTGACCTGGGTCGAGGTGGTGTTCATGCAGATCAGCCGGTGCTGGGCAAGATCGGCCATGGTCGAGGGACGCCCGTGTTCGTCGAGATAGGCGGGCATGGCATAAAGGCGCATGTTGACGCTCATCAGGCGCTTGCGGATCAGGTCGGCCTGGCTGGGTTCCTTCATGCGGATGGCCACGTCGGCCTCGCGCATCGGCAGGTCGAGCACGCGTTCCTCGAGCATCAGGTCGATCTTGAGGTCGGGATGCTGGGCATAGAGCTTGGGCAGGCGCGGCGCCAGCCAGAGCGAGCCGAAGCCGGTGGTGGTGGTGACGCGCAGCTCGCCGAAGATCTCTTCCTTTGAATCGCGAATGCGCGCCTCGGCGGCCTCGAGCCGCTGTGACATCGCCCGGCTTGCGTCGAACAGAAGCTCGCCCTGCTCGGTGAGAATCAGTCCGCGCGCATGACGGTGGAACAGGGTGGCGTTCAGGCTTTCCTCGAGCGAACGAATCTGGCGCGATACCGCCGATTGGCTGAGGTTCAGCGTTTCGCCGGCATGGGTCAGGCTGCCGGCGTCGGCCACAGCGTGAAATATTCTGAGCTTGTCCCAATCCATGGTGTAATTCTCGAACCCTTGCCAATCACGACCGCGCATATCCTTACCCTCAAGCGGATGTGAAAAGCTACCGCCGCGCGCGCCGGGATATCCTTTTACAGGTCAGCTTTTTTGACCTATTATGACACGAGGCCAATCGTAGATCGGAGGAGCGCGATGACCCGCCAGGATATCTCCCTGCATGACCGGTTCGATCTGGACAAGAGCCCGGTGCTGCTCAATGGCACCCAGGCGCTGGTGCGGCTGATGCTGATGCAAAAGGCCCGCGACCGCGCCGCCGGGCTGAATACGGCGGGCTATGTCACCGGCTATCGCGGCTCGCCCTTGGGCGCGGTCGACATCTGGATGACGCGGGCGAAAAAGGAACTGGCGGCCTCCGACGTGCTGTTCCAGCCCGGTCTGAACGAAGACCTCGCCGCCACCGCGCTCTGGGGTGCGCAACAGGCCGAGTTGCGCGGCGAAGGCAAGTATGACGGCGTTTTTGGCCTCTGGTATGGCAAGGGGCCGGGGGTCGACCGCTCCGGCGACGCGCTGCGCCATGCCAACATGGCCGGCACCTCGCGCCATGGCGGTGTGCTGCTGGCGATGGGCGACGACCACACCGGCGAAAGCTCGACGGTGCTGCACCAGTCGGAATGGGCGCTGATCGACGCTTACATGCCGGTGGTCTCGCCTGCGGGGGTTCAGGAGATCCTCGATTTCGGCATCTACGGCTGGGCGCTCAGCCGGTTTTCCGGGCTGTGGGTCGGTCTCAAGACCATGAAGGACACGATCGAGGCGACCGCCGTGGTCGATGGCCGCCCGGACCGCCTGAAATTGATCATGCCCGAGGATTTCACCATGCCCGAGGGCGGGCTGAACATCCGCCTTGGCGACACGCCGCATGCGCAGGAAGCGCGGATGATCGACTACAAACGCTTTGCCGCCGAGGCGTTTTCGCATGCCAACAAGATGGACAAGCGCGTCTGGGGCAAACCCGGCGCCAGGATCGGCCTTGTCGCGGCGGGCAAGAACTGGCTCGACCTCGTGCACGCGCTGCGCCTTCTGAACATCGACGAGGCCGAGGCCGAGCGGCTGGGGCTGACCACCTACAAGATCGGCCAGACCTTCCCGCTCGACATGAAGGGGTTTCACGCCTGGGCCGAGGGGCTCGACCTGATCGTGGTGATCGAGGAAAAGCGCAAGCTGATCGAGGTGCAGATCAAGGAGGCGATCTTCGACGACCGGCAGGGACGGCGCGTCTATGGCTGGTACAAGGGCGGCGCCGGCGGGATGCACCGCGAGGAGCTGTTTCCGACACGCGGCGCGCTCGACCCGATGTGGATCGCCGAGAAGCTGGGCGAGATCTTTCTCGAGGAAGGCCGCGTCACCGATGGCATCAAGGCCGGGCTGGGCGCTGTGCGCGAGGCCAAGAAGGCCGACAACGCCGAGGAAATCGCCGCGCGCCTGCCCTATTTCTGCTCGGGCTGCCCGCACAACACCTCGACCAAGCTGCCCGATGGTTCGCGCGGCTATGCCGGGATCGGCTGTCATTACATGGTGCAGTGGATGGACCGCGAGACCACCGGCTTTACCCATATGGGGGCCGAGGGCGCAAACTGGATCGGCGAGGCGCCGTTCTCGACCCGCCCGCACGTGTTTCAGAACCTGGGCGACGGCACCTATAACCACTCGGGCTACCTGGCGATTCGCGCCGCCATCGCCGCGGGCACCAACATCACCTACAAGATCCTCTACAACGACGCAGTGGCGATGACCGGCGGCCAGCCCAACGAGGGCGCGCTGGACGCCCCGCGCATCGCGCGCGAGATGGTCGCGGCCGGGGTGAAAAAGGTGGTCATGGTCTATGACCCCAAGGAAGACGTGGACCTTGCCGCCTTCCCGCGCGAGGTCGAGACGCGCACCCGCGATGACCTGATGACGGTCGAGAAGGAGTTGCGCGACATTCCCGGCGTGACCGTGCTGCTCTACGTGCAGACCTGTGCCGCCGAGAAACGCCGCCGGCGCAAGCGCGGCACCTTCCCCGACCCCGACAAGCGGGTGTTCATCAACACCGACATCTGCGAGGGCTGCGGCGATTGCGGCGTGCAGTCGAACTGCGTCTCGATCGTGCCGGTGGAAACCGAACTTGGCCGCAAACGCGCCATTGACCAATCGTCCTGCAACAAGGATTTTTCCTGCGTCAAGGGCTTCTGCCCCAGCTTCGTCACCGTCGAGGGCGCGCAGATCCGCAAGCAGGCCGCCGCCGAGATCGCGTTGCCGGACGTGCCCGAACCCGAGCTTCCGGCGATCGACGGCACCCACAACAGCGTCATCACCGGCGTCGGCGGCACCGGCGTCGTCACCATCGGCGCGATCATGGCCCAGGCCGCCCATATCGACGGCAAGGGCGCGGGCATGATGGAAATGGCGGGGCTGGCGCAGAAAGGCGGCGCGGTCACGGTGCATCTGCGGATTGCGGAAAAGCCCGAGGACATCTCCGCGATCCGCGTGGCCACCGGCGAATGCGACGCGCTGATCGGCGGCGAGCTGGTGGTGTCGGCTGGCGCCAAGACGCTGGGCCTGATGAAGACCGGGCGCACCGGCGGCGTGGTCGACAGCCACGAGACCGTGACCGGCGATTTCACCCGCGACACCGAGTTCACCATCCCCGGCGACCGCCTGGCGCTGGCGCTCGAGGCGCGGCTGACGGACCGGCTGATGCTGATCGACGCGACCGAACTGGCCACGGTCCTGCTAGGCGATTCGATCTATTCGAACATGATGGTGCTGGGGGCGGCCTGGCAGAAGGGCTTCGTGCCGCTGAGCCATGCGGCGCTGATGCGCGCCATCGAGTTGAACGGCCAGGCGGTCGAGAGAAACAAACGCGCTTTCGAGCTTGGCCGCTGGGCCGCGCTCTACCCCGACGAGGCGCAGCGCCACATCACCGGCGACGTGGCCGACAAGCCGAAAACGCTGGATGAGCGTATCGCGTTTCGCGCCGATCACCTGACGGCCTACCAGAACAAGCGGCTGGCCAAACGCTACCGCAAGCTGGTCGAGCGCGCGCCGGACGCGGCGATGCGCGAGGCGCTGGCGCTGGGCTATCACAAGGTGCTGGCCTACAAGGATGAATACGAGGTCGCGCGGCTGATGCGCACGACCGAGGCCAAGGCGCGCGAGGAGTTCGACGGCGACCTCAAGTTCACCTTCCACATGGCCCCGCCGATCATCGAGAAGATCGGCCCGGACGGACGCCCGATCAAGCGCGAATTCGGCCCGTGGATGCTGACGGCGACCAACTGGCTGGCCCGTTTCAAGGGGCTGCGCGGCACGATGTTCGATCCGTTCGCGCGCTCGCACGACCGCAAGCTGGAGCGCGAGTTGATCCGGCAATACGAGGCCGACATGGAGGAGGTGCTGGCGGGCTACAGCCCGGCCTCGCAGGGCGCGGCGGTGGCGCTGGCCGAATTGCCGCTGCAGATCCGGGGCTTCGGGCCGGTCAAGGCGGCCAATGCCGAGGCCGCCGCGAAGCGCCGCGACGAGCTTCTGGCCGAGTTCCGGTCGGGCGGCACCCCGACCGCGAAGGCCGCCGAGTGATCGGGCGCGGATAGGCTTCACTGGGCACCTTCGGGGTCGGTGGCGGTGTTGTCTGTTCAGTCCTCCTCTTCGGTGATCAGCAGGATCTCCCCGGCGGCTTCGAGTTCGCGGATCGTGGCGATGACGGCGTTCATGGCGGCCTCGGCGTCCCTGGGTTTGACCGTGCCCAGCGTCTCGATCTCGTCGCGCAACTGGTCGGCCATGCGTTTGGACATCGCGCCGAGGATGAACTCGGCCGCCGGGGCGAGGTCGCCGGTGGCCCCCGCCAGCGCGGTGATCAGGGTGGCCTGGTCGGTGTCGCGGGCGATTTTGGGCACGTCGCGCGGGTCGATGCGGGCGGGGATGTTGGCGAAGGTGAAGATCGCGCGCCGCACCTCTTCGGCAAAGCCGCGGTCGTCTTCGTCCAGCCCGGTCAGCACCTCGTCGCGGGTGGCGGCGGGCGAGAAATTGAGGATCGCGCCGACCCGTTCCACCGGCCCGTCGGCAAAAGCGCGCGGCGGCTGCGCCTCAAGCTCGGCCAGGAGCGCACGACCGATCCGCGCGACCATGTCGGGCGAGATCGTGCCGGTCAGCGACACCGCGTAGGCGACGCGCCGGGCGCGCGGGCCGGGCAGGCGGCCAAGCAGCGAGGCCGCGGTGGCGACCTTGAGCTTGGACAGCAGAACGGCGGCCACCTCGGTGCTTTCGTTTTCGAGCACCGGCATCAACAGGTCGGGGTCGAGCCCCGCGATGGTGGCCCAGGGATCGCCGGTGAACTCCACCCCGCGTGCCTTGCGGATGCGCGCGGCGGTGCTGGCGCTGATGGTGCCGTCGAGCACGCTGAGCGCGCCTTCGAGCCCGGCGGGAAAGCTGAGGCCGACATCCTCGATTTCGGACACGAACTCGGCCACCACGGCGCGCAGCGTGGCGCGGTCGACGAAGCGCATGGTCGCCATCTGCTGCGCCAGTTCGCCCTGCAACGCCTCGGGCAGGTCGGCAAGCGGCAGTTTCACGCCCTCGGCCAAAAGCAGCCGCACGATGATCGCGGCCTTCTGCCGGCGGCTGAGGTTGCGGATCGCGGCGGTGGGCGGGCCGCCGGCGGCGCCGTGCCGCCCGGCCGCATCTTCACCGATCGTCGCAAGCGCCGTCGTCACATCATCCCTCCGGTCCGGTCCCCCTTCGGGCAGACTGGCAGAGAGGTGTTAACAGGGCGCTAACCCGGGGCTAGCCGGTGACGATTTCGACGCAGGTGGCGCTGGTTTCGTCCCAGATGAACCCGGCTTCGCAGCGGTTCGCGGTTTCGTGGCTGCATTGGCGCGCGAATGCCGCCGCGGGCAGCACCGCCAGAAGCGCCGCGAGCAGGATCGAGATGCCTTTCATCGCGTGTCTCCCTTGTTAGGAGCCGCAATCATAGCACAGAATCGCCTGTCCGCCGAATGTGCGCCGTTCAGCCCTCGCCGAACACCCGGCGAAAGATCGTGTCGACGTGTTTGGTGTGATAGCCGAGGTCGAATTTCTCTTCGATTTCGGCAGGGGTCAGGGCGGCCGTGACCTCGGGATCGGCCAGAAGCTCGGTCTTGAAATCCTTGCCTTGCTCCCAGACCTTCATGGCGTTGCGCTGCACCAGACGGTAGGCGTCCTCGCGCGACACGCCCGCCTGGGTCAGCGCCAGAAGCACCCGCTGGCTCATCACGAGGCCCCGGAACTTGTTCATGTTGGCCAGCATGTTGTCGGGATAGACCACCAGTTTCTCGATCACGCCGGCCAGGCGGTTCAGCGCGAAATCGAGCGTGATGGTGGCATCCGGCCCGATGCCGCGTTCGACCGAGGAATGCGAGATGTCGCGCTCGTGCCAGAGCGCCACGTTCTCCATCGCCGGCACCACCGCCATGCGCACGAGGCGCGCAAGGCCGGTCAGGTTCTCGGTCAGGACCGGGTTGCGCTTGTGCGGCATCGCGGACGAGCCCTTTTGCCCGGCCGAGAAGAACTCCTCGGCCTCCAGCACCTCGGTGCGCTGCATGTGGCGGATCTCGGTGGCGACGTTCTCGATCGAGCTTGCGATCACCCCCAGCGTGGCGAAGAACATCGCGTGGCGGTCGCGCGGGATCACCTGGGTCGAGATCGGCTCTGGCCGCAGGCCAAGCTGGGCGCAGACGTGTTCCTCGACGAAGGGGTCGATATTGGCGAAGGTGCCGACCGCGCCCGAGATCGCGCCGGTGGCAATCTCCCAACGAGCCTTTTCCAGACGGTTCTTGTTCCGGTCCATCTCGGCATAGAAACGCGCGAAGGTCAGGCCCATCGTGGTCGGCTCGGCATGGATACCGTGCGAGCGCCCGATGCGCACCGTGTCCTTGTGCTCGTAGGCTCGTTTCTTGAGGGCCGCCAGCAGCTTGTCCATGTCGGCCAGCAGGATGTCGGCGGCGCGCACCAGTTGCAGGTTGAAGGTGGTGTCGAGCACGTCCGACGAGGTCATGCCCTGGTGCACGAAGCGCGCGTCATCGGCGCCGATATGTTCGGCCAGGTGGGTGAGAAAGGCGATCACGTCATGCTTGGTGACGGCCTCGATCTCGTCGATCCGGGCCACGTCGAACTCCACGTCGCGCGCCTTCCAGACCGCCTCGGCATTGGCTTTCGGGATCACCCCAAGCTCGGCCATGGCGTCGCAGGCGTGGGCCTCGATCTCGTACCAGATGCGGAACTTGGTGGCGGGCTCCCAGACCTGGGTCATCTCGGGGCGGGCATAGCGGGGGATCATCGGCGGGCCTTTCGGTTTGTGGCGCGGTCGCGGGCGTCATATCCTCACCTCGGGACAGGAACAAGGCGGGGTCATGCCGCAGTTGAGCGAATTCGAGGGCCAGTGGCGCATCGCCCGGCGGATCGAGGACGAATGGGCCGGCACCACCGGGCTGTTCGACGGCGTTGCCCGCTTTACCCCGGACGGCGTCGGGCTGGCCTATCGCGAGACCGGCGAGCTGCGGCTGCCGTTCGAGGCGACGCTGGCGGCGTCGCGCGACTACCTGTGGCGGCACGATGGCGACGGGATCGGGGTCTATTTCACCGACGGGCGCTGGTTTCACCGGATCACGGGCGGGGTGCGGGTGGCGCGCGACTGGCACGACTGCATGCCCGACACCTACGAGGTGACCTACAATTTCACCCGCTGGCCCGACTGGCGGGTCATCTGGAAGGTCAAGGGGCCGCGCAAGGACTACGTGGCGATCTCGGATCTGACCAGAATTTAGGCACGGCTTTTGCAAATCCGGGCGGTCTTCGCAGGTTCGCAGAATACCATCGTGGGTTTTGCAAAGCCCGCACGAGTTCTGGGGCGGTTTCGCGTCAACACGCTTGCACATGCGTCGGGGCTGCGGCAAAACACCTTTCAACGGTGAACATTCACAGGGAGATACCCATGGCGATCACGATGAACAGGGTGCTGGGCGAGAGCTTCGGGCCGACAACCGGCGCCGGACTGCGCGCGAAACAGGTCGGGCTGGTCGTGGCCGGGATCGTGGCGCTGGTCGTGGCCTCGAACATCCGGGTGCCGATGTGGCCGGTGCCGGTGACGATGCAGACCTTCGCGGTGCTGACCATCGGCGCGGCCTACGGCACGCGCCTTGGGCTTGCCACGCTGGTGGGCTGGCTGGTGCTGGGGGCCGCGGGTTTTGCGGTGTTCTCGGGCGAGAATGCGGGGCTGGCCTATTTCGCGGGACCGACCGGCGGCTATCTCGTGGGCTTCGCGGTCGCGGCCGGCGTGATGGGCCTCCTGGCCCGGCGCGGTTGGGACAAGACCGTCACCGGCATGGCCGGGGCGATGCTGGTGGGCACCGGGGTGATCTATGCTTTCGGGCTGTCGTGGATGGCTTACCTGTTCCTGGCCGACAAGGGCGCGGCTTGGGTGATGCAGTATGGCATGACCAACTTCCTAATCGGCGACGCGCTGAAACTGGTGCTGGCGGCGCTGGTGGTGCCGGGTCTGTGGAAGCTCACGCGCTGATCCGAGCCTGAATTCATTGTCGGGGGCGCGGAGGAAACTCCGCGCCCTTTTGCCATTCGCTCACCGCCGCGCCGGGCGCGCGCAGCGCGGTCGGGTCAAGAACGGTGAAATTTGCGACGAATTATGCTATTTTGAGAGCTTGGGGATGGGTGTCCGGCCCGCGCACATTGCGGGGGCCATGTTTGAAAGTGAGGGGTTATGATGAACATTCTCAAGTTTTCCGCCACATTTGCGACCTTTGCCAGCATCGGCGCCATTGCGTCGGCAGCCGGCATCGAGGCGCCGCAATGCAAGGAGGGCGAAAAGGAGTGCGAAAAGATCCTGGTCGTTCCACAAGCGCCCAACGACACGCCGTTGGACTTGACCGCGACTTGTGAAACCGAAGGCGGTTTCGGCCTGATGGCCTTTCCCGAAAGTGCCCGGCTTGCCAACCTGATCCGCACTCGCCTGAACGCCGGAGAGGCGGTGATGGCGGATGTCGAGGGGACCAGCGTGACCGGCGTCTCGCCCGACGGCCAGATGCGGGTGATCGCCGTGGTCGACGGGCCGGGCGGGCGTCCGGTGGTTTGTTACCAGACATTCTGAACCCGCCAGGGGACGCGGTGGCAAGTCACGTTTGCCGCGCTTGCGAACCGTGGCATGCCAAGGCCCGGTCAGCTTCGGGCCTTGGCATTTTTGGGGGGGTGACGTTGATCTGGTTCTGATCCGGATCAATGACAGAAACCACGAAAAATGAAACAATTGGCGCGTCGAGAGATCGACACGCCAATGCAGAGAGCATGGCAGAACAGAACGGAGGAAGACATGAAAAACACCTTCAAATAGGCGGCGGTTCTGGCAATGCTCGCCGGTGCCGCGATGGCTCAGGGCATTCCGCCCGGAGACGGGGACGGGCCACCCGGCAACGGTAACGAGCCGCCCAAATACGAAGGCTCGAGCGAGGCGCCGAATGACAAGCCGATCACCTACACGGCCACTTGCGAACTGCCTGGTGGATTCGGCCTGATCGCTTACGTCGACAATCCCGCGCTGCTTGCCGACATCGAGGCCCGACTGGCCGCTGGCGAGCGGGTAATGATCGATGTCGAGGGAACCGAGGTGACGCAGGTGTCGCCCAACGGGCAGATGCACGTGATCGGCATCGTCGCGGGGCTGGGTGGACGGGCGGTTGCCTGCTACCAGAGCTTCTGAAGCGGCTCCAGACTGATAGAGAACAGGGACGCCGCCCCTAGGGGCGGCGTTTTGCCATGTTTGCCCGCCCGCATGCTCAGAACCCGTCGCCCTGCTGCCAGGATTTCACGAGGTTTCCGAAGCGGGTGAAGCGGCCTTCGAAGCTGAGTTCGACGTTGCCGATCGGGCCGTGGCGCTGCTTGCCGATGATGACCTCGGCCTTGCCGTGCAGCCGCTCCATCCGGTCCTGCCAGGCGGCCATTTCCTCGAGCTTGTCCTCGGAGGGCTGTTCGCGTTCGGCATAGTATTCCTCGCGGAACACGAACATCACCACGTCGGCGTCCTGCTCGATCGAGCCGGATTCGCGCAGGTCGGACAATTGCGGGCGCTTGTCCTCGCGGTTCTCGACCTGGCGCGACAACTGGCTCAGTGCCACCACCGGCACGTCGAGTTCCTTGGCGATGGCCTTCAGGCCCTGGGTGATCTCAGACACCTCGTTCACCCGGCTGTCCTTGGCGGTGGCGGGGCGGACAAGCTGCAGGTAGTCGACAAAGATCGCATCCAGCCCGTGTTCGCGTTTCAGGCGGCGCGCGCGGGCGGCCAACTGGCTGATCGGCAGCGCCGGCGTGTCGTCGATATAGAGCGGGCAGGCCTCCAGCGCCTTGGCGGCGTCGATGAAGCGGCGGAACTCGCCCTCGGTCATGTCGCCGCGCCGGATCTGCTCGGAGGGAACCTCGGAGGCTTCCGACAGGATCCGCGTGGCAAGCTGCTCGGCGGACATCTCGAGCGAGAAGAACCCGACCACGCCGCCGTTGATCGCCCCTTCGCTGCCATCGGGCCGCTTGCCGCGCTTGTAGGCGCGCGCCATGTTGAAGGCGATGTTGGTGGCCAGCGAGGTCTTGCCCATCGAAGGGCGCCCGGCGAGGATCAGAAGGTCGGAGGGATGCAGCCCGCCCAGCTTCTTGTCGAGATCGGTCAGCCCGGTCGAAATCCCCGCCAGCCCGCCGCCGCGCTGTTGGGCCGCGTTGGCAACCCGCACCGCATCGGTCACGGCGGTCAGAAAGCTCTGGAACCCGGTGGTGGCGCTGCCGGTCTCGGCCAGCTTGTAGAGCGCCTGTTCAGCCTCGGTGATCTGCTCTTTCGGGTCGCCCTTGGCCTCCATCTTGGCGGCCTTGGCGGAAATGTCGGCGCCAAGATGCATGAGCTGGCGGCGCACATGCATCTCATAGACCATCTGGGCATAGTCACGCGCCGCGAAGGACGAGATCGCGGCACCCGCCAGCCGTGCCAGGTAGGCCGCGCCGCCGAGGCTTTTCAACCCCTCGTCATCGGCCATGTAGGCCTTGAGCGTCACCGGCGACGCCAGCATGTTGGCGGTTATCCGCTCTTCCGCGATCTGGTAGATGCGGCCATGCACCGGATCATAGAAATGCTCGGGCCGGATGATCTGGGCCACCCGGTCATAGACGTCGTTGTTGGTCAGGATCGCGCCGAGCAACTGCTGCTCGGCCTCGATGTTGTGCGGCATCACGTCGGCGGCGTCTTCGCCGGCCGCGTCGCCCTGGTTC
Organism: Maritimibacter fusiformis; assembly: GCF_008086115.1. Lineage (GTDB taxonomy): Bacteria > Pseudomonadota > Alphaproteobacteria > Rhodobacterales > Rhodobacteraceae > Muriiphilus > Muriiphilus fusiformis. The sequence goes on along the minus strand of NZ_VSIY01000001.1, from coordinate 107,721 downwards.
TGGATTGCGCGGATTTCGTTCATGCTGTCCCCTCAGGGCGTCGGTTTAGGCAAACCGGGTGCCGGGTGCAAAATGTATGTTCCTGTGGATGACCTGTGCACAAGTTCACCCTACCACATCTGGTGGGATCAGCCGAGGGACTTGGCCGATATTGCGCGCCCTTCCGCCCAACGGTGCCGATGTTCAGGCTTTTTTATGCGCATCCTGCCAGGCGCGCGGTGCGTTCAGGAAGGTTTCGACCTCGGCCAGCGTGGCCTCGTCAAAGGCGCCATGCGCGCGTGCCTCGGCCAGCACATCCCACCACGTCGCCAGATGATGCAGGCGAACCCCATGATCCCCAAGAGTTTTCTCGGTCTCGGGGAAAATGTCGTAATAGAAGATGACCGCCGTGTGCCCGCAGGTCGCCCCGGTGTCGCGAATCGCGTCGACGAAACTCAGCTTGGAGCCGCCGTCGGTGGTCAGATCCTCGATCAGCAGCACCCGCTGGCCTTCGCCCATCGCGCCCTCGATCCGGGCGTTCCTGCCGTAGCCCTTGGGCTTCTTTCGAACGTAAGTCATGGGCAACGCAAGCCGCTCCGCCACCAGGGCGGCAAACGGAATACCTGCCGTCTCGCCCCCCGCGATGTTGTCGAACGCCTCGAACCCGGCCTCGCGCATCACCGTGACGGCGAGGAAATCCATCAGCACGCTGCGGATGCGCGGATAGCTGATCAGCTTGCGGCAGTCGATATAGGTGGGCGAGGGCAGGCCCGAGGCCAGGATGAACGGGTCTTCGGGCCGGAAATTGACCGCGCCGATTTCCAGCAGCATCCGGGCGGTCAGGCGGGCGATTTCATCCTTGGGCGGGAAAGCGGCGGGGATCATGCGTGGTCCTTCATCTTGGCCGAAATACTCCGGGGGTGGCGTTCAGTTTGCCTTGGCAAACTGAACGTAGGGGGCAGCGCCCCCTGCACTCAGGCCTCCACCCGCCAATGCAGCGCGAAACCGGGGTCGAACAGGGTCACCGGGCCATCGCCGGTCTCGATCTTTTTCGGATAGGCGACGGGGTCGCCCTTGACCAGCGTGATGGTCTCGTCATTCGCCGGCAGCCCGTAGAAGGCCGGGCCATTGAGCGACGTGAACGCCTCCAGCGCCCCCAGCGCGCCGTCCTGGTCGAACACTTCGGCCAGGCAGGACATCGTGTTGGTGGCCGAGAACACCCCAGCACAGCCGCAGGCGTGTTCCTTGAGCGCGTCGGTGTGCGGCGCGGAATCGGTGCCCAGGAAGAAATGCGCATCCCCCGAGGTGGCGGCGGCGCGCAGCGCCAGCCGGTGTTCCTCGCGTTTGGCCACCGGCAGGCAGTAGTAATGCGGCCTGATCCCGCCGACCAGGATGTGGTTGCGGTTGATGATCAGGTGATGCGTGGTGATCGTGCCCGCGATGTCGTCGCCGCCCGCGCGCACGTAGTCGGCGCCGTCCTTCGTGGTGATATGCTCCATCACCACGCGCAGGCTGGGCGTCGCCCGGCGCAGGGGGTCGAGCACGGTCTCGATGAACACCGCCTCGCGGTCGAAGATGTCGACCTCGGGTGTCGTCACCTCGCCATGCACGCAGAGCGGCAACCCGATCTCGGCCATCACCTCGAGCACGCCGCGCACCCGGTCGAAATCGCGCACGCCCGAGGCCGAGTTGGTGGTGGCCCCGGCCGGGTAGAGCTTGACCGCCGTGACAAGCCCGCTCTGCGCCGCCGCGCGCACATCCGCCGGGTCGGTCTGTTCGGTCAGGTAGAGCGTCATCAGCGGCGTGAATGCCATGCCCTCGGGCAGGGCCGCGAGGATGCGTTCGAGATAGGTGGCGGCATCGGCCCCCGTCACCACCGGCGGCACGAGGTTCGGCATCACGATGGCGCGGGCGAAATGGCGCGCGGTCTCGGGGAGAACGGCGCGCAGCATGGCCCCGTCGCGCAAATGCAGGTGCCAGTCGTCGGGGCGGCGGAGCGTCAGTTTCTCGGTCATCGGGGCTGAAATAGCGCAGCCCGGGGCAGGGGGCCAGAGCCAATCGTGCTTGACCCGACTCGGGCGCGCGCCTAGAAATGAACAAGCGTTCAATAAAGCCCCTGGGAGGAGGCCCCATGTTCACCGCATCCATGAACTTCGACCTTGGCGAGGACATCGCGGCGCTGCGCGACATGGTGCACCGTTTCGCCCAGGACCGGATCAAGCCGATCGCCGCCGAGATCGACCGGACCAACGAGTTTCCCGCGAGCCTGTGGCGCGAGATGGGTGAGCTTGGCCTCCTGGGCATCACCGTCCCCGAGGAATACGGCGGCGCGGGGATGAGCTATCTCGCGCATGTCGTCGCGACCGAGGAAATCGCCCGCGCCTCGGCCTCGGTCAGCTTGTCCTACGGTGCGCATTCCAACCTTTGCGTGAACCAGATCAAGCTCAATGGCAACGAGGAGCAGAAGCAGAAATACCTGCCCGGGCTTCTGTCGGGCGAGCATGTCGGCGCGCTGGCCATGTCAGAGCCGGGGGCGGGGTCGGACGTGGTGTCGATGCAGCTTCGGGCCGAGAAGAAGAACGGCTACTACACCCTCAACGGCACCAAGTTCTGGATCACCAACGGCCCGGATGCCGATACGCTGGTGGTCTATGCCAAGACCGATCCGGGCGCGGGGTCGAAGGGCATGACCGCCTTCATCGTCGAGAAGGACATGAAGGGCTTTTCCGTTGGCCCGCATTTCGACAAGCTCGGGATGCGCGGCTCGAACACCGCGCAGCTTTTCTTCGAGGATGTGGACGTGCCCTTCGACAACGTGCTGGGCGAAGAGGGCAAGGGCGTGCGCGTGCTGATGTCGGGGCTCGATTACGAGCGCGTGGTGCTGTCGGGCATCGGCACCGGCATCATGGCCGCCTGCATGGACGAGATCATGCCCTACCTGGTCCAGCGCAAGCAGTTCGGCCAGCGGATTGGGGATTTCCAGCTCATGCAGGGCAAGATCGCCGACATGTATACCAAGATGAACTCGGCCCGCGCCTATGTCTACGAAGTGGCCAAGGCCTGCGATCGCGGCCAGGTCACGCGCCAGGACGCGGCGGCCTGCGTGCTCTATGCCTCCGAGGAGGCGATGGTGGTGGCACACCAGGCGGTGCAGGCGATGGGCGGCATGGGCTTCATGAACGAAACCCCGGTCAGCCGCATCTTCCGCGACGCCAAGCTGATGGAGATCGGCGCGGGCACCTCGGAGATCAGGCGGATGCTGATCGGACGGGAGTTGATGGCGGCGATGGGGTAAGATGAAGCGCGCGCGGCCGGTGCGGTTTTTCGGAACAAGTTGCGCGCCGAAGCGCTGGACTGGGGCAGTAGGTAAAAGGAGGCGATCATGACGCTCACCGACCAGCAGAACCAGCTATGCCGCGACAATCCGCATGATTACAGCGGGTTGAAGGCGCTTTTTGTCAACACCTCGCTGAAGAAGAACGCACAGGAAAGCCACACCCGAACGCTGCTTGGCGTGTCGGCGGCGATCATGGAGAAATCCGGCGTGACGGTCGAACATGTGCATATGCTCGACCACCATGTGCCGCCGGGCATCTATCCCGACATGACCGAACACGGCTGGGACCGTGACGACTGGCCGATGCTCTGGGACAAGGTCATGGCGGCCGACATCCTGGTGATCGGCACGCCGATCTGGCTGGGCGAGGAAAGCTCGGTCTGCCGGGTGCTGATCGAACGGCTCTACGGCATGTCGGGCGAACTGAACGACAAGGGCCAGTCGATCTTTTACGGCAAGGTCGGCGGCACCGTGGTGACCGGCAACGAGGACGGCATCAAGCATGTGGCGATGACCACGGGGTTCGCGCTAAGCCACCTCGGCTATTCCATCCCGCCGCAGGCCGATTGCGGCTGGATCGGCGAGGCCGGGCCGGGACCGAGTTATGGCGACGAGGTCGACGGCAAACCGGCCGGGTTCGACAACGAGTTCACCCAGAAGAACACCACGATCATGACATGGAACCTGATGCACCTGGCCGCGATGCTGAAAGCGGCGGGCGGCTATTCCAACCACGGCAACGACCGGCGCGCCTGGGACGCGGGCTGCCGGTTCGACTACGAGAACCCGGAGTATCGCGCATGAAACGCTATCTGGCGCTTGCCCTCGCGCTGACCGCCAGCCCCGCCGCCGCGCAGGACATGGTGTTCGACGGCGCACGGATCGCCGCCTGTCGCGCCGCACCGCCGGGAAACGACCCAAAGGCCTGCATCGGCGTCGAGGCCGAGCGGTGCATGTCCGAGACCGAGGGCGGCATTTCCACCGCCGGCATGTCCGCCTGCCTCGGGCTGGAGCTTGACTGGTGGGATGCGCGGCTGAACGAGGTCTACCGCGAGGTTCGGACCGCGGCCCGCGACATGGACGCGACCGCGGGCGACTATGCCCCCAGCCAGGCCGACGCGCTGCTCGAAATGCAACGCGCCTGGATCGCGTTCCGCGACGGGCGCTGCGCCTATGAGCGGTCGTGGTGGGGCGGCGGCACCGGCGGCGGACCGGCGACGGCGGGGTGCCTGCTGCAGATGACCGCCGAACAGGTGATCTATCTCGAAGGTGTGGGGCTCTATTGAAGGCCACGGGCAGAAGGTGATGCACGCATGAAACTCCAATCCCAGGCGCTGCCCGGTTCGGACGCCTTCGCGGCCAACCGCGCAGGACATCTCGACGCGCTGGCTGTCATCCACGAGGCGGCGCAGGCCGCGGCGCTTGGCGGCGGCGACAAGGCGCGCGCACGCCACGTGTCGCGCGGCAAGATGCTGCCGCGTCAGCGGGTGGCCAACCTGCTCGACCCCGGCGCGCCGTTTCTCGAGGTCGGCGCGACGGCGGCGCATGGCATGTATGACGGCGCGGCCCCGGCGGCGGGTGTGATCGCGGGCATCGGTCAGGTTCACGGGCAAGAGGTCATGGTGATCGCCAACGACGCCACCGTGAAGGGCGGCACCTACTATCCGATGACCGTCAAGAAGCACCTGCGCGCCCAGGAGATCGCCGAGGAATGCAACCTGCCCTGCGTCTATCTGGTCGACTCGGGTGGGGCCAACCTGCCCAACCAGGACGAGGTCTTTCCCGACCGCGACCATTTCGGGCGCATCTTCTACAACCAGGCGCGGATGTCGGCCAAGGGCATCCCGCAGATCGCGGTGGTGATGGGGTCTTGCACGGCGGGCGGGGCCTATGTGCCGGCGATGTCGGACGTGACCATCATCGTCAAGGAACAGGGGACGATTTTCCTGGCCGGGCCGCCGCTGGTCAAGGCCGCGACCGGCGAGGTGGTGACCGCCGAAGACCTGGGCGGCGGCGACGTGCATACACGGCTGTCGGGCGTGGCCGATTACCTCGCCGAGGACGATGAACATGCGCTGGCGCTGGCCCGGCGCGCGCTCGGGCACCTGAACCGGGCCAGGCCCGACACCGTGGTCTGGCAAACGCCCGAAGACCCGGCCTATGACCCCGAGGAACTGCTGGGCGTGGTTCCCCCCGACCTGCGCACGCCCTACGACATCCGCGAGGTGATCGCGCGGCTGGTCGACGGCTCGCGCTTCGACGAGTTCAAGCCGCGCTTTGGCGAGACTCTGGTGACGGGGTTCGCCCATCTCAAGGGTTGCCCGGTGGGGATCGTGGCCAACAACGGTGTCCTGTTTTCCGAAGCCGCACAAAAGGGCGCGCATTTCATCGAACTTTGCAGCCAGCGCCGCATCCCGCTGATTTTCCTGCAGAACATCACCGGCTTCATGGTCGGGCGCAAATACGAGAACGAAGGCATCGCGCGTCACGGCGCCAAGATGGTGACGGCGGTGGCCTCGACCAACGTGCCCAAGATCACCATGCTGGTCGGCGGCTCGTTCGGGGCGGGCAACTACGGCATGGCGGGGCGCGCCTACCAGCCCCGGTTCCTGTGGACCTGGCCCAATTCACGCATCAGCGTGATGGGCGGCGAACAGGCGGCGGGGGTGCTGGCGACGGTCAAGCGCGATGCCATCGAGCGGGCAGGCGAAGAGTGGTCGGCCGAGGACGAGGCCGAATTCAAGCGCCCCACTATCGAGATGTTCGAGCGCCAGTCGCACCCGCTCTATGCCTCTGCCCGGCTCTGGGACGACGGCATCATCGACCCGCGCAAATCGCGCGATGTCTTGTTCCTGTCGCTCACCGCGGCGCTGAACGCCCCGATCGAGGACACGCGGTTCGGCGTGTTCAGGATGTGAGGCGATGATGCGGCGCATTCCTGCCTTGCGGTCGTGGCGCAAAAGCGGGCGCGCGCCCGCTTGCCCCGGCGGCGCGCGCCGCCGGATTGCGCAGGGCGAGGTGCGCCGGCCATGAGTATCGACATCATCACCGCCGATATCACCACGCTCAAGGTGGACGCCATCGTCAACGCGGCCAACGAAACGCTTCTTGGCGGCGGCGGGGTCGACGGGGCCATTCACCGCGCCGCCGGGCCAGGGCTGCTGGAGGAATGCCGCCAGCTTGGCGGTTGCCCGACAGGGCAGGCGCGGATCACCGCGGGCTATGATCTGCCCGCGCGCCACGTCATCCACACCGTCGGCCCGGTCTGGAACGGCGGCGACAAGGGCGAGGCGGTGTTCCTGTCGTCCTGCTACCGCCAGAGCCTGACGCTGGCGGAAGCCGCCGGCTGCGACAGCATCGCCTTTCCGGCGATCTCGACCGGGGTTTACGGCTACCCGCCACAGGCCGCCGCGCAGGTCGCCATGGCCGAGGTTCTGGCCTGGTCCGAAAGCCACGAACGGCCCCGCCGCATCGTCATGTGCTGTTATTCCGAGGCGAGCGCCGAGGCGCATCGTCTGGCCCTGAAAGAGAGGCGAGATGTTTGACAAGATCCTGATTGCCAACCGGGGCGAAATCGCCTGCCGGGTGATCGACAGCGCCCGCCGGATGGGGGTGGCAACCGTCGCGGTCTATTCCGACGCCGACGCGGCCGCGCGCCATGTGGCGATGGCGGACGAGGCGGTGCATATCGGCGGGGCCGCCCCCGCCGACAGCTACCTGCGCGGCGACACCATCATCGCGGCGGCCAGGGCGACCGGCGCGCAGGCGATCCATCCGGGCTACGGCTTCCTGTCCGAGAACCCCGCCTTCGTCGAGGCGGTCGAGGCTGCCGGGCTGGTGTTCATCGGCCCCTCGGCCAGCGCGATCCGGGCGATGGGGCTGAAGGACGCGGCCAAGGCGCTGATGGAAGAGGCCGGGGTGCCGGTGGTGCCGGGCTATCACGGTGAAAACCAGGACGACGAACATCTGGCGGGGGCGGCGGAGGCCATCGGCTACCCGGTCCTGATCAAGGCGGTGGCGGGCGGCGGCGGCAAGGGCATGCGCAAGGTGACGCGGGCCGGGGATTTTGCCGAAGCCCTGGCCTCGGCGCGCGGCGAGGCCAGGACCGCCTTTGGCAACGACGCCGTGCTGGTCGAGAAATTCGTGGAAAAACCGCGCCATATCGAGGTGCAGGTGTTCGGCGACGGCAACCGCGCGCTGCATCTGTTCGAGCGCGACTGCTCGCTCCAGCGCCGCCACCAGAAGGTGATCGAGGAAGCCCCGGCACCCGGCATGACCGAGGACATGCGCGCCGCAATGGGGCGCGCGGCGGTGCGTGCCGCCGAGGCGATCGGCTACAGCGGCGCGGGGACGGTGGAGTTCATCGTCGACGGGGCCAGGGGGCTGCACCCCGAGGGCTTCTGGTTCATGGAGATGAACACGCGGCTCCAAGTCGAACATCCGGTGACCGAGGCGATCACCGGCGTCGATCTCGTCGAATGGCAATTGCGTGTGGCGGCAGGCGAGAGCTTGCCCGCGACGCAGGCCGACCTCACGATAAACGGCCATTCCTTCGAGGCGCGGCTTTATGCCGAGGACGTGCCCAAAGGCTTTCTGCCCGCCACCGGCACGCTTGCGCACCTGGCCTTCGCGCCCGGGTGCCGGGCCGACACGGGCGTGCGCTCGGGCGATGCGGTCAGCCCGTTCTACGACCCGATGATCGCCAAGATCGTCACCCACGGCCCGACCCGGGCGGTGGCTCTGGCGAAGATGCGCGCGGCGCTGGCGGGCACCGAGGTGGCCGGAACGGTCACCAATATCGGTTTTCTCTCGGCGCTTTGCGCGCATGAGGGCTTTGCCTCGGGCGAGGTCGACACCGGGTTGATCGAGCGTGACCTGGCGGCGCTGGTGGATGCACCCGGGCCCACACCGCGCGACGTGGCGCTCGCGGCGCTGGCAGCGGCGGGGCTGACCGGGGCGGCGCAGGGCGAAACCGGCTTCACGCTCTGGGCGCCTCTCAAACGCACGATCCGGCTGGCGCGCGGCGGGGACAGCTTCGCGGTGGTGATCGCGCTGGCCGGGCCCAATGCGGCGCGGGTGACCATCCGCGACGACGTGGTCGAGGCGCGGCGCGGTGCGGCGGGCTGGGTGCTTGACGGGGTTCGCGCGCCTTCGGTGGTGGTGACCGGGGGGCTGGTCACGGTCTTCTCGGGTGCCGGGCACGGGTTCGACATCGTCGACCCGCTGGCGGTGGCGGCGGCGGCCGGGGCCGGGGGCAACCTGGTCGAGGCGCCGATGCCGGGGCTGGTCAAGGCGGTGTTCGCCGAGGCCGGGCAGGCGGTGGTCGCGGGCGACAAGCTGGCGGTGCTGGAGGCGATGAAGATGGAGCATACGCTGGTCGCACCGCGCGACGGGGTGATTTCCGAGGTTCTGGCGGTGGCCGGACAGCAGGTGGAGGCCGGGGCGGCGCTGGTGGCGCTCGAGGAGGAATGAGCCGGCACCTCGTGCGGGCGGCCATCGCCGCGACGTGAGTATTTTTGCCAAGATGAAGGGGCAGGTCATGGCCGAAACGGTCGAGATTTTCGAGATGGGGCCGCGCGACGGGTTGCAGAACGAGGCGCGCCTGATCCCGACGGAAGAGAAGATCGCGCTGGTCGACCTGCTTGGCCGGGCCGGGTTCCGGCGCATCGAGGTGGCGAGTTTCGTCAGCCCGAAATGGGTGCCGCAGATGGCCGACAGCGCCGAGGTTCTGGCCGGTATCCGGCGCGTGACGGGCGTGTCCTATGCCGCGCTGACGCCCAACATGATCGGGTTCGAGCGCGCCATGGAGGCCGGGGCGGACGAGGTGGCGATCTTCGGCGCGGCCAGCGAGGGTTTTTCGCAGGCAAACATAAATTGTTCGATTGATGACAGCCTCAAGCGGTTTGAACCGATAATTGCCGCCGCAAATGTTCGAAAAGTGAAAGTCCGCGGGTATATCTCCTGCGTCACCGATTGCCCCTATGACGGGCCGACGGACCCCGCCAGGGTTGCTTGGGTGGCGGCGCGGCTGCACGACATGGGGTGCTACGAGATCAGCCTTGGCGATACCATCGGCAAGGGCACGCCGGAGACCATCGGCGCGATGCTCGACGCGGTGCTGGGCGAGGTTCCGGCGGCAATGCTGGCCGGGCATTATCATGACACCGGCGGGCGGGCGCTGGAGAATATCGAGGTCTCGCTTTCGGCCGGGCTGAGGGTGTTTGACGCGGCCGTGGGCGGGCTTGGCGGCTGCCCCTATGCGCCGGGGGCCAAGGGCAACGTGGCGACCGAGGCGGTGCACGACCGGCTGGTCGCACTGGGCTACGAGACCGGGTTGGACCGCGAGGTGCTGGAGCAGGCGGCGGCAATGGCGCGCCGGATGCGGGAGGAAAGATGAGTTTTCAAACGATTTCGATCGCGACCGACGCGCGGGGCGTCGCCACGCTGACGCTGGACCGGGCGGACAAGCACAACGCGTTGTCCGCGGTGATGATCGCGGAGTTGACCGAGGCGGCGGCGCGCCTGGGCGATGACCCGGCGGTGCGGGTGGTGGTGCTGACCGGCGCGGGTGCGAGCTTTTGCGCCGGCGGCGATCTGGGCTGGATGCGCGACCAGATGGCCGCCGATGCCGAGACCCGGTTTCGCGAGGCGCGGGCGCTGGCGATGATGCTCAAGGCGTTGAACGAAATGCCCAAGCCCCTGATCGGGCGGGTGCAGGGGCAGGCGTTCGGCGGTGGCATCGGCATGGCCTGCGTCTGCGACGTGGCGATCGGGGTGGAGGGCGCGAAATTCGGGCTGACCGAAACCCGGCTGGGCCTGATCCCGGCGACCATCGGCCCCTATGTGCTGGCGCGGATGGGCGAGGCGATGGCGCGCCGGGTGTTCATGTCGGCGCGGATTTTCGACGCGGATGAAGCGGTGACGCTCGGCGTTTTGGCGCGCGCGGTGCCGGCGGCGGACCTCGACGCGGCGGTCGAGGCCGAGGTCGCGCCCTACCTGGCCTGCGCCCCGGGGGCGGTGGCCGAGGCCAAGGCGCTGACGCGCAGGCTCGGTGCGCCGATCACCGAGGCGCTGATCGACGCGACCATTGCGGACCTGGTGGCGCGTTGGGAAAGCGACGAGGCGCGCGCTGGGATCGCGGCGTTCTTCGACAAGACGCGCCCGCCTTGGCGCACCGGCTGACCGCCGTTTCGGACATCGCGCCCGGCGAAGCCGGACCCAAGCATTTCGGTCGGATTTCTGACCCGGCCCGGCACCGCGCGAGTCTGGCCGCCGGATGGTGCCGCAATGCAGAAAAATTCCGCCATACCCCCGGGATGGAATGTCGCAGGCAGGGGCGAAGACCCTTGCAAACAAGTCATATTCACACTGGGGAATGTGAGAGGGGTTCGGTTGACCGCCCCGACCCACGGGAGTAAACCGCCGCAGAGCCAAACCGACGCGGGCGGACCCCGCCAAAGGAGAGCAACGTGGACGACCTTCTCAGGGAATATATGCCCATCGTCATTTTCCTGGCCGTGGCCGTGGCGCTGGGGCTCGTCTTTCTGATCGCCGCCGCCCTGATCGCGGTCAAGAACCCCGATCCGGAAAAGGTGTCGGCCTATGAATGCGGCTTCAATGCCTTCGACGACGCACGGATGAAATTCGACGTGCGCTACTACCTGGTCGCGATCCTGTTCATCATCTTCGACCTGGAAATCGCGTTCCTGTTTCCCTGGGCGGTGGCGTTCAAGGATCTCGGGCTGGTGGCGTTCTGGTCGATGATCGTGTTCCTGGCGGTTCTGACGATCGGGTTCGCCTATGAATGGAAGAAGGGGGCGCTGGAATGGGAGTGATGACCGGGGTGAACACCGCGGGCGGTGACCGTGAGCACGCCACCCGCCTGCTGGGCGAGCAACTGGCCGACAAGGGGTTTTTGCTGACCTCGACCGACGAGGTGATCAACTGGGCGCGCACCGGCTCGCTGATGTGGATGACCTTCGGGCTGGCCTGTTGTGCGGTCGAGATGATGCAGGCGTCGATGCCGCGCTACGACATCGAGCGTTATGGCACCGCGCCCCGCGCCAGCCCGCGCCAGTCCGACCTGATGATCGTGGCCGGCACGCTGACCAACAAGATGGCGCCGGCGCTGCGCAAGGTCTACGACCAGATGCCAGAGCCGCGTTACGTGATCTCGATGGGGTCCTGCGCCAACGGCGGCGGGTATTACCATTATTCCTATTCGGTGGTGCGCGGTTGTGACCGGGTGGTGCCGGTCGATGTCTATGTGCCCGGCTGCCCGCCCTCGGCCGAGGCGCTGGTCTATGGCCTGCTGCAACTGCAACGCAAAATCCGCCGCACCGGCACGATCGTGAGGTAGAGTGATGTCCGAGGCCCTGAACGAACTTGGCGCGCTGATCGAGGCCAGGCGCCCGGAACAGGTGGTCGGCTGGCAGGTCGCGTTCGGCGAGCTGACGGTCGAGATCCGCGCCGGCGCGCTGCCCGGCATCATCGAGTTTCTCAGGGCCGACCGGTCCTGCCAGTTCTCGACGCTGATCGACCTTACCGCGGTCGACTATCCCGAGCGCGAACAGCGCTTCGACGTGGTCTATCACCTGCTGTCGATGTATCAGAACCACCGCATCCGCATCAAATGCGCGGTCGACGAGGATGAGATGGTGCCATCGATCACCTCGATCCATCCCGGCGCCAACTGGTTCGAGCGCGAGGTGTTCGACATGTTCGGCATCGTGTTCTCGGGCCACCCGGATCTGCGCCGCATTCTGACCGACTACGGCTTTCGCGGCCATCCGCTGCGCAAGGACTTTCCGACCACCGGCTATACCGAAGTGCGCTACGACGAGGTCGAAAAGCGCGTGGTCTATGAGCCGGTGAGCCTGGTGCAGGAATACCGGCAGTTCGATTTCATGAGCCCGTGGGAAGGCGCGCAATACGTGCTTCCGGGCGATGAGAAGGGGGAGGCGCCGGAATGAGCGCGCTCTGGACCATATTCCTTGCACGGCTGTTCGACCCGATCGGGGCGTTGATCGCCCTGACCATCGGGTCGTTCGGCAAGTCGAAATGGATCATCCTGATCGGCGGTCTGGTGGCCGCCGCGATCACCGATTGGTTGCTGATCCGCATGGAACGGGTCGACGGATTCGCGATCGGTCCGTTCCTGGCCGGTCTCGCCGCGTTTTCGTTGTGGAGCGCGCTGGGGCACCTCGCGTTTCGCCGGATGATGGGAAAGGTATCGAAGTGATGGACGCCGACATTCGCAGCACCACGTTCGACGACGGATCGCGCGACGCCCTCACCGGCGAGCAGCGCATCCGCAATTTCAACATCAACTTCGGCCCCCAGCACCCCGCCGCGCACGGCGTGTTGCGCATGGTGCTGGAGCTTGACGGCGAACTGGTCGAGCGCGCCGATCCGCATATCGGCCTGTTGCATCGCGGCACCGAAAAGCTGATGGAAAGCCGCACCTACCTGCAGAACCTGCCTTATTTCGACCGGCTGGACTACGTGGCGCCGATGAACCAGGAACATGCCTGGTGCCTGGCCATCGAAAAGCTGACGGGCACCGAAGTGCCGCGCCGGGCCAGCCTGATCCGGGTGCTTTTCTCCGAGATCGGACGCATCCTCAGCCACCTTCTCAACGTGACCACCCAGGCGATGGACGTGGGCGCGCTGACGCCGCCGCTGTGGGGCTTCGAGGAACGCGAGAAGCTGATGATCTTCTACGAGCGGGCCTGCGGCGCGCGGCTGCACGCGAACTATTTCCGCCCCGGCGGTGTGCATCAGGATCTTCCGCCCGAGTTGCTCGACGATATCGAAGCCTGGGCGCATGCCTTTCCCAAGGTGATCGACGACATCCACACGCTGCTGACCGAAAACCGCGTGTTCAAGCAGCGCAACGCCGATATCGGCGTGGTCAGCGAACAGGACATCCTCGACTGGGGGTTCTCGGGCGTGATGGTGCGCGGCTCTGGCCTGGCCTGGGATCTGCGCCGCTCGCAGCCCTACGAATGCTATGACGAGTTCGATTTCGAGATCGCGGTGGGCAAGCACGGCGACTGCTACGACCGCTACCTGGTGCGCATGGCCGAGATGATCGAATCGGCCAAGATCATGTTGCAGGCCATCGACAAGCTGCGCGCCCCGGATGGGCAGGGCGACGTGCTGGCGCGCGGCAAGATCACGCCGCCCAAGCGCGGCGACATGAAGACCTCGATGGAAGCGCTGATTCACCACTTCAAACTCTATACCGAGGGCTTCCACGTCCCCGCCGGCGAAGTCTATGCCGCCGTCGAGGCGCCCAAGGGCGAATTCGGCGTGTTCCTCGTGGCCGATGGCACCAACAAGCCCTACCGCGCCAAGATCCGCGCGCCGGGGTTCCAGCACCTGCAGGCGATGGACCACATCGCCACCGGTCACCAACTGGCCGACGTGGCCGCGATCATCGGCTCGCTCGATGTCGTGTTCGGGGAGATCGACCGGTGATGAGCCTCTCCCTGCTGGCCATATACCTCTCGGCGGGCGGCGTCCTGGTGACCGGCTGGCTGGCCGCGATCTTCGTGGTCAACCCGGCCCGTGGCATGGTCCTGGTCAACCACCGGACCGAGGATCTGCCCAAGGTCATGGCCGATCGCTACGTCGCCTTCATGGCGCTGGCAGCGGGGGCCACCTGGTATGGCGACCTGGCCGTGATCGCCTATCTTTTCGCGGTCTTCGCCTTCATGGCGCTGGCCGACGCGGTGATCTATCTCCGCGTCAAGCAACCCTTTCTTCCGCATCTGATTGCCGGGATCGCGGCTGCCGGCGTGGCGCTGGTGGCCTTTCTCGCACAAACCAACGGAGCCGCCTGATGCTGCGCCGCCTGCACCATGAACAGCCCGAGAGCTTTGCTTTCACGCCCGCGAACCTCGCCTGGGCCGAGACCCAGATCACCAAGTATCCCGAGGGCCGCCAGGCCTCGGCGGTGATCGCGCTCTTGTGGCGCGCGCAGGAACAGGAGGGCTGGCTCAGCCGCCCGGCGATCGAATACGTCGCGGACATGCTGGGCATGGCCAGGATTCGTGCCCTCGAGGTCGCGACCTTCTATTTCATGTTCCAGCTCAAGCCGGTCGGCTCGGTCGCCAATTTCCAGATCTGCGGCACCCTGTCGTGCATGATCATGGGCGCCGAAGACCTGATCGCGGTCTGCAAGGAAAAGATCGCGCCCGAGCCGCACATGCTGTCGGCGGATGGCAAGTTCTCGTGGGAAGAGGTCGAATGCCTCGGGGCCTGCTCGAACGCCCCGATGGCGCAGATCGGCAAGGATTACTACGAAGATCTGACGGTCGAGAGTTTCTCAGACCTGATCGACCGGATGGCGGCGGGCGAGGTGCCGGTGCCGGGCCCGCAGAACGGCCGCTACGCCGCCGAGCCGCTGGACGGGCTGACCTCGCTGACCGAATACGACAGCGGACGCACGCAGTATAACGCCTCGGTGGCGCGCGCGGTCGAGTTGGGCGACACGCTCAAGCGGATCGACGGCACCGAGGTGCCGCTGACCGCGCCGTGGCTGGGCAAGGGGCGCACCGTCGAGGTGAAGGCCAGGAAGACGCCGGCCAGGAACGTGGCCGACGCCAATGCCAAGGCGGCCAAGACTACCGCGCAGGACAAGGGCCGCCCCGCCGTCACCTCCGAGGCGATGGCCGCGACCGAGGCGACCCCGGCCAAGCCGAAGACCATGTCGGGCCCGCGCGAGACCGGGGCCGACGACCTCAAGCAGATCAAGGGGGTCGGGCCGAAGCTCGAGTCGCTGCTCAACTCGATGGGCTTTTATCATTTCGACCAGGTGGCGAAATGGACCGAGGCCGAGGTGGCCTGGGTCGATGAGAATCTCGAAGGCTTCAAGGGCCGGGTCAGCCGCGATGGCTGGGTCGACCAGGCCAGAACCCTGTCCGAAGGCGGCGAGACCGCGTTCTCGAAGAAGGTGAAGAAAGGCGACGTCTACTAGGCGCCATGTTACCAGTGACGGGCGACCGGTGAAGACAGGGGAAAACCCCGGGGCATCGGGTTCGCGCACAACGTCCAACAGGAAAGGGGATCGAGAATGAGTGATACGGAGGGTGGCATGTTCACATGCCGGAACATCTGCTGGATCGCCGGAGGCCTTCTTGGGCTGGCCGCGTTCCTGTTGTTGCTCAAGTCGGGATGGTTCCTGGCGCTGCTGATCGGCGTCGTGCTGGCGGTGGCGCTGGCGCTGTTGCTGAACCGCCTGTTCTGCGCCGGTGTGCCGGCGGGCACCACCGGCGGCGCGACCGGCACGGGCGCTGCTGTGACCACGGGCGCGGCTGCGGCTGCGGCCTCGGCGGTGACCGCCAAGCCCGAGGTGATCGCCGACAAGGCCGAAGCGGCGGCAGCCGAGGCCGAGACCGTCGAGGACGTGCCGAGCGAGCCGGAAGAGCCCGCCGTGGCCGAACCGGCCGCCGCCCCCGCGACGCCCGACGAGGGCGACAAGCCCGCGCTGCTGGATGCCCCCGAGGGCGAGGCCGACGACCTCAAGCTGATCAAGGGCGTCGGGCCGAAGCTCGAGGAAAAACTGAACGCGCTGGGGGTCTGGCATTTCCGCCAGATCGCCGGGTGGAGTGCCGCCGAAGTGGCCTGGGTCGACGACCAGCTCAGCTTTCGCGGCCGCATCATGCGCGACGACTGGATCGGCCAGGCCAAGACCCTGGCGGACGGCGGCGAGACCGAGTTCTCGTCGCGCAACAAGTAAGGCGGCGCCGAGCAGGCGCCGGAGTGAAGGACGAAGATGGGCACCGACCCGGAGCATCAGGCGCTGGCGCGGCAAGGCAGACTTGCGGGTCTGGTCATTGCGGCCACCGGCGCGCTCTGGGTCGTGGCGACCTGGGCGGGGAGCCATTGGGATTGGCCCATGCGCACCCGCGCCCTGATTGATCTGGCGGCACTGGGCGGGTTCGTCTTTGCGCTGATCGTGACGTTTCGGATCTGGCGGGCACGCCGGAAGGATGAAGGATAGACGCGGATGCTGAAGGATCAGGACCGGATATTCACCAACCTCTATGGCATGCACGACCGGACCCTCGCGGGGGCAAGGGCGCGCGGCCATTGGGACGGAACCGCCGGGATCATCGAAAAAGGCCGCGACTGGATCGTGAGCCAGATGAAGGCCTCGGGCCTGCGCGGTCGCGGCGGTGCGGGCTTTCCGACCGGCCTCAAGTGGTCGTTCATGCCCAAGGAAAGCGACGGACGCCCGGCCTACCTGGTGGTCAACGCCGACGAATCCGAACCCGGCACCTGCAAGGACCGCGAGATCATGCGCCACGATCCGCACACGCTGATCGAGGGCTGCCTGATCGCCTCGTTCGCGATGGGCGCGCACACGGCGCATATCTACATCCGCGGTGAATACATCCGCGAACGCGAAGCACTTCAGGCCGCGATCGACGAGGCCTATGACGCCGGGCTGATCGGCCGCAACGCCTGCGGCACCGGGTTCGACTTCGACCTGCACATCACCCACGGCGCGGGCGCCTATATCTGCGGCGAGGAAACCGCGCTGCTGGAAAGCCTCGAGGGCAAGAAGGGCATGCCGCGGATGAAGCCGCCGTTCCCGGCGGGCGCGGGCCTCTATGGTTCGCCGACCACGGTCAACAACGTGGAAAGCATCGCGGTGGTCCCGACGATCCTGCGGCGCGGGCCGGAGTGGTTCGCGGGCTTTGGCCGGGCCAACAACTCGGGCACCAAGATTTTTGCCATCTCGGGCCATGTGAACAACCCCTGCGTGGTCGAGGAATCGATGTCGATCTCGTTCGAGGAGTTGATCGAAAAGCATTGCGGCGGCATTCGCGGCGGCTGGGACAACCTCAAGGCGGTGATCCCCGGCGGCTCGTCCGTGCCGGTGGTGCGCGGCGAGAACATGCGCGACGCGATCATGGATTTCGACTACCTGCGCGACGAGCTTGGCTCGGGCCTCGGCACCGCGGCGGTGATCGTGATGGATCAGTCGGTCGACATCATCAAGGCGATCTGGCGCCTGTCGAAGTTCTACAAGCACGAAAGCTGCGGCCAGTGCACACCGTGCCGCGAAGGCACCGGCTGGATGATGCGGGTGATGGAGCGCCTGGTGCGCGGCGAGGCCGAGGTCGAGGAAATCGACATGCTGTTCGATGTCTCCAAGCAGGTCGAGGGCCACACCATCTGCGCCCTTGGCGACGCGGCGGCCTGGCCGGTGCAGGGCCTGATCCGCAACTTCCGTGACGAGATCGAGGACCGGATCAAGGCCCAGAAAACGGGCCGGATGGCGGCGGAGTAACGGCGGATGATGCGGGCAGCCACAACAGCTCACCGGATGCCGGGCGCGCGGGGATACGCGTTGCCGGGCGGTGTCTGGGTGGTGTCGGCCTTGATGGCCGGCGCGTCCGTTGCCGGCAGCCTGGCCGATGACGGCTGGACCTCTGCCCTGACCAAGACTGTGCGCGACACGGACAGCGGCGCGCGCGCGGCTGTGTCATATTTCCCCGAGATCGTGACCGGCGGAGAAGAGCGTTTCATCGACGAGAACGGCGAAGAGGCGCGGCTGCACTGGGACGGGGTCAAGGGCGTGTTCGAGGTGGAATTCATCGAGGCGTCCGGCCTTGCCCCCGCCGACACGCTGCTGTTCGTGCGCGGCGCGATCACGGCGGTCTGCCCGTCGGTCGACGCCGATGCCCTGTCCGGTGTCCGGGTCGAGCATGCGGAGCCGGGCCTCTACCGGGTGGACGCGCAGTGCCCCGCGGTCGATGCGGAGTGGTGGCAATGATGTGCCGGATGTGGACCCTGCCGACCCCCGGAATTGGCTGCGACAATGCGGATACCGCCCGATGCGGCGGCAAAGTCGAGAAGGTTTGAAATGAGCGACCTGAAAAAAATCGTCATCGACGGTGAAGAGCTTGAGGTGGATGGCGCGATGACCATCCTGCAGGCTTGTGACATCGCGGGCATCGAGGTGCCGCGGTTCTGCTATCACGAGCGCCTGTCGATCGCCGGCAACTGCCGCATGTGCCTGGTCGAGGTCGTGGGCGGCCCGCCCAAGCCGACCGCTTCCTGCGCCATGCAGGTCAAGGATCTGCGCCCCGGGCCCGAGGGCGAGCCGCCGGTGGTGCGCACCAACAGCCCGATGGTCAAGAAGGCGCGCGAAGGGGTGATGGAGTTCCTGCTCATCAACCACCCGCTCGACTGCCCGATCTGCGACCAGGGCGGCGAATGCGACCTGCAGGACCAGGCGATTGCCTACGGCGTCGATTTCTCGCGCTTCCGCGAACCCAAGCGCGCATCCGAGGATCTGGACCTCGGCCCGCTGGTGGCCACCACGATGACGCGCTGCATTTCCTGCACCCGCTGCGTGCGCTTCACCACCGAGGTCGCCGGGATCTCGCAGATGGGCCAGACCGGACGTGGCGAGGACGCCGAGATCACCAGCTATCTGAACCAGACGCTGGGCTCGAACCTGCAGGGCAACATCATCGACCTGTGCCCGGTCGGGGCGCTGACATCCAAGCCCTATGCCTTCAACGCAAGGCCCTGGGAGCTGCGCAAGACCGAGACCATCGACGTGATGGACGCGCTCGGGTCGAACATCCGGGTCGATGCCAAGGGCCGCGAAGTGATGCGCATCCTGCCGCGCAACCATGACGGCGTGAACGAGGAATGGATTTCCGACAAGACGCGCTTTGTCTGGGACGGGCTGCGCCGCCAGCGGCTCGACCGGCCCTATGTGCGCAAGGACGGCAAGCTGACCCCGGTCGACTGGCCCGAGGCTCTGGCCGCCACCGCCGCCGCGATGAAGGGGGCGACCAAACTGGCCGGTCTCGTGGGCGACCTTGCCCCGACCGAGGCCGCGTTCAGCCTGAAACAGGTGATCGAGGGGCTGGGCGGCAATGTCGAGTGCCGCACCGACGGGGCCAGGTTGCCGGCGGGCAACCGTTCGGGCTATGTCGGCACCGCGACCATCGAAGATCTTGAACACGCAATGATGATCCAACTGATCGGCACCAATCCGCGTGACGAATCCCCGGTTCTGAACGCGCGCATCCGCAAGGCGTGGCTGCGTGGCGCCGAGATCGGGCTGGTCGGGGAACAGGTCGATCTGACCTATGATTATTCCTATGTGGGCGGCGACCGGGCGGCGCTGATGGGGCTGCTGGATCGTGACTTCACCAAGGTGCTCGACGTGCCTTCGGTGGTGGTGATCGGTCAGGGCGCGATCAACGAGGCCGATGGCGAGGCGGTGCTGGCCGCCGCGATGCAACTGGCCGAGGCCACGGGGTCGAAATTCATGGTGCTGCACACGGCGGCGGGCCGGGTCGGCGCGATGGACGTGGGCGCCACCTGCGAGGGGGGCATGGCGGCCGCCACCGACGGCGCCGACGTGATCTTCAACATGGGGGCCGACGAGATCGACATCGACGCCGGGCCCACCGTGATCTACATGGGTTCGCACGGCGACCGCGGCGCGCACCGGGCCGACATCATCCTGCCGGGCGCGGCCTATACCGAGGAATCGGGGCTGTTCGTCAACACCGAGGGGCGGCCGCAACTGGCGCTTCGGGCGAACTTCCCGCCGGGCCAGGCCAAGGAAAACTGGGCGATCCTGCGCGCGCTCTCCGCCGAGCTTGGCGCGACCCTGCCCTGGGACAGCCTGATCGCGCTGCGCGGCGCATTGGTTCAGGCCGTGCCGCATCTGGCCGAAGTCGACCGGGTGCCGGAAAACGACTGGCAGCCGTTGCCGGCCAAGACCCCGGGCAAGGCCACGTTCCGCAACCCGATCAAGGACTTCTACCTGACCAACCCGATCGCGCGGGCCTCGACCGTGATGGCCGACGCCTCGGCGCTGGCGAAAGCCCAGGCGCGCGGAGAGATGGCGGCGGAATGACCCTTGGCACCCGCCATATCCTGTCGCGCGCGACATTCGGGGCGGTTGCCCTGCTCGGGCTGGCGGCCTGCGAGCCGGAGGCCGATCCGGCGACGCGGGCCGATGCGCCGTTCAATCCCGAATACCTCGGGATCGAGACCGCGCTGCTGGACGGCGACCTGGTGTCGTTCCGGGTGAAGATGAAGGGTGCGCGCGACAACGAGGACGTGGCGAAATACGGCGAATGCGCCGCGGCGCAATACGCGCTGATCCGGGGCTACGGATTTGCCCGCCACGTGCGGACCAATGTGGACATGAGAGGCGGCATGTGGGAAGGCGACGCGGTATTCGTCATCTCCGACGCGCTGCCAGAGGGGCTGCGGACGATTGACGCGGAAGTCACCGTCGCGGCCTGCGAAGAAAACCGAATCCCGACGATCTGAGGCATGACCAGATGATTGAGTTCTTTACGACAACGAATTTGGGGATCGCGCTGGTGACCCTCGGGCTGGTGCTGCTGATCGTCGTGCCGCTTCTGGTGGCGTTGGCGTTCCTTCTGTGGTTCGACCGCAAGGTCTGGGCGGCGGTGCAGCTGCGCCGGGGTCCGAACGTGGTCGGTGCCTTCGGTCTGCTGCAGAGCTTCGCCGACTTCTTCAAGTTCGTGTTCAAGGAAATCGTAGTGCCGGCGGGGGCGGACAAGTTCGTCTTTTTCCTCGCCCCGATGCTGAGCCTGGTGCTGGCCCTGGTCGCCTGGGCGGTGATCCCGTTCAACGATGGCTGGGTTCTGGCCGATATCAACGTGGCGATCCTCTTCGTCTTCGCGGTGTCCTCGCTCGAGGTCTACGGCGTGATCATGGGCGGCTGGGCGTCGAACTCGAAATACCCGTTCATGGGCGCGCTGCGTTCGGCGGCGCAGATGATCTCCTACGAGGTGTCGATCGGGCTGATCATCATCGGCGTGATCATCTCGACCGGCTCGCTCAACTTCGGCGACATCGTCAACGCACAGGCCGGCGCGGGGCTTCTGAGCTGGTATTGGCTGCCGCATTTCCCGATGGTGTTCCTGTTCCTGATCTCGGCGCTGGCCGAGACCAACCGCCCGCCATTCGACCTGCCGGAGGCGGAATCGGAACTGGTGGCGGGCTTCATGGTCGAGTATTCCTCGACCCCCTACCTGCTGTTCATGATCGGCGAATACGTTGCCATCGTGCTGATGTGCACGCTGATCTCGATCCTGTTCTTCGGCGGCTGGCTGTCGCCCATCCCGGGCTTGCCGGACGGCATCCTGTGGCTGCTCGCCAAGATCTTCTTCTTCTTCTTCATCTTCGCGATGGTGAAGGCGATCACGCCGCGTTACCGCTACGACCAGTTGATGCGGATCGGTTGGAAAGTGTTCCTGCCGCTCAGCCTGGCCTGGGTGGTGATCGTGGCATTCCTGGCAAAATACGAGGTTCTGGGGGGCTTCTGGGCCCGCTGGACCATTGGAGGCTGACATGGCGACGACTGATTATCGGCGCGCGGCGTGGTATTTCCTGCTGGGTGACTGGATCCTGGGGTTCAAGGTCGGGCTGAAATACTTCTTCAAGCCCAAGGCCACGCTGAACTACCCGCATGAAAAAGGCCCGCTGAGCCCGCGTTTTCGCGGCGAACACGCGCTGCGCCGCTATCCCAACGGCGAGGAACGCTGCATCGCCTGCAAGCTGTGCGAGGCGATCTGCCCGGCCCAGGCGATCACCATCGATGCGGAACCCCGCGAGGACGGCAGCCGCCGCACCACGCGCTATGACATCGACATGACCAAGTGCATCTACTGCGGCTTCTGCGAAGAGGCCTGCCCGGTCGATGCCATCGTCGAGGGGCCGAATTTCGAATACTCGACCGAGACCCGCGAAGAGCTGTTCTACGACAAGGACAAGCTGCTGGCGAACGGCGAACGCTGGGAGGCCGAAATCGCCCGCAACCTCGAACTGGATGCGCCCTACCGATGAACGATTTCGCCAAGACATACAGCGCGATGATGGAGCAGGGGGCCGCGATGCTGCGCGCGTTCAACCCGGCGCTCGAGACCTTCAAGCCGCAGGGCATGGAGGCGATGTTTCCGACCATGCCGCGCGACTGGATGGAGGCGATGTTCGGCAATGCCTTCAACCCCGACGGGCTGGACGCCAAGACCCGTCTGATGATCACGCTGGCCGGCCTGGTCGCGCAAGGTTCGATGGCCGAGCCGCAGATCAAGGTGACAGTGCGCCACCTGGTCGAGGCGGGCGCCAGCCAGAAGGAGATCGCCGAGGTGATCTATCAGATGTCGATGCTGGGCGGGTTGCCGGCGATGAACCGTGCGCTCGAACTGGCCCAGGGCGTCTTTGCCGAGACTGACAAAGAGGAGGGAGGCGCATGAGCGTTGCCGATTTCGCCTTTTACGTTTTCGCGCTGACCACGGTCGCGGGCGGGATGTTCACCGTTCTCAGCCGCAACCCGGTGCATTCGGTCCTGTGGCTGATCACCGCTTTCGTCGGCTCGGCGGGGCTGTTCGTGCTGCTCGGCGCCGAGTTCCTCGCCATGCTGATGATGATCGTCTACGTCGGCGCGGTGGCGGTGCTGTTCCTGTTCGTGGTGATGATGCTCGACGTCGATTTCGCGGCGTTGCGCGCCGGCATGGCCAAGCAGATCCCGATCGCGATGCTGATCGGCGTGGTCCTGCTGATCGAGCTTGGCATGATCTTCGGCACCTGGCAGTTCTCCGACGGGGCCGAGGCGGCGCGTGCCTCGTTGACCCCGGCGATGGACGAGATCCACAACACCGCGGCGCTCGGGCTGGTGATCTACGACGACTACCTGATCCTGTTCCAACTGGCCGGGCTGATCCTGCTGGTGGCGATGATCGGGGCCATCCTGCTGACCCTGCGCCACCGCACCAACGTCAAGCGTCAGGACGTGCTGTCACAGATGTATCGCGACCCGGCCAAGTCGCTGGAGATGATCGACGTGAAACCGGGGCAGGGGCTTTAAGACCCGCCTCGCGTGACGACAACAGGCCCGGATTGCCGGGCCGGGACGACAAGGAAACGGGCCAAGGGCCCAGAGGGACACTATGGTTGGACTTGAACATTACCTGGCGGTCGCCGCGGCGTTGTTCGTCATCGGCATCTTCGGGCTTTTCCTGAACCGCAAGAACGTCATCATCCTGCTCATGTCGATCGAGTTGATGCTGCTGGCGGTCAATATCAACCTGGTGGCCTTCTCCTCCTATCTTGGCGATCTGGTCGGGCAGGTCTTTACCCTCTTCGTGCTGACGGTCGCCGCCGCCGAAGCGGCGATCGGCCTGGCGATCCTGGTGAGCTTCTTCCGCAACCGCGGCACCATCGCGGTGGAAGATGTCAACGTGATGAAAGGCTGACCCAGATGACGAGCATCATTCTCTTTGCCCCGCTTCTGGGTGCCATCATCGCGGGCTTTGGCCACCGGGTGATCGGCGACAAGGGCGCGCAATACCTGACCACGGGGCTCTTGTTCCTCGCGGCCTTCCTGAGCTGGATCGTGTTCCTGACCCTGCCCGAGGGCACGCAGCACATCCAGATCATGCGCTGGATCGACAGCGGCAGTTTCTCGGTCGACTGGGGCATCCGGCTGGACCGGCTGACCGCGATCATGCTGGTCGTCGTGACCACGGTGTCGAGCCTCGTGCACCTCTATTCCATCGGCTACATGGCGGACGATCCGCAGTTCGAGGGCGAAAGCTATCGCCCGCGTTTCTTTGCCTATCTCAGCCTCTTTACCTTCGCGATGCTGGCGCTGGTGACGGCGGACAACCTGATCCAGATGTTCTTCGGCTGGGAGGGCGTCGGCCTCGCCTCGTATCTGCTGATCGGGTTCTACTATAAGAAGCCCTCTGCCAACGCCGCCGCGATCAAGGCTTTCGTGGTCAACCGGGTCGGCGACTTCGGCTTTGCGCTGGGGATCTTCGGGCTGTTCCTGTTGACCGACTCGATCCGGTTCGACGACATCTTCGCCGCCGCGCCGGCGCTGGCCGAGACCGACCTCCATTTCCTCTGGCGCGACTGGAACGCCGCCAACCTGCTGGCGTTCCTCTTGTTCGTCGGCGCGATGGGCAAGTCGGCGCAACTGTTCCTGCACACCTGGCTTCCCGACGCGATGGAAGGCCCGACCCCGGTGTCGGCGCTGATCCACGCCGCGACGATGGTGACGGCGGGTGTCTTCCTGGTCAGCCGGATGTCGCCCCTGATGGAATACGCGCCCTGGACGCTGGGCTTCATCGTGCTGATCGGTTCGGCCACGGCATTCGTCGCGGCGACCATCGGGCTTGTCCAGAACGACATCAAGCGGGTGATCGCCTATTCCACCATGTCGCAGCTTGGCTACATGTTCGTGGCCGCCGGTGTCGGCGTCTATTCGGTGGCGATGTTCCACCTGCTGACGCATGCCTTCTTCAAGGCGATGCTGTTTCTTGGCGCCGGTTCGATCATCCACGGGATGCACCACGAACAGGACATGCGCAATTACGGCGGGCTGCGTCAGAAGTTCCCCTATACCTTCTGGGCGATGCTGATCGGCACGCTGGCGATCACAGGGGTCGGCATTCCGCTGACCACCATCGGCTTTGCCGGTTTCCTGTCCAAGGACGCGATCATCGAGAGCGCATGGGCCGGCACCCAGGGCGGCTATGCCTTCTGGCTTCTGGTCATCGCGGCGATGTTCACCAGTTTCTACAGCTGGCGGCTGATGTTCATGACCTTCTGGGGCAAGCCGCGCGGCGACAAGCACACGCACGAGCATGCGCATGAAAGCCCGGCTGTCATGACCATTCCGCTGGGCGTGCTGGCGCTTGGCGCGGTGTTCTCGGGGATGATCTGGTATGGCTCGTTCTTCGGCGACCACGACAAGGTCAACGCGTTCTTCGGGATCGAGGCGCATGCGGAGGCCGCCGAGGGCGCTGCCGCCCCCGCCGAGGGCGCAACCGATGACGCCGCCGCGGCCGATCTGCACGGTGGCACCGCCCCGGTCGGCGCGATCTTCATGGGCCCGGACAACCACGTGATCGACGAGGCCCACCACGCCCCCACCTGGGTCAAGGTCTCGCCCTTCGTGGCGATGCTGACCGGCCTTTTGGTGGCCTGGTGGTTCTACATCGTGAACCCCGCCATGCCGCGCCGACTGGCCGAGGCACAGCCGCATCTCTACCGCTTCCTGCTCAACAAGTGGTATTTCGACGAGATCTACGACGTCGTCTTCGTGCGGCCCGCCAGGGCGCTTGGCCGTTTCCTGTGGAAGCGCGGTGACGGCTCGGTCATCGACGGGCTGATCAACTGGCTGGCGATGGGCGCGGTGCCCTACTTCACCAAGCTCGCCGGACGCTGGCAGTCGGGCTACCTGTTCACCTACGCCTTTGCGATGGTCCTCGGCATCGTCGTGTTTGTCACAATTATCGCTATGTCCGGAGGGGCGCACTGATGGACAACCTGCTTTCGATCATCACCTTCGTGCCCCTGGTCGCGGCGGTGATCCTGGCGCTCTTTCTGCGCGGTGACGACCCTGCGGCGCAGCGCAACGCCAAATGGGTGGCGCTGGCGGCGACCTCGGCGACCTTCCTGATCTCGCTGGCGGTTCTGATCCGCTTCGACCCGGCCGACACCGGCTTTCAGATGGTCGAGGAATATTCCTGGATCATGGGCTTTACCTACAAGCTGGGCGTCGACGGCATCTCGGTGCTGTTTCTGATGCTGACCACCTTCCTGATGCCGATCACCATCGCCGCCTGCTGGGGCGTGACCACGCGGGTCAAGGAATACATGATCGCCTTCCTCCTGCTCGAGACGCTGATGATCGGCGTGTTCGTGGCGCTGGACCTGGTGCTGTTCTACCTGTTCTTCGAGGGCGGTCTGATCCCGATGTTCCTGATCATCGGCATCTGGGGCGGCAAGGACCGGATCTATGCCGCGTTCAAGTTCTTCCTCTACACCTTCCTCGGCTCGGTGCTGATGCTGGTGGCGATGATCTACATGTTCACCCAGGCCGGCACGACCGACATTCCGACCCTGATGAACCACAGCTTCGGCTCCGACACTTTCAGCCTGCTTGGTATCCAGATCGTCGGCGGGGCGCAGACGCTCCTGTTCCTGGCGTTTTTTGCGAGTTTTGCGGTCAAGCTGCCGATGTGGCCGGTGCACACCTGGTTGCCGGATGCCCACGTGCAGGCGCCGACGGCAGGTTCGGTGGTGCTGGCGGCGATCCTTCTGAAGATGGGCGGCTACGGTTTCCTGCGCTTCAGCCTGCCGATGTTCCCGGTGGGCGCGGACGTGATGGCGACCTTCATGCTGTGGCTGGCGGCGATCGCGATCGTCTACACCTCGCTGGTGGCGTTGGTGCAGGAGGACATGAAAAAGCTGATCGCCTATTCGTCGGTGGCGCACATGGGCTATGTCACGGCGGGCATCTTCGCGGCGAACCAGCAGGGTCTGGACGGCGCGATCTTCCAGATGCTCAGCCACGGTTTCGTCTCTGCCGCGCTGTTTTTGATCGTCGGCGTGATCTATGACCGGATGCACACCCGCGATATCTCGGCCTATGGCGGCCTGGTGAACCGGATGCCGGCCTATGCGCTGGTGTTCATGTTCTTCACCATGGCCAACGTCGGCCTGCCCGGCACCTCGGGCTTTGTCGGCGAGTTCCTGACCCTCGTGGGCCTGTTCCACGCCAACACCTGGGTCGCGCTTTTTGCCACCTCGGGGATGATCCTGTCGGCGGCTTACGCGCTCTGGCTCTATCGCCGGGTGGTGCTGGGGGACCTGATCAAGGAAAGCCTCAAGGCCATCACCGACCTGTCCGGCCGTGAAAAGGCGATCTTCGCGCCCCTGGTGGCCATGACCCTGATCCTCGGCGTCTATCCGAGCCTGGTGACCGATATCATCGGGCCTTCGGTCAGCGCGCTTCTCGACCAATATCACGCCGCCATTCCCGCAGCCGCGGAAATGGCCCAGACCTCGCATTAAGGGGTGAGACGATGACCTCGACCGACCTTCAAGCCGTCCTGCCCGAGCTGCTTCTCGCGGTCTACGCGATGATCGCGCTGATCGGAGCGGTCTACACCGGCAAGGACAAGCTGACCGGCACCCTCACCTGGCTGACCGCCGGGGTGATGGGCGCGCTGGCGCTGTGGATCGGCCTGGCCAATACGGCAACGCCGGGGGCGGCGTTCGGCGGCATGTTCCTCGACGACGGCTATGCGCGCTTTGCCAAGATCGCGATCCTGATCGCCGCCGGCGCGGTGCTGCTGGCGGGCGAGGCGGTGCTGGCCCGGCGCGGCATGGCGCGGTTCGAATACCCGATCCTGGTCGCGCTGGCGACGGTGGGGATGATGGTGATGGTCTCGGCGGGCGACCTGATGCTGCTCTACATGGGGCTCGAGCTGCAATCGCTGTCGCTTTACGTCATCGCCGCTATGAACCGCGACAGCGTGAAGTCGAGCGAGGCGGGGCTGAAATACTTCGTCCTCGGCGCGCTCTCGTCGGGGCTGCTGCTCTACGGTGCCTCGCTGGTCTATGGCTATGCCGGAACCACGCTGTTCTCGGGCATCATCGCCGCGGCGACCGACGGGCATGTCGGGCTTGGGCTGCTGTTCGGCCTCGTCTTCGTGATCTCGGCACTGGCCTTCAAGGTCTCGGCAGTGCCGTTCCACATGTGGACGCCCGATGTCTACGAAGGTGCGCCGACGCCGGTTGCCGCCTTCTTCGCCACCGCGCCGAAACTGGCGGCGATGGTGCTGTTCGCCCGGGTGCTGTTCGACGCCTTCGGGGCGGCGGTGGCCGACTGGCAACAGGTGCTGGTGCTGATCTCGCTGGGCTCGATGTTCCTGGGCGCGGTGGCGGCCATCGCGCAGACCGATTTCAAGCGGCTGATGGCCTATTCCTCGATCGGGCACATGGGCTTTGCGCTGATGGGCCTGGCGGCGGGCGATGCCTACGGCGTGCAGGCGATGCTGGTCTATATGGCGATCTACCTGACCATGAACGTGGGCACCTTCGCCTTCATCATGTCGATGGAGCGCGACGGCAAGCACGTGGTCGATATCCGGTCGCTCAACCAATACGCCAAGGCCGAGCCGGTCAAGGCCGCGGCGATGCTGGTGCTCTTGTTCTCGCTGGCCGGGGTGCCGCCGCTGGTCGGCTTCTTCGGCAAGCTCTACGTGCTCAATGCCGCGGTGCAGGCCGACCTGATGTGGCTGGCGGTGGCGGGGGTGATCGCCTCGGTGATCGGCGCGTTCTACTACCTGCGCATCGTCTACTACATGTATTTCGGCGAGAGCGAGACGACCATTGAGACCCCGATGTCGCCCGCGGCCTGGGTGATGCTGGTCGGATCGGCCACGGCGATGGTGCTGGGGGTGGTGAACCTGTTTGGCGTCGAAAGCGCGGCGGCGGCAGCGGCACTGATCCTTGTCAACTGACGCAGGCCGGCGGCCCGAAGCCGCCTGGCCGCGCGGCTACGGCCACCTCGCGCTCGACAGCGTGACCTCGACACTGGACGAGGCCGCGCGCCGGCTGCCCGAACTGGCCGGCCCGACCTGGATCAGCGCGCGTGCGCAGACCCGCGCGCGGGGCAGGCGGGGCCGGGCCTGGGCCAACCCCGAGGGCAATTTCGCAGCCGCCCTTGTGCTGCCCGATCCGAGCGATCCGGCGCGCGCGGCGCTGCGCAGCTTCGTCGCCGCGCTGGCGTTGTTCGATGTGCTGGCCACGCTGACCGGCAGGCCCGGGGCGCTGGCGCTGAAATGGCCCAACGACGTGCTTTTGAACGGCGGCAAGCTGGCGGGCATCCTGCTGGAAGGGCTGTTGCCCTCTGGCCTGGCCATCGGCATCGGCGTGAACCTGGCCAAGGCTCCCGCGCCGGACCAGGTCGAACCCGGCGCGCTGGCCCCGGTGTCGCTGGCCGGAGAAACCGGGTTGCAGGTCACGCCCGAGGACTTTCTCGAAACCCTCGCCCCCGCCTATGCCGCCTGGGAGGCGCAGTTTTCCAGCTACGGTTTCGCCCCGATCCGCAGCGCATGGCTTGCCCGTGCCGCCCGGATCGGCCAGCCGATCACCGCGCGGCTGCCGGGCGAGGACATCACCGGAACCTTCCGCGATGTGGACGAGGACGGCCAGCTTGTCCTATCAACGCCCCACGGCACCCGGCGCATCGCGGCGGGCGACATCTTCTTTTAGGAGCGCACCATGCTGCTCGCCATCGACACCGGCAACACCAACACCGTCTTCTCGATCTGGGACGGCGAAAAGATCCTCTGCACCCTGCGCACCTCGACCGAGCATCAGCGCACCGCCGACCAGTATTTCGTCTGGTGGGACACGCTGACCCGCCATCACGGCATCACCCCCGAGATCACCGGCGTCATCATCTCGTCCACCGTGCCGCGCGTGGTGTTCAACCTGCGGGTCTTCTCGGACCGCTATTTCGGCCTGCGTCCGCTGGTGGTGGGCAAGCCCGAGTGCCTGCTTCCGATCGGCGTGCGCGTCGATGCCGGCACCCAGGTCGGGCCCGACCGGCTGGTCAACACCGTGGCGGGCTTTCGGCAATATGGCGGCGATCTGATCATCGTCGATTTCGGCACCGCCACCACCTTCGACGTGGCCGACCATGACGGCGCCTATATCGGCGGCGTGATCGCGCCCGGCGTGAACCTGTCGCTGGAGGCGCTGCACATGGCCGCCGCCGCGCTGCCGCATGTCGATATCTCGCGGCCCGAACGGGTGATCGGCACCAATACGGTTGCCTGCATGCAGTCGGGCGTCTACTGGGGCTACATCGGGCTGATCAAGGAGATCTGCGCCCGCATCAAGGCCGAACACGCCCGCCCGATGAAAGTGATCGGCACCGGCGGTCTGGCACCCCTGTTCCAGCAGGGCGAAGATCTGTTCGACGTGACCGAGGACACGCTGACCATGCAGGGGTTGCTCGACATCTATAATTACAACAAGGAACAGGGCAGCATATGAGCAAGAACCGGTTGATCTATCTCCCCCTCGGCGGCGCGGGCGAGATCGGCATGAACGCCTATGTCTACGGCTACGGCCCCAAGGGCAAGGAACGCCTGATCCTGGTCGATCTGGGCGTGACCTTCCCCGACATGGACACCACGCCCGGCGTCAACCTGATCATGCCCGACATCGGCTTTCTGAAAGAAAACCGCGACCGGCTGGAGGCGATCTTCATCACCCACGGGCACGAGGATCATGTCGGCGCCATCGGGCGGCTGTGGTCCGATCTGCGGGTGCCGGTCTATGCCCGTGCCTTCACCGGCGAGTTGGCGCGGCTCAAGCTCGAGGATTCCGGCCAGGACCCGGATATCGTTCGGATCACCCAGCCGTATCCCGCCACCACCGAGGCGGGGCCGTTCACGGTCAGCTTCGTGCCGCTGTCGCATTCGATCCCCGAAAGCGCGGGCCTGGTGATCGACACGCCGGCAGGGCGGATCGTGCATACGGGCGATTTCAAGATCGACCCGACACCGGGGGTGGGCGAGCCGTTCGACTTCGACCTCTGGGGTGAAGCGACCAAGGGCCGGGTGCGCGCGCTGGTGTGCGATTCGACCAACGTGTTCTCGCCCCATCCCGGCCGCTCCGAGGCCGGGCTGGCCGAGCCGATTTCGGACCTGATCGCCAAGGCGCCGCACATGGTGGTGGCGACCACCTTCGCCTCGAACGTCGCGCGGGTAAAGACGCTGGCCGAGGCCGGGCGCGCGGCGGGCCGTTCGGTCTGCCTGTTGGGCCGCGCCATGCGCCGAATGATCGAGGTCGCGGTCAAGACCGGCATCGTCACCGATTTCCCGCATACGATCACGCCGGAGGACGCCCGCGACCTCGCGCGCGAGGAGTTGATGCTGATCGTCACCGGCAGCCAGGGCGAGCGCCGCGCCGCCTCGGCCCAGCTTGCCCGTGGCAAATACCTCGGCATGTCGATGGCCGAGGGCGACATGTTCCTGTTTTCCTCCAAGACCATCCCC
Organism: Maritimibacter fusiformis; assembly: GCF_008086115.1. Taxonomy (GTDB): domain Bacteria; phylum Pseudomonadota; class Alphaproteobacteria; order Rhodobacterales; family Rhodobacteraceae; genus Muriiphilus; species Muriiphilus fusiformis. The sequence goes on along the minus strand of NZ_VSIY01000001.1, from coordinate 76,512 downwards.
GGCAACGAACGCGGCGTCGGGCGCATCCACAACGCGTTTTCCGAGATGGGCGTCGACGTGGTGGCCGAGGACGACCGCTATCATGTCTCCGGCCACGCCAACCGGCCCGACCTCGAGCGGATGCACGCGCTGGTCGATCCCGAGATCGTGTTGCCGATGCACGGCGAACACCGGCATCTGCGCGAACATGCCAACCTTGCCGCCGCCAATGGGCGCGCCTCGATGATCGTCCCCAACGGCGCGGTCTGCGATCTGACCGGCGCGACGCCGCATATCGTCGAGCATGTCGAGGCCGACCGGATCTATCTCGACGGCGACATCCTGATCGGCGCGCTCGACGGGGTGGTGCGCGACCGCATCCGGCTGGCGCTGAACGGCCATGTGATCGTGAACGTGATCCTCGAGGACAACGACGCCCTGGGCGACCCCTGGGTCGAGATCATGGGGCTGCCCGAAACCGGCCGCTCGCGCGCCGCACTGGTCGACGTGCTGGAAGAGGACCTTGGCCAGTTCATCGCCCGCGCCGGCCGCAAGACGCTGGCCGACGATGCCAAGCTCGAGGAAGAGCTGCGCCGCACCGCGCGCAAGACCTGCGAAGACGAAATCGGCCGCAAGCCCGAAGTCACGGTGGTGGTGAGCCGGCTGGAGGGTTGACCGGCCCGCTTACCGTCCGCGCAGGACAACCTCGCGCAGCGTAAGATCGGGGGCGAGGATCACAAGGTCGGCCACTGCGCCCGTGGCGATGCGACCCCGGTCATAAAGTCCGAGATAATCGGCCTGCAGGGTCGCGCAGCGCCGGGCGGCTTCGCTGGGGGGCAGGCCGATTTCCACGAGGTTTCGGAAGGCCTGAAGCATCGACAGGCACGACCCGGCCAGCGTGCCATCGGCGAGCCTGAGCCCGTTGCCGCATTTCGTGGCCGTGATCTCTCCGAACGGATAGCTGCCGTCGGGCATGCCCGTCGCGCGGGTTGCATCGGTGACCGCGTAGAGGCCGGGGATCGCGCGCAGGGCGGCGCGGATGGCGCCGGGATGGACGTGCAGAAGGTCGGGGATCAGCTCGGCGTGATCGGCATGGGCCAGCGCCGCCCCGACCAGTCCGGGCGCGCGGTGGTGCAGCGGAGACATGGCGTTGAACAGATGCGTCGCGCCGCCCGCGCCGTCACGAAAGGCCGCCTCGGCGGTCTCGTAGGGGCAGGGGCTGTGGCCGAGTTGGGCGCGGATGCCCCGGGCGCGGGCGAAGGCGAGCAACCGGCCCTCGGGGTCGGCTTCCGGGGCGTAGGTCAGCACCCGAAGCGGTGCGAGGGCGTCGAACGCGTCAAGGAGGCCGAGGTCGATCTCGCGCGCGCAGGCGGGCTGGGCACCGAGCATGTCGGGGCTGATGAACGGTCCCTCCAGGTGGACGCCAAGGATCTCGGCGGCACCGGGCGCGGGAGCGGCCATCGCGCGGCCCACGTCCCCCAGAACCGAACGAATCCGGTCGACCGGCGCGGTCATGGTGGTGGCGAGCATCGCCGTGGTGCCGGTCTGGGCATGATAGACGGCGATGCGCGCCGCCGCGCCGTCGCCGTCCATCACGTCATCGCCTCCGCCGCCGTGACAATGCAGGTCGATGAACCCCGGCAGGATCAGCGCGTCGCCCGCCGCCGAGTCCGGCGTGATTTCAGCGATCCGGCCTTCCGCGACCGCAATCCGCACCGCGCGCGGGCCATGCGGGGTCATGGCCGTTCCCAGGATATCCTGCATCGGGGTCTCCGTGAATTTTCTTGACATGACGATATGTCGTTATAACCTTTCGCACAAGCGGCATCACGCCGCTGCGAAAGAGGAGATCGCTGAAATGAAACCTTGGAAGGCCCTGCCTGCCCTCATGCTGAGCTGCGCTGCCACCGCCGTCTCGGCGCAGTCCGTAGAAGTCAGCTACCTGACCCACTGGTCGCCCGAGACCGTGGCGCTTCTGGAAGCGGCGGCCGAAAAATACCAGGAGACGCATCCCGATGTCTCGATCTCGGTCCGGGCGGTTCCGTTCGGCGATCTGCTGACCACGATCCGTTCATCCGCCGGGGCGTCGGCCCCGACAATCTCGGGCATCTATGATCTGTGGCTGCCGGAACTGGTCCGCGACGACCTTGTCGCGCCCGCACCGGACGGTGTCGCCTCCGAGGTGCGCGCGGCCTGGCCCGACGGGATCGCCGCCGCGGCCCAGGTCGGCGGCACGCTTTACGGCATCCCGAACGAGGTCAACGTCTATGCGCTGAACTACAACAAGGCGCTGTTCGCCGAGGCGGGTATCGACGCCGCCCCGGCGACCTGGGAAGAGTTCACCGCCGCCGCCGCCGCGCTGACCGATGCGGGCGCCGGGCGTCAGGGCTTTGGCCTGATCAACTCGTGGTCGGCGGGCGTGGTGCATCCCTTTGCCTCGCTGCTGGTCTCGAACGGTGGCGCGCTGATCACCGATGGCAAGCCGACGCTGGACAGCGCCGAGGCGGGCGAGACCTTCGCGCTTTACAAGGAACTGGTCAGCAACGGCTGGTCGGTGCCCGCGATGGGCACGGCGGACGCCAACACCACCGGGCCGTTCCTCGACAACTTCGTGTCGGGCAAGACCGGCATGATCATCATGGCCAACTGGTGGGAAAGCGCGCTCAAGGCGGGCATGGGCGACGATTTCGCAAACGTCGCCACCGCGCCGATCCCGGTCGGCCCGTCGGGCGAGGTCGCAAGCTCGATCTCCTACACCTGGCAAACCGTGGTCAGCGCCACCGCCAGCGCCGAGGAACAGGCCGCGGCCTGGGATTTCCTGGCCTGGCTCAACGGTGAAGGCACCGGCGAGGGCGATGCCTCGGCGATGTCCGATATCCTGATGTCGATGGGCATCCTGCCGTCGCGCAGCTCGGACGTGGCCGCGAACCAGGACGTTCTGGGCCGCGATTTCCTTGCCGGTTATGTCAGCGTGCTCGAGAACGCCCGGGCCTTCCCGATCGTGCTGGGCGGGCAGGAGTTCACCGAGGCGTTGCAGCAGACGCTGGAATCGCTGGAATATGGCCAGATCACGGCCGCCCAGGCGCAGGAAGCCGCACAGGCCGACGCGCTGTCGATCCTCGAACGCGCCGCCCGCTAGGGCCGCGCCAAGACCAAGCAAACGCGGCGCGCTCTTGCGGGCGCGCCGCCCCCTCAGCCAGCGAAGACCGCCGACATGCCCCGCGCCCGCCTCTCTCCGATCCTGATGATTGGCCCCGCTGCCGGGTTCATCGGCGTGTTCATCCTGGTGCCGATGGTTCTGACCATCTGGCTGTCGTTTCACCAATGGTCGACGCAGACGCCGTTCTCCACCGCCGAATGGGTCGGGCTGCGCAACTACGAAGACATTTTCAGCGCCCTGTCGGTCGGGCGCGACTTCAAGACCGCGCTGCGCAATACCGCGATCTACACCGCGCTGTCGGTGGCGATCCTGCTGCCGCTGTCGGTGCTGCTGGGGCTTTTGGTCTATCAGCGCGCGGTCGCCGGGGGGCAGTTTTTGCGCACCGTGCTCTTTGCCAGCTACATGGTGCCGATGATCGCGGTGGCGCTGGTCTGGTCCAAGCTCTATGCCCCGACCGAGGGGCCGTTGAACCAGATCCTGGGCTGGGTCGGCATCGGGCCGCAGACCTGGCTCGCCGCGCCCGACACCGCGCTTTATTCGCTGGTCCTGCTCAACGTCTGGCAGCAGATCGGCTATTTCACGGTGCTGGCGGTGGCGGGGCTGACGCAGATTCCCAACACGCTTTACGAGGCCGCGCGCATTGACGGGGCCGGGCCGGTGCAAAGCTTTTTCGGGGTCACCCTGCCCTTGATGCGGCGCACCCTGCTGTTTTCCGCCGTGATCGCGATCATCAACGCGGTGCAGGTGTTCGAGCCGGTGGCGCTGATCACGCAAGGCGGGCCGGCGGGGTCGACCAACGTGCTGACCTTCCATATCCGGCGCGTCGGCATCGAACGCTCGCAAGGCGGGCTGGGGTCGGCGATGGCGGTGACGCTGATGCTGGCGCTGATCGTCACGGTGTTCGCGATCTTCGCGGCCAACCGCAGGGGGGGGCGCGAATGACCCGCCTGCCGCGCCCGACCCACGGGCTGATCCTGCTGCTCATCATCGCGCTGGCGGTGGCCTCGGCCTTTCCACTGGTCTGGATGGTGCTGTCGAGCTTCAAGACACCCGAGGAATCGATGCAGACGCCGCCGGTCTGGATACCGGGATCGTTGAACCTTTCGGCCTACGGGGCGGTGTCCGAGGTCATTCAGGCCGGGCGCTCGCTGTGGAATTCGGCGGTGATCGCGACGGTGACGACCACCGGCATCCTCGTGACCTCGCTGATGGCCGGGTTCGCCTTTGCCAAATACCGCTTTCGGGGCCGCAACGCCCTGTTCGCGGTGATGATCGCCACCATGTTCCTGCCGCCGATCGTGACCCTGATCCCGCTTTACCGGATGGTCAGCGCGATGGGGTTCTCGGCCAGCCTGGTCGGGGTGATCCTGCCCAACCTCGCCAATGCGTTCGGCATCTTCCTGATGCGCCAGTTCATCGCAGGCGTGCCCGACGACCTGATCGACGCGGCCCGAGTCGATGGCGCGTCGGAGTTGCGGGTGGTGTTCTCGGTGGTGGCGCCGGCCATCGTTCCGGCGATCGCGGCGCTGGCGCTGTTTGCCTTCGTCTATCACTGGAACACCTATCTGTGGCCGCTCACGGTGCTTCAGGGGGCCAGCGAGGACTATCCCATCGTGCTGAGCCTCGGGCGGCTTCTGAGCTACAATCGCGGTGCCATGAACACGCCCCTGGTGATGGCGGGCGCGACCATGGCGGTGCTGCCGCCGCTGGTTCTGTTCGTGTTCCTGCAACGCTTCTTCGTTGACAGCATGGTCAGTGCGGCGGTGAAGGGATGAGGGTTCTGGCCATCGACCTTGGGGGAACCAACCTGCGCGTGGCGCTGGCCGAGGGGCCGGAGGTCACACCGGATGCGCCGCCGCGCCTGCTGTTGCGCGACCGCGCGCCGGACGGGCTTGCGGCGTTTCGGGCGGTGCTGTCTGGGCTGATCGCCGAACATCGCCCCGCGGCCATCGGCTTGGCCATTCCCGGCCATGCACAGGGGCAGGTCTGCCAATGGGTGCCGAACCTGCCGTGGCTCGACGGGGTCGACATGGCGCGGGTCTTTCCCGGCCTCAAGGTGCGGCTGGGCAATGACGCGCAACTGGCGCTGCTGGCCGAGGTCGCCGCCGGGGCTGCGCGCGGGCTGGAAAACGCGATCCTGATCGCCATCGGCACCGGCATCGGCTCGGGCCTGCTTGCCGGGGGCCGGGTGATCCGGGGCGGCGCCACCTCGTTCGGCTGGGCCTGCGCCGACATGAACGCGCCCGGCACGCCCAACGATGGCTGGCTGGAAAGCGTGGCGGCGGGCCGGGCGCTGGACCGCGCAGCACGGCAGATCGGGCTGGCCGACGGCCCGGCGCTGATCGCGGCTGCCCGGGCGGGCGACGTGGCGGCGACGAAAGCCCTTGCCCCCGCCATCGCGGCGCTGGGAACGGCGCTGGCCGGGGCGGTCGCCCTGACCGGGGCCGAACGGGTGATCGTCGCGGGGGGTGTCTCCAGCGCCCTCGACGTGCTTGGGCCGCCGGTCCTGGCCCGGCTTCGCGAGCATCTGCCCCGCCACTTGCGCGACACCACCATTTCACCCGCCGCCTTCGGCCGGTCGGCCAGCCTTGCCGGGGCGGCCATCGCCGCCATCGGCCATCCTGCCTGGGAGGAAAACCGCACATGAGCACAGACCTGCCCATCCGCCGACCCGACCGCAACCGCCCCGAGCCGCTCTGGCACCAGACCGAGCAATCGCTGCGCGACATGATCCAGCGCGGCGAATGGCAGGACGGCGACCAGTTGCCGAACGAGACCCGGCTGACCGAAATGCTGGGCGTCAGCCGCATCACCCTGCGCCACGCGCTGCGCCGGCTCGAGGAAAGCGGCCATCTGCGCCGCGAGCACGGGCGCGGCACCTTCGTGCGGCGCTCGACCATCGTGGCCGGTATTCGCGGGTTGACCAGTTTTACCGAGGAAATGGCCTACCTCGGCGACAAGGTCGGCACCCGCGGCACCAGCGCGGTCGAGATGCCCGCCGAGGATGACATCGCCGAGGCGCTTGCCCTCAAGCCCGGCGAGCCGGTGATCAAGCTGCGCCGGGTGCGGCTGGCCAACGGCAACCCGATCGGGGTGCAGACCGCCTATCTGCCGGCCCACCGGGTGCCCGGGTTCCTGCCGCTCAAGGGCGAGCTGACATCGCTTTACGATTTCCTGCGCGAAGGCTGGGGCATCGCGCCGCAATCGGCCGAAGAGCTTTACCGCGCCGGCACCGTCAGCGCCGAGGACGCCGCCGACCTCGCGGTCGCGCCCGGCAGCCCCGCCTTCGAGGTGCGGCGCACCACCTCGGACGCGCACGGACCCTTCGAACACGTCGAGTCAACCATGCGGGCGGACCGCTACGAGATCCGCTCGAAACTCTTTTACTGATAACGAAAGGAACGAACATGTCTCTCTACATAGGTCGCCTGACCGAGCTTGCCGCCAAGGCCGCCGAGGTCAACGACGCGGCGATGACCGAGGCCGCCGCGATCATGGCCGAAACCGCCGCGAATGGCGGACTGATCCACCTTTACGGCTCCGGCCATTCGGTCCTGCCGGCGCAGGAGACCTTTCCGCGCTACGGTGCCTTCATCGCCTTTCACCCGCTGACCGATCCCAGGCTGATGTGGCATTCGGTGCTGGGCGCGGGCGGGGTGCGCGAATTGCTGTGGCTCGAGCGCACCGAAGGCTATGCCGAGAAGTTCCTTGACCACGAACCGATCAATCCCGGCGATACCCTGGTGGTGTTCGGTCATTCCGGCACCAACGCCTCGGGCATCGACACGGCGCTTTACTGCAAGGCGCGCGGCGTCAAGGTGATCGCGGTGAACGCGGCTGCCAACCGCGACAAGAAGGCCACCCATTCCTCGGGCAAGGTGCTGGCCGATTGCGCCGATGTCGCCATTGACACCTGCGCCCCGGTCGAGGACGCCATCGTGCCGGTGGAGGGCTGGAGCAGGCCGGTCGGCGGCTCGTCGACCGTGCTGGCGATGATCTTGATGCACGAAATGGCCGCGCGCACCGCGCAGACCCTGGCCGATCGCGGCATCGAACTGCCGGTCTTTGCGTCACCGACGATCCCCGGGGTCACGCTGAACGACACCGACAAGGCCTATGCCGCCTACAAGGCGCGGCTGATCGAGGCGCAGAAAAAGCACCTGTCGTTCTTCGAGGACCGGATGAGCGGCAAGGCGTGATCCTGGCTCACCAAGGCAGGCGCCGCCTTCCCGAAACGGGGGGCGGCGCGCACAAGAGGGTGCGACGATGGCGGACGTAAGGCTCGACAAGGTATCCAAGTCCTATGGCGCGGCAGAGGTGCTCAAGGACATCGACCTGTCGATCGCGGACGGGGAGTTCGTGGTCTTCGTCGGCCCGTCGGGCTGCGGCAAGTCCACGCTTCTCAGGATCATCGCGGGGCTGGAAGACCTCAGCGGCGGCGATCTTCTGATCGGCGGGCGCCGGGTCAACGATGCCTCGCCCAAGGAGCGCGGCATCGCGATGGTGTTCCAGAGCTACGCGCTCTACCCGCACCGCACGGTGCGCGGCAACATGGAGTTCGGGCTGAAACTGTCACGCATGAGCCGCGCCGAGATCGACGCCCGCGTGATGCGCGCCGCCAGGATGCTCCAGATCGAGCCGCTCCTGGAGCGCCGCCCGTCGCAACTGTCGGGCGGCCAGCGCCAGCGTGTCGCCATCGGCCGCGCCATCGTGCGCGAACCTGCGGTGTTTCTGTTCGATGAGCCGCTGTCCAATCTCGACGCGGCGCTGCGGGTCGACACCCGCCGCGAGATCGCCGACCTGCACCGGCAGCTCAAGACCACGATGATCTACGTCACCCATGACCAGGTCGAGGCGATGACGCTGGCCGACAAGATCGTGGTTCTGCACGACGGGCATGTGCAGCAGATGGGATCGCCGCTCGATCTCTACAACGCGCCGGCCAATGTCTTCGTCGCGGGCTTCATCGGCTCGCCCCGGATGAACCTGATCGCGGCAGAGGCGGGGGCGGAGCGGATCGAAACCGGTGTGCTCGGCAGCCTGCCGCTGCCCGAGGGTGGGGTGCCGGCCGGTCCGCTGACGCTGGGCATCCGGCCCGAGAACCTGGTGCTGGGCGCCGCTGGCGGGGCCGAGGCACAGGTGGTTCTGATCGAACACTTGGGCGACGAGATACTTGTCGAGTTGAAGCTGGCGGACGGGCAACAGGCCGTCGCCAAGATCGCCCCGGGGCTGAGCCTGACGGTCGGCGAGACCGTCACCGTCGCGCCCGGCGATGGCCCGGTGCACCTGTTCGATGCCGCGGGCAGGCGGATCGCGGGGCCTGCGGCAAAGTCCTGACGGGGCGTTTTCGTCGGTGCTGGTCCGGCCTCGCCGCCCGGCCCGCAAAAAGCCGATCCTTCAGAAATCCAGCCCCAGGTCCAGCGCACGGGCCGAGTGGGTCAGCGCGCCCGACGAGATGTAGTCGACCCCGGTCGCCGCCACCTCGGCGATGCGCCCGAGCACCATGTTGCCCGACGCCTCGGTGACCACGCGGCCCCCGGCCATCGCCACCGCTTCGCGCAGCGTGTCCGGGTCCATGTTGTCCAAGAGCACCACGTCCGCGCCGCCGATGTCCAGCACTTCGGCCAGCTGATCAAGCCGGTCGACCTCGATCTCGACCCGCACCATGTGGCTGGCGCTGGCCTTGGTGGCCTCCAGCACCGCCTTGATGCCACCGGCGGCGGCGATGTGGTTGTCCTTGATCAGGATCGCGTCCGACAGGCTGAAACGGTGGTTGAAACCGCCGCCGTGCAGCACCGCCAGTTTCTCGACGATCCTGAGGCCCGGCGTGGTCTTGCGGGTGCAGGTGATGCGGGCGTCGGTCCCGCGCGTCTCGGCCACGAAGCGCGCGGTCAGGCTGGCGATGCCCGACAGCCGCCCGGCGAAGTTGAGCGCGACGCGCTCGGCCGACAGGATCGAGGCGGCGGCGCCCTCGATCGTCATAAGGGTCTGGCCCTTGGCGCAGGGCGCCCCGTCGGCCAGCAGGGTTTCGACCGAAAGCGCCGGGTCGACCAGGTGAAACGCCATGCGCGCGACCTGCATTCCCGACACCACGCCATCCTCGCGCGCATTGAGCCGCGCGGTATAGCGCACGCCCTCGGGGATCACCGTGCGGGTGGTGATGTCGCCATACTGGCCGAGGTCTTCGGCAAGGGCGGCGCGCACCATCGGGTCGAGCACGAGGTCGGGCAGGGGGGGGATCATGTCTGCGTCTCCTCACAGCGGGCGCGGATCGCCAGCGCCTCGGCCAGGGTCAAATGGCTACGTTCGGCCTGGGCCGGGTCGGCATCGGGGTAGTCGGTGCGATAATGCCCGCCGCGCGATTCCCGGCGGTCAAAGGCGGCGGCGGCGATCAGGGTGGCGGTGGCGGTCATGTTGGCGAAAGTCTGCGACTGGCTTTCGCGGGCCTCCAGCCGGGCGATCCCGGTGAGCGCCGTGCACAGGCCCGCCGCGTCGCGCAGGACGCCGACATGATCGGTCATGATCTGGCGCAGGGCGGTCATCGAGGCCTCGGAAAAGCTGTCGTGGCCACCCTTTGGAAAGGTCAGCGCCGCTTCGGGCGCGTCGGTCGGGGCGACTTCGGCGGCGATGTCGCGGGCGGCAAGCCGGGCATAGACCAGCGCCTCGAGCAGCCCGTTCGAGGCCAGCCGGTTGGCGCCGTGCAGCCCGGTCGACGCGGCCTCGCCGCAGACCCACAGGCCCTTGAGGCTGGCGCGGCCGGACTTGTCGGTCGCGATCCCGCCCATGTGGTAATGCGCGGCACAGGCGACCGGGATGGTCTCGGTCACCGGGTCGATGGCATTGCGCTGGCAGGCCTCGGCCACCACCGGAAAGCGGGTGAGGATCGCCGCGCCGATGGCCGCGCGGGTGTCCAGCGCGGGGCGGCGTCCGGCCTGGGTTTCGGCAAAGATTCCGCGCGCCACGATATCGCGCGGCGCAAGCTCGGCGCGCGGATCGAGCGCCAGCATGAAACGCTCGCCTCGGTTGTTGACCAGATGCGCACCCTCGCCGCGCAGCGCCTCGGTGGCCAGCGGTGCGGGGTCTTCGCCCACGTCCATCGCGGTCGGGTGGAACTGCACGAATTCGGCGTCCGCGATCACAGCTCCGGCGCGCGCGGCCAGCCCGATCACCTGGCCCCGGATGCGCGGCGGGTTTGTGGTGACGGCATAGAGCCCGCCCGAGCCGCCGCCGGCCAGCAGCACCGCCGGCGCGCGCAGCAGGACCGTCCCGGACTCGCGATCCGCGGCGCGGACATGCACGCCGGTGACGCGGCCATCGGTGACCTCGAGCCCGGTGGCCATCGAGCGTTCGCAGACCTGCACCGAGGGCGCCGCGCGCACCGCCGCGATCAGCGTTTCCATGATCCGCGCGCCCGCCTGGTCGCCCTTGACCCGCACCACGCGCGGGGCGGTATGGGCGGCCTCGAGGCTCATGACATAGCCGCCATCGGGTGTGCGGTCGAACGGCGTGCCCTTGTCGGTCAGGTCGATGATGTGCTCGCGCGCGGCCTTGGTGACCATCGCCGCGACCTCGGCGTCAACGGTGCCCGCGCCCGCGCCGATGGTGTCGGCGGCATGGGCCTCGGCGCTGTCGGTGGCGGCCATCGCGGCGGCGACGCCGCCCTGCGCCCAGGCCGAGGACGCGCCCTGGCCCAGGGTCTCGGGCGACACGATCAGGACCGGGCGGGGCGCAAGCTCGAGCGCGGCATAGAGCGCGCCCAGCCCGGCGCCCACGATGACGATGCGCCCGGTCTCGATGGTGTGGCTCACATGCCTGCCCTCAAAGGCCCAGCTCGCGGCTCATGTCGATCATCCGCTCGACCGCGCGGCGGGCTTTGCCTGCGACCTCGGGGGCGACGATGACCTCTTCGCGCCCGGTGTGCAGCGACCACAGGATCTTTTCCAGCGTGATCTTCTTCATGTAGGGGCACATGTTGCACGGGCCGACGAAATCGACGCCCGGCAGGTTGTCGGCGATGTTGGAGGCCATCGAGCATTCGGTGACCAGCATCGCCTCTTTCGGCTGCTCGTCGGTGACGTATTTGACGATACCGCTGGTCGAGCCGGAGAAATCCGCCTCCGCGATCACCTCGGGGGTGCATTCGGGGTGCGCGATGATCCGGGTGTCGGGATGCAGCGCGCGGTATTCGCGCAGGTCGTTGGCCGTGTATTGCTCATGCACGATGCACGAGCCGGCCCACCAGACCACCTTTTTCTCGGGCACCAGGTTGGCGACGTTCTGGGCCAGGAACTGGTCGGGCGTCATGATGATCGTGTCCTCGGGCAGGGCGGCGACGATCTGGGCGGCGTTGGACGAGGTGCAGCAGATATCCGAGGCGGCTTTGACCTCGGCGGTGGTGTTGACGTAGCTGACCACCGGCGCACCCGGATAGCGCGCGCGCATTTCGGCCACGCCTTCGGCGGTGATGCTTTCGGCCAGCGAACAGCCCGCCGCCATGTCGGGGATCAGCACGGTCTTCTCGGGGTTCAGGATCTTCGAGGTCTCGGCCATGAAATGCACGCCGCATTGCACGATGATGTCGGCCTCGACCTTGGTGGCCGCGATCGCCAGTTGCAGGCTGTCGCCGACCACGTCGGCAACGCCGTGGTAGATCTCGGGCGTCATGTAGTTATGCGCGAGGATGACCGCGTTCTTTTCGGCCTTGAGCTTGTTGATCGCGGCGACATAGGGCGCGTGGACCGCCCAGTCGACCGGGTTCACGACCCGGTCCATGCGCGCGTAGATATCGCCCATCTGCGACGCCAGCTCCGGGTTCGGGGCAAGGTCGTAGTGTTTGGCGAGTTCGTCGCGGATATTTGCCAGGTCGAGCACGATAATCCCCAATCAGGTAGAGAGAATGCCGGTTTACACGGGGGGGCGCGGGGGTTTCAAGCGTATTGCGCCCCGGGCGGGCACGGCGTCAGGCCTTGGGGCCGTGGGAGATGATGTGATCGCCCTCGATCGCCCCCAGCGCGTTGAACAGGGCAGAGGTATTCTTGACCTCGAACTTTTTCAAGAGCTTGGCGCGGTAGACCTCGACGGTGCGGTGCGAAATGTCCAGTTTTCGGGCGATTTCCTTGCTCGACAGTCCTTCGGACAGATGGCTGAGAATCTCGCGTTCACGCCGGGTCAGGGGAAAATAGGGGCGGGTGGGCGACAGGTCGGCAAAGCTCCAGACCGCACGTTGCAGGGGCGCGTCGGGGGTGAAGGAATGGCCACGCACCCGGCACCAGAACAGGGTGCCGTCGCGGCGCGCCATCACGCGCTCGTCCCAGTAGCGGTTGGTTTCCTGCAACTGCTTGATGCCCCGGTCGCGGATGTTGCGAAACTCGTCGTCGGAGGGGTAGAGGATCACGAAAAGCTGGTCGCGCAGCTCGGCGCGGGCATAGCCGAACATCTCGGCAAAGGCGGTGTTGCAGTCGCGGATCACCCGGTTTTCCGTCACCACCAGCCCGACCGGCGCATACATATAGGCCAGCTCGGCCAGAGAGCCGCCGCCGAAAGCCTCCTGATCTTCGTTACGTATTTCCACCAGCTTGCCCCGAAGCGCCCTGTGCTGAATGTTGCGGACACAAACTAGACGACCGCTCGCACCGGCACAACAGCGGCGCGATGTCGACAAGGGAGGATACCATGAAAGCATTCACGCGGCTCGCTGCCGTGCTGGCCGGCGCCATCGCCTTTGCAGGCCCGGCGGCGGCGCAGGACCCGATCAAGATCGCGGTGGTGCAGGGCATGTCAGGCTCGAGCCTCGAGGCGTTTTCGCGCCAGTCCCTGACCGGGTTCGAGATGGGCATCGAATATGCCACCGGCGGCACCAACGAAATCGACGGACGCCCGATCGAGATCATCGTGAAGGACACCCAGTTCAAGCCCGACGTGGCCCGTGCTGTTCTGGCCGAGGCTTACGGCGACGACGAGGTGCTTTTGGCGGTGGGCGCAACCTCGTCCGGCGTGACGCTGGGCATGTTGCCGATTGCAGAGGAATACGAGCGGCTTCTGATCGTCGAGCCCGCCGTGGCCGATGGCCTGACCGGGCCGGACAGCAACCGCTATGTCTTCAAGACCTCGCGCAACTCGTCGATGGACATGCAGGCCCAGGCGTTGGCGTTGCAGCCGGACGAAAACCTCTATGTCGCCACCCTGGCCGAGGACTATGCCTTCGGCCATGACGGGATCGAGGCGTTCAAGGCCGCGCTCGACGGCTCCGGCGCGACCGTGGTGACCGAGGAATACGTGCCGCAGGGCACCGCCGACTTCACCGCCGCGGCGGAACGGATGTTCAACGCGCTGAAAGACAAGGACGGCCGCAAGGTCATCCTGATCTATATCGCCGGCGGTGGCGATGCGCCGGGCAAGATCCAGGCGATGGACCCGGGCCGGCACGGCATCGAGATCTCGATGGGCGGGCATATCCTGGCGGTTCTGCCGACCTACAAGCGGTTCCCCGGCATGGAAGGCGCGATCTATTACTACTACGAAGCCTACGACAACCCGGTGAACAACTGGCTGGTGGAAGAGCACATGAAGCGCTTTGACAGCCCGCCCGACTTCTTCACCGCTGGCGGCATGTCGGCCGCACTGGCCGTGGTCAAGGCACTGGAAACCGCCGACAGCTACGACACCGAAGACCTGATCGCGGCGATGGAAGGCATGTCCTGGGACACGCCCAAGGGCGAGATGACCTTCCGCCCCGAGGATCACCAGGCGCTGCAAAGCATGGTGCACTTCAAGATCCGCGTGGATGACGACGTGGACTGGGCAATCCCCGAGCTTGTGCGCATCATCGAACCGGGCGAAATGGACATCCCGATCGGTCGCACCAACGACTGAGCCACGTTCCGGCCCGGCATCGTCCGGGCCGGGCCACCCCCCGCGCAAAGCCCCGGCGGATTTTCCCATGACAACGCCCTCTCTCGAAACCCGCGATCTTACCATTAGGTTCGGCGGCCATGTCGCGGTGAACCGGGTCTCGGCGGCCTTTCGACCCGGTGAGCTGACGGCCATCGTGGGACCGAACGGCGCTGGCAAGACCACCTATTTCAACCTGATTTCAGGGCAGTTGGCGGCAAGCTCGGGCCAGGTGCTCAAGGACGGAACCGACCTGACCGGCATGGCGCCCTCGACCCGCGCGCGCCACGGCATCGGGCGTGCGTTTCAGCTGACCAACCTGTTTCCCGCCCTCAGCGTGCTTGAAAACATCCGCCTCGCGGTGCAGGCGCGCGCCGGCGAGGGCTGGCGCATTCTCAGACCCGTGGGCCGCTTTGGCCACCTGACCGAAGCCGCCGAGCGGTTTCTCGAGGCCACGCGCCTGACCCACCTGGCCCACCAGCCCGCCGCGGCCCTGCCGCATGGCGACCAGCGCAAACTGGAAGTGGCGCTTCTGATGGCGATGGAGCCGGACATCTACATGTTCGACGAGCCGACCGCGGGCATGTCGCTGGACCACGCGCCCGACGTGCTGGACCTGATCGCCACGATCAAGACCGACCCGGCCAAGACCGTGCTGCTGGTCGAGCACAAGATGGACGTGATCCGCGCGCTGGCCGACCGCATCATCGTGCTGCACAACGGCGAGCTTCTGGCCGACGGCCCGCCCGCCGAGATCATGGACAGCCAGGTGGTGCGCGATGTCTACCTCGGCACCGCGACGGAGGAGACGGCATGAGCCTGCTGTCGCTCGAGGATGTGAGAACCGATATCGGGCAATACGCGGTGCTGCACTGCATCTCGCTCGAAGTGCCCGAGGGCGGCGTGTTTGTGCTGCTGGGCCGTAACGGGGCGGGCAAGACCACCACGCTGCGCTCGATCATGGGGTTGTGGCGGCCCAAGGCGGGCGCGATCCGGTTTCAGGGCGAGGTGATCTCGGGCCTGCACACCGCCGAGATCGCGCGCAAGGGCATCGCCTATGTGCCCGAGAACATGGGGATATTCGGTGGGCTGACGGTCGAGGAAAACCTGGTGCTGGCGACCGAAAAGGGCAAGTTCGACCCGGACCGGCTGGCGCGCATCTACGGGCTGTTCCCCGCGCTTGAACAGTTCTGGACGAAACAGGCCTGGAGCTTGTCGGGCGGGCAGAAACAGATGCTGGCGGTGGCGCGCGCCATCGTCGAGCCGCGCGCGCTGATCCTGATCGACGAGCCGACCAAGGGGCTGGCCCCCTCGATCGTGGCGGCCATGGCCGAGGCGTTCCGCGACATCGCCCGGACCACCACCATCCTGCTGGTCGAGCAGAATTTCCACTTCGCCAAGAGCCTCGGGCGCGACATGGCGGTGATCGAGGACGGGCGCGTCGTGCATTCCGGCACCATGGCCGGTTTCGCCGCCGATGCCGAGTTGCAAAACCGCCTGCTGGGCCTGGCGACCTAGGAGACATCATGGACAGACTGGCAGAACAGATCGGGCGTTTCGGAGGGGTCAACCTGTTGCCCGTCGCGCTGGCGCTGGTGGCTTTCGTGCTGATCGGCGCGCCCTCGTCCTGGGTGACGCTGACGGTCGCGGGGCTGGCGATGGGGCTGATGGTGTTCTTGATGGCCTCGGGCCTCAGCCTGGTGTTCGGGCTGATGGACGTGCTGAACTTCGGCCATTCCGCCTTCATCAGCTTCGGCGCCTTCGTCGCGGCCTCGGTGCTGATCGCGCTGAACCACTGGCTGGTGGCCGACAGCGTGATCCTGAACGCGCTGGCGCTGGCGTTTGCCTTCATCGCGGCGATCGGCTTCGGGCTGGTGGCGGGCTGGTTGTTTGAGACGATCATCGTGCGCCCGGTCTACCGCGACCACCTGCGCCAGATCCTGATCACCATGGGCGCGCTGATCGTGTCCGAACAGGTGATACTGGCGATCTGGGGCGGCACCCCGGTGACGGTGCCGCGCCCGCATTTCCTGGAAGGATCGTGGATCATCGGGGATGTGAGCATCGAGGTCTATCGCGGCTTTGCCTTCGTCCTGGGCGCGCTGATCTTCGTGGGCCTGCATTTCCTGCTCAACCGCACCCGGATCGGCCTGCTGATCCGGGCAGGTGTCGAGAACCGCGAGATGGTCGAGAGCCTCGGCTTCAACATCGACCGTCTGTTCATCGGCGTGTTCATGCTGGGCTCGGCGCTGGCGGCATTGGGCGGCGCGATGTGGGCAGGATACGAGACCCTGATCACGCCCGCACTGGGCGGCGAGATGATGATCATCGTCTTCATCGTGGTGATCATCGGCGGGCTTGGGTCAATCCGCGGCACGCTTCTGGGTGCGATCATCGTCGGGCTGACGGCGAATTACGTCGGCTACCTCGCGCCCAAGCTGGCGCTGGCCTCGAACATGATCCTGATGATGGCAATCCTGATGTGGCGCCCCAAGGGGCTGGCGCCGGCGGTGAAGTGAGGCGGTGATGGCAAAGCAGGACACAACCGGAGCCAGGGCGGTCAAGATCGCCGTCTTCCTGATCGCGGCGCTTCTGCTGTTCGCGCCGTTTCTGTTCCAGGACGTGCGCGCGCTGGAAGTGGCGGCGCGGATCTGCATCTTCATCGTGCTGGTGGCGAGCTATGACCTGTTGATCGGCTATACCGGCATCGTCAGTTTCGCGCACACGATGTTCTTTGGCTTCGGCTCCTACGGCGCCGCGATTGCGCTGAAACAGATGGGGCCGGGGTGGGACGCGGTGGCGCTGGGGGCGCTGGCGGGGGCGGCGGTGTCGTTGGTCGTCGCGGTGGCGATCGGTCTGGTTTCTTTGCGCGTCAAGGCGATCTTTTTCGCCATGATCACGCTGGCGGCGGCCTCGGTCGCGCTGGTGCTGGCCTCGCAACTGTCGCACCTGACCGGGGGCGAGGACGGCATCACCTACCGCGCGCCGGACCTGTTCAAACCCGCGACCAAGCTTCTGACCGATGCCGACGGCAAGGTCGTCGAGTGGTTCGGCGTCAAGCTCAACGGCAAGATCGCGGCCTATTACTTCGTCTTCACCAGCGCGCTGATCCTCTTTGCGGTGATGTTTCGCCTGACCGTGTCGCCGCTTGGCACCGTGCTCGTGGCGATCCGCGAGAACGAGGCGCGTGCCGAGGCGATCGGCTACCGCGTCGTGGCCTACCGCACCTTCGTGTTCTGCGCCTCGGCGCTGGTCGCCTCGCTTGCTGGCTCGGTCTATGCGGTCTGGCTGAAATACACCGGCCCCGACACCGCGCTGTCGTTTGCCATCATGATCGACATCCTTCTGATGGTGGTGATCGGCGGCATGGGCACGATGTGGGGCGCGGTGGTCGGGGCGGTCCTGATGGTGATGGCGCAATACTACCTGCGCGACCTGATGGGGGCGGCGTCCGAGGCGCTGGCGGGCGTGCCGCTGTTGCCCGACCTTCTGAACCCCGACCGCTGGCTGTTCTGGCTGGGGATCATCTTCATCCTGCTGGTCTATTTCTTTCCCAAGGGCATCGTCGGCACCATCATGCAGAAGGGCGCGCGGACATGAGCGTGCCGCGGTTCTCGTTCGTCCCGGTGATGGATCACGAGATCCACGTCACCGAATGGGGCGATCCGGGCAATCCGGCCCTGATGATGTGGCACGGGCTGGCGCGCACCGGGCGCGATTTCGACGAGATCGCGGCGGCCCTGTCGGACCGTTATTTCGTGCTCTGCCCCGACCTGATCGGGCGTGGGCTGTCAAGCTGGGCCGAGACGCCCGAGGCGGAGTATTCGGTGGAATTCTACGCTGGCATCGCGCTCGACCTGATCGACCGTTACGGGCTGGAGCGGGTCGGCTGGCTGGGCACCTCGTTGGGCGGGCTGATCGGGATGCGGGTGGCGTCGAGCCCGGTGGCGGCGCGGCTGACCTGCCTGATCGTCAACGATATCGGCCCCGAGCTGCCGGAGCCCGCGATCGAGCGTATCCTGACCTATGTCGGCGCGCTGCCCGAGTTTTCGCGGGTGTCCGAAGGCGAGGCCTGGCTGCGCGAGGTCTATGCGCCGTTCGGCCCGGCGCATGATGTGTTCTGGCAGCGGATGGCGCGCACCTCGCTGCGGCGCATGTCCGGGGGCGGGCTGACCCTGCATTACGACCCGCGCATCACGGTGCAGTTCCAAGCCTCGCGCCCGGAACTGACAAGCTGGGACCGCTGGGCGCGGATCGAGACACCGACCCATGTGCTGCGCGGCACCCAGTCCGACCTGCTGACTGCCGACATCGCCGACCGGATGGCGGAAAGCGGCCCGAGGCCGGGCGTCACCGACTTTGACGACTGCGGCCATGCGCCGACGCTGTCACGCCCGGACGACGCGGTCCTGATCCGTGCGCTTCTTGCAACATTGTGGCAATGATCCGCGTATCTCATGGTCTGCACGAAGGGTCGCATTGATTTCGGTCAATGCGTATCGCAGATACTTCTTTTACACATTCCCGTTACGGATCACCCAGAAGGATGACCGGCGGGGTTTGGTCGCGCTGCTTTTGTGCAGGAGGCAAGATTGATCGGGCTGGTTTTGTGGCACAATCCCGAAGTGGGCGTGGGCGTCATCTGGTGCGAGGATCAGGGGCCACTGGCCTTTCTCGGACCCGAGGTGGCGCTGCCCGAAGGGATCGTCGCGATGCACCCCGGTGACGAGATCAAGCTGCTTGTTCAGATCCGCGACGGGGTGCGTTACGTGTGCGAGATCACGTCCCTGCGCGCCGGCAAGCCCGGCACCGACCCGCGCGCGATCCTCGCGGGGGCGGCGGCGCAGGTCTCCGCAACACCCCCCGATCTCAAGATCGTCGCCTGACCGCGCCCGGGCCGGCTCTGCAGCCTGCTACTGCGCGCCGCGGCTCAGCGCCGCGACGCCGGTGCGCGCGCTTTCCACAAGGCCGAGCGGGCGCATCAGGTCGGTGAAGGCGTCGATCTTTTCCGGCGTGCCGGTGATCTCGAACACGAAGCTTTCCAGCGTCGAATCCACCACGTTGGCCCGGAAGATGTCGGCCAGCCGCAGCGCCTCGACCCGCTTGTCGCCGGTGCCCGAGACCTTGCACAGCGCCAGTTCGCGCTCGACCGACGCGCCTTCGACCGTGAGGTCATGCACCTCGTGGACCGGCACGATGCGGCCAAGCTGGGCCTTGATCTGCTCGATCACCGCCGGGGTTCCGGTGGTGACGATGGTGATCCGCGACATGTGGCCGGTGTGATCGACCTCGGCCACCGTCAGGCTTTCGATGTTGTAGCCCCGGCCCGAGAACAGCCCGATCACCCGGGCCAGAACGCCCGCCTCGTTGTCGACCAGAACGGCCAGCGTGTGACGCTCGTAGATCTCGGCGTTGGGGTCGCGAAGCTCATAGGCCGATTTGCGGGTGGAGCCTTTTTTGATATTGAGAGCAGCCATTTATCCGTTCTCCTTAAACCAGAACCGCACCGGACGACCCGATCGCGTCGTCGGTCGAGGCATCGCCCAGCAGCATCTTGTTGTGCGGCTCGCCCGAGGGGATCATCGGGAAACAGTTCTCGTGCTTCTCGACCAGCACGTCGAGGATGAACGGCCCGTCATAGGCCAGCATTTCCTTGATCGCGTCGTCAAGCTCGGCGGGGTCTTTCACCATCCGGCCCTTGCAGCCGAAGGCTTCGGCCAGCTTGACGAAATCGGGCAGGCTTTCCGACCAGGAATGCGAATAGCGTTCGCCGTGCAAGAGCTGCTGCCACTGGCGCACCATGCCCAGGCGTTCGTTGTTCAGGATGAACTGCTTGATCGGCAGGCGGAACTGCACCGCCGTGCCCATTTCCTGCATGTTCATCAGCCACGAGGCATCGCCGGCGACGTTGATCACCAGGCTGTCGGGATGCGCCATCTGCGCGCCGACCGTGGCCGGCAGGCCATAGCCCATCGTGCCAAGACCGCCCGAAGTCAGCCAGCGTCCCGGCTCCTCGAACCCCATGAACTGCGCCGCCCACATCTGGTGCTGGCCCACTTCGGTGGCCACGTAGCGATCCATGCCGCGGGTGAGTTCCTCAAGCCTTTCAAGGGCATACTGCGGTTTGATGATCTTGTCGGAATTGGTGTAGCTCAGGCATTTCACCGCCTGCCATTTCTCGATCTTCGTCCACCACTTGGCCAGCGCGTCCTTCTGCACCTTGCGCCCGCGCGCCTTCCAGATGCGCAACAGGTCCTCGAGCACATGGCCGACATCGCCGATGATCGGCAGATCGACATGGATCACCTTGTTGATCGACGAGGGGTCGATGTCGATATGCGCCTTTTTCGAGCCGGGCGAAAAACTGTCCAGCCGCCCGGTGATCCGGTCGTCAAAGCGTGCGCCGACGTTGATCATCAGATCGCAGTCGTGCATCGCCATGTTGGCTTCGTAAAGCCCGTGCATCCCCAGCATCCCCAGCCACTTGTCGCCCGAGGCCGGGTAGGCGCCCAGACCCATCAGGGTCGAGGTGATGGGAAAGCCGGTGGCCTCCACCAGTTCACGCAGAAGCTGGCTGGCGCCGGGGCCGGAGTTGATCACGCCGCCGCCGGTGTAGAAGATCGGACGCTCGGCGGTCTCGATCATCTCGACCAGCCGGGTGATCGCGGCCGTGTCGCCCTTGACCTGGGGCTGGTAGTGGCTGACCCGCGCCTTGGCCGGCGGGGTATAGGTGCCGGTGGCGAACTGCACATCCTTGGGGATGTCGATCAGGGTCGGGCCGGGGCGGCCGGACTTGGCGACGTGAAACGCCTGGTGGATGATCTCGGACAGCTTGCTGGTGTCCTTGACCAGCCAGTTGTGCTTGGTGCAGGGCCGGGTGATGCCGACGGTGTCGGCCTCCTGAAACCCGTCGGTGCCGATCATGAAGGTGGGCACCTGGCCGGTGAGCACCACGATCGGGATCGAGTCCATCAGCGCATCGGTCAGCCCGGTGACCGCATTGGTCGCGCCGGGGCCCGAGGTCACCAGCACCACGCCGGGCCTGCCGGTCGAGCGGGCATAGCCCTCGGCGGCATGGACCGCGCCCTGTTCGTGGCGCACCAGCACGTGGCGAATGTCATTTTGCTGGAAAATCTCGTCGTAGATCGGAAGGACCGCCCCGCCGGGATAGCCGAATACCGTGTCCACACCCTGATCCTTCAGGGCCTGAACCACCATTTTCGCTCCGGTCATCTGACGTGTCATTGTTCTCTCCGTTCCACGCTCATCAGAAAAAAAAGCCCCCGGTCTTACGGGGGCGCATGGGAATATATGAGGGTTACGTCACCGTCCCATGCACCAATCTTCCACGATTACAAGAATGCGCTGCATTCCAGGCTCCTTTTCAACGTGGGCGACATTATGGGGGGCTGTCGGGGGCGTCAATGCCGAAATGCGTGAATAAAGTGTCGCAGGGCGGGCCGTGCCCGGATTTTTTGTTCCGCGATTCGGGCCGCGCGCGCAACTTATCGCATTCAGCGCCGCACCGGGGCCGCGTGCGGCAGGGTGATCTGGGCCACCTGTTCGGCAATCGGATCATTGGACAGCGGGTGTGGTTCCGAGCTGAACGCGGCCGGGTCGGCCAGTTCGGTCCATCTGCCGCCGGTATAGATCTCCAGCGCCGAAAAGCGCGCCTTGTAGGCCATCTTGGGGCTGCCCGGCACCCAGTAGCCGAGATAGACGTAAGGCAGCCCGGCTTCGCGCGCCAGGTCGATGTGATTGAGGATCACGTAGGTGCCCAGGCTGTCGCCGGCGCGGGCGGGGTCGTAGAAGCTGTAGACCATGCTCAGCCCGTCATCGAGCACATCGGTCAGGCAGACCGCCGCCAGGCTCTTGCCGCCGTCCTCATCCGGCGCGGAATACTCGATCACCCGGCTCTTGATCGGGGTTTCCTCGATCATCGCGGCAAACTCGAACACGTCCATGTCGGCCATGCCGCCATCGGCGTGGCGGTCGTCGAGGTAGTGGCGAAACAGGTCGTATTGCTCTTCGGTCGCCCAGGGCGCGCGGGTGCGGCGGGTGAGGTCGGTATTGCGGCGGATCGCCCGGCGCTGGCTTTTCGACGGCTTGAAATCCGCCACCCGGATACGCGCCGACAGGCAGGCCGAGCATTCGGTGCAGGACGGGCGGTAGAGCACGTTTTGCGAGCGCCGGAAGCCCTGCTTGGACAGGGCGTCGTTCAACTCCGCCGCCTGTTCGCCCTGCAGCGCTGTGAACAGCTTGCGTTCCATCCGCCCGTCGAGATACGGGCAGGGCTGCGGCGCCGTCACATAGAATTGCGGGGCGAGCGGAAGAGTATGGCGCATGGTGCGTCGTCGGTTATGAAGCGGTGAAAAGGCCCGTTGGCGCCAAACGTATCAACAGACCGGCGTTCCGCCAACCCCCCGACCGCCAGGGATGTGCATATCCGCCGATCTCAGCTTCGCGCATTGCGGTTCACCGCGGCGGTGCCCAGCACCATGTCGCTCAACCCCTGGCCACGCGGCGTGGTCAGCATCAGGATGATCGAGGCGATCTGCGGCAGGACCATCGCCATCGAGACCGAAAAGCCCAGCGTGTGCAGAACCGCCGTGGTCAGGTCCAGCCGCTCGCCCCGGTGGTTGCGGAACTCGATCGCGGTCATGCGCATTCCCGGCGTGGCCGACGAATTCGCGATGGTGACGGTGCGGTAGACGAAGCCGACCGCGAGCAGCAGGAAGCCGAAAAAGAAAAAGCCGATCCCGACGGTCATCAGCGACAGCAGGATGACGATGGCCAGGATCAGGATGGTGTCGATCACCCAGGCGATGGCGCGCTTGGTCGGCACGTCGGCGTAGAACTCGGCCTGGCTGTGCGGATCGGGCAGGCCCCAGAGAGCATCGGGCGTGTGCATGTGGTCCTCTTGGCAAGATTGCAGGCGCGGCCCCCGGTCAGGGCCGCGCCCGTGTGTCGGGCTTTGGGTCAGGCGGATTGCTTGCCGGTGTCGGCGTCGTCGTCCGCGTTCTCGTCCTCGATGGCTTCGTCGCGCGGGGCACTGGCGCGTTCGTCCATGAACTGGTCGAACTCGCGCTTGTCCTTGGCGGCGCGCAGCCGGTCGAGGAAGGCTTCGAACTGTTCCTGCTCATCCATCAGCCGTTGCAGCGTCTCGGCCTTGTAGGCGTCGAACGCGGTGTTGCCGGACGAACGGAAGCCATGGCGGCGGTTCATCCGCTCGGTGTGGCGGTGCGAGTGGGTGCGACCGTGGCCGCAGGATTTGTTGAACATCCGTTTGCTCCAGATCAGGTAGAACAGAATGGCCAGACCGACCGGCCAGAAGGCGATGAAGCCAACGACCATGACGGCGATCCACGCGCCCTTGCCGCGTTCGTCCAACCAGGCTTCCGACTTGGTGAACCAGTTCTGCGGACCGGAACGGTCGAATTCGGTGGCGGTAGACATTTATGGCTCCTTTCGGACTGAGGTTTGATGTGAACCCTTTTCACATTGAACAGATTGGCACCCGTGGTCCGGGTTTCAAGGAAAAATGTGAAGGCAGTTCACATTAATTTCGATTATGATGTAAAATCAATCTTTTGCGCCCCGCTGAGGCGCAATATTTCGCGCGGATCGGCGGCGAAAATGTGCCGGGGCGTGCCGGCGGCGGCCCAGACGAGGGCGAAATCCAGCAGCCTCGGGTCGAAAAAGGCGTGGATCGGGTTCAGGTGACCGATGGGCGCGACACCGCCGATGGCAAAGCCGGTCTGCGACCGGATCAGGGCGGCATCGGCCTTGCCAAGCGCCTCGCCCGCAGCATGGCTGGCCTTGGCCGGGTCGACCTGGTTGCCGCCTGCGGTCAGGAACATCACCGCCCGCCCGTCGGCCTCGCCGCGAAACACGATCGACTTGACGATCTGGTCGATGTCGCAGCCCGCCGCGCGCGCGGCCTCGTCCGCCGTGCGGGTGCCCTCGGCCATCTCGAGGATGTCCGCCGTGATGCCGCCGGCCTCCAGCGCCGCGCGCACCCGTTTCAGTGATTTTGACATGCGCCGCCTCCGGGTTTCATGGTCCACGCCGGTATTCCATGCCGGCCACCGCTTGGCCACCCCCGCTTGACCGCCCCCGAGGCGCGACGCATCTTGCCAGCCATGACATTCGCCGCCCGCATCACCCGCCAGCCCATTCCGTTCGACCGCGACCAGGGCGCGGACAGCGCCGGGGCGTTCGACGACCTCGCCCCCGAGCTGGTCGAGCTGATCCGGGGCGCCGCCGGGTCCAGCCCCTATCTGAAAAGCCTGATCGACCGCGACCGCGACTGGCTGCGGCAGGCGTTCGAGATCGGCCCCGAGGCGGCGTTCGACGATGCCACCCGGGTCGAGGGCGACACCGACAAGGCGCTGGGCAGCAGTCTGCGGCTGGCCAAGCGACGGGTGGCGCTGTTGACCGGGCTGGCCGACCTGGCCGGGGTCTGGACGCTGGAAGAGGTGACCGGCGCACTTACCCAGTTTGCCGATCTGGCCACCGACCGGGCGCTGAAACACCACGTCGGGCGCGAGATCGCGCGCGGCAAGCTGCCCGGCGCGACCGAGGACGATATCGCCACCGCCGGGGGCGCCGTGGCCATCGCGATGGGCAAGATGGGCGCGCATGAGCTGAATTATTCCTCGGATATCGACCTGATCATGGTGTTCGACCAGGACCGCTATGACCCGGTCGATTTCCATGACGCCCGTTCCAGCCTGGTGCGCGCCACTCGGCGCATGGCGGCGATGCTGTCGGAGATGACCGGCGAGGGTTACGTGTTTCGCACCGACCTGCGCCTGCGCCCCGACCCGGCGGTCACCCCGGTGATCCTGTCGATGGGCGCGGCGGAGGGCTATTACGAAAGCGTCGGGCGCACCTGGGAGCGCGCGGCGCATATCAAGGCGCGGCCCTGTGCCGGCGATATCGCGGCAGGCGCGGCCTATCTTGAGCGGCTCAGCCCCTTCGTCTGGCGCAAGCACCTCGATTTCGCTGCCATCCAGGACGCCCACGACATGCGGCTGCGCATCCGCGAACACAAGGGGCTGGGCGGCAAGGTCGTGCTGGAGGATCACGACATTAAGCTCGGGCGCGGCGGCATCCGCGAGATCGAGTTCTTCACCCAGACCCGCCAGATCATCGCCGGCGGGCGCGACCCCGACCTGCGCCAGCGCGGCACCGTTCAGGGGCTCGCGGCGCTGGCCGACAGGGGTTGGGTGCCCGAGGATGTGGCCGCGCGCCTGACCGGGCACTACCGCAGCCACCGCGAGGTCGAGCACCGGGTGCAGATGGTCAACGACGCCCAGACCCACCGTCTGCCCTCGACCGGGCCGGGGTTCGCGCGGCTGGCCGCGATGATGGGCGAGGGCGACGTGGCGGCGCTGCGCGCGCGTCTCGCGGCGGCGCTCGACGAGGTGCACACGCTGACCGAGGGCTTTTTCGCCCCCGATGAGCCGCGCGCGGCGGTGACCGGACTGGACGAGGAGACCGAGGCGATGCTTGCGCGCTGGCGCAACTACCCGGCCTGCCGCTCGGCCCGCGCGTCGCGCATCTTCGAGCGCCTCAAGCCCGACCTGCTGACCCGGATGCAAAAGGCCGCGCGCCCGCGCGAGGCGCTGACCCAGTTCGACGCCTTTTTGCGCGGCCTGCCCGCCGGGGTGCAGCTTTTCTCGCTGTTCGAGGCCAACCCGCCGCTGGTCGACCTGATCGTGGACATTGCCGCCACCGCCCCGGCGCTGTCGGTCTATCTGGGCCGAAATTCGCAGGTGCTCGACGCGGTGATCGGGGGCGATTTCTTTGCCGAATGGCCGGGGCAGGCCAGGTTGGCCGCTGACCTCTCGGCCCGGCTGACGGCATTGCAGGGGGATTACGAAGGCCAGCTTGACGATGCGCGGCGCTGGGCCAAGGAATGGCATTTCCGCATCGGCGTGCATCACCTGCGCGGGTTGATCGACGGGGCCGAGGCGGGCGGGCAGTATTCCGACCTGGCCGACGCGGTGCTGGCGACGCTGTGGCCGGTGGTCGTGGCGCAGTTCGCCGAAAAGCACGGGCCGCCACCGGGCAAGGGCGCGGTGCTTGTGGCGATGGGATCGCTGGGCGCGCGCAGCATAATCTCGACCTCGGACCTCGACCTGATCGTGATCTACGACCCGGACGGGGTCGAGGCCTCGGACGGGCGCAGGCCGCTGGCCAGCCGGGCTTATTACGCGCGCCTGACCCAGGCGATGGTGACCGCGCTGTCGGCCCCGATGGCCGAGGGCAAGCTCTACGAGGTCGACATGCGCCTGCGCCCCTCGGGCCGGCAGGGGCCGGTGGCGACCTCGCTGGAGAGCTTTCGCGCCTACCAGCGCGAAGAAGCGTGGACATGGGAACACCTGGCGCTGACCCGCGCGCGCCCGGTCGCGGGCGAAGACGAGATCGGCGCGGCGGTCGAGGCGCTGCGCGACGAGGTGCTGAACGCGCCGCGCGATATCGGGAAAACCATCGCCGACGTGGTCGAGATGCGCACACGGATTGCCGAAGCCAAGGGTCCGCGCGGGCCGCTCGATGCCAAGATCGGGCCGGGACGGATGCAGGATGTCGAGCTTGTGGCGCAATGCGCTGCGATCCTGGCGCCCGAAACGCCGCGCGGTGTCATGGAGCAGATCGACCAGGGCGTCGCGATCGGCTGGATCAACGCAGACGAGGCGGCGGCGCTCAAGGCCAGTTACGGGTTGTTGCGGCCGATGCAGGCGGCGGCGAAACTGTTGACCGAAGGGACGCTGGATCTCGAGGCGATCGGGCAGGGCGGGCGCGATTTCCTGTTGCGGGCGACCGGCGAAGCCAGCATTGAGAATCTGGGCGCGGCGGTCGCGGCGCGAAGCCGGGCCGCCGAGGAGGCCATCGAGGCGATTTTGGCGCGTAAACCCGGGGAGGCGGCGACATGAGTGACGAGGGTTTTGATCCGCGCGGGTTGATCCGCGAAGCCTACCGGATCGAGGGGATCAGCGAGGCCGAGTGCCGCTCGATCTTTTTCGACTGGGCCCTGTCGCGGCCCGAGGCCCCGGACGAGGCCACCCAGATTGCAGCGCTGCACGCGCGCCACGCCAAGGCCGCGCCCGAACACCCGATGAGCCGGGTTCTGCGCGAGGGTCTGGCCGGGGTCGCCCAGCCACGCGGTCGGCGCGGCGGCGCGCGCGGGCGGCGGCATTAGGCACGCGCTTTCGGGAGAGCCGCTTGCCTGAGTCGATTAGTTTCTAGTACAAATACTATGGCTTATGCGCGACAGTTCAAGCGCGCGGCAGGGCGGCGGCGTCGCGGGCCAGCGCCTCGATGCCAGACCAGTTCTCGGCCATCACCATGTCTTTCGGGGCGACCCAACTTCCACCGGCGCACAGCACGTTGGGCAGGCCTAGGTAGGTGGCCGCGTTCTGCGGGCTGACCCCGCCGGTCGGGCAAAAGGCGATCTGCGGCAGGGGCGAGGCGAGGGATTTCAGGAACGGCGCACCGCCCGCGGCCTCGGCGGGAAAGAACTTCAGCACCCGGTAGCCGCGTTCGAACAGCCGCATCGCCTCCGACGCGGTGGCCGCACCCGGCAGGAGCGGCAGGTCTTCGGCCTCGCAGGCGTCAAGCAGCGCGTCGGTGGCGCCGGGCGAGACGCCGAACTGCGCGCCCGCGGCCTTGGCGGCGCGCACGTCGTCGGGGGTGATCAGCGTGCCGGCCCCGACCACGCCACCCTCGACCCGGGCCATTGCCGCGATCACGTCAAGGGCCGCCGGGGTGCGCAGCGTCACCTCGAGCGCGGGCAGGCCACCCGCGACAAGGGCGCGGGCCAGCGGTTCGGCATGGGCCACGTCCTCGACCACCAGCACCGGCACGATCGGGGCAAGGCGGCAGATCTCTGCGGTGCGGGCGCTGGCGTCCTGGGGCGTCATCGGCAACTCCTTACACG
Source organism: Maritimibacter fusiformis (assembly GCF_008086115.1). Lineage (GTDB taxonomy): Bacteria > Pseudomonadota > Alphaproteobacteria > Rhodobacterales > Rhodobacteraceae > Muriiphilus > Muriiphilus fusiformis. Next base: position 48,538 of record NZ_VSIY01000001.1, on the reverse strand, counting down.
ACCACCGCCGCGCCGTCGCGGGCGGGGCCGACATTCTGGCGAAAGACCTCGAACAACTCGCGGCCAAGGCCGGTCCGGTTGGCTGAAAGGTCGGCGGTGGCGGGCGCGCGGCTGTCGAAATCCTCGGCCAGCACGTTCAGCGTGCCCGCGTCCGCGTCAAGCCGGATCATGTCGCCGTCGCGGATGCGCGCGATCGGGCCGCCGTCCATCGCTTCGGGCGAGATATGGATCGCCGCGGGCACCTTGCCCGACGCCCCGGACATGCGCCCGTCTGTGACCAGCGCCACCTTGAAGCCCCGGTCCTGCAGCACCGACAGCGTCGGGGTGAGGGCGTGCAGTTCCGGCATCCCGTTCGATTTCGGCCCCTGAAAGCGCACCACGACGACCACGTCGCTGGCCAGATCGCCGGATCTGAAGGCCGCCTGCACGCTGTCCTGATCGTGAAACACCCGCGCGGGGGCTTCGATGACGTGACGCTCGGGGGCGACGGCGGAGACCTTGATGACACCTTCGCCAAGGTTGCCGGTCAGTTGCACCAGCCCGCCGGTCTTCTGGAACGGGTCGGCGACGGGGCGCACGATCCTGTCGTTGAGGCTTTCGCGCGGGCCGGGCTCCCAGCGCACGCGGGCGCCGTCGAGCTTGGGTTCGCGGGCATAGGCGGCCAGCCCGGTTCCGGCGACGGTGCGGGTGTCGGGGTGCAAAAGCCCCTCGGCCAGCAGGTCGCCGATCAGGTAGCCAAGGCCCCCGGCGGCGTGGAAATGGTTCACGTCGGCCAGTCCATTGGGATAGACCCGCGCCATCAGGGGAGTGATCGCGGAGACATCGGCGAAGTCTTCCAGCGCCAGTTCGATCCCGGCGGCGCGCGCCATCGCGACCATGTGCATCACCAGGTTGGTCGAACCGCCGGTGGCCATCAGCCCGACCAGCGCATTGACGAAGGCGCGCTCATCCAGCACCTGGCTGGCCGGGGTGAACTCGTTGTCGAGTGCCGTGATCGCCAGCGCGCGGCGCGTGGCCTCGCCGGTCAGGGCATCGCGTAGTGGCGTGCCGGGGTTGACGAAACTCGCCCCCGGCAGGTGCAGCCCCATGAATTCCATCAGCATCTGGTTGGAGTTGGCGGTGCCGTAAAAGGTGCAGGTGCCTGGCCCGTGGTAGGCCGCCATTTCCGAGGCCAGCAATTCCGCGCGCCCGACCTCGCCGGTGGCGAATTTCTGGCGCACCTTGGCCTTTTCGTCGTTCGAGATACCGGTGGTCATCGGACCTGCGGGCACGAACACCGCCGGGATATGGCCGAACGTCGCGGCCGCCATCACCAGCCCCGGCACGATCTTGTCGCAGACCCCGAGATAGAGCGCGGCGTCGAAGGTGTTGTGGCTGAGCGCGACCCCGGCGGCCAGCGCGATCACGTCGCGCGAGAACAGGCTGAGTTCCATGCCCATCGCGCCCTGGGTGACGCCGTCGCACATCGCGGGAACCCCGCCTGCGACCTGGGCGGTGGCGCCCTCGGCGCGGGCGGTGGCCTTGATCAGGTCGGGAAAATCCTTGAACGGCTGATGCGCCGACAGCATGTCGTTATAGGCGGTGACGATGCCGAGGTTGGGGGCGCGGCCATTGGCGAGCGCGTCCTGATCCTCGCCCGCGCCGGCATAGGCATGGGCCTGGCCGGAGCAGCTCAGGTGCGCGCGTTTCGGCCCGTCTTCGGCGGCGCGCGCCATGCGTTCGAGGTAATCGGCGCGGCGCGGGCGCGAGCGCTCGACGATGCGTTGGGTGATATCGGTCAGTTTCGGGTGCAAGGCCATGGGGTATCCTGTTCGTCCGGCGGTCCGCCAATCGCGGGCTAGCACACCCAGATAGCGCTAACAAGGGTTAGCGCTAACACGAGGGGCCGCACCGATCATCGCCGCGATCGCGGGGTTGATTTGTTTCGCGCAGCTCGACAATAGGTCGAAAACCGCACCTTTGGCTCGCCATTTCCACATTTCTGCCGCCATTCGGCGGGAATGTTCCTCCAAATACAACGACGGCCCGCGCCGGGTCGGGACATGGAGAACCATTATGACACCCATTCGAGTCGCCCTGGCTTTGACTGTCGCATTCGGGCTGGGCGCCTGTGCCCAGGTCGGCGACGTGACCCGTGCCTCGCCGCTGATGCCGCTGATCGGCGGGGCGGGCGATGCGCCGGCGGGCGTGGCGCTGCCGCGTGACTACAAGGTCGTGGCGGTCGAGGTCGCGGTGCCGGCATCGCTGGTGGTCGCCGAGGACAACAGCTACAAGCCGCGCGGCGATATCGTCTGGCGCGAGGACGGGCCGGGCGACCGCCGTGCCCAGGTCGACGGTCTGGTGACCGACGCGCTTCGCGGCGCGGTCGCGGACCTCAACGGTGCGCGCAAGGTCCGGCTTGAAGTCGTGGTGACGCGGTTCCATGCCCTGAGCGAAAAGGCCCGGTTCAGCGCGCCGTCGGGGCTGGCCACGCATGATATCCAGATGACCATGGCGGTGCTCGACGCGGCCACCGGCGAGGTGATCGAGGCGGCGCGTCCGGTCGGGTTCAAGATCGACGCCCATACCAGCGAAGATGCCATCGCCGACATGGCCCGGGGCATCACCCAGCGCAGCCGGATCAGCGAAGCGCTGGTCGGGATGGTGCGCCGTGAGCTTGGCGCCACCGGCTGAGGCAGGCCACAGGCACAACAAGGCGCGCGCCCGGCCCGGCGCGCGCCTTTCCTTTTGCGCTTTTCGCCTTTTCGGTCCTCCTGTAGGCAGGGCGCATGACAGCAGATCGCCCCATCATCCGCCTGAAACCCAAGGTGCAGCCGCGCGCCGTTCGCCACGGCTTTCCCTGCGTCTATGACAACGAGATCGTGACCGACCGGCGCACCAAGGCGCTGGCGCCGGGCACGATCGCGCGGCTGGAGGATGCCGAGCGCGCGCCGCTGGGCACCGTCGCGGTGAACCCCAATTCGCGCATCTTCGCCCGGATGCTGGACCGTGATCCGGATGCGGTGATCGGGCCGGACTGGCTGCGCGCGCGGCTGGAGGCTGCGCTGGCGCATCGGGCGCGGCTGTTCGAGGCCCCGTTCTATCGCCTGGTGCATGCCGAGGCCGACGGGCTGCCCGGCGTGGTGATCGACCGGTTCGGAAATGTCGCGGTGATCCAGCCCAACGCCGCCTGGGCCGAGGTGTTGCTGGAGCCGCTCGCTGCAGCATTGGCCGGGGTCACCGGGGTGTCGACCATCGTGAAAAGCGCCTCCGGCCGCGCGCGTGGCCTTGAGGGGCTGGACGACGAGACCAGGGTTATCGCCGGAACGCTCGACGGCCCGGTGCCGGTGGAGATGAACGGCGCGACCTACATGGCCGACCTGATTGGCGGGCAGAAAACCGGGCTGTTCCTCGACCAGCGCCCGAACCATGCCTTTGCCGCAAGGCTCGCCAGGGGCGCGCGGGTGCTCGATGTGTTCAGCCATGTCGGGGGCTTCTCGCTGGCCGCGCTGGCCGCCGGGGCCACGGGCGCGCTGGCGGTCGATGGCTCGGCGCCGGCGCTGGCGCTGGCCGAAGAGGGGGCCACGCGGTCGGGCTTTTCCAAGCGGTTCGCGACGCGGCAGGGCGATGCCTTTGCCGTGCTCGAGGCGCTGGCGCAGGAGGGGGCACAGTTCGACGTGGTGATCTGCGACCCGCCCGCCTTTGCGCCCACGAAAAAGGCGCTGGAGGCGGGCCTGCGCGCCTATGAGCGGATTGCACGCCTGGCCGCACCGCTGGTCGCGCCGGGCGGCTATCTGGGCCTGTGTTCCTGCTCGCACGCCGCCGATCTCGACAGGTTTCGCACCGCCTGCACCCGTGGCATCGGCCGCGCCGGGCGCGGGGCGCAGCTGATCCACACCGGCTTTGCCGGGCCGGACCATCCGCAGCACCCCGCACTGGCCGAAAGCGGCTATCTCAAGGCGCTGTTCTACCGGCTGATGCCGTGAAGGTGCTGCTGGACGCCTGCGTGCTCTATCCCACGGTGATGCGCGAAGTGGTGATGGGCGTGGCCGCCGAAGGGCTGTTCGAGCCGCTGTGGTCGGCGCGCATCCTCGAGGAATGGGCGCGCGCGGCGGCCAAGCTGGGGCCGGGGCAGGAAACGCTGGCGCGCGGCGAGATCGCGGTGCTTGAGGCACGTTGGCCCAGGGCCTCGGTGTCGCCGCGCGATGGCGATCTGGCGCGGCTGTGGCTGCCGGATGAAAACGACGTGCATGTGCTGGCCGCCGCGATTGCCGGGTCGGCCGATATCCTGTTGACGCTCAACACCAGCGATTTCCCCCGTCACACCCTGACCGAGGAAGGCATCGCGCGGGACGTGCCCGACCTGTTCCTGCGCAGGCTTTACGACAGCCACCCGGAATCTGTCCGCAAGGTCGCAGAAGCGGTGCGCGCCGAGGCCGAGCGGCTTTCGGGCGAGGCCTGGCCGATGCGAAAGCTGATGAAAAAGGCGCGCCTGCCGCGTCTGGGCAAGGCGCTGGAGGCCGACTAGCTGTCCGCCCAGTCCGGTTTGCGCTTTTCGATGAACGCCTGCACCCCCTCGGCGGTGTCGCGGTAGAGCATGTTCTCGGCCATCACCTCGCCGGCATAGTCATAGGCCTCGGCCAGCCCCATTTCGGCCTGCTCATAGAAGGCGCGTTTGCCGATGCGGACCGCCGCGGTCAGCTTGGCGGCGACCACGCCGGCAAGCGCCATCGCCTCGTCCGTCAGCGCCTCATGCGCCACCACCCGGTTGACCAGCCCGACCTCGCGGGCGCGCGCCGCGTCGATGAATTCGCCGGTGGTCAGCATCTCGAAGGCCTGTTTGCGCGGCACGTTGCGGCTGAGCGCCACCATCGGGGTCGAGCAGAACAGGCCGATGTTGACGCCGTTGACGCCGAATCGGGTGCCCTCGGCTGCCACCGCCATGTCGCAGGAGGCGACCAGTTGGCAGCCCGCTGCGGTGGCGATGCCGTGGACCTCGGCGATCACCGGCTGGGGCAGGGCGGGGATCATCTGCATGACCTCGCCGCAGCGGGTGAAGAGGTCGAGGAAATAGGCCCGCCCCTTGTCCGCGTTCGCGCGCGCCGCCTGCATTTCCTTGAGATCGTGCCCGGCGCAGAACGCCTTGCCATTGCCCGCCAGCACCACCGCGCGGATGTTCGCATCCTCGCCGATCCGGGTGAACTCGGCCTTCAATGCGGCCAGCATCTCGTCGGACAGCGCATTCAGCGCGCCGGGGTTGTTCAGTGTGAGCCGCGCGATTGACGCTGCGTCCTCACGGATCAGAATCGGGTCTGCCATCTTGTCCTCCTGCATCGTCGTCGCCCACGATAGGGGCGAGAGGCCGGAGGGAAAAGCATGAGCCTGAAAATGACGCTCGACGAGTTGCGCGCCTTCATCCACGAGGCGTTTCCGCAGGTGGCGGACGATTTCGAGATTCTCGATGTCTCGCCGATGCGCATCACCGTGCGCAAGCTGGTGCAGGACAAGCACCTGCGCCCCGGCGGCACGGTGTCCGGCCCGGCGATGTTCGCGCTGGCGGATGTGTCGATCTATCTTGCGATCCTCGCGATGATCGGCCCCAAGGCGCTGGCGGTGACGACGAGCTGTTCGGTGGATTTCATGCGCAAGCCCGCCGCCCACGCCAACCTGCGCGCCGAGGCGCGGCTGTTGAAGCTGGGCAAGGTGCTGGCCGTGGGCGACGTGATGATCTATTCCGAGGGCCACGATGCGCCGGTCGCGCGCGCCTCGATGACCTATTCGATCCCGCCCGAGCGCTGACACCATCTGCCGCGTTGACCCGGCCTGCGCCCCCGACGCAATCTCGTGCAACGTCACGCGAAAGGACGAATGATGAACGATGCCCCGGTCAGCCGGCTGAAACACTACCCGGTCACCTTTTTCGCCATCGTCATGGGCCTGCTCGGCCTGACGCTGGCGCTCCATTCCGCGGGCCGGTTCATCCCGGTGGCCGCGGCGGCGTCGGGCGTGATGCTCTGGGTCTCGCTGGTGGCCTTCGGGCTGATCGCATTGGTCTACTTCGCCAAGCTGCTGCGCTATCCCGGCGCGGTGATCGAGGAATGGCATCACCCGGTCAAGCTGGCCTTCTTTCCGACCATGACGATCTCGCTTCTGCTGCTGTCGGTGGCGCTGTTGGAAAGCCGGCCCGAGATTGCCGGGTGGGTCTGGCTGATCGGCGTGGCCGGGCAGGGCATCCTGACCATTGCCGTTGTCTCGGGCTGGATCAGCCATCGCAGTTTCGAGGTCGGGCACCTGTCGCCGGCCTGGTTCATCCCGGCGGTGGGTAACGTGATCGTGCCGATCGCCGGTGCGCGCATGGGCTTCATCGAGATCTCGTGGCTGTTCTTTGCGGGCGGCATGATGTTCTGGGGCATCCTGTTGACGATGGTGATCAACCGGCTGGTGTTCCACGACCCGATGCCGGGGCGGCTGTTTCCGACCATGGTGATTCTGATCGCGCCGCCCTCGGTCGCCTTTGTCGCCTATGTCGGGATGAACGGGGTGATCGACGGCTTTGCCCGCACGTTGATCTATTCCGCCTACATCTTCGCGGCGCTGGTGGTGGTGCAACTGCCGAAACTCGCGCGGCTGCCCTTCGCGCTGAGCTGGTGGGCCTTGAGTTTCCCCCTGGCGGCGCTGTCGATGGCGTCGTTCCTGTTCGGACGGCTCGAGGGGTCCGGGCCGCACCGTGACATCGGGCTTTGGGTTCTGGTGATCCTGGTGATCGTGGTCGTGGCGCTGACGCTGCGCACCGCGTTGGCGATCTGGCGCGGCGAAATCTGCCGGCCGGAGTGAGCGGGGCGGGCCGGGGCGCTGAAAAACGTGGGGTAAAATGATACCTAAAACTTAAGGTGTTGTTCTGCAAGGTTTTTCACGATCATTCGCCACTTGACGGGGCGCGCAAAACCACTAGAACCGGCGCATCCCAAACCCATCAAGGGCCGAAAGACATGAAAACCTATTCTGCGACCCCCGCAGACATCGAGAAGAAGTGGATCCTGATCGACGCCGAGGGCGTTGTTCTGGGCCGTCTTGCCTCGATTGTCGCCATGCGCCTGCGTGGCAAGCACAAGCCCGGCTATACCCCGCACATGGATTGCGGTGACAATGTCATCGTCATCAATGCCGACAAGGTGCAGCTGACCGGCAAGAAGCGTACCGACAAGGTGCATTACTGGCACACCGGCTATCCGGGCGGCATCAAGTCGCGCACGGCTGGCGAGATCCTCGAAGGCGCCCATCCCGAGCGCCTGGTCGAGAAGGCGATCAAGCGGATGCTGCCGGGCAACAAGCTTGCGCGCAAGCAGATGTCCAACCTGCGCATCTACGCCGGCGCCGAGCATGGCCACGAGGCGCAGTCGCCCGTGGTGCTCGACGTCAAATCGATGAACAAGAAAAACACGCGTGAGGGCTGATCATGGCTGAAGAGATCAAATCGCTCGATGAGCTGAACGCGGTTGTCGAAGGCACCGAAGCGGCTGTCGTGACCGAAACCCTTGCCCCGCGCGAGCCTGTCCGCGATACGCTGGGCCGGTCCTATGCCACAGGCAAGCGCAAGGATGCGGTCGCCCGCGTCTGGATCAAACCGGGCTCCGGCAAGGTCACCGTGAACGGCAAGGAAATGGACAAGTATTTCGCCCGCCCGGTGCTGCAGATGATCCTGCGCCAGCCGTTCCAGGTGGCCGGTGTCGAGAACGAGTTCGACGTGATGGCCACCGTCAAGGGCGGCGGGCTGTCGGGCCAGGCCGGTGCGGTCAAGCACGGCATCTCGAAGGCGCTGCAACTCTATGAGCCGTCGCTGCGCGGCGCGCTCAAGGCCGCGGGCTTTCTCACCCGCGACAGCCGCGTGGTCGAGCGCAAGAAATACGGCAAGGCCAAGGCGCGCAAGAGCTTCCAGTTCTCCAAGCGCTGACCTGCCATCGATCGATGCGAAAGGGCCGCCCGACGGGTGGCCCTTTTTCGTTTTGCGCCGCGGCAACGTCTTCGTGTTCCTCGCAGCAGATGACAGCCTAATCCTGCTGCATAGAACCGGGGCGCACCTGAATGCGGTTGTTCAGCCGTGGGCGAAGACCCAGGAACTGGGCCGATCCCCATTGAACACGGCGAAGCTGTGCGACATGGTGTAGTATGTGGAAAATGTCCGACCTGCGCTATCCGCTTCGCGTTCTGACGAAAGCCAGAACTGCGTCGCGGTTTTCCGAGGATGTCGCGGTTCGAAACGCGTTTCGGAAGATCTACCGCAAGGGCAGCTGGGGCGGCAAGGGCGAGCGGTTCTATTCCGGCAGCGGCTCGCACGACCGGACGATCGTGGACCCCTATGTTGCGGCGATCGAAAGCTGGACGGCCGCGCACCACCGCAAGCTTGATGCGGTCGATCTGGGTTGTGGCGATTTCTCGGTGGGCAATCGCATCCGTCCGCTGTTTGGCCGCTACATCGCCTGCGACGTGGTGCCGGAACTTATCCGCTACAATGCCCGCAAATACCCGGGCACGGGCGTGGATTTCCGCGTGCTTGATCTCTGCTCCGACGATCTTCCCGAAGGCGACGTCGCGATGCTCCGGCAGGTGTTGCAGCATTTGCCCAACGACCTCATCGCGCGCGCGCTGCCGAAACTGGTGGCGCGCTATCGCGTTCTGATCGTCACCGAGCATGTGCCATCGGCACCGGATTTCGTCCCGAACATCGACAACCGGAATCCCCAGAGCATCAGGCTTCACAACGACAGCGGGGTGGTTCTGACCGAACCGCCATTCGACCTGCGACCGGTTCAGGAACGCGTTCTGTGCGAGGTGCCGCAATTCGGCGGTCTGATCCGCACCATCGCCTATCAGTTGTATTGAGACCCTGCGACCGGGTGGCCCGGTGACACGGAATTTGCAATTGCGGGCCGCGAGCGAATGCCGTATGTCCGCCCGCAGGCACCCGTAGCTCAGCTGGATAGAGCGCTGCCCTCCGAAGGCAGAGGCCACAGGTTCGAATCCTGTCGGGTGCGCCATTTCGCAATTAGACGATGAAATACCCCCTAACACCTTGAAGGGGAAAGAAATTTTCGGGGTTCGAACACCCTGATTCCGGCAGTAGCCGATAGGCTCGACAAAAGCCAGTCTGAGCACCATTTTCTGCCCAGCCAAGCTAGAGTTTTTCCAGATATACCAAGGACTTGCTAGGAAGTTCATGGCGAGTTCGAACGAATCCTCAAAGGTATGCTTGGGCTTTCCAGCAGAAGCGATCTGCTCCGCGATCAGGATTCGGTCCTCTTCGAGCTTTTTGATCTTGCGCTCGAAGGCTGTCATCACACTTGCGCTGCTAGCTTCGACAGTGCGCTCTACAAGCGCCTCGATCTGCTTCTCGACCTGCGCAGCCTTCTTACGAAGCGCTTTGCCCGTGCTGCGCGACTGCGCCAACCGCAAATCCCAGGCGTCCTTGAACATGGCACGAGCGAGCTTGAAGAGCCCTTGAGCAGGCTCTAACGACTGCAACAAGCCTTCGAAATCTCCTTCGAGCGCGTCGCGGCGGATAGATTTGCGGTAGCTCTCGCACCCCTTTGTCTTGCAAAGATAGTATGGATGCTTCTTGCCCGTCTTGCTCGTAGACCAGCAAGCGGTGAGGGCTTCGCCGCAATCGTTACACAAAACGAAACCCCTTAGCGGGAAATCTTGACTGATGTCTTTTCGCGCTGGCGCTTTGGCTGTGCCCGTCAAACGCTCTTGAATACGCTGGAATGTGCTGAAATCGATTAGCCCCTCGTGGTGGCCTTCACGCAGCGAGACGCCCCAGTTGTCGTGCTCGACATATCCGGCGTAAAGCACGCGGGTCAGCATTTCATAGACGCGCTGGTTACGCACTTCGCGGCCATTCAGGTCTTTCGGGAACAGCGGTTGACGCTCAAGGAAGCGCTTCACTTCCACTTGCGTCTGGAACCTACCGCATGCGTAGCCTTCAAGAGCTTCTTTGAGGATCGAGGCTATAGGCTCGTCGCGCACCAAAACCTTGCCATGGCCGCTCTTGGACTCAAAGCGATAGCCGATGGGGGCCTGAAACGGCCAATACCCGTTTTGTAGCCTTGCGCGCATACGGTTCTTCGTTTGCTCACCGTTCTTTTGCCTCTGGTGCTGTGAAACCGAGGCCAACAGGTTTTCGACCAAAATCGAGTCGGAATCCTCGCCGAACTCAATCGACGGGCTTTCGAGTATCCCGCCCGCGCAGTTAATATCGGCACGAAGCTTGAGATGCGCTTCAAGGCCGCGTGCGAGGCGCGAAATGTCATCGATAATGACAACGTGCGGGTCTTTGCGATGGCGACGCAGGAACGCGAGCATGTCCGCCATACCTGGGCGCGCAGTCAGGCTTCCCGACATATCGTCGGAGAAGACCTTCACCACTTCATAGCCCTTGTATTTGGCGTATTCCCGGCATCTCACTTCTTGCGAGGACAAGCCGTCGCCTTGTTTGAGCTGCTTGTGCGAGGACACGCGGGCATAGATAACCGCTTTGCGGGCTTCATGGGTGCTATGTACTTGAACTGATTGCATGACTCCTCTTTCTTCAGCGTGCTGTTATTCAGCCGCACAAGTGTTGAACGTCTCGGTCAGGGTGTCTTTGTCTGACCTTACCACATCTGGCGAATCGGTGGCACACACTTCGTGGAAAGCCTCAAGTTTTCCACAGACTTCCTGTGACGGCGCGAGGCCGAACCCGAAGTCAACGACGCCTGCCATCAGCAGGTAGAGCGTCGTCATGATCTCCCGTTCCTGCTCCGCAGAGATATTAAGGTGGCTGAACGTTTCTCCGATCAACGCATAGTCGATCTTGGCAATGCGTTCTTCCACATTCAGTACGAACCAGAACCGATCTTGTGTTTCTGCTGTATCGGTTACTCTCGTTTCGCTTTCATTCATCGCTGCATCCTCCTTCTCTTGGTGATATGCAGGCGCGCGCGTGCCATCATCCGCGTGCAGCGGATGCGCATGTTCGTGTGAAACCTCTGAAACCGGAGCTTGTTCTTCCGTGCGGACTTCGGACGCCGCGATTGCTCCATCTTTTTTCAGTTTAGCATAATTTATGCGGTCTTCACAAATTCTGCGGGTTTCGGGGGAGTTTTTGTTGATCCTTTTCATGATGTTGCCTTTTGGGTTGGTTGCGGTTGATAAGTTCAGGGCTTGGGGCGATGACCTTCGATGAAATGCCATTCACCGCTTTGGTATTGAGGAAGGTGGGCGTGGCTTGCGGGTACGGCCTCGCGGATGACGCGCAGCGTTTTCCTGCGGCCTATGCGGCCAGGCACGTTCACGGTGCTGAGGTCCCGGTCAAAGTAAGGATTGGGGCCGTAGAGTCCGGTATAGGTTGCGTTCTGGTAGTACGGTGTCTTCTCCGCGAAGAATGGCGGGATGCCGTAGCCCGACGCCGAGACAAGCGCTTGGCTTTGGGGCATACCCAAAATTTCTTCCGGCGTGCGCAGCGGGCGGGAAATCTTGCGCTTGTGCTGCTGCTCATAGTCCAGCGCGCGCAGGGCTGCGCCCGTGCGCATGGGATTACCTTTGCCGAAGAATGCTTCGTATAAAGCCTCGCGGCGAGAGCGCTGCGCCCGTTCCTGGACGAGATGGTCTTCCAGCTCCAGCGTTTGGTTGCCAAGTTTCGCGCTCAGCATCCGCGCCGTTTCGAGGTCTGAAATTCCCCCGCCCAGGTACATTTCGAGATCAGCGCTGGCCGAGAGTGTCATGGCTCCTGTGGGGCCGAGATTTTTCCTGATCTGGCCAAAGTCTTGATAGACGCAGACAGGGCAAAGTCCGAAGCCGCGCCCGATGGAGTAGAATTCTGCAATTTCAGGGAACGCGCCTAGTTGGGCGGCCTCATCGATGACAAGGTTCAGCGTGGGGGCGTTTGGCTTGGCCTGTTTGAGCGTGCGCAGTGTCGAAAAGAACTGGCGGATCAGCGCCGCATTCTGCTGCGTCATCTCCGGCGGCGTGGTGAAGAACACGAAAACAGGCCGATCCGAGGCTTCACACAGCACTTCGAGCGAGAAGTCGGCCTGCGCAGTGCTGACGAACGTATCCTGAAGCCTCGGATCGTTCATGAAGGCAACCGCGTTCGCGATCTCCGCCATGATGGACTCGTAGGTACGGCTGGCGTCCTCAGCCATGGTATGCATCTCAGCGAAAGTGACGCGCAGGTCCGGCTCGCCCAGATCGGCCATAAGGGTGGAGATTTCTGCCCAAGCTTCGGGTGCGGAGCGGATCATGCCGACGAGCTCGTACAGCGAAGAAGGCGAGACGCCGCCATCCAGATGCACGAGGCCGCGGATCAACGGATCAAGCCAGTTCTGAGCTTTTTGCTCGAAGAACCGCGCATCGCCTCCGCCGCTTTCGGCAATAAAGGTGCGCGCCGCGCGGCGGCTATCGCCGACCAAGCGAAGGCTATCGGGCGTCAAATGCGGGAACAGCGAGACTCGATTGCCGTAAAAACCGAGCGTGCCATGGGTATTGATTTCGAAGACCGCCGCCTTGATGTGCGCAAAATAGGGCTCAAGCACGGTGCGGAGTTCGCGCTTCGGGTCGAAGAACGCGTAGCGCGGCGGCTCCGTCTTCCGGCCAGGTGCATCCATCACATGTGCAAGCACGGTTGTGAACTTGCCCGAGCCAGCGCCGCCGATCAGCAGCATGCCCGCCTGTTTTGCGTGGAAGAGCTTGCGCCTGTTATAGAAGCCGAACGGAACACCGCCCCGATCACGAAAGGCGCGCAGGACCTCAAGATCATCGGCGAAACGCGCCGAGCCGTAGGGACTTTCATGAGGGTTCATGGCAAAATCCTTTCTGCATAGCTTTGAGTGGAACCGAGGGCACAGCTCTTCTCAATTTGCGGGAAAAGCGCGCGCGGGCGATCCCACCGTAGTGGGATCGCCATGAACTACTTTCACCTGTAGCGGGTGACCTGACCGTCCGCTTCCCAGGTTGTCTTGATGGATGCCCCCCACCGGATTGCTCCAATGGAGATACCTCCACAGATCAAAATGCCGAGGAACTCACCGCTGGTAAGTGCGCCGAAGGCAGCGAAACCGAAAACTACGCCGATGATATAGAGGGCACTTTGTGCCATTTCGGCTTTGGGATTGGTGATTTTCTTGGGTGCGCGATTAAACATAGCTGTTCCTTTGTGTGATGAGTTGTGGGGGGTCAGATGAAGCGGTAGGCGATATAGACACCTGCCGCAGTGAGTGCCGCGAGGATGCTCGCCCGTGCCGCAAAGAACACGAACGGGTACGCCAAGATCATCCAGGCAATTCCGATGAGGTCGACGACCTCAGGGGAATAGCTGCGCTCCGCCATTGCGATGACATACGGTGCTGTCACTGCGTTGAACGGGGAGCCGAGAAGGATAGCCACCATGGCTGCCGCCGTGGTCGCAAACCCTCCTTTGATATCGTCCATGGGGCCTTGGGGGCCGCGTGGACCGTATTGGCCGGGGTTAGGATACATGGTTCTAAAGTCCTTCTGTTTGGGCCTCTTGAGGGCGAGTTTGGGCGATCGCCGAAACGCATAGTTTCGGCGGGTTTGGTCTTTGGGTCTGTTTGGAGAGCGTTGCCTCCGGCTGGTCTGCGAGGGGGGCTGTCCCCCTTCGCCCAACCGAGATAGGGAAGGTGATATCGACTTCAAGAGCGTACTACAAACCACACGCCTTCCGCCAAATGGCTAAGTTTGCCAGTGTTGTGATATCACTATTGTAGAAACGTACTACGGCGCAGGCGTAAGAAGTTAATTTTGTTCGAGATACCAGCGCGCCACACGGCGAAACCACTCAGAATTTGTCAGTCCTGATGCGGACGCAGCAGCTTCAACTTTTGGAAAAAAATCTTTGTCAAAGCGCAGGGAGACGGGTTCAGACATGGTATCACGCACGTTGTCAGGCTTCGGAAGCTTGCCCTTGTCCTTCATAAAGCTTTGGATCGCACGGTTCATCCATGCCGAGCGGTCAAGCTCTTCACCGCGCGCTTTGTCGATCTGTGCTGCCAAGCTTTCACCCATGCGAAAGGTTGTGGCCTTATCTGCGCGGTTCGCCGCAATGCCAGGGCTTGCGTCAGGCAGTGGTATGGCACGTCTTTGGGTGCGCTTTGGTTTCTTGGCTGGCTGTTCCGTTACTACTTCTTTTCGCTCTGCAAGCGAAACGTTATAGCCTTGGGATTTGAGCTTTTCGGCGATTGCCTCTTCGAGCCACCGCGCTTGACTAATGCCCTCGTCATCCGCTGCGTTGCCAATCAAGGCTCTAATCTCAGGCGTAACCCGACACGGTATTTGGACTTTCTTGGGTGGATTCCTGTTCACTGTTGCCCACGCTGGTTTTTCTGGATCGGGTAAGTCTTGTCGGCGTCGATAACGCCTTTGTTTTCTCTCGCCATCGGCCAGAGTCGGTATATCGGGGTTCTGTCCATCCCGTCTGCGGATGAGAAATTGACGACATTCCTCGCGGAGAAATAATGCGACGCTGCTGGCCTCGAAGTTACTGCCAGGGGCATCGGCAAGTAGCTCGTACAACCATTCAGGCTCAGGCAAGACCTGATGATCGACCCATAGCGTGCCGAGCACTCTGAAAGCTTCCTTCGCCAGAATACTGTAGCGTTGCGATTCCTTCTGGTGTCCGCCCCCGGAACGACTGTTTTCCTCTTCGTGCTGGGTGATCCACTTACCGATCTGGAAAGCATTCCAAGCGAAGTCTCTGTCTGGTGATGGCTCCCACCAAGTATCCTCGATGTTGAGGATGAATTGCTTGAGTTCCAACCCAAACCGTCGCTGACCATAGTTCGCCATCCGTGACTGCCCGTTCGATGCAGGCCCTGCATAAAGATGTATGTTGTGATATCAAGTTTCAAGCACCGAGACTACAGGGGTCTTGGCTTTCTGAGTATCAAAAGGAACACCACGTTCTGACCACGAATTCGACGGTTCGATAACAGTCCAGTCCGGTACAAAGCCCATCTGGCAACATGGTAGTACCACTGCCCCCGTTGGTGTGACGGCTGAGATAAGAGCGAACGCAAGCTGTGCGTGGTAGTACCACGCTGCTTGGCAAGGGGGCCCGCTGCGCGCCCCCGTTGCATCCCCCCGGCCTGTGGCTCTTTCAGGGCATTGAACCCATTCCCGAGCCAAGAACGTATCCCCGTTCAATCAGTCGCAGGAGACTTCGCTCTCCCTGCACCCATCGATCCCTTCAGGAGGACCATGGGGCTATCGCGCCCCTTGGAACCACTCGCAGGGCTTGGAGACGTGCCTCTCCACCTGCACCGAACCATGCACAAACGGCTGGCCGTTCGATCACCAATCAGGGGAGCGTTCCTGCTCCCACCGATACCCCCATGACCACTTCATGGAGACGAGCTTCATCGAGACCAGGAAGGAAGCATTTCATAGCTGCCCTTGCCTTGGAACCTTCCCATCGACCACGGAGCCTTCGAGCCCCATTGGAACCCTGACCAACCCTACGCGGATTGGATGCCGCCAGCGCATCGGCGCTGAACCCGATCATAGGGCCTGTCGCCGCGCCCTGAACCCAGCTCGCATGATATCGAAGTCATTCTAGACTTCCAAAATGTGTAACCATTGGTTACACTTACCGTCATGAAGAAGGACGTTGGCATGCGGGTCCGAGTAAGTCGCGATTTACGCGATGAATTCCTCTTAGCATGCCAGGCCGACGACAAACCAGCCGCACAAATGATCCGAGAGTTCATGCGCGCCTATGTCGAGAGCCACCCCGTTCCTTCTGAAGACAACACGAAAAACGAAAGCAGGGACGAGCATGCTGACAGGCGAAATTCGAAACAAGGTTGACCAAATCTGGAATGCGTTCTGGTCAGGGGGCGTTTCGAATCCTCTCTCCGTGATTGAGCAAATCACGTACTTGCTCTTCATCAAGCGGCTGGATGACCTGCACACGCTCGAAGAGAGCAAGGCCGAGACACTTGGCATCTCGATGGAGCGACGAATTTTCCCTGAAGGAAACGACGACAAAGGCCGCGCCTACGAGGACATGCGCTGGTCACGCTTCAAGAATTTCGAAGCGCGCGAGATGATGACTGTCATCGATGAGCACGTCTTTCCATTTCTTCGCCAGCTTGGCGAAGAAGGCTCCAGCTACGGCAAGCACATGAAGGATGCCCGCCTTGGGTTCTCCAGTCCATCGCTCTTATCCAAGGTTGTTGAAATGCTCGATGGCATCCCCATGGATGATCGTGACACCAAGGGCGACCTATACGAATACATGCTTGGCAAGATCGCGAGCGCTGGACAGAACGGCCAGTTCCGCACGCCGCGCCACATCATTCAGTTGATGGTCGAACTGACCGCTCCGACGCCTGATGATTTGATCTGCGACCCTGCCTCGGGCACATGCGGCTTCTTGGTTGCGGCGGGTGAATATCTTCGCGCCAACCATCCCGCGCTATTCCGCAATGAAAAGCAGCGGGCGCATTTTCACAATGAGATGTTCCACGGCTTCGACTTCGACCCAACCATGCTGCGTATAGGTGCGATGAACATGGTACTGCACGGCGTCGAAGACGCCGATGTGTCTTACCGTGACAGCCTTGCCGAAGAGCACAACGCCGACGCGGGCAAGTACTCCCTGATCCTTGCCAATCCACCTTTCGCTGGCTCGCTTGACTATGACAGCACGGCCAAGGACCTACAGAGGATCGTCAAAACGAAAAAGACCGAGCTCCTGTTCGTCGCGCTCTTCCTGCGCCTACTGAAGACAGGCGGTCGGGCTGCTGTGGTCGTGCCCGACGGTGTACTTTCTGGTTCGTCAAATGCACACAGGCTAGTGCGAAAAACGCTTTGTGAAGAGCATAAGCTTGATGCCGTTGTCACCTTGCCCTCTGGCGTTTTCAAGCCCTATTCTGGGGTATCAACTGCAATCTTACTTTTTACAAAGACTGGTGTAGGTGGAACTGATCGTGTTTGGTTCTACGAATTGTCAGAAGACGGCCTTTCACTTGATGACAAGAGACAAGAACTGCTCGATCACAGCCTTCTCGGTTGCTTTCCTGAGCGTGAATTGTCGAAGTTGGAGCACACGAAGAACAACTTGCCTGACCTTCTTGCTCGCTGGAAAAATCTTGACGGTGAATTAAATCGGAAGCCGAGCGATCAAAGCTTTTTTGTTTCCATTGATGAAGTTAGAGAATCGTCTGGCTATGACCTTCAGCCGAGTAGATACAGAAACGTAGTATTGGAAGAGAAGGAGTTTCGAAGTCCGCGCGAGATTTACTCTGACCTCTCTGCACTTAACGCAATGATTTCAGATCACCTCCTCGAAATCGAAGAGAGGGGCAAATAATGACAAATTATACTTCCAAGAAACTTGGTGAAATATTCGAGATCGCACGGGGCGGATCGCCGCGCCCCATTTCAAAATTCATTACTGAAGATCCAGATGGCATCAATTGGGTCATGATAGGAGATGGCGTAGAAGGCTCAAAGTATATTTCTGAAACGAAAAAGAAAATTATCCAAGATGGTGTTAAGCGTTCGAGACGCGTCAAGCCAGGAGACTTTATACTATCAAACTCTATGAGCTTTGGTCGCCCATACATCATGGAGACGGACGGATGTATTCACGATGGATGGCTTCTATTGAGACCGCGAACAAACGACATCTCTACGGACTACTTTTACTATCTCCTTGGATCGGAGGCAATTTACCAGAAATTTAAGCTCCTGGCTGGTGGCTCCACGGTCAAGAACCTCAATATTGATCTAGTAAGCAATGTGGAAGTTCCTTACCCAGACCTAAGTACGCAACAGGAGATTGCGGCGCGCCTGGATGATGTGTCTAGGCTGAAAAAACAGTATTTGGAAGGAGCATTTCTGACAGCTGAATTGCTTGAGGCAATTGCTGCCGATGTATTCAAGGGGAACATTTAGGTGATGTGATGAGCCAGTTTGAGTTCCTCAAAACCGATTTTGCCCCTGTGTATGTTCACGCCAGTAGAGCTGAACAGATGGCGATTTCCGACCCGCGCGGGTCTTGCTTCTATGCGCGGCTGGCGCTGGAGACAGCCATCAAGTGGATGTATGAGGCCGATCCGTCCCTCCGGAGCCCTTACGACGACGCTCTGTCCGCATTGATCCATGAACCGAGCTTTCGGAAGTTGGCAGGCAACGCGCTTGTCACCAAGGCCAAGCTGATCAAGGACCTCGGCAACCGCGCTGTTCATGACAGCCGCAGACAGATCAGCGAGCAGTCTTCCATCACGGCGCTCCGAGAGCTTTTTCACTTCTCTTATTGGCTGGTGCGCACTTACGCCAAGGGAGCGAAACCTTCTGCCGCTATCCAGTTTGACCCAAACAGCCTGCAAAAAACGCTGACGATCACGGCGAGCACCGTCCAGCAAATCAAGAAGATGCGCGAGGACTTCGATGCCCGTGAGAAGGCGTTGGAGCAAGAGCGCGAAGCCCGCCTTGCGACCGAAGCCGAGCGGGAAAAGCTGAATGACGAGATTAAGCGTCTTCAGGCAGAGATCGCCGCAACGAAGAAGGCGAACCAGGCCGCACCCGATACGCACGACTACAATGAAGAAAAGACCCGTGACGCCTTCATCGACCTTCTTCTGCATGAGGCAGAATGGACGCTCGATCACCCGCGCGACAGAGAGTTCCCCGTTGTCGGCATGCCGAGTAATTCAGGCGAAGGCTTTGTGGACTATGTTCTATGGGGCAATGACGGCAAGCCGCTCGGACTGGTCGAAGCCAAACGCACCAAGAAAGATTCCCGCGTCGGACAACAGCAAGCCAAGCTTTATGCTGATTGTCTCGAAGCGAAGTACGGGCAGCGGCCCGTCATCTTCCTAAGCAACGGCTACGACCATTGGCTTTGGGACGATTCTCGCTACCCGCCGCGCCCTGTTCAAGGCTTCTACAAGAAGGCCGAATTGGAGCTACTCCATCAGCGGCGCACTAGCCAAAAGGCGCTTGCGAAGGTTGAAGTTGATGCTGACATCGCGGGACGCTTCTACCAGACCCGCGCGATCAAGCGTGTAGGTGATGCGCTTGAGAAGGATAACCTTCGCAAAGCTCTGCTCGTCATGGCGACTGGCTCTGGCAAGACCCGCACTGTCATTGCGCTGGTCGATCAGCTCATGCGGGCAAATTGGGTAAAGCGTGTACTGTTCCTTGCCGACCGCATTGCCTTGGTCAATCAAGCACACGGCGCTTTCAAAGCGCATCTACCCTCAGCGCCGAGCGCGAACCTTCTGCAAAAGCATGATCCGAAGAAGAACGATCATCATGGCGCACGGGTTTGCCTTGCGACCTATCCGACGATGATGGGGTTGATAAACGAAGTTGAAGACGGCGCACGGCGCTTCGGGCCAGGACACTTTGATCTTGTTATCATCGATGAGGCTCACCGCTCCGTGTACCGCAAGTACCGCGCAATCTTCGAATACTTCGACAGCTATCTCGTCGGCCTTACCGCAACGCCAAGGGATGAGATCGACCGAGATACTTACTCGCTCTTCGAACTCGAAAAAGGCGTGCCTACCGATTCCTATGACCTTGATGAGGCCGTAGCTGACGGGTTCCTGGTGCCACCTCGCGCCGTCTCCGTGCCTCTAAAGTTTCAGCGTGAAGGCATCAACTACGATGACCTTTCCGAAGAAGAGAAGGAAGCATGGGATGCGCTTGAGTGGACAGAGGACGGAGACGACCGACCAGACAGGGTGGAAGCATCCGATCTGAATCGATGGCTATTCAATGCGGATACCGTGGACAAGGTGCTCGAACACCTCGTGACCAACGGTTTGAAGGTTGAGGAAGGCGATAGACTCGGTAAGTCGATCATCTTCGCCAAGAACAGCAAGCATGCCCGCTTCATCGCCGAGCGTTTCGACAAGAACTATCCGCACCTTAGAGGGCATTTTGCGCAAGTTATCGACTACAGCGTCGATTATGCACAATCCTTGATTGACGACTTTTCCGATCCGAAGAAACCTCCGTATATCGCGATTTCTGTAGATATGCTTGATACTGGGATCGACGTCCCTGAAGTATTGAACCTCGTATTTTTCAAGATCGTCCGATCCAAGACGAAGTTCTGGCAGATGATTGGGCGTGGAACCCGCCTGTGCCCCGATCTGTTCGGGCCGGACATGGACAAAGAGGACTTTCTGGTCTTCGACTTCTGTCAGAATTTCGAGTTTTTCAATCAAAACCCGAACGTAAAGGACGGTGCTCTTGGCCCGTCGATCAGCGAGAAGCTCTTCGTCACACGCGTCGAGCTTATGGACGAAATCTCAACAGATGACGCGTCCTCGGACAGCGAGCTAGTTGCACTCAGGGACTCCATAGAACAACGACTCTTTGATGAAGTTGTTGGCATGAATCTTGACAACTTCATCGTTCGACCGAAGCGCCGCTATGTGGAAAAATTTCAAGAACGCGAGGCGTGGGAAAGCCTGAGCATCGAAGACCGCCTCGAACTAACCGAGCATATCGCTGGCCTCCCGTCCGCGCTGAAGGATGATGAGCTGGAAGCCAAGCAGTTCGACTATCTTGTTTTACTGGCCCAACTCGCGCTGCTTCGTACTGATGCCACCTTCGCCAAATATCAGGACAGAATTCAGACCATCGCATCGTCTCTTGAAGACCTTGCCAATGTGCCAATGGTCGCTGCACACATGGCGTTGATCGCCGAACTCCAAACGGAAGAGTATTGGCAAGACGTGACCTTGCCGATGCTCGAAGAAGTGCGGCGAAAACTTCGTGGGCTTGTGAAACTCATCGAGCCCGCCTCACGGAAGATCGTGTACACCGACTTCCAAGACGAAATTGGTGAGGGAACAGATGTCGTCTTGCCTGACATCGGGAGCGGTACGGACAAAGCTCGCTTCATGATGAAGGTCAGACATTTCCTTCAAGAACACAGTGATCACATCACATTACAGAAGCTGCGCCGCAACGAACAGCTTACCAAACAAGACATTGAAGAGCTTGAGCGCATCTTCACCGAAGAAGGCTTGGCTGACGATACAAGGCTCGAAAATATTCGGAGCGAAGGCGGACTTGGCCTATTCATTCGTTCACTCGTCGGGTTGGATCGCGAAGCGGCGAAGGAAGCATTTTCCTCATTCCTCGCGGGCAAGACGTTCACCGCAAACCAGATCGAATTCATCGATTTGGTTATTGATCACTTAACCGAGCGAGGCATTATGGACCCGAGACGCCTATACGAGAGCCCCTTCACGGACTTCGATGATCAAGGTGTCAACGGCGTGTTCGAGTTGGGCGACGTGAAAGCACTCGTGAAGGTTATCAACGACGTAAAGTCGCGGGCTGCGGCATGATCGTCAGAAATCGAACTTCAAAGTGACCAATCTTTCTAGGGTTTTTGATCTTTCCAACTTGAGGCGCGCCTATCGCTGGACAATGTCTAATCCAGACGCGGCGTATAAGGCATACTTCCGAGATTCTTACGACGCATTTGCCATCGCGTCAGACACACATCTGAAGTGGATCAGGGCGGAGGGCATAAGGGATCGATATGAGGTAGCTCATGCCTCGAAAGTTCTCGTGCCAAAGCCATCAGGCGTACTTAGACCGATTACCTTGCTTAAAGTAGAAGACCAGATTGTCTATCAGGCAATTGTCAATGTCATCTCCGAAGAGCTTAAGAGGCAGACAAAGCAACGCTATGAAAAGCGCGTGTTTGCCCATCTCTATGCAGGGAAATCGTCCAAGTTTTTTAACATCAAATGGCAGCGAAGCTATAAGAAATTCGCGAACCGCCTAAGAGATTGCCATTCTCGCGGTTTCGACCACATAGCCAATTTCGATCTGGCATCATTCTATGACTCAATTGATCATCACGTTCTCGTTCATTTTCTGAAAGAACTGAAGATTGATGAAGAGACCATCGAGTATTTGATGTTGTGCCTTCGGAAATGGACATCTTCGACCTGGAGTAACGGTCCTGCTAATATCTATCATGAGCATGGGATTCCGCAGGGGCCACTCCCATCGGGCATGTTGTCCGAAGCGGTCCTTCAACATCTGGACAAGGCGGGAGAACAAGGCGGGCGGCGTACAATCTATTTGCGGTACGTTGATGACATCAAGATTCTTGCCAAGACTGAAAAAGACCTTCGTGCCAAGCTGATCAAACTCGACATCGCTTCCAAGGAGATCGGCCTCTTTCCCCAGACCTCAAAAATCAACATTCGAAAGGTCAACGATCCTGAAGATGAGATTAAATCGGTAAGTCGTCCACCAGAACCCTCACTTGTGCCGTTCGTTAACCAGAAGAAGCTGACTGCCCGCATTCTTGAACTCTGTCGGCGCGGGCGCGTTTCTGCATCGAGCTCAACCAGATTCAAATACTTGCTTGCCAATGTCACTCCGAGCCATCGCTTGAATGCGCGGCTAATCAAGGTTTTGCATTCTCACCCCGAATATGCGCCCCAGATCGCATCGTATATTTCGAGATATACGAAAGTACCCGCTGGTCTCGCTGCCGAAATCAAAACGTATCTTGATGATCAAGAGCTTTATCACTCCGTTCTGGCAACCGTATTGGATGCTTGTCTCGGGCGCCTACCTCCACCGTACGATCATGACATTGGCAAGGCTGCCGCTGATCGGCTTCTGCGGCCAAAACCCGGCGCACTGCCACTTCAACCGACATACAAGGCGTCCTTGATCGCTTGTGCTCTCTCTTCAGGAAACCTCACCCATGCTGAATATGACGGGCTTGTTGCCGCAGAGACGGATTGGTGGATCAAGAAGCGTTCTGTCAACGTCCTCGGCCCCGATATCTATGGCGTGCCGAGCTATGAAGCGTTCTTGAATTTGCGCATGCGCGAAGACGGTTCCGAAGTCGCCCGAATTTGCGCCGCCAGGCTTGTCGAAGGCTCGCATAAGCTCGCTAGCCCATACGGCACAGTAGAGACGACGGCAAAACATATCCTGCGTGCAGCCAAGATCATACGCGTGGTCGGTGCGCCTGATAGCAGAATTCCTGAAATCATCGCCTATGTGCTGGATCGAAAGCGCACTGTATTCGATTGGAAAGCATTGTTTGGCACAGGCCACAAACATGCAGAGCGCATGATGATCATGCTAAAGCGAGATCGAGAAGCCAATATCGAGAAGTTTCTTGTTCACCTTGATAGTTGGTGTGATCTTCTGCTCTCGGAAATCTATAAACGACACAAACCTAGGAAAACCTATCCAAACTACGGGTCAGCGTTGAAAGACCCCGTACTCACGGCGTTATTGCCTGCCGCTATTCCCGCCCTTGATGCCCTTCATGCCGTGCGTCTCGAATCCAGCGTAGCGCATCCTCGAAGCTTGAAGACAGGAAAGCCGACGAGGAGACTAAAGCACCACGATTTCTACAAGATCCGAAAGCAGTTAATTTTGGCGTTCGATGAAATCGAGCACGTAGTCGTTCCATAGATTCATTTACTTTTTCGCACCCCTTCGGGTCGGGCTGTCGTAAACCGAGCCGCCCAAGAGGCGTCTCGGCCTTGCGGCTTCCATCCCTTGCGTGATTGTCGGCGTGCTTGATGCACCCCTCTGGCTGAGCACGGCTCTATAGGAGCCGCGCGTTTCTTTCCCATTTCTGGGGGCCTTCCGGCCCCATCCTCCGTCAAGACTCAAGTCCCTTGCCAGGGCTGCGGGAGAAAGCATCGGAGCCGTGGCTCGGCTGCGCCTGCGCCCGCACCACCATCCGATGCTTTCGATCTTGACGGCCTCCCCCCGCTCATTGGCGCGGGCCTAGTCCGGTTGCATGCGCAACCGACTATTCCAAAGGAGGAAAAAGGACATGAAAACAGATGTGTATCAGAAAGTAACCGACAAGATCATTGCCGATCTGGAGCGAGGCGAGCTGTCATGGCTCAAGCCTTGGAACGCTGGAAACCTTGAAGGCAAGATCACCAAGCCGCTGCGGCACAACGGCATGCCGTACAACGGAATCAATGTGCTGATGCTCTGGGGCGCGAGTGTCGAGGCTGGTTATCTCTCGCCGTACTGGATGACCTTCAAACAGGCCAAGGAGCTCGGCGCACACGTCAAGAAGGGCGAGCGCGGGAATCTGGTGGTCTATGCCAACACCATCACCAAGACCGAGGAACAAGACGACGGCAGCGAGGAAGAGCGCAAAATCCCTTTCATGAAAGGCTATAGCGTTTTCAACGTCGAGCAGATCGAAGGCTTGCCCGAGCACTACTATTCGAAGCCCGAGCCAGTGATTGATCCCGCCTTGAGGATCGAGCGCGTTGAAGAGTTCTTCGGGAACACTGGCGCAGACATCCGACATGGTGGAAACAGCGCCCATTACAGCGGCGGCACCGATCACGTGCAGATGCCAGCTTTCGAAACCTTCCGCAGCCCTGAGAGCTACTACGCCACGCTTGCCCATGAGCTAACCCACTGGACGAAGCACAAAACCCGCCTTGACCGCGACTTTGGCCGTAAGCGTTGGGGTGATGAAGGCTACGCCCGCGAGGAACTGGTCGCTGAGCTCGGCGCAGCTTTCCTTTGCGCTGATCTGGAACTGACCCCCGAGCCAGGCATGGATCATGCCGCCTATATTCAAAGTTGGCTCAAGGTCTTGAAGGAAGACAAGCGAGCAATTTTCGCCGCCGCCGCCCACGCGCAGCGCGCCGCAGATTTCCTGCACGGTCTGCAACCTCTCATCGAAGAGGAAGAGAGAGAAGGAATCGCCGCGTAAGCGGCGACTTCGCAGTCCGAAAAATTTTCGGCTGGCCTGAGGGCCAGCCGCTTCTACTCCGTCGGAATTTTTGATTGATTGCTGACTATCCGTTTGTATATATTTGTTTCTTTTTAAACTTTTGAGCCAAAGAAATGGATTACAAGAAAAGCAAGAAACGCAGGTGGGGATGGATTATCTTCCTTGTCGCAATTTCACTGTTTGCCGTTTGGGAAACGTATAACTATTTCCGCCTTGGATACCACACTTTACCCGAACTCGCAGAGAATGAATTTCCTCTTGTATTCTCGAATGGGTTAAGGGGAATTGTGGTGGACATGGAAGACGAAAGATACGCAGTCGAGCCCAATCAAGCGCGAAAATACATTGGGTTTGTGGCAGCAGAGGTGCCGGGGTGGTTCAAAGATTCTTGGTCATACTGCAAAGCTCCTACAGAAGAAGAACGTCGAGACATTGAACAGAACTTCGATCCTGGGCCAGGCGCAAGGCTGGACGCCGTATGTTCATTTGATGCCGATGGGGAAATTATCCATGCCGGAATCATATATTCCGTTCCAAAATTATAAATGCGGCCAGCCTGACGGCTGACCGCTGGTCGGTTAGAGACCTGGTGCGCGTGTCGCCAACTCGTTTTCGATGTTGCACATCGATCGGAGCGCGTTGCGGCGCTCTTGCGATCCGCGCGGCGCGGCGGCGAAGGCGTTGAACGCCTCGGCCAATAGGCCGTGCAGTTCTGCCGTGCTGCGGGATGCTGCTTCAAAACGTGAGACGAGTGTCATCTCATCCTCCTTTTGCTTCAAGGAGGCCCCGAACCACTCAGGGCCTTTCGGCCCCGCACAACCATCATCGGCCTATGGAAGGCCTGATGGTTCGGGAGGTAACTTGATCTTGCAAACAGGCGGATGCGCAGATGGCGCTTCGCTATCCGTTTGATGCGGTTATCTTCGCAGTGCTGGCGGGATTGATCGGGATTTTGGAAGAGGTCTGGCAACAGCGTTTGTCCGCTCCCGTGCATCCAGGAGCGGCGGCGTATTCCAGAGGCACAATCATCGATCTGGGTACAGGCGCACGTCCGTTTCGCCCGTCAGCGCATAGGCGTCAGGCTGGCCGCTCTTTTCGTTTTCCGTGCTGCCTTGAGTTCCTTTGCTCATCTCTGGCTTGCCTCAGAGAGCCCTTAATCCCTGGCCGAAGCGGCTCGCCTTTCAATGTCCTGCCCGCTCCAAGAATCCGTGTTGAACATGAAAGCCGATCCTTTGCTTCGGCCTGTCGGGAGGGCGTTAGCAAGCCAACGACAAGCAAAGGAGAAACATCATGGCACGCGAAAAAACCAACCAAAACCTGCCCCTGAATGCGCCGGACCATCTGGCGTGGCACGTCACCCAGAAAGGCGACAAGGCCTACTGGAACAAGGTCGGAGCCGCATGGAAGCACAAAGATGAGCGGGGATATACGCTCCAGCTTGAAACCTGTCCGATCAATGGCCGCATCGTCCTGCGCCTGCCGCTGGAAGATGCCCCCGACGCAGCAAACGACGCGGGGCGCTCATGAGCGCCCCCGTCAAATTGCAGGAATTCTTCGTTGATCCTGCCCGTCTTGCGTCCGGCAGATGGTGCCATACGCGAGACCGCCAGATCGGAGAAGGTGATATCAGCGCCTCCTACAGCGCCGACAAGATCGCCGAGGGCCGCGTCCGCTCACCCTTCAAATGGCAAAATGCCCTTTGGGTCAACGTCGGCGGCGCGTCGATAGGCAACCACCGCGCCGTGCAAGCCTACCGCATCATAGAGCGCAAGTTCTTCGACGGCGTGACAATCACCTACCACGAAAACGCTCGCCTCAGCGCTGCTGCCCGTGGACGGCCAGAAGGCTTCTATCACGGCATGAGCGTGAAATGGGGAAAGCTGGATTGCGTCCTGATCGGCCCTGCCAGCATATTTCTTCCATCCGAAGAAAAGGCCGCGCCCGAGCAAGTCGATATGTTTGATCTGCTCTGAGCAATAACGCCGCCCCATCGGGGCGGCGCTATTCAGGCCTGTGGTCGTCGTCATCAAGCCATTCTTCGCGCTTCGCGCGCGGCTTGAATTCCGGCGCAAGAACATCAGGCTTTTGCTTGTGGCGTGCATGAGCGAGGCGGATGATCAACCGCAGCGTATCGTCTGCCGCCAGGTGAAAATGCTGGCGGAGTTCATCAAGCTGGACGGCATGCGCGTCATCAAGATTTAGCATCAATATGTGTCGCATAGCTTTCTCCTTTCTATCGTTCAGCGCTCAAAGCCAGGGCCGCGATCCCGCGTGCGGGTTCGCTCGCGCCCCTTCTTTTCGCGCACTTCTCGGGTTTTCTGTTGTGTATCGACCTTTCTGCCATGGGCCAGAGCTGCGTCCTTGGGCATGACGGTCGGATTCTTGCCTTGCTTCATGAGCATGTAGTTGGCGATCTGCTGGCGAACGGCGACGAGCTCCTGCAAGCGTTCTTCGCGCTGTTTTCGGATGGCCTCTTGCAACCGCTGTCGCTCATCCAGTTGCTTGGCAATCATCTTGTCGCGCTCCGCCTGATCGCGGCGCAAGGCCTGCCAGGCATCGTGTTCGTTCTGCGCTTTCAACTCGGAATACTTGCCCGTCAGGCGGCTCCACAGCTTCCCGAAACCCTTCTGCGGAAGACGCGCTGCCCGCGTTTTGGCTTCTCGGGCTTCGCGGCCTTTTTGGAGTTCTGCCAGTCCGTTGCGCTCGATTTGATGACGCTCGACCATCTGCGTGCGGCGCAGTTCCAGCGTCGGACGCAGACGCTTGTAGCCGTCTTCAAGCTGCTTCTTGTGGTCCCGAAGGTTGTCCGCGACCAGTCCAGCAATCTTCTGACGCTGATCTTCGACGGACGGCAAGGCGCCAGTGTCTTTGAAACGGGCGGCAACATCCTTGGCTTTCACACCCGACCAGCGCGACAGCGCATAAGCTTCGCCGCGATAGTCCACGGCAACGACGCCGCGCCGATCTCCTTGCGCGAGATAGTAGCCACGCGCTTCCAAGGCAGATTTGAGCGCATCGACAGAGTCGGAGCGCTCCCAACAATCCTTGAAGAGCGCTTTGATGATCTTGGGGTCTTGCTTTGTCCGCTGGGCTTGTTGCCATTCATCGCGGGTGAAGGTGAGCGGGTTCTTGGCGGCGCGATCCAGCATGCCCTTTGGCATGTCCCAACCATGGCGTAGGTAAAGCTCCTGCGAGACATCCATCAGCCTGCGTTTTGTGAAGGATAGCTGACGCGCCGTCATCGTATCGGTGTCGATCCGTGACCAGACCGCATGCGCGTGGCGTCTGCCTTCCTTCTCATGGAACACGACCGCGCGCGGCTGGCCACTCAGGCCGAGCTTCAGTTCCGCCATTTCGATGGCGGTTTCGAAGGTAGCAATATCGACATGGGCATCTTGCGGCGGGTTCAGACTGAGCGAGAACAGATGCTGCTGACAGCGTGTGCCCTTGCCGATGGCTTCGGCCTCTCTCAGAGCTTCATGCAGATCATCTTCGTTCATGAAGCCGCGCAATTCATGAAGCTCGACATGCTCGTTGTCGTGGGTGTTCATCAGATGCTTTGCCAGCTTGGCTGCATTGCCTCGTTGGTTGCCTTTCAGGATCATGACGAGCCTCCGTTCGACAAGCTGCCAAGCGCCCGCAGCAGTTCCTTGCGCAAGGTTTCGACATCCGCACAGGCCTGGCGGAGCTCGTCTTCGAGCTCCGGCGATACTGGCAGTGCACCCATGTTCGCCGCGCGCGCGATCTGGTTCAGGTTTTGAGAGAGGCGGGACTTTCCAAGCGCGCCGAGAACGCGGCCCAGGGCTTCATGATCTTTGACAGGGTTGGTGTTGCGGCGGCGAACTTTCTCCAGCGGCTCGTCGAAGAGCTTGGCCTTGATGTAAGCGCCAAGAGGAGCGCCGTTTGCTGCGGCGCGCAAAAGAGCCTTCTCTTCGAAGGACAGGCGGAGCGAGAAAGGAGCCTCGCGCGGCTTCTTTTTGGGGGTGGCGGCTGCTACCGCATTGAAATCACGTTCCGAAATGCTCATAACCGCACCTCGGATTGTTATCCTGGGTTACGGTGTTAGAGGCTTCAACGGCTCTGAGATGGCGCTCCCACTCTTCCAGAGTCGCGAAGAAAGTGTTCGAACTTTCTCCGCTTAGGCGCGCCATTTCCCTGCCTTAGCGCGCCGGTTCGCCCAGCGCCTCGATCAGCGGGCCAAGCCAGGCCTCGTATTTGCGCCAGGCCTGCGAGCTTCCGGTATACATCCTGCGCCGCACCTGTTCGCTCGACGAGGTGTGCACGGCGCGCTCGACCTTGTGAAAATCCAGGCAGGCGTCTTCCCACTCCAGCCCGGCTGCGGCCACCAGCTTGCGGCTTTCTTCCTCCTGGTTCTCGGTCAGGGCCTCGTAAGGAACCCGTGCGACGCGGCCGGGGAAACGCTGTTCCCAGAGGGCGACGAGGTCGAGGTGCAGGCGGTGAAACTCGGCCAGGTCCCCGAGGTCGTTGCCGAAATTGTTGCCGCCGCCGGTGAAGTGCAGCCGGTAGTTGGAAAAACAGGTGGCAACCGGGTCGCGCAAGGTGACCAGCGCGCGTGCCTCGGGCATGGCGGCCAGCGCGAATCCCAGCCAACGGAAGTTGAGCGGCATCTTGTCGGTGACAACCGGGCGGTCGGTGCCGATCTCGGCCAGGCTTGCGAGATAGTCGGTGCGCAGCCGCGCGAGCATCGCCGCGTCGGGGGGCGGGCCGGGTTCGGTCGGCGACCAGCCCAGATCCTCCATCGCGGCCCCGAGCGCCATCAACTCGCCGCCGGCATGCACGCTGCTGTGGGCGGCCAGGATCTGCTCGACCAGCGAGGTGCCCGAGCGCGGCATTCCGACAATGAACACCGGGCGGGGCGTGGCCGCCGGTTTGCGGGGTGCGCGCGGCAGGGGACGGTCGGGCGCGAAGGTGCTGTGCATCGCCGCGACCAATGCCCGGTCGGCGGCGATATCGTAGGGCTGGGCGCTGCGCCGCATCCGGTTTGCGGCCTCGAGCCGGGCGAAGGCACGGGCCGGATCGCCGTCGCGGTCCTCGGCCTCGAACAGCACGAAGCCAAGCTGCGCGCGGTCGGCCTCTTGCAGGTCGGGTGACGCGACCATTTCGGCCAGCCGGGCAAAGGCGGGTGTGCCGGGGGCGGGCGGGGCGACGCGGCCCATCAGCGCCAGCGCCGCGACGTGCCTCGGCGCGATGGCGAGCGCGCGCTCAAGCGCCGCGCGGGCCTGGTCGCGTTCACCGCCTTCCAGCAGGCATTGCGCGAGGTTGGTCCAGGCCTGCGGATTGCGCGGCTCAAGCTCGGTCGCGGCGCGCGCGGTGGCGCTGGCCTGTTCGTGGCGCCCCTCGGCAAGCTGGGCCAGGACCAGGTTGGTCAGCGCCTCGACATTGTGCGGGTCAAGCTCATGGGCGCGGGCGTAATGCCGGGCGGCGGCATGGGGGCGGGCGCGGCGAAAGGCAAGATTGCCCATGCCGAGCTGCGCCCGGGCGCGCACGCCGGGCTGGCGGCGGGCGTTGGCCTCGGCCTCGTGCAGATGTGCCTGCGCCTCGTCCAGCCGCCCCAGCGCCAGCAGCGCGTAGGCCGCCGACAGATGCCCCTCGGCATAGGCGGGTTCGAGCCGCACGGTTTCAAGCGCGGAGGCGGCGGCCTCGTCCATCCGGGCAAGCGCGGCAAAGGCCGCCGCCTTGTTGTGATGGGCGATCGCCATGGCCGGATCGGCGGCAAGCGCGCGGTCGTAGCTGGCCAGCGCCGCTTCGTAGCGCCCCGCCTTGGCCTGGGCGAGGCCAAGCAGGTTGTGGCTGGGCGCATGCGCCGGAAACCGCAGGATCAGCGCTTGCGCGCCCGCAATCACCCGGTCGGTGTCACCGCGCGAAAAAGCCTGGGTCAGGGCCGAGAACTCGGCCTCGGTGGGGGCCGGACCGGTGTGTGAGGGCGATGTCCCGGACGCGGTGGCCGACTGCGCCGCAGCGGGGCGCGCCGCGCCGGTCTGCCCGAGCGCCGCCAGCTCCTTGCGCGCCTGCGGATTGGCCGGAAACCGCGCCAGCACCTCGCGGTAGACCTGCGCCGCCCCGTCCCGGTCGCCGGCCCGCGCCAGCTTTGCGGCCCGGCGAAGTGCGGCGGCGACGCTCACTGCGGCTGCTCCGGGTCGGCCAGCGGTCCGAGCGCGTCCCGCATCGGCGCGAGATGGGCACGGTAGGGGCGCCAGGCCTCGTTGCTGCCGGTATACATCTTGCGGCGCACCTGAGCCGTGGAGGTCGTGCGCACCGCGCGCCGGGTCTTGTGGAAGTCGAGGCAGGCCTCTTCCCAGTCCAGCCCGATGGCGGCCACCAGTTTCCGGCTTTCGGCCTCCTGATCGGTGGTCAGGGCTTCGTAGGAGATCTCGGTGATCTGCCCGGGGAACCGTGCCTTCCAGAACGCCATCAGGTCGATATGCAGACGATACATCGCCGCGGTATCGCGCTGGTCACAGCCGAAATTGTTGCCCTGGCCCATGAAGACATGGCGGTAGTTGGACCAGCAGGTCGCCATCGGATCGCGGCGCACGAACAGCACCCGCGCCTCGGGGATCGCCGACAGCACGAAGCCGAGCCAGCGGAAGTTGATCGGCATCTTGTCGGTCATCACCGGCTTGGAGGTGTCGAGCCGCGTGAGGTAGTCGAGGTAGTCGTGCCGCACCCGCTGCAGCGCCTCGGGTGTCGGCGGCTGGCCGGCCTTGCCGTGGGTCCAGCCCAGCGCGCTCATGATCCGGTTCAGGTCTTCCAGTTCGCCCGCTCCGTGAACCTGGGAATGCGAGGCGACGATCTGTTCGACAAGGGTGGTGCCGGAACGGGGCATGCCGACGATCAGAACTGGGCGCGGTTTGGCTGGCGCGTCGATTGCGCCGGCGGGCGGGGCGGGCAGCTCATCAGCGAACAGCGCGCGCATCTGGTCCATCTGCCGCAGAACGTCGTCCATTTCATAAGGCTCGGCCTCTCGGCGCAGGCGGTTGGCGCGGTCGAGAATGGCGAAGGCGTCGTCATGGCGGCCGGCGGCATCTAGGGTGGCGAACAGGATGAAGCCCAGCGTGGCCCGGTCGGTCTGGGCAATGTCTTCGCGGTCGAACAGGGTTCCGATCCGCGCGAAATCGGGATGGTCCAGCGTCAGCGGCGTGGTGAACCATTTGAGTGCCAGCCCGCTCGGGTTGTCCGGGTCGATCTCGAGCGCCTCGTCGTAGGCGGCCACCGCGGCCTTGGCATCGCCAAGTTCGCGATGCGCGCTGGCGAGCAAGCTCCAGGTGTCGGCATCGGCCGGGTCGATGTCCAACGCACGGGTTGCCAGCGCGATCACCTGTTCGGGCCTGCCAAGGTCGCGCTGGGCGCGGGCGAGATTGGTCATCAGCACCGGGTTTCGGGGCTGGCGCTCCAGCGCTGCGTCCAGTTCGGCGACGGCCTCGTCCGGGCGGTTCAGGGCCCGAAGCGTGTTGCCGATGTTGTTGGCGGCATCCATGCTGTCCGGGGCGATGTCGCGCGCCGCCTCGAAGGCGGCCAGCGCCTCATCCTGGCGATGCTGCGCGCTCAGGGCGTTGCCGAGGCCGAGATGGGTTTCGGCAACCTGCGGCGCGAGCTTGACGGCAGTGCGGAAACTGGCCTCGCCGGCCTTGGCGTCGCCCGAATTGACCAGCGCGTAACCCAGCAACAAGTGTGCCTGCACCATGCCGGGGTCGAGGCGGGCGGCGGCGCGGGCGGCCTCGGCGGCCTCGGTCAGTCGCCCCAACGCGATCAGCGATTGCGCCTTGTTGACCGGCGCGCCGGCGAACAGCGGATCGGCCTTGGCGGCGCGGTCGAACCAGGTCACCGCCTCGTCGTGGCGCGCGCTGCGCGACAGCGCCAGCGCAATCAGATTGAGTAGGCCGGGGGCGGCGGGAAACATCAGGGCCAGCCGCTGGCCTTCGGCGATCACGCGGTCGAACCGGCCCTGCCGGAACGCCTGATCGAGCGCCTGCATCTGACGCGGTGGCGGCATCGCACCGGCGGGGCGGGCAGGGGCCGCGCCCGGGCGCCGGGCCGCCGCGGCGGGGGACGGTCCACCGGCCATCGCCTGAAGCCCGCGTTTGGCCTGGGCGTTGGCGGGGAACTTCGCGAGGATCTCGCGGTAGAGCGCGGCCGCCCCGGCCCCGTCGCCGCTGCGCGCAAGTTTCGCCGCGCGGCGCAAAGTCTGTTCCACCGACATGATTCAGGCCACCCCGTCGAGACGGGCGATCATCGGGCCAAGGTAGCCCTCATAGCGGCGCCAGGCCTCGGATGAGCCGGTATACATCTTTTTCCGCACCTGCAGCGACGACATCGTGCGCACGCCGCGTTCGGTCCGTTCGAAGTCGAGGCAGGCGTCTTCCCACCCGAGCCCGGCGGCGGCCACCAGCTTGCGGCTTTCTTCCTCCTGGTTTTCGGTCAGGGTCTCGTAAGGCACGATCGCGATCCGGTCCGGAAACAGCCCTTGCCAGAACTCCATCAGGTCGAGGTGCATCAGGTGCATTTCGGCGCAGTCCAGCATGTCGTTGCCGAAGTTGTTGGCCTTGCCCGACAGGCTGTGGCTGAGGTTCGACCAGCAGGTCGCACGGGCATCGCGCCGGGTGAACAGAACCCGCGCCTCGGGCATCGCAGACAGCATGAAACCCAGCCAGCGGAAGTTGAGCGGCGTCTTGTCGGTGACCACGGGCGCGGTCGCGCCAAGCCGACCGATGAAATCGCCATAGACCTGGCGCACCCGACCCAGCATCGCGGGGTCAGGGGGCATGCCGACACGGCTTTTGCCCCAGCCGAATTCGGCCAGCGCCATCGAGGCCGGTGGGATCTCGCCGGCCCCGTGCACCTGGGAATGCGAGGCGAGGATCTGTTCGACCAGCGTCGTGCCGGACCGTGGCATCCCGACGATGAACACCGGGCGGTGCGGCAGGGGGCTGGCGGCGATGGCATCCTGGTCCAGCCCGTCGAAGGCAGATGAGAACATCTCCTTCATGGCTTCAAACACCGCTCTTTCAGCTTCGATATCATAAGGTTCCGCCTCGGACCTCACCTTGTTCGAGCGGTTGAGATGGGCGAAGGCGGCGTCGGTGTCGCCAGCCTTGTCATGGGCGCGGAACAGCACCATTTCAAACGCCGAACGATGCTCGGCGCTGGTCGAGGCGCGCGCGATCGCCTCGGTGATGCGGGCGTAGTGCGGGTGGTCGAGCGGCAGGGTCTCGGCCCGCCAGCGCAGCCCGAGGGCGGCCATCTGGCCCGGGTCGGCCTCGATCGCCGTGTCGAAGGCGGCGTTTGCCCCCTCGGTATCGCCCATCTCCAGCCGCGCGCTGCCCAGGTGACCCCAACCTTCGGCGTTCTTCGGGTCGATCTCGACGGCGATCTCGGCTTCGGCGGCGGCCTCTGCGGGCTGGCCCAACTCGCGCAGCGCATAGGCCAGCGTTACCCGCAGCATCGAATTGCGCGGAAATCGCGTGATCGCGTCGATGAGGACGTCGCGTGCCTCGTCGGGACGATAAAGCGTGACCAGCATGCTGCCGATATTGCGCTTGATGTCGGGGTTGTCGGGCGCGCGCTCCTCGGCGGCGCGGTAGACCGTCAGTGCTTCGTCCGCGCGGCCTTGAAGCGCCAGCGTATTGCCCAGGCCGATCCGCGAGCGCGGATTGTCCGGGGCCAGACGAACGGCGGCGCGAAAACTGTCTTCGGCCTCCTTGATCCGTCCGGTATTGGCCAGCGCGAAACCCAGTTTCTGATGCGCGTCGGGCACGTCGTCTCGGATCGCCAGGATCGCGCGGCAGGTCTGTTCCAGCCCTTCCATGTCACCGAGGGTGAGGAGCGCCGTGGCCTTGTTAACCATCGCCCCGATATTGCCGGGATCGAGTGCGATCACGCGGTCGAAATGCCCCAACGCCTCGCGCGGCCGGCCGGCGCGGGCCGCGCTGATGCCCAGCGCGTTGATCAGGCCGCGCGACCTGGGGAAGAGTTTGAGCATCCGGTTGCCTTCACGCAGCACGAAACCCAGGTCGCCCTTGTCGAAGGCCTGTTTCAGTCGCGCCATCTGCGCTGCCGGCGGCTCCATTCCGGGGGCGGCCGGAGAAACCGGGCCGCAGTTAGACAGGGCCTGAAGCCCCTGGCGCGCCTTGGGGTGGCCGGGGGCCTTGGCCAGAACCTGGCGAAAAAGCCGCGCGGCCCCTTGCCGGTCGCCGGATCGGGCGAGGTCCGCAGCCTTGCGCAGCGTGCTTTCGATCGACATCGGTGTCTCCTTTGATCGCGCCTGTTTTGCCACGGCGGCAAGGCCGATGCCAGCCCGTCAGTGCCCGTAACGGGCGACGAAATTGCGCAGGATCAACTCAGCATAACGCACATCCTCGCCGCGAATCTCGTCGATCAGAGCATCGGCGGTGTCTGGCGCGAAATAGCCCTT
Organism: Maritimibacter fusiformis; assembly: GCF_008086115.1. Taxonomy (GTDB): domain Bacteria; phylum Pseudomonadota; class Alphaproteobacteria; order Rhodobacterales; family Rhodobacteraceae; genus Muriiphilus; species Muriiphilus fusiformis. The sequence continues at coordinate 13,346 of NZ_VSIY01000001.1, read as the reverse complement.
GTGGCGGTAGATGCGGATGCGGGTCTCGAACACCGCCGCGTCGGCTTCGGGGTGGAACTGGGTGGCATAGACGTTGCGGCCGTAGCGCAGCATCTGGAACGGCGCCGGGGCGGAGCCGACCAGGTGCACGCTGCCCGGGGGCAGAGCCTGCACCGCCTCCTTGTGGCCGACCAGGGCGCGGAAGCTGTCGGGAAGGTCGGCCAGCAGCGGATCGACGCGCCCGGCTTCGGTCAGGGTGCAGTCGACCGCGCCCACCGGCTCGGAAAAGCGCGCCTTGGAGACGATGCCTGGGGCGAGGTGGTGGCCGAGAATGCCGATACCGTAGCAGCACCCCAGGAACGGCACGTCGCGGGCGCAGATCTCGGGCATCAACCCGAGAATCGCCGTCTCGATGCGTTGTTCCACCGGGTCCTTGTCCTCGGGCGGGTCCGAGACGCAGCCGGGGCCGCCGCCGACGATCACGCCGGAATACGCTGACAGATCAAGCGTCTCGGGCAGGGCGCGCTGGTCGAGGCGGATGCGGTGAACGCCCTCCGGGGCCAGCCGGCCCTTGTCGAGGAAGGCCGCGTATTCATTGTCGGCGGCCTCGGTCTCGGGGCGCAGTTGCAGCAGAAGGAACGGTTTCATGGCGTTGCGCTAGCGGCTGGCGGGTGAACGGTCAAGCATGAGGTCGTGCACGGTGCCGACGCGCACCCCCTGAAATGCAAAACCCCGGCACATGGCCGGGGTTTCTGCCGGATGCCGCCGGGGTCAGCCGCCCCAGCTGCGCACCGCGCCGCAATCCATGTGCACGAAATTCGAGCCTGAATACTTGCCGACGCCGCCGGCATTGCAGGCTTTCGCGGCCTGGAACATCTGGTTCACCGAGCGGTCCTTGAGCCTGAGATCGGCCGCCTTGCCGGTCATGTGCAGCGAGTTGCGCGCAACCCCGCGCGAGCGGCTGCGCAGCATCGCGTTGGTTTCGGGCGAACGATAGCCGGACAGGAGCGTGTAGGGTTCGCTGACATCGAGCAGCCGGTGGGCGGCGGCCATGATGTCGATCGTGCGGTTGTCGATGCCCTTGATCTGGTCGGTGCGCCAGTCGCGCATGAAATAGGTGACTTCGTTCAGCGCGTCGGGAATGTAGTCGCCCTCGATCCAGTAGATCGTGTCGACCATTTCGCCGGTGCGGCCCGAGTACATCGCCAGGCGCCGAATGTCGCCCGCGCCACGCAAGAAGCCTGCTGCCTTGGAGAATGTCGGCGCTGCGCTCACGGCGGTGGCCGCGAATACACCCAGCAGCGCACGACGGCTGATGCCGTTTGAGCTGGTATCTGTCATCTGTCCCAGTGCGTCCCGTATCTGCCCTGGCCGCCATTCTTGGCGACCGTTTCTGCGCCTCATCCCCAGACGCTGGGAAGTTTATGACACAACACGAATCTCGGTCCAAGCCGTTTGTTCCCTCTGCGCCACTGCGCAAGCGAAATCGGCAAAATCCTGCTGAAAGACCTTTCGCCCCGGTAAACCGTGCCCATATTGTCGCAGCCCTGCCGCAGGAGCCGCAAATCCGTCGATCTGGCGGGTTTGTGAGTGGACAGACTGCGGAAATCGCGCGCAAATTTGAAGAAAACGGGAATCCGCCCGCCAAGGTTGTGTAACATTTCGAGGGTTTGACTATGCTGCTGCCGCTGCGAACTTCGTTTCTCTTCCCCGCCCTGACCGCGCTGGCCGTCGGCCTTGCCGCTCCGGCCCAGGCCGACACCTATGACATGCGGTTTCCCGCCTTTGCCCAGGCGGTCGCCGAAGCGGCGGTGGACAACGAGGAGGTCGCGGCCTTCTACCGCGAGATCGATTATGCCCCGGTCTGGACCGGCCAATCGAATGGCGAGCGGGCACGGCTGGTTGCGCTCTTGCAGGCGATCGGTTCGGCCGAGGCGCACGGGCTGCCGGTGACGAATTACGACACCGACCGGCTGCTGGCCTCGATGCGCGATGTCTCCAGCCAGCGGGATCTTGGCCGGATCGAAGTGGAGTTGACCGGGCTGTTCCTGACCTACGCCCACCAGATCCAGACCGGCATCCTGATCCCCAAGCAGATCGACCGCAACATGGCGCGCGATCCTAACCGGCGCGATGGCACCGAGTTGCTGCAGAGTTTCCTGGCGGCGGACAACCCCGAAGAGTTCATGCGCAGCCTGGTGCCCACCTCCGAGGAATACGCCCGGCTGATGCGCAAGAAGCTCGAGCTCGAGCGTCTGCTGGCCGCCGGCGGCTGGGGGCCGACGGTGAACGCGGGCGCCTTGCGCCCGGGCGAAAGCGGGCCCGCCGTCGTCGCGCTGCGCAACCGGCTGATCGCGATGGGCTATCTTGGCCGGTCGGCCACCATGACCTATGACGCCGATATCCAGCGTGCCGTGCAGATGGTGCAGGAGGACATGGGCTTCGAGCCGGACGGCGTTGCCGGGCCGAACACGATCCAGGCGATCAACACCCCGATCGGCGAGCGCCTGAAGTCGGTGATCGTGGCGATGGAGCGCGAGCGCTGGCTGTCGATCGACCGCTCGCAGCGTTATGTCTGGGTGAACCTCACCGACTACACCGCGCGGATCGTGGACGGTGGCAAGATCACCTTCGAGACCCGCTCGGTCATCGGCCAGCGCGCCGCCGATACGCAGAGCCCCGAGTTCTCCGACGTGATGGAATACATGGAGGTCAACCCGGCCTGGAACGTGCCGCGCTCGATCTCGGTGGGTGAATACCTGCCCGGCATGATCGCTTCGGGCGGGGCCAGCGCAGCGCATCTGCAACTGATCGACGGCGCCGGGCGCGTGGTGCCGCGCAGCGCGGTCAACTGGGGTGCCTACAGCGCCCGCAACTTCCCCTATGACCTGCGCCAGCCGCCGGGTCGGGGCAATGCGCTGGGGCTGGTCAAGTTCATGTTCCCCAACCGCTTCAACGTTTATCTGCATGATACGCCGTCGAAATCGCTGTTTCTGCGCGAACGCCGGGCGTTCAGCCACGGCTGCATCCGGCTGCAAAAACCGTTCGAGTTTGCCTATGCGCTGCTGGCCGCCCAGACCGACGACCCGCAGGGCACGTTCCACCGGGTGCTCGATACCGGGCAGCTGACGCGGATCTCGCTCGAAACCCCGGTGCCGACGCATCTGGTCTATCGCACGGCCTTCACCGATGCGCGCGGCCGGATGAACTACCGCGAAGACGTTTATGGCCGCGATGCCAAGGTCTGGAACGCCCTGGTGCAGGCCGGCGTGACCCTGCCTGGCCTGGAAAGCTGAGGCTTGCCGCGCGCCGCCGGCGCGCGGTTTTCTGTTCCCTTGATCGGGCAAAAGGACTAAACACGCCTCACGAAAGCGTGGGGAAAATCGAGCGTATGTCAGACGAAATCCGGACCAGAGTGGTCGAGATTCTCGCCGAGCAGGCGGTGCGCGATCCGTCCGAACTGCGCATGGACCACACCCTGGACGACCTCGGTATCGACAGCCTGGGGGTGGTCGAGTCGATCTTCGCCATCGAAGAGAGCTTTGACATCACCGTGCCGTTCAACGCCAACGCGCCGGGCGAGAGTGAGTTCGACGTCTCGTCGGTGGCCGCCATCGTCGCCGCTGTCGAACGGCTGATCGCCGACCGGAAAGCCTGAGGCGACGGGTGCGACGGATCGCCATCACCGGCGCGGGCACGATCAACGCGCTTGGGCGCAATGTGCCCGAAACCCTCGAAGCGATGCGCGAGGGGCGGCTGGGAATTTCCGACCTGGCGTTTCGCGATGTCGACCGGCTGTCGATCCGGATCGGTGCACAGATCCACGACTATGTGCCGGAGGACCATTTCAACCGGCAGCAAATCGCGCTCTACGACCGCTTCACCCAGTTCGCGTTGCTGTCGGCGGGCGAGGCGCTGGAGCAGGCGGGGCTGGAGTTTGCCGGCGCCTTGGCCGATCGTTCGGGGGTGATCCTCGGCACTTCGGCGGGCGGGATGAACACCACCGACGAGAACTACCGCACCGTCTTTGAGGAGGGCAAGAACCGGGTCCATCCCTTCGTGGTGCCCAAACTGATGCCCAACGCCGCCACCAGCCATGTCTCGATGCAGTGGAACCTGCGCGGCCCGAGTTTCGCGGTCTCGACCGCCTGCGCCAGTTCCAATCACGCGATGGGCCAGGCGATGATGATGATCCGCGCCGGCATGGCCGACGTGATGGTCACCGGCGGCTCCGAGGCGATGCTGTGTTTTGGCGGCATCAAGGCCTGGGAAGGGCTGCGGGTGATGTCCAAGGACGCCTGCCGCCCGTTCTCGGCCAATAGAAACGGCATGGTTCAGGGCGAGGGAGCAGCGGTTTTCGTGTTCGAGGAGATGGAACACGCCAAGGCGCGCGGCGCCGAGATCCTCGCCGAAGTGACCGGGTTCGCGATGACGGCGGATGCCGCCGATATCGTGATGCCGTCGAAATCCGGTGCTGCGCGGGCAATCGCGGGCGCGGTCCGCGATGCCGGGATCGGCCTCGAGGACATCGGCTATATCAACGCCCACGGCACCGGCACCGCGGCCAATGACAAGACCGAGTGCGCCGCGGTGTCCGAGGTGTTTGGCCGCCACGCCGACCGGCTGATGATCTCGTCCACCAAGGCGATGCACGGCCACATCATCGGCGGCACCGGGGCGGTCGAGCTTCTGGCCTGTATCATGGCGCTGCGCGACGGCGTGATCGCGCCCACCATCGGCTATCAGGAACCCGACCCGGAATGCGCGCTGGATGTCGTGCCGAACGAGGCGCGCGAGGCCAGCGTGGCCGCGGTGCTGTCGAATGCCTTTGCCTTCGGCGGGCTCAACGCGGTCCTGGCACTGGGCCGCGCCCCGTAGCGTTTGCCATGTGAACAGAAAAACCGCCGCGCGAGAGGCTCGCGCGGCGGTGCGTTTCTGTCTGGCGGCAGTTTACTGCGCCGCGGGTTCCTCGGCCGGAGCCGGGGCCGGCGGCACCGTCAGCGAGTCGTAGGCCGCGGTGAAGCCCTTGAGCGAGGCCGGCAGGGTCACTTCCACGTCCGGCGCCTGCATCGGCACCACGGTGATATTGGCCACCTTGCCCGCCTTGAACGCCGCGATATCGGCATTGGTCAGCCCGATCTGAGCCACGCAGCCAACCGATTCGCAGAACCGGTACTGGTAGCGCTTGGCCGCCGCGCTATCGACGCCCAGCGTCAGCTGCGCCGGGATCAGGGTGCCGAGCGGCACGATGATGGTCGAGCCGGCCACGGCGTCGCCGCCCGCGGGCAGGCGGCCGATGGTGATCTTGCCGACCGGGTTTTCGCCCGGCTCCTGATAGAGCATCTGGGTGATCTGGCACGGATCGTCCTGCTCGGCGTCTTCCGGCAGGCGCAGGCATTCGCGCTGCCAGTCGTCGAACACCTCGTCGACATAGGTGGGCGGCTCCTGCGCGGCGCCGTCCGCCGCCGGGGCGGCTTCTGCGTCGGTGCCCATGTCGAGCGGCGGCAGGCCGTCATCCTGGGCCAGGGCGGGGCCGGCCAGCGCGATCAGGGCGGCAAGGCCGAGGGGTTTGAGAACGTTTGCCATTCCAGGTATCCCGTGTTGTTGAAATTCTCCGCCGCTGCTTATCACGGCAGGGCTGGGCTGTCAGGCGTGAAATCCGGGGCGAGCGGGGGGACGGGGAAAATCGCCGACCTGCCTGGCCGACCACACCGCGCCGGACACTGAAAAGAAAAAGGGCCCGCAGCAAGGACCCTTTTTCCCGTTTTTGCACTCCCTGCCGGACTGGCCGGCTTGTGGCGCGACGCTACGACAGAAGGTCGCAGGGGTCAACAGTCACGAGCAAGTGAATGCGGAGTTTTTGACGGATCACCGGGATGAGCGGGTCCGACAAAAAAGGCCGCGCCCGGGGGCACGGCCAGTCTGACAGGGAGGAAACGCCCGGACCGCACGAACGCGGGTCCGGGTGGATAAACTGTGGCACAAAACCCTTAAGAATGTATTTTCGGACCGAACGATGGCAGGCGGGGCAGGAGCACGGCATGGATGACATGGACGGCAAGGTTTTCATCGGTGGCGGCGGCAAAGACTACGGCACCAGGCAGGGGCTGGCCTTGAAATATGCCAACCGCCACGGGCTGATCGCCGGGGCCACCGGCACCGGCAAGACGGTGACGCTGCAAATCCTCGCCGAAGGTTTCTCGGCCGCCGGGGTGCCGGTGTTCTTGTCGGACGTGAAGGGCGACCTTGCCGGGCTGGCCAAGGCCGGGTCGGAGGGCTTCAAGCTGCATGATGCCTTCATGTCGCGGGCCGGCACCATCGGTTTCGACAACTACGGCTATGATGCCTTCCCGGTCACGTTCTGGGATCTCTACGGCGAACAGGGCCACCCGATCCGCACCACCGTGGCCGAGATGGGGCCGCTGTTGCTGGCGCGACTGCTGGAACTGACCTCGGTGCAGGAGGGGGTTCTGAACATCGCCTTCCGGGTCGCCGACGAACAGGGCCTGCCGCTGCTCGATCTCAGCGACCTGCAATCGCTGCTGATCTGGGTCGGGCAGAACGCCGACGACCTCAGCCTGCGTTACGGCAATGTCGCGACCTCCTCGGTCGGCGCGATCCAGCGCGCGCTTCTGGTGCTCGACAACCAGGGCGGTCAGAACCTGTTCGGCGAACCGGCGCTGGAGCTTGCCGACATCATCCGCACCGACCCGGACGGGCGCGGGCGGATCTCGATTCTGGCCGCCGACCGGCTGATGGGCGCGCCCCGGCTCTATGCGACCTTCCTGCTCTGGCTGTTGTCGGAGTTGTTCGAGGAGTTGCCCGAGGTCGGCGACCCCGACAAGCCCAAGCTGGTGTTCTTTTTCGACGAGGCGCATCTGCTGTTCGAGGACGCGCCCAAGGCGTTGATAGACAAGGTCGAACAGGTGGCGCGGCTTATCCGTTCCAAGGGTGTCGGGGTCTTTTTCATCACCCAGAACCCCGCCGACGTGCCAGACGATATCCTCGGCCAGCTTGGCAACCGGGTGCAGCACGCGCTGCGCGCCTTCACCGCCAAGGACCGCAAGGAATTGCGCCAGGCCGCCCAGACCTATCGCGACAACCCGGATTTCGTGATCGAGGACGTGATCCGCGAGGTTGGCGTGGGCGAGGCGGTGACCTCGATGCTGGGGCCGAAGGGCGCGCCTGGCGTGGCCCAGCGCACCCTGATCCGGCCCCCGTCGTCGCAGCTTGGCCCGATCGACGTGGCTGAACGCATGGCGGTGATCGCCGCCTCGCCGGTGGCGGGCAAATACGAGACCCGGATCGACCGCGAAAGCGCCCACGAGATCCTCACCAAGCGCGCCGAAGAGGCGGCGAAGGCGGCCGAGGCGGAGGAACGCGCGCTTGAGAGTGCCGAGGTGGAGGCGCGCGAATACCGGCAGGCGCGGCGCTACGACCCGAACGGGCGGGAAGCCAGCCGTCCGGCCTCGCGCAAGTCGACCGGCAGCCGGATGGGGGCGGCCCTGACCACGGCGGTGGTCAAGGAATTGCGCGGCACCACCGGCCGGCGCATGGTGCGTGGCATCCTGGGCACGCTGTTCAAGGGGCGCTGAGCGGTCCGGTCAGCGCGGGCCGCGTCGCCCGCACCGGCCCTAGTTCAGATAATCCAGCGGATCGACCGACACCGTGCCCTCGCGCACCTGGAAGTGCAGGAAGGCCGGATCGGCGGCGCGCACCTGTGCGATGGCCTGTCCGCGCGTCACCCGGTCACCTTTCTTGACCTTGATCGAGTCGATCCCGGCATAGACCGTCAGGATGTTGCCGGAATGCTTGATCACGAGGATCGGCACCTGGTCGGTGTCGCGGGTGATCGCGGCGATGGTGCCATCGGCGGCGGCGCGCACGGCGCTTCCGGCGGTGGCGGAGATGTCGATGCCGTCGGTCTTGCCCTTCTCGAAGGCGCGCACGATCTTGCCGTCGACCGGCATCGCCATGCGCGCGGACGAGGCGGCGGTGCGGCTTTCGCCGAGGTCGGGCGAGGTCGGCCCGGTATCGGGCGACAGCGGTGCCGCGGTCTCATCGGGCAGGGGGGCGGCGGCGGAGGGCGGGATCGGGGTGGCCGATCCGACGCCCGGCGGGCTGCCGTCAACGGCGCTGGCCATGCGTTCGAGCACCACCGGGATCAGCAGATATTGCCCCTCGCGCACCGTCAGGGCGGAATCGAGGCTGTTCCAGTCGGCCAGCGACCGGACCGACACGCCGTAGCGCCGGGCGATGGAATAGGCGGTCTCGCCGCGCTGCACCTGGTGGCGCACCGGCTCGGCGCCGGGCTGAGCGGCGGCGGGGGCGGTCGGCGTGGTCCCGACCCGGTCGAGCGCATCGCCCGCCAGCGTGGTCACGTCGATGGTGCCCGCGGCGGTGGGTGCCGCACTCATGCCATCGACGCGGCGCGGCAGCGCGATGATCTCGCCCGCGCGCAGGGTCGTTTCCGCCGGAATGCCGTTGTAGCGCGCGACCTCGTTCACCGGCAGGCCGACGCGGTTGGCGACACTGGCCAGCGTATCGCCGCGCTGGGCCACCGCGACCTGGTAGGTCGGATAGGAAATCACCCCGCGCGCGTCCGGTTGCGGCCGCTCGGCGGTGCGCGCGTTCAGGGCCGCTTCGGTGGTGGAAAACCCGCCGGCCATGCCGCGCAGATCGAAATCGTATCCGTTGTCGGCGCAGCCCGCCAACGCCACAAGCGCGGCCACCGCAACAGCCGCGCGCGGAAATTGTCCGTTCGGGAAACCCATGCTCTCGTCCTCTTCCGGCCGCTTCGGGCCGATTTTTCTGACCGCGGTGCTCTAGCGGCACCCCTGCGGCCCCTGGTGGTCGATGCCGCTACCCCAACCCTTCGACAAGGGGCACGAAGCGCACCGGCAGAAGCTCTTCGTAGTCGTATCCGGTTTCGTGGCGCGTGACCTTGATCAGGCTTTGCACCGCGTCGGACTGTCCTACCGGCAAAACCATGATACCCCCGATCGCCATCTGAGCCAAGAGCGGGCCGGGCGGGTCTTCGGCGGCGGCGGTGACGACGATCCGGTCGAACGGTGCCTGCTGCGGCAGGCCGAAACTGCCGTCGCCGATGATCGCGGTGATATTGTGCAGATCGAGCCGGTCGAAAATCTCGCGCGCGTCCTGAACCAGCCGCCGGTGCCGGTCGACGGTGTAGACCCGGCGCGCCAGCTTGGCCAGGATCGCGGCCTGGTAGCCCGAGCCGGTGCCGACCTCCAGCACCTTGTTTTTCGGCTCGACCTTCAGCGCCTGGGTCATCAGGCCGACCACCGAGGGCTGGCTTATGGTCTGGCCCGAGGCAATCGGCAGCGGCATGTCCTCATAGGCGCGTTCGGCAAAGACGCCCTTGACGAACAGGCCCCGGTCGATCGCCTCCATCGCCGCCAGCACGCGCTTGTCGGTCACGCCCTTGGAGCGCAGCGCAAAGACGAATTGCATCTTGTGTTCGGCATCATAGGCCGGCGGCGTCATGCAAAAACCCTTGCCAGTGTGTCGATCTGGTCATGCGCGGTCAGATCGGCGCGCATCGGCGTGACCGAGATATAGCCTTCGAGATTGGCCGCGGCGTCGCTGCCCGGTGCCGTAGGGCGGTGCTGCGGGCCGCCCTTGACCCACAGAAACCGCCGCCCGGTGGGCGCGGTCTGGGCCTCGGTGGTGAACACGGTGTCGGGGCGCCAGCCTTGCGTCGCGGCGCGCACGCCCTGAACTCTTGCCGCCGGGATTGGCGGGAAATTCACGTTGTAGAACAGCCGGTAGTCATTGCTGCTTTCCCACGGCGCCTTGTCGAGCAGCGCGCGCACCACCTCCGCGCCGTGCCGGCGCGCGGCCTCGAACTTGTCGTCGGCATCCTGTGTTTCGGGGCCGAGATACTGCGACAGGGCAATGGCCGGCAGCGATTGCAGCGCCGCCTCGAGCGCCGCGCCGATGGTGCCGGAATAAAGCACGTTCTCGGCGGCGTTGTTGCCCCGGTTGACGCCGGACAGCACCAGGTCGGGCCGGCCGGGCATCGCGTCGCCAATCGCCGCCAGCACGCAATCGGCGGGCGAGCCTTCGGCGGCAAAGCGGCGGGGCCCGAGCTCGGCCACCAGCATCGGGCGCGAATAGCTGATGCAATGGCCGACGCCCGATTGCTCGAACGCCGGCGCCACGGTCCAGACCTCGCCCCGGGGGCCCGCGATTTCGTGGGCGATCTCTTCGAGCACGGCCAGGCCGGGCGCGTTGATACCGTCGTCGTTGGTGATGAGAATTCGCATGAAAGGCCCCGTTCTGCCTGTCCTCAATAGGCGAGGCGGGCGGGCGCGGCAAGCGGGCAGGGGCGCCTTGCGATCAGACCGTCAGGCCCGGCGGGCAGCGGCGATCCAGATGAACACAAGGACGAGCGAGCCGACGGCGTTGAAATTCGCCATCGACAGGTCGAGCACGTCCCAGGGAATGAGGTCCGACAGGCGCCACGGGATCTCGTCGCAGCGCACCAGCGGCGCCTCGGTGATCTGGGCCAGAAGATCCTGGGTCGACATGCCCGCCACGTCCTGCCCCGAACACGAGGCCGGGCCAGGCCACCACTTGCGTTCGACCCCGGTGTGAAAAAAGCCGATGCCCGAGGTGATCGCCGCGGCCAATGCGCCCGCCCATGCCAGCCAGCGCAGCCCGAACACCAGCGCCAGCGCGCCGATCACGATGGCGGCGTAATGCGGGTAACGTTGATAGTAGCACAGCTTGCAAGGCGCATAGCCCAGGCTCTCGAAGGTCCAGGCGCCGAGGATCGAGACCACCGAGACCAGCGTGGCGATCAGGATCAACTGCCGGGACGTGAGGGTTTTCATAGGTATTTCACCACGTAGAATCCGCCCAGCAGCAAAGCGACGAACAGGATGAACATCAAGCCCAAACGCTTTTCGATGAAATCACGTATCGGTGCGCCGAATTTCCACAAGAGCCCGGCGACCACGAAAAACCTGAGGCCCCGCGCCACCACCGAGGCGACCATGAAGACCGCGAAATTCAGCCCTGTCGCGCCCGACAGGATGGTGATGACCTTGTAGGGGAACGGCGTGACGCCTGCGATCAGCACGGCCCAGGCACCCCAGTCGTTGTAGGCGGTGCGGAACTCGTCGAACTTGTCGGTCATGTGGTAGAAGGCCAGCACCGGGCGGCCGACACTCTCGAACAGCCCCCAGCCGATCAGATAGCCCGCGATGCCGCCCGTCACCGAGGCCGCCAGCGCCACACCGGCGATCAGGAAGGCGCGGTTTGGCCGGGCGATGATCATCGGGATCATGATCACGTCGGGCGGGATCGGGAAGACCGAGCTTTCGGCAAAAGCCACCACTGCCAGCGCCCAGAGCGCATGCGGGCTTTCGGCCAGCCGGATCGTCCAGTCGTAAAGTCGTCTCAGCATGTGCCGCCAGCCTGCTCGTTTCAGGCTATGCACCACGACAGGCGGGGCGGGTCAAGGGGCAGACGGGCGGGGCCGTGCGCTTGTGGCGTGCCGGTGCATTCGGGGCCTTGTCCGCAGCTTGCAATCGGGGTCGTGCCCGCCGTTTGAAATCGGGGCCTTGCCCGCAGTTTGAAATCGGGGCCTTGCCCGCAGTTTGAAATCGGGGCCTTGCCCCCGGTGCGAAGCCCTGCAATATTCCCGCAACCCGGCGCGGGACGCGCGCCGGTTTGCCCTGACGGGCCCGAGTGGCGGAATGGTAGACGCAGGGGATTCAAAATCCCCCGGCTTAACGGCCTTGTCGGTTCGAGTCCGACCTCGGGTACCATTTCAAGTCTATGACTTTGAAAGAGAAAGCCGCCGATCCTTAATCGGCGGCTTTTCCGTTTTTTGCGTGTCTCCCACCGCTGATTCCTACTTCACTCTTTGAACCGCCTCATTTGCGCTGTTTGAGACATCGCCTTTTGGTTCGCCTCTTTTCGGTACTTTGCAACCGTTTCAAGGCTCTGGCCCGTCACGGCCTGGAATTCTGCATCCGAGCACCCAGATTCGGCAAGTTCAACGCATGCGCGCTTCCGGAGATCATGGAGACTGTAGCGTTGTGCGTCATCGTCGTGTTTTTCGGCGATTTCCGCGAGAGTGTTGCGCCATGTACGGAATGGCTTTTCTACAACGTCATAGGAGCGCGGCGCATTCTCCGACTTCGCAAGCACATGCCTCGGGCCTTCCTCGAGGCTCTCGACCAACTTTCTCAGGCGGGCAGGGCAATAGATATCGAATGTCTCATCGCCCTTTTCATCTGTGACGGTAACCCATTCGCCCTTGAAAGCGCTTCTGAGTATCTTGATCGACGCAGCAGGCCTCTGTCCGGTCCCACGGATCAATTCCCCGGCGATCCGCACGTCGCCGGGCGCGTTGGCAAGCGCCTCGAGCATCCAATCTGGCCACGCTAAGAATTCTCGCTGTGAGCCGTATTTGTCGACACCCTGGGCCGGATTGTCTCCAAGCGGCCAGTCCCGCTTGTCTTTTGCATAGTTCCAAAGAATAGAAACGGCTTGCAACATCCAGTCGGCTGCTCTTGGCGTCGCTGCCATGGCGTTGTGTTTTTTCCGGATGGCTGACTTGGTCGTCGAAGACATCGGCTTATCGGCGTTCTTTTCGAGTATCTTCTCGAACTCGCAATTATACGACTTCTTGGTGCCAGCGGAGAGCTTCATCTGGGTACGTGCGTCGCTACGCCACTCGCGGATAAATTTAGCCCAAGTATGCTTGGACGGCTTTCGTTGTGTTGGATGTCTGCCCGCCTGTGCCGCCCAGTACTCATCATCAAGTTTTCGAGGATCGCCCTCCCAGCAGAACTTGATATTATGTTCTTTCCTCTTGGTCTGCCCCCATAGGGTGATCCGGTTTGAATGTTAATGCATGGTCGGTTTCTGGTCCATCGGCACGAACGCCGTCTTGTGCTGCACGTCGAGATCGCGGGAGAGCTGGACCGCCGACAGCCCCTTGGAGGCGTTCACGACCAGGCAAATCGCCCCGAGCAGATCGACAAATGACAGCTTGCGCGAGGCAAAGATGGTGCCGGAGGTTACGCTGAACTGGCCCCTCTCGGCCGATTGCTTCGCAATCGCCTGCCGGGCAGCGGATGACAAGCCGCGCACTTGTATCGACGTCGAGTACTCAGATCATAGACATCGATGCAGCCACAGACCGGGCAGATCGGCTTTCCCCCCGTCTCGGGCCAGCGCAGCCGACAGAACCGGCGATACGCCACGTCTTCGCCTTCCGAGAAAATCACCTTGAGCGACAATGTTCGTGCCGCCGCGGACAGGAGAAAATGCTGCGCCATGTCAGCCTCCAGAACATGGTCAGCCTCCAGAACATGATGATGTTCTTA